>NZ_CP145948.1:4800000-8450000 GCF_036923295.1 Bradyrhizobium sp. 26S5 | reverse complement strand
CGCCGCCGACCTTGGCGATGATGGTGCCGGCGAAGCCGCCGACCCGGAATTTCAGCCCCTGGAAATCCGCCATCGACTTGATCTCCTTCCGGAACCAGCCGCCCATCTGGGCGCCGGTCGAGCCGGTCGGAATGCCGAGGCAATTGTATTCCTTGAGCAGGTCGTTGAGCAGATCGGTGCCGCCGCCCCACTGCAGCCAGGAAATATGCTGGCGGGTGTTGAGGCCGAACGGCAGCGACGTGCCGAACGTAAAGGCGGGATTCTTGCCCCAGTAGTAATACAGGGCAGTGTTGCCCATCTCGACCGTGCCGTTGGAGACGGCGTCCAGGACCTGCAAACCGGGCACGATCTCGCCGGAGGCGAAGGGCTGGATCTGGAAACGGTTGTCGGTGATCTCGGCGACGCGCTTGCAGAAGAATTCACAACCGCCATAGAGCGTATCGAGCGCTTTCGGCCAGCTAGCCGCGAGCCGCCATCTGACTTCGGGCATCGATTGTGCGACCGCCGGTGCCGCGACCGCCGTCGCAGCCAGGCCGACGCCGCCTGCTTTCAAGAATTCACGACGCTTCATGCAATTCCCTCCTGTTTGCCGATAGCTCGACAAGGGAACGATCTTGGTGTCGTCTTTTCTTCGCCGATCGATCGACGTTGCTGTGGTGAGTGTGTCCGGCGGCCCTCGACGGGCTCTTGTCCGTGGAAATCCGAGTCTCTGGTTCCACCGGTCAGGATGATCGTTTGCCGGAGGAAATCAAGCGCCTGCCTTCATCGCAGGTGCGAAGGAAATCGGGCGCAGACGGATTTCGTCCGGCAGATCGCGGCGACGGACGCTGGCGCCCTTGCTGCGATCTGCTACGCAGGACAGGTGGATTGATGGGAGTTCGAAGACATGGCCGCCAAGAAAGTCGTGGTCGCCGGCGCGACCGGCCTCGTAGGCAGCGCCGCCTTGCGACACTTCGGCGCATCCGGAGATTGCGAGCGCATTGCGCTGTCGCGCCGCAAGCCGCGCGATCTCCACGGCGCGCGGTACGTGCCGATCGATCTCGCCAGCGCGGAGGATTGCAGCCGCGCCGCGGCCGAGCTCGGTGGCGCGACCCACCTGATCTATGCCGCGCTTTATGAAGCCCCGAGCCTGGTCGATGGCTGGCGCGATGCCGGGCAGATCGCAACCAACGACCGGATGCTGCGCAATCTGATGGGCGTGCTCGAGCCCGTCGCGCCCGATCTCAAGCATGTCGCGCTGCTGCAGGGCACCAAGGCCTACGGCGTGCACGTCCGGCCGCTCACGGTGCCGGCGCGCGAGGGCCGTTCGGAGATGTACGAGCAGCCGAATTTCTATTGGGCGCAGGAGAATTTCTTGCGCGAGCTGCAGTGGGGCAAGGACTGGCACTGGAGCATCCTGCGCCCGGTCTTGATCATCGGCGAAGCCATGGGCGGCGCGATGGACCTGATCCCGCCGCTCGGCGTCTATGCCGCGGTGCTGCGCGAGCAGGGCAGGCCGCTGGATTATCCCGGCGGCGCGCCGCGGGTCGCGCAGGCGGTCGACGTCGATCTCTTGGCGCGCGCGATCGCCTGGTCGGGCGATGCGGAGGCTGCGCGCAACGAGGCCTTCAACGTCACCAACGGCGACGTCTTCACCTGGGAGAATATCTGGCCGGCGGTATCAGATGCGCTTGAGATGGCGCCGGGCCGGCACGTGCCTTTGTCGCTGGCGCAGGAATATCCAAAATGGATCGCAGTATGGGACGAGCTGCGGAAGAAGCACGATCTGATCGCACCTGGCCTCGAAGACTTCGTCGGCCTGTCGTTCCAATATGCCGATTACAGCATGCGCTACGGGCAGACCGAGTCCGGCCCGCCCTCGATCGTCTCGACGGTGAAGATCAATCAGGCCGGCTTCACCGAGATGATGGATACGGAAGCGATGTTCCGCAAATGGTTCAAGCTGGCGAAGGCGAGCCGGCTGCTGCCGTAGTCATCAGGGCAACGCTCCAACCGCTCCCTCGCCCCGCTCTTGCGGGGAGAGGGCTGGGGTGAGGGGCCGCCATCCGGCGAGCACTTTGCTCCTTGTTGAGCGCCGCGCCTCGGCCCTCACCCGGATCGCATCTCCGATGCGATCCGACCTCTCCCCGCAAAGAGCGAGGAGAGGTGGAAGAGCTAGCGCGAGAACGCCTTCTCCATCGCCTTGCGCGTCTTGATCGTGTCGTTGGCCTCGTCGACCTCGACATCGCTCCAGCGCACCACGGCGCCGTGGGCGGCGTCGTTCTTCAGCTTGACGCGATGCGCGAGCCCGATCGGCAGTGCGCCGGCGGCGAGGCTGGCGGCGGCTGGCATCAACTTGCCCCACACCGTGTAGCCGCCTTCGCCGTCGAGCATCTCGCCGGCGCGCAGGTTGCGTTTGGCCACCGCTGCGACGTCGCCGCGGAAGCCGCGCGGCTGTCCGGTCGGCTCGTTGCGCAGCGCCGCCGACAGCACGGAAATATTCAGCTCGAGCCCGATCAGATGATACGGCTTGTACATCGCGGCATAGCGGCCGGACGAATCGGTCTTGAGGCCATACTGCCTGAAGCAGTCCGCGGCATAGTCGTTCGGCGCCTCCAGCACCACATAGACGCCCCAGCGCAGATCGCGGAACACCGGGCGGCCGTCGCGCTCCAGCGACGACACCACCTCGACGATGCCGGATTTCTCCAGCACGCCGCCCTTGTCGCGCGGCCGCATCACATGCGGCAGATCGTCGACGCCGCAGGGCGGAAACAGCAATCCCTCCGAGGGAACATCGAGCGTGCAGGCATTGGCGATCGCCGCCATCTCGATCGCCGATTTGGTGCCGTCGAGGAAGGAGTTGAACATCTGCGGGTTCATGCCGGCAGATTGCGCCTCGCCGGCGGTCAGCCCGTAATGCTGCCACACGCCTTCCGGCGTCACGTCATGATAGGCCGGCAGGTACTTCGTGCCCTTGCCGGCGGCGACGACGCGAAAGCCGGTCGCGCGCGCCCAGTCGACCATCTCCGCCGTCAGTGCCGGCTGGTCGCCATAGGCGAGCGAATAGACCACGCCGGCCTTGCGCGCCTCTTCGGCGAGCAGCGGCCCCGCCAGCACGTCGGCCTCGACATTGACCATCACGACATGCTTGCCGGCGGTGATCGCCGCGCGGGCATGACGGATGCCGACGGCGGGATTGCCGGTCGCTTCCACCACGACATCGAACGCGCCGCCGGCGATCGCGCGCGCGCCGTCGTCGGTGAAGGTGGTTGCGCCGATCCGCGCGTCGTCCCAGCCGACCGTCCGGCACGCCTCGCGCGCGCGGTCACGGTCGAGGTCGACGATCACGGGCACCTCGAGCCCCGGCGTGTGCGGCACCTGCGACAGGAACATCGAGCCGAATTTTCCGGCGCCGATCAGGACGACACGAACCGGCTTGCCGGCGGCGGCGCGGGTTTTGAGGAGGTGATGCAGGTTCATGAAAGATGTCCGGGATCGTTGTCGTGTCCCGGACGCGGTGCGGCACGACGTGCTGCTCCGCAGAGCCGGGACCCATGGAGGAAGTTGAACTAGAGTGTGGGCCCCGGCTCAGCAGCGCATCGCTTTGCGCTGCGCTGCGTCCGGGGCACGAACGTGTCTTACTCCGCCGCCTGCCGCGGCGCACGGGCGAGCCGCAGCAGCGCGTCGTCGGCCACGGTCTGGATCGGCGCGAAGTCGCGGTGCGCGATGTACTCCGGCCGCGTCGGGGTGCGGATGTAATTCGAGACCGCATTCAGCGTCAGGTAGACGATTTTGCGCGGGTAGGGCGTGATGTTGCCGCTCGATCCATGCACCAGATTGCCGTGGAACATCAGCATGCCGCCGGGCTTGCCGGTCGGGGCGACGATGCCGCCCTGCTTCACGAGGCGGGTCACCGTCTCTTCGTCCAGCGTCCACAGCGGGTATGACGTGGTCTCGAGATCGTGCGACGCCTTCAGGTCGCCCGCGGTCTGGCTCTGCGGCACCAGCATCAAGGGGCCGTTGATCGGCATCACCTCGTCGAGGAAGATCGCGATGTTCATCGCGCGCGGCTCCGGCATGCCGTCGTCGCGCTTCCAGGTGCCGTAATCCTGGTGCCATTGCCAGACGTCGCCGGTGAAGGCCGCCTTCGCATTGATCTTGAACTGGTGCATGTAGACCTTCTCGCCGAACAGCTGCTCGATCGGGTCGATCATGCGCGGATGCGCGCCGAGCAGGCCGAACGCCTCGTTGTAGAGATGCGCGGCGAAGGCGGTACGCGGTGCGCCGCTCTTCTCGCGCCAGACCTCGGGACGGTTGGCGTCATAGATCGAGACCGCCTCGCGCGCGAGGAAGTCGACCTCTTCCTGGCTGAACAGCTCGGGCAGGAACAGCCAGCCTTCGCGATGGAAAAATTCGACCTGCTCTCGGGTCAGTTTCATGGTGCTTTCCTCCTCTGATTATTGGTCTTCGCTCTTGCGACGGCGTGACGATCCTGTTCACGCCGCCACGTCGATCGCTCTCAGCTTCTCTTCCGTCATCCGTCCTGCAGTCTGCGCATGTGCCAGCGCTGCGGCTTCTGCGGCTGCGGCATTGCCGGAGAAAACATGCGCGGCGATGGTCTCGTGTTCGGTCCAGGCGCTGCCGCGGTAATCCAGCTCGGCGAGCACGGTCGCCATCGAGCGGCGCATATGCGGCCATTGCGGCGCGATCATTTCCTCGATCGCGGAATTGCCGGCGAGCCGATAGATCGCGCTGTGGAAGTCGACATCGAGCGCGATCAGGCGTGCCAGCGGCACGCTGTCGTCGATCGTGCGTCCGGCTTCGAGCGCGGCTTCGAGCTGCGCGCGTGCAACGGAATCCTCTTTCACGCGCCTCGCGGCGAGCCGCGCCGCCAGCGCATCGATGGCGCCGCGGACCTCATAGAGCTCGCGGATGCGTCGCGGATCGAGCTGCGTCACCTCGAAGCCGCGCTTGCCGCTCTCTGCGACGAGGCCCTGGCGATGCAATAGATGCAGCGCATGCGAGATCGGCTGGCGCGAGACGCCGAGCTTCTCGGCAAGCTCGTTCTGGGTGATGCGCTGGCCGGGCAGCAGCGTGCGGTCGATGATCGCTTCGAGCAACCGGCCGTAGACCTGGTCGATCAGGTTCGGAAGCGGGTCCAACGGGATCATGCGATCAATCCAAATTGGAATACGGAATTCTGTGTTCGAAAGCGAAGCTACCGCGGGTTGCAGGAGCGGTCAAGGCTCCAGTTTGTGATGGCGCTAAGTGACTGAGAACGGGATGATTTTGCGAAGCGCGGGACCCGCAAGGCCGATGTCGACCACGGACCAGAAAGTGTCCGCGATGTCTCCGAACACCCGTCCGCCATCTCCCCGGTCTGAACAGTGGGGAGGGTGGGGTGGCCCCGGGCGCAGGCGCGAACGATGAACTGCCGGTGCGTCGATCGGCAGCAGAAACGTCCATTTGTTCGAGTCCGCTACTTCGCCTTGCCGAGATCCATCAGCATCCGTGTCATCAGATAGAGCCGCGGCACGATCGAGTTTGTGTCGATGTATTCGTCGCGGGCGTGATAGCCCCAGCCGGCGAGGCCGAAGCTTTCGACCACGATGGCCTTGCCGCTGCGCGCGGCGTAGCCCGCGTCGGTCGCGCCGCCGGTCATCTCGGCGATATCCAGCTTCCGGTCGAGCTCGGCGTAGATCGCCTGTCCGTCTTTCGCGAGCGCGCGGCCGCGATCGTTTGCCACGAAGGGCGGACGGCCTGCCGCGACCTTCACCGTCACTTCGGTGTCGGCGATCAGTTTGTTCTTTACCTTCTCGTCGAGCGCCGCCTGCAGTTTCTCGACCCCATCAGGAATGGTGAGGCGGATGTCGGCGCCGGCGCTGGCATGGTCTGGGATCTGGTTGCGCACGGTGCCGGCCTTTGCGGTGGTCCAGTTCAGCTGCGTGCCTGGTATCGATTTCGCGACGTCCTGGGTCTGCAGCAATTGATGCGCCAGCTCGATCAGCGCGTTGCGGCCGAGCTGCGGCGCGGCGCCGGCATGCGAGGCCTTGCCCTTCACATCCATTGTGCCGGTGGCGGTGCCGCTGGCGCCGAGCAGCAGGCTTTCGTTCCTGGCGACCGGCGGCGCGACCGTGGGCTCGCAGGACAGCACCACATCATGCTGGTCGGCGAGCTCGGCGATGATCTCGCCGGAACCGATCGAGCCGACCTCTTCATCCGGATTGAACGACACGGTGAGCTTGGCGTAGTCGCGCCAGCCCGCATCGTTCAGGATCTTGAGCGAATGCAGGATGACGGCGATGCCGCCCTTGTCGTCGGCAATGCCTGGCCCGTAGATCCTGTTGCCGTCGACCTTGTAGGGCTGGGTGTCGAGGATGCCGTGCTCATAGACGGTGTCCATATGCGCGATCAGCATCAGCTTCTTGCTGCCGCTGCCTTCAAAGGTGCCGATCACCATGTCGGCGCCGGCGCCGCGCGTGGTCTTGCGCCGCTCGGTCTTGGCGCCGAGCGCCTTCAGTCGCGCTTCGGTGTAGTCGGCCATCTTCTTCAGGCCCTCGACATCGCTGGAGCCTGACTCGATCAGAACCATGTCGTGCAGGCTTTCGATCACGGCCGGCTGGGCCTGCTCGGCGGCCGCGCGCAGCTTTTCATCTGCGGCGGCAAAGGCGGGGGACGAGGCGAGGGCGAGCGAGAACACGCCGGCCGACGCGAGCAATTTGATGGACAGTTTCATGATTGTCCTCCCTTGGTGGCGCGGGAAAACGATAGCATCACGACCCTTCAGCCTCCAGCCGCGTCAATTGCGATCGAGCACCTCGACATCGAGTGTTTCGATGTCGGCGGCATCGGCGGTCGCATCGATCGCCGCGATCCTGTCGCCTGAAATCGTGACCCGCAGCACGACGCGCAGCGCGCCGCCGAAGACGACGGCAACGCCGATCGCGCCGTCGACCAGCGCCGCACTCGCCGCCTGTGCGCGTCCCTTGAAGCTTTCGGCGACCGCTGCGGCGCCGCGGATCACCGGCAGCGAGCCGAGCCGTTGCGCGGCCTGATCGGCGCGGACCACGACGTCGGGCGCGAGCACGGCGAGCAGCGCTTCGAAATCGCCGTTACGGGATGCGGCGAGGAAGGCCTCGACGATGCCGCGCTGCCGGCCGAGATCGGTATCCGGCGCGGGCGGCGCACCCTGCACGCGGCGCCGGGCGCGGCTGGCGAGTTGCCGCGCCGCGGCCGGCGTGCGGCCGACGATCGGCGCGATCTCATCGAACGGCACCGCGAACATGTCGTGCAGCACGAAAGCCAGCCGCTCCGCCGGTGCCAGCGTTTCCAGCACCACGAGCAGCGCCGCGCCGACGGAATCAGCCATCTCGGTCTCGCGCTCGGACGGATTGTCTGCGACCGGTTCCGGCACGTGCGGGCCGATCGGCTCCTCGCGGCGCGATTTGCGCGAGCGGAGCATGTCGAGGCAGATGCGGGCGATCACCGTGGTCAGCCAGCCCCCGAGATTGTCGACCGCGGCGGCGTCGGTGCGGCCGAGCCGCAGCCAGGCTTCCTGCACGGCGTCGTCGACCTCGGCGGTCGAGCCCAGCATGCGATAGGCGACCGCCCGCAACCGGCCCCGGTTGGCCTCGAACTGCTCGGTGAGAGAATTTTTCTCGTCCATCGGTCACGTTCCCTTTGTCCGCTCCGTCATGGCGATGACGAACGAAAGTGGGCCGATGTGACAGCAGATCGGCGCGGCGACGTCAAAAAGCAAATCAGGAGAGTGACATGATGAAGGCCCGCATGAACCACCCGGTGATGGTTGTTCCCGATGCCATGAAGGCGCTGCAGGCGCTCAGCGAGAGCACCAAACAGGCTTTGCCGGAAAAGCTGCTCGAACTGGTCCATCTGCGCGCCAGCCAGATCAATGGTTGCAGCGTCTGCGTCGATATGCACCCAAAACTCGCCCGCCGCGCCGGCGAGACCGACGAGCGGCTGTTCGCGGTCGGCGCCTGGCGCGACACGCCCTATTTCACTGAGGCCGAGCGCGCTGCTTTGGCGCTGACGGAAGCCGTGACCCGGCTCAGCGACCGCGAAGATCCGGTGACGGATGCGGTATGGGACGAGGCGGCGAAGCATTTCAACGAGCAGCAGCTGGCATCCCTGGTGCTGGGGATCGCTGCGATCAACGTCTGGAACCGGCTGAACGTCGCGGTGCGCCAGCCGGTTGGTGTTTGGAAGGTGTGAGTAAATCTCTTGCCGCGCAGGCGGTGCACCCTCTCCCCTTGTGGGAGAGGGTGGCGCGATAAAGCGCAGCGGCATCGCGCCGGGTGAGGTGTTCTCTCCGCGGAGACAGACCCCTCACCCGGATCGCATTTCGCTTTGCTGCATGCGACATAGCCGAAGCTGCGCTTCGGCGTTCTTGAGAACGGCCGCCGTAGGCGGCCTATGCCACTCCCACAAGGGGGGAGGTGCACTGCCTACGCCGCCAGAAACTCCAGCACGATCTCGCAGTATCGTTGCGGCGCCTGCTCGAACATCGGATGCGTGGTGCCCGGGATCATCTCGGTGCGTGCGCCCTTCACATTGGCGGCGAGGGCGTGCAGCACCTTCGGCAGCATACCCTTGGTGTTGGCGCCGCCGATGAACAACGTTGGCGTCTTGATCGCTTCCGCGTCTGCTTTCGAGAACGGCGGGCGCTGGTCGCGGGTCTGGCCGATCAGCGTCGTCGCGTTGTCGCGCAGCAGTTGCTTGGAGGTTGCCGGAAGCCGCTTCCAGGCGCCGGGGCCTTCGAGCGCGTCCAAGAAGATCTGCAAGCCGCCATCGATGTCGCCTCCGGCAATCACGTCGGCTGAGGCCGCGATCCGCGCCGCAAGCGGCGAGGGGCCGGGCTGGAAGTCGGGATCGAGCGTGCCGTCGAGCTCGCCGCCGGGCTCGGCCAGGACGAGCTTGCGCAGCAGGTCCGGCCGCCGCTGTGCGGCACGGAAGCAGATGTGGCCGCCGCGGGAATGCCCCATCAGGTCGACGGGCCTGGTGTCGAATTTCTCAATGAAGGCGATCACGTCATCGACATGCTGGGCGATCGAATAGGTGTCGCCGACGCCGTCCCAATGCGCCGGGAAGAAATGCCGCAGGCTGACCGCGATCACCCGGTGCCGGCGCGTCAGCGGACCGAGCACCGCCGACCAGATCCGGAAATCGCACAGCGAGCCGTGCACGCAGACCAGCGGCGGGCCCTCTCCGATATCGAGATAAGGCATGTCGAAACCGTTGACGGGGAGGCTGTGCATTTGGGGGCTCGCGAACGGGGCAGATGTTGTTGATTTGGCCCAAGTTCCCACGGAATTCGGGTGGATAGCAACATTCTCCAAGCCTAGGTTTCAGGTCAGCAGCAGGCTCGCGCGCGTGAGCCCAAGGGACATATCAAGGAACATTCGGAGCGAGCCATGACCGGCCAGCATTTTGCAATCTTCGAGACCATGATCGGCGCCTGCGGCGTCGTCTGGGGCGAGCACGGCGTCACCGGCGTGCAGCTGCCGATGGGCACCGAGGAGAAGACCCGGAAGCGGATTTTTCAGCGCAATGGCGACGTCACCGAGGCGGCGCCGCCGGCCGAGGTGCAGCACGCGATCGACGGCATGATCGAGCTGCTCGCCGGCAAGCCGAACGACCTCGCCGACATCGTGCTCGATCTCGACGGCGTGCCGGAATTCAACCGCGGCGTCTACGACATCGCGCGAAAGATCCCGCCCGGCAAGACCGTGACCTATGGCGATATCGCCAAGCAGCTCGGCGGTGTCGAGCTGTCGCGCGACGTCGGCCAGGCGCTCGGCCGCAACCCGTGCCCGATCGTGGTGCCCTGCCACCGCGTGCTGGCGGCCGGCAATAAGCCGGGCGGCTTCTCGGCCAATGGCGGCGTGGTGACCAAGCTGAAGATGCTGCAGATTGAAGGCGCGGTCGTGAACCACACACCGAGCCTGTTTGATTGAGGCACCGGTCTTTCCGGGCTCCCTCTCCCCGTTCTTCACGGGGAGAGGGTTGGGGTGATGGGCTCTATCCGCGGGGCGGTATGCGCTGAGCGACCTGTACCCCCTCACCCGGATGGCATCTGCGATGCCATCCGACCTCTCCCCGCAAGCGGGGAGAGGTAAAGAACAGGCGGCTACGCCACCTCACACACAAACCCGTTCCCCTTCCGCCTGATCTTGCCGACCGAGGGCGAGGGGAAATGCGCGGGGCAGCACAGCGTGTCGGTGTCACAATAGCGCTCCAGGAAACTCCGCCGCGTCGTCGCGGCCTGCGCCTGGTCGACATCGAACTTCGCCGACAGTTCCGGATAATGCGTCTGGATCGGCGAGTGCATCAAATCGCCGGCGAACACCGCATCATCCTTGCCGCGGCCGAAGCTGAAGGCGACGTGGCCCGGCGTGTGGCCGGGCGTCGGCAGGATGCGCGCGTGGTCGCCGATCGCAAAATCATTGCCGACAATCTCGGCCCGCTTGGCCTCGACCACCGGCAGCACGCTGTCCACGAATGGCGGCACCTCGGCCTTCGCGTTGGTCTCGGTCCAGTAGTCGAACTCGGTCTTGTCGAACACGTAACGCGCGTTCGGGAAGGTCGGCACCCAGCGGCCGTTCTCCAGCCGCGTGTTCCAGCCGACATGATCGACGTGCAGATGCGTGCACATCACATAGTCGATGTCACCGACCGAAAAGCCGGCTGCCGCGAGGCCGCGCAGATAGCTGTCGTCGGTCTTCATGTTCCATTTCGGCCGCGCCGGCCGCGGCTTGTCATTGCCGATGCAGCTGTCGATCAGGATGGTGTGGTGCGGCGTCTTCACGATGTAGGACTGGAACGCCAGGATCAGCGTATCGTTGTCGTCCAGCGCGCCTGCGGTCTTCATCCAGGCGCGGTTCTCCGCGAGGACTTCCGGCGTCAGCCCGGGCAGCATTTCATGCGCGGGCAGGAATGTCGTCTCCTGCTCGACGATGCGATGAATAGTGAGATCGCCGGCGGCAAATTTCAGGCTCATGGGTGATTCCTTCGGCGTTAGCGTTTTCGAGCGAAGTGGAGTCCGGTCCGCGTGAAGAAAACGCGTAAAAAAGCTTTAGTGCGCGTCGCGCACGGCGGGAATGATGATGTTGGTGAGGATATCCATTGCCGCAAGGCCTTCCTTCGGTTGGCCGTACTGGGCTGCCGTCGTCACCATCACAAGGTCGAGATCGGGAACGGCGATGACGCGCTGGCCGCCCCAACCGAAGGCGCCGGCCCACCTGATTTCTTTCCCCGCCGCAAATGATCGCCCCACCCACCATTGATGGCCATAGAACAGCGTGCCGCCGAAATAGCCGACCGCCTGGAAGTGCGGTGCGATCGACTGGTCCATCCACTCGGCCGGGACGATCTGCTGCTCCTTCCATCGCCCGTGGTCGAGCACGAGCTGGCCGATTTTTGCGGCGTCGCGCGGCCGCAGCCTGAGGCCGGACGCAGCAGCGATCTTGCCGTTCTTGTAGGTCTTCCATTCGAAATCGGTGATGCCGAGCGGCTCGAACAACGTCTCGCGCGCGAACGCCTCGAGCGATTTGCCGGAGACTTGCTCGATGATGTTGCCGAGCAGATCGGTGCCGCCGCCATTGTAGGTCCACAGCGTGTCGGGCGGCGCTGCGATCGGCTTGCCCAGCACGTAGCCGATCGGATCGGCATCGAAAGCGAGATGCGGTTCGTCGTTGTTGGGATCGGTCCAGGGCAGCGTCTCGTCCCATTTGATGCCCGATGACATCGTCAGCAAATGGTGCAGCGTGATTGCGTCCCAGCCGGCTGATTTCACCTGTTGATGCTCGGGAAAGAATTTCACCACGGGCTCATTGGCGCTGGCGATCAGCTTGCGGTCGATGGCGATGCCGACCAGCAGCGCCGTCACGCTCTTCGTTGCCGAGCGCATGTCGTGCTTGGTCGTCGCGGTGAATTCGGTGCGGCCTTCGGGCTGGCCCCATGGCTGGTCGATGCCGGCAAAATACTGCTCGAATACCAGTCTGCCGTGACGTGCCACGACAACGGAATGCACCTCGCTGCTGCGCAGGCTGAGCCGCGCGGCGATGCCGCACAGACGCTCACCATCCATGCCGACGCTCTCCGGCGAGGCAATCACCCAGCCGTCGTCGAGCGCGGCCGGCGATCCGCAAGGCTGGCGTTGTTGTCCAGGGGTCATATCGTCGGCCCTCAGATTGGCGATTGAGGCCGTCAACGCGAGCGCGAGGCTCGCGCCGAGACGTGAGAGGCGGGGGAAGCGATGGCGCATCGTGATTTCTCCCCGGCTTCTTGCGCTACGCCGCAGGCGGCGCCGAGATCTTCACCGACGGCCGCTCCAGCATTCTCTGGTAGAAGGCGTCGAGCTTGGGATAGGCCTTGCGCCATCCGCAATCGGCGAAGCGGAAATCCGCATAGCCGAGCACGCAAACGAGGCCGATCTGCGCGATGTCGAACGACGAACCGTCCAACACGTCGGGCCGGTTCTCGAACCGCGCCATGCCGGCCCAGGCCCTGTTCCAGTGATCGTCGTACCAGGCCTGCCACAGCGAGCCCTGCGGCCGCACCATCTTCTCGTAGCGGCACAGCAGCATGGAATCGAGCATGCCGTTGATCAGCGAGTGATCGGTCTTCAGCTTCCAGCGCCGCGGGCCGTAGCCCGGGATCAGCCGGCCGCCGCCGATCTCGTTGAGATATTCGACGATCACGTAGGAATCGAGAATCACATCGCCATGGTCGAGGATCAGCACCGGCAGTTTCTTCAGCGGCGAGATCTTCGAATATTCATCGTTGGCCTGTCCCGGCGCGACGCTGGCCGGCACCAGCTCGATCTTGTCGATCAGGCCAAGCTCGATCGCCGCGATGCGCACCTTGCGGGCGAACGGGGAGGCGGGAGAGAAGGTGAGTTTCATGGAGAACTCCTGCGAAGATTCTTTCCGCCGTCATGCCCGGGCTTGACCCGGGCATCCACGTCTTACTGTTGCGAGGCGACTGAGACGTGGATGGCCGGGTCAAGCCCGGCCATGACGCATTGGTGGTGCGGTTTCCCGCCGCACTCACGCAGCGACGATTTCCTGGCGCTGTTCGCCGAGACCTTCGATGCCGAGCGTCACGACGTCGCCGACATTGAGATATTGCGGCGGCTTCATGCCGGTGCCGACGCCGGGCGGGGTGCCCGTGGTGACGATGTCGCCGGGCAGCAGCGTCATGAACTGCGAGACGTAGGAAATGCACTTCGCCATGGTGAAGATCATGGTCGAGGTCGAGCCGGTCTGGCGGCGCTGGCCATTGACGTCGAGCCACATCGACAGCTTCTGCACGTCGGCGATTTCGTCCTTGGTGGCGAGCCACGGGCCGACCGGGCCGAACGTGTCGTGCGACTTGCCCTTGGTCCATTGTCCGAGGCGCTCGATCTGGAAGTTGCGCTCGGAGACGTCGTTGCAGATGCAGTAGCCGGCGACGTGGTTCAGCGCGTCGGCTTCCGACACATACTTGGCGCGGGTGCCAATGATGGCGGCGATCTCGACTTCCCAGTCGAGCTTGGTCGAGCCGCGCGGCTTCTCGACCGCGTCGTTCGGGCCTGACAGCGCGGTGTTGGCCTTCAGGAAGAAGATCGGCTCGGACGGGATCGGGTTGCCGGTTTCCTTGGCGTGGTCGGAATAGTTCAGGCCGATCGCGACGAATTTGGAGATGCCGGTGACCGGGGCGCCGAAGCGTGGCTTGCCGGAGACGGCGGGCAGGGAGGCGGGATCGAGGGCGGCAAGCTTCTTCAGCGACTCCGGCGAATAGGCGTCGCCGGTCAGGTCCTTCAGATGGGCCGAGAGGTCGCGCAGCTGGCCGGATTTGTCGATCAGACCGGGCTTTTCCGCACCCTTTTCGCCATAACGAACAAGCTTCATGTTGATCACTCCCTTCGATGTCCTGAGGATTGTTACTGCTATACCTCGACACGCTTCATGGAACAGCGCGCCCGGAAATTCAACCGCCATGAGCGCGCTGCATTGCTGCCAAGCCTTATTTCAAGGCCAGTTCGGGCCGATCAGCCCAGCGCGATGAAGCGGAACGCGTCGCCGTCGCGCTGGATGTGGCCGGCGCTGAAATGCCCGCCGATCACCAGCGTCGGCGTATCGGCAAAGCGCGAGAACAAGTCGCGCCGCGTCGCGGCCGACTGCTTCGGATCGGAGTCCACGGTCGCAGACCAGTCGAGGTGATACATCTGGCAGGGATGATGCGCGGCATCGCCGGTCAGCAGCGCTTGCTCGCCGCCGGACTTGATGTGGATGCTCATGTGGCCGGGGCTGTGACCCGGCGTCGGGATCAGCGTGATCTCCTCGGTCAGCCGGTGGTCGCTCGGCACCAGCTCGGCCTTGCCGACATCCGCGATTGGTTTCACGGAGTCCGCGAACACGGCGGCGTGGGCGGGATCGTCGCTGTGGTCGCGCCAGTAATCGTATTCGGTCTTGCCGAACACGTAACGCGCCTTGGCGAAGGTCGGCACCCATTTGCCGCCGACGAGCTTGGTGTTCCAGCCGACATGGTCGACATGCAGATGCGTGCACAGCACGGTGTCGATGCTGTCAGGGGCGAATCCGGCCGCGGTCAGCTTCTCCAGGAACGGATCGCTGCGGTTGTTCCAGGTCGGTACATTGCGGCCCTGCTTGTCGTTGCCGAGCCCGGTGTCGACGATGATGCGGTGCTCCGGCGTCTCAACCAGCAGCGAATGGATCGACATTTTCAGCCGGCCCTCCTCGTTGGCGAAATGCGGGATCAGCCAGGGCAGGCTCTGGATCTCTTCCCGGCCGGCGAGCGGCAGGATGAAGCGTGTGCTGCCGACGGTCTCGAGCTCGACGACTTTTGTGATCTTGACCTTGCCGATCGTCCATTGCATGCGGCGTATCCCGGTTTTTTGTTGCTCTGTCGCCGGACCATGCTTGCTTCCGCGTGGCGGCGCAATGGATCAAGTCGGCGCTTCCTGCGTCAGCCTGGCGACTACCGCGCGCAGTCGACGATTACGGTGCCGATCTTGTCGCCCTTCTCGACGGCGAGATGGGCGTCGGCGGTCTCCGCCAGCGCGAATTGGCCGGCGATGTTGTGCACTCGGGCGCCCGACTCCAGCCACTTGGTGATATCGGCCTGCGCGGCCGCGAGCAGTGGCGGCGGCAGTGCGAACAGCACCAGCGACCGCACCGTGATGCATTTCTCCATCAATTCGCGCACCGGCAGCGTCGGCGTGCGGTTGCCGTTGGTAGCGTAGACCGCGATCGTCGAATTCATCGCCATGATCTTCAGCGTGGTCGCGAGGTTGCCGCCGAAATCGACGTCGATCACGCGGTCGACGCCGCGGTTCTCGGCGAACGCCATCACCTTCGAGACGACGTCCTCGGTCCGGTAGTTGACGACCGTGTCGGCACCGGCGAGCCGCGCTTCCACGTCCTTGGCCTGCGAGCTCACGGTGGCGATGACGCGGGCACCGCCCCATTTTGCGAGCTGCACGGCATAGTGGCCGACCGCGCCGGCGCCGCCGGTGACCAGCACCGTCTGCCCCGCGATCGGACCGTCGGCAAACAGCGCACACCACGCGGTCATGCAGGGAATGCCGAGCGTCGCACCTGCCGCGAACGACACGTCCTGCGGCAGCGGCGTCACCAGATAATCGGCGAGCGTGATGTATTCGGCCGCGGTGCCAAAGGCGCGGCCATTGCGCTGGCCGTTGAACAGCCAGACGCGGTCGCCGACCGCAAAGCGGCTGACGCTTTCACCGACCTGGTCGATGATCCCGGCGCCGTCGCTGTTCGGGATCACGCGTGGAAATTCCATCGCGCGATAGTTGCCGCTGCGGCGGCCGACATCGGCCGGATTGACGCCGGAGGCCTCGAGGCGAACGCGGACCTCGCCGGGGCCGGCCTCAGGTGTCGGCATCTCGCCGACGGTAAGCACCGTCGGCGCCGCTCCTGTCCGCTCGTACCAGACTGCCCTCACAGCGTGCCCGGGAAGGCGCCGCCATCGAGCAGAATGTTCTGCCCGGTGATGAAGCCCGCCTTGTCGCCGCACAGGAAGGCGCAGGCGTAGCCGAATTCATCGGGATGACCGAAGCGGCCGGCGGGGTTCAGCTTGGCGCGCTCGGTCATGACGGCCTCGATCGAAAGGCCGCGCTTTTCGGCTTCCGCCTTGCCGGTGCCGCGCAGACGGTCGGTGTCGAACGGGCCCGGCAGCAGGCCGTTGATGGTGACGTTGTTGATCACGGTCTTGCGCGACAGGCCGGCGACGAAGCCGGTGAGGCCGGCGCGGGCGCCGTTGGACAGGCCGAGGATCTCGATCGGCGCCTTCACCGCCGCTGAGGTGATGTTGACGATGCGGCCGAACTTGCGCGCCATCATGCCGTCGACGGTCGCCTTGATCAGCTCGATCGGCGTCAGCATGTTGGCGTCGATCGCCTTGATCCAGTCGTCGCGGGTCCAGTTGCGGAAATCGCCGGGCGGCGGGCCGCCGGCATTGTTGATCAGGATGTCCGGATCGGGGCAGGCCTTGAGCACGGCCTCGCGTCCTGCCGGGGTCGTGATGTCGCCGACGATCTCGGTGACGGTGACGGCGGGATGGCCTTTGCGGATCTCGTCGGCGGTCTGCTTCAGCGCCTCGGCGCCGCGCGCCGTCAGCGTGACATGCACACCCTCATTGGCGAGCGCGATCGCGCAGGCGCGGCCCAGTCCCTTGCTCGATGCGCAGACGATGGCGCGGCGGCCTTTGATTCCAAGATCCACGAGTTTCACTCCCTGTGATGTCGGGTCGGTTTGTAAGGTTTTGATGGCGCCAGTCTAGCCAAGCCCGGCGGCGCAGGTAAGGGAGGTGCAATGCATAAGTGCATGCCGGACCGGAACAGCCGGCCGAGCACCGTGGGTTAGATGTGTTGCTCCCGCCGCAACCGCTCGATCGCCATAGCGGCTTCGGGCGGCAATGAGCGGAATCCGGCCTGTCCGGCCGCGGAGAACAACGGCCGCAACTGCGATCCGTTGAGGAATTGCGGCTGCCTGGCAACCGGCACCAGCTGATCGAACACCACCACCAGCGTGGTCACGACGAGGCCGACCCTGATCGCGCCGAGCAGCGCGCCGCCGAGCCGGTCGCCGATCCCGATCTCCGCACCGATGGTGTCGTCGAGCATCGTCCGCGCCATTTTCCCGAGGATGACGCCGATCAGCAGGAACAGGCCGAACAGCAGAACGCCGTTGGGCGGAAACGGCGACGACGGAAGCGTCGCGATGTGCGGCCCCATCATCGCCATCGCGGCGACCGCGAGCGGCATGGCGACGAGATAAGCCAGGATCGTGACCGCGCTGCGCAGCAGGCCCGTCGTGAAGCCGGTGACCACCGCGAACAGCAACCCGAGGGTCACGACAATGTCGAAGAGGTTCATGGAAAGGTATTCCCGGTCCCCCGGTTGATGAAACCGGCTTACATCAGGGACAATTGTAGTGATCAATCGTCCGCTTCAATCCGGCAACCTATGGATGTCCGGCCTATTCGATGTCGGTAAAGAAATCATCCTCATCGCCGGCGCTTCGCGGGGGCGTCATTGCCGGGCTTGACTCGGCCCTTCCACAGTCGTCATTCCGGGGCGCGCGGCAGCGCGAACCCGGAATCCATTCATCCACCGAACCTGCGGCTCAATGGATTCCGGGTTCGCGACTTCGTCGCGCCCCGGAATGACAAAGTGGCTACCCCGCCCGCATCTCCGCCCTGATCATGTCGGCGGCCTTTTCGCCGATCATGATGGTCGGCGCATTGGTGTTGCCGCCGATCAATGTCGGCATGATCGAAGCATCGACCACGCGCAACGCTTCGAGCCCGTGTACGCGCAACTTCGGATCGACCACCGCAAGCGGATCGCCGGTGCCCATCCTGCAGGTGCCGACCGGGTGATAGACCGTGTCGGAGCGCGCCCGCAGGATGCTGCGGATGTCGTCGTCGGTGCGGACATCTGATGTGAACATGTCCTTCTGCTGCAGCGCGCGCAGCGCCGGCGCGTCGAGCAGCCGCTTCGTCATCTTGAAGCCTGCGACCATGGTCTCGATGTCGCTGTCCTCGCCGAAGAAGTTCGGATCGATCGCGGGGGCTGCCAGCGGGTCGGCGCTGTTCAGCCACACGCTGCCGCGGCTTGCCGGGCGCAGCAGGCAGACATGGCAGGAGAAGCCGGTGCCCCAGCGCGGCTTGCGGCCGTGGTCTTCCACCATGGCCATGCAGAAATGCAGCTGGATGTCGGGGACGTCGAGGTCAGGTCGCGTCTTCAGAAAGCCGCCGCATTCGGCGACGTTCGAGGTCATCGGGCCGCGCCGCTCGCGCCGGTATTGCCCGATGCCCTTGATGATCCGCCCGATGCCGCCCCACGACAGCCCCGAGAAATAAGGTGCGTCGGAGGCGAAGCCGAATACGAAATCAGGATGATCCTGCAGGTTCTGTCCCACACCCGGCAGATGATGCACGCTGGCGATGCCATGCTTGCCGAGCGCCGCGGCGTCGCCGACGCCCGACAGCATCATCAATTGCGGCGACTGGAACGCGCCGGCCGAGAGGATGACCTCGCGCCGCGCGCGCAGCACCTTCTTCTGCTTGCCTTGCATGTATTCGACGCCGACGGCGCGCTTGCCCTCGAAGATGATGCGCGTCGCCTGCGCCTGGGTCTCGATGCGCAGGTTGGGCCGGCGGCCCATGTGGGGATGGATGTAGCCGCGCGCTGCGCTCCAGCGCTCGCCATTCCTCTGGGTCACCTGGTAGATGCCGAGGCCTTCCTGCTCGGCGCCGTTGAAATCGTCGCGGATCCGGAACTGCGCCTCGCGCGCGCCCTGCAGGAACATCTCCTTGACCGGATTGTCGGACTGCAGACCCGTGACGTTGAGCGGGCCGCCCTTGCCGTGATATTCGCCGTCGAGCTCGGTGTTGTGCTCCGAACGCTTGAAATAGGGCAGGACGTCGTCGTAGCTCCAGCCCGTATTGCCGAGCGAAGCCCAGTGATCGTAGTCGGCGCGATGCCCGCGGATATAGACCATGGCATTGATGGCGCTCGAACCGCCGAGCCCCTTGCCGCGCGGCTGATAGCCGATGCGGCCGTTCAGGCCCTTCTGCGGCACCGTGTCGAATGCCCAGTTGTTGATCTTGCCGGAGAGCATGAGAATGATGGCGCCGGGCGTGGTGACGACCCAGTTGTCGTTCTTGCCGCCGGCATCGAGCAGCGCCACCGAGGTCGCCGCATCCTCCGACAACCGCCCCGCCACCGCGCAGCCGCCCGAGCCTGCGCCCACCACCACGAAATCGAATGTGTCAGTCACGTTTCCCCCTTGCTTGTTCTTGTTCGTCATTCGGGGGCGATGCGCCAGCATCGAACCCGGAATCTCGAGATTCCGGGTCTGGTCCTTCGGACCATCCCGGAATGACGGCGTACGCGCTACGACAACAACCGCATCAGCTTCTCCAGCCGTGCGATCTTCGCGCCATAGGGCGGATAGAGATCGGCGAGCCGGTTGAAGCGCGAGCGGTAGAACACCGGCTTCAGCTTGGTCAGCGTCTTGAATCCCCATTCGCCGTGATAGGCGCCGGTGCCGGACGCGCCGACGCCGCCCATCGGCTGATAGGCCTGCGCGAAATGGAACAGGCAGTCGTTGACGGTGACGCCGCCGGACACCGTGCGTGTCAGCACGGCGTCGCGGGCGGCGTTGTCGGTGCCGAACCAGTACAGCGCCAGCGGGCGGTCGCGCTTGTTGATGAAGGCGATCGCCTCGGTCGCGTCGCGCATGCCCATGACCGGCAGCAGCGGTCCAAAGATCTCCTCCTGCATCACGGTCATCTCGGGCGTGGCGTCGACGATCACGGTGGGCGGGAATTTGCGCCTCGCCTTCCACTCGGGATCGTTCGGCGTCGCCGGCTGCATGATGGTCGCGCCCTTCGCGGCGGCGTCGGCAACCAGGCCCTCCAGCCGCGTGTAATGCCGGTTCGAGACGATCGAGCTGTAGTCGGCGTTGGCGGGGTCGGTGCCGAACATGTGCTGCATGTGGCCCTGCAGCCGCATCGCAAAGGGCTGCACCGCGGCCTGCGGCACCAGCGCGTAGTCGGGCGCGATGCAGGTCTGGCCGGCATTGAGCAGCTTGCCATAGGCGATACGTTGCGCGGCTTCGTCGATATCGGCAGAGCCGTCGACGATCACCGGCGACTTGCCGCCGAGCTCGAGCGTCACCGGCGTCAGGTTGCGGCCACAGGCTTCCGCGACCAGCCGGCCGACCCGGGTCGAGCCGGTGAAGATCAGATGATCGAACGGCAACGCGGCAAAGGCCTTTGCGATGTCGTCGTCGATATCGGTGACCGCGAGCTCGGTGGTGTCGAACTTCTTCTCGATCACCTCGGCCAGCAGCTCGGCGAACCGCGGTACCAATTCGCTCGGCTTGATGATGGCGCGGTTGCCAGCCGCGATCGCGGCGACTGCGGGCGCCAAGGTCAGCTGCAGCGGATAATTCCAGGGCGCGATGATGCCGACCACGCCGAGCGGCTGCGGGATCAACCGGTTCTTGGCCGGCGCGAACTGCACCGTGGTCGGGATCCTTTCGGGCGCCATCCAGCCCTTGAGGTGCTTGGCCGCATGCTTGATCTCGCCGAGCACCAGCATGGTCTCGGCGATCGCGGTCTCGACGGTGGAGCGGTGGCCGAAATCGGCCGAGATTGCCGCCCCGAATCGCGCCTCGTTCTCGGTCAGCGCGGCGCGCAGGCGGCGCAACCGGTCGAGCCGCGCCTGCAATGTCGGCGCCGGCTCGCTCCGTGACAGCTCGATCTGGCGGTGAAAGGCTTCCTCAAGCGCATGCAGCCCCGGGCTCTTCAATGGCCGGTCCATGGCGTTCCCCTCGGCGTTCCCCCTCGGACGACGTTTCCTTGACGGATCTTGTTGGGCGCCAAGCTCCGCTTTTGCGCGTGATCTGGCAAGAGCGGGTTCCGGGCGGTAAATTTGCTAGGAAAACCACAGATTTCGGCGTCACAAAAACCTCAAAAACCCGCATCCGGGGCTTTCCAAACCGCACTCACGTTGATACATACCCCTCGCACCCGACGGCTTCGGCCCGGGTCGCCTTCTCAGGAAGCCTCCGGACGGATCGATCGGCGCCATCTGATGCGTTGGCCGACCGGCTCAGGCTCTCTTTCAGCAAGGCACGCAACGGTTTAACGCGGGGTGGAGCAGCCCGGTAGCTCGTCAGGCTCATAACCTGAAGGTCATAGGTTCAAATCCTATCCCCGCAACCAAGATCGACAATGGAAACCCAGCAATCTCAATGGATTGCTGGGTTTTTGTTTTTGAGTCGAACGGTCGCCCCGACAAGGTCAATGGCGCGGAGGGCTGGGCTCTCACGGCTCATCCGGCGAAAACGACCACCATCACCGATCCCCAAGTCGTCAGCAGAATGTTCGAGATCGGATAGGCGGGCGTATAGCCGAGCACCACCACAGAGCTACCCGAGCGCTCCTGAATGGCAGCCATCGCCGCCGTGACCGTCTGTGCTCCAGTCAACGCCCCCAGCAAGAGGATCGGATTCATGCGCAAGATGAAATGGCCAAAGCAGAAGCCGACGATCTGGGGCAGCAGGGTTACGATCATGCCGCCCAGAAGCAGGCCGATGCCCGACTCCCGTATCGCGGAAAGGAAGATCGGTCCGGCATGAATCCCGGTAAGGCCGACAAACGCCGCCAGTCCGAGCGACGTCATCAGGCTGATCGCGCCGTCGGGGATCCGGCCGAAAGTTGGCAGACGGGTGCGGAGATAGCCGACCAGAAGTCCGGCGAGCAAGGTGCCGACGCTGGTGCTCAGCGAGATCGTGACACCACCAACCGAAAAGCTCAGGAGAACGCCAACGAGGCCGCCGAGGAAAATCGCTAGCCCCAGCACCACGAAATCGATGCTGGTGCTCGGCGCAACGATAACGCCGATGCTCTTGGCTGCATTTTGCACGACCGGTTCAGGACCCACGACGCGAAGCAGATCGCCGCGCTGCAGGACGACGCCGGCAGCAATGGGAAGTGCCTCGCCACCCCGGCTCAGCGAGCGCAAATAGAGGCCGCGCGCCCAAGTCTGTTCCGAGGCCTGCTGGAGATTGCTGCCCGCGAGCTTCGGGTTGATCAGGAACACGTCGGCCGAGATCAGAGGGATATCGAGCAGCTCCTGGTCTTCGACCTCCTCGCCGCGCGGTTCGACCAGCTCCACGATGATCTGGCGCGGTGCGGACAGTGCGACGACATCGCCCGCCGCGAGCATCGTTCCAGGCTCCGCCTCGAGGATGCGCTCTCCGCGGCGAATGCGGTGGATGAACACGCGCTGCCCGGGCACGCGAGCTTCGGCCGCGGCAACGGTTAGCCTGGCGATCGCCGCGTCGTCATCCAGCCGGTAGGCGCGCAGCTCGAACTTGCGCCAGGCGGACGCCAGGCCGGGCTTGGCGCGCGTGATGCCCAGGGTTTGCTCCAGCTTGAGCGCTTCCGTCTTCAGATCGATCTTCAGCAGCGTCGGAACAATGATCGTGCAGAATGTAATCACGCCAGCATAGCCGAAGATGTAGCAGACCGCATCGGCCACCGCGATGTGCGAGACAAGCAATGCGCGCTGTGCCTCGGACACGGGCAGCCCATTGATTGCGTCGGTCGCCGTTCCCATTGCGGCGCTCTGGCTCAGGGCTCCCGACATAAGTCCGGCCGCGAGGCCGGGGTCAAGTTTCAGCACGCGTGCCACGACGATTGCCGCCGCAAGACCGGTGAGGCTCACGACAATGGCCATCAGCATCGGCTTCAGCCCGTCACGCTTCATCGCCAGCACGAATTGCGGACCGACCGAATAGCCCACCCCGAACAGGAACAGCAGGAACAGGAACGATTTGGTCATGCTGGAGACCGGCACATGCGCGAAATCGCCGACCGCGAGGCCGGCGAACAGCGAGCCCGTCACCGGGCCAAGGCTGAAGGCGCCGATCCTGAAGCTTCCGATCCAGTAGCCCGCCGCGATCACCAGGAACAGTGCGAGCTCCGGATAACGGACGAGAAACTGCTGCAGCCAAATCACCATCGTTTCAACATCGTCGCTCGCCGCGGCTACGTCATCATCATCACCAGCACCATGCCCCAGATCGTCAGCAGCGTGTTTCCGACCGCGTAGGTGACGGTATAGCCAAGGCCGGGAATCTGGCTCTTCGCGCGGTCATTGATCATGCCCAGCGAGGCCGTGGTCGTACGCGCGCCGGAGCAGCATCCGAGCAGGATCGCGTCGTGGAAGCGGAACAGGTATTTGCCGACGAACATCGCCAGGATCAGCGGCACCGTGGTCACGACGACGCCCCAGAGAAACAGGCTGAAGCCGAGCTTTTGCAATCCGGCGACAAATCCCGGTCCCGAGGAGATGCCGACCACGGCAATGAAGACGTTCAGGCCGACCGAGTTCATGAACCACACCGTGGGTGACGGGATGCGGCCGAAGGTCGGGTGCACGGATCGCAGCCAGCCAAAAAACAGACCGGAGATCAGCGCGCCGCCGGAGGTGGACAGAGTGAGCGGCACGCTTCCGATCTTGTAGACGAAGGCGCCGACAAGGGCGCCGATCGCAATGGCTGCGCCGATGAACGCGACGTCGGCAATGTCGGTCGCACGATCCGGCCGGCCCAGCATGGTCGTCGCGGCGGCGACATCGGCCGTGCGGCCGACCAGGGTGACGATGTCACCCCGGTTTATCTTCGTGTTCGGCAGGATCGGGATCTCGGTGGCGATCGCGCCCCGGGTGATCTTGCGCAGGAAAACGCCGCGAGCGCCCGGCGCTTTCGCCAGTTCCTCCAGCGTCTTGCCATCGACGTCCTTGCTGGTCACGTAAACATCGACGCCCTCGATCGGCACCGCCAGCAGCTCACGATCGTCCACTTCCTCCGCCTGCTCGCCGATCAGCTGCACGAGCACGTCGCGGCGGCCGGCTACGGCGACGACATCGCCGGCGTGAATCACGGTGTCGGAGGTTGCCTCCACGATCTTTCCGCCTTGCCGCAGCCGGAGGACGAAGATGCGCTGATCGGGAATCAGTGCCTCTGCCTGCTCGACCGTCTTGCCGACGACAGGCCCGCGCTCGCGAACCCGGTAGGCGCGCAAATCGAACTGGTGCCAGGCCGTCCCCGGGCCGCCCAGCTGCTTCTTGCCGCCATGCTCTTCCTCGTAGTTCTTGCATGCCGTCTCGAGATCGATGCCGAGCAGCGCGGGCCCGAGCAGGGCCAGGACGATCGCCGATCCAACCGTGCCGAAAATATAGGTCACGGCATAGGCGACCGGCATGGCATCGAGCAGCTTCTTGGCTTCGTCTGCGGGCAGGCCAAGGCGGTTGATGGCGTCGGTCGCAAGTCCCATCGACGCGGAAATCGTCTGCGAGCCGGCATAGAGCCCGATAGCCGATCCGACGTCATAGCCGGCGATCTTCGCGCCGAAATACGCCGAGAGAAGACAGAACACACAGACCACGGCCGCGAAAATCGCCTGCGGAATGCCGTCCTGCGCGATGCCACGCACGAATTGCGGTCCGACGCCATAACCGATTGCGAACAGGAACATCAGAAAGAAGAACGGCTTGAGCGGCCCCGAAATCGTGATTCCGATCTGGCCGATGATGACCGCGGCGACCAGCGTCGCAGTGACCGCGCCGAGACCGAGACCCTTGTAGGTGAAGGATCCGAAATAGTAGCCCAGCGCCAAAGAGAGGAAGATCGCGATTTCGGGGTAGGTGCGGAGCGTCTGGAAGAACCAATCGATCATGATGTCACCCGTTCATGCTGTCCCGGGGCTTCGGCATGCACGCTTCGATCTCGCGCGGGGCCGAAAAGGGCGAGCAACCGTATCGACCGGCATCAGACGGCGATTGGCGAGGAGGATGTTGATCTATGTCAACCGCAACTGCGAGAGCCCAGCGGTTTCATCGTCTTGCCGACAACATGCGCGTGGCGCGCACGATTGCCTCGAGACGCGGCCATCTGTCCATGCGGTCGCATCACCAGCAGGAGACCGTTGACATAGATCAAGGCTCGTCACCGGCTGCGGATCAAGCTGACCGCGATTGCGCAGGCAAGGCGCCTGTCCGCCTGCGTTCCAACCGCTCGCACCGTCCCCGGGAGTGTCAAATGGCCGATCTTCTGACCTTAAAGAAATTCGAGGCGTTGAGCCCCTTCGAGATCAAGGATGAGCTGATCAACCTCGCGAAGAGCGCTTCGAAGCAGAGTCAGATGGCCTTTCTGAACGCCGGGCGGGGCAACCCCAACTGGATCGCCACGACGCCGCGCGAGGGCTTCTTCCTGCTCGGACAATTCGCCATCACCGAGAGCAAGCGGGTGATGGACCACCCGGCGGGCATCGGCGGGATGCCGCAGGCCAAGGGGATTGCCGGGCGGTTCGAGGCCTGGCTCGCCCAGCACAAGGACATGCCGGGCGCGAGCTTCCTGACCGAGATGCTGCCCTTTGCGGTCAAGAAATTCGGCTTCGATCCCGACGCCTTCGTCCACGAACTCGTCGATTCGATCATCGGCGACAATTACCCGGTGCCGGACCGCATGTTGGTGCATAACGAAAAGATCGTGCACGAATATCTGATGTGGGCCGTCTGCGGCGAGCCCCGGCCGGCCGGAAAATTCGACATCTATGCGGTCGAGGGCGGCACGGCGGCGATGTGCTACCTCTTCAAGTCGTTGAAAGCGAACCGGCTGCTCGTGCCTGGTGATACGATTGCGCTGGCGACGCCGATTTTCACGCCCTACATCGAGATGACGCACCTGGAAGACTACGATCTGAAGGTCGTGCAGATCAGGGCTCCGCAGGAAAACAAATTCCAGTTCACCGACGAGGAAATCAAGAAGCTGGAAGATCCGAAGGTTAAGGCCTTCTTCGTCGTCAATCCGTCCAATCCTCCGGGGATGGCGTTGAGCAAGGAGACGATTGCCAAGTTGGCCAATTTGGTCAAGACCAAGCGCCCCGACCTGATGATCCTCACCGACGACGTCTACGGAACCTTCGTGCACAACTTCCGTTCGCTGCTGGGCGAGCTGCCGCACAACACCATCGGCGTCTACTCCTATTCGAAGTATTTCGGCTGCACGGGATGGCGGCTCGGGGCCATCGCCATCCACGAAGACAACATCTTCGACAAGATGATCGCCAAGCTTCCAGATGCTGCCGTGAAAGCGCTCGACAAGCGCTACGGGCCGCTGACGCTGGAGCCGCGCAAGCTCAAGCTGATCGACCGCATCGTGGCCGACAGCCGCGACGTGGCGCTCAATCACACCGCGGGACTATCGTTGCCGCAGCAGGTGATGATGAGCCTGTTCTCGCTCTCGGAGATGCTGGACGTGAAAAAGGCCTATCAGGCGGCCTGCATGGAAATCGTCAACAAACGCCTGTGGTCGCTGCTCGACGGGCTCGGGCTTGCCGACAAGCTAACCCCCAACCCGAACTACGATGCCTATTACGGCCTTATCGATTTCGAGTTCTGGGCTCGAAAGAACATCGGCGACGATGCCGTTGAACACCTGAAGAAGAATGTCCACCCATTGGATCTCGCGTTCAGGCTGGCCGAAGCCCACGGAATCGTGCTGCTGAACGGAGGCGGCTTCGATGCACCCGAATGGTCGCTTCGGGTATCGCTCGCGAACCTGCCCGACGATGTCTACGACGATATCGGACGAGGTGTCCGGGCCATCGCCAGAGGCTATCGCGATGCCTACGAAGCGGCGACCGGGAATAAGGGAGGCGCAAAGCGCTGAGCTTTCCACGCGGTTGGAACTTTGATCTCCGGCGCGCGAGCTGTCGCTGACAAGGCTGCCAGGTCATTCGCCATTCAGGGCGCCGCGCGGTCAACCGGGCTATTATAGTCCGATTGGGTGAGCCAGCTTGTCGCACGCAATTCCAATTGTCTGGCACAAGCTGCACTGGTCACTCGATTTTCTCCGTGATCTACCATGACCATCATGGGGAACGGCGGCGACATATTTCGGCGAGCGTTTCATCGCTGGCTTGAAGCGATCGATGGCGATTTTGCCTTCAGGTTGATGGTCATGACGGCCGGGATGCTGTCGACTGTCGCGTTTGCCTTTGGATTGCTGTCGCTCTGAGCGAGCCCCTCATCTGAAGCTGGCCGAATTGATGTCGGCGACGAGTTCAGGCGCCTGCAACCGGAAGCACCAGTCCGGGCGGCAAGAAATGCGCTTCAAAGTAGTTGCAAATTCGACCGGACGTCGAGGCCATCTGGCAGCAAGGTTCGGAATCGGGCTCTCGGCCGCGATTGTCCTGTTCTGCTTTGCACAACAAACGGTCGCACTGCCGCTAACGTCCTTCCGTTATGAAGCCCAGGCTCAGCGGCATTGCCCTGGCGATGCCGTGGTCTGGCTCGATTTCCGCCGCGGACGCTATTATCTCAAAGGCCAGAGCCGCTATGGCAGGGGCTTTGACGGCAGTTTCGTGTGCAGCAACGAAGCGCGCGGTAGTGGCTATCGGCGTTCGTTGCTCGGCCTCCGGTGACGTCACTGAAGGCCAGTTCCACGGCCGACCTACCAACCGTAATAGCGCGGCTGGGCGTAGTAGGCCGGCGAATAGCCGTAACCTCCGCCAGGCGGGCAATAGCCGTATCCGGAGCCGTAGCCGTATCCGGAGCCATAGCCATATCCGCCGCCGTAGTAGGGATACCCGCCATAGGCCGCGCTTGCGATGGCTCCGCCAACGATCGCACCGGCAGCGGCGGCGCCCCATCCTCGATAACCCCAACCGCCGTAGCCTCCTCTCCAACCGCGATAGCCCCAGCCACCGCGATAGCCGCCGCCCCAGCCGCCCCAACGGACTTGAACGGCGCCATTGTCGACCATGCCTTTCATGGCAGCGATGTTGGTCGGCAGCGGGGCTGCATGACCCGCGTCCACCGTGCTCGCAAGCAGGATCAAGGCCAGCAGGGTTTTGGTGTTCTTCATCACGTCCTCCACAGCGGGGTGACACGGCAGTCGTGATCCAACGACAGACAAATCACGGCCGACTTCCAGATCAGGTGCAGCCAAACCTGTCAGCTGCCAGCGGCTGATGCTTGATTTGAATCAATGTGACCATGAGGGCGCCTTTGGCGTGGCGGACGCGTGACGCTTGATCTGGATCAAGCGATGCGTGCCAGGGCGATGGCACCGCTTTCTGCGTGCCTGTTGACGCTCAATCGAGAGCACGTTCTTGAAAACCCTTCGCCAGCTCGTGGCCGGAGACGAATTCATCCAGCTCGCAATTCGTCTCGGATTGCTGGCGCTGCTGATCTACTGGTCGTTCGTCCTGGTCCGCCCGTTCGTGCCGATCCTGGCCTGGAGCGTCGTGCTCGCGGTCGCGCTCTATCCGGTCTTCAACTGGCTCACAGGGATGCTCGGCGGCCATGCGGGCATCGCCGCCCTGGTCCTGACCCTGATCGCATTGGCTGTCGTCATCGGACCGGCGGCCTGGCTCGGGATCGGGGCGGTGGAGGGGGTGAGAGAGCTCGCTGGACAACTGAGCGCCGGTAACGTTGTCGTGCCATCGCCGATGCCGGAGATCAAGGATTGGCCGCTGATCGGCGGCCCGCTCTATGACTTCTGGGATCGGGCGTCGACCAATCTGCGCGCCGTGCTGCGCGAGGTCGTGCCGCATCTGAAGCCGCTGGCCGGGGTCCTGTTTGCGTTTGCCGGCAATGCCGGCGTCGGGATGCTGAAGTTTCTGCTGGCGGTCGTGCTCGCGGGGTTCCTGTTTCCCCATGGCCGGCAGCTTGCCGCGGCATGCAGGGGTTTCCTGTCCCGTATCGTGCCGGAGCAGAGCGAGCACTTCCTCGACCTCGCAGGCGCAACAATTCGGGCGGTCTCCCAGGGCGTCATCGGTGTCGCCGTCCTGCAATCGCTGCTCGCCGGCATTGGGTTCAAGCTGGCCGGGATCTCGAACGCGGGCCTGCTGGCGTTTGTCGTGATGCTGTTGGCGATCGTGCAGATTGGGGCGGCGATCGTGCTGTTCCCCGTCATCATCTGGCTCTGGTTGGCCAAGGACTTCACGACGGCACTCGCGCTGACGTTGTTCTTCCTGGTGGTCGGCGTCCTCGACAATGTGCTGAAGCCGCTGGTCATGGGGCGGGGCCTGACCACGCCGGCGCTCGTCATCTTCGTCGGCGTGATCGGAGGCACGCTTGCCCACGGCATCGTGGGCCTGTTCATCGGCCCAATCATTCTCGCGGTCGCCTGGGAGTTGATCACCGCGTGGATCCGGGACGACCGTGCCCGGCTGGCGGGTGAGCGATGATACTGTTTCAGCTCCTCGCGGGATTGGCGGTGAGTGCGATCAATATTGCGCTGCATTCGTTGTTCACCGTCGTGGTGATCGGACTGATGCGGAATATCGCCCTGAGCGCCGCAGGCCGGTTTGAGCTGGAGCTCAGCGGCGTGATGGTCGCGACCGCGCTGATTCTGATGGTGGCTCATACCTTGGAGATCGTGGTGTGGTCACTGGCCTATCTTGTGATTGGTGCAGCGCCCGCGGCCAGCAATCTGCTCTATTTCGCCTTTGTGAACTACACCACGCTCGGCTATGGCGACGTCGTTCCGGTCAAGCAGTGGCTGCTGGTCGGCCCGATGGCCGCCATGAACGGCATCCTGATGTTCGGCTGGTCGACTGCGGTCCTGTTCGAGGTGCTGCAAAAGACCATCGAACGCCAGGGGACGCTCACGAAATCCTCGTAATGTGCCGGTCAGTTGTCCAGCCTGGACAGCTGGTCGCGGTCAACCAGCATGATTTCGCGCTGGTTCGAGCCGAGGAAGTCGAGGGCTCCGTAGGCGTGCAGCTTGGATAGTGCTCGCGATACGGTTTCGAGGGTCAGCCCGAGATAGTCGGCGATATCGCGCCGGCACATCGGCAGGGCGACGACGCCGACGCCGGTCAGCCGTCGATCCATCTCGAGCAGAAACGCGGCGACCCGCTCCAACGCGGTCTTGCGGCCGAGCAGCAGCATATGGTCTTCGGCATGCTGCAGGTTGCTGGTGGTCATGATCAGCAGGTTGCGAGCCAGGACGGAGTCAGAATGGGCCACCCGTTCGAGGCTCATCCGCTTGATCAGGCGCACGTCCGTGTCGACGACGGCTTCGGCTGTGAAGCGATGGGTTTCGGCGTTCTCAAGGCCGAAAATGTCCCCGACGAGGTGAAAAGCACCGATCTGACGTCGTCCGTCGGAGAGGAGCTTGTAGCTGCGGACAGCCCCTGAAACGACCTGGTAGACGTACTCCGCGGGCTCCGCCTCGCCGTAGATCTCGGCGCCCCTTCTGTAGTGGAATTCGCTGGTGATGAAGTTGGCATGCGGGGCGGTCAGCCCACCGAGGACGCTCGGTACATTGGCCGGTCTGACATTGACGCGAGCGAACATGGACCAACCCTCTTCACTATGACCTTGCGGCGTCCGTAGTGGTTCGAAAATGCTTGTCCGCGTGCAATGACTACGACACGGCCCGACCAGGCTCTATTGGTCTTGAGGCCATTGTCCCAAAGGACAGGGGGCCCGGAAATGCGGCAATTTGTTCGCAATTGGTACGCGAGTGTTGGATTACTTTTCAGCATTTGCGACGATAACCGTGCTAGTTTTTCTTGAACCCGTTGGTCTCCGGCTCCGAGCGCTATGGGCAAGGCAATTCGGCTCTCTGGATTGATCGTTCTGCTGGCTAGCTTGCTGTGGCCGGCCGGTCTCCGGGCGCAAGAGATGCGTCCGCATTCCATGCTGGTGCTGGACCAGTCCGATCGACGCGGCCCGTTCTTCTATCAGGTCTTTGTTGGATTGCGGGATGCCGTGAGCGCGCACGGTCACGCTCCGACGACAATCTACTCGGAAAGTCTCGATCTCAATCGCTTCGGCGGTGAGGCCTATCAGGAGGGCTTTCGGCGGTTTCTCGAGACGAAATATCGCGATCGACCGATCGGTGTCGTGGTTGCCGTTGGAGCGGCTGCGCTCGAGCTTGTGCTCCGCTGGCGCCCGCAACTTTGGCCCGACACGCCAATCGTGTTTGCGCTGGTCGAAGAGAATGATTTCAAGCGAATGCGACCGCCTGCCTATGTCACCGGCGGCATCGTGACCTTGAAGTTCAAGGATGCCGTCTCGGCCGCCCGCGCCGTGGTACCAGACCTCAAAACCGTTGTGCTTGTCGGTGCGGATTGGGAACGGCAAGTTCTGTTTCGCAACTGGAAAGACCAGGCTGCGGCCGGCATTCCGGGCCTCGACATTATCGAGATTATCGGACGTCCGATGCCTGAGGTCGTCGAGCGGGTTACCGCGCTTCCCGACCACAGCGCGATCATCTACACGGGCCTCTATAGCGACGGCAAGGGCAACTACTATCCGCCCTCGGATGCCCTCGCATTTGTCGCGGCGAAGGCCAATCGTCCCATCGTGGTCGCGGCGGAAACCTTCCTCGAGCCGGGTGGCATAGGCGGATTCACGATCGTACCGTCCTTGATCGGTGCCGAAGCAGCACATAGGGCGCTGCGGATCCTGGATGGAGAGGCGCCGGAAAACCTGCCGCCGTCGGTCATCAATGCCGTGAAGCCGATCTTCAACTGGCGGCAGATGCAGCGCTGGAATGTCAGCGAAGCCAGTCTGCCGCAAGGCAGCGAAATCCGCTTCGAGGAGCCGACCTTCCTGGAAAAATATCGCTGGCCGGCCGTTGCGTTCACTGCGGCGTTGCTGCTTCAGACCATGCTGATCGCGTTCCTGCTGCACGAGCGGTACATGCGACGAAAGGCCGAGGTCGAGGCCCGCAATCGCCTGTCCCAGCTTGCTCACAGCAATCGGCAGGCGACCGCCGGAGAGCTGTCGTCCTCGATAGCCCATGAGCTCAATCAGCCGCTTGGCTCGATCCTGACCAATGCCGAGACGGCGGAGTTGATCCTCGGTTCGCCGACGCCCGACCTCCAGGAGGTGCGGGAGATCATTTCCGACATCAAGCGCGATGATTTGCGTGCGAGCGAGGTGATCCGCCGGATGCGCAGCCTGCTGAAGCGTGCGCCATTTGAGAAAAAGGAGATCGACCTCAACCAAACCATGCGGGAGGCATTCGATTTCCTCAAGCTGCAGGCCTCGACGCGCAACGTCGCGATCTACCTGCAGACGTCGCCGCAGACCCTGCTGGTGGAAGGTGATCCGGTTCAGTTGCAGCAGGTCATTCTTAACCTCGTGGTCAACAGCATGGACGCGATGGCCAGGATGCCCTACGGACGCACGATCATCGGCCGTACCGAAGTCAATGGAGGGGCGTCGGCTGTGATTTCGATCTGCGATTCCGGTCCGGGAATTCCCCAGGACAGGCTGAACGAGATTTTCGATCCGTTCTTCACCACAAAGGAGCAGGGAATGGGCATTGGCCTGTCAATCGCGCGGACCATCGTTCTGGCGCATAGCGGTCAGATCTGGGCCGAGAACCAGTCCGGTGGTGGAGCGGTTTTCCATCTTTCATTGCCGCTGGCGGCATAGCGCGTTTGGGTCTTACTTTGGCAGCAGGCAGTGCTAATTTAACGAACGCAGGATTTGCCGTCGGTCGCGAAGGAGGGAGCGTAATGCACGCTTACGTGCATATTGTCGACGACGACGCCTCGTTTCGCACAGCACTTGAGCGCAGGCTCAAGCTCGCCGGCTACCGTGTGGCGACGTATGCATCGGCCCGGCAACTGCTCGATCAATTGCCAAGCGACGAAGACGCCGGCTGTATCCTGCTGGACGTGCGCATTCCCGGAATGAGCGGTCCGGAGCTGCAGATCCGTCTCAACGAGCTGGAGTCGACGCTTCCGATCGTATTCCTCACCGGACATGCGGACACAGCGACGACCGTGCAGGCGATCAAGGCCGGAGCCGAGGATTTTCTGACCAAGCCGATTGCATCAGAGCAGCTGATCGAGGCAATCAATCGCGCCGTTGCGCGGCACGAATTGGCCCGCAGCCAGCGGACCAGGCTCGACTCCCTCCGCGCGCTGCTGGCGAAGTTGACCCCACGCGAGCGGCAGGTGTTCGATCTGATTGTACGCGGTCGGATCAACAAGCAGGTCGGCTATGAACTCGGCACGACGGAACGCACGATCAAGGCGCATCGTCACCAGGTCATGGAGAAGATGCAGGTGCAGTCACTTGCCGAGCTCGTCTCGATCGCGGAGCGGCTCGGCATGCGCGAGCTTGATGGCGAAGTTAAGGGTTAATCCGCCCGGAGGCAGCTGTGGCCTCCTGTCCCATGGTACAATATGAAAGCTCTGTGACGGCGCGTATCTCCGATATTGGCCACGGCGATGTCGCGCGCCGGTGAGATTTCAATGTGTCCTTCGTCCAGGCACCGACGTTGGGCAACAAGTCGAGATTTTGCTTCTCGATAGGGTAGAGGCCCGCAGGATTTGCCGACCGCGAAACTAGTTTTCGTCGTGGATGACAACCCCTCCATGCTCCGTGGAATCGGACGGCTGCTGCGGGAATATGGATTTGCATCCAGATTATTCGAGACCGGAAATGCCTTGCTGAGAGATGGCAGCTTCGATGGCGCGCTGTGTCTGATCCTGGACATCAATCTCAGCGATGGTTCAGGGATCGAACTGCGGCACCGCCTGGCGGATCAGGGCATCGACGTCCCGGTCATCTACATCACCGGAAATGACAACCCGGCGACACGGATGGCCGCAATGGCATCGGGCTGCGTGGCCTATCTGACCAAGCCGTTCACGGCAAAATCGCTGATGCAGCCGATCGAACAATTGTTGGCGGGCGCAGTCTAGCGATCGCGGGTCTCAATCATTCGTCAATGGCTTGGTCGAGCGTCAGTGCGGGTGCTCCCTTGCGGACAGTTGCAAAGCGGTCGAGCGGCACCGACGTCGTCACCGTCAAAATGCTGGTGTCGACGACGTCAACCGAGAGCGCCTTTCCGCCATCCATTTCCTCGAGCAGCTTGGGATCGGCAACATCGGCCGCGATGCACATGTTGGTCACGCACCAGGTATAGGGCAGGCGATGGACCTTCTGTTGGTCGACCGACAGCTTGACGCCGGCTTGCAGGTACATCCCGACCGGCAGGAATAGCTGGAGGCGGGAGGTCCCGTCTTCGCGCTCGATCAGATCGACGCGAACGGCCGTCTGGCCGGTCCCGAGGGTGCCGGTGATCGTCGTTCGGCATAGTGTCCTGGCGCCGGCGGCGGTGAAGCAGACCTTTCGCCATTCGCCATACTTGACGTCCCGCGCCGCGCGTGCCCCCCGCGGGGCTACCTCGGCGCCGTCCTTGACCGCGGCGGGCGGCGAGGGCGTCTGTTGACCGTGCGAAGCACCGATGCTGACCGCAAACAGCACCGACATCGCCAAGGGACCATATCGGACCATGGGTACTCCTCCAGCGAGATTGCGCCTAGCGAACCTTGTCCAGAAATCGCTCGACCAATGGCGACCAGGTGGGAATGGAATCGGGAGAGCCGATCAGGAAATGTCCTTCGTCGCCGAACGGCGGCAGTAGATGGTACTCGGCCTTGCCGCCGGCGCGCGTGAAAGCCTCGTACATTCGCTTCGACAGGGCCGGGCCGAAGAATGTGTCGTTCTCGATGTAGAGCCACAGCATGGGCACCCGCGACGTGTGGCCGAACACGCCGGTCGCTTCGACCAGTTTGTCCGGGCCACAATTGTTGTTGGGCTTGCCATCGACGCGGCCGCCGCGGCCTGCCGCGAAGGTGATGATGGCCTTGACCTGCGGCGGGTTGAGGCTCGACAGGGCGATCGCGGCCCAGCCGCCGGCCGACTGCCCGACGACGATGACGCCGTCCGGCAGGGTGCGTTTTTCGGCGGCCATGTAGTCAATGATCCAGAGATCGACCTGCGCGACGGCGAGGCCGGGATCGAGGAAATTGGGATTGGTGCATTTCCCGATCTTGGAGAAGAACGGGCCATAAAGACCGCGTTCGGGAATATCGATGGCCGCTGCGCCATAGCCGGTGCCGACGGGCGCGACCACGAGATAACCGCGCCGTGCAAACCACATTGCGGCGTCGCGAAATTCGACCAGCGGGAAGAAGCTGCGATCCCGGGCGTTCAGCGACACGCCGTGGTTCATGATGACCAGCGGGAAGGGGCCGTCGCCGAGCGGTCGAACCAGATAAGCGAACATGGGTAGCGGGAGCGGCAAGGCCCAGATTTCTTCCTGGATGCGCTGGGGCGCGCCGTTGTCGTCGGCGCGTGCCGGGGTGGCCAGACCGAGCAACAGAAGTGTTGCAGCTGCGAGGGCTCGTAAGCCGTGCTGACGCATGTCATGCCCTCCGGCGGTCCGCGGACAAATGTGCAGGTCATGGCAATCCTAGTGCTGATCTGCGAGGGCCACGCTTGATCTGAATCAACGTGGATCGGTCCGCCCCGGCGCAACCACATGCGTCCAATGCGGCTTGATACGGCGGGCTTGATGTCAATCCTGAGCGAGACGAGTTGGGTCCGACGGTTTCCGCCGGCGAGTTGGCTTGCCGACTATCGCGCATCCTGGCTTGGTGCGGACGCAATCGCCGGGGTCACGCTGGCCGCCTACGCGATCCCGGTGTCGCTGGCCTATGCCGGGCTCGCCGGGCTGCCGCCGCAGGTCGGCGTCTACGGTTACCTGCTTGGCGGCGTGGGTTACGCCTTGCTCGGCTCGTCGCGGCAACTCGCGGTGGGACCGACCTCGGCGATCTCGCTGATGATCGCCGGCGCCGTCGGCGTGCTGGCCGGCGGCGACGCCACACGTTACGGGCAGATCGTCAGCCTCGTTGCCTTCAGCGTGGCGCTGCTCTGCCTGATTGCCTGGCTGTTCAGGCTCAGCCTGCTGGTGCGGTTGATCAGCGACAGCATTCTGGTGGGCTTCAAGGCCGGGGCAGGGCTCACCATCATCATGAGCCAGCTGCCGAGCCTGTTCGGCGTGGCAGGCGGCGGCCACAATTTTTTCGACCGTGCGATCAAGCTTGCCGGCCAGTTGGGCGATACCAGGCCGCTGGTGCTCGGCATTGGTGTGGCTGCGACCGTGCTGCTCCTGCTCGGCGAGCGCAGGCTGCCCGGAAAGCCTGTTGGTCTCGCCGTGGTCGCGCTGTCGATCCTCACGGTCTCCGTCCTTGGGCTTGCGGAAATGGGATTGCCCGTGACCGGAAAGATCCCGACCGGATTGCCGACCCTTGCGGTACCGACGTTCGGCCTGCTCAAATTTGACGATCTGTTTCCCATCGCCGCCGGATGTCTCGTGCTGGCTTACGTAGAGGGCGTGTCCGCGGCGCGAAGCTTCGCGGCAAAGCACGGCTATGCACTGGATGTCCGGCAGGAGTTTCTGGGGCTCGGCGCGGCCAATCTCGCCGCAGCCTTCGGGCATGGCTATCCCGTCGCCGGCGGGCTGTCGCAGTCGGCCGTGAATGACGCAGCCGGCGCGCGAACGCCGCTGGCTCTCGTGTTCTGTTCGGCAACCCTTGCGCTCTGCCTGCTGTTTTTCACGGGTCTCCTGACCAATCTGCCGAAGACCGTGCTTGCCGCGATCGTCTTTTCGGCCGTCTACAAATTGGTCGATATTCCGGCGCTTGCCCGAATGCGGCGGATCAGCCGGATCGACTTCTATGCGGCGGTCATCGCGCTGGTCTCCGTGCTGTTCCTCGGGATCCTGCAGGGCGTACTGCTGGCGGCCGCCGCCTCTATCTTCCTGCTGCTGTTGCGTGCGTCGCAGCCCAATGTCGCATTTCTTGGCCGCCTTCCTGGCAGCGGCCGCTATTCCGACCGGGCGCGCCATGACGACGTGGAACCGCTGACCGGGATCATCGCCTTCCGCCCGGAAACCTCGCTGCTTTATGTCAATGCCGAGACGATTTTCGAAACTGTGCTGGCTGCACTGCAGACGTCCCCCGACGTCAAGCTGGTGGCCTGCGACCTGTCGGCCTCGCCGTTCATCGACCTGGCGGGGTCGCGCATGCTGCACGATCTGCACCAGGAACTCGCCTCGCGCGGCATCAAATTCTGCATCGTCGGCGCGCACGCGCAGTTGCGGGATCTGCTTCAGGCGGATGGTCTCGCCGACAAGACCGACAGCGGCGACTGGATGCGGACGCTCGACAGCGTATTGAGCAGCAGGAAGCCGCAGGCAAACGACTGACGTGCGCTGTCCCGCGGACCGTTTCCTAACATTCGAGCCTTGTTGCATCGCAAGACGTCGCGATCGCTCGGTGGCGACAAGGTTTGTCTCAACCGCTGCGGATTGACTTGGATCAAAGGGGGCGGTGTGCGCGGTTCGTACGCTCGGACGGGGAACACCGTCAAGATCGGAACACCGCTAAGATCGGGAGACATTCATGGCCAACGACGCGAAGCAGGCCCAGCAGCGTATCGACCAATTCTTCTCCGGACCCGGCGGACGCGCCGACAATTGGCGAGATCTGGTCGAGGCGGCAAAGGCGTGGAGCCGGGGCGGTGACCGTGCGCCGTACGACAAGGCGCTGTCGGCGCTTGCGGTCACCGAGGAGTTTCACGGCTACCCGGGCCTTCGTTTGATGGCGGCGCTGAAGGAAGCCGCGGCGGCGGGCGATGCCGCCACCTCGCATATGCTTTCGACGCGGATCGCGCAGGCACTTCAGACAAAATCCTTCCGCCAGCATGGCAGTGACTGGAGCACGCAGGACGAGGGCAATGGTGACGTTCCCGATTTGCTCCCGCCAACTCTCGGACAATCGGCGGCGCGCCGTCCTTACTTCGAGACCCTGATCGTGACCGGGGTGCCAGCCAGCAACTGGCCGGGACTCCTGGCGGAATGGCGCAGGCTGCGGCGTCCGGTCGACGCCTTCATCTATGAGCCCGTGATGGTGGGCAGTCTCGAGGACGCCTTCTGTGCGGCAATGCTGAACCCCAACATTGCGGCGGTGGTGATCAATGAAGGCTTCGGGTTGCGCTCGCGCCACGATGCGCCTGTGCTTCGTGCCATGACTGGCGCCATGGGGCTCAACGAAGAGTCCGATGCTTCCGCGCTACGGCTGGCCCATATCTTGAAGCGGATCCGTCCCGAGCTTGATCTCTACCTCATGTCCAATCGCGACGTCGAGGAGTTGGCCGGCAATCCTGAGGCCGACGTGGTGCGACGGGTGTTCTACTCGGTCGAGGATATCCTCGAACTGCACCTTTCAATTCTGGAAGGCGTGCAGGACCGCTTCGACACGCCGTTTTTCGACAATCTGAAGAAATACGCGCAGCGGCCGATCGGCACCTTCCACGCGCTGCCGATCGCGCGCGGCAAGTCCGTGTTCAAGTCGGACTGGATCCGCGACATGGGCGAATTCTACGGGCTGAACCTGTTCCTTGCCGAGAGCAGCGCCACCACCGGCGGCCTCGATAGCATGCTGGAGCCGACCGGCAACATCAAGAAGGCGCAGGAGAAGGCCGCGCGCGCACTCGGTGCCGACCGCGTCTACTTCGTGACCAACGGTACCTCGACCTCCAACAAGATGGCGGTGCAGGCGCTGCTGGGTCCCGGCGACATCGCGATCGTCGATCGCAACTGCCACAAGTCGCACCATTACGGCATGGTGCTGGCGGGCGCGCAGCCGCTCTACGTCGAGGCATTCCCGATGACGGAATACTCGATGTACGGCGCGGTGCCGCTGAAGACGATCAAGCAGGCGCTTCTGAACGCGAAGGCGGATGGCCGGCTCGACCGGGTCAAGATGATCGACCTGACCAATTGTACCTTCGATGGTCACATCTACAACACGCGGCGGGTGATGGAGGAATGCCTCGCGATCAAGCCTGACCTGATCTTCCTCTGGGACGAGGCCTGGTTCGGCTTCGCGCGGTTCTCGCCATTCCTGAGGCGACGAACCGCGATGGGCGCGGCGAACGAGATCGAAGCCTGGATGCGCGATCCCAAATCGGTTGCGGCCTACGAGAAGCAGCAGGCCGAACTCGGCAAGAACCCGTCGGAGGAGGTGCTGCTCAAGACCCGGCTCATCCCCGATCCGCGTCAGATCCGGTTGCGGGTCTACCAGACCAACTCGACGCACAAGTCGATGTCGGCAATCCGGCAGGGCTCGATGCTGTCCGTCAAGGACATCGAATTTCACACGGTCGAAGCGCAGTTCAAGGAGGCCGTATTCACGCACGCTTCGACCAGCCCGAACCAGCAGCTGATCGCAAGCCTCGACGTCTCGCGCCGCCAGATGGAGCTCGAGGGTTATGGACTGGTGGCCAATGCAATGGAGATCGCGTTCGCCATCCGCAATGCGGTCAACACCAATCCGCTGATTTCCCGGTATTTCCGCGTCCTGGGTGCGGATGCGATGGTCCCCAAGGAGTATCGCCAGAGCGGCTTCACCGACTATCTGGCGGCCGGTACCAACTGGGCGAGCGCCCTGAAGAGCCTGAACGACGACGAGTTCTGCCTCGATCCGACCCGCATGACGCTGGTCTGCGGCACGGCCGGGTACGACGGAACGCAGTTCAAGGGTCTGCTCGCCAACCGCTACAACATCCAGGTCAACAAGACGTCGCGCAACTCGGTCCTGATCCAGTCCAACATCAACAATACGCGCAGCGATGTCGCGCATCTTGTCCGGGTGTTGGCCGAAATCTCCGGTGAAATCGATCAGGCCTTGGCCAAAGGCGGAGCGAACGCCAAGGTCGCTTTCGACGTGCGGGTCAACAGCCTGATGAAGGACGTGCCCGACCTGCCGAACTTCTCGCATTTCCACGAGACCTATCGCGGCGATGCCGGCACCAGGACGAACGAAGGCGACATCCGCAGCGGGTTCTATTCGGCCTATGACCCCGCTGGATGCGAATACATTCGCCTGAACGACCCCGAGATCGACAGGCGCCTGAAGAACGGGCCCGCTCTCGTGTCCGCGAGCTTCGTGATCCCGTATCCGCCGGGCTTCCCGATCATGGTCCCTGGCCAGGTCATCACGCAGGAGACGATCGACTTTATGCGCAAGCTCGATGTGAAGGAGATCCATGGCTACGACGCGGCCGAGGGCCTGAAGCTCGTGACGACCGAGGCTCTCGCTAGGATGGGCAAGCCGAAGGCGTCAGCGCCGAAGCTCAAGGCTGCATCATAGATCCGTTAGCGCAACCGATCCCTGGAGGGAAATCATGAGGAAAGTGGATTTGCTTGGAGCTCTTGCCGCGCTGGCAATCGGATTGGCTGGCTTCGGCACGCCGTCGCTGGCCGAAACCGGCGCGGTCGCCGTCATCTTCACCAAGGGTGGCTTCATCGTTGGTGTCGGAGGCGGCGAGGGCGTATTGACCCTGCGCGGCAAGCATTATCCGTTCACCGTGTCGGGCATGAGCGTCGGCTTCACGATCGGCGCCTCGACCACCAAGCTTGTCGGGCGCGCGATCAACCTGAGGGGGCCCGGCTCAATCGAAGGTTCCTACAGCGCCGCAGGCGCTGGAGGTGCGATCGCCGCGGGCGCCGGAGGCGTGCAGCTGCAGAACGCCAATGGCGTGATCCTGCAGCTCAGCGGTCCGAAGGTCGGCGCCGAAGTCTCGGCCGCCGTGGGGGGTGTCACGATCCGCCTGAAATAGGCCGGAAGGGCCCAGGCCGCGCATCCGGTGCGGCCTGGTCTTTCAGTAGCGTTCCTCGACGAACTTCATTCCCCGCAGACCGGCCTGATCGTTGTAGCGCCCTTTGTCGGAGCGCCTGGGCAGTTTCACCTTGTCGCGCTTCACCCGTCCGTAGGGGATCGTCTTCAGGAGGTGCGAAATGCAGTTCAGTCGCGCCCGCCGCTTGTCATCGGAGCGGATGATGTGCCAGGGCGCGTGCTTCGAGCTCGTCGCCTTGAACATCAGGTCGCGTGCCCGGGAGTAGTCGTACCAGCGCCGGTACGACTCCGTGTCCATCGGGCTCAGTTTCCACTGCCGCAGCGGATCGTCGATCCGGGCCCTGAAGCGGCGTTCCTGCTCGTCCATTCCGACCTCGAGCCACAGCTTGATCAGGATGATGCCGCCCTCGATGATGTACTGCTCCATCTGCGGACAGAGCGAGAGAAACCGCTTGTGCTCCGCCGGTGTGCAGAATCCCATCACATATTCGACGCCAGCGCGATTGTACCAGCTGCGATCGAAGATGACGATTTCGCCGGCGGCAGGGAACTGCTGCATGTAGCGCTGGATGAAGAGCTGGGACTTCTCACGATCGGATGGCGCGGGCAGGGCGACCACCCGAAATACACGCGGGCTGACCTTCTCGGTCAAGGCCTTGATGGTTCCGCCCTTGCCGGCCGCATCGCGCCCCTCGAACAGGACGATGACCCTGAGCTTGTTCGCTACCACCCATTCCTGGAGATGGCAGAGCTGTATCTGCAGCTTGTGCAGCTCTTCCTCATACTGCTTGCGCTTCATCTTTCCGGAGGAGTTTTCCTTCGCCATCGATCCCCGTCCATCGTTTGAGCTGTCAGCCCCAGGCAATGACGATGCCGATGTCGCCGGGCATGCCGCCGGGGTATTCAACGACCTGGTAGCGGATGCGGTAGCCACGCGGTTGCAGATAGTCCGCCCAGAGCTGGTATATTTCCTTGGGTATGCCTGTCAGCGTCTTCTCCCATCCCGCCTCCATCTGATTGATGGCCCGCCCCTTGTCGGTGCACAGCGTGTTGGGGAAGCGATAGACCTGCACTTCGGTCAGCCCGTTGCGCACCGCACGCTGAATCACTGTCGAGGCCAGTTTGACTTTCTCGTCTTCGCTGAGACCGGACGGCTTGCTCAACCGCTCGATCAAGGCGCGCTTCTCGGCCTCCACAGCAGCCGCACGCTTGGCGTGTTCCTCGGCCTTCTCCGCTTCCTTGAACGCCGCCTGCTTCTGGATTTCATGCGCCTTCGGGATCAGGTCATCGATTTTGTCTCGCATGGCCGGGACTCCTGGGATCGATCTTGAGCCTTGCCCGAGAACGGTAGGAGCAAGCCGACCGTCTTCTTTGATCCAAATCAAGCAAGCCGCACGGAAGAAAGGCACGGTGCGAGGCACGGCTGCGAAGCGCCAGCGCCCGGAACGGAGATAAAATTTGAGCGAACAGATGCATCCGGCAGCCCCCCATCATCTGCCGTTCTTCATTCCCGGCGTCGACGGGTCGGACACCCTGATGGTGGTGATGGGCATTTTCCTTGTAGCTACAGTCTTCTGGGTTGGTACCCTCTACTGGAAGCTGCACAGCCTGCCGGAGCGCATGGCGCACAAGTCGCAGAAGCTGCAGTTTGAGATCGTCGCCGTCCTCGGCCTGATATCACTTTTCACCCACATGCATATCTTCTGGGTCGCCGGCCTGCTGCTGGCACTCATCGACCTGCCGGATTTCGGCACGCCGATGCGCAGCATTGCCGATTCCGTCGAGCGCATTGCCGACGCTACGCCGGGCGCGCCCGCTGCCGAACCGGAAGCCGAATCCGTATCTGGCGGCAGTCCCGACGTCCGGACGCCCGCGAAGCAAGAGGTGCACAACCATGCTTGAGCTGATGATCTGCTCGCTGGTGACGATCCTGCCGGATTACCTCTACCGCCGCTATCGGCAAGGCAAGCGGTTCGGCAAGGAGATCACGTTCTTCTCCGTCTGGTACGAATTGAGGTGGGGTATCACCGGCTGCCTGATGCTCACGATCTCGCTGATCACGATGATCTTCTACTTTCATCCCTCGACGACCTCCGCGGCGATCTACTTCAGGACCGTGCCGATCCTGCCCGAGGGCTCCGGCCGCGTCGTCGAGGTCAATGTCGGCTTCACCGAATCGGTGAAAAAGGGGGACGTCCTGTTCCGGCTCGATAGTTCGAGGCAAGAAGCTGCGCTCGAGACAGCCAGGCGAAAGATCGCCGAGGTGGATGCGTCGCTGATCTCGGCGCAGGCCGATGTCGTCAAGGCGGACGCTCAGATCGGGGAGGCGAAAGCCTCCTTGCAGCAAGCCAAGGACGAGCTGGATGTGAAGAGCGAATTGCAACGCCGCAATCCCGGCATTGTGCCGCAACGCGACATCGAGAAGCTGCAGGTGCTGGTTGATCAGCGGCAGTCCGGCGTCGATGCCGCTAGCGCCGTCAAGCAATCGGCGACGTTGCGCGTCACTACGCTTCTGCCGGCCGAGAAGGCAAGTGCCGAGGCCGCGCAGGCGCAGGCGCAAGTGGATCTCGACAAGACTTTCATCCGTGCCGGCGTCGATGGCCGCGTCGAGCAATTCCTCGTTCGCCCCGGAGATCTTGTGGCCCAGATCATGCGGCCGGCCGGAATCCTGATACCCGACCAAGCCGGCCGGAACAGTTTGCAGGCGGGGTTCGGGCAGATCGAGGCGCAGGTCATGAAGCCCGGCATGGTCGCGGAAGCCGCGTGTATGTCGAAACCCTGGGTGATCATTCCGCTGGTCGTCACCAGCGTGCAGGATTTCATCGCCGCCGGCCAGTTTCGGGCCACCGAGCTGTTGATCGACCCGCAGAGCCTGCAAAAGCCCGGCTCGATCCTCGTGTTCCTTGAGCCGCTCTACAAGGGCGGCCTTGACGGCGTGACACCGGGCAGCAGTTGCATCGTCAATGCCTACACCAGCAACCATGACGTGATCGCCGATCCGAAAACCGGCGCGTTGAAGGGTTTTGCCCTGCACGTCGTCGACGCGACCGCGCTCGTTCATGCGCTGCTGCTTCGGATCCAGGCGCTGCTGCTGCCGATCCAGACGCTGGTCTTGAGTGGTCACTGACGGGCGCGAACAGGGAGACGGCAGATGAAACCGGACGGCAAGCTTCGCGCAATCGTGGTGGCGGGCATGATCCTCGGATTGCCGGACTCCGCGCACGCGTTCGATCTCGCCGGCGCCTGGGCCACGAGCGCGGACCAATGCGGCAAGGTGTTCGCCCGCAAGGGCAGGGCGAACCAGGTCACGTTCACGAATTTCTCCGGGATCTATGGCGGCGGGTTCATCGCCGAGTCCGATCGCCTCAGGGGCAAGTTCGAGAACTGCAAGATCAAGTCGCGCAAGGATGATGGCAAGGACCTCAATATCATTGTGAGTTGCGCTTCGGGGATCATGGTGTCCAACGTGCAGTTTTTCCTCAAGGTTGTCGACGACGACACCATCACGCGCGAGTTTCCGGGCGTCGAGGGGATGCAGGTTTCCTATCATCGCTGCAAGCTCTAGCGGAATGCAGCCTTTGACCAATTTCTGCGGCCCGATATATTGAGCGTTGTTAAGCAGAATCCGGTCAACGCCGGATTGATCGAGTGACGCTCCGTGGATCCTCGCAGTTTACCAAGGTCGTTGCGCATCGCCCTGGTGGCCGGGCTCGTTCTGATGCTCGGGGGCGCCAGCTTGTTGGCCTATCGCTGGTATCTTCGGCCGACAACGCTCACCGTCGCCGTCGGTTCGCTCGATGGCGAAGCGAACAAGCTCATTTCGGCGATCGCGGGCAAGCTCACGGAGTCGAAGGCGACGGTCCGGCTGCGCTTGGTCCAGACCACGGGGCCGCTCGAGTCTGCCGCTGCGTTCGCGTCCGGAAAGGTCGATCTCGCGGTGGTGCGCGGCGATGTCGGCGACCTGTCGCAGGCCCAGACCGTGATCGTGCTGGCCCACGCCGTCGCACTGATCATTGCTCCGCCCGGTACTTCGATATCTGACGTGACGGAGCTGAAGCGCGCCACGCTCGGCGTGATCGGGTTCGAGGCCAATCAGAAGCTGATCAAGGTGTTGTCGGACGAATACGATCTCGCGCGCGCGGGCGTGACGTTCAAGCCGCTGTTGCCCTCGGACGCGCGCCGGGCGCTGGAGGCCAAGGAGGTCCGCGCCATCCTGGTCGTGATGCCTCTGACCGAGAAATATCTGTCCCTGCTGCGCGGCGTTCTCCCGCACACCGCGCGAACCGGCCCCCTGATGATTGCCATCGAGTCGGCGGGCGCGATCGCCGAAAGGGAGCGGGCCTACGAAAGCTTCGACGTGCCCAAGGGAACATTGCGGGGCTCGCCACCAATTCCCCCCGACGACCTGACGACGCTGCGGACCTCATTCTACCTGGTGGCGCAGAAGAAGCTTGGCAACGACCTGATTGGCGACTTGACCCAGTCGATCAATGGGGAAATGCGATTTTCCTGGCGCCGATGATCGCGGGCGGCCTTGCATCGGTGCTCGCCGCGGCCTGGAAATTTCTCCGGCCGGTCGAGACCCAGAGCCGACAGGAGGCGCTCGACATGCTTTATACCCTGGGGCCTCGGATCCGGGCGGCTGAGCAAATGCCGGAGCTGGAAGAGATCGAGCGCGAAATCGACCAGGTGCTGCGGACGCAGCGTAAGCAGCCGGTCGCGGACGACCAGGCCGAGCGTGCCGTCACCGCGGTGAACGTTGCAGCCCATCGGCTCGAGAACCTGATCCATGATCGCCGTGCCTATCTTGCATCGCAGCAGCCGGGTCCGGCCGGAAGCTGAGCGACGCTTTCCTTGATCTCGATCAAAGGAGGGACACGGCCGTGGCCGATGCTGTCGACCGCCGGTGTCGATGGAGGTCGCGATGTTCCGTTGGGGCAAGACTCTGGTTGCGATTGCGCTGGTATCGGCCATCCCCGTCGCTGCGGTGGCGCAAACCGCCGACAAGCCGCCTGCGCAGAGTAGTCAGCCACAGGCAGCTGCGCCGACAGCGCAGCCGGCTGACAAGTTGTTGAAGCCCGAGCAGCTCGAAGCGCTGGTCGCGCCGATTGCGCTCTATCCCGACGAGCTGCTGGCCAACGTGCTGGCGGCGTCGACATACCCGCTGGAAATTGTGCAGGCCGATCGCTGGCTGAAGGAGCGCAAGAATCTAAAAGGCGATGCGTTGAAGACCGAGGTCGAGAAGCAGGCCTGGGACGACAGTGTGAAGGCGCTTGCGAGCACGCCCGACGTTATTTCGATGATGAGCGAAAAGATCGATTGGACCAAAAATCTGGGCGATGCGGTGCTCGCGCAACAACCGGATGTGATGGATGCGATTCAGCGGTTGCGCTCGAAGGCCTATGACAACAAGAAGCTGGTGACGACCAAGCAGCAGAAGGTCAGCGTTCAAACACAAGAGAACAAGCAGGTGGTCGTAATCGAGTCGGCAGATCCGAATACGATGTACGTGCCCTATTATGAACCGGCTACAGTCTACGGCACCTGGCCCTACGCGGAATATCCGCCTGACTACTTCGGGTATCCGTCCTATATCGGCGCGGGCGTCATCGCGACCGGCCTGGCGTTCGGCGCGGGATGGGCAATTGGCCGCTGGGGCAACTACTGGGGCGGCGGGTGCAACTGGGGCAACCGCAACGTCTACGTCAACCACTACAACCGGGTGAACAACATCGGCAACAGCTGGCAGCACAACCCGGCGCATCGCCAGGGCGTCCGCTACAGCAACACCAACGTCCAGCAGCGGTTCGGCGGCAACAATGTGAAGGCCGGCGTCTCGGACCGGATGGATTTCCGCGGCCGTGACGGACAGCAAGTGCTGCGTCCTGACCAGGGCGCCGGAGATCGGGCGGGCGACCGAGCAGGAGATCGTGCGGCGGATCGTGCGGGTGACCGTGGTGGTGACCGCGGCGGAGATCGTGCCGGCACGCGCGATCGGCCCGGCGGCGGTGATCGCGCAGGTGCTTCAGATCGTGCAAAGGGCGGCGGCGATCGAGCTGGAGCAAAGGGTGGCGGCGATCGAGCCGGAGCAAAGGGGAGCGGCGATCGCGCAAAGGCCGCCAACCGCGGCAATGCCGGTAACCGCGCAGCTGCGGCCAATCGCGGTGGCGGCGGCAATCGCGGCGGCGCCATGAACGTGTCGTCCGGACGGGCAGCTGCGGCGGCATCGGCGCGGGGGCGATCGAGCATGGCCAGCATGCCGCGCGGCGGCGGCGGCGGAGCAAGCTTCGCGGGTCGTGGCGGCGGTGGATTCCAGGGTGGCGGCGGAGGCGGCTTCCGTGGTGGAGGAGGAGGCGGCGGCTTCCGCGGCGGCGGTGGCGGCGGACGGCGTTCCGACATCGCGCTCAAGCACGATATCGAACTGCTTGGATATCTCGCCAACGGCCTCGGCTATTACCGCTTCAGCTATCTCGGCAGCAGCAAATCCTATGTCGGCGTGATGGCGCAGGAAGTCGAGCACGTCATGCCAGCGGCGGTGACGCGCGGCGCCGACGGCTATCTCAGGGTCTATTACGACAGGCTCGGTCTCAAGCTTCGCAGCTACGACGAATGGCGTGCCACTGGTGCGAAGATTCCATCTCGGTCGGAGGCATCACGATGACAGGCTTTTCGTCCTTGCGATCGAATCGCATTGCTTCCGTCAGCATCGCTGCGGCAGCAGCACTCGCTCTGCTGCTGTCTCCGGCTCGCGCCCAGCAGGGCTTCCCCAATCCCGAAGACGCAGCGTCCGCCTTGGCGACCGCCGTCAAGACCGGCACGAGCCGGGCCATGCTGAAGGTGCTGGGCCGCGATGCTGCCGATATCATTGAGTCCGGCGACGATGTCGCCGACGCCAATGCGCGACAGCGCTTCCTTTCGGCCTACGACGCCAAGCATTCGATCAAGGCCGACGACAATAAGAAGGCCACCCTGATTCTGGGGCCCGACGACTTCCCGTTCCCGATTCCCCTCGTCAACAACCATGACGGCTGGAGTTTTGACGCGGCTGCGGGACGTCGCGAAATCCTCTACCGCAGGATTGGCAATAACGAGCTTGCTGCGATCCAGACCTGTCTCGCCTATGTCGACGCTCAGAATGAATATGCCGAGAAGGATCGCGGCGAGGGTGTGGGCGCCTATGCCCAGCGCATCGTCAGCAGGCCGGGCAAGACCGACGGATTGTTCTGGCGCGACGACAAGGACCCGAGTCCGCTCGGTGAGCTGGCGGCCCAGGCCGCGGCGGAGGGCTACAAGGTCGGCGAGCAGAGCGCGCCGTACCACGGATACTACTATCGGATCCTGAAAGCGCAGGGCTCCGACGCCCCGGGCGGCGCGCTGAACTATGTCGTGAAGGGCAAGATGATCGGTGGATTTGCACTGGTCGCCTATCCCGCCGAATACGCCAATTCCGGCGTCATGACGTTCCTGGTCAACCACGCAGGCACTGTCTATCAAAAGGATCTCGGCTCACGTACCGATTTTCTAGCCAAGCGCATGATCGTTTTCGATCCGGATCACACCTGGAAGAAAGTCGACCTTACAAATTTCTGAGCTCAGAGGGGGCTGCAGCGATGCGATGCACGGTCCGTCCCGTCATACTGGCGCTTGTGGCGATGATCCTGTCGGTCGCGCCATGCTCCGCACAGGCGACCGGCCATGTCCAGGTCAAGTTCGTGAAGGCGGCTCTCGTCGTGGGTGGTGGCGGCGGGAGCGGCACGCTCACCTACCGTGCGCGGCACTATCGGTTCATCGTGTCTGGCTTCAGCCTCGGCTTAAGCGCGGGTGCGTCGGTGACCTGGCTGGAAGGCACCGCCTCTGGCATCAGGGAGGTCAACGATTTCGCCGGCAGCTATACGCTGGTCGGAGGAGGCGGCGCATGGGCTGCCGGCGTGGGCGGCGTGAGTATGCGTAACGAACGCGGTGTTCTGCTTACGCTCAAAGGGCCGAAAGCAGGACTGGAATTTGCCGCAAACCTCGGCGGGCTCACAATCTCGTTGCGATGAACTTGAGCTGTATTCAGCCTATCGCTGACGATAGGCTGGGGTTGACTGACACTCTCCCCGCCGCTGCACTGCTCCCCACTGTTTCCTATGGTTCGAATCCGAGCTCGGAGGTCCGTCCCCGCAGCATCGGCATCCCTGCCGACGAGCCGGCCTCACAGGCGCCAGGGAGTGGCGTTAGTGTGCAAACACGTATATGAAAGCCTCTTCCACATACACGGATCGACGTCCTGGAGGGTGCGATGGCGGATGCCGCGATCAAGTCGGCACGGCGCGTGTTCGAGATCATGGAATTCTTCGATCGCGCGCGTCGCCCGCTCGGCCTCAAGGCGATCTGCGACGAACTACGCTACCCCGTCTCAAGCGGCGCGGCGATGCTGAAGAGTCTCGTGACGCTGGGCTATCTGGAGTACGATCGCAAGACGCAGACCTATCTGCCGACGATGCGGATCGCGGTATTGGGGCGATGGGTGTCGGAGCAGCTGTTCGGCGAAATCAGGATGCTGCCGCTGATGGAGGAATTGCGCGACCGCACCCGCGAAACGGTGATCGTGGGGACCCAGAGTGACATCAGCGCCCAATATGTGCACGTGCTGCGCTCAAACCAGGCGCTCGCCTATTCGGCCGAGCCGGGATCGCTGCGCCCGCTGGCACGCTGCGGTGTCGGTTTGACATTGCTCAGCAGCAAGTCGGACGAGGAGATCGACACGCTTGTCTACCGCAGCAATCATGCGGAGCCGACGCGTAGCCACCGCGTGGCGCTGAAAGACGTGATGGCGAACATCGAGCGCATCCGCAAGCAGGGCTACTTCTTCTCCCGCGGCATCTACAGTGAAGGCATCGGCGTGATCGCGATGCCACTGCCGCAAGCGCCGTTCACCCGCAGCTTCGTCATAGCGCTTGGCGGGCCGGTGTACCGCCTCGAGCGGCATCTCGATCAGAACGTCGCGGCGCTGCACGGCGCGATCCGTCGATTCCTGCCAAGGAATGCCAAAAGCTGATCGCCTTCCATTTCCATGGATATGGAAGTGCAAGGCATATGCCTGTAACGGATTGCGAGGCGCGACCTCCCCGATCTAACTTGCCGGCGAATGACGAGCCGGCTAGCAGATCGCCCGGCACAATCGGCACGGGAGGTTAAGCGTGGACTTTGCGCGGGGAGAAGGCGACGAGATCATCGCCGGGACGATCGGGCGATTCGCGGCTGACGAGTTGCGTCCCCGTCTTCGCGAGTTCGAAAGTGCGCGCACGGTCAGCGAAAACGTGCGGGAGCGCTTCGCCGCGCTGGGCTTCGAGGCGCTGGATGTCGCCGAGGAAGCCGGTGGTGCCGGCCTCGGTCTGCTCCATCGTGTCAGGACCAACCGTTTGCTCGCTGAAGCCGACGCCGGCGCCGCGCTTGCGCTGGACCGGTTCGCGCCGGCGATCTACGTGATCGAGGCCTTCGGCGGGGTTGAAGCCCTGAAGTCGCTTCAGCTGAACCTCGGGCAGTCTGACGTTCGCTTCGTCCTGGTGATGGATCCTGGTGCCGGGGATGTTGCCGGTGCCCGCGTTGCAGGCCGGGTGGCCTGGATACCTGCCGCAGGAGCGGATGTGCTCGTCGGTCTTGGTCCGCAGGGCGCGTGGCTGTTGAAGCAGGGTTTTGCGTTCGAGCCCGTCGCTGGCTCGGCCCTGCACGCCGCAGGCGCAAGCAGCGTGATGTTTGACGGCACGCCCATTCTGGCATGGCATGATCCGGCGCGTGCGGCGCGCACGCTGGCCAGGATCAGGGTCTACTACGCGTCGCTGATCTGGGGTGTGCTCTCCGATGCTGCCCGGTTTTCGCGCAGCTACGCGCTCGACCGCGTCGCGTTCGGCAAGCCGATTGCCCATCATCAGGCGCTCGCATTCCTGATCGTCGATATGTACGTCGCCGTCGAGCGGTTGGGGCTTCTGATCGAAGATGCGGCGCTGGCGATCGATGCCGGCGAAGGCCGCGCCGTCGGTGCGGCGGCGGCGGCTTTCGTCGATGCCATTGAGGCGAGCCGCTTCGTCGGTCCGAATGGCGTTCAGATCCTCGGCGGGCACGGCTTCATGCGTGACTTCCCTGTCGAGAAGGCGATGCGGGACTGTCGCGCGCTCGGCCTGCTGGCGGGCGGATGCGATGCCGCGCGCGAGCAGGCCGGCGCGGCGCTCGCGGCTACAATCTCGGAGAGGATCGCCGCGTGAACAATTTCAGCGCCGCGCTCAATGCGTATATCGAACAGGTTCGGGAATGGGGGCTGCGCGAGGTACGGCGCGCCGGACTCGAGGCCGATCGCAACGGCGCGCCGTTGCCGCCTGATCATCCCTATTTTGCCGCGTATGTCGATTTCCGGAGGAGGCATCCCGTGCCGGCCGACGACGGCGCGATGCCTGAAGGTCCCGCGGTCCGAATGGCCGCAATCAATGAGGAGAATGCCTATTGGGATCGTGGCATGGGCGTCGCTGCGCCAGGACCGGGACTGCCGGCGCCGATCGTCACCGCTGCCGGCACGCCGGAGCAGCGAGAGCGCTTCCTTGGGCCATTCCGCGGCACTGACATTCCGCGCTGGGGCAGCTTCGCGCTGACGGAACCGAGCGGAGGATCGGACACGGCGGCGTTCCGCACCCGCGCGACACGCACCGATCGCGGCTATCTGCTCAATGGCGCCAAGTGCTTCATCGGCAATGCCGCTCGCGCCGACTGGGTGCTGGTGCAGGCCAATCTCGATCCCGACAAGGGGCGGGCCGGGCAGCGGTCGTTTTTCATCGAGCGTGGTAACCGCGGCATGACCGGGATCACGATCGAGAAGAAGATGGGGCTCCGCGCCTATGAGTCGGTCTCGTTCATCCTCGAGGATTGCGAGGTCCCGCACGACAACATCCTGGGCGGCGAGCGGCCCGAACGGACGTCGAAGTCGAGCGCCTACGGCGCAACGATGGGGACGCTCAACACCACGCGCGTCGGCGTCGCGGCGAGCGCCGTCGGCTTGGCGCGCTCCGCCTATGACGAGGCGTTGAATTTTGCGACGCAGTCGGGCGCGTTCAGGTCGATACGGGTGCGCGACCGGCTGGAGGCGATGTACCGGCAGCTTCGCGCAGCCTGGCTCATGACACTGCGCGCGGCCTGGAAGGCCGACAACAGGATCCCCAACATCGTGGACGCCTCGATGGCCAAGGTGTTTGCCGCGGAGACCGCCCAGGATCTCGCCAGTGCGGGCATGGAGATCGTCGGGCTCGAGGCGGGGGCCGGTCATCACCTCGTCGAGAAGCTGTTTCGCGATGCGAAGGCGCTCAACATCGTCGAGGGCACCGGGCAAATCCAGCGCATCATCATGGCGAGAAATCTCGTCGGACTGCCGCGCTGACGCGATCCGAAACATTGCATGGATGGTCCCTTGAACAAAATCCTCCGCCCATCGGACGCGGCGTCGATCGCCGCCTTTCTGGCACCCCGCTCGATCGCCGTCATCGGCGCCGCGCCCGCCGAACAGCGCTCGATCCGCGGCATGTTGCTGCGGGTGCTGCGCCGCGCCGGATTCACCGGACCGATTGCACCGGTCAATCCGAGCTACCGCGAGGTCAACGGCTTGCCCTGCTATCCCGCCATTGCCGCGGTCGAGTTCTCGATCGATCTCGCCATCATCGCCCTCCCGGCGGAGCTGGTCTGCGACGTCGTTGAGCAATGCGCCGCGGCTGGCGTTCGTGCGGCGATCATTATTTCCTCGGGATTTGCTGAAGAAAGCGTTGCGAAGGCCGAGCGCCAGTCGCGGTTGTCGGAGATCGCGCGACGCACCGGGATTCGTATCTGCGGTCCGAATTGCGAGGGATTCTATAATGTCGGCGGACGCGTCGCGGCGACATTCAGCGCGGCCGCGGAGCCCTTGCATCCGGACCCGACGCAAAATGCGGCTGCCGGTCGCGTGGCGATCGTGGCGCAGAGCGGGGGCCTCGGCTTCTCGTTGTTCAGTCGCGGGCGCGCCGCCGGCCTGAAGATCGGCCATGTCGTCACGACGGGCAATGAGTGCGATCTCACCGCAGTCGACTTCATCACGCATTTTGCAGGCGATCCCGACTGCGCGGCCATCATTGCCTACCTTGAGGAGGTTCGTGACTTCGAACGGTTCGCTGTCGCGGCGGGTAAGGCGCGTGCGGCGGGCAGGTCGGTGATCGTGATCAAGATTGGCCGATCCGAAGCTGGCCGTCGGGCGGCTGTCGCACACACCGCAAGCGATACCGGCGTGGCTGCGGATTTTGATACGATGTTCGCGGCCACCGGCGTGATCGCGGTCGCTGATCCCGACGATGCGGTTGCGGCAGCGCTCGGACGCTTGACCAACCCGATTGCTGCGGGTCGTCGCGTCGGCATTGTCACGACGGCGGGCGGCGCCGGAGCTGTCCTGAGCGAATGCCTCACGGAAGCAGGGTTTAACGTTCCCGTATTGGATCAGAAGCTGCAGGCGCGGCTTCGGCCGACGTTCCCCTCCTATGGCTCCGCCGCGAACCCGATTGACGTCACCGCGCAGGGCATCTTCACGGGTGGCGTCCTTCAGTCGCTCGAAGTGCTGCTCGACGGCGAGGAGGTCGATTCCGTCGTGCTTGCCCTGTCCTTGTCGAACGACCGCAGCATCTCGCTGGACGTGGAGGCGCTCAGCGCGCTCCGCGCGCGCCGATCGAAGCCCGTTCTGATCTACAGCTACACCTTGCTGTCGCCCTTCGCGCGCGAAGCGCTCACGGCTGCGGGATTTGCGGTGTTCGAGCGAGCCCGGGACCTTGTCGTCGCCATGCGCGCACTGAGCACGGTCGGCGGCGACGACCATACGCGCGCATTCGGCGGCGAAGCCGTGGCGTCATGATCAGCTTTGATGTCACTGACGAACAACGCCAGATTCGCGACATGCTCCTCGCGTTCTCGAACAACGAGCTGGCGCCGCGGGCACGGCGGGCCGACGAAGCGTGCGCCGCGCCGGCTGACTTGCTCGACGAAGCGTGGTCCCTAGGGCTGGCCTCACTTGCGATTCCGGAGGCTTATGGCGGCGGCGGTGCGTCGCGCTCGGCCCTGACGGGCGCGTTGATGCTGGAAGCGATGGGCTCCGGATGCGCCGGGCTCGGTGGCACCGCCGTTGCGTCGTCGCTGTTTGTCAACCCGCTGATTGACCTCGGGACGGAAGAGCAGAGGAAGCGTGACCTGCCGAAATTCTGCGGGACCTCACGCCGCGTGGCAACGCTCGCGCTGCATGAGGACGCGCTTGCGTTCGATCCGTCGCGGATCGTCACTCGCGCCGAACCGGATCAGGACGGTTGGCGGATCACCGGCGTCAAGCGGCTGGTCCCTCTGGGCGAGCAGGCCGAGGACATGCTCGTGCTCGCGCGGGCATCCGACGCGCCGGGGATCGACGGGATCAAGGCCTTCATCGTCCCTCCGCGTGCCCCGGGCGTCACGATCGCCCGCGAGAGCGGCACCATCGGCCTGACGCCGATGGGATTTGCCCGGGTTGAGCTTGCCGGCGTGCCGCTTCCGGCTGCCGCGATCCTCGGCGAAGGCGGTGGCGCGGATATCCGTCCCCTGCTGGCCAGCCTGCGTATCGGCGGTGCGGCACTCGCCGTGGGGCTGGCGCGCGCGGTGACCGATTTCGCGATTCCATACGCCAGGGAACGTGTCGCATTCGGTGAGCCGATCGCGAAGAAGCAGTCGATCGCCTTCACGCTCGCCGACATGCATATCGAGTGCGACGCCATGCGCTGGCTGGTCTGGAAGGCGGCTGCCGCGTTCGATCGGGGAGTCGATGTTTCGAAAACGGCCGTCCTTGCGCAGAACTACGTCAACCGCCGCGCGATCAGGATCGCCGATGACGGGCTGCAGATATTCGGCGGTCACGGCTATATCCGCGACCTTCCGCTCGAGATGTGGCTGCGCAACGCGCGGATGCTGACCATCCACGGCGCGCTTGCGGCGGCGTGAAGGAGCAGAGCATGGTGGATTTCACGCTTTCCGACACTGATCGGGAAATTCTTTCGAGAGTAGCCGAAGAGGCAAAGGCCAGCGAGAAATACGCGCGGCACTACGACGCGCACGAGGACGAAATCCTGCCCAAGGCGTTCGCCGAGGCCGCGGCGTTCCCCTCGCTGCTCGAACGGATGCGACGTCGGCCGAGCGACGACACGCCATCCGTGATCATGCAGATGCTGATCAAGATCGAGCGCGAGGCACACAACGGCGTGCCGTTGCGCCAGGCGCCATCGGCGCTAGGCAATGCGGCGCTGGGCGCGGCCGGCACGCCCGCGCAGCAGAAACGGTGGGGGCATCTGATGCTGGCGATGTCGATCACCGAGCCGGGTGCCGGATCCGATACCAAGGCGATCCAGGCGACCGCTGTGCTCGATGGCGACGAGTGGGTGCTGAATGGCGACAAGATCTTCGTCACCAATGGCGTGCGGTGCCACGGCACGATCGTCTGGGCGACCGTCAGCAAGGCGGCGGGTCGCGGCGGCATCAAATCGTTCCTGGTGCTGAAGGGTACTGCCGGGTTCGAGCTGGTCCGCAAGGAAAAGAAGCTCGGAATTCGCAGCAGCGATACCGCAGCCTACGCGTTTCGCGATTGCCGCATCCCGCGTGACCATCTGATCGGTGGCGACGAGCGCGTGCCGCAAAGCGCGGACGAGGGCTCCGCCTCCTACAAAGGGGTCCTCAAGACGTTCAACATCACCCGTCCGACCGTCGCCGCGGGCGGCATCGGAAAGGCGCTCGGCGCTTTCCGGTATGCGCGGGATCACCTGGCCGCGGAAGGGATCGCGGTCGACTGGGACAAGGGGCCGCACGATCGGACCGCCACGGAGCAGACGCTGCTGGAACTCGAGGCAGACATCGAGGCCGCGACGCTGACGGTGCTGCGCGCAGCCTGGCTCGCGGCGCGCGGCGAACCCAACAATCTTGAGGCATCGGTCGCAAAGGCGAAGGGCGGCGAGCTCTGCCGCAGCGGTCCGCAGCGCGCGATGGAGCTGCTGGGGGCAATGAGCCTCAGCCACGATCATCCGGTCGAGCAATTCCTGCGCGATGGCCGCATCACCGACATTTATGAGGGTACCGGCCAGATCCAGCGGCTCGTCATCGCGCGCGCCATCCTCGGATATTCGTCGGCCGAGCTCAGTTGAACGCAGGACACAGGCCAAAGCCCAGGGCGGTTGATCGACGGGAAGTTCCCGACAGGAGAAGTTTTGATGCGCGAAGCTGTGATCGTTTCGACGGCGCGGACGCCGATCGGCAAGGCCTATCGAGGCGCGTTCAACAACACGACGGCGCCGACGCTGGGCGGCCACGTCATTCGCGCGGTCGTCGAGCGCGCCGGGCTCGATCCGGCCGAGGTCGACGACGTGGTGATGGGCGCCGCCCAGCAACAGGGGACCTCGGGCAACAACGTAGCTCGTCACGCCGCGCTGCGCGCCGGACTTCCCGACAGCGTCGCCGCGATGTCGATCGATCGCAAATGCTCGTCCGGTCTGATGGCGATCGCGACCGCCGCGAAGTACATCATCAATGACGGTGCACCGGTCGCGATCGGCGGCGGCCTGGAATCGATCAGCCTGGTGCAGAACGACAAGGTCAATCGTTATCGGGCGTGGGACGATTGGATTCTCCGCCATGCGACGGGTCTCACGAGCTCGATGATCGAGACGGCCGAGCTCGTCGCGGAGCGTTACGGCATCAGTCGCGAAGCGCAGGACGACTATGCCCTGCGATCGCAGCAACGGACGGCGATAGCGCAGGCCGAAGGCCGCTTCGACCGGGAAATCGCGCCGCTCAAGACCGAGATGGCGGTCACAGATCACGCCAGCAGCGAAACCACCGTCAGGGAGGTTACGCTGACGCGGGACGAGGGCAATCGTCCGCAAACCACCCTCGAAGATCTCGCGAAGCTCAAGCCCGTGTTCGCAGGCGGGCGCTTTGTCAAGCAGGGACGATTTGTCACCGCCGGAAACGCCTCGCAGCTGTCTGACGGCGCCGCGGCGGTGCTCCTGATGGAGGCCGCGGAGGCGGAGCGGCGCGGTCTCGAGCCGCTCGGCGCCTATCGCGGCATGGCGGTTGCGGGCTGTGCGCCGGAGGAGATGGGCATCGGTCCCGTTTTCGCGGTACCCAAGCTGCTCGAGCGCAACGGACTGCGGAGCGATGATATCGACCTCTGGGAGCTGAATGAGGCGTTCGCGTCGCAGCTGCTGTATTGCCGCGACCGGCTCGGCATTCCCGACGAGCGGCTCAACGTCTCGGGCGGCGCGATCGCGATCGGTCATCCCTATGGCATGACGGGCGCGCGCTGCGTCGGACATCTGATGCAGGCGGGGAGGCGCCGCAAGGCCCGCTACGGCGTGGTGACGATGTGCTGCGCAGGCGGCATCGGTGCTGCCGGCCTGTTCGAGATTTTTCATGGAGGGACTGCATGAGCAAGCGCGAGGCCGATCTGCCGGAGGTGCAACAGCACATCCACGTCGCCGAACGCGATGCGGCGAGGATCGATGGTGTGAGTGCCGATACGCCGCGGATCCCGATCGAACGCGTCGGCATCCTCGGCGCCGGTACGATGGGGGGCGGCATCGCCATGAACTTCCTGTCGATTGGCATTCCCGTGACGATCGTCGAGCGTGACCGGGCTCCGCTGGAGCGGGGCATCGCTGCGATCCGCCAAAACTACGAGCGCGCCGTAAGCCGTGGCCGCCTTGCCGCGGAAGACGTCGAGCGCGCGCTGGCATTGCTGACGCCGAGCCTCGTCATCGAGGACCTTGCCGAAAGCGATCTCATCATCGAGGCCGTGTTCGAGAACATGGCGGTCAAGAAGGATGTGTTTCGCAAGCTCGATGCGATCGCCAAGCCGGGCGCGATCCTGGCGTCGAACACCAGCCGGCTCGACATCGACGCGATTGCGGCGGAGACACGCCGGCCCGAGGCGGTGATCGGCCTGCACTTCTTCTCGCCGGCGAACGTCATGCGCTTGCTGGAGATCGTGCGCGGGGCGAAGACCGGGCCGTCGCAGCTTGCGACCGCCATGGACCTCGCCGGGCGGATCGGCAAGATCGCCGTCGTTTCGGGCGTCTGCCCGGGCTTCATCGGCAACCGCATGCTGGGCCGGCGACAGGCGCAGGCGCAAAGGCTGATCCTCGAAGGCGCGAGACCCTGGGATGTCGATCGCGTGCTGACCGAATTCGGGTTCCCGATGGGGCCGTTCCAGATGAGCGATCTGGCGGGCCTCGATCTCGGCTGGCGGCGCGAGACCTCGAAGGGCGAAAGCATTCGCGATCTGTTGTGTGAACGTGACCGCCGCGGACAGAAGACGTCGAAGGGCTACTACGACTACGACGCCGAGCGTGTCCCGACGCCCTCGCCGGAAGTCGAGGCGCTCATTGCCGAGCTTGCAAGGAGCCGCGGCTACCGTTCGCGTCAGGTCACGGACGATGAGATCCTGGAGCGGCTGCTCTATCCGATGATCGACGAGGGCATCAAGATCCTCGATGAGGGTATTGCGCAGCGCGCCTCTGACATCGATGTGGTCTGGCTCAATGGCTACGGTTGGCCGGCGCGCACGGGAGGCCCGATGCTCTGGGCGGAGGGCGTCGGGCTCAGCCGCATCGCCACGCGTCTTCAGTTCCATGCCGGCACGCTCGGCCCGGATGGCGCACTGTCGCAGCGGCTCGCACGCATCGCGGCGTCGGGTGGGCATGCGAGCTGATCCCCGGAGCATCGCCGTGGCCGGGTGAAGCCCAGCGGATCGCCATGTTGAATGACAGGTACAAGGCCCGCGCAAAGGCTCACCTCGGCGAGGCGCTTCGCTGGAATGCGGAGACCGAGATCGAATTCGGTGAGGGTATCGTTGCCGGCCTCGGCTTCGTCGGACCGATCATACTCGCGGCCATGCTCGGAAACCTGTCGCTTGGTCTTGCCGCCTCCGCCGGCAGCCTGCCGATTGCACCGCAGGCGGCCGGACGCGGCGCGGGCGAACAGGCCCGCGGCATTGCGCCCGCGCTGTTGCCAACGATCGGTGCGGCGGGCCTTGCCGTTGCCCTGACCGACGCAGGCTGGGCAGGACGGATCCTGGTGGTTTTGCTGGCGGTTGGCGCGGCGATCGTCGGCGGTTACAGCCGCACCGCCGCCATCGTCACCACGCGCTTCACCCTGTTTCTCATCATCACGCTGAGCCTTGCCGCAACGATGTCCCACCGCCTGCTCCTGATGCTGCTGCTCACCGGTGGCGCGGTCTGGACGGCGCTGCTCTGGCTGCTGTTCGGTATGTTCGCGCGGACGATGCGGGGCAGTCAGGTGGTGGAGGAAGTCCGGCCGTCTTCGACAAGGGCGGAGAAGTTCGCGCGCTGGTCGGCGTCGATCCGGCAATTCTCCGGTCTGCAATATGCGTTGAAGCTTGCGTTCTGTCTCGCGGCGGCCGCGCTGATCGATATCGCCTATCCCGGCCATCACCTGCACTGGATTTCGTTGACCGTCGTCCTTCTTGCTCAGCGACGCACCGACCTCATGCCGGTCAAGATCACCCAGCGTGCGCTCGGCGCCGCGCTCGGAGGGATCGTTGCCGGCCTCGGCGTCGCGGCCCATCCGCCCGTGGGGCTCCTGATTGCCGGCATTGGATTGATCGCCGGCACACGCCCGCTGCTGAAGATGCGCCACTACCTCTCATACTCGGCGATGATGACGACACTGATCGTGCTGATGATGGATTTCGAGCAGCCGCTCGAAGCATCGGTGCTGGTGGAGCGGACGATCGCGACGCTGATCGGCGGTGGCCTCGTCATTGTCGCAAACCTTGCCGGCGAGCGGATCGCGACACGGCTCGCACGGCAACAGCCATGACCGGACTGAGCAAGATCTCCGGGCCGACGGGTATTTCCATATCCATGGAAGTGCACGTACGTCCCGCGCAGATGAGGCGGTTCGCGATCAGTGACGATAGGATCGATACAATGGCCGGCATTGGTCACCTGGTTTGTGGTGCCTGATCGCAATGAGCCCGTCGCAACAACCGCGCGTGACCGGAGCAGTCACGCCACAGGGAAACGCACCGGATGTCTGAAGATGTTATCGCCGTATCGCGACCTGCCACGGCCGCGAGCTCTGGCTCTCGCGCCTTGACGCTCAGCGCGTGGTCCTGGATCGGCTACGAGGCGACGCGGATCCCGTATCTGGTTCTGCTCAAGATCTACATCTTTGCGCCCTATGTCAGCAAAGTCATGATCGGCGATCCCGTGCTCGGTCAGACGCTGTTTGCCCGATACGGCTTTGTTGCAGGTCTGGTCGGAGCCGTGACAGTGCCGTTTCTCGGCGCCTCGCTCGACCGGATGGGCCCGCGAAAGCCGTGGATCACCGCCTGCATCCTGATCTCGCTGCCGCTGCTGGTCAGCCTGTGGTGGGCGAAGCCGGACCGCAGCGCACTGTCGGTCCATGCCGTGCTGGTGATCGTGATGGCGCTCAATCTGCTGTTCGTCTATTCCGAGATCCTGCATAACGCGATGCTGGGACCGGCGGTCGGGATGTCGCGGGTTGGCCGCTACTCTGGTGTCAGCCTGGGTGTCGCAAATCTCGTGTCCGTCGCCATCATGACGTTCCTGTTGTGGGGATTTGCCCTTCCCGGGCAGTTGCATTGGTTCGGGGTCCCTGACGCGCCGCTGTTTGGATTGTCGCAGGCAAGCCACGAGATGGAGCGATTGATCGGGCCTCTGATCGCAGCGCTCGCCTGCGCCGGTCTGTTCATGCTCCTTCGCTTCACCATCGACGCGCCGGCATCGGGCGAGACTTTTTCGAGGGCCGTGCGCCTCGGCTCGAGGGACGTGTTCGCCCTGATCGCCGGTCTGCGAAAGCAGCCAGATCTGCTGAAATTCCTGATCGCCCGGACCCTCTATGCCGACGGCTTTCACACCCTTATCATCTTCGAAGGTATCTATGCCTCGGGTGTGATGGGATGGCACGGCTTCAAGCTGCTGAGTTTTGCCGTCGTCAAGATCGCATTCGCCGCTCTCGGTGGCTTGCTGGCGGCAAGCCTGAACGCGCGACTTGGCACGCGCCGCGCCATCATCCTTCAGATATCGATTACGGTCGTTCTGTTGGTCATGGTCCTCGGCACAACGCCGGACCGGATGATCTTTTTCTGGCCCCATGACCCGGCCGCGCAGCCGCTGTGGAACGGCCCGGTGTTTCGAACCCTGCCCGAGGTCGCCTTCATGCTGCTGTCAGGATCGATGACGGCGTTTGCGGTGGCCTCGATCGCGTCGGGGCGCGCCATGATCATTCAGATCGTGCCACCGATGCGCGTCGGCTCCTATTTCGGGCTGTTCGGCCTGACCGCCAGCACGACGGTGTGGATCGCCCCGATGCTGGTCGGTATCCTGACGGCGCGCTTTCAGTCCCAGGCCGTCGGTCTCGCTCCGATCGCCGTGCTGTTGACCCTCGGCGCGATCGGCATGCTCTTCGTCAAGGGTGGCGACCGGCTTGAGGAGTGAGCGTGGCGCGGGTGGTCGGGTGAGCAACTGGATCAAGCACGCCGTCTGGTGGCATGTGTATCCGCTCGGCTTCGTTAACGCCGAACGCGAGGCCGGCGCGTGCGCCGGTGTCATGCATCGCCTCGACCACCTTGTCCGGTGGCTCGATTACGCCGTGGAGCTCGGCGCATCCGGTATCCTGCTGGGCCCGATCTTTGCCTCGTCGACCCATGGATACGATACGATCGATCACCTCCTGATCGACAGGCGGCTTGGGGACGACGCGGACTTCGATGCATTGGTCGCAGCAGCCCGTCGCCGCGGCCTGCGCATCATCCTGGATGGTGTTTTCAATCATGTCGGCCGCGAATCGCCGCGCTTCCGGCGCGCCGTCGCCAGCGGTCCGCTATCGCCGGATGCATCGTGGTTTCGTCTGACCTGGCCGGCGGACGGAAGGGAGCCCGATTGCGCGACCTTCGAAGGTCACCACCAGCTTGTGACGCTCGACCATGACGAACCCGCAGTCGCCGACTATGTCATCCGGGTGATGAATCACTGGCTTGATCGCGGTGCCGATGGTTGGCGCCTCGACGCGGCCTATGCTGTCCCGCGGCAATTCTGGAGGCACGTCTTGCCCGCGGTTCGCGCGCGGCATGCCGACGCCTATATCTTCGGCGAGGTGATCCACGGTGACTACGCCGGCTTCGTCGACGAGACCGGTGTCGATGCGGTCACGCAATACGAGCTTTGGAAGGCGATCTGGAGCGCCCTGAACGATCGCAACTTCCATGAGCTCGCATGGGCGCTCGCGCGGCACAATGCGATGATCGACCGGTTCGTGCCGCAGACGTTCATCGGCAATCACGATGTCACGCGGATCGCGAGCCAGGTTCTGGACGAACGGCATATCCCGCACGCGCTGGTCATTCTCATGACCTGTGGCGGCACGCCCTCGATCTACGCCGGTGACGAACAGGCGTTCCGCGGGATCAAGGAGCGCCGTGCCGGAGGTGACGACGCGATCCGCCCAAGCTTTCCGGCGGCGCCAGCCGAACTGGCGCCATTCGGCTGGCCAACATACCGGCTGCATCAGGAGCTGATTGGACTGCGGCGGAGGCATCCATGGCTCCATCGAGCGAAGTCCCGTATGGTCGCGCTTCGCAACACGGACATTGTCTTGGAAGCATTCGATGAAGGCAATCGGCTATGGGTTGCTCTGAACCTGGCCGACGCGGCGGTCGGTCGTACCGTCGATTCCGGCGTCGACAGGCTCGCAGGATCAGGCGCGGTGCGCAGGACGGGCGTCAGGACCGAGCTTACGCTGCCACCGCATGGGTGGGCTATCCTGGGTTAGCGACAGTTTGCTGGGCAGGCTCCGCAAAATGCAAGCTTGTGCTATGCCCGCTCACCGCTTCAGCAGACGAAACTCCATTTTCCGATGGGCTCGCGATGCCTAGGCGACCGCCTGAAATAGCAATTCGAGATGGTTGCATGTCCCGCAACCAAGTTAGTGAAAAATCCCAGCAATCCGAAAGGTTTGTTGGGGTTGTTTTTTGACCTCGCGTCGGCGCTCACGGCGCTGTCTTCTGGAACGCGCCTCACTCCGCTGCGACCGGCATCAGCTCCATTTGTTCATGCAGGATAACGGCTGAGAGCGGATCAAATTCGCCCGTCCACGGAGCGTGTTCGAGGGCTGCCGCGGTGTGCGAGTAGCCTGCGTCCCAGCGTTGCATGATGCCGCGCGGGCTGAAATCGATGTCCTTGGTATGGGTTTCGCGATCCAACTGCGGCGCAAGCAGACGCACGACGTGCATGCGCGTTTGACAGCCGTAACCGATCAGCTCGCGCACCTCGGGAGTGTTGCGTTCGCTGTCGGGGAGCCGTTCGGCCAGCTGGTTGATGATGTGACGCAACCGATGCGCCTGCTGCTGGCGCGCGATGTGGCTCATGATGCGGCTAGAATATTGCACATCCTTGTGCCGATTCAGCGCCTCCGCCATCGTCGTCGGCTCGAGACCGGCCGGATTCCACAGGTGGACGGCGAAGATCAGCGAGTTCTTGCGGGGATTGTCGTCGAACACGACTTCGGTCGGCGTGTTGGACAGAATACCGCCGTCCCAATAGAGTTCGCCGTCGATGCGGATGGCGGGAAACGCCGGTGGCAAGGCGCCGGAGGCCATGATGTGCCTGATGGTGAGTTCGCCGTCGCGGCTGTCGAAATAGCGCATCTGGCTGGTCCGCACGTGGGCGGCCCCGATCGTAAGGCGGGGCGAACAGCTGTTGAGCAAGTTGACATCGACGAGTTCGCTCAGGGTCTGCTCGAGTGGCGCGGTCGAGTAATAGCCGGCCCGTTCGGCACCCAACGGATAGCTGTCACCCGCCTGGGCCAGAGCATTTGGCCGGAAGAAGCCCGGAATTCCGTGTGTAATGGTCGCCCAGTAGGTCAGCCGCTCATTGAAGTCGGGAAAGGCGGTGCGGATATTCCAGACGGGATTTTGCTCCATCCGCTTCCAGAACTCCTTCAGTCTCGAAACCCGGTCCTCGACCCGATTGCCGGCGATAAGGCTGGCATTGATGGCGCCGATCGATGTACCGACGATCCAGTCGGGCTCGATGCCCGCCTCGTGCAAGGCTTGGTAAACGCCGGCCTGGTACGAGCCCAAGGCGCCGCCGCCCTGCAACACAAGCACCACCTGGCCGGGGAGATCCTTGGCGAGCGATTTGAGGCGTCCCGACGAAGTCCTGTCCTGCATGTCCTGCTCCCATTTGAGCCCGGTTTAATATTCGCAAGCGCACCCGGCTTTGTTACCGGCGTTGTCTTAATGTGCCGTCGTCGTTGATCCTGGCGATCTCGGCTGCGACTCCGAAGCCATTGAGCATCACGTTTGCGCCCACCGCGGCATGCGCGCGGGCGATGCCGAGTCCGATCCCGCTGGTTGAGCCGGTCACCAGGGCTGCCCTGCCACAGAGTATTCTGGCGTCGACGGTGGCGTGCGATTTGACCTGGATATTCATCTTCTGAAATCCCGCTTGCATCGTCGGCAGTGTCCGACGGTCGCCAAAATCTGCATCGCTAAACGCATTTGCGGAAATGCCTTTTGGCTTCCAAAACCATAGGTGTGCGCTATGGCCGCCTTGGCCCTCAATCGGCTAGACTGCTGACCGGATCAGGGGAGTTCGACCATGGAAATGCATCAGGTTCGGTATTTCCTCGCGGTCGCGCGCACGCTCAATTTCACGCGTGCGGCTGATGAGTGCAATGTCACCCAGCCATCGCTGACGCGGGCGATCAAGCAGCTCGAGTTTGAGCTTGGCGGCGACCTGTTTCGCCGCGAGCGTCCGGCCGGATTGACCGAGCTCGGTCAGCGCATGCACCCCTTGCTGAAACAATGCTACGAGGCCGCCGTCGGTGCGCGCTCGCTCGCCTCGTCGTTCAAGAGCGGCGAGATCGGAGCGCTCAGGATCGCGCTCACCCACTCGATCGATCTGTCCCTGCTGATTCCCTTCCTTGATCAGATCAAGCGCCAGTTCAATCGACTGGAATTTCGCTTTCTCCGTGGCAACGGCCGCGAAGTCGGGGAAATGCTAAAGAAAGGCGACGCCGAGCTCGGCATCGCGACTGAACTCGACCCGGATTGGGACCGGCTCGACGCCTGGCCGCTGTTTACGGAGGACTTTCGACTCGTCGTCAACGCTGACCACCGGCTTGCCGGGCGAGATGGGATCGACCTCGATGATCTGCGTTCCGAGCAGCTCTTGTCTCGCGGATATTGCGAGCATGCCTCGCGCTTGAATGCCGTCCTGCGGGAACACGGCGTAGATGTCGATCACTGTCATGAAATCTCGAGCGAGCGCGATCTCATTGCGCTGCTGGAGGCCGGTATCGGCGTCGCGATAGTTCCCGACACCTCACGGATACCGCGGACGCTCAAGCGTGCTTCGGTCGAGGGGCTCGATGCGCGACGCGCGGTCAATCTTTATGGCGTTGCTGGCCGCGAACGCACCGCGGTGGCATCTGCCGTGATGCGTATGCTGCGCGGTTCCGACTGGCGGCAGTTTTTGGAGAAGAGCGCTGCCGCATGAGAGCATGAGGCGCGCGCGGGTCGCCTGGACGAGCCTACCTCGCATCCCTTAGAGCTGCGAGCAGATCCTCGATCGCCATGCGGCGCCGGAAGTCGGGATCGACAAAGCGCGCCTTGACCATGCCGTCGCGCCCGATGACAAAAGCCGCCGGAATCGGCAACACCCAACCGTCGTTGCCATGAAAGCTCGCCATGTCGAGATAGGAGAGCAGACGCTCAATCTCTGCGCCGAGCCAGATCGCCAGATTGAGCGACAGCGAATAGCCGTTGTCGAGATCGGTCAGCACCGGAAACGGTGCGTCCGACTCGGTCTTGAATTTAACTGCATATTCCTGCGTTTCGGGCATGATGGCGACGACGTCCGCGCCCAGGGCCTTGATGCGGTCATAAGCCTTGATCACAGCCCTGACATTGAGCCGGCAATAGGGGCACCAATGGCCGCGGAAGAACATCACGGCCATGGGACCCCGCTCGAGCAGAGACGGTAAGGCAACCAGGCGACCGCTGTCATCGGGGAGGAGAAAAGATGGCATCGGCTCGCCGGGACGCGGCGCGTTTTCTCCACCGCCATTCTCGTTGATCCTGACGACGAGGCGGTCGACGGCATCGCCATAGGCGGGAAAGATCTCCCGACCTGCCTCCGCATAGGCCTGGAGCTGCTCTTTGAGAGTGCCTTCCATCTCCCGGCAGCGCTCAAAGGCGAGCTTGAGCCGCTCGGCGTCGGCTGGCGAAAGCGATGTCATCCCTTGCTCCGGCATGTCGGACCTTCACAAAGTAAGTTCCCACGTAAACTCCCCACAAGGGGCGTTTTCTCTCTGCCAGCAGCATTGCACGAAGCACAATAGCATTGGGCTATCGATACCAGAGCGGGCCGGCATTTCATTTCGGAAGCTCAAGCGGTGATTCTGTCGCGGAAACCGCCTACCCGACAGGAGCGTCCATGTCCCGCCACAACACCTTGCGCCTCGGCAAATTTGGCACCTTTCTCGTCTTGATGCTTCTCTGGGCCTCTGCGGCGCCGATCGATGCCAGGATCGAGCGCAGCAACGGCATCGTTCGCGTCAAGAGCGCCGTTCCGATGTCCGAGGCAATCGTCCGGATCAAGGCCGATATTGCCGCAAAGGGCATCAAGTTCGTTGACGAGATCGACCAATCGAAACTCGCCGCCGCCGCTGGAATCAAGCTACGTCCTTCCACCCTGCTTGTCTTCGGCAATCCGCCGCTCGGCACGCAATTCATCACGTCCAATCCCGATGCAGGGCTGGACTGGCCGGTCCGCCTGCTGCTGACGCAGGACGACAACGGTGACCTCTGGGCGGTCTGGACCGATTTCGCCTGGATCGCGCGACGTCACAACATCCGGGATCGTGACGCCCAATTCGACATGGCGACGGTGGTCGTCAAATCGATCACCTCTACCATCACTGCCAAATGATGGCCCGACAATTTCCAGTCGCTGACGAAGGAAGGGGCCGATGAGCGCTCAAGAATACGACGTCGTGATCATCGGCGGCGGCAATGCCGGGATCGGCGTGACCGGCCCGGTCCGGCGTGCGGGATTGTCGGTCGCGATGATCGAAGCGCTCGACCTCGGCGGCACCTGTCCGAACCGCGGCTGCACGCCCAAGAAGGTGTTGGTCGCCGCCGGGCAGGCCCTTCACGACATCGAGCGCGCCGACGTACACCGGATTTCAGTAGGCCGACCAAAACTCGACTGGGCAGCCCTGATCGCGCGCGAGAAGGACATGATCAAGGACATCCCGGAAAACCTTGCGCGCGCCATGGCGCGGCGCGACGTTGAGGTGATCAAGGGGTACGGCACCTTCGTCGGACCGGACACCATTCGAGTCGCGGATCGCACGCTTCACGCCGGCCACATCGTGATTGCCGGAGGGTCAAAGCCCCGGCCGCTGTCCATTCCCGGCGCCCGACACATGGTGACCTCGGACGACATGTTGCGCGAAAGCAAGCGCCCCGACTCCGTGATCTTCATCGGCGGCGGCGTGATCTCTCTCGAGTTCGGCCATGTCTATGCGCGAGCCGGCAGTTCGGTCACGATCCTGGAGGCGCTGCCGCAACTCTTGCCTGCGATTGACACCGATGCGGTAGCCAGGCTCCAGGCGGAGAGCGAGCGTATCGGGTTGCAGATCAGCACGGGTGTTGGAATCGAGCGTATCGAGGAGAGTGGCGGCCGGTTTCGCGTTGTCTTTACTCACGAGGTCATCGAGAAAGCGGCCGAAGCAGACTGGGTCGTCAACGGCGCGGGCCGCATCGCCGACGTCGATGCGCTCGGTCTTGCCGCCGGCCAGGTCGATCACGACAACGGCCGCATTGCCGCCGACAGCCATCTGCGCTCGATCTCCAATCCGCGCGTCTATATTTGCGGCGATGTCGTTCCAACCTCACCGCAGCTTTCGCCGATCGCGACTTACGAAGGCGATCTGGTCGGCCGCAATATCGTCGATGGACCGAAGCACAGCCCCGACTATGCCGCCATCGCGACCGCGGTCTATACCGTTCCCGCCCTTGCCGCCGTCGGCTTGACCGAGGCCGCTGCAAAAGCCAAGGGTCTGCCGGCGGAAGTCCATGTCAACGACATGCAGGAGTGGTTTTCGGCGCGAACCTACGCCGAAACTGTCGCCTGGTCGAAGATCATCGTCGATCGTGACAGCGACCGCATCCTCGGTGCCCATTTCGTCGGCCACGCCGGTCACGAGCTCGTCAACATCTTCGGCCTGGCCATGAAGTTCGGCATCCGCGCAAGCGAGCTTCGCGAGCACGTCTACGCCTACCCGACCTTCGCTTCCGACATCAAGCACATGCTCGGCCACGCGTGAGCCGCATAGCCCACCGCTATCGACTCAACAGCCAACCGGCATTTCCAGAAGTAAACGCTCTGCGCGATGCTGATGACATGCCGGCCAGCCTTTCGGAGCCGCGACAACAAGCAAGGAGACCACGACATGTTCAAAGACATCGCAACCTCGCGCAAGATCTGGCAAGCTCTCGGCGTCGCCGGCGCTATTGCCGTTTCGCTTGCGACATCGCCCGCCGCTTTCGCCGGCGAATGTCCCGCCGACAAGATGAAGCCCAACGCCCGCTCGATGGTGGACTACAAGCCGGTCGGCGTCGCGGACGTGACGCTTGGCTCCATCGAGCTTGGCAAGCAGCCCGCGCATATCGAGGGCCGCGAACTGCGCTTCCGCAGACTGACCATCGAGCCTGGTGGCATCGTGCCCTGGCACAGCCATGACGACCGGCCGGCGCTGATCTTTGTCCAGCAGGGCGAGATCGTGGAGTACGCCAGCAACTGCGTCGATCCGATCGTGCACAAGGCCGGCGACCTACGACCGGAGGTCTTCGGAACTTCTCATTGGTGGAAGAACCTCGGCAAGGAGACCGTCATTCTCTATGTCGGCGACCTCCGCAAGGATCCGGCCGACCACAACATGTAACGAGTGCCGACCCCCACGCCTCGTTACCGGATGTGACGGCCGGGACTCCCGTGTTGGCCCCGCACGCCCGGGCGTCACATCCCCCTTTTCCATCACCGGAGTTATCGCCATGACCGACATGCCGATGGAAACGGCGAAGGCAATGCAAGCGCACGGTCATTCGCCCGGCGTAGCGATGCGATCTCTGCTGATCGGCCTCACCGCATTCCTGACCGTGGTCGATCTGTTCGCGACTCAAGCGATCCTGCCGGCTCTGACGCGGCATTACGGCGTAACGCCCGGAGCGATGGGCTTTGCGGTCAACGCCAGCACGATCGGCATGGCCGTCGCAGGGCTGGTGGTCGGGTCGTTTAGCCCGCATATCGACCGCAGGACGGGCATTCTGGCAAGCCTGCTTCTGCTCGCGATCCCGACAGCCCTGCTTGCGGCGGCGCCGAACCTGGCCGTCTTCACCATTCTTCGCATCATGCAGGGTCTCTGCATGGCTTCGGCCTTCACGCTCACGCTCGCCTATCTCGGAGAGCAGTGCAGCGCGATGGATGCCAGCGGCGCCTTCGCGGCCTATATCACCGGGAACGTCGCCAGCAATCTGATCGGGCGCCTCGTCTCGGCGACTGTGTCGGACAATCTGGGCCTGGCGACGAATTTCTATTTCTTTGCCCTGCTTAATCTCGCAGGCGCGCTGCTGGTCTATTTCACCATCCGGCGCGTCCAGCCCATGCGAGCGATCGGTCCGGCACAATCGCCGCTTTCGGCCATGGCCGAGCATTGGCGCGATCCCGCCTTGCGCGCCGCTTTTGGCCTGGGCTTCTGCGTCTTGTTCGCCTTCATTGGCACCTTTACCTACGTCAACTTCATCCTGGTCCGCGCTCCGCTGTCGCTCGGCATGATGGGGGTGGGCCTTGTCTATTTCGTATTCCTGCCCTCGATCGTCACGACGCTGCTGGCGGGCAAGGCCGTGGCACTGTTTGGCATGCGTTCCTCGCTTTGGGGCGGTCTTGCAATCGCGATGCTGGGTTTGCCGCTGATGCTCTCGTCGCATCTGGCGGCTGTGCTCGCCGGGATGGTGCTGGTCGGGGTCGGCACCTTCTTTGCACAAGCCTGCGCCACCGGCTTTGTCGGGCAGGCGGCACGAACAAACCGCGGGGTTGCCAGCGGCACCTACCTTGCCTGCTATTTCTTCGGCGGCCTGGTCGGCAGTGCTGTGCTTGGCCAAGTGTTCGACCAATTCGGATGGGTCGCCTGCGTTGCAGGCGTCGGTGCGGCCCTTGCGGCGGGTAGCTGCCTTACCGCCAAGCTTCGGCTGCGAAGCTAGCAGGTGCGCTCCAAACGGACCCCGATCTCTCGACCGGAAGAGAGGAAAAGGCCCGCCTCTCGGCGGGCTTTTTCGTGTTGAACGGCACGTCTCGATCGTGGGCTTCGCTGCTTGACCGATTGGATCACAGGGTTGAGCTGTTATACGCCGCTTCCGCCGTCGCCTCATCCGCATTCGGATCGGCCGCCGCCGTCGCCCAGGCGAGTTCGACGAGGGTCACGGTCCGTCGGCCGGCGCCGTCGAGCTGGCAGACGATCAGGCCCTGTTCCTCGATATAGGTCAAAAGATGCCGGGCGCGGCGCAGCGAGTGGGTGCCGTAGGCGCGGGCGATCGCGGCATCGCTCGGGCAGGGCCAGCCTTCCTTCGCGGCGCGGGCGATCATCATGAAGACGCCCTGCATGTCCTCGGGCAGCAGCGCGGCGCGCATCGAGACATCCTGCCACGCGTCGTCTTCCGCCATCTCGGTGCCGAGCCCGGCGCGGGCGCGCGTCAGCATGCGGCGGAAATCGGTCAGCTCCGGCACGACAGCACCGAGCCCTTCGATGCGGCAGCGGACCACGAACTCCTGATAGAGCACGCCGATGGCGCGGAAGCCGGCATCGGGTTCGGCGAGGATGGCGCGCAGGATGCGGTCCAGCCGTTCCCGCCGCTCGGCCAATTGCTCGGCGCTGAGTGGTTGCTCCGCGGCTTCGGGATTTGGCTCCGGCGCTGGCTGCTTGGCGGCCATCAGCTGGCTGAGCAGGTCCGGCGACGGCGCCCGGCGCTGTGGCCGCACGGTCTCGGGCGGCGGCGCTGCCAGGATGATGGCGCGCGCGTCCTTCAGTGCGGCTTCCGGCAGCGGCATCAGCCGCGGTGCCGCGTTGCGCGGCTGCGTATCCGTTGGACCGATGCGCAAGCCGAGCGGACGGCGCGAGAGCGCAGGCCCGAGCGCCATGAATTGGCCGCGCTCGAGGTCGCGGAAGGCTTCCGCCTGCCGCCGCTCCATGCCGAGCAGGTCGGCGGCGCGCGCCATGTCGATATCGAGGAAGGTGCGGCCCATCAGGAAGTTGGACGCCTCGGCCGCGACATTCTTGGCGAGCTTGGCGAGCCGCTGGGTTGCGATGATTCCGGCAAGGCCGCGCTTGCGGCCGCGGCACATCAGGTTGGTCATCGCGCCGAGCGAGAGCTTGCGCGCCTCGTCGGTCACTTCGCCCGCAACCGCCGGCGCGAACAGCTGCGCCTCGTCCACCACCACCAGCATCGGATACCAGTGGTCGCGGGGGACCTCGAACATTCCGCCGAGGAAAGCTGCCGCCCGCCGCATCTGGTTCTCGGCGTCGAGCCCTTCGAGATTGAGCACGGTGGAGACGCGGTGGATGCGCACGCGCTCGCCGGCGACCTGCAGGCTGCGCTCGGTATGGTCTTCGGCGTCGATGACGAGGTGGCCGAAGCGCTCGGCCAAGGTGACGAAGTCGCCTTCGGGGTCGATGATGGTCTGCTGCACCCAGGGCGCGCTCTGTTCCAGCAGCCGGCGCAGCAGATGGGATTTGCCGGAACCCGAATTGCCCTGCACCAGGAGGCGCGTGGCCAACAGCTCCTCGAGGTCGATGGCCGCCGAAGCGCCGGCCGTCGTTTGTCCCATCTCGATCGCTACGGTCATCTGCCCCGACTCAAATCATCCTTGCGGAGACGCGGCTTAACAAGCCGATCGCGCCCCGTCGAGCGAACCGCGACATCATCCCCAGGCGCGGCCGGGACGTCGACCCATCTTCGAAAGGGTTGCGCTCGGATGCCGCCGCCAGGTCGAAGCCGACGATATGAGCTCGCAGGTCGCGAGCAGAAGTCCGAAATCAATTGTACGCAGGCACCTTTGTCGGTCGGCGAGACAACAGGGAGCCTCAGACGTCGCCACTGATCGGGGAAATCACAGTCTTTACGCACACTGTTTTAGAGGTACAACTATATAGCGAATACACCCAGAGCAGTCGCTCCAAGGGAGGTGCAGGTGCAGCGCTGGTTCATCAGTTATCACTCACCGGAACGCCCGCTTGCCGAACGCATCAAGGAGAGGATTGAAAGGCACGATGCGAGTGCCAGCATTTTTTTTGCCCCGGCAAGTATGCGGGCCGGAGGATTCTGGACCAACCAGCTTGCGCAGGAAATCGCTACTGCAACCGCTTTTGTTCTGGTCTTGGGAGAGTGCGGAATCGGGCCATGGCAAGTGCTGGAATACGGTGAAGCGCTCGATAGAAAGGTAACGCATGACGATTTGCCGATTATCGTTCTGTTGCAGGAGGGACAGACCGCGCCGGGACTGCCGTTCCTGCGAAGACTGCATTGGATTGTGAGTGCGGATCTATCGTCGCAAGCCACCATAGCACTGTTGTTTGGAGCAGCCGCAAACTCCGCCGAAACCCCGGAAGCCCTCTGGCGCTACACGTCTCCATATCGAGGCCTTTCCGCGATGGAGCAAAAGGACAGCGACTATTTCTTTGGCCGTGCCAAGGAAACAACTCAGGTCCTTCGATCCTTGCACAATCATCCGGACAAGGTGCCAATTCTGCTCGGTAACTCTGGAGTTGGAAAGTCGTCTGTAGCCCAGGCGGGGGTGCTCGCTGCGATGGTCAGGCAGCGGTGGCCGGAAGAGAGCGCTGAAGCATGGCCAGCCAGCTTCAACAACAGCCGGCGCTGGTGCGTCTTGTCGCTTCGGCCGGGCGCCACGCCGATCAAATCGCTGGTCGAAGCATTCCTGGCGACCTGGCAACTGGATGGCACAACGACCGATTGGCCCGATCGTCGGAAGCTATGGATCGAGAAGCTGCTTGAGGAGAAGCTCGATCTGCAAGACCTGATCGACCAGACCTGCCGTCGATATGTCGAATTGAACCAGGCCCCACCTGCGTCCTTCTTTCTCTACGTCGATCAAGGTGAAGAGTTGTATTTGCGTTCGGACCCCAAGCAACGTCAATGTTTCTCGAAATTGCTGGAAAGGGGAGTTGTCGACGGACGTATCCGTGCCCTCATGAGCATGAGATCGGATTTCCTGGGCGAACTGCAGAGCGACGCTTCTCTGTATCGGGCTCATATTCAGATCAACGTTCCTCCTCTTCGGGAAGATCAGCTTCTTCAGGTGGTCGGCGGGCCGGCCAAATTGCTCTCCGCCCGCTTCGAGAGCGATACCCTGCCTGATGATCTTGCAAAGCGCGCTGCCGATGATTCGATAAAGGATGCCGGCGCCTTGCCGCTCCTGTCATACCTGCTCGACGGAATGTGGAAGCAGATGGTTGAGCGCGGCGACGGGATCCTCCGGCTTCCGCACCAGTCGATCGATCTGGGACGTGTCTTGGTGGATCGAGCCAATCTGTTCATTTCGTCCAATCCGGGGTCGGAAGACGACCTCCGTCGAATCTTTACACTCCGGCTTGCAACGGTTCGCGAAGACGGCGAGCCGACGCGCAGGCGCGCGTCCCGCTCGGAATTCTCGGATGCCGAATGGCGCCTGGTTACTCAACTTGCAAACGATCCATATCGGCTGTTGAGTACCTTTACCCCGGAAATGACGACCACTGCGTCCGAGCCGCAGGACGGGGAGCGCGTTCTCGGCAGAAGTTTCTACGCCGAGGTCGCTCACGAAGCGATCTTTCGGAGATGGGACAAGCTTCGCTCGTGGATTTCATCGGAACGAGAGTTCTTGACATGGCGGACGGGACTTGAGCTGGCGCGTCGCGCGTGGGATTCCGCGCCTTCCGACTCCAAGGATGAGGCTTTGCTCCTTGGCCTGGCGCTGAAGCAGGCTCTCACCTGGTTGGCTAGCCGCTCGGAGGATATTCCCGTCAAGGATCGCGAGTTCATCACGCGCAGCCGAAACTCCCTGAGATCACGAAGGCTTCGTGCGCAAGCGGCACTCGTCGGGACGGTGGCGCTGATACTTTCGGCCGTTGGCTTGTGGGAATACGGCAGGAGCGAATACCTGACGACCATAAGGGAGGCTTACTTTCGATTTACGAAGGCATCAGCAAAGACCGATCAGCAAGTCCTCTCACTGGACCGAGGGCAGCCATTTGCGGACTGTGCCGGTTGTCCGGAGATGGTCGCGATACCGGTCGAGTCATTCTTGATGGGGGCGCCCGGAACGCAAGGCCTTGCTCGCGAGCATCCCCAGCACAAGGTATCCCTTACAAGGCCGTTCGCCGTCTCCAGAAACGAGATCAGCTTTGATGAATGGAATCTCTGTGTTGCGAATGGCGACTGCGAGCCGCGTCATGGCGCATGGGAGGACGGCAACCGGCCGGTCATCAACATCACCTGGAATGACGCAAAACGATACGTGAGCTGGCTTTCGCGGGTTACCAGGCAGCGATATCGACTGCTCTCGGAGGCCGAATGGGAATACAGCGCGCGCGCCGGGGGGCAAGGCCTCTTTTCCTTTGGCAACGACGATGACGCGCTTCTGAAGCTATATGCCTGGTACGATGCCAATTCGGATGGGCGCACCAATCCCGTGGGCAGCAAAAAGGCCAATGCCTTCGGCCTGCACGACATGCATGGAAATGTCGCCGAATGGGTCGAGGATTGTGCCTTCTATGAATACTCCACGAAAGAGCGGGACGGCTCGCCATGGGTGGCGGCGAATTGTGGCAAGCGGGTGATACGCGGAGGATCCTGGCGCTACGGACCGTTTGCGCTAAGGTCGGCGGCACGTGATTCCGCAGGGATCGATACATTCGATGACGATCGCGGGATGCGTGTCGCGCGTGATCTGGCCGATTGAAGCGTATGTCTTCTGCTTTCGATGCGTCCTGTCATTCGTCATCGTCGCAGGTGCGCACGCTGTAGTCTCCCGCTAACCGTCCTCGCGCATCGTCCGCGTGGCGTGTGAAAGTAAATCGCCTGACGATTTCCTGGTCCATCTTCTTTGCTTCCTCACCCTTGCCGGCGCATGCAAGTGTTTGGGCCATGATCGAGTAGGCGTTGTCGACGGCGTTTCCATTCGGTGAGACTTCGAGGAGTCGCTTGAAGGTCGCTTGCGCCGCCGCCAAGTCCTTCTTGCCAAGACCCTCGGCATAAAGCTGCTCCGCTAACGCATCGTCCAACAGGTTGGAGTTCGGGAATTCGGCCTGCATGCTATTAACGGTCGCCGCGACGCTGTCCGGGGCAAAAGTGGCCGACAAGCGCACCTTCCGATAGTAAAGCCATTCGCGCAGCTTGTTGTATGAAGGAGCCTTCGGTGTGATGGAGAGAGCAATATCGGCCATATGGATTGCTTGCCGCAGGTCGCGATGCGTGAATTCCAACAAGCCATACTTCTTCAGATTCTTCCGCTTGGGATTCTCGTCGTCGATGATCGTTGAGTACTTTATGACTATGGTTCGGGTCCGCTGTATTACCTCGGCCGGTTGCTTGCTCTGAATCGTCGTGGTGAAATTGATGAAGTCGATAAATTCTCTCGACGCCTGAAGTAAGTATGGCAATTCAACAAGATTCGGATCGTCTCGCTCCTCGGCGTCGAACTTCTGAAGGGCCGCGTCTATCCGTTCCGGGCTCGTCGTTGACGGCAAGCTTTCAGGCGTGATGCCCATCAGCTTCAGGTATCGGTTGGCCAGCGTAATGGCGAGCGAGTAATTGAACTCTCGATATGCCGATCTGGCGGCGACGTAAGCGAGGATCGGCTGCTTCGGGAAGTTGGCATCCTTGTCGACGATTGATCGCATTTCGGTCGTTGGAAGACCCGAGACGGCGCGAAGGACCGCCCTCCTTGCGCCCGGATCCTTATAGTCTCCGTTTCCGACAATCATCGCCTTGGATAGATAGGGCAGTGCTTGATCGAGCTTCCCTTCGTTGATTTTCAGCCAACCCAGCATGAAGGCGGAATCATCGGCGTGAGGTGTTTTTGGATCGGCGAGAACGGCTTCAAAATGGGGGTAGATCCGGCTGACGCGCGCGGAGTAGTCAGGTATTACGTCGACTATGTACTTGCCGTTCATGAGATCGGTATCTCGTATCAGATCGCTTACCCGCTCGACCACCGTATCCGGCTCCTCAATATCGGTCTGCTTTTTCTTCAGGGTCGCATAAACATCGTGCAGTACATTGCCCAATTCTCTCAAGCCGATTGCATAGTGCAAAACCGCTCTTATCGGAGAGTCGTCGGAGCTCTTCTTGAGTGCTTCGTCGAGATCGCCGACCACATAGTGAAGACACTCGACGAAGCGATCTGAAGGATTTTTCGCAAGAAAGGCTTCGATCGATTTCCGGACTTCCGGGAAATCGGTTTTCGGTCCGTAGATGTCCAACGCATAGTGCATATGATCGGCAAGGTGCCCGATGGCACCGGACGGAAGCATCGGCCAAACGTGCGTGCGATACTTTTTTGACGGATATCGATCGAAAACGGTGTCGACGCTCGCAATGGCTGTTTCGACCGAAGTATCCCGCGCAAATCGTCGGAATGCCAACGCGACCTCAGGCCAAAGAGAATAGTCGTTGCCTGATAGGCGCCGGTCCTTGTCGAGCGCCGAAGATACGGCTGTTTCCAGCAGCCTTTGGCTGATTTCCGTGCCGTTGATCGCGATATATTGCCGGTGTCCTTGTCCCTTCTTGTCGAAGCTCGCCGTATAAACATAGCCTTTGCCGCCGCCCGCACGATAGACAGATAGGCCCTTGTTTGCAGACGCCTGAGCGTCGCCGAGAGGGTCGACGAGTACGCCGGAGTGTATGTCTCGTCCTTCTCCCAGCGCGCCGTATTCAAGAGAGGCAAGCGTGAGTTGCTCGAACTTCAGATCTCCCCATTTTACGATTACGGATTGACCATCGTTAGTCCACTCCGTTGACTCCGGTGCGCCGCCGCGTTCGCGCGAGAGCTCTTCAATCTCTCGTGCGATCTCCTTCTTGGTCAGTTGGACAGGAGTGTTTGCCGTCAGGGCGTGTGAGACAAATTGAAGGATTTTGCGGAGGGAGGATTTCTGGTTCATCGTAGCCACCAGGAGCGAAGATGAAGCAGAAATCCGGACCGGGCAAAGCGCCGGCAGAACAGGTACTAAGGGACATTCGGCGCCAGACCCGCCGGCAGTATTCGGCGGAAGAGAAGATCCGCATCGTGCTGGAAGGACTGCGGGGCGAGGAGAACATCTCCGAGCTCTGCCGGCGTGAGGGCATTGCCGCCTCAATGTATTACGGCTGGTCGAAGGAGTTCCTCGAAGCCGGTAAGCGCCGCCTGGCGGGCGATACGGCGCGTGCGGCGACCTCCGGCGAGGTGACGGATCTCCGTCGTGAGACGGCCGCATTGAAGGAAGTCGTGGCCGACCTCACCCTTGAGAACCGCCTACTCAAAAAAAGCATGAACGGGGATGGGGAGGACGAGGCATGAGATATCCTGCGTCCGAGAAGGCCGAGATCATCCAGTTGGTCGAGCAGTCGCACCTGCCGGCCAAGCGCACGCTGGACAAGCTCGGGATCCCACGCGCCACGTTTTATAGATGGTATGATCGCTATCGTGATGGCGGCGTCGAGGCGCTGGCTGACCACCGGTCTCGACCTGACCGGATATGGAATCGCATCCCCGACGATGTGCGGGGCCAGATCATCGACCTGGCGCTGGAGCTGCCCGAGCTGTCGCCGCGCGAGCTGGCCGTGCGGTTCACCGACGAACGGAAGTATTTTGTCTCCGAGGCATCGGTCTATCGGCTGCTGAAGGCGCATGACCTCATCACCAGCCCCGCCTATGTGGTGATCAAGGCGGCGAACGAGTTCAAGGACAAGACCACCGCCATCAACCAGCTCTGGCAGACCGACTTTACCTACCTCAAGATCACCGGCTGGGGCTGGTACTACCTGTCGACCGTGCTCGATGACTTCTCGCGTTACATCGTCGCCTGGAGGCTTGGTCCCACGATGTGTGCCTCCGACGTCACGGCCACACTCGACCAGGCACTCGCGGCCTCCGGCCTTGACCACATCACCGTCGCGCACCGGCCGAGGCTTCTCAGCGACAATGGTTCGAGTTACGTCGCGGACGATCTGGCCAGGTGGCTCGAATACAAGGGCATGCAGCACGTGCGCGGCGCTCCGTATCATCCCCAAACCCAGGGAAAGATCGAGCGCTGGCATCAGACCCTGAAGAACCGCATTCTGCTCGAGAACTATTATCTACCTCACCACCTCGAACGGCGGATCGGCGCCTTCGTCGAGCATTACAACCACGTCCGCTATCATGAGAGCATCAAAAACCTGACCCCGGCTGACGTCTACTTCGGCAGAGCCGAGACCATCCTAACCGAACGACAGCGCATCAAGCGTGAGACCATCGCAAACCGCCGCTTGCAGCACCAACTGCAGGCCGCTTAAACTCCAACAACAGATGAGCCAGAGCCTCCCTTCTCGAAAAGCCTGATTAGTCTCAAATTATCTGACGACGGACACTCGGCGATATAGATCACGAACAAGAGGACGTGCGCGACGTAGATCTGCCAGGCCCGCTTGATCAGGCGGGTGGCGCCGATCACGGTGCCGCGCTCGAGCATCATCCGCGCATAGACGAATGATGCGGTGTAGCCAGAGATGAACACGAACAGGTCGGCGGCGTCGCTGAAGCCGAAATTCTTCTGGGTCACCCAGTTCACCGCGTTGTTCGGGATATGATCGAGATAGATCGCCCAGTTGGCGAAGCCACGCAAGAGATCCAGGCGATAGTCGCGGCCACGCGGCGGCAGGACAGCCTTGACGTCCATCGGTTCGTTCCCTTCCCCAACCCCGCGCATTCCGCACAGCGCGCGCACACAGCGTCATAGTAGAGCAGGATCAGCATAGTTGTGTAACGGTTTTAGAAAGATCATGCTCGGATGAGAACCGCCATGCCGGTTCGTTCTGTGCGTAGCGCGTAGGATGGGTGGAGCGCAGCGATACCCATCATTTCGCCACCAGTTCGATGGGTATCGCTTCGCTCCACTCATCCTACGAGAGCCGGGACAGGGCAGCCGCTAACGCCGAACGAACCCGTTGTGCAGCGTGGTGAACAGTGCCTTGCCCTTCTTCACCAGATCGTATTTGTGGCCGTAGAGCAGCCAGACCGCGGTGAGGTGGCACATCCCGCCCATCATCAGCGACATCGCCGTGTAGGGGTCGAGATTCCTGCGATAGGTGCCGGCGCGGCTCGCCTGCTTCAGCAGCTGCACATAGAGCAGCGCGTATTTGTCGACGGCCTTCTTCACCCGCGGCTCGGCGGCAAGCACGCTCGGCCATATCTCCAGGAAGAACACGCGGCCCCAGCCCGGGTTGTCCTTGATGTACTGGAAGTTGGTCAGGAAGATGATGCGGAGCTGCTCGACCGGGTCGCCACCCTTGACCAGCAGCGGTTCGGTCTTCTGATACAGCGCCTCGAAATTGCCCGCGGGCACATCGAGCACCAGCGCGCGCTTGTCCTCGAAATAATCATAGAGGCTGGAGAGCGGCACCTTGGCCGCCGCGGCGATGTCGGTGAGCGAGGTGCCGTCAATGCCTCTCTCGCCAAACAGCCTGGTGGCTGCCGAGAGAATCTGCTCGCGCCGGTCGCGGCTGCGTTGTTGCTTGAGCTTGAGTGTCGTCCCTGAAGCCACTTCCTTCTCCAAGAGCGCTTTCGAGCGAAGCCTGTCCCGGACTTGATCCGGGATGGATACCGGTTCGCGCAAAGAAAACGCGTCAGAACAAGAATCTCCCATCCCCGCAAAACACTAAGACAGCGGAAGCGGATCACCAAGGACAATTGCAACATAAAGTGGAAGAGGCCGTTGTCAGATGGTTGTGTTGCGCCGTTCATGGCTGCGGAACGCATTGCGGGCGATGATCTGGCGCATGATCTCGGATGTGCCATCCAGAATCCGCACCACCCGTGTTTCCCGCCAGATACGTTCGAGCGGCAGGTCCTTGGAATAACCGGCACCGCCGAACAGCTGCATGGTTGTGTCGGCGACGCGCTGCACCATGTCGGCGCCGGTATATTTGGAGAGCGCCGCGGCGGCGGTGCGCGCGGCCGCGTCGCCCTGGTCGTAACGCCAGGCCGCCTCATAGGCGACGAGGCGCGCGGCGTGCAGCGAACTCGCCATGTCGGCGATCTGCCACTCGATGCCCTGATGGTCGCGCAGTTTGCGTCCGAATGTTTCCCGCTCGGAAACATGATCGAGCGCATAGTCCAGCAGCTGGCTCGCCGCGCCGACGCAATAGGCGCCCCAATGCGTGCGTCCGGCATCCAGGCACCGCATCGCGATGGCAAAGCCTTCGCCCTCCTGGCCAAGCAGATTCTCGCGCGGCACGCGGCAGCCCTCGAAGATCACCTCGGCATGATCAGAGCCGCGCCCGGCGGCCATCTCGACCAGGCGGCCGATGCTCAGGCCCGGCGTCCTCGCATCGACGACAAAGGCAGCGATGCCCTTCGCGCCGGCGGACGGGTCGAGCGTGGCGAACACGGTGAAGACGCCGGCGACCGGCGCATTGGTGATGTAGGTCTTGCTTCCGTCGAGCACGTAATGATCGCCGTCCCGCCGCGCCCGGGTCTGGATGCGGGCGGCGTCGGATCCGGCGTTCGGCTCGGTCAGCGCGAAGGCGCCGATCACGCGTCCGCTGGCAAGCTCGGGCAACCATCGGTCGCGAACGGCGGGCTGTGCGTAGAACTCGATCGCCTTCGAGCCGATATGAACGTTCACCCCGCTCAGATAGTAGAAGGCGGTGTGGGCCTTCGCGAGCTCCTCGGTCGCGATGCAGCTGCCCAGCATCGAGAGGCCGAGGCCGCCGAATTGTTTTGGCGTGTTGGTTCCGAACAATCCCATCCTGCGCAGGCCGGCCATGGCGCTCTCGGGCACCTCGCCGGTCGCCTCGATCGCGGCATCGTGGGGCTTAAGCTCGCTGCGCACGAATTCGCGCAGGCGGCTCTGCAGAACGCGGAGATCGTCGGGAAGCTCGAAATGCATGGCCTCACCAAAATTCGAATAATCTTCGAAAAATGTGCGCCGTCATCCAGGAGATGTCAAGATTTTGCGGGAGTGGCGGAGAAACACGGCGAGAGCCGGGATTTCGTCCACGACATTTTCCGCCGCAACTTCGTCGATTTGTTGCGGGATAAACCACGAGTTGTGGGCAGGAAAGTTGTCACTGGGGAAAGAAAATGATGCTGCACTCGGTTCAATCAAGCTATTCCGCGCGATGGATCGCCGGCCTTGCCGCCGCCCTTGTCATCGGGCTTACGGCGCCGGCGGTCGCTCAAAGGGCCACCGACACCACGCTTGCCCGCGTGCTCGTGCTCGGCACCGGCGGCACCATCGCGGGCCAGGCCAGCGCACGCGCCGGCAATGCCTACGACTCGGGCAAGGTCAGCTCGGCGAATCTGGTCGCGGCCATTCCGGGCATCGAGAATCTTGCCCAGATCTCGGCCGAGCAGATTTCGTCGATCGGCTCGCAGGACATGAACGACAAGGTCTGGTTCGATCTGGTCAAGCGGATCCGCGCCGCGATCGACAACAAGGAGGTCGATGGCGTCGTCATCACGCATGGTACCGACACGATGGAGGAGACGGCGTTCTTCCTGCAGAACGTGCTGGACACCGACATCCCGGTTGTGCTGGTCGGGTCGATGCGGCCCTCGACTGCGATCGGTGCCGACGGTCCGGCCAATCTCTATGAGGCGATGCGGGTCGCCTCGGCGCCGGAATCCCGCGGCCGCGGCGTGCTCGTGGTGCTCAACGACACCGTCCATGCGGCGCGCTGGGTGCAGAAGACCAACACGACCAGCGTCGAGACGTTCCGCTCGCCCGATGCCGGGCCGGTCGGCTATGTCGACACCGGCTCGCTGCGCTTCCTGCAGCCGGCCGTTCCAGCCAAGGGTGCCAAGCTGAAGCTGCCGGATGCGCCGCCGCTGCCGCGGGTCGACATCATCTATTCGCATGCCAACATGGATGCCGCCGAGATCGAGGACGCGGTCAAGCGCGGCGCCAAGGGCATCGTGCTCGCCGGCGTCGGCGACGGCAATTCATCGAAGGGCGCGATCGATGCGCTGGCGGCCGCGGCGAAGCAGGGCGTCGTGGTCGTGCGCTCGAGCCGCGTCGGCTCCGGCTTCGTGAACCGCAACGTCGAGGTCGAGGACGACAAGCTCGGCTTTGCGGTCGCGCTCGATCTCAATCCGCAGAAGGCCCGCGTACTGCTTCAGCTCCTGATCGCCAACGGCGTCACTGAGTCCTCGGCGGTTCAACAGGCGTTCGCGCGGTAGACCGTCAGCTTTGACGCGCCGCCTGCGGGTCTCGCCTCCGGCGCTGCCTTTGCGGCGCGGCGCGCCGCGAGCAGCCGTGCGCGGGCCTCTGCGAGGCGCGACATCACGGTGGTCACCGGAACGCCGGTGACCTCGGCTATCTCCTTGTAGGAGAGATCGATAACTTCGCGCAGCGCGATGACCTCGCCGAGCGGCGCGGGCAGTTCGTCGACGAGTTGTTGGATGGTCGGGGTGCCACGCGGGGCGGGAGTTCCATTCGTGCCGGCAGCATCCGCCGGCGTGCCGCGGCGGCCGGGTTTCTCGCCGAGCTTCTCCTGACAGACAGCTTTGAGGATCGCGAGCAGCCACGGCCGCACGGCCGGTCCACGCAAGCCGTCGAACTGGCGCAGTGCGCGCTGATAGCATTCCTGCACGGCCTGTTCGGCCTCCGCCGGGGTTCGCATCAGGACCTGGGCGAACGCATAGGCATCGTCGAGGCACGGCAGTGCCGCGTCACGAAACTGCTGCGCGGTTTTATTCCCGGCTTCCGCACTTCGCATCATAGGGTTGCATCTCGTGAATAGCTTTACCAGCAATCGGCGGAGTGGTATCAGGCTCCCCGCCGGAGTCGTGGACCGTCGCGCCAAGCGTAGGGACAGGAACGACAAGCGCACCCGACCTGCGCATATCTGGTAGAACGCGATCGTTCATCGCCTCGTTTCGATCGATCGCGCTTTCGGAGCACGGATCATGTCCGAGACGCAGGTGCCCAACCGGTTCTCGATTTTCCATCACGGGCTGGCCAGGGGGCCGGCCTATGAGGCGTGGCGCGAGGGCATTTGCCGCGGCTTCTGCCGGCTCGATGTCGGACCGACCGACGACAATCGCATCGATTGCCACAACGAGTTCACGCTGCTGCATACGGTCGCGATCGCGACGCCACGCGGCGGTTCGGCCCGCTTTGCCCGCACCCGCGCCCTGCTGGACGACGGCTGTGACGACCTCGTCCTGATCTTCGCGACGCGCGGCAAGGTGCAGGTCACACAGGGCAGCAAGGCGATCGAGCTGGCGCGCGGCCAGATGTGCCTGACCGAAATGAATATCGTCGGCACCGCCGATCTCACCCAGTCCGGCAGCTTTATGACGACGCGGTTTCCGCGGCGCCTGCTGCTTCAGGTGGCGCCATCCGTCGAGACGCAATTGGCGCGCGCGCTCGGGCGCGACCCGGCCTTGAGCGCGATGATCGAACGCTATTCTGCGCTCTGCACCGACCTTGCCGGCGATCTGGACGTGCCGGGCCAGCAGGCGGCGGCGCATCATTTGGCCGATCTGGTCGGTCTCGTGCTCGGCAGCAGTGCCGAGGCGAAGGAACTGGCTGCAGGCGACGGCGTGGCGAAGACGCGGCTCGATCTGATGAAGGCCGACGTGCTGAAGAATCTCGACAACGGCAACCTCACGATCCAGGTGGTCGCGCGGGCGAATGCGCTGAGCACGCGGCAGGCGCAGCGCCTGTTTGCCTCCGCCGGGACCACGTTCTCGGAATTCGTGCTCGAGCAGCGTCTGCTATTGGCGCGCCGGCTGCTGCTGCAGGAGCAGGGCGCCGGCCGCAAGGTCAGCGACATCGCCTATACGGCCGGCTTCAACGACCTGTCCTATTTCCATCGCTCGTTCCGCCGGAAGTTCGGCACAGCTCCGGCGGAGATGCAGATGGAACTGGGGCGCAGGCATTGAACGCGGCGCGCTGCTGACGTAGAGCGGGACCGGCTTCATTCCAACGCGTGGCTTCTCCCAATGCCTATCTGGACCTGCGAACAATGCGGCGCGCAATTTCCTGAAACCGCGGCGCCGCCGCCGTCCTGCCCGATCTGTGAGGACGAGCGGCAATATGTGAACTGGAAGGGGCAGACGTGGCTGACGCGCGCGGAGTTCGCCGCGCGGCATCGGCTGGTCTGGCGCGACGATCTCGATCTGGTCGGGATCGCGCTCGAGCCGGCATTTGCGATCGGGCAGCGCGCGCTCCTGGTGCCTGACCGCGGCGGCTGCGTGATGTGGGATTGCGTGCCGCTGGCGACGGACGAGGCGATCGCACATGTCAGGTCGCTCGGCGGGCTGAAGGCGATCGCGATCTCGCATCCGCATTACTATGGCGCGGTCGCCGACTGGAGCGCGGCGTTCGACAATGCGCCGGTCTATCTGCATGGCGACGATGCGCAATGGGTGACGCGGCCTCATCCGTCGATCGTGCCGTGGCAGGGCGACAGCCATCGCATCTCCGACGATATCCTTTTGGTGCGGGCGGGCGGCCATTTTGCCGGCGCCACCATGCTGCATTGGCGCAAGGGTGCCGACGGGCGCGGTGCGCTGCTGACCGGCGACATCGCGATGGTCGCGATGGACCGCCGCTCGGTCAGCTTCATGTATTCCTACCCGAACTACATCCCGCTCAATGCATCCGCGGTCCGCCGCGTCGCGCACGCGGTCGCGCCGCTGGCCTTTGAGCGGATCTATGGCGCCTGGTGGGGCAAGAACATCGCCTCCGACGCCAAAGCGGCGTTCGACCGTTCGGTCGAGCGCTATCTCGCGGCGATCTCGGACTGACGGTTCCCGCCGCTTGGCTTGCCAGGCGGTGCGATCGCGCTATATCAGGGCTTTCCCGCCACCTGCGATTGTCCGAGTTTCCGCATGACATCAACTGCCGCCGCCGAATCCCAGCCGTTCCAGGCCGAGGTTGCCGAATTGCTGCACCTGATGGTGCATTCGGTCTATTCCGAGACCGACATCTTCCTGCGCGAACTGATCTCGAACGCATCTGACGCCTGCGACAAGCTGCGCTACGAGGCGATCGCCAATCCCGGCCTGATCACCGACGGCACGCCGCCGGAGATCAAAATTATCCCGAACAAGGCGGCCGATACGCTCGCCGTGGTCGATACCGGCATCGGCATGGAGCGTCAGGAACTGATCGACAATCTCGGCACCATCGCGCGCTCCGGCACCAAATCGTTCCTGTCGAAGCTGACCGAGGCCAAGGACGGCGCCAATCTGATCGGCCAGTTCGGCGTCGGCTTCTACGCCGCCTTCATGGTCGCCGACAAGATCGTCGTCACCAGCCGCCGCGCCGGCTCGGATGAAGTGTGGGTGTGGTCGTCGGAAGGCGGCAGCGGCTTCGAGATCGCGCCGGCCAGCGAGGAGGCGGCAAAGCGCGTCGTGCGCGGCACCGAGATCGTGCTGCATCTGAAAAAGGACGCCGCCAAATATCTCGAGGCTTACGAGATCGAGCGCATCGTCCGCGAATATTCCGACAACATCCAGTTTCCGATTCTTTTGGTGCCGGAGGAGGGCGAGCCGCGCCAGATCAACTCGGCGAGCGCGCTGTGGCAGCGCTCGAAGTCGGAGCTTTCGCCGGAAGACTATGCGCAGGCCTACAAGCAGATCGCAGGCGCCTTCGACGAGCCGGCGATGACGCTGCACTACCGTGCCGAAGGCCGGCAGTCCTACGCCGTGCTGCTGTTTGCGCCATCGACAAAGCCGTTCGACCTGTTCCAGGTCGAGCGCAAGGGCAAGGTCAAGCTCTATGTCCGCCGCGTCTTCATCGCCGACGATGCCGAGCTGTTGCCGGCTTATCTCCGCTTCATCCGCGGCGTGATCGACAGCGAGGACCTGCCGCTCAACATCTCGCGCGAGATGCTGCAGAACAATCCGCAGCTCGCGCAAATCCGCAAAGCCGTCACCAGCCGCGTGATCGGCGAGTTGGAAACGATAGGCGAGAAGGAGCCGGAGACGTTTGCCAAGATCTGGGATGCGTTCGGCCCGGTCATCAAGGAAGGCCTGTACGAGGATTTCGAGCGCCGCGAAAAACTGCTGGCGCTGGCGCGCTTCACTACGACGTCGGGCGAGAACCGCTCGCTGAAGCAGTATGTCGACGATCTCAAGCCGAACCAGACCGAGATCTATTATCTGGTCGGCGACAGCGTCGAGCGCCTGAAGTCGAACCCGAAGCTGGAATCGGCGCGCGCCCGCGGCATCGAGGTGCTGCTTTTGACCGATCCGGTTGACGCGTTCTGGACCTCGGCACCGCTCGATTTCGGCGGCAAGCCGCTGAAGTCGCTGAGCCAGGGCGACGTCGATTTCGGCCTGATTCCGCTGGCCGATGACACGGACGACAACAAGGACGAGCCCGCAGCCGATGCCGCGACCACGATCGCTGTCATCAAGGATGCGCTCGGCGAGCGCGTCTCTGACGTCCGCGCCTCGCAGCGGCTGACCGCGAGCGCGTCGTGTCTGGTCGCCGGCGGTGACGCGCGCGACCGCGCGCTGGAGCGGCTGCTCGCCCAGCAGAACCGCGGCGCGATCACTAAACCGATCCTCGAGATCAATCTGCGCCACCCATTGGTCGCAGCGCTCGCGACCGACACCGCGCAGGCCAAGGACCTGTCGCTGTTGCTGTTCGAGCAGGCGCAGATCCTCGACGGCGAGATACCCGACGACCCCGCCGCCTTCGCCGGCCGCATGAACCAGCTCGTGCTGCGCGGTGTGGCGAAGTAGGGAAGGTTCGTAGCTCTCTATCCCCGTCATCCTGAGGAGCGCGCACTTGCGCGCGTCTCGAAGGATGCACGGCCTCGATGCATCAACGCGGAAAGAGCCGGGCCGTCGTGCTTCGAGACGCCGCTTCGCGGCTCCTCAGCATGACGGGACCAGGAGCATCGCCGTAGGCGCGAGTTGACCCCCGGATATCGCTCCGTTCATCCGGGCTTCTGTAACGGGCCTTTGTAAGTCAATCCCTTTTTGCGTGATCCACTCGCCGGGCACTTGCTTCTGTACGGGATCGGCGCGAAGGCCGTCGCCTGATGGGGTGCATTGAGGAGCCGGCCGGCCAATCTACGGAAGCGTGGTTGTGAGCCACTTCCCGGATGGCGGCCTGACCGGATCCATCGTCCCGGCGCAGGGACCTCGCTCAGGGAGAGCCTGGTGTCGTGGCCCGCCCAGAACCGATTGCTGCTCCTTGCTTAGGTTGCCGAGGCCTTGGCCATCGGGTTGAACGGTTTGGCGTCGGCGAGCATGCGATGCAGAACGACGGCGAGCTTGCGTGCGAGCGCCACCTTGGCCTTGCGCAGGCCTGCGCGCCGGGCGATCCGCATCGCCCAGCCTTTCAGCGCCGAGCAGTTCCTGACCGGCTTGGTCAGCATGACGTGAGCCGCCTGATAGAGCGCCTCGCGCACGGAGGCATCGCCGATCTTGCTGATGCGGCCGGTATAGTCGGTTTCGCCCGATTGGTACTTCTTCGGGGTGAGGCCAAAATGCGCTCCCGTCGCCTTCGAGGACCGGAAGCGCTTCGGGTCGTCGACCGCCGAGGCGTAGGTAAGCGCCACGATCGGGCCGACGGACGGTGTCGTCATCAGGAGGCGGGCTTGAGGGTGCGACCTGGCGAGCTTTTGGGTGTGCTTATCCAGGCCATTGAACTCGCGCCGCAGCACGGCGTGGGCTTCGAGCAGCGCCTGTGCCACGATCTCAAGTCCGGGATGGCCCGCTACGAGCTCCCGGATGCGTTCGGCGAACGTGCGCTCGGTGGTCGTGCCGACCTTCAGACCGAAGCCGCGGAGCACGCCGCGCAGGCTGTTCTCGATGTCGCGCAGCTTGGACTGCAGCAGCTTGCGTGCCGTCAGAACCGCCCGCGTCTCCTGCGCTTCGATCGACTTGCAGTGCACCGGCCGGAACCAGCCCAGCCGCATCAGTTGCGCGATCCCGCGGGCATCGTTGCGGTCCGACTTCACCGGCATCGCCTTGAAGGCATCGCGGACGTGCCGCGTCTCCAACAGTTCGACTGCCAGGCCCGCATCCCGCATCGCTGCGTAGAGCCATTGCGACAGCGGACCAGCCTCCAGCCCGATCCGTTCCAGCACCAACCCCAGCGACCGCAACCAGGTGATCAAGGCCTCCGGCTCACTCGCAACCCTCGCCTCGCGCAAAATCTTACCTGTCCCATCGACAAGGCAGACGCTCGAGCATTCCAAAGACACGTCGATTCCTGCATAGTGGTACATGGTCGTCCCTTAATGATGCTTGGAGCGGGCTTGCCCGACTCCGTTTATTGACACCATCAGTTTGAGGGACGACCGCCTTCCAACCAACAGGCCGCTCGCGAGCGCGCTTCCAAATCGCGCCGTAGCGAGCGGGCGGCCGGCCCGTTACCCCATCTACGCTTTCATGGAGACATAAACCGACTGCCCCGCATCCCGGCGCTTGACAGGTCGTCGCCTCAATGATGTTATGTTATAACATTACATATCCAATGACCCATGTCCCGCCGTCGCCCATCCCTCCAGCAACTGTTTGATCTCGATGCAAAAACTCCCCGTCACCATCTTGTCCGGCTTCCTCGGGGCTGGAAAGACCACTTTGCTGAACCACGTGCTGAACAATCGCCACGGCCTGAAGGTTGCGGTGATTGTGAACGACATGAGCGAGGTGAACATCGATGCCGACCTGGTTCGCGATGGCGGTGCGAACCTGTCCCGGACTGACGAGAAACTGGTCGAGATGAGCAATGGCTGCATCTGCTGCACCCTGCGCGACGATCTCCTGAAGGAGGTGCGCGCGCTGGCCGAGAGCGGCCGCTTCGACTATCTGCTGATCGAATCGACCGGCATTTCCGAGCCGCTTCCGGTCGCCGCGACCTTCGAGTTTCGCGATGCAGATGGCCAAAGCCTCTCCGACGTCGCGCGGCTCGACACCATGGTCACGGTGGTCGACGCCGCCAATTTGCTGAAGGACTACGCCTCGACCGATTTCCTGAGCCAGCGCGGCGAGGCGCTCGACGGCGACAAGCGCACGCTGGTCGATTTGCTGGTCGAGCAGATCGAGTTCGCCGATGTCGTCGTGCTGAACAAGATCGATGCCGCGACACCGGCCGAGCGCGAGGTAGCCCGCACCATCGTGCGCGCGCTCAATCCCGACGCCGACCTCGTCGAGGCGAGCTTTGCAAAAGTCCCGTTCGACCGCGTGCTCGACACCGGCCGCTTTGCTTATGAGCGCGCGCAGCAGCATCCGCTCTGGCACAAGGAGCTCTACGGCTTTGCCGAGCACGTGCCGGAGACCGAGGAATACGGCATCACGAGCTTCGTCTATCGCGCGCGGCGGCCGTTCGATCCGGCGCGCTTCCACGGCTTCCTGCGCGAGAGTTGGGGCGGCGTGATCCGCGCCAAGGGCCATTTCTGGATCGCGACGCGCCCGGATTGGTGCGGCGAGATGAGCCAGGCCGGCGCGATCGTCCGCACTGAAGGCCTCGGCTCGTGGTGGGCGGCGATCCCGCGCGAGCGCTGGCCGGATCATCCAGATTGGCAGCTGATGATGCAGCGGAGCTGGAACGATCTCTATGGCGATCGCCGCCAGGAGCTGGTGTTCATCGGCTCCGGCATGAACGAGGACGACATTCGCCGCCGGCTCGATGCCTGCCTCGTCACCGGCCGGCCGGGCATGGACCCGCAGGCCTGGAAAAAACTCCGCGATCCGTTTCCGCCGTGGAGAACGGCAGGCGAGGCGGCGTGAAGTGATAGGGACGCGCCCTCTATCCCCGTCATCCCCGCGCAAAGGCTCCGCCTTTGACGCTGGAGGTGCGAGCCTTGCGGCGCACTTGCGCCGCTGGGCGAGCCTCGAAGGATGAATCGGCCCCGAATGTTTTCACGGGGCACCATCCGCTCGTGCGGACAGCCGGGCCGTCGACCCTTCGAGACGCGCGCCAAGGCGCGCTCCTCAGGGTGACGGTCGCGGAGGGCGGGGGGCTGCGAGGCAAAACCCGATCCCAAACTGCCACGTATCTGCTAGAGAGTCCTACAGTGGCGAACAATGGCGCGGCGTTGCGATGGTGGGCGGCAGCGAGATCTTTTACGGCAGCATTCCGGTTTTTCGCGGCTTCGCGCGCCTGATGGATCCGGCGCTGTATGCGCGGCTGCCCGATGACTGGACGGTCGGCGTCGCCGATATCGTCGAGTCGACCAAGGCGATCGCGGCCCAGCGCTACAAGGCGGTCAACATGGCCGGCGCCGCGGTGGTCGCCTCCGTCACCAATGCGCTCGATGGCCGCGAATTCCCCTTCGTGTTCGGCGGCGACGGCGCGAGCTTCGCGATCTCCCCCGCCGATCTCGACAAAGCGCGCGAGGCGCTGGCCGCGACCGCGCGCTGGGTGCGCGACGACCTCGATCTGGTACTGCGGGTGGCGCTGGTGCCGATGACGGCGATTCGCGCCGCGGGCGCCGATGTCCGCGTCGCGCGCTTCGGGCCGTCGGCCAATCTGTCCTATGCGATGTTCTCCGGCGGCGGGTTGGCTTACGCCGATGCCGCAATGAAGCGCGGCGAGTTCGCGGTCGATCCGGCGCCGTCGGGCACGCAGCCCGATCTGTCCGGCCTGTCCTGCCGCTTCGAGGTGATGCCTTCAGTGCGCGGCGTCATCCTCTCGGTCCTGGTGCTGCCGGCGACGGACGCCGATCCCGCAGCCTTCCGCAAGGTGATCGAGGACATCGTCGTGCTGGTCGAGAAGAGCCCGGAGGCCGGACGGCCGGTGCCTGCAAGCGGCCCGCCGCTGCGCTGGCCGCCGCAGGGGATTGAATACGAGGCCCGCGCGCGGCGCGGCGGCTCGCTCGCGCTGCGCCGTGCCGCGGTGCTCGCGTTCACGCTGTGGGCCTACACGCTGATGCGGTTCAATATCCCGGTCGGCAAATTCGTGCCGAAAAACTATGTGCGGCAGGTGGTCGAGAATTCCGACTTCCGCAAGTTCGACGACGGCCTGCGCATGATCCTGGATTGCACGCCGGAGCTCGCCGCCGAGCTCGAACAGCGCCTGGTCGCCGCGGCCGCGCAGGGCGTCGTGCGCTACGGCCTGCACGAACAGGATGCCGCGATGATGACCTGCTTCACGCCGTCGGTGATGCGCGCCGACCACGTCCACTTCATCGACGGCGCCCGCGGCGGCTACGCCTCGGCGGCCACCGTGCTGAAGACGCGGGCGGCGTAGATTCGGTCTGACCGCGAATTCGGTGCACCTCTCCCGCTTGCGGGGGAGGTCGGCGCGCGGAGCGCGACGGGTGGGGGCTCTCTCCACAATATGACTCGTGGAGAGAGCCCCCACCCCGTCCCTCCCCCGCAAGCGGGAGAGGGGGCGCAATCCCTTTGCGGTTGCTGTTCAGCTAGACTCTACCGTCCGACGCGCGTCCAGGTCTCGCCGCCGCACAGCGCGCCGACGCAGCCTTCGACGCGCAGCGTGCTCTCGCCGGTCACCGTGACGCTGCTTGCATAGGTGCCGCCATCGTCGGCGTTGTAGATCTGGCCCGACCATTTGCCCGCCGCGACCGGATGCATGCCGGCGAACAGCGGCAGTCCGATGATCGGCCGGTTGGCCAGCGACGGATTGGGATTCTTGTTGTCGACCTGCGGCTTGCCGGTCATCGGATCGATCGGGTCGCGCAGGCTCACCACGACGCCGCAGATGCCGCCGCCGCATTTGCTGATCTTGACGCGGGCATCGCCCGCCTGGGTCTGCCAGACGCCGGCCGGCTCAGGCGCGCTCTGCGCATGCGCGGCAGGCACGGCAAGCGCCGTCGCGACGATTGCGATCACGAATCCGAATCGGCAGGCCATGATTGATCCCCCAGAAGGTCGGCCTGCATAACAAGTCGAAAGATTTCTGCAATGTCATATTCGCGCGATCAGGCGCGCGCCGTCTGGAAAATTTTCTTGCTCTTTTCCGGGACGGTCATGCTCAGGCAACGCTCCGGTGCGTCGCGGTGCGCTGTCGCGCTTTAGCTCTTTGTTTGAGCATGATCTTTTTCGGAAAACCGCTTCGCACTTTTCCGGATCATGCTATCCCCAGCGGGTCAGCTTGATCGAGACGATGGTGGCGAGGCCGAACGCCACCATGGCAGCGCCGACCAGCGCAAACAGCGTCCACGCCGGCGCGCTCACGGTAGCGAACCACCAGCCGCCGATGCCGACCAGCAGCAGGCGGATGGTGCCGGCCAGCACCGGGCCGCCGACCTTGGCCGCTCCTTGCGAGGAGAAGTAGAGGCAGACGCCGACGCCGAAGAAGCCGAAGGCAGGTCCAGCCAGCGCGAAATAGGACGAGGCGGCCGCGGTCACGCCGGGATCGCGGGTGAACAAAGCGATCCACAGCGTCGGTTTGACTGCGACCACAAGCCCGACCAGCCCGACGACGAGACCGGCGACGGTGCCGGCGGTCCACGCCACCTTGCGCGCCCGCGTCACAAGGCCCGCGCCGATCGCCATGCCGACCATCGGCACCGAGGCGACGCCGACCGCGAACGCGATCGGGATCAGCAGGAATTCCAGCCGCGAGCCCATGCCGTATCCGGCCAGCGTCTCGGTGCCGAAGCCCGCCAGGATTTTGGTGAAGATCAGGATGGTCAGCACGCTCTGCAGCGGCGACAGGCAGGAGATCGCGCCGACCTTGAGGATGTCGAGGAACATCGCGCGCTGGAAGCTGAAGGCGGCGAAGTCGAGTTTGAGCCGGCTGCGGCCGCTGGCGAGATACCAGGCAAGGAAGATCGCACCACACGTGAAGGCGGTGAGCTGGCCCGCGGCGACGCCGCGCATGCCGAGACCGGGCATGCCGAACAGGCCGAGACCGAACACGCCGCCGACCGCGATCTGGATGATCGAGACGGTGATCAGCGTCATCGAGGGAATCCGCATGTCGCCGGTGCCGCGCACCACGGAGGCGAGCGTGTTGACCAGCCAGATCGAGATCGCGCCGGAGAACAGCACCTGCGAGTAATGCAAGGATTGCTCGAGCACGCCGCCGCGGCCGCCAAGCAGCGCGTAGAAGTTTTGGCCGAAGCCCAGCATCATCACGGTGAAGAACAGTCCGGCACAGGCGCCGATGATCGCCGCATGCAGCGCCAGATCGGCGGCACGGTCGCGGTCGCCGGCGCCGAGCGCGCGGCTGATCGCCGACGAGACGCCGCCGCCCATCGCGCCCGCCGACATCATCTGCGTCAGCATCGCGAACGGAAACACCAGCGCGATGCCCGCCAGCGGCTCGGTGCCGAGCCGGCCGATATAGGAGGTCTCGGCAACCGCAACCAGGGTCGAGCCGAACATCGCGATGGTGTTGGGGATCGCGAGCTTCAGCAGCGTCGGCAGGATCGGCGCCGTCAGTAAATGATCGACCGGTACCGCAGGCGCGACTGCGGCGGGCCTGACGTCGTCGATCGAGGCGTCAATGGTCATGCGAAGAGGCTTTGCCTTGCTTCGCCTCTCCCGCTTGCGGGGGAGGCCGACACGCGCGCAGCGCGGGGCGGGTGGGGGTTCTCTCCACGGTGCGACTCGTGGAGAGAGCCCCCACCCCAACCCTCCCCCGCAAGCGGGAGAGGGGGCGCAGTATGCTTGCGGCCGTAGTTCGAGGTCACCTTGTGAAAGCCTGCAATCAATAAATGATGAGTGACATGTTAAGGCGCGCAGGCACCTCTCGCCACCGCCGCGCGCGCAGGGGTCACCACGGCAGGCCGCATAGGTCGATCTTGCCTTGGCGCGGCGCGCGGACGATGTCGTTGACGAACGGCGCCATCGCCTCGAAGCGGATCTGCCCCGACGGCTGTTCGCAAGTGACCTCGCCGGTGAAGGGATGCCAGCCGTGCGCCTGGTAGAACGCGAAATTGTGCGGCTCGCAGAATAAGATTGCAAATTTCACCGCATCATTGGCACGAATGGTGTGCACAGCGGCGTCGAGCGCGAGCGACGCATAGCCGCGCCGCCGGCAGTCCTCGCGGGTCGAGACCCCGCCGATGCCGCCGACATGCACCTTGTGGCCGTTCCAGGTGATGGTCCGGAAGTAGATACCGACATGGCAGGCCAGCCCGCTGTCGTCGGGCGCGTCGAGCAGCACGCGCAAATCCGCGTGAGCCCATTTGATGTCGGCCCAGGGCTGTTTCTCGACGATATCTGGGCTCCACACCGACCGGAGCAGCGGCTCGGCGCGCCGCCATGACGCATCTCCGTTGAGAATGTCGATTTCGATGCTCATCGCGGGGGTCCTGGGCCTTGGGTGCTCGGCTGTGCCGATCTGTCATACACGATCCGAAAATGCGGTGTTTCTCCGCGATGGAACCTTCTATAAGGGGGACCCGTTAAGTGTAGTCTCCCACCCTCTGTTGGACATTACCCCATGACCTTCACGCTACCCGATCTGCCCTACGCCCACGACGCCCTTGCGCCCTACATGTCCAAGGAAACGCTGGAGTTTCACCACGACAAGCATCACCAGGCCTACGTCACCAACGGCAACAACGCGATCAAGGGGACCGAATTCGAAGGCAAGTCCCTCGAGGAGATCGTGAAGGGCTCGTTCGGCAAGAACGCGGCCGTCTTCAACAATGCCGGCCAGCACTACAACCACATCCACTTCTGGAAGTGGATGAAGCCGAATGGCGGCGGCAGCAAGCTGCCCGGCCGGCTCGAGAAGAAGATCAACGAGGACCTCGGTGGCTTCGAGAAGTTCAAGACCGATTTCGCCGCCGCCGGCGTCGGCCAGTTCGGCTCCGGCTGGGCCTGGCTGCAGGTCAAGGGCGGCAAGCTCGAGATCGCCAAGACCCCGAACGGCGAGAACCCGCTGGTCCACGGCGCGGTGCCGATCCTCGGCGTCGACGTCTGGGAGCACTCCTACTACATCGACTACCGCAACCGCCGTCCGGACTATCTGAAGGCGTTCGTCGACAGCCTGGTCAACTGGGACTACGTCGACGAGCTGTTCGGCAAGGCCGGCTGAGCGCGGATTCGGTCGTCTCACGACTCGTCACCCTCCCCGGAAAGGGGAGGGTCGTTTCGCATGAAGCGAAGCGAAATGCGAAACGGGGAGGGGTCAACTCTCTCAACACGCGGTCTCTCACCGGAGAGACTGTGACCCCGCCCCGCCACTCATTTCATTCGCGTCGACCCTCCCTATCAGGGTGGGTGATTCGAGTGTGCGGTAAATGCGCCGCCACCCTGACCACACACCAGCGGGGGCATTGGTGGGTAACGCGGCAAGCTATCTCCTGGTCTTCTTCGGTGGCGGTCTCGGCGCAACCTTGCGCCAGCTGATCAACGTCACCTGCGCGCGCTGCATCGGCACCGCGTTTCCCTACGGCACTTTCATCATCAACATCACGGGCTCGACCGTGATGGGCCTGATCGCCGGCTATCTCGCCTTCAAGGGCGAGGCCTCGCAGCCCTGGCGGCTGTTCCTGATGACCGGAATCCTCGGCGGCTACACCACCTTCTCGGCCTTCTCGCTCGACACCGCGGTGCTCTATGAACGCGGCGAGCTCGGCCTTGCGGCGGTGTATGTCGCGGGCTCGGTCGTGTTGTCGATCGCGGGTCTGTTCGCCGGCCTCGCGATCATCAGGCATTTGAGCTGAGGCGCGCATATCTCCGTCATTCCGGGGCGCGTACAGTGTGAGTCAGAAATGACGGTGAGGTGAGCACGCTTCTCAGGCTCCCTCCCCCGCATCCGCCTTCGCCAAGAGGCTTCGGCGGACAAGAGGGGGGAGGGAACCCTGCCGCCGGTGGCTCCCTCACGCGCGCGTGCCGCTGAGTTGCCCGACGGCGCAAGCCCCAGGAGCAAAACTATTTCGGTTTATCGGAATGGCAACTCAGTGTATGGTTCGTCCGTCTCACCCGATTGAGGGGCGCTTCGCGATCGTCACGAACGCGGTGTGGGATGCGGTGGACGCCGAGCGTGGAACTGACGAGAGCACGCGAAGCGGACGGTGAAGTCGTGTGGTCCTGACGCCCTAGCGGCAGGTGTCTCGTCGCAAGACGCGAAGGCGTTTTGCGAAGGCGGTGACAAGCAAGCCCAGTCTCGCCGGGGAGAGCACGAAATAAGCCGTAACCCATCGCGCAGGGAAAGCCGGCGTTTCCGGTTACACCTGTGGTCCTACCCCCGTGCTTTCTACCTTTGCACGGGGCCCATGGGTGCGATCGGCACCCGGCTTTCCCTGCGCCCTCTGATCGAGGAGGGCGGAACGAAGAGCAAAGCTCGGGCGGATCATGTCGCGAGAACGCGGATGTCTGACTCACGAGTGGCGCAACAAACTCAGTGTCGTCCCGGCGCAGGCCGGGACCCATAACCACTGAAGGTGATTGTTGCGCGACGCTGGGGCCACAGCTTTCCTCACCAGCCCAATCCTGGGGTTATGGGTCCCGGCCTGCGCCGGGACGACATGGGGAAGGGGTCATCCCCTCCGGCGGAAACCGTTCATCCCGGGAACCCGCCAACCGCCTCGTCCGGCGGCATTTCCCGCCACCAAATTTCCCTTTGGTAACCTCGCCTTAACCATGATTAGCGTTTGGTTAGGGTCGGAATGCCGCGCGAAAAGCCCTCGTTTTGACATGTTGGCAGGGGAAGCAGGGCCCGGCTTTTGGACGGGCCCCCCATGCGACAGATGTAAGAGGCTCTCGCGCAGTTTTGCCGCGCCTGATACGCGGCCGTGGAACCGGTGCCGACTGGCGGCCCGCCTGATAGGGACACTTGCGTTGAGAGGATATTGCCGATGAATCCCGCCGACGTGGCTCAGTCAACGCTGCCACTGGCATCGAGCGATGTGTCGCTGATCGCATTGTTTTGGCAGGCCCATTGGGTCGTCAAATGCGTGATGTTGGGACTTCTATCCTGCTCGGTCTGGGTCTGGGCGATCGCGATCGACAAGATCCTGCTCTATGCCCGCACCAAGCGGGCGATGGACAAGTTCGAGCAGGCGTTCTGGTCCGGCCAGTCGATCGAGGAGCTCTACCGGGCGCTTTCGGCCAAGCCGACCCAGTCGATGGCGGCCTGTTTCGTCGCGGCGATGCGGGAGTGGAAGCGCTCCTTCGAGAGCCAGTCGCGGTCCTTTGCCGGCCTGCAGGCCCGGATCGACAAGGTCATGAACGTCTCGATCGCCCGGGAGGTGGAGCGGCTGGAACGGCGGCTTCTGGTGCTCGCCACGGTCGGCTCGGCCGGCCCCTTTGTCGGCCTGTTCGGCACCGTCTGGGGCATCATGTCGAGCTTCCAGTCGATCGCGGCCTCGAAAAACACCTCGCTGGCGGTGGTGGCGCCGGGCATCGCGGAGGCGCTATTTGCCACCGCAATCGGCCTGATTGCCGCAATTCCGGCGACTATTTTCTACAATAAGTTCACTTCGGAGGTGAACCGGCAGGCCCAGCGCCTGGAGGGGTTCGCCGACGAGTTCTCCGCCATCCTGTCGCGTCAGATCGACGAGCGGGGCTAGAGCATGATCCGGAAAAGTGGAGACCGGTTTTCCGAAAAGATCATGCTCAGACAGAGAGATGAGAACATGATGCGAATGCTCGCATCATGTTCGGGATATATGATGGTCACTTTGGCGAGTGTGCGATCATGGCGATGAGCATGGCAGGGTCCGGTGGCGGCGGGCGTCGCCGCGGCGGGCGCAAGCCTGTCATGGCCGAGATCAACGTCACGCCGATGGTCGACGTGATGCTGGTGCTCTTGATCATCTTCATGGTGGCGGCGCCGCTGATGACGTCGAACATCGACATCGACCTGCCGGTCGCCAGCGGCGGCAAGTCGATGTCGTCCAATGCGCCGCCTTTGACGCTGTCGGTCAAGCGCACCGGTGGCGGCTGTAACTCGAACATCGAGCTCTATCTCGGTGACGCGTCGATCGCGGCCGCCGATCTTCTGCCCAAGATCAAGGCCATCGGCGAGGCCCGGTCGGAGGCCGAAAGAGTGGTCTATCTGCGTGGCGACAAGGACGTCTGTTACACGGATATGATGAAATTGCTCGGGGAGATCCGGACCGCGGGGTTCAAGGCGAATATCGTCATCATCCCTGAAGGTGGCTAGGAGCATGATCCGGAAAAGTGGAAACCGGTTTTCCGGCCAGATCATGCTCCAACATGATGAGTCCATGTGCGGCAAGCGGCACGAGGAAGCCTGAATTGAAGGTCAAGGTCGACAAGACTCTGGCGGCATCGATTGTCCTGCACGTCCTCGTGATCGGGTGGGGCCTCGTGTCGTTTTCGACCAGGGCGTACGTGATGCCGGAAGAAGAGTCCGTCGCTGTTGACGTCATCTCGGCCGATCAGCTGTCGCATGTCATGACCGGCCAGAAGGACGGCAAGAAGGAAAATCCCAAGCCGCTGGTCGACAAGGTCGCCGAAGCCAAGCCGGTCGACGACATGGTCGGTAAGGTCGAAGATAAGAAGCCGCCGGTGGTGACGGAAACCGCGCCGCAGCCGACGCCGAAGGTGGAGAAGCCGGAAGACAAGAAGCCGGATCCGCCGAAGAAGGTCGAGAACAAGCCGAAGGAAGAGCCGAAGCCGGTCGAAAAGAAACCCGATCCGGTGAAGCCCGACCCGATCGCGGAAGCGATCAAGAAGGAAGAGAAGAAGCCGCAGAAGCCGGTTGAGCAGGCCGCGAAGCCGCCGCCGGAGCAGAAGCCGAAGGATCGCGTGTTCGACCAGAGCAAGATCGCAGCGCTGCTCGACAAGCGAGACCCGACGCGCGCCGCGGCGACCGGCGATACGCTCAACGCCAACGCTGCACTCGGCACGGCGAAGGGCAAGGCCGCCGACAACTCCGCGACCTGGGGCGCGATGTTCAGGCAGCAAGTCGAACGCTGCTGGAAGAACAAGCCCTACGGTAGCATCGAGGAGCAGCGGACCCAGGTGGTGATCGATGTCGATCTGAAGCGCGATGGCACGCTCGCGCGCATGCCGGTGGCGGAAGGCTCGCCAAGCACGCCCTACATGCGCGTCTATCAGGAGAGTGCCTTGCGCGCGATTATCGCATGTCAGCCCTATAATCTGCCCGTGGGCTGGTTCGATGAATGGAAGGCATTCGCGCCGGTGTTCAAAGAAAATAATACGTGAGATCAGCTGCGACGTTTGGCCAATAGCAGACAAAGTCTACCGACAATGACCGACAACAATGATTTGCGTGAAATGATGTTTCGCCTCAACCGCCGACAGATGATTTCCGGAATGGCCGCCTTTGGCGCGCTTGCGGGTGCACCCTTCCGTCAAGCCATCGGGCAGGAAGGCGGCCGCAAGCAGATTCCCGTCCCGGGCGGCGAGTTCGCGCCGGTGCCGATCGCGATTCCGAATTTTTCGGCCGGCACGCCTGGCGATACCGAAGTCGGCGTCGGTGTTGCGCAGGTCATCACCAACAACCTGAAGCGCAGCGGATTGTTCGCGCCGATCGACCAGGCGGCTTTTCTCGAGAAGCAGGTCAACATCGACGCGCCGCCGAACCTGAATAACTGGACGAGCATCAAGGCACAGGCGCTGGTGGTCGGCCGCATGACCCGCCAGGGCAACGGCCGCGTGAAAGCCGAATTCCGGCTCTGGGACGTCGGCACCGGCCAGCAGCTCGCCGGCCAGTCATACGACACCTCGGCGGAATACTGGCGCCGCATCGCCCACATCATCTCCGACCAGATCTATGAGCGGATGACCGGCGAGAAGGGCTATTTCGACACCCGCGTAGTGTTCGTCGACGAGAGCGGCTCGGCGGATCGCCGCGTCAAGCGGCTGGCGCTGATGGATCAGGACGGCGCCAATGTGCGCTATCTGACCCGCGGCACGGATCTCGTGCTGACGCCGCGTTTCTCGCCGTCGACCCAGGAAATCACCTATATGGAGTTCGGGCAGGGCGACCCGCGGGTCTATCTGCTCAACATCGAGACCGGCCAGCGCGAGATCGTCGGCAACTTCCCGGGCATGTCGTTCTCGCCGCGCTTCTCGCCCGACGGCCAGCGCGTCATCATGAGCCTGCAGCAGGGCGGCAACTCCAACCTGTTCGTGATGGATCTGCGCTCGAAGTCGATGACGCGGCTGACCGACACGCCGGCGATCGACACTTCTCCGTCTTATGCGCCAGATGGCACGCGGCTCTGCTTCGAATCCGATCGCGGCGGCAAGCCACAGATCTATGTGATGCCGGCGACCGGCGGCGCGGCCCAGCGCATCTCGTTCGGCGACGGCACCTATTCGACGCCGGTGTGGTCGCCGCGCGGCGACTACATCGCCTTCACCAAGCAGGGCGGCGGGCAGTTCGCGATCGGCATCATGAAGCCGGACGGCTCGGGCGAGCGCATCCTGACCTCGGGCTTCCACAATGAAGGCCCGACCTTTGCGCCGAACGGGCGCGTCGTGATGTTCTTCCGCGATCCCGGCGGCAACAGTGGGCCGTCGCTGTACACCATCGACGTCTCCGGCCGCAACGAGCTGCGGGTGCCGACGCCCGGATTTGCCTCCGATCCCGCCTGGTCGCCGCTGTTGTCGTGAGCCGGCGCAGACCTGCTCCGCGGAACCCAGGGGCCGGTCGGCACTTCTTACCTAGCGCACTGAATCTTATGCCGAATTTCGACTGTCAATGGGACGCGGCAAGGACTTGCTAACGATATTCCCTCAGAAAGACTTCACCTGCGATCAGTAAGAGTGCGAGCTGAAAAGGACGCGCGCTCTCACAATGCAGTTTGCAAGTCAGACGGGAGAACCGGACCGATCGATGTCGCCGACGATCTCCGCGGCGCTGGTCGATTCCCTGTTCATGAACCCCGCGCCCATGATCTTCGGCGCCTTCGGCCCCGCCATTGCGGGCGCCGTGATTGCGTTTGTCACCGGCAATCTCTTGTCCTGGCTGTGCGTGCCGCTGTTCATCGTGGTCGGTCTGGCGCGCGCGTGGCAGATGTACCGCTACCAGCAGCGCAATTCCCGGCTCACCGTCGAAGAGTCCGAGGCGTGGGAGAAGCGCTACCGGATCGGCAGCCTAGCCTACGGCATTGCGCTCGGCCTGTGGGGCTCCGCCGTGCTGCTCACGACCAAGGATGCCGCCGCCCACATGCTGTGCGTGACCACGGTGGTCGCCTACACCTCGGCGGGGGTCGGACGGACCTTTGGCCGGCCGCAGATCTTCCACCTGCATCTATTGATGTCGATCGGTCCTCTGATCGCGGCGCTGATGTATGTCGGCGGTCCCTATCACATCGCGCTTGCGCTGCTCAGCCTGGTGTTCTTCAGCGCCATTCGCCACCTCACGACCAGCCTGCAGCGGATCTACGTCAACGCCTGGATCGCCAAGGAGCGCGAGGCCGCGCTGGCGGGCCAGTTCGATACCGCGCTGAACAACATGCCGCACGGCCTGTGCATGTTCAGCGCCGACGGCCGCCTTGCGGTGATGAACCACCGCTTCATCGAGATGATGCAGCTGTCGGACGACTTCGTGCAGCGCGGCGCCAGCGCGACCGACATCTGCAATGCCTGCGTCCTGTCCGGCTCGATCTCGGCCGCGGCCGCGCAGCAGATCCTGTACGAGATCGAGAGTTCGCAGCGCGGCGATATCGTCACCAGCGACCCCGATTCCGCCAAGAACCGCTCGCTGGACTGGACCTTCCAGCCGATGGCCGGCGGCGGCACCGTCGTGCTGGTCGAGGACATCACCGAGCGCAAGGACGCCGAGGCCCGGATCAGCCACCTCGCGCGCTACGACGAGCTGACCGCACTGCCCAACCGCGTCAATTTCCGCGACGAGATCGGCCGGCTGCTCACCATGCAGCACGGCGAGCACCGCTCCGCGCTGCTGTTCGTCGACCTCGACCAGTTCAAGCAGGTCAACGATACGCTCGGCCATCCCTGCGGCGACCAGCTGCTCTGCGCGGTTGCCGAACGGCTGCGCGAGATGCTGCGGCCGGAGGATTTCGTGGCGCGGTTCGGCGGCGACGAGTTCGTCGTGTTCCAGCAGAACATCCACTCGCACGAGGACGCCGCCGCATTGGCGCGGCGCATCGTCGACCGCCTCAGCGAGCGCTACAAGATCGACAACCATCTGGTCGAGATCGGCGCCAGCGTCGGCATCGCGATGACCGCGCCCGGCGTCGGCGCCGATACGCTGCTGAAGAACGCCGACATGGCGCTCTACCGCGCCAAGGCCGACGGCCGCGGCACCTTCTGCTTCTTCCGCGACGAGATGGCGCAAACCGTCGAGGCCCGCCGCATCCTCGAGCTCGATCTGCGCAAGGCGCTCGCCAACGAGGAATTCGAGCTGTTCTACCAGCCGCTGATCAACCTCAAGTCCGGCAAGGTCTCGACCTGCGAGGCGCTGTTGCGCTGGAACCATCCGGCGCGCGGCACCGTCTCTCCCGTCGACATCATCCCGGTCGCTGAGGACATGGGCCTGATCGTCGATCTCGGCCGCTGGATCCTGCGCAAGGCCTGCATGGAGTGCATGAAGTGGCCCGAGGCGGTCAGCGTCGCGGTCAATTTCTCGCCGCAGCAGTTCCATCAGCGCGATGTGCTGAGCGAGGTGCGCTACGCGCTCGAGGTCTCCGGCCTGCCGGCGCACCGTCTCGAGATCGAGATCACCGAATCTTCGCTGCTGCACAACACCGAGCTGACCCACGACGTGCTGTCGCAGCTGCGTTCGCTCGGCGTGCGGATCTCGCTGGATGATTTCGGCACCGGCTACTCGTCGCTCAGCTACCTGCACAATTTCCCGCTGCAGAAGGTCAAGATCGACCGCTCCTTCCTCGAAGGCATCGACAGCGATCGCCCGCTCACCTTGCTGCGCGGCGTGGCGCGGCTGTCGGCGGATCTCGGCATGTCGGTCGTGGTCGAGGGCATCGAGACCAACGAGCAGCTGGAACTGATCAGTGCCGACGGCGCGGTGACCGAAGCACAGGGCTACCTGTTCAGCCGGCCGGTTCCCGCGGTGCGCATCCGCCAGCTGCTCAACGCTTCGCACGGCCGCCGCCCCGACGAGCAGTTGCACGTGGTTCCGTCGCGCTCGATCGCTTGATCCGGCGCCAAGGCCTTCAATCGATAGTTGTGAGAACCTTCGACTGCACGATTCGAAGTGCACCCTTGCGGTCAGGGGTTAACTGTATTGCCGCGATTGCTTTGACGAAAATTAAGAAGCTGTTAATCTTTTGGCTCGCGTTGAAGTTGTTGGGTTGTTCAGGGGAGTACTAAATGAGGTCCGCGGCCGAAGCCATCAAGCCCGCGACAGGAAGGCTTGCGGACCCTCTGGATCAAGTCGACTACCGTCTCGCTCAGACCCCGGAACAGAAAGACGAGATCTACCGCCTCCGCTATCGCGCCTATCTGCGCGAAGGCGCGATCCGGCCGTCGGCGGACGAGCGCGTGGTCGATCGGTTCGATGAGGCACCGAACGCGTGGGTGTTCGGCGTCTATCTTCACGGCGAACTCTGCAGCTCGATTCGCATCACCGTGGTGACGCCGGAGTGGCGCACCTCGCCGACGCTCGATGTGTTCGGCGATATATTGCAGCCGAAGCTCGATCAGGGTCTGGTCTTCATCGATTCAACGCGCTTCGTTGCCGATCCCGACAAGGCGCGGAACAATCCGGAACTGCCCTATGTCACGGTGCGTCTCGGCTCGACCGCCGGCGTGCATTTCAATGCCGATTACGGCCTGGCGCCGGTCCGGCCCGAGCACATGGCGTTCTACCGGCGGGTGTTCCTGCACGAAACCTGGTCGGAGGCGCGGCTCTATCCCGGGCTCGTGAAGCCGGTCGGCTTGATGGCCTCGCATCTGCCGTCGGTGCGGGAGCGTGTGCTCGCCCGCTATCCGTTCCTGCGCTCCAGCGCGTTCGAGCGGCGGATGCTGTTCGACCGGGAAGGCCAGTTGCAGCCCGATGGTATCGTCCGGCCGTTCGAGCGCGCCTCGATCGTGCCGAATCCCTGAGCACACCGGCGATCTGATCGATCTGGCGTCCATCGACTGTTGCGCGCAGGCCAAATTGTCCTGCAAAAGCGGCCGGTTCCCGCGAACCTTGCCTTCCCTTCACCATCGCGCCACATTTGCCACCCATTAACCATCGGGGGCGCTTTTCGGCATTGCGCGGCATTTGATGGGGTCCAGCAAGGTCTCGTCAAGGTTGACGGAACGTTCGCTTAACCATCGCCCTGTAGACCCAATGGACCAGTACGAAGAGCGTGAGCGTGGAGGCTCCGGAATGAAATATCAGATGCGTATCCTCCAGGGTATGAAGCTGGCCGCGGTTCTGGCGGTGGCGCTGTCGATGGGTGCCTGCGCCAACAAGAACCCGCTGGACGCCAATGGCGCAATTGGGGGCGCAGCGACCCCGGGCAGCCAGCAGGATTTCGTGGTCAATGTCGGCGACCGTGTGTTTTTCGAGAGCGATCAGACCGATCTGAGCCCGCAGGCGACCGCGACCCTCGACAAGCAGGCGCAGTGGCTGCAGACCTATAACCGCTATTCCTTCACCATCGAAGGTCACGCCGACGAGCGCGGCACGCGCGAATACAACATCGCGCTCGGTGCCCGCCGGGCCCAATCGGTCCGCTCCTATCTCGCTTCGCGCGGCATCGATCCGAGTCGCATGCGCACCATCTCCTACGGCAAGGAACGCCCGGTCGCGGTCTGCAACGACATCTCCTGCTGGTCGCAGAACCGCCGCGCTGTCACCGTGCTGAACGCCAGCTCCTGACGCGAGCCTGAATGAATTCTTCCAAGCCGGCGCCTTCGGGCGCCGGTTTTGTTTTGGCCGCAGGAAACACTGAGGCGCCGTCATCTTGATGAACGAAGCTGCGCGCAATTGGCCGCTTGCTTGTTCCGGCGTCGTACTAAACCGGTGTCCGCGGCGCTGTCCCGGATTTGAAGTGCCAGTCACAATTCTGGCGTACTCCGTCCCTCAATGTCGCTCGCTTTTCACGTCGATCTCGTCGTCAGGGCAAAATGTCATCCAGGCTTCATTTCCTTTCCACCGCCGCGGCGATCGCGGCGCTGTTCGCCGTTTCCTCGCCAGTGTTTGCCCAATCCGACGATTCCGATGCCGAAATGCGGATCGAGCGGCTCGAGAATCAGCTGCGGCAGCTGACCGGGCAGAACGAGGAGTTGCAGTACCGCAACCGCCAGCTCGAGGAGCGGCTGCGCCAGCTCGGCGGCCAGCCGCCCGGCCCGGGCGGACAGCCTCCGGCGGCCCAGCCCGGCGTCGCGGCGGTGCCGCCGGCGCAGCAGCCGCAGGCCTATCCGCAAGCTCAGCCTGGCTATGGTCGGCCTCCGCAAGGCGGCTACGACCAGCAGCAGATCGCCGCGCCTGCGCCGATCGTGCAGGAGCCGGCGCCGTCGGCGGCGCCCGGCCGACGCGGTCGCGGTGACGCCTTTGATCCAAGTCAGAACCCGAACGCCCCGGGCGCCCCGCGCGCGCTTGGCGGTGGTCAGATGCCAATGCAAGGCGAAGCGGCGGTCGGTGCTCCCGGCGGCCGCGGGGCGGGCGAGCCGCTCGATCTCGGCAACACCAGCCCACCGCGGGCGCCCGGCGCGAGCGCGGCCCTGACCACATTGCCGCCGTCGGCCACGTCGAAGGACGAGTTCGACCTCGGCATCGGCTACATGCAGCGTAAGGACTATGCGCTCGCCGAAGAGACGATGAAGAACTTCGCCACGAAGTATCCGAGCGATCCCTTGGTGGCGGACTCGCAATACTGGCTCGGCGAAAGCTATTTCCAGCGCCAGCAGTATCGCGACGCTGCCGAAACCTTCCTCGGCGTGACCACCAAGTTCGACAAGTCGGCGAAGGCGCCCGACGCCCTGCTGCGGCTCGGGCAGTCCCTGGCGGCGCTGAAGGAGAAGGAAGCCGCCTGCGCCGCGTTCGGCGAGATCACGCGAAAGTACCCGCGCGCGTCCGGCGGGGTCAAAGCCGCGGTTGACCGCGAGCAGAAGCGCGTGAAGTGCTAAACCAGATGCGGGAGGCCACGTCCGGCCTCCTCGTGACATGCTGGTTTTGCGATGCCCGACGATCAATCCGCCATCCCGGCAAGGGACGCCAAGCGCCTGTTCGCAGGCCTTTCGTCCGCGCCGGCGATCGTGCTCGCGGTGTCCGGCGGTCCCGATTCAGTCGCGCTGATGTGGCTGGCCGCGCGCTGGCGCCGCGCGCTCGCGCGCGGACCACGGCTGGTGGCGGTCACGGTCGATCACGGCCTGCGTCCTGAAGCGGCGCGCGAGGCGCGCGACGTCAAGCGGCTGGCGCACAGCCTCGACCTGCCACATCAAACGCTGCGCTGGAGCGGGCCCAAACCCGGGACCGGCCTGCCGGCGGCCGCGCGCGAGGCCCGCTACCGCCTGCTCGCGCAGGCTGCGCGCAAGCATGGCGCCACGCACATCCTGACCGCACACACCCGCGACGATCAGGCCGAGACGCTGTTGATGCGGCTGCTGCGTGGCAGCGGCATCGCGGGCCTCTCGGCGATGGCGCGCGAGACCGCTCGCGACGGCGTTTGGCTGACGCGGCCACTGCTCGAAATCTCCAAGGCAGAGCTGATCGCAACGCTGAAGAAGGCGCGCATCGGCTTTGCCGACGATCCGACCAATCGCGATCCCGCTTTCACGCGTCCGCGGCTGCGCGCGTTGATGCCGGTGCTGGCGGAGGAGGGCGGCGATGCGCGGAACCTGGCACGGCTTGCCGCGCGGATCGCGCGCGCCAACACCGCCCTGGAGGTGCTGGTCGACGGCGCCGAGCACAATCTTGCATTGAAAAGCGAGGATAACCCGCGCAACGGCTTCGAGGCGGCACTGTTCGCGGCGATGCCTGAGGAAATCCGGCTTCGCCTTCTCAAGCGCGCGATCGACCGGATCGGACATGAGGGCCCGGCCGAACTCGGCAAGGTCGAAACCCTGCTCGCCGCCGTCGATGAGGCCCTCGGGAAGCGCGAACCGAAGCTGAAACAGACGCTTGCCGGAGCCGTTATCAGCGTCGGCGGCGGTCGTATCAGGATCGGGCCGGCGCCGCCGCGCCGGGCGCGTTCCCGCTGAGCCGGGTTCGATTGTTTCAATCGCTGTCATAATCCGGCAAAGAGGCTTAACCACCCCCGGAAAACACGGGATTTAGCGCCATTTTTTGACCGGGAATCGCGCTAGGATGCGGTAAATAGTCATGCGTGGTTCCCTTGGCATCGACCCCAGCGGCACCTAGATTGTATGCCATCGACGGGATGGATTCCCTGGGGATTCCAACAGAGCCTGCCCAAGGATAGAGAGAGGCCGCGATCCGCGCGACCACGAAGGAAGACCATGAACGCCAATCTGCGGAATTTCGCCCTCTGGGTCATCATTGTCCTGCTGTTGCTGGCGTTGTTCACGCTTTTCCAGAATCCTGGCCAGCGCTCGTCGTCCTCGGACATCTCGTTCTCGCAACTTCTGACTGAAGTCGATCAGGGCCATGTCCGTGATGTCGTGATCCAGGGGCCCGATATTCACGGCACCTTCAACAATGGCACGAGCTTCCAGACCTACGCGCCGAGCGATCCGACGCTCGTGAAGCGCCTCTATGACGCCAAGGTGCAGATCACCGCGAAGGCGCCCGGCGACAACGTGCCGTGGTTCGTCTCGCTGCTCGTCTCATGGTTGCCGTTCATCGCGCTGATCGGCGTCTGGATCTTCCTGTCGCGGCAGATGCAGGGCGGCGCCGGCAAGGCGATGGGCTTCGGCAAGTCGCGCGCCAAGATGCTGACCGAGGCGCATGGCCGCGTCACCTTCGAGGACGTCGCGGGTGTCGACGAGGCCAAGCAGGATCTGCAGGAGATCGTCGAATTCCTCCGCGACCCCGGCAAGTTCCAGCGGCTCGGCGGACGCATTCCGCGCGGCGTGCTCTTGGTCGGCCCTCCCGGCACCGGCAAGACGCTGATCGCGCGCGCGGTCGCAGGCGAGGCCAATGTGCCGTTCTTCACCATCTCCGGTTCTGACTTCGTCGAAATGTTCGTCGGCGTCGGCGCGAGCCGTGTCCGCGACATGTTCGAGCAGGCCAAGAAGAACGCGCCCTGCATCATCTTCATCGACGAAATCGACGCCGTCGGCCGTCATCGCGGCGCCGGCCTCGGCGGCGGCAACGACGAGCGCGAGCAGACGCTGAACCAGTTGCTGGTCGAGATGGACGGCTTCGAGGCCAACGAGGGCGTGATCCTGATCGCGGCGACCAACCGTCCCGACGTGCTCGATCCCGCGCTGCTGCGTCCCGGCCGCTTCGACCGCCAGGTCGTGGTGCCGAATCCGGACGTCGTCGGCCGCGAGCAGATCCTCAAGGTTCACGTCCGCAAGGTGCCGCTGGCGCCGGATATCAACCTCAAGACCATCGCGCGCGGCACACCGGGCTTCTCGGGCGCCGACCTGATGAACCTCGTCAACGAGGCTGCGCTGACCGCCGCCCGCCGCAACAAGCGGATGGTGACGCAGGCCGAGTTCGAAGAGGCCAAGGACAAGGTGATGATGGGTGCCGAGCGCAAGTCGCTCGTCATGACCGAGGAAGAGAAGTTGCTGACGGCCTATCACGAGGGCGGCCATGCCATCGTCGGCCTCAACGTCGTCGCGACCGATCCGATCCACAAGGCGACCATCATTCCGCGCGGCCGTGCGCTCGGCATGGTGATGCAGCTGCCGGAGCGCGACAAGCTGTCGATGTCGCTGGAGCAGATGACCTCGCGCCTCGCCATCATGATGGGTGGCCGTGTCGCGGAAGAGCTGATCTTCGGCCGCGAGAAGGTGACCTCGGGCGCCGCCTCCGACATCGAGCAGGCGACCCGCCTGGCCCGCATGATGGTGACGCGCTGGGGCCTGTCGGAAGAGCTCGGCACCGTCTCCTACGGCGAGAACCAGGACGAGGTGTTCCTGGGCATGTCGGTCTCGCGCACCCAGAATGCGTCCGAGGCGACCGTCCAGAAGATCGACTCCGAGATCAGGCGTCTGGTCGAGGAAGGCTACAACGAGGCGACCAAGATCCTCACCGAGAAGCGGCAAGATCTCGAGGCGCTCGCCAAGGGCCTGCTCGAGTTCGAGACGCTGACCGGCGACGAAATCATCGACCTGCTGAAGGGCAAGAAGCCCAACCGCGAGTCGGTGCTGGAGCCCTCGACGCCGCGCGCATCCGCAGTGCCGCCCGCCGGCAAGCCGCGCCCGCGTCCCGATCCGGACACCGGCATGGAGCCGCAGCCGCAGGCATAAGCCTCGCCTGCCATGGCCGGCAGTTCCGGCAAACCGATTGTGCAAAAGCTCGGCCTCAAGCCGGGCTTTTGTATTTTTGTCGACGGGCTGTCTGTTTCCTATCCTGACATCATCGGCGAACTGCCCGCCGATCTGCGGATCGCGAAGACAGCGCGGGCGCCGCTCGATGCCGTGCATCTGTTCGCCGCCGAGGCCAAGGGGCTCGCCGCCAAACTGCGGCGCTACCGCGAGGCGATCGCACCTCGCGGCATGATCTGGGTGTCGTGGCCGAAGAAGACGTCCGGCGTCGCGACCGATCTCGACGACACGGTCGTGCGCGAGGCCGGGCTCGCGTCCGGCCTGGTCGACGTCAAGGTCTGCGCCGTCGATGCGGTTTGGTCGGGACTGAAATTCGTGATCCCTCTCAAGGAGCGCGACAAGCGCTGAGATCGTCGCGGCGAATATGCTTGGCCTGCGTCGGGGGGCCGTGGCATCCTCGCGCCAAGCCATTCAACGGCACGGCCGCGTCCTCCAAGACGCGCGGCAACAAAGAGGGGAGGGGAGGCCGATGCGCAAGGCATTCGGCGCGCTTGGCGCCATTTCGTTCCTGCTGCTGCCCACAGTTTCATTCGCCGCCGAGATGCGCGGTGTCACATCAACCGAAATCAGGATCGGCCAGACCATGCCCTATAGCGGGCCGGTGTCGGCGTTCGGCGCGCTCGGCAAGGGTGAGGCCGGCTATTTCAGGATGCTGAACGAGCGCGGCGGCATCAATGGCCGCAAGATCAACTTCATCTCGCTGGACGATTCCTACGCGACGCCGAAGACGGTGGAGCAGACCCGCCGCCTTGTCGAGAGCGACGAGGTAGCGATGATCTTCTCCTCGATCGGCACCGCGCACAACACCGCGATCGCAAAGTACCTGCAGAGCAAGAACATCCCGCAGCTGTTCCTGGCCTCCGGCGCCTCGAAATTCGGCGACATCACGCAATTCCCGCAGGCGACGATGGGCGTGCAGGCGCCGTTCCGCTACGAGGCGCGGCTCTACGCGCGCTATGCGCTGGCGATGAATCCGAACGCGAGATTTGCGGTGATCTCGCAGAACGACGATTACGGCGGCGACTATCTCGCCGGCCTGAAGGACGTGCTCGGCGAGAAATATGATTCCGTCGTCACCGTTGCGAAATACGAGATCACTGAGCCAACCATCGACTCGCAGATCGTTCAGCTGAAGGCGACCAACGCCGATGTCTTCGTGATCGCCGCGACGCCGAAATTCGCAGCGCAGTCGATCCGCAAGGCCTATGAGATCGGCTGGCGGCCGATGACCTTCCTCTCCAACACCGCGGTGTGGATTTCGACCGTGATGCAGCCGGCACCGGCATTATCTCGACGGCCTATGTCAAGGACCCGGACGATCCGGCGTGGAAGGACGATTCCGGCGTGAAGGGCTGGCGCGAATTCATGACCAGATATTTGCCCGATGGCGATCAGCACGACACCAACTATGTCAACGCCTACAACAGCGCGATGGTGCTGGAGGCGGTGCTGAAGGCCTGCGGCGACGATCTCTCGACCGAGAACATCCTGCGCCAGGCGTTTGCGATCAAGGACCTGGAATTGCCGATGCTGTTGCCGGGCATCAAGGTCAACACCTCGCCGTCCGACCACGTGCCGGTCGACCAGATGCAGCTGATGCGCTTCAACGGCAAAACCTGGGATCGCTTCGGCGAGCTTCAGACGGGGAATTGAGCGGCGCCTGAGTCCATGCTCTACACGATCCCGTTATCCTGAGGAGGCGCGCAGCGCCGTCTCGAAGGATGCACGGCCCGGCCGGTGGCCGTCGACCCTTCGAGACGCGCTTCGCGCTCCTCAGGGTGACGGAAGTGCGCTTCAGGAGAACGCGACAGCGCAGCCTACTTCGCGCTCTCGCCTGCCGGGACCGCGCCAGCCTTCGTCTCGTCCGATCGCACATGGATGACGGCGATGTCGTCCTTGTACAGCCGCTTCCAGCCCTTCAGATGGTCCAGCGCGTTTCCGGCGGGAGAGTCCGAGCTCAGCAACGTGGTGTCGATCCGGTATTTGTCGAGCAGGCCGAGCAGTTGGCCGACGTCGCGGGCGTCCAGCGCATCGTAATAGTCGAGCACGAATTGCTCGCCATAGAGCTCGGCGCGGCCGTCGATGAACACCTTCATGTCGCGGCTCACCATGTAGCCGCCGAACGGCGCGGTGCTGAAGACGCGCTGCGCCTTGTGCTGCTGCAGAACATCGACCGCGGCCACGGGCGAGAACTGCGGCAGGAACTTGAACTGATGCTGCGCGACGAACATCGTCGTCGTCACCCACGCTCCGATCACCATCGCGATCGCAGCCAGGATCGTGACGACGGGGATCGCGCGGGTCTCCTCGAAGCGGGACGCTGCAGCGCGCGCCATTCCCCATTGTTCGGCGATAGGCTTGGCGAGCACCAATGGGGCGATGAACGCGAACGCCTCGATGTTGCGGACATGGCTCAGCGCCATCCAGATCAGGCCGAGCAGCAGCAGGATCCGCGGCACCGACAGGGTCAGCCTGCGATAGCAGATCAGGCCGATCAGGCCGAGCAGCGTGGCTTCGAAGAAGCTGGGCTTGCTGAAATCCGCGGGCTTCCACTCCCCGATCAGCGTCAGCAGCTTGCCGAGGCTGAGGATCTTCGTCGCACCCAGGAGGCTATTCCAGCCGTAGGGCGTCACGCAGCTCGCGGCCAGTGCGGCGAGGCCGAACAGTCCCCATCGCACGATGAACTGACGGCGGCGGCTGGGCTCCACGTTCCAGATGGCCTCCAGCCCGATCGGTCCGATCAGCGCCAGGCCGAGAACGAAGCCGCCATGCAGATTGGCCCACAGCGCCATCAGCGGCAGCAGCCACCATGACGGTGAGGTGCGGCGGTCGGCGGCCGCCATCAGGCCGCCGATGAACGCCAGCAGCACCGGCAGCGCCAGCACGTGGGGCCGCGCGAAGAAGTGGATCGTCGACAGCAGCAGCGCCAGCGCCGTGATCAGGACTGCACGCGCCGGATCGAAATACGGGCTCAGGAGATTGAGAAAGATCGCGACCGTCGCGCCGATCGCGATCGACGTCAGGATCACTGGCCCGGCCCAATCTCCGCCGTACACCAGCGCAAACACCACTTGCGACAGCCACGAACTTGAGATCCAGGCCTCGCCATAGCGGGTGAACGAGAACACGTCAGTGGTCGGCATCACGCCGTGTTCGAGGATCCACTGCCCAATCCTGATCTGCCACATCGTGTCGGAATCGCGCAGCAGGATCTCGCCGGCCGAGAGATAAAACAGATAGGCGCCCACGGCGGCGCACAGCGGCACCAATCCTCGTGCCGCGCTGCGGGTGATCACGCTACTGGTGACGGAGAGTGACATGCGCTTTCTGGTTTCGGCCTGATGCATCGAGAGACAACGCCACGCGTGGCGCTTATGCGCACTCGACCATGGCTACCGATAAATTCGGGTAAATGCGGCCGCGACATCGTGGACCAGCGCGAGATCAGACGTCTCGATTTCGAGCGATCATGTTAGCGCGCGATTTACTATCTCGATCATGCTCCGACGTGATCGCAGCCGCCAACCGCGAGCAGCGGGTCACTACATCCCGTGGCCGACGCTGGCCGAAGCGCCGCCGGCTCAACCAGAGGTGGCATCGGCGGTTGTAAAAAATCCCTACAATTCCAGCTTGTCAACCAGTCTGAATAGTTGTTCACTTCTTCAGACGATTGCGGGATCAATCGTCCAAAACATTGAAGACGCGTGTGTTCTGCCGGTGGGCGCCGGCCGGGGCGCACGGTGGGGGACGGAACGCCATGGTCTACCGGCGAACTCATCAGGTCGTGAAACGGCTGGCCGCCCGGCGCAGCGCCATCCTGTCGGCGGCGCGGGACGCGGCGGCAGCGGGCGGCATGGCGGCGGTCCAGATCGCACCCGTTGCGGTGCGGGCTAACGTCGCGGCCGGGACGGTCTATCGCTATTTCCCGTCCAAGGCCGAGCTGATCTCGGAATTGATCACGGAAGTCTCGCGCGACGAATTGTCCGCGATCCGGCGCGCCGCTGATGCCGCGCCCGGACCGTCGTCGGCGCTGGCCACCGCGGTGACGACGATTGCGGTCCACGTGCTGTCGCAGCGCAAGCTCGCCTGGGGCATCCTGGCCGAGCCTGTCGATGTCGACGTCACCGCCTCGCGCCTCGCCAGCCGCCGCGATATCTCCGGCGAGCTTGCCATGCGCATCGACGCCGCCGTGCGTGCCGGGCATCTGCCGGCACAGGATACGGCGCTGGCCGCCACGGCCTTGCTCGGCGCGCTGCACGAAGCGCTGCTCGGCCCGCTGGCGCCGGCCAATCTCGACGATCCGATCAAGCTGCGCGATGCGGTGCAAACCGTGACGCTGCTCGCGCTGCGCGCGGTCGGCGTCATGGATGCGCGCGCCCGCGGCCTCGTGGTGCAGGCGACAACCCCGGCGAAGGCGCTGGTCGGCGCCTAGCACTTCGGTTCTGATCGAACCGAAGCTCTGGATTGTTATTTTGACGCGTTTTCTTCACGCGAACCGGCGTCCAGTTCGCTCGAAAACGCTCTGGCGCCGGGAGCACAGCGAACGCTTCTGTCGCATTGGCGTTGTAGTTTCGGGGCTGGGCACAACCACCTCACGGAGCAACGCATGACGACGACCCACGGCTCGGCCAAATGGCAGGGCGGCATCAAGGACGGCAAGGGCGCGATCTCGACCAAGAGCGGCGCGCTCTCGGATTACCCCTATGGCTTCGCCAGCCGCTTCGAGGGCAAGCCCGGTTCGAACCCCGAGGAGCTGATCGGCGCGGCGCACGCCGCCTGCTTCACAATGGCGCTGTCGCTGATCCTGGGCGAAGCCAAGCTCACGGCCGAGCACATGGAGACCAGGGCCGATGTGACGCTGGAGAAGGTCGGCGACGGCTTTGCCATCACCGCGGTGCACCTGACGCTGTCGGCGAAGATTCCGGGCGCCGACAACGCGGCGTTCCAGGAACTCGCCGGCAAGGCGAAGGCCGGATGTCCGGTGTCGAAACTGCTCAACACCAAGATCACGCTCGACGCGTCGTTGCAGGGCTGAGCGCCGCGCCCCAAGCACGGCGGAGCACGTTAGAGCTGCGCGTCGCCGTTCGGGCCGACCGAGGCGATGCGCAGCATGTTGGTGGTGCCGGGCGCGCGCAGCGGCACCCCGGCGACGATGATGACGCGCTGGCCGGCCTTGGCAAAACCGTCGCGGAACGCAATCGAGCCGGCGCGGTCGACCATGTCGTCGAGATCATGGGCGTCCTCGGCGACCACGCAATGCACGCCCCACACCACCGCCAGCTTTCGGCCGGTGACGAGGTTCGGCGTGATCGCGACCACCGGGACCTTCGGCCGCTCGCGCGCCACGCGGATCGCGGTCGAACCCGAAGAGGTCCAGCAGATGATCGCCGACAGATCGAGCGTCTCGGCGATCTGCCGCGCGGCGTCGGCAATGGCGTCGCCCACCGTCGGCTCCGGATCGACGCGCTGCGCGTTGAGCACGCTGCGATAGGTCGGGTCGCGCTCCACTTCCTCGCCGATGCGGTTCATGGTCGAGACCGCCTCGACCGGGAATTTGCCGGCGGCCGATTCCGCCGACAGCATGATGGCGTCGGCGCCTTCGTAGACGGCGGTGGCGACGTCGGAGACCTCGGCGCGCGTCGGCACCGGCGCCTGGATCATCGATTCCAGCATCTGGGTCGCGACCACCACGGGCCGGCCGGCGCGCCGCGCCATCCGGATCATTTGCTTCTGTAGGCTCGGCACCCGCTCCAGCGGCAGCTCGACACCGAGATCGCCGCGCGCCACCATCAGCGCGTCCGCCGCATCGATGATGTCGGCGAGGCGGTCGATCGCCTGCGGCTTCTCGATCTTGGCCATCACGGCGGCACGGCCGCGGATCATCTTCTTGGCCTCGATCACGTCCTCGGCACGCTGCACGAAGGACAGCGCGACCCAGTCGATCCCCTCCGGCAGCGCGGCCTCCAGATCGGCGCGGTCCTTTGCGGTCATCGCGGAGACGGGCAGATCAGTGTCGGGCAGGCTGACGCCCTTGCGGTCCGACATCTTGCCGCCGATCACGACGCGCGTCACCGCGCGGTCGGGCGAGGTTTCCTCGGCGATCAGCCGCACCTTGCCATCGTCGAGCAACAGCGCGTGCCCGGGCCGGAGCGCGGCGAGGATTTCCGGATGCGGGAGCTGGACGCGGCTGTTGTCGCCCGGCGACTTGTCGGAATCCAGAATAAAGCTCTGGCCGTTCTTCAGCTGGGTCGACCCTTCCGCGAACGCGCCGACCCGCAGCTTCGGCCCCTGCAGGTCGACCAGGATGCCGATCGGCCGGCCGTAGCTCGATTCGACATTGCGGATGGTCTTGACCAGCTCCCGCATCTTGTCATGCGGGGTATGGCTCATGTTGATGCGGAAGACGTCGGCGCCCGCCTCGAACAGCTTGCGGATCATCGCACTGTCTGAGGAGGCCGGGCCGAGCGTTGCGAGGATCTTGATTCGACGCAGTCGTCTCATTGTTTGCTTCCGGGTGGTGCGGCTGGCGGCAGACCAGACGCGCCCGGAGGCGCTGCGCCCGGCGGCGGGTTCGGCAGGCCCGGCATCGCTCCGGGGCTTCCTGGGCCCACGCCGCCCGGCATTCCCGGTACTTTCTGCGGCTGTTGTTCGTTGGCTTCGGTCAGTTGGACGGTCCATGCACGCTGCTCGCCGGTGTCGACCTCGAAGAAGCCGGTGCGGTCAAAGCCGCGCGCTAGGCAATTCTCGGTACCCTTGATGGTGAATTCCTTGTCGCGCGAGCACATGAAGGCCTGGCCGGACCATTCGCCGCCGCGATCATAGTCGAGAGCGTAGATGTAGTAGTAGCGCGCCACAAGGTTGCCGCGCAGCAAGGTCTCGCAGGTCCGCGAGGACACGTTCCACCAGCCTTCGGTGGTCCAGCCCTCGGCGTCCTTGTAGCCGAGCGCGATCCCGACCCGGCTCGACGTGTTGTTGCAGAGCCGGAAATCGGCGGCCGCCGGGCTCGTCCACAGGCATGTCGCGACAAGCGCCAGCACCGGCAGGATGCCGGCCAGGATCAGGCGGATGGTGCGGGGAGCTGAGGCGGGAGAATCTATTGGGCTCATGCGGCGAAGCTATATCAAATCATTATCGATTTCGCGTGCCCGGCAGGCGCTGTCAACGGGCGGGCGCCCATTTGCCATGCTGCGGGACCATGGCAAATCCGGCCGGACAGGTCCGTTTTGCGCGCCGATATGGCAAAATCTGTGACAATTCCCACTTGATATCAATATGGTGAGCGCGCGACACACCGGGATCACGAAGATGAGCATTGACGACAAAACCAGAACAGAACTCGAGGCCGCGGTCTTCCGGCGCCTCGTCGATCATCTGCGCAACCGGACCGACGTCCAGAACATCGACCTGATGAACCTGGCCGGCTTCTGCCGCAACTGCCTGTCCAACTGGATGAAGGAAGAAGCCGACGCCAAGGGCCTTGCCGTGAGCAAGGACGAGAGCCGCGAAGCGGTCTACGGCATGCCCTATGAGGAATGGAAGGCGAAGCATCAGGGCAGCGCGACGCCGGAGCAACTCGCGGCGATGAAGAAGGCCCAAAGCGGGCATTAAATCTCAGCCTGTGTGACGTCAGTTCCGTGGCCGCCTGCATCTCCTGTGGGCGCGCTGTGGATGAGCGCGATGTTTCCTTGACGGAACGTGCGCCAAAATCGAGGGTCGCCCGCAGCAAGCGGTGCGCGTGGCGCGTATTCGCGCGACATTTCATTGCCATTTCAGGAGTACGCGATGGCCACCACGTCTGCCGCCGTTCAGGATGAGCCCGCAACGCGATTTGCCAAGGACCAGCTCAAGTCCATCATCGAGCGCATCGAGCGGCTGGAAGAAGAAAAGAAGACGATCTCGGACGACATCCGTGACGTCTATGCCGAGGCCAAGGGCAACGGCTTCGACGTCAAGGCGCTGCGCACCATCGTGCGCCTGCGCAAGCAGGACGCCAACGAGCGCCAGGAGCAGGAGACCATCCTGGAGACCTACATGCAGGCGCTCGGGATGCTCTGAGGCGGCCGGCGTTCTCGGCCGGCAAGCGCGCCGGGCGGCCTTTCGGGCGCCCGAGGCGCTTCAGCGAACAAGGCTTGGGCGAAATCCCGTGAACTGCTAGAGTGCCCGGCGAGGTAACCGGGCAGATCGTTCAAATGGACGTGCCAGGACCAGAGCGCCGGCTGCGGTGCTCGCCGCCGATATGGTCGGCTTTAGTCGGCTCATGGAGGCTGACGAGACGGGCACCCTTGCGCGCCTCAAGACCGATCGGATCGAACTGATCGATCCGGCCATCACCAAGAATCGCGGCCGCATCATCAAGACCACCGGCGACGGCCTGCTGGTCGAGTTCCACAGCGTCGTCGATGCGGTGCTGTGCGCGGCCGAGGTGCAGCGCCGGATGGCCAAACGCAACACCGACGTCGCGCCGGCGCGGTGGATGCAGTTTCGCATCGGCATCAATCTCGGTGATGTGATCGTTGACGGCGCCGACATCTTCGGCGACGGCGTCAATGTCGCGTCGCGCCTCGAGGTGCTGGCCGAGCCCGGCGGCATCTGCATTTCCGGCGCGGTCCGCGATCAGGTCGGTGATCGTCTGGAAGATCTGAGCTTCGAGGATCTCGGCGATCAGACCGTCAAGAACATCGCGCGCCCGATCCGGGTTTTCCGCGTCCATCTCGGAGCGGATGCCAGGGCTGTTGCCGAGCAGTCGAAGGGGGCGGCGACCGCGCCCGTCGTCGCCAGGAAACCGTCGATTGCGGTGCTGCCGCTGGTCAACATGAGCGGCGATCCGGAGCAGGAATTCTTCGCCGACGGGCTCACCGAGGACATCATCACCGAGCTGTCGCGCTTCCACGATTTGCTGGTGATCTCGCGCAACTCGACCTTTGTGTACAAGGGCAAGGCCGTGAAGGTGCAGGACGTCGCGAAGGAATTCGCCGTCGACTATGTGCTGGAGGGCAGCGTGCGCAAGGCCGGCGGCCGGATCCGCGTCACGGTGCAGCTGATCGATGCCGAGGCGGACCGGCATGTCTGGGCCGAGCGCTACGACCGCGAGCTGGCCGATATCTTCGCCATCCAGGACGAGATGACGCGCGCGATCGTGTCGACGCTGCCCGGGCGCGTCGAGGCCGCCGCGCATGACCGCGTCAAGCGCAAGCCGACCGACAACATGGCGGCCTATGAGTGCGTGCTGGCCGCCAAGGTGCTGCATCATCGCTCGGCGCGCGACGACAATGCGGAGGCGCAGCGCCTGCTCGAGCGGGCCATTGTGCTGGACCCCAACTATGCGCACGCGCACGCCTGGCGGGCCTGCGTGCTCGGGCAGACCTGGGTCTACAACTGGTGCGAGGATCGCGACGCGACCTTCGCGCAGGTGGCCGCCGAGCTCGAGATCGCGCTCAAGCTCGACGACAATGACAGCGACGTGCACCGCATCCTCGCCGCGCTGAACCTCAACCGCGACGACCATGACAAGGCAACTTTCCATCAGGAGCGCGCGCTCGCGCTCAACCCGAACTATGACCTCGTCGTGGTGCAGCAGGGCGAGCTGCTGACCTGGCTCGGGCGGCCGGAGGAGGGCATTGACTGGATCAAGCGGGCGATGCGCCTCAATCCGTTCCATCCGGAGCGCTTCTGGAGCCATCTCGGCCGCGCCTGCTATTGCGCCGAGAAATACGCCGAAGCGGCTGAGGCGTTCTCGCGGATCACGCGGCCCGACCACACCCATCACGCCTTCCTCGCGGCGACCCTGGCGCAGATGGGCAACCCGGTGGCGGCCTCCGCGCACGCCGCCGAGGTGATGAAGCGCGAGCCGGCCTTCTCGGTCGCTGCCCATCTGATGACCCAGCACTACAAGCGCGAGCCCGACCGGGCGCGCTACGAGGCCGGCCTGCTCAAGGCAGGACTGCCGGCCTGACCGGCTCGATGAAGGATGTTGTGGGAAGAGCTAGCGTAGCGAGGCGGTGCGCAGCACGAACGACTGGGTTGTCAGGAGACTTGTCGCCGAGCCCGAGAAGCGGTCGCAGGTCATGCCCATCATCGGATCTTCCGAGAAGGTCATGGCGACGGCGGCCTGCGGCTTCACGAAGTGCGCCCGCATCAGGCTCATATCGGTGTCGCCCAGCACCGTGGTCAGCATGCCGGTGCTCGCGCTCGGCGCCAGCATCACTACGCGCATCCAGACGTCGTTGCCCCGGGCAGCCGAGATCCGCGCCGACGTGGTGATCACGCCTTGGCCGGGCGCGCCCTTCGCAACGACGGTGTTGATTTCGGTGGCCGGCGCCGCCGCATTGCGGGTCGGGCGCACATTGCGCGGGATCGGCGCTGTCGCCGCGACGATGTTGGCGCGATCGACCGGCGAGCTGGTCGGAACGTAGGCCAGTGCCTTGTTGAAGTTCTCGGTCGCGCTGGCGGTGGTCTGCGGATCGGCGGCGCCGACGGCTTCACGGGCCTTTAGCGCGGCGATCTGCGCCGCCGATGCCTGCTTCGGCGCCGCTGAATCGTCACCCCAGAAGCCGCGGGCATTGATGATATCGGCAGGCGATTGCGGCGCGGTGCTCTCGGCCGTCTGAACCACTTGCACTGCGGGCTTGGCCTTCGGCATCGGGACCAGCTGGGCGTCGGCGGCGGCAAGCTGGATGGCGGCGGCGAACTGCTGCGGCTTGGCGCGCGGCATCGGAACGGGATCGGCGGCTTTGGCGGGCGCTGCGGCTGCGACCACGGTATTGGCCGCGGGCTTGTCGTTCACAGCAGACGAACCTTCGTCCTCGTCGTCGCCCGACTTGCCGACGCCGAACAGTTTCGCGAACAGGTTCGGCTTGCTGATAGCAGCTGCATTGTCACCATCGCCGCGGCGCTCGATGTCGGCCCTGGCGAGCTCATAGCCCTTCAGCGGCGTGCCGTCGGTCGGGACATGGACGGTGCGGCCGTCGGGGAACACCCTGACCAGCTGCTCGCGGGTCATCCGCGGCCAGTGGCGAATGCTGCCGGTGTCGAGATGGACGAACGGCGAGCCCGAGGTCGGATAGAAGCCGACGCCACCGCGCTGAAGGCGGAGGCCGGCGAAGCGAATCTGCTCCAGCGGTACGCCCGGGATGAAGAAGTCCATCGCATGGCCCAGCATGTGCTGGCTGTGGCGCGCAACGCCCGAGGATCGGCGGCGGAGCATGGCGTTGGTGGCGGGGGCGCGATAGGCGGAGATGATCTGGATCGGCTGCTTGCCGCCGACGTCGCTATAGACTTCCCAGAGGATGTCGAACAAGTGACGGTCCATCACCGTCTCATCCTGGGAGCGCCAGTCGCGCAGGAAGTGATTGAGCTGCTTCAGCGCGGCTTCGTCGTAGCGGCCGTCGCGCTTGAAAGTGACGGTGAGGTCTTCGCCGGAATGGGTGTGGTGGAAGGAGAGGGTGCGGGTCTGGTTCAGCGCCGTCGCGTCGTGCACCGATCCGGCGCCCGCCAATAGCAATAGCGCGCTCAGGCCGACTTGATACCCGGCCTTAGGCAGCGACAGCAGATTGCAGCGGCGTGCGAAGACAGCCAGCACTAATGAGCCCACCCAAGTCGACGAGCGTTCGGTCGGCACCTTTCGCAGACCCCCCGCGAAAGACGGTGAACGCTTTCTTAAAGCGGGACGGTTAACCGAGGTTTACCGACCCGCCCCCAAGTTAGGCTTAACTAACTGGGCGACTGTGGCAAAAGATAGCCCAGTTCCGCGGCAGAGGTGGGTAATGGTTAACATAAACGATCCCGCTTTTTGAGCGAGATCGTTGATTTTACTTCAAAATTTATCTCAATCTGGCCAGAGAAACAGCTTAGCGGGTGATCACCCGGCGCTGCTGCTGGGCCTGGCCGCGGCGGACCGGCTGCGGCTCCGGCTGTCCGAATCCCCCGAACAGGCGCTCGAAGAAGTTCGGTCCAGAGGAATTAAAGCCGCTGTTGTCGCCGGCGACATTGACGCCCGGGGGCAGGCTGCTGCTCGGCGGACGCGAATAGCTCGGCTGGGCGTGCGCCACCACCGTCTCGAGATCCTTGCCGCGGCTGTTCTTGAGCAGCGACAGCATGGTGGCGTCGCGGCCGTAGACGTCCCGGCGGATTTGCAGCTTGCCGGCGTCGTCCACGAACGCGGTCTGGTAGGTGATGTTGACCGGGATCGGCGTCGCGAATTTCAGGTCGATCTCGCTCGAGCCGTACATGCTGCGGATCTTCTCCGGCGTGTAATGGTCGTTCGGCATCGCGATGTTGAGCAGCACCGAAGCGTACTGATCCGGGTTCTGCACGCGCATGCAGCCGTGGCTGAAGGCGCGCTCGTCCCTGGCGAACAGGTTCTTGTCCGGCGTGTCGTGCTGATAGACCAGGAACTTGTTCGGGAAGTTGAAGCGGATGCGGCCGAGCGCGTTGGCTTCACCCGGCGGCTGCGAGATGTGGATCGAGCCGTCGCGGTTGCGCTCGAGCTTCAGGCCCATGCGCTGCAGCACCGTCGGATCCTGCTGCAGGGCCGGCAGATACTCGTTGTAGATGATCGACGGCGGCACGTTCCAGGTCGGGTTGACCGTGATGTACTTCATCGTCTCGGTCAGAAGCGGCGTGGCGTGCTGGCCGGGCTTGCCGGTCACGACGCGCGTGGTCCAGACCTGCGCGCCGTTCTGCATCACCTTCAGCGTGTAGTCGGGGATGTTGAGGATCACATAGGCGTTGCCGACATTGGCGGCGCCAAGCTGGCGCGGCAGCCAGCGCCAGCGCTCCATGTTGACGATCACGGTGTCGATCTGGCGGTCACGCTTCGGACTGTTCAGCGCCTTGACCGTGCGCTCGTCGAGCACGCCTGATGGCTTGAGGTCGACGCTGTTCTGGAACTTCTCCACGGCACGCGCGACCGTCGCGTCATACTTGGTGCTGTCGGCATTCTCGGTGACGCCGAGCTTGCTGCGCAGGTCAGGCACGCGCGGATCGTCCACCTCGACCGCGGCCTGCTTCTTGCGCGCCGGCACGTACTTCAGCGCGGGGCCGTCGGCGATCGTGATGACCGGGCCGTCGCCCTGGCCGCGCAGCTCGGCGAGCTTCTGCTTCAGCTCCTTGTAGAGCTTCTGCGGCGGATTGTAGCTGTCGAGCGCGGCGGAGGCGTCCTTGGCGGAGGTCACATGCGCGAAAACTTCCGCCGGATCGATCGGGTGCTCCGGATAAAGGATATCAGCCGACACCTGCGACCAGTGCATGCGACCGCTTTGGGCCTGGCGTGCATAGTCCAGCATGCTGGCCGCGAGCTTCAGCTCGGCGTCGGCCAGCGCATCTGATGTCGTGGCCGCGGCCAAATCCGGCACCGGATAGTCTGAAACATCGAGGCCGTCGGCGGCCGCGTCCTTGAGGCGAGCGATCACGCCCTTGCCAGCTTCGGTCAGCTTGCCGGCTTTGGTGAAGACCGGCGCGTAGTCGCGGGCCGAATAGAATTTCTCGGCCGCCGCGCGCTCGTTCTTGCGATCGAAGGTGCGCAGCGACTTGCTGGCGAGCTGTTCGCGCAGTCTGTCGGCAACCGGCTGATCCTCGGCGGCAACGTTGCTCGCAGCCTTCGCGGGCTCGGCAGCCGGAGCCGCGGCCGTCGCCGGCGCGGGGCTTGCCGAAGGCGCTGTTGCGGTTGCAGGGGCGGGTGCTGCCGCAGGCGGCGCGACCGCAGGATCGGTCTTCGCAGTATCCGTCTTGGGCGCTTCGGCGGGCGTCGTTGCCGGCGTCGTGGCGACATCGGCGGGCTTCGGCTCGGCGGCCTTGGCCGTGCTGGGCTCTGCCGGTTTGGCGTCAACTGGCTTGGCATCAGCAGGTTTGGCCTCGGTGGCCTGCACGCCGGCCGGTTTCACATCTGCCGGCTTGGCTGCGTCGGGCAGCGCGGCGGTGGTGTCGGCCTTGAAATCGCTTGCGGTGGGCGGCGGCACATTGGCCGGTTCGGGGCGCGGGATCGCGGCGTCGATCGCGAGTTCCGAGGCGCTGGAGCGAGGCGTGTCCTGCGCGAAGGCTGAGGTCGCGGACACCGTGAGGAAGGTCGCCGCGACGGCCATCAATACGCGGTCAAATCCTCGACGGTGGTTCGAACAGTCACGCATTATCGCACCCCCTGGGTGGAACTGCCCCTCGCTCTCTGGAACAGTTCAAGTCAGTATTTGGTTTCATAGCTTGCGCGAAAGCGCCGGCTCTTCGATCGACTCGCACGCCTGCAACGCAATTGACGCAGACGATACATTTGCCCCTCTTATGCAGCCAGCGCCATGCGGGGCAACTCACGACAAACTGACCTCGAAGCAGCTGATTTCGCTCGGGCCGTGCGTTTTTGCCACGCGGCACAGCCTTTGTCTGTCACCGCCACGACACGGTTCAAAAGGTTCCCTGGTAAGGCCCTGCCGGCCTCAAGGCCTAGGTGACGTCGCTTGCGCGCGTGCCGGCCGCGGCTTCGTCGAGCTTGCGGTAGAGGGTCGAGCGGCCGATCTTGAGGCGGCGCGCGACCTCCGACATCTGTCCGCGATAATGCGAAATCGCGAAGCGGATGATCTCGTTCTCGAGATCTTCCAAGGGACGCACCTCGCCCGCGGCATTGAGCATCGGGAGGCCACCCGCGGTCGGGAGGGGGAGTGCGACCGGTATTTCGTTACCGGATATCATGGCGGGTGCCGTGGACGGCGACACCACCAGCGGCTCGCCCTGCAAGGATTTGCCCTCCGGTACCGGATGCGCCGACCCCTGCGGGAAATCGGCGAGCCCGAGCTGGTCGGCATCGCTCATCACCACGGCGCGGTACACCGTGTTCTCGAGCTGGCGGATGTTGCCCGGCCAATCGAGCTGGGCGAGATGCGCCATCGCCTCGCCGCTGATGCCGGTGATGTTGCGGTTTTCCTCGGCGCAGAACCGCGCCAGGAAATGCCGCAGCAGATGCGGAATGTCCTCGCGGCGCTGCCGCAGCGCGGGAATGGTCAGCGGCAGCACGTGCAGCCGATAGAACAGGTCCTCGCGGAACTGGCCGCCCTTCACGAGATCGAGCAGCTTGCGGTTGGTCGCCGAGATGATGCGGACATCGACCTTGACCGGCTTGCGGCCGCCGACCGCCTCGACGGTGCCTTCCTGCAGCGCGCGCAGCAGTTTCACCTGCGTCGCCAGCGGCAATTCGCCGACCTCGTCGAGGAACAGCGTGCCGCCATGGGCTTCGACGAACTTGCCCTGGTGGCGCTCGGTGGCGCCGGTGAAGGCGCCCTTCTCATGGCCGAACAGGATCGATTCGACGAGATTGTCCGGGATCGCACCGCAGTTCACCGCGACGAACGGCCTGGCCTTGCGTTCGCTGCTGCCGTGGATGGCGCGCGCGAACAGTTCCTTGCCGACGCCGGACTCACCCTCGATCAGCACCGGGATCGTCGAGGAGGCGGCCTTCTGCGCGGTGCGCAGCACCCCGGCCATGGCCTCGCTGCGGGTGATGATGTCGGAAAAGGTCAGCCGGCCCTCGCGGCTGTGGCGGATGCGCTGCAATTCGCCCTTCAGGGCGGAGGCGTTGAGCGCGTTGCGCAGGGATACCTGCAGCCGCTCGAAGCCGACCGGCTTGACGACGAAATCCTGGGCGCCGGCGCGCATCGCCGATACCACATTGTCGATCCCGCCATGCGCGGTCTGCACGATGACCGGGATGGTCAAACCAGCTTCACGAATTTTTGCGAGGACTCCGAGACCGTCAAGGCCCGGCATCACGAGGTCGAGCACGACGGCGTCGATCGCCTGCGTCTCGGATGCGGTCAGTGCCGCTATCGCCGCGTCGCCACTGTCCACGACGAGGGGCTCATAGCCGCACTTCTGCACCATGTTTTCTACCAAACGACGCTGTACGGCGTCATCATCGGCGATCAAAATGGTGGCAGCCATGGTTTTCCCCGCACGCTACGTTTATTTGTCTCGAATCGGGGCACTGTCGCCGATGCCGATTAACGCACTCTTAAACGTTGCAAACCCGCTTTCATTCCGCCGCCGCCGCCGACATCTTTCCGACTGAACTAAGGTTTCGAACAAGATGACCTCGCGCTCCAAATCTGCTCCGAACAAGTCTGCTCTCAGCAAGGCAGCCCTCCGCAAGGAATCCGCGTTGCGCAAGACGGTCGCGCAACGCAAGCCGGCCGCAACCGGACCGGCGGCGAAACAGCCGGCCGGCAAGACCGGCAAGCTGCCGGAATGGAATCTGGCAGATCTCTACTCCGGTATCGACGCGCCTGAAGTCGCCCGCGACCTGCAGAAAATGGATGCAGATTGCGTCGCGTTTGAGACCGATTACAAGGGCAAGCTTGCCGAAAATACCGCCAAAGAGGGCGGCGGGAGGTGGCTTGCCGAGGCAGTCAGGCGCTACGAGGCGATCGACGACCTGGCTGGCCGTCTCGGCTCCTATGCCGGCCTCGTCCATGCCGGCGACAGCGTCGATCCCGCGATTTCGAAATTCTATGGCGATGTGTCCGAGCGGCTGACGGCGGCGTCGGTGCATCTCTTGTTCTTCGCGCTGGAGCTCAATCGCGTTGACGATGACGTGATCGAGCGCGCAATGGCCGAACCCGCGCTCGGTCATTACCGGCCGTGGATCGAGGATCTGCGCAAGGACAAGCCGTACCAGCTCGAGGATCGCGTCGAGCAGCTGTTCCACGAAAAGGCGCAGAGCGGCTACGCCGCCTGGAACCGGCTGTTCGACCAGACCATCTCCGGCCTGCGCTTCAAGGTCTCAGGCAAGGAGCTCGCGATCGAGCCGACGCTGAACCTGTTGCAGGATAAGGCGGGGGACAAGCGCAAGTCCGCCGCGCAGGCGCTCGCCAAGACCTTCAAGGACAATGAGCGTACCTTCGCGCTGATCACCAACACGCTCGCCAAGGACAAGGAAATTTCCGACCGCTGGCGCGGCTTCCAGGACGTCGCGGACTCCCGCCATCTCAACAATCGCGTCGAGCGCGAGGTGGTCGATGCGCTGGTCGCCTCGGTGCGCGCGGCCTATCCGAAACTGTCGCACCGCTATTACGCGTTGAAGGCCGGCTGGTTCAAAAAGAAGAAGCTGCCGCATTGGGACCGCAACGCGCCGCTGCCGTTTGCCGCGACCGGCACCATCGCCTGGCCCGAGGCGCGCAACATGGTGCTGTCGGCCTATAACGGCTTCTCGCCCCGGATGGCCGAGATCGCGGAGCGCTTCTTCGCCGATCGCTGGATCGATGCGCCGGTCCGTCCCGGCAAGGCGCCCGGCGCGTTCTCGCATCCGACCACGCCGTCGGCGCATCCCTATGTGCTGATGAACTATCAGGGCAAGCCGCGCGACGTGATGACGCTGGCGCATGAGCTCGGCCATGGCGTGCATCAGGTGCTGGCGGCGAAGAACGGCGCGCTGATGGCGCCGACGCCGCTGACGCTGGCGGAAACCGCGAGCGTGTTCGGCGAGATGCTGACCTTCAGGCGGCTGTTGTCCCAGACCAGGAACGCGAAGCAGCGCCAGGCGCTGCTCGCGGGCAAGGTCGAGGACATGATCAACACGGTGGTGCGGCAGATCGCGTTCTATTCATTCGAGCGCGCGGTTCATACCGAGCGCAAGAACGGCGAGCTCACCGCCGAGCGGATCGGCCAGATCTGGCTCAGCGTGCAGGGCGAGAGCCTGGGGCCGGCGATCGAGATCAAGCCGGGCTACGAGACGTTCTGGATGTACATCCCGCATTTCATCCACTCGCCGTTCTACGTCTATGCCTACGCGTTCGGCGATTGCCTGGTGAACTCGCTCTATGCGGTCTACGAGCATGCGTCCGACGGATTCGCCGAGCGCTATCTCGACATGCTCGCGGCCGGCGGCACCAAGCATTATTCCGAGCTGCTGAGGCCGTTCGGGCTCGACGCCAAGGACCCCAAATTCTGGGACGGCGGCCTGTCCGTCATCGCCGGCATGATCGACGAGCTGGAGGCGATGGGATGAAGCCAAACGGCCTTCCGCCGCACGGTTGGCCGTGCTTCGGGCAGGGTCATTCGGCGTTTTTGCGCCTGACGGCATGATCTTTCCATGACGCCCGCGTTTGGGAGATCAATCCTGCCCCCGCGGCGGCGCTGGCCGTCGCTCGACCGTCCGGGCCGGGGACGATTTGCGCTTCAAATCACCCGATCGGGACCGCGCCGTTGCCCTGCCAACCCGTTTGCGGTAATGGCTCGCAGAACGCGAATTTCTGACTGGGGACAGCGATGGCAGACCATAGCGAAGTGGCCTACACGACGGCCGACGGCAACGACTACGTGGCGCATGAGCAGACCTATGAGGGGTTTCTCATCCTGGTCAAATACGGCAGCATCACCGTCGCCATCATTCTCGCCCTGATGGCGTATTTCCTGGTCTGATCCCTGATCGGCTACCGGCATCACCGTCCCGCGGCGGTGCCAGAATTCCTGATCGAACCCGGATGTAAAAACCGGGTATCCAATCTGGCGAAAATAACGCTAGTTTGAAGACGCGTGCGCGGCTCGCGCCGCCGGAGGGCCCATGAAGATTGCCGTTGCCAAGGAAATTGATCCGTCCGAGCCGCGGGTTGCGGTCTCGCCTGACACCATCAAGAAGTTCAAGGCGATCGGCGCCGAGGTCGCGGTCGAGCCGGGCGCGGGCATCAAGTCCGGCCTGCCCGATTCGGAGTTCACCGCGGTTGGCGCCACCGTTAGCGCCGATGCGCTCAAGGACGCCGACATCATCATCAAGGTGAAGCGGCCCGAGGCCTCCGAACTCTCGAAGTACAGGCGCGGTGCGCTGGTCATCGCGATCATGGATCCCTACGGCAATGATGCTGCGCTGAAGGCGATGGCCGATGCCGGCATTGCCGCCTTCGCGATGGAATTGATGCCGCGCATCACCCGCGCCCAGGTGATGGACGTCTTGTCCTCGCAGGCCAATCTGGCCGGCTACCGGGCTGTGATCGAGGGCGCCGAAGCCTTCGGCCGTGCCTTCCCGATGATGATGACCGCCGCCGGCACCATTCCGGCCGCGAAAGTGTTCGTGATGGGCGTCGGCGTTGCCGGCCTGCAGGCGATCGCGACCGCGCGGCGGCTCGGTGCCGTCGTCACCGCGACCGACGTGCGCCCCGCCACCAAGGAACAGGTGGAATCGCTCGGCGCCAAATTCCTCGCCGTCGAGGACGAGGAGTTCAAGAACGCGCAGACCGCCGGCGGCTACGCCAAGGAAATGTCCAAGGAGTATCAGGCCAAGCAGGCCGCGCTGACCGCCGAGCACATCAAGAAGCAGGACATCGTCATCACGACCGCGCTGATCCCGGGCCGTCCGGCGCCGATGCTGGTCACCGGTGAGATGGTGAAATCGATGAAGCCCGGCTCGGTGCTGGTCGATCTCGCGGTCGAGCGCGGCGGCAATGTCGAGGGCGCCAGGCCCGGCGAGGTCGTCGAGACCGATGGCATCAAGATCGTCGGCTACACCAATGTCGCCGGCCGCGTCGCCGCTTCGGCCTCGAGCCTGTATGCGCGCAATCTGTTCTCGTTCATCGAGACGATGGTCGACAAGGCCAACAAGGCGCTCGCGGTCAATTGGGACGACGAGCTGGTGAAGGCCACCGCGCTGACCAGGGACGGCGCCGTCATCCATCCCAACTTCCAGCCGAAGTAAGGAGAGAAGCCATGGAGCATCTCGCGCAGGCCGTCGATCCGTTCGTGTTCCGGCTGTCGATTTTCGTTCTCGCCGTGTTCGTCGGCTATTTCGTGGTGTGGTCGGTGACCCCTGCGCTGCATACGCCGCTGATGAGCGTGACCAACGCGATCTCGTCGGTGATCGTGGTCGGTGCGCTGCTCGCGGTCGGCGTCGGCATGGTGTCGAGCGGCTCGGGCTGGGCCCGCGGCTTCGGCTTCGTCGCGCTGATCTTCGCCTGCGTGAACATCTTCGGCGGCTTCCTTGTCACCCAGCGCATGCTGGCGATGTACAAGAAGAAAGCAAAGTGAGCGGCGTGCACCTCGGGGTGACGAAGACAAAGGGGGACCTGAGATGAACGCCAATCTGGCTGCTGCTCTGTATCTCGTGGCGGGGGTGCTGTTCATCCTGTCGCTGCGCGGCCTGTCGAGCCCGGCGTCGTCGCGCCAGGGCAACATGTTCGGCATGATCGGCATGGCGATCGCGGTCGCCACCACGCTGGCGAGCCATCCGCCGGCCGACGGCGTGGCCTGGCTGCTGGTCATCGTCGCGATCGCGATCGGCGGCGGCATCGGCGCGGTAATCGCGCGCCGCGTGCCGATGACCTCGATGCCCGAGCTCGTCGCCGCGTTCCACTCGCTGGTCGGCATGGCCGCCGTGCTGGTCGCCGCCGGCGCGTTCTATGCGCCTGAAGCCTTCGACATCGGCACGCCCGGCAACATCCATCCGCAGAGCCTGGTCGAGATGTCGCTCGGCGTCGCGATCGGCGCGCTGACCTTCACCGGCTCGGTGATCGCATTCCTGAAGCTGTCGGCCCGGATGAGCGGCGCGCCGATCATCCTGCCGTTCCGCCACGTCATCAACATCGTGCTGGCGCTGGCGCTGGTGTTCTTCATCGTCGGCCTCGTGTTGTCGGGCAGCGCGCTCGACTTCTGGCTGATCACCATCATCGCGCTGGCGCTCGGCGTGCTGATGATCATCCCGATCGGCGGCGCCGACATGCCGGTCGTGATCTCGATGCTGAACTCCTATTCCGGCTGGGCCGCGGCCGGCATCGGCTTCACGCTCGGCAATTCGGCGCTGATCATCACCGGCGCGCTGGTCGGCTCCTCCGGCGCGATCCTGTCCTACATCATGTGCCACGCGATGAACCGCTCGTTCATCTCGGTGATCCTCGGCGGCTTCGGCGGCGAGACCGCGGCCGCGGGCGGCGGCTCGGGCGAGCAGAAGCCCGCCAAGCTCGGCTCGGCGGACGATGCCGCCTTCATCATGAAGAACGCCTCCAAGGTCATCATCGTGCCCGGCTACGGCATGGCGGTGGCGCAGGCCCAGCACGCGCTGCGCGAGATGGGCGACATCCTGAAGAAGGAAGGCGTCGAGGTGAAATACGCCATTCACCCGGTGGCGGGGCGCATGCCCGGCCACATGAACGTGCTGCTGGCCGAGGCCAACGTGCCCTATGACGAGGTGTTCGAGCTCGAGGACATCAACTCCGAGTTCGCCCAGGCCGACATCGCCTTCGTGATCGGCGCCAACGACGTCACCAACCCGGCGGCGGAAGAGGACAAGACCTCGCCGATCTACGGCATGCCGGTGCTGCAGGTCTGGAAGGCCGGCACCGTGATGTTCATCAAGCGCTCGCTGGCGTCAGGCTATGCCGGCATCGACAACCCGCTGTTCTACCGCGACAACACCATGATGCTGCTCGGCGACGCCAAGAAGGTCACCGAGAACATCGTCAAGGCGATGTAGGGCGGCCCGCGATGGTGCTGAACCGGGAGTGGCATCGAACCCATCGTATGCCGCCCCGGGCCACGCGCGAGCAGCGCATCAAGTGGCATGTCGTGCATGCGGCGGCGTGTTCATGCCGGCCGGTGCCAGACAGCATCAAGGCGGACGTCGAGAAGCTGCGCAAGCGCCGCGGCAAGACATAGAAGCGGCCACCGGTGATGGCGCTGGCACTCGCAATCCTGAAATGGCTCGTGATCGCCGCGGTCGTCGTCTATCTCGGCGGGCTCGTGGTGCTGTTCGTCAAGCAGCGCGAATTGCTGTTTCCGATCCCGCCGGTCGGGCGCACTGCGCCGGCCGCCGCCGGGTTTCCCGAGGCCGAAGAGCATGTCCTGACCACGGCCGACGGCGAGAAGGTCATCGTCTGGAATGTGCCGGCGAAGCCGGGCCGGCCTGTGGTGCTGTTCTTTCATGGCAATGGCGATTTCCTTGCCGGCCGCGTGGCGCGCTTCAAGGCCGTCACGGCCGACGGCACCGGGCTGGTGGCGCTGTCGTTTCGCGGCTACGCCGGGTCGAGCGGATCTCCGAGCGAGCAAGGGTTGCTGCAGGACGCCGCGGCGGCCTACGCGTTCACCACCGCGCGCTACCGCGCCGAGCAGATCGTGGTCTGGGGATTCTCGCTCGGCACCGGCGTCGCGGTCGCGCTCGCCGCCGAACATCCGATCGGCAGCCTGATCCTGGAGGCGCCCTACACATCGACCGCCGACGTCGCCGGCGCGCACTTCTGGTATGTGCCGGTCAGCCTGTTGATGCGCGATCAATTCCATTCCGACCGGCGAATCACCGGCGTCACCGCGCCGCTCCTGATCATGCACGGTACGAACGACCCGGTGATCCCGATCCGCTTCGGCGAGCGCCTGTTCGGTCTCGCCCGTGAGCCCAAGCAGTTCGTGCGTTTGCCCGGGGGCGGGCACGACAATCTCGACGATTTCGGTGCGATGGAGACGGCGAGGCGGTTTATCGACGCCGCAAAAGGCTGACGGCGGCGATCGTCTGTCGCATAATCGGGCCGGTCGAATTGAGGGGGCTGACGACATGAGCGCACACGCACCGATGCCACGGTCGTCCTGGCTGTATCCCGTTCTGGCGATGCTGTTGTTCGTCGCGGTCACGGCGTCGGGCTACGCCTTCGCGCCGTCCGCGGCTGGCTGGCTGTTCGCGGCCGTGCTGCTCGTGATCCTGTTCGGCACCGTGTTTGCGGCCGTCCACCACGCCGAGATGATTGCCGAACGGATCGGCGAGCCGTTCGGCACGCTGCTGCTGACGCTTGCGGTGACGATCATCGAGGTGGCGCTGATCTCGACCATCATGCTGGGCGACACGCCGGCCCCGACCCTGGCGCGCGACACCGTGTTCGCGGTCGTGATGATCGTCTGCAACGGCCTGGTCGGGCTCTGCATCTTCATCGGCGGCTTGCGCTACCGCGAGCAGGATTTCCAGATCACCGGCGCCAACCTTTACCTCAGCGTGCTGTTCGTGCTCGCGACCATCACACTGGATATGCCGAACTTCACGCTCACTGCGCCGGGGCCGGTCTATTCCACGGCCCAGCTCGCCGTCATCAGCGTCGTGACCCTGCTGCTCTATGCGGTGTTCCTGTACACCCAGACCATCCGTCACCGCGACTACTTCGTCAGCGGCGCCAATGAGGCGGCGGCGCATGGCGAGGTGATGTCGGACCGCATGACGGTGATCAGCGTTGTCCTGCTGCTGGCTTCCCTGCTGGCGGTGGTGCTGCTGGCCAAGAAGTTCTCGCTGGTGGTCGATGTCGTCACCGTCAAGATCGGGGCGCCGCCGGCCTTTGCCGGCCTGGTCGTGGCGGCGCTGATCCTGTTGCCGGAAAGCGTTGCCGCGGTGGCGGCGGCGCGCAAGAACGACCTGCAGAAGAGCATCAACCTCGCGCTCGGCTCGTCGATCGCCACCATCGGGCTCACCGTTCCCGCCGTGGCCGTTGCCGCCTATGCGCTCGACAAGCAGTTGGTGCTCGGGCTCAGCAACCAGCATATGCTGATCCTGCTGCTCACCTTCATGGTCAGCATGCTCACCTTCGGAACCGGCCGCACCAACATCCTGTTCGGGCTCGTTCACATGGTGGTGTTCGCGGTGTTCGTGTTCATGGTTTTCGTACCGTAGTGGAGAGAATGACGATGCTCAGCGCCAAATCGGACGTTCAGGTGGATACGGTGGAGGTCCGCGTGACCGAGTGGCGGCTCGCGCCGGGCAGCGCCACTGGCCACCACACCCATGAGATGGACTACGTCATCGTTCCGATCACGGCGGGCGAGATGACGATCGTGGCGCCGAACGGCGAGCGCTCCAAGGCGCAGCTCGCCGTCGGCAAGTCCTATTTCCGCAAGGCCGGGGTCCAGCACGACGTGCTCAACGAGACGGCCAGTGAGATCGTGTTCCTCGAGGTCGAACTCAAGCCCTGACGCGGCGCCTTAACCCTGCGCGCGCCGAATGGCAGGTCCGAGCCTGCGGGGCTGTGGAAATTCATAACCCGTTAACGGCTGCACGATGATCTAGCAGGTGGATGCGGCCTGCGCAGGGGGCGCCTCCGGCTGAAACCAAGATGACACCAAAGGTGACGGCGGAACGGGGGTTTGCCACCGATCCGTCGCAGTTGATCCCTGAATGTGCCTCAAAGTTCCAGCATGAAATACCGGGGCGGGGAGTGGCAGGTCATGCTGAGTTACCTGAAGAAATTCGTGATGGACATCTTACCCTCGGTGGCAGCGACCATCATCGGGGCGTACATCGTTAATCACTACATCGTGGCCAGGCCGGAAGCGCCGGCGGCTGCAGCCGTGACCGCCGCCGTGGATCCCAAAGCCGATCCGAAGGCCGCCGCCAAGCCCGCCGAAAAGTCCACCGTGGTCAGCAGCCTCCCGGAAGCCGGCGTGAAGGCCAAGGGCATGTCCGAGCGCACGCTGATCGAGCGCTCCGCGTCCGAGAAGGCCACCGTCACCGAGAAGCAGGCCGACCCCAAATCTGCTGACCCCAAATCTGCTGACCCCAAGGCTGCTGACGTAAAGCCTGATGGGCCGGCCGATACCGCCAGCATCCCTGCCGACTCGCGCCATCATCCAGTGGCGCCGAAGGCGGTCGCGAAGGCTGCGCCAGCTGCCGCGCCTCAGCCTTCCGCTCCTGCGACGTCAGCCGCGCCGGCTGAGGCCGCGGTCACGCCAGAGGAAAACCGCGCCGCCAACGATCTTGCCCGCGCCGCCATCGAGCGGTTGCGCAAGGAGCGTCCGCAGGACGCTGCACGCACCGATCTTGCCCGGCTGCCTGATCAGCAGCGTCCGGCCGCCGCGTCGGCGATCCGGCCGTTGCCGCCGCCGATCATGGTGTCGAACCCGTCCGGCGAAAATGCCGATCAATCCTCGCAGCCGCGTCCGCCCTACGCCGCCAGCGCCCAAGATTCCAACCGAGATTCGAACCGGGATGCTAACCGGCTGACGCCGCCGGCCGATATTCCGGTTCCGGTGCTGCAGGCCCCGCTTGACCTGCGTGCCGACGCCGCCATGCCGACGCCCAAGAACGAGCGGACCAGTGAGCGCACCTCGGTGACCGACGACGTGTTCTCCGGTATGAAGTCGATGTTCCACGCCGTCTTGCCGAAGTAAGCCGAACAATTACCCGCCGGTGCGCGCCAGCCCGCTGCGCGCGGTCTCGTCCCTTGGCCGCAGCGCCAGCGCGCGATTATAGGACGCCGCCGCCTTGGCCTTGTCGCCGAGACGCTCATAGGCCTGGCCGCGCGCGCTCCACGCCGCAACATTGTTGGGATCAGCCTGCACCGCCTCGTCGAGATCGGCGACGGCCTGCTTGGCCTTGTCGAGCGCGAGATAGCTGGTGGCGCGGCTGACCAGAGGCTCGGCCTTCTGCGGCGACAGCCCGCTGGCCGCCGTGAAATCGTCGATCGCCTGCTGATGTTGCCCGCGGCCCTGATAGATCAGGCCACGGCCGTACAGAGCCTGGATGTTGTAGGGATCGGTCGTCAGCGCTTGCTCAAATTCCGCCTGCGCCTCGTCGAGCTTGCCGGAATGCGCCAGCACCTGGCCGCGCGTGGCGTGATCCTTGGCGCTGTTGATGTCCTGCGGCGTGATCGTGTCGGCAGCCGGCTTGTCGGCGGTGGCGGCCGGTTTCGGCTTGTCGTCCGAGCCCCATGATCCGAGATCGAAGGAGCAGCCCCCCAGCGGCAGGCCGAGAGCCACTGCAATGATGATGAGTTGCGATGCGCGACGGCGGTGCGCAGTCCCTGGATGCACTGGTCCTGGGGGAAGGGGGCGGAGCGCCGAAGCAACCATTATGCAAAACGCTCCTGCCGGTAATTTTGCATTGGTACCCCGGAACGAGGCTCGCTTCAAAACGACAACGCGGGCCCGGGGCCCGCGCTGTTAGACTTCCATATCTGCAAAAACGGTTCAGCGAGGGCCGCGACCAGCGCCCGGACCACCAGGACGGCCACCGCGATCGCCACCCGGACCAGCGCCAAACACCGGCTTCGGCTTCATCGGCAGCAGGCCTTCGCGCTGAAGCTTCTTGCGCGCCAGCTTGCGTGCGCGGCGCACGGCTTCGGCCTTTTCGCGAGCCTTCTTCTCAGAGGGCTTTTCGTAGTGACCGCGGAGCTTCATCTCGCGGAAAATGCCCTCGCGCTGCATCTTCTTCTTCAGCGCCTTGAGAGCTTGGTCGACATTGTTATCGCGGACGAGAACCTGCACGCGGCATCCTCTTTTGAATTGATCGGTTCGGAATTCTGGCGAGGTGAAGGGGCGGCAAAAGGCCTGCCTCTTAACCCTAGGCGCGCGCATGTATCAGACAAACGCGCAGATGTCCACCGGTCGAGTGACTTTCGGGCCTAGTAAAGCCACGAAATGGGGCGAAAATGCCTTTGTGCGGCCCTGATTTGGGTGATTTGGCGCCGGGATGGGGGCCGTTCCCGGAGTTTTGAGAACTTCGGACATTGGAAATAGGGGAGATGCCACATGGCGATGAAGAAATACGCGGCCGAGGCCATCGGTACGTTCTGGCTCACATTTGCCGGCTGCGGCAGCGCGGTGATCGCGGCCGGCTTTCCGCAGGTCGGCATCGGCCTGGTCGGCGTGTCACTGGCGTTCGGGCTCAGCGTTGTGACCATGGCCTATGCGATCGGCCATATCTCGGGCTGCCACCTCAACCCGGCCGTCACGGTCGGGCTGGCTGCGGGCGGGCGTTTTCCGGGCGGCCAGGTGCTGCCCTACATCATCGCGCAGGTCGTGGGTGCCATCATCGCGGCCTGGCTGCTCTATGTGATCGCCAGCGGCGCGCCCGGCTTCGATGTCAGCAAGGGCTTCGCCTCCAACGGCTATGACGCGCATTCACCCGGCCAGTACAGCATGGTGGTGTGCTTCATCACCGAAGTGGTGATGACCATGATGTTCCTGTTCATCATCATGGGATCGACCCATGGCAAGGCGCCTGCCGGCTTCGCGCCGCTCGCGATCGGCCTTGCGCTGGTGATGATCCATCTGGTCAGCATTCCCGTCACCAACACCTCGGTGAACCCGGCGCGCAGCACCGGGCCGGCACTGTTCGTCGGCGGCTGGGCGGTGGCGCAGCTCTGGATGTTCTGGGTCGCACCGCTGATCGGCGGTGCCTTGGGCGGCGTGATCTATCGCTGGCTCAGCGACGAGCCGACCGGTGTCGTCGCCGGCGTCAAGACCTGACCGGCAAAACGGGATCGTGGCTGCCACGATCCCGTTTCCATCGATCTGTCGCGAATGCCGCTGCGAAGCGTGGCGGATCAAGGCTTGCGGGGCGGCGTCACTTCGGTGACGTGCCCCATCTTGCGGCCGGGGCGCGGCGTGCCCTTGCCATAGAGATGCACGGTGGCGCCGGGGACGGTGAGCCACTGCTCGTAGCTCAGGATATCGTCGCCGATCAGGTTGGTCATGGTGACCTCGCCATGGCGCACCGGCTTGCCGAGCGGCCAGCCGGCGATCGCGCGGATGTGCTGCTCGAACTGTGAGATCGAGGCGCCGTCGAGCGTCCAATGGCCGGAATTGTGCACGCGTGGCGCGATCTCGTTGACCAGCACCGTCGCCGCGCCATTGCCGGGCACGACAAACATCTCCACTGCAAGCACGCCGACATAGTCGAGCGCCGTGGCGATCTTTTCGGCGATCGCCCGCGCCTGCGCGGCTAGCTCCTCGGGGATTGCGGCGGGCGCGCGAGACATCTTCAGGATGTGGTCGCGATGCTCGTTCTCGGTGACGTCGAAGCACTCGACCTCGCCGGACGCGGAGCGCGCCGCGATCACCGAGATCTCGCGCTCGAACGGCACAAAGGCCTCGAGGATCGCCGACTTGGTGCCGAGGTCCTGCCAGACCTGTTCGAGGTCGTCGCTGGCGCGGATGATCGCCTGGCCCTTGCCGTCGTAGCCGAAGCGGCGGGTCTTGATCACCGCGGGCAGGCCGATCCGTTCGATCGCCGCGCGCAGCGTCGCGACCGAGGAGACGTCGGCATAATCAGCAGTGCCGATGCCGAGCTTGCTGACGAAATCCTTCTCGATCAGCCGGTCCTGCGTGGTCTCGAGGATCTTCTGCGCCGGCAGCACCGGGCGTCGCGCGGCGAGCACCATCGCGGTCGCGGCCGGGACGTTCTCGAACTCATAGGTGACGACGTCGACGTCGTTGGCGAACAGTTCGAGCGCCTCGACGTCGGCATATTCCGCGCAGGTCGCGTTCTGCACCACGTCGAAGGCGGGCGAGTCCGGGTCGGGCGAAAACACCTGGCAGCGGAGCCCGAGGCGCGCTGCGGCCATCGCCAGCATCCGGCCCAATTGTCCGCCGCCGAGGATTCCAATGGTGTCGCCCGGCTTCAGCTTCACTGTATCAGAAGCCGTCACGCCGTGCCCTCCGGATGGTCCTTGACCGCGTCGGTCTGCTGCTGGCGCCAGGCCGCAAGCCGGCCCGCCAAAGCAGCATCGTTGAGCGCGAGCACGCTTGCCGCGAGCAAGGCGGCATTGATCGCGCCGGCCTTGCCGATCGCGAGCGTTCCGACCGGGATCCCCGCCGGCATCTGCACGATCGAATAGAGCGAATCGACGCCGGACAGCGCCTTCGACTCGACGGGAACCCCGAACACAGGCAGCTCCGTCAGCGCGGCCGCCATGCCCGGCAGATGGGCCGCGCCGCCGGCGCCGGCGATGATCACCTTGTGGCCGGCAGCCTTGGCGCCCTTGGCGAAGGCATAGAGCCGATCGGGGGTGCGGTGGGCCGAAACAATGCGCGTTTCGCAGGCAATACCGAGCGCAGCCAGCGTGTCGGCGGCGTGGCGCATGGTCTCCCAGTCGGACTGACTTCCCATGATGATGGCGATCGGAGCGGTCATCTCTTCAATTCTGTGCAGGAATCCAAAAGCATAGGCCGATTATAGGGGCGGCCCGGGCGTCATCCAAGGCGTGGCAAGGGAGTTAGAATGGACTATCCTGTCTTGGTGAATCCCGGCAAGCCTTCATAAGCAGGCCTCAACAAGGATGCGCATGAAGAAGAAGACGACGGCGGCCGCCTCGGGGGCATCGAAACGACGCAAAGGCACGACGGCCGCGCGCAAATCCGGGCCTGGCAAGGCTGGGCGCAAGCAGGCTGGAAGCAAACAGGCTGGAACAAAACGGGCTGGAACCGAAGCGTCCACGCGTGGGGCGGTCGCATCCGGCGACAAATCGACGATCCGCAGGCTGCGGGCACAGCTGGCGCGAGCCCAGGCCCGGATCGAGGAGCTGCAGGCGTCGTCCGAGACCGACTTCCTGCTCGACATCCTGAACCGGCGCGGCTTCGAGCGGGAGCTCGCCCGTTCGCTCTCCTTCATCAAGCGCTATCACGCCTCCGGCGCGCTGATCGTGCTCGACGTCGACCGGCTCAAGCCGATCAACGACAGCTTCGGACATGCAGCGGGAGACGAGGTGCTGAAGGCGATCGTTGCCGCGATATCGGACCAGGTGCGCGCGTCCGACGTGGTCGGCCGTCTTGGTGGCGACGAGTTTGCCGTGCTGCTGTGGAATCTCAGCGAGACCGATGCAAGGGCCAAGGCCGCGGCGCTGGAGGAGGCGATCGACCGCCTGACTTTCATGTTCCGTGGCAACCACGTTTCTGCTGGCGCCTCCGCAGGGGTGGCGATCCTCACCGCACATTCGGATGTCGAGCGCGTCCTCGATGAGGCCGACCGGGCGATGTATGTGCGCAAGGCGCAGCGGCGCCACGAATCCTAGGGATTAGAGCGCGCTCAGATCCTCCGGCACGTTGCCGTAGGCCCGTAACAGCTTGGCGTCGCCGAATTCGCCGATCGCAGGATCTCCGGTGCGGCTGAATGCGACCGCGCCGATGCTGCCGGGCATTCGCGACATCGTCTCCGCACGGCGCAGCGCGATCGCCGAGCTCTGGCATTCCTCGGCATTGCCGGCGACCGGCGTGCCGTCGTCGTCCTGCATGAAGGGCAACGCCACGTAGTAGGTGACATCGGTCATCGCTGTGCTCCGGATGTTAAGCGGCGTCGCTCGCCGCCTGGCTCTGCGCCGGAACGCAGCCGGCGGTGATCGCAGCCTGCAATTCCTCGAGCTCGGCTTCCAGATATTCATTGGCCATGATCAGCGCCTTGATGGTGCTGCGCAGGTTGCCGTCGCACATCGCGATCGCCTGATCGCAGGCCTTCTCGTAGTGGCTGTGCTCGGGCTCGGAAGGCGGTGCGGACATGGCGAAACTCCCTCTCATGGCTGGCGGCTGGACCAAGATGTTCCTATTTTGTTCTTACGGAGTCAAGCATGCTTCCGCCTTCGCGAGTGATCACCCGCAACGGCCCGGACAGCCGCTTTCCTAATCGCTTCTTAACGATGTAGACTTCATATGCACGATAGCGTGCACACCGCCCGCACAGTTCGGAAGCACGGCGTATGGACGACTTAGAGCAACGCTGCGAGTCCTGCGATCTCACGAGGCGCTGGATCGGCGCCGAGATGCTGAACAGCGACTACGAGGCGATGGCCCTGCAGTGCCCGGGGTGCAAGTCGATCCTGCGTCTTGTGGTGCCACGGCCGAAGCGACCGCGAAGCGGCCCGTCCTGACGTGGCCTCATTCCCCGCCGGTGCCACGAATGTGAAGCCGGCACGCGAACTGTGGATGACGGGGAAAACTGCCGTCTGATTTTGAATCGGGTCGCCGAACCGCGCGCCGCGCGCATCAGGCGATGATGTCGGGCGTGATCTGGTCTTCGATGAAGGCGATGCGATCGCGCAATTGCAGCTTCCGCTTCTTCAAGCGTTGCAGCATCAGGAGATCCGGCGCCGGAGACTGATGCAGCGCGTCGATCGCGGCATCGAGGTCGCGGTGCTCTTGTTGCAGACGCGCGAGCTCGGCGTGGAGTTCGCGCTCATCCTGATCGTTCATGGTTGTGTATTAACTGATAAGCACGATGAGATTGCTGCGGCCGAAGCAGCCGCTTGCTGGAATATCCTCCCTGCGCGCGCGCCGCGCAAGCCGAACCGGTTCCATAGTCACGATTGGTTACAGATAAACCGAAACACGTGCATGCGGCATTTCGCTTTCCCCGTCGACAGCGCCGTCCACTTGTGTACACTCGGGAGTCCGGATCGAACCTGAGGTTTAACGCACCGAGGAGTGTTCGCAATGGCAATACAGGCCCATCTCGTTGAGTTGGAGCGTAAGCACAAAATACTCGAAAACGAACTGCACGAAGCGCTCGTGCACCCCTCAGTCGACGACCTGCATATTTGCGAGCTGAAGCGCCGCAAGTTGATGGTCAAGGATCAAATCGAGCGGTTGAAGAGTTCCGCGGACGATACGGTCCACTAGTTCCCCCACCAACATCAACCAAGCTTATCTGCCGCCGGATGGACGCTTGAGTGCGACCATCCCCCGGCAGGCTATGCTGCATGCGCTCAGAGCTCGGCCAGGTCGCCAACATGGTCGGCGACCGCGAGCGATGACGTCAGTCCGGGCGATTCAATCCCGAACAGGTTGATCAGGCCAGCGACGCCGTGGTCGGCCGGCCCCTGGATCAGGAAATCCTGGGTCGCCACCGCGGGCGGCACGATCTTGGGCCGGATTCCGGAATAGCTCGGCATCAGCGCGCCATCCGGCAGCGTCGGCCAGTATTTCCGGATCGCCGGATAGAACCGCTCGGCCCGCGCCGGATCGACGGCGTAGTCGATGTGATCGATCCATTCGACGTCAGGGCCGAACCTTGCCTGTCCGGCCATGTCGAGCGTCAGGTGCACGCCGAGCCCGCCGGGCTCCGGCACCGGATAGATCAGCCGCGAGAACGGCGCCCGGGCGCTGCAGCTGAAGTAATTGCCCTTGGCCAAATAGGCCGTTGGAATCAATTCGATCGGCATGCCCTCGACACTGCGGGCGACCGCCGTGGCGCCGAGGCCGGCGGCATTGACCAGGAGGTCGCAGGCGAGCGTCATCGGCGCTGCGCCGCCGGTCTCGATCTCGAACCCGTTGGCGGTGGCCCGGGCGTGCAGCAATGGCGTGTGGAACGCGAATGCCGCGCCGGCGGCCTCGGCGTCGCCGCGCAGCGCCAGCATATAGGCATGGCTGTCGATGATCCCGGTCGAGGGCGAGAGCAGCGCCGCGTCGCAATTCAGCGCCGGCTCCAGCGCACGTGCCGCCTCGCCCGACAACAGCTGCATGTCGTCGACGCCGTTGGCCTCGGCATGCGAGCGGATCGACTGCAGCTTCTCGGTCTCCGCAGCTGTGGTGGCGACGATCAGCTTGCCGCAATTCTTGTGCGGGACGCCGTGCTCGGCGCAGTAGCGGTAGAGCGCCCGCTTGCCGCTGACGCACATCCGCGCCATCAGGCTGCCGGCGCGGTAGTAGATGCCGGCGTGGATCACCTCGCTGTTTCGCGACGAGGTCACCGTGCCAATCGCCTCAGCCTCCTCGATCACAATCACTTCGCGGCCGGCCTGTGCCAGCCGGCGCGCCACGGCGAGGCCGATCACCCCCGCACCGACAATCACGCAATCAACCCTGTCCATCTCGTCCTTCAGGTCCGAATATTTCCACGCATTGCAGGCTGGCCGCCCTGCGCCAGCATCGTTCAGCCGATCCGGCGCATTTCGGCAAGTGCTTGGGCCATCTCGAATAGTTGGGGAGCCATGCCCTGTTAGTGGAGCATTAATCATGTCAGGGCAATTGCCGTATATTAAGTCGCATTTTCCGGTTGCATCCCTACGCGTTTACCCGATCCAAACCGCCGGAGCCGGACACTCGCACCGGAAATCCGCGGGTGAATGATGGCTCACAGGAAGTGGCAGGCGGGCGGGAAGAATTCGATTCCGGCAACGGCCGTGCTTTGCCTGATTGCCGCCGTCGCGCCGTGCGCTTCAGCCCGAGCCGGCACCGGCGCATTCGCGCCGTTGACCTATCTCGGTGACCTCGACCCCGGCGTGGTCTGGGAGCTTTTGATCGGCAGCGTGGCGGTCGCGTCCTTCTTCGGTGCGGTCGGGCTGTGGATCCTCTCGGCCCTGCGCAAGGCCAAGCGCGCTCAGCTGCGGCGCAACGCCTTTGTCTCGTCGGCGCTCAACCATTTGAACCAGGGCGTCGTGATGACGGATGCGCGCGCGCGCATCGTGTTCTGCAACGACCGCTATCTGGAGATCTATGGCCTGTCGCGCGCCGATATCAGGCGCAACATGACCGGCACCGAGCTGCTGGAGCTGCGCCGCAGCCGAGGCGTGCTCGACATCAGCGCCGGGGATTTCTTCGCCAGGGCCGCCGCACCGGAGGGGCTGGTCACCGAACTGCCCGGCGGCAGGTCGGTGCTGGTGAGATATTTTCCGCTGCCGAACGGCGGCTCGGTCGCGACCCATCTCGATTGCACCGACCAGCGCAAGCTGTCGCGCAAGCTCGCCTCGACCACGCAATTCCTGGAATCGGTGCTCGACAACGTTCCGGTCTGCGTTGCGGCCAAGAACATCGAGGACGGCCGCTACATCTTCGCCAACCGCGCATTCGAGCGCTTCTCGCGTTTCTCGCGCGAGCACATCGTGGGCAAGCGCGCCGACGAGATCTTCCGTCCCGAAACCGCCGTCAGCATCGAGGTCGCCGACCGGGCGGCGCTGAACGCGCCGGAAGGCTATCACCGCAGCGAATTCTTCGTCGAACGCGGTTCGGAGAAGCGCATCCTGGCCTCGAACCGGGTGATCGCCCGCAACGAGGCCGGCGAACCGGAATTCCTGATCGCGCTGTTCGAGGACGTCACCGACCGCCGCTCGCTGTCGCGCGAGCTCGAGAACAACAAGAAATTCCTCGAGCTGGTGGTCGACAACATCCCGGTCTCGCTGATCGTCCAGCGCGTCAGCGACGGCCGCTATCTCTTGGCCAACCGCAGCGCCGAAACGATCCTCAATCGCCGCCGCGAGGACGCCGCCGGCCTTACCGCGTCCGACATCTTCAACGCGCGCGAAGCCAAGCTGATCGTCGCCCGCGACGAGGCCGCGATCAGGAAGCGCAGCATGATCGCCGAGGAGCACCCGATCTCGACCAAGGACGGCCTGCGGCTGTTCCTGACCCGCCGCATGACTGTGCTCGACGATGTCGGCGAGCCGCAATATCTGATCAAGACCCATGAGGACGTCACCGACCGGCGCCAGACCGAGTCGCGCATGGCGCACATGGCCTACCACGACGGCCTGACCGATCTGCCGAACCGCGCCGCCTTCCTGCAGGCGCTGACCCAGATGATCGAGGCCTGCGCCGGCACCGACGAGGAGTTCGCGGTGCTCTGCGTCGATCTCGACGGGCTGAAGGAGATCAACGACGTCTACGGCCATGCGATGGGCGACAAGGTGCTGATCGAGGTCGCGCAACGCCTGCAAAGCGCGGCGCGCGGCGGCGTGGTCGCACGCCTGTCCGGCGACGAATTCGGCCTCATCATCGACGGCAAGCAGCCTGCCGCCGGCATTGCGCTGGCCGAGCAGGCCGCCGATGCCCTCGCGGAGGATTTTGCGATCGATGGCAAGTCGGTGCGCACCGGCCTCACCACCGGCATCGCGGTGTTTCCGCACAACGGATCCGACGCTGCCTCGCTGCTGGCCAATTCCGGCGCGGCGCTGTTCCGCGCCAAGGCGAAATCGCGCGGCACGATCTCGATCTTCGAGCCCGAGATGGATCAGCAGATTCGCGATCGCCGGGTGCTGCACCAGGAGCTGTCGGTCGCGATCAAGAACGGCGAATTGTCGCTCTACTACCAGCCGCAAGCGGCTACTGGCGCGAGCGTTGCGGGCAGCGAGATCATCGGCTTTGAGGCGCTGGCGCGCTGGCACCATCCGGTGCGCGGCTTCGTGCCGCCCAGCGACTTCATTCCGCTCGCGGAAGAAAGCGGCCTGATCGTCGAGATGGGCGAATGGATCCTGCGCGAAGCCTGCCGGGAAGCGGCCTCCTGGGCGGCTCCGCTGCAGGTCGCGGTCAACCTGTCGCCGGCACAATTCACCCATGGCGACCTCGTCGGCCTCGTCCATTCGATCCTGCTCGAGACCGGGCTGACGCCCGACCGGCTCGAGCTCGAAATCACGGAAGGCGTGCTGATCGAGGATTTCGACCGCGGCCTGTCGCTGCTGCGGCGGCTGAAGGCGCTCGGCGTCCGCATCTCGATGGACGATTTCGGCAGCGGCTATTCCTCGCTGAGCTACCTGCAGGCGTTTCCGTTCGACAAGATCAAGATCGACCGCGCCTTCGTCATCAATCTCGGCCGCAATCCGCAATCGGCCGCGATCGTCCGCGCGGTCATCGATCTCGGCCACGGCCTTGAAATGTCGATCGTCGCCGAAGGCGTCGAGACCGAGGCGCAGCTCGTCTTCCTCGCCGAAGAAGGCTGCGACGCGGTGCAGGGCTATCTGATCGGCAGGCCGGCCCCGATCGGCCAATTTGCCGCGCTGGTCGGCGGCGACCATCTTGCGGAATCCGTGCGCAAGGCCGGGTAGGCGGGCCTGAACCGTCGGACCCGACCGGCCGGCGCTGCTTGCCATCCGATGCATGCCCGGCTACATCTTGGGCCATCACAACACTCGAGCCGAGAAAAGAGGGCTGCGTCGTGGCGAGATTCACCGATCCCCACCTCAAGCGTGGCCCCGTCAACGCCCTGCAAATGCGTTTGCAGGGCTGACCGGAAACTCGCGTAAAATCTCTGGTCTGCCCTTCGTGGCCGTGCGGCGTCGAACGTTTGAACGTTTGCGCCTGCACTTGAATCCCTCGCCGCGCTTCGACGCGCACATCCGATGATGGCTGGATGCCTCCGGATGTCGTGATTGCCGGCAAGACCAGAGAATTGACCGTGACCCTCATCAATGTACGCAATCTCGGCGTGACGCTGAACGCGCCGCTGTTTTCCGAACTGAATTTTGTCGTCAATGCCGGTGACCGGATCGGGCTGGTGGCCGCCAACGGCCGCGGCAAATCCACGCTGCTGCGCTGCATCGCTGATACGATGGAGTCCAACGAGGGCGATATCACCCGCGCGCGCGGACTGACCGTCGGCCATGTCGAGCAGGATGCGCCGCCAAGGCTATTGGATGCGCCGTTCCATGCCGCAGTGCTTGGGGCGCTGCCCGCCGAGCAACGCGCGGGCGAGGGCTGGCGGGTCGATGTCGCCTTGCAGTCGCTCGACGTGCCCGAGGAGCTGTGGGCGAGGCCGCTGAAGCAACTGAGCGGCGGCTGGCTGCGGCTTGCGCTGCTCGCCCGCGTGCTGGTGACCGAGCCCGATGTGCTGCTGCTCGACGAGCCGACCAACCATCTCGACCTCGCCAAGATCGGCCGGCTTGAAGCCTGGCTGAACACGCTGCCGCGCGAGATGCCGGTGGTGATCGCAAGCCACGACCGCGCCTTTCTCGATGCGACCACCAACCGGACGCTGTTCCTGCGCCCGGAGCGCTCGCAGCTGTTCTCAATGCCCTACACGCCGGCGCGCGCGGCGCTCGACGAATTCGATGCCTCGGACGAGCGGCGCTTTCAGCGCGACATGAAGACCGTGCGGCAGCTGCGGCAGCAGGCCGCGAAGCTGAACAACCTCGGCATCAATTCCGGCAGCGACCTTTTACTGTCGAAGACCAAGCAATTGAAGCAGCGCGCCGAGAGACTGGAGGAGACCGCGAAGCCGGCGCATCTGGAACGCTCGGCCGGAACGATCCGGCTTGCCAACCGCGACAGCCATGCCAAGGTGCTGATCAGGCTGAATAACGCCGTGATCGCCACGCCCGACGGCAGGCCGCTGTTCCGGACCGGGCAGCGGTTCATCTGCAAAGGCGATCGCATCGCGCTGCTCGGACCGAACGGCGCGGGCAAGACCAGGTTCGTCGCGGCGTTGCGGCTGGCGATCGAGACCTCCGAGGTGGCAATCGCCGAGATTCGTGCCACGGAGTCGCTCGTGCTCGGCTATTGCGACCAGGTGCTGGCCGATCTCGTCGTTAGCGACACGCCGATGCGCATGCTGACGCGGCGCTTCGAGGTTGGCGACCAGCGTGCACGCGGTCTGCTCGCCGGCGCCGGGCTCTCGATCGAGATGCAAAGCCGTCCGATCGGGCGGCTGTCGGGCGGGCAGAAGGCGCGCCTCGGCATGCTGGTGCTGCGGCTCACTCAGCCGAACTTCTATCTGCTCGACGAGCCGACCAGCCACCTCGACATCGAGGGCCAGGAGACGCTGGAGGACGAACTGATGGAACAGCAGGCCAGCTGCCTCCTAGTGTCGCACGACCGCCAGTTCGTGCGGACGGTCGCCAACCGGTTCTGGGTGATCGAAGGCAAGAAGCTGATCGAGGTCGATCGCCCCGAACACTTCTTCGCCTCGGTCGGCGCAAGCTGACGCCTTTTTTGTGCGAGCACATACTCCGTTCGCATTGAAGTGCGATGGGCGTTGCGCATGGCGGACTATGATCTCGCGATCGTCGGCGGTGGCCTGAACGGCACGAGCATTGCGCGTGATGCGGCCGGCCGCGGCCTGCGCGTGATCCTGCTGGAGCAGGGCGATCTCGGCTCCGGCGCGTCGCAGGCGTCGCCGCGCCTGGTCCACGGCGATCTCGCGGGGCTGGAGCGGCGCGAGTTCTTCCGCGTCCGTCGCGCACTCAGGGAACGCGACGTGTTGCTGCGCATTGCGCCGCATCTGGTGCGGCCGGCGCGCTTCGCGATCCCGGCGCATGCCGAGGAGCGGCCGCCGTGGCAATTGCGGTCGTTGCTGCTGCTCTACGAGCGTCTCGCCTCGCGCAGCGGCCTGCCGCGCTCGGCGACGCTCGACGTCACCCATCATCCGGTTGGCAACGCGCTGAAGCGGCCGTTCGGAACCGCGTTCGAGTATTCCGATTGTATCGTCGACGATTCCCGGCTTGTGGTGCTTACCGCCGTCGATGCCGCGGCGCGCGGCGCCGATATCCGCAGCGGCGCGCGGGTGACCCGGGCCGAGCGTGGCGAGACCTGGCGGCTGGTCGCGATCGACCGCGGCTATCGCCGGGTGATCACGGCGCGGTCGCTGGTCAACGCGACTGGCGCCTGGATCGCTTCCGTCGCCGACACCGTGTTGCGGGTGCCGGCGCCGCCGCTTGCGACGGTGCAGATCAGCCAGATCGTGGTGCGCCGCCTGTTCGACTGCGACAACGTCTATGTGTTCCAGAACAGCGACGGGCAACTGATCTTCGCCAGTCCCTATGAGCGCGACTTCACCCTGATCGGCAGCGTCAGCCATCCCTTCAAGGGCGATCCGGCTATTGTCGCGATGGGCGTGCGTGAGGTGGCCTATCTCTGCGACGCGGCCAATCGCTACTTTCGCGAACAGATCGCCCCGGTCGATGTGCTGCGAACGATCTCCGGCGCCAACTCCGTCGCTGCGCCCGCGCACCGTCGCATGAGCGACGGCGCCGCGTTGCTCGATTTCAGGCGCGGCAAGGCGCCGTTGCTCACGATCTTTGGCGGCGACGTCACCACCTCGCGGCGCCGCGCCGAGCGGGCGGTCTCCGAGTTCACGCGGTTCTATCCGATGACGCCGCGCTGGACCGCGACCGCGCCGCTGCCGGGCGGCGAATTCGTCTGGCAACGCTTTGAGACCGAGGTCGACATCGCCCGCGACCGCTGGCGCTTTCTCGGCGAGGCACAGGCGCGGCGGCTGGTGGCCGCCTATGGGTTGAACGTCAAGGACGTTCTCGGAGATGCCAGGGACAAGGCCGATCTCGGCCCGGCCTTCGGTGCTGAGCTCACCGGCGCGGAGGTGCGCTACCTCATGCGCAAGGAATGGGCGCGCTTTCCCGACGATGTGCTGTGGCGGCGCTCGAAGCTCGGGCTGACCATGGCGCCAGCCGATCGCGACGCGCTCGCGGCGTTCATGGCGAAGGTGGATTGAGCGCAACTCTCAAACCTCCCCTTGCAAATGGGGAGGTCGCTTTGCTCGCCAGAGCAAAGCGGGTGGGGATCCTGTCTCCATGACAACCGGTGTCGCTTGTGGCCGACCCCCATCCCGACCTTCCCCCTTTCAGCGTCCTTTCAGCCGGAAGGAGAACAGCTCCCGGCCGGCGCGACAGCGTAGCTCGAATGGAGCGCAGCGAAATCCGGGAACAGGCGACGAGGCAGCTACCAACCGCAACAGCGGCTATTGCCTTGCCGCCTCCTGCGACCAGGCGAGGTCGCGCCGGGACGGACGGCGATGCAGCCGCTCCGAGATCAGGCCTGTCGCTTGCCGGCCCTGGCCGGCGCGCAGGCACGCAACGATGAAGGTGTCCTCCCACAATTCGCGTTGCGCATGGCTGCCGCCGATCCGCACCAGCTCGGGCATCAGCGGGGCAAGGATGCGCACGGCGTTTTCGTGGTCGCCGGCGGCGAAGGCCGCAACGCCCCGGCCGAGCCCGATCGCGGCAGGCCCGGGCGCCAGTTTGCCGTCGGCGTCGCGCGCCGCCATCTCGGCCAGCCGCGCCTCGAGCGCGTCATTGTTGGTCGTGGCCGAGACCAGCGCGTGGTGCACATCGGCGAAATGCGCGCCGGCCTTCGGGAAATAGCCGTCGCCATAGGCGGCGACATCCTTCCAGTGCGACTCGAGGCCGGTCTTGCCGGCGACCGACAGCCGCCAGAGCAGCGAGGCCGTGTCGGTGTAGATATTGAGCGGCGGATAGGGCCGGCCCGCCGGCTTGATGTGCTGCTCGTAGATGGCGAGCGCACCGTCGGCGTCGCCTTCCTCGATCGCGATCAGGGCAAGGTGCCAGGCGAGATGGCCCTGCAGGAAGCTGGTGCGATCATTCGCCGGCAGCCAGCTGGAGAGGAAGCTACGGCCTTCCGCCGCGTCCCCCTGTTCGAACAGCGCATGGGCCACGGCGTGCGCGGCGCCGGCGTTCTCCGGCTTCAGCGCATAGCCGCGCTCGGTGACGGCGCGGCCCGAGACGACATCGCCGGCCTCGGTCTTCGACCAGCCGAGATAGGTCAGGAACCACCAGTCATTGCCATAGTCGCTCACGTAGCGTTCGCAGATGGCAAGCCGCGCGGCGTCGTGGTCGGGCCGGCCGGAGAAGGCATAGAGGCCGAAGGCGCCGAGCAGCAGAGACAGCACCTGCGCATCGCGCGGATATTCGGCGAGATGCTGCTCGGCTGATGTCATCGCCTTCTTGCCCTGGCCCTCGATCACGGAGGCGATGATGTCGATATGCCGGCGCTCGCGCGGGCTCGCGGCCGCGGCCAGCTGCCTTGCATCGGCGGCCTTGGCGCGGGCCGCGGTCCCCTCCATGTTCAGCTGATGCACGCGGGCGCGCCCGATATGGGCCATCGCGAAGTCGGGGTCCTCGGCGATCGCCGCATCGAACGCCGCATCGGCGCCGTGCAGTGCCGCCAGCATGCGATCGACGCCGTCGACATAATATGCGGCGGCGCGGTCCGAAGCGGTGGTCAATGGCAAGCCGTAACGGTCGTGAATCATCGGTTGTCCTCCCGAATTTGACTGCGAAGTCTAGCAGAGGCATGGGAGCCGACAATATTGCGGGAGATGTCCGTGAGGCGGTTGAGCCGGCAGCGATCCGCCGCTAGCTTGCGGCCGGGATTGGACCTTGCGGGGAATCGGGGCTGGCGGACGTGACATCAGGCGAAGCGAGTGCGGAGGCGGCAAAGCCGTTGCCTGAACCGGCCGTCTCGGACATGCCCCTGCTGCGGATCGAGGGCGTCGCCAAATCGTTCGGCAATTTCCGTGCGGTCGACAAGCTCTCGCTCGATATCCGTGCCGGTGAATTCTTCGCGCTACTCGGCCCGAGCGGCTGCGGCAAGACCACGCTGCTTCGCATGCTCGCGGGCTTCGAGACGCCGGACGAGGGCCGCATCCTGCTCGGCGGCAATGACATCGCCCCGGTGCTGCCGCATGAGCGGCCCGTCAACATGATGTTCCAGAACTATGCGCTGTTCCCGCATCTGTCGGTGCGCGACAACATCGCCTTCGGGCTGAAGCGCGCCGGCATGGCGCGTCGCGACATCGCAGCCCGTGTCGCCGAGATGGTGGCGCTCGTCAAGCTCGAGGGGCTCGAGAGGCGCAAGCCCGACCAGCTCTCCGGCGGACAGCGGCAGCGCGTCGCGCTGGCGCGCTCGCTGGCGCGGCGTCCGCAGGTGTTGCTGCTCGACGAGCCGCTCGCCGCACTCGACAAGAAGCTGCGTGAAAGCACGCAAGGAGAGCTGATGGAGCTGCAGCGCCGGCTCGGCATGACCTTCATCATCGTCACCCACGACCAGGAGGAGGCGATGACGATGGCTGGCCGGATCGGCGTGATGGATGCCGGCCGTCTGGTCCAGGTCGCGACCCCGCGTAATCTCTATGAGGCGCCGGCCTCACGCTGGATCGCCGAGTTCGTCGGCGACATCAATTTGTTCGACGGCCAGGTCGCCGCCCGCGAGCATGGCCGCCTGACGGTCTCGACCGCGGAGGCGGGCCGGCTCGTGGTCAGCGAGCTGTGGCCGCCGGTGACCAAGGAGGCCGTCAGCGTCGCGATCCGTCCCGAGAAGGTGAAGCTGTCGCGCCGCGCGCCGGCAACGGAGGAGGGCGGCTCTCACGCGATCAACCGGCTGGAGGGCGTCGTCACCGACGTCAATTATCTCGGCGGCGTGACGAGCTACCGGGTGAAGCTGGAGACAGGCGCGGTGGTGCGCTCGTCGATGGCCAATACCGCGCGACTCGATGTCGATGGCTATCTCGCCGGTCAGCGCGTGGTGGCGTGGTTCACCGCCGACGATTGCCTGGTGCTGGAGCAATGAGCGCGCGCCGCATCTTCGCCCGGCCGGCGCGGCTTGCCGCGATCGCGCCCTATCTCTGGATGGTGCTGTTCTTCCTGGTGCCGTTCGGCTTCGTGCTGAAGATCAGCCTGTCGCAGACCGCGATCGCGCAGCCGCCCTATACGCCGGTGTTCGATTTCACCGATGGCCCCGCGGCGCTGGCCGCGGCGTTCGCGCAATTGTCGTTCGACAATTTACGCCTGCTGCTGCAGGACAATCTGTACATCCTGTCCTATCTGCGCAGCCTCGTCGTCGCAGTGACCTCGACGCTGATCCTGCTCGTGATCGGCTACCCCGTCGCGTATGGCATGGCGCGGCTGCCGCAGCGCTGGGAGGGCCTGGCGATGATGCTGGTGATCGTGCCGTTCTGGACCTCGTTCCTGATCCGCATCTATGCCTGGATCAACATCCTGCAGCATGACGGCCTGCTCAACAAGATCCTGCTGGCGCTGCATGTCGTGTCCGCGCCGGTGGTCTGGCTGTCGACCGACAGCGCGATGTATCTCGGTATCGTCTATTCCTATCTGCCGTTCATGATCCTGCCGCTCTATGCCACGCTCTCGAAGATGGATGCGTCGCTCCTGGAGGCCGCGGGTGATCTCGGCGCCTCGCCGCGGCAGGCGTTCTGGCTGGTGACGTTCCCGCTGTCGCTGCCGGGCGTCGGCGCCGGCGCGCTGCTCTGCTTCATTCCGATCGTCGGCGAGTTCGTGATCCCCGATCTGCTCGCCGGCTCCAACTCGCTGATGATCGGGCAGACGTTGTGGCTCGAGTTCTTCACCAACAAGGACTGGCCGGTGGCCTCCGCCGCTGCGGTCGCGCTGCTGCTTTTGCTGGTGCCACCGCTCGTGCTCTACGACCGCCTGCAGCGCCGCCAGCTCGAGAGCAACCGCTGATGGCAGGCACCGTCACCAGGCTGACGCGGTTCAACATGACGTCGCTGGCGCTGGGGCTGGCGTTCCTCTATCTGCCGATCGTCATCCTCGTGATCTACTCGTTCAACGCCTCGCGGCTGGTGACGGTGTGGGGCGGCTGGTCGCTGCGCTGGTACCACGAGTTCTTCAGCGACCGCGCCATGTTGGAGGCGGCATGGATGAGCCTGTCGGTCGCCGCGGTGTCGGCGTCGCTTGCGACATTGCTGGGTACGCTGGCGGCGATCGGGCTGGCGCGGGGCGAACGGTTCCGCGGCCGGGCGCTGTTTTCCGGCATGCTGTATTCGCCGCTGGTCATGCCCGAGGTGATCTCCGGCCTGTCGCTGCTCCTGCTGTTCGTGGCGCTGAATGCCGAGCGCGGCTTCTGGACCGTCACGATCGCCCATACCACGCTGACGATGTGCTTCGTCACCGTCGTGGTACAGTCGCGCCTGACCGCGCTCGACCGCAGCCTGGAGGAAGCCGCGATGGACCTCGGCTGCGATCCGGTGCGCGCGTTCCTCTTGGTGACGCTGCCGCTGATCGTGCCGGCGATCGTGGCCGGCTGGATGCTGGCCTTCACGCTGTCGCTCGACGACGTCGTGATCGCGAGCTTCACCACCGGTCCCGGCTCGGCAACGCTGCCGATCCGGATCTATTCGGAAGTGCGGCTCGGCGTGAAGCCCGAGATTAACGCGATCTGCACGCTGGTGATCGCGCTGATTGCCGCGATCATCGTGATCGCCTCGTTCGCCTCGAAACTGTCGAGCGCGCGCGGCGAGAGCGCCGCGCCGCTTTGAGGCGTCACGACTTGACGGCGCCTGCCGTCAGCCCGCCCACCATGTAGCGCTTGAAGGCGTAATAGACCGCGGCCGGCGGCAGCGCGTAGATGAAGCCGGTGGTCATCAGAAGCTCCCACGGCGAATCGTCGGCGGCGAGGAAGTTGCCGAGCGCGACCGGCAGCGTGATGTCGGTGTCCTTCGACAGCAAGAGGAACGCGTAGAGATATTCGTTCCAGGCGAGCAGGATCGCATAGGTGCCGACCGCGACCAGCGAGGGCATCATCAAGGGCACGTAGACCAGACGGAACAGCTGCAGCGTGGTGGCGCCGTCCATCGTCGCGGCCTCGTCGAGCTCGACCGGCAGCTTGTCGGAGGCCTGTTTCAAGACCCAGATCGCGTAGGGCGCGGCGATCGTCACCATCGCCAGAATCAGCGACCAGTGATTGTTGAGCAGGCCGTAGGTGCCCATGGTGCGGTACATTGGCACGGCGAGGAACGCCGCCGGGATGAAATAGGTGAACAGCGCCAGGTTCATCACCGCGCGGCCGCCCGGCACGCGCAGCCGCGAAATCGAGAAGGCGGCGGCGGTGGCGACGAACAGCGTCAGTGCGCCGACCGCGAGCGCAATCACGGTCGAATTCCAGAACTGGATCCAGAAGTCGCGCAGGAAGTAATGCTGCTGGTGGAACACGATCGAGAAATTGTGGAACGTCGGATGCGCCGGCCACAGCTTGCCGGCGAACGCGTCCTCCTTCGGCGAGATCGCGAACACGAACATGTGGTAGATCGGGATCATGGTCCAGATGAAGACCGGGATGCCGATCAACAGCAGCTTGGCCTCGGTGCCGACTTCGCGGAGGGTGGGCAGCTTCATCGCGACAACCGTTTCATCATGTAATAGACCAGCGGCAGCACGAACGGCATCGCGCAGACGATCGAGGCCATCGCCAGCGAGAGCTGGTCGAGCCTGAGATAGCGGATGCCGAGCGTCGACAGCACGTGGGTGAGGTCGGCGGGCCCGCCGCCGGTGAGCAGATAAACGCTGTTGAAGTCGCCCAGCGTCCAGATCATCGAGAGGAGCGTGCAGGTGATGTAGAGCGTCTGCATCGAGGGCCAGGTGATGTAGCGGAATTTCTGCCACCAATTGGCGCCGTCGACGTCGGATGCCTCGTACAGATCGTGCGAGATGGCGAGCCGGCCGGTCAGCAGGATCAGCGTCCAGAACGGCAGCGACTTCCAGATGTGCACCCCGATCGCCATCGCGAGCGCGACCGCTGGATCGTTCAGCCAGTTCGGGCCGTCGTCGCCGGTGAACTTGAAGATCAGCTGGTTGACCACGCCCCATTCCGGATTGAGCATGAAGCGCACGGAGAGAATGGTCGGGATCGACGGCACCGCCCAGGGCAGGATGAAGATCACCGACAGCCACCTGATCCACGGCCGCTGCTGGGCGAAGAAACCGGACAGGAACAGCGCGATCAGCATCTTGATGTTGATGCCGATGACCAGGAAGATCAGCGTATTGACGGCGGCACGCGCGAAGATCGGGTCGTGATAGAGCGCGACATAGCTCGACGGATGGCGCGCCAGCCACAGGCCGTAGCAGACCGGATAGACCACGAAGGCGAGGAAGACGAGCAGATAGGGCGCGAGCAGCGCGATGCCCCAGATCTGCGGCGGCGACAGCCGCGCCGACAGTGGCGGCGAGGGGACGTCGGATGCGGAGAGTGTGATCGCCATATGGTTACTCGAAGAACGAGATATCGCCTACGTCGTCGTCCCGGCGAAGGCCGGGACCCATAATCACAGGGCCCAGCCGTTGCGCGAAAGCCGTCGACCAGCCTGCTCCCAAATGACTGCCTCGGCGTATGGGTCCCGGCTTTCGCCGGGACGACGCGGAGACAGCTTGGTAGCGGTTGGCGTCACTGCCTCAACCCGCGACCTGCTTGATGCGGGCGATCAGTTCGTCGACGGCCTTGTCGACCGGCACCTTCTCGCTGACCACGCGATTCATGGCCTTGGCCCAAACGTTCTCGTTGTTCAGGATGGTGAACTTCCAGTTCTTGGTAAAGTCGAACGGCGCGGTGCCGCCGGTGAACTGATTCCACACCGCCTTGCGATGCCGGTCGGCCTGCCAGAACGGGCTGGCCTGGCTTGCCTTGGTCACCGGGAACCAGCGGCCAAGCGCGCCCTCGACATAGGGCCGCACATTGTCTTCCTGCATCAGGAACGCGATGAACTGCTTGCCCTCAGCCTTGTTCTTGGCGTTGGCGAAGATCAGCCCGGTCTTGACGTCGGAGCGGTACTTGATGGTCGAGCCGTCCGGCGCCTTCGGGAAGGACGCCGTGATGATGTCCTGCTCATAGGCCTGCTTGCCGGCGGCGCGCTGCGCGTCGGTCAGCGCCGGGTTGGTGGAGTCCTCGAACCACTTCGCCGCGATCGAGATCGTGAAATTGTGGGTCATCACGATCGTCTTGTTGTGGAACGCGACGTTGTTGTCGGGGTCCTTCCAGGTCGTCGAGGAGGGTGGCGTGCAGCCCTTGATGTAGGTGTCGGTGTAATCCTTCAGCGCGTGGATCAGACCGTCGCGCACCTTGGGATCGTCGACCAGGAGCTTGCCATCGTCGTCGACCAGCTTGACGTGATAGGCGTCCATGAAGGTGTAGAACGACTGGAACGAGTCGGTGGATTCCACGCCCATCGGCTGGCCGACGCCGTAGGTGCGCTGGCCGGTCGCCTTGCGGATCGCCGGCTGCACCTTGTCGCACCAGAACGTCCAGTAATCCTCCCACTTGGTCGGGATGTCGGCGGCCTTGAAGCCGGCCTTGTCCAGCATGTCGCCCCAGATCTGCACGTGCATGCTCTGCTGCTTCAGCGGGAAGCCGTAATAGGATTTCTTCTTGGTGACGTCATTGTAGAGCAGGGCCGCTTCCAGCGTGTTCGGCGCGAACGCGTCCTTCATCGGCAGCATGATGTCGGAGAGGTCCTCGAGCTTGCCCTCGAAGGCCCACTTGCCCTGCGCCTGCACATCGTAAGTGTCGGAATAGGCGACGTCGGGCACGGTGCCGGAATCGAGCGCGGCGACCGTCTTCGGAATCATGTCCTGGATCGCGTACTGCGACAGTTCGACCTTGATGCCGGTCTTGGCTTCGAATTTCTTGATCGTCTCGAGCAGCGCGTCGTCTTCGGACTTGTAGAATCCCTTGCCCCACCAGACCGTGATGGTCTTGCCCTGGGCCAAAGCAGGTGCCGTGGCCGCGAACAGACCGACCGCAGCGACCGCGAATGATAGCGCACCGATAACCTTGGATCTCACGTTGTTCTCCCTCATGGCGCCGGTTTTTTAACCGGTTGGATAAAACACTAGCGCATGCCCGTGACCTGATAAAGATGTCGCATCGACGACTTCTGTAGGGGGCTCGCGGCAGGGCGTGGATCAGTCCCGGTGCATCGATGCGGAAAGTGAATGGATCGATCAGTTCGACTTCGCATTGTCGGCTGCCGTCGCCGGTGCGCTGGCGGGCGCGCCGGTCGCAGCATCCGCCGCCGGCTGCCGCGCGGCTCCGCCAGTGAAGCGCTCGATCACCGAGCGCACCGCGTCGCGGGTCTTGCGATCCTTCACCGCATCGAGCAGCGGGGCGGATGCAGGCGAGCGGCGGATCAGGCTTTCCGGATCGGGGAAGATCAGCGGATCGTCCCACGGGCCCTGGATCACGAACGGCAGATCGAATGCGTTGCCGCCGGCGGATGTCGAGGTCAGGCTGGCGACGCCCTTGAGATCGTATTCGCGCGACGGCACCGATGCGGTGCCGGTCAGCGTGATCTTCGCGGTGGGGCTCTCGACCCGGATGTCATCAGCGGTGGCGACGCCGTCGGCGAATTTCACCGAGATGCTGAGATTGTCATAGGGCGTCGAGCCGGAGCGGAAATTGCCGCCGCCGGACAGCGGCCGCTTCTCCAGCCGCTTCAACAGCTGCTCGACATTGAAGCCGGCGATGGCGCCGTCATGCCCGTTCAGCGTGGCGGTGCCGTCCAGCGATGAGGCAAGCCCGAACGGGCTCGAGCCGGAGGCGGTCAGCGAGACGTTGAGGTTGCCGCGGCCGGACAGCTTGTTGATGCCGAACAATTCGCTGGCGCAGGCCTGCAAGTCGACATCGGTGAACTGGAACTGGGCCCTGACGTCGGCGACCGCATCCGAGCGCGCGATCGCGAACGAGCCCTTGGCGATGCCGCCATACATCTGCGCCTCGCCGACGCTGAGTGCGAGCGCGCCGCCGCGCAGATTGGCGCCGAACGCGGTGCGGCCGAGCTTGGACGGGCCGACCGTCACCTTGGCGGCCGACAGGCGCATGTCGAGATCGGTCGATGACAGCGAGGTCAGGTCGAACAGCTGCCTGTTCCAGTCGCGCTGGCCGCTGGCCAGAAGGCGGAACGTCGAAATGTAGGGCGTGAAATCGAGATTGCCGGCGGCAAGCGTCGCCTGCAGCGTCTGCCGGCCGTTATTGGCATAGGTCATCACGCCCTCAGCGACATTGCCGTCGAGCTCGACATTGACATTGGTGAGCGCGACCGAGCCGCCGACCACATTGGCGCGGGCCTTCAGGGCGAAGCGGCCGAACCCGCCACCGCCGCCGGGCGGCGCCTGCCCCATCCAGCGCAACGCGTTGCGCAGCGACGGTGAGTCCATGGTGGCGACGCCTTCCATCATCAGGCTGGTGCGGTTGGCAACGGTTCCGTCGAATGCGACCTTCAGCGGCGCGCTGGCGAGCCGGGCCTTGAGGCCGGAACGGTCGCCCGACAGCAGCGCGACGAAATCGCTGGCGCTGATCGAGCCGTCGACGCGCTCGCCGCGCCAGTCGAACTGGCCGGTTGCGGCAAAGGATCGCGATATGGAGGGCCAAGCCAACGAAAGATCGATATCGCCGAGTTGCTCGGAGATGTTGTTGGTCCCATCCTGGTAATTCAGCTCGCCGTCCTGGATCCGGATTTCGGAGAACGACACCTGGTTCTCGGCGCCGGGCGTCATCGCCTTGGCGATGGTCTCGACGAACGGTGTCCAGTTGCTCTCGCCGGCGCCGTCGCGGACCACACGGATATGCGGGCGCAGCATCATGACGTCGGCAATCTCAAACCGCCGCAGCAACAGCGGCAGCAGGCGCAGATTGGCGGTCAGCACATCGACCTGCAGGGCGGGACCGATGGTGTCGGCGCCCTTCAGTCCGACATTATGAAAGGAGACGTAACTGCCCGGAAACACCGAAACATCGATCGGGCCGTTGACCACCAGTTCGAGCCCGGTCACGGCGCGAATCTGCGCTTCCACCGCGCGCTGCAGCGCGTCCCGGTTGAGGAACCACGACGTTCCCACCAGCCCGACGAGCGCCAAGCCTAAAAGAGCCGCGATCGGCATCCCCAGGCGCTTAATTCCTTGGGCCATCGTCAATGACATATCCGGGTCGGGTTGAGTTTTGTCGGGTCGCCGTCGAACACTGCCGGCTGCGCAGTGGTAGCCGGTGCCAACCCACGCAACTTGAAGGGTTTTCTTGTCGCTTTCAAGGCCATGTTGCTGCCGCGGGCGGCCGCCGGTCGCCGTACGGGCCGTGATTGACGCGCTGCGAAGATTCCGCCTAATAATCCGCTGGTCACAGCCGTTCCGCGCCCTCCATCAGGTATTTGCTGCATGAACAAGGTTTATCCCGACGCCAAATCGGCACTCGATGGTCTCCTCAAGGACGGCATCATGATCATGTCGGGGGGCTTCGGCCTCTGCGGCATTGCCGAAACCCTGTCGGACGCGATCCGCGACTCCGGCGTGAAGGGGCTGACGGTCGTCTCCAACAATGCCGGCGTCGACGGCATCGGCCTCAGCCGGCTGCTGGAAACACGCCAGATCAAGAAGATGATCTCGTCCTATGTCGGCGAGAACAAGCTGTTCGCCCAGCAATATCTCGCCGGCGAGCTCGAGCTCGAGTTCAATCCGCAGGGCACGCTGGCCGAGCGCATCCGCGCCGGCGGCGCCGGCATCCCGGCCTTCTACACCAAGACCGGCGTCGGCACGCTGATCGCCGAAGGCAAGGAAGTGAAGGAATTCGACGGCGAGAAGTACATCATGGAGCGCGGCCTGTTCGCCGACGTCGCCATCGTTCACGCCTGGAAGGGCGACACCGCCGGCAATTTGGTCTACCGCAAGACCGCGCGCAACTTTAACCCGATGATGGCGACCGCCGCCAAGGTCACCGTCGCCGAGGTCGAGCATCTGGTTCCGGCCGGCGAGATCGACCCGGACCACATCCACACCCCCGGCATCTTCGTCAAACGCATCATCGAGGTCGGGACCGGCAAGAAGCGGATCGAATTCCGCAACACCCGCCCGCGTCCCGCAGCCTAACGCATGATCCGGAAAAGCGGGAACCGGTTTTCCGACAAGATCATGCGCAACTAAGACATAACTCTTCAGGAGAGCCTCATGGCCTGGACCCGTGAACAGATGGCCGCCCGCGCCGCCAAGGAGTTGCGCGACGGCTATTACGTCAATCTCGGCATCGGCATTCCGACGCTGGTCTCGAACTTCATCCCCGACGGCATCGACGTCAGCCTGCAGAGCGAGAACGGCATGCTCGGCATGGGCCCGTTCCCCTATGAGGACGAGGTTGACGCCGACCTCATCAACGCCGGCAAGCAGACGGTGAGCGAGCTGCCCTCGACCAGCTATTTCTCCTCGGCCGAATCCTTCGGCATGGTGCGCGGCGGCCATATCGACCTGTCGATCCTCGGCGCCATGCAGGTGGCGCAGAATGGCGACCTCGCCAACTGGATGATCCCCGGCAAGATGGTGAAGGGCATGGGCGGTGCCATGGACCTCGTCGCCGGCGTCAAGCGCGTCGTCGTCGTGATGGAGCATTCCGCCAAGGACGGCGCGAAGCTGCTCAAGCAGTGCAACCTGCCGCTGACCGGCGAGCGCGTGGTCGACATGGTGGTCACCGATCTTGCGGTGTTCACCATCGACAAGCACGGCAAGGACGGCATGGCGCTGATCGAGCTCGCCGACGGCGTCACGCTCGACGAGGTCAAGGCCAAGACCGAGGCCGAATTCCGCGTCGCGTTGAAGAACACCTGAGATGATCGGCGCGGGACGATCCTCGATCCGTCCCGCACGATCCGCCGACGCCGGCTTCATCGCCCGTATCGTGCTGGCCGCGCAGCGCGGCCCGTTGTCGCGCGGCTGGACCGACATCGCGCTGGATCGTCCCGAACCGGAATGCCTCGACTTCATGGCGCGGCTCGCCATTGCGCGGGTGCGGTCATGGTACCACGTCGCCCATTTCCTGATCGCCGAGGTCGATGGCGTGCCGGCCGCCGCGCTGTGCGCGCTGCCCGCCTCCGGCACCGTCGTCGCAGCCCGCGCCGCGATCGAGGAGGTGGCGCCACAGATCGGGGCCGATCCGGCCGCCATCGTCGCGCGCGGCGGTTATGCCCGCAATTGCTGGGTTCAGGGCGGCGAGGGCGACTGGCTGATCGAGCATGTCGCAACCGAAGCGTCGCATCGTGGCGGCGGCCTGGTGCAGGCCTTGATCGGGCGCGCACTCGCCGACGGCAAGGCCGCGGGCTTTGGGCAGGCGTCGATCTCGTTCGTGATCGGCAACGAAGCGGCCGAGCGCTGCTACGCCCAGGCCGGTTTTTCCTTCGCCGAAGAGAAGCGCGACACCGCATTCGAGGCACTGACCGGCGCGCCGGGCTTCCGCAGATTTGCGCGCGGGATGTGAGGGGCGGCGCGCGGCCACACACACCGCCGTCGTCCTGGCTTTCGCCAGGACGACAATGGGATTCCGATTCACATGTCAAACAGCCTGTTCAGTGTCATCACCCGCGAAAGCGGGTGATCCAGTATTCCAGAGACGCCGCTGCATGAGCTGAGAGGCCGCGGCGTACTGGATCGCCCGGTCGAACCGGGCGATGACAGGTGTTGATGAGGACGCAACTTCGCATTCTCGCGACCGAGCGTGACATCAATGACGAGCGCAAGCGCGTCTCGGTGACCTATGACGCAGCCGTCAATGTCGCGCTCGGCGCCGGCGATAACGTCGCGGTCGCGACCTATGCCGACGGCCAGAAGGTGGAAAAGCCGTTCTCCGTCGCTGCCGGCAAACGCCAAACGCTGGAGATCAAGCCGTAGAGCGATACGGCGTTGCTCGTCGCGCGTAATCTCGGTTCAAGCATTCCGGCCTAAAGCGCGATGAGATTGGGTTGAATCGTCATCGCGCTTTCGCTCTTTGTCTGAGCATGATCTTCTCGGAAAACCGCTTCGCACTTTTCCGGATCATGGTCTGGCGCCGGAATGCTTGACGATCATGCGGTGGGCTGCAGGAGCACCCTCCGTTTCACGACGCTTCCTGCGGGACCGCGGATGGCGCTTCCTCGCCCTTGAGCTCCTCGAGGCTGCGGTGCCGCGGCTCGATGCCGAGCGCCCACACCGTGATGATCTGCACGACGAGCAGCCCGATCATCAGAGCCATCACACCGGCGACGCCGCGCGCTTCGAACAGCATCACGACCAGGAACGGCGTCACGATGGTGGCGCCGCGGCCGAGCGTGTTGACGATGCCGGACGCGCGCAGCCGCACCTCGGTCGGGAACAGTTCGGGAATATAGATGCCGAACAACAGCGCGACCAAAACGTAGATCGGGACGGTCAGCGCGAAGCCGACCGCCGGCAGCAGGAACGGATTCGAGATCATCGGATAGATCACGCCGAGGATGATTGTGACCAGCGATGCGCCGATGATCGTGGGCTTGCGGCCCCAGCGGTCGGCGGTGAGGGCGCCGATCGCCGAGCCGATCGGCACGCCGAGCGCCATCAGCAGCGAGTAGCCGAACGACGTCGCGACCGAGAGGCCCTGCTTGATGAAGAACACCGGCAGCCAGGTCACGAAGCCGTAGAGCAGCGTATTGATGGTGATCAGGCAGATCGCGCCGACGATCATGCGCGACAGCAGCGGCGCCGTGAACAGGGTGGCAAGATCGGGCGACACCGGCGCCTTCGTTGCCGCGGCCGGGGCCGGCAAGGGGCGGCCCTGGGCTGCCTCCTTCTCGATCGACTGCATCAGCGCCTCGGCCTCGGCGGTGCGTCCCACCGCCTCCAGCCAGCGCGGCGATTCCGGCAGCGACTTGCGCAGATACCACACGATCAGGGCGCCGACGCCGCCCATCACGAACATCGCGCGCCAGCCGAACAGCGGGACGACGACGGACGCCACCAACAGCGCCACGGGCAGGCCGGTCACGACGCAGACGGCGGTGAAGCCGAGCCACTTGCCGCGGCTCCGCGCCGGCACGAACTCGGTCATCGTGGAATAGCCGACGACGTTCTCGGCGCCGAGGCCGACGCCCATCACGAAACGGCAGGCAATCAGGAAAGCCATGCTCGGGGCAAACGCCGCCGCCAGGGACGCGATGCCAAAAAGCAGCAAATTGAACTGGTAGGTGAAGCGCCGCCCGTAACGGTCGCCGAGGAATCCGGTGCCGAACGATCCGAGCATCATGCCGACGAAGGTTGCGGAGATGAATGCGGCGTTCTCGGCGAGCGTCGAGAACCCGGTCTTCAGCGTCACGCCGAGCACGGTGCCGGCGATGTAGATGTCGAAGCCGTCGAAGAACATCCCGATCCCGATCAGGATCATGATGCGGCGATGGAATGGTCCGATCGGCAGCCGATCGAGACGGCTCCCCGCGTTGACCGATGTCGACATGTACGCTCTCCCCTTGACTGTTTCCTCGTGGATGCGGCCCGCCATCTGTGGGGCGGTTGCCGCTCTTGACTGTCGTGGCTAGTTCAAACGGCGCTGGCTGGCCGTGTCGCGGTACCAATCGAACGGCTGTTCGTGGGTCGCGACCATCACGCTCTTGGTGTTGAAATGGTCGTCGAAGCTCTCGGTGCCGCATTCGCGGCCGATGCCGGAATCGTCGACGCCGCCCCAGGGCGAGGCCGGATCGAGCCGGTGGTGGTCGTTGATCCAGACGATGCCGGCCTTGACCGCGGCGGCAACGCGATGGGCGCGCGCGACGTCGCGGGTGCGAATCGCGGCGGCGAGGCCAAACGGCGAGTCGTTGGCGAGCCGCAACGCATCGGCCTCGTCCTTGAACGGTGTCACCGAGGTGAAGGGACCGAACACCTCCTCCTGGAAAATCCGCATGTCGGATTTGACGTCGGCGAACACCGTCGGCTCGACGAAATAGCCGTTGTCGTGACCCGCGACCTTGGCCGCGACGCCGCCGGTGAGGAGCCGCGCGCCGTCTTCATGGCCATAGCGCGCATAGGTGAGCACGCGGTCGCGCTGGCGCGCCGAGATCACCGGCCCAAGCTGGGTGTTCGGATCGAAGGGATCGCCAATGCGGATGGTGCGGGTCTTGGCTTTCAGCTTCTCGACGAACTCGTCGTAAATCGAGGCCTGCACGATGTGGCGCGACGCGCAAACGCAGGTCTGTCCGGCGCCGATGAAGGCGCCGAATGCGGCGTAGTTGACGGCGCGATCGACGTCGAAATCATCGAATATCATCACCGGCGTCTTGCCGCCGAGCTCCATGGTCTGGTGCGCGAACACCTTCGCCGCGGCGCTGCCCGCGATGCGGCCCGCTTCGGTGCCGCCGGTCAGCACGAGCTTGTTGATGTCGCCGTGCTCGGCCAGCATCTTGCCAGCGCTCTGGCCGAGGCCGAGCACAATGTTGAAGACGCCGGGAGGCAGGCCCGCCTCGCTGAAGATCTGGGCGAGCTTCAGCGTCGTCAGCGGCGTGTATTCCGACGGCTTGACCACGGTGACGCAGCCGGTCGCCAGCACCACGGCAAGCGACTTGCACAGGATCATCAGCGGATGATTGAACGGCGTGCAGTTGGCGACGATTCCGATCGGCGTGCGCAGCGTGTAGTTCAGATAGGAGCCTTCGACCGGGATGACGGAATCGCGACGCGACAGCGCCACGCCAGCGAAATAGCGGAAGAAATCCGGCAGCCGCGACAGCTGCGCGCGGGTCTCGTTGACGGGCCGTCCGTTGTTCAACGTCTCCAGCCGGTACAGCGTATCGAGATTGGCTTCGAACGCGTCGGCGAGCCTGTTGACGAGCCGGGCACGCGCGCGGGTATCCATTCCGCCCCATGCCTTGCCTTCGAACGCCGCGCGCGCGCTCTTCATCGCGCGGTCGATGTCTTCAGCGGTCGAATTCGGGATCCGGGCGATGACGTCGCCGGTCGCGGGATTACGGACGTCCAGCAGCTCGCCGTTGCCGGCCTCGACCTCGCGTCCGTCGATGAAGTTGCCGTGGATCTCGACCTCGATCGTCGCGGGCTTCGACGGAATATTCATCATGACCTCTCTTCGACGATGACGGCGTTGCGCTTGAGCGCCGGCAGGACCCGCTTTTCGGTGGCGGCGATGTGCGCCTTGATGATGCGGGCTGCGGTGCGCCCCTCGCGCTGCTGCATGGCGTCGATCAGGGCGACGTGTTCGGCCACGAGCTTCGCCGGATCGTGGCCCTTCAGGTTGGATACGCTGACGCGCACCAGCCGGTCGGCCTGACCGATCAGGTCGCAGAGCGTCGCCGCCATCCGGCGGTTGCCCGATGCGTGCGCCAGCGCGGAGTGGAAGCCGCGATTGTAAGCGATGAAGTCCTCATGGCTGCCTGAGAAGCGGCGGAATTCATCGAGTGATTTCAGGATGCTGTCTGGCGCACTCTCGATCGCTTCGGCGACGCAGGCCGGCTCGAGCGCCAGGCGAAAGCGCAGCAGGTCTCGCGCGTCGGACAGCGAGATCGGATTGACCCGGTAGCCCTGGCGGGGCTGCACCGTCACCAGATGCTCGCGTTCGAGCCGCAGCAGGGCGTCCCGGACCGGTTGGCGGCTGACGGCGTAGCGCTCCGCCAGTTCCTGCTCCCGCATTTCATCACCCGGCGCGAAGTGGCATGATAAAATATCAGATCGCAGGTTTTCATAGATATTGTCGCGCAAAAGGATCATTTTGCTCAGAGCTCCTGTTATTAAATTGCAGCTGTGAAATATCACGTCAAGTCCAAAATGCTTGAAATCAGCCCGATTTGATTTATCAATCGTCGCGAAAGGGGCCTCGGAGCCCTCGGCCCGATTTGGAAAGAGACCGGCAATGGACAGGCTTTTCGCCAACCGCACCGTCAACGCAGCCCAGTCGGGCGAGGGGCCGCCGCTGCTCCTGTTTCACTCCCTGCTGTCGGACCGCGCGAGCTTCGATGCGATCGTGCCGGAGCTTGCCCGGTCGTTTCGGACCATCGTGCCGGAACTCCCGGGATTTGGCCGATCGGCCGCCGTCGAAGGCGGCCTTGCTGCCATCGCCGACCGGATGGCGAAGGCGGTGCATGATGCGGCTGATGGCATGCCGGCCATCGTGCTTGGCAATGGTTATGGCGGGTTTGTCGCGCTGCAGATGGCGATCCGCCACCCGGCGCTCGCGAGCCGGCTGATCCTCGCCGACACCGGAGCTGCGTTCTCCGAGCCGGGCCGCGAGGCGTTTCTCTCCATGGCAAGGGTCTCCCGCGAGAAGGGGCTCGCCGCGATCACCGACGTTGCGATGCGCCGGCTGTTCGCACCGGATTTCCAGGCACAGCATCCGGCGCTGATGCAGGATCGCCGCGAGGCTTTCCTGCGCACCGATCCCGACGTGTTCTGCGCGGCCTGCGATGCGCTGGCGAGCCTCGATCTTCGTGCCGAGCTCGGCGGCGTGACCGTCCCGGCACTTGTGGTGGTCGGCGAATACGACGAGGCGACGCCGCCGCCGATGTCATACGAATTGGCCGCCGGACTGCCGCGGGCCGAGCTCAGGGTGATTCCGGGATGTGCGCACGTCCCGCAGCTGCAATCGCCAAAACTGTTCCTCGATACGATCGGCGATTTCCTGTCGATCAAGCATGCCGCGCCCACTGCGTGACGGCGCCGCCCCTCGCGCCCGCGCCGCGGCCTGCCGACAATTTGGGCAGAACGCCCAGCTAATCCGTTTCACCTCGACGGCATCTCTGCCTAGTCTGGCGGACACGGAGACGAAGCCAGATGCGCGCGATCCTTGATCACTGCAGCGGAGCAACGCAACGGAGCCTGCCGGCCGGCACGGATTTCATCGAGGAGGGCGGCAAGACAGGTCATTTGTTCGTGCTGCTCGAGGGCAAGGTGGAGGTTGTGAAGGGCGACAGTCTGGTGGCCGTGATCGACGAGCCCGGCGCGGTGTTCGGCGAGATGAGTGTCCTGCTCGACCGGCCGCACAGCGCGAAGGTGCGCACGGCGTCCGATTGCGTGCTGTATGAATTCGACGACGCGGCGTCGTTCCTGCGCGAGCAGCCTGCGGTCGCGCTGCTGATCGCGCAGCTCCTGGCGCAACGGCTGCACGTCGCCACGACCTATCTGGCCGACCTGATGCACCAATATGCCGACCACGGCACCCATCTGGCGATGGTCGGCGAGGTGCTGCAGAGCATGATCAACCTGCCGCCGATGCAGGTCGCGCCAGGCTCGGATCGGCAATCCGATCCAAGGATGTGAGCCAGTCCGGCGCCTCGCTGAGCGGCGTTGCCGGCCGATGCAGGGGGGCGTTGAGATCGACGATCTGCGCATCGCCGGCGGCGAGCCAGAACGCCTTGTCCTGGGTGAGATCGAGCACGATGTAGACCGGCGGCCGGCCGGGCTGCAGGCCGGTATTGAAGACCCAGGTGGTGCCGATGCGGTCGAACCACGAGCCGCTCGGGATGAACGGCGATTGATGCACATGGCCGGAGATCACCATCGCCGGGTGGTGGCGCTCGATCCAGCGCAGCAATTCGACGTCGCCGAAGAAGCGCTTGCCGCCCCAGCTGATCGGGGAATCCGCCGGCGGGGCGTGATGCACCCAGACCCAGCGGCGGTGCGGGATGGCGGCCGCCTCGCGCAGCTGGTCGTCGATCCGCGCCTTGACCAGCGGGCCGTCCCACCACGGGCACACCGTGAACAGCGTGTCGCCGACGGTCAAATTGTCGCCGTCGCAGGCGACGCCGAATTCCCTGATGCCGGCGACCCATCGCGCGATCTTCTCGCCCTCTGCGTTGCGCTCGTCGAGGTCATGATTGCCCGAGCAGAAGATCACGCGCGTGAGGCCGGCGAGGCGCGACAGGTATTTCGTGACGACCACGATCTGAGCGCGGAAATCGACCGCCGAGCCGAGGTTGAGCGCATCGCCCGCGAAGATCACCAGATCGAATTGCGGCGCGGCCGCCAGCAGCCAGTCGAACTGCGGCAACGAGTAATGCAAGTCGGCGACGACGAGGCAGCGCATCCGGCAAATCCAAATGCTTGGGGACAACGGCGGTGAATTGGTAAGGCAATGAATTTCAAACAATCTGAATTGCAGCAAGATTTATGCCGTTCGGCGCGGATTAAGCGCGACAGATCTTCGCAGTGTCGTGCATTGGTCCTACTTGGGTGGAGGGGCTCGAACTGGAGCGTGATTTGAATTCACGCGGATGCGCCGCTCGGCCAAGTAAGGAGGGCACGCTTGTCAGGCTCCCTCTCCCCTTGCGGGAGAGGATGGGGAGAGGGGTGGCCCCGGGAGAGATGCTTGACGGAAGCGTCGCGCGCGCAAATCTGCTCGTGTCGTTGAATTGCCAACTGAGAGAGCACGCCGTGTGGCACCCCTCTCCCTAACCCTCTCCCACAAGGGGAGAGGGAACCCTTCCGTCGGTGCGTCCCTCACGCAGCTGGCAAGAGACACAAGCGTCACACGCGCGCTGAAGACATCAGCTGCACGCACTTGCCCCCCTCACGCCCTTGCGGTGGCGTGGGAGAACACGATCTCGATCAGCGTGCCGGTGCGGCCGCCGGTCTTGATCTGGAACTTGGCGCGGTTCGCTTCGACCAGCGCCTTGGTCAGCGACAGGCTGACGCCGCCGGAGCCGGCCTGATCCGACGGCGTCGGCGCGCGGAACGGTTCGAGCGCGGCGGCGACCTCGTTGTCGTTGAGGCTTTGGCCGGTGTCGCGCACGCGCAGCATCACCTCGCCGAAATCCGACAGCGCGGTCGAGACGATCACCTGGCCGCCGGCATTGGCGAGATGGATCGAGTTGCCGATCAGGTTCAGCGTGATCTGGCGCAGCGCGCGGGCGTCGGCGACCACAGGCGGCAGCGTGTGCGCGAGCGAGGTGCGGATGATGATGCGCTCGCGGTTGGCCTGCGGCTGCATCACCGCGACGCAGCTCTCCACCATCTCGTTGAGGTTCTGGTTGGAGAAGGCGAGGTCGAGCTTGCCGGTCTCGATCCGCGACAGGTCGAGCAGGTCGTTGACGATCGCGATCACCCGCTCGCCGGAGGCGCGGATGTCCTTCATGTATTCGACATAGCGCTCGTTGCCGAGCGCTCCGAACCGTTCGCCGATCATCACCTCGGAAAAGCCGATGATGGCGTTGAGCGGGGTGCGGAGCTCATGGCTGATCCGCGCCAGCATGTCGGTCTTGGCGTTCCCCGCGCGTTCGGCGAGCCGTCGCGCCTCGCGCAGCTCGACCTCGCTTCGCTTGGCCTGCGAGAGATCGCGGAACACGGCGAAGAAGTTCGGCCCGTCGGCGCGGGTGCGGCCCATCGTCACCGACAGCGGGATGATGCCGCCCTGGCGGACGCGGCCGAGCGTCTCACGGCCGTGGTCGAGCAGGCTGGCGACGCCGGCCGATTTCACGCTGGCGAGATAGTCGAGGATGCCGTGCTGGCTCTCCGGCGCAAACAAATCGGCGAGGTTGTGCGCGATGAACTCGTCGCCGTCATAGCCGAACAGTGCCTCGGCGCTTCGGTTGCAGGAATGGATGTTGCCCTCGGCATCGAACATGATGATGCCCTCGGCCGCGGTGTCGAGGATCGCGCCGAGCTCCTCGGCGTCGGCGTGGCCGGCCTGCGGCTCTGGCGGCGCCAGCACCGGCTCCGCGATCGCTGCCGGCTCGGGATCGGGCAGCGCGGCGGCGACCGCGGCATCTTCCTCAAGTGTGCGCGAGAAGATCAGCGCCAGCGCGGAATCATCGTCCCAGGTGATGGTGTGCAGCCGCGCTTCCGCAGATACCGACTCTGCGTCGCTGCCGCCGTTCTGGTTCGCCGAGATCGTGACCGGCGTGCCGGTCCCGGAGGTGCTGCTCGCCTGCGAGACGCCTGGCTCGACATAGAGCGCGTCGAGCCCGCCAGCAGCTTCCAGCCCGTGCAGGCTGTCATAGCCCACGCGGGTGAGGAAGGCGTGGTTGGCATAGAGCAGGCGGTCGAGCCGGTAGATCAGGATGCCGACCGGCAAAAGATCGAGCAGCGCGCGGTCGCGCCGGGAGTCGGCGCGCGGCGCCGGCTCGGCCGCAGCGAGCCAGCTGGCCTTTTGCGGGTCGGTCGGCGGCGCTTGCTGCGCGACCGTCTCTTGCTGCGGCGTCGCCTCCTGTGGCGGCTCGGTCGGGTCGGGCTCCTCGGGAACCGGCTCCGCGGCGGCGCTCTCATTCGTTGTCGCGGTGAGCCCCGCCTCGCTCTCGAGCCGCGCCGACAATTGGCGGGCGAGCTCGTTGAAGGCGTTGTTCTCGACCGGCGTCAGCGACGGCGGCCGGGTGTCGCCGGCGGGGCGGAACTGCACCACGTTCGGTGGCGGGTCGTGACGCACTTCGCGCGTTTCCTCGTTCGTTTCCACGGCGTGATCCGGATCGGCTTGGTGTGAAGTCTTTGTTGCTGTCGGCTCGGTCAATTCCTCGAGTGGTGCGGCTGCGGTCGTGTCGGGCGGCGGCTCCGCGTGCGGCGGAGGATTGTCATGCGGCGGGGCGGCGGGCCCGGGCGGCGCATCGGTGCGCGGCGCAGGCGCGACATCGGCCGACAAGGATTGCGGCGCGATCGCGCCGCTGAAGAACTCATAGCGGCGCATTGCTGCGAGTCGCGCAAGCCCGTCGAGGTCGCGACACACACCAAAGCCGCGATAGCCGGCGAAATTCCGGTTGCGGTCGAACACCGGCAGGCCGGACAGTTCCACCGGCAGCCGGCCGCCGCCGTCGACCGGCCAATGCAGCGTGATGCCGCTCCAGGTGTCGTGGCTGGCGAACGCCTGCATGACGCGGCCCTCGGGATCGAGGCCAAAGCTCGCGGCGATGTCGCTCCACAGCCGGCCGAAGCCGGCGGCAGTGTGCAGGCCGATCAGGCGGGTGAATTCGTCGGAGCCGAGCGAGAAGCGCGCCTCATGGTCCATCTGCCACATGAAGCGCAGCGGATGCCGCCGTACCGGCAAGGGTTCGTCGAGCCATGATGGCTTCACCGCCGCCTGCGTCGCGGGCTCCGGCTCGGCGGCGGGCGGCGGAAGGGGCGCATCCGCGATCGCGTAGGGCGAGGGCGCGTGATCGGCCGGCGGGGATGATATCGCGGCGGCCGGCGCGGTTGCCGTCCCCTCGAGATCGCGCGGGGGGGCAGGCGCAGGCGGTTCGACCTGCGCCTCAGCGGGCACCTCGATCAGCGCTTCCGACAGCGGCTCCTCGATGGTGGAAGTGTCGGCTGACGCGGTGTCGAGATGCGCGGGCTCGACGACCGGCGCCGGCTCGACGTGCGTCTGTTCTGCTGGCGCGGGAGACGTCGCAACATCCGCAGGCTGTTCGATCTGCGCCTCAGCGGGCACCTCGATCAGCGCGTCCGACAGCGGCTCCTCGATGGCGGGAGTTTCGTCAGGCGCGGTGCCGAAAGCCGCAGTCTCGACCGGCGTTGTCTCTGCGTGCGCCTGTTCTGCTGGCGCGGGAGACGTCGCAACATCCGCGGGCTGTTCGGCCTGCGCCTCAGCGGGCATCTCGATGAGCGCTTCCGACAGCGGCTCCTCGACGGCGGGAGTTTCAGCAGGCGTTGTGTCGAAGGCCGCGGCCTCGACGGGCGCTGTCTCTGCGTGCGCCTGTTCTGGCGCGGCGAGAGATAGAGCGGCGTCCGCGGGCTCGGATTCGGCCACGCTGATGATCGGCTCGGCTGTGGCTGCTTCTCCGGGCTGCGGATCCAGCGCATCGAACAGCGTGATGGTGGCCGGCGCTTCGCTGGCCGGCGCGGCGGCTTCGTCCTGCGCAACAGGTTGTTCGACAACGGCCGGCGCTGGCGGCGGCTCCACTGCCGCTGCCTCTTGCGGCGTCGCTGCCGCGGGCGCTGGCGTTTCCGGTGCTGCTGTCACCGGCGCAACCGGCTCGGGCACGATCGGCGCCGCCGGTTTTGCGGCGAGATGTGGCGCCGGCTTGATCAGCGCGACCAGCGCGCGATCGGCGCCGCAGCCGATCCGCTGCAGCGCGACGCGGCCGATAGCTGTGCTGGCCGACGCGCGGCCCTGCGCCAGCGCCTCGCCGCGCGCGGCATCGAGGCCGGCCTCGGTGAGATCGTGCAGGCCGGGCAGCGGCCGCGCCGCCTCATTGGCTGCGATCAAAAGTCCGTCGCCGTTGAAGGCGGCCGCCGGCCGGTCTAGCCCCTGCACCAGCCGCAGCAATCGCTCGGCAAGTGTCATGCCGCGGCCGCCGGCATTGAGCGCAGACACCAGGATGCCGTGGCTGCCGTCTGACAGCTCGAGCCGCGCGCAGCCGCAGGTCCCGAGCATTCCGGGTGCCGCGCCAAACCCGGGCAGCCGCTCCAGCCTGATGGCGCCGGTCGCGGCGAGGCTGCGGCCGAGGCGGGCGACCTGACGACGATGCGGATCGGCCGGGCCGAAGGCGCGCTTTGCCAATTCGGCGCCATTGGCGGCACCGAATACCTGCACCCCGACCGGATTGGCCCACAGGATCCGTGCGCCGTCAGCCGACCACAGCCATGCCGGCTGGGCGCTCGTCGCATGATCCATCAGCCTCACATCGCCGAGTGCCTGGATCTGGAATTCCGCGTCGCTCATCACGCCAGATTTGACCGCATGGGTTGGGCTTTCTTCCTTAGCTTTGCCGAGGGGGCCGGCAGCCGCAGGACGACAGCCTTAACAGAAGGTTAGTATCGCAACTGGGGGGCGGCAGGTCCATGTCCCGAGCCAGCCTGCGTCAGCCAAAGCCGGGATAACGTTAACTTGGCTGAACGATCCACCGCCGTTTGGCGTTGTCGAGCATAGGCTGCTGCGCGGCGCGTGATTGCGGAACCAGGGCGGCTCCGCGTCACACCTGCGATTGCAGTCCGCGATATAACCTGCCGCAGGCCATCGGAGCCAACCGGCGGGCCGATCACCAAGCGAGGGAGAACGACCATGAGCGACAACGCGCGTGACCATTTCGAGATTCCCAAATTCGAAATCCCCAAGGACATGCGATCGATGGCTGAGGCGAGCTTTGATCAGGCGCGCAAGGCGTTCGAGCAGTTCGTGACCAACGCCAGGGACACCGCTGGCAAGATCGAGGAGCGCAACGCGGAGATGCGGGCCGGCGCCAAGGACCTTTCCGCCAAGGCGCTGTCATATGCGGAAAGGAACGTGCAGTCGTCGCTGGACTACGCCCAGTCGCTGCTCAAGGCCAACGACCTCAACGAGGTCATGAGGCTGCACAGCGAATATGTGCAGGGCCAGATGCGCTCGCTCGCCGAGCAGGCCAGCGAGATGGGGCAGGCCGTCAGCCGCGCCGCGATGGATGCGGTCAAGCCCAAGAACTGACGGAGAACTGACGGCGGCTGGACCGCAGCCGACCTTGGTGCACCCAGCCTCGGTCGGCCGCGGTACCCCTATATTTCGCCACATAAAAATAACGCGTCGCACACGATCTTACGTTGCGTTGCACAAAATTGACATGATATGGGTGTTTATTAGGCGCGCCCAACAAAAAGGGCACTCCCGTGAATCGAAGGCAGCGTGATCCATTTCAGCGCTCCCGGCCTCTTTGGCTCCGGGGCGTCCGCAATGGTCACATCTACTCACCCGTTGCGAAGGATTACACGTATGACCAACCCGTCCGATCCGTTTTCCGCCTCGATCATCCCGTTCGAGGTCCCCGAGCAGATGCGTGCGTTCGCTGAAAAGGGCGTGCTGCAGGCCCGCGACAGCTACGCCAAATTCAAGGACGCCGCCGAGACCCACAATTCGACCGTCGAGGCCGTGTTCACCTCGGTGAGCAAGGGCGCCAGCGAGTATTCGGCCAAGCTGATCGAGTTCTTCAAGGCCAACACCACCTCGTCGCTCGACTTCGCCCAGGAGCTGTTCAGCGTGAAGTCGCCGACCGAAGCGGTCGAGCTGTGGACGTCGCAAGCCCGCAAGCAGTTCGAGACCTACACCGCGCAGGCCAAGGAACTGGCCGAGCTCGGCCAGAAAGTCGCCGCTGAGGCCGCCGAGCCGATCAAGGCCAACGCCTCGAAGTTCTACAAGCCGGCTGCCTGATCTTAGCTTGCAAGAGACCAGCGAAAGGCCCGGGCCAAGGCGGTCCGGGCCTTTTTGCTTGAAAATCGGTTATCCAACGGCGTGAAATGCGGGCCGAAAGCCCGCGTTAAAGCCTTGCCAAAGCGCGGCGTTGCACCTAGTTTCCGCCCGAAATCGCCGCCCCCCTTCGGGTTGGGGCGTTGCGTCAGGATGCAGTTGTAGCTCAGTTGGTTAGAGCGCCTGTCTGTGGAACAGGAGGTCGGTGGTTCGAGCCCACCCAACTGTACCAGCGAAATCAATGACTTATCCTAGCCTTCGCCCGAAGCCCATGATTGCTAGCTACCATGTAGCTACCGCGGTGACGGAAACGCAGTCTGGTTCTAAATTCGTAATGACGGGGTCATAGGTTTGCGACATCACTCAACCTGACGAATTTGCTCCCGAGGCCTACGCGATTTGTGGCGGTGATAACGTGGGCGCGAGTCAGTCCCGACAGCCCAGCGACTGACGGCAAGCGAATTCCCCCGGCTGAACGCGGCGGCCTGTAAAGGTCGCATGGACCCGGTTCGCAATGCGCTATCGGCGAGCCAAAGACGTTCATGGAGGGGCAAGCGAGGCGAAAAGATCGTGAGTTTTTTCGAGCGTCTAAAGACAGAAGCATCCGCCGAGTGGCGGGCCTACACCGAACATCGCTTCACGAACGGATTGGCAGACGGCTCGCTCCCCGAAGCAGCGTTTCGTCACTAGACGGCTGGCGATACAGCCTGGCCGGTCACGCCGTATTGTGGAGCATGCGCTCTATGTTGCTCGGTTTGTTGCTGGCCTCTGTGGCTGGCTCTGCCGTGGCGGCGGACTGGGGCAACATAGCCACCATCTCCTCGACGCTAGGCAACAATACCAACCGGCTTTGTATTGGCGACCACTCGCGACCGGGCGACATTGGCTGCCCGACCTGGGCGCCGAGCCTGACCACGGCCGGAGATGTCAGCGTCAGCGGCAATCTGTCAGCAAGCAAGTTTATTGGCGATGGCTCTGGCCTAACCAACGTCGGCGCCGCGAGCACCGACCGCATCATCAGCGGTACGACCTCGATGCTAGCCGTAAGCGACACAGGTTATGTGTCGCTTACGCAGAGCGGCATCAATACCGGTTGGTTTGATCCGGCCCGCGGCCTCGTCACCATCGGCATAAGCACAACTGGGACTATCAGCACTACCGGAATTTACTTAAATGGAGTGGCAGTGCCGCAAATTATTCTCGCGAATACAACCAACTCACGGATATGGAAAATCGACTCGCAAGGTGGCTGGATTGACCGACTAAATGGCATCTTCCACATCAACCGCACCACCAACTCTCACTTCGTTATTAACGCGGGGGGTGGTAATCTCGGCGTGGGGACTGCTTCTAATACAATTCCCAGCGCGACTCTTCATGTCAGTGGCAGCGTGATGGTGACGACGGCCAGCAACACCAACTCGGTGAGCAACCCAGCTTTCTATATCAACGGCACGAACGGCTACGTCGGCATCGGCACGGCCGCTCCTGCGGCGCCGCTGCAAATTACGCTGCTGGGGAGTTCAACCTCGTCAACCATCGGCTTTGCTCACATCGCCTCCTCCTACGGGGGCCCATTCTTCACCGCCCGCCAATCCGGCGCGGGGTACTCTTACGGAAGCGCCATGTTCCAGGCACTAACCGATAATCCCACTGGCAGCGCGAATGTCTTCTTTGAAGGTATTGCGGCTGGAAGCCTGAGAGCAAAGATCCGTGCAGACGGTCTGGGCATGTTTGCGGGCGGCATGGAGGTGGGAACCACGAGCAGCTCACCTTCGGCGACCCTCGTTGTTTCTGGGACGAGTATTCTAAGCAGCTACACGGCCATCGGCTTTGGCAATAATACATACAGCCCCACTGCCCCACTCGAGGTCTCCGGCACCATCAGCGCTACTAGTCGGTGAACGGCGTGAGCATCACGGGCGCCGGTAGCGCCGGCGACCGCATCGTCAGCGGCAGCGTCAACATGATAGCCGAGCAGACGAGCGGGACGGTACGAATCTCTGGCACGCTGGCACTCAACAATACCGGCAACGAAGTATGTGACGCGGCGCACTACTACACGTTCCGCGCCAACCCCATCACGCAACAGCTCGAAATGTGCCGGCCCTAGACGTAGCGCCTGGCCGTCCGCTCGATGTCGTCGCGCAGTTTTCCTCGTCGCATATGACCGCTGCGCGTCGTCTGCGGCGCGAACAGCGCCTTGCCATACCGACGCCCGGCTTCAAGTCCCCAGAAATTAGCGGCCCTCAGGCAGACGACCATGCGCTCACCCCGCTCTGCCTGTGGAAACAGGATTGATTGCGCCCAGTCGAGCATTGCCCGGCTGGAGGGAAGGGCGGCGAGAACATGATGATCGGTGAAGGTGCGCGAGTGGTAAGCCCCGATGTTGGCGATGGCGACCTTGTCCTTGATGACTTCCGGTTCGCCCAGCCACGCCAGGCGCTCTCTGCGCCATCTGGCGGCTTCCGGGTGATGGTCGGTGAACCCGAGCCTACCGGTGCGCTGCTTGACGTACCGCTCCTGTCCTTCCTTCGATCTGGCGATCTTGACGTCGGTTTCCGAGAACCCGGGCGACAGATAGAGCAGCACAATCGGAGCCGTCCGCAGTTTCCCGCCGAACTTGGCCGGCAGACACCTCAGATCAAAGCCGTGCGAGTCATTGAGGCGCGCAAAGACCGGGCGGTCCAGCGGATGGATCGTGTCGGCTTTGCCGATCATCGACCAGAATTTGAAGATGTCTGTCATTGCTCGCTCGTTTCCGGCCTTTCGCCGTCTTCAGTCATCGTTTCCTCTAGCCAAAGAGGTTCGGTGAGGTGCACCCTACCAATCACTGAAAGGCGATGTGAAACATGAAATTCGCTCTGGTAGATGGCCAACGCGTTGAGGCCTTTCCTCAAGGGCTTGGATCGTGCCCAAGGTGCGAAAGCTACGTGATAGCCAAGTGCGCCTCGCACGGATTCCTCATTGGGCGCATAAGGCCATTAGGAATTGCGATTCCTGGATAGAACCCGAAACCGAATGGCATCGGGCCTGGAAGAACAAATTTCCCACTGAGTGGCAGGAGTTCATCCAGCATGACGGGCAATCTGGGGAGAAGCACATCGCGGATGTGCGGACCGAGCATGGCCTGGTCATCGAGTTCCAACATTCGCACCTCAACCCGCTAGAGCAGACCGCGCGCGAGCGCTTTTACGGCAACATGGTTTGGGTCGTCGACGGCACCCGCCTGCAACGGGATTATTCCCGGTTTCTGAAAAACAAGGCCAACCTGCGAACCACAGACTATCAGGGGTATTTCCTTCTGGACTTCCCAGAAGAGTGCTTTTCCCCGCTTTGGGTTGAGAGCTCAGCTCCTGTTATCTTCGATTTTCGTGGGATCGGCGAAGACGTGGCTCCTGATGGCACCAAAGACGCACTGTGGTGCTTGCTTCCCGGGCGCGCGGGAAGATATGCGGTGGTCGTTCAAATGCCGCGCGAGTACTTTATGCTCGCGACTTCCAGCCAGCCCCAATTGCTGCCTGCGCGAGATATCGTGACCGGCTTTGCCCAGCGCCTGCGAGCAGCGCAAGAGCGGATAATGCAGCCTCCTTTTTTCATGTCGGGCCGAGCCTTTCGGCGGCGGAGATCCTGGCGGCTCTGAAGAGCTTAGTCCTAGCGTACTTCGGTCGGATGCAGCCACCACTTGTAGGGCGTGATGCTGCGCGCCTCGGTGAGCTTGATCATGTGGACGAAAGGGCACTGCCGTTCGTATGCGGACAGACGCGTTGCCCAAAGATGACGGACTGGCCGAGGATCATCGAGTTGCAGTTTCCATCGAGGAGATAGCGATGCCGAGTGTCAATTTTGAACTGAGAGACGTGCCGTTTCCGGTGATGTCGACGTCTGCATCAATCAAGGAACTGGAAGCCCTGGACAGCCAGGAAAAGACGGCAGCCCTGCAACGGCAGTTTCTCTACATGGCTGATGTACTCAGAAAGTGCGGGATTCCCACCGACAACCTGATAGCCGCGCTGTTGGGAGCAGCGATCCAAGACTACACCGAGAACGCCATGCTCCAGCTGATCGACGAGGAGCGGCGGAGGCACCCGGCTTATCCGGCAACGCTGACTGTGCTCGCTCAGTTCATGACAGCGCAGGGCACGATGATGGTCAACCAGGGCATTCCGGCGGGCCTGCTAGGGGTTTCGATGATGAATGCGGGAATCGCCGTGGCGCAGAAGGAGATGACCAAAGCCAAGGTGGTTGAGGCTGTCGAGGGTAGCCTCGAAGCTTTGAGTGGAGAAACGCGGACGTAGTTCAGCAGCCGCTCGCCATCTGCAGGGCCTCAGCCTTTCGTCCTCTTCAAGGAAATTGTTGAGCAGGTTATAGCTCGGCTTTATTTGCGCCCGGCTACAACCTAGAGTCAGGGCATTCAAGGGGGCATGAATGCTGACGAAGTTTATTTCCATCAAGAATATCGGGCGGTTTCGTAATTCCGCGGGTTCACCAAACCCACAATTGTTCAAGCATACGTTCATTTCGGGCGCCAACGGGTTTGGCAAAAGCACGCTGTGTGCCGTCCTACGCTCCCTTCACACCGGGCAGCCCGATCAACTCATCGGCCGAAAATCGCTCGGGATCACGGAGGCCAGCAAGGTCGAGCTTCTGTTTGATACCGGGGTCATCCGGTTCGATGGGGGGCGCTGGAGCGAAGCCAAACCCTCCTTCAGCATCTTTGATGGCGTCTTTGTCGCAGAGAACGTTCACGCCGGTGAAGTCGTCGATGTCGCCCAGAAGCGCAACCTCTACCGGATCATCGTAGGAAGCGCCGGGGTCGGGCTGGCCGAACGTGATTCCGAGCTTGCCGCAGACAGTCGCGCCCGAACGAACCGAGATTTCTGCTTCAACGAGGAGCTTGCAGCCTCATCTCGGCACGGGAATGTCACTTGAGACGTTCCTGAACCTGGAGCCTCAAGCGGACATCGACGCCGAGATTGACAGGCAAGAAGTCGAAGTGGCAGCCCTTACCCATATCGACACGATCCTTGCGCGCCCGGAACTGTCGACGTTCGACCTTCACACGTTTCCGTCGGGAATACGGGAAACGCTGCGCCGAACGCTTGATGGAATTGCTGATGATGCGGAGCGGATGATCGAAAAGCACTTCGCCTCTCACAACATGAAGAACGGTGGCGGCAATTGGGTGTCGACCGGCTTGAATTTCGCCAATGTGTCAATCGGCCTGCAAATTTGACCCCTCATCGGCGTCCAATTTTGACCCCTTCGTGCGGCGGGGTTTGCTGGTAGCGCTCGTCTCGTCGGAGCTGGCCGGGATAGCGGAGGCGAGACGAGCGCGGGTGGCGTGATCGTCGTCTCGGCTCTTGAATCGCCAGCTGTCGTTGCCGGTCTCGACGATGTCGCAGTGATGGGTCAATCGGTCGAGCAGCGCGGTGGTCATTTTGGCGTCGCCGAACACGCTCGGCCATTCGCCGAAGGCGAGATTGGTGGTCACGATGATGGAGGCCCGCTCATAGAGCCGGCTGACGAGGTGGAAGAGAAGCTGTCCACCGGACTGGGCGAAGGGCAAATAGCCGAGTTCATCCAGCACGATGAAGTCCATCCGGGTCAGATGCTCGGCGAGCCGTCCTTGCCGTCCGTTGCGGGTCTCGGTCTCGAGGCGATTGACGAGGTCGACTACGTTGAAGAAGCGGCCGCGGGCACCGGATCGGATGCAGCTTCTGGCGATGGCAATGGCCAGGTGGGTCTTGCCTGTGCCGGTTCCGCCAACCAGCACGACGTTGCGTTGTTGGGCGATGAAGCCGCCGCCAGCGAGATCATTGACGAGCGTCTGATTGATCGGCGTGCCGTCGAACTGGAAGTCGGCGATGTCCTTGGCAAGCGGCAGCTTGGCAATGGTGAGCTGGTATTTGATCGACCTTGCTTGCTTCTCGTTGATCTCGGCGTTGAGCAGGTCGCCGACAATGCGCTGAGGTTCGTGCTGGCGCTTGACGGCGGTTGCCATGATCTCGTCGAAGGCGGCCTTCATGCCGTAGAGCTTCAGTTCGCCCATGAGGTCGAAGATTTGGGTTCGTTCCATCAGATGGTCCTCCGGAGGTTGTCGTAGCGGGCACAATCGGCGATCGGTGCATGACGGAGCGTCAGTGCGGCCGGCGTCATGATGTTGGCCGGTGGGGCGGGTTCACGTTGACGGGCCAGGATATTGAGCACGACATCGGCGGAATGGACGCCATGACCGAGCGCTTCGGCACAGGCCGCTTCCACCGCGGGCAGACCGTCAGTCAGCACCGCGTTGAGGATGTCGACCATCTGCCGATTGCCATCGTCGGTGCTGGCAAGCTTGCGCCGGATCCGCTCGATCGCGGCCGGCAGCACCCAGTCTTTGAAGGGAGCACCGTTGCGCAAGGCGCCGGGTTTGCGGGCGAGCACCGGCACATAATGCCAGGGGTCGTAGACGGTATCGCCGCGGCCAAAGGATCGCGGGTGCTCGGCAACGATGCATCCATCCTGACGGATCACGATGCGATCGGCATAGGCTTGAACCTCGACCGGTCGTCCGACTGCGCTGGCTGCGACCGAGTACTTGTTGTTGTCGAAGCGCACCAGGCAGGTCTTCGAGACCGATGCCGTCACCGCATGGAAGCCGTCGAAGCGGCCGGCATAGGGAACGAGTTTGGGGCGTTCGGCTTCGAACACTTCCCAGATCGTCTGATCGACCAGCTCCGGATGGCGATGAGCCTTGGCGTAGGCGATGCATTTGTCGAGCAGCCAGGCGTTTAACTCGTCGAGGTTTTTGAACCGCAGCCGCGGCGTGAAGAAGCGTTCCCTGACCAGCCCGACCTGGTTCTCGACCTGCCCCTTCTCCCAGCCCGACGCTGGCGTGCAGGCGACCGGATCGACCAGATAGTGGCTGCACATCTGCAGGAAGCGGCGATTGTAGAGACGCCCTTTACCGACGAAGATCGTCTCTACGGCAGTCTTCATGTTGTCGTAGATGCCGCGGGTGCAGGTACCTTTGAACAGGGCGAACGCCCGGTCGTGGGCGTCGAACACCATCTCCTGCGTCTCCCGCGGATAGGCCCGCACGAACAGCATGCGGCTGTGGCAGAGCCGGACATGGGCGGCCTTCACCATTACCGTGGTGCCGCTCAGCAAGACCACCTCGTGGCTCCAGTCGAACTGATAGGCTTCGCCTGGGGCAAAGCTCAGCGGGACATAAGCGGCCGCGGTCGATTGCCCGCGTTCTTTGCTCCACCGCCTGGCGTAACGCCGCACCGCATCGTAACCGCCGTCATAGCCGCGGCCGCGCAGCTCTTCGAAGATCCGGATCAACGTCAGCTGTTCACGAGCCGATTTGGCCGCGTTCGCCGCCAGCAATCCGTCAAGCTCTACTGCCCATCGTCCCAGCTTTGGCCGCGGCTGCACCTGCCGCTCGTACTCGAAGGAGGTCTCTCCCGACCTCAGCACCTTCCGGACCGTGTTCCGCGACACCTTCAGGTCACGGGCGATCTCCTTGATTGTCTTGCCCTTGATGAAGTGCTCGCGCCGGATCCGGGCAATCGTCTCCACGATCAGCATCCCCCACCACCTGCTTCGTTCCAAAGCAGGCAGCGCAACAGACCAATCTGTAGGGGGTCAATTTTGGACGCCGATCCCCCGGCTTAGGGGGTCAATATTGCAGGCCGAATGACAGCCAATGATGACTGTCCTTTTTGCGGGCAGGGGATCGCGGGGCTACCGCTCGTAAAAGCGTTCCGCGCCGTTTTCAGCGACGAATACGCTCGGCTGCACAACGACGTATCGGCTCTGCGCGAGCGTATTACGTCGGACTTTGGGGAAGGCTTCATCGCTACCCAGGCCGCAAAGGCTGAGCGAAACAATTCCGGCGTCGAATTCTGGAAGGAATACGTTTCGTTTGACTGGGACGGCCTCAAGCTGCCGCCGGCATTCGATGACGCGGTCCGAAACCTTCGCCGAGAGCTGCTTGACTTGCTTGATCGCAAGGCGCGCGCTCCCTTGGAGGTGGTTGACGTCCCGCCGACTTGCGAAGCTGCCGTTGAAGCCTATCGCAAGGTTTTCGAGGACCTGGCTGAACTTAATGCAAAGATCGCGCGGGCGAATGCCACGATCGTCGCGAAGAAGCAGGAACTCGGCACGGCTGATCTCGAAGGGGCCAAGCAGCGTCGAAGTCATCTTCAGGCCGTGAAGGCTCGCCATACGCCGACCGTTTCGACGCTGTGCGACGAACACAACAGGTTGGTGGCGGAAAAGGCAGCCATTGATGAAGAACGAGGCGCGATCCGGGCTGAACTCAACGAACATACAAGAACTGTCGTTGCGCCTTACCAGAACCGCATCAACGAGCTTCTCGACCTGTTCAACGCCGGATTCAGGATCGCGCAAACGACCCATAGCTATCCAAGCGGGATAGCGAGCACCTCGTATCAGCTCGTCATCAACGGTACTCCCGTTGATGTTGGTGGCAGCCGCACCCCGGAAACGCAGCCGAGCTTCAAGAATACACTGAGTGCCGGGGACAAGATGACCCTGGCTCTATCGTTCTTCCTGGCCGGTCTGGAGCAGGATGCCGACTTGGCTAACAAGATCGTCGTCTTCGATGATCCCTTCACCAGCCAGGACGTGTACCGGCGCCGGCAGACAGGCCATGAAATCATGCGGGTGGCGCGCGCCTGCAAGCAGCTGATTGTCCTTTCGCACGACCCACCTTTCTCAAACAGCTCTGGGCGAGGGCGCCCTCGTCCGAACGCATCTGCTTCATGCTGTCGGATCACCGGGCGCTCGGAACGAAGCTGGCGGAGGTCGACATAGAGAGGGCATGCCAGGGCCGAACTCTCACCGATACCGACGACCTGCGCAGCTTCGTGTCGAACGGATCGGGCAATCTGCTGGATATAGTGCGCAAAATGCGGGTGGTGCTTGAGGCCTATTGCCGGACCACGTTCCCCAGCTCTTTTCAGGATAATGACTGGCTGGGTGACATGGTGCGCAAGATACGGGAGGGCGGCGCAACCCACCCGGCTGCGGCGCTTTATGACGAGCTCGATCAAATCAATGGTTATTCGGCGGAGTATCATCACGGCGAAGATAACAACGACACCACGCCGGATCAGATCGACGACACCGAACTCAAGGGCTATGTGCGCCGGACGCTGAGGGTCATCAATGCGCTTGAAGCATAGAGGTGCCCTCGTTGGGAGGAGAGAAGGGGCCTTCCATCGTGTCTGAAACCAAGGCGAGTGAAGTCGACTACGATGCACTGCTCGTACTGATCGAGTGCATGGAGCAGATGCCTCCGCTGTCCCGTCAAGAGATCGCTGATTTGTCCGCCAACCAGCATGCTGTGGTCGAGCGAATGGTTGCAACCGGCGAAATCTGGAATCAAGCGTCGTCCGGACCAGCCTTCCTTTCACTGGATGAAGGCGAATTCCGAAATCATCTAAAAGCAATTGATAACGATCTTGGCGAGCAGACGGCCATCGTTGCCGAGTCCTTCGCCAGGTATCTGAAGGTGGGTGAAGTGCCCGCGCCGTACTATCCCTGGCGCATTGCCATCATTCTGCGGCGTGAAAAGAGGCCGGAATTAGAAAAACGATTCCTTGCTGCATGGTGTCAGCATTTTCCCGGTGGAAACGGTGCTCGGTACGGTCAATTGGTCGATCGATTCCGAAAGCTGGGTTAATCGCATTGTCGCATTTAAGATTTTACGATGACTACGCCAAAAAGCAGCGGCCGGCTCGGATTGGTGAGGGTGGGGGAAGCCAAGTGACAAAGATGAACCATGCTCGACCGATTCTGATGCTGATAGACGACTTCAAACGCCGGCGTACAGACACGGGTCTGCTGAGGGTGCAGCAGCAGGAATTCGGCGCTCCGTTCACTCTCGGCGACTTGCCCAAAAAGCTTGATTTTGGCGCGCTCAACGCGGAGCTGATGGAGTTGCGCCAGGACCTGCATCAGGTCGCGTGTTCTGTGCTGGCGCACGTCGAGAAGTACGGCGATGTCAGGCTCATTGATCGTTTGATAGCCGCGGTTCCTGCGATTATGGACACCCACCCCCTCATGGACTGGTTCACCGTATTTGGTCCGGTCGAGTTCGTCGATGGTAAGGTAAAATACAAGGCTCGCAGGCAAAGCGCGATAGAGGTAGCGACGGCGCTGCCCTTTTGGACGATTGCAGCTGAAGAGTAGGACGATCACAGTGCGGTCGTGAACCTAAATGGGGCTCCTTAATGACGACACGACTGCAAATGCCGATAGAAGCTCTGAAAGCAAGGTCTCCGTTTTCCGGGTTGAATGAGCGCGACATTGAGCTGGGTGGCGAGCAAACCCTGCTACTGCCGACCGGCGAACAGGTTCCTTGGTCGGCTAAGAATGCCTAAGCTGCTACGGATAGTCGATCGCGCGGCCACTGATCTTTTGGGAAAAAGCTGCGATACCGGTCGCGCGCGTTGAGCGCCCGGGCCAGATCAGAAAACCACATCGGTCGGCTCCCTCCGGGAAGCTCGTCGCCAATCAAAGGGCGGAGGCCTTCGCGCCGATCCGGCACGAGGACAAAATACATGTCAATGCTGTGCCGATAGTGGACACCATGTCTACCCTCGGAGTTGAAATTATGATTCCGTACGTATGCATTGATGCTGGGGATTTTGGGCGTCCTTGCTCTGTAGGACTCCGGCAGGTTTGGCCGGTAGTATTTTCGTTCGTTCAAGAGATTGTCGAACAGGTTGATCCAGTGAGTTTCGCGTTCGTCGACGACGTTGTATTCACACCGCTCCAGCAATGCGATGCGAACCGGAAAGCCGTCCCGCCATTCGTCGTGCATCCAGCTTCGCACGACGCCTATGCCGTCGTATGGCCCCCGGCGGTGCTGGTCGAAACGCCGATCAGTGGTGCCGGTCGTCAATCCGACGTACCGCACTCCCCCGTCACGACAGGAATATAGCGCATAGATCGAAGCCATCCCGGCTCCCTGAGGGCTATTGTCGCTCCAGGAGATGGGTGTACACGCCTAACTTGTCAATCTAAGACCGGAGCATCTCCAGCCGCCCGGGCGGCGCGTATCGCCTTGCGTCCCGCTTCGCGGCGCGGTGCGTGACTGTCAGTCCGCTGGGCGGGCTAGTGACACGGCTAGCTGCGCCGCAAGCTGCTCAACGAAGAAAGGCGCCCGGAGGCGCCTTTCAATTTCGCTAGGCGGCTTTCATGCGGTAGACCTTGCCGTTCACCTTTGCCGTGCTTGGAATTGAGGTGACCGCGATTTGGTTCGGGTAGAGGTTGCCGCCGACCGACAGGTTGTCGGGCAGTGCGGTGATCGCAGTGCGGCTCAGGTCGAGGCTGCCACCTGGGGAAAAGCACTTCTGCACGTCAGCGCATTCTCGAAACGACAGCTCACGCCGGCGCACCGACGTTCAAACCGATCAGCACCGCCACCCGACGCGGAGGCGATCATCACCGCCGTGATGGCCCGGTGGCGGTCGAATTTCAGCGCGGCTTCGTTGCCGAGAATGCTGGCGGGCACGGAAACGACGGCGAGTACCAAGCTCACGGCGACCGGCGACATCCACGACGGGGCACCTTGGTGCGCCATCACGTAGGTCCAGAATCCCCCCAACCAGGTCCTAACGCCGTAGAGCTCGAAGCAATGCGCGCCGTAAGTGTCTCGATCGTCGACAATCGTGAAAAAACCTGACACTTGCGTCGCAGAATGGACATGGTCAGGGAGCGGAGGAACTCAGAACGGCTCACAAACGGCAGTTGTCGATCTGAAATCAGTCTCAGGCGAGACTCTTGAGTCTCTGGCGTTTCCACTCGCCGCAGTCATTGCTACTATCCCGGCAACCCACAGCGTTTTGCGGGTGATTTGAAGAATGGCGCAGGTCTAGTGGCAAGCATCCAGGTCTCGGTGACCGCAGTCGAAGGCAGGCAGGGCCGCTGTTGAGCTGGCCAGCACCCACGGCGGCTCCACGCAGCGCGGCGCTAAGAAATCTCTACATCGGGCGGCCATGGCCGCTCGGACATCACGTCGGGGTGCCGCGTATCGTTGGCTGCGATACCATGTTCATCCCGAAGCTTGTCGATGGCCTCCAGGCATCTTTTCGCGATGGTCGCTTCCGTCGGCGAACCGTTGAGCAGATCGAAGAGCGCCTTGCGCAAACTTCCTACCGGAGCAGGATAGATGCTGTACGAATTCGAGCCTTCGGCGACAGGCACCTTGTCAACCGCCACGGCTTCTACGGCACGCGCCATCTGCCCATCATAGGCCTGGCTGTTCGCAGCGTACTTCTTGACCATGGCAAGAAGATCTTCGTCGCTTGCCGCTTCGCCAAAGAAATGCTCCAGCATCGTCCGGCCTAGACCGTTGCCAACCGTCTCGTACCGCCTCCTCAAATGAGGCTTCAGCTCAGGAAGGCTTTGCGCATATTTCGCCAATTGGCGGCCGACATGCCACGCGTCGGCACCGTGAGGTTCAGTCCCCAAGATGCGCTCGATAAACAGATCGACGTAGAGGAGCACGGACTCGAGAGTGCCTCGGTTGAGGATCGCCTGCATCCACGCATGCTCGTCGGCGATATCCTTGTGCGCGCGTGCAAGGCTCGTTAGCAGAGCTATACCCGCTGCATCCGGCACGGCGGCTACCGCGGTTAACACGCGTTCCCACCGTTGCGTCCAGTCGCGGCCGTAGAATGCCTTGACCTTTGTCAAGCCATCGAACACGGCATCTGGACGTGTCGTGAATGGCAGCAGCTCAAGCCACGGCTCGATTTCCCAAGTATTTTGCCGCTTGTGCCACGCTGTCGTCGGATCACTCCCCGCCGCGGCCAGCCATTGATCGATTGCGCCCATGACGAGGTCGGCATCAATGATCTGTCCATCCAGAACCATAGCGGCAAGGAGGGTTTGTTTGGCCGCCAAGGGCTGCGGCAAGCCCAAGACACGAGCGATCAGCGCTCATCATGATCCTCGTGCGGCATGCTTAGCGCAACGCGAGCCAAGCTGATTGCGAGCGTTTGGTCCTCTTTCGCCTCCGACTTCGCCAACCGATCTATCGCGGCGAAGATCGGCTTGGCGAGCGCATCCGATGGCTTCGGTCTCGGCGATATCGCGCGAGCCTTGCGTGCTGCCTCTACTTCATCGAACCACGGCCACCGACGATGCCAGCCTGGCTCAGGCACATTGAGTTGCCGGTCCGAAATCGATTTCAGAACGACCGCGGCCGAAAAACCAAACGCCCTGTCTTCAAGATACTGGGTGGCAACGGCGGCCACTTCATCGCCGCCGATGCGGATAAAAGCGGCTCGATATTGATTGTCATAGAGCGTGCTTGCGTCAGATGCCGCCTCGATATTGCCGCGTCTTCTGGCTTCCATGTAGCCAGCGCGCGCCACTCTTAGGCGTAACAGATCTTCGTCCAGCAGCCGCTTTAGGTCGGGCACGAGTTCCGGCAAACCCAAGCGCCCGATCGCGTTCGATACCTCGTTAAGGTCATGTCTTCTTCCGGCCGGCGCTGCAATCACGGTGTCGACCCAGCGTCGCAGACGGTTAATCCATGCGTTCTTAGTTACCGGATCGATCGCCAGCGCCACCTTGCGATCCTCGTGCTCGGCCCCATGGTCAGCGACCAGCGAAGCCAGAGATAAAATGACGCCGAGATCGTCTGAATCCGCCTTCCGCAGGATGGCCGCTGCGAAAATGGGAGCGCGCGTGCCGCGGATTCTATCCTCGAGACGACGGCGCTCCTCACTGAGCGGGCGATCGTTCGGTGCCGCGCGCAAAGCTTGTGCGCACACCAGAAATTTCTCGATCAGTGCGTCGATGGTCTTTGGGCCAGCCATAATCGCAGCGGCATTGAGGTCGCGATTCTCGCAGCTTGCATCGAGAATGGAGTCGGCGATCGGTCTCTCGTCGGTCACATCCAAGTTCAGAAGAAGCTCGGTCGCGCGGTATGGCAGTTCAAGACCAGCCTCCAGGCGTTGACGGAGCCCTTGCGAGACCGCCTGCGGCGCACGCTGTTGCGCGAAATACAGTGAGCCACTTTGCCGGTCGTTGACTCGAAACCGCGGGTCGGCAATCGCGGCCGCGATCGCCGCATCGCGCCCAGAGTCATCGGCGGGCTGTTGAAGAAGAAGGCGCAGCCGCTCCGTTGGTTCAGTCGCCTGTTCAAGAGCCACCATTCGAATGATGCTTAGTTTCTCAGCGATCTCTGCGTCCTGGATATCGTCCGCGTAGGCGCGCCTGGCGACCAGTTCCCACGTCTCTTCGTGTGCAACTGACAGCAAGGCCGCGACATGGCGCTCGGCCAGCCGAAACTGAAGATGTTGGACGACATCCGCCTGGACCTTTGGGCTCGGATCGACCTTCGCCAGTTCGACCGCCAGATCCATTCCGTCCACGCCGCTCTCGCCGGCGATCAACCCGAGCAGGTCTTTCCGCGTGTCCTCGGGAAGCTCGGCGACCTTCGGCTGCACATCGGGACCGAGGACTCCTGGACGAAAGCGCGGCGCGATGCGTAAAGTCGGGATCAGTGTTTGCCTGTCGCTGCTCGACGCGAGCGGCCAAATCTGCGGCGCGAATTCGGGGCGGCCCGTCATGATCATGAAACGCACGGCACGATCCACCCTTTCGGCTCTGTGCCAACGTGCCACGAACGACATGATATCGCTGCCTACGAGATCCCACACTGCTGATGCCGCGCGATAGATCATCTCGGCCGCCAACATAGGATCAATAGGCAAGGCCAGGTGCACGGCATGTGCAACAATCTCGGCATCGCCCTTCTCGCGTGAGAGCCGTTCTGCCGCGAACCAGACGGATTCCTCCCAGGTTGGCTGGTCCAGTATCGCGGCGCGCAGCCGCACGCGGGCGCCGGCGTCGCCCTTGGCGGCCGCCTGCATCAACTCCGTGACCCTGTGGCTGGCATACCATTCCTGGAATTGCTGATGTTGAAACGCGATGCCGCCGCCGGAGCGCATCAAGGTGTGATGGCTTGTCAACGCTTCAAGAACTGAAGCCGGCTCCAGCGGCGCGGCAATCTGACCTTGCTCACGCAGACTGGCGGCCGTGGTGGTCACAATCCGGCGCGCATCGGCCTCGGACATTGTGGTTGGGCCGACAGCATTGAGATGACTCGCCAGCTCCGTCAGAATCTCCGTGTGGCATCCCAGCAGCGCCGAATGCAAGGCCTCGGCATGATCACCCGCCTTCTCATGCTGCTGGACGAACGAGCGCAGCACGGCTTCCTTGGTATCCGGCATGGCGCCTTGTGCGCCGCCGCTAACCAGGGCAGACAGGTACAAAGGCGTCGCGATCAACGCGCGAACGCCTGGCGTCCGCCATGCGTTATCGACCATCTTCCTGCCAGCAGCGCCATCAAGCGCGTCCGCAATCGAAATCTGCTGATCCTCGGACAGCGGTTCGATCTCGACCCGTGGCCCGGATATCGGAACATCGAGTGCTTGCCGCCGCGTCGTGACGATAATGCGCAAATCGGGCCAGTCGCGACGGATCTGCCCGATCTCGATACGCAGTCGCTTGTGGGCGTCGGGAGCAAGCTCGTTCCAACCGTCGAGCAACAGCAGAAGTCGGCCGCGCTGGGCAAGTGCGCCAATCTCGTCGGCGCTCGTCGTCCGGAAAGCAGCGCGTTGATGCAAGCTGGCAAGCAGCCCTGCTGATCCCGCGGACCAATCACCCAGCCTGAAATACAGCGGGACGATCGAATAGGCCGTGAGCGCATGCCCGGCCAGTTGTAGGAGCGTCGTGGTCTTGCCCGTGCCAGGCGGCGCTACGATCGTCACGTCAGGCGCGACCTCGATAGCCAGCGGCAATTTTCCGATGCTGAAAGATGGTGCGGCGCTGTCGCCGTCTATCCTTAGAGTGAGCTCAACTGTCGCACCTGACCAAAGTGGCCCGCGCTTATGCGTTGCAAGGTCGGTTATTGCGGTAGCATGAACCTTCTCGAATATCGTGTCGAACGCGGCATCAACAGGTCGATCATCTGCCGCGATCGCCGCGCTGACGCGTGCAGCCTCCTCGGCAACGGCTGCATTTGGTGCGACAAGCTCGCGGAAAGCCTGTGCTTGCGCGTCATACTTCCATTTGACCAATTGCTCAACGGTAAACTGGTTGGGATCGGCGTCGACCAACCTCCCGCAATTCTGACAAAGCCATAGTCCGTTTTCCTTGCTCCGCCGCGCCTCCGGCGCCTGGGCGGCATTGTAGCGAGGGCCGCCGGGAGAGGCCGCGCAGATGTGTGCCGCCACGCCTATGATGATTGTCCCATCCTGGGCTGCATTGGTGCCGAGAGTCGGTCGCCGGCAGTCGGGATTCGAGCAGCGGTAAGCGACGCCCTTGGCAATCTGGGTAACGGTTTGCTTGGTGAAGTCGTCGCGCACGTGCCGCCCAAAACTCTAGTGGTCGTTTTCCGGCCTCGTGCCAAGAAGAGACGAATCCTTTATAAAGCCAATAACATAGAAAGCCCGCTGCTGCACGCTCACGCGATTGTCGTTGTTTCTTCGCGCGGTGTTGGGCAGAACCGATCATCTCCTCCAGATCATCAATGCCAAAAGTTGTCCCGAGCCAGATCGTAAGCGCCATTGACGGCATGTTCGGCGCCAGCCGAATCGAAGTCGATGCCGGCGCCGTCACATATGTTTACCGCGCCGAAGTCCACGCGCTGCTAGGTCTTCTCGACCAAGTTCCAAGCGAATTGGTCGATCTGGCGACGATGGACTATCTAGAGTATTCGCGATGTCGCGCAGTGCTTGCGACTTCGCTTGCACTCTGGAACGTTGGCGATACTCGGCCTGCACGAGATGTCGGCGGCAAGGACGCTGTCGAGCGAATCCGCCGGCTCATGATGCACTGTCATGACGAGCTGCCCCCGCCAGAGCCTGAACTGCCCTTTATTGCGGACACCGATGTTCGCCTTGGCATCGAGGATCGCATTCGCGCCGCGTGGACCGACTTCAACGCCCGCGAATGGATGGGGGCAACCGTTTTTGCCGGTGCGGCCCTGGAAGCGCTTCTTCTCTGGGCGTTAAAACAGGTCACACTTACGAACACGCCAAAACGGCCGCTCGATCAGATGCATCTCGCTGACCTGATCAGCCTTGCTACGTCAAATGGTGTGATCGATGCCGCGACGGAACAACAGGCAGGCCTTGCCAAAGACGCGCGCAATCTTGTCCATCCCGGCCGAGCGCTGCGGTCGGGCGAGGCCTGCAACAAGGCAACCGCGCTCGCGGCGCTTGCCGCGGTCTATCGCCTCATTGACCAATTAAGAAAGCTAGTGGTCTCGCCTTGAGGGCATATTCACCGCAACGCAGGACTCACTTAACATCTTTCGCTTTATAGAGGCGATCCGAACACAACATGCCAGTTTATGCACGTCGCCGTTTGCAGGCGATGCTCAACGATCTTGCGCCCCTCCTGACCGTGGAAAAGGCCGCCGATCTCCTGGCGAGGTTGGAGCACAAGAACGCGAAGGACGCGCTCGCGGCAGAAGTTGAGTTGAGCCTCCTTTGGAGCATTCAGCAGGTCGCTGATCTCGAAATAGATCCGGTCCTGGCAAATTCCAGCGCTCGGCCAGATGCATTCACGCGCACACTATTTCCGCGTGGTCCTGCGCTCGTTGAAATCAGGACGGTGTCCGACGACACGTTTTCTGGAAAGGACTTGATGAATCGAGCGGCTGACAAGATCGGACATTTTTGTAATCGCCAGCGAAAGAAATCCGGGTCTCACCTCTACTACCGCTTTATGGAGGCGCGGAGACGTGAGGGAGGTCAATTGCGCCGTGTCCGTCGCGTCACAAAGGATTTTGAGCTTACCGCCGTCCTCGAGAAAAAATTGAAAGATTGGGTTACGGCACCCGATTGGCCACATCCTCAAACCCTTCAGCTTACCGACGAACAAATAGACGTCGTTATTGAGTGGCGCAAATTTGTCCATCCCGAAGGACGTGTCTTCTGCTCAATGCCTCCGGTTGCCGATCACATTGAAGATAATCTCGTTTATAGCGCTCTGCGTTCCAAGGAGCGCCAGCTTTCTAAGTCAGAGGCCGGTGTACTCAAGTGCATTTTCTTGGGTGACGCGGGTTGCTACATGCTTCGCGAGCTGAAACTCTTGGCGGTTTTCAGGTCAGCGGCGAACAGGTGATCAATTATTTTCTTCAACGCTCCAGAGTGGACCTTGTTTGCGTATTCTCCCCGTACAGAAATTGGGGATCGTTTATGCCAGCAGGCTCCATTCTCCTGAATGGAAAGTGACTCTCTTTGAACGCGAGCCGTCCGCGCAGCGAGACGCCGAATACGAGAGGCTCAACCGCATCGCGCTAGGATTGCCGCAGCCACAGCTTGAAGGGTACCAAGCGCGTTCCTGGCACAGGCAAGGTCTCTTCGATCCGCAGGGTAAGGGGATTTATCTCGGGACTACCTTCACAACAAAAGGAGGTTTCAACATGTCGATCAGTATCTCGTCGCGTATGGTGCTCGAACTACTGGCTGGTCGCATAACCCAGGAACAATTTCAGAATTATGCGTTCCGGGGCGACAATTGTTTCGAACAGCAGCTCAAAGCTGGCTGCACCATTCAAACGGCCCGCTTGGAAAAAGGAGGGCTGGACGAGGACGACGATCAACTGGTTTTCGAGCTTGAGCCTGACTGGGGTGCGAGACCGCTCCGCAATCCAAAGCTTTAGGGCCTGGTCGGCCTAGCCTGCGGGACGGCCTTACGATCGCGCAAAAGCAACGAGCGGTCCGAGATCATGGTTGTCGGCAGCCCGAAGCGCAGCGATATAGGTCGCACGGGCGGTGCCAGCATTCTGTAAGTCGGCGCCTCCCCATGTGAAGCGTTGGCCGCCAAGCTGCACGATCAACACATCAGCAGCCAATCGTGACCAGCGGCCGTTGCCGTTTGGAAACGGATGTACGGATACCAGGCGGTGATGGAAGCGAACGGCAAGTTCGTCGGGTGGATAGGTGTTGTTCTCGACCCAAAATCTCGCGTCATCGAGCACCTGGCGCAGCGAAACTTCGATCAGGTGTGGCGCGACGCCGAGATTGCGCTCCGTCGTTCGAAATTTGCCTGCCCAGCGCCAGACACGTTCGAACATGCGCCGATGCAAGCTCTTGAGAAAACTTTCCCGCGTCGCAACCTTGCGGCGTCCAAACGCCCACCGGTTTGCCGTAGCAATGTTCTGCTGCTCAAGTTCGTTCAGTTCGCTGCGCAAAGTGATGTGCGTCGGGATGAGATCCTCACGCTCTGCCGGTGACAGCGGTGTCGCGTGATCGTCGGCGGCGTGCAGATCACTATCAGTCATTCGTCATCCCAGAGACGCGCGGGGCGTTTCAACAAATCCTCGATCGCTTGCTCGCGAAGCGCGCGGGCAGCCTGACTGTCCTCCACAGCTTGGTCCTCGAGCCGCATCGTCTGCTCGATAGCTCGTGATTGCCGCTCAGCGACCTCGGCAGCTCGCTTGGCTACAACTTCTGCGAGGGGACGCTCGGGTACAAGCACATAGACCAGCCGGCAGCCGAGGGCCTCAGCCGCGCGTTGAAGCGTATTGAGGGTTACACTGCCGCCTTGCTCGGATTTTTCAAGTTCCACGATGCGTGGCTGCGATACGCCCAGTCTCTTTGCATACTGGGCTGTCGTCATACCGAGCGCGTCCCGGATCGCGCGAATCCAGCCCTTGGGAGGGCGCTGTGTATGCGAAAGCGCGCGGAGCGTGGTAAAGCGGCTGTCGAGATGGCGGATGGCGTCTTTCATACGATAGGGTATAGCATATAGTTAGTTGCCAAATCTATAAGGTATGCCTTATTACAAAGGCAAAACATAATAAGATATAGCTTATAAATAAGACCTGAAATCATAAGAAATATCTTATTGAAATTATTCAGTCTTGGTCGGCAGGGATTGAGTCTTGGCAAAGCGGATTGCTGCATCCAAGGGTTGAGATTGTTCCCTTAATGTTCTATTTTGGCTTGCTGCCGGTCATCGGCTCACATCTGACATCCGCCCATGCTCCCGCGAAGTTGGAATCCCGCCATCGCCAAAAATGAAATAGCCCGGTGCATCGAGCCGGCCTTCTTGGGTTCTACACGCATTTTGAAGTAACCGAGGTTTTCGCCTCGCTGCCTGACCATGCTCAGCCCATCAACATCTTCACGATCCTGGTCGCTGAAGAGAGACTAACGGATGCTCAGGAGCAGCCTAGATATCTGAATCCTGAACGCATTGTACTGCGATCGCTCAAGGGATGGTCATTTGGAATTAAGCGTTATCTGAAACCGATTGCCGAGCTGGTCCCTTCCCTTGACGATCTTTGCTCGAGCGGCATCTGGCACGCTTCCGGACATTCACTAAGCGTCGCCAAGCTGGTCTCTATTCCAGCGCAATTCGTTCCGGCCGAAAACGCCGGCAGTGTCCCTATCAATCGAGTCCTCAAGAACAATTTCTGGTCCGGTTCGCATATCTTCGAATGGGTCGACACGACCAAAACCAGACTAAAGGCATTGTTCGACGATCCGCCCGCCCTACAGGAGCTATCCGAGGCAGTGCGCAAATATGTGCCCATTGGACTGGCTGGCCTGTCGGATCGCGTCGGCAACATCTTGGTGCAATTGCCAGTTACCGTCCTCAAATCGAAGTTTGGAGAGATGCGCGAGACGGGCGAATTGACCGTCGATATCGCCTGGCATCCAAAGGCGCCACCGCGGACGCTGCGCGTGCTTTGCGAGACGGAGGATGACGGCGCGATATCAGGCTTCAATTCCCGAAATCTTGATCAGCCGCAAATACTGTTGCCTATGCAAGACGGAGAGGGACTCCGCCGCGCGGTTTTGTGGGACGAACCAAACGGCCTTTTGCTGGCGGCAAGCGGAGAAATGAGTTTCATCCGCTCTATCGAACTTGCCATGCAGATCGTGGGAGGCGAGCCGCGCGTCTTTTCTGTCCCGAACGCTACGGGCGGCTTTGACAACTATCGCGTTGGCGTGAGTCCGCGACCGGTCAAGAACATCGTGGGCGATGCGTCTTCCAATCCCGTTCGCGAGTGGCGACAGTCCCGCATATATCGCGAGGAGGCAAGCCGATTGCGGCAAAGCCGCGCTTTCAAGCAGTATCTTCCGCAGTCAGGTCAGCAACAGGCGTTGCACGAAGAGGCCATCGAGGATGTGAGATTTCTTATTCGCCAAAATGGACAGGACGCTACGTGGCTTTGGGACCCTTACCTCAGCGCCGACGATATCATCAAGACTCTGTTCCACTGTCCCTACGCCGACGCAGATTTGCGCGCGCTCTCCGATGCACAGGGATTCGAGGCTGAGCAGTCCTCAACGTCGACGTCAAAGACAAGGTTCATTGAGCAGCAACGCGCTTTCTTCACCGGAATAAAGTCAAACTGGAGCAGCCTTCGCCTGGAATTCCGCGCGCGGATTGGTATGGCGGGTTGGTCTTTTCATGATCGGTTTCTCTTGTTCCCGGTGACCCGCACCGGAGCCCAGGTATGGTCCCTTGGAACGTCCGTTAACGGGCTCGGTAAGCAACATCACATCCTCCAGAGAGTCGAAGATGGCCAGTTGATCTGCGATGCGTTCGAAGATCTCTGGCGTCAGCTTGATCAGCCCGAACATCTCGTATGGAAAAAGCCGTGAACAATTCCGGCAATGAGCTTCTTGCCCAAGCGCTCGGCCTCGCCGCGAAGGACGGAGAAGAGCTGACACCCGACAAGCTCGCAACGTTCATCGATGGTTTCGAACAGCCGCTGCGCCTCCTTGAGGACGCTGATCAAGCGGCTCAGCTGTTCCACGCCTTTCATGAACAGTTCAACTTTATCCGGTTGAGTTTTCGACCGCCTTGGCCGCCGGAACAGTCGGTTGACGGTGCTGTCGATCTGACCCGATATGCGTCCCTACTGCGCTGGTTAATCGACGGGATGCGCATATGGGATGCAGCGTCGGATTCGAAGCTTGCACGGCTGACAGCCATGATCGTTGTCGCTCAAACCTGCGATTCCGGGAACGCGCTGTGGAACTTGCTGCCCGATGACATCGGTGCGAACAGCAACCTCGTCAATCAATTGAGCCGCGTTGCCGCATCGATCGATCTCACGATCGTCAGTGCCGGCGGACAACCGCCGCCGATCCGGGAGACCGAAATCGTCGAAGCTTTCTTGAAAGCCGACGCCGAAGGCGACTGGGCCAACATCATCGGTGGCTGGCGTAGATTCCCTCCGATATTTCCAAGCGCCCTCCAAACGCAGACGATGCGCTTCTTGCTTCGCTATGCGAGGCCACAGCTTCTCGCGTGCCTCAACAAAATCCAGAAGACGCCACTCACGTTTATCCTCGCGCAGGTCTTTACACCCGAGCAGTGCCTTCAGTTGGCTTTGGAAAGCGAAAGTCGACGTTTTCAGTTTGCTGCCGTCTACCGCTCTTTCACGGATCAATGGCGATCGCACCGGACGCCAACCTCTAGCGAAACCGCCCTGCTCACAGACCTCCTCATCGAGGTATCGAAGGACCCGTCGTGTTGGGACGGATGGATGCTCGCGCTGGCGCAGCAGCCTGAATTACAGGAGGCTCTCGGCAGAGCTTTGATCCACGTGCCGGATGCCGCCCTCAAAGCGTATGTCGACGCAATTCGTTTGTGGAGCAGATCGGTGCAGCCGAATCCGATGCGCCAGTCCATCACCAATTGCCTCAGAGCGTTTTGTGCCGGAGCCTCGCTCGAGCGGCGATCTGTTCTCTGGACAATCGCATTTGAGCGTTGGCGTGCTTGGCGGTTCAGCGACAATGGCTCGCGCACCGCGATACAGCGGTCGGATCTCGACTATGCGGTCGTCGGGTATGTATTGGAATGCATGACCCAGGATGCGCGGGATCAGGCGGCTACGTCGATATTTCAGCGGATCTCCGTTCTTGAAGATCAATGGCACGAAGGCATTTCAGACATCGTTCATGAATATTATCGTCTGCTGTCCGAACTCCAGCCCTATGCGCATGCATCGCAGGTGGCCCGGAGTGGCGGCGACTGGCTGCCGCAGGCGACACTGTATGTGCCCGACGGCTTACAGAGCTCCTACCTTACGCTTATGTATGGACCGGCGCAGCCGACCTAAAGCGCAAGCTCGGTCAATACATGAAACAACAATCCGTGCGAGTTCATGAGCAAGTCAAATCCCATTTTAACGCCGTCCTTCGTCTTGCCCGCAACGGCATGCTGTGTTCCGCTAAAGCGGAGACGAGAATCGCGATGCGGCAGGGAAAGGAATGACTGCTAAGCGCAAGGGAGACATACTGGAAGATCTCGTCGCGATGATGCACGAGATGCCGGGAGTTGTCGTCGAGAAGCGGAAGAAGCTGCCTGTCTTGAACAGCAAAACAAAACGTCGCCGCGAAATCGATGTTCTGATCACAGCCAATGTGGCGGGGTATCCGGTGCGCTTCGGTTTCGGCTGTAAGAACGAGGCCAAAGCGCTCGGCACTGCGGCTGTAGATGGCTTGATTCGCATTCTTGAGGAAGTCGGCATCCCCGTGCAGCAAGGGATACTTGTCAGCGCCAACGGATATACGACCGACGCGCAAGATGCAGCGAAGTCGCGCGGCATCAGGACGCTTGTCTTCGAAGGTCTCAGTGCGGACCGTCTCAAGCAAGAGATCAGCGCGGCGATGCAGTCCATGGTCTTCTTGCTGATAACGCAAACCTCGCTCAGCGTGTTCCCCTACGTCGAAGGGGGATTCGACGACAATCCGCAGTTCATCAATGCAGCCTTGGACCTGACGGATGAGCCTTCCGGCCTGCAATTGCTTTCGTGCATGGCCTGGCTTTGGATGAAAGGCGCAATTCCCTCGATCATTGGCGAGCACATCATCAGTCTGAAGCCGGAGCGGGAGGAAGCGATGTGGCATGTCATGGCCACGACAACCGTGACCGGTTTGATTGCGTCCATACCGGGCACGTTCAGTCAGAGCGTTCTGCGAAATGTGGAGGCCGGGCAAGTCGAGCGCCTGCACATTGCGGCGAAGTTCGACGAGATCAAGGGGCCGCTTACCCTGGAGCCGGTGACTTCTGAGGAAGCCTTGTCGGCCATCGCCCACAAGGAGCTGATGTCGCTGGTGACGCGGGTTCGCGTCCCGCGGCTGGTGACCGACTTTGGCTACTGGCCACTCTCCGAGGAGGCGATGCAGAAAGCCAAGGCCCTGTTCGACGTGGGCAAGCCGGTAACCTTCGAAGACATTGAGACTTCAAATCTTGCCGATGCTTGGCGGTTCGGGGAGCGTCGCAAATGAACATTTTCGGCGCCATGCGACATCATATTCAATACTTCTCAAACTTGGCTGGCAAATTCCCCAAGCACCGAGCGAGCCGTGCGCAGCGCCTTAAGGGCTAGTGGGTTCGCTATCTCCTTCAGCAAAATCTCTTCTCGAGAGAGTTGAATGGCGAGACGCAGAAGAACAGCCATCGCCTCGCGAACAAGGTCAAGCGTGGGTCCGTCGGCCCAGAAGTCACCAAACTCGCGCTTGCGTGTCTCGCCATGCCATCTGGGGTTCCTCGCATACACCAGCGTACCACCGCGCGGCAGGGCCACGCCGTGCGCGATGTTGTGTCTGATCGTGAAGCCGTCACGTGCTGACTTGCACCACCCTTCAAGCAGTGTCTTTTCATCCCCCGGTGCAAGGTCGGCTGCAAAACGTTCAAGCATTGAAATCAAATCGGTGATCACCCGTGCATCTGTCTCGGGTTTGACGCCCTTCGGATCGATACGCCGGAGCCGCCACAGCGCGCGCTCCAAATAATACTCGATGCTGCCAGCAAAGGTGATGATGGCGGCGAGCTTCGGGCCGATCGACGCACTTAGGCCGAGTTGTTGCTGAATGAAGTCCGCCCTGCCGTATTCCTTCATTGCATCTAGCATAGACAAGCGATCCCATTCAGGAAATTGCGTGATGTCATGCGATCATCCGCACGACGCAAACGCTTCTTTATTACAACTGCTTTATAACTGCGTGCCATTCCGGTTCCGTACATCTTCGAAATGTTGTAGCTCACGCTCGTGCATCCGGATGATCTCCTCGACGGCCTCGATCCGTTTCGCATCACTCTTGCTGAGTCCTGCAAGCATATCCTTCCAGCCCGCAAGATTGCCGCCGAGGCGCTTTCGGATACGCGCCGGGTAATCAAGCCGCTCCACGCGAAGGCGTGAGGATAGACGCCCGACACGACATAGGGCCGCCTTTGGCTTCTCTCGTAGACGTCGCGTTGAGCTGCCCAAAGCGCGATCGCCAGCGCGTTGCCCCAATGTGTATCCAGTATTCGCGTGACCACCTCCGAAGCCTCTATCGGAGTCACCGGAAACAACGTTCCAATGTAAGCGCGTGCACCAGCGAAGTTCATGTCCCCGGCCAGCCTGTGCCACGAGACACAAGCGTTGTTGATGATGACCGGTGTCCCCATGCCAGCTATCGAATGCTGGGCGAAGATGAAGTTGCTGTCAGACATCATCATCGCCGACGAGCCAACAACACGGTCGATCGTTTCTCTCTTGGTGTATTTGAATGTGCTGGGACCGCTATCCATCAGGCGATTGAAATCGTGCACGGCTTCGCCGACATACAACTTGGCCTTCGCGGTTCGATCGGTCCAATCAACACCGTCGAGAGAGACAAAGCGGAAAAAGTGGCCGACCTTCAGTATTTCGGGATCGTCCGTTCGCTGAAAGCCGACGGCCAGGTCCACCACTGTGCGGTTTAGTCCCTCGGAATCCGTATACTCGTAAGTCTGCCGATAGCCCGAGCTATCGCCACAATGCGTCGCGAAAATCAGAAGATCATAGGGGAAGTGCTCCACCATTTCGGAGACGTGCCGCACATTGGCGCCGCGGTCTTCGTAAACGCGGATGAAGGCACGTCGGGGCTCCAGGAGATCGACGGCGGACTTAATCTCCGGCGCCGGCGTCGTGCCGGGATCGACCAGCATCACGACGCCAGTGCCCGGCTGTAACTGCTGCTCCGCCGCGAACCCGTTGACAACGGCAGAGCCCAAATCCGGATACTTGAACAGATGCGTCGAGGGGTATTCAGGATAAGCGAAGCCGTACGGCAGGCTGCCGACGAAGGTTATTGAACCGTATTCGGGCACTGGTATCGAGCCACAAAGATTGAGGAGCTCCTGCGTCAGGCCTGCTTGGGCTTCCTGGGGCGTAAGGCCGGGCCGATCATTGAGTGAGTAGAAGGCCTCGAGAATTTCATGGGCCCGGTCTCTGTCCACTTCCGGGATCAGGAATAATCCGGCGTCCAGGGCGTAAGCGTAGTTCGCCGATGACTTCGGAGATCTCCTCGCCCTGCTCGCATACAACGATGTGACCGCTTTTAGACGGTATCCACTCGTAAGGTAACTGTTTGTCTTCGAACACGATTTCCTGCCCGCCGCGGAGGGCTTTCAGCAGGCCGATACCAATACGGTCGCGACCCCAGGTCAGAATGTCGCGACCACCCGTTCTTGGAATTGCCGAAGCGATATCATCCGAGGATGAAATACGAATGCAGGGAACCTGCCTGCGCGCAGTCAACGATTGGCTGAGCGCCTGGACGGCGCTTTCTGGCAAACCCGCCATGAACGCGGTCTTCGTGCGCGTTCGCCCCATGGCATTGTGCCGCCGCTGCACTTCAAGCTTGCGATCCGGACGTTGCATGCGAGGACCATCGCAAACTGCCACATAATGGCCCGGCATAGCGAGCAACGAAGAGAGCTGCGCCGCAAGCCTGGCGTCGTCTGCGAAAATGAAGCTGGCGGCGAACGGTGGGCTGTTCACGGGTCGCTCATTGCGTTCGCCCCTCGGTTTTGGGCGGGCCTTGGCATTCGGTCATTCTAGGAGAAGTTGCACACCGCCTGCACCATATTTTAGCGATCCAATTGAGCCAATCAACCGACTGAAGTGAGTTCGACGATTGCGAGTTCGACGGCCACTACCGAAGATTCCCACCCAGTATCAAACATTCCACTTCCTCGCGCCGCGCGAGCAGACTATTGCTTGGCACGTCGCGACTGGCGCGCGACCAAGGTCATGCGCATGAATCGAAACCGATCAATCACGAGGGGGCTGTCCGAAGAGGAGCACTATCTCTGCGGTCTTATGGAGATAGGCGAGGCTGTTCTTTGTATTGTCGCGCTAGCCATTCCCTACGATCCGAAGCGTCCTGGAGATGCGAAAGAACGGGATGATCGGCGCTTCGCCCTACGCGTGACAAACGAACTGATGAAGAGGCTCCGTGCGACAGCCATGGCGCCGACTTGCTGGTCGAGGAAGGCTTGCCTCTCTGGAAATACGACCCGCTCACCGCGACGCTGGCCGACGAGGACGACCCTTCGGATTGATGCAAGGAAGACACGCGGGAGCCGGTCACGGCAACGGAGAGCCCTGTCCGCGACAGGTTGCCAAACATTCCCAACCGTTTCGCCCCGATTCCCAATCCTTTCGATCCGGGATCGCGTCCGTTTTCGCTACACCTGAATCTCCTTCACCCACACACAGGAGATCCACATGAAAGTCATCACCATCGGAAAAAAACTGGTGCCCGTCGAGCAGGCCGCGTTCGTCGAGCCCCTCGATCCATCAGCCAATCCGGAGTTCAAGCCCGAGAAGGACTACAAGGGACGTATCGTCATGCTCAATCGGGACATCGTTCTTACCGAACAGACGCCGCAGGAGTTTGCGACGGAACACGAGCTTCACCTGTTCACCGAGGATAGTGTTGCCGTCAATCGGGCCATCGTGTTCAGGATCGAGACCTTCGAGCCGACCGAGAGCTTCAACCCAGCGAAGCCCTACAAGACACGGCTCAAATGGCGGGAGCTGACCGGCGGGGAGCAGAGCAAGCTTCTTCTGACTGAGGCCGAAACCGTCATCGCCGAACTCCTCGACGCGAAGGTAGAACTGGCCAAGGCACCGAAAAGGACCGCGCGCCGCCCGGCGCGTGGCCGCAGCGGATCGCGACGCATGGAAGCGTCCCGCAGCTAAGCTTGCCTGTCAGGACAAGTAGATGATTGGCCCCTGTCGGGTAAAACCCCGGCAGGGGTTTCTTGTTGATCAACGCTTATCCTCGTTAGGACTCCGGATCCGGTGCCATAATGCCGTACCAGTCGGCACTCCAATCGCCGACTTTGATGGGAAGCGACGCAACACTGAAGTCTTGGCCGACTTTCGGCAGATAGTCGCGTTGGCGCAGCCAGTCCATGATGAACGGCAAGCCTTTCTCCTTCAGCTCGCCCATCAGGTGCCAGACCTTCACAATAGGAATGGCCGGGTCCTGGACATCCCCCATGCCAATCCAGTTCACCGAGCCGACAGCGCTCAGAAAGTCATAACTTGCATCGATGCGGAAGAGTTGTTCCAGGCGCGGATCGTGTGTTCGAAAGAGGTCGTTGAGATGCTTTGCCTGCTCAACACCCTTCTTGAGGTCCTTCGTACGATCGCCAATCTCCCTGATCTCGGCCGGCTCAATGAACCATTTCAGCTCAAGGCAGAGACAGCAGCGGTTCCGTCGATCAATAATGGCGCAGTCGACGTCGGTGCTCTGAAGCCTTCCGCTGATAACCTCGAACCCTGTGTCGGTCAGAAAATCTCGGATCTCGCCAACAAGCGCATCTTCCTTCATATCGACCAGGCGCGAGTAGTGATCACGTTCCTCCTTGATCTGATTGAGGAGCGTGCAAAGGTTGCGCTCGACATTCAGATTGAGAAAAACGAACGGCGCGAGCGCGATCTGGTTGTTGCCGAGATCGATAAGCGGTTGCGTCGCAATATCGGGATTGAGTATGCCGCTCGATCCGAAAGTGACGAGATCGAGAATAGCATTCAGGGACTTGTGCGAAACGCCGGTGTATTCGGCAAGCTGGCTGGTCAGGTCATCTCTTTCCAGAAGCCAGACTGAAGATGGATAGCCCAAGCCCTTCATGCGGCCGTTCGCCACCATGGTACGAACCAAGTACCAGCCGTGCATCATGGATTGCAGCGTCACCATGACGGTCCGGAATTCCTTGAGTGAGAAGTTCAAGAAGCGCCAATGGTCGGGGAGGGTGAAACGGCGCGATGTGGGTTCGCGGTGGAAATCGACCAGGCGCGACACAACCTCCCGATCGAACTTGAGCCGAAACCAGGTTTCCTTCAGTTTCGTCCGATCCCGCAAAAGCTTGAAGAGCTCGGCAGGTGGCTGTTCGAGAACCGGATCGTCCCGTCCTTCCTTGCGGATCAGGCGATTGTAGGCTTCGTAAGTCTTGTCGTCTTCGTGCGCGGGCTCGATCAGAAGGCGCTTGCCCTCGACCGACAGCTTCAACTTCTTGCGGTGCCAGAGAGGAAAGATCGTACAGAATTGATCGTAATTTTCGGCCTGCTTTAACCACTGCCACGCATGGCCGTAGTCGTCCGAAACGTAGGAGCGACGAACGGGGCGGCGGCTGTCCTTCCACCGCCGCATGCAAGCCCGCAAGGGATGCGTCAAGGAATTGAGCAGCCGGTCGGAGACCATATGCATCTCCTCATGCGGGCGCTCGGTATGCATCTTGAGGAAGATGTCCTCGTTTACGGCGAGAATCGTCCACATGGCCTGATTGGATGGAAGAGCAAGCAGCGACGAAGATGCAAAAGCCTCGTCAATGGCCCTTTCGGCCTCGATCGTCGCCTGGTCAACCGGCATGCATTCGAACCAATTTGTCCCGAGAGTGCTGCGAAACGATCCTGAAGACCCCGCGTCTCGATAGCCTGGTTTAGCCTATTGGCCTATGCAAATTCCTGAGCTGCGCCTAGCTTCGGCTCATAGCGAAACGAACTTTGGGGCCGGTGATGAACAATCTAGGCGATTTGCTGGCTTCGGCGACGGCCGACATTGGCCACGAATATTTCCAATTGCCGATACACGGCGGCGGCCCCGTCTATCGCGAGCGCGTTTACTGTTACGAGCTTTACCACCAGATGCGGCGGCGATGGCCTGACGATGGGCCCTTTCGCCTGAACGGTGAGGTCGACAAGGCGGCGCATCCCGTCCTGTCCAGACTGGATGCAAGCTATGCCAAGCCGGACCTGGTGGTTCATGGTCCAGGCGACATGGGACGCAACCATGCGATCATTGAGGTCAAGTCGCGGATGGCCGACGCGGAGGGGGTCGCAAAGGATATTCGGACCCTTTCCCTGTTTCGCCGAAGGGTGGGTTACGAGCGGGCCATTTACCTGATTTACGGTCACGGAAGTCTCGATCGGTTCTTCCAACGGATCAATCGGCTGGCGGCCGAAGTCGCAGAACTCCCGGCTATTGAAGTATGGGCGCACCAGGCACAAGGCAGCCCGGCAAGGCATCTCTTCGACCTGTATCGCCCGTGATCCACGACTTCAAGGCGACCAGAATTGGTCCGCACATCCTGCTCGGTGAGGACGTGTCGTGCCTCGAGCTTCAGACGTCTCTTTCTGAGGCGATGAATGTCTTGATTTCATCCGTCATGCGAAACCATTCGCGATTGTAGCGCGCCGCCTCGAACCGCGTGTGAAGCTCGCCTTCAAGTGTCCGTGTGCCTGGGATCGTCAAATGAACCGTAGGCTCGACATGTGAAGCCGTCCGCAGGGATTTCAATCGGTGCTCAAGGCGGGTCGTAAATCCTATCTTTACGAATTCAAGATTGTCGGTGCTGATCAAATAGACCAACGGTTCGGAGGATCTCACCTTGGGGCTGTAAATTTCGTTGATGATACGGCGACATTGGCGAGGCACATCCTCATCGAAGCAATCCGTTCGAGATGGCGGCTCCTTCGGGTACCCAAACTCCACGCGCGCCGCCACCGTAGCCTGGTGAGCCGTCGCCTGGCCCGGATCGATCGCACGATTTGTGTACAGCTCTCGCAGTGACTTGACCGTTGATACGACATCATCGATCGAGTCGATGGCCCGCTGCTTCAAGAGTCTATCGTCAAATATCTCGGTGCCGTCACCGCCTTCGGATTGTTCCGAAAGCTCCAGGTCCATTTCGCTTGGATCAAAGCGACCGAATAGCCATCGGCGCGCTGTTTCCTTCTTTGCCTTCGCGAGCAGTCTTTTTGCTGCTGCCCGTGGCACATGGCGCAGATCATCGTTGTCGCAGAGGATGATCCAGTCTTCCGGCAAGCCCCAAGGGGCGCCGAGGTGCTCCAAGACGTTAGCCAATGCGTAAACGGCCTCTGCACTTTCGGCCATAACCCACTCCGTCCATCGAGGCGTGAAATCGTTCCGAATGTCAGTGAATCACTCTAAGATATGCCAATTCTGGCCGCTCGACGATCTGCGCGCATCCTGTTTGCTGGGGACAACATCAGGTGGATTGCAGGGATGTGCAACTAATGGTGCAAACCCCTGCTCACCATCACGCGCCGGATGTTGTCGAGGCTGGTCAGGGCGTTCACGCGCTCGGCCGTGCCGCGTTCGAAGCTTGAGAGAGTGCCCTCAATCCTGCCGGCGAGATCGCAAAGTTCATCTCGTGTGAGCTGCATGAGTTCGTTGACCGTCGGCCACGCGCTTACCCTCTCGCAAAATGCATTGCCAACATAGATGGCTTCGCCCCGCGCCGTATCAAACCACGTAGCATCGGCTGCCACGATGCGGCGCGCGGGGTGACATACCGGCGCGCTTCGTGTAGGTAAAGTCCATCAAACGTTGTAGTTGCGATCTCGTGAGGTCCTTCTCGAGTCTGTTGATTGCCGGATATTTGTGGATATGCCTCAAAAGATAATGCTGTGCCGGCTTGTTTGGGCCGAAGAATACAAATCGAAAAAGGAGAAGATCTTCGCGGGCAATATGAGCTACCCGGCGACGCACGAGTTCGCCGTTGAGCAGCTCAATTTTGCCGATGAGAAAGGCTCGGTGTTCGGCTTCGTCGAGAACCGAGGCCAAAACGTCAAGCTTGAAAATCTGGGAGCCAACCCGGCTGATGAATCCATAGATGGAGTCACCATCGTATTCTGCGCCGTGGATAAGCTCAGTATGAATCTGAGAGTCGTTGGCTGGTACGAGAACGCGATCGTCTTTCGCGAGCTGCAACCAGCGAAGAAGGGCTCAATTCGCGGCGATTGGGAATACTACTTTCAGGCCTCGTCCGTCGATGCTCATCTCGTTCCGGCCACGGAGCGCGATCTCGAGGTACCGAGAAAGACCCGGCGGATCGATCGAGGGTTCATCGGTCAGCGCAACATCTTCTATCCGGCAGGCAATCCGAACTATGAACGGTTTCTACAGAACTTCGATCTAGTCCGAAGGGGCGCACAGCCCAACGGGACCGGCGAGACGGATCAGACGGCGTTCCAGGAGGGCCAGCGTGCATCGCGTGAAGCGTCGTACTTCGCCCGCAATGCAGGGTTGGTGAAGGCGGCAAAGCATCATCACGGAACCACCTGCCAAGGATGCGGTTTCAATTTCGCAGATGTCTACGGAGATATCGGCGAGGACTACGTCGAGGTCCATCACAAACGCCCGATCGCCGGCGGCGAGGTCCGCGTTTCGACGGTCCATGACGTTGACGTTCTCTGCGCCAATTGCCACCGCATGGTTCATCGGCGCGAAATCCCGCTAACCCTCAAGGAGCTGAGGGCTCTGATTGCCAGTCAACGTGCTCGTCGCAAGCGCGCATAGAGAACGTTGTGAGCCGGGTGTCCGATGGGAAATCCGATGGCCCACTAAACCAGATAGAAGGCGTCCTGTGAGTGGGCCAAATGCAGTTCAGGCGCCTGCGGCTCTTCGACAAAGCTCGGATGCAGCGCCTGGGTATTGAACACGAACTGCTCGTGAATGCCCGCAAATCGATGGCAGTGTTGTCGTCAATCGCATGCTGGCTTCGCCGTCGTTATGCTCACGCGGCACGGGTGCCATTTCAGCTACGCGTACGCCAGGACCAACTCTGCATGAGACAAATGGCTTTGGTCGACGCTATCGCGGCCGTCGACGTGCTCAGGTTGGCGCTCGCGCGATCGTTCTTGCGAGCCATTCTGCTCAATTCCCTCGTTCGGGAATAGCGAAATTCGTCGTCAACGTTTGCCCCCTCGATACCAGCAAAAATACCAGCAAACAGCGCATCGGGATCATCTTTTGGTGGCCTTACTCGAAAGCCGACATTTTCAAACTTACCGCCTCGCTCAACACGAAAGTCGCCCACATCGCTCCAAAGATATCGCTCACGACGGTAACCCGCGAACTCAAAGCCAGTTTCATCCAGCCGCAGAGAGCCCGATCTAAGCTGAATTACCGCGCGCCTCAGGACGGCTAGAGATAAAGCGGCGATCGAAAACATCACCACCGCTACCGCAACATTCGGTTGAGGGTGGCCCGTGCTGAATCATTGATCCCTCTGCGTCGCAACAGTCGCCTTTTTTCAACAGAATCGGGCAAACTCGGAAGTGCCGCGTTGGCTATCGATAGTCCGGTGCCGGGGGTGAAGCGGACGTCACGATTGCGCGTACCGGCTTCCGAGTTTGACCAACACAGACATTATTACGAATTGAGAGCTTCCCTAAGCTCTCGCTGTCAGCCCGAAGGGCCCCTTGGCGACCTCCTAGCTAGCGCTTGCGCATGCGAGCTTTTGCCGACGATCCACGGAAACGATACGACGAACGTACTCCCTTGGGAGCCACCCTTTTCGTGAACGCGCTCGCAATGGTGTTGAACGATGAATACCATTTCAGATTTCGCTTGGACCCAAGACTACGATTCTTACGTTGATGATCACAATGTTTCTGTTGTCCACGAAAATAAGATTTGTTGCTCCGAGGTTCAGGGGTTTTAGTGTGACACGGCGATCGTTGAACGCATGAACATCGACGATATTCGGATCGCCGATCAGCACCGTTTTGTAAGGACTTTCAAGCGCAAGTACCGTCGGAGTGCCCAGCCTCAGAGTGATCGTTTGATTCGCGGCTAAAGCGACCGAGACCGTGGTTAGGAACAAGACCAGTACGATAACGCAAGTTCGCACGCCAAGCACTGCAGCGACCATGATGTCTCCGGCGTGCTTGAGCCAAGTTTTTCAGGTGCCCTTCTTACTTCGCGTAGTTCAATGACTATTCCGGATAGAAGCCTGAAGCGACCAGGCCCGGAGTGCCATCGATTGTTACCTTTTTCACGAAGGTCCACTTCTGCGAAGGCTCTGTCTGTCCCGGCTTCGGAAACATGTAGTCGACCCACCCTGATCCTTTTGTTTCAGCTGCGCTCATAATTTCATTATGAAATAGCTTGCCCTTTGCATCCTTTTGACCACTCACGTTAGTTCCTTCACGCTTCGGAAAAGCCGGATTGAGCAATACGTTCGCATTCATATCGTAGACAAAGAGATACGTGTCACCGTGGAACCAGTCGCCGTCTTTCCTTCTGAAATCCTCGAAAGCTGCCTTACCGTTATTATCAATGAGTGCCGCAGCTTTGGTGACCAGCGCTACGACTTGTTTTGCCCTTTCTGACGGAGGCGGACCTTGCTGAGAAAATACCGGCGAAGCAGTCGCGATAAATGTCGTAAGCGCGAGACCCACAAATAGTGCATTGGAGTTCATTGGTGACCTCCTTGGGTAGTGCGGCGCCCCTGCTAGGTGACAAAGGGTGGTGGCGGATCGTCGAATGGCGAGTTAATTTTTTGTAATGAATGCTGGAAGTCGCTAAGCACTTGGGTTGGCAACACCTAATTCCTTAGGGGCTCGCTGTCTATCGTTATAGCCATCCGCGTTCGCCGAATGCAGTAAGATCAACTCCCGGCGGGGCATACCATCCGCCCGAGCGATAGCGGGCCCCCAGCTTCAGCGCTATGTCCTTGTTGCCATAAGGAATCCGCAGTGGCGTGCCGGTTGCGGAATTTGCCTGAGCAATCGTCGATGCAGCGGCAGCCGCCTTAGCTTTGCGCTTCCGGGAGGGTTTCTTCGGAGCTGTCGATTGGCGGGCAGCCGATCGTGCGGGCTTGTGTGCGGTCTTCCGATTGGGCTTGTGCTGGTTCGTTGAACGGTTCGAGGCAATCCAGGCGGACATAGCGGCGGAGTTAGCTTTGGCCTCGTCGGGAATGACGACGCCATTCCCCCGCGCGATTTTCTTCGCATACGATAACTGGGCCGGACTGACAGGCTTGTGCTCTCCAGACGTTTCACTAGTTGCTGTCTTGGGCGCGTGTTCACTAAGAAATCTGCGGCAGACCGATATTGACGTCGTGTAGCCGGGCGGGGGCTTGATGCCCTTCTGCCGGCTGATGCTGTCGGCAAAACGTTTCATCGCAGGTGTGGGCGGATAGGTTGCGGAGTTGTTGCCAACTGCAGCACCTAACGAGGGTAGCCCTCCGTTCGCAGCGCCCTCCTTCAGCTTGCCGATGATGCGTTGAGCTACATCGCACACGGCGTCGATCGCGCCGAGCATCTCCTGCTTGCCGACAACAACATCGTCGAGCAAGCATTCCAATTGTGCAGTTACGCCAGGGTCGACCAGCGCAGGGTCAGCCTGTTTGAGAACGCCGAATAGCGAGAGGCCGGTCTCCGTCGGCAGGATGTGCTTCCCCTGGGTCATCAGAAAGCTCTGCTTCTTGAGCCCACTGATGATCTCGGCTCGGGTCGCCGGTGTGCCGATACCCTTGGCTTCCTTCAGGCGTTGCCGAAGGGCTTCGTCGTCGACGAAGCGCCAAGCATTTTGCATCGCATCGATGAGAGTGCCTTCGTTGTAGCGCGGCGGCGGCCGAGTTTCCTTGTCTTCAATTTTGGAATCCTGCAGTTGTGCGGTCTCACCGTTGCGCAGCGCCGGAAGCAATTGTGCTTCATCGCCCTTTTCGTCGACGGGCCGCCAGTCCGGGAATGCTGCGCGCCAGCCGAGATCGATGGGCTGGCGGCCGGAGGCGCGGAACTCGAAGCCATGCACGTCGAGAGTTGCGGTTGTCTGCCGATAGCGGAAGTCGGGCATCAGCGCTGCCTGATAGGCCCGCGCGACGACGTCGAACAGTTTCTTCTCATCGGACGACAGACGAGGCCAGATCTCGCGCAGCTTATCGATCGTGTTGACATTGGGAATGACGGCGTGATGGCTCGCGCCCTCCAGTCCCTTATCGTAGAAACTGCCGCTTGCACCTTTGCGGATCATCGGTGGCTCTGGCAGGGGGATTGCGCTGAACGCTTGGCCTACCTGCAGTCCGATCACGATCTTCGGAACGTCCGCTATCAAGCTCTGCGGCAGGTAGCGTACCTCCGCGCGCGGATAGGTGATGATCTTCTTGTCCTGGCCGTCATAGAGTTCCTGCGCCACCTCGAGCGTCTTGCTGGCCGGCCAGCCAAAGCGAGAGCCGCACAGTTTCTGTAGTGACGGCAAATCGTGCAGCTTGGGTGGCCCATGCCGCTTTTCTTCGACGCGCACGGCAAGCGCGCCCTCGAAGCCCCGAGCTGCATTGACGATATCATGGGCGACCTCGCGCCGGACAATCCGCTCCTGCGGAGCGTGGCGCATCTGGAATTGCCCTCCGGCAACCTTCGCGGTCGCGACAACCTCAAAATATGAGAGCGGCACGAAGTTTCGGATTTCCAGTTCGCGGGTGCAGACAATCGCCAAGGTCGGCGTCTTCACGCGACCAACCCCAATCACGCGCCGAGCACCTTGCCCCAGGATGACGGTCGCGGTGCGCGTGAGCGACAGGTTGTAGATCTGGTCCGCCTGCCGTCGGGCGACGGCCGCGGCGTAAAGCCTGGCATATTCGGCATTGGATTTTGCCCGCGCGAACGCGTCCCGGATGGTCTGCGCGTCCTGCGCGGTGAATAGCACCCGGAGCACCCGGCCGCGGAAATTGTAATGCTCGAGAATTTCCTGACCGATGAGCTGGCCTTCACGGTCGCAGTCGGTGGCGAGCCAAACCTGCCGGGCGGTGCGTAGGGCCTCTCGGATGGCTTTGAGCTTGGCGGCCTTGTTGCCGCCCTCTGCCGGGCGAGTACCGTAAAGACCCTCCGGCCGCAGGAGGATCGGCGACCAGCGTTTCCATTCTGGCACCACATCTTCCGGTTCAACCAGGTCGAACAAATGACCCTCGGCCGGGAGAACATCACCGTAGCGCGACCCAACGGCAGCCCGGATGTCTTTCGCCTGGCTGGATTTTTCCGTGATGACGACCTGATCAACCACGACGGGCTCGCGAGACATCTACTTCAAGGCGCGAACATATAGTGAACAAATGTATTTTACAAGCCGTCCTTTGAACGTCGTGCTTTCGCAGCAAGGATGTTTGGCAGACTCAATCGCACTTGTAGGCGGAACGATCGTCGGCAAACTGGTGTCGATAATTGTTGATGGCAGATCCTAAGCTCAACGCTGAGGCTCGATCGGGGGTTCTTTTTGCCGCCGGTTTGCTTTTCGTACTGCTACTGCGAAATCCTAGCGCCGGGTTTGGGTCACATTCGCCCCGAAGCCTTCCCAAGGCCTGAAGATGAACTGCTTGGCAAGTTCGCTGTAGAGTTCACAAATCTTCTGTGACTCAGCGACAAAGTTTGCATAAGCCTGCCTTGCGAATTCGGTCTGAACCTCAATCGCCTTATCGAACGACCGCGCAGCCATGAGCTTCTCGACAAAGGACCCGGTCTCCTCGAGCGACCTCTTGGTATAGTCCCTGTAGGCATTCCCGATAGTTTGAATACTGACTGGCCAGTTGTCCGCCGGTGTGACTGCGCCGATTGGGGGAGCATCCGTCGGTGCGACTTCGCCGATCAAGGGCGCATCCGCCGGGGCGGGTGCCCCGCTTGAGGGAGGCTCCGCCGGCGCAGTTGCGCCGTTCGTGACGGTGTCAATTGACGCGACCATTGCGCCGATTCGATCCTCATCCCGCTGGGCGAGCTTCGGGCTCTGCTGTTGATCATCAGGTTTCTGGTTTCGCTGGTCCGCCTTCCGGCTGCGCTGGCGTGGCTTACCGCGCGGCTTATCCTTGTGGGTCGTCACCATTGCTGAACTCCGCTGTTCTGCATCAAACCAGACGCCAAGATCCTCCGCCATGTTTGCGATGAAATCGCGGTTCTGCCTTGTTCGTTACGCGGCGTTGGTGTGGTGAACGGAACTCTGAATGGAATGCGGGCGGACCTGACGCGCTCCAAGGTAGTCGAGATCGTTCATTTTTTCTTCGCCTTCAGCTCCGACAGTCTCGTGGCTAACTGCGCGCGAAATCGGGCGACGTCTCGAAGTAGTTCATAGCGCTCCGGGCTCGGAGCAAGTTTGCGCGCGGTGGATTCTAGCTGCACCGCCATTTCTGCTAGCTCCTCCAGGTCGACGACTGTCATTTCTTGCCTCAACCGATTCTCAACCGGCCGGCGGAACGTCGCCTAATCACTGCTTCTCTGCAGGGGCGCTGAGGCCGCTAGGCGGTGCAGGCGGGGGTGATGGCGGTGGTGGAGTTTCCGCGGCGGGTGCCGCAGCAATGCAGTCGCCCGCCCAGATCTTGGTGCCCCTGACCGTGCCGACCAGTTTGCAACCCATTGGCGCTTGCGGCCTGACCTGAACGGGCGGCCTTTTAGCCGCCTTCGGGGGAGCGGCTTGTGCAAATGCGCCGGTCGTAAAGAGCAGCGCGATAAGTCCGATTAGCGGTTTCATCGGCAGGCCCGTTCTAGCGCGTCTTCCATGATATTTTCCACACTGCTTCAAACATCGGCTTTCAAGCTTAATGCAACCCAAGGGCGCGCGAAACCCGCCCCGGGAGGGGCTTTGGCTGGGCTGGCGGGGAGATCCAGCGGCATGCCGACAAAAGTCGCTAACCCCAATGGCTAGTGGCGGGAAGCCGCGGTTTGATGCAACCTGACGATGCCGCCTATTCCGCGTGGGCGGCGCCGAGTGGAAGCAACCCTGGCTTCTTTACCTGAAGAAGCCAGGGAATCGCTGAGGCACCCTTGTGGCTTGGCTTAGTCGCCTTTCGAGAGGCGGGCTTGCCCGAATAACTGTGCGTGTGCTCCGAGAAAATAGCCTCCAGAGAGCGCCTCTGGACCCATAACTTCCCATAGGACCCATGTATTCTTGATCTAGATCAAGGTCGTCCGGATGATGCAGGACTTAGCGTGCGACCATGCGCTACGACTGGATTGCCATCGCCGGATACGCGTCGGTTTGCTGGCGATGTTCGGCCTTCTAATCCTGTTCAACATGTAACCGCAGCATGCGCTACTCAGCGCTAATATTGTCCTCAAGGCTGTCAAATCCCCCGAGTTGGACGATTTTTTCGAAGTCGCCAAGCGTGACGATTTGGCGCTTTAAATCAAGGATGCCTTGGGCTCGGAACGCTTGAAGGACGCGGTTGACATGCACGACGCTCAGTCCAAGCGCGTCGGCGAGTTTCGATTGAGTGATCGGAAAGCCGTAGCGATGCACGTCGCCCGACACGGCGGGCTTTCGGCCCAGCGTGTCATCGACCTTCTGCCAGTCGACGGTCTGTGCATGGGCCGACGAGACGAACGGCTCGGCGAACACCTGCCATCCGCTCAGGAACGGCGATTTAGCGACCGAATTTAGGCGGCAACAGGCCATCGACGAACTACAATTTGTCAACGGCGATATCTGGTATAGCTCAATCAACATCGAGACATTCATAGATCATGCCGATCAATTGGTCGATGCTTTTGGCATGACTGTTGATGTACTGACGGTGGTCTTGAGCGCGTGCGCGCCGGGGGCGCTGAATGCAGCACTCGGTTCTCAAGGCCTTGAATGGGATATCACAGTCCCGGCCATCAACATGCCGAGGTCAGCAGTACCTCAGCCGGGAGCAACTGATCAGGAGGAACCTAAGGGGGCTTTCGCGCGATGGCGACAAGCGGGAGATCACCATCACGTAGCTTGTCGATCGGCGGCTTGCCGCTGGTCATCCGGTTGGGGGAAACCAGCCATTCCCATGTCTCTTCGGGTGACGTGAAGAATGGTGCGATCACGTCGAGACCTTCAACGGGCCTTCGCCGCTCAAACTGCCGAAGTGGGTACAGGAAGTTGCGAAGCCCCTTCCGCAAAGCAATTATCTTGTTCGCTTTTCGCCAGTTATCGAGCGTCCCACGCGAGATGTTAAGTCGATTGACCAGCTCTCCTGCGCCAAGAACAATCGGCAGCAGGAGGCGTATGCCGAGCTGACCAAGGCTTTGGGCGTGCGAGATGCAGCCGGCCGGGAGCGTGCCCAAGCGAAAATCACTGAGCTGTCTGCGGAATATCAACGTCTCTCAGACGCTCTGCGCTTTAGCGAACTCGAAGCGCGCGATATCGCAACGCCCCGATCGAGCAAACCTGCCAAACCTCTTCGCGAGCTTGCCCTTGATGCGCTCGACGATTTGGGTGTTCCGGCCGCGCCAGCGCTCGTTGCAGATTTGACAGCGGCGCTCACCGGCAATCGACCTTCGCCTTCGCGCTTCGCCAGCCTTCGGCGTGATGAGGAAAATGCCGCGCGGCGAAACCTTGCTGCGCGCCCCGCCTGGATCCTGCCCGCAATCAGCGCCGTCGAGCTTACCGCCATTCCCAGGCTGCTCACGAGTTCCACCTGGGCCCTGGAACGCCGAATTATCGGCTCGCGTAGCATGCGCACTGACAATCTGCGAATCGCAAGCAACCTCGCGCGTCGATTGGCTCATCTTCGCGACGTCGGGGCGGCCGAGGCAAAGGCCGTTGAGCGGCTGCTGTTCTCATTCGCGCGATCAATTCCGGGCGCGAGTGATACGGGGCAGCCGATCGATCCAAAGCGTGTGACCGACGCTGCGCAGGCCGAACTGAAGATGCTCGAAGATGCCGATTTCGCCGAGCGACAGTCCGCTGCTGCTCGGCTCTCGTCGAGTGCCGCCTCTTTCAAACTTTGGGGTCGTCCTGTCATGGTCGACACAAAGGCAGCCGAAAGGGCGATTAGGTGACTCCGGCTAACGCGCGCCTTGCTCGACTGCGTGGTGGTATCCCGGCCGTGGAGGTTGGAGCGCGCGGCATTGAGAGCGTGGCTCGCAACGCCGGCTGTACCCGGCTGCGCGCGATCATCATTGCGGGGCTCACGCCCACCGAGATTGTCAAACACGTATTGCGCGCTGAGCCCGACATCATGTCGCCGTTCGCGATGACGCTCAGCCAAGCCTATGAACGCCGCCTGCTGGAGAACGGCGGGACCTCGCTCCTGACGGCCTATCGTGACAAGGGGCACCTGGGGCCGACTGAGGTCAAGGTCTCATCGGTGGCCGATCATGCGCCTGGAGACACGGTGCTTGCCCGCCAGCGGCGTGAACTCGAAACCCAGCGTCTCCTATTGAAGCATTCGGGGAATCCACTTGCCCCGAATCTTATTCTGAACCCTCGGCTGCCGCTCGCGCTGGTCGGCGTCATCAAGTCCTACGCAGATCGAGGCGGCAAGACTGACAAGGCCCACATACGATCGGCGTGCCGGGAAGCGTCGGTTGGGACGCTGGCCTTGCGTCAGCACCTTGAAAGCCGCAACGACGATCCGGATCGAGCCGGTGATCGTATCGACATGGTGCTTCGAGCTCCCGGCTCGTTCGTGCCGCGGCTGTTTACCTCCATGCGAGCCGAGTCCGAAATGGCTTCGCTTGTGCGAGCGCTCTCGGCCGCCCCCCGCCGACCTCGATGAGGTCGAACGCCTGGTGCCGGCGGGCGCCAATTTTGCGAGCCGCGACGTCATCGACCAGATTCCGAATAACTATCGGTCTAACTGCAAGGAGCATTGCGCCTTGTGGGAGCACTGCCGCGCTCAAGCGCTCGCTGCCGGGCAACCGATCATCCTGGGCGACGCTGCTGCCGAGCAGCTCGCCGCGGCGGGCTCAATCACGCGCGCGCTCGACTTGCTGGATGGGCGTGGCCGGCCGCCCGAAAATTACGCAGAGGCTGCTCTTGCAGCCGAGCTTCGTGCCGCGGCCCTCTTACTTGATCGGACTGCGAATGGCTGACCTTGTCCATGTAGCAGCCCGCTTGCGGGCACTCCAGCGAGGCCAGGCCGTGCCGATTGTCGCGCAGCGCCAACTGGTAATCCAACCTCATGCGCGCATCCTGACGCTGCTTGCCATGGCTGGCGAGGATACCTCCGTGCATGCCGCAGCGCTCGGCCGTTTCGGCTATTCGCCCGAGATTAACGTCGTCGCCGATCCTCGTCGTCGTGACGATCAATATGGTCTGCTACGCTGGCTGTTGCCTTTGTTCGAGGCCTATTATGCCGAGCTGCCGCGCAGCCGGGTGTCATTCGGCCTGCAATATTGACCCCCTAAGCCGGGGGATCGGCGTCCAAAATTGACCCCCTACAGATTGGTCTGTTGCGCTGCCTGCTTTGGAACGAAGCAGGTGGTGGGGGATGCTGATCGTGGAGACGATTGCCCGGATCCGGCGCGAGCACTTCATCAAGGGCAAGACAATCAAGGAGATCGCCCGTGACCTGAAGGTGTCGCGGAACACGGTCCGGAAGGTGCTGAGGTCGGGAGAGACCTCCTTCGAGTACGAGCGGCAGGTGCAGCCGCGGCCAAAGCTGGGACGATGGGCAGTAGAGCTTGACGGATTGCTGGCGGCGAACGCGGCCAAATCGGCTCGTGAACAGCTGACGTTGATCCGGATCTTCGAAGAGCTGCGCGGCCGCGGCTATGACGGCGGTTACGATGCGGTGCGGCGTTACGCCAGGCGGTGGAGCAAAGAACGCGGGCAATCGACCGCGGCCGCTTATGTCCCGCTGAGCTTTGCCCCAGGCGAAGCCTATCAGTTCGACTGGAGCCACGAGGTGGTCTTGCTGAGCGGCACCACGGTAATGGTGAAGGCCGCCCATGTCCGGCTCTGCCACAGCCGCATGCTGTTCGTGCGGGCCTATCCGCGGGAGACGCAGGAGATGGTGTTCGACGCCCACGACCGGGCGTTCGCCCTGTTCAAAGGTACCTGCACCCGCGGCATCTACGACAACATGAAGACTGCCGTAGAGACGATCTTCGTCGGTAAAGGGCGTCTCTACAATCGCCGCTTCCTGCAGATGTGCAGCCACTATCTGGTCGATCCGGTCGCCTGCACGCCAGCGTCGGGCTGGGAGAAGGGGCAGGTCGAGAACCAGGTCGGGCTGGTCAGGGAACGCTTCTTCACGCCGCGGCTGCGGTTCAAAAACCTCGACGAGTTAAACGCCTGGCTGCTCGACAAATGCATCGCCTACGCCAAGGCTCATCGCCATCCGGAGCTGGTCGATCAGACGATCTGGGAAGTGTTCGAAGCCGAACGCCCCAAACTCGTTCCCTATGCCGGCCGCTTCGACGGCTTCCATGCGGTGACGGCATCGGTCTCGAAGACCTGCCTGGTGCGCTTCGACAACAACAAGTACTCGGTCGCAGCCAGCGCAGTCGGACGACCGGTCGAGGTTCAAGCCTATGCCGATCGCATCGTGATCCGTCAGGATGGATGCATCGTTGCCGAGCACCCGCGATCCTTTGGCCGCGGCGATACCGTCTACGACCCCTGGCATTATGTGCCGGTGCTCGCCCGCAAACCCGGCGCCTTGCGCAACGGTGCTCCCTTCAAAGACTGGGTGCTGCCGGCCGCGATCGAGCGGATCCGGCGCAAGCTTGCCAGCACCGACGATGGCAATCGGCAGATGGTCGACATCCTCAACGCGGTGCTGACTGACGGTCTGCCCGCGGTGGAAGCGGCCTGTGCCGAAGCGCTCGGTCATGGCGTCCATTCCGCCGATGTCGTGCTCAATATCCTGGCCCGTCAACGTGAACCCGCCCCACCGGCCAACATCATGACGCCGGCCGCACTGACGCTCCGTCATGCACCGATCGCCGATTGTGCCCGCTACGACAACCTCCGGAGGACCATCTGATGGAACGAACCCAAATCTTCGACCTCATGGGCGAACTGAAGCTCTACGGCATGAAGGCCGCCTTCGACGAGATCATGGCAACCGCCGTCAAGCGCCAGCACGAACCTCAGCGCATTGTCGGCGACCTGCTCAACGCCGAGATCAACGAGAAGCAAGCAAGGTCGATCAAATACCAGCTCACCATTGCCAAGCTGCCGCTTGCCAAGGACATCGCCGACTTCCAGTTCGACGGCACGCCGATCAATCAGACGCTCGTCAATGATCTCGCTGGCGGCGGCTTCATCGCCCAACAACGCAACGTCGTGCTGGTTGGCGGAACCGGCACAGGCAAGACCCACCTGGCCATTGCCATCGCCAGAAGCTGCATCCGATCCGGTGCCCGCGGCCGCTTCTTCAACGTAGTCGACCTCGTCAATCGCCTCGAGACCGAGACCCGCAACGGACGGCAAGGACGGCTCGCCGAGCATCTGACCCGGATGGACTTCATCGTGCTGGATGAACTCGGCTATTTGCCCTTCGCCCAGTCCGGTGGACAGCTTCTCTTCCACCTCGTCAGCCGGCTCTATGAGCGGGCCTCCATCATCGTGACCACCAATCTCGCCTTCGGCGAATGGCCGAGCGTGTTCGGCGACGCCAAAATGACCACCGCGCTGCTCGACCGATTGACCCATCACTGCGACATCGTCGAGACCGGCAACGACAGCTGGCGATTCAAGAGCCGAGACGACGATCACGCCACCCGCGCTCGTCTCGCCTCCGCTATCCCGGCCAGCTCCGACGAGACGAGCGCTACCAGCAAACCCCGCCGCACGAAGGGGTCAAAATTGGACGCCGATGAGGGGTCAAATTTGCAGGCCGATTGACATGGAGCGCAGCAGGCTGCCGCCGGCGATGCAAATCTTCCTGGATTCGCCGATGGCGATCTCGGCGACCGAGATATTCAAGCGGCATTCCGAATGTCTCAGCTCCGAGGCCGCTTCCATGTTTTGGGATGGGCGGGATCCACTGCAACCGGCAAACCTGCATCTCGTCCGCGAGAGCGCCGATTCAGTCGCCATCAACAGGGTAACCGGCGGTGCCGTCATCATGGCCGGGTCCGGCATGTGCACGGGCGGCAGAATTCGCCATCATCTCCGGCACAATATCTGGCGCAAGGAATCGGCGGTCGTATTTGTCGGATACGCCGCCTCGGGAACGATTGCGCGACAGATCATCGACGGGGCCAACTCCGTGCGGCTGTTCGGCGAAGACATTGCGGTTCGCAGCACGATCTACACGATCAACGGATTTTCGGCTCATGCGGACCAGCAGGAGCTGCTCGCATGGCGAAGCGCGATCGAGGGATGCGAGGCAACGTTCCTGGTCCACGGCGAAGAGCCCGCAATGCAGGCGCTCGCAACGCTTTTGCCGGGCCAGCGGGTCGAGCTGCCGCGTCTGGGTGACATGTTCGATCTCTAGGCAGCCCGCGATTAATTTCTGATGGTTGGACGTGTTGATCTGAGGCAGCGGCAAACTACGCGCGGTTTGATCTGGCGCAATTTCACGCGTGATCGCTGCGTTACAAAGTGCGGGTCCTTGCAGGCCGAATGCGCACGTCCTTCAGAAAGGCCAGATCGTGTTGCCGGACTGCGTTGGATGAAGGGCGGCGTTCGCCGGTGCATCCCCGTCGGTAGAGCCGCCCTTTTCCTGGACCGTTCCAATCTCGAAGACCGAGGGTCGCATGCAAAAGGACTATGCCGACGTCTGCAAGCACATCTCCAGCAATCTGGACCAGCTCCGCAAGGGCATTCCGGAGACCATGCGAGCGTTCTCGGCCATGGCGCAGGCGGCAACCAGAAATGGCGCGCTTGATGCACGAACAAAGGAATTGATAGCGCTTGCGCTGGGCGTTGCCGCTCACTGCGACGGCTGCATCGGCTTCCACGCCGAGGCCCTGGTCAAGTTTGGGGTCAGCCGCAAGGAGATCGAGGAGGCGCTCGCAATTGCGGTCTACATGGGCGGTAGGCCGTCCTTGATGTATGCCGCTGACGCTCTGGGGGCGTACGACCAGTTTCAGGAGCGCGCGAGGGTTGCCGAGCCGGCGATGGATTGATCCCAATCGACGCCATGCGCGGCGAGGCGGTCGGCGAAGTACCGGAAGGGACCGGAGCTCTCGTACTTCGATAGCCGGGAGATTTGCGTGATGTGCTCTGGATATGCAAAGCAGCGGCCGTCGCAGCAACACGGGACCGAAGCGCAGCCCCCACGTCAGGCGGCGAAGAGTGCTGTTGAGGTCGCGCAGAAGAATCCGCATACCGGAAAGCCTCAGGACGACGCTTCATACTGGGTGTCCCGCGCCGAGCGGACGAAGCGCCCGGCTGCACGACATCAGGCCCAGGCGACCGCGATCACTTCATCAAGATTGCGGCCGGATATGAGGCGCTCGCGTGCTCGGATCGCAGCATCGGGCGGGGTCCAGATTAGGCGGGCGACCGACGTCTGACAAGCAGGGACGCAGCCACCCGCCGCTTGCGAGATGTCGCGAGCTATCTCGAACGGCAGGGTGTCAATTGCCAGACTGGCTGTGTCCGCCCGGTCTGGCGCTGGTTGGTGGTCTGCACCGTGTGAATTGATCACGACCAAGAGCCGTGAGCCGGAATGCGTTCAAAATGAAGCTGTATCAAAGGAGGCACATTGCCATGACACGCAACGTCGGACTCATTGATCAGTTTGCCCGGATCATCATCGGCCTGGCTGTGATCGCATATACGCTCAAGGACGGCTCGCTTGGAGCGGGGTGGCTGGTCGCCGGCACTCTCGGATTCGTTCTGATCGCGACAGCATTCTTCTCGTACTGTCCGCTCTACACGTTGCTGGGAATCAACACTCAGCAGAAGTCCAGCTCGGTCTAGAGATAGCGTATGAATAAAGACCTGACCCTTGACGAGTTGCGATCGCGGCTCGATCGTCTCGGCGCTGGCGCTGTGTTGAGAATCTCCGATCATGATTATGAGCGGTTGTTTGGGATCAACGAGGTCGCTGCCGCCAAGTCCGCACAATTTGCCAAGAAGCACCATTGCGTGAGCGTTCCGGGAGACGGCTCGGTGTACTTCCGAAAATCGAACTCCGACGCGTATCGTTCGGTCGAGTTGGTGCAGGACGCGCCCCCGATGTCCCGCTGAACCCGCAATCCGTTCAACGAACTTTCAGTCGAGAGTGATGATGGTCAGAAGCAGCTGGAATATCTGCCAGCCGGCGGCGACCAGCAATGCTCCAACGATCAGCAGACGGCCGTACCATGAGACGGTCGCGCCGTTTCGACGCTGGCGGCGTCGGATCAGCTGGTTGAATGTTGGGGCCGGTGTAGAGGCTGTAGCGGCCCGAGCATTGCTATCGCTCGTGTCGTCAAGTCTCTGTGCGTTCCGTTGCCGTGATCGATCCATTTGTGGTCAAAGCCATTTGTCGTACCAGTGCAAGGATCGCATTTGGGAGGAAGAATGGCCTTGATGCGGATCAACTCTGATCCGCGCTCCCGCTAATGGGGCGTGTCTGTGGGTCATCCATTCAGTGCGGCATCGCTGGCGGGATGCTGTCGCGCCAGCATAGCGCGATTTGGCTGTGCGGAGGCTGGGAGCGCAAGATGCTTTCCAGCCTCGGCCATGGCGAGGTAGCTGATCGTTATCAAAGCAATCGCGCCGAGGAGTACAGGCGGCAGGTCCGCGAAACCGAACAAGGAACCGAACGGTCCCAGCGCCAGGAAGATGCCGGAAGCAAGTGCGCCCAGCGAGCCCAACGCCAGGATGCGATGCGGGCGGCTGGCGCGCCATGGCGGCCGCCGCGTGCGGATCAGAAAAATCACGAGGATCTGCGTAGCAATGGATTCCAGGAACCAGCCGGTTTGGAATGCGGCCGCATCGGTGTGGAAGACCTTCAGGAGAATGGTGAAAGTCGCAACGTCGAACAGCGATGAAATCGAGCCCATGACGAAGGTGAACCGCAGGATATCCGCCATATTCCATGATTGGGGTCTCTCGGCATCCTCCTCGTCGATTTCATCGAATGGAATGCCGATCTCGGAGAGATCGTAGAGCAGGTTGTTCAGGAGGATCTGCAGCGGCAACAGCGGCAGGAACGGCAGGACAATGGATGCCAGCGCCATCGATAGCATATTGCCGAAATTCGAGCTGGTTCCCATGCGCACATATTTGGAGATGTTTGCGAACGTTCGCCGTCCCTCGATAACGCCCGCACCCAGCACCGAGAGGTCAGGGGCCAGCAGGATCATGTCCGCGGCGGCGCGTGCCACTTCAGTCGCGCCGGCGACGGAAATTCCGACATGGGCGGCGTGAATCGCCGGAGCGTCGTTGACGCCGTCGCCCATGAAGCCGACGACGTGACCACGTTGACGCAAGGCCCGGATAATCCGTCTCTTCTGCTCGGGATCGATCCTGGCAAACAAGTCGACATCCTCGACCTGCGCGGCGAGTGCCCGATCGCTCAAATCGGCGATCTCGCCGCCGGTCAGGATGCGACCGGAGGGGAGACCGACGGCATCCGCGACATGCGCGACCACCGCAGCGTGGTCTCCCGAGAGCACCTTGATGCCGACGCCGCGTGCCCTCAGATCCCGGACCGAGTCGGCCGCATCGCGCTTGGGAGGGTCCGCGAAGGCGCAGAAACCGACCACCGTCAGGACAGCTTCGTCCTCGGTCGTGACATTGACGCGGTCCGGTGGCATGGTTCGGATAGCGACGCCGAGCAGCCGAAAGCCCTGCCGGGCATGGTCATCCTCCAGACGAACGAGCTGAGCACGGTGGCTATCATCCAGCGGTCGGGCCAAACCATCGACCTCGACCGCGACCGCGCGGGCCATGATCGCTTCCGGCGCGCCCTTGACGATCAGAAATCGGTCGTTGTCTCGCGCCGCAAGGACCGAGAGGCAGCGTCGCTCGTAGTCAAAGGGAATCTCGGCGAGCCGGGTCCAGGCGCTGCTTCCCGGCGGGCTGTCTTCGGCAAGTAACGCCTCATCCAGCGGGCTGTGGATGCCGGTCTGGAACGCGCTGTTCAATCGGGCCAGCTCGAGCACCCGATCGCTGGGACGTCCCGCAGGATCCAGATGTGCCGCGAGCGTGATCTTGGCCTCGGTCAGGGTGCCGGTCTTGTCGACGCATAGCGTATCCATCGCACCGAGATCGTGGATCGCGGACAGTCTCTTGACGATCACCTGCCGCTTCGCCATCCGCTGCGCTCCGCGCGCCAGCGTCACCGTCATCACCATCGGCAAGAGCTCGGGTGTCAGGCCGACGGCCAGCGCGACGGCAAACAAGAATGATTCCACGGCCGGCCGATGCGCCACGAGGTGGGCGAGCAGCACGAACAGCGTCAAGAAAAGCGTCAGCTTGAGAATGAGCAGGCCAAGCTTCTGGACGCCCTGCTCGAGGGCGCTTGGGGGATCGTTCGCCAACAGCTCGGCGCTGATCATGCCGAAGCGCGTACGATGCCCGGTCTCGACGACAAGCATCACCCCGCTACCGCCAACGACGCTGGTGCCGGCGAACAGGGTATTGCTCGCTTCCGCAGGCAGATTGGTGGCGCATGGCTCGGTGGTCTTGGCGGCCGGAAACGGTTCACCGGTCATGAGGGCCTCGTTCAGCTGGAAATCGCGGGCCATAAGCGCGACCCCGTCGGCTGGTACGAGGTCACCGGTCCGCAGCTCCACGACGTCGCCGGGGACGAGCTCGCTCACTGGCAACGCGACGATTGCGCCGTCGCGAATGACATCGGCCTGGATGGCAACCGAGCGCCGCAACGCTTCGGCGGCGACCTCCGCGCGGTGCTCCTGCACGATATCCAGCGTCAGTGACAGGCCCACCACGAGCGTGATGATCACAAAGCTCGCGAGGTCGCCGCTGAACCCCGACACGGCTGCCGCCACGATCAGGATGGCAATCAGCGGATTGACCAAACGATGTACGATCTTCTGCAGGATCGATCGCGTGCCCGATGGCTCTGCGAGGTTCGGGCCGATCAGGGCGAGCCGCTTTTCGGCCTCCTGTTGGCGCAGACCGCACCGTTCGGTGTCGAGACTGCGCAAGAGCGAATTGGTTGGCTCCCGCCAGAACGCTTCAACGGCTGGGCCATACGCAGACGGCTTGAGCGGCATGAGGATCTCGCGGTACTGGAAGGATTGGCAACCCAACCTAGTGCGGCCGGTTGGGTCCGGGATTGATGTGGCTCAAGCCGGCCCGGCCAAGACACGCCTTGCCGGTAATCCATTGGCTAAGTATTGAAACTCGCGATTCGATGGAGGCGAAGCCAGAATCTGGCAGCGCCGCTCGCGACTTGACCGTCCCGAAGTGCCCTTTGTCGTTTCTGGCCTGTTTTCGACCGCAATGGCTCGAATTACTTGGCAGGGCGGTCTCAGTGGGGCGGAATTGCTGACGTTTGTCCGACAGCGAATTCGATAGGGACACCGTAGCTCCACGGTGTACACAGTAACGTATGTTGTTATGCACGTGTCAGTTCGACAAGGTCGTTTTTGGCTCCTGTGCGAGGGGAATGAGCCATGGCTGATTTCGTATTCAGGGCGAACATCGCCCACTACAAGGAGCTGCTGGCCACAGAGGCTGACGCACGGAAGATCGAAATGCTTCACAGGCTGCTGGCTGAGGAAGAGGCCAAGGCCGAGTGGCGCAAGCAAAACCCAAGGCCTAAGGCCGCGGAACAAGGACCGGGTCACGATGATGGGCGCGGCAGTGAGTAGTCTATTGGGCGGCTGCGGGGCCGGGCCGCTCCCGCCTGCATCGAGGCAGATTGCGTTGCGAGGCGCGACAGAAAATCGCAAGCCGGGTTGATGGAGATCAAGTCCGACACGCCCGGAATCCGCTTTGCTTGGGTCGCGCAGATACACCCCTAACTGCGCACAGCCAGCCCCACTGAAGCTGCCGGCAGGCGTAAGCTGGCAGCTTCTTTGGGCGGGGTGTTTGGTCGGAGGCCTGTAGATCCTGATGAGAACCTACTACTTCGACACGAAGGACGGTGTCCCCGTCCGTGATCGGGTCGGACTTGAATTCGCGAACGCCTCCACCGCGATCAAGCACAGCAAGCAAATGGCGAGCAAAATTCGTCGCGAGAATCCCTCTGGCGATGTCGATCGTCATGTTGTGGTCATCGACGAGTCGGGCAAGGAAATTCACCGGGAGGCGATCTATCCCACCTGAAAATCGAGCTGACGCCCATTCTGGCGACGCCAGGCGCCATTGGCGCGCCTACAAGGGTTGATCGTCTTCTGTCGATGGTTCTTCCTCCAGCGAGACGAAGTCGCCCCCGCCATAGTCGTCCTCTGGCGGCGGGTAAGTAATCTTCACTAGTTGATCTTCAACGCGCTTTACGCCGGCGACGTTTTCCGCTGCCACGATCGCTGCTTTGTGCGCATTGCCGCTCCGGACGCTGCCGCGCAGGCTGACGACCCCGTCATGACGTTCAGTGCAGCGGGTCGCCAGGGCGCATGAGCAAGTGCCGCAGTGACCGATGTCCGGATCTGATCGTCACTGCCTGAAGTGGAAGACGATTCGAGGCGAAGCCTTGCGATGGCGGCCATGAAGTCCGTGCGCGTGACCATGCCGACCAGCTTGTTATCGCGCATGACCGGAAATCGCGTGACGCTGTGCGATTCCATGAGCTGGACGATCTGCTCGAGCGGTGTGTCCTCCTCAACGGTGATCGGCTTGGGCGACATGATTTGGTGGACCTTGCGGCCGTGTTGGTCGGCGAACTCGAGCGCGACCTGGTTCGTGCCCGCGAGCATCGCAAGCCAGCGGCCGCGGCGCTTCTCCGTTCCAACTTCCACGCGCCGGATGAAATCTCCGTCCGACAGGATCCCGACGAGCGCTCCGTCCGGATCGACGACAGGAAGGCCGCTGATGTGATGGGAAAGCATCGTCCTGATGGCATCGATCACCGATGCATCGGCATCGATTGTGATGACGTTCCGTGACATGATCTCCCCTACGCGCACGGCGTAGATCCTCCGACATGAGTTGATAAAGCCCAGCTAACTCCTGGAAGGAGCAACGTGTGTTGATCCTTATCAACCGGACGATCGTGCAATTGCGCTGATATGCCCGGCATTGGGCAGGCAACCGAGTTGGGTAAGCCGCCGACAGCTGGTAACGGTCCATGCTTTCCGATTGTTCGACCGGCCGCCTGAACGGCGGCAATGTTCACCGGAGCGCCGCGCCCCTGACGGTTCATCCGGGGAAGGACGACAGCGTGCCCTTGGACCGCGATCTCCGGCTCGACCTGTGCCGAGGTCTTGCTCTCTGGTGCATCTTCCTCGATCACATTCCCAATAATGTCTTCAGCTGGTTGACCCTGCGCCATTATGGCTTCAGCGATGCGACCGAAGTCTTCATGTTCGTGTCCGGTGTGACCTGTACGCTGAGCTACAGCGGTGTCCGCCGTCGTGATGGGTGGGCTTCAGTCTTCGCGCATATCCTGCTGCGAGGCTGGGAGATCTATGCGGCTTTCCTCATCCTAACCGTGGCGCTTGCCGTGGTCGTGTATAGCTCGGGTAGCGACCAATTGGCGGACCAAGCCAACGTGAAGATCCTGCTGCAAGAGCCAGGCGCAGCGCTGGCCCATGCGGCCATCCTGATGTATCGCCCCGTGAATACGGATGTCCTGCCGACCTTCGTGCTGCTTCATCTATCGTTTGCGCCCGCCCTCTGGGGAGTGTTGAAGTTTCCTAACGCGTCCCTACTGACCTCCGCGTTCATCTATGCTCTGGTTCAATGTTTCGGTTGGAACCTGCCGGAGTGGCCGATCAATCAGTGGTACTTCAACCCGTTCGCCTGGCAGTTCCTGGTCGTTCTAGGAGCTTGGTGGGCGATCCGGGGCCATCGAATGTTCTGGCGGAACATCACTCCGTGGCCAGTCGTTGCGCTTGCGATAGCGTACCTCGGTTTTAGTCTCGTGATCACGTTGAGCTGGGAGATCGAGCCACTGGCGGCCGCGATCCCGAGCTACGTTGCGCGGGTGATCTATCCGATCGACAAGACGGATCTGGACCCGCTGCGGCTCCTGCATTTCCTGGCAATCGCGGTCGTCGTTGCGAGGTTCGTGCCGCTGAACTGGCAGCTATTTAAAAGGGGCGGCCTGAAGGGCGCTATTCGTTGCGGCGAGCGTTCGCTCGAAACCTATTGTGCGGCCGTCGTGCTATCGCTGCTGGCGGGTTTGTATCTCACCGAAGTGTCCAACGGCATCGCGTCGCAGTTCGTGGTAAGTACTGGAGGGATCTCGGTGCTCGTCCTGCTTGCGACATGCATGACCTGGATCGGCAAACGAAGCAGGCAACATCCAAAGCTGCTCTAAAGGGCGCACCCTCCGCCATGGTCACAACCTAGACTGCTCGGCTATGCCGGGCCGTGGCGTGGCCAAGGTGAGCGTCGAACGCCGAGGCGACGGTTCGGACCAGGAATTCCGCGTCATTGTTAATCGAGAGGCGATCACCCATCATCGTCACGGCGCCGTCAGAGATCAGCCTGTCGAGCCGGGAACGATCGACGACGGCTGAACCAAGATCCCAGCGGTGCCGGCGGCACATTCCCGGCAGGTCGACGGCCATGTCGCACATGATGCGTTCGATGATGTCGGCACGGAAACGGTCCTCTGCGGTCAGCATGTAGCCCTTGACGGTGGCAAGCCGGTCCTCGGCGATGCGCGCAAGGTAGTCGCGTGTCGCGACAGCATTCTGCACGAAGCCCTGCGGCATGCGGCCGATTGCGCTGGCGCCCAGACCAATCAGGGTCTCGGCAGAATCGTCCGTATAGCCTTGGAAGTTACGCCGCAGGCGGCCCTCGCGCTTTGCCATGGTCAGATTGTCGCCAGGGAGCGCGAAATGGTCGAGGCCGATGCGGATGTATCCGGCATCGGTCAGAGCCTGCGCGATTGCTTCGGACTGACGATGCCGCTCGAGACTATCCGGAAGCGACGCTTCGTCGATCGTGCGCTGGTGCTTCTTGAAGGAGGGAATATGGGCATATCCGAACACGGAAAACCGGTCAGGCCGTAGCGCGACGCATTTGTCGACAGTATCCAGGCAGGAGGCGACAGTCTGAGAGGGCAGGCCGTAGAGCAGGTCGAAGTTGATGCGGCTGACGCCGGCGCGGCGCAGCCGCTCGAGCGCTTCCGCGGTCTGCTCAAAGCTCTGCGAACGATTGATGGCGTGCTGAACGACAGGATCGAAGCTCTGGACGCCAAGGCTCGCGCGGTTGACGCCGCTGTAGCCCAATGCCTCCGCCATCGGCTCGGTCAGGGTGCGCGGATCGATCTCGACGGCGATCTCCGTGTCGGGCTGCACGAAGAACGAGTAACGCAGCGCGCCGACGAGATCAGCGAAGGTTTCGGGCGTCATGATCGTCGGGGTGCCGCCACCGAAATGGATGTGGGAGACGGGCAGTCGCTGGCCGATCGCTTCCGCGACGAGGTGCGCCTCGGTGCGAAGGCCGGCGGCGTAGATGGCGACCGGTTCGCCGCGATTGGTGATGGAGGTGTGGCACCCGCAGTACCAGCACATTGACCGGCAGAACGGTACATGCAGGTAGATTGAGGCCAGCCGGCGGGCTGGAACCGACCTGAGCCATGTCCGGTAATCAGTCTCGCCGACCTCCGCAGAAAAATGCGGAGCCGTGGGATAGCTGGTGTAGCGCGGCAGCCTGTCCTGCCCATAGGTGATTGCCAGGTTCGACCGCATTCGATTCCTTGCCTTTCACTCGCGGCCGGTCATCGGAGCTTGGCGCACCCTTCGCTCACGCCGCCATGATCCGGTTCGACATCGCACACTTGCGCAGTTCCACCCGTCGCGAGGTCGGAAGTGAGATCACGCCGTTCTGCTCGAGCTGGGTAAAGGTGCGCGACACCGTTTCGATCGTCAGACCGAGATAGTCCGCGATATCCTGGCGCGACATCGGAAGCTCGATGGCGGCATTCTTGAAGGCGCGGCGCGCCATGTCATGAAGGAAGCCGACGACACGATCTTCGGCGCTGCAGATCAGGAGCATCAGATGCTCCTGGAAACGGCGCAGCTCCTGGGCCGTCGCATCCCACAGCTGCCGAGCCAGGTCCTTTTCGTTGCCGGCACGGACCATGAGCGCGGCGCGCTTGACCAAGATGACCCGGGCCTCGGAGACAGCCTCGGCCGAGGAGATATGCGTCTCGCCGGCCTCGAAGCCGAAGATATCGCCGGGGAGATAAAAAGCGCCGATCTGGCGACGTCCGTCCTCCAGAACCTTGTAGGTTCGGACGGCGCCGGAAACGACCTGGTAGAGATATTCCGCGGCCTCGTCCTCGCCGTAGATCTCGCTGTTGCGTGCGAACCGCATCGGCGTCCCAATCGTGCCGAAGGGCCCCTCAACGCGCGCCTGCCGGCTGAGGATGCTGGTCGGGTGACGGCTGTTCTCGATAGAAATGGCGTTCTGGGTCTGCATGGCGGCACTCCATGGATGCGAAGATCGATGGAGGCAGATTGATCGCATCTCCTGGATCGGGATATTTGGATATTTCCCCTAAGTAGAAGCCACTTACGTACTTATACGTAGGTGCCGGACAAAGCAGCCGCGCGCCGAGACATCGGTCGCGCGGCGCGTCGCTCAGGAGGAGAGGCTAGCGGCCGTTCTTGTCGGGATAGGCAGCGCGCGTGCTGGCTCCATTCCCGTCCTCTTCCCGAAGCCAGCGCGTCGTGCTGCGATCGGTCACGGTGAGCACGAGCGCAAAGAGCGAGAAGATGAGACAGACGGCCGTGACGACAAGCAGTGTGCTCATTGCCATGTTGGACTCCTCGATTGATCAGCCGGCCGCCTTGATGTCTTCCGGCGATTCCACATAGTAGCCGGAATAACCGTCGACGAAGCAGAGGTGATCATGGACCTCCTTGACGCCCGAGGTGTTCTCGGCGAGCACGATCGCGGCCTGACGCGCGCGGTCATCGAAGATCAGACCGTTCAGATGCACGACGCCGTTGCGCACCCAGACCTGGAAGCCGGCCGGGCGCCAGCCGGTGGCGTTGATTTCGCGCAGGATCCGTTCGCGGATATGGCTGTCATCGGCGGTCGGGTCGGGAACTTCGCGCGCCAGCGATGCGACAGCCTGCAGGATGTCCGCCCGGGTGACGATTCCGACCATGGTCTTGCCGTTCACGACCGGTACCCGCTTCACGCCATGCTTGTGCATCAGATGCACGATCTCCTCAATCGGCGTCTGCTCCTCTACGGTGATCGGGGTCGACGTCATGACATCCTCGACCTTGCGGCCGCGCTCATGCACGAAATCGGTCGCGGCGCGACCCGCGCCCGTGAACAGTTCCAGCCATGCTGAGCGCTTGTGTCCTGTGCCGATCTCGCTGCGTTCCAGGAAATCTCCCTCGGACACCATGCCCCTGAGCGTGCCGTCTTCGTCCATTACCGGCAGACCGCTGAGATGGCATCGCAGCATGATGTTTGCCGCATCCAGGATCTTCGTGTGCGGGCTGACGGCGATGATATGCTTGGTCATGATCTGATGCGCGCGCATGTTTGGACCTCCGTGTTGAGAAACGAACCATAAAGCTTCGCGTGCCCCGCACGTTGACCTGGCTCAACGGTCCGCGGGGCCGCGCTCCAGAGATTTCAAGAACAGCATGAAGTCGCCCACTTGGTCCGGCTCGAAGCTGAACTGGGGCATGGTCGGATGGCCGGTGACGATCCCTTCCGCCAGCGATTCCTGAAGCATCTCGACCGGATAGCGTTCGTGCAATGTCCGGAACGGAGGTGCTATCCTCAGCGGGCTCGGGCTCACCTTGTCGATTGCATGGCAGCGGGCGCAGTAGAGCTGCGCAAGGCGGCGACCTTGTTCCTGGTCGGCAGCGGCCGGAGTCAGTGCGGCGCAGATCGTGCCGATGATGGCGAGGCCGCGAGCGACATGACGCTCGAATGTCCTGGAAGGATGTTTCACGAGACGGCTCGCGCTTAGTGGGACATCAGGACGGGGACGGTCATCGCACGCAGCATGTCGCGCGTCACGCCGCCGAGCAGGGTTTCTTGCAGGCGGGAGTGGCCGTATCCGCCCATCACCAGAAGGTCGAGGCTCTCATCCGCCGCGATCGACAGCAGGATCGACTGAACTTCTGACCTGGACGCCGCCAACGACGTGATCTTGGCCGGAAGCCCTTCCTTCGCAAGATAGCGCACCAGATGATCGGTGGAGCTTTCTGAGGGGATCGGATCGGGGCCATCGATGGTGATGATGGCGAGAGCATCAGCCGCGCGCAGCAGCGGCATCGCGTCATGGAGGGCGCGGGCAGCAAGCCGGCTGCCGTCCCAGCAGATCCCGATTCGTTTCGCCGAGAATGCGCCATGGAACGTGTAGGGCATGAACAGGACGGGACCACCGGCCTGGAATAATAGCTCCCGTGGAATCACGTTGTCGTAGCTGTTGTACTCGCCCAGCGGCTGCACCGCCACGGTCAGGTCATGCAGTCGCGCGCTGGCGCAGATCATCTCGCGCGCATCGATGGGGAGCGCCCCTACGGCGCGGGTTGCGTAGGATATCCCAGCATTTCGCGCCTCGATCTCGAAGACGCGCAGCGCAGCCTCGGCGCGTTCCAGGGCCTGTGCATGTTCAGCCTCGAACAGCGAGGCTACCGCCACGCTCCCTTCGACGACGAACGGTACGCTGGCAGTTTCGTAGCCGATCGCCATTGCGTCGAGATGCGCTCCCGTGCCGAGCGCGAGCGAGACTGATCCGTCGACCGCTGGACGTGGCGACAGCTCCGTCGGAATGTGGACGAGAATGTTCTTGAACATGGCCGTTCTCCAAAGGGGTGGAAAAGCAAGTGCCATCAGAGCACGGGTCGAGGCTGGCCAATTTGATCTGCCTCATGCGCGTTCGTGGATTCTGATTGAGCGAGATCAATTCATCGCACGCGCACTTCGCGCAAACGTTACGTCCAGCTTGGAGGAGCCGGCATGGTGCGCGTCGCATTGGTTACGGGTGGAAGCAGGGGAATTGGCGCCGCGATCTCGCGGGCCCTCGCTGCTGCCGGATGTCGGGTTGCGGCTTGCTATGCCGGAAACGCAGGGGCCGCATGGTCGTTTCAGGATCGGACCGGAATTCCCGTATTCCAGTGGGATGTCGCGAACTTCCAGGCCTGCGCAGCCGGTGTCCGCGAGGTGGAGGCGGCGCTGGGCCCAATCGACATCCTGGTCAACAACGCCGGCATCGTGCGCGACGCCACGCTGCACCGCATGACGAAGCCGCAATGGGACGCGGTGCTCCGAACCGATCTCGACTCGTTGTTCAACATGTGCAGGCCGCTGATCGAGGGCATGCGGGCGCGCAAGTTCGGCAGGATCATCAACATTTCGTCCATCAACGGGCAGAAGGGCCAGATCGGCCAGACCAATTATGCCGCGGCGAAAGCCGCTGAGCTCGGCTTCACCCGGGCGCTCGCGCTCGAAAGCGCGCGGTTTGGGGTCACGGTCAATGCGATCTGCCCGGGTTACATCAATACCGAGATGCTGGCCGCGGTGCCGGCCGATGTCATGCAGAACTCCATCCTGCCGCAGATCCCGGTCGGGCGGCTAGGACAGCCGGAAGAAATCGCCCGTGCCGTTGCGTTTCTTGCTGCCGACGAAGCAGGGTTCATCACCGGGTCGACGCTGTCGATCAATGGCGGCCAACATATGTGCTGAATGGGAGAGATGACAATGCTCGCAACCGATGTGATGCACAGTTCATTCGCGTCGATCAAGCCGACCACCACAGTGCTCAGTGCCGTCGAGCTGCTGCTTGAAACCGATCAGCGCGGCCTGCCGGTGATCGACGACGCCGGCGACCTCGTCGGCATGGTGTCCGAGGGCGATTTCCTCCACCGCGACGAGCTTGGTATCAGCCCGCCGTCAGGAAACTGGCTGGAATCTCTGCTTGGCATCGCGGAGAATACGCCTGAACGCGAGCGCATGCGCACCCTGCAGGTGGGCTCGCTCATGAGTAGTTCGCCGATCACCGTCGATCTCGAAGCATCGATCGAGGACGTCGTCGCGCAGATGGATATCTACAATGTCGCCCAGATCCCGGTGCTCGGCGCCGGAACGGTCGTCGGTATTGTCAGTCGCAGGGAACTGCTCGCGGCATTGGCGCGCCGGTTGAGAGAAACAGAGAAAGCAAGCACCGGAGTTACTTCATGAGCGAGATGACCCTGCAATCACATTCACACGCCGTCGTTTGGATCGATCACCTTATCGCGAAGGTTTTCGGCATTGGGTTGACAGGCGTCAGCGCAACGGCCGTCCATGCGCATCTGCTGTCGCAGCATCTGCATCACAAGGCGAATACGATCGGCGATGGTCGCGTCCAGGCCGATGCGACATTTCTTGCCAGGGTGGGCGAGGCCGTAAGCGGTTGCAGCGATTTGCTCGTCATCGGACCAGGTACCGAGAAGACCGAGCTGACGCAGTATCTCAAGGCGGAGCGGCCCGACCTCAATTTGCATATCGAGCCGAGCGATCATCCCACCGACGCCGAGATCGTGGCGCTGGGTCGCAAGCGATTCCGCCTCGGCTGAGCGGCAAAGGCCGGCGTCTGAGCAGCTGCCAGACCGAAAGATAAATTGCGCCCGAGCCCATCCGGCTCGAGCAAGGAGACGAGCGATGACAGTCCAAGCAGTTCTCGACCAGCCCACGACTCCTGCCAATGACGATGTGACGGGTGCCGGAACGCCCGCTTTAGCACAGCCCGAAGTCGGGTCACTGACGGGGGCCGAATCGCTCGACCAACTCGTTCACGCGGCGATGGCGCGCTGGACCGGGGGGCTTTCACCGGCCGGCCTCGCGCTCGCTTTCGCCGATTGGCGACTCCACCTTGCGGCCTCACCCGGCAAACGGCTTCAACTGGCGCTGAATGCGCTAGCTGACGGCGCGCGCTTCGCGCGCATGGTGTCGACGCCGAATGCGGCCTGGCAGCCATGGTTCATGGTCAAGCCTCAACCGGGTGACAACCGATTTGCCGGCCAGGACTGGACATTGCCGGCCTTCAACATCATGGCGCAGGCATTCCTGCTGGGTGAGCAATGGTGGCATTCGGCGACCATGGGCCTGCACGGCGTCTCAAAAGCAAATGCAGCGGTCGTTGATTTCACCGTCCGGCAATGCCTCGATGTTGTTGCGCCGTCCAATTTTGCGTGCAGCAACCCGGAGGTACTGCGGCGGGCAATGGATTCAGGTGGCGGCAACTTCGTGTCGGGGTGGCATAACTGGCTGGAGGATTGCAGGGACTTGTTGAGCGGCAGGCCGTCCGGACCGGCGCCATTTGTGGTCGGCAAGGACGTCGCCGCGACCAAGGGCAAGGTTGTCTACCGGAATGAGCTGATCGAGCTCATCCAATACGCGCCCGCAACAGCCGACGTTTGCCCCGAGCCGGTGCTGATCGTGCCGGCCTGGATCATGAAGTATTACATCCTCGATCTCTCGCCGCAGAATTCGCTCGTACGGTTCCTGGTCGAGCGCGGCTTCACCGTGTTCATGATCTCGTGGCGAAATCCGGAGCCGGCCGATCGCGAACTTGGTCTCGATCACTATCGCAGGCTTGGGATCGACGCTGCGATCGACGTGATCAATCAACTTGTTCCCGAACGTCCGATCCATGCCGCTGGCTACTGCCTCGGTGGGACGCTGCTCGCAATCGCAGCAGCTCGGCTGCAGAAGGAGCGGCCCGGCTGCCTGCGCTCGGTAACGCTCTTGGCAGCCCAGGTCGATTTCACCGACGCCGGCGAACTGACGCTCTTCATCAGATGGCCGGGGCGTAGTTGCTGCGGTCGAACGACATGATCTGGTCGCGCCTGGTCCGCGATTATCTCATGGGCGAGCGCGCTGCGCCGAGCGACTTGATGTCATGGAACGCGGACGCGACCCGCATGCCCTACCGGATGCATTCGGACTATCTGCGCAAGTTGTTTCTCAACAACGACCTTGCCGAAGGCCGCTATTCGGTGGACGGACAGCCGGTGGCGCTTTCCGATCTTCGTGTCCCCATGTTCGCGGTCGGCACTGTCCGCGATCACGTCGCGCCCTGGCGCTCGGTTCACAAAATTCACCTGTTGGGCCGATACCGACATCACCTTCGTGCTGGCGAGCGGCGGTCACAACGCCGGCATCGTTGCTCCACCCTCGGAGGAGGGGCACAGCTATCAGTTGTTGGAGAAGAAGGCGGATCAACCCTATGTCGGCCCCGACGAGTGGCTGCGGACGGCGGTGAATCGCGACGGATCCTGGTGGCTGGAGTGGGTTCGCTTCCTCACGGCGCATTCCGGTGTGTGGGTGCCGGCGCAATCGGTGCTTCACGCGCCCGAGGGCGTATCGTCGCTTGGTGATGCGCCGGGACAGTACGTCCTCCAGCATTGAACGTCGCACCGGCTTGATCTGTCGCAAATCCTCACCGCCGCGAGCCGTTACGATGAAAAGGTCGCACCAGGTTGCAGCGAGGAAGCCATGAATCTGATCCTCCGCGTTTTCTTCATACTAGCGGAGCCATCACCGCGCTGTTCGTCGCGCGCGATTCTCTGAACTTTGATGTCATGCAAATGTTCGTGGCTATCCTGCTGGTGATCGGGCTCCTGTTGGCCGGTAGCCTCTGGAGCCTGTGGCGGCAAACGTGACAGCTCGAGCTCGGTCGATGGCCTTAGGATTTGGGCGTCCGCCATCGTTCGCCGGTATCCGCCATTCCCCGCTAATATTGCACTTCACGTACGCGCTGAATCGGTGATGCAGTAGGGCTTGAAACGACTGAGCGCGCCGAGGGCCGGCTGTTCAAGGCCGGCCCTCGGAAAGCAGATGGCGGATTTCGTCGACGCGTCCGGAATGGAAACGTCTATCGTCCTTCGAGCCCGGAAGAGCCCTTGGTGATGTTCATGAACATCAGGGCTATTGCAGATGCAGCAGCAAGAAATGCCGCGGTCCATCTGACGGTGGAGACGGCAAAGGCGGCGTCAAGCCGCCAGCTTGTGGGTACCGGCTCCGTCGAGGCAAGCGGTACCACATCCGGAAAGTACCAATTGCAGAATAGAGCGAGCACGACCGCGAGGATCGCACTACCGACAAAGACGAAGGTTAATCGCCGTTTCATGGAACTCCTCCTGTCAATGGGAGAATGTTGCCAGACCTGACGGCATCGGCCAATTCAGGAGTTCCCCTTAGGCGATGTACCGCTCGCCCCGTCCGTTGGGGGCGCCAGCAGGCGGGAAATACTGCGTTCAAGCGTGGTGGAGGGCGTGCCGGAAGCGTCTACAATATGCCAATCGATCATTCCGGTTTCAATGTTGTCTTGGATCAGGACTACGTCGGACGTCGCGTCCGACGCGTCGTTCTGCCGCGATGCCACGCGGTGCAGCCGTGTGGCGCGCCCGGCGGTCAAGAAAATGCCGCGAAAGTTAACTTTTGCGTCGCGAGCAACGGCTTCCGCGGCACCACGTTCCACCGGCTTCAGAAAGACCGCATCGAGTATTACCGAAACTCCCTGGTCCAATGTGTGCGCGGCATGCTTGAGCATGGTCTGGTAGACGCGGTTCGATGCTTCGGGAGTATAGGTCTCCGCCGATAATGTGGCGTGCTCGGCGACGTGATAGAGCTGCTTGCGAATGACATCCGATCGCAGAACCAAGGCGCCCGGGGACGGCGCGATCAAATGCGCCATGTCGCGCGTCAGCACGCTCTTGCCGGTACCGGACTTCCCGCCAACTGCAATTAGGCGGGGCGGCTCCGGTTCGATGAGCCGGCGTGCAAGCTCGAAATAGCGCCTCGCTTGGGCGTCGATCGCTTGATCGAGCTGATGCTGCCGTGCCTTGGTGAAGAGCACGTTGGCCCGGATCGCTGCGCGCAATGATAGGAACAGCGGCAGCAAACACAACGCGCGCGATTGCGTGTCCCAGGCGGTTTGCGTGTAGCTATTCAATAGCCTGTTGGCCACGGTCTCTTGTCTGAAGTACAGCAGGTCCATCAGTGGAAAGGCGAGGTCGTAGAGGACGTCGGTTGTCGCTATATTGGGGTCAAACTCGATCGCATCGAACAGAATGGGCTCGCCGTCGAGCAGGACAATGTTGCCGAGATGTGCATCGCCGTGACAGTGCCGGACCTGCCCAGCGGCGGCGCGGAGGCGCAACAGTTCGAGGTTGCGCGCGAGGGCCCGATGGCTCAGTTCGTGCAATCGATCGATTTCCTCCCGGGACAGAGCTGGCGCGGCGCAAAACTGCTCCGTATTTCGGTCGATGATGATCGGCAGCGAGGCAAGCCATGAGGATCCTCCGCGTCCAGTTGCGCTTCGATGGGATTCGAGCAGGATGGCGGCCAGTCTCTCGCCAAGCTCCGGGCGGATTTCATCCCGCTCTGCGAGATGATCGAGTGTCTTGTTCTCGTCGAAGCGAGCCATTTCGACGGCCCATTCGACAACCGGACCGGTCCCCCGACCACAAGCCCATCGCGCTGGCGCGTGATCGGAACCACCCTGCGATAGATGGCGGGGGCGTGGCGCTTGTTGACCGCAATCTCATCTTCGCAAGCGCGCCGCTGCTTCTCCAATGTCGAGAAGTCGAGATAGGGCAGCTTGACCGCTCGCTTGATCTTCAGGACACGCGAGGGTTCGAGAAGGACGATCGAACAATGGGTGTCGATCCGCTTTACCGGCGCGTTCGGTTGACCAGGTCTGGCCAGGAACGACAATACAGCGGCTTGGCCAGTCTCGCCTGTGGCCGCGTCGGGTGCTGATGTCGGCGTCGTCATGGTTTCAAAACGGCTGCGCCGACGAGCTTGCCGTCCCGCAGGCGCGCCAGTGCTTCATTCGCCCGATCCAAAGGAAAGACGGTGACGTGTGTTCGGATTCCAGCGCTTGCCGCCGTCTTGAGAAAGTCGACGCCATCCTGTCGCGTCAGGTTGGCAACGGAAACGATCTGCCGTTCGCCCCAAAGGATGTCGTAGGGAAAGCTCGGAATATCCGACATGTGAATGCCGGCACAGACCACGCGTCCGCCTTTACGCAGCGTGCGCAGCGCTAGCGGGACAAGAGGCCCGGTGGGGGCATAGATGATTGCGGCATCAAGCTCGGCCGGCGGCCGATCTCCCGAGGCGCCGGCCCAGCATGCGCCGAGCGATAAAGCCAGGTGCTGGGCCTCAGTGTCGCCGGCACGGGTGAAAGCGTACACATCCCGCCCTTGCCAACGCGCCACTTGCGCGACGATATGTCCCGCCGCGCCAAAACCGTAGATGCCGAGTTTGCGGCCGTCGCCAGCCATCACCAGCGAGCGCCAGCCGATCAGTCCGGCGCAGAGCAGCGGTGCAAGCTCCGTATCCTCGCCGTCCTCACCGAGCGGAAAGCAGTAGCGCGCGTCTGCCACCAAGTGGGTGGCAAAGCCGCCGTCCCGCGTATAGCCGGTGAACAGGGGGGCGTCGCAGAGGTTTTCCTTGCCCTCCCGGCAGTAGGGACAATGCCCGCAGGTCGATCCAAGCCAGGGAACGCCGACGCGTGTGCCGAGATGCGCATGGTCTACGCCGTCACCGATCGCATCGATACGGCCAACCACCTCATGGCCCGGAACGATCGGATAGGCGATGTTGGGCAGTTCTCCGTCGACGACATGCAGGTCGGTGCGGCAAACGCCACAGGCGCCGACCTTGACGCGGACCTCGCCCGGGCGGGGAATCGGATCGGGTCGCTCGGTATATTGCAGCCGCGCGCCGCGCGCGGGAAGGATCATGGCGTGCATGACGGAACTCGCTTGGGTATGTGCCTCTCCTTTGATCACATGACATTGGTCCGGTTTTGATCCTGGTCAACGGCCGGGTGGCTGTTCCTGACTAGCTTTGCTTCGCGAGCGACACTCAAGCAGGAGGTCCTGATGGCTAACGAAGTGATCCCCGTTAGAACCGAGCGCGCCATGGCGCGGCGGGAAAACAACCCCTTCACGTTTCTGCAGCAGGAGATCGACCGGCTGTTCGACGGATTCGGCCGCAATTTCCCGGCGTTCGCCGCGCCGCAGGCGATGATGCTGCGCATGGACGTCAGCGAGACCGACAAGACCGTCGAGATCTCCGCCGAGCTGCCTGGCCTCGAGACCAAGGACGTTCAGCTCAATCTCGCCGACAATACGCTCACGATCCGGGGTGACAAGAAGAGTGAGCGCAAGGAGAAGGACAAGGACTATCGCATCGAGCTGGTCTCCGATCGATACAATGGTCGATGTCGCTGATTTGCTCGACTATTTCGCGCAGGACGATCACACCAGCGCGATCCTGCTCTACATCGAGGCCGTCAAGGATGCGCGTAAGTTCATGTCGGCCGCCCGTGCCGCGGCGCGGCTCAAACCGCTGATTGTCGTGAAAGCAGGCCGGATGGCGCAGGGCGCCAAGGCCGCGGCCACCCATACCGGCGCGCTGGCCGGTTCGGACGCAGTCTATGACGCGGCGTTCCGCCGGGCCGGCATGCTGCGCGTGTACGACCTTCGGGAATTGTTCGACTGCGCCGAATTGCTTGGCCGCGGCTTCGTTCCGCGCGGCAACCGGCTGTCGATCCTGACCAATGGCGGTGGGCTCGGCATCCTCGCGATCGACCGGCTGGTTGAGCTCGGGGGCGTTCCGGCGAGTTTGTCGGCGGAGACGATTGCGGCGCTCGATCGGGTTCTGCCACAAGGCTGGTCTCGCGCCAACCCCGTCGATATCTCCGGTGACGCCGATGCTGCCCGCTACGTGTCGGCGCTCGACGCATTGCTCGAGGACACTAACAGCGACGCCGTGCTGGTCATGAACGTGGAAACGGCGGTCGCGCCGACCGAAGGAATCGCCGAAGCGGTGGCACAATGTGTTCGTGAACGTCGGACCAGGAAGATTGACGTTGCCGCGCTGGTGCTTGCATCGTGGGATGGTGCCGATGAGCGCACCGCGACAACCTTCGAGGCTGCCCGCGTCCCGCATTTTCCCACTGAAGATGACGCGGTGCGCGCTTTCATGTACTTGGTGAGATATCGCGAGGCCTCCAACGCGTTGGCCGCAACTCCGCCCAGTATCGCCGCGACGTTTGCGCCGGAGACGGTAGCAGCACGGCGCATGATTGCGAAAGCGCTGTCCGAGGGGCGAGGATGGCTTGACCCTGTTGAAATCGTGGCCCTGTTCAAGGCGTACGAGATTCCGATCGTTCCAACCGTTGTGGCCCGTGATGCCGACGAAGCCGTGGACAAGGCCTCGCCCTTTCTTGCGCAAGGGCTTGCCGTAGTGGTGAAGCTGTTCTCTCGCGACATCAGGCACAAGTCGGACATCGGCGGTGTCATTCTCGGCTTGCGGACTCGCGAGAGCGTCGTAGAGGCGGCCAGAACGGTGCTGGCGCGCGCTCGTGCCGCGCGGCCGGATGCTGCCCTGCAAGGTGTGACGATCCAGCCCATGATCGAGCGGCGGGCGGCACGTGAGCTGATCCTCGGCATTGCCGACGATCCGACCTTCGGTCCGGTCATCGTGTTTGGCCGCGGTGGGACCGCGGTCGAGGTGATCGACGACAAGGCGTTGGCGCTGCCACCCCTCGACATGAACCTGGCACGCGACCTCATGGGCCGCACCCGGGTCTCGCGGCTGCTTGCCGCCTACCGCGACGTACCTGCCGTTCCGGAAAATTTCGTCCCGCTTACCCTCGTCAAGCTGGCGCAGATGGCGGCCGATATTCCGGAAGTCGCAGAGCTCGATATCAATCCGCTGCTGGCGGATGAAACCGGCGTGCTGGCGCTCGACGCGCGCGTCGCAATCCGTAAGCCCGCGCGGCTGTTTGCCGGCCAGACCCGTCTCGCAGTGCGGCCCTATCCGTCGCAGTGGGAGGGTGAGCTTGCCCTGAGGGATGGCTCGCGCGTCGTGGTGCGGCCGTTGCGGCCGGAGGATGAGCCCATGGTGGAGAGCTTCTTCAAGCGAGTGACCGCCGAAGATCTCAGGCTTCGTTTCTTTCAGGCGATGAAGAATTTCTCGCACGCGTTCATTGCGCGGCTGACCCAACTCGACTACGCGCGTGCGATGGCCTTTACGGCGCTGGATCCGAGCACCGGCGCTATGGTGGGAGCAGTCCAGCTTCATTCGGACTCGCTCTACGAGAATGCCGAGTACGCTATCCTGTTGCAGTCCGATCTCAAGGGCAGAGGATTTGGGTGGGCGCTGATGCAGCTTCTGATTCAGTATGCGCGGTCGGAAGGGCTGAAGCGGCTGTCAGGTGAAGTGCTGGCCGAGAACACCACCATGCTGAACATGTGCCATGAGCTCGGGGTCACGGCCGTGACAGAGCCGACCGACCACCGGATCGTCAATGTCGTCCTCGACCTCTCCCTTCCGGTGGTGGATGCCTTGGGGGCCGACATTCTGATCCGGCGCAGTCGCGATCAAAGCGGCGTGACGGCAACGACACGATAGGGATGCATGCCATCCGCCTCGCGGACGGAGACATACTCGCCGAGCCGGAAGCGCTCATTGCCGAAATGATGGCCGGCTTCATCGGCTGTCGAACCAGCCACGTCGTAGTGGAAGCGCCAGTTGCTGCCCGGACCATGAACGAGGTGACCGAGCTGATCGTCTTCCGCGGGGCGCTGGCGAACGACGCGGCAGGCCTCGCGGTGGGCTTTCCAGGCTTCGACATCGATCCGCGACGCCGTGTCGAGCGGGGCGACGATGATATAGCCGATCGCGGACGCGCCCTCGGGGTGATCGTGCTCGCGCGCGCGTTCGAGCCGATCCTGCCTGAACGAGTGCGGCAACACAGTGTTTTGGAGAGGCGTGAAGGCGGCGCGATTCATCAGAAATCTCCCTGAACATGTCCGAGGCTGCCCGGCAACCTATTCAATTCTAGTCCTGCGGCTCGCCAAGCCGTTGATTTGGGTCAAGCGCATGTCTGGGAGCACACGGTGAGGCCGGTTGCGCTGGGTCAAACACAGCCGTCTCCAGCAGCCTAAGGTGACCTGTAAATTGGAGTCCGAATCTTGCTCAACGCCCCGGCACTTTCAGCGAATGCGGACGATCCGCGCGTGTTTACCGCATGTGGGGCCTGGAACGTTGCCAATGTCGAGCGGCTGGAGCGGCTGTGCGAGGGGGCGGCGCGCGCCGACATTGGGGCGATTGATCTGCGTCGCGTCACTGCGCTCGACACGGTGGGGGCTTGGCTGCTCGAAAGGCTGGCCCGCGGCGGTGGCACCAGGGCAGCGCTCACCGGTGCCGATGGTCCATATGGCGACCTGCTGGAAGAGGTACGAGGACTGAACCGTTCCGGCCCCGCCGAACGCAGATCGGTCAATCCCGTGCTGCAGAGGCTCGATCAGCTTGGCCGCGGCAGCAGGCGGCTGGCGTCCGATTCGGCGGCATTCCTGCATATGCTCGGCGCCTTCAGCGCAGCGTTGCTCGGCATTCTCAGGCATCCGCGATCGTTCCGACTGACGTCGACCGTCTATCAGTTCGGCCGGGTGGGCTGGCAAGCGGTGCCGATCATGGTGCTGATCACGTTCCTGATCGGCGCCATCATTGCTCAGCAAGGCATCTTCCATTTTCGCCGCTTCGGTGCGGAATCCTACGTCGTCGACATGGTTGGCATCCTCGTGCTGCGCGAGATTGGCGTGCTGATCGTGGCCATCATGGTCGCCGGACGCTCTGGCAGTGCCTATACCGCCGAGATCGGTGCGATGAAGATGCGCGAGGAGATCGATGCCCTCAGCACCATGGGGCTCGATCCTATCGCAGTCCTGATCCTGCCGCGGATCCTGGCACTGGTGGTGGCGCTGCCGATTCTCGCCTTTATCGGCTCGCTCGCAGCGCTCTATGGCGGCGGGCTCATCGCCTGGCTCTATGGTGGCATGAGTCCAGCGATCTTCATCGCACGCCTTCACGACGCGGTTTCGGTCACTCATTTCGAGGTCGGCATCATCAAGGCGCCATTCATGGCACTCGTGATCGGGCTTGTCGCGGCGGTGGAGGGATTGAGCGTCAAGGGCAGCGCGGAGTCGTTGGGGCAGCAGACGACGGCGTCGGTCGTGAAATCGATCTTCCTGGTGATCGTGCTCGACGGGTTGTTCGCGGTCTTCTTCGCTTCGATCGGGATGTAGCCATGGTCGACGCGCCAGCGATCCATATCCGCGACCTCGTGGTCGGCTTCGGCGAGAAGATCATTCTCGATCATCTCGATCTCGACGTGAACGACGGCGAAATTCTCGGCCTCGTGGGCGCGTCCGGCGGCGGAAAGTCGGTGCTGATGCGGACATTGGTCGGTTTGCTTCCGAAGCGGAGCGGGCAGATTGATTTCGCGGGCGCCAGCGACGACGAACGCCGCTGGGGCGTGCTGTTCCAGCAGGGGGCGCTGTTCTCGGCCTTGACGGCTCGCCAGAACATCCAGTTTCCGCTGCGCGAGTGCGCGCGGCTGTCGCCAGGGCTGCTGGACGAAATTGGGGACGCCAAGCTCGAGATGGTCGGCCTGACGCGCGAAGACGGGGACAAGTATCCGTCCGAGCTCTCGGGCGGCATGACCAAGCGGGTTGCGCTCGCGCGGGCACTGGCGCTCGACCCCTCGCTGTTGTTTCTCGATGAGCCAACGTCCGGTCTCGATCCCATCGCTGCGGGCGAATTCGATACCTTGATCCGGACGCTGCATCGGACGCTGCGTTTCACCGTGTTCATGGTGACGCACGACTTGAACAGTCTGCAAGCCATCTGCGACCGCGTCGCCGCGCTTGCCGACGGCAGGATCGCAGCAATCGGGCGGCTGTCATCGGTGCTCAAGTCCGATCATCCCTGGGTCCAGGCCTATTTTCATGGAGCTCGGGCGCAGAAGCTGGGCCTCGGCAACTAGGCAGAGAGAGACGCAAAATGGAAATCCGCGCGCCCTACATTATCGTCGGTGCATTCGTATTGTCGGCAATCGTCGCCGTGTTCGGCTTCGTCTACTGGCTGAACAATTTCGGTGGAATCGGAAAGCGGGAGACATATCAGCTCGTCTTTACCGACCCAGTGCCGGGTCTGCTCGTCGGGGCAGGCGTTCTCTTCAATGGCATCCGCGTCGGTGAGGTCACAGCCCTTGAACTGGTTCCGGAACGCCCGCGCGAGGTTCGCGCCAGGATCGCAGTCGCCGAGCGCACGCCCGTGCACACCGACACGCGTGTCGGCCTCGATTTCCAGGGATTGACCGGTGTTCCGGTGATTGCGCTGGAAGGCGGAGATGACTCCCAGGCGCCGCCGGCACGCGAACCGCTGGTGGCCGAAAAGGGCGCCGGGCGGAGCATGACGCAGGCCGCCCGCGATGCGCTACGCAGGGTCGATGCCGTCCTGTCCGACAACGCCGCGCCGCTGCACAGCACGATCGACAATCTCAGCACGCTCGCCGAAGGCCTCGCGCGAAACACGCCGAAGCTCGATGGAATCGTGGCCGGACTTGAGCGCATGACCGGCGGTGCGCCCGCGCCGCGCAAGGTAGCGTACGACCTTCACGCGGTGGACGGATTCGGGGCGCAACGCCATGCGAATCTGCCTGTGCAGCTGGTGATGGCGGAGCCGACCGCGATCGCCCGCCTCCAGACTCAGCGCTTTTTGTTCACGCCCGATGAGGAAACCCAGGGATTCGAAGGTGCGCAGTGGAGCGACAGTCTCCCGGTGCTGGTGCAGGCGCGGTTGCTGCAGAGCTTCGAGAATTATGACGTCGAGCATGCGCCACTGCGCACCGACAGCGGCATAGAAGGTGCGCCGCGTCTGCTGATCGACCTGCGCCGGTTCGAAATTGTGCAGGGGCCTCAACCGCGCGCGACGATCTCTCTGTCCGCGAAGATCGTGGATCGAAATGGTCAGGTAAAGGCTGCGAAGCTTCTCGAGGGATCCGAAGCAATTAGCTCGCTGACACCGTCCGAGGCGGCCGCTGCCTTCGATAAGGCTTTCGGCGCCCTCGCAAGGGAGCTCGTGATGTGGGTTGCGGCGACGGACTGAACCAGATCGTTGCAGGGTCCCACAACGAACGTCCTGGATCAGATTTGCTCGGCGGCTGCTGCCAAGCCAAGGTCGTCGCGACCTAGCGAGCTGTGACCAGCAGGCTGTGGCAATGGCGGGCAATACTGACTTCCTCATTGGTCGGAATGACCAGAACATCGACCGGGCTGCCCTTCGCGGCGATACGCTGCGCGCCCTGAGAATTTGCGGCTGCATCGATGCTGACCCCGAGCCAGGAGAGGCGATCGCAGATGCTCTGACGGATTTCCGGGGCGTGCTCACCGATGCCGCCGGTGAATACCAGGCCATCGAGACCGGCGAGGGTATTTGCCATCACGGCGACTTCTGCGGCGACACGAAATGTGAAGAGATCGACGGCTTCGCGAGCCGCAGGATCGTGGCTCGCCAGCAGGGCGCGCATGTCGGCTGACACCCCGGAGACGCCGAGCAGACCCGAACGTTCGTAGAGCAGGTGCTGCACGTCGTCGACCGACATTTTCTCTTCCTGCATGAGATAAAGCAGCACGCCGGGGTCGATCGTTCCACAGCGGGTCCCCATCACGAGACCGTCGAGTGGGGTCAATCCCATTGTGGTGTCGACACTGTCGCCCTTTCGCAAGGCGCAGAGGCTCGCACCATTGCCGAGGTGTGCCACGACGACGCGCTTGTCGGCCGATTGCGGCGCGATCGCGGCGAGCCGGCTGGCGACGTATTCGAAGGAGAGGCCGTGGAAGCCGTAGCGGCGGATGCCGCGCTCCTCAAATTGCCGCGGAATGGCAAAGCGGCTCACTGGCGGCGCCAGGCGGTGATGGAAAGCCGTATCGAAGCAGGCGATCTGCGTCAGCTCCGGCTGCAGCGACAGTACGGCCCGGACCGGCGCCAGACAGCGCGGCTGGTGCAGCGGCGCCAGCGGCGTCAACGCCTCCAGCGCAGCGAGAGTCTGCCCTGCGATGACGACCGGCCCGTAGAACTCGCGCCCGCCATGGACGATGCGATGGCCGACCGCGGCGAGCCTGCCGCCGTCGAGATAGTCCTCGATCCAGGCAAAGATATCGCCGAACAGACCGTTGTCTTCCAACGTGCCGCTTGCGCGGCGCTTCTCGAACAGCTGGTTGCCCGAGTCATCGCTCACCACGATGCGCGGGGTCTTCTCCTGCTCGTCAAGCAGGCCCTTGCATTGCAGCTTTGGCTCGGCCGGCGCGACGTCGAACAGGCCGAACTTGATGCTGGACGAGCCGGCGTTGAGAACCAGGACGCTGTCGCACATAGACGGACTCCCTCGCGTATTCGCTGCCTCAGTCAACGGATTTATGGCCTGTCGTGCCGTAGGGCCAGACCCAGTCACGGATCTGCGGCATGTCCTCGCCATGCTCGCGCACGTAGCGCGTATGCCCGATCAGGGCGTCACGGAACTGCTGTTTGACGTGAGCGGCCGCGATGTCGAGCCCGGGCACGCGTTCGATTGCTTCGATGGCGAGATGGAAGCGGTCGAGGCCGTTCAATACCACCATGTCGAATGGCGTCGTGGTGGTGCCTTCCTCCGCAAAGCCCCGCACGTGCATTCCGTCGTGATTGGTGCGGCTGTAGGTCAGGCGATGGATCAGATAGGGATAGCCGTGATAGGCGAAGATGACAGGCTTGTCGCGGGTGAACAGGCTGTCGAAGTCGCGCTCGGACAGGCCGTGCGGATGCTGCTCCGTCGGCTGCAGCGTCATCAGGTCGACCACGTTGACGACGCGGATCTTCAACTGCGGCAGCGCCTTGCGGAGCAGATCGACGGCGGCGAGCGTCTCCAGCGTCGGAACGTCGCCGGCGCAGGCCATCACCACGTCTGGTTCGGTGCCGACTGCTTCGGTTCCGGCCCATTTCCAGATGCCGATGCCCGCCTCGCAATGGGTGATCGCGTCGCGCATCGAGAGCCATTGCGGCGCGGGTTGCTTGCCGGCGACAATCACATTGATGCGGTCATAGGTGCGCAGGCAGTGGTCTGCGACCCAGAGCAGGGTGTTCGCATCAGGCGGGAAGTAGACACGGACGATGTCGGCCTTCTTGTTGGTGACGAGATCGACGAAGCCGGGATCCTGATGACTGAATCCATTGTGGTCCTGACGCCAGACATGCGAGGTGAGGAGATAGTTCAGCGACGCGATCGGCCGCCGCCAGGGTAGCGCCCGCGAGACCTTCAGCCATTTGGCATGCTGGTTGAACATCGAATCCACGATGTGGATGAAGGCCTCATAGCAGGAGAAGAAGCCGTGGCGGCCGGTAAGCAGGTAGCCCTCGAGCCAGCCTTGGCAGAGATGCTCGCTCAGGACCTCCATCACGCGGCCGTCATGGGCGAGGTGGACGTCATAAGGTTCGATGCCCTCCATCCAGACCCGGTCGGTGGCCCCGAAGACCGCGTCGAGCCGGTTGGATGCGGTTTCGTCCGGACCCATGATGCGGAAATTGCGGGCCTCCGCATTCAGCTCTACGACCTCCCGCAAGAACTTGCCGAGTTCTCGCGTCGCTTCGGCGACGGCGTCGCCCGGAGCGGTGACCTCGACCCCATGCGCACGGAAATCCGGCAGCTTCAATTCCCGCTTCAGGAGGCCCCCGTTGGCGTGCGGGTTGGCCCCCATCCGACGGTCGCCTGCGGGCGCAAGGGCTTGCAGTTCAGGTACGAGCCGGCCGTTCGAATCGAACAGCTTGTCGGGCTCGTAGGTGCTCATCCAATGTTCGAGCAGTTTCAGATGCTCACGGTTGCCGCGCGGGTTGGCGATCGGCACCTGATGTGCACGCCAGAAGCCTTCAACCTTCAGCCCGTCGACTTCCTTCGGTCCGGTCCAGCCCTTCGGACTGCGCAGCACGATCATCGGCCATCGCGATCGCTTAAAGCCACTGGTCTGCTGGCGCGCGGCTTGCTGGATCGAGCGGATGCCGGCGAGCGCGGTGTCGAGCGTGTCGGCCATCAACCGATGCATGGCATGCGGATCGTCGCCTTCGACGAATAGCGGCTCATAGCCATAGCCAGCGAAGAGGTTGTGGACTTCCTCGTCATCCATCCGCCCCAGCAAGGTGGGATTGGCGATCTTGTAGCCATTGAGGTGCAGGATTGGCAGCACTGCTCCGTCATGCACCGGGTTCAAGAACTTGTTGGAATGCCAGGACGCCGCGAGCGGGCCGGTTTCCGCCTCGCCGTCACCGACGACGCAAACGGCAATCAAATGGGGGTTGTCGAACACTGCGCCATACGCGTGAACCAGTGCATAGCCGAGCTCACCGCCTTCGTGGATCGAGCCGGGCGTCTCCGGCGCCGCGTGGCTCGGAATACCGCCGGGGAAGGAGAACTGGCGGAACAGCTTGCGCAAGCCGTCCGCGTCGCGCGTCACCTCCGGGTAAATTTCCGTGTACGTGCCTTCGAGATAGGTGTTCGCGACCATGCCGGGACCGCCATGGCCGGGACCGCAGACGTAGATGACGTTGAGGTCGGAGGCTCGGATCGCGCGATTGAGGTGGGCATAGATGAAATTGAGCCCCGGCGTGGTGCCCCAATGTCCAAGTAGGCGCGGCTTGATGTGCTCGGGCTTCAGCGGCTCCTTCAGGAGGGGATTCGCCAGCAGATAGATCTGTCCAACGGAGAGATAATTGGCGGCTCGCCAATAGCGATCGAGCAGCTCAAGATCATCCGTGCGTGCTTGCTCGTTTGGAGTGGTCGCAGATTGCATGTCGCTCTCCTGGGAGTAAGGGATGACCTCGGACGCCGCTATCGGTTCCACGTTAGAGGGCGAATATGACGGGAATGGCTTGAGCCAGCTCAAAGATGCACGCCAATTCGGACCGGATCGTCAACGTTCCCACTGACGTGCCTGCGCTCTGTCGTCAGCTCACCCGGCGGGACAAAAAGATGCCCGGCAAAAGAGAGCCGGGCATTAAATATCGAGACAACCTCCCGGGAGTATGGGGTGCTCGTCCTAGTAACTTTATGTAAGCATGCAGCGGCCCGCGGCGATTTGAGCCAGCGCAAGGAATCTCAGATTGCTCATTACCGCAAATGGGGGGCGGATTGCTCTTGCTCCAGGTCGTTTGGCACCATTCCATATGTCCTCAGCACGGTGGTTCTCGTCTCCGGATAGCCGGTACAGACGACAGCTGCGGCACCAGCGTGGCCGAATGTCTTCCATAAGTGCTTGGCATGCTCTATCGCCGCTGCAGGACTGCCGCACTTGGCCTGCTGGCCCGGAACGAGCCCGCCATCGGTCCGGTCGTACGGCAGGGCAATGAAATGCGTGATCCCGTCCATTGATGCCCCTTTCTCGTTCGGTCGACGTCACTCAGCAAAGCATTGTGCGATGACAGCTATCTTGAACTGCTTCAGCTCATTTCGTTTGACCCGGATCAAGGCGGAATAGGCGCATTTCGTTGCTGTTGGTGGCCTCGAAAGGGGGGCTTGCTTGCCATTGAGCTTCCTCGTCTCGAATATGGGCTGGTCAGGGCAATGGGAAACCTCGTGCACTTTCCGGAATCGCGCCGGGCGAACCACGAAGAGGTGGCGTCGGGAGCGGACATTCGCCATTCCGTCCGCCGCGTGTTGTTGATGCTCGAACTGCAACTGCTCCAGATCAGCGGCTTGGTCGCCGGGTATCCGGCCGGAGCGGCCAGGACGAAGCTGCAGCAGCAGCACGACCGGCTGCTTGGTCGCCTTGCGGTCGCGCGACAGCATGCGCGAGCGCTCATCGGCGATTGATGCCGGCTCACATCGTTGGCGATCGATCGCCCTGTTCGTCGCTATGCGAAAAATGAGCTCTGCTGCAGAATTCCGATAGGGGATTTTACGTGAGTTAAATCTTGCGGCTCAATAGTCCGCACCGGCTCAGGTGATCCCATATTGACTTGCGCGTGCCTAGGTCAGATCGGGTAACCCGTTTGCATTAAATCAGTTGGTGAAAAGCGATGAATTTCAGGATCTCTCTGGCGCAGCGCATCTACGCAATTGTTGGGCTGAGCTTTTGCGGGCTGACCGGGCTGGCCGCTATCCAGGCAAGCAATCTGGCAGATGCGTTGCGCGCGCAGCGGCAGGGTGAATTGAAGCACCTTACTCAGTTGGCCCTGAGCATCGCGCAGGAGGAACATGACGCCGCCGCCAATCGTGGGGGAGTTTGTCGAAACCGTGAAGCAAAAGGGCGAGGGGTTTGTCGACTATCAATGGCCTAAGCCGGGCTTGGATACACCGCAACCGAAGCTGTCGTTTGTCGCGGGCTTTCAACCGTGGAATTGGGTCATCGGGACAGGCGTGTACATGGACGATCTCCAGGCTCAGCTCTGGGAACGGGCGCGAAGCATCGTCATCGTTGCTGCGGCAATCGTTATTTCCGTCGGGCTGATAACTCTGTTGCTTGCGCGACGGATATCCAGAGCTCTGGTTACAATGACGGGCGCCCTCAACCGTTTGAGCGGGGGTGACTTCGATATGAAACTCCCTGGGCTCGGGCGGCCCGATGAGCTGGGCGACATGGCACGCTCGATCGAACAGTTCAGGGCCAGAGCTGCCGAGAAAGTTCGCGAAGAGGCGAGGCAAGACGAGGAAAGGCGGCGCGCTACCGAGGAAGCCCGGGCATTGGCGCTGCAGCAGATGGCCGCGAACGTCGAAAATGCCACCAAGGTCGCTGTCGGCGAAGTTGCGTCCGGCACGGATCGCATGACAAGAAACGCGTCCATGATGAGGGATACGGCGCTGATGCTGGAGAGAAACAGCAGTAGCGTTGCAGCGGCTGCCGAGGAGGCGCTCGCCAACGCCCAGACGGTCGCAAGAGCATCTTCCCAGCTGGCTACTTCGATATCGCAGATCGCCGATCAAGTGGGAGCGTCGCGTTCGTTGACGCTGGAGGCTGTGACGGCATCGACACAAGCCCAGGCGACAATCGTCAAGCTGTCGGAAGCTGCTTCGAAGGTTGGAACTGTGACGAGCCTGATCAGCGAAATTGCCGGCCAGACAAATCTCCTGGCATTGAACGCGACGATCGAAGCCGCGCGGGCCGGAGCTGCTGGTCGCGGTTTCGCAGTCGTTGCGGCCGAGGTGAAGTCGCTGGCCGAACAGACCGCGAGGGCAACAAACGAGATCGCGCAGCAAATCACCGAGATCCAGGAGGCAACGCATGCTTCGGTTGCGTCCATGAGCACCATTGGTGAGGTCATTCGCAGCGTCGAATCCGTATCAGCCGCAATCTCAGCCGCGGTCGAGGAGCAAAACGTCGTCACGGCCGATATATCGCGGACGGTCGAAGAGACCTCGCACGCTGCCCGCGAGGTGGCGTCTCAAATTGCCTCGGTGTCTGCCGAAGCGGTTGAAACCGGCCGACGTGCGTCGGAGATGCACAACGGATCAACGGCAATTGCCGAGAAAGTGGCCGAGCGGCGCACGACGCTTATCCGTGTCATTCGTACGTCGATTACCGATGTTGATCGTCGGCGCTCGTCACGCGTTGCGCTTCGACGATCCGGTACCTTGGTCTGGCGCAGCGAGACGAAGCGTATCGAGGTCCGCGACGTGTCGATGGAGGCGGTATCGATCGAGTGCGCATTGCCGGACGCAGCGACAGGCGAGCCCGTTGAACTGGCGATTGATGGGCTCTCGTTCCGACTTGGCGGTGTCGTCGCGCGTATGGATCCCGGCTCGGTATTGATTAACCTGAATCTGTCGCCCGAAACCGAGCAGAAGTTGGCTGCGGTACTCTCGAGCGAGTGCGCGCGTTCGGCAGCAGCTTAAGGCTAGAGGCCGGCAGCGATCGCGATCCGCATCAGCTCCGACATGCTGCGCGCATTGGTCTTGGCCATCAGGTTCGCTCGGTAAACCTCGACCGTGCGCGGGCTGATGCCAAGGTCATGGGCGATCACCTTGTTGATCTTGCCCGCCACGAGCCCTCGCAATACATCACGTTCGCGCGGCGAGAGGTCCACCAGACGAGCTTCAGCGTCGCGCTTGACCGTTTCGTCGGCCGGTGCTGCTGACTGTGTTTGCAGGGCCTCGCGGATCGCACGCAACAGCGCGTCGTCCTCGAACGGCTTTTCGATGAAGTCAACCGCGCCAGCCTTCATCGCCTCGACCGCAAGTGCGACGTCGCCATGGCCAGTCATCAGAATGACGGGGCATGCCGCTGCGCCAGCCTCGAGTTTGCGGACCAGTTCGAGGCCGCTCATGCCGGGCATGCGTATGTCGGATACGATGCAGTCGACCGTACTGCTCTTGAGATGGTCGAGAAAACTGGTTGCCGTCTCATAAGTCGTTACGGCAAAGCCGTTGACATCGAGCAGGAATGCCAGTGAGTCCCGCATCGCCGGATCGTCGTCGATGACAAGAATTGTACGCCGCGTCGTCATGCTTCTTCTCCGTCCTCCGCGAACGGGAGGATGAACTGAAAAACCGTGCCGCCTCCGGAGTTTGGCATCACATCGATGCGTCCACCATGGGATTCGATGATGGTCCGGCAGATCGAGAGGCCGACGCCCATGCCATGTTCCTTTGTCGTGATAAAGGGCTGAAACAGGCGGTCGGCGATGTCAGGGCTGATGCCCGGACCGGTATCGGCAATGGTGAACGTAGCTACACCGTTAGTCTTGGTGACGCCGACGGTCAATTCGCGGCGCGGGCTGGAGGCCATCGCCTCGATCGCATTGCGAATCAGGTTGAGCACGACCTGCTGAATCTGGATCTTGTCGACGATGATCGAGGGCATGTCCCGGTCGCTGCGGATCGCGAACCTGACGCCCTGCTCCTTGGCGCCGAGCAGCGCTAATGCGACAGCTTCTTCAAGCAGGGTGGCCGGGCTCTCCAGGGAGTGTTGGGTCTCGCCCTTGGCGACGAATTCGCGCAGACGCTTGATGATGTCGCCGGCCCGTAGCGCTTGCTGCGCGGCCCGCTCGAGTGCGTCCCGAATGCGGGTAGCGTCCGGTGTTTCCGACGCCAGCAGTGTCCTCGCACCGCGCATGTAGTTCGTAATGGCTGATAGCGGCTGGTTGATTTCATGCGCGATTGAGGACGCCATCTCGCCCATGGCGGTCAGTCGCGACACATGGACCAGCTCGGACTGCAGTTCCTGAAGCCGCCGTTCCTGCGCACGGCGCTCGGTGAGATCGCGGATAAAGCCGGTGAAAAAGCGTTCTCCGCGTACCTTGGCCTCGCCGACGGCGAGCTCCATCGGAAAGGTCGAGCCGTCGCTCCGTTCTCCGACCACGATCCGGCCAATGCCGATGATGCGCCGTTCGCCCGTCGTAAGGTAACGTTCGAGATACCGGTCGTGCTCGCCGCGATAGGGCTGGGGCATCAGGCTCGAGATGTTCTTTCCGACGACTTGGTCCGCTTTCCAGCCAAACAAACGCTCGGCTGCCGCGCTGAAGGAGCGAATGATGCCGTGGTCGTCGATGACGATCATCGCGTCAGGGACCGTGTCCAGAATCGATTGCAGATGGGCATGGCGATTTTGCGCCTGATCGCTTTCCCTCAAGAGCCGGTCACCCATGAAGCCGAGGATCGGGCCGAGGATCGCAAAGCAAGCGATATCCATCAGATTCGCAGGTTCAGTGACCAAGCTTGTCCCGAGGAATTTAGCGCTGATGACGAGGCAGAGCAGGGTGGTGACGATCGCTGGGCCGCGACCGCCGGCGAAAGCGGCAAACAGCACGGCGGGCACGTAGATGATCGTGAAGGTCCGGTCTTCGAAATAACTATCAAGCCCCGCGCGGACCGCGAATACGAGCGCGGCCGCTGCCACGGCAGTGCCATAGCGGTACCAGATGCGATCGGACATATTTCCCCGGCGAAGCCCTCAGCTGGATCGATACTACAACGTTCGGGCGGCCGAAGCCACCGGCCGCTCGGCACGAGCCGGCCACGGCGGCGGGGACAGGTCTATCTGATCCAGACACGCCAATGCGTCGGCTGCACCAGGATGCGTTCTGCGGTCTCCGCCTTTACCCAGCCGCCCGGGATGCGGCGGCATGGAAAGACGAGCTTGTGAATGGCGTTGCCTTCGATCACGGCGAGTTCAAGATCTCGACCGAAGGGGGCCGTTGCGACCCCCTCCCATGTCGCGCTGACGCCGGCCTCTTGGCGTTCTGGAGCGTCGCGTGTTGGCACGTCAGGCTGCCTCCTGAATAGCCTCGTCGACGCCGCTGGTCTTTCGTGCAAACAGGTTCAGCTCGATCGTACCCAGCGAACGTGCGGTCTCGATCGCGTATGTCGCGTCGTTCGCCCCGCGCGCGGTGACGCCTTTGGCCCAGTCCTGCAGAGCAGTGATCTTCTCGGCCGCCGAGGCGGTGGAATTGAACCTGCGGAAAAGCTCCCAAGCTTCGTTCGATTCGATCTGGATCTGCTCCAACCAGTGCTGGTTTGCATCGATCAGTTTCTCCGAGAATTCCGACTGGACCGCCATCGCCCGCTTCGCGTAGCTCTGGACGGCGTCGGAGACGGGACGGGTTTCGCTATGGTCTGTCATGTCCAACATCCTTCGTTGAGGGAAGTATTGTTTCTCATGCCAGCCGCGCCTGCGCGTTGACGCGCGTCAACTTGATGGTGGCTTCCGGCCCGCGCTGGTTCTCGTGACCAGGCTAGCTGCCCGTGGGACTGACGACGGCACCGGTTCGCAGATTGATGAAGTGGACGCCGTCGCAGGCAGCGCAGGAGATCGAGTGCAGTTCGTCAGCCAGGGGCTCGGATGCGTCGGCAGGTAGCAGGCCTTGAACTCGATCGCCGGTATTTGGACACGAGAAGATGATGGGGCGCCAAGCCCTTATGTTTGCCATTTGCACGATCCTGACGGATGACCATCCTAAACGGTGGCGCGGCGCTCCGTTTTGATGCAGGTCAAAATTCCAGTCGGGTGGTCGGATTGGGGCAGGCGGCGGCCTAGAACGGTCGGCGCCGACGGAGCTGGTGGGTGCTCGACTTGGCGGGCTGCCTGAGCGGCCGCCTTGGCGGCAAGCGCATCCTGGCGAACGTTACGACGACAATCGTCAGCACTCCCATCGAGGCAAGCAGGTTCTGCAACATGATTCTGATCTCCACAGGGCGTCAGCATCGTCGATCATCGGTCCCGTCGCCTTGATTTCCGTCAAGCGCAGGCGTTGAGGAAGATCAAAGCAGATGAGCCGATTGCGTGTGACCTTGGTGACAGGCGATGGAAGGAGAGCGGCAATGCGCGCACATCAGATCATGGCGAGACACGTCATCACCGTTGGAACCGAGGCATCCATTCTCGATGCAGCGAAGCTGATGATGGATCACCATATCAGCGGCCTGCCGGTGGTCGATGCGGCTGGAAGATTGGTCGGAATCCTGTCGGAGAGCGATTTTCTGCGGCGAAGCGAGATCGGTACACAACGCCGGCGTGGCCGCTGGTTTCAGTTCCTTCTCGGCTCCGGCTATGCAGCCGAGAACTTCGTCCACGAGCGCGGGCGGAAGGTCGGAGAGATCATGTCGTGCGATCCCGTCACCGTGACGGAGGAAACGCCTCTGCCTGATCTGGTCGATCTCATGGAGAAGAAGGGCGTCAAGCGGCTGCCGGTGATGAACGACGGGCGCCTCGTTGGCCTCGTGACACGCGCGGACCTGCTGCGGGCAGTAGCGTCCATCGCACACCAGGTTCCGGATCCCACGGCGGATGACCAGCACATCCACGATCGCATCGTACGGGCACTCGACGGTGCAAACTGGTGTCCGCTCGCGCTGCAAGTCTCGGTGCGCAACGGCGTGGTGCACCTCCGCGGAGTCATCAAGGATGAGCGGGCGAGACAGGCGGCGATTGTCGCCGCGGAGAATGTCGCCGGCGTCAAGGAAGTGCACGATCACCTGTGCTACGTCGATACCTATTCCGGCTTCTATATCCAATCCGCGGAAGACGAACGAGCGGCTGCCACCAAAGCGGCGAGGGAGACGGCAGGATGATCGTTCGCCCCGCAATCATACTGATCCCGTTGATCGCGACCGCAGTGATCAGCGCCGATGTCGGGGGATTCGCCGCAACGCTGCTTGCGATCTGCGCGATCGTGGGCTTCGCGGTCGTTGCCGCCGGATGGACCGTTAACGGAAAGGCGACGCCGATACCGGCGGTCCGGCCGTCATCCGCAGACTGGAAATCTCGCCACGAATAGTACCTCGTCCGGTCCGGTTTTCGTTCCTGATCACGTGAGCCGCACGTCGCGAAATGCGTGCGGTCCGCGCGGTCGAGATCGTTCAAGCTCTGCTCGCTTTCGATACTCTTCGCAACAAGACACCCGCAACGCAGAGCACGTCGTTGCGACAGATCAATACGGGCGCCTCGCATTGATGGCAGCGTCAGCAACAAGGAATCAGCCCACGTGAGGGTGCCATGCCATCATTCGACGTTCGTTTCATCAAAACGGTTTGCGACGATACCGGCCACGAACACCGCGCCTGCCAGGCAGCGTTCAAGGTGGACGCCGCCTCGCTTTCCACGGCTGCACAACTGGCCGAAGCCGACTTCTGCAGACAGAAGGGTGTCCGCGACTGGACGATCTTTGCCGACTCCATGGAGCTTCGAACGCCGTCGGCATTGCCATCAGCCTGAGGCGGCCAATGGTCTTGCGCGGTGGTCGCGATCGATTGCCGTGACATTGCGCATTTGACCAAGATCAAATCGGAGATCGGATCTCTCCGCTAGAGGTGGAGAACCAGAACGGGGCTTGAGAAATGACCGACCGATCAGCCGGCAATAGCTCGCCGCAATTCGAGAATCTACTCGGCCGCTTGCGAGCATTTCTTGCTCGGCGACACGAATTCGATCTCATGACGCCTCGAGAGGTCGACGAGATCGCTCACGAGCTCAACCTCTCGACGTCGGACCTTCGTGCGCTTGCCCGCGAGCAAGGCTCGCCGGAGTTACTCAGCAAGCGTCTCGAGCATGCAGGTTTGTCCGAGCAGATGCTCGCTTCGTCCCATTGCGATGTGCTGCGTGATCTGCAGCGGGTGTGCGGTCTATGCCGCGAGAAGGCACGCTGCGCCGAGGATCTGGCGCGGGAGCGGCGGGCCAATCCGGCAAAATACTGTCCGAATGAAATGACCCTGACTGCGCTGAGCCGCGGTGCCGGCGGCACGTGGCATGGCGCCGGAATTGACGCCGATCAAGCGGCTGGCAGCCAGACTGTGATTTCCCTGACGCCGTCGCACCCAAAGAAAGCCTCCACATGACAGGTCCATCTTCCGTTTCAAAGTCGATGACGATGGGCGAGGCCGGCTTGGCGTCGGCACTCGCAGTTTTTGCCTTCGTTAGCTTTCTCGGCGCGGCGATGGGCCACGATGCGGCGTTCAGTTTTCACGCGTCGCTTGCTTGCGCCGCCAGCCTGATCTCCGTGATCATGATCGGGAATCGCTACCTTGACCGTCCGGCTCAGCTGCCTCCGGCAGAGATCGGCGGCCGCCCCAATTACAATCTCGGCCCGATCAAGTTCGCTTCCGCCATGGCGATGTTCTGGGGCATCGCGGGTTTCGCCGTGGGTCTGATCATCGCCTCGCAGTTAGCGTGGCCGGCGCTTAATTTCGATTTGCCCTGGACGACATTCGGCCGCCTGCGGCCGCTGCATACGTCGGCCGTGATTTTCGCGTTCGGCGGCAACGTCCTGATCGCAACGTCGTTCTATGTCGTGCAAAAGACCTGCCGCACGCGCCTTGCAGGCGACCTGTCGCCCTGGTTCGTCGTGGTCGGCTACAACTTCTTCATCCTGATCGCCGGCACGGGCTACCTGCTCGGCGTGACTCAGTCGAAGGAATACGCCGAGCCGGAATGGTACGCCGATCTCTGGCTGACGATCGTCTGGGTGACGTATCTGCTCGTGTTCCTGATGACGCTGGTGAAGCGCAAGGAGCCGCATATCTTCGTCGCCAACTGGTTCTACCTGGCGTTCATCATCACGATCGCGGTGCTCCATCTCGGCAACAACCCCGCGCTGCCGGTCTCCTTCCTCGGCTCGAAGTCCTATATCGCCTGGGGCGGTGTGCAGGACGCGATGTTCCAGTGGTGGTACGGGCATAATGCGGTCGGCTTCTTCCTGACTGCGGGCTTTCTCGCGATCATGTACTACTTCATCCCGAAGCGGGCGGAGCGTCCGATCTATTCCTACCGGCTTTCGATCATCCATTTCTGGGCGCTGATCTTCCTCTACATCTGGGCCGGTCCACATCACCTGCACTACACGGCGCTGCCGGACTGGGCGCAGACGCTCGGCATGACGTTCTCGATCATGCTCTGGATGCCGTCTTGGGGCGGCATGATCAACGGCCTGATGACGCTGTCGGGAGCCTGGGACAAGCTGCGCACCGATCCCGTGCTGCGCATGATGGTGGTGTCTGTCGCCTTCTACGGCATGTCGACCTTCGAAGGCCCGATGATGTCGATCAAGGTGGTCAATTCGCTGAGCCACTATACCGACTGGACTATCGGCCATGTACATTCCGGCGCATTGGGTTGGGTCGGCTTCGTCTCGTTCGGTGCGCTGTACTGTCTTGTCCCCTGGATCTGGAATCGTCAGCTCTACAGCCTGAAGCTCGTTAACTGGCACTTCTGGATCGCGACGATCGGCATCGTGCTCTACATTTCCGCGATGTGGGTGTCGGGGATCCTGCAGGGCCTGATGTGGCGTGCCTACACCTCGCTCGGCTTCCTCGAATACTCCTTCATCGAATCCGTCGAGGCCATGCACCCCTTCTACATCATCCGCGCGGCCGGCGGCGCGCTGTTCCTGGTCGGCGCCCTGATCATGGCCGTCAACCTCTGGATGACCGTCAATGCCGGCCAGGCCAGCGAAACCGAGGGCGCCGGGGCCCTCCAGCCTGCCGAATAGGTCACGCAATGTCCCTTTGGAATCGACACAAGATCTTTGAGAAGAACTCGATCATCCTGATCGTCGGCATCCTCGTCGTCATTGCGATCGGCGGACTGGTCGAGATTACGCCGCTGTTCTACCTGAAGAGCACGATCGAGGCGATCGACGGCGTGCGGCCCTATACGCCGCTCGAGCTCGCAGGCCGCAACATCTATGTCCGCGAGGGCTGCTACCTCTGCCACTCGCAGATGATCCGGCCGCTGCGCGACGAGGTCGAGCGCTACGGCCACTACTCGCTGGCCGCCGAGAGCATGTATGACCATCCGTTCCAGTGGGGCTCCAAGCGCACCGGACCAGAGCTTGCGCGCGTTGGCGGCAAGTACTCCGACGACTGGCACGTCACGCACCTGATCAATCCACGCTCGATCGTCCCGCAATCGGTGATGCCCGGATACCCGGCGCTCGCCAGGACGGAGATCGACCCGTCCGACGCCATGGCTCATCTGCGGACCAACCGTGCGGTCGGCGTGCCCTATACCGACGAGCAGATCGCCAACGCGGCCGCCGATCTGAAAGCACAGGTCGACCCTGACAGCCCCGGCTCCGACGCGTTCCAGAAGCGCTATCCGAAGGCAGTGGTCCGTAACTTCGACGGCAAGGCCGGCAATCCGACCGAGCTCGACGCACTGATCGCCTATTTGCAGATGCTCGGCACGCTCGTCGACTTCAAACTCTACAACGAAAATGCCAATCTGCGCGGAGGCCACGAGCATGAAAGCGATCATTCAAGTCGATAATTTTGCGTCGAGCCTGGTTGGTTCAATTTGGACCCCCGTCTTTGTCGGGATATTCATCGCCATCGTCGTCTACGCGCTTTGGCCCCGCAACAAATCTCTCTTCGATGCTGCAGCCCGGATGCCGCTGCGGGAGGACTGACCGATCATGAGCGAGCACAATGAGATCGACCGCGTTTCCGGCCGCAGCACGACCGGTCATGAGTGGGACGGCATCAAGGAACTGAATACGCCGTTGCCGCGGTGGTGGGTCCTGACATTCTATGCAACGATCATCTGGGCGATCGGTTACTGGGTCGTCTATCCGGCGTGGCCGCTGGTCTCGGGCTACACTACCGGTCTGTTCCAGTATTCCACCCGCGCCAGTGTCGCGACCGACCTTGCGGATCTCGAGAAGCTGCGCGGCGAGAAGATGGCGGTGCTCGGCAACGCGTCGCTGGCCGACATCGAGAAGGATCCGGCCCTGCTGGCGCTGGCGCGTGCTCGCGGCAAGACCGTATTCGCCGACAATTGCTCGCCCTGCCACGGCAGCGGCGGCGCGGGTGCAAAGGGCTATCCGAATCTGAACGACGACGACTGGCTGTGGGGCGGTTCGCTTGACCAGATCATGCAGACCATCCAGTTCGGTGCACGTTCCGGACACGCAAAGACTCATGAAGGGCAGATGCTGGCATTCGGCCGCGACGGCGTCCTCAAGAAGGACGAGATCGTGACCGTCGCCAACTATGTGCGCTCACTTTCCGGCCTTTCCATCGCGCCGAAGTTCGACGCCGCCGCCGGGAAGAAGCTGTTCACCGAAAACTGCACCAGCTGCCACGGCGACAACGGCAAGGGCAACCCGGAACTCGGCGCGCCGAACCTGACCGACCAGATCTGGCTCTATGGCTCCGACGAGGAGACGCTGGTCGAGACCATCACCAATGGCCGCGCCGGTGTCATGCCGGCCTGGGTCGGCCGCCTCGACCCGGTCACCGTCAAGGCGTTGGCGGTCTATGTTCACTCGCTCGGTGGCGGCAAGTAGCCGCCACCGCGAGGGCGTCCGGGATCATTGACCAAGGTCAAACCCGGACACGGTGCAGGGATGTAGGCTTCGACCAGAGCCTCACTCGAGCAACCCATGAACAAGCCCGTGTCGCCTGATGAACTCATAACCGACGAAGACGGGCCGCTCTACGCGCCCCGCAAGAAGGTATATCCGCAGAGCGTCTCGGGCCGATTCCGCTCGATCAAATGGCGGCTGATGGCCATTTGCCTCGGTGTCTACTATCTGCTGCCCTTCGTGCGCTGGCATCGCGGCCTCGGCGCGCCCGATCAGGCGGTCCTGATCGATTTTCCCAACCGCCGCTTCTATTTCTTCTTCATCGAGCTGTGGCCGCAGGAAGTGTACTACTTCACAGGCCTTCTGGTGTTGGCGGCATTCGCCTTGTTCCTGATGAATGCGCTCGGAGGCCGGATCTGGTGCGGCTATCTCTGCCCGCAGACGGTATGGACCGATCTGTTCTATGCGGTCGAGCGGCTGGTCGAAGGTGACCGCCGCGCGCAGATGAAGGCCGACGCCGGGCCAATGACCGCAAAGCGCGCCGGTCGCCGAGCGTTGAAGCACGCAATCTGGCTGATGATCGCCTGGTGGACCGGTGGCGCATGGGTGCTCTACTTCGCCGACGCGCCGACCCTCGTGCGCGACCTAGCGACCTTCCAGGCGCCGGGGATCGCCTATGTCTGGATCGCGATGCTGACCGCGTCGACCTATCTGCTGGCCGGCTACATGCGCGAGCAGGTCTGCGTCTATATGTGCCCGTGGCCGCGGATCCAGGCCGCACTGACCGACGAATGGGCGCTCAACGTCACCTATAAACACGATCGCGGCGAGCCGCGTTGCTCGGTGAAGAAGGCGTTCGACATTCACTCGCTCGGCGAGAAGGCCGGCGACTGCATCGATTGCAACCAGTGCGTTGCCGTGTGCCCGACCGGGATCGACATCCGTGATGGCGCGCAGCTCGGCTGCATCCAGTGCGGCCTGTGCATCGATGCCTGTGATGCAGTCATGACCAAGGTCAGCCGCAAGACCGGCCTGATCGGATACGACAACGATATCAACGTTCAGCGGCGCGTTGCCGGCAAGCAGGAGATTTTCAAGCCCGTTCGAGCCCGTACCGTCGTCTACGCCAGCCTGATCACCGTGGTTTGTGCGGTCATGCTGTACGCGTTGATGTCGCGGACCCTGCTCGACGTCAACGTGCTGCACGACCGCAACCCGATCGCGGTGCGTCTCAGCGATGGCGCGATCCGCAATGGATACACGCTCCGCTTCCTCAACAAGCGCGGCTTTGATCGCGTGATCGCGATCGATGTCGATGGGCCAGCCGACGCGAAGCTGCATGTCATCGGTGCGGACTCCGTGACGCCAGACCGGCCGATGATCGTCCTTGGCCGCGACACCACCACCGAGCTTCGCGTGCTGGTGACGGCGGCGTTCGACGAAAAGGCGGAAAAGTCGGTGCCGGTCACGTTCCGCGTCACTGATATCGGCCTCGGAGAGGTCGCCTCCGCGACCGACCACTTCGTCCTTCCATAACGATGGAATCCAGCCATGGCAGCCTCAAGTTCAGTCGTACGACCCATCACCGGACGCTTCGTCCTGGTCACGACAATCGCGTTCTTCGCTGTCGTGATCAGCGTGAACATGGTCATGATGCGCCTTGCCATCACGACACTTCCGGGCACTGAGGTCGACAGCGACTATAGCGCCGGCCTCGCCTATCAGCGCGAGATCGGCGCGGCAAGACAACAGAACGAGCGCGACTGGCAGGTTCATGCGCATATTGATCGGCAGCCTGACGGGACCACCGCAATAGCACTCGAGGTGCGCGATCACGCCGCCGCACCCCTGACCGGATTGAGTTTCCTCGCTCGGCTCGAACGACCAATCGATCGTCGTGCCGATCGGGAAATCGGGATCGGTGAGGCGGGCGTTGGTACTTATCGTGGCCGAGCCGAGGGCGTCGCCGCGGGGCAGTGGGACCTGGTGATTGAGGGCGACGCGGATGGCCGCCGCATGTTCCTGTCGAAGAACCGAATCCTGCTGAACTGAGGGGAAATCTCATGCAGGCGGATATCGATTTCTCTCACTATCTGAAGAGCGCGGGCACCGGGCTCGTCCATCTCAATCTCGCAGTCGAGGGCATCAATTGCGCGGGCTGCATGGCCAAGATCGAGCGCAATTTGTCAACCATACCGGACGTCACCTCGGCTCGCGTAAACCTGACCGACAGTCGCCTAGCGCTGGAATGGAAGGCGGGTGCAGTTGACCCGGCGCTGTTCGTAAGCCGGCTCGCCGAGCTCGGCTACAAGGCCTATCCGTTCGAGCGGAATGATGCCGAAACGCTGGAAGCGCAGCGAGCGCAAGGCTTGTTGCGCCGGCTGGGCGTCGCGGCCTTTGCCGCGATGAACGTGATGATGCTGTCGGTTCCGGTATGGTCCGGCAACGTCTCCGACATGCTGCCGGAACAGCGCGACTTCTTTCACTGGCTGTCGGCGCTGATCGTGTTACCGGCCGCCGCCTATTCCGCGCAGCCCTTCTTTTCGTCGGCGCTGTCAGCGCTGCGGACACGCGGTGTCAACATGGACGTGCCGATCAGCATCGGCATCGTGCTTGCGCTGGCGATCTCGGTGATCGAGACGATAAATCACGCCGAACACGCCTATTTCGATGCCGCGATCATGCTGATCGCGTTCCTGCTCGCCGGTCGCTATCTCGATCAGAACATGCGACGGCGTACTCGGGCGTTTGCCGGTAACCTCGCAGCGCTGAAGGCGGAGACCGCGACGAAGTTCATTAGCCCAACCGAGATCAGAACGGTCCCGGCAGCTGCGATCCGCCCCGGCGACATCGTGCTGCTGCGGCCCGGCGAGCGCTGCGCGGTCGACGGCAATGTGATCGAGGGCCGCTCGGAGGTCGATCAGAGCCTGATTACGGGCGAAACCTTGCCGGCAATGGCGGCGCCTGGCAGCGCCGTGTTCGCGGGCACGCTGATCCGTTCCGGCACATTGCGCGTCCGCGCGTCGGCGGCCTCGGGTGGCACGCTGCTGGATGAGATATCTCAGCTGCTCGATCGCGCGCTCCAGGCGCGCTCGCGCTATCTTCGACTGGCGGAGCGTGCATCAAGGCTCTATGCCCCGGTGGTGCACGCGACCGCGTTGCTCACGATGCTGGGCTGGCTGGCATATGGCGCGAGCTTTCATGAGTCGATCGTGACAGCGATTGCAGTCCTGATCATCACCTGTCCCTGCGCATTGGGTCTTGCGATTCCTGCCGTGCAGACCGTTGCATCCGGTGCGCTGTTTGGCTGTGGCGTGCTGCTCAACGCTGGCGACGCGATCGAGCGTATCGCCGAGATCGACCGGGTGATCTTCGACAAGACGGGCACGTTGACACTACCTGAGCTTGATGTCGCCAATCTCGCGGACATCCCGGACGAGGTCGTTAAGCTCGCAGGCCGTCTGGCACTTTCGAGCCGTCATCCGGTCGCTGCCGCGGTCGCGCGCAAGGCGGGGGCGGCCGCACCCCTGCCGGACATCCAGGAAGAACCAGGCCAGGGCGTCCACGGTTTTTACGAAGGTCGTCCGATCCGACTGGGCCGGCCGTCATTCTGCGGTGCGGACGACCTCGCCAACGAGCTTCTGTGCCGCGATCCGGAGGCGTCCGTCGTCGCATTCAGGTCTGGCGAGTGCAGATATGCCTTCGCGGTTCGGCAGCGGCTGCGGCCGGACGCGGCCGATGTGGTGGCGGCGTTGACCCGGATCGGCCTCGCCGTCGAGATCGTGTCGGGGGACCGCGAGCCTGCGGTCCGGCTGGCGGCCCAGATGCTTGGCGTGCATGAATGGCGTGCCGGGGTCTCTCCGGTCGACAAGATCACACGGATCGAGGAGCTGGCGCGCCAGGGTTGCAAGGTGCTGATGGTCGGTGACGGCCTGAACGATGCTCCGGCGCTGGCCGCCGCGCATGCCTCAATGTCGCCCGTTACGGCCACGCATATGAGCCAGGCGGTCGCCGATGCAGTCTTCCTTGGCGAGCGTCTTGCGCCGGTGCTGACCGCGGTCAAGGTGTCCCGCAAGGCGCTGCGGCTGATGCGGCAAAATCTCTGGCTTGCCGTCGTCTACAATGTGCTGGCGGTGCCGATCGCGATTGCCGGCCTGGTCACGCCTTTGATCGCGGCGGCTGCGATGTCAGGCTCCTCGGTGATTGTGATGCTTAACGCGCTGAGGGCCCGAGCGAGGGAGGCAGTCTGATGGAAATTCTGGTCTTTCTGGTACCGCTGGCGCTCGCGCTTGGCTTTGCCGGCCTGCTCGGCTTTCTCTGGTCACTCAAGAGCGGCCAGTATGACGACCTCGATGGCGCGGCGTGGCGCGCCATCGCCGACGATGAGCCCGTCAGTGGTCAGGGCGGGTCCAAGTAATGAAAATACACCAGTGAGACCGCCGATGCGATGGTCAACGCGGTGCAGGCGAGCGCCAGCACCAATGTCCAATCCGTTCGACGCGATTGCGGCACCCGCGAGCGGAGAAACAGGACTGCGACCAGTCGGTTGATCGCGCCAAACCGCATCGTCGTCAGCAGCAACACATCGGCAGCACGTCAGGCCGCCAGTAGCGCCAGTAGCGCCAGTGTGTCGCCGACACTGCGATAGGCTGCATCGTGGCGGCGTCCAGCCATCCCTCGGCGTGCCGGACGCAGGGGATGCCAAGCGGCGGACGTTCGTCACCAATCACCGAAGCTCGATCACGCAGCCGAACGGAGCCGACGCGATACCCCGCCATCCCAAAAGGGGTAGCCGGCGAAGCCATGAGATGAATATATGGCGCATATAACATCGCCTCCGGTCGATGCTGCCATTTATCGCATGTGCGGCGGTTCGCGCGATTGTCGTCGCTCAATCCGGGCATGCGGGCCTAACGGCAGAAGGTTCGGTTGACTCAGCTCAATCCAGTGACCGGGAGAGCGGCATATTCTTGATATGCTGCGCCAGGCAGGAGCGTCTTCGACAAGCCAAATGTTTCTCTCCTGGCGAATTCAGTTTGTCCATGGAGCACGACAAGCGACAAAAGCGAGGCTCCGCGCCATGCGTGAAAGCGCAATGGACATCGCAAGACAGGAGCGCCAGGAGCTCGCATGGTCGAACTGACAGATGAGCAGACTGCCGCGCCTGGAAGCACGTTTCGATCCCGCTGGGCGCGATTGAAGAACCATCCGTTGGCACGACTGGGGCCTGGACTGATCACCGGCGTGGCCGACGATGATCCCAGCGGCATTGCCACCTACTCGCAGGCGGGCGCCCAGTTCGGCTTGAATATGCTGTGGACGATGCCGCTGGCGTTTCCCCTCATGGCCGCCGTTCAATCGATGTGCGGGCGGATCGGGCGAGTCACCGGTCGTGGCCTGGCAGCGAATATCAGGACTGCGTTCCCGCCTGTCGTCCTGAAGGGTGTGGTGCTGCTCCTGCTAATCGCGAACACACTCAATATCGGAGCCGATGTCGCGGCCATGGGGGAGGTCGGCGAACTCGTCACGGGATTAGATCGACATGCGATGGCAATCATCTTTGCCGTCGCTACACTCCTGCTCCAGATATTCGTGCCATATCATCGCTATGTCTTCTTCCTGAAGTGGCTGACTCTCTCGCTGCTGGCGTACGCTGCCGTGCTGTTTACAGTTCACGTTCGCTGGGGCGAGGTGGCTCTGCGCACGCTGTGGCCACAATTGCGCTTGGATTCGGATACCGCCGCCGTCGTTGTCGGCGTATTCGGGACGACCATCAGTCCATACCTTTTCTTCTGGCAGGCCTCAGAAGAGGTCGAGGACATGCTCGCCCAAGGCAGCGCGCCTCTCCTGCAGGATCCGAACAATGCATCCGGCGAGTTGCGACGGATTCAATGGGATCCCTGGAGCGGGATGTTCTACTCTGACATACCGGCCTACTTCATCATCCTGGCGACCGCGGTCACGCTACATGTGGCGGGAATCACCAACATCGAGACGGCCGCCCAAGCAGCGGGGGCGTTGCGGCCGCTCGCAGGGGATTTCGCCTTTGAATTGTTTGCGATTGGGATCGTTGGCGTCGGTCTGATCGGCGTACCGGTTCTTGCGGGTTCAGCGGCCTACGCGTTCGCTGAAGCGATGGTATGGAAGGAAGGCCTCGAGAGAACGCCGCAGGATGCGCGCGGGTTCTACGGCGTCATCACGCTCAGCGTCGTCACGGGATTGCTCATCCAGTACTGCCGATCAGCCCCATGAAGGCGCTGTTCTGGAGTGCCGTGATCAACGGCGTCGTCGCCGTCCCGCTGATGGTCGTGATTCTTCTCCTTGCCTCGAGGTCGTCCGTCATGGGCCCATATACCTCTGGCCGGCCGATCCTTGCCCTGGGATGGATTGCAACGCTCGTGATGGGAATCGCCGCCGTCTTGATGTTCGCGTCCGGGTAGCCAGCGAGGCGCGCGAGCCCGTTAGCTTCTTTGGAGCGTCGAGTAGAAGTGCAAGCGAAACCTCTCCGCTCGACGCACTCGAACGATACGTAAGCGACGCAGGATGTATCCTGCCAGGCTGCGTCATCGGCGTTCCCGAGGGCAGGTCGGGCCGCTCAATGATCGGTGATCGCCGTCGCGTTCGACGCTCGTCGGAATGGCGCGTTTTCTTTTTAGATGTCCAATGATCGTCAGCATCGCGGTTGCAATCGGATGAGCAGCGGGAGTGCGACGCCCTCCGAGCCGAACCGGGCGGCCAGCGCTCAGATATCGCCGAGTCTGCACCGGGCGAGGTCGATCAGCGTACCGATCCGCATGGATTGGGCCTGTAATTGTTTGCGGTTCTCCAGAGTTTCGATCTTTTCGATCGCGATCGATGTTCGCGCATGAGTGATCTGAAGAGCAAAGACCGCCTCTTGTAGCGCCTCGCGCGCTTTCCGCCGGTGAACACTCCAAAGCTCAAACGGATCGATCGGCGCTGCTCGGCATGCCAGCGACGGCGCGGGGCGGTGACGCTTACGTCGCTCGAGGTTCGCGATGTCCGGCATGGTGGTTCTCCCTTGGCGTGTGCTCGGTGTCGATGTCCTTTCGGGGGATATTGAGGGCGCCGTCTTAATTGCTTGATCAATCCGATTATCGGAATCTGGCAAATTGCGGGAATTTCGTGATTAACCTTTTGAAAACGGGCATATGCCGATAAAATACCAGTATATGCATATAACGCAGGTGAGCGATGAAGCAGGTTGTGTCGCCAATACCCGAGGAACTGACCGTGGTGGGTAGTTGCTGCGCCGCATTCAATGTTCGGAAGGCAAGCCGCGTGATCACCCGGCTTTATGCCGAGGCCTTCGCGCCGGTCGGGCGCAATTTATGCTGCTCGTTGCCTGTGCGCGGCAAGAAACCGTGACGATGGGAGCACTTGCGGTGAGGATGTCGATGGACCCGAGCGCGCTCGCACGCAACGTCACAGTTCTTGAGCGCCGCGGTCTGGTGAGGATTGCGCCGGGAGCAGATCGCCGCGTGCGCGACATCTCGATCTCCGCCAAGGGCAGGAAAACCCTGTCGCGCGCACTGCCGCGATGGCGGGAGGTACAGGCGAAGCTGGCCGAACGGTTCGGTGAAGGCAGTTTCCGGTCAGCGGTCGAACTGATGAAGGGAATTGCGCGCACGCGCGAGGCCCTGCTGGATCATCCGCTTTCGTAGGAGGTTACGATGCCCGTCCGCTGGCTCGATCCATCGCCGGTGCTGCGTATCGAGCGCTTCAGCAGTTTCGACGAATTCCGTCCCAACGATGTTATTGGCGGAATGAGAAGTACGCCGCTGGATTCGTCGCCCATCTCGGCTTCGCGGAGCATTCTGGCGCTTCCCGACTGCCTTCTCGTGCTGCAGCGATCTTTCGCCCGGCGCATGGAGGGAGATCTCGGAGCAAATCGCGGGGGTGGGGTCGTCATTCCTCTGGCCTTCCACGCAACGATGAACGGGACCGAGGTCGGCGGTTCCACGATCGGCGTCATTCGCGGCCGGGCGCCTGTCGATGTCGTCGAACGGCATGCAAACACCTATCTCATGCTGCGCTTCAGCTCCGACATGAGCAATCGCGGGTGGGCCGACTTCGACAAGGGAATCGAGCTGTTCCGGCTGGCGCCGGTGAAGATGCTGGCGATACGATCGGTAATTCTGGACATGTTTTGCCTGGCTTCCAACTGCACGGATCTCAGGGAATTCGAGCTGTTGAGCGGAAGGCTGCAGGAAACGCTTGTCGCCGGGCTCGACAGCGCCCTGGTCGAGGACAGTGTCAAGCGGGCGCCTCCGGGCTCGCTCGACCGGCATCGGAAGCTGGTTGAACGCCTGGATGAGCTGGTGGCCACGGTCGGAGAGGCCAACCTCTACAGCGCTAACCTCGCGCTGACGCTGGGCGTTTCCGTTTGTACGCTCCAGACCGCCGTGCAGCACGTCTGTGGCGTTAGCCTGCATCAACATTTGCGATCGAAACGCATGTGGTTGGTCCGCAAGCTCCTCGTCAAAGGAGGCCCGCTCCTTACCGTGACCGCTGCGGCGCGGGCCAACGGCTTCTCAGAAATGTCATACATATCAACGGGGATTGACTGACACTCTCTCCGCCGAAGCACCGTTCTCCCTTGTATCCGATCGTTCGAATCGACAGCAAAACAGATGAGGGGTGCGACAAAGGCCGTTGCCGTTAGTTACGCGACTTGATCGGCATCACCTTCTTGGGATCGAGCCATTGGTCGACCCGATCAGCCCAATGCTGCATCAGCTTCGTGCGCGAGCCGATCAGCGCGAGCGGTCCGTGCTTCTTGTAGAGACCTTCCACAGTAGAGTTATCGAGATGCGCGAGCTGCAGCTCGACGACATCGCCATCCCATGCCTTGGCGTCCTTGATCTCTTCGTGGTGAGACAGGGTCGAGAAGGTGGTCCGGAATCCGTGGGCACAATGATCAGTCTTGGTGTCAATGCCAAGCAGCCGCAAGCGCTTGTTGAGCGTGTTGTTTGATAGGGGCGCGTCCTTCGAGCAGGAAAACGTGTACCGGCGATGGCCGGTCAGCTTCTGAACGCTGCGCAGGATTGCGAGTGCCTGCCGTGACAAAGGCACGACGTGGTCCCAACCGGTCTTCATCTTGGCGGCTGGAATAGTCCAGCGTTCGTCATCCCAATCTACCTCGCTCCACTCCATTTCATTGACCATGCCGGGGCGGGGAATGGTCAGCGCATCGAAGCGCAAGGCAAGGCCAACAACGTCACTAAACCTCGCTCTCGTCCACGGTGCGCTGATGAGCTTGAACACGCGCGTCACGTCGCGTGGTTCCGTGACGCCGGGACGCGGCGTCGAAATGTTGGCAATCATCTGCCCATTCAGGTTGCGGAATGGATTGTAGCCGTCGCCTTCGATATCGGCATAGTCGCAGATTTGCTCACCGATGCTGCGCACGCGGTCGCGGGTTTCCAGCTTTCCTTCGGCTTCGTATGAACGCATGAAAGCGAGCACGTCCGGACGCTTGATGTCCTTCCTGCACAGCTTGCCGAAACGAGCCTTGACGTAGGCGACGCGCAGCTCGAGCACCTCGATGGTCTTAGGGTCGCGCACCGCGACGATCCTGCCGCGTCTGACTTTCTCCACTTTCTTCTTCGCGAGCCACTCGTCGGCCCATTGCTCGAAAGGCCGGACTGCCGCCTGCCTGTGCTTGTCGAGCTGCTTCTCGGTGCTCGGGTCTTTGCCTTCCTTGAGCAGATCCTTCGCCTTATCGCGCTCGCGCCGCGCATCGGCGAGCGAGAACGTGCCATCCTTGCCGTTGCCGTAAGGGCCGATGGAGTAGGTTTTCTGACGGCTGTGGAAGCGGTAGCCGATCCGCCAGAGCTTGGAAGCAGCGTTGCCGGGCCGGCTCTGGTCCGGCGTGACGAAGAGATAGAGGCCACCGCCGGTCACGTCGGAAATCTTAGCGGGGCTCCACGCGCCATGGTCGAATTTCGGTCGGGCGGCGCGGCAGTCGACGTCGGTCCTGATCTGCTTGGGATTGGCGCATGCGCCGTCGTTCTTGCCGGCCATCTGCTCAATTCCTTCATTCGGAAAAGCGAAAGTCGCCGTGAACGTTTGTTCTCCCGATACCAACACGATACCAGCAAAAATACCAACAAATCGGTCGGCTGGGATCGGAGGAGAACAAACAGTGACGAACAAGAATGTACGCAGAAGTGCCTATTGTTCAAGGGTTTCCAAGCACTGCGCGGACGGTTGCGGACACTTTGGAACGGGCTTGAACAGCCTAGTTGGTGCCCCTGGCCGGAATCGAACCAGCACTCCTTGCGGAACTCGATTTTGAGTCGAGCGCGTCTACCAGTTCCGCCACAGGGGCATTCGCCAGCTCCAGGCCGGGAAACGGCCGGGGGGTCGCGAAGCGCGGCGGACTATAGCGGCCGGCCCGTCACGGTCAACCCGCGCGGATGTGATTGTCCTGCGCCTCGACAGCGGTATTTTCGCGCGATACGACCCGGATTGAGCATGGGCAGAGCTATGACCCGCCCTGACGATGCTCGCAGGAGGAATGCCGTGACGACCGCCACTGCCCATCCGTCGCATGCTTCCGCCACCGGCAATCCGGCGCTGAGCTCGGCCCTGGCGATTGCCGTGATTGCGGCGGCGACGCTGGCCGGCGCCTGGTTCTTCCAGCTGGTGCTGGAGATCATGCCCTGTCCGCTCTGCCTTGAGCAGCGCTATGCCTATTACCTCGCGCTCCCGCTCGGCGCCGTGGTCGCGTTGGCTGCCGCCCGCGGTGCGCCGCGGTGGCTGCTGCTTGCAGGGCTCGTGATCCTCGGCCTCGCCGCGCTCGCCAATGCCGGGCTCGGCGCCTATCACGCCGGCGTCGAATGGGGTTTTTGGCCGGGGCCGACCGATTGCACCGGACCGCTGGTGGATTTCGGCAAGGCCGGCTCGCTGCTGGACCAGCTCGACAAGGTCAAGGTGATCCGCTGCGATGAGGTGCAGTGGCGCTTCCTCGGCATCTCGCTTGCCGGCTACAACGTGCTGATCTCGCTGCTGATGGCCGCGATCGCCGGCTGGGGCGTAGCGAAGGCGGCCAAGGTCTGACGTGAAGGCCTGACAGAACAGGCCCGACTCAACCGACCTATTTCTTCTTTCCCGGTGCGAAGCTCGGTTGTCCGCCGCCCTTCAGGCTGGGAGCCGCGGCGATCACCTTGACCTTCTCCTTCTTGGGCTTCTTGGCTTCCCGGTTGCTGCGTCGCTCGCCTTTGGACATGACGGTCTCCATTGTGCTTCTCGAGAGGATCGGATCGATCCGCCAAAGCTTGGCCGTGGCGGCAGGCTCTGACGTCGATGTGGATTTGCCTGCGCGAAGCAATGGCGGCTTCGCGAAAACGCGTTAGGTGTGGAGGAGAGCCGCTGCGATCACACCAAAGCAGGCAACAGCGCAACGACGATGGATGCCACGACCCATTCGGCCAGCTGAAATTGCCGCAAGAGATGCTTCCTGTTCATTGCGGCGATAGAGCGCGCGGCCCTCAGTCACCGGCCGATGCCGTGGGACACGCGATGATCGTCGAGCGTAGGCCGATGTCCCCCAAATAGCGAGCGCGAAAGTGTCCGGCAGTGCTGCGGCAACGACGCACAGCATGCAAAGGGCAAGCGGGGCGTCGTTCCGGTCTCGGCAATAGAGCCAGGAAAGCCCAAAAAGCCCAGAAAGCTGTGGCTATTGCGGCCGAAGCGGCGCATGCTGGCCGCGGGGCCGCACCGCCGCAAAACGTTTCGCAAAGGCTGGCCCATGACCATCCGCTCACAACGTGAAGTCGTCACCTTCCGGCATCCATTCCGGATCAGAGGCATCGATCGTGAATTGCCCGCAGGCGCCTATGAGGTCATTACCGACGAAGAGGCGATCGAGGGGCTCTCGTTCGCGGCGTTCCGCCGTGTCGCCACGATGATCATCGTCCCGGCACAGGGCTCGCGCGGACTGGCTACGGAGATGGTGTCGATCGGCTCGGTCGATCTCGCGAACGCCCAGCGTATCGACGCAAGCGCATCCCATGACTGACGAGCCGCTCGACCTCGATCGCCACCGCGGCATGGCGGCGCAGAAGGCCACAGATATTCGTCGCGCGCTGGCGGAAATCGAGACCCACGCGAGGGATCTGCGGGAACGGCAGGCCGCGCTGGAAACCGGCCTGCTGGCAGCACCCGCGACGTCGTGGCCGGAGGTCGCCGCCAAGGCGCGCTACGTCCTGAATCTGTACGCAGCCAGCCTGCCTCCGGAGGACACAAGGCATCGCGATCTGGTGACGGCAATTCTCGAGGATTTTGTCCGGCTCACCGAGCCGCGATGAGCCAGGACCACTGCGCGGCTTTGAAGGAACCGGTCACATGACGCTTAGGCAGGGTCGCTTCATCAGCTACGAGTACGACAGGATGGTCGTGCTGTTTTCGATGCATGACGACCAGAAGGAGATCCATTGCGCGATCTCGACCTCCGCCATGGATGAATTGGAAGGTGGGGCGCTCGGGCGCGCGGGCCACCGCGAGACCCAGTTCATGCGCCTGCGCGAGCGCATCGAAGCCTGCGCCGACGGCAAGTACCAGGCGAAGGAATTCGAGGGAGCGCCGCCCGGGATCGTCCTGCGCAGCATCGATTTCCGGAAGCAAAGATAGCGGCTTCCCTGTGCGAAGGCCCTGATGCATGTCAGGTGTTCCAAGGTGTATCCCGCCGTCACAGTCCCCGACTTTGCGCAACAGACGAGCCTATGCTGATCATCGTGCGCCGCGTCCCCGTTGAGCTGTTGCTGTTGGCCAATGAGACGCTGATGCGTCTCAAGAGCCGGCGCAACCTCATCGCCACGTTGATGAGCGAGCAGCGCCCGAGATACGCGATCGCCGAGATACATGGCGCGAGCTGCCGGCTGACCGCGTTGTGGCGCGCAGTCGCCAGGGAGCGGCTCGAGGAATGGAACGAAGCACAGCCCGATTCGGTCTATGCCCGGATCACCGGGCCCTTGTGGCGCGCTGCAGCGGTTGCGAAACTGCACACCGACCGGGACGAAGAGCTGTGGTTCGATCCCGCGGAGCTGACGGCGTTGGCGCGATCGTTCCGCGATCAGCCGAACCAGTCGACGGCCGAGGCATGATCGGGATTGGCTCTACCCATCCCACGCGTTGGTCCAATCGACGCTTTGAACCTAATCGTCGACGTCGTCCTGCGGCCGTCCGAACAGATGGATGATGCCCGGCGTCGAGATGGTGACGAACAGGAAGCGCGACAGATGGTGCGCGCCGACGAAGATCGGGTCGATGTGCAGCGTCAGCGCCAGCGCCAGCATCGCATCCATCGCGCCGGGCGCGAAGGCGACCACGACGTCGGAGAGCCGCACATGGGTGGTGAAGCCGATCACCGCGACGAACACGGCGGAGATCAGAATCGCGATCGCGAACGAGCCGAGTCCGGCATTGACGTGGCTCAGCAGGGTCGAGGTCTTCATCCGCGCGAAGCGGGTGCCGATCAGCGCGCCGATGCCGACCAGCGCGACGTTGCGGATCCACGGCGGCAGGCCGCCATCGACCAGCCCAGAGCCATGCAGCAGGCTGGAGGCGAGCATCGCGCCGAACATCCAGCTCGCCGGGAATTTCACCCAGCGCAGCAGTAGTGAAACGCCGATCGACCCGGCGATCAGGGCGATGAGGCCGAATGGTGAGGCGACCGAGGTCGGCAATGCCGGCGGCGCGCCGTGCGTCACCCCGGTCAGCGCCAGCACCAGCGGCAGCGCCGCGGTCAGGATGATCACGCGCATGGTCTGCACCACGGCAATCGCCGCGACGTCGGCGCCCTTTTCCGCGGCCAGGATCGTGATCTGCGACAGCGCGCCGGGGCTGCCGGCGAGGAAGGCCGAGGTCTGGTCCCAGCCGTGGACGCGCTGCAGATACAGGCTCGAGCCGAAGGTCGAGCAGAACGTGGCCAGCGCCAGCAGGCCGATGGTGAGCGGATAGGAGCTCATATGCTGCAGCAATTGCTGCGACATCAGCGAGCCCAGCGAAATGCCGAGCAGCAGCAGCACCGACTGCGTCAGCACCGGCGGCACCGCGAGCGGCCGCCCCATCAGCGCGGCGATCGCAACCGCGGCCATCGCCCCCGAGATCAGGCCGCCCGGCAATTCTGCCCACAAAAACAGCAAGCCGCCGCCAGCGCCGATGACGAGTGTCTCGAGCCCGTTCAGAACTTTGCTGCGGTCGGGAATGGCCGTTGCCATCGAAGCGCGGATCAGGGTCACGCCGCCTTATGGCAAATTCGCAACCACGGGACAAATGCATCTCGCGATTGCAGCATTGCGCCGGAAAACGCTGGCGACTCGCCTGGCGCACAGATTTTCACCCTCCCCCGCGGGGGAGGGTGAAGGGCATCAAAGATGCCTCAGCGTTACTTCGTCGCCGCGGGCGCAGCGGCAGCACCGCCCGCCTTCTTGCACTCGGAGCGGAATTTCTTGCGCTCCTTGCCATGCAGGCCCTTGGCGTCGGCCTGCTTCGAGCATTCCAGGGACTCGGCGGTGCGCGGCTTGGCTTCCTTCGGCGCCTTGGTGTCCGCCTTCGGAGCGGCGTCCTTGGCGGCAGGCGCAGCAGTTTGCGCGAAGGCGCCGCCCATCAGCAGCAGGGAGGCAAGGGCGGTTGCGGTCGCGAACGTGGAAATCTTCGTCATGAAGGCACCTCGTGAGGAAAGGAGGCCGAAACGTTGCGCGGCGATGCTGAACCGTGGATGAACGTGCGGCGGTCCCGCCGCCACAATATTTTGAGGGGGAGGCGCGTCCGCGCGTTGTCGCAAGTCCGGGTTGCGCTAGGATAATGGTCTTATGCCAATGCCCCCCAAAGGGAGACCAGGGATGACCATTCAAACCAGATTGTTGTGTGTGATTGCGGTGTCGGGCTTTGCAGCCTTTGCGGCGAGCGCACCGGCGCAGGCCCTGACCGCGCAGGAATGCAGCGCCAAGTACCAGGCGGCCAAGACAGCCGGCACCCTCGCCGGCCAGAAGTGGAATGATTTCCGCAAGGCTCAATGCGGCGCCGACGCGACCCCGGCCGCGGCGCCCGCCGCTCCGCCGCCTGCTGCAGCTGCGCCCCCTCCGGCCGCGCCGAAGGAGGCCAAGAAGGAAGCCGCTCCGGCCGCAGCCCCGGCGCTGCCGGCAGGGCCCGCCGTGTTTCCGAACGCCATCGATCCCAAATATGCCAAGGAGTCCGAAGGCAAGGGACGCATGCATACCTGCGTCGACCAGTACAACGCCAACAAGACCACGGGCGGCAATGGCGGCCTGAAGTGGATCCAGAAGGGCGGCGGCTATTACAGCGAATGCAACAAGCGCCTGAAGGGCGCCTGAGTCAGCCGAAGCGAGTTTGATGAGCGGCCGGCGCGAGCCGGCCGCTTTTCTTTGGGCGCGAGCTCTATTGGCCTTCCGCCAGCAGCTTGTCCGCCGACTGCGCCAGCAGTTGCGCGCGCTTGCGCGGGCCGCGGTCGAGAAACAGCAGGCTCTGGCCGAAGATGAAGCAGTAGAACAGGAAGGCCTGCGCATCGGCCTCCTCGGCCGGCAGCCCGGTGGCGCGATAGAGCTGGCCGACATTCTTCAGCCGCGCGGCATCGACGCTCGCGGCGGCAGTGGCCGCGGCCTCGTCGGTGCGCGCCCATTGCCGGATCGCGAGCTCGACCGCCATCGCCTCGGTGTTCATGCGCTCCGAATAGAGCGTGATGATCGCCTTCAGCCGCTCGCGCGCGCTCGCACCGTCGAGCGCGGTCTGCTTTTCGATCGCGGCGATGCGGCCGTCGCGCCAGCGCGTCAGCATGGCCTCGAGCAGCGCGGCGCGGTCTCTGAAGCGGCGGTAGAAGCCGCCTTTGGTGACGCCGAGATTCTTGGCCAGCACCTCGACCCGCACGCCGTCGACGCCGGTATGGGCGAGTTCGGCAAAGCCGGCCGCGACCCAGACGTCGCCCTTGCTTTCAGTCATGTGATCTCCGCGCACCCTCATGTGCGATGGGAGCGTCATCGCGCACTAATCTCTTGTTTGAGCATGATCTCCGCGCAAACGCGTTGCGTTTGTCGCGAGGGAAAACCGCTTCGCACTTTTCCGGATCATGCTTTGATACGGTACCGTATTGCTAGCCCGCTTTGTCCCTGATACGCTACCGTATCACAAATCGAGGAGGCGTACGATGGAGGGCGAGGCGACCTACCGCGGCACGGTCTATCCGTGGCACTGTGACCACATCGGCCACATGAACGTGATGTGGTATGTCGGCAAGTTCGACGAGGCGAACTGGAACATGTTCGCGCGGATCGGGCTGACGCCGACCTATCTCCGCGAATCCGGCTGCGGCATGGCCGCCGTGCAACAGACCATCTCCTACAAGCGCGAGCTGCTCGCCGGCGATATCATCGAGGTCAAGAGCCGGCTGGTCGAATTCCGCGACAAGTCGATCCGCTTCCTGCATGAGATGCGCAACGCGGAGACCGGCGAGGTCGCCGCGACCTGTGAGGTCGCGGCCGTGCATATCGACCGCGCGGCGCGCAAGTCGGTGCCGTTCGCGCCGGCGATCCGCTACGCCGCGATGCCGCACCTCGTGCCGTCAGAACCTGTGATCGCGTGACCGCCATGCCGCGTTTCGTACCGAAGAATCCCGACTATCGCGCGGTCGCGACCGCGACATTCGCGCGCCAGCGCGCGATGCAGACGCTCGGCATCTCGATCGCGCGCATCGAGCCCGGCGAGGTCGTTCTCGCAATGCCCTATGCGCCGGAGTTCTGCCAGCAGAACGGCTTTGTGCATGCCGGCATCATCACGGCGGGGCTCGACAATGCCTGCGGGATCGCCGCCTTCACGCTGATGGCTGAAGGCGCCGACATCCTCACCGTGGAGTTCAAGACCAATCTCTTGGCACCGGCGCGCGGCGAGCGGTTCGTGTTCCGCGGCGTCGTGGTCAAGCCCGGCCGGACGCTGACCGTCTGCGACGGCCGCGCCTATGCAGTACAGGACGGCGTCGAAACGCTGATCGCGACCATGAGCGGCACGCTGATGGCGCTGCAGCGGCGCGCGCAATAGATTGTGACGAGCAATCTATCCCCGTCATGCTGAGGAGCCGCGTAGCGGCGTCTCGAAGCATCGACGGCCCGGGTGGCCGTGCATCCTTCGAAGCGCGCAAGAGCGCGCACGTCCAGCGACAACAGCGAAGCCGTTGCGCGGGGATGACGGGACTGTGAAGCCGTCGTGCCCAGCATCTGCGCATCCTCCCGAGATCGTCGCATTGACAAGCTCCCGCCACAACGACCTGATACGCGGATGCTTCACGTGAGCGTCTTGTCATGATCGCCAGCCTCAGCCTGATCCTGCTCTGTCAGCTGGTCGGCGAGGTCGGCGTGCGGGCGCTTGGCGTACCGGTGCCGGGGCCGGTGGTCGGGCTGGTGCTCCTGCTGTTGCTGCTCTTGGCGCGCGACCGCTTTCCGGCGCTGGCGCGCGGGCCGCTCGGCGATGACGGTGTCGAGAGCGCGAGCCGCGCCATGCTGGCCAATCTTTCGCTGCTGTTCATACCGGCCGGCGTCGGCGTGGTGCAGAAGCTGGATCTGCTCGCCGAGCACGGCATCGCGATCCTGGTGATCCTCGCGGTTTCGGTCATCGTGACGCTGCTGGCGACGGTCGCCACCTTCGTTGCGGCGAGCAGTCTGCTTCCGCGCGAGGAGGACAGGCCGTGAGCGATAATCCGTTCTCGCTCTGGGTCTATCTCTCGCAGTCGCCGCTGCTCTGGCTGACAGTGACGCTGCTGACCTATGCCGCAACCGATGCGGTGTCGCTGAAGACAAGGCGGCATCCGCTCGCCAATCCCGTGCTGCATTCGCTGTGGATCATCGGCGCATTCCTGCTCGTGACGAAAACCTCCTACACCACCTATTTTGCCGGCGCGCAGTTCGTGCACTTCCTGCTCGGACCTGCGACGGTCGCGCTGGCCGTGCCGCTCTATGAGAACCGCAGGCGGGTCGCGGCTGCGATCCTGCCGATGCTGGTTGCGCTCGCGGTCGGCTCGCTCACCGCGATCGTCTCGGTGGTGCTGCTGGCGCAGGCGTTCGGGCTGCCGCGCGACATCATCCTGTCGCTGGCGCCGAAATCGGTGACCGCCGGCGTCGCGATGGGAATCAGCGAATCCCTGCATGCCGATCCGTCGCTGACGGCGGTGTCGGTGATCCTCACCGGCATCATGGGGGCGATCATCGTCACGCCGCTGATGAACTTCACCGGGATCACCGACTTCCGCGGCCGCGGCTTTGCCGCCGGCATCGCCGCCCATGGCATCGGCACCGCACGCGCCTTCCAGGTCGACGAGGTTGCCGGCGTGTTTGCCGGGATCGCGATGAGCCTGAACGCGCTGGTCACCTCGCTGCTGGTGCCGCTCGCCGTGACCTATCTGGTGCGCTGACTCCGGCTGCAGGGCAGTTTTGTGCTGTTGGTATGGCGTTCTGCAGCAAATCCTTCTAGGGTCGCGGCCTCAAACGTGAGTCTGTTCCCCTTGGTGTTTTCCGCAACTCAAAGCGTGCTTGGGCTGGCATCGGGCATGCTGGTCGGCTTTTCGCTGGGCCTGGTCGGCGGCGGCGGGTCGATCCTTGCCGTGCCGCTGATGGTCTATCTGGTCGGCGTGCCCGAGCCGCATGTCGCAATCGGCACCTCGGCGATCGCGGTCGCGGCCAATGCCGCGATCAACCTCTCCAACCACGCCCGCGGCGGCACCGTGATCTGGTCCTGCGCGCTGGTGTTCGCGCTGTCAGGCATTTGCGGGGCCTTCGGCGGCTCGATCCTCGGCAAGATGCTGGAGGGGCAGAAGCTGCTCGCGCTGTTCTCGCTGGTGATGCTGGCGATTGCGGGCCTGATGCTGAAGACCCGCGCGCGGGTCGGGGTGACCGACGTCAAGATGTCGATGTCCAACATGCCCGCGATCATCGGCCTCGGGCTTGCGACCGGAACCATGTCCGGCTTCTTCGGCATCGGCGGCGGCTTCCTGATCGTGCCGGCCCTGATGCTGGCGACCGGCATGCCGATCATGAACGCGGTCAGTTCCTCGCTGGTCGCCGTTACCGCCTTCGGCATGACCACGGCGTTGAGCTATGCGTGGTCCGGGCTGGTGTCGTGGGGGCTGGCGGGGCTATTCGTCGCCGGCGGCGTCGCAGGCGGCCTGATGGGCACACGCAGCGCCCGGCACCTGTCGGAACGGCGCGGCGCGCTCAATATTGTGTTTGCGACTGTGATTATCGTGGTGGCGATCTATATGCTGCTGCGTAACATCAATGTGTCCTGAACGTAGAAGGGCGAAGTGCCCTTGCGAAAGCTAGCCATGAACCATCTGACGAAATCGCTTCTGACCAACGCCGGCGCGACCCGCCGCGGCGCGCTCGGCCTGCTCGGTGCCGGCATCGCGCTGCTGGCCGCAGGCGGCGCGCGCGCCGAGGACGATAACGTCCTGACCGAGGCCCAGGTGCTGCGCGATCCGGAAATCCCGGTGATCGGCAACCCCAAGGGCGACATCACCATCGTCGAATGGTTCGACTACAACTGCCCGTATTGCCGCAAGCTCGCGCCGGAGCTGCGTCAGGTGGTGCAGGACGACGGCAAGGTCCGCCTCGTGCTGAAGGACTGGCCGATCCTCGGGCCGGTCTCCAAAGTCGCGTCGCGGATGGCGCTGGCGGCAAAATACCAGGACAAGTTCGAGGCCGCGCATGAAGCGATGATCTCGGTCAATTCGCGCATCACCGAGCCGCGCATCGCCGAATTGCTCTCGGGCGCCGGCCTCGACATGGACCGGCTCAAGAAGGATCTCGACGCCAACGCCAAGGCGATCGACGCGATCCTGGCGCGCAACAACGAGCAGGCGCTGGCGTTCGGCTTCAACGGCACGCCCTCGTTCATCGTCGGCAAATATCGTGTGCCGGGTGTGCTCAGCATGGATCAGTTCGAGCAGGTGATCGCCGACGCCCGCAAGGCCAATATGGGCCGCAACAACGAGAAGAACTTGTAACGCCTCATCCGGTAAGACGTTCGCTAGAAACAATCACGGCCTCTCCGGCGCCGGAGAGGCCATTTGCTTTTGTCTCGGCTTGAAACCGACCGTTACTTCTCGGCGACCTTGGTCCACTGCTCGCGGGCGCGCTCCTTCAACAGGTTCCAGTCATGCGCCGCGACGTCCCAATTGACGATGGTGCGCGTGTCCCGCGCGACATCACCATTGGCCACGCTCGACGTCCGCATCGAATCGTAGACATAGACGCCGCAAACCAGCAGCAGCGCACCCAAAATCATGCCGAAAAACGTCCGCATCGCTTAATCCCTCCGGTGTCGGCGGGATAACGCCGCGGGGCTCGGTGTGGTTCCGGATGCCGGCGCGGCAGATCATCAACCTCATCTCCGTTGCGGTACGCCACAAAGGCCGTTCTGCGTGGAAAATGGCGCCTGAATCAGCTATGATAGGCCATGACGGCAACAGGCTTACCGAGCGATCTGTTGGAGCAATTTCGCCGCAAATATTTGTGGTGGAGGCCGGTGGACGGACGGCCATTTTCCGAAGAACGCGTCATCGCCCAGACGATGAATCTCGGAACATACGACGACATTCTTTTGCTTGAGGAGGCAGTCGGCCAGGCCCGTCTCGTCGAGATCATGCGCCACGCCGAGCCGGGCTGGATCAATGATCGTTCGTGGGAATTCTGGCGGGGCCGGCTGACATTTGCCACCCGCTCGGCAATTCCGGACAGGGCTCCCCGCAGGGGATTCCATGCCGCAGTTTGAGCCGCGACTTGATATCCTTCCGGCCGCGCAACGCGAGATATGGCCGGACCTCACTTCGGCGCAACGAATGAAGTTCGTTCTGTATGGGGGGACGGCCGTTGCACTCCAGCTTGGTCATCGTGAATCGCTCGACTTCGATTTCTTCTGCACCGAGCACCTCGACAAAGGACGACTTCGCGCCGAATTCGCGTTCGTCGCCGGCGCTGCGATCCTGCAGGATGCGCCGGACACGTTGGTCGTGCTGGCCGAGACGCCTTCAGGCCCGGTCAAGGTTTCGTTCTTTGGCGGCCTAAAGCTCGGCCGAATCAACGACCCGCTTCAGACCTCCGATGGCGTGCTGCTCGTCGCGTCGCTCGACGATCTGATGGCGACCAAGCTCAAGGCGACGCTGGACCGCGCCGAGGCCAAGGATTACCGGGATATTGCTGCAATGTTGTCCGCGGGCGCTTCGTTGCCGACAGCCTTGAGCGGGTTCAAGAAGATGTTTCACGGCGAGCCCGCGCAGGTGTTGCGGGCAATCGGATTCTTTGGCGATGGAGATCTGAACTCATTGACCGTTGCCGACCGCAATATCCTTTCGAACGCGCGAGATCGCGTAGGCGAGTTGCCCGAACTCCATCTGAAGACCGGGCTCTGTTAAACGGCGTGTGGCTCCCCATCAGCCCCGCGCGAACACCCGCATCACATAATCGATGAACACGCGAACCCGCGGCGAGAGCTGGCGGTTGCGCGGATAGAGCAGGGATACCGGCACCGAGGGCGGCGGGCATTGCTGCAGCACCGGCACCAGCGTGCCGTTGGCGAGATCGGTCTCGGCGTGGAAGCGCGGCACCTGCACGAGGCCGAGGCCGAGCCTGGCGCTCGCGAGATAACTTTCGGGCCCGGTCACCGACATCGGCGCGGCCAGCGGAAATTGCTTGAGCGCGCCGTCGATCAGAAACTCCATCGGCCGCACGCGTCCCGTCGTCAGCGAGCGGATGCCGATCATGCGATGGCCGTCGAGTGCGAACGGATCGGTCGGCATGCCGAAGCGCGCGAAGTAATCCGGCGTGGCGCAGGTCAGCCGCTCCAGCATCGTCACCTGCCGCGCGACCATGTCGCTGTCGGGCAATTGGCCGAAGCGCAGCACGCAGTCGACGCCTTCGCGGATCAAATCGACCCAGCGGTCGCTCTCGCTCATGTTGATTTCGATATCGGGATATTCGGCGAGGAAGCCCGGCAGGTTCGGCAGCAGGAAGTGCCGCGCCAGCGTGCCCTGCACTTCGAGCCGCAGCAGCCCCTTCGGCCGCGCGCCGCCGAACGCGCCCTCGGCATCCTCGAGGTCCGAGATCAGCGACAGGCAGCGGCGGTAATGCGCCTCGCCATCGAGCGTCGGGCGCACCGTGCGCGTGGTGCGTTCGAGCAGGCGGACGCCGAGCCGCGCCTCCAGCCCCTTCACCGCGTCCGTCACCGTCGAGCGCGGTAGCCCGAGATCGTCGGCGGCCAGCGAAAAGCTGCGCCGCTCCACCACCCGGGTGAACACGCGCATGGCGTCGAAGCGGTCCATGTTATTGTCCGAAGTTTACGAATAGTGATGCCGAAAGATGCATGATTATCCGGTGAGTGCCAATACGTAGCGTCCTCCCATCGAACGCGGCCCGGCCGCACAACCTAATGGGAGACTGAAAATGACGAACCAAACCAACAAGGTAGCTCTGGTGACGGGTGCCTCGCGCGGGATCGGCGCTGCGGTTGCCGAACGCCTCGCCAGGGACGGCTTCACCGTCGTCATCAACTACTCCGGCGATGCCAAGCCCGCCCAGGCGGTGGCCGACAGGATCGAAGCCGCCGGCGGCCGGGCGCTGACGGCGAAGGCCGATGTCAGCGATGCCAATGCGGTGCGCGGCATGTTCGACGCGGCAGAGGCGGCGTTCGGCGGCGTCGACGTGCTGGTCAACAATGCCGGCATCATGAAGCTCGGCAAGATCGCCGACAGCGACGATGCTGCGTTCGACCAGCAGGTCGCGGTGAACCTGAAGGGCAGCTTCAACACCATGCGCGAGGCGGCGCGCCGAGTGCGCGACGGCGGGCGCATCGTCAACTTCTCGACCAGCGTCGTCGGCACCAGGCTCGAGACCTACGGCATCTATGTCGCGACCAAGGCGGCGATCGAGTCACTGACCGCAATCCTGTCCAAGGAATTGCGCGGCCGCGGCATCACCGTGAATGCAGTCGCGCCCGGCCCGACCGCGACCGACCTGTTCCTGCACGGCAAGTCGGACGAACTGATCGACCGCTTCGCCAAGATGGTCCCGCTGGAGCGGCTCGGTACGCCCGACGACGTCGCCAACGCCGTGTCGTTCCTGGTCGGTCCCGACGGCTCCTGGATCAACGGCCAGACCCTGCGCGCCAATGGCGGCCTGGTCTGACGCTCGCACACCTTCACCCAACGCGCACTCAATCGACTTCACAAGGATATTTGTCATGAAACAAGTCATCATCATCACCGGCGCCTCAAGCGGCTTCGGCCGCCTCACCGCCAACGCGCTCGCCAGGGCCGGCCACATTGTCTACGCCTCGATGCGCCACACCACCGGCCGCAACGCCGCCGCGGTCGCCGATATCGAGGAGTTCGCCATGGACAACAATGTCGATCTGCGCGCGCTCGAGCTCGATGTCGGCTCGCAGGCCTCGGTTGATGCGGCGATCGCGCAAATCGTCGCTGAAGAAGGCCGTCTCGACGTCGTCATCCACAATGCCGGTCACATGGTGTTCGGCCCGGCGGAGGCGTTCACGCCCGAACAGATCGCCGAGCTCTACGACGTCAACGTGCTCTCGACCCAGCGCGTCAACCGCGCGGCGCTGCCGCAGTTGCGCAAGCAGGGCAGGGGACTTGTGGTCTGGGTGTCGAGCAGCAGCTCGGCCGGCGGCACGCCGCCCTATCTCGCGCCGTATTTCGCGGCGAAGGCCGGCATGGATGCAATGGCGGTGATCTATGCTCGTGAGCTCACGCGCTGGGGCATCGAGACCTCGATCATTGTGCCCGGCGCCTTCACCGGCGGCACCAACCACTTCGCGCATTCCGGCCGTCCCGCCGACCAGGCGCGCGTGGCCGAATACGAAGCGGGTCCCTATGCCGGCTTCGGCGAGGAGATCATGAAGGCGTTCGCGGCGATCGTGCCCGAGGATGCCGACGCCGGGTCGGTTGCTGATGCGATCGTCGAGGTCGTCGACACGCCGTTCGGCAAGCGGCCGTTCCGCGTCCACATCGATCCGACCCAGGACGGTGCCGAGGTTGCCTTCGGCGTGATCGACCGGGTCCGCAACGAGATGCTGCACCGGGTCGGCTTCTCCGACCTGCTCAAGCCGCGAGATAACCAGTGACGTTGTCCGCGCTGAATCCAGGATAGCGCCCGCGCGGCTCCGTCCATCACCGTCATCCTGAGGAGCGCGCTCTTGCGCGCGTCTCGAAGGATGCACGGCCCCGATGGAGCCGCGCAGCCGCAGCCGGGCCGTGCACCCTTCGAGACGCGCTTCGCGCTCCTCAGGGTGACGGGGAGAGAGTCCCTCAAGCGCCGTCGGTGCGCTCGCCGTTCAGCCACCGGAAGACCTCCGCATTGATCTCGCGCGGATAGGTGTGGCTGAGATCGTCGATCTCGCGATAGACGACCTTGGCGCCGGCGGCCGACAGCAAGCCCTGGGTCTGCCGCGCGGTCTGCATCGGGAACATCCAGTCAAGCCGGCCATGGGTGATGAAGATCGGCAAGCCGCGCAACCTGTCAGCATCGGCCATCTCAGCCATCAGCGGATGGAAGGTCGCCGCAACCGGCGCAAGATGCGTGAAGCGCGACGCGCCGTCGAGCCCGCTGACATAGCTGAAGGTGCCGCCGTCACTCATGCCGGTCAGCAGCATGCGCGTCTCGTCGATGCGCCAGCGTTCGCGCACCTGGTCGATGATGCGGTTGAGGTTCGGCGTGTCGGTGTCGTCGCCCATCAGCGCCCAGGTCTGGCCGGTCGCGGTCGGCGCCACCAGGATGGCGCCGCGGCTGCGCGCGTCGCGCAGCCAGCTCCACAGGAAGCCGCGGCCGTTGCCGCTGCCGCCATGCAGCGCCATCACCAGCGGCCAGGCGCGATCAGGCGTGTAATATTCCGGCACATACATCGAGAAGCCGCCGCGGCTGCCCGGTTCGTTGCGCTCATGGAAAATGCCGGTGTTATCGTTTGGCGTGGCCGCGAGCCTGGCCTGCAGCCCGGCATCCTCGCGCAAGTCGGGCGCGAGGAAGAAGTGGCTTACCGGCGGCAACTCGGTCAAGGGATAGAGCGCCTCCTGCGCCCGCGGCAGATAGCGCAGCGCGCGGAACACGCTGACCAGATCGCCTTCGCCGTTCTGCACCGCGCGCAGGCCCGCATAGCCGGCGAGCGCCGCATCGATCGCAGCTTCAAGCGCGGTCTTGATGTGGTCGAATTTCTCCGGCCATCCGGCGAGAAGCGGCCGCACCGCCTGCAAGGTCTCATCGGGCTCGCCCGCGATCTGCATCACGCGATCGAAGTCCGGCGGGTTGAGATTGCGCGCGACAAAGGACAGCGATTCCAGCGTCTGCAACAGCGGCGGCAGCACGGCCACGATGTTATCAACCACGGCCTCGCTCATCGCCGATGTCCTTCTTGGTTGCTAGATCAGATTCCGTCGCCGCGCGGGAGCTGCGCCCCCTCTCCCGCCTGCGGGGGAGGGTTGGGGTGGGGGTATCGCCGCGGGCGAGAGCCTTTGAGTGGATAGAGCCCCCACCCACATCGCATCTTCGATGCGATGTGACCTCCCCCGCAAGCGGGAGAGGTGGATCGAGCCCGCGGTGATAATGATGCAGGCCTCATTGCTCTAGTGCAGCCGTGGCGCCTTCAACAGCTTCATGCGGTCGATCGAGGTCAGCGTCACGTCGAAGGTGACGCCTTCGTGGTAGACGGTCAGCGGCACGTCGACGCCGGCCGTGCCGAGCGACCAGAGCTTGCGATAGAACGCGGTCTGGCTCGTCACGTTCTCGCCGTCGACCGCGATGATGACGTCGCCGGTCTTTAGCTCGGCGCGCGCCGCCGGACCCTTGCTGGCGATGCCGACCACCACCAGGCGGTTGTCGATCTCGGTCGTGTACATGCCGAGCCACGGCCGTGCCGGCTTGTTGACGCGGCCGAACTTGCGCAAATCGTCGAGCACCGGATTGAGCAGGTCGATCGGCACGATCATGTTGACATGCTCGGCGCGGCCCGAGCGCTCGCGTTCGAGCTGCAGCGAGCCGATGCCGATCAGCTCGCCGGAGGTGTTGATCAGTCCGGTGCCGCCCCAGTTCGGATGCGACGGGTAGGTGAAGAGCGCCTCGTCAAGCAGGTACTCCCAATAGCCCGCGAATTCCTGCTTCGCCGCGATCTGGCTCGCGACCGAGCGGGTGCGGCCGCCGGCGCCGCCGACCACGACACTGTCGCCGACCCGCGTTGCCGCGGACCGGCCGATCGGCAGCGGAGCGAGATCGAGCCGGCCGAGCGCCTGCACCAGACCGAAGCCGGATTCGAAATCGAAACCGAGCGCGTGGCCCTCAACGACCCGGCCGTCGCCGAGATGCAGCCACACCGTTGCGGCCTCGGTGATCAGGTAACCGATCGTCAGCACCAGCCCGTCGTCGATCAGCACGCCGTTGCCGGCGCGCTCGGTGCCGAGCGTCTCGGCGCTGAAGGCGTCAGGCGGAATGATCGAATGCAGGCCGACCACACTCATCAGCGCGCGATCGAGATCGAAGCGGTAATCTTCGGGGCGAGGCTGAAAGGCCGGTGGCACTTTCCATTCGGTGGTGGAGGGCATGGAGGTCTCCGCAGGGTCGCAAATGCGTCGTCGATAACGCCGTGCGAGGCGAAAAGATCACGGTCCGGACTGTCGTCCGCTTCCGTGATTTATAACAGTCAATTGGCGGATGATCGAGACGCCAGATCGGGCACGCGGCTGCCCGCGCGTTCAGCATCGGCTCAGCCGCGCCACTCCCGGAAATCGCGTTGCACCTTGGCCTCGGCGATTTCGGCGGCGGCATCGAGCCAGTTGCGCTGTTTTCGCTGCCGCCGCTTGAGGTCTTCCTGCAACCGGCTGACCCGGGATGTGCCGGCTGCATGGATCGATGCAAGATCATAGGCCATCGCCTTGATCAGCTTGCGTTGCAGCTTCCGTCCGGCATCCTCGCCGAGCTCGATCTTGCGGGAATCGGCGGCGATGCGGCGCAGGATGAAGCCGTGACGAGGATGCAGGAACGGATCCGGCGCCCGGTACCGTCCGGTTGCCAGTGCCATGAAGTGAGGCGCGCTGCGGGCGCGGCTGCCATGCGCCCAGCTCCATGCCGACGGCACCAGCGCCTTCGCCTCGCGAACGATCTGGCCCCCGCGCCAATAGGCAATCGCCGCATAGCGCGGCCGTCCGAGGCCGCCGCCGCCCTTGCGCAGGATGCGGCACAGCCGGATGCTGTTGCGCGCGACATCGCGCGGCAGGCTCGCGCGCAGCGCTGCAGCGATCTTCGGCGGCGGCGCTGCGGTCGGATAATCTGCGACGTCTTTCCAGAATTTCTTCACCTTCGCCTCATCCGGTTCGGCGTAGGGCCTGAGCCAGGTCTGGCCTTCGAACAACAGCGCTGGTTGCGGATCGTCGAGCCCTTCGCGGTAGCCGTCGAGCAGCGCGGCAGCCGCCTCACTTGCGCTGATCGCCGGGCGCGGCGCGAGCCGGATGCTGGTCGCAAGCCGCACCAGGTCGAGCACATAGGGCATCACGGCGGCCTCGTCGAAATCGTTGACGCCCCACACCAGCCGTCCGTCGGCATCGCGCCAGGTGCGAAATTCTCCAGATGCAGATCGCCGACCGAGAGCACCGCGGGCCCATCCATCAGCTCCGGGCACCAGTCGCCGATCTTGCGCGCCCAGCGGAAATAGGTCGCACGCAGGAAGATGAACGCGCTCTTGCGCATCCGGTCGTGCTTGTAGGCGATGTCGGATCTGACGACGTCGCACTGTCCGGCGAGCCAGGCCTCGAACGCCTTGTTGTCACTGCGAAAAGACATGGGACTACCTGCCACGGTCAGCGGCGCCTGCCGATCCGTGATACTACCTCAGAATGTAGTATAGTGAAATGTTTCTCAAACCGAGTTTGCTGAAACTCCCTCTCCCCGTTCTTCACGGGGAGAGGGTTGGGGTGAGGGGCTGCTTCCGCCACTGTGAACGCCGTGAGACCTGTACCCCCTCACCCGGAACGCATCTCACGATGCGTTCCGACCTCTCCCCGCAAGCGGGGCGAGGTAAGCCAAGGCGCTACTCCGTTCTCGCCGATGCGCGCGCCGGCATGATGCGGAAGGCGCGGTTCTCCTTGATCCAGGCGGCGCGCTCGTCGCGCAGCATGGTGCGGCGGACCTTGCCGGAATCGTCGCGCGGCGCAGTGCCGACGCGCTCAAAACTCTCCGGATGCTTGTAGCGGCTGAGCCGGTCCTTGAGGAAATCGGCCATGCCGTCGGCGATCTGCTGCGCGTCGGCGCTGTCGGCGAGTTCGAGGATCGCATGCACGCGCTGGCCGAATTCCGGATCGGGCAGACCGACCACGACGCAGGAGCGCACCTCGGGATGTTCGCTGACCGCGGCCTCGACCTCGGCCGGATAGATGTTGGCGCCGCCGCGCAGCACCATGTCGGCGAGCCGGTCGCCGAGATAGAGATAGCCCTCTTCGTCGAGCCGGCCGATGTCGCCGAGCGATTCCCAGCCGTCCGGCCGCCGCTTTGGTGCCGCGCCGAGATAGTGATAGGTCGAGCCGGCACCGTCATTGGGCAGGAAGTAGATTTCGCCGGTCTCGCCGGGCGCGACGTCATTGCCGTCCTCGCCGATGATGCGGAGCTTCGCGGTCTCGCCGATCTTGCCGACCGAACCCTTGTGCGCCATCCACTCGACGCCGGAGATCACGCAGGCGCCCTGCCGCTCGGTGCCGCCATAGAGCTCCCAGACCCGTTCCGGGCCGAGCCACTCGATCCACTTCTCCTTCAGCCAGGGCGGCATCGGAGCTGCCATGTGAAACACGATCTGCAGGCTGGAGACGTCGTAGCGCTTGCGCACCTCCTCGGGCAGCGCCCAGATCCGGTGCATCATGGTCGGCACGAAGTTGACCCATTGCACGCGCTCGCGCTCGATCAGCCGCAGCGTCTCCTCGGCGTCGAACTTCACCATGCCGGTCAGCCGCCCGCCGCCGAACAGCGCGGAATGCGACAGGATGAACGGCGCGTTGTAATAGAGCGGCCCCGGATTGAGCAGCGACGCCTCAAACGGAATCCCGAGCAGCGGCGGCGTCGTGGTGTCGATCACGGCGGGGTTGTGATCGAGGATCACCTTCGGCCGTCCGGTCGAGCCGCCGCTCGTCATCGCCTTCCAGTAGCGCGCGACCGGCGCATCGAGCGGTTCCCCGGAAAATCCCTCCGGCACGAAATTCACCGGCAGCGAATTCGGCGCATTCCAGTCGGCCTCGCCGCCGACCACCAATGACGGTTTCAGGATCTCGAGCACCGCGGCGGCCTCGCCGCGCGGCAGCCGCCATGACAGCGAGGTCGGCGTCGCGCCGCATTTCCACACCGCAAAGGAGGTCTCGAAGAATGCGTTGCTGTTGGGCAGCCCGATCGCGACGAAGTCGCCGGGCTTGACGCCCTTGGCGGCGAACGCCCGCGCCCGCGCATTGGCGCGGCGCTCGAGCTCGCGCCAGGTCAGCGCTTCAGCGCCGTGACTGACGGCGATCGCATCTGCAGGTTTGCGTTCGGCATACCAGCGCGGCACGTCGGCTAAGGGGATCAGCATGGGTGTTTCCGTCAGAAAGGGGGGCGGCTTGAAGCGCTCTTGTTGCAGGGATGTGGCCAAAGCCACGGCCGCCACTTGACCAACTATGCAGTCGTCGTGTCAAGCCGACGGCCGCCGATACGGCCGGTATCATGCTGAGGGAATTACAGAATCCCGGTTGCCTAAAAGCCACGTCAAGATTCCGGTAAAGTTCAAGCGATCGCGCTAAGCCGGACTTTACGGGGGGACGGCATGGTGGCCCGTGCGGTTGCGTGCCGGGGGTGTCGATCGACGCGCCCGGTCCCCAATGTCTTCGAGGACGACGACGATGGCGACCAATGGAGCACGGATCAAGGTCAGTCGCGAGCCGCGGCGCCAGCTCAACAATCGTGCGGCCTGGATCACGGTCGATGACGGCGCGACCGAAAGCGCCTGCGCCGTGGTCGACATCTCGCCCGGCGGCGCCAAGATCACGACCGAGGTCGAGTTCGAGGTGAAGGACCGCCTCGCGCTGACATTGCTCGCCGATCACGCCAAGCGCTATCCATGCGAGGTGGTGTGGCGACGCGGCAAGACCTACGGGCTCAAATTCGTAACGGCGGAGCCTGAGCCGGCCGAACCGGCTGCGGAGCCGGCCGGCGTTATCTAGCATTCATCGATCAGTATTCGACCGGCTCAGCGAAGCAAATCGCCGATCGTATCGCCGCGACCTCGGCGGCTCGCGCAAGCGCGCCTCAGCGTCCCGTTGATGCGTTGCCGGTCGTGCCCATCGAGCCTCCCGGAACGGCCGGTGCCGCACTGCCGGCGCTGCTGCCGGACGACGGTGCAACGCGCTGGCCGGTCTGGGTCGGAAGCGCGCTCCCACCGACACCGCCCGACGGCGCGGCCCGGTCGCCGGGCCTGGGCGGCAGCGGGCTGCCGCCCGCGCTCTGCGCGAGAAGCTGGGCCGGCGCGAGCACGAGGCCGGCGGCGATGATGATGGCGAATTTGTTCCTGAGCATGCGCTACTCCGAGATCAGGCGGTGAGGCTGCACTGTATATAGAGCTGTGACGGAGACGAGACATCCGCCAAGCCGTCAAGCAGGCTCTCAAGATTGCGTGTCAATAACGTCGGCCATGCTGGTTGCGTTCCCGGCAGCCGCGTCAACTGCGAAGAAACTATCCGTGTCGAGCGCACTCGGCGCGCTGCAATTCACGATCAACCCCGATAGCGCAGCGCGTCGACCAGCAGCGCGAAGGCCGGTGAGGATTACCGGCGGCTCGGATAATAGAGGTGATAGCCGGGAAATGGCGCGCACCAGTCGTCGAGCACCTGGACCAGCTGACCCTTGGCCAATTGCGCCTGCACCTGATCCTCGGCGATATAGGCAAGCCCAAGTCCGGCCAACGCCGCCTTGATCCGCAGTGCGGTGCTGTTGAAGACCAATTGTCCGTCGACGCGGACCTTGATCGGGCGTCCGCGTTTCTCGAATTCCCAGGCATAGATGCCGCCATGGGTCGGCAGGCGAATGTTGATGCAGGCGTGCTGGGTCAGGTCCTGCGGCCGCTTCGGTCGCTCCCGCCGCTTGAAGTAAGTGGGCGCACCGACCACGACCATGCGGAAGTCCGGCGCGATCCGCACCGCGATCATGTCCTTGGCCAGCTGTTCGCCGAGGCGGACGCCGGCGTCAAAACGCTCGGCTACGATGTTGGCGAGCCCGTTGTCGACAGTCAGCTCGACCTTGATGTCGGGATAGCGCGGCAGAAACTTTTCCAGCGCCGGCCACAGGATCGTCTCGGCCGCGTGCTCGCCGGCGTTGATGCGGATGGTGCCGGCCGGTTTCTCGCGCAGTGCGTTGAGCGCGGCGAGTTCGGCCTCGATCTCCTCGAAGCGCGGACCGACGCCCTGCAGCAGCCGCTCTCCGGCCTCGGTCGGCGCGACGCTGCGCGTGGTGCGGGTCAGAAGCCGCACGCCGAGCCGTTCCTCCAGCGCGCGCATGGTGTGGCTGAGCGCCGATTGCGAGACGCCGAGCCTTGCCGCGGCGCGGGTGAAGCTGCGGTCGCGCGCGACCGCGAGGAAGGCGATCAGGTCGTTGACGTCATGCCGCGGCATTGATGAATCCGGCTCATAAGTCCATCCCGATTTTTACGTCTAATGGCGCGCCTGTGCACGCCCTAAATGCCGCAGCGGCAGGTTCCAGTCCTTGATGCGGAGAGACGACATGCAGAAACGTAAACTCGGTAACAGCAATCTGGAGGTATCGGCGATCGGGCTCGGCTGCATGGGCCTCAGCTTCGCCTATGGTCCAGCGGTCGACCACGCAACCGGCATCGCGCTGCTCCGTGGCGCCGTCGAGCGCGGCGTCACCTTCTTCGATACCGCGGAGGTCTACGGCCCCTTCGTCAACGAGGAACTGGTCGGCGAGGCGCTGGCGCCGTTCCGCAACGATGTCGTGATCGCGACCAAATTCGGATTCGATATCGGCTCCATGGCGGAGCGGCACCGTTCGCTGAACAGCCGGCCCGAGCACATCAGGGCGGTCGCGGACGCCTCGCTGAAACGGCTGAAGACCGATGTCATCGATCTGTTCTATCAGCATCGGGTCGATCCCGCGGTGCCGATCGAGGATGTCGCCGGCACCGTCAAGGACCTGATCGTCGCCGGCAAGGTCCGGCATTTCGGCCTCTCGGAGGCCGGCGCACAGACCATCCGCCGCGCCCATGCGGTGCAGAAGGTCACGGCGCTGCAGAGCGAATATTCGCTGTGGGAGCGCGGGCCGGAAGCGGAGATCCTGCCGGTGCTGGAGGAACTCGGCATCGGCTTCGTGCCCTACAGCCCGCTCGGCCGAGGTTTTCTCACCGGCGCGATCAGCGCGTCCACCACGTTCGCAAGCGACGACTTCCGCAACCTCGTGCCGCGCTTTTCGCCGGAAGCCCGCCGCGCCAACCAGGCGCTGGTCGATCAGCTCGGCCGGATCGCCGCCGGCAAGGGCGCCACGCCGGCCCAGATCGCGCTGGCCTGGCTGCTCGCGCAAAAGCCGTGGATCGTGCCGATCCCGGGCACCACCAAGCTTAATCGCCTCGGCGAGAACATCGGCGCCGCGCGGATCGAGCTGACGTCCGCCGATCTCGCCGAGATCGGCACGGCGCTGGCCGCGATCGAGGTGCAGGGCGCGCGATATCCGGAGCATCTGCAACAGATGGTTGGACGCTAAGGGGGAGTTCGTCTGTCAGTCCGAGGCCACGCTTCGCATGTCGCGGAGTGAAAGTGAGGTGAGCACTGTCTCAGGCTCCCTCTCCCCTTGCGGGAGAGGGTGGAGAGAGGGGTGGCCCCGGGCGAGATGATCGATGAGTGCATCGCTCTCGCAACTTGTTCCGCTTGTCGCCGCGACGATACGGAGAGAACTCGTCGTGTGGCACCCCTCTCCCTAACCCTCTCCCGCAAGGGGAGAGGGAACCCTGCCGCCCGTGCGTCCCTCACGCGCGCGCGCCACTGAGTTGCCCGACGGCGCAAGACCCTTCAGCGAAAATATTTCGCTTTATCAGAAATGAAACTCGGTGTATGGTTCGCCGGTCTCACCCGATCGAGGGGCGCTTCGCGATCGTCACGAACGCGGTGTGGGATGCGGTGGACGCTGATCATGCGAGCGACGAACGCATGTGAAGCGGACGGTGAAGTCGTGTGGTCCTGACGCCCTAGTGGCCGGTGTCCCCTTGTAAGACGCAATTGCGTTTTGTGAAGGCGGTGACAAACAAGCCCAGTCTCGCCGGGGAGAGCACGAAATAAGCCGTAACCCATCGCGCTGGGAAAGCCGGAGTGTTTCCGGTTACACCTGTGGTCCTACCCCCGAGCTTTCTACCTTTTGCTCGGGGCCCATGGGTGCGATCGGCACCCGGCTTTCCCTGCGCCCTCTGTTCAAGAGAGGGCGGAACGAGATCCAAAACTCGGGCGAAGCGCGCCGCGAGGATGCGAGTGCATGACTCACAAGTCGCGCAACATTCTCGGTGTCGTCCTGGCGAAAGCCAGGACCCATTACCCCAAATCTCAATTGTTGCGCGACGCTGGGGCCGCGATCCCGTTCATCACCGAAGGCGGTGGTTATGGGTCCTGGCTTTCGCCAGGACGACGGATGGATCAGCGATGCGCGCAGGATTTTTTACGATCTCCACGCCATCTTCAGCACCGGCCGCCCCGAGGTCGGGTTGACGTCCTCGCCGGCATGCACAAAGCCGTTGCGTTCATAGAAGCGGATGGCGCGGGCGTTGTCCTTGTTGACCAGCAGCGTGATGCCTTCAGGCGCAAGGCGCTTGGCTGCGTCGAGCAGCGCCCTCGCCAGCGGCGAGCCCCAGTGCGCGGGATCGACCACCAGCTGGTCGAGATAGCCGGTTTTGTCGATGGTAACGAAGCCGGCCAGCGCGCCGCTCGCTTCCGCGACGACGATCGCGGCATCGCGCACCAATTCGTTGCGCCAGCGCTCGCGCCACCATGCCACGCGTGCGTCGAAGTCGATCGACGGATAGGCCTGCTGCCAGGTCTGCCGCCACAGCTCGATGGCGGCGTCTTCATCCGCGGCGCGATAGGAGCGGAGATGGAAAGAAGGGCTCATCGAAACACGAACGTCATGCCCGGGCTTGACCCGGGCATCCAGCTACTTCGAACGACTCTTTTCCGATGGGTTGCCGGGTCAAGCCTGGCAATGACGACTGATTGGCCAGGCGCCAGCAAACTACCTCTCCGTCAGCTTCAGCTCGATGCGGCGGTTGCGCTTGTAGGCGTCTTCGGTCTGCGCGGCGTCGAGCGGCTGGAATTCGGCGAAGCCGGCGGCGACCAGGCGCTGCGCGGGCACGCCGAGCGAGACCAGATATTGCACCACCGAGATCGCGCGTGCCGACGACAGCTCCCAGTTCGACTTGAACAGCGGGCTGTTGATCGGCCGCACGTCCGTATGGCCGTCGACCCGCAGCACCCAGGCGATCTCGGCAGGGATCTGCTTGTCCAGATCGATCAGCGCATTGGCCACGGTGTCGAGCTCGGTCTTGCCCTCCGGCAGCAGCAGCGCCTGGCCGGTGTCGAAGAACACTTCCGACTGGAACACGAAGCGGTCGCCGACGATGCGGATGTCGGGGCGGTTGCCGAGGATCGCGCGCAGCCGGCCGAAGAACTCCGAGCGGTATTTCGACAGTTCCTGCACCCGCTGCGCCAGCGCGACGTTGAGGCGCGAGCCGAGATCGGCGATCCGGCTCTGCGATTCCTTGTCGCGCTTCTCGGAGGCGTCGAGCGCTTCCTCGAGCGCGGCGAGCTGGCGGCGCAGCGCGCTGATCTGCTGGTTCAGCACCTCGATCTGCGCCAGCGCGCGCGACGACACGCTCTTCTCGGACTCCAGCGCCTTGTTGAGCTCGTTGGCGCGGCCCTGCGCGTCGGTGCCGGAACTGGCGAGCCCCTCATAGAGCCCCTTCATGCGGTCGCGCTCGCCTTCGGCGGAGGCGAGCCCGGCGCGGAGCTGCGACACCTGGTCGTCCAGCGTCAGCTTGGAGAGCTTCTCCAGCGACAACAGCTCGTTGAGCTGGGCGATCTTAGCGGTGAGCTGCTCCAGCGCCTTGTCCTTGCCGGTGACCTCCTGCGACAGGAAGAACTGCACCACGAGGAACACCGACAGCAGGAACACGATCGACAGCACCAGCGTCGACAGCGCGTCGACAAAGCCGGGCCAGTAGTTGAAGCCGGATTCGCTGCGGCGCGAGCGGGCGAGGGCCATTCGGTTTCCCTTTATCTAGAGCGTTTTCAAGCGAAGTGGATACCGGTTCGCGTGAAGAAAACGCGTCAAAACAAGAATCCAGAGCCCCGTTCCGACTTCATCGGAACGGAACAGGCTCTGACGCGGTCAGTCCTGCGGTGCATGACAGACGGCCTCGATGTTGTGGCCGTCGGGATCGAGCACGAAGGCGCCGTAGTAGTTTGCATGATAGTGCGGTCGAATGCCGGGCCGTCCATTGTCCCTGCCACCGGCCCTGATCGCGTCCTCGTAGAAGCGATCGACAGTGGCGCGATCGCTTGCGGTGAAGGCGATGTGGGCGCCGGTCTGCGGCGTGTCGCGCCGGCCGATCCAGAAGAACGCCTTCGGACCAACGCCATAACCCGCGAACTCCGTTCCTTCGGCGTACAGGCGGCTGATGCCGAGCGAACGCAAGGCTACGTCATAGAACGCCTTGGATCGCTCGATATCGCTGATGCCGATGGTCACGTGGTCAAGCACACAGGCCTCCGCGCCTCAACTCTTCTCGGGCTGGCGGGCGAGGCGCTCGAGCAGCCGCTTGATCTCGCGGTTCTGCTCGCCCTGGCCGTCGGCCCATTCGCGGATCATCTGCTGCTCGGTGCGCATATGCGCAACCAGCCCCTGGATCGCCTCGGCGAGATTGGCCATCGCGGCCGTGGTGTTGCGGCCGCCGCCGCCGCCACCTTCCTCCAGCGCAGTGCGGAGACGGTCGATCGCGCCCTGCATGTCGCCGGTGACGCCGGTCTCGTCGCCGGAAATGCCGCGCACCGTGGTGGCGAGCCAGTCCTCGAGGTCGGTGTAGAAGCGGTTCTGGGCCTGGCTCGATTGCAAATCGAGGAAGCCGAGGATCAGGGAGCCCGCGAGGCCGAACAGCGACGACGAGAACGAGATGCCCATGCCGCCGAGCGGGGCGGCCAGCCCCTCCTTCAGCGTATCGAACAGCGCGCCGGAATCGCCGCCGACCTTGAGCCCGTCGATCACCTTGCCGACCGAGCCCACCGTCTCGATCAGGCCCCAGAAGGTGCCGAGCAGGCCGAGGAACACCAAAAGGCCGGTCATGTAGCGCGAGATATCGCGGGCTTCATCGAGCCGGGTCGCGATCGAATCCAGCAGATGCCGCATGGTCTGCTGCGAGATCGACATCCGGCCCGAGCGCTCGCCGCCGAGGATGGCGGCCATGGGGGCAAGGAGCTTCGGGCGGCGGTCGATCGCAAGCCCGGGATCGGCGATGCGGAAATTATTGACCCAGGCGACCTCGGGATAGAGCCGGATCACCTGGCGGAACGCCAGGATGATGCCGATCAAGAGCACCGCGCCGATCAGGGCGTTCAGCCCGGGATTGGCGAAGAAGGCGGTGACGATCTGCTTGTACAGCACGACCCCGACCAGGCCGCAGAGCACCAGGAACACCAGCATCCGCACCAGGAAGATCCGGGGCGAGGACAGTTTGCTCAGTTCGATCTCCATATCGGAGCGGGAAGGGGGCATTGCCGGATCATCCGTTCGCGAAGGCCGCATCTGCCAGCAATATGGCACAGCGGCGGAGTGAGGAAAGCCGAATCCAAAGCGGGCGCGCAGAACCTTGGGTTGAAACCGGGCGGGTTGCTGCCGCTTCGCCCAGCTTTCAGCCCAGTCCGCGCATCACCATTGGCGCCGAAGCCGGTCCGGTCAGCAGATCGCGTGCGGGCCGCACGCACCATCGGGTGAGGCAAGTGCCGTGACCGGTGATTCGTTCGCCGATGTTGCGATGTGCGGCATTCCTGCGCAGGCAATTGGCCTATTCCCGCTCACGCAGTCGTTAATGCATTCCCACAGCCTGCGATGGAACCCGCTCACAATCCGGTGACTCGCTAAAAGGTGCCGCGAAATCAGTGCGATAGGTTTGTGTGACATTGAGCCGCCTGACAAACGCTTTGCATCGCAGCAAGCGGGTTTTACTTTCAGCAACAGAAGCGGTGTCGGTGTGACGCCGCCGTTTGTTTATTACAACCCACAGGGGCGATCATCTCAATGTCTGGACTTCGCGCGCAATCGGCATGCATTGCTCTGATGCTGGCCGTGACGGCGCCACTGCTTGCTGGCTGCGACGAGCCGAGTACTGCAACCGCCGCCGTACAAGCATCACCCGAGCCGGACGTCAGTGTCGTCACCGTGAAGCCGCAGGCGCGCGCGATGGTGCGCGAGCTGCCGGGCCGTATCGCGCCGACCCGCGTTTCCGAGGTGCGCCCGCGCGTCTCGGGCATCGTCGTGAACCGCATGTTCCATCAGGGCAGCGAGGTGAAGGTCGGCGATCCCTTGTACCAGATCGATCCGCGCCCGTTCGAAGTCGAATTGCAATCGACCGAGGCGGCGCTGGCGCGCGCCAAGGCCGTGCAGGAGCAGGCTACGCTGCAGGCCCGCCGCATCGCAACCTTGACCAGCCAGCGCGCAGCGCCGGAAGCCGAGAACGAAAAGGCGATCGCAACCCTGAAGGGGGCCGAAGCCGACGTGCAGGGCCGCGAGGCCGATGTCGCGCGTGCCAAGCTCAATCTGGATTATGCAACGATCCGCGCGCCGATCGACGGCACCATCGGTGCCGCGCTGGTCAGCGAGGGCGCGCTCGTCGTGCAGAACGACGCCGCGAGCCTTGCGACCATCCAGCAGCTCGATCCGATCTATGCCGACTTCCAGCAGTCGGTCACCGAGATGAATCAGCTGCGCCGCGCCTTCGAGAGCGGTGACCTCGACCGCATTGCGTCGGACGCGATGAAGGTCCGCCTCGTGCTCGACGACGGCTCGATCTATCCGATACCGGGCAAGCTGCTGTTCTCCGATGCCAAGGTCGACGCCCATACCGGGCAGGTGACCCTGCGCGGCGAGTTCCCGAATCCCGATCGCATCCTGCTGCCGGGCATGTATGTCCGCGTGCTGATCGAGCAGGGCATCGACTCGGACGCGATCGCCGTGCCGCAGCAGGCGATCCAGCGCAACGGTGGCGGCGGCAGCGAGGTGTTCGTCGTCAAGGACGACAACCTCGTCGCGGTGCAGCCGGTGCGTACCGGCTCGCTGCAGGGTGGCCACTGGTTCGTGACCGAAGGCCTCAAGGCCGGCGACATGGTCGTGGTCGAGGGGTTCCAGAAATTCGCCGCCGGCGACAAGGTGCGGCCGCAGGCCTGGCGTGATGTCGACGCTGCTGCAATGACGGATTCGCAGCAGACCGCGCACGCGGTGCGGTGATCCGACATGCCCGGCTTCTTCATCGACAGGCCGATCTTCGCCTGGGTCGTCGCGCTGTTCATCTGTCTGGTCGGCGCGATCTCGATTCCGCTGCTCGCGGTCGCGCAATATCCGATCATCGCGCCGCCCTCGATCTCGATCTCGACGAGCTATCCCGGCGCGTCGCCTGAAAACCTCTACAACAGCGTGACGCGGCTGATCGAGGAGGAACTCAACGGCGCCGCCAACATCCTGAACTTCGAATCGACCTCCGACTCGCTCGGCCAGGTCGAGATCATCGCCAACTTCAAGCCGGGGACCGACACCAGCCAGGCCTCGGTCGAGGTGCAGAACCGCCTCAAGCGCGTCGAGGCGCGGCTGCCGCGTGCCGTGATCCAGCAGGGTATCCTGGTCGAGGAAGCATCCTCCGCCGTGCTGCAGATCATCACGCTGAACTCGACCGACGGCTCGCTGGACGAAGTGGGCCTCGGCGACTTCATGATCCGCAACGTGCTGGGCGAGGTGCGCCGCATCCCCGGCGTCGGCCGCGCCACGCTGTATTCGACCGAGCGCAGCCTGCGCATCTGGATCGATCCGGCCAAGCTGGTCGGCTACGGCCTGTCCGCCGACGACGTCAACAAGGCGATCACGGCGCAGAACGCCCAGGTCGCCTCCGGCAGCATCGGCGCCGAGCCGAGCACGAACACGCAGAAGATCTCGGCGCAGGTGCTGGTGAAGGGCCAGCTGTCATCGCCCGACGAGTTCGGCGCGATCATCCTGCGCGCCAACCCGGACGGCTCGACGGTCCGCCTGCGCGACGTCGCGCGGATCGAGATCGGCGGCCTCAGCTATCAGTTCAACACCCGCCTCAACGGCAAGCCGACCGCGGGTCTCTCGGTGCTGCTGTCGCCGAAGGGCAATGCGCTGGCGACCGCGAGCGCGGTCGAGGCCAAGATGAAGGAGCTGTCGCGCTTCTTCCCGGCCAATATCGGCTACGAGATCCCCTACAACATCACCCCCGTCGTCAAGGCCTCGATCGAGAAGGTTTTGATGACGCTGGTCGAGGCGGTGGTGCTGGTCTTCATCGTGATGTTCCTGTTCCTGCAGAACATCCGCTACACCATCATTCCGACCATCGTTGTTCCGGTGGCGCTGCTCGGGACTTGCGCCACGCTGATGGTCGTGGGCTTCTCGATCAACATGCTGACCATGTTCGGCATGGTGCTGGCGGTCGGCATCCTGGTCGACGACGCCATCGTCGTGGTCGAGAACGTCGAGCGCATCATGGCCGAGGAAGGCCTGCCGCCGAAGGAGGCGACCAAGAAGGCGATGTCGCAGATCACCAGCGCCATCATCGGCATCACGCTGGTGCTGATGGCGGTGTTCGTGCCGATGGCGTTCTTCCCCGGCTCGGTCGGCATCATCTATCGCCAGTTCTCGGTCACCATGGTGGCGGCGATCGCGTTCTCGGCGCTGCTTGCGCTGTCGCTGACGCCGGCGTTGTGCGCGACCTTGCTCAAGCCGGTCGAGAAGGGCCACGGCCATGCCCGCAGGGGCGTGTTCGGCTGGTTCAACCGCGTGCTTGACTCCAGCCGCGCCGGCTATGTCAGCACGGTGCAGGCCGGGCTGAAGCGCACCGGCCGGCTGATGGCGATCTACCTCGTGCTGTTCGCAGGCGTCGCCTACGGCTTCGTGCGGCTGCCCGGCGGCTTCCTGCCGGTCGACGACCAGGGCTTCATTACGACCGACGTGCAGACGCCGTCGGAATCGTCCTATGCGCGCACCGAAGCTGCGGTCGAGCAGGTCGAAAAATACCTGAAGACCCGCGCCGGGATCGAGAACGTCACGTTCCTGACCGGCTTCAGCTTCCTCGGCCAGGGCATGAACACCGCGCAGGCCTTCATCACGCTGAAGGACTGGTCGGAACGCGGCCCGAAGGATTCCGCTGCCGCGATCGTCGCGGACATCAACCGCGACCTGTCGTCGTCGATCCGCGACGCCAGGATCTCGGCGCTGCAGCCGCCGCCGATCGACAATCTCGGCAACTCCTCGGGCTTCTCGTTCCGCCTGCAGGACCGCGGCCAGAAGGGCTATGCGGCGCTGATCGCCGCGTCCGACCGCCTGATCGCGGAGGCCAATGCCAGTCCCGTGTTGCAGAAGGTCTATGTCGAGGGCCTGCCGCCGGCGCCGCAGGTCAATCTGATGATCGACCGCGAGAAGGCGGGCGCGTTCGGGCTCACCTTCGAAGACATCAACAACACGATCTCGACCAATCTCGGCTCGAACTACATCAACGACTTCCCGAACCGCGGGCGCATGCAGCGCGTCATCGTGCAGGCCGACAAGACCAGCCGCATGAACGCGGACGACATTCTGAATTACAACGTCAAGAACAGCCGCGGCCAGCTGGTGCCGTTCTCGGCCTTCGCCACCATCGAATGGTCGAAGGGGCCCACTCAAATTGCGGGCTTCAACTACTATCCGGCGGTGCGCATCTCCGGCGAGGCGCGGCCCGGCTTCACCTCGGGCGATGCGATCGCCGAGATGGAGCGGCTCGCCGACAAGCTGCCGCGCGGCTTCGGCTATGAGTGGACCGGCCAGTCGCTGCAGGAGAAGCTGTCGGGCTCGCAGGCGCCGTTCCTGCTCGCGTTGTCGGTGCTGGTGGTGTTCCTGCTGCTCGCCGCGCTGTATGAGAGCTGGACCATTCCGCTCGCGGTGCTGCTCACGATTCCGCTCGGCATTCTCGGCGCGGTGGTGGCCGCAACGATGCGCGGCCTGTCCAACGACGTCTATTTCACGGTCGGCCTGATCACCATCATCGGTCTCGCCGCCAAGGACGCGATCCTGATCATCGAATTCGCCAAGGATCTGCGCGCGCAGGGCAAGCCGCTGGTCGAGGCGACCATCGAGGCGTGTAGCCTCCGATTCCGCCCGATCCTGATGACCGGCCTTGCCTTCGTCTGCGGCGTGCTGCCGATGGCGATCGCGACCGGCGCTGGCGGCGCCAGCCAGCAGGCGCTCGGCACGTCGGTGATGGGCGGCATGATCGCGGTCGTGATCCTGGCGCTGTTGCTGGTGCCGGTGTTCTTCGTCAGCGTGCAGCGCGTGCTGGCGGGGGATCGGGAGAAGGTCGCCGACAAGGCCGAGGCGTATCGGCCGCCTGCGCCGGCAAGGGGCGGCCACTAATGTCCGAGATCGGCGCCGATCTCATCAGGGCTTGGCGCCGCCTCCGGCTTGCTTTCACAAGCCGACCAATCCAGATTGCATCTCTGGATTGAACGGGGAGCTTGCAGGCAACCCGTGGATTGAGGGCATGTGATGCGGCCGACCGATATTGCGATCTCGAATTATCGCTCCATTCGGCGGCTCCTCATGCCCATCGAACCGCTGTCGGTATTCGTCGGCGAGAATGGTGTCGGCAAATCCAATCTCTACAAGTCCCTGTCGCTGCTGCGCGACGCGGCGACGGGCCGGATCACGCGCACGATCGCCGATGAAGGCGGATTGAACTCCGTCTGCTGGTCCGGCGTCCGCAGGCGGGGCGAGGATGGACGACTGCGATTGGCGGCCAGATTCGACGACATCAGATACGCTATCGAGCTCGGATTTCCCGGCCCGCTCGAGGCGGCATTTTCCGGCGAGCCGATGATCAAGTCCGAGCGCATCGAGGTGGCCCACGGCAAGCGCAAAGTACTGCTGATGGAGCGGACGAATTCACATGTCAGCGTGCGCGGCGAGAGCGGAGCCTGGAGCGAGCACAAGGATGCAGTGCTGCCGTCGGAAACCGCGCTCGCCGGATTCCTCGACGGCAAGACGTGCCCCGAAGTCGACCTGATCAGAAACGCAATGCAGAGCTGGCGATTCTATCACGATTTTCGCACCGATCCGGCGTCGCCGATCCGAAAGCCTTGTCTCGCGATCACGACGCCTGCGCTCGGTGCCGATGGCAGCGATCTGGCTGCCGCCCTGGCAACCCTCTACGCGATCAGGGAAGATGCCGCCGACCTGCAGGATGCGATCGAGGATGCGTTCCCAGGCGCCGAGCTTCGGGCATGGGAAGGGAACGGGCGGTGCGAATTCGAGCTGCAACTGGCGGACATGCCGCGTCCGTTTAAGGCGCACGAACTATCCGATGGGACGCTGAAATATATCTGCCTGCTCGCCGTGTTCATGGGCTATCGGCTGCCGCCGTTCATCGCGCTGAACGAACCCGAGGCCAGCCTGCATCCGTCGCTGCTTGCGCCGTTGGCCCGGCTGATCGCAAAGGCGTCGCGCCGCGCCGGCATCTGGATCGTCACCCATTCGGAACAGCTGATGGAGGCGTTGCAAAGCGAGAGTTCGGTCCCGCTTCGCCGGGTGATCAAGGCGAAGGGCGCCACGGCCATCGAGGGCCTGACCCTCGGCGGTGAATTTCGCGACGGGGAGAACGACGATGACGATGACGATTAGATCGTGCCGTCGTGCTACTGCCCGAGCGGCTTCAGGATCTTGATCAACTCGCCGTGCACGAACTCGTTGCCGCAGACGACGTGGCCGGTCTGCAGCGGGTCGTCATTGCCCTGGATACCGGAGACGGTGCCGCCGGCTTCCCTGACCATGATCTGGCCCGCCGCGATGTCCCAGGGCTGCAGATTGCGCTCCCAAAAGCCGTCGAGCCTGCCTGCGGCGACGAAGGCGAGGTCGAGCGAGGCGGCGCCGAAGCGGCGGAAGCCCGCGACCTTGGTCTGCAGCGCGGCCATTTCCTGCAGCGCCAGCTGGTGATTGCCGCGGCCGATATGCGGCAGGCCGCAGGCGACCACGCATTCGTTGAGCTGGCGGCGGCCGGCGACGCGCAGCCGCTGGTCGTTGAGGAACGCGCCCTTGCCGCGCTCGGCGATGTAGAGCTCGTCATTGGCGGGATTGTAGATCACGCCGGCGATGATCGTGTCCTCGCGCTTCAGCCCGATCGAGATCGCGAATTGCGGGATGCCGTGCAGGAAGTTGGTGGTTCCGTCCAGCGGATCGACGATCCAGGTGTGGCTCTTGTCCGAACCTTCGCGATTGCCGCCTTCCTCGCCGAGGAACCCGTAACCGGGCCGGGCCTTTTCGAGGTCGGTGTAGAGCATCTCCTCGGCGCGCTTGTCGGCGAGCGAGACGAAGTTCGCCGGCCCCTTCAGCGACACCTGGAGATGTTCGATCTCGCCGAGGTCGCGCTTGAGGCTGCGGCCGGCGCGGCGCGCGGCCTTGACCATGACATTGATGAGGGCGGAGTAGAGCATGATGGCGGCTTCTTCGGTGCGATTGAGCTGACGGCGGGTTCAAAGTGGTCCCGTCATCCTGAGGAGCGCGGAACGCGCGTCTCGAAGGATCAACGGCCACCAGCCGGGCCGCGCATCCTTCGAGGCTCGCTCCGCTCGCACCTCAGGATGACGGGGAACGGCTTGCGGCGTCGGAGATTGCTGGACTGGGTGCCCTCTGGAGGCCGCCCCGTCAAGGCGTCATTTGACGTTGTTTCCGATCCATTTCCGGGCAGCTGCCTCGCCCTTGGCGCGGTCTTCCGGGCTCATATCGGCGAGGATGTCGTCGAGATCGGGGTCGCCCTTGCCGGCGGTCTTGGCGACGGTGTGCCATTTCAGCGCCTCGACCTTGTCCACCGGGGCGCCGGCGCCGGTCGCCAGTACATGGGCGAGGCGGTTTTGCGCGATCGCGCTGTTCTGCCGGGCCGCCTTGCGCAGCATAGCCACCGCCGCCGGCACGTTCCGCGGCGTGCCGGAGCCGTTATAGAGCGCGATGGCATATTCGACCTCGGCATCGACGTTGTCGGCCAGCGAGGCGGCCTGCAGCAGCCGCGCCGCCTTTTCGAGGTCCTTCGGCACCCCGGTGCCTTCCTTGTAGAAGGTCGCGAGCGCGTATTGCGCCTCCGGACTGCCGGCGTCGGCGGCCATCCGCAACAGCTCGGCGGAGCGCTTGAGGTCCTGTGGCAGGGTCTGGCCGTCGAGATAGAGCAGCGCGAGATTATAGGCCGCCTTGGGTTCGCCGAGCTTGGCCGACGATGCCAAAAGCTTGACCGCGGAATCCTTGTCCACCGTGCCGCCGCGGCCCGCGATCCGCATCATCGCGAGCGCAAACATCGCCTCACGGTCGCCGGCATCGGAGGCGCGCTTGTACCATTCGTCGGCCTTGACGTAGTCGCGCTTGACGCCGAGCCCGTTGGCATAGAGCTCGCCCAGCATCGTCATCGCCTTGGCATCGTTGTTGTTCTGCGCGCGCGCCGTCGCGAGGTCGAACGCGGTCTTGTACATGCCGCGCTGATAGGCGCCGTAGACGAGGTCGACATTGGGATCGTCCGGCGTCGGGGTCGGCGAGGGCGTCGGGCTGGGCGTCGCCGAGGCAGCCGGCTTCGGCACGGGCTTCTTCGCAACCGGCGCATGCACCTTCGGCTTCTCTTTCGGCGCCTCTTTCTTCGCAGGCGGCGGCGTCTGGGCCGGCGGCGTGATCGAGAGCTGCGCCATCGCGCCGCTCGCCAGCATCGTGCAGCCGAGCGCAACACCTATCGGACGCAGCCATTTCATTCCGGCGTCATCCCTCGGCCCTGGCCGCGCCGAATGTGCTGGCATGGGCCTGCGCAATCGCCTCGCCGACCTCGACGAGCGCCGCCTTGGCGCCACGCGGATCGGACCAGATAACATCTCCGACCAGCACGAAATCCGCGCCGGCGGACGCGAACGCCTCGGCCTCCTCGCGCGAGGTCGCAAAGCCGACACAGGGCGGCTCGAACAATTCGTCCCACCATCCTAGCCGCTCGGCGATCGCCTCGGTCGAGGGCCGCTGTCCCCGGGGATCGGGCTCGCCGAACAGCACATAGTCGGCGCCAGCCTCGCCCGCGGCCATGGAATCGTGGCGCGTCGCGAGCCCGCCGACGCCGACGATGCGGTCGGGCTTCAGCGACGGCATCGCCTCTTCCATCGCGGCGACGCCGGTCAGATGCGCGCCGTCGGCGCCGGCGCGGGCCACGATATCGGGATGGCCGTCGATCAATAGCGCTGCGCCCGCGTTCTGGACCGTCGGCGCCAGCGCCTTGACGTAAGAGATCATACTGCGCGGGTCGCTCTCGCGCAGCCGCACCAGAACGGCCGCGACGTCGGCGGCGGCGAGCAGCTCGGCAAGCTCGGCCGCAAGCGGCGCGGGCTCGTCGAGCGGCTGTGTTGCCAGATAGAGGCGCGGCGCCGGCCGCGGCGGAACGGGCTTGGTGGCCAACTATGCCGCCTGCTTTTCGAGGCCGGCTTCCCAATTGCCGGTGCTTGCCAGCCCGTTCATCCGGGCGCGATGCGAGAAGGCGTGCTGGCCCGCAGGGACGTTGTCGGGCTTGCCGGACCACGCCTTCTGCGGCGCTGCCTGCAGCGCGCGGCCATAGGAGAAGGTCAGCCGCCAGGGCAAATGGCCGATCTTGTTCATGGCGTCGAGATGCGCGGTCGCTTCCTCGTCGCTCTGCCCGCCGGAGAGGAAGGCGATGCCGGGCACTGCGGCCGGGACGCAACTCTTGAGCAGGCGGATGGTCTTCTCGGCGACTTCCTGCACCGACGCCTGCTTCGGGCACTTCTTGCCCGAGATCGCCATGTTCGGTTTCAGGATCATGCCGTCGAGCGCCACGCGCTGCACCCGCAATTCCTGGAAGGTGCGGTTCAGCACGCGCTGCGTCACCTCGTAGCAGCGGTCGATGTCGTGATCGCCGTCCATCAGCACTTCCGGCTCGACGATCGGCACGATCTGCGCGGCCTGGCACAGCGCGGCGTAGCGCGCCAGCGCATGCGCATTGACGCGGATCGCGGTCATGGTCGGGATGCCGCGGCTGCCGGCGCCCGAGCCGATATCGATCACCGCGCGCCATTTCGCAAAGCGCGCACCGCGCTCGTAATATTTCTTCAGCCGCTCGGCGAGCTTGTCGAGGCCGACGGTGACGAGTTCGCCCGGGCAGTTCGGCAGGGCTTGGGTGCCTTCGTCGACCTTGATGCCTGGAATGCTGCCGGCCTGCTCGATCAGCTTGACCAGCGGCGTGCCGTCCTTGGCATTCTGCCAGATCGTCTCGTCGTAGAGGATCACGCCCGAGATGTACTTGCTCATCGCCTCCTGCGAGCGGAACAGCATCTCGCGATAGTCGCGGCGATTGTCCTCGGTCGAATCGACCTTGATGGCATCGAACCGCTTCTTGATGGTGCCGGAGGATTCGTCCGCGGCAAGGATGCCCTTGCCCGGGGTGACCATGGCGAGGGCAATCTTGTTGAGGTCAGCGAGGTTCATGGAAACGTTCTCCAGAGCGCATTGCCTTTGCAAACCAAAATAGGCGGTTCTCGGGCAAATGCCTAGAAAACGTTCGTCGCGGCCGCTGTTTGTCGCAGCCGGCGATCAAGCCCCGGGACACCGTTTCCAACTGCGTCGGAGCCGGTGTCCCGCCTTAATGTTTCGGGCAATATGGTGTCAGGCAATCTCTTCGGGCAACTTCTTTAGGCGACCTTGGGGTCGAGCTGGCCCGCAGCGTAGCGCTTGGCCATCTCAGCCGTGGTCAACACCTTCTTGATCTTGCTGGCCTGGCCCGCGGTGTTGAATTCCTGCAGGCGCTGCTTGCACAGCTTGGTCATCGCCTCCATCGCGGGCTTCAGGTACTTGCGCGGATCGAACTCTTCCGGATTGTCCTTCAGCACCTTGCGGATCTGGCCGGTCATCGCCATGCGGTTGTCGGTGTCGATGTTGATCTTGCGCACGCCGTTCTTGATGCCGCGCTGGATCTCGGCGACCGGCACGCCCCAGGTCGGCTTCATCTTGCCGCCATTGGCGTTGATGATCTCCTGCAGCTCCTGCGGCACCGACGAGGAGCCGTGCATCACGAGATGCGTGTTCGGCAGCTTGCGATGGATCTCCTCGATCACGTTCATGGCGAGGATGTCGCCGTCGGGCTTGCGGGTGAACTTGTAAGCGCCGTGCGAGGTGCCCATCGCGATCGCCAGCGCGTCGACCTTGGTCTCCTGGACGAACTTCACGGCCTCGTCCGGGTTGGTCAGCAGCTGGTCATGCGACAGCTTGCCCTCGGCGCCATGGCCATCTTCCTTGTCGCCCATGCCGGTCTCGAGCGAGCCGAGCACGCCGAGCTCGCCCTCGACCGAAATGCCGCCGAGATGGGCCATACCGGTCACAGTCCGGGTGACGCCGACATTGTAGTCCCAATCGCCCGGGGTCTTGCCGTCGGCCTTCAGCGAGCCGTCCATCATCACCGAGGTGAAGCCGGCCTGGATCGCGGTCATGCAGGTGGCGGGCTCGTTGCCATGGTCGAGATGCACGCAGACCGGGATCTGCGGGTAGATCTCGGTGACGGCGTCCATCATGTGCTTGAGCATGACGTCGTTGGCGTAGGATCGCGCGCCGCGCGAGGCCTGGATGATGACGGGCGCGTCGACCTCGGAGGCCGCCGCCATGATCGACAGCGCCTGTTCCATGTTGTTGATATTGAAGGCAGGTACGCCGTAATCGTGCTCGGCCGCGTGATCGAGCAGTTGCCGCAACGTTATGCGAGCCATTCCATTTCTCCCTGTAAAGCGCGTTCGCGGGTTTGAAGCGCGATGAGCTTAGGTTGAATCGTCATCGCGCTTTAACTCTCTGTTTGAGCATGATCTTTTCGGAAAACCGCTTCACACTTTTCCGGATCATGCTCTAAATCAGCCGTGTTTCAGAACTTCGACGCCCGGCAGCGGCTTGCCTTCCATCCATTCAAGAAACGCGCCGCCCGCGGTCGAGACGTAGGAAAAATCGCCCGCCACGCCGGCCTGGTTCAGCGCCGCGACGGTATCGCCGCCGCCGGCGACCGAGACCAGTTTCTTGCTCTTGGTGCGCTCGGCGGCATGCCTGGCCGACACCACGGTGCCGCGGTCGAACGGCGTCAGCTCGAAGGCGCCGAGCGGACCGTTCCAGACCAGCGTCGCCGCGTCGTCGATCGCGGAATGGATCCGCGCGATCGACTGCGGACCGACGTCGAGGATCATGCCGTCAGCCGGGATCGCATCGAGGCCATAGGCATGCGACGGCGCATTGGCGGCAAACTGGTTGGCGACGACGGCGTCGACGGGGAGGATGATGGCGCAGTTCGCGGCGTTGGCCTTCTCCATGATCCGCAGCGCGGTCGCGGCGAGGTCCTTTTCGGCGAGTGACTTGCCGACGTTGATACCTTGCGCGTGCAGGAAGGTGTTGGCCATGCCGCCGCCGATCACCAGCGCATCGACCTTGCTCACGAGATTTTCCAGAAGGTCGATCTTGGTCGAGACCTTGGCGCCACCGATGATCGCGATCACAGGCTTGGTCGGTGCTTCCAGCGCCTTGCCGAGCGCGTCGAGCTCGGCCTGCATGGTGCGGCCGGCATAGGCCGGCAGCTTGTGGCCGAGGCCTTCGGTCGAGGCGTGGGCGCGATGCGCGGCGGAGAAGGCGTCGTTGACCCATATGTCGCCGAGCTTTGCGAGTTCAGCGACGAAGCCGGCGTCGTTCTTCTCTTCTTCCTTATGGAAGCGGGTGTTTTCCAGACAGAGGATGTCGCCGTCCTTGAGGGCGGCGACCGCGTTGGCCGCGGGATCGCCGATGCAGTTCTCGGCGAAGGCGACCGGGCGCTTGATCACCTTCGACAGCGCTTCAGCGACCGGCTTCAGCGACTCCTTGGGGTCGCGTCCCTTGGGCCGGCCGAAATGTGCGAGCAGGATCACCCTGCCGCCCTTGTCGGAAATCTCGGTGATGGTCGGGGCGACGCGCTCGAGCCTTGTGGCGTCGGTGACGCGGCCGCCTTCCATGGGGACGTTGAGGTCGACGCGCAGCAGCACGCGCTTGCCCTTCACGTCGACGTCGTCGAGGGTGCGGAATGATTTTGTCATGGACGTTTCCTGTGCGGGCGTTTCCTGTGCCACGGCCGGACATGGCCGTCCGAAGGACGGCGTCGCTTTCGCTTGCCTATGTCGCAGCCATTCACGTCGCGAATGCGGGGCAAAGACGCGGATGCCCGGCGCGGGGCCGGGCATCACGAACAGTCGAACTTAAATCAGCTTGCCGATGGCGACGGCCGTGTCGGCCATGCGGTTCGAGAAGCCCCACTCATTGTCGTACCACGCCATCACCCGCACCAGCGTGCCGTTCTGCACCTTGGTCTGGTCCATGTGGAAGGTGGCCGAGTGCGGATCGTGGTTGAAGTCGATCGAGACGTTCGGCGCGGTGGTAAAGCCCAGAATGCCCTTGAGCTGCTGCTCGGCGGCGCGCTTCATCGCCTCGTTGATTTCCTTGGCGTCGGTGGCGCGCTTGGCGACGATCTTCAGATCGATCACCGAGACGTTCGGGGTCGGCACGCGGATCGAGACGCCGTCGAGCTTGCCCTTCAGTTCCGGCAGCACCAGGCCGATCGCCTTCGCGGCACCGGTCGAGGTCGGGATCATCGACATCGCCGCAGCGCGGCCGCGATAGAGATCCTTGTGCAGGGTGTCGAGCGTCGGCTGGTCGCCGGTATAGGCGTGGATCGTGGTCATGAAGCCGGTCTCGATGCCGACCGTCTCGTTCAACACCTTGGCAACCGGCGCGAGGCAGTTGGTGGTGCAGGAGCCGTTGGAGACGACGAGCTGATCCTTGGTCAGCGTGTCGTGGTTGACGCCGTAGACGATGGTGGCGTCAGCGCCGTCGGCGGGCGCCGAGACCAGCACGCGCTTGGCGCCGGCGGTGAGGTGCGCAGAGGCCTTGTCCTTGGCGGTGAAGATGCCGGTGCATTCCAGCGCGATGTCGACGCCGAGGGCCTTCCACGGCAGCTTGGAGGGATCGCGCTCGGCCGAGACCTTGATCTTGTTGTCGCCGAGGCTGATCGAGTCGCCGTCGACGGTCACGGTGCCGGGAAAGCGGCCGTGCACGGAATCGAAGCGCAGCAGATGCGCGTTGGTCTCGACCGGACCGAGGTCGTTGATGCCGACGACTTCGATGTCCTTGCGGCCGGACTCGGCGATGGCGCGCAACACATTGCGGCCGATACGCCCAAACCCGTTGATCGCGACGCGGATTGCCATGCTGTTGTCTCCTCTAAAAGCTGCTGCCAGCCCCGCGGGAGGGCTCCCACGAAGCTTTTACGGCGGAACGCCCGGTTCAGCCGGACGCGAGCGGAAAAGATGGAGCTTTGGTAATCCTTTTTTGCGGCAAGCTCAACCTTTGACCGGCGGGTGTCAGGCCAGCGTCAGACGCGCTTCAGGGCAGCGTTAACGACGGCCTCCGCGGTAATGCCGAAATGCGGGAAAAGGTCCTTCGCCGGGGCGCTTGCGCCGAAACCGTGCATGCCGATGAATTCGCCATCGTGCCCGATCACGGCATCCCAGCCCCAGCGCACCGCGGCCTCGATCGCGATCTTGACCGGGGCGTTGCCGATAATGGCATTTTGCCGCTCGGCGGGCTGTGCCAGCAGCAACTCCAGCGACGGCACCGAGACCACCCGCGTCGCGATGCCGCGTCCGGCGAGCTGCTTCTGCGCCTCGACCGCGATCTGGACCTCGGAACCGGACGCGAACAATGACACTTTTGCGTCACCCTGCGCCGCGACCAGCTCGTAGGCGCCGTGGCTGCACGGGCTGTCATTCGGCACCGTGGTGCGGAGCTGCGGCAGGTTCTGGCGGGTCAGCGCCAGCACCGTCGGTCCGTCGATGCGGTTGAGCGCCAGTTCCCAGCACTCCGCGGTCTCGACCGCGTCGCAGGGACGGAACACGCGCATGTTGGGCATCGCGCGCAGCGCGGAGAGGTGCTCGACCGGCTGGTGCGTCGGGCCGTCCTCGCCGAGGCCGATCGAGTCATGGGTCATGACATAGACCACGCCGGTGCCCATCAGCGCCGACAGCCGCATCGCGCCGCGCGCATAGTCGGTGAACACCAGGAAGGTGGCACCGTTCGGCGCGAAGCCGCCATGCAGGAAGATGCCGTTGAGGCACGCCGCCATGCCGTGCTCGCGGATGCCGTAATGGATGAAGCGGCCTTTCGGCGTCTTGGCGGCAAACCCCACCGCCGACTTCGCCTTGTTGTTGTTGGAGCCGGTGAGGTCGGCGGAGCCGGCCACAAACTCCATCGGCATCGCAGCCGCGATCACCTCGATCGCGGCTTCCGACGATTTGCGGGTCGCGACGTTGAGCGGATTTTCCAGGAGCCCCTTCTTGAACGCGCGCAGGCCCTTGGCGAGCGAGGCCGGCCGCTCGTGACGCAGACGGCGCTCGAACTCGGCGCGCTTGCGGTTGCCGAGCTGCGCGAACTGCTCGTCCCAGGCCTTGTGCTCGGCGGCGCCGCGGGCACCTGCCTCGCGCCAGGCCTTCAGCACGTCGTCGGGCACCGAGAACGGCTCGAGCGAGATGCCGAGCTTCTCCTTGGCACCCTTGAGCTCCTCGGCGCCGAGCGCCTCGCCATGCACTTTCGCGGTGCCGGCCTTGGTCGGTGCGCCGAAGCCGATCGTGGTCTTGCAGGCGATCAGCGAGGGCTTGCTGGATTTCTGCGCGCGGGTGATCGCAGCCGCAATCGCCTTCGGATCGTGGCCGTCGATCAATTCAGCAGCCCAGCCCGCGGACTTGAAGCGCTTCACCTGGTCGACGGAGTCGGAAAGCGAGGTCGGGCCGTCGATCGAGATGCCGTTGTCATCGTACAGCACGATCATCTTGTTGAGGCGCCAGTGGCCGGCGAGCGCGATCGCTTCCTGCGAGATGCCTTCCATCAAATCGCCGTCGGAGGCGAGCACATAGGTGTGGTGGCTGACGATCTTCTTGCCGAACTCGGCGGCGAGCATCTTCTCGGCGAGCGCCATGCCGACCGCAGTCGCAATGCCCTGGCCGAGCGGGCCGGTGGTGGTCTCGATGCCCTTGGTGTAGAAATTCTCCGGATGTCCCGGCGTCAGCGATCCGAGCTGGCGGAAATGCTTGATCTGGTCGAGCGTCATCTCCTTGTTGCCGGTGAGGTACAGCAACGAATAGAGCAGCATCGAGCCGTGGCCCGCCGACAGCACGAAGCGGTCGCGGTCGGGCCAGGCCGGATCGGCGGCGTCGAATTTCAGGAACTGGGTGAACAGCACGGTCGCGATATCGGCGGCGCCCATCGGCAGGCCGGGATGACCGGATTTCGCTTTCTCGACGGCGTCCATGGCAAGGCCACGGATCGCATTGGCCATACGGGTGTGATCGACCTGCGACATGATGAAAAATCCGCCTGAAATGAGGAGCTGATTGCTGGACGCATCGGGGCGGGCAGCCGCGATACGCGCGTGGATGGCCTTACGGGTTGGAGGGTGGATTAGCACCTCAATTCCGCAAGTCCAAGGCGATGAAACGCCCCAAAACGGGGAAAAGTTGCCCGAAATGGCCCAATTTCATTCAACGGTGCATAGTTCTGCGCCGCCGTTGCGCTCGGCTCGCTTGCCACGTAAATTTCGTCCCGTAAGCGCTTGCCGAACCGCCAGTTTTGCCGTGCGGCAGGCTTATCTCCAGCAGGCTACCCAGCCAACCCAAGAAGGGTCCACGCCGCGTGTCATGAGTGATCGTCTCGCCAACGGGTCTGGCAATACCGAGGCACCGCTTGCCGATATCGATGCTGCGACAAAGCGGCTGATGGCTGCGCTCGATGCGCTGGAAAGCTCGGTGGAGCGGCGCCGCGAGGCCGACCGCGACGAAAACGAATTGGCGAGCCGGATCCAGGCGCTCGGCGCAGATCGCTCCAGACTTGCCGACGAACTCGACGGATCGCTGGTCAAGACGCGCAAGCTCGAGCGCGTCAATCGCGACATCGCGGAAAAGCTTGACGCGGCGATCGGCACCATTCGCGCCGTGCTCGAGGGCGGAGACAAGAGATGAGCCACATCAACGTCACCATCAATGGCCGGCAATACCGGATGGCCTGCGAGGAGGGCCAGGAGGTGCGGCTGCTGAAGCTCGCGGAAAACCTCGAGCAGCGCGTCGAATCGCTGCGCGGCAAGTTCGGCGAGATCGGCGATGCGCGGCTCACGGTGATGGCGGCGCTGACTGCCTGCGACGAGCTGGCCGATGCCAGCGCACGCCTCCGCAGCCTTGAGGAAGAGGTCGAGCAGTTGCGCAATGCACGCGTCGCCGCCACCGACCGCGCCCGCGCGACCCAGACCGCGGTCTCCAATGCGCTTAACGCCGCCGCCGAGCGGATCGAGCGCACCACGCAGGTGCTCAACCGCACCATCGGCGGCGGCATCGCGATCGGGTGATGTGATCCCCTGCGAGATTTCGTCAAGCCCGGCCATGACGGCGGAGAGAGCCCGAGCCTTGATCGCGGTTTCTTGCCGCTAGCGGAACCGGCACTTCGTCGCTACATTGACCCTGCGAAGCTGCGTCGTGCGTCAGGAGCCATATATCCCCGGGGCCTTATCGATCCTTTAGGGAACTGTCCCTGGCCGGGTCCGTGGACCCGGACATATGGTGCCCACCTACTTTCGTAGGGAACTCCGGGATCGAGCGCTCCAACGGCCTCTGCGGCTTCGCACTGTATTTTGCTGTTGCCTTGTCGTCGCGCGGCGGCGGTTCGATTGTGGTGCAGCGCTGTCCCCTGCGAAGCGGGGCGTCCAGTGCGCCGCGGCCTGGCCATACGGTGCTGAAGCATGATCCGGAAAAGTGTGAAGCGGTTTTCCGAAAAGATCATGCTTAAACAAGAACGCTAAAGCGCTCTTCGCGCTTTAGCGTCTCTGGAATGATGGATCGTCCGTTGTCGCGGACGACGACAGCGGAAGATGGATCATGCACGCAGCTCCATCGAAGGCCGAGCTTCGGGCGCTTGCCCTCGCCAAGCGTGATGCGCTGAGCGACGAGCAGCGCGCGGCGGCGGCCGAGGCGCTTGCCAAGCGTGGCGCCCCGTTCGAGATCACGCAAGGCATGATCGTCTCCGGCTATGCGCCGATCCGCAGCGAGTTCGATCCGGCGCCCTTGATGAAGAAGCTGGCCGAGAAGGGCGCGCGGCTCGCGCTGCCCTGCATCAATGCGCGCGGCCAGTCGCTGACCTTCCGCAGCTGGTCGCCGCAGGACCGGCTGATGCTCGGCCCGCTCGGCATTCCCGAGCCGTCTCCGGCGTCACCCGAGGTGCATCCCGACGTGATGCTGGTGCCGCTTGCGGCATTCGACCGGCTCGGCCACCGCATCGGCTATGGCGCCGGCTATTACGACTATACCTTTGCGCATCTGCGAAAGGCCAAGCATGTGATCGGGGTCGGGATTGCCTTCGCTGCACAGGAAAGCAAGGCTATTCCGGCGTTGTCGCACGACGTCCCGCTGGATTATGTGCTAACCGAGCGCAAGACGTTCGATTTCCGGAGCCCCTAGCATTGCGTATTCTGTTCGTTGGTGACGTCGTCGGCAGGACCGGCCGCACCGCCATCGCCGACCACCTTCCCGGCATGATCAGGGACTGGTCGCTCGATCTCGTCATCGTCAATGGCGAGAATTCCGCCGGCGGTTTCGGCATTACCGAGGCGATCTACCAGGAGCTGCTCGACGCCGGCGCCGATGCGATCACGCTCGGCAACCACGCCTGGAATCAGAAGGAGGCGCTGGTCTTCATCGAGCGCGCGCCGCGCCTGATCCGCCCCTTGAATTTCCCGCGCCATTCGCCCGGCCGCGGCTCGACCCTGATCGACACCAAGAACGGCAAGCGCGCGCTGGTCATCAACGCGATCGGCCGCGTGTTCATGGAGCCGTCGTCCAACGATCCGTTCGCCGCGATCGACCGCGAGCTCGAGGCCTGCCCGTTGCGCGAAGGCGCCGACGCCATCGTGCTGGACTTCCATGCCGAGGCGACCAGCGAGAAGCAGGGCATCGGCTTCTTCTGCGACGGCCGCGTCAGCCTCGTGGTCGGCACCCATACCCATGTGCCGACCGCCGATCACCAGGTGCTGCCGGGCGGCACCGCCTATATGAGCGATGCCGGCATGACCGGCGATTATGATTCGGTGATCGGCATGCAGAAGGAGGAGCCGCTGCAGCGCTTCCTCACCGGCATTCCCTCCGGCCGTTTCGAGCCGGCTGCGGGCACAGCCACGCTGAGCGGCATCGCGGTCGAGACCGACGACACGACCGGGCTTGCGGTGAAGGTCGCCCCGGTCCGCGCCGGCGGACGGCTCGAGCCCGCGGTGCCGGGGTTTTGGACGTTGTAGCCCGGATAAAGCGCAGCGAAATGCGGGGGCTCGCGGGTTGAGGGGCTGATCCCGGATTGCGCTGCGCTGCATCCGGGCTACGGATTTACGACTGCCGGAAGCCCATCCGGAACGCGCCCCAGTGGCGGCCGTGCACGACGATCGGCGATGACACATCCTTCATCAGCACGAAATTGCCGCCGCCCATGTCGCGGCGGTAGGTCTGCAGCAGGAACGGCTTTGTATTGGCTGCGACCTTGCTCACCGCGCGGTCGTTGAACAGGCGGCGGTTGCGGCAATTGGCGTTGTTCCAGACCGGGTCGGGCCCCTGCGGCAGCCGGTAGTTCGGATTGTGGGTCGGCAGATAGCCGCCGCGTGCCCAGGCGACGCAGAACACGATGCGCGGATCGGTCTTCTGGATCGGGTCCTGGATCGCCGGCAGCACGCGGTCGGTGAAGCTGACATAGTTGGTCAGATATTGCTTCGGATTGCTACCCGCGATCTCGCGGTAATTCTCGTCCATCAACTGCGCGAGGGTGATCTCGCCACGCGTGACGGCAGTCTCGAACAGCTCGGAAATCTGCTTCGCGGTGTCGATCACGACGCGGATCAGCGGCGCGTCACTGGTCTCCACGCCGCTGTCGGCGATGGTCACGATCAGGCTCTCGGACAGCTCGAGCAGCTTCGCGACGCGGCCGTCGGCGTGCTTGAGGTCGCGCGACGAGAGATCGACGCCCTTGGCGAGCTCGTTCAGCTCCGCGATCACGGTGTCGCAATGACCGAGATTGGAGGTCGCGGCGCGCGCGACGTTGTCGATCTCGGCACCAACAGATGAAAAGCCTTCCTGCACGCGCATGATGATGCCGGATATCTGCTGGGCGCCTTCGCCGGCGCTCTTGGCGCGCAGCGAGGCGTCGCTGCTCTCGCCGATCAGGCTGCCGATCTGGCCGTCGAGATCGCGCACGGTGTCGGAGATCTGATGCGTCGCTTGGCGGGTCGCCTCCGCGAGGCTCTTCACCTCACTCGCGACCACGGCAAAGCCGCGGCCGGCGGTGCCGGCGCGCGCGGCCTCGATCGTGGCGTTGAGCGCCAGCAGATTGGTCTGCTTGGCGATCGCCTCGATCGAACCGGAAACCTTGGCGACCTGGCTCAGCGCGGAGCCGACCGCGGCAAGCCGCGCCTCGATCCGCGCGACCGCGGCGACGAGCTCGGAGATGTGGCTGACCGCAGTGTCCACCGCATGGCGCGACTCCGCGATCTGGCCGACCGCGGCGGACGCGGTCGATTGCACCGCCTGCGATGCGTTGGCGATGTCGTGATTGGCCGAGACCATCGTCTCGGCCGTCGCCTGCAAATGATGGAACCGCTCCGACTGGTTGCTGACGCGGTTGGCGACCTCCTGGACGTTGCCGGCGATGTCGGCGAGTTCCACTCCGAGGCCGCCGATGCGGTCGGCAAGCTGGTCAACGAGCCGTTCGGCCAGCGTCCGGTTCGATGAGGTGTCCAGAACTGCAAGCTGCACGGCCGACATATCAGCGCTTCCTCTATCACAGCGGTCGGTTGAGCCGCCGCAGCATTCCCCATTTCAAGCTAAAACGTGATTCGCGCCGCCGGTCTTGCCTGAGCGTGCACTCCGTCGCCCGGATGCAGCGCAGCGAAATCCGGGATTCCCGCCCGTGGGCACGCTCGTCCCGGATTACGCTTCGCCGCATCCGGGCTTCTGTAACGGGCCTTTGTAAGTCAATCCCTTTTTGCGTGATCCACTCGCCGGGCACTTGCTTCTGTACGGGATCGGCGCGAAGGCCGTCGCCTGATGGGGTGCATTGAGGAGCCGGCCGGCCAATCTACGGAAGCGTGGTTGTGAGCCACTTCCCGGATGGCGGCCTGACCGGATCCATCGTCCCGGCGCAGGGACCTCGCTCAGGGAGAGCCTGGTGTCGTGGCCCGCCCAGAACCGATTGCTGCTCCTTGCTTAGGTTGCCGAGGCCTTGGCCATCGGGTTGAACGGTTTGGCGTCGGCGAGCATGCGATGCAGAACGACGGCGAGCTTGCGTGCGAGCGCCACCTTGGCCTTGCGCAGGCCTGCGCGCCGGGCGATCCGCATCGCCCAGCCTTTCAGCGCCGAGCAGTTCCTGACCGGCTTGGTCAGCATGACGTGAGCCGCCTGATAGAGCGCCTCGCGCACGGAGGCATCGCCGATCTTGCTGATGCGGCCGGTATAGTCGGTTTCGCCCGATTGGTACTTCTTCGGGGTGAGGCCAAAATGCGCTCCCGTCGCCTTCGAGGACCGGAAGCGCTTCGGGTCGTCGACCGCCGAGGCGTAGGTAAGCGCCACGATCGGGCCGACGGACGGTGTCGTCATCAGGAGGCGGGCTTGAGGGTGCGACCTGGCGAGCTTTTGGGTGTGCTTATCCAGGCCATTGAACTCGCGCCGCAGCACGGCGTGGGCTTCGAGCAGCGCCTGTGCCACGATCTCAAGTCCGGGATGGCCCGCTACGAGCTCCCGGATGCGTTCGGCGAACGTGCGCTCGGTGGTCGTGCCGACCTTCAGACCGAAGCCGCGGAGCACGCCGCGCAGGCTGTTCTCGATGTCGCGCAGCTTGGACTGCAGCAGCTTGCGTGCCGTCAGAACCGCCCGCGTCTCCTGCGCTTCGATCGACTTGCAGTGCACCGGCCGGAACCAGCCCAGCCGCATCAGTTGCGCGATCCCGCGGGCATCGTTGCGGTCCGACTTCACCGGCATCGCCTTGAAGGCATCGCGGACGTGCCGCGTCTCCAACAGTTCGACTGCCAGGCCCGCATCCCGCATCGCTGCGTAGAGCCATTGCGACAGCGGACCAGCCTCCAGCCCGATCCGTTCCAGCACCAACCCCAGCGACCGCAACCAGGTGATCAAGGCCTCCGGCTCACTCGCAACCCTCGCCTCGCGCAAAATCTTACCTGTCCCATCGACAAGGCAGACGCTCGAGCATTCCAAAGACACGTCGATTCCTGCATAGTGGTACATGGTCGTCCCTTAATGATGCTTGGAGCGGGCTTGCCCGACTCCGTTTATTGACACCATCAGTTTGAGGGACGACCGCCTTCCAACCAACAGGCCGCTCGCGAGCGCGCTTCCAAATCGCGCCGTAGCGAGCGGGCGGCCGGCCCGTTACCCCATCTACAGAAATTCCAATCAAAGCTTGTAGGCGGTGCGGAAGCCGCCCCAGTGCCGGCCGCGGACGCGAATCGGCACGTCGATCTCGCGCATCATCACGGTTGTGCCGTTGCCCATGTCGCGCGCATAGCTCTGCACCAGATAGGCGCGCTGATTGTGCGCGGCGGCGAGGCCCGCGGGATCGTTGAAGATGCGGCGATTGCGGCAATTGGCGGTGTTGTAGGCGACATCGCCCGGCCGCTGCGGATGCGAGTAGATCTTGTTGTGGACCGGCAGATAGCCGTTCCGGTCGACCGTCGCGCAGAACGCCAGCCGCTTGTCCTTGGCGAGGAACGCCTCGAGCAGAGCGGGCAGCGCGCGATCCGCCCAATCAAGCATCCTTGTGCGGTATTGCACCGGATTGGTGCCGGATATTTCGACATACTCGGTGTCGAACATGTCGTCGATCGTGATCGCGCCGCTCGCAAGGCCGCTCTCGAAAACCTTGGTCAGCGCGCTGCCTGCTTCCATCGCGCGGGTGATCAGCTCGGCGTTCTCCTCGTGGATCGCCCACATCCGGTCTTCGATCGTCTCGCGCAGCGCGGCGATCGCGCCCTCGAAGCGCGCCTGTGCGCCGGCTTTGGTGCGGTCGGCGATCCTGATCCGGCACGCGCCGACATCCTGCAAGGTCGCGCTCAGGGTCTCATGGGCCGGCAGTCTGTCGGCATCGGGCCCGCCGATCAGGATGCCGTCCATCGCGATCTCGTAGACCGGCGCGGTGATGATTCCGCGCGCGGTCGTGATCTCGATCTTGAGGCTGCAGGGCAGGCGCTCGTTCTTGCGCGGATCGCCGCGCTCGTCCTGGCGCAGCAGCACCGCGCAGCGCGCCTTCAGCTTCTGGGCAAAGGCTGTCACCGCCTTGCCGGCCTTCGCGACATTGTCGCCATGCGCGGCGGCTTCGCGTGTCGCAGAGTCGATCTCGCCGGCGCTGGTGCCGACCGAGACGATGAAACTGGAGGCGGAGGCGGCGTTCTGGCCCATCTCGCCGGTGATCGCATTCTGCTCGGCGACCGCGCCGTTGACGTTCTCGAACACCGGGCGGATCGCCTCGATCGCCTGCGAGATGCGGTGCACGGCGTCGGCCGATCCGGTGGCATCCTTCTGCAGCGCCTCGATCTTCCTCGAGATCTCCTCGGTCGCGCTCTGGGTCTGCACCGCCAGCGCCTTGACCTCGGTGGCAACCACCGCAAAGCCCTTGCCGGCCGCGCCGGCGCGCGCCGCCTCGATGGTCGAGTTGAGCGCCAGCAGCGTGGTCTGCCGCGCGATCTGCGCGATCAGGTTGACGACGTTGCCGATCGCGGCCGAGGATTCGCGCAAGCGATCGACATTGGCGGTGGCCTCGCGCGCCGCCGCCGCGGCATCGTCGGCGAGCTGGCTCGCGCTGCGCACCTGCTGGCCGATGCCCTCGGCGGAATGGGTGAATCGGCCGGCAGCTTCCGAGAACGTCGTCGCGGTGTTCTGCGCGTCGCTGCTGCGGCCGCTCAGCGCGTCGGTCCGGGCACGGATGGTCGCAAGCTTGGCGGCCGTCGCTTCGGCGCCGTCGGCGACCGAGCCTGCGGCGCGCTCGAGCTGGCGGATCATCGCGCCGAGCTCGAGTTCCAGCAGTTCGAGGATTTCCCGGGCCGAATCAGTCTCGGTCGAGGAGGGGCTGTCGGGTGCAGCCGCCGCAGTTGGAACCTTCGGCGCGACGGCGGGCGAAGTCGGCTCCGGCACTTGCTTTCGAAACAAACCGAACGCCATGTGGGCTCTGTGGGGGCTGTTGGAAGTTGCCTTGGAAAGTTACGGCGGGACGGGGCGATCTTCGCATCCGGGCGTGAAGTCATGGTTAACAAGTGCCTCATATTCCGGGATGCGGTAGTATTCCGGGACCGGACGGCCCCCGCCGATCTTTGATTTTGACCGCCAGGGGCCTATAAGGCCGCGTTTTCCACCCGTTCAGACCCTACGCTTTCGAAGAGACGTCGCATGGCCGGCCATTCCCAATTCAAGAACATCATGCACCGCAAGGGCCGGCAGGATGCCCAGAGGTCGAAGCTTTTCGGCAAATTGGCCCGCGAAATCACCGTGGCGGCCAAGCTCGGCACCCCGGACCCTGCGATGAACCCGCGCCTGCGCGCCGCCGTGGTTGCGGCCCGCGCCGAGAACATGCCCAAGGACAACATCGATCGTGCGATCAAGAAGGCCGCGGGCAATGAGGGCGAGAACTATGACGAGATCCGCTACGAGGGCTATGGCCCCGGCGGCGTCGCCGTCATCGTCGAGGCGCTGACCGACAACCGCAACCGTGCCGCCTCCGACATCCGCTCCTTCTTCACCAAGTCGGGCGGCAATCTCGGCGAAACCGGCTCGGTCGCCTTCATGTTCGACCGCACCGGCATCATCGAATACGACGCCAAGGTCGCCTCCGACGATGCCATGCTGGACGCTGCGATCGAGGCAGGTGCCGACGATGTGGTTTCCAGCGAGGCCGGCCACGAGGTCTACGCCTCGCAGGACACCTTCCGCGAAGTCGCCAAGGCGCTGGAAGCGAAGTTCGGCGAGCCGCGCAAGGCGGCGCTGACCTGGAAGCCGCAGAACACCGTCGCGGTCGACGACGAGACCGGCGAAAAGCTGTTGAAGCTGATGGACCTGCTCAACGAGCACGACGACGTGCAGAACGTGTTCGCCAATTTCGAGGTGTCCGACGCGCTGATCGCGAAGATGGGCGGCTGATCCACTTGTTCCGCTGTCATCGCCCGACTTGATCGGGCGATCCAGTATTCCAGAGACCCGAGTTTGATCCGAGAAGCCGCGGCGTACTGAATCCCCGCTTTCGCGGGGATGACGAGCGAGGCTCGCTGCTACGACCGCGGCAGGGGATGACCCGCCCGTTTGTGTTTCGTTCTCCCGGCGCAGGCGGTATCACTACCCCATGACATCGCAGCCGATTCGCTCTCCCGTCCGCATCATCGGTATCGATCCGGGTCTCCGCCGCACCGGCTGGGGCGTGATCGAGACCGAAGGCAATCGTCTCGTCTATATCGCCTGCGGCTCGGTCGAGCCGCCGGATGATGTGCCGCTGGCGAACCGGCTGCTCGCAATCCATGAGGGGCTGGCCGCCGTGCTCGGCGACTACAAGCCGGCGGAGGCGGCGGTCGAGCAGACCTTCGTCAACAAGGACGGCGTCGCCACGCTGAAGCTCGGGCAGGCCCGCGGGGTCGCCATGCTGGCGCCAGCAATGTTTGGTATCTCGGTCGCCGAATACGCACCGAACCAGGTCAAGAAGACCGTGGTCGGCGCCGGACACGCCGAGAAGAACCAGATCCAGGTGATGCTGAAGATCCTGTTGCCGAAAGCCGAGCCGCGGTCCGCCGACGCCGCCGACGCGCTCGCGGTCGCGATCACCCACGCCCATCACCGCCAGAGCACCGCGCTGCGGCTCAGGGTGGCGAGCCTATGAGGGACTCTTCTGACGTATCGCGAAGTGAGGAGAGCACACTGGTTGGGCTCCCTCCCCCCTTGCGGGGGAGGTTTGGGGAGAGGGGTAAGCCCCGGGCGACGGTGCGCGATGTGCGACGACGAGGCATCAACGAAGCGCGCGAGACAAGTGAGTGCGGTGCGAGCGTTGTTATGCGTCAGCCAACTGAGCAAGCGGCACCCCTCTCCCTAACCCTCCCCCGCAAGGGCGGAGGGAACCCTTCCGCTGGTGCCTCCCTCACCGAAGTCGAAACGATCGTGCGAGCCACGAGCGCCGAACTTGGGGGCGCGCGATGATCGGCAAGCTCAAGGGCCTGATCGACTCCTACGGCGAGGACTACGTGATCCTCGACGTCGGCGGCGTCGGCTATCAGGTGCATTGCGCGAGCCGCACGCTGCAAGCGTTGCCGTCGCCGGGCGCAGCGGCGGTGCTTTCGATCGAGACCTATGTCCGCGAGGACCAGATCAAACTGTTCGGCTTCCGCTCGGATCTTGAGCGCGAATGGTTTCGCCTGTTGCAGACCGTGCAGGGCGTCGGCGCCAAGGTCGCGCTCGCGGTGCTCGGCACGCTGCCGCCGACAGATTTGGCCAACGCGATCGCGCTGCGCGACAAGGCGGCGGTTGCGCGTACGCCGGGGGTCGGGCCGAAGGTCGCCGAGCGCATCGTCAGCGAATTGAAGGACAAGGCGCCGGCCTTTGCCGATGTCGATCCCGCGGTGGTGCAGCTGTCGGGCGCGATCGACAACAACCGCGCGCCGCGCCCGGTGACGGACGCGATCTCCGCGCTGGTCAATCTCGGTTACGGCCAGCCGCAGGCTGCCGCCGCCATCGCCACCGCCTCGCGCAGCGCCGGTGAGCAGGCCGAGACCGCGCAGCTGATCCGGCTGGGGCTTAAGGAATTGTCGAAGTGAGTGATGCGCCGGAGCGGATTTTTTCTTCACCTCGCCCCGCTTGCGGGGAGAGGTCGGATCGCATCGCAGATGCGATCCGGGTGAGGGGGTACAGGTCTCAAAACACACCCTGCTCGCGGATGGAGCCCCTCACCCCGACCCTCTCCCCGCAAGGGCGGGGCGAGGGAGAACAACGATCTCGTGCTAGTTTCGCATCATGAACACGCCCTCGCGCATGGTCACGCCCGAACGCCGCTCCGATGATGTCGGCGACACCGCGCTGCGTCCGCAGTCGCTGACGGAGTTCGTCGGCCAGGCCCAGGCGCGCAAGAATCTCTCGATCTTCATCGAGGCAGCGAAGAAGCGCGGCGAGGCGCTCGATCATGTGCTGTTCGTCGGTCCCCCTGGCCTCGGCAAAACCACGCTGGCGCAGATCGTCGCGCGCGAGCTCGGCGTCGGCTTTCGTGCCACCTCGGGTCCGGTGATCGCGAAGGCCGGCGATCTCGCGGCGCTGCTCACCAATCTGGAAGAGCGCGACGTGCTGTTCATCGACGAGATCCATCGCCTGAGTCCGGCGGTGGAAGAAGTGCTCTATCCCGCGATGGAGGATTTTCAGCTCGACCTGATCATCGGTGAGGGCCCAGCGGCGCGCTCGGTGAAGATCGAGCTGTCGAAATTCACTTTGGTCGGCGCGACGACGCGCGCGGGCCTGCTCACCAATCCCTTGCGCGACCGCTTCGGGATTCCGATCCGGCTGAATTTCTACACCGAGGACGAGCTGGAGAAGATCGTCACCCGCGGCGCCCGCGTGCTCAACATCGGCATGAGCCCCGACGGCGCCAACGAGATCGCGCGCCGCGCCCGCGGCACGCCGCGCATCGCCGGCCGCCTGCTGCGCCGCGTGCGCGACTTTGCCTCCGCGGCGGACGCCGACGCCATCGACCGCGGCATCGCCGACCGCGCGCTGAGCGCGCTCGAGGTCGACAGTGCCGGGCTCGATGCGATGGACCGGCGCTATCTCACCACCATCGCCCTGAACTATGGCGGCGGGCCGGTCGGCGTCGAGACCATGGCGGCGGCACTGTCGGAGCCGCGCGATGCGATCGAGGACATCATCGAGCCCTATCTGATCCAGTGCGGCTATCTGCAGCGCACGCCGCGCGGAAGGCTGCTGACCTCGCATGCCTTCCGTCATCTCGGCCTCGCCGAGCCGAACCGCGATCCCTCGCAGTTCGGCCTGTTCGGCAACAATGGCGACGAGGACTGAGCTGCTCCCGAAGTCGTGAAAAGACGTGTTGGTGCAGCGCATCGCGCAGCCGGGTAACCTTGCCCGCTAACCCTTGCGAGGTCTCTGCAGGCCGTCTGCACAAACGCGGCCCAATTCCGCTCCAATCAAAGGGCTTATGATTGGTCGGAGCGTTTCCAGGAAGCGTCAGGCATCACCGATCAAACGTCCATGATTTCACGTCGTCATTTGCTTCGCGGGTTCGGCGGATTGACCGCCGTCACGGCCTCGACCGCGGCCTACGGCCTGAGCGAGCCGGTCGCCCGGCTCACGCTCACGCGTTACGATCTGTCGCCGCGGCAATGGCCGGCGGACTTTCCGCTCAAGATCGCCGTGCTCGCCGACATCCACGCCTGCGATCCCTGGATGTCGCTCGATCGTATCGAGACAATCGTCGAGCGCACCAATGCGTTGAACGCCGACATCATCGTTTTGCTCGGCGACTATGTCGCGGGGCTGCGCCACGTCACGCGCTTCATTCCGGCCTCCGAATGGGCCGCGGTGCTGAAGGGCCTGAAGGCGCCGCTCGGCGTGCATGCCGTGCTCGGCAATCACGACTATTGGGAGGACAAGGCGGTGCAGCGCCTGGGGCAGGGCACACCGGTCGCGCGCCGCGCGCTGGAGCGGGCGGGCATCCCGGTCTACGAGAACGACGCGGTGCGGCTCGTCAAGGACGGCCATGCGTTCTGGCTCGCCGGCCTCGGCGACCAGCTCGCCTATCTGCCGGCGCGGCACTATCGCCAGGTCACCCGCATCGGCGTCGACGATCTCAACGCGACGCTTGCAAAGGTCACCGACGACGCGCCGGTGATCCTGCTCGCGCATGAACCCGACGTTGCGCTTCGCGTGCCCCCGCGCGTCGCGTTGCAGCTGTCAGGCCACACCCATGGCGGCCAGGTCCGGCTGCTCGGCTGGTCGCCCGCGGTGCCGGTCAAGCACGGCATGCGGCTGGCCTATGGCCATCTGAAGTTGAAATGCGACGTCGTCGTCTCCGGCGGCCTCGGCTGCAGCATCATGCCGTTCCGCCTCGGCGTGCCGCCCGAGATCGTGCAGGTGACGCTCGGCGCAAAGGGGCCGGTGGTGTCCTGACGAGCCCGGCCGTGCACTCATAAAGGCGCGGACGTCGGCGTTTGGAGATCAGGCTGCATGGGAAGTGCCTTGAAACGCGGCATCCTTTAGCGAGGTACGCACGTTCATCACCCAAACGGGTGTTGTGCGGCCACGCCGACCTCGGCGCGTGACAACAGCCGCCCGCTCCTGTAAAAACATTAAGCCCCGATGCCGCGGGAAGGAGGTGCCCTGTGAAACGCAGGATGACAGCCGTCCTGCTGGCAGATGTCGTTGGCTACAGTCGGCTCATGTCGACCGACGAGGACGCCACACACGTGATGCTGGCCGAATGTTTCGGCAGCCTGATCGAACCCAAAATTTCCGAGCATGATGGTCGCCTTATCCGATCCAGCGGCGATGGATTGCTTGTCGAATTTGGCAGCGCTCTGGATGCCGTACGTTGCGGTATCGAAATTCAGCAGGAATTGAGCAAGCGCAATGCCGGTGCCGCCCCCGAGCGCCGCTTCCAAATGCGCATCGGCGTAAATGCCGGCGACGTCATTTTCGACGAGCGCGATATCTACGGAAACAGCGTCAATATTGCAGCACGGCTGGAAACTCTCGCCGAGCCGGGCGAGCTATTTGTTACCAATACCGTTCGGGATCAGCTCCTGGGTCATCCGGATCTCGCATTTGAGGACAGGGGCCGTCACCGGGTCAAGAACATTGACCCTCCGATTCAGGTCTTTCGGGTCACCCAGGCCCAGGAGCAAGACAAATCTCTCCTGGGGCGAATGCGTCTCGCCGCGCGCCGAGTTATCGCGCTTCCTCCGATGCGTCGTCCGGTGGTCGCTGCATTTGCTGTCTTACTAGCCATCGCGACGATTGTGGGCACAGTGCCGCTTTGGCATGGCCAAAAAGCGCAGTCTGCTCAAGCTTCCATCATGGTCATGCCGTTTCGCAGCATGAGCAATGATCCGCAGGAGGGCTATTTCGCCGACGCGGTCACCGATGATCTAACCACGCACCTTTCCCGCTTGGCTGATACCGTGGTGATTGCGCGTGCAACGGCTTTCACTTACAAAGGGAAAGATATCGACCCTCGACAAATCGGACAGGACTGCGACGTTCGATATCTCTTGGAAGGCAGCATCCGGAAAGTCGGTACCAAGGTGCAAGCGAACGCGCACCTGGTAGATGCGCGTTCCGCCACGGCTATTTGGGCGGATCAATTTGATACGGATGTTACAGACCTTTTCGAATTGCAGGAAGTTGTAACTGGTCGAATCGCATCGTCACTCGGACTTCAACTGGTCAAGGCCGAGAGCCGTCGACGTAATCGATCGGGAGATTCCAATGCGATTGATATGAGGTTACGCGCCATGGCTATTCTCATTGAATCGATTACTCCGCAGCACAATCTTATCGCACGCAAGTATCTTCAGGATTCTCTGCAGCTCAGCCCGCAATCGGCCATCGCCTGGAGCCAACTGGCAGATGTCTTGATGCGTGACTATTTGAATCGCTGGAACGAAGCTGCTGGAACGGATTCCAACGCACGAATTGAGCTGCTGAGCCAGGCCGAGCATGCGCTGCAACAGGCATTCAGTCTCGACCCGACCATTGCTCTGAGCCACATGGATGATGGCTTTATTCGCCGTGCGAAGGGGGATCATCAAGGAGCCCTGGACGCTTTCGAACGGGCGCTTGCCCTCGATCCCAATCTTGCCCTCGCATATGCTCAAAAGGCCAATCAACTTGTCCTGACGGGGCGTCCCAAGGAAGCGCCTCCGCTGGTGTTGAAGGCGATCAGACTCAGTCCTCGCGATCCTGCCAGGAGTGTATTTTCCTGGGTCCTGGGGCGCGCGTACTTCGCGATGGGAAACTACGACGATGCAATTGTCTGGCTTCGTAGAGCGGTTGAGGAGAGACGCACGGTTTGGTTCAGTCGCGCGCATTTGGTGAGCGCCTTTGCGCTGGCCGGAAAGCAAACCGAAGCGGTCGACGAGCTGAATGATTTCAACAGCGCGCTGCCGGGTTACACACTGGCGCGTATCCGCGACATCTATTCCCAGGAAATTCCAAATCAGCATCTGGCGTTTCAGAGTACCTTGAATGAACTCTTCAAGGGATTGCAGCAGGCGGGAATGAAATAATCGCAGTCGATCGACAAGGTCGGCTCATCGGTACTCATTTCGCTCGCGGCGCAACGAGCGCTGTCCAGCGCAGCACCCGAGGGATGATTGCGGGTAGGGCGCCGGGCGGACATCTCTGCATGTGGTCGCTGGTGCGGTGCTCCGCCATATCAAGCCTGCACGCTCAGCTAAGCCCGAATTTGAGGATTTGACCAGCCGATATCAGGAGACATCCAATGCTTCAGATATCATGTCGGAAACTTTGCACTGTGGTGTCAGTTGGCGCCTTGTCGGCAGTGTTCGCTTCGGCGCAACCAATCTCGTCGCCGGTGCATGCGAAGACTCTCATTGCGGTGATGCATTCCGATCTGCGCATTCTCGACCCGGGCTTCACCGGGGCGTATATCACGCGCGATCACGGCTACATGATCTTTGACACTTTGCTCGCCACCGACTCCAGCTTCAAGATCCAGCCTCAGATGGCGGATTGGAAGGTCTCCGACGACAAGCTCACCTACACCTTCACCCTCCGCGACGGACTTAAATGGCATGACGGCAGCCCGGTCACCGCGGAAGACTGCGTTGCGTCGCTCAAGCGCTGGAGCAAGAACGAGACCATGGGCCAGACGCTCATGGACTTCACAGCCAGCATTGAGGCCACTGACGACAGAACCATCACGCTGAAACTGAAAGAGCCTTACGGGTTGGTGCTGGAATCGATTGGAAAACCTTCATCGATTGTTCCGTTTATGATGCCCAAGCGTCTGGCCGAAACGCCGCCGGGCCAGCAAATCAAGGAGCAGATCGGCTCCGGTCCCTTCAAGTTCGTTCAGTCTGAATTCCAGCCTGGCGTAAAGGCCGTCTATGAGAAAAACACGGACTACGTGCCGCGCAAGGAGCCGCCGAACTGGACGTCGGGCGGCAAGGTCGTGAAGGTCGATCGGGTCGAATGGATCAGGATGCCAGATGCACAGACCGCCGTGAACGCGCTGCAATCCGGCGACATCGACTTCGTGGAGAATATTCCCTTCGATCTCGTGACGAAGTTGGCGGCCAACAAGGACTTGAAGCTTGAGACCCTGGACAAGCATGGCTTCCAGATCGTCGGACGCATGAATTTTCTTTACCCGCCGTTCGATAACGTGCTGGTGCGCCGCGCGGCGTTGCTGGCGCTGAACCAGAAGGACGTGCTGGACGCATTGGTTGGCAATTCAGAATACTACCGGGTATGTGGCGCGGTTTTCGGTTGTGACACGCCGCTGGCCACCGACGCCGGCTCGGATTCGCTGGTGAAGGGCAATGGCATCGCACAAGCGACGAAGCTCCTTGCCGAGTCCGGCTACGACGGCACGCCTGTTGTGATCATGGCGCCCGGTGACGTCCTGGTTTTCAAGGCACAGCCGATCGTCGCGGCGCAACTGCTGCGTAGGGCTGGGTTCAACGTGGACCTCCAGGCGACCGATTGGCAAACAGTGGTCTCCCGTCGCGCTAGCCAGAAGCCGCCCAAAGAGGGCGGTTGGAACTTGTTTTTCACCAACTTCATCATTGCCGATGTGGTGGACCCCGTCGTCAACATATTGGTCAACGGTCGAGGCAGGAACGGTGGTTGGTTTGGTTGGCCGGAATCGGCCCGGCTCGAAGCGCTGAAAGACCAGTTCGCGCGTGCATCCACGCCGGCCGAGCGGAAGAAGATCGCCGCAGATATCCAGGCGGTCGTCTATGACCAGGTGATCTATGTCCCCCTCGGGCAATGGCGCGGGGTCGGCGCGTGGCGAAAATCGCTCTCAGGCGTGCTTGACGGCCCTGCCACGCCGATCTTCTGGAACGTCGACAAGTCGGAGTGAAGCACGGATATTATGGTTCCGTGTTCGTTTCACGATGAGGCAATCGAAGTTGGTTGCGGCCGTCGTTACGTGGGCCGTTGATCAAGGGCTACATTGCATTCTATTTGGTAGAGACGGATCGGATCGTGATCGTTCGCGTTCTCGACGGTCGCGGAGATATTGAGCGAGAGTTTTCCAGATGACCTTACCCCATATCGACGGCGCGATCCGCGATGGCCGCCACCATATGCAGGTCCGCGTCTATTACGAGGACACCGACTTTTCCGGGATCGTCTACCACGCCAATTATTTGCGCTTCATGGAGCGCGGGCGCACTAATCATCTCCGGTTGATGGGCGCCGAGCAGAACGCGCTGTTCGAGGAGGCCGAGGCGGAGACCGGCGGCTTTGCCTTTGTCGTGCGCTCGATGACGCTCGACTTCCTCAAGCCCGCGCGGATGGACGACATGCTCGACATCGTGACCTGGCCGATCGCGGTGAAGGGCGCCTCGATCATGCTCGCGCAGGAGGTCAGGCGCGGCGATGACGTGCTTGTGAAGGCACAGGTGCGTGTTGCCTTCGTCAGTCAGGGCAGGGCACAGCCTATACCGAAGAGCATCCGCACACTGATGAAGGCCGATATGGCCTGACTATTGACCGATCGGAAATGCCCCATCGACTCTGCGCGGCGGGGCGATAGATTTGCGCGACAAACAACCGCGAGGGATCGCCGATGTCACGTCCGCCGCTGCCGCCTTTCACCCGCGAGACCGCCGCGCAGAAGGCGCGCATGGCGGAGGATGCCTGGAATTCGCGCGACCCCGTTCGGGTTGCCGGCGCCTATACGGAGGACAGCCGCTGGCGTAACCGCTCCGAGGTGTTCGGGGGGCGCGAGGCGATCGTGGCATTCCTGACCCGCAAATGGGAGAAGGAGCTGGAGTATCGCCTGATCAAGGATCTCTGGGCGTTCGACAACAACCGCATCGCGGTGCGCTTCCAATACGAATGGCACGATGCGGGCGGCAACTGGTTTCGCTCCTACGGCAACGAGCAGTGGGAGTTCGACGAGCACGGCCTGATGCGCCGCCGCGAGGCCTCGATCAACGACATCGCGATCTCAGAGAAGGACCGCCGCTTCCATTGGCCCGCGCCGGGCCCGCGTCCGGCCGATGTGCCGGGACTGGGGCAGGAGCCGTTCTGATTGCGGCATAGCCCGGATGAAGCCAAGCGAAATCCGGGACAGTCTCACCTGCGGCTAAGTCCGTCCCGGATTGCGCTGCGCTCCATCCGGGCTACGGGTGAGGCGCGAACCGGGCAGTCGTGCTTCGAGACGCGCGTTCCGCGCTCCTCCAGCGATAAAGGCGAAGCCTTTGCGCGGGCATGACGGGGATGGGGCTGAGTGAGCGGCCGGCATTCGGCGCGCAAGTCCATCTCCGTCATCCTGAGGTGCGAGCTCTTGCGAGCCTCGAAGGATGAACGGCCCCCGTTCGGGAGCCGCTACACCTTGTGCGTCAATCCCTACGCCGCCGCCTTGTGCCGCGCGATCTCGGCCTTGTAGAGTTCGAACTCCTCCGCGACCGCCTTTGCGACCGATGGCCGCGTCCGCAGTCGCTCGTAATAGGCCTTCAGCGCCGGCCATTTCGCGAGTTCGATCGGCGGCGTCGCCATGGTCCAGTTGATGACGGTGACGAGATAGGCGTCGGCGACGCTGAAATGATCGAGCAGATAGTCGCGGCCCTTCAGATGGTCCTCGACATAGTCGAGCCGCGAGACGTATTTTTCCAGCGCGTAAGTCTTGGCGTCCGGCGGCGCCTTCTTGTCGAGCAGCGGCAGGAACAGGCCCTTGTGCAGCTCGGTGCCGATGAAGCACAGCCATTGATGCAGCCGTGACCGCTCGGCGTTCGACACGGTGCCGAGGCCGGCGCGCGGGAACTGATCGGCGACATATTGCAGGATCGCGGCGTTCTCGGTCAGCACCACGCCGTCGTCGGTGCGCAGCGTCGGCACCAGGCCGAGCGGGTTGACCTTGTTGAAGTCGGTGCCGTCGTTGCGCACCTGCTTGGTCTTCGGATCGACCTCGAGATAGTTGGCCGGCTGGCCGGCCTCATAGAGCGCGACGCGGGTCGCCATCGAGCAGGCAAGCGGCGAGAAATAAAGGTCCATTTGTGCCTCCTTGGGGCGTCTGGCGCGGGTGTCCCGGCCGTTGTTGATTTTTGTACTGTCTTGGATAATATTAGTGACGTCAAGGAATTTAATGCGAAATGGTACAGAAAAGTAAGAAGCCGCCATCTGCTGCCAAAATCGAGGCGCCGGTCGCACCGAAGCGCCGCGGACGGCCGCGCGCCTATGAGCCGGATGTCGCGCTCGGCAAGGCGCTCGATCTGTTCCGGCGCGACGGCTTTGCCGCGACCTCGCTCGACGATCTCAGTGCTGCGACCGGCATGAACCGGCCGAGCCTCTATGGCGCGTTCGGCGACAAGCGCGAGCTCTACATCAAGAGCTACCAGCGCTATCGCGACGACGCGCGCGCCGCGATGGTCGACATCTTCCGCGCCGAGGCACCGCTGCGCGAGCGGCTCGAGCGCATCTACCGCATCGCGCTCGACATCTATCTCTCCGGCGAGTCCGGCCCGCGCGGCTGCTTCACGGTGATGACCGCGGCGTCTGAGGCGGTGTCGGATCCGGGCATCCGCAGCATGGTGGTGGAGGGCCTGACCGAGCTCGACAAGGCGTTCGGCATCTGCTTCCGCCATGCCAAGGAGCGCGGCGAGCTGGCTGACGGCGCCGATCCGGCCGCGCTGGCGCATCTCGCTTCCGCCACCATCCACACGATTGCGATTCGTGCCCGCGCCCGGGTGCCGCGCAAGGAGCTCGAGGCGATCGTGAAGGGCGCCGTCGACGTGATGTGCGGGCCGAAATAGCGGCTCGCGAAATTTCCTCCGCAGCAAATGTCGGGCGCTGGTTTCCCCGCCCGTCCTCCGTAAGGTCTCTCAACCACGGAAGCGGAATATCATGGGAAAAGTCAGGACTTCAGTATTCACGGTCTCGATCGACGGATTTGGCGCGGCCCTGCGCCAGAGCCCCGAACATCCATTCGGCGAGGGCGGGCTGGCGCTGCCCGCCGCCTGGCTGTTCGAGACGCGGGCCTTTCGCGCGATGACCGGCCAGGATGGCGGGACGACCGGGCTCGACGACGAGATCGCGCGCAAGTCGATGGAGAATATCGGCGCCTGGATCCTCGGCCGCAACATGTTCGGCCCGATCCGCGGGCCATGGCCGGATCATTCCTGGAAGGGCTGGTGGGGCGACAATCCGCCGTACCACACGCCGGTGTTCGTGCTGACCCATCATGCGCGGCCCGACATCGAGATGGAAGGCGACACCACGTTCCATTTCGTGACCGACGGCATGCTTGCCGCATTGGAGCGGGCGCGCGCGGTTGCGGGGGACAAGGACATCCGCGTGGGTGGTGGCGTCTCGGTGGTGCGGCAATTCCTGCAGGCGCGTCTGCTCGACGAATTGCAGCTGGTGCTGCCGCCGGTCGTGCTCGGCGCCGGCGAGAGCCTGTTCGCGGGCCTCGATCTGCCCGCTCTCGGCTATGCCGTCGTCTCGCATGTCGCGAGCCCGTACGCCACGCACGTCACCTTCGCGCGCAAGTCCTGAACCGCTCACGCCTGCGTCAGCCGCACGAATCCGCCGTTGACGTGGGCGCCGTTTGGTCGTACTTAACCCAAAGGTTATTTAACCAATGAGCTAAGTAGATGCTGCCCGACCCCCTCAGTTCGACATTCGCGGCGCTGGCCGATCCGACCCGGCGCGCGATCCTGGCGCGGCTCGCGCTCGGCGAGACCTCGGTGATGGAGCTGGCAAAGCCGTTCGACATGAGCCTGCCGGCGATCTCCAAGCATCTGAAGGTGCTCGAGCATGCCGGCTTGATCGCGCGCGGGCGCGAGGCGCAGTGGCGGCCGTGCCGCATCGCGCCCGACTCGTTCAGGAAGGTCGATTTCTGGCTCGGGAATTTCCGCCGCTTCTGGGACGAGAGCTTCAACCGCCTCGACGGCCTGCTCGAGGAGATGAAGGCGGAGGAGGCCGCCAAGGCCCCGCCGCGCAGCACCAGTAAAGTCAGAGTAAAAAAGGAGAAGCAACGTGGACGCACGCGTGGATAAGACGTTGAGGATCACCACCCCGTCGGATATCGAGTTCGCCATGACGCGCCAGTTCGACGCGCCGCGGCACCTGGTGTTCGATGCGATGACCAAGCCGGAATATCTGGTTCGCTGGCTCGGCTGCGACGCGATGGCGATGCCGGTCTGCGAGGTCGATTTGCGGGTCGGCGGCCGCTATCGCTACGTGTTCCGTTCGTCCGATGGCATCGAGCACGTCCTCACCGGCACATTCCGCGAGGTCGTGCGCCCGGATCGCATCGCCTTCGGAGAGACCTTCTCGATGCCAGGCTTCACCAGCGACGAGTACCTGGTCACCTCGACCTTCGTCGAGGAAGCCGGCACGACCACGCTGACCACCACCATTCGCCATCCCACCAAGGAGGCGCGCGACGGCCACCTCAATTCCGGCATCGAGAAGGGCGTCGAGCCTGCCTACGATCGGCTCGCCGAGATCGTCGCGGGGATGGGCTGACGAGCGCCCTCTCCACCTGTCGTCCCGGCGAAAGCCGGGACCCATAACCACGGCTTGTCGTTGTTATGGTAAGCTGGGGCCACAGCTTTCTTGATCACGAACGCCTGTGGTTATGGGTCCCGGGTCGCGCTTCGCTTGCCCGGGACGACGATGTCTCAATACCCTCGCCTGCGATCGACCAGGTTCTCCAGCGCGCCGCCGGCCTCGAAGCGCGCGATCTGCTGCGCGACGTATTTCGAGATCTCGTCGGCGTCGGTGTCGGCGGCGTTGTGCGGCGTCAGCACCACCTTGGGATGGCTCCAGAACGGGCTCCCCTCGGGCAGCGGCTCGGTCTCGTAGACGTCGAGCGAGGCGGCGCCCAGCGTACCGTCGTCGAGCGCGCGCAAAATGTCCGTTTCGTTCTGCAAGCCGCCGCGGCCGGCATTGATTATGACGGGCGCACCGAGCGGGCTGCTACGATTGAGCTTCGCGAACACGTCGCGGTCCAGCACGTGCCTTGTGTCCGGCGTCAGCGGCAGCAGGCAGACCAGGATGTTGGTCTCGCGCAGGAACGCATCCAGCCCCTCAGTGCTGTGGTGGCAGGCGATGCCGTCGATCCGCTTCTCGCTGCGGCTCCAGCCGACGACGCGGAAGCCGAGCGCGCGCAGCGCATGCGCCGCGGCGGCGCCGAGCGTGCCGAGGCCCATGATGCCGACGGTGATCGCGCCCGCCGCCCACTGATATTTCGGCGCCCAGCGCCTGGCGCGCTGTGACTCGCGCAGATAGAGCTCCTGGCGGTGATGCATCAGCACATGCAGCACGACATATTCGGTCATGCGGTCGGTGAGGTCGCCGACCGAAACCCGCACCAGCGGCACGTCGGGCAGCGAGCGGTCGGCCATCAGCGCGTCGACGCCAGCGCCGAGATTGAAGATGACGCGCAGGTTCTTGAACGCGGCGAGTTCGCCCGGCTTCGGCTTCCACACCGCGGTATAGTGCACCTCCGCCGGATCGAGCGTGCCGTCCGGCAGCAGCACCACGCGGCGATCCGGGCAGGCGGCGTCGAACCGCGCCTTCCAGCGCGCCGACGACCAGTTTTCAGAGCCGCCATTGATCAGCAGCGCGAGCACGCCCTTGCCCATCCAGATACCTCCAGCGTCAATGTGACTGATATCACAGAGCGGGTCCGGCCCGCCCCCAGTCTCCTGCCACCAACAGGGGAGAACTTCCATGCGCAAACTGATGATCCCGGCTTTCGTCCTCGCCTCCATCGCCACCGCCCATGCCGGTCAGTGCCGCGGCCTCGTGCTCGCCGCCGCGGATGCGCCGGCCCAGGCGCAACCGGCCGCTGCTGCATCTCAGGCCGACGCCCAGCCGGCGCCGTCGCAGGCCCAGTCGGCCGAGGCCGCGCCGCAGCAGCCGTCCCGGCCTGTGACCAAAAGCCATGCCCGCCGCCGCGAGAGCGACGAAGCCAAGGCGCGCCGGATCGCCGCCCGCTACGGCGTCACCTGGTAATCGCAGCATGATCGTCACGGTGGTGACCTGACGCGCCATCGCCGCGCCTCGGCGCTGGTCTGTCGCGGCTCGCCATGCAGCTTCGGCGAAATCCATCGCCGATATCAGGAACCTAAATTTCTTTCGCTCCCCCTGTCGGCAGCGGGCATAATCGTTCGTTCTTTCAATGAACGGAGATGCCTTTTCGATGCTGTACGCCATCCTCTGCTATCATGACGAAGACATGGTCGGTTCCTGGAGCAAGGAGCACGACGCCTCGGTCATGCAGAAACTGTCCGTGGTGCAGGACAAGCTCGCCAAGCAGGGCCGGCTCGGCCCAGTGGCCCGGCTGCTGCCGACCACCGCCGCGACCACGCTGCGCAAGGAAAACCCGCCGGTCGTGCTGGACGGCCCGTTCGCCGAAACCAAGGAACAGCTGCTGGGCTTCTATTTGGTCGAGGGCAAGAACCTCGACGAGGTGCTCGACATCGCACGCGACCTTGGCGAGGCCAATCCGGGCGGCACCTATGAGATCCGCCCGGTCGGCTACTTCAATCAGGGGAGTCCAAAAGCGTGAGCATGACCGACGCCGCCTGGATCGATGCCGCGCTGACGTCGGCGCGTCCCCAGGCGGTTGGCGCACTGCTGCGCTACTTCCGCAATCTCGATACCGCCGAGGAGGCCTTTCAGAACGCCTGCCTGCGGGCGCTGAAGAGCTGGCCGCAGAACGGCCCGCCGCGCGATCCCGCGGCGTGGCTGATCATGGTTGGCCGTAACGTCGCGATCGACGATATCAGGCGCAGCAAAAAGCAGGAGCCGCTGCCCGACGACGACCAGGCGATCTCCGACCTCGACGATGCCGAGGACGAGATCGCCGAGCGGCTCGACGGCTCGCATTACCGCGACGACATCCTGCGGCTGCTGTTCATCTGCTGCCACAAGGACCTGCCGGCAACGCAGCAGATCGCGCTGGCGCTGCGCATCGTCTCCGGCCTGTCGGTGAAGCAGATCGCGCGCGCCTTCCTGGTGTCGGAAGCGGCGATGGAGCAGCGCATCACGCGGGCCAAGACGCGCGTTGCCGATGCCAATGTGCCGTTCGAGACGCCGGGCGCGGTCGAGCGCAGCGAGCGGCTGGTCTCGGTCGCGGCGATGATCTATCTGATCTTCAACGAGGGCTATTCGGCGAGCGGCGACACCGCCGAAATCCGCTCGCCGCTGTGCGAGGAGGCGATCCGCTTGGCCCGCCTGCTGCTGCGGCTGTTCCAGAGCGAGCCCGAGATCATGGGGCTGACGGCGCTATTGTTGTTGCAGCACGCCCGCGCCGCCGCGCGCTTCGATGCCGACGGCCAGGTGATCCTTCTCGACGACCAGGACCGCAGCCTGTGGAACCAGAAGCTGATCGCCGAGGGCCTCGCCTTGATCGACAAGGCGATGCGCCACCGCCGCAGCGGGCCCTATCAGGTGCAGGCGGCGATCGCAGCGCTGCACGCCCGCGCCGAAAAGCCCGAGGATACCGACTGGACCCAGATCGACCTGCTCTACGGCGCGCTCGAGGTGATGCAGCCGTCGCCGGTGATCACGCTCAATCGCGCGGTTGCGGTCTCCAAGGTGAAGGGGCCTGAGGCCGCGCTCGAGATGATCGAGCCTTTGGCGCCGCGGCTTGCCAATTACTTCCATTATTTCGGCGTGCGCGGCGCCTTCCTGATGCAACTCGGCCGCAACGAGGAGGCCCGCATCGCCTTCGACCGCGCCATCGCGCTCGCCAACACCACCGCGGAGGCCGCCCACATCCGCATGCACATCGACCGCCTGATGCGCGACAGCAAGCCGCGCAATGTGAAGGCGAAGTAGTCTCATCCACATCGCCGCACGCACGCTGCACCTCTCCCGCTTGCGGGGGAGGTCGTATCGCATCGTAGATGCGATACGGGTGGGGGCTCTCACCTCAATAGGACTCGTGGTGAGACCCCCACCCCAGCCCTCCCCCGCAAGCGGGAGAGGGAGCCGCAGTCCCGCCGCGGTCGCGGTATGACCGCATCTCATCGCGCTCTCCCGGAAAAATCTTCACCGCCCCTGTCGGCCGCACATCACCCCGTTCGTCATGAAGGCAGAGCATCACCACACCTTGGGGAGCAAGCCATGCCGACGATCGTCGATGCCGAGATCTCAAAGCCCGCCCGCATCACCGGCCGCGTCATGAGCGGCGTGGTCGTCCTGTTCCTGCTGTTCGACGGCGCGATCAAGCTGGTGCCGCTGTCGGTCGTTACCGAGACCATGGACAAGATGGGGTACGGCGCGAGCGATACGCTGGCGCGCAGCCTCGGCATCATCACCATCGTCTGCACGCTGCTGTATTCGGTGCCGCCGACCTCGATCCTCGGCGCCATCCTGCTCACCGGCTATCTCGGCGGTGCGATCGCATCGCATGTGCGGATCGATAGTCCGCTGTTCACCCACACGCTGTTCGGGCTCTATCTCGGCCTGATGGTGTGGGGCGGGCTCTATCTGCGCGACGGCAATCTGCGCGCAATGCTTCCGTTTCGCCGCTAGCTAGCCCACAGCCAATTGACTTACCGACCATCAGTCGGTAAGCGCCGACGCGTAGTCGGTAAATTCATCCACCTGGAGACCGTCATGTTCGAGACCATTGCCATCATCGCCGTCATTCTTGCGCTCGCGATTGCCGTCATCCTGATCCTCGCGGCGACCAAGCCGGGCACGCTCCGGGTGACGCGTGCGATCAGCATCGACGCGCCGGCGGAGCGGGTGTTTCCGCTGATCAACGATTTCCATCAGTGGACGGTGTGGTCGCCCTACGAGAACCGGGATCCGGACATGAAGCGCATCTATAGCGGCGCCGAGCGCGGGCAGGGTGCGGTGTATGCCTGGGATGGCAACAAGAATGTCGGCGCCGGCCGCATGGAGATCCTGCAGTCCTCCGCGCCGTCGAAGATCGTCATCAAGCTCGATTTCATCAAGCCGTTCGAGGGCCACAACACCGCGGAATTCACAATGCTGCCGCAGGGAGATGCGACCAGCGTCACATGGACCATGTATGGTCCGGCCGTCTTCATGTCGAAGGTGATGCAGGTATTCATGAACCTGGATCGCATGATCGGCAGGGATTTCGAGATCGGTCTCGCCAATCTGAAGAAGCTGACGGAAAAATAGAGAGCGTTTTCGAACGAAGTGGTTACCGGTTCGCGTGAAGAAAACGCGTCAAAACGAGAATCTATCACAGGGAGCATGTCATGCAGGTCAACCCCTATCTTTCCTACGACGGCAATTGCGACGCCGCGCTGAAATTCTACCAGACGGTTCTCGGCGCGCAGATCGAGGAGACCTTCCCTTACGGCGAGGGCAATGCGGAGATGCAGACGCCGCCCGGCTGGAAGGACAAGATCATGCACGCCCGCCTCACGATCGACGGCGAGATCATCATGGCCTCCGACGCCCCGCCCGGCCACTTCCAGAAGCCGCAGGGCTTCCACGTCGCGCTGCAGGTCGAGGATCCCACTGATGCTGAACGCCGCTTCAAGGCGCTGTCCGAAGGCGGCACCGTCACCCTGCCGTTCGGCAAGACCTTCTTCTCCAACGGTTTTGGCATGTGCGTCGATCAGTTCGGCATCCCCTGGATGGTGAACTGCCCGCAGCAGATGTAGGGCGCAGAGCCTTTAATCCCGGCGTGCTTTCTATCACCGTCATCCTGAGGTGGCCGCTCCTTCAGCGGCCCTCGAAGGATCGACGGCCCGGCTGGTGGCCGTTCATCCTTCGAGGCTCGCAAGGGCTCGCACCTCAGGATGACGGGTTTGGGATCGCGGAGTGGGCATGACGCAGACGTGCCTTTGCCCATTCTGCAAGCTACAGATTCTCACCTGCACCGCGGATAGATGGCCGCCAGCTCGCGGCCGCGCAGCAGCAGCAGGTGTGAGGTCAGGCCACCGCGGCGCACGATCCAGCTGCGCACCGGCGCCGGATAGGCTTCCAGCACAGCGACGGAGGCTTCCGGCTCCGCATAGGTCCGGCCGCGCTGGTCGATCGAGCGCGCGGCATGAAAGCCGAGCACCGCGCGGCGCGTCACGCAGATGCGGTCGCCCGGCACCATCGAGAGCACCAGCGTGCACGCCGACAGGCACGGCCCGTCGATCACCACGCGCTCGCCCGACTCGCGCACCTTGTCGAACAGGTCGATGAACGGGCCGACCTGCCCGCCGGGGCTGGCAAGGATGCGAACGTCGGCCTGTGCGCAGGAAACCGTTGCACAGAGAGCTGCCGCTGCGACAAGTGCCTTCATGAACGCAATCCCTGCCGCCGATGCGATCAAGGGTTCGCCGCATCGGATATCGCAAGGCTCGCGCCGGAATGGGGCATCGTCAAGACCGATGCCCGTTCCGCGACGGCAGTCGATTCAGGCTGCCCGGTTCTTGAGCGCGCCCACGATCGCAGTGAGCACCGCGCCGGCAACACCGCCGCCGGCGACCTGTCCGATGATGCTGCCGATGTCAGGCGCAGCGCCTGAATTGGCGAGCAGTGGGATCAGCATGCCTAGCAGCTGTCCGCCGGCGCCGCCGCCGATGGCGCCGGCGATGGTGTTGCCGAGCGTGCCCAGATCGATGTTCTTGGCCGCTCCCGCCGCGACATTGCCGCCGACGGCTCCGCTGATGATTTGAATGATCAGATTGATGAGAACACCCGACATGACGTGATTCTCCCCGGTATCTGGTTTCAGCATGGCCGAGGCGCCGGCCGGCGCCCGCCGACGCACAGGTTAGGCCTTTCGCGCGCAGTGGTCATGCTGCGCACGCGAAGATTGTGACCCGCATCAGCCGGTATGCACCGGCTTTTTGAGGGAACTGTCCTGTTAGAGCGTTTTCGAGCGAAGTGGGCACCGGTTCGCGTAAAGAAAACGCGTCAAAACAAGAAGCCAGAGCTTCGGTTCTAATTCAATCAGAACCGAAATTTCTCTAACGCGTGGCTTCAGTCCGCGCGGGAAACGCCGGCCTCGGCAAAGGTCGCCATGCCGCCGTGACAGGCGAGCGCCGCGCGCAGCAGCAGGATCGCCACGCCCGCGCCGGAGGCTTCGCCGAGCCGCATCTCGAGATCGAGGAGGGGAGCGAGCGCGAGCTCGCGCAGCAATTCGCGGTGGCCGAGTTCGGCCGACACATGCCCGGCGCGGCAATGTACGAGGCTGTCGGGTGCAAGCCGCGCCAGCGGCAGCACCGCCGATGTCGCGACGAAACCGTCGAGCAGCACCGGGATCGATCTTGCACGCGCCGCCAGCACGGCGCCTGCGATCGCTGCGAGCTCGCGCCCGCCGAGCGCGACTGCGACGGCCAAGGGATCGTCGAGCAGGTTGCGATGCAGTTTCAGCGCGGTGTCGATCACCGTGCGCTTGCGCAGCAGGCCGGCATCGTCGACGCCGGTGCCGCGGCCGGCCCAGCGCGCGCCGCGCCCGCCCATCAACGCCGCGCACAGCGTTGCTGCCACGGTGGTGTTGGCGATGCCCATTTCGCCGACCACGAGCAGGTCGCATTGTTCGGGCACCGTGCGCCAGCCGGTGTCGAGCGCGACCAGGTAATCGGCGCCATCCATTGCCGGCGCCATGGTGAAATCGCGGGTTGGGCGCTTAAGCTCGAGCGGCTCGACGCGCAGCGCGGCGCCGGCAAGCTTCGCGATCTGGTTGATCGCAGCCCCGCCGGCGGCGAAGTTCGCCACCATCTGCGCGGTGACCTCGGACGGATACGCGGAAACGCCGCGCTCGGCGATGCCGTGATTGCCGGCGAACACGGCAATGGTGACCTGGTCGAGCCGGGGGATCTCGCGCCGTTGCCAGCGCGCCAGCCAGACCGCGACCTCTTCGAGCCGGCCGAGGCTTCCCGGCGGCTTGGTCAGGTTCTGTTGGCGCAGGGTAGCTGCCGCAGCGCTCGCCTCGTCGCCTGGGGGCAGGTCGCGACAAAAGCTGCGGATGTCGTCTAGAGTACTGAACTGCATGCGATTCCCTCGTCGAGCGGGCCGCAAAATAGTTCAATTTCCAGGCCTTCACCATGAATCAATGGCTCGACGATCTCAGGACCGCCACGGCCTTTCTGACCCGCCTGCCGATGCCGCATCGGGACGGCGCGCGGCCGGAGAGTTTTGCGCGGGCGCAGCGGCTGTTCCCGCTGGTCGGGGCCGGCATCGGGGCGGCGATCGGCCTGTTCTGCCTGCTGTTGCGGGCGGTCGGTGTGCCGGATCTCGCCGCAGCGGCGCTGGCGCTCGGCGGCGGTGCGCTGCTGACCGGCGCGCTCCATGAGGACGGGCTCGCTGATGTCGCCGACGGCTTCGGTGGCGGCCGCGATGTCGCGGCAAAACTCGAGATCATGCGCGACAGCCGGCTCGGTACCTATGGCGCGCTGGCGCTGGTGGTGAGCTTTGCCGCCAAGCTTGCGGCGCTCGCGGCACTTCCGAACGGTCTGGTGGTGCAGGGCCTGATCGCTGCGCATGCGCTTGGCCGCGGCGTGCTGCCATGGATCACGATCAGCCTGCCTTACGCGCGCAAGGATGGTCTTGCCGCCAATGCCGGCCGGCCCGATGGCACGATTGCGGCGGTCGCGGCCGGTATCGCGCTGCTGATCGCGATCCTTGCCTTGCCATTTGGCAGCGCGCTGTTGGCGGCGATCGCGGCCGGCGCGAGCGCGCTGGTCATGGCGCTTTTGGCAAAGCGGCAGATCGGCGGCCAGACCGGCGACGTGCTCGGCGGCGCCGAGCAGGTTGCGGAGACCGCGATCCTGGTGCTGCTCGCGGCACGGTTGGGGTAAGCCGAAGATGGACGGCGAAACGCATCTCTGGCTGATCCGCCACGCGCCGGTCGACGGACCGCGCGGCGTGATCCACGCGCCCGATGCGCCCGCGGAGCTCGGCGATGCCGCGGCCTTCGCGGCGTTGCAGGCGCGGCTGCCGGCTGGCGCCTTCGCCGTTTGCAGCCCGGCGCGGCGCACCCGCGAGACCGCCGCGCGGCTCGGCCTCACGGCGGCCGAGGACGACGCCTTCCGCGAGCAGGATTTTGGCGGCTGGACCGGCCGGCGCCACAGCGAGATCGAGAGAGAGCTCGGCGCGGCAGGCTATCGCGCGTTCTGGCAATCGCCGGGGACCAACCGGCCGCCCGGCGGCGAAAGTTTCGCGGATCAGATTGCGCGGGCACAAGCAGGGCTCGCGCGTCTGCCGGCCGGTGATGTCGTGCTGGTCGTGCATTCCGGCACCATCCGCGCGGTGCTCGCAATCGCACTCGATCTCGCGCCGGAGCTCGCGCTGCGCTTCGTGATCGATCCCCTATCGCTGACGCGGATCGATCGGCTGGCCGGCGCCTGGCGCGTGGTTGCGGTGAACGGGCGGTAGACTTTTCCGCTGATTTTCAACCCGTCATCCTCGCGCAAAGGCTTCGCCTTGTCGCTGGAGGTGCGAGCCTTGCGGCGCAATTGCGCCGCTGGGCGAGCCTCGAAGGATGAATCGGCCACCAGTCGGGCCGTCCATCCTTCGAGACGCGCGTAAGGACGCGTTCCTCAGGATGACGGTGAGAAAGCGGAGGAGCTACCCATTCCTCCGCTGGCCGCGCAGCGTCGGCAGGCCGATGCCGGCGGCATCGAAGCCGCCGTCGACGGCGAGGATCTGTCCGGTGATGTAGCTGGCGCGCTCCGAGCACAGGAAGAAGATCGCTTCCGCCAGCTCCTCTTCCAGCCCGTAACGATTCAGCGGGATGGCGTCGTGATAGTCGGCGCGGATCTCCGGCGTGTGCACGGCCTTCGCCATCGCGGTCTCGACCGGCCCGGGCGCCACGCCGTTGACGCGGATGCCGAGCGAGGCGAGCTCGACCGCGAGCTGCTTGGTGAGGTGCGCAAGCCCCGCCTTGCTGGTGCCGTAGGCCGAGCGCAGCGTCGAGGCGCGCACCGCCGAGATCGAGGTGATGTTGACGATCGCGCCGCCGCCATGCTCGCGCATCAAGGGCGCAGCCGCCTTGGTGCACAGGAACGGGCCGGTGAGGTTGACCGCCATGATCCGGCTCCAGTCGGCGTCCGAGGTCTCCAGCACCGGCGTGAACACGGCAATGCCGGCGTTGTTGACCAGCGCGTCGAGCCGGCCGAAACGGCCAGCGATCGTCGCCATCGCTTTGGTCACGCCGGCAGCATCGGATACGTCGCAGGTCAGCGCCAGCGTAGCGTCGGGCTGCTTCAGCGCCGCGACGGCGCTCGCCAGCAATTCACCCTCGATGTCGAGCAGCGCGACGCGCCAGCCGTCCGCAAGAAAGCGTTTCGCGGCGGCAAGCCCGATGCCGCGCGCGGCGCCGGTCACAAGTGCGACTTTTTGGGAAGACGAGGTCATGATGCGAGTCCAGCTGTTTGGGCGAGCGGCGTGCTTTTGATGAAAGCAGCGTCTGCGACCTTTGGTTCGCCCTGTCAACCGGGCCCCTGTTTCCCGTCACCCTGAGGTGCGAGCGGAGCGAGCCTCGAAGGGTGGACGGCCACCAGCCGGGCCGCGCATCCTTCGAGGCTCGCCCAGCGCCGCAAGTGCGCCGCCGGGCTCGCACCTCAGGATGACGGGGAGGGATTGGTATCCGGCGTGGTGCGTAGTCTACCGCCTCGACGGCGTGCGAAACGGCTAACTGAACTCCAGTCCGAGCGTGTCAGAGCTTCCTTCTTGGCGCGGTTCCACCCCTTGATCTGTCGCTCAGCAGCGATGCCATCGGTGATTCGGTCGAAATGTTCGGACCAGACGAGAACGACCGGCCGTCGATTGAACGTATAACCCGGATAGGCGCCGGCATTGTGCTGATCGATCCGTGGCGCGAGATCGTCGCCCGTGGCACTGCCGACATAGAAGGAGTTGTCGGCGCAGCGAAGCATGCAGACAAAAATGCCCATCGCAATTGACCGCTCGCATTTGACGCGGACCAAGAGTGAAGCAATTGCTATCCAGGTCAATAGAAGAGTGGAGTGTCGGTTTCCGACGGCACCCTTGGGCTTCTCCCCGCCATCCTGAGGAGTCCGCAAAGCGGGTGTCTCGAAGGATGCACGGCCACCAGCCTGGGCCGTGCACCCTTCGAGGATCGCACCGTGGCTTACGCTGCGAGCTCGGCGGAGGCGCGCTGCATGTTGGTCGACATGTCCTGCGTCACGATGCTCTGCTCCTCGACCGCGGCGGCGGTGGAGGTGATGTATTCGTTTACGCCGGCGATCGCGGCCTTGATCTCGGACAGCGAGGTCACCACCTCGGCGGCGATCGAGTTCAGCGCGTCGATTTCCGAGGAGATCGTGTCGGTCGCCTGCTTGGCCTGGTTGGCGAGGCTCTTCACCTCGGAGGCGACCACCGCGAAGCCGCGGCCGGCTTCGCCCGCTCGCGCCGATTCGATCGTGGCGTTGAGCGCGAGCAGGTTGATCTGCCCGGTGATGCTCGAGATCATCTCGACGATGCCGCTCATCGCTTGAGCTGCGGCATTGAGCTTCTGCGCCTGGCCGTCGGCAGCCTCGACGCGGCCAGACGCGACCGCGGCGTTCTGCTTCGACTTGGTCATGGTTTCCGAGATCTCGCGGATCGAGGCGCTCATCTCCTCGCTGCCGGCGGCGACCGCCTCGATCAGGCCGCGCGCGCTGTCGGCCTTCTTGCGGCCGATCGCCTGCGCGGTGATGTCGGTGGCGTATTTCACCACCTTGTAGGGCTTGCCGTTGAGATCGAGGATCGGATTGTAGGAGGCCTGGATCCAGATCTCGCGGCCACCCTTGTCGATGCGCTTGTACTCGGCGGCCTGGAACTCGCCGCGGTTCAGCGCTCCCCAGAACTCGCGATAACCGGCCGAACTCGCCTCGACCGGCTCGACGAACATGCTGTGATGCTTGCCCTGGATCTCGGCAAGCAGATAGCCCATCGCGCCGAGGAAGTTCGGGTTGGCGGTACGGATCGTGCCGTCCATGTTGAACTCGATCACCGCCTGCGACTTGCTGATCGCGTCGATCTGGCCGTCATTGTCGGCGGCCTTCAGCTTCTGCTGGGTGACGTCGGTGGCGAATTTGACCACCTTGAACGGCTTGCCGCGGTCGTCGAGGATCGGGTTGTAGGTGGCGAGGATCCAGATCTCCTTGGCGCCCTTGGCGAGGCGCTTGAATTCGCCGGCCTCGAACTCGCCGCGGTTCAGCCGCGCCCAGAAATCGCGATAGGCCGGGCTGTCGCGGTCGGCCGGCGGCATGAAGATGCTGTGATGCTTGCCCTGGATTTCGGCGAGCGAATAGCCCATCGCGCCGAGGAAGTTCTCGTTGGCATTGACGATGGTGCCGTCCATGTTGAACTCGATCACCGCCTGCGCGCGGCCGATCGCGGCGATCTTGCCGGCGTCTTCCATGCTGTGGATCTTCTGCGTGGTGATGTCGGTGGCGAACTTGATGACGCCGACCGGCTTGCCGCTCTTGTCCAGGATCGGGTTGTAGGAGGCCTGGATCCAGATCTCGCGGCCGCCCTTGGCGACGCGCTTGTACTGCGCGGCCTGGAATTCGCCGCGGTTGAGGCTCGCCCAGAACGCGCGATAGTCGTGGCTGTCGCGATACGCCGGCTCGACGAACATGCTGTGGTGCTTGCCCCTGATCTCGTCGAGCGTGTAGCCCATCGCGTTCAGGAAGTTCTCGTTCGCGGTGACGATGGTGCCGTCGAGCTTGAACTCGATCACCGCCTGCGACTTGCCGATCGCGGCGGCTTGCGCCAGCGCACTGTCGATGTTTGCCTTGTTGCGGAAACTGAACATCAGGGCTCCGTGAAGGGTTCAAAAGAAACGGGATTCGGAAAAGCGGATCGAGGCAACTCACGGAAAGGTTGCAGCGAGCCGTTTAGCATCGGTAAAGCCTGATACTCGCGCGGGCCTGGCACGGACTGCACAACGCGTTGCGTCGTGCGCGCATCTATTTCAACTTGCGAAGAAATATTCCGATGTGCACGTTATCATTCATAGTCGGCATGTGATGTTCACCGTAATCCTACGGACGAAAAGCGACGACAACTTTCGTCTGATGCAGATGATCGGAACGCGTGCACTTCAGCAACGCTGATAGACCTATTACGAAGGCTGATATTGCTGACCGCTTCGCAAAGCAATCCAGCATCTTGATTCGCGTGCTCGACGAATGCGTGTCGCGTCGATGCTCAATGTCCAGGCTCATATCCATGCCCGGCGACGGCGAAAAATAATTACTATGCCGGATGTCGGCGGCGCGTTCTCCGCTTCGTCCTCCGGGCACCGGTTTCATGATGGAGTTCTGATGTCGCTCACCCTGCATTACCACCCGCTGTCCTCGTTCTGCTGGAAGGCGCTGGTCGCGCTTTACGAGAACGGCGCACCGTTCACGCCCAATTTGGTCAATCTCGGCGATGCCGCGCAACGCGCGGCGCTGCTCGCGCTGTGGCCGATCGGCCGTTTCCCCGTGCTCCGCGACGAGACGCGGGGCGAGACGGTGCCGGAATCGAGCATCGTCATCGAATATCTCGACCGGCATTATCCCGGCACCGTCGCCTTGATCCCCGAAGATCAGGGGCTCGCGCTGCAGACCCGGCTGCGCGACCGCTTCCTCGATCTCTATGTCCATCTGCCGATGCAGCGGATCGTCGGCGACCGGCTGCGGCCGGCGGACAGCAAGGACCCTCATGGCGTCGCGGAGGCACGGGCGCAGCTCCGCACCTCCTATGCCATTCTCGAGCAGCAACTCGCGCATGGCGGCTGGATGATGGGCGAACGCTTCTCGCTGGCCGATTGTGCCGCCGCGCCGGCGCTGTTCTACGGCAACAAGGTCGAGCCGTTCGGCGACGGCCATCCGCATCTGGCCGGCTATCTGGAGCGGCTGCAGGCGCGGCCGTCCTTCGCGCGCGTGCTCAGGGAGGCCGAACCCTATTTCGGCATGTTCCCCAGGGAAGGCTGAAGTCCCAGCCGGGCCTGAAAATAAATTGCGGCGCGATGTCGCTTTCGCGCCGCCCCGTTCGTCATCTCCCTGAGGCCCGGGTTCTGGAGCGCGCTCCGGAGGCCCGGGCGAATTGTGTGGAGATGACATGGCTGCAGCTGGCAACAGGGCGGAGATCATCCGCGGGCTCTTCGCCGCCTATCTCGCCAATGACCGCGCGGCGGTCGAAGCGGCATTTGCGGAGGATTTCCGCTTCTCGACGCCCTACGGCGAGAACATCGACAAGCCGCGCTATTTCGCCGAGTGCTGGCGCGACTCCAGCTGGATCGGCCGCCACGAGATCGAGCGCATCATGGTCAACGGAGGAGAGGCCTTCGTCACCTATCGCTGCGTCGGCCGCGACGGCAAGAGCTTCCGCAACACCGAGTTTGTCGTGTTCGACGGCGACAAGGTGTCGCGCATCGACGTCTATTTCGGTCCGTCGCATCAGGACGGTGAACTCGTCAGGCAGGAGCGCTGAAGGCCGTGGCGCGCGATGCAATGACCTCCGAAATAATTTCGTTCGACCTGTCGGCGTGGCAAGAGCGGCGTCGTCTTTCTGGCGAGCACCGGCAACGGCCGGTCCACCACAACGGAGCAGGACGATGAAGTTCATGGTGATCGTGAAGGCGAACAAGGATACCGAGGCCGGCGTGATGCCGAGCACCGAGTTGCTCGCCGCGATGGGCAAGTTCAACGAGGAGATGGTCAAGGCCGGCGTGATGCAGGCCGGCGAGGGCCTGCATCCGACCAACAAGGGCGCCCGCGTCAAATATGCCGGCGGGCAGAGCACCGTGAGCCACGGACCGTTCAGCCCGACCAGCGATCTCGTCTGCGGCTTCTGGTTGATCGAGACCAAATCGCTCGATGAAGCGATCGGCTGGATGAAGCGCGCGCCGTTCGACGGCGGCTCCGAGATCGAGATCCGCCAGGTGTTTGCTGCGGAGGATTTCGGTGAGGCGCTGACGCCCGAGCTGCGCGAGCGGGGAGAGCGGATGCGCGCACAGGCCGCAAAGAAGTGACGTCTTCGTCATTGCGGGGCTTGCGCCCGACGGCGCATGCCCGAGATGACGAAGGCGAGTAATTCAACAAGCAAGGAAGATCGACCAATGCGTTTCATGATGCTGATGATCCCGCAGGGCTACGAGTCCGCGCCGGCCAAGCTCGAGCTCGACCCGGAACGGGTCGCCGCGATGATGCGATACAATCAGGCGCTGAAGGATGCCGGCGTGCTGATCACGCTGGAAGGCCTGCATCCGCCGGCGACCGGCGCGCGGGTCAGGTTCGACAGCGGCTTGCCCGTCGTGACCGACGGTCCGTTCACCGAGGCCAAGGAAGTGATCGGCGGCTTCTGGATGATCGACGTCGCTTCGCGTGCTGAAGCGATCGCGTGGGCCAAGAAGTGCCCAGCTTCCGCCAACGAGATGATCGAGATCCGCCAGGTGCAGGAGATGGGCGATTTCTCCGAGGAGGTGCAACAGGCCGCCGCCACCTTCGAGCACCCGCAGGGCGGCTGGGGCAAGGCGCTGCGCTAACCAACACAGCGGTGCCGCTTCAGAGCGTCATCGCGCCACGCACGACGATCAACCAACCACCACAACGGAGACGCAAGATGAGCACCAACACCTTCCTCGCCGTCTATCTCGGCGGCGGCAAAGACGGTTCGCGGATGGCAGCCTGGAACGCGATGCCGGAGGCCGAACGGCGCGCCAAGGAGCAGCAGGGCATGGCCGCCTGGGGCGCCTGGGTCGAGAAGCACCACGACGTGATCGTCGAGATGGGCGGACCGCTCGGCAAGACCAAGAAGGTCGCCGCTGACGGCACCGCCGACATCGCCAATCTGATGACCGGCTTCACCGTGGTGCGCGCGGCGTCGCATGAGGCGGCCGCAAAGCTGTTCGAGAACCACCCGCATTTTGCGATCTTCCCGGGCGAGGCCGTCGAGATCATGCCGGTGCTGCCGATCCCGGGCCGCTGAGGCGGGACCACCTCCCCTTGAAAAGGGGAGGTCGCTTTGCTCGCGAGAGCAAAGCGGGTGGGGATCTGCTCTCCCCGCATACAGCGTCGGCTGCGGCTGACCCCCATCCCGACCTTCCCCCTTTCAGGGGGAAGGGGAAGATGGAGCCATTGGCTTGAGCCGGGCTGCTCTGGTCGAGCGAGAGCAGCGAGCCCCCGCGCCACCTATCCGTTAATCTTGATTAACCCCGCGTCCCGGCGCCCAGCGTTTTCCAGCGGAAAAACGCGTTGAAGCAAGAATCTAGGCCACCTGTCCTGGGTCGACCAGGACCGGTGGCCTAGTGACCTTTACCGCCGGCTCATGTAAAAGCCGTTCACATGAGCTGGCGCAAGGACCAAGGCCGCGCCGAGCGCGGCTATCATCACGGCAATCTCAAAGAGGCGTTGCTGCAGGCAGCCCTCGACCTGATCACGAAGAAAGGGCCGGCCGGCTTCACCTTCGCCGACGCCGCGCGGATGGCCGGCGTCAGCCCCGCCGCGCCGTACCGGCACTTCCGCGACCGCGACGAGCTGATCGCCAGCATCGCGCAGCGCGGCTTCGAGCAGTTCGAATCGCTCTTGACGCAAGCCTGGGACGACGGCCGCCCCGACACCGTCTCGGCGTTCGAGCGGGTCGGCAAGGCCTATCTCGCCTTTGCCCGCGAGGAGCCCGCGTTCTACTCCGCGATGTTCGAATCCGGCCTGCCGGTCGATTCCAATCCGACCCTGATGGCCGCGAGCGAACGCGCGTTTGCGATCATCCGCGCCGCCGCCGAGCGGCTCGCGGCGCTGGCGCCGCCCGGCACGCCGCGCCCACCGGCGATGATGATGGCGCTGCACATCTGGTCGATGTCGCATGGTGTGGCCTCGCTGTTCGGCCGCGGCGATGCCGCACGGCGCAAGCTGCCGATGTCGCCGGAGGATCTGCTCGAAGCCGAAGTGCTGATCTATCTGCGCGGCCTCGGCTTCCTCACCGATCGCAGGCCGGGTGCCGAGGCGCCCGCCGACGACAAGTCGGCCGGTGACAAGCCTGGTCCCTGGGGCAAGCCGAAATAAAATTTCAAAAATAATCCCAGGGGTGCGTCATCCGCGCTGCTTGACTTTCCCAAGGGGTCGGCTATCTATGTAAATGTTATTTACATTCACAACGGCGTGATGCCGTCATGGAGAAGGAAATGGCCTACACCGCTGATGTCAATCGCTGGCGCGGCCCCGTCGAAGAACCCTACCGCCCCTACTTCTACGCGACGCCGTGGCATCCCCTGAAGATCGCCGGGATCATCCTTGGTTTCATGATCTGGTGGCCGATCGGTCTCGCCCTTCTCTTTTTCACACTCGGGAGCAGAAAGATGGCCTGTTGGAGTCACAACGACATGGATCGCTGGCAGAACAAGATGGAGCGCATGCAGGACAGGATGGAGCGGATGAAGAGCCGCATGGAGCGCCGCGGCTTCCCGTTCGGCGGCTTCGGTTCGCCCTCGAGCGGCAACCGCGCCTTCGACGAGTACCGCACGGACACGCTGCGCCGTCTCGAGGAGGAGCAGGTCGAGTTCAAGAACTTCCTCGATCGCCTGCGCCACGCCAAGGACAAGGAAGAGTTCGACGCCTTCATGGCGCAACACAAGACCCGTCCGACCCCGCCGAACGACCAGCCGCCGCAGAGCTGATCACGGAAGGCAAGCGCTGAGCCTTCAGGCGATGTGCCCCCATAACACCTGATGGCCCTGAGCCGCCCGTTTGCGATGAGCAAGCGGGCGGTTTGCATTTTGGGGCGGTCAGAGATAGTCGACCGCTTGTCCCGTCTCTGCGTAGCCATAGATGCGGAAACCGCTCTCGATTTCCTCGCCCGGCAGATGGATCTGCTTGATCACTTGACGGATACGTTCTCGATGCTCTGGATCGTTGGCGAAAATGTCGACGTAGACGATGTCTCCATATCCGCCGCTGCGAAAATGATAGTACCACCCGTTCTCCGGAGCCGAACGGTAGCCATTCGTACAGAGCGTGCTCCAGAGGGGGCGCCGGTACCATGGCGTACATTGCGAGCCGCAGTTCATCCCACTTCGTATTGTTCATGAGCGGATGGAGCATCGGGACAATTAGCTTACGGTGAGAGAAGCACAAGCATAATGTGAGCGAAGCGCAAATGGAAATCGCGCCGCGCCTCGAAGCAGACGCAATTGGTTGCGTTTTGGGGCGGTCGCGCCCACTCTATCGTCGGCGACCCGGACGATGAGGCGAAGATCATGGCGACGCACGTGACGGCGAGTTCTGACGACCTCTGGCGTTCGATCCGGCGCGAAGCGGAAGCCGCTGTTGTCGCCGATCCCTTTCTCGAAGCATCGGCCGCCTTCATCCTGGATCAGGGCGAACTCGGCGGCGCGCTCGCGTTCCTGATCGGCCGGCGCATCGGCCGCGCCGAGGCCGATCGTGCGCAGTTTGCGCGTGCGGCCCGCGAGGCGTATGCGGCCGAGTCCGCGCTGGTCGATGCCGCGGCAGTTGATCTCACAGCGATCGTGCGCCGCGATCCGGCGATCTCAGGCTTCCTGCCGCCGCTCCTCAACTTCAAGGGCTACGCCGCGCTGCAGGCCTGGCGGATCGCGAACTGGCTGTGGCGCCAGGACCGCCCCGACCTCGCACTGCTGATGCAGAGTGCGGCGGCGGACCAGTTGCAGATCAGCATTCACCCGTCGGCCCGGGTCGGAACCGCGGTATTCCTCGATCACGGCACCGGCATCATCATCGGCGCGCTGGCCTCCGTCGGCGACGAGGTCACGATCCTGCAGAACGTCACCATCGCGCGCCATCAGGACGACCCGCGCCACGCTCCGACGATCGGCCGCGGCGTGCTGCTCAGTGCCGGCGCAACGGTGATCGGACATCTCACGATCGGCGATTTCGCCAAGATCGGCGCCGGCGCGCTGGTGACGTCGGACGTGCCCGCCGGCTGCACCGCCGTCGGCGTGCCGGCGCGGCTGACAAATTGCGCGGAGGCGGGGACGTCGGCGAGGTGAGCGCGCTGCTCTCGTGAGGTGAGCACCCTGGTAGGGCTCCCTCTCCCGCTTGCGGGGGAGGGTGGGGTGGGGGCTCCCTCCGCGAGTCGTGCTGTGGAGAGAGCCCCCACCCGGATCGCATCTACGGTGCGATCCGGCCTCCCCCGCAAGCGGGAGAGGCGAACGGAGTTCGCGGATAGCTGGTGCGCCTGCCCCTCACACATTCGATCCATGGATCGCGTCGATCACGGCGTCCGTGACTTCCCTCGTCGTCGCCGTGCCGCCGACGTCGGGCGTCAGCACGCCGGCCGCGCAGACCTTCTCGACTGCCGCCATCAATCGCGCGGCCGCGTCCTTCTCGCCGAGATGCTCCAGCATCTGCGCGCCGGTCCAGAAGGTCGCCACTGGATTGGCGATGCCCTTGCCGGTGATGTCGAAAGCCGAGCCGTGGATCGGCTCGAACATCGAGGGGAAGCGGCGCTGCGGATCGATGTTGCCGGTCGGCGCCACGCCGAGGCTGCCGGCCAGGGCGCCGGCGAGATCGGAGAGGATGTCGGCGTGCAGGTTGGTCGCCACAATCGTGTCGAGGCTCTTCGGATGCAGCGTCATCCGCACCGTCATGGCGTCGACCAGCATCTTGTCCCAGGTGACGTCGGGGAACTCCCGCGCCACCTCGGCCGCGATCTCGTCCCACATCACCATGCCGTGGCGCTGCGCGTTCGACTTGGTCACCACGGTGAGGAATTTGCGCGGCCGCGACTGCGCGAGCTGGAACGCGTAGCGCATGATCCTCGTCACGCCGACCCGGGTGAAGACCGCGACTTCGGTGCCGACCTCTTCCGGCAGGCCTCTGTGCGCACGGCCGCCCATCCCGGCATATTCGCCTTCGGAATTCTCGCGCACGATCACCCAGTCGAGATCGCCGACGCCGACATTGCGCAGCGGCGAGGCGACGCCGGGCAGGATTTTTGTCGGCCGCACGTTGGCGTATTGATCAAAACCCTGGCAGATCGGTAAGCGAAGGCCCCACAGCGTGATGTGGTCGGGCACGTCGGGCGCGCCGACCGCGCCGAAATAGATCGCGTCGAACTTCTTGAGCTCCGCGAGGCCATCGGCCGGCATCATCACGCCGTGCTTCTTGTAATAGTCCGAGCCCCAGTCGAAGGTCTTGACGTTGAAGCTGATGTCGCCGCTGCGCTTTGCCAGCGCCTCCAGCACGCGGACACCAGCGGAGATCACTTCGGGGCCGATGCCGTCGGCGGGGATGGCGGCGATGGAATGGGTGCGCATGGGTTGTCTCCGGATCTGTTGTTAGCGGGTTTGCACGGGATTGGGTTGCGGTTCGGCGGGCACAGGTGCGCCTTGCGCACGCGACAGCAGCAGCGTGAGCACGGCTGACAGCACCAGCAGTCCGGCGACGAAATACAGGCCGCCCTCGAAGCTGCCGGTGCGTTCCTTGATCCAGCCGATCATCGCCGGCCCGACGAAGCCGCCGAGATTGCCGATCGAGTTGATGGTGGCGATCCCGGCCGCGGCGGCCGAGCCCGACAGGAACATGGTCGGCATGCTCCACAGCGGCGGCTTGGACGAGGAGATGCCGATATTGACCAAGGTCAGCGCCGCGATCACGGCGGCAAGGCCGGTCCACAGGCCGGCCAGCGCAAGGCCCGCTGATGCCATCAGGCAGGCCAGCACCACGTGCCAGGTGCGCTCGCCGGTACGGTCGGAATGCCGCGCCCACAGCACCATCGCGATCACGGCAATGGTTGCAGGCACCGCGTTGAGGAAGCCGACCTGGAGTGACGACAGGCCGAACGCCTTGATGATCTGCGGCGCCCACACACCAAGCGTGTAGAGCCCGGCCGAGGTACCGAAATAGACCAGCGACAGCGCCAGCACGCGCGGGTCGGCAAGGCCGCGCCAGATGCTGTGGCTCGCGGTCGCGGCCTTGCCGTCGTTCTCCGCCTTCATGGTCTTGACCAGCCAGGCGCGCTCGTCGTCGGCAAGCCATCTGGCCTGCTCCGGCCGGTCGGTCAGGAAGCCCAGCACCACGAAGCCGAGCAGCACGGCGGGCACCGCTTCCAGCACGAACAGCCATTGCCAGCCCTTGAAGCCGAACAGGCCGTCCATCTCCAGCAGCGCGCCGGACACCGGCGAGCCGAGCACGGTCGAGAGCGGCGCCGCGGCCATGAACAGCGCGGTGACCGCGGCGCGCTGCCGTGCCGGGAACCAGTAGGAGAGATAGAGGATGATGCCGGGGAAGAAGCCGGCTTCTGCGGCGCCGAGCAGGAAGCGCAGCACGTAGAAACTGGTCGCGCCCTGCACCAGCGCCATCGCCGCCGAGACCAGGCCCCAGGTGATCATCACCCGCGCGATCCAGATCCGCGCGCCGATCTTGTGCAGGATGATGTTGGAGGGCACCTCGAACAGGAAATAGCCCCAGAAGAAGATACCGGCGCCGAAGCCGTAGACGGTCGGCGACAGGCCGATGTCCTTGTTCATGGTCAGCGACGCGAAGCCGATATTGACCCGGTCGATGAAGGCCACGAAGTACAGCAGCATGATGAACGGCACGATGCGCAGTGAGATCTTGCGCAACACGCGAGTGCCAAGCTCGCTTTCCATGGGCTTCCCCGGGGTTCGTCTTGTTTGTTGGGACGGCGCATTTCGCCGCACCACTGGCAAGCCTAGAGGCTCGCGCCCTTCCGCTTCAATCCGCGCCGGTTTATACAAAAAAATGATATAATCGGGTCTCCGTCTTCTCACCGGGTCGTCATGGCCGGGCTCGTCCCGGCTATCCACGTCTTTCTTCGTGCCGCCAAGACGTGGATGCCCGGCACAAGGCCGGGCATGACGGAATCGATGTCTAAAGGAGCCAGCATCTTGGAACTGCACCAGCTTCGCTGCTTCGTCGCGGCTGCCGAGGAACTGCATTTCGGCCGCGCTGCGCAGCGCCTGCAAATGATGCCGTCGGCGCTCGGCCGCCACATCAAGCTGCTGGAAGAAGATCTCGGAGTGCGGCTGTTTGCGCGCACCACGCGTGCGGTGTCGTTGACCGAGGACGGCTCTGTGCTGCTGCGCGAGGGCCGCGCGCTGCTCGGTCGCGCCGAGGCGATCGAGGACGGCTTTCGCCACCGTCTGCGCAAGCCGCAGGCGCGGCGGTTCCGGATCGGCGCGATCGACAGCGCCGCGGCCGGCCTGCTGCCGCCGCTGCTGCGCGACCTCCGCGCGATCCATCCCGAAGTCGCTGTGCAACTGCTCGAGGAAAAGACCATCCGGCTATTGCCAAAACTGCTGTCGGGCGCGCTCGATCTCGCTTTCGTGCGCCCGCCGGAGCGGCCCGATCGGCGCATCGAGTTCACTCCGCTGCTGCAGGAAACCGCCGTGGTGGCGCTGTCGCACACACATGCGCTGGCGCGGCGCAAGCAGATCGTGCTGCCCGATATCGCCGATCAGCCTTTGATCGTGCCGGAGCGCCGCTCGCGGCCGCACAGCCACGATCTCACGACAAAGCTGTTCGACGAGGCCGGGCTGACGCCGCGCATCCAGGAGATCGCCGACGAGAAGCAGACCATCGTCAACATGGTCGCGGCGCGGCTCGGCGTTGCCATCGTGCCGCGATGGACCGCACGGATGGCGATCCCGGGCGTGCGTTTCGTTCCCCTCAGACTCAAGCGCGGCAGCGCCGCCGGCCGCCTGCCGCTCGCCGCCGCCTGGCTGAAAGGCTCCCGCGATCCGGTCCGCGACCAGGTGATGGCGGTGCTCGAGGCGAGGCTGAAGAGCTACGCGCGGGAGGCGTGAACAGCTTTCGTCATTCCGGGGCGTGCGAAGCACGAGCCCGGAATCCATCGGGCCGCATACTCCATGGAGGAATGGATTCCGGGCCGGCGCCAAGTGGCGCGCCCCGGAATGACAAAGGGATAGGGCGCGCGTTTAGCGCTGACCCGCCTGGCCTTCTTAGATTTCGGTCTGCGCACCAGGAAACAGCGTCGCGGCACCGACCGCGCCGACGATGGCCCCGATTGTCGAGAGCACGAATGGAGCCGCGAATGCCGACGCCATATCCGTTGTCTTGAGCATCGCCCCCAGCGCGGCAATGCTGACGGCAAAGCCGGCCTGACGGACGATCATTGTCATGGCGGAGGCCATGCCCGCCTGCGCCGGCGGAGCGAGGGCCAAGGCGACGTTTCCCAATTGCGGGTTCGCCAGTGCTGCTCCGATGCCGATCGTCAGCATGCCGGCCGACGTCGCGATGCCGCGGATCGCGGCGTCGGCAGACAGCGCGGCAACCACAAGCAGCGCGTCTCCCGAAGCGACAACACCAAGGGCCGCCATGAAGAAGCGCCGCCAGCCCCATCGGGTGACAAAGCGCCCACCCAGCAGCGGGACCAGCAGCATTGGCAACGTTGCCGCAAGCAGCGCCACACCCGCCACGTCCATGCTGACATGCAGACCGGCGCTCAAGAACAGGGGCAGATAGACCAGTGTTGCCCAGTAACCGAACTGGAGGGCGGTCAACGACACGCCGACCCCGATCATCGGTGCTGTCGCGAACACGCGCGGGTCGAGCACCGGATTGAGGCTGCGCCACTGCTGCCAGACGAACCCGAAGGCGGTCGCCACGCCTGCGATCAGGCCGGTCGCTCTCACGATCGGCGAGGCGTCATGTCTCAACAACGCGTCGATGGCGAGACCCAGCGACAGCGTCAGCAGCACGATGCCAACAGGATCGAGCGGGCGCCCGCCCGGCTCATGCGTCTCGGTGATAATCCGTGGCACGGCGAGCGCGAGCGCCAGGCAAAACGGGATATTGGCAAGGAAGATCCAGCGCCAGCCACACCAGGCAGCGAGCAGGCCCCCCAAGGTTGGGCCAAGCGCCATGGCAACGCCCGAGATCACCCCAATGGTGCCGAAGACCCTTGCCCGTTGGCCCTGATGGGGAAATGCCCCGGCGACCAGCGCGATCGCGCCCGTGATCAGGAAGGCCGCGCCGATACCCTGCAGGGCCCGTGCAGCGAGCAGCAGCGGACCGCTCGTCGCCGCACCGCAGGCGATCGAACCCAGCAGAAACACGATGTTGCCGGCCAGCATCGCACGCCGGCGACCGAAGCGGTCCGCGAGTGCGCCCGATGCCAGCAGCGCGCCGGTGAGTGCCAGGCTGTAGGCGTCGATGACCCAGGCGGCTCCGGCAACGGCAAACCCGAGATCCCCAGCAATGCCCGGCAGCGCAACCACGACAGCGGTCACATCGAACGGGATCAGGAATACGCCAAGGCCAAGAACTGACGTGATCAAGCTCGGTCGCTGTGGGGCGATCTGAGACGAGCGATCGTGCATGCCGCGCTTCCTCCCAATCCCTGCCCGGGGTTGCACCCGTGCAAGGTCTGCGTACGCCCGTCCTGCTGACAGCATGGTGTCAGCAGGGCCGGCGGCCCGAACCTGTTTGCGGTTGGGGTGCACAAAAAGGAGCCGAGCCCTTGGCGGTCTCGCTGCCGAATGGATTAAGGTCGTCGTCGATGGATATCTGGACCAGATGCCTTCTTGGCGTGACCGCCTTCGCCGTGCTCGGCTATTTCGCCCTGATCTACGGCGGCTGTGCGCTGGACCAACGATGTCATCTGCGCTCCTGCTACGCGCACAGGGTCTGCGGTGTGGTCTACGACACCGACGCTGCAACGAAGGCGCAGTGAAGCCGGATCGGCGTCAGGCCGCCTGCCGCTCGCTGCGGTCTGAAAGGCGGGGCCCATGGATGGGATCGGCACCCGGCTTTCCCTGCGCCCTCTGCGAGAGAGAGGGCGAAACGAAGAGTAGAACTCGGGCAAAACATGTCGCGAGAATGCGAAGGTACGTCCCACCCACAACTGTCATCGCCCGGCTTGACCGGGCGATCCAGTACGCCGCGGCCTCTCGATTCAATCACCGACGCCTCTGGATTACCGGATCACCCGCATGCGCGGGTGATGACACCGCGTGTTTGACATCTTGAATCGAGCAATATCCCCATTTCCGTCTCCGTCTGCGCCGCCGCGACGAACGGAGGGCCCGCGCCGCGATGACCCTTCGCCTAGCTCACATACACCAGCCGATAGACATACGACTTCGCCCCCTTGCGGCTCACCCAGTCGCCTTCCGGCGGGTGGTCGACCTGGTCGGCCGGCAGCACGTTCCAGGGACGGCCGGTGCAGGACTGGCTTTCCGGGTCCCAGGCGACCCAGCCCCAATCCGGCCGGTGCTCAATCCAGAGATCCTGATCCTGGCGCTGGTAGCCGACGGTTCCATCGGGGCGGGTCTTGCGGACGAAGAGATAGACGAGGTCGTCACTCTGCCGGCGCAGCTCGAATCTCTCCCGGTTTTGCGCATCCGCCATGAGTTCCTCGTTTGTAGACTCGCGTTATGTTATAATATAACAGTCTGTCCATGGCGCATACACATACCCACGAGCACCACCACCACGACCACCCCCATCCGCACGCCCACAGTCACGGCCCGGCGGGGCATCCGGCCCAGGCCGCGCATTGGTCGATCCTGCGCATGACCGTGCCGGCGCGGCTGGCCGCGGCGGTTGCGGTCTCTGCGTGCCTGTGGGGCGTGGTCTGGCTGGCGATGAGGTGAGTATGGGTGCGCTTGTCACATTCCGGGACGTTACCCTTGGCTATGACCGCCACCCGGCGGTGCATCATCTCAACGGTGCCGTCGAGGCGGGCGCGCTGCTTGCCGTGATCGGCCCGAACGGCGCCGGCAAGTCGACGCTGCTGCGCGGCATCGCCGGCGTGCTCAAGCCGCTGTCGGGCGTGATCGATCTCGACGGGCTCGACCATCGCGACATCGCCTATCTGCCGCAGTCCGCCGACATCGACCGCACCTTCCCGATCTCGGTGTTCGACTTCGTCGGCACCGGGCTGTGGCGCTCGACCGGCTTCTTCGGCGGAATCGGCAAGGGCGCGCGCGACAAGATCCTGGCGGCACTCGCCGCCGTCGGCCTCAACGGTTTTGAGAACCGCCCGATCGGCACGCTGTCGGGGGGCCAGATGCAGCGCATGCTGTTCGCGCGCGTGCTGCTGCAGGACGCCCGTCTGATCGTGCTCGACGAGCCGTTCAACGCCATCGACGCCAAGACCACGGCCGATTTGCTGGCGCTGGTGAAGCGCTGGAACGGCGAGGGGCGCACGGTGCTGGCGGCGCTGCACGACCTCGACATGGTGCGCAACAATTTCCCGGAGACGCTGCTCCTGGCGCGCGGTCCGGTGGAATGGGGCCCGACCGCAGAGGCGCTGACCGCAGACAATCTGATGGTCGCGATGCGGATGTGCGAGGCGTTCGACGATAGCGCCGGCGCTTGCGCCGCCGATCCAAGTTCACGGGCCGCCTGACGCCAATGCTTTCAGACGCGCTGATCACGCCCTTCACCGAATTCGAGTTCATGCGCCGCGCGCTCGCGGCGGTGATCGCGCTGTCGCTCGGCGGCGCGCCCATTGGCGTGTTCCTGATGCTGCGGCGGATGAGCCTGGTCGGCGACGCCATGGCGCATGCGATCCTGCCGGGGGCAGCGATCGGCTTCCTGCTATCCGGGCTCAATCTGTTCGCGATGACGACCGGCGGCCTGATCGCGGGCTTTACTGTGGCGCTGCTCGCGGGCCTGGTCGCCCGCACCACCGAGCTGAAGGAGGACGCCTCGCTTGCGACCTTCTATCTGGTCTCGCTCGCGCTCGGTGTCACGATTGTTTCCATCAAGGGCACCAATATCGACCTGCTGCATGTGCTGTTCGGCAACATCCTAGCGATGGACGACCAGACCCTGCTGGTGATCGCGTTCAACGCCACCATCACGCTCTTGGTGCTCGCGGTGATCTATCGTCCGCTGGTGATCGAATGCGTCGATCCGGTGTTCCTGCGCACTGTGAGCCGGGCCGGCGCGCCGGCGCATCTCGCCTTCCTCGCGCTGGTCGTGGTCAACCTCGTCAACGGCTTCCATGCGCTCGGCACGCTGCTCGGCGTCGGGCTGATGATCCTGCCCGCCGGCATCGCGCGGTTCTGGTCGCGCGACATCACCACGATGATCTGCATCGCGGTCGCGAGCGCGATTGTGTCCGGTTATGCCGGGCTGGTGCTGTCGTACCAGACCCGGATTCCCTCCGGCCCCGCGATCATCCTGGTCGCGGCCGGGCTCTATCTGGTGTCGCTGCTGTTCGGCAATGTCAGTGGTTTGGTGCGGCAGCTGTTCCCCGGCCGCCATCTCGAGGCGTGAGTGCGATGCGGCGTTTGCTTGGGTTGATTTGTCTGGCGCTGGTGGTGGCGAGCGGTCCGGCGCACGCCGCGGAACGCATCAACGTGGTGGCGAGCTTCTCGATCCTTGCCGATATGGTGCGCAACGTCGGTGGTAACAGGGTCGATGTCACGGCGCTGGTCGGGCCCGACGGTGACGCCCATGTCTATGCGCCGACGCCGGCGGACGCCAAGAGAGTCGGTTCTGCGCGGCTGCTTGTCGTCAATGGGTTCGGCTTCGAGGGCTGGATGCCTCGGCTGCTGCAGGCCTCCGGCAGCAAGGCGCCGGTCGTGGTGGCGACGACGGGGATCACGCCGCGCCAGCGTGGCGGCCATGAGGATCCGCATGCCTGGCAATCGGTCGTCAATGCAAAAATCTATGTCGGCAACATCCGCGAGGCGCTGGTCGCCGCGTCCCCCAGCGATGCCGCGACCTTCAAGGCCAACGCCGAGGCCTATCTGGCGAAGCTCGACGCGCTGGACCGCGAGGTGCGGGAAGCGGTGGCGAAAATACCGCAAGGCCGGCGCAAGGTGATCTCGACCCACGGCGCTTTCGGCTATTTCGCCGATACCTATGGCGTCGCCTTCATCGCCCCGCTCGGGGTCTCCACCGATTCCGAGCCCAGCGCACGCGATATCGCGGCCATCATTTCCCAGATCAGAGCTGAAAAAATTCCAGCAGTTTTTCTCGAAAACATCAGCGATCCGCGCCTGATCGAGCGGATCGCGGCCGAGACCGGGACCAGGGTCGGCGGCACCCTGTATTCGGACAGTTTGACCGGCGAAAAGGGCCAAGTCCCCACTTACATTGATATGGTCAGGCACAATATAAAGGCCCTGACCAGCGCGCTCGCCGACTAGGGGCAGGGGCCTCCCTGCCGGGGATTGAGCGCGGACCCAAGTTCCCGGAGTTGTTATGGCTGAAGCTTCGCAAAAAATTCCTGTGACCGTGCTGACGGGCTATCTCGGCGCCGGCAAGACCACCTTGCTCAACCGCATCCTGTCGGAAAACCACGGCAAGAAATACGCCGTCATCGTCAACGAATTCGGCGAGATCGGCATCGACAACGACCTCATCATCGGCGCCGATGAGGAAGTGTTCGAGATGAACAACGGCTGCGTCTGCTGCACGGTGCGCGGCGACCTCGTCCGCATCATGGACGGCTTGATGAAGCGCAAGGGCAAGTTCGACGCCATCATCGTCGAGACCACCGGCCTCGCCGATCCGGCGCCGGTCGCGCAGACCTTTTTCGTCGACGAGGACGTGCAGAAGAACGCCCGGCTCGATGCTGTCGTGACCGTCGCCGATGCCAAATGGCTGAGCGACCGTCTGAAGGACGCGCCGGAAGCCAAGAACCAGATCGCGTTCGCCGACGTCATCGTGCTGAACAAGACTGACCTCGTCTCCAAGCCCGAGCTTGCCGAGGTCGAGGCCCGCATCCGCGGCATCAATCCGTATGCCAAGCTGCATCGCACTGAGCGCTGCCAGGTCGGAATCGCCGACGTGCTGGAGCGCGGCGCGTTCGACCTCGACCGCATCCTGGAGATCGAGCCCGATTTCCTCGAGGCCGGCGACGACCACGATCATCATCATCACGACCATGATCACCACCATCATCATGATCACGGCCATGGCCATGGCCATGGGCTGAAGCACTATCACGACGAGGACATGCAATCGCTGTCGCTGCGCTCGGAGAAGCCGCTCGACGCGACCAAGTTCATGCCTTGGCTGCAACAGCTCGTCGCCACCGAGGGCCAGAAGATCCTGCGCTCGAAAGGCATCCTCGCCTTCACCGGCGATGACGACCGCTACGTGTTCCAGGGCGTCCACATGATGCTGGAGGGCGACCACCAGCGGAAATGGAAGGACGGCGAGAAGCGCGAGAGCCGCGTCGTGTTCATCGGTCGCGAACTGCCCGAGCAGGCGATCCGCGACGGCTTCGAGCAGTGCATCACCACGTGATGAAAGAGTTCGATCCGGGCGAGGCCCCTTCTTCCATCGTTTCGATCACCGACCGCGTCAAGCAGCTCCCGCTCGGCGCGGCTGTTAGCTCGGTGCATTTCCTCGGGGACCGCGCGTTCTTCGTCGGCGCCGAGGAGGGTGTCGCGATCGCGACCGCCGACGGTGAGATCACGCGGACAGAGACGCATTTCGGCGCCATCCTGTGCGCGGCGTCCGACGGCAAGCGGATTGTCACCGGCGGTGACGACGGCAAGCTGATCGCGATCGACGCCAAGGGCGAGACCTCGACGCTCGCGACCGACGCCAAGCGGCGCTGGATCGACAATGTCGCGCTGCATGGCGACGGCACCGTGGCGTGGTCGGCGGGCAAGACCGCGTTCGTCCAGGGCGCCAAGGGCGAGGCCAAAACCTTCGAGGTGCCGTCGACCGTCGGCGGGCTGGCGTTTGCGCCGAAGGGCCTGCGGCTTGCGATCGCGCATTACAACGGCGTGACACTGTGGTTTCCCAACATGGCGGCCAATCCGGAATTCCTGGAATGGGCCGGCTCGCATCTCGCCGTCATGTTCAGCCCGGACAACAAATTCCTCGTCACCGCGATGCACGAGCCGGCGATGCATGGCTGGCGGCTCGCCGACAACAGGCACATGCGGATGAGCGGCTATCCCGGCCGGGTGCGCTCGATGTCATGGAGCGCCGGCGGCAAGGGGCTCGCGACCTCGGGCGCCGATACCGTGATCGTCTGGCCGTTCACCAGCAAGGACGGGCCGATGGGCAAGGAGCCGGCGATGCTGGCGCCGATGCCGGCGCGAGTCGCGGTGGTCGCCTGCCATCCGAAGAACGACGTCATGGCGGTCGGCTATGCCGACGGCACCGTGCTGATGGTCCGGCTCGAAGACGGCGCCGAGATCCTGGTGCGGCGGAACGCCGGCACTGCGGTGTCTGCGCTCGGATGGAATGCCAAGGGCACGCTGCTCGCCTTCGGCACGGAAGATGGTGACGCGGGCATCCTGGAAATGTAAGAGATCGCGGCATCCGAAGCGCTAGGCCGGGGTAGCGTCATGCGGTTTCTCACGACATTCCAGCTCGCCGACTTCATCGACACGCTGGTCAGCCTGACGACCGCCTTCGTGCTCGGCACGCTGATCGGCGCCGAGCGGCAGTACCGGCAGCGTACTGCGGGGCTGCGCACCAACGTGCTGGTCGCGGTCGGCGCGGCCGCCTTCGTCGATCTCGCAATGCATCTGGCGGGTGCCGACGGCGCGGTGCGGGTGATCGCCTATGTGGTGTCGGGAATCGGCTTCCTCGGCGCCGGCGTCATCATGAAGCAGGGCATGGATGTGCGCGGCCTCAACACCGCGGCGACGCTGTGGGCCTCGGCCGCGGTCGGCTCCTGCGCCGGCGCCGATCTGGTCGCGCAGGCGGCGGCGCTGACCGTGTTCGTGATCGCCGGCAACACGCTGCTGCGCCCGCTGGTCAACGCCATCAACCGCATCCCGCTGAACGAGAAGGCCTCGGAGGCGACCTACTACTTCAAGCTCGCGGTCACTCCCGAGGCGCTGCCCGACATGCGCGACCGCGTGGTCGAAAAGCTCGAGGCCGCGAACTATCCGGTCGCCGATGTCAATGTGGTCGAGGCCGGCGACGACTTCCTGGAGATCGTGGCAACACTAGTCTCCACCGCGGTCGACCCCAACGAGCTGAATGCCGTGGTGGTCGACCTGCAGCATCAGCCCGGCGTGCGGCACGCGACCTGGGAGATCAGCACCACGGATTGACGCTGGGTTCCGTAACCGGACACTTCGGAACCATGCCGTGACGGAATCGTTGACCTCGCTGACAATGCAGGTGAACGAGATGGCTGCGGATCGGACCAGGCTGCGGAACGACATGATGATCGCCTCCACGCTGGTGGTGGCGGGCGTCGCGATCGCGGTGCTGTCGCTGCACGCGATCAACGCGGCCCCGCCGCAGGAGATGGCGCAGGCGACCCAGCCGCTCCAGACCACGCCGTCGCCCGAGCCGCAGCAGACCGCGCCGCCGGCCGAATCGAAGCCGGGCGGCGAGCGGCCGACCACGCCGGCGCCGCAGCCGGCCCGTCCCGACGCCGACGCGCAGAAGGCCGGCGCCAGGCCGGCATTGCCGCCGGCACCCGCCGAGAAGACTGCGCCGCCGATCGAGAAGAAATAGGCGCTGCCGGTCAGCGCATTGTGACGCGCATTTGACGAACGCTGCCGCTTATACGGTCTCGCCTCCGCCGCCGGCGCCCGCCATAATCTGCCGTCTCGCCAACGACAGATCGGGGCCTTTCATGAAGATCGAGGACGTCCGCCGCACCGCCTATTCGATGCCGCTCACCAACCCGTCGTTCCCGCCGGGGCCGTACCGGTTCTTCGACCGCGAATATTTCATCATCACCTACAAGACCGACCCGGAAGCGCTCGCGGCCGTGGTGCCGGAGCCGCTCGAGGTCGCCGAGCCGGTGGTGAAATATGAATTCATCCGCATGCCCGACTCGACCGGCTTCGGCGACTACACCGAGACCGGGCAGGTGATCCCGGTCCGCTTCAAGGGCGAACTCGGGGCCTATACCCACGCGATGTATCTCGACGACGAGGCCCCGATCGCGGGCGGCCGCGAGCTGTGGGGATTTCCGAAGAAGCTGGCGCGGCCGAAGATCGAGATCGAAAGCGATGTCCTGGTCGGCTCGCTGCATTACGGCTCGGTGCTCTGCGCCTCCGCCACCATGGGCTACAAGCACCGCAAGGTCGACCACGACACCGTGCTGAATGCGATGAAGGCGCCGAACTTCATCCTGAAGATCATCCCGCATGTCGACGGCACCCCGCGGATCTGCGAGCTGGTGCGCTTTCATCTCGACGATGTCGTGCTGAAGGAAGCCTGGACCGGTCCCGCCGCGCTCGGCCTGTTTCCGCACGCGCTGTGCGACGTCGCCCGCCTGCCGGTGCGCGAGGTGGTCTCGGCGCTGCATTACAAGGCGGACCTGACGCTCGGCCTCGGCTCGGTGGCATTCGACTACATGGCGAAGTGAGCGGCGGCTGACAGCAAAATGCCCGGCGCGAGGCCGGGCATTCGTTCTCAAGGCGTGGTGGTCGATCACCGCACCAGGATATTCCGGAACTGCCAGGGATCACTCGTGTCGATATCTTCCGGAAACAGTCCCGGACGATCCGTCAGCGGGGTCCAGTCGGTGTAGAATCCCTTCACCGGGCCGAGATACGGCAGCTGGATTTCCAGCAGACGATCGAAATCCATCTCGTCGGCTTCGACGATGCCTTGGTTCGGGTTTTCCAGCGCCCACACCATGCCGCCGAGCACGGCCGAGGTCACCTGCAGGCCGGTGGCGTTCTGATAGGGCGCGAGTTTGCGGGTCTCTTCGATCGAGAGCTGCGAGCCGTACCAGTAGGCATTGTTGTCATGGCCGAACAGCAGCACGCCGAGTTCGTCGATGCCGTCGACGATTTCGTTCTCGTCGAGGATGTGGTGCTTTTCCTGCATCTTCGCTGCGCGGCCGAACATTTCATGCAGCGACAGCACGGCATCGTCAGCCGGGTGATAGGCATAGTGGCAGGTCGGCCGGTAGATCGCCTTGCCCGATGCGTCACGCACCGTGAAGTAATCGGCGATCGAGATCGACTCGTTGTGCGTGACGAGGAAGCCATACTGCGCGCCGCGGGTCGGGCACCAGGTCCGCACGCGTGTGTTGGCGCCGGGCTGCATCAGATAAATCGCTGCGCCGCAGCCGGCTTCGTGGGTACGCGCATTCTCGGGCATCCATTTTTCATGGGTGCCCCAACCGAGTTCGGACGGCTGCACGCCTTCCGACAGGAAACCTTCCACCGACCAGGTGTTGACGAAGACATCAGGCTCTTTCGGCAACTTGGCGCGCTGGGTGTCGCGTTCGGCGATGTGGATGCCCTTGATACCAGCCTGCCGCATCAGGTCCGCCCATTCGGCCTTGGTCTTCGGCTTGGGGGCATTGAGCTTCAGGTCAGCGGCGACATTGAGCAGCGCCTGCTTGACGAAAAAGGAAACCATGCCGGGATTGGCGCCACAGCAGGAGACGGCCGTCGTCGAGCCCGCCGGGCGCGCCTTCTTGGCGGCCAGCGTCACTTCGCGAAGCGCGTAGTTGGAGCGCGCTTCCGGGCCCTTCGACGAATCGAAATAGAAGCCGAGCCAGGGCTCGTTGACGGTGTCGATATAAAGAGCGCCAAGTTCGTTGCAGAGCTCCATGATGTCGGTGGAGCCGGTATCGACCGAGAGATTGACGCAAAAACCCTGGCCGCCGCCTTCAGTGAGCAGCGGGGTCAGCAATTCGCGATAATTGTCCCTGGTCACGGCCTTCTGGATGAACCGTACATTGTGCTGCTCGCAATGTGCCTTGCGGCCCTCGTCCTTGGGATCGATCACGGTGACGCGCGACTTGTCGTAGTCGAGGTGCCGCTCGATCAGCGGCAACGTGCCTTTGCCGATGGAGCCGAAGCCGACCATCACGATGGGGCCGGTGATCTTCGCGTAGATCTGCGAGGAGGGACTCATCATTTTCTCCAGGAGAGTGCCTAGCGGCGGGTAGAGTGGATCAGGGGTTGCGACGCTTCGCGGTGACTTCGATCTCGACCTTCATCTCGGGCTTGTAGAGCCCCGCGACGATCAGCAGTGTCGCCGCCGGGCGAATGTCGCCGAGAACCTCGCCGCAGACCGCGAAATGGGCGTCCGCGTCATTGACGTCGGTGAGGTAGTAGGTCGCGCGGACGATGTCGGCCATCGCGAAGCCGCCCTCCCTGAGGGCAGCTTCGATGGTCTTGAAGCAGTTCCGTGACTGGCTCGTGACATCGGCGGGCATGGTCATGGTGCTGTAGTCGTAGCCGGTGGTTCCGGCGACGAAGGCGAAGTCGCCGTCGATCACGGCACGGCTGTAGCCGGCGGTCTTCTCGAACGGAGAGCCGGTGGAAATCAGGTGGCGGGACATGTCGGACCTCGGCTGAAAATGGCTTTGCGCGGGGTTTACGGGCATTTTTGCCGCCCGCGCAACCCCCGGATTCTGACCTGGTATTCTGACTTGAGATTCTGACTTGGGTTTTGGCCCTGCGAGCCGGCGCTAGTGCGACTGCTGCGTGGTGTCCGGCGGGGACGGCGGCGTGCCGATCCAGCGCCGGATCAGGATGTCCCTGACGATCATGACCGAGATCAGGATCAGCATGACCGTGGTGACCAGGCCGCGCCAACGCGGGCGCGCGCCATCGGTTGCGGGAATGTGCTCCGACATGGCGGCCCGCCCTACGCCGCGTGCGGCACGGCGAGCGGTGCCTTCCGGCTCCGCGATGCCTTCACTTTAGGCACAGCGCCGGTCGGCGTGATCATGCCCCAGGCGCCATCCAGCGCGCCCTCGACAAGCTCGAGGCCGAGCAGCCGGTCGCGCTCGAAAGCACCAGGCAGCGACAGCTCGCCGGTCTTGCCGGCAGAGAAGCCGAAACGGGCGTAGTAGGGCGCGTCGCCGAGCAGGATCACCGCGCCATGGCCACGCGCCTTGGCCACGGCCAGCGCACGCTGCATGAGCGCGGCGCCGACGCCGAGGCCGCGGCAGTCGTCGTCGACTGCCAGCGGCCCCAGCATCAGCGCGCTGCGGCCCCCCGCGCTGACGTGCCACAACCGCACGGTTCCAACCAACCGGCCGTCCTGGCGCACGGCCGCAAGGCTCAGGCCTTCGGCGGGCGCGCGTCCGTCGCGCAGGCGCTGGCAAATGCGGGCATGGCGATTTTCGCCAAAGCAGGCATCCAGCAGCGCCTCACGCGCGACGACGTCCGAGGCTCGCTCCGCACGGATCGCGAACGGAGCGGCTTGTCGGATGAGGGCAACGGGGGTGTTCCGTTTTGCAGTCATGGCACGTCAGTCCCCGCTTGCAACGGCGTGTCGTACGCCGCGGCAAGCGTCGTTCAGAAAATCAAAAATGATCGGGAAGGAGCCGGCGGGGCCGGCTCCCGGTTTATCAGGCCTCGAAAAGGAGGCAGGTCAGATGTGGTAGGTCTTCAGCGGCGGAATGCCGTTGAACGCCACCGACGAGTAGGTCGACGTATAGGCGCCGGTGCCTTCGATCAGCAGCTTGTCGCCGATCTCGAGCGTCACCGGGAGCGGATACGGCAGCTTCTCGTACAGCACGTCGGCGCTATCGCAGGTCGGGCCCGCGAGCACGCACGGCGTCATGTCCGCCCCGTCATGCGGGGTGCGGATGGCGTAGCGGATCGACTCGTCCATCGTCTCGGCGAGACCGCCGAACTTGCCGATGTCGAGATAGACCCAGCGCACCTCGTCCTCGTCGCTCTTCTTCGAGATCAGAACGACTTCGGTCTCGATGATGCCTGCATTGCCGACCATGCCGCGGCCCGGCTCGATGATCGTCTCCGGGATCTGGTTGCCGAAATGCTTGCGCAGCGCGCGGAAGATCGACCGGCCATACTGCAGGACCGGCGGAACGTCCTTGAGGTACTTGGTCGGGAAACCACCGCCCATGTTGACCATGGTGAGGTTGATCCCGCGCTCGGCGCAGTCACGGAACACGGTCGAGGCCATCGCGAGCGCGCGGTCCCACGCCTTCACCTTGCGCTGCTGCGAGCCGACATGGAACGAGATGCCGCACGGCTCCAGCCCCAGGCGCTTGGCGAGGTCGAGCACGTCGACCGCCATCTCCGGGTCGCAGCCGAACTTGCGCGACAGCGGCCACTCGGCGCCGGCGCAATCATAGAGGATGCGGCAGAACACCTTGGCGCCGGGAGCGGCGCGGGAGATCTTCTCGACCTCGGCGGCGCAGTCGACCGCGAACAGGCGAATGCCGAGCGCGAAGGCACGCGCGATGTCGCGCTCCTTCTTGATCGTGTTGCCATAGGAGATGCGGTCCGGCGTCGCGCCGGCGGCCAGCGCCATTTCGATCTCCGCGACGGTCGCGGTGTCGAAGCAGGAGCCGAGCGAGGCGAGCAGCGACAGCACTTCGGGCGCCGGGTTGGCCTTGACCGCATAGAACACGCGGCTGTCCGGCAGCACCTTCGCGAAGGTCTGGTAATTGTCGCGCACGACGTCGAGGTCGACGACGAGGCACGGCTCGGTGTCGCGACCTTCGCTGCGGCGGTGACGCAGGAATTCCTGGATACGTTCGGTCATGGCACTCTCCAACGGCCCCAGCGACGGGATCCGCATCAACGTGACGTCGGATAGGAGTGCTCTGGCCACATTGCGCGATGGAGGCGCAACGAAGCCAAAAGACTCAAACCAGACTGTGCTGCCGTGGATTGGTTGGGAGAGTTTCCCGCCCGCTCACCTGGCAATGAAGGACAAGCCTTTTCAGTAGCCCGCGCCGGCGTTGGACTGCCGGTAGAGACCAAAAAAGCCCGATCCGTCGTTGCTTTAAGTCGCGTCCCCCGTTGAGAGCGGGGTGCGCCGGTTCGCCTCCGGCTGCCAGTCACGGTTGCAAAGAGTGGTGAGACCTTCAACGGCATCCCTGGAGAGGGAGGCTGGCCGCCTCGTGTCCTGATGGACGTAAGCGACCCTCGGTTCTTCCACCCCTTGGCGGCTGTCCGGCCTCTTGTCCGGATACCTACCGACTGACACACGACCACAGGCACGTGCGAAATTGGGCAAGGCAGGAAATAAATCTTTTGAATTCGGGGTGCAAGATTTTTTTTGCGGTAGCGACAAATTTCCCTAACGCGTGCTTGCGATCTCGCGCGCAGCACACGGTCGGGGCGGTGAAGATGAACGGCTGTTAAGAATGACTAAGGAAGCGTGTGGCGTTTTAGCCCTGTGCCGCAGCGCTTTCTTGAATCGCAGCGGTCAGGCGCGACGCGTGAACGGCTCGACGCGCTGCGCCGCGCGGATGAAGGCGATTATGATCAGGACGCCGATGCCGAACAGCACGGCCTGCAGGATGTGCGCGCCGACATCACTGAGCCCAAGCAGGATCGCGAGCGCCCAGCCGCCGGCGAACGCCGCGCCGAACACTTCCGCGCCGATCAGGATCGCCGCCGAGATGACGGTGATGACGCTCGGCCAGGCGATGGTGCGGTTGCCTGAGGTGGAGGGCTGCATGGTCATGGAATAGGTCCTGTTCAGGGGGCGCAATCTCTCCGAAAAGTGCCCATCTTTCAAGCGCAAAAGGCCCAAAAATGCCGTATCGCGTGATATAGATTGGGCCGCATTTTCAAGGCGAAAGACGGGACATTCGATGTCAGAAACCAGCGCAGAAGCCGAGGTCCAGAATTTGGCCAACCCCCTCCTGAAGGCATGGCAGACGCCGCTCGAGACGCCGCCCTTCGCCGAGATCAAGCCGGAGCATTTCCTCCCCGCCTTCGAGCAGGCCTTCGCCGACCATTCGGCTGAAGTGGCTGCGATCACCCATGATCCGGCGCTGCCCGACTTCGACAACACCATCACGGCGCTGGAGCGCTCCGGCAAGCTGCTGTCGAAGGTCTCGGCGGTGTTCTACGACCTGGTCTCGGCCCATTCGAGCCCCGCGATCCTCGAGATCGACAAGGAGGTCTCGCCCCGGATGGCGCGGCACTGGAATCCGATCATGATGAACGCTGTGCTGTTTGGCCGCATCGCCATGCTGCACGAGAAGCGCGCTTCGCTCGGCCTGACCGGCGAGCAGATGCGGCTGCTGGAGCGCACCTATACCCGCTTCCACCGCTCCGGCGCCGGGCTCGACGACGCGGCCAAGGCCCGCATGGCCGAGATCAACGAGCGGCTCGCCCATCTCGGGACCTCGTTCAGCCATCATCTGCTCGGCGACGAGCAGGAGTGGTCCATGGAGCTCGGCGAGGACGACCGCGCCGGCCTCTCCGACACATTCGTGGCGGCCGCCAAGGCCGCGGCGGAACAGCGCGGCATGCCCGGCAAGGCGATCGTGACGCTGTCGCGCTCCTCGGTCGAGCCGTTCCTGCAGAGCTCCGGCAGGCGCGACCTGCGCGAGAAGGTCTACAAGGCCTTCACAGCCCGCGGCGACAATGGCAACGCCAACGACAACAATGCGACCATCGTCGAGATCCTCGCGCTGCGCGAGGAGACCGCGAAGATCCTGGGCTTCCCGACCTACGCCGCCTATCGCCTCGAGGATTCCATGGCCAAGACGCCGGAGGCGGTGCGCGGCCTCTTGGAGCGGGTCTGGAAGCCGGCGCGGGCGCGGGCGCTCGCCGACCGCGACGCGTTGCAGGCGCTGATCACTGAAGAGGGCGGCAATTTCACCCTGGCGTCCTGGGACTGGCGCTACTACGCCGAGAAGCTGCGCCAGCGCCGCGCCAATTTCGACGATTCCGCGATCAAGCCCTATCTGGTGCTCGACCACATGATCGAGGCCGCCTTCGACTGCGCCACCCGCCTGTTCGGCGTCACCTTCGAGGAGCGCAAGGACGTGCCGGTCTGGCACCCGGACGTCCGGGTCTGGGAGGTCAAGGGCCGCGACGGCAAGCACAAGGCGCTGTTCTACGGCGACTACTTCGCGCGGCCCTCGAAGCGCTCCGGCGCCTGGATGACCTCGCTGCGCGACCAGCAGAAGCTCGATGGCGCCGTCGCGCCGCTGGTCATCAATGTCTGCAACTTCGCCAAGGGCGCCGACGGCGCGCCGTCGCTGCTGTCGCCCGACGATGCGCGGACCCTGTTCCACGAGTTCGGCCATGGCCTGCACGGCATGCTCTCCGACGTGACCTATCCGTCGCTGTCGGGGACATCGGTGTTCACCGACTTCGTCGAGCTGCCCTCGCAGCTCTACGAGCACTGGCAGGAGCGGCCCGAGGTGCTGCAGCGCTTCGCACGCCACTACCAGACCGGGGAGGCGCTGCCGGACGACCTGCTCAAGCGCTTCCTCGCGGCGCGCAAGTTCAACCAGGGCTTCGCCACGGTGGAGTTCGTCTCCTCGGCGCTGGTCGACCTCGAATTCCACACCCAGCCGGCGGCGGCGAGCCGCGATATCAGGGCCTTCGAGCAGAAGGAGCTGGAGAAAATCGGCATGCCCGCCGAGATCTCGCTGCGGCACCGGCCGACCCAGTTCGGCCACATCTTCTCCGGCGACCATTATGCCTCCGGCTATTACAGCTACATGTGGTCGGAGGTGATGGACGCCGACGCTTTCGGCGCCTTCGAGGAGGCCGGCGACATCTTCGATCCGGCGACCGCCAAGCGGCTGCATGACGACATCTATTCGTCGGGCGGCTCGCGCGATCCGGAGGAGGCCTATGTCGCCTTCCGCGGCCGCGAGCCCGAGCCGGACGCGCTACTCCGTCGTCGCGGCCTGCTCGAAACGCCCGAGGCGGCCTGAAGGTGCGGCCCGCCTTCAGCCGCCTGATCGCCTGGCTGGTGCTTGCGGTATCTGTCGTGCTCGGCACGGCGGCCGCCGAGGCCCATCCGCATGTCTGGATCACCGCCCGGAGCGAGCTGATCTACGCGCCCGACGGCACCATCAGCGGGGTCCGCCACGCCTGGACCTTCGACGATATGTTCTCGACCTACGCGCTGCAGGGCATCGAGACCAAGGTGAAAGGCGCCTACAGCCGTGAGGAGCTGGCGCCGCTGGCGCAGACCAACGTCGAATCGCTGAAGGAATACGCCTACTTCACCTTCGCCAAGGGCGACGGCAAGAAGCAGAAGTTCACCGAGCCGGTCGACTACTATCTCGAATACAAGGATTCGGCGCTGACGCTGCACTTCACCCTGCCGGTGAAGACGCCGTTCAAGGCCAGGCAGCTCTCGCTCGAAGTGTTCGACCCAACCTACTTCATCGACTTCCAGTTCGCCGAGAAGGAGCCGGTCAAGCTGGTCGGCACCGCGGCGGACTGCAAGCTGCAGTTCGAGCGGCCGAATGACGGCACCGCCGCCGCGGCGAAGCTCGGCGAGCAGAACTTCCTCGACGGCAATGCCGGCAACTTCGCCATGATGTTCGCCAACAAGATCACGGTGGAGTGCCCATGACGCCGATCGTTTCCCGCGTGACCCGCGGCCTCGCCGTCTCCGCTGCCGTGCTGGCGGCATTGGCGCTCCTCGATGGTGCCGTTCATGCGCTGCTGGCACAAAGTCCGTTCGGTGCGCCGCGTGCGGCGGAGCCCCAGGGCGGGCTGGTTGGCTGGCTGCTGGCCAAGCAGTCGGAGTTTTATCGCGAGATATCGCAGACCATCCGCGCCGCGAAATCCGACGGTTCGGCGGTCTGGACGCTGCTTGCGATCTCGTTTGCCTACGGGATCTTCCATGCCGCCGGCCCCGGCCACGGCAAGGCGGTGATCTCATCCTACATGGTCGCCAATCGCGAGACTGCGCGACGGGGCATCGTGCTGTCGTTCGCCTCGGCGCTGATGCAGTCGCTGGTCGCCGTTCTCATCGTTGGCGTCTGCGCCTGGTTGCTCAATGCGACGGCGAAGACCATGTGCGGGGCGGAGAAGGGGATCGAGATCGCAAGCTACGCGCTGATCGCGGCGTTCGGCGCCCGGCTGGTCTGGGTCAAGGGCGGCGGCTTCTTCCGCGCGCTGCAGGTGCCGCGCCCGGCGCTGGCGATGGCCGGCGCGCATCATCACGACCACCATGACCACGACCATGGCCATGATCACCATCATCGTCACGCCCAAGACCATGCTCATGACGATCACGGCCATCATCACCACGATCACCATCACGGCCACGATCATGATCATGACGCGCAGCATGTCCATGACGAGCATTGCGGCCATTCGCACGGGCCGACGCCGGCCGAGCTCGCCGGTCCCGGCGGCTGGCGGCGCGGCCTCGGCGCGATCCTCACGGTCGGGATCCGGCCCTGCTCGGGTGCGATCCTGGTGCTGGTGTTCGCGCTGGCGCAGGGCCTGTTCTGGGCCGGCATTGCCGCGACCTTCGTGATGGGGCTCGGCACCGCCATCACCGTGGCCGCGATCGCGCTGGTCGCGGTGTCGGCGCGCGGCCTGGCGGAGCGGCTGAGCGCGGCGCGCGATGGCGGCGGCATGGTCATCATGCGCGGCCTGGAGTTCGCCGCCGCCGGTCTGGTGCTGCTGTTCGGGCTCGGGCTGCTGCTCGGTTATGTCGCGGCCGAACGGGCGACGTGCCTTTGAGGTCGTTAGTCTAGCGCATCCCTACGATCCGTCATCCTGAGGTGCGAGCGAAAGCGAGCCTCGAAGGATGAACGGCCACCAGCCGGGCCGTGCATCCTTCGAGACGCCGCTACGCGGCTCCTCAGGATGACGGATAACAGGATAACGGAGAGCCGCGCTCAACTCGTCAAATATCCCCTTATCGCGGGCAGGAAAAAGATCGCGATGTTGATCGCGAAGCCGATGCTCCAGAGGATCGAGCGCAGAGTCGGGCGGTTGCCGATATAGGTGAAGACGTAGGCGATCCGCACGATCAGGAACAGCACCGCGAGCTCGTCGATCAGCCGCAGCGGGCCGACGCGGAATTCGGCGAGCAGCACGGCGAATGCAAAGAACGGGAAGGCCTCGATGCCGTTCTGGTGGGCGCCGAGCGCCCGCGCGCGGATCGGGTCGTCGTAGAAGTCGGGATCGCGCGGCTTCGAATTGTCGAACCCGCGGATGCCGGCCCATTTCACCGACACGATCGTCAGGAGCGAGAGCATCAGCGTCCCGAAGACGCACCATTCGGCGATCGTCATGGTTCCTCCCCATATTCCGGACGGGAACGTAGCCAACCCGCACTCGGCTTGACAAGGTTGGAGCAACGCGCGAAGCCCAACTACCCCAAGCGCAAGGCGATCATGAGCACGGTCATCCCCTTCGAGAGCGCGAAGCCTGCCGCGGCGCCGAAGCCGGAACGCGTCGGCGTGCTGCTGGTCAATCTCGGCACGCCGGATACCGCGGATGCCACGGGGGTACGGGTTTATCTCAAGGAATTCTTGTCCGATCCGCGGGTGATCGAGGATCAGGGCCTGCTCTGGAAGCTGATCCTCAACGGCATCATCCTGCGCGTCCGCCCGGCCCGCAAGGCGCGCGACTATCTGAAGATCTGGAACACCGAGAAGAACGAGTCGCCGCTGAAGACCATCACGCGCTCGCAGGCCGACAAGCTCGCGGAGGCGATCGCCGATCACGACCATGTCGTGGTCGACTGGGCGATGCGCTACGGCAATCCCTCGATCAAGCAGCGCATCGAGGCGCTGGCGGCGCAAGGTTGCGGCCGGCTGCTGCTGGTGCCGCTCTATCCGCAATATTCCGCGGCGACGTCGGCGACCGTCTGCGACGAAGCGTTTCGCGTGCTGGCCGCCATGCGCGCGCAGCCGATCCTGCGGGTGACGCCGCCCTATTACGACGACCCCGACTACATCGAGGCGCTCGCGGTCTCGATCAATGAGCATCTGGCGACGCTGTCGTTCCAGCCCGAGATCATCCTCGCCTCGTTCCACGGCATGCCGAAGGACTATGTCGACAAGGGCGATCCCTATCAGGCCCAGTGCATTGCCACGACCAATGCGCTGCGCAAGCGGCTCGGGCTCGATGCCAACAGGCTGATCCTCACCTTCCAGTCGCGCTTCGGCAATGCCGAGTGGCTGCAGCCCTATACCGACAAGACGGTCGAGAAGCTGGCCAAGGACGGCGTGCGGCGCATGGCCGTGGTCACGCCCGGCTTCTCCGCCGATTGCCTGGAGACGTTGGAGGAGATCGCGCAGGAGAACGCCGAAATCTTCCGGCACAATGGCGGGGAGCAGTTCGCCGCTATCCCCTGCCTCAACGACAGCGACGGCGGCATGGACGTGATCCGCCAGCTGGTGCTGCGCGAGCTGCAAGGGTGGATTTAACAAGGCTGGAATCTAGCAAGGCTGGATCTAGGAACGCCTGGGCCTGATTGTTAACGAACCGTGACACCGGACACGGCCATTCGCTCGCATCTGGTCATCCGACAACAGCTTCCTATGTGCTAGGGAGAACAACCGCCGGCTGAACCGGCGGAGCGGTCCTGCCGACCAATGCACGGACCGTGCCTGGCGATGGTCTCGCGGGCCCTGGAGGACTTTATGACTGGCTTCGATATTTTCGCGATCGCGCTTGTTCTTCTCGTCATCGTCACGCTGTTCGCCGGGATCAAGACCGTTCCGCAGGGCTATGACTGGACCATCGAACGGTTCGGCAAGTACACCCGCACGCTGTCGCCGGGCCTCAATCTGATCGTGCCCTATTTCGATCGGATCGGGCGCAAGATGAACATGATGGAGCAGGTGATCAACATCCCCGAGCAGGAGGTGATCACCAAGGACAACGCCACCGTGACGGTGGACGGCGTCGCGTTCTTCCAGGTGTTCGATGCCGCCAAGGCGAGCTACGAGGTCGCCAATCTCAACCAGGCGATCATCGTGCTGACCATGACCAACATCCGCTCGGTGATGGGCTCGATGGATCTCGACCAGGTGCTGTCGCATCGCGACGAGATCAACGAGCGGCTGCTGCGCGTGGTCGACGCCGCGGTCTCGCCCTGGGGCCTGAAGGTCAACCGCATCGAGATCAAGGACATCGTGCCGCCGGCCGACCTCGTCGAGGCGATGGGCCGGCAGATGAAGGCCGAGCGCGTCAAGCGCGCTGACATTTTGCAGGCCGAGGGCCAGCGGCAGTCCGAAATCCTGCGCGCCGAGGGCGCCAAGCAGGGCCAGATCCTGCAGGCCGAAGGCCGCAAGGAGGCTGCGTTCCGCGACGCCGAGGCGCGCGAGCGTTCCGCCGAGGCCGAGGCGAGGGCAACCCAGATGGTCAGCGATGCCATCGCCAAGGGCGACGTTGCCGCGCTGAACTATTTCATCGCCGACAAGTACATCAAGGCGTTCGGGCAACTGGCCGACTCGCCGAACCAGAAAATCATCATGTTGCCGATCGAGGCGACCAGCATCCTCGGCTCGCTCGCCGGCATCGGCGAGATCGCCAAGGCCACCTTCGGTGAGAGCGCTGCCTCCGCCGCGGCCGCCGCGCGACGCGGTTCGGTGCCGCCGGCAGGTCCGACGCCGCCGCCGCCGGTGCCGCCGCAGCGGTGAGGGCGTGACGGCATCACGCCCGCAATGATAGAGGTCATGTCATGGCCGAGATGTTTTCGACATTGGGTACCTGGAACTGGCTGATCTTCGGCTTCATCCTGATGGCGCTGGAGCTTGCGGCGCCAGGCGTGTTCCTGTTCTGGCTTGGGCTCGCGGCGCTGCTGGTCGGGCTGTTGTCGTTCGTCTTCACGCCGTCCTGGCAGACGCAGCTCCTGATGTTCGCGGTGTTTGCTGCGCTCGCGGTGCCGGTCTGGCGGCATTTCGCCAGGGGCGCGACCGAGGCGAGCAAGAGCAATCCATTCCTCAACCGCCGCAACGAAGCCCTGGTCGGCCGCGAATTCACGCTGGAGAAGCCGATCGTCGACGGCGCGGGCACGGTGCGGATCGACGACACGGTCTGGCGTGTCGCCGGCCCCGATGCGCCGGCCGGCAGCCGGGTCAAGGTGGTCCGCGCCGATGGCGCGAGCCTGACGGTGGCCGGGGTCTAGCCGGCGTGCTGCCTGCTCCATCGCTCGGCGAAGCGATTGAGCGGCGTGAAGGTCTGGAATAGCTCCCTGCCGAGCGCGGTGAGGCCGTAACCATCGTCCGTCAGCTCGACGAACCCCGCCTCGCGCAGCTCGGTCAATCGCGTCTGCACGATCGTCGGCGAGGCCTCGTCGCAGGCGGCGCGCAGCGCGCGCGAGGTCAGCGCGGTCTCGCGCAGCTCCCAGATGATGCGCAAGGTCCAGCGCCGTCCCAAGAGATCGAGCAGCGCCATGATCGGGCGGCCGCTCCGCGAGCCGCGGGCGCCGGGTCTTGTGGCGGGAGCCTGCTTTGCCATGTCGCGAATCTCTCTTGAATCTCTCTTGCGTTGGCCGCTACAGATATTGTAGCGTTGTGCTACAGTAAATGTAGCACTGAGATCAGGTCATGTCACGTATCGCGCCGCTCGATCCGCCCTATGCGGCGGATGTTCAACAGCATTTCGACCGCATCATGCGCGGCAAGCCGCCGCTGGTGCTGTTCCGCATCATGGCGGGCCATCCGCGCGCCTGGGAGAAGTTTCGCGGCGGCAGCCTGCTCGACCGCGGGCCGCTTCCGTTGCGGGAGCGCGAGATCGTGATCGACCGCACCTGCGCGCTCAACGCCTGCGAATATGAGTGGGGCGTGCATGTCACGGCGTTCAGCGCCGCCGCGGGGCTGTCGGAGCAGCAGGTCGACGCTACCGTGCGCGGCAAGGCCGACGCCGATTGCTGGTCGCCGGCCGAACAGGCGATGATCGCGGCGGTCGATGCGCTGCATGCGCGGGCGACGCTTGATGACGCCGAGTACGCGGCGCTGTCGGCGCATTATGATGACAATCAGGTGCTGGAGATCATCCTGCTATGCGGCTTCTACCGCACCGTCTCCTACCTCGCCAACGCGCTGGCCCTGCCGCTGGAGGCGACCGCGGCGCGGTTTCCGAAATAATCGCTGTCATTCCGGGGCGATGCGTAGCATCGAACCCGGAATCTCGAGATTCCCCGATGCGCAATTGCGCATCTGAGGTTCACGCTTCGCGTGCCCCGGAATGACGGAGGGAAATTACGCCACGCCCGCGCGCAGCAGATCGTGCAGATGGATGATGCCGACCGGCTTCTTCGCATCTGTTACGATCAGCGTGGTGATCTTCGAGGCGTTGAGCAGCTCAAGCGCTTCGCCGGCCAGCGTGTCGCGGCTGATCGTCTTCGGCGTCTTGGTCATGACCTCGTCGACGGAAAGCGCCAGAAGGTCGGGTCGACGCAGCTGCCGGCGCAGATCGCCGTCGGTGACGATGCCGACGAGATGGCCGTGGCGGTCGACGATGCCGACGCAGCCGAATCCCTTCGAAGTCATCTCGACCAGCGCATCCGACATCTTGGTGCCGAGTGGCTTCAGCGGCAGCGCATCGCCGCTATGCATCAGGTCGCGGGCATATTTCAAGAGCGCGCCGAGCTTGCCGCCCGGATGCAGCACGCTGAAATCGGTCGAGGTGAAGCCGCGGCCTTCGAGCAGCGCGATCGCCAGCGCATCGCCGAGCGCCAGCATCATCAGCGAGGACGTCGTCGGCGCCAGATTGTGCGGGCAGGCTTCGCGGGCCTTCGGCAGCGTCAGCTGCACGTCGGCGGCCTTGCTCAGCGTCGAGTCCTTGTCGGCCGTCATCGCGATCAGCGGAATCCCGAAGCGCGCGGCATAGGCGATCAGATTGCGCATCTCCGGCTGCTCGCCGGACCATGACAGCGCCAGGATCACGTCGTCGATCGTGATCATGCCGAGGTCGCCGTGGCTGGCTTCCGCGGCGTGTACGAAGAACGCCGGCGTGCCGGTCGAGGCGAAGGTGGCGGCGATCTTGCGGCCGATATGGCCCGACTTGCCGAGCCCGGTGACGATCAGGCGTCCCTTGGCCTTGCCGATCAGCTCGGCCGCTGCCGCGAACGGCGCGCCGAGGTGGGACTTCAGGGCGGCGGAAAGGGCTGCGACGCCGCTTGCTTCGGCATCGAGGGTGCGGAGCGCCGACTGGATGGCGCCGTCATCGGGGCCGGATGATTTGGTCATCAGCGGTTTCGGTTTGGCCATTTCGCATTCCAGGGGAGGGGTTTTGCACCCGGGCGTCTCCCTTAGCACGTTCGATTCCGCGATGCGACGCGCGGCGGCCGATCCTCAACGGGTCATTAACCATAATTGTTTTAACTCCATTAAGGACGTTTTCCGCCGCCCGGCGGGATGCGTACGTCAAGTGCATGAATTCGTTGGGGTATTTCCATCGTGTGGCGGCGGCCAGCAAGCGGCCCAAATCGGCGCGGACGCCTCGTTCGCGTGGTTTTGCCATGCCTTGCGCTGACCGCTAGCGGCGGGCTCGCCGAGGCCCAGACCGTGACGCCGGATTTGTTCAGCCCGAGCCGCCAGAGCCAGGTGATCACACCGGATTCGCCGCTGCGCCGGACCACGGCCGAGGCGCTCGATCCGCTCAATGGCTTGAGGCTGCCGGACGCCGATCGCGACCGGCGTTCGTCGTCCTCATCGACGTCGACGTCACAGCGGATCGGGCAGGTCCCGACCTACGGTCTGCCGGCTGCGAACGGCGCCGCGACCTCGGGCTATGACTCGCTCAACCGCAAACGCCTGAAGCCGAAATATTATCCGGGCCAGGCCAAGCCGAAGCCGCCGCCGGGACCCGGCTCGCCGGTGCCTACACCGCCGCCGCTGAGCGCGAGCGGTCAGTTGCGGCTGTCGATCCCGCCGTCGGAAACCGCCAGCAAGCCGCCGCTGCCGCCGACGATGGCCGGCACCATCGTCGGCCAGCCGCCGCGCAGGCGACTCAGGATTGACGACGATCCGTTCGGCGCGGTCGGCGACTACGCCGGCTCGTTCATGGTCAAAACTGCGGTCGAGGTGATGGCCGGCTATGACACCAATCCCGGCCGTCTCAATTCGCCGCAGGGCAGGGCGTTCTACATGGTCGCGCCGGAATTCCTCGCGGTGTCGGATTGGGAGCGTCATGCGATCGTCGCCGATTTGCGCGGCTCCTTCACCGGCTACGGCTCGCAGCTGACGCCGAACGCCGACGGCACGCCGCTGTCGGCGCCGCTCGATGTCGACCGTCCGAATTTCACCGGCCATATCGACGGCCGTCTCGACGTCTCCAGAGACACGCATTTGTTGGGGCAGGCCCGCCTGCTGGTCTCGACAGACAATCCCGGCAGCCCGAACGTGCAGGCTGGCCTCGCCAAATATCCGATCTACACCACGGTCGGCGGCACCTTCGGCATCGACCAGCATTTCAACCGCCTGCAGGTCTCGCTCGGTGCCACCGTCGACCGTACCGACTACCAATGGTCCAAGCTCACCGACGGCACCTCGTCGTCGAACGACGACCGCAATTTCACGCAATATGGCGGCGTCGGCCGCGTCAGCTATGAGCTGAATCCGGCCGTGAAGGCGTTCGTCGAGATGGAGGGCGACAGCCGCTTCCACGATCTCTATCTCGACCGCTCCGGCTACGCGCGCAATTCGTCGGGCGGTTATGCCAAGGTCGGTACGTCGTTCGAGTTCACCCGGCTGCTGTTCGGCGAGGTCTCGATTGGCTATGCCAGGCGCGACTATGTCGACCCGCGGCTTAGCCCGCTCGAAGGCCTGCTCACCACGGCCTCGCTGACCTGGACCGCGACGCCGCTGACCACGGCCAAATTCTATTCCGCCACCCAGCTCGGCGAGACCACGCTGCCCGGCACCTCGGGCGTGCTGTCGCGCACCTACACCGTCGAGGTCGACCACGACTTCCGTCGCTGGCTGACCGGGATCGGCAAGTTCACCTACGGCACGCTCGACTACCAGGGCGACAACCGCAACGACACCATCTACTCGGTGTCGGCCGATCTGATCTACAAGATGACCCGCAGCCTCTGGATCAAGGGCACCGTGCGCCGCGACTGGCTGGATTCGAACCAGCCGGGGCAGAGCTCGGCGTCGACCGTGGTGATGCTGGGCGTGCGGGTGCAGAACTAACGTCTTCTGCCCGGATAGGATGTCGTCGCCGCGTTATTGCCAACTTGTAATCCGTCGGCCTTGAACGAGGCGCGCGCTGGGACCCACCACTCTCTGCAGAGCTGGAGAGTCACATGAAACGCATCGTCATCGTCGCCGCATTGCTGATGAGCGCCGCCGTTCAAGCCCACGCCGATCAACTCACGGTCAGGTGGTACGACACCATCAGACCGCACGGACACAAGCGGCCGAATGCCGTCGGCATGGCCGCCGTGAGCGCCTGCAACCAGCGACTGGGCGAACCGGATCAGGGCTATATTCCCGAGGCCTTCAAGGACTGCATGCGTGGTTTCGGATACCGCTTCATGTCCGACACGCTGAAGCGCAGTGAGCGGCCCGCGACCGTTTACAATCGCGACTCGCGGGACCCGTCGGTCGGTTGGCACACCGAGAACGGAATGCGGGTGTGCCACAACGATTGCGATAATCCGGAAATCCCGGGCTCCGGTGCAGTGTGCCGGAACGTCAACGTGATGGGTACGACAATGCGGGAATGCGTGACGGGGAGTTCGCTGTAGCTACATCACCTATCGGTCGTCATGCCCGCGCATGCGGGCATCCAGTACGCCGCGGCCAGTGCGTTCAAGCTCTGACGTCTCTGGAATACTGGATCGCCCGCTTTCGCGGGCGATCCAGCAGAGTTTGTGAGATGCAGTTCGGCGAGATCGCCGGGCCTTTACCCCGGCAGATCCGTCTTCCCCATCAGGAAGCCGTCGATCGACCGTGCGCACTGGCGGCCTTCGCGGATTGCCCAGACCACCAGCGACTGGCCGCGGCGCATGTCGCCGGCGGAGAAGATCTTGGCGCGCGAGGTCTGGTAGTCGTGCAGGGACGCGCGGACGTTGCCGCGCTGGTCGAGCTCGACGCCGAGTGTCTTGAGCAGGCCCTCGTGCACCGGATGGACAAAGCCCATCGCCAGCAGCACGAGCTCGGCGTCGAGCGTGAACTCGGTGCCGGGCAGCGGCTTGAACTTGTCGTCGACCTTGACGCAATGCAGCTTGCTGACCTTGCCGTCCTTGCCTTCGAACTTCGTCGTCAGCACCGCGTATTCGCGCACCGCGCCTTCGGCCTGGCTCGACGACGTCCGCATCTTCAGCGGCCAGTTCGGCCAGGTCACGCCCTTGTTCTCGTGCTCGGGCGGCGCCGGCATGATCTCGAGCTGGGTCACGGACAGCGCTCCTTGCCGGAACGAGGTGCCGATGCAGTCCGAGCCGGTGTCGCCGCCGCCGATCACAACGACATGCTTGCCGCCGGCGAGGATGTCGGCGGTGCCGTCCAGCGGCTCGCCGGAGACGCGGCGGTTCTGCTGCGGCAGGAAGTCCATCGCGAAGTGGATGCCGGCGAGGTCGCGGCCGGGGATCGGCAGGTCGCGCGGGGCTTCCGCGCCGCCGGTCAGCGCCACGGCGTCATACTGCTTGGCGAGCTCCTGCGGATCGATCGCGCCGGGCGTTGAGCCACCGACCGCCTTGCCGTAGTGGAAGGTGACGCCCTCGGCTTCCATCTGCGCCACGCGGCGGTCGATGACGTTCTTCTCCATCTTGAAGTCGGGAATGCCATAGCGCAGCAGGCCGCCGGCCTTGGCGAACTTCTCGTAAAGATGCACCTCGTGGCCGGCGCGCGCGAGCTGCTGCGCGCAGGCCATGCCGGCGGGGCCGGAGCCGATCACGGCGACCTTCTTGCCGGTCTTGCTGGCCGCGACCTCCGGCTTCACCCAGCCATTGTCCCAGGCGCGGTCGACGATCGCGCATTCGATCGTCTTGATGGTGACCGGGTTGTCGTCGATGTTGAGCGTGCAGGACGCCTCGCACGGCGCCGGGCAGATCCGGCCGGTGAACTCGGGGAAGTTGTTGGTCGAGTGCAGGTTGCGCGAGGCCTCTTCCCAGTTGCCCTGATAGACGAGGTCGTTGAAATCGGGGATCTGGTTGTTGACCGGGCAGCCCGGCGTGCCCGGCGCGGTCGAGCCGGTGCCGTGGCAATAGGGGATGCCGCAATTCATGCAGCGCGCGGCCTGGTCGCGGGTGTCCTTCTCGCTCAGCGGAATGACGAACTCGTTGAAGTTCTTGAGCCGCTCGGCGACCGGCTCGTACTTGCGGTCATGCCGCTCGATCTCGAGAAAACCTGTGATCTTACCCATTGAAACCCGATGCCCCTGCATCTCAGTTGTTCCGTCATTCCGGCTGCGCCGCGAGGCGCAGACCCGAAGGTCCCGAAGTCGGTTGGCGAGATTCCGGGTTCGCGCTTCGCGCCCCGGAATGACGCCTGGTGATATTACGCGCCGATCGCGATTTTCGGCTCGGCGTCGGCGTTCGCCTTCATTTCCTTCAGCGCGCGGCGGTACTCCACCGGCATCACCTTGCGGAATTTCGGCAGCCAGGTCTTCCAGTCGGCGAGGATCTCGGCCGCCTTCTTCGAGCCGGTCAGCTTGGCGTGACGCGTGATCAGGACATGCAGCCGCTCCACATCGGAGTCGAGCAGGTTCTGGAACACGTCGACCCGGCCATGCGCCTCGAGATCGCCGGAGTGGTGGTAGGTGCCGGCGTTGATCAGCTCCTCCGACAGCACCGGCTCGAGCTCGACCATCGACAGGTTGCAGAGCTTGGCGAAGTCGCCGGCCTCATCGAGCACATAGGCGATGCCGCCGGACATGCCGGCCGCGAAGTTGCGCCCGGTCTTGCCGAGCACCACCACGATGCCGCCGGTCATGTATTCGCAGCAGTGATCGCCGGCGCCTTCGACGACCGCGACTGCGCCGGAGTTACGCACGGCAAAACGCTCGCCGGCGATGCCGCGGAAATAGCACTCACCCGCGATCGCGCCGTACATCACGGTGTTGCCGACGATGATCGATTCTTCCGGCACGATACCGGAGATCTTCGGCGGCTTGACGATGATGCGCCCGCCCGAGAGGCCCTTGCCGACATAGTCGTTGCCTTCACCCTCGAGATCGAAGGTGACGCCCTTGGCGAGCCAGGCGCCGAACGCCTGTCCCGCAGTGCCCTTCAGGCTGACATGGATGCTGTCGAGCGGCAGGCCGGCATGGCCGTAGATCTTGGCCACCGCGCCCGACAGCATCGCGCCGGCGGAACGGTCGGTGTTGTTGATCTCTTCCTCGATCCTGACCGGCGCGCCGCGATCGAGCGCGGCCTGCGCCTTGTCGATCAGCCGGCGGTCGAGCACGGCGTCCAGATGGTGGTTCTGGGTTTCCGAGTGATAGATCGTCTGGCCCTTCTCCTCCTTCTGCCGCACGAACAGCTTGGAGAAATCGAGGCCCTTGGCCTTCCAGTGCGAGACCAAAGCGGTCTGGTCGAGCATCTGGACCTGGCCGACCATGTCGTCGAACGTCTTGTAGCCGAGCTGCGCCATGATCTCGCGGACTTCCTCGGCGACGAAGAAGAAGTAGTTGATGACGTGCTCGGGCTGGCCGGTGAAGCGCTTGCGCAGCACCGGATCCTGGGTCGCGACGCCGACCGGGCAGGTGTTGAGGTGACACTTGCGCATCATGATGCAGCCCGCCGCGATCAGGGGCGCGGTGGCGAAGCCGAACTCGTCGGCGCCGAGCAGCGCGCCGATCACGACGTCACGGCCGGTGCGGAAACCGCCGTCGACCTGGACCGCGATGCGGCTGCGCAGCTGCTGGCGCACCAGCGTCTGATGGGTTTCGGCAAGACCGATCTCCCACGGCGAGCCGGCATGCTTGATCGAGGTCAAGGGCGAGGCACCGGTGCCACCCTCGAAGCCAGCGATGGTCACATGGTCGGCACGCGCCTTGGCGACGCCGGCGGCAACCGTGCCGACGCCGACTTCCGACACCAGCTTGACCGAGACCTGGCCGTCAGGATTGACGTTCTTGAGGTCGTAGATCAGCTGGGCGAGATCTTCGATCGAGTAGATGTCGTGATGCGGCGGCGGCGAGATCAGGCCGACGCCCGGCGTCGAATGCCGTACGCGCGCGATCGTCGCGTCGACCTTGTGGCCGGGCAGCTGGCCGCCTTCGCCGGGCTTGGCACCCTGCGCCATCTTGATCTGCATCATGTCGGAGTTGACGAGATATTCCGTCGTCACGCCGAACCGCCCCGAGGCGACCTGCTTGATCGCCGAGCGCATGCTGTCGCCGTTGGGCAGCGGCTTGAAGCGATCGGATTCCTCGCCGCCTTCGCCGGTGTTCGACTTGCCGCCGATCCGGTTCATCGCGATCGCGAGCGTGGTGTGCGCCTCGCGCGAGATCGAGCCGAACGACATCGCGCCGGTCGAGAACCGCTTGACGATGTCCTTGGCCGGCTCGACGTCCTCGAGCTTGACCGGCTTGCGCTTGTCGTCCTCGGCGCTCTTGATCCGGAACAGGCCGCGCAGCGTCAGCAGACGCTCGGACTGCTCGTTGAGGATTTTGGCAAACGCCCGGTAGCGCTCCAGCGAGTTGCCGCGCACGGCGTGCTGCAGCGTCGAGACCGATTCCGCGGTCCAGGCATGGTCCTCGCCGCGGGTGCGGTAGGCATATTCGCCGCCGACATCGAGCGCGCTCTTGTAGATCTGGCCGTCACCGAACGCGTCGTCGTGACGACGCACGGTCTCTTCCGCGATCTCCGCGAGGCCGACGCCCTCGATCCTTGTGTGGGTGCCGGCGAAATACTTGGCGACGAAGTCCGCCTTCAGGCCGACCGCGTCGAAGATCTGCGCGCCGCAATATGACTGGTAGGTCGAGATGCCCATCTTGGACATCACCTTGAGCAGGCCCTTGCCGATCGACTTGATGTAGCGCTTGACGATCTCGTAGTCGTCGAGCGCGGCGGGCAGCCGGTCCTTCATCGCGAGGATGGTCTCGAACGCGAGATAGGGGTTGATCGCTTCGGCGCCGTAGCCGGCGAGACAGGCGAAGTGATGCACCTCGCGCGGCTCACCCGACTCCACCACCAGGCCGACCGAGGTGCGCAGGCCGGTGCGGATCAGATGATGATGCACGGCAGCGCAGGCCAAAAGCGACGGGATCGGAATCCGGTCGGTGCCGGTCATGCGGTCCGACAGGATGATGATGTTGATGCCCTCGCGCACCGCGCCCTCGGCGCGTGCGCAGAGCTCGTCGAGCACCTGCTCCATGCCCGCCGCGCCGAAGCCGGCGTGGAAGGTGGTGTCCAGCGTGCGCGACTTGAAATGGGTCTCGGCGACGTCGGAGATCGAGCGGATCTTCTCGAGGTCGGCGTCGGTCAGGATCGGCTGGCGCACTTCGAGGCGCTTGGTCGAGGCCAGGCCCTGCAGGTCGAACAGGTTCGGCCGCGGCCCGATGATCGAGACGAGGCTCATCACGAGCTCCTCGCGGATCGGGTCGATCGGCGGGTTGGTGACCTGCGCGAAGTTCTGCTTGAAGTAGGTGAACAGCTGCTTGGGCTTGTCCGACAGCGCCGAGATCGGCGTGTCGTTGCCCATCGAGCCGGCGGCTTCCTCGCCGGTGGCCGCCATCGGCGTCATCAGGATCGTGATGTCTTCCTGGCTGTAGCCGAACGCCTGCTGGCGATCGAGCAGCGGCAGGTTGGAGCGCACGCCCTTGGCCGCCGCATCCGGCAGCTCCTCGAGCTGGATCTGGGTGCGATGCAGCCAGTCGCTGTAGGGGTGGCTCTTGGCGAGGTCGGCCTTGATCTCGTCGTCCGGAATCAGGCGGCCCTGCTCGAGGTCGACGAGCAGCATCTTGCCGGGCTGCAGCCGCCACTTGGTGACGATCTGGTCCTCCGGAATCTTCAAGACGCCCATTTCGGACGCCATCACGATGCGGTCGTCCTTGGTGACGAGATAGCGCGCCGGACGCAGGCCGTTGCGGTCGAGCGTGGCGCCGATCTTGCGGCCGTCGGTGAAGGCGATCGCGGCCGGGCCGTCCCACGGCTCCATCAGCGCGGCATGATATTCGTAGAAGGCGCGGCGCTGCTCATCCATCAACGGATTGCCCGCCCACGCTTCCGGAATCATCATCATCACGGCGTGCGGCAACGAGTAACCGCCCTGCACCAGGAATTCGAGCGCATTGTCGAAGCAGGCGGTATCGCTCTGGCCTTCATAGGAGATCGGCCAGAGACGGCTGATGTCCTTGCCGTAGGCTTCGGAATGCACCGAGGCCTGCCGCGCCGCCATCCAGTTGACGTTGCCGCGCAGCGTGTTGATCTCGCCGTTATGGGCGATCATTCGGTACGGATGCGCCAGCGACCAGGTCGGGAAGGTGTTGGTCGAGAAGCGCTGATGCACCAGCGCCAGCGCGCTGTCGAAATCCGCTTCATGCAGGTCGGGATAGTACTTGCCGAGCTGGTCGGCCAGGAACATGCCCTTGTAGATCACGGTGCGGCACGACAGCGAGCACGGGTAATAGCCCGCCATGCCGCGGTCGCGGCGCTGATAGATCGCCTGCGAGATCGACTTGCGCAGGATGTAGAGCCGGCGCTCGAAATCGTCCTCGGTCTTGGCGGCGCCGTTGCGGCCGATGAAGACCTGCATGTGATAGGGCTCGGTCGGCTTCACGGTGACGCCGAGCGACGAGTTGTCAGACGGCACATCGCGCCAGCCGAGCAGCTTGAAGCCCTCGTTCTTGATCTCGTCGGCGATGATGCTCTTGATCACGTTCCGCCACGCGGCATCGCGCGGCATGAACAGCGCGCCGATGGCGTATTCGCCGGGCTGCGGCAGCTTGAAGCCGAGCTCCGCGGCCTTGCGCGCGAAGAAGGCATGCGGGATCTGCACCAGAATGCCGGCGCCGTCGCCGGCGCGCGGGTCGGCGCCGACGGCGCCGCGATGCTCGAGGTTGCACAGGATGCTCAGCGCGTCGGAGACGATCTGATGCGACTTCTGGCCCTTGATGTTGGCGATGAAGCCGACGCCGCAGGAATCCTTTTCCAGGCTGAGGTCGTAGAGGCCTTCGGCTTGCGGACGCCAGGTGTGCAGCTCGGGAGTGTGCGGCCCAAAAGACGCATCATATGAGGCGTCATGCGCGGCATCAGCGGCTTTCGAGTCCGCGGTCGCCGACAGCGTACCTGCCACGATGATTTCGCGCTCGAATTCCGACCCGCTCATGTGTCCTCTCCCTTGCGTCAGGGGCCTCACCGTATTTGGCGCACCTTGGACGTTGCGGCACCCACCGGGCCACCGCTCGTCCGCCGCGAGCCGCATTTTCCTAAATTCAGACGTCGGGCGTTTCAACGTCCCCTGCGGAACGGCCCTGCCTGCAGCATTCTCGGAGCCCGGGGCGCCGAGGTTTCGTTGCAATCCCTATGCCGGAATGGCCTCGAATTTGAGACAGTCTTGCTGTCCTAACTTCGACCTTGCCAAATTTTTGTCTATCACACAAGCGCGAGGAAGTCCTCGCCCGCATGCTTGGAACGAACGGCTCGGCCGGCCCGCCGCGCCCCTGATTCGAAGCAAACACGCCGTGATCTGGCCCAAGGAGCGACCAAGGACCGCCGGATTTCAAACTGAAATTTTACTCCGGGCAAGCCGGCCAGAGAGCGGGAAGCTCCTCAAGGGCGTGGGCAAGACAGGAGTAACGGCGATGAAGTTGTTCACAGGTTCGGTTGCAGCCGCCGCCCTCGCGCTCAGCGCACTCTCGGCCCAGGCCCAGCTGGCGACATCGGCCCGGATCGGCAGCCCGGTATTGATTAAGGTATCCGACATGGGCGGGCCCTATGCCGCCATGCCCGAGGTTCCGCCACCGCCGCGCTTCGGCCGTGTCCCGAGCCTGCTGCCGCCGGTCGAGGTCTACACCGTGCTCCGCGAGAACGGCTATTTGCCGCTTGGCGCCCCACGGCAGCGCGGTTTCGTCTACACGATCTCGGTGATCGATCAGGGCGGCGACGACGGCCGGCTGGTGATCGACGCCCGCGACGGGCACATTCTCCACTTCACCCCGGCCTACCGGCTCGGCGACAATTACGAAGAGGAACTGAGCGCGACCTACGGTCCGGTCGGCCCGATGCCGCGGGCGATCCAGGCCCGGGTGCCGCGGCCGCCGGCTCCGATCCCCCATGTCGCGAGCCGCGTGCCGGTGCCGAAGCGCAGTCCGCTTGCGGCCAAGGCGCAGGTTCCCGCGGATACTCCGGCTCCGGCGGCCCAGGCGGCTGTCCCGGCCGCGGTCCCGCAGCCCGCGCCTACCCAGCCGGCGGCGCCTGAGCCTGCCCAGCAGGCCGCTGCAGCGCCGAAGCCGGCCGAGGCCCAGGCGGCGCCGCAGGCCGTTCAGCGTGCCGAGGCCCCCACCGTCGGCCAGGCCGCTCCGCCGCCGGCGCCACCCGCGCCCGCGATCCTGCCGACCCAGGACATGCCCAAGGTGCAGGGGTTGGAGTGACGGGCTACGAAGCCAACAAAAAACGCCCCGGTTTCCCGGGGCGTTTTCGCGTGCAGCCAATATCTGCTGACGCGGGACGTGTTGCTTAGGCCGCGACCTTCGCCGAGCCGTCAACAACCTGCGGAGCCTTCTCGCCACCGCCGATCGGAATGCTGCGGGGCTTCTTGGCCTCGGGAATCTCGCGGACGAGATCGACGTGGAGCAGGCCGTTCTCGAGCGAGGCGTTCTTCACCTGCACGAAGTCGGCAAGCTGGAAGACGCGCTCGAAGGCGCGGGAGGCGATGCCGCGATAGAGCACTTCCGAGGTGTTGCCGGAGTTCTCGTTGGCGGTTTTCTCGCCCTTGATCGTCAGCGTGTTCTCCTTCGCGACGATCGAAAGCTCGGCCTGCGAGAAGCCGGAGACCGCTACGCTGATCCGGTAAGCATTCTCGCCGGTGCGCTCGATGTTGTAGGGGGGTAGCCGGGGCTGCCGTCCGAGGTCACCTGATCGAGCAGGTTGAAGAGGCGGTCGAAGCCGACGGTGGAACGATAGAACGGAGTGAGGTCGTAGGTACGCATAGAGCTAGTCCTCCAGTGAGCGACTGTTTCAGTTACCCGCCCGCCATCGGGCCGGGCTTAGATGTGTGCAGCCTGATGTTCCGGTTCCGAAACACTGGTAGCGGCCTGCACTGAGGTGATATGGGAGGGGTTACGTCGCGTTCAAGGGACGGAAACAGCGTCGCTTTTGACGCCCGTGCCCTTGATCTCCACTCCGTCCCACCTACCGGTTCCCCGCATGACGCTCGTCTCGATTCCCGCCAATCCGGTTCCGGACGACGTGGTCAGTGGCACCATCAAGACCCCCGACGGGGCCGAGCTGCGCTTTGCGCGCTGGGCTCCGCCGCCCCGCCGCAAGGGCACGGTCTGCGTGTTCGGCGGGCGCGGCGAGATGATCGAAAAATATTTCGAGACCGTGCGCGATTTGCGCGACCGCGGCTTTGCGGTGGCGACCATCGACTGGCGCGGGCAGGGCCACTCGTCGCGGCGGCTGCGCGATCCGCGCAAGGGTTATGTGCGCGACTTTGCCGACTACGAGGTCGACGTCGAGACCTTCGTGCAGCAGGTGGTGCTGCCGGATTGCCCGCCGCCCTATTTCGCGCTGGCGCATTCGATGGGCGGTGCGGTGATGCTGCGGCTTGCGCATGCCGGCAAGCGCTGGTTCGACCGCATGGTGCTGTCGGCGCCGATGATCGACCTGCCGCGGCGCCGCGTGTCGTTCTTTCCGAGCGCGCTGCTCCGGATCATGCGCCTGGCCGGGCAGGGCGGCCGCTACATTCCGGGCGGCGGCGGCGAGCTGGTCGGCCTCGCGCCGTTCATCGGCAATCCCGTGACCAGCGATCTGGTGCGCCACGCCCGCAACGCGGCGATCCTGGAGGAAGACCCGACGCTCGGGATCGCGGCGCCGACTATTGCCTGGGCCGACACCGCGTTCAAGGCGATGCGCACCTTCCGCGGCATGTCGTATCCGTCCGAAATCCGTCAGCCGATCCTGATGCTGGCGGCGAGCAATGACGAGGTGGTGTCGACAGCGGCGATCGAGGAGTTCGCCTATCATCTGCGCGCCGGCTCGCATCTCGTGATCGCCGGCTCCAAGCACGAGATCCTGCAGGAGCAGGATCGCTATCGCGCGCAATTCTGGGCGGCGTTCGACGCCTTCGTGCCGGGCACGCCGCTTTTCAAGTGATCCACCTGTTTGCGGAAGGCCTGTGGCTCAGCCGTTGAGCAACGCGACGATGCGGTCCGGAAAGCGCCGTTCGACGAACAGCGTCCCGACCTCGGCGACGCTGAGATAGCGGTCGTTGCCGTGGCCCTTGCCCATGATGTCGAGCAGCACCGGCCACTCGCCGAGCATCAGGAGCGGATAGTAGCCGTGCAGGATCGCGTAGGACGGCGGATGCTCGTCCTTGGCGCGCTGGAAGTTCGCGGCCATGAAGGTCTTGATGTCGGACGCCGACAGCCCGCGTTCGGTGCCACCGTCAGGATTCGGATAGTCCTTGCCGAAGGTGGCGAGCCGGGCGATCTCGTCCTCATGCACCACCGCATGCTGGTCGAGGATGCGTGAGCCGGCGCCGTGCTTGTCGAGCGGGCCGTTGCGCAGCTCGTCGAGGATCGCGCCCTGGGTCCGGCTGCGCAACTGGCTGAACGGGCCGATGCCGTTGGCCATCTGCGCGACCATGAAGATCTTCGCCTTTGCGTCGGCACCCGCCAGGCCCGTCTTGCCGGTGGCGCGGCCGATCGTCCCGGTCAGTTCGGGCAGCGGCACGATATGCCCGCCGACATAGTTGCCGGCGACGAGTGCGCGCAGGAACGGGCAGGGATTATTGGGGGAAACCTGCGGGGCAGCGGCCTCGCTTGCAGGCATATCGGACATCAAACCACATCCTGAAAAGCTTCAGCCTAAAAAGCATCCATTACCAGCGGATGAATTCGCTCAGGATTCAGCGGCGAATTTCGGCGTAGATGCAACCAGAACGAGTTTGCCGAAGGGCAGGCCGGCTTTCAAGAGGCCTTCGCGGTAATGCGCGATGTCGGCCGGGTTCTTCCAGTGGAAATTCCGCAAATGACGTTCGACCGTCAGATCGGGGTGACTGGCGAGCAGCGCCTCTGCCGCCTGCGCGGCCTCGTCGGCGCGGCCGAGCTGGGCGAGCGCCGCGGTGCGCACCGCAAGGCACTGCAGATGGTTCGGATTGAGATACAGCCCCTCGCGCGACCACGACAGCGACGCGTCATACTGTCCGAGCAGATAGTGGCTGAACGCGTTCAGCCCGGCCCATTGGTAGCGCGGGTCGCTGTTGCCGCGCTGGACCGCCGTCGAGAACAGGTCGACCGCCTTGCGGTGGTCGCCGATCACCATGTGGCAGATTCCGAGCACGCCGCGCGCGCCCATGTCGTAGGGGTTGAGCTCGATCGCGCGCTTGATGGCGTCCATCGCGGCTTCGTAGTGGCCCTGCATCGCATGCAGATAGGCCAGCAGCGAAAACGCAAACGAGGAGCGCGGGTCGAGCCGGACGCTGCTCTCGGCCAGGCTGACCGACGAGGCCCACAATTCGCGCGTGCTCGGGATCCAGCCGAACTGGATGCTCTGGATCTGGATCAGCGCCAGATAGGCGCGCGCGATCGACAGCGCGGGGTCGAGCTCGATCGCCTCCTTGAACAGCGCGATCGCGGTGTCGCAGTCGTCCTTGGTCTGGTGATAGTAGTGCGACAGGCCCTTTAGGAAGCGATCCCACGCCGTCAGTTCGGCGTTCGGCGAGCGCGCCGGTGCCGAGGCCTCGGCACGGTAGATCTCCTGGGCCACCGCGGCGGAGAGGTTGGCGGTAATCTCGTCCTGCATCGCGAACAGGTCGCCCATGTCGCGATCATAGCGGCCGGTCCACAGCTGCTCGCCCTTCTCGGGCGCGATCAGTTCGGCGGAGACGCGGATCTTGTTGCCGGCGCGGCGCACCGAACCCTGGATCAGATAGGTCGCGTCGATCTCGCGCGCGATCAGGCGGGTCGAGACGCTTTTGCCCTTGTAGGCGAAGGTCGAGTTGCGGCTCAGCACGCGGTAGAAGGATTGCAGCGACAGCGCGTGGATCAGATCCTCGGTCAGGCCGTCGGAGAAATATTCGTCGGCGCCGCCGCTGAGATTGTCGAACGGCAGCACGCCGACGATTGCGGTCCGGTATTGCCCCGGCAGATGCGGGCCATCATCCGGGGTCTTCTCCTGCAGATCGGATCCGGCCGGTGCCCAGGTCCAGACATGGATCGGTTCGGCGATGTTCTTGAAGCGGTGTGGGCCGGCGTCGACCAGGCTGACGGCAAGCCGCCGCCCCGCTTCGGTGCGGGCCTTGTCCGAAACCGCGATGCCGCCGGGCGCTGCGACCGTCTCGAGGCGGACGGCAATGTTGACGTCGTCGCCGAACACCTCGTCCTCGTCGGCCATGACGTCGCCCATGTGGACGCCCATCCGGAAATGCATGGCGCGGTCGGCCGGCAGATGCTCGTTGCGCTCGGCCATCATGGTCTGCATGGCGACGGCAGCCTCGATGGCGCCGATGATGCTCGGGAATTCCAGCAGGAAGCCGTCGCCGGTGTTTTTGACGATGCGGCCGCCATGGTTGAGAATGATCGGGTAGATCGCGCTGCGGTGCGCCTTGAACGAGGCATGCGTCCCCGCCTCGTCGGCGCCCATCATGCGGGAATAGCCGGTAATGTCGGCGCAAAGAATGGCAGCGAGCCGTCTTTCCATATTTCCTGTGCCCTGGAATGGCCACTCAGCCGAGGTGACCGAATCCGATACTTACAAGACAGGCCGGGTTCGGCGGAAGCTCGGTTTGCAGGCACCTATAATGCATAGTAGCAAGAATTGGCATGCGACCAACGGATCGTACAGTCCGTTTCTCTACTGAATTCGTGTGTCGCCGGGATGGCGCCGGTTGGCTGGTCATCCTGTCCGGGCAATTACTTACATGGGTTAATCACGCTGACATGCTGGGAATTCACGAACTTTGGCTTTTCGTCCTGTCCGGCCTGCTGCTCAACATCACGCCGGGGCCGGATACCGCTTATATCATCGGGCGCACGATTCAGCTGGGGTGGCGTGGCGGCGCCGCTGCGGCGATCGGTATCAGCTGCGGCTGCCTGGTCCATGTGCTGGGGGCGGCGATTGGGCTGTCGGCGCTGCTGATGGCGTCGTCGACCGCCTTCCTGGCCGTCAAGCTGATCGGCGCGGCCTATCTGGTGCTGACCGGCCTGCAGATGCTGCTGTCGCGCGCCAAGCCGATCGCGGAGATCACCGGGCAGGGCGGTGAGACCTCGATCTCGCTTGTGTTCTGGCAGGGGGCGCTCACCAACATCCTCAATCCCAAGGTGGCGCTGTTCTTCCTGGCCTTCCTGCCGCAGTTCGTGGCGGCGGACGCGCCGCGCAAGACGCTGGCCTTCCTTGTGCTCGGGCTGATCTTCATCACCGGCGGCACGCTGTGGTGCTTCGGCCTCGCCGCCTTTGCGGCGAGGGCCGCCGGCCGTATCAGGCAATCCGCCGGCGTGATCGCCTGGATCAACCGCTCGCTCGGCGCGCTCTTCATCTATCTCGGCGTCCGCGTCGCCATGCTGGAGGCGCGCTAAGCGCGATGAAATTGGGGTGAATCGTCCTCGCGCTTCAGCCCTTTAGTTTGGGCATGATCTTTTCGGACCGCTTCGCACTTTTCCGGATCATGCCCTAGCCGTGGATCTTGAGCAGCGCGCTGCCGGCGAGATAGACGCCGAGCAGGATCATCGCGATCAGGAACCAGCGGCGGAAGACGTCCGGCTGCATCCGTGTGCGGACGGCCTGGCCGATGAACATGCCGGTGAATGATGCGACCATCGCGACCGCGCCCGGCAGTGCGGTGGCCGCCGTCAGCAGGCCCGAGGCCGTGAGGTTGAAGGCGAGCGCGATCGTTGCGGTGGTGAAGAAGACGCCGAGCGCCTGCACCAGCTCGTCCTTCTCCATGCCGATCGCCTGCATGAACGGCATCGAGGGGATGACCTGAACTCCGGTTGCGGCCGAGATCAGCCCGGTGATGACGCCGACGATGCCGCCGATCCATTTCTCGTTGCGGCGCGCAACCTTGAAGTTGAACCGGCTCAGGCCAACGATCGCGTAGATCACCAGCAGCACGCCAAGCACGACGGTGCCGTAGGCCGCATATGGCCCGGTCAACAGCCCGGCATTGATCCAGATCCCGACCACGGTGCCGAGCATCAGCGGCCACAGCCGCTTGATGATGTCGCGCAGATAGGGGCCGACGAAGGTCTGCCAGATATTGGTGACGATCGCCGGCACGATCACGATCGCAATCGCCTGGCCCGGCGGCATCGTGGTTGCGAGCAGCCCCATCGCGACCGTCGGCAGACCGAGGCCGAGCGTACCCTTGACGAAGCCGGCGAGCAGGAAGGCGAAGGCGATGAAGATCAGGAGATGGTCGACCATAGCGGCACATTGACCGATCGATCCGATCGGCACAATCTGGAGGTTACGGAGTTAGCCTTCGGACAGGGCGAAGGTATGGGGCGGGAAAAATCATGCGGTTCGACCTGATCGACTTGCAATTGTTCATCGCGGTGGCGGATGCGCGCAGCATCACCCAGGGCGCTGCGCGCGCAAATCTGGCGCTGGCTTCGGCCAGCGAGCGGATCAAGGGCCTCGAGGAGGCGCTCGGCGTCGCGCTGCTCAAGCGCGGCCGCCGCGGCGTCGAACTGACGGCGGCGGGCGAGAGCCTGCTCGGCCACGCCCGCATCGTGATCCACAATGTCGAGGCGTTGCAGAGCGATCTTGCCGCCTATGCCAGCGGCGTCCGCGCCAACGTGCTGCTGCTCGCCAACACCTCGGGCCTGTCGGAGCACCTGCCGCGGGCGCTGGCGGCCTTCCTGCACGAATATCCCGACATCAGCGTCGATGTCGAGGAGCGCGAGAGCACCGATATCGCGACCGCGATCGCCAGCGGCGCCGCCGATCTCGGCTTCGCCGCGGAACACGCGCTGCCCGACAGCGTCGAGCGTTTCCTGTTCAGCGAGGATCGCCTGATGCTGGTGGCGTCGCGGCGCAGCGATCTCGGCGGCCGTCGCCAGATCGATTTCCAGGAAGTGGTTGGCCGCGATTTCGTCGGGCTTACCGCGACGTCGGCGCTGCAGGTCCATATTTCCCGCCACGCGGCCAAGCTCGGCGCGCGGCTGCGCTTTCGCGCCCGGCTGCGCGGCTTCGACGCCATCTGCCAGATGGTCGCTGCCGACGTCGGCATCGCCGTGATCCCGGAAACCGCGGCGCGGCGCTGCGCGGCGTCGATGCCGATCACAACGATCCGGATCCGCGACGCCTGGGCCAACCGCCGGCTGACGATCTGCGCCCGCAGCTTCAAGGCGCTGCCGCGGGCGGCCAAGCAGCTCGTGGAATATTTACGGGCCGAAGCCCAGCGCTGACGGCACGCTCATTTGGTCGTCACGACGCCGGCATCCTGGATCACCTTGCCCCATTTCTTGATGTCGGCGGCGACGAAGTCGCGGAAATGGTCCGGCGTGTCGCCGACCAGCGTCAGGCCTTGCTCGGCGAGCTTTTGCTTCACCGCCGGGTCGGCCATCGCCGCGGTGGCGACGCTGTTCAGTTTCGCGACGATTGCCGGTGGCGTTCCGGCGGGCGCGACCATGCCGTACCAGTTCTCGATGACGAGATCGGGCATGCCGGCTTCTGCCGTGGTCGGCACGTCGGGCGCGGTCGGGGCGCGCTCGCGCCCGCCGAGCGCGATTGGGCGCAGCGCGCCCGCCTTGATCTGCGGCAGGATCACCGACAGGTCGAGGAAGGTCATCTGCACCTGCTGACCGAGCAGATCGTTCACCGCAGGCGCCGCGCCACGATAAGGCACGTGCACGATGTCGATCTTCGCCGTCAGCTTGAACAATTCGCAGGCCAGATGCGGCAGGCTGCCGGGGCCGGAGGAGGCGAAGTTGAGTCTGCCCGGCTGCGCTTTGGCGAGCGCGACCAGTTCGCTCATATTCTTTGCCGGCACGTCGGTGGCGACAACCAGCATCTCCGGCACGGTTGCGACCAGCGTCACCGGCGCGAGATCCTTCAGCGTGTCGTAAGCGACCTTCTCCATGCTCGGGCTGATGGCGAGCGCGCCGGCGCTCGCGATCGCAACGGTGTAGCCATCGGGCACAGCCTTCGCGACCGCGTCGGTGCCGAGCACACCGCCCTGGCCGGCGCGATTGTCGACGATGATCGGCTGCCTCACCAGCTCCGACATCTTCTGCCCGATCACCCGCGCGATGATGTCGTTCGGCCCGCCGGGCGGGAACGGCACGATCAGCCGGATCGGTTTGGCCGGAAAATCCTGGGCCGAGGCTGCGCCGGGCGCGAGAAGCAGGAGAAGGGTCGCCAGCAACCTGCCGCAAATCGTCATGTGCGCCCATCCATCCCTGACTTTTCTCGTTGCCGTCAGGATGGGCGCAGATCAATCGCGCGGCAACTCAAGAAATCGGGCCAAGAGATCAGGCCAGGAAATCAGGCGTTGAGCAGCTTCATCGCCGCTTCGTGCACGCGCGGATCGCCGGCGGCGATGATGCGGCCGCCGCTTTGCGCCGGCTTGCCGTCCCAGGTGGTGACGATGCCGCCGGCCCCGGTGACGATCGGGATCAGGCCGGCAATGTCGTAGGGCTTCAGCTCGGTCTCGACCACGAGGTCGAGATGGCCGGCCGCGAGCATGCAATAGGAGTAGCAGTCGCCACCGTAGCGCGACAGGCGCGCCGCATTCTCGACGCGGCCGAAGCGGGCGCGATCATCCGGATTCATCAGCAGCGGGCTCGTGGTGAAGACGGTCGCCTCCTTCAGCGCGGTACAGCGCCGCACCGACAGCCGCCGCTGGCCCGACGGGCCGGAGTAATGCGCCGAGCCGCTGTCGCCGGAGAAGCGCTCGCCGATATAGGGCTGGTGCATCATCCCGAATACCGGCGTACCTTTGTGCAGCAGGGCGATCAGCGTGCCCCAGATCGGAAAGCCGGCGATGAAGGATTTGGTGCCGTCGATCGGATCGAGCACCCAGACATAGTCGGCGTCCTCGCGCTCATTGCCGAATTCCTCGCCGACAATGCCGTGCTGGGGAAAGTTCGCCTTGATCAGCCGCCGCATCACGGCTTCCGCGGCCCGGTCCGCCTCGGTGACCGGATCGAAATCGTTCGAGCTCTTGTTGTCGACCGAGAGCGAGGTCCGGAAGAACGGAAGGATGGTTTCGCCGGATGCGGTCGCGAGGCGGCCGATGAAGGCGGTGAAGTCGATGACCGTCACGGCATGTCCCTGAAATGCGCAAACGACGCGGTAGAAATCGGTTGCGATCTGCCTAGCTCAATCCGGCGCGGCGCGCACGATTAACGGAGTGTTATCCCGGCCTGATGACGGGGTTCCCCACTTTCGTTTGGCTTCGGATTCGAAAGTCTCCTGGGCTTGGCGGCGGATCACGAAGTTGCGAGTCCTGGTATACAAGCTATGCGCAGGGCGCTGAGCGCCCCAGATTTTTGCCATAAGCCATTGAAGCTAAATGACAAAAATCAAAGCATGCGGCCTGTTGCAGTTTCGCCAGATTTACCAACATTGCAGAGGAAATGTTTCGAAAGTTCTTGCGTTTTGTGCAGCGCGGCCGCATATTGTTGCGGTGCGGTAGCGCCTCGCGCTATCGCTGCCCTCCTTGGGCGTTTCCTCCCTAGACTTGGGCCGCTTGTTCATTCAAGCGGCCCTTTTTTCTTGGGCCGACATCTCCACGCGTGAACCTGGAATCCAGTTCGGCGCTCGGCTCCCGTCGCGAAATGGATTCTCTGTTCATGACTTCGACGGGCACCGCAGTGCCCGTCCGAGACTTGTCTACTCCGCCGCCGCCTGGAACGGGCCGAGATCCCCGAACGGAATTTTCGCGAGCGCATCCGCCAGCGTCGCGAAGTCGGCCGCGACCTGGGCGAAGCGTGGCCCGCGCTCGCGGTGGCGCTCATCCATATAGACGGCGCGGTTGAGCTCGATCTGCACGGTGTGCAGGCCGCTCGCCGGGTTGCCGTAATGCTCGGTGATGAAGCCGCCGGCATAGGGCTTGTTGCGGCCGATCGAATAGCCGAGCGAGCTCATCATCTCCTCGACCAGGTCGGGCAATAGCGGCGCGCAGCTCGTGCCGTAGCGGTCGCCGATCACGACGTCGGGCCGGCGCGGCTCGTCGCGCGACACCCCGACCGACGGCATCGAATGGCAGTCGACCACGATCACGGCGCCGAATGCCTGGTGCGCCTTGTTGATCAGCCGGCGCAGCGCGCGGTGATAGGGCTTGTAGAGCACCTCGATCCGTCGCAGCGCCTCGTCGACGTCGAGCCGCTCGCGGTAGATCTCCTGGCCGTCGCCGACCACCCGGGGAATGGTGCCCAGCCCGCCGGCCACCCGCATCGAGCGCGTGTTGGCAAAGCTCGGCAGTCGTCCGGTGAACATCCGCGGGTCGAGCTCATAGGGCTCGCGGTTCACGTCGACATAGGAGCGCGGGAAGTTGACCCGGACGATCGGAAAGCCGCGATCGCTCACGCCCGCGATCAACTCGTCCATGAAGGAATCTTCGGAGCGGCGCAGCGAGGTCAGATCGATGCGCGAGGCTTCGAGGAATTCGGTGGGGTAGACCGAACCCGAATGCGGAGAATTGAAGATGATCGGCGCGCGCCAGGCCTGCGGCTCAACGATCTCGAACGGGGGCGACAACTCGCCAGCAAATTCGCTCATTCCCTTGGCGCCGTCCCTTGCGTCCGCCTCGCCCCGCAAGAATTGATTCTGCCGGAAAAGCGGAGATTTATGGGCGGGCATTGTCGGTAATCGCGATCATTCTGCCAAGTGAAAAGAGTGTGGTTTCCGCTGGAACGGGTCTTAAAAGCAGGAAATGCCAACCAAGGTTGCTTCGCTGCGGGGTTCGGTCCACAAATAGGTGGTGCTTGCCGCCTCAGGCCGGCCGCAAATTTCACCCGAAATTTACCGTCTGTCGTGCCTACTGTTCGGACAGATCCTCCAAGCCGGATTCGACGATTCCAGTCATGCCGAAAATTCTCCTCGCCGAAGACGACACCGACATGCGCCGCTTCCTGGTCAAGGCGCTCGAAAACGCGGGTTTCAAGGTCTCGCCGCACGACAACGGCATGTCGGCCTACCAGCGGCTGCGCGAGGAGCCGTTCGAAATGCTCCTCACCGACATCGTGATGCCCGAGATGGACGGCATCGAGCTGGCGCGCCGTGCCTCGGAACTCGATCCCGACATCAAGATCATGTTCATCACCGGCTTCGCCGCGGTCGCCCTCAATTCCGATTCGGAGGCGCCGAAAAACGCCAAGGTACTGGCCAAGCCCGTGCACCTCAGGGAATTGGTCAGCGAAGTGAACAAGTTGCTGGCGGCCTGATTCGCCAAAAAAGCTTCACTTTGCGTCCTTGCCTGCCCCGCCGCGGTCCGTTATAGGGTCCCGATCCAAACAGCGCTTTGGGTGCGTAGCTCAGCGGGAGAGCACTACCTTGACATGGTAGGGGTCACAGGTTCGATCCCTGTCGCACCCACCACTTTTGAAAGTCGGATCAGTCATTTAACTGGCCTCCTTTTTCGAGTGAATTAGCCGTAATGGTGATTTTGCGCGCAGTTTGCGCGTTGAGAGCGGGCGCTTAGTGAAGCGCTGAAGCTCTTCGATGATCTCATCGGTTGCGCGTCGAGCGTCTTCCAGGAAGTCCGGATCGTGGTGTTCGTACCAATTGGCGGTGCGGCCATCGTCGTGACCGAGCCACACGTCGCGCTGCTCCTTCGACACCGGCGGCTTGGCGCGACGCACTGACGTCGCCATGAAGTGGCGGATCGTATACTGGGTGAATAGTGGAAGCCCGCAGGCGACGGCATGTCGCTTGAAGGTCCGCTTCATCGTGGTGATCGGCTGATCGTCCCAGATCATGGGCGCGGACTGGTCCCAATGCCTCAGCCAATCGCGCAGGTTTTCGGTCAGTTTCACCTTTGGCCGATATTTCTTGGTCTGGCGCCTGCTGGGCGGATTAAGATCAATCAACCCATGGTTCCATTGAACCTGCTTGTCGGCGCGAAGGTCGATAATCGCTTCAGGCCGCGCCCATGTGTTCAGGGCCAGCATAACGAATCGGAACAGGTTTTCCTGCCTCACGTCGATCGCATCGATGAAGTGACCTAGCTGCTCAAATGTGGGCAGCCAATCTCGCGGCGTCGAATCAGGGAGATTAGTCAGCTCTGCGACGTCTTTTGCCTGGGTGTAGATATTCGGCGCACTGTCCAGCAGTAGCACTTCGGTTTCATTGCCGAATCCGTCGCGAACGATTTGCACCTTGCAGCCGAACTTGAGAGCCGCCGATACAACCGAGAGATTGCGAGCGATGGTGCCCGCGCTGTGGTCATGCTTCTCGACGCACCAGCGCATGAAGTCTCTCTGCCGCATCACCGAAAAGGCCGAAACGCGCGCCGCCGCGCCGATCTTCTCGGCGGCGAACTGGGTGACGATCTGAATGGCGCGAAAGGCCGGCTTCGCGGACGGCTTATGCTTGACCTCGTTCTCATAGTAGAAGTCGAGTGCCTCGACCAACAGCACCGAGTCCGCGGAGCGATTGCCGCGGACTTGAGCGCTGCCAGCAAGCGCAATTAGACGCTCTTTAGCTTCGGCAAGTATTTTCGTGTCAAGACTTCGGCGACGAGTTCGTCTTGCTCGACGGTCCCACCAATGTGCGTAGAGGTAATCGGACCCAGCGACGCGGTCGATCCAATAGTCTCTGTATTCCCAGATCCGCTGTGCAGGGGCTGGCATGGTGTAATCTTTCGGTTGAGATAATCTGCGACCCACGCAGGTCGATAAAGAATTGCGCCTTTCTTGCCGGTGACGAAGGCGATCTGGCGGTCGCGCCTAGCTTCTCGCAGTTCGCGCTCACCCAACAGGTGCGAGTATCGCTCGCAAACCTCGATCTCCGTCAAAAGTTCGTCGAATGGCGCTAAAGGACTTGCGGCGGAGCCGGCGGAAATAGAGCCGATCATGACGCAGCCTCAACGAGGGCTGGCACTGGTCTCCAAGATTCAGGATCACGCACCCAGGCTTCGATCTCAGATCGGCGATAGACGCAGCGTCGGGTGGAAAGCTTAATCCGCTTTGGAAAGCGCTGCTTGCGCTCCAGCCGCCTGCGGGTGATGTCGGAAAGATGAGAAAGACCGTCGACCGCGTCGATCTCTAGAAACGGATCACTATCAACCATGGCAGGGTTCCTTGACCTCCCAAAAAAGGTCTCATCGCTCGGTTAGCTCCCGATCAATGAGTTATCTTTTTTGGGGTGCCCCACGCATCCGCCGTTGACGTCCCAATATCTGCTCGCGACGCAGACTGATCGCAACGGAAACTCTCTGTTATCAACAGGCCGTCCCCGAAATTCGTAGCCGAATATGGCCAGTTTCACGCTGGCGTTACTGCGTTCATGCCAGAAAATCAGAAACGATGCCCGCCGGGGGTGAACCCGGCGAGCCTCGTTTTCCTCAGCGCCGCGATCAGGCGCGGTCGTTGCCACCGATCAAAGCGATCACGGGAGCCGACTTCTTCTCCTCCTCGTCGACGGTGAGGAAGTCCGCGACGAGCTGGGTTGCCAAGCGCAATACCAGCAACGCGTCCTCCGTTTTTTCCGGAAGCTGGCTTGCCAGCATTACGGCTTGGCGGCGATGCCAAGATTCCTCTTTTGCCATCAGACCATCCCCTGCAGCGCTTCCAGCGCTCTCGCTGCGGACTGGCGGAGCTGGTAATGCCAGCCGTCCCGGCCGATTGCGTCGGTGTCGGGCCACTCCTCGCCGTGGTCCTCGCACTCGTTGGCGTAGCGAAGCACAGCGGCGACGCCTGCTAGCGTCGTGGGGATCGTTGTGGCTAGATCCCATGCGGCATCCCACGCCGCGACGCAGCATGCCTCGTTGTGGTCTTCGGCGTCGTAACGCTCGTCCGTGCGCGGATGGGTGTCGTCGACTGCGTAGATTGATGACAGATGATCGGCCGACGCCTGACGATGCTTGGCAATGGCCGCCAAGGCCGGATCAGCCAGATCGTTGCTCGCGGCTGATCCGCGAAGCGTTGAGGCGGCTGCTGCGCCCGCAATCATGCTCAGGCTGAATCTTCGCGTTACCGGTTTCATGCCATCCCCCCGCCGATCCAACCGCCAACCTGCTCGAGCAAGCCGTCCAGATCGCCTATACCGTTGTCGTCGTCGTGCTCGCGGTCGTCTGACCTGGATGAAGCCCAATATTCCTGGTTCGCCGAGCAATCTCGATATTGACGGCCCCCCATGAGGTCGACGCCCGGGTATGGCGGCGTGACGTGGGTCTCGGTCGCGGCCAGACTGGGCTCGCGGTCGGCAAGATCCTGCTCGGCGTCGACTTCGAGTCGTTCTTCGCCAAGATGGTTTTGCCGGTTGGACAGACGCTGATCGGTCATCCGGTCAAAGCTTCCAAGATCCGGCTCGCGATCGTCGCCACCTCCGCCACGGCCTTGGCCTGGGAACGCCTCCTGGCAGCCAAGGCTCGGCTCGGCGTCACCATCTTCCTCGAGCTCCCGGCTGACGTCCGTTCGGTCCAAAAATTCGAGGAGCCGATTTACTTCATCGCGGGCCTCTTTGCGGAGGCGCCCTATAGCCTGGAAGATCTGCTCGGGGGAAATGTCGGTCTTGACGTAAAGCTCACCAGCGGAGTCCGCTGGCCGTTCTATGGTGGTTTGCATAGTGCTTCTCTGGAATTGCCGGCTTGTCACGGCCGGGTGCCAGCGGACAGCGCTGGCGCCGGGAGGGTGACAACACCGCCAGAGACGATGCGCAACGGCCTTTCCCTTGCGGGTATTGTATAGCCGCCGCTCTCCCGGCATAGTGCGCCGGTTCGCGCCGACGGCTATCGGCACGGTCGCTTTTCGATGGCGACGGATGATCCAGGCAAGGATCGCCCTGCCATCGCTCTGGTACCAAACTGGCCCGGCAAGGCCTTTGGCGGGAGTTGTCACGCTCCGCCTTCACAACACCACCAAACCCGCGATTTGCCAAGCCCCATCTTAGGGGCGGCTTTCGCGCGCCCTTGCCCGCCCGCTGAGGTTGAGAGATTATCCATGCCGCACCACCAAAGGGAGCGGGATGAATGGATGACCAAGTGTACGATGCCCTGATCGATCTAAGGGCTGCGATCGTGCAACAGAAGGTGTCTCAAGACACGACCAATGATCTGTTGCGCGGGCTGATTGGAACGCTGCAAGAGACCGCTCAGGCCATAGCCGACCTTCAAGAGGCGCTGGAATCGAAAAAATAAAGACACCGGGAATTTCCGCATCCATTTTGATGCCAACATTTGGTCGCGGATACCTAGGCGGCGTGCGTTCAAGCTTTAGGTCCCGTCCCCACAAAAGAAGAACACCAAACCTCGTTACGACCGACTTGGTAATTGCGGAGCCCGAAAGTCCGCGCCGTTTCTATAATGGTTTCATCATGGGTAGCTCACCGCAAAATTCCGCTACGCCCACCAGTCCCACCACCGCACAACCAAACGCGCCGCTTAGTCCCCAGCAGGCTTTCGAACTACAAATTAAGGCTGCCGAGCGCGCGCACGCTGATGAGACGGCATTCGGAGCAAAGGCGAACGATGCTGCGACCAAATCCGGCGAAGAAGCAATCAAGGCGGCCATGCTTGTCAATGGCGGCAGTAGCGTCGCGATGCTGGCGTTTGTCGGAACGCTGGCCTCGAAAGATGCATTGTCATCAACTCAGCTGACTCAAATCGTTCAGCCGCTTCTTTGGTTTGGTGGCGGCGTTGCCAACTCAGTAGTTGCCGCCGCTGCGGCATATTTCACAAACCTGTTCATTGCCGATGGGTCCAATCGTCGCGCCCGTGAGTATGTGCCGCCATTCGTTCGGCCAACAGCGGCTTCACGACGTCGCGTGGTAATTGCTGAAGCCTTCCGCTGCGTTAGCGTGCTTGCTGTAGCGCTGTCCATCGCTTGTTTTGTCGGCGGCCTTCTGGCGGCGAAAGACGCTTTCAAGAGCTTGAATAGCTTCCGTGGATTGTCACCACCTACCATGAGCGGTGGTGCAGCACCGCAGGTGCACTAATATGCCAAAAGAGACGCCGCAGCAGCGCCTCAAAAGGTACGCCAAGTTAGTACCTGACGAAGACGCCATTAGATTGCTACTCAACGCGCTCGAACATACAGAAACGGACCTCGCAGACTATTCGGTTGCACTCATCGGACAGACTTTCGTGGAAAGAGCTCTGGAGTTGGCCATTCTAGCGAAACTTGCTCCATTCGACGAAGAAGCGAACCGGCAGATATTCAGCTACGATTCTAACGGACCCGCGTCCGACTTCGCCGCAAAAATAAAAATTGGTTATGTGCTGGGCTTATTCGGGCCGCAGACAAAAAAGGACCTCAACCTAATTCGAGAGGTTCGAAACGCTTTTGCTCATTCGCTCCAAGCGATCTCTTTCAAAACACAGGAGGTTGCTGAGATGTGCAAGCTCTTTTCACTCCAGCCAATGGTTAGGATCCGGATAGCTGGAGTCTCGCAAGCCTCACGCAGCCGCTATATTGAAGTTACGACAATACTGGCGGGGCGGCTCAAGATCGCAATCGAGCGTACTCCGCTCGTCGATCAAATCACCGCTGTCGAAATGCTTCGTCGCGGACTACCATAGCTTGCGACCTTGACCAATTTATAGCGAGATTCAACAAACCGCATCAAGCTCTAGCGGCTGTTCTAAACCCGCGACCTACGCAATCATCGGCGCATGCGCCAGCGTCGATATACGAAATGGTCCGGCCGCACCTTCCCGCCCGGCAGCCTCGCGGAATGGCTCGCTGACGGCCACGTCACTTGTAATATCCAATGTCACGGCGGCTGCGGCCGAATGGTGGATTTCCGACTGGACGCTTTACCCCAGGATCAGCCGTGGTCCCGTGTCGGCTGGCGGATGGTCTGCAGGACTTGTGGCGTTGCCGGTGCGGTGAATATCGTCCCCAACTGGCATGATATTGCCGGGCGCGCCGTGCCGTTCAGCAAAGATTGGAAAACCCGGTAAATGCCATTCAGGCGAAAACCGCTAGAGATCCCGCCGGACGTTGCACGGTCGTTCGCCGAAAAAATGCGTCTCTTTCATGCCGAGCGTGATCCGCTCAAGCGCGACGAAATAGCGGCCGATACGCGCCATTTGTTGCTGCAACACATGCCTAACGGCACGAAGCTTCGACTGGCAGACGTGCTCGAACTGTTTCATTTGATGCGATAAGATTGCGCCACCTCGCTTTGCTTTTCATTCGGCGCAAATTGCGACGATTGAAGACCTCTAAAGATCAACGGCCGGCTAAAGCTTGCCGATCTTCCGGATTGGGACTGGCACGACATCTCGGCCCACCTGAAGTGCACCGCTTGCGGGAAGGTCGGTTGGGTCGATACCCGGCTCGACTGGAGCGAAGTGGTCGACTTTAACAAGGGCGTTTCCGGCTGATTCAGCGCCCCGTAAAAGCCCGGCCTTGCCCTCCATCGGCGATTGCGGAAGGCTGTCTCTTCCGAGAGCCGAAGCGGCAACTTAATATCGACCACTAGTGATTTGCTCTGGCACCAAACCCAGGACGCGGCCAACAGGCGCTTCGGAAGGAACAAAGGCCGATGGCTGACGTCGAAGTCTACACCGCCCGCTATGAACGCGAACATGGGCACCCGCCAGCCGGGCGCCGGTTCTGGCTGTTCACGCTGGTCTCGGAGACCGGCGCGATCCTATATGAGGTCAAACTCAACGAGCAGCTGATCTACCCGGCCGCTCTGGATCGGGCCCGGGCTACGGCCGAACTGAGGAAGGCCTTCCGGATCATCGTGGAGCCGTAGCGCGCGGGCGATCCACAATTCTCGCCCTCGATGCCTCCGCCTTCCCTGCGCGCTTAGGTTGCGATACGCTGTCGCGCCTTCACAACGTGAGAGAGCGACCAAATGGCCGATAACCTAAAGAAGCGCGGATCGCCGGACAGCAAGACGATCAACATGAACGAGGACTGGGAGAAGGAGTATTGGAAGAAGAAATTCGATGTTTCCGGCCAGCAGCTCGCGGGCGCAGTTCGCGCCGTTGGCAAATCAGTCGCCAAGGTCGAAAAGTACCTTAAAGATAAGTGAAGCGAGATTTGTGAGACGAGGCGCCAGGCGCGCGCCTCGTCTACAGAGGCGACTGCCAAGCGCCGACTTGCAGACGAATACGACGCCGCGCAAGAGAGCGGCGAGATTCGCGCGCAGCGCGACAACAAGCTTTTTTCCAACACGGGAAAAGGCTTCAGCTGCGGACATTATCGCGCCGAAAGAATTGCATGAAGCCCGCAAGCTCGGGGCTCAGTCCCCATGCCCAGCCGGCGTTTCTCCACCGTAAAAACACGGGCTGCAGTCCGTCCGAACCCTGCTTCCCCGCCCGCTTAGGTTGCGGTACGATCATCCCTTTCTTTATGGGATATTTCCATGAACCGCTCAGTTTGGGCAATTGCAGCCCTTTTGTTTGCCGTCGTGCAGTCCGTCTCGGCCGCCAAGGCTGATTGGCAATATACGAAATGGGGCATGAGCCTCGACGAAGTGATCGCCGCGTCAAAACTCCAGATGGAGCGCTGCGACGGCGCATGCGCGAAGTTGAGCACGGACGCTGAATTTGCTGGGGCAACCGGCCCCTATCAATCCGGACCGTTCGATTTTAAGGCCGTCGCATATTTTGACAGGAAGACTAGTAGACTTTCGTCGGTGCTTCTTTATCTCAAAGATGTAGACCAAGCCTTCAGACTTCAGGACGAACTCAAAGCGAAGTATGGCCGGCCGGCATCAAACATGGACGTTTCAGTCACGCGGACGACCGTCTGGCTCACCGACACGGAAAGAGTCGAGTTTTCGCTGATCTACAAAGCCTTGGTGAGCGTGAAATACCAACCGAGGTTGACGGCATCCAATAAGGGCCTGTAGGCGATCGATAGTGGGGCGGTATGAGTGATCAAGATGCAGCCGGACCGGATGTAGCGAAGTCGACGTCAGAACAAAAATATGTCGTGGTCCCCATGCCTGCGGGGCCAGCGTTCAAGGTCGAGATAACCCCGCAAGAATACGACGACCTGGTTACGGCCGTCGAGGCGTTGATTCACTCTGTTGATATTGAAGAGAAGTTCAACGGCATAATCCTGAATTATGCGGACATCGAGCGATTGATATTTGATTACACGTTGCGAGAGCTGATGGGCGAGGACCGCAGCAATGTTGAAGCGCATCAATTCCGGACCGACCTATCTCGCCAACTGCTTAATTTCTTGGCTTCAGTCCGCTTGTATCAAGATTCTATACAGCATCACTCTAAGGGGATAACTGGAAAAGAGGATGCATGGTCGCACGTCGAGCACCTAACCCACCATGTGTTTGATGGGAGCGTACACTATCGGATCATGGCCGGTCTGCGAAACTACGCGCAACATAGCGCTCTAGCCGTCCATGGTTATTCCATTGGCAGGTCCTGGAATCCCAGCGGTGACTTTCTGGACTTTGAAATGAAGCCTTACATCCGAGTGACAGATCTAGCCAGAGATCCGACGTTCCGTCGGAAAACCATAGACGAGCTTAGACAGGGGCCCGACGAACTGCCGCTGAAACCCATGATTCGCAGCTACGTCGAATCGTTAGCCGGCTTGCACGGTAAGTTTCGGGCCATGACTAGCGGAAGTCTTTGGCAACATCACCAACAGATACTCAGCGTCAGAAACCGAGTAGAGAGCGTGACGCAACTCGAGCAGTTGGATTACCTGCTCGCATATCCAGTCGATGAAGCAGGTTCGCAGACAGCTGACGGGATCAACGTCCTAAAGACGTTGGATGATTATGTTAAATTTCTTCACGATAGAAATCGTGACCTACAGAATTTTGCAAAGCGACGGGTTCGTTATTGATCACTGGTGAAGCAATGAGCAGAAACCTAACGTCAAAGGAGCGGCAAGCGCTTAACCGCATGGCGTTGGATCACCGCAGCTTCCATATCAAGGCCGAGCTCGGCACTAGCGTCGGCACGAAAACCACCGATAGCTTGCTAGCGCTGGGGCTGATTGAAGCTGGTCCGAATGCTCGTCACTATGGAGAGATCGGCTGGCGACTCACTGATGACGGCTGGCGCTGCATGTATGGTGAAACGATCACTGAAATTCTGGCCAAGCCCCAAGGCGTGAAGACTTATCCGTTCATTGTTTGGAAATGGCCGATAGATCCAGATGGCAAGAGGCGGCGCATATGAAAAGCCACCGCCCAACAAGGGCGATCGTCACAGCTGCATAGCCGCGGAAGTCTTAGCATCGAACTTGGTTCGGAAATTGTACTTCCGCTCTCCAACTTCGGTGATTTCATTTATCACGGTGACGCCACCTTGGCGAAGATGCGGCATGGCCGTTGTGCCAATTGGCCCCGTTGAGATCAGAAATAGCGCCGCAGCGATGCAATCATAGGAGACCTCGTGATTATTGTGGTGCAGGTCTTCACCCAATCGATCAACGATGAATTCCGACGATTTTGACCGGCGCTGCTCTTCCCCTTGAAAGCCGTTCTCATCGAGAGTCGCGTTCCAGTAGGCTAAGACGCCGTCAATCTTGTCGGAATCGCATCGCGTTCTGATGTTCGATTGGCCAAATTCTAGATGCAGATCGAATAACTTCATTCCAAATCTCCTATGCAAAAAGTAGCTGATATTTCCGCGGCGGCTTAATGTCATCAAGCGGAGCCGCGCCTTTTGCCATCGCGAGCGCCACCATGCCGTCGATCCGTCCAGCGCTTCGTGATTTTGATAGCTTACGGTTCGACGCATCTTTCCCGTCGACGACAGCATTGGCCGCGCACATCGAAAGGACCGGGTGATTGCCGTGCGCAATCCGTCCATTCAAAATGTCGGCCTCAAGTTCTCTCAGTGCCGGCGACATACTCTGCGTGCCCTGGCCAAATTCCTTAAAGTGATCATCGATGAACTTCTCGGTGAAGCCGGCCTTTGCCAGCCACGGTTTAAGGTGCCGCATATTCCAACGGTCAAACGCGATCGTACGGATGTTGTATCGATCGAACTCGCCGCGTAGCCAGCCCGCAACGTATTCGTAGTCTATGCTGTTGCCCGGGGCCGCGAGCAGATAACCCTGATCCTTCCACAGGTCATACGGCGCCCGATCTTTCTTTGCTCGCTCCGCAAGTCCGTTGCCCGGAAGCCAGAAAGTCGGCTTGACGTGCCATATGCCATCAATCTTTCCGATCAGCACGAAAGCGGTCAGGTCATTCACCTCAGATAGGTCGAGCCCGCCGTACAGTGGTGTCTTTTTGTCGAATTCCCCGACCGGACCGCCGCAGGATTTCCAGAGGTCGCGCGATATGAAAGGCGATGCCGCTTCGACGCGCCGATTAAGAACCAGGTTCTCGTATTCGGACTGGCGCGAAGGCATACGTTCCGCGTCGGCCGCCATTGCAAGCACTTCGCGTTTGTTCATGAATAGATCGAACGCCGGGTTCGCGGCTTTGATTGCCTCCTTCGAGAAAGTATCGAGCTCGGCTGGCGCAGCATGGAATCGCAGGACGGTGCGTTTGTCGTGGCCGGCCTTGGCGTCGTCGATCAAAATGGACAGTAGGTCGCTATCGGTCGGCGCCTGCGTCGAGATGATCACCGAGAGCGGGTCTTCCTGGGCCGCCGTCGCAGTTTCTAGCGCTTCGTAAAGTTCAGACCGAGGGCCTCTGACCTGGCCAAGCTCATCATGCACGATAAGCGCGGGCGAGAGCCCATGCGCAGTTGGCGCGTCCGCCGACAAGGCACGGTAGAGCGTTCCCAACTCCTCGCAGTAGATCTGTTTGCCGCTCTCCCGGATGCCGCAGTAATCGATCAGGGATGGCGAAAGCCGGATGATTTTCGCGGCGAGATTAAATAGAATTCCTGCTTGGTCGCGGGATTGTGCGTCACTGAAGAGTTGAGAGTTCGGCTTGGCCTCGGGACCGCACAAATGCAGGAGCAGGATGACGGCCGCTTCCGTCGTCTTCGCGTTCTTCCGCCCACGGCTGATGATCGCCCGGCGAGTGCCCGCTGGATTGTCGTAGATCGCGACGAAGTCTTCTCGCATGAACGGAGCGAGCTTCAGAGGCTTTCCCACATGCTTGCCTTCCGGGATCCGGCAATGTTTCTCTACCCAGGCAATGTTTCGCTGCGCCCGCGTGACCCGCTTTTGTCTTTTGGCTGGTTTCCTCACTCCCACGGGCGCGCACCCTGCGGAGCATCGTTAAGCCGGCGGCCAGCCGTCCTAGGGTGCATCTGTGCCTGAGGCGTGAGACGCAGCGCCCGGGCACAGGCGGAAATTGCCCGCGTCTCCCGCTCTGCCATTGCCAGCATCTTGTCGAGGCGCTCCAGTCCACCATCGACACGCGTCCATTCCGGTTCAAACTTCGCGATCTGCATCTCAAGCAGGCGGGCCCGGCACGCGTGCCGGCAATAAGCGATCAAGATCGGATACGCAGCGCGCGTCAGCCACTCTCCGGGCATCGAGCCCACTGAATCGCGCCATACCATCGCTTGCGCGTCGGTCAGCTCAGCCGGCGGCGGGGAAGGCATACGTTTGCCTGCGCCTACGACGATGGTGGCGAGCTCGTTCTGCGATTTTCTACCCGACTTCAAATAAGGACTCCTGGGACTGCTTTTACCTGGCCATGGATGGCAAGAATTCTGGACGCGATGCTAAGCTGGCTGAAGCATGCGGTGGCGGAAGTAAGCCTACGATTTTCAAAACACGACCCCCCCCGGTATGCCATTGATATTACCCATGTCTTTTAGTTAGCTGGCCGCTGTTCGCAGGGTGCCGCTGGTCCGTGGGCCAGCCAGCCTCGTCAACTGCACTGCTGTACCCGCGCCGCTCAGCCCGTTGCTTTGAGGAGTTGTGGTGAGGTTCGCATAAGCTTTGAAACGGCCCCGACCAAAACCTAACCTGGTCGCCGTTATGCCTCTCGATGTGATCGCACACGGTCGCGCGCACGAGTTCGCCGGCATCTAGGCAGAACCTACACCACGGCTCTGCCTTTAGCTGCGCAGCGCGAATAGCTCGCCACCGCGAGGACCAGTACCACCGAGTCCACGGCCGGGCTTGGCTTGCTGTTGTGCTCATTGTTGTCTTCAGCTGTAACGATCTGGCGACGGCGGCGGGTTCTCATACTGGTCTAGTATCGACCGCGCGATTGCCACCGCCTCTTGAGCCACGATCGCGAGGACGATCGGTTCCCGGTCATTGAACTGGATCTGAAGGAAAGTGGGCTTAGCTGGACCGTCTTCGTTGAGCCCCGGATGGGTCGGACTGCCGGTCACTAGTCCCACCGCCCAGTTTCCCGCGACCCAAATCGCATTGGATTTCATGACCATTTCAACACCCGATCACGCCCACAGAGAAACTGCCTCCGCCCCCACCGCTATCGAAGGCGCCGACTAGAAGACCGATGCCGAACCGGTCTTTCGAAGAGTTCTGCGCGGCAAAAGCGCCCGTGTTGCGGTTGATTGCATAGCCATTGCTACCGCTTTCTGACGACTGATGGGCCGATGAGGCATACGTCTTGAAGTCAGCCTGAATTGACGTGGAGGTCGTCGGCTTCAATATGGCCGCATAAGGTGTGTTCGCGCTCATCGAGTAAGGTGACGGAAACAGCACGACAATTGGCCCGGCCGATGCCACACCAATCGTATTGAGATCGATAGATACCGTCTTTTGGGCTGCCGGCGTACCGAGCGGATCGGAATAGAGGATCGCGTCGGTGTTGCCGAACAAAGCGGCGTTGAAAACGATGCCGTAAGCCTTAGCGGGGACCGGCAGTTGGATCATGTTGCCGTATTCTTTTAAGGTGTCCGCGCTACTCCACGTCTGCGTCGTTGAGGAACTCGCGACATAGCCACCGTAAAAATAGCCCCTCACGCCGTCCGAAAAGGTGATTACCGCGTTCGGGAGCTGTGTGGTGTTTGAATAGGACGAGCCAGTCGTAACGGTCGGCATAACGCCAACAATGCCGCCTTGGCTGGCGCACTGAACCTGGAGCGAATCCGAGCCGCCCTTCGCTGTCATCTGCACAGCAAACGCCAGGAAGTCGCCATTTGCGACGGTCTTAGTTCCAGTCGTCGGAACGCTGGTCTGCCAAGCGCTCCCCGTGATGCCTCCTCCGCCCCCAGTGAAGACGGCGGCGACGTCAAACGTGATGGCGTTGGCAACATTTACCGCCCGAACCGGAGGCCCGTTGGCTGTATCCACAGCGGCCAGCCCCACCTTAACCGTGGTGCCGGCGTTAGCGAAAGTCAGGCTTGGTCCGCATCTCCACCCGAATGAAGATGAGCCGGTCGTATCGATCGTGTGAGATGCGCCATCTTCCGTGAAGACGTAGCCAATCATGAGTAAGGAATCATTGGCTGCGCTGATCGCATTGCCCGTTAGTGAAGCGCAATTCGGCACGAAGCGACGAAGCGGACAGCCAACGATGGTGAGCGGCGTTCCGTCGAGTGCAACCAAACTCATATTAGGATGTCCGTTTTAATGATGGCTGGAGGTAATGACGAGACCGAGCAAGGCATTCTCTGCCCTTGCTCAGTCTCGTTGTCGGCGCCGGTACGTCCGCGGCGCGAACTCGATCTAAATTTAATGGAGCGCCGCACTGGCCCGCTCCCCTGAGACCACGCCGATACGCTTGCCGATCCTGACGAGTGCCTCATATCGCCATTGTTCCAGCCGAGCCGCGTAGGCCAACATCTCGGTCCGGAATCGTTCGCCCTGAATTTCAATTCCGGCATCGGCAAGTTGGTTGCCGAAAGCCGTCAAAGCCGCATCGCGGTGCCGGCATAGCTCGATGTTCACATCGTAAAAGATCATCATCGTTGTCACCTAGTGCAAATCAGTCGCACCGCGCTCTAACCACTCGCGAAGGTTAGTCACGATCTCTTCGGAAGCGTCCCGCACCGTCCCGCGATTATCGTGCAAAACGGCGAGGGCTTCATCGACTGTCAACGCGCCCCTTTCCACAGTGTCGACGATGAATTTTTCTTCGGATTCAGAAATGATATTGGAGATTTCTGAACGCGCCTTAGCGATGATCGCATCGATATCGTTGACCTTGGTCATCGCGCATCCTTCGCATCGCGGCCGGCTTTAACGCAAAGGCGCCAGACACCGTCGCCAGATCCAGGACGAATGCCCTTTGAATCGCACATCGCAATCCACATCGCGCCCTTGTCACTGCAAAACGTATTCCTTTTGAATTCCTTCTCGGCGTCCCAAACGCCCTGCCAAGGCACAAGCGGGCGATCTGCAAGCTCGGCCACCTTCTGCTCCAGCTCACAAATTCGATCCACCAGCGGCGTCGCCGCCTTGACGACATAGTCGCGGATGACAGGAGCTATCGCATCCATCATCGCCTCGATATCTTGCAGCTTTTGATCGCTAATACCGCTCTGTTGGATGAACTGCCGCTTCTGGGACTCGGTCGGGTTCTTAATCTCACCGACCTGTTCCGCAGTCAGGAGCGCGCCGTCGATAAGATATTTTCGAGTCATCGCGTTACTTCCCGAGTTTCCGGATATCGGGCTCGTGGCCGTACCGCCGCTCGAATTCGATCTTCAATCGGGCGAGGTGCCGGGCACGAAACGACATCGGCCGGTCCTCGCCGACCCTCGATAGGTCGAGATCCCGGGCGAGTTCTTTCTGCAGCTTTTTGATCCTGTGCAGGTCTTCGATCTCCGGCAAGATTTTTACCGGCTTCGACCGCTTCAAGAGCTTAAATACGGGCGGCATCTTAGCTTCTCTCCTCTTCCGGCGCATTCGCCGAGATAATCGATTGCGCGATAGCCAGCATCCCGCTGAGCAGCGGCGCGGGCATTAGGACCGCGGGGATCCCGGCTTCCTTCAAGGCGAGCCCTGATGCGTTGAGCGCGTCGATCGCCGTCGATAGTTCTTTGATGTTGCGAATGATGCCCTCCGCTGCAGATTTTCGAAGAGGGACAATCGCGTGTCGGACAGCATCGGCGTTCTCTGCGCTCGACGACCGAATGCGCTCGCGAGTAGTCGCTGCCAATCGGTCGAGCCGCGCTGCCTCAGCGTTGAGACCGTTGAGGCGAATTTGTGCTGCGCGGCGATCGTCCTCGGTGATAAATTTCAAGGAGGAACCGTAAACGCCGCTCGCGATATCTTTCTCCGCCTGGATCCGTGAACACAAATCCGCCTGCGCTTGCTGGATCTTGGCAAGTTCGGTCTCTGCAGCGACCATGTCGGCCGGCATCACGCCGCGCGCTGCCAACCTGATCGCTTCCCGGTCTGGTAACTGCATTCTCAATGCCCAATTCAGTAGTTTCCGAATCATAACTCACGTCGCTCCACTGACTGCGTGTGCTGTCACGCGTCATCACCGAACAATCGGTTGGCCAGAATGAATTTCGAGGCCGCGGCGCTGATGGCCTCGCGATCTTCCGTGTCCCACTCAGGGAGGTAGCCACGATCCTGCAGAAAATCTGCGGTCGTGCGCGGAACGGTGACCCAGATCCGGATCAAGCCCAATTTTTTGCGAAGGCGGGACTCCTGTGAGTGACGAGCATGCCGTTGTTTTTTCGTTGCGACGGCGTCACATGGCAGCAGGCTTTCAGTTCGGCTCATCGCGCCAGCACCGCGTGCGCGAAATCAGCCAGGCAGGCTGCTGCGGCATCAGCAGCGTCCTCAGAGTGGATGCGCGGAGACATCCAGCCGAGTTCGCCGCCGGACGAATGCCAGGTGACGGCGAACGCCGGCTCCTCATCCGCCAACCGGCTCCGGATAGGGGTCACGCGAACAGTGCCGCCCATACGGGTTAATCGGCGCATACTGCGGCTGCGGCGCGGGGCATCAGGCATGCGCGCCTCCCGCCCGATTGCGCGGCCCACAAAGCTCGTTGATCTCGATCTGTGTCAGGACGCCGTTCTTCAACCGCCGACAAAGTGCCGCGACCCTGACCTCGTCAAGGTCCATTAGGATTTCCCAGCCGTCGCCGCCCGCCTCGGTGATTAGCTCGGCCAAGCGCTGCTCAAAGCCGCCACGGTTTTCGAACGTTTTGGGTCGCGGCTGGACCATCGGTCTGAGAACCGGAGGTCGCGCCGCGGGTGGTGGCCGAGGAGGTGGCGGAGGTGCCGCCACAGCAGCCGTTTCGTTCCCAGATTTTCCTAAGGTTAAATCTTCAAGGTTATATTCTTTAAGGTTAGGGCGGTCTGGGGACCGCCTTTTAGGGGCGCCTTCACCGCCTTTTAGGTGGTCGTCGACCGCCTTTTCTGGCTCCCGAATAGGCGGTGTAGGGACCGCCTTTTCGTCGGTAAAAGGCGGTTCGGAGACCGCCTTTTCTGGGAAGGTCATGGTGTAGGTGTTGACGTGCCCGCGACCGCGCGCTCGCTGCACCTTCAGGAAGCCCAGCGCCTCGATCTTTTGAATTGAGAGTTCCGCAGTCCGGACGTGAACCCCGATCAAGTCGGCGATCGTCTCCCGGCCGACAAAGGTCTCCCCGGTGTCGCTATTCATGTGCTTGGCGATAACCATCGCCACATGGGCCGCAATGTGGTCCTTGCCCGCTGCCAGGCCGACGGCATCGAGCCACTTCAGCTTGCGCATGAAGAACTCGACGCGAGTTTTGCTTACTGTCATTGGAGGGGCACTCCCTCCGAGTTTACTGCGGCTCGACCACGGACCTTTGCGGCGGCCTCGAGGGCCACGATGGCCATATACAGGTACGAGGCACCGTGACCGGTCTCTCTGATAGCCTGTCGGTTCCGATCGCTTTCCCAGAGCACGCGTAGCGCGTCGGCTGCGATCTCGACCTCAAGGTCCGGAATCTCAGTTTGATGTAGAAGAGGAGATCCGGTCATCGCGCAAACCCAAACGCCAGTTGGGCAATCGCGGCGGCAAGGGCGTAGCCGACCAGAAACGACCGGGCTATGCGTGATGCTTGCCTGTTGGCTACATCATCGTGGGCGTGTATGTTGTCGGTGCTCGAGATATCCAAGTTGTTGCGGGGGCCGCCTGGCAGGGCGGCCCCTTCGCTTTCAGGGGGGCCGGAATTTGCGCGCGGTTTGCGCGTTGCACCTGCTCTGTTCGCGGTCTGGTCTACCGACGTTCCACCGTGAACGGTGGCATAAGCAACTGATCGGAATGCGTTTATTGGCCCCGCCGCTTCGTTGACATGGTAGGGGTCACAGGTTCGATCCCTGTCGCACCCACCATCCTTCGCTCGCGAAGCGAGAGAAGGATGCCACGCCGAAGCCCGACGGGCGTAGGCGGGCCTTTGGCCGCGAGCTACGGCTCGGCAAGCCACGCTTCATTATCTTCTTACTTCGGGCTTCGCGTGGCGCAGCCACGCGGAGACCTTCAGGTTGAAGCGTGTCCGGCGTAGCTTGAGCTTGCGAAAGCGAAGACGGACTGTCGCCGCAGGCTACGGCTGGGCAAACACGATCTCCATTCTCTTGCTAGATCTCGTATGGCACGGCCACGCCGAGACCGCTGCTGCAAAATTCCGATTCAACCTGTCAAACAGCTAGCTTCGGTGTCATCACCCGCGCATGCGGGTGATCCAGTATTCCAGAGACGCCTGAGCTCAATCGAGAGGCCGCGGCGTACTGGATCGCCCGGTCGAGCCGGGCGATGACAGTGAGGGTGGGGACACAGCATCGCATTCTCGCGACATGAATCGTCCGAGCTTTGCTCTTCGTTCCGCCCTCTCTCGCAGAGGGCGCAGGGAAAGTTCGTGACGACCGCGAAGCGCCCCTCGATCGGGTGAGACGGGCAAACCACACCACCGAGTTGTCATTCCAATAAACCGAAATATTTTTGCTGCGGGGGCTTGCGCCGTCAGGCAACTCAGTGATCGGCATCTCGACGATCGCTGCGGCTGCGGTAATAAAGGGACGGGAACCAGAGGGCGCACAGGGCCTCTCGCGCGATCATGGAAGGTCGGAGGAGAAATCGCAGTGCTCGATCACATCCTGAAATTCATGACGCTCGGGACCATCATCGTCGGCATCACGGCGATCTACACTGCGCTCCACACCAACAACCGGCGGCTCGGCGCCGACATCTTCCTCAGATATTCCGACCGCATTTCCGACCTGCGACGCCGCCTGCCAACGGCGGCGTTCCATGACGAGGGCGCCGCCGGCACCATTGAGATGACGCCGGACGAGCGCCGGATCGTGCATGAAGTTATCTTCTCGATCTTCTAGCTCTTTGAACTCAAGGTCCATGGCTTCATTCCGCCGGGGATCTGGAAGATCAGGGAGCCCGATATCGAAAGGGTGCTCTCCCTGCCTGTCTTCCAGCAGGAATTGGCGGTGGTGAAAGTGAGGTTCGTGAAACATCCGCGCTTTGCGGCGTGGCTCGACCAGATCGGGCAAAGCAAGGCATAGCCGCGGGCGACGCCCGAGCAGAGGTCGTGTCCGCCATCGATGATGAGGGCTGGGGTCGCCGCGCAATGTGACGAACCGTTATGACCTTCGTCATCTCGACGTTCATATGAGGATGCCGCAACCTGCGACAACATGTGCGGCTCGCGCAGCCCGCGTGTTCTGTTCGCATGGATCGCATTCACGTCGCGCGCGGTGGATTGCCACATGATTAGGCACACGTCTTCAGTCGCGGTCGACGGGAATCCGGTGCGCTGGATTCTCGATATGTCATGTACCGTGCTTACGTCTGTTCTCGGCCGCTACGTGCGTTTCGTCTCAGCGCGAAGATCGCGAAAATTTTCTGAACACGCCGCGACGATGCGTTGCCCGATCGCATCGCACGAAAGCAATTTTGGATTTCTTCACGATGCGCATTGCCGCTCCTCTGGTTCTCGCGCAGATTGTTCTCTAGATCACTCGAGCGATCTCGGCGATGGGTTCTCGAGCCGGATCCGGCAACCACGCGACAATTCGCGACAATGATGAATGCCATGTGTGAGCACGAGTGCCGCAGGAACCTGCATCGGCCCTATCAGGAGCGGCCATCGTAAGCAGGATGACATGCCCGCATCCAGAAAATCCCGCTTCTCCGTCTGCCTGAAAATTCGCCGGTCCGTCAGAGGCCGGCGACGCAACCTTGGGAATGCACCTCCGTTGAGCCGACGTTCGTCGTTTGCGACAACGGGGGACGAAATTACATGCAAGAAGACGACAATAGGCCGGTGAGCGCAGCCAAGCTCCTGGAACAGGTTCCCCTGCCACGCGAGCCCCGGGACATCAGGGACATCACGCCGGCGCCGCCGCGGCTCTTCTCGACCAGACCCTATCCGGCGCCGGAACAGTTTGAGGTCTGGAAGACGCGCATGGCCTCGCTGCTCGACGTGGCGCCACCGGACGGCCACGACCCTGCACGCGGGTTCGAGGTCGAATACCTCACCTGCAACATGGCTGACATCGTGTTCTCATCCGGGCAGTTTGCCGGTCAGACCTTTGCGCGTATGTCCGAGTCGTCGCAGCGTCCCCCGGTCGATATCTGGTGGTTGTTCCGCGTGCGCTCGGGAGAAGCCTGGTTCGAGACCGGCGAGCGGCAAATCCTTGCCGGGCCTGGCGCGATGTTCATGATCTCGCTTGACGACGACTTCCGCGGCCGCATCACGGATTATGACGGCCTGGTGATTGGCTTGCGGCGCGGCGCCTTCGCGGGCGTCGCCGAGCAACTCGACAGCGTCTGCAACACCATTCTCTCAGGCAATCTGATCGAGCTGCTTGCGGATTATCTGGACCGGCTCGAGATGCGTTTGATTCAGATGTCACCGGACGAGCTGAGGCAGGCCGGACGGGCGACCGCGAACATGATCGCCGCGTGCATCGAGCTGTCGGCTGACGGGGTGGAGCAAGGGCAGGGCGCCATCGAGTCCATCCTGTTCGAGCGCGCGCGCCGTTATATAGAGGCGCATCTCGGCGACTTCGACCTCACGCCGGATCGCATTGCGCAGCAATTGCGGATCTCGCGTTCTGCACTCTACCGTGCATTCGAGAGCGTCGGTGGTGTCGCCGGCTATATCATGCGCAAGCGGCTGCGCGCGGCGCATGCAGAGCTCGTCGCGATCACCGACCGGCAGGTGCAGGAGGTCGCCTATCGGCACGGCTTCAAGCTGGCGTCGGATTTCACCCGCGCCTTCCGCCGCGAGTTCGGTGTCAGCCCGCGCGAGGCACGCGAACGCGCGCGCCGTTGATCAACTGCCGGTTGAAGAGGCGCAAAATACCACACGGTGCATCGGGCAAATCATTCAACTTGTGAGACGATCTGCGCGCTATTTGGACGGCCTGCTGAGTGACGTTGTCAAATATGTGTCTATCATTTTCGTTTATGACGACTCGGGGCACATTGATGGGGCAGTCGAGCGAGCGCGGGGTGGCAAGAGTGCGCTCGCTAAACTCGACACATCGTTGGCCAGGACCGAAAGGCGAGCGCGCAACGCGCTGTCTTTACTTCTCCACATGCGTTCTTGATGGGCACGCATGTGGGCACAGTCCGCGGCGTAGCACCCCCGACGTCTGGACAAGATGTCATAAAGGGGACACGCCATGGTTGTCACACGGACCTCTGTTGCACGCGTGAGATCGCAAGGCTTCGTCCGGAGCTGGGTCGCATCCGGCGATGCGGACAGCCGTTCGCTGCGGCGCCGGCTGATGACAGTGCTGCGCCAGGCGCATCGGAGACTCGGCGTCAAGCGTGACCGGCTCGGGCTCGGGACGCTGGGCGTCTCGGGAGCCGTAACACCACGGTTGTTCAGCGGCGGGTTCGTGGGTTGGGCGTCGTTCGTGCTGGTTGCGGCGAGTTTTGCTGCCATCCCTCAGACCGCGAACGCGCAGGCCTATCAGGCAGGCGGAGGTTCCGCGACAGGCGGCAATGCCGTGGCGGTCGGACCTGGCTCGACGGCCAGCGGGCTGCGCGGCATCGCGCTTGGAAGCGGAGCAGCGGCGTCGGGACTCGATTCCATCGCCCAAGGCACGAGCACGAGCGCAGGTGCTCAGAATGCCGTCGCGATCGGCTTCCAGGCGATCGCGTCCCAGTTGAACTCCGTCTACCTTGGCTCGCGCACTGTTGCGGGAACAGGTGCCACCGCTGCAAGTGCCATCGGCATTGGCACGGACGTGACAGCATCCCAGGCCGACGCCATTGCGATTGGACGTTCATCCGTTTCGTCGGCACAGTACTCGGTGGCGCTCGGCCTGAACGCGAAGGCCACGGGCACCGGCGGCGCGATGGCGCTGGGCCAGGGCACGGTCTCGAGCGGCGTCAATTCGGTCGCGCTCGGCGTTTCCGCCAATGCCACGGGAGCAGGCACGAGCGCCTTGGGCACATTCGCCAGTGCCACCGGCGGCAATGCCACCGCGGTCGGCGTCAGCTCCACGGCCAGCGCCAACTATTCATGGGCCGGAGGCTGGTCGTCCGTCGCCTCGGCAGACAGCGCTGTTGCTCTTGGCAAACAATCGGTCGCGTCGGGGATCAACTCATTCGCCGGGGGTAGCTCCGCCACCGCGGCCGGAGATTTCGCCGTGGCTGTGGGCAACCAGGCGCAGGCGCAAGCTGCCGGGGGCGCGGTCGCGATTGGATCGGGCGCCATCGTTGGCAACACGGCGACTGGTGGTATTGCGCTCGGCAACAATGCGAGCTCCACCAACGTCTCGGCGGCCGCCATCGGTGTCGGGGCTACCGCATCCGGAGGGAATGCCACAGCCGTCGGCACCCTGGCGCAGGCCACTGGCACGTATGCGAACGCATATGGCTCCGGCGGGACCACGCTTGCGACGCGGGTGACCGCCTCGGGCGTCGGGTCACTGGCGATCGGCGGTAATGCCACCGCCGGCGCGAATGCATCGGGGAACAACGCCATCGCCATCGGCGGACAGTCTGCCGCCAGCGCTGCAAGCGCGATCGCGGTCGGCACCAGCGCCGTCGCCAATTCCGCCAACGCCGTTGCGGTGGGCACCAATACGCTTGCGACCAACGGCCAGGCGGTCGCCGTCGGCGCCGGCAACGTCGCCAGCGGCAATGGCGCGGTCGCGATCGGCGATCCCAACACCGCGACCGGCAATGGCGCCATTGCGAGCGGCCTGAACAACACCGGGACGGGCGACGGCGCAGTCGCGATGGGCAACACCAACATGGTGGGCGGCGGCGGCCAGGCCGTCGGCACCGCGGGCACGCCGGCGCAGGGCGCGGTTGGCATCGGCTATCAGAACACAGTGACCGGCCAGGGCGCGGTGGCGATCGGCGACCGCAACGTGGCCAATGGCGCGAGCGCGGTTGCCCTGGGCAGCCAGGCCAACGCGTCGGCCGCCAACGCAATCGCGCTCGGTGCGGGCGCAATCGCGACCAACGCGGGCGCCGTCGCGCTCGGCAACGGCAGCGTCACCGCCGCGGCGGTCGGCACGCCAAATACGGTGATCAACGGCACCACGTATACCTTCCAGGGCACCACCCCGACCTCGACGGTGAGCGTCGGCGCGCCCGGTGCCGAGCGCACCATCACGAATGTCGCCGCAGGGCGGATCAGCGGATCCTCGACCGATGCGGTCAACGGTTCGCAGCTCTTCGCCACCAACCAGGCTGTCGATTCCATCGGCACCACCGTCAACAACATCAACAATGGCGGCGGCATCAAGTATTTCCATGCCAATTCGACGTTGGCCGATTCGTCTGCCGCGGGTACGAACTCGGTTGCGATCGGCCCGGTGTCGACCGCGACCGGCAGCAGTTCGGTGTCGATCGGCAATGGCGCGACCGCGGCGAATGCCAATGATATCGCGCTGGGCTCGGGCAGCCAGACCACCACGGCGGTCGGCACGCCGAATACGGTGATCAACGGCACCACCTACACCTTCCAGGGCACGACGCCGACCTCGACCGTCAGCGTCGGCGCACCCGGCGCCGAGCGCACCATCACCAATGTCGCCGCGGGGCGGATCAGCGGATCCTCGACCGATGCGGTCAACGGCTCGCAGCTCTTTGCGACCAACCAGGCGGTCGACGGCCTCGCCACCACCGTCAACAACATCAACACCGGCGGCGGCATCAAGTATTTCCATGCCAACTCGACGCTGGCCGATTCCTCCGCCGCGGGTACGAACTCGGTTGCGATCGGACCGGTGTCGACCGCGACGGGCGCCGGCTCGGTATCGATCGGCAATGGCGCGACCGCCACGAATGCCAACGATATCGCGCTGGGCTCGGGTAGCCAGACCTCCACGGCGGTCAGCACGGCGAGCACGGTGATCAATGGCACCACCTACAACTTCCAGGGCATAACACCGACCTCGACCGTCAGCGTCGGCACGGTCGGGAACGAGCGCACCATCACCAATGTCGCGGCGGGGCGGATCAGCGGGTCCTCGACCGATGCGATCAACGGCTCGCAGCTGTTTGCCACCAACCAGGCTGTCGACGCCATCGGCACCACCGTCAACAACATCAACAATGGCGGCGGCATCAAGTATTTCCACGCCAATTCGACGCTGGCCGATTCGTCTGCCGCGGGAACAAACTCGGTTGCGATCGGACCGGTGTCGACTGCGACCGGCAGCGGCTCGGTGTCGATCGGGAACGGCGCGACCGCCGCGAACGCCAACGACATCGCGCTCGGCTCGGGCAGCCAGACCAGCACGGCGGTTCAAACCGCCAACATGGTCATCGGCGGCACCACCTACAGCTTCGCCGGCACCACCCCAACCTCGACCGTCAGTGTCGGCACGGTCGGCAACGAGCGCACCATCACCAACGTCGCAGCGGGCCGGGTCAGCAACGGCTCGACCGACGCGATCAACGGTTCGCAGCTGTTTGCCGCGACGTCGGCGATCGACAGCCTCTCGACCGTCGTCAGCAACGGCCTGACGCATTATTATGGTGTCAATGACGGCGGCACCCAGCAGGCCAACTACACCAACAACGGTGCGACCGGGACCAATTCGATGGCGGCCGGCGTCGCCGCGTCGGCGACGGCCACGAATGCGACGGCGGTGGGCTTCAACACCCAGGCCACGGTGGCCGACGGCGTTGCGATCGGCTCGGGTTCAATATCCAACCGCGCGGTGGCGCCGGCATCCGGCATCATCGGCGGCACCATCATCCCCTACAACACCACCGATCTCACGCTGCTCGGCGCGGTGTCGGTCGGCAATGCGACCAGCTACCGGCAGATCACCAACGTGGCCGACGGTACCCAGTCGAGCGACGCCGTCACCGTGCGGCAGCTGACCGGCGCGCTGACCTCGTTCGCGACCACGACGACGAAATACTTCCACGCAAATTCGACGCTGGCGGATTCGCTGGCGGTCGGCAACAACTCGGTCGCGGTGGGGCCGCAGACCGTGGTCAATGGCGACAACGGCATCGGCATGGGCTTTGGTGCAACCGTGGCGCAGACCGCGCCCGGCGGCATTGCGATCGGCCAGAATTCGGTGTCCAACTTTGCCGATTCGATCGCGTTCGGAACCAATGCGCAGGCCAGCGGCATCCAGTCGGTGTCGATCGGCGCAGGATCCCAGACGACCAATCCGACCAGTGTCGCGCTCGGTCCGAATGCCAAGGCGACGGCGCAGGCCGGCGATGTCGCGCTCGGCGCCAATTCGACCACCTCGACCGTGGTGGCGACCGCTAACACCACGATCGGTGGCACCACGTACGCCTTCGCCGGCGCGACGCCGACCTCGACCGTCAGTATCGGCAGCGCCGGTTCGGAGCGTACCCTCACCAACCTGGCCGCGGGGCAGATCAGCGCGACCTCAACGGATGCGATCAACGGCTCGCAGCTGTGGGCCACCAACACCTCGCTCGACGCGCTCTATACCACCGTCAACAACATCTCGACCGGCAGTGGCGGCATCAAGTATTTCCACGCCAATTCGACCGCGGCGGATTCCTCCGCCACCGGTGCGGAGAGCGTCGCGATCGGACCGCAATCGGTCGCCAGCGGCGCCAACGCGATCTCGATGGGCAACGGCTCCGCCGCGTCGGCCGACAATTCGGTCGCGATCGGCGCCGGCGCCAAGGCGACCCAGGCCAACTCGCTGGCGCTCGGTGCGAACTCGACCACCACGGCCAATCTGAGCGATGCGGCTTATACGCCTGTCGTCGGCAAGACCGTGGCGGGCGTAGCGACCGGCGAAGTCTCGGTCGGCTCGTCCGGCGCCGAACGCCGCGTCACCAATGTCGCCGCGGGCTCGGCTGCGACCGATGCGGTCAACGTCAGCCAGCTCCAGGCGGTTGCGAGCGGCTCGATCCGCTACGACACCGATGCCTCCGGCAACACCACCAACAAGGTGACGCTGAACAGCGGCGGTAGCGGGTCGGTGACGATCAGCAACGTGGCGGCGGGCGTCGCCGGCACCGATGCGGTCAACGTTAACCAGCTCAACAGTGCGTTCCAGCAGCTCAACGGCCAGATCGGCGAGGTGCGGCAGGACGCCTGGCGTGCGGCGGCGATCGGCATGGCGGCGGCGTCGCTACGCTATGACGACCGGCCCGGCAAGATCAGCGCATCGGCCGGCGGCGGCGTCTGGCGCAGCCAGGGCGCGCTCGCCTTCGGCATCGGCTACACCAGCGAGAACGGCCGGCTGCGCAGCAACGCGGCGGCAACCACCGCCGGCAGCGACTGGGGCGTCAGTGCCGGCGTGAGCTTGACACTCAATTGACCCTGGCGTCGACGAGGCGGCTGGCATGTCTGGCTACGGCAATCTGGCTCTGCGCAGCGGGGAGTGCGGCCGCGCAGGGCGCGCCGCCGTCCGCCTACGCCGTGAAGCCGTCGGACGTCGTGGTGCCCGAAGGCGAGACGCTCGGCGAGTTCAGGCGTATGATCCAGCCGTTCAAGAACTGGACCCTGATCTGCGACGAGAGCCTGAAATCGAAGCGCCGGGTCTGCAACGTCACGCAGTCGATCGTCAACGCGCAGGGCGCCGTCGCCTTCAACTGGTCGCTGATTGCGACCGCCGACGGCAAGCCGCTGATGGCGATGCGCATCCCCGCAGCCGCCGGCGTCGGTGCGCAGATCGAGCTCGCCATGGGTGAAACGCCGGACCGCATCGTCGCGCAGACCGATCGCTGCGATGCCAGTTTCTGCTTCGCCACGATTGCGATCGGCAATGTGCTCCGCCGGCACATCCGCGCGGCAACGCCGTGCCTTGTGTCCTATCAGCTTCCGCAAGCAGGGCCGATCGTGCTGACGGCGCCGCTGGACGGACTGTCCGGCGTGCTGGCGAAATTGAAATGATCGACAAGAGGACGAAGACGCCGATGCGACTGAAGACCCCCATCCTGATTTTCGCGGCGGTCGTCGTGGCGGCGCTCAGCGCGGCCGGCGTCGTGGGATATGCCCAGCAGATGCAGCCTGCCCAGGCGCAGCCGCTGCCGCTGCAGCAGGGCGCGCCCGCGCCGGCCAAGAAGCCCGCCGTCGCCGCGAAGCCGCAGCCGCACAAGTCGCGTCCGCAGGAAGCGCAGCCGCAATCGCCTGCGGTATCGGCTCCGCCGCAGCAGGCGGCGCAGCAGCCGACGGTGTTCGACGATCATGCGCGGCAGGGCAACATCGTGACCTGCGCCAATCTGTTCGCGACGCTCGGCCGCGGTCTCGCGATGAACTCGAACTACACCGCGCAGTCGCAATGGGACGCCAAGGCCGGCAATTCCCATTCGGTGCAGTCGCTGGTCGCGCTCGCGCCCGGCCAGGCCGCGCAGGCCAACGCGCAAGGAAACGCGCAAGGCAGCGCGGCGCAGCAGGCCGCCGGAATCGTGTTTGCCGCACCGGTTGGATCGTCCTGCGAAGGCAATCTGGTGCGGGTGACGCCACGCACGGAAAGCTGCCCAACGGTTGCCGCCGAGCTCGCCAAGCTCAATGGGCAGAATGGCACGCTGGGCGAGCTCTTGACCATCGCGCTGCCGAACGGCGCGCAAGTGGTGCTGATTCCGTTCGGCAATGCCTGCGTCGCGGTGACGGCGCTGCGGGTCGCCGCCGGGGGATGACGCGCGGTTGATCGGCGCTGAGTCACACCCGCCCGGCCGCGCCGCTTCGGTCGGCGCGACGATCGCGTTAGCCGCAATAGGCCGCATCACGGTTCCGTGCGCCGCGACAGTCCAGCGAGAAGGGGCTGGATTTTTTCTCCGGGATAGTCAATTCTGATTCAGAACTCACCCATCCGTGCCAAACGCGGAGGAGATATCCCATGGAGGAAGCGCGCACCGAGCGGTATGTCCGCCAGGTCGGCGGTGAACTTGTGTCCTCCGTCATCGCGCGGTCGAAGCCGATCCGGGTCGAGCTGCTCAGCCGGACCTCGCGGCCCCGCATGAACTGGCATTTTCGCCAGCCTGAACTGACGCTGTTCTGGTTCCGCAACGGCTGCTCGCAATTGCGCGCCACGATCAATGGCCGGCCGGTCGAATCCGAGTTCTCCGAAGCGGCCAATCTCGCGCTGTTTCCCGCCGGCACCGAGATCGAGGGCGAATGGTCGGTCGGGCCGGCGTTCGATTATGTGGTCGTGTTCCTGGATCCAAAGTTCGTGCAGAGCCGCCTCAATGGCGTGATTGAACGGCCGGCGCTTGCGTTCGGCCATGACCAGCTCTGCCGCGGCCTCGCCGAGCTCAGTCAGGAGGCCACCGCGCCCGACAATCTGTTCGATCTGTTCGCCGAGGGCTGGGCCAGTCAGGCGCTGGCCCATATCGCGCGGCTGTCGCGCAGCGCCGAGCCGGCGAAGCCCTTGAGCCGCGGCGGATTGCCGGCGCTCAAGCTGCGCAGGATCGAGGAGTTCGTCAGGGCAAATCTTGGCGAGACCATCTCGCTATCGGCGCTGTCAGATGTGGCCGGCCTGAGCAAGCGGCATTTCCTGCGCGCCTTCCAGGAGAGCACCGGCACCAGCCCGCATCGTTATGTGCTCGATCTGCGCATCGACCAGGCCAAGCGCCGCCTCGGCGAAACCGATGACAGCGTGACCAGCATCGCGCTGGCGTCGGGCTTCAGCCACGCCCAGCATTTCTCGTCGGCGTTCAGGCAGGCCACCGGCATGAGCCCGTCGCTGTTCCGCCAGCAGTGCCGGGCCTGAGTTTCGGCGCTTTTTTGCAAGTCGCGGCGGTTTCCCGGAAGCGCGGGCCCATGCTCCATCGTACGCCGGCATGGCGTAAATCGGAGAAGGAAGCAGCGCATGTCAGGGCCATTGGCGGGAGTTCGCGTACTTGATCTGACGGGTGTCGTCTCGGGCCCGTTCGCGACGATGTTCCTGGCCGATCAGGGCGCCGATGTCCTCAAGGTCGAACCGATCGGCGGCGACATCACCCGCCGCAGCCGGGCCAATGTCGACAAGACCGGCGAATTCTCGGCGCTGTTCATCTCGTCGAACCGCGGCAAGCGCTCGCTCTCGATCGACATGAAAACCGATGCCGGCCGTGACGTGCTGGGCAAGTTGGTGCTCGAGGCCGACGTGCTGGTGCAGAATTTCCGGCCCGGCACGATGGAACGTCTCGGGCTCGGTCCGGACGAGGTGCGCAGCAAGAATCCGCGGCTGATCTATGTCTCGATCAGCGGCGTCGGCGAAGACGGGCCTTACGCCAAGAAGCGGGTCTACGACCCGATCGTGCAGGGCTTGTCCGGCTTCTGCGATATCCAGGCGCAGCCGGTCACCAACCGTCCGCAGATGATCCGGACCATCGTGGCCGACAAGACGACGGCGGTCTATGCCGCGCAGGCGATCACCGCGGCGCTGTACGCCCGCGAGAAATCCGGCCGCGGCCAGCATATCCAGGTCGCGATGCTCGACGCGATGATCGCCTATCTCTGGCCGGAAGGCATGATGCAATACACGGTGGTCGGCCGCGAGCAGACCACGTCGGATCCGAACGACCGTCCCGATCTCGTGTTCCAGACCTCGGACGGTTACCTCACCTGCGGGACCATCTCCGATTCCGAGTGGCAAGGCTTCTGCAGGGCCACCGGCGATCCGGAACTGGCCAGTGATGCGCGTTTCGCCACGCCGGCCTCGCGCTCGGTCAATGCGACGGCGCGCATCAACAGGATGCAGGACTATATCGGCCAGCACAGCACCGCCGAATGGCTGGCGCGGCTCGATGCGGCCGACGTGCCGTGCGCGCCGATCCTGCGGCGCGGCGAGATCATCGCCAACGAGCAGGTGGTTGCCCGCGGGCTGATCGCCGAGCTGGAGCAGCCCGGGGTCGGCACCGTGCGGCAGCCAAAACCCGCGGCGCGGTTCGATGTCGATGCTGCCGCGATCGGCGGCCCGGCGCCGCGCATCGGTCAGCACAGCCGCGAGGTGCTGCGCGATCTCGGCTACGGCGATGCGGCCATCGAACAGATGATCGCCGAGAGGGCCGTGCGCGCGGTCTGAGCGATCGCGCCACGCAACGTCACCATCCTTGAACTGAACAACCGCCGTCGGTGGGAGATGTCCTATGGCCGAGACAAACAAGACTGCCTTGCTGGTTGGCGCGGGCGATGCGATCGGTGCCGCGGTGGCGCGGCGCTTCGCGGCAGGCGGCTACACCGTCTGCATCGCGCGGCGCGATGCGGCGAAATCGAGCGCCCTGTTGGAGGAGCTGACCGGCGCCGGCGGCCAGGTGCATGCGCTCAGCGTCGACGCCCGGCGCGAGACCGAGGTGCAGGAGCTTTGCGAGCGGGTCGAGCGCGAGTTCGGGCCGATCGAGGTCTGCCTGTTCAACGCCGGATCGAACGTCAAGAAGGAGTTGCACGAGACCAGCGAAAAACTGTTCTTCAAGGCTTGGGAGCTCGCCTGCTTCGCCGGCTTCCTGGTCGGGCGCGAGGCGACACGGCACATGCTGCGGCATGGCCGCGGCACCATGCTGTTCACCGGCGCAACCGCCAGCGTGCGCGGCAGCAGCGGCTTTGCGGCATTCGCATCCGCCAAGTTCGGCCTGCGCGCGGTCGCTCAGGCGATGGCGCGCGAGCTCGGGCCGAAGAACATCCATGTCGCCCATCTCCTGATCGATGCCGGCGTCGACAGCCCGGCCATCCACCAGCGGATGAAGGCCGCCACGGGCATCGACGCGTCGGCGATCCCGCCTGACACGCTGACCCGCACGTCCTCGATCGCGGAAGCCTACTGGTTCGTGCACCAGCAAAGCCGCGACGGTTGGAGCCACGAGCTGGATCTGCGTCCCTCCGTCGAGAAATGGTGACGCCATGCCGGAAACGCTGACGCTGTGGGGGGTAGGGACATCGCGGACGATTCGGGCCCATTGGGCGCTGCACGAATTGGGGCTGGATTATCACTGCAAGCCGATCCTGCCGCGCTCGGGCGAGACCAAGACGCCGGAATACACGTTGCTCAATCCGCGTCAGAAAATACCCCTGCTGCAGGATGGCGACTTCACGATCGGCGAGAGTGCCGCCATCGTCGCCTATCTGGCGCGCCATTATTCCAATCCGAACATCTCTCTTGTCCCGGTCGAGGAGCACGACTTCGCGCGATGGCTGGAGTGGTGCTTCTTCATCGTGGCCGAACTGGACTCGACCAGCCTCTACGTGATGCGCCGCCACGGCCTCAAGGGCCTCGCGCATATCTACGGCCACGCTCCCGATGTGGTCGGCAAGGCCGCGGAGTATTTCCGCCAGCAACTGCGGCACGTCGAAGTCGCGTTGTCGGACGGTCGCCAGTATCTGATGGGCGATCAGTTCACCAGCGCGGATATCCTGCTGACCACCTGTCTGGTGTGGGCCATCGATTACGGCGTCGGGGTCTGCGACGTCGCGACGCCGTATCTCGATCGCGTCACAGCAAGGCCGGCCTACAAGGAGAGCGTCGCGGTCAACACCGTGAAGATCTGAGCGGTGACACGTGTCAGGGCCATCCCTTGCCGCTCAAAGGCAAACGTTGCCGTCGGCTAAGCGAGCCAACGCTTGCGCCTCTTGTAGTGCTTCACATCGCGATATGATTTTCGCTTGTCGCCGGCGATGCCAAGATAGAACTCCTTGACGTCCTCGTTGGCGGCGAGGGCGCGCGCTTCGCCATCCATCACCACGCGGCCGTTCTCGAGGATGTAGCCGTGGCTCGCATATCTGAGCGCCATATTGGTGTTCTGTTCGGCGAGAAGAAACGATACAGCTTCCTTGACGTTGAGATCCTTCACGATGTCAAAGATCTCCTCGACGATTTGGGGCGCGAGGCCCATCGAAGGCTCGTCGAGCAGGATCATCTTCGGGCGCGACATCAGCGCGCGCCCGATCACACACATCTGTTGCTCCCCGCCGGACGTATAGCCGGCGGTGGAACCGCGCCGTTCCTTGAGACGGGGGAAATAGGTATAGACCCGTTCCAGATCCTGCGCGATCGCGAACTTGCCATCCCTGCGCGTGAAGGCGCCGGTCAGGAGATTCTCTTCGACCGTAAGATGAGGGAAGGCGCGCCGCCCCTCCATCACCTGAATGCAGCCGCGTCGCACCACGTCGTTTGGCGACAGGGACTTCACCTCGACGCCGTTGAACAGGATCGAGCCCTTGGTGACCTCGCCGCGCTCTGCGTGCAGCAGATTGGAGATCGCCTTCAGCGTCGTCGTCTTGCCGGCGCCGTTGGCGCCGAGAAGCGCGACAATGCCGCCTCGCGGGACCTCCAGCGAGACGCCCTTCAACACGAGGATGACGTGATCGTAGACAACCTCGATATTGTTGACCGATAGAATCAGAGCTGCCGCTTCCGTCGCAGCGGTGACGACCTTGGCGATTGACACGCGCAGACCTCCAAACTGTAGCAGGGGCCGGGATCCGGGAGCAGGCAAACCTGCCTCCCGGATCACTTGCACGGGCTCAGGTTTCTTTCGCGCAGTCGCGCGGCGTGATCTTCTTCTCCGCGGCATACTTCGCGGACACATCGGCCACGAGCGGTTCGATGAGCGATTCGTCGGCCGTGTACCAGTCGGAGATCACTTTCCAACCCTTGCCGTCCCATTGCTGGACGCGCCCGTAGCGCGCGCCCTCGTGGTCGGAGCAGGAAATGCTGACCGGCTTCAACATCCCCTCAAAGCCGAGTTCCTTGATCCGATCAGCGGTGAGGATGAGGTTCTCAAGCCCCCAACGGACCTGCTCGCCCGTCAGCGGTTTCTTGCCGAACTTTTCCTGCGCCTTGCGGATCGCCTCCACGCCGAGCATGGCGTTCGTCATGCCGCGGTTGTAGAGAACTTCGCCGATCTTGCCAGGTTCTGTCGAACCCTTGCCCTTGGCGTAGACGTACTTCTCTATGTCCGCGTGTGCCGGGAATTTTCCCGCGCCATGCTGCAGCATCAACGATTTGTAACCCGTGGCCTGATCGCCCGCGGGCGTCACATCCGGCTCTGCGCCTGACCACCAAACACCGATCATCTTGTCGCGCGGATAGGCAACGGCCGCCGCTTCCTTGATTGCCGTGCTGTTCATGACGCCCCAGCCCCAGACCAGCACATAGTCCGGCCGATTCTGGCGGATCGCCAGCCATTGCGACTTCTGCTCGACGCCGGGATGCGTGACGGGGATCGGCGTGAACTCAAAGCCGTATTTCTGCGCCAGCACCTGCAGCATCGGAATCGGCTCCTTGCCATAGGGGCTGTCGTGATACAGCAGCGAAATCTTCTTGCCTTTCAGCTTGTCGAACCCGCCGAGCTCCTTGGCGGCGTGCTGGATCGCGATATCGGCCGCGGACCAATAAGTGCCGAGCAACGGAAAATTATATGCGAACACCGCGCCGTTCTTGGAATCGGCACGGCCGTACCCCATCGTGATGATCGGGATCTTGTCGGTCACGGTCTTTTCAGTGAGCGCGAAGGTGATGCCGGTCGACAGCGGATTGATGAAGGCCGCGCCGGTTGGTCCCTTGCTCTTGAGACGCTCATAGCACTCGACGCCTTTGTCGGTCGCGTAGGCGGTCTCGCACTCCTCGACCAGAAGCTTGACGCCGTTGATGCCGCCGTCGCGCTCGTTGATCAGGTTGTAGTAGTCGGCAACGCCGTTTGCGTAGGGCGCGCCGTTCACGGCGTACGGTCCAGTCCGGTAGGACAGAATTGGAATGAACTGCTCGTTTTGCGCTGCGGCCGGTGCGCTGAACGCCGCGCCGGCCAAGGCGGTCGCCAGTATCAGTACACTGCGTGCAATACTTGCCATATTGATATCCTCCTCCTTAAAGCCCCTCTTTTCCGTCTGCGATGCTTCTTTCCTCTCGGTTGTCAGCGGCCGCCATCCACGTCGCGATCGAGGCGCGATCGCTCCTTCAATATGGAAACGGCCAAAGTCGGAGCTTCTCCTTGCCGATCGATATCAGCCGGGCGAAGCCATGGGGTTCCTTGATCAGCAGATAACAGATCAGGGATCCGAAGATGATGAACTGGAGGTGAGTGATCGTCTGCGTCGACAGTGGCAGGCCGAGTTCGGTTGGAATCACATTCAGCATGATCGGCACGATGAGGATGAAAGCCGCCCCGATGAACGAACCCATGATCGATCCGAGCCCGCCGATGATGACCATGAACAGAAGCTCCAGCGAGCGGTCGATCGAGAACGCAAGTGGCTCCCATGAACCGAGGTAGACGAACGCCCAGAGCGCACCCGCCACCCCGATGATGAATGAAGAGACCGCGAAGGCTGTGAGCTTGGCATAGAGCGGCCGGATGCCGATCAGTTCGGCGGCGATATCCATGTCGCGGATCGCCATCCACTGCCTGCCGAGATTGCCGCGAACGAGATTCTTCGCCAACACCGCCATCACGGTCACGAAGAGCAGACACAGCAGGTAGCGCTCGACCGGCGTGCGAACGACCATGCCGAAGAAATCCAGCGCCGGTGCATTGACCGATCCCGACGGGGCGTAGTTGGTGAACCACGGAATTCGCAGGAACGCCCAATCGAAGAAGAACTGCGCGGCGAGCGTTGCGACCGCCAGGTAGAGACCCTTGATCCGCAGACTGGGAATGCCGAACAGGATTCCGGCACAAGCCGCCGTGAACCCACCAAGCAGAATGGATGCCAGCACTGGCAACGGCGGCATCGAGATCGCGAAGCCAAGCCAGGCAAGCGGGATATGAACGCCTGTCGCCAGCTTGTAGGCGGAATAGGCGCCGATGGCCATGAACGCGCCGCTGCCGAGCGAAATCTGGCCGCAATAGCCGACAAGTATGTTCGTGCCGATGGCGGCGAGCGCCAGGATAAGGAAGGGCAGCAAGATCGCCCACAACAGATAGTCGGTGCGGAACGGCCAGATGCGGAAGGTGGCCAACAGCGGCACGCCAACGAAAGCGATCGCGAGCAAGACGGCGAGCGCAATACGGTCCTGACGGATCGGAAAGATCGCCATGTCCTCCGCGTAGCTCGTCTTGAACTGGCCGGCCTCGCGATAAAGCACGACGAACTCCTTGTCTCAGATACGTTCGATGATCCGCTCGCCGAACAGCCCCTGCGGCCGCACGAGAAGCACCGCCAACGCCAACACAAACGCAAACCAATATTCGATACCGCCACCGATGGATGGCCCTAGATACGCCTCGGCAAGCTTCTCGCCCGCCCCCACGATGAGCCCGCCGACGATGGCTCCCGGAATCGAGGTGAGGCCTCCGATGATCAGAACCGGAAGCGCCTTCAGGGCGAGAAAAGTGATGGAGAACTGCACGCCGAGCTTGGTTCCCCACACGGTCGCCGCGACCAGCGCAACGAGGCCGGCGGCAAGCCAGACGACGAACCAGATCCAACTGATCGGGATACCGACTGAATGCGCGGCCAAATGGTCGTCGGCCACGGCCCTGAGTGCGCGACCGGTCTTGGTGCGCTGAAAGAAAATTGCGAGGCCAGCGACCAGAATGCCTGCGATCAGTGCGCCCCAGACATCCAGCTTGTTGACCAGAATCCCACCCGGGAACAAGCCTTCAAACAAAAACCATGCGTCGGTCGGGAACAGCCGCAACGGGTAGACATCCGATCCGAAGATCATCTCCGCGGCGCCCTCGATGACGAATGTCACGCCGATCGTCGACATGAACAGCGTCAGGCCGTCCTGGTTGACCAGAGGTCCGATCACGAACCGCTCGATGAGCCAGGCCGTTGCCGCCATGATCACGGCGGCAAACCCGACAGCGAGGACGACCGCGACCCAAAGCGGAAAGCCGTTGGCGACCAGGAGGTCGAGGGAGCGAACCAACGCCAATCCCGCGAGCAATACCATTGCTCCCTGAGCATAATTGAATACGCCGGATGCCTTGAAGATCAGCACGAAGCCGAGCGCGACCAGCGAATAGAGCACGCCGGACATCAATCCGCCGATAAGGACCTCGAGAAACTGACCCAGTGCGATCATGGACGCACCTCAATGCGCGACGCCAAGATATGCGTCGATGACGGCTTGACTTCTCTTGACTTCATCAGGCGTGCCGTCGGCGATCTTTACGCCGTGATCAAGCACCGCTACGCGATCCGACAGATCCATGACCACGGCCATGTCGTGCTCGATCAAGGCGATGGTCGTGCCGTAATGGTTGTTCACATCAGTGATGAACCGCGACATGTCCTCCTTCTCCTCGAGGTTCATGCCTGCCATCGGCTCGTCGAGGAGAAGAAGGTCGGGCTCCATCGCGAGAGCGCGACCGAGTTCGACACGCTTCTGCAAGCCGTATGGCAAACGCCCAACCGGTACCTTGCGGATTGTCTCGATCTCCAGAAAGTCGATGATCTCCTCGACCTTGCGTCGATGCTCGACCTCCTCCGCGAGGGCAGGGCCATAACGCAGCACCTGCCACAACAGCCCCCGGCGCACCTTCAGGCTGCGGCCTGCCATGATGTTGTCGAGCGCGCTCATGCCCTTGAACAGGGCGACATTCTGAAAGGTGCGCGCGATGCCGCCGCGTGCTGCCTCGAAAGGCTGCATTCTGGCCCGGGTGCGCCCCTTGAAGGTGATGGCGCCATGGTTGGGATGATAGAAGCCGTTGACGACGTTCAGCATCGAGGTTTTGCCGGCGCCGTTGGGGCCGATGATGGCTCGAATTTCACCCTTTCTGACGTTGAACGAAACGTCCCGCAGCGCCTGGACGCCGCCGAAGGCCAGTGCCACGCCCTCGACCTGGAGCAGGATTTCGTTGGTGTCCGGCGCTCTCATGCTGCTCGTCCCAGCGATTCTGTCGGACCGATGACTTGCATGTCGCGCACCTTGACCCGTGCCGCGATCGTACCTTTGCGACCATCCTCCAACGTGACCTCGGTGGAAATGTCGGCCTCCTGCGAGCCGTTGTAGAGCGCCGTGACCAGCGGCGCATAGCGCTCGGCAATGAACCGGCGGCGCACCTTCTGCGTGCGGGTCAATTCACCGTCATCCGCGTCGAGCTCCTTGTGCAGGATGAGGAAGCGGCGAACCTGCGCGCCCGCCAGCACCGTTTCCTTTGCAAGCGAGCGGTTCACCTCGGCAACGTGATTCGCGACCATGTCGTAGACCAGCGGATGCCCGGCCAGTTCCTGATACGACCCGTAGGCGACGTTGTTGCGTTCCGCCCAATTCGCGACGGCGACCGGGTCGATGTTGAGCATCGCGCAAACAAAATCTCGGGAGTCACCGAAAGTGACCGCTTCCTTGATATTTGGATAGAACTTCAGTCTGTTCTCGAGATACTTCGGGGCAAACATCGTGCCGTCCGCCAGCCGACCGACGTCCTTCGCACGATCGATGATCTTCAGATGCCCGGTCTTCTCGTCGAAAAAGCCTGCATCACCAGTCCTGACGTATCCGTCGGACGACATAGCTTCCGCGGTCTTTGCCTGATCCTTGAAATATCCGAGGAACATGCCGGGCGAGCGAAACTGCACTTCGCCCGATTCCGCTATGCGAATGTCAACATTGGGCGCCGGCGGACCAACCGTATCCGAGTAGATCTCGCCATCGGGCTGGCACGTTACATAGAGGAACGCTTCGGTCTGGCCGTAGAGCTGCTTCAGGTTCAGACCGATCGAGCGGTAGAACGCGAACAGTTCCGGACCGATAGCTTCACCTCCAGTGTATGCAATGCGCACCAGAGACAGGCCAAGAACGTTCTTGAGAGGCTCGTAGACCAGCCAACGTCCGAGCGCATAGAGCAATCGGCCTGACAGCGGCACCGGACGTCCCGTCAAGACTGGCTCGCCATACCGCCGCGCGACGTCCAGAAAGTAGCTGAACAATCGCCGCTTGATCGGCGCCGCGTCCTCCATCCGGACCATCAGCCGCGTCAGCATGGCCTCAAAACCGCGTGGTGGGGCTAAGTAGAAGGTTGGTCCGATCTCACGCCGATCCTGCTCAATCGTGTCGCCGCTCTCGGGACACGCCATGCAGAATCCAGCCACGAGGCCTTGCACGTAGCTGACGTAATGATCGCCGGCCCAGGCCAGCGGCAGATAGGCGAGCACCACGTCCCTGTCGGTCAGTCTGTCGAACCGCGTGGTGTCGGTCGCAGCATCGATGCAGCCTCGCGAGGACAGCATGACTCCCTTCGGCGCGCCGGTCGTTCCCGAAGTGTAGAGGATGACTGCGATGTCCGAACCGTTGCCCGCCTGCACGTATTCATCGATCCGTTCGCCAATCGCCATGTCAGCCGCAAGCGCTACGCGGCCGTCTTCGATGACATCGCCGATTGCGATCAGTCGACCGTCATCATAGCCATCAAGGCCGCGCGGCTCGTCATAGACGATCTTGTCGAGTTGCGGCAATCGATCGGACACCGACAGGATCTTGTCGACCTGCTCCTGGTCTTGCGCCGCGACCAGCTTCGCCTCGGCGTGGGCGAGCACAAAAGCAAGTTCGTCGGCCACTGCATCAGCGTAAACCGGAACGGGAATCGCGCGCAGCACCTGCGCTGCCATCATGGTCCAGTAGAGCTTCGGCCGATTGGAGCCAACGACCGCGATTATCTCACCCTGCCGCAAACCAAGCCGATGCAGACCCGCGGCATAGGCACGGACGATCCCGGCAACTTGAGCCCAGGTCCAGCTCTGCCAGATGCCAAGATCCTTGTGCCGAAACGCCGGACGCGTGCCTAACTGCGCTGCATTCCGCAGCAGCAATTTGGGGAACGTGTCAAACGATCCGCCACCGGCCATGTCGGTCTCGATCCCAAAAACCGGCGCGTTGGTTCGCCCCTGCTTATGGTGACGCCGGCCCGTTTCGGGCAGCAGCCATGCGAGTTCCGCATGCTCCAAGATGACAGCGGATCGGGAGTCCTACAAGTGCCAGATTGACCGATCATCCGCGGGGCAGTCCTCCGGCAGGGCGGACTGGCCGCCATTCCAGAAGCGAATCTTGCAGCCAACCAATCAAGAACGTTTCTGCCACCAGGCTAATCGGCTCAGAAGGGGTAGCCCCAATGCCCGGCGAGTCTTTGACGGGCTGAGCGCGAGAACAGACGCTACGTCGTTCGATCTGCGAGCCTCAGGTCAATAGAATCAAGCCCCGTCGTCGGGCCGCGACGCGATAGGACAGGCTTGCTGCCATCTACCCTACGCTCGTCCAACTCGCATCGATAAGGGTATGGCTGCGCATCAGTGAGCCCGCGTCCCGGTCCGTTTTGGACCGCCGACGTCGCATCGCGGCGTCAGGCCGTACCGGCCATGCAGTCCGCGCCAGAGGGCACTCAAGAGCTTGCGCATCGAACGTCCCTCTCGACATCAGGATAGCGGATCCTGCGGAGGTCGCCGGCGAAATGACAGAGCCATTTCTGGGCAGGCCTGCGCAGTTTTTGAGCAAACGGCCATCGCGTCGGAGCGACCCGCGCCAAAAAATCTTATGAGATTCAAATACCGGCGCTGTGGCACGCCTCATGCATCGAAGGCGTCGAGTTGGCCGCTAGGGTTCCGACCTTGAGAGACAAGGTGCTGGTCCGAGAGCAGCCGCTTGCGGGGGAGACATCCCCGCAGGTGCACGGCGGGATAAAAGCCCGGGAGACCTCGTTAGCCAAGGGCTTGGCGGAGCGATGGTCTTTTCGCCAGTCCCTTTTTGTGAAGTTTCGCAAGAGGGATCGGCAATGCACAAATTCAGTTTCTTCCTCCGCTCTGTTGTCGTCGGCTGCGCAGTTGCGCTCGCGGCCGTATCAGGCGCCGACGCCGCGCCGAAGAAAAGCTTCAAGGTCGCCTGGTCGATCTATGTCGGGTGGATGCCGTGGGGCTATGCGGCCGACACCGGCATCGTCAAGAAGTGGGCCGACAAATACGGCATCGCGATCGAGGTCAAGCAGTTCAACGACTACGTCGAATCGATCAACCAGTACACCGCCGGCGGCTATGACGCCGTCACCATCACCAACATGGACGCGCTGTCGATTCCCGCCGCCGGCGGCGTCGATACCACCGCGGTCGTGATGGGCGACTTCTCCAACGGCAACGACGCCGTGATCCTCAAGAACAAGCCGGACCTCGCGGCGATCAAGGGGCAGACCGTCAACCTGGTCGAGTTCTCGGTGTCGCATTATCTGCTGGCGCGCGCGCTCGAGACCAGCAAGTTGAGCGAGAAGGACGTCAAGGTCATCAACACCTCCGATGCCGACATCGCGGCGGCCTACAAGACACCTGATGTCACTGCAGTCGTGACCTGGAATCCGATTGTGACCGAAGTCCTTGGCTCGCCCGACGCCAAGAAGGTGTTCGATTCCTCGCAGATCCCCGGCGAGATCATGGACCTGATGGTGGTGAACACGGCGGTCGCCAAGGACAATCCCGACTTCGCCAAGGCGCTGGTCGGCATCTGGTACGAGACGATCTCCAAGATGACGGCGAACGATCCCGCCGCGAGGGCCGCCAAGGAGGCAATGGCCAAGGCCTCCGGCACCGATCTCGCCGGTTTCGACAGCCAGCTCTCGACCACCAAACTGTTCGACAAGGCCACCGATGCCGAAGCTTTTACGCGCAGCAAGACGGTTGGGGCGACCATGGATCGGGTGCGCAAGTTCCTGTTCGAGAAGGATCTGCTCGGCAAGGGCGCGAAATCGGTCGACGCCGTCGGCATCGAGCTCGCCGACAAGTCGGTGCTGGGCGACAAATCGAACGTCAAGCTGCGCTTCGACCCGACCTACATGGACGAAGCCGCCAAGGGCAAGCTCTGACGCCAAGCTCTGACGTATCGCCCGCCTCAGGCAGGAGCCGACCATGCGACTTGTGAACATACGGCCGGGACGGCAGACGCGATTCTATCTGCTCGCGCTGCCGTTCCTGTTGGTCGCAATCGCCTACTTCGCCGGCTCCAGCGCGCGGCTCACGCAAAACCCGAACGACAAGCTGCTGCCGGCGCTGCCCAGCATGGTGCAGGCCGTCAAGCAGATGGCGTTTGAAGTCGACCCGCGCACCGGCAGCTATCTGATGGCCTCCGATACCGTCGCCAGCCTGGGGCGGCTGGGGTCGGCGCTGGCGATATCGACGGTGGCGGCGCTGGTGCTCGGCATCGTGATCGGGCTGTTGCCGGGCGCTAACGTCCTGCTCGGGCCGTTCGTGTCGGTGACCTCGATGGTGCCGCCACTGGCATTGCTGCCGATCCTGTTCATCGTGATGGGATTGGGTGAGAACTCGAAGATCGCGCTGATCGTGATCGGGACGCTGCCCTGCATGATCCGCGACCTCGCGATGAAGGTGCAGGAGCTGCCGCGCGAGCAGATCGTCAAGGCGCAGACGCTCGGCGCCTCGACCTGGCAGATCGCGCTGCGCGTCGCGGTGCCGCAAACCCTGCCGCGGCTGATCGACGTGTTGCGGCTGCAGCTCGGGCCGGCGTGGTTATTCCTGATCGCGGCCGAGGCGATCGCCTCGGATTCCGGGCTCGGCTACCGGATCTTCCTGGTGCGCCGCTATCTCGCGATGGATGTCATCATTCCCTACGTCGCCTGGATCACGCTGCTGGCGTTCCTGATCGATGGCGGCCTGCGCGTCATGCAACGCAGGCTGTTTCCCTGGTTTGCCTCGGTGAGGGCGGAATGAGTGCGATCCGTTTCGACGACGTCTGGAAGGAATATGGCGACCACATCGTGTTGGAGCGCATCACGATGGAGGTCGAGCCGCGCGCCTTCATTGCGCTGGTGGGCCCGTCCGGCTGCGGCAAGACCACGCTGCTCCGTATGCTGCTCGGCGAGGAGCAGCCGAGCCGCGGCCAGATCCTGGTCGACGGCAAGCCGCTGCCCGGCGAGCCGGACGCCGACCGCGGCGTGGTGTTTCAGCGCTACTCGGTGTTTCCGCATCTGACCGTGTTGCAGAACGTCATGCTCGGCCGCGAATTGCGCGACGCCAAATTCACCGCCCGGCTGTTCGGCGCCGCGCGCCGCGCCGCCGCCGATGATGCCATGAAACTGCTTGCCGAGGTCGGGCTCGCCGGCCAGGAGAACAAATATCCCTCCGCGCTGTCGGGTGGCATGCAGCAACGCCTCGCGCTGGCGCAGGCGATCATGCGCGAGCCAAGAATCCTGCTGCTCGACGAGCCGTTCGGCGCGCTCGATCCGGGAATCCGCGCCGACATCCATGTTTTGATGAAGCGGCTCTGGAACGAGACCCATCTGACCGTCGTGATGGTGACGCACGACCTCAGTGAAGCGTTCGGGCTCGCAACGCGCGTGATCGCGCTGGAGCGGCAGCGCAACCGGCCCGAGGAGCGCGAGCGCTACGGCGCCACGGTGTCGCGCGACCTCGAGATATTCCCGCGCCGCAGCGCCGAGCTGCGGTCATCAGTTAGCCAGCTCCGATCGGGACGACCCGGTCAGGCAAGGAGCATCAGCCGGGACGGCCCGGCGCTCTCGTCTTGAAGGAGCAACCATGATCCTCACAGAGGAACAGAAGGCCGAGGTCGCGGCGCATACCCGACGTTACAACGAGTTGAAGGCGGCGGGGCAGGAGCACGCGCCGCGTGCCCTGCCGCAGCCGACCTCGCGCGACGCCGCGCCGATCGCCACTGAGGCCATCATTCACCGGGAGACGATTCCGGCCGGCTGGTACTGGACGACGCGGCTGAACCGCGGCGAGGCACTGCGCATCGTGAACTCGTCAGGGACATCCACCGTCAGCCTGCTCGCCTGGAACAGCGCCGATCCGATCGAGCGGCTCAACCATGCCGACACCATCAAAGTGCAGTGGGCGGCGCGGCTGCAGAAGGGGCGGGTGCTGCTGTCGGACATGGGGCGCGCGCTGCTCGGCATCACCGAGGACACCAGCGCCGCGCATGATGCCGTGGTCGGCGGCTCGACCGCGGCGACCAACCAGGCGAAGTACGGCGACGGCAATTTCCGCAACACCCGCGACAATTTCATCCTGGCCGCCGCCAAGCTCGGGCTCGATCGCCGCGACGTCCACCCCTGCGTCAGCTTCTTTGCACCGGTCGCCATCGACGCGGAAGCCAAGTTTGTCTGGTCCGGCGCGCGCCGGCAAAAGGGCGATTTCGTCGATTTGCGTGCGGAGATGGATCTCTTGATCGCGCTGTCGAACTGTCCGCATCCGCTCGATCCGGCGGAAACCTATCCGCAAGCGAGCGTGGAGGTCGTGCGCTACCGCGCCGGTGCGCCCGCGGCCGACGATTTGTGCCGTACCGCGACCGCGGAGGCGATCCGTGCCTTTGAGAACAATGCGCTGTATTTCGGCGAGACCTTGGAAGGAGCCGTGCGATGACCACGCAATCCGCTCGCTCCGCCGGCCGCATCGTTCTCGACGCCGAAATTCCAGCACGCAAGCCGTGGTCGGCTGTCATCCGCAAGGGACAGACGCTGCGGATCACGGATACCCATGGCCAGCAGGCGGTCGATACGCTGTTTTATCGTGCCGACGACTATCAGGAACGCTACAGCGGCCAGGATACGCTGCGTGCGCAGGGCTCGGCCTATGTCGGCCTCGGCACGAAGATCATGTCCAACGAAGGCCGCGTGATGCTGCGCGTCACGGCGGACAGCTGCGGCCTGCACGACACGTCGGCGGGCGCCTGCTCCTGCGAAAGCAACACGGTGCGGTTCGGGCACCAGACCCGCTACCAGCACGCCTGCCGCGAGAACTTCGTGCTGGAGGCCGCGAAATACGGCATGTCGAAGCGCGACATCGTGCCGAACCTGAACTTCTTCATGAACGTGCCGATCGATCCCGCGGGCAATTTCACCGTGGTCGATGGCGTCTCCAAGCCGGGCGACGCGATCGAGCTGGTGGCCGAGATGGACGTGCTGTGCCTGATCTCGAACTGTCCGCAGATCAACAATCCCTGCAACGGTTTCTTCCCGACGCCGGTTCAGGTCACGATCTTCGAGCCGGAGGCGTGAGGCATGTTCAGCAAGGTCCTCATTGCCAACCGCGGCGAGATCGCCGCGCGGATCGGCAAAGCATTGCACCGCATGGGCATCGGCTCGGTCGCGGTCTATTCCGACGCCGACCGCTTCACGCGGCCGGTGCTCGACGCCGGCGAGGCGGTGCGGATCGGCCCCGCGCCGGCCGCCGAGAGCTATCTCAACGTCGATGCGATCATGGCGGCCTGTCTTGCGACCGGCGCGGAGGCGGTGCATCCCGGCTATGGCTTCCTGTCGGAGAATCGCCGCTTTGCCGAGCGGCTCGCCGAGCACGGCATCAAGTTCATCGGGCCCCGGCCTGAGCATCTCGACGCCTTCGGCCTCAAGCACAAGGCACGCGAGATCGCCGAGCGCAGCGGCGTGCCGCTGCTGCCGGGCTCCGGCCTGCTCGAGACCATCGATGAGGCGGTGCAGCAGGCTGACGTGATCGGCTTTCCCGTGATGCTGAAGAGCACGGCGGGCGGCGGCGGCATCGGCATGCAGCTCTGCCACGACATGGCGACGCTGCGCGAGAGATTCGAATCGGTGCAGCGCACCGCGCGGGCGAGCTTTGGCGACGCGCGAGTCTATCTCGAGCGGTTCGTTGCGCAGGCGCGCCACATCGAGGTGCAGATATTCGGCAACGGCAAGGGAGACGTTGTGGCGCTCGGCGAACGCGATTGCTCGCTGCAGCGGCGCAACCAGAAGGTCTTTGAGGAGACCCCTGCGCCGGGGCTTTCAGCAGACATCCGGCGGCGGCTGCATGCGGCGGCGGTCTCGCTCGGCAAGACGGTCGCTTACGAATCCGCCGGCACCGTGGAGTTCATCTACGACGTCGAGCGCGAGGATTTCTACTTCCTCGAGGTGAACACCCGTCTGCAGGTCGAGCATCCGGTCACCGAGCAGGTCTATGGCGTCGATCTGGTCGAATGGATGATCCGGCAGGCGGCCGGCGAGGATGTGCTGGGCCAAGCCGGCGCGCTCACGCCGAAGGGCGCGGCGATCGAGGTGCGGCTCTATGCCGAGAACCCGGGCGCCGGCTTCCGCCCCAGCGCGGGCCGCATGACGCAGGTCAGCTTTTCGCCGGACGCGCGGATCGACGGCTGGATCGAGACCGGCACGGAAGTATCACCGTTCTACGATCCGATGCTGGCCAAGATCATCGTGTCCGCCGAGACCCGCGAGGCCGCGATCGCGAAGCTGACGCAGGCGCTGGATGACACGGTCGTGGCCGGCATCGAGACCAATCTCGCCTATCTGCGTGCGATCGCGGCGTCGGACGTGTTCCGCAGCGGGCAGGTCGCGACCAGCGTGCTCGGCGCGTTCGCCTATCGTCCCCGCACCATCGACGTCGTCGCACCCGGCGCGCAGAGCGGGGTGCAGGAATTGCCCGGCCGCCTGCATCTCTGGCATGTCGGCGTGCCGCCGAGCGGTCCGATGGACGAACGGTCGTTCCGCCTCGCCAACCGTGTGGTGGGCAATCCGGAGACGACGACCGCGCTGGAGCTGACGGTCAACGGCCCGACCTTGCGCTTCAACACCGATGCGATCGTGGCGCTCTCGGGTGCGCGGATGAAGGCATCGCTCGACGGCGCCGAGGTTGCGTATCACGAGCCGGTCGCGGTGCGCGGCGGCCAGACGCTCGTCATCGGCAGCATTCAGGGCGCGGGCCAGCGCAGCTATCTCGCCGTGCGCGGCGGCATCGACGTGCCGGAGATTCTCGGATCGCGCGCGGTGTTTGCGCTCGGTGCCTTCGGCGGCCATGCGACGGGGTCGCTGAAGGCGGGTGACGTGCTGCATATCGGTGCCGAGACGTCGAGCCTTGCAGCCCCGCGACGCGCAGAGGAAAGCGAGCGGCCAGAGCTCGCGTCGGCTTGGCAGATCGGCGTGCTCTATGGCCCGCACGGTGCGCCGGACTTCTTCCTCGACGAGGACATCGAGACGCTGTTTGCGTCGAGCTACGAGGTGCACTTCAACAGCGCCCGCACCGGCGTGCGGCTGATCGGTCCGAAGCCGCGCTGGGCCCGCGCCGATGGTGGCGAGGCCGGACTGCATCCGTCGAACATCCACGACAACGCCTATGCGGTCGGCTCGATCGATTTCACCGGCGACATGCCGATCATTCTCGGCCCCGACGGGCCGAGTCTCGGCGGCTTCGTCTGTCCGGCGGTCGTCGCGCGCGACGAGCTCTGGAAGATCGGCCAGCTCAGGCCCGGCGACACCGTCCGCTTCGTGCCGGTGAAACGCGACGATCCGGTCGCCGGACCCACGGTGCTGCGGGCGCCCGAGCTCGGTTCGGCGGTGGTTGGACGTCATGATGACGGCCCGATCCCGGTGGTCTACCGGCGCGCCGGCGACGACAATCTGCTGGTCGAATACGGCCCGATGGAGCTCGACATCGCGCTCCGCTTGCGCGTGCATGTGCTGGCGCAGGCGCTCGAGGCGGAAAAACTCGGCGGCCTGATCGATCTGACGCCCGGCATCCGCTCGCTGCAGATCCATTATGACGGCACGACGTTGTCACGGCAAAAACTGCTCGACATGCTCAGGCGGATCGAGCGCGAATTGCCGCCGGTCGATGCGATGCGGGTGCCGAGCCGCACCGTGCATTTGCCGCTGTCATGGCGGGATCCGCAGGCCGAGCTTGCGATGCGCAAGTATCAGGAGCTGGTGCGGGCAGATGCGCCATGGTGTCCCTCGAATGTCGAGTTCATCCGCCGCATCAACGGGCTCGGCAGCGAGGACGATGTCCGCCGCATCGTGTTCGATGCGGACTATTTCGTGCTCGGCCTCGGCGACGTCTATCTCGGCGCGCCGGTGGCGACGCCGCTCGACCCGCGGCACCGGCTGGTGACCACCAAGTACAATCCAGCGCGGACCTGGACGCCGGAGAACGCGGTCGGCATCGGCGGCGCCTATATGTGCATCTACGGCATGGAAGGGCCGGGCGGCTACCAGCTGTTCGGCCGCACCATCCAGGTCTGGAACAGCTGGCGCACGACGCGGGTGTTCGAGCCTGGTCATCCGTGGCTGTTGCGGTTCTTCGACAAGATCCGCTTCTTCCCGGTCGACGCCGATGAACTGCTCGACGCCCGCGCCGCATTCCCGCACGGGCAATACGACGTCAGGATCGAGCAGGGCGAATTCTCCTACGCCGACTATGCCAAGACATTGACGGAAGCGCGCCCATCGATCGCGGCGTTCAAGGCAACCCAGCAGGCAGCGTTCGATGCCGAACGCCAGCGCTGGCGCGAGATGAAGCTCGACGAGGCGCCAGTGGAGTCGATCGATGCGGGTGCCGTCGCGACGGGTATTCCCGACGGCCAGATCGGCGCCTTCTCGGAGGTGCCGGGCAACATCTGGAAGATCCTGGTCGAGGAGGGCACCGCGGTTGTGGCCGGCGATGTGCTGGCCATCATCGAGTCGATGAAGATGGAGATTAGCGTGCTCTCGCCGGCAGCGGGCTGGATTGCATCGGTGCCGGTGAAGCCCGGGCAGACGCTGCGCGCGGGGGATGTCGTGGCGTTGATCCGGCCGGGTTAGGTGGGTACGCCTGCTGCGCTATTCCTTGGGATCGGCGGGCGGGACGAGCGGAGGCGGCGGCTCGACGTCTTTCTCGAGCCGCCGCCAGCCCTTATAATCATACTCGCCATCCCATCGATGGACTGGCCACCAACAGGCGGTGCAGCGAAAGACCCCCCTTGCGGCAGCGCGAACCTGCACGGCCTCGTAAACGAACTTGCAAGCCTCGCAGGTAAACGCCACAGTGCTTGAAGCTTCGGCCTTTAGCGGCGCCAACTCCGGACTATCGGGGAAAGTGGTTGAAGAGGCGTCACTCGCAATAGGTGGGGGCGGGCGCTGAGAGACATCCGGTTCGACTGCGGCATCGGTATGAGTCGCCATTGACGCATGGTGCTTTAACAGCCGATCGATCTTCATCCTTACGCGGCGTGCCGCCAGCAATCCTAAAACTGCCTGGACCTTGCCCGTGAAGTTGCGATCGCCGATGAAGAACGAGTAATGCCAAGTGCCCGGAGCTCCGGCTTCGGTGATCAGGTAATGAATTGATCGATGAATTCCGCTCTGTTGAGCACGTCCTTGTCCGGCCACGACTTAGCTCATATGGCCGCTCGTACTGGCGTCAATCACCCGTTCCACCTGAAGTTTTTCCCGATCCATGACCGCGCCCATCATAAGTTCACCCTTGCGCGGGCCCGGTTGGAGCCAACTGCCGTCGGTTCAAGGCAGAAATGGAACGGCCGCGAAGCAATCGGCTAGATGATTTGCCTCCCCAACGTCTTGTGATCCTGGGTCATTTGATTGCGAGATCTTGTCAGGCTGGATGCCTCGAACGGATGGGCTTGTTTGACATAGGTCAAAATGCGGTGCTCGAAGCCCTCGACGTTTGGCGATAACACAGTTCGGTGCCGGATGAAGATCGCCAAACGCCTTGCAAGCACCTTGCCATCGATACCAAGCTCTGCCGGGGGCATAGCGCGTCTCGCATGTGCCCGAATGCGGGATGCACAAATTGAGCTGGCTCCGATCGTGTCAGCCGCAGGCCTGACAATCGACGATGTTGAAGACCGCAAGCGCCGCATCGACGCGCGAGCACAGATAAGACTGCTTGAGCTAGCTGCCAGGGAATTGCAGGACGACTGCTTTGGTTTCCATTTGGCTCAAGGCTTCGAACTGGGGGAGATCGGGCTTCTGTACTACGTCATGGCTTCATCGGAGCACCTCGGTGACGCCCTGCAAATTGGGGGACGTTACTGCGCGATCAACAACGAGGGGGTGCGGCTACGGGCGTCTCTGGAGCGCGGATTCGCCATCGGATTCGAATATGTCAACATCGACAGGTCGTCAGATCGCCACCATGCGGAATTCTGGCTGATTGCGCTTCTCCGTATCTGCCGCGCGCTGACTGACGGCAGGCTGGCCCCAATGCAAATCAAACTGAAGCACTACAGACGAGAAACACCCTTGGATGTCCGATCTCTCCTCGGATGCGACATCGAATTCGCAGCGGACAGGGATGAGATGCTGTTTCCTTCCCAGATCGCCGCGTTACCCTCCGTGGGAGCTGATTTGCATCTCAACAAGATATTGCTTCAGTATGCCGACGAAGCGCTGAGCAACCGGGCATCCAGACGGACCAGCGTGCGGTCTCGGGTCGAAGACCAGATCGCCCAGCTGCTACCGCACGGCAAAGCCAACGCTGAGGAAGTCGCGCGCCGTCTTGGCATGAGCCGGAGAACTCTCGCTCGGGCCCTGTCGTCTGAGAGTGTGGGCTTTTCGAATGTCCTCGAGGCGTTTCGAATTGCACATGCGCGCCGTTATCTCGAAGAAGCAGAACGGCCGATTTCCGAGATCGCATGGCTATTGGGCTACAGCGAGCTCTCTTCCTTCACACATGCTTTCGTCCGTTGGACCGGCGTCACGCCAAAGGCGTACCGTGCTTCGAACGACGTTCAGTGATCGGCTGACACAAAGCCTCAAATACCTGGCACAGGATAACAAGACTTGGCGGATCGTATTCCGCTAGGCGAGTGCCATGCGTTCAAGCTTCTTGTCTCGACTCGCGCTTCGCTGGTGCCGCGCTAGGGACGCGGTGTTCGGCTTCATGAGCAAGGACGACTGGCTGTTCCTGGCTTCGATAATTTTGTTTCACAGCCTCTTGATTGCGCTGATTTGGGTCGTGTTCGTGAATTGACCCGGTATCGCGACGCCGACATTCGTGGATTCTGCGAGGACCACGGCAGGCTGGCCCGGCCGGGCGTCCCGCCTCACACCTCCAGCCATTCCTCGCGAATGGCGGCGTTGGACTTGAGCTGGTCGGGGGTCCCTTCGAACACGACGCGGCCGTGGCCCATGATGTAGACCCGGTTCGAGATCTTCATCGCGATCGACAGCTTCTGCTCGACCAAAAGGATCGCGACGCCGGCTTTCGCGATCCGCGCGATCAGCTCGCCGACCTGCTGCACGATCAGCGGCGCCAGCCCTTCGGTCGGCTCGTCGATCATCATCAATTCGGGGTCGCCGAGCAGCGTGCGGCAGGTGGTCAGCATCTGCTTCTCGCCGCCGGACAGCACGCCCGCCGGCGTGTCGGCGCGCGCGGCGAGGTTCGGGAACATGTCGAGCATCTCCTGCAGCCGCCACTTGCCGGGGCGGCGCGGGTCCTTGATGCCGAGGATCAGGTTCTGTCGCACCGTCAAGCCCGGAAAGATGTCGCGATGCTCCGGGACATAGCCGAGGCCGAGGCGCGCGATCTTGTGGCTCGGGAGCCCTGCGATGTCCTGGCCCTTGAAGCGGATGGTGCCCTGCGGCGGCACCTCGCCCATGATCGCCTTGACGGTGGTGGAGCGGCCGACGCCGTTGCGCCCGAGCAGGCTGACTACCTCGCCGGCTGCGATGTCGAGATCGACGCCCTGCAAAATGTGGCTCTTGCCGTAATAGGCGTGGAGATTCCTGACCTCGAGCATCAGTCAACCTCCTCGCCGAGATAGGCTTCCTTGACCTTCGGGTTGCCGCGGATTTCCTCCGGCGTGCCGGAGGCGATGATGTGGCCGTAGACCAGGACCGAGATGCGGTCGGCGAGGCCGAACACCACGCTCATGTCGTGCTCGACGATGACGAGCGTGCGTCCCTCGGTGAGGCGGCGGATCAGCGCGACGGCGCGCTCGGTCTCGGCGTGGCTCATGCCCGCGGTAGGCTCGTCCAGCATGATGACGCTGGCGCCGCCGGCGATCGTGATGCCGATCTCGAGCTCGCGCTGCTCGGCGTAGGTGAGCAGGCCCGCCGGCACGTCGCGGCGATGGCTGAGATGGATGTCGTCGAGGATCTGCGCGGTACGCTGTCTCACCTCGGGCAGATTGTCGACATTCTTCCAGAACGCGTAGCGGTGGCCGGTCGCCCACAGCACGGCGCAGCGGACGTTCTCCCACACCGTCATGCGGGCGAACACGTTGGTGACCTGGAACGAGCGCGACAGCCCGCGCCGGTTGATCTCGAACGGCCGCAAGCCCGAGGTCAGCTCGCCGTTGAGGCGAATCTCGCCCGAGGTCGGCTTGATGTGGCCGCTGATCAGGTTGAAGGTCGTCGACTTGCCGGCGCCGTTCGGGCCGATGATGGCGTGGCGCTCGCCCTTGGCGACGCTCAGATTGAGATCGCGGATGATGGCGACATTGCCGAAGCTCTTCTCGACGGCGTTGACTTGGATGGCAGCGGTCATGCCAGATACCCCCGATCACGGGCCACCGTCGCGGCACGATCCCAGGCCTCGGCGACGCGCCGCCAGGTGATGCGCGCGACCAGGAAGCCGCCGACGACGAGAACCGCGGCGGCCGCCCAGGTCGTCGGCGCGGTCGGGACGAAGGCAATGCCCAGGAGGTTGATCGCGTCGCCGCTCGCGAAGCGGGCGACGGTTTCGATGGTCAGGATGATACCGAGCACCAGGGCAAGTGTCGGGATCGCCGCGACCAGGTAGGACGGGATCACGGTGCCGAGGGTGCCGGCGCGGATCAGCGGACGGTGCTTCATCAGGATGCCGGCGATGCCGCCCGGCGCGAACATCACGATGACGATGAAGATAATGCCGAAATAGAGCTGCCAGACCGAGGTGACGTTGCTCAGCCCGAGCTGCAGATAGGTCACCAGGATGGCGCCGAGGATCGGACCGAAGAAATAGGCGGTGCCGCCGATGAAGGCGGCGAACAGCACCAGGCCCGACTGCGTCGCGCCGAGATAGGCGGAGTTCGCGATCTCGAAATTGATCGCGGCGAGCCCGCCGGCGATGCCGGCGAAGAAGCCAGCGAACATGTAGGCGAGATAGCGCACCACATGCGGATCGTAGCCGATGAACTGAACGCGCTCCGGATTGTCGCGCACCGCGTTGCAGATGCGCCCGAGCGGCGTGCGGGTCAGCGCGTACATCGCGATCGCCGAGATCAGCACCCAGAACGCGATCAGATAGTAGACCTGAATCTGCGGCCCGAAGGTCCAACCGAACATCGGCATCAGGGCGGTGCGGTCGGTGGTGATCCCGGATTCGCCGCCGAACACGCTGCGCAGGATCAGCGACGACGAGGCCACCAGTTCACCGATGCCGAGTGAGATCATCGCAAACACGGTGCCGGCGCGCTTGGTCATGACCCAGCCGACCACCAACGCGAAGGCCATGCCGCCGATGCCGCCGACCAGCGGGATCACCGGCAGCGGGATCGGCCAGTTGTGGCTGGCGACCGCGTTCATGGCGTGGACCGCCAGGAAGCCGCCGAGGCCGTACTGCACCGCATGTCCGAACGACAATAGCCCGGTCTGGCCGAGCAGGATGTTGTAAGACAGCGCGAAGATGATCGCGATGCCGATCAGGCTGAACGAGGTCAGCGAGCCGCCGGAGGAGAAGATCAGCGGCAGCACGACGAGCGCTATGGCGGCGAGCAGCCAGACACCATAGAAGCCGAGGGCGCCGCTGGACTCTTCCTTGGCAACGGCGGGAGCGGGGGTCACAGCGTTCGTCATGACTCGCGCGTCCCCAGTAGGCCCATGGGGCGGAAGATCAGGACCAGCACCAGCAGCACATAGGGCAGGATCGGCGCGATCTGCGCGATCGTGACGTTCCAGATATCGGTGAGCGGCGAGGCGCCAAGGCTCGGGTCGAGCGGGCCGAACACGCTGGCAAGCGAGCCGTTCAACGCGACCGCAAAGGTCTGGATCAAACCAATTAACAGCGAAGCGATGAAGGCGCCGGGCAGCGAGCCGAGGCCGCCGAACACGATGACGACGAACAGGATCGGGCCAAGCAGCGCGGCCATGTCGGACTGCGTCACCAGCGAGGGACCGGCGATGACGCCGGCAAGACCGGCAAGCGCGCTGCCGACGCCGAAGACCAGCATGAAGATACGCCCGACATTGTGGCCGAGATGGCCGACCATGCTCGGATGGGTCAGCGCGGCCTGCACGATGAGGCCGACCCGCGTCTTCTTCAGCGTGACCAGGAGCGCGATGAAGATCACGACCGAGACCACCAGCATGAAGATCTTGTAGGCGGGGTAGTTGGTGGAGAATATGGTGAAGGCCGGAAAGTCGAGCGCCGCCGGGACCCGGTAGTCGACCGGGCTCTTGCCCCAGATCATCGAGACGATCTCTTCGATCGCGAAGGCGAGACCGAAGGTCAGCAGCAGTTCGGCGACATGGCCATGCTTGTGGGTGTTGCGCAGGCCGTAGCGCTCGACGCCCATGCCGACCACGCCGACCAGCAGCGGTGCGATCACCAGCGCCGGCCAGAAGCCGATCCAGCGCGTGAGCTGAAAGCCGAAGAATGCGCCGAGCATGTAGAAGCTCGCATGCGCGAAGTTGAGCACGCCCATCATGCTGAAGATGACGGTCAGCCCGCTGGACAACAGAAACAGCAGCATGCCGAACAAGACGCCGTTGAGCGTCGAGATGACGATCAGCTCAGCCATGGCGCACCCGCTGAAAACTCGAACGGTTCACGAGAGAAAGGACCTGTCGAACGAAATGAACTGCCTGTCATTCCGGGGCGCTCGCGTCAGCGAGCGAACCCGGAATCTCGAGATTCCCCGGTGCGCAGTTGCGCACCTGCGGTCTGGTGCTTACGCACCATCCCGGAATGACTGAAATAGCCGATCAGGGCCGCTTCATGTTGCAGGTGGTCGGAAGCATCGTCTGCGCGGTGTCGATCTTAGAGACAATGCGCCAGCCCCAGCCAGTGTTTTCCTCGTCGTAGGGCTCCTTGGCCTTGTCGGCCAGCGAGCCGAACGAGGAGATATAGATCGGCTGGAAGAACTGGTGGTCGTCCTTGCGCATGAAGCCTTCGCCGCCGTCGAACACGTCGAACTTCATGCCCTCGAGCGCGGCCGCGACCTTGACGGGATCGATCGAGTTGGCCTTCTCGGCGGCCGCCTTGAACATCCGCATCTCGTTGACCGCGCGCGGATACCACACGGAAATGCCGGTCTTGGCGCGGAAGTCCTTCTCGAAATCCATCGCCGCCTTGTTGCCGGAGTTCGGCACGCCTTCGCTGATCTGGAACACCTGGTTCTCGAGGCCGGTCTGCTTGATCGCGGTCGGTCCGCCGGCACCGCCGGCATAATAGGTGTACCAGTTGACCTTGAGGCCGGCGTCGGCCGCCGCCTTCAAGAGCAGTGCGAAGTCCTGTCCCCAGTTGCCGGTCACGACGCTGTCGGCGCCGGACGCCTTGATCTTGGCGATGTAGGGCGAGAAGTCGGTGACCTTGAGCATCGGGTGCAATTCGTCGCCGACGACCTCGATGTCCGGTCGCTTTTCACCCAGCATCTTGCGCGCCTGTGATCGCACCGACTGGCCGAACGAATAGTCCATGTTGATCAGATAGACCTTCTTGATGGACGGCAGCCCCTTCATGTAGCTGGTCAGCGCTTCCATCTTGATGTCCGAGTTCGCATCCCAGCGGAAGTGCCAGTAGCTGCACTTTTCGTTGGTCATGGCCGGATCGACCGCGGCGTAGTTGAAGTAGAGCACTTCCTTGCCGGGGTTGCGCGAATTGTTCTTGGTGACGAAATCCTCGAGCGCCGCACCGACCGACGAGCCGTTGCCCTGGGTGATGTAGCGGATGCCGGCGTCGACCGCCTTCTGCGCCTGCACCAGGCTTTCCTGCGGATTGGTCTTGTTGTCGAGCGGAACGATCTCGACCTTGTGGCCAAGGATGCCGCCCTTGGCGTTCAATTCGTCGGCGAGGTACTGAAACGTCTTCAGGCCGCCTTCACCAACGCTCGCACCGCCGCCGGAGAGCGGATCGATATAGCCGATCTTGATGTTTTCCTGCGCGAAGGCCGCGCCGCCAAGCATCAGGAAGGCCGCAGCCACGGCAAAGGGAAGATGACGCATATCCTGTCGTTTCCTCGTTGAAGATTGACTTTGATTGAAGTTTGTTTTGCTGATCGTTGCAGCGCAACAGCGCGGCGATACTGCGCGAATGCCCACGCATTGACAAGTCTGGTTCGGGCATGGCTTGTGCCCGACCATCCGGAAAAGTGAGCAAGCGCTCGGTAAATAGTGCAACGCACGTGCTTCATCCCGTGGTGCGGGATAACGCCTCGCGCGATCTCGATAGGCGTTAGACCTAAGTCGCTGTTCCCGACCGATTTCACCGATTGGGTGATTAACGTCTCCGATCAGGATGGTTGCGCCGGGCGCCGATCGCCGCCGTCAACCCGCGTCTCGAGCGGCGCGATTGTCGCACCCCTCATTGTCGCGCCCTTGCACTTTGTGCTGGACACCGGCGTGGCTTGCGGTAAGGGGTTGCTTCCGTGGTATACCACGGCCTGGCATTCTCCGTTGTCCGCCAAGTGCGGACCGGCGGCAGTCACCCGGACGGGTCTGGCTCGGGCGTTGAGAGACTTCCAGCATTGGCTTTGAAAGAGAGAGCATGGCGCGCAACATTCTGATTTTGGGAGCTTCCTACGGCTCCCTGCTGGGGACCAAGCTTCTGATGGCGGGTCACAACGTGACCCTGGTGTGCCGGAAGAACACGGCCGACCTGATCAACCGCGACGGCACCGAGGTCCGCATCAAGCTGCGCGACGAAAAGGAGCACCGCTCGATCTTCTCGCGCGATTTGCCGGGCAAGCTCGACGCCGTGACACCAGCCGATGTCGACGTGTCGCGCTACGACATGGTTGGGCTCGCGATGCAGGAGCCGCAATACACCAACCACACGGTTCGCGTGCTGATGATCAAGATCGCGGCGGCGAAGCTGCCCTGCCTGTCGATCATGAACATGCCGCCTTTGCCCTATCTGAAGCGGATTCCCGCGCTCGCCGGCATGAACCTCGAGGAGGCCTACACCAACGCGCAGGTGTGGGAGCGCTTCGAGCCGGGACTGGTGACGCTCTGCTCGCCGGATCCGCAGGCCTTCCGTCCGCCGGAAGAGAAGGCCAACGTGCTGCATGTCGGCCTGCCGACCAACTTCAAGGCCTCCGCCTTCGCCGACGACAAGCACAACAAGGTGCTGCGCGAGCTGGAAGCCGAGATCGACGCGGTGACGCTCGACGGCCAGGACGTGCCGGTGAAGCTGAAAGTGTTCTCGTCGCTGTTCGTGCCGCTGGCGAAGTGGTCGATGCTGCTGACCGGCAATTATCGCTGCATCACGCCGAAGGAGCCGCAATCGATCCGCGACGCCGTGCACGGCGACCTGACGCGCTCGCAGGCGATCTACGACCATGTCGATTCGATCGCGCGCCAGCTTGGCGCCGATCCTGCTGACCAGGTGCCGTTCGCGAAATACGCCAAGGCGGCGGAAAGCCTGCTCAAGCCGTCCTCGGCGGCCCGTGCGGTCGCCGCCGGCGCGCCGTTCATCGAGCGCGTCGACCTCTTGGTGAAGTTGATCTCGCACCAGCTCGGCAAGCCCAGCGCCGAGATCGACCGCACCGTCGAGACCGTCGATCAGAAGCTGAACGAGAAGATCGTGCAGGGCGGCTCCGGCGCGGAGTGACACGCGCATCGATGGCGGGGGCGATAGCGCCCTCGCCATGCACCGGCGATCGGTAAAACGTAAAACGCGGTTCCCAAAAGCATGGCTCGGCCGATCCAGCTGAGGTAGGCTCGCGCAGTTGCGGTTGGGAGCCACGGACATGCCGATCAAATCGCTTCCTCTCCTTGCAATCTACGGCGACCTCGACCGCGCGCGCGACATCATGCGCGCCTGGCAGCCGCTCGATCAGCTTTCCCCCGATACGGCCGAGATCGTCGTGAAAGCGATCGCCGAAGGCATCGCACGCGGCCGCCGGCACGGTCTCGAGATGGGCCAGTGCCATCTCGCGGCGTGAGTAGCAGCGCGATGCGCTCGCGTATCCGACTCGATCTTGTGAGGTGAGCACACTTCTCAGGCTCCCTCCCCCCCTTGCGGGGAGGGTGAGGAGAGGGGTGGCCCCGGGCGCGATGATTTGTGTGCACGTCGCTATCGCAACGCCGATCGCGTGCCGTTCAAGATTGAGCCGAGAGAGTGTGCCGTGTGGCACCCCTCTCCCCAACCCCCCGCAAGGGGGGAGGGAGCTCTTCCGTTGGTGGCTCCCTTACGTCGACGGGCCGTTGCACTTGGCGAAGCCGCGCCGCTAGCCGTGATGCCTCACAGCCAAAATCGTCACCGAACGCGTCTGGTGGCTCGGGGTCTGAAAATCGATGGTCTGTCCGACCGAGAGCCCGATCAGCGCGGCGCCGACCGGCGTCAGCACCGAGATGCGCCGGAGCGCGATGTCGGCTTCGTGCGGGTACACCAGCACGACCTCCCTGACGTCGCCGGTCTCGTCGTCGCGATAGCGCACGAGCGAGCCCATACGGACCACGTCGGGCAACTCGGCATCATCGGCGACGAGCTGCGCCCGGTCGGTCTCGCGCGCGAGGAACTCGGCCACGCTGGGAAACACCGCCATGCTGGAATCGGCCAGCACGCTGAGGCGATGCGCCTCGCTCGCGGTGATCACGATCGGCGGCAACGCAGGGGCGGTAAAGCTAGTCTGAATGGTTCTGGTCATGTTGGCTTGACCTTGCGATTGATCGGGGGTGCGCGCAGATGCCTCGCGCGACGCGACGGACCGAAATGATTTTGATGACGTTATGATTTTTGGGTGACGCTGAGAATCCGGACGGCGCGCAATCGCCGGCCGGCTAATTGCCTGCGTGCAGACGTCCGGCGCGCAATCCGAGGCGCGCAATGCGGGTGTCGATGCTCAACATGTCGATCATGGCACCATCAACATAACCGCTGGTGACGCCGCATCCATTGCGGCGAAAGCGCGCATGTGCTGCGGGGAATGGCGCGCTATCGCTGTAAGGCGTCAGGGCTGGCCGATGCCGGTGAGGCCGAGCGCAGCGCCAGCGGCGAGCGCGAGCAGCGGATGGATGCGGGTCGTCGTGGTGGCGATCGCGACCAGAGCCGCGATCAGGGCCGTGCCCCAGCCTGAGACCGAGGTGTGGGTGATGACAATGGCGCTCGCGGTGACGAGGCCGGCGGTGACAGGCACGAGCCCGCCCTGCACGGTGCGTCGCCAGGGCCGGTCCTTGAAGCGCTCCCAAAGCCGGAGCGCGAAGCCGGTGACCAGCGACGACGGCCCGAACTTGGCGAGCGAGGTCACCAGCACGCCGGAGAAGCCGGCGACATGCCAGCCAACCAGCGGGACCACCATCATGTTCGGTCCAGGTGCGGCCTGCGCCAGCGCGAACAGCGCGCCGAATTCCTGCGCCGTCATCCAGTGATGGATGTCGACCACCTGACGCTGCATCTCCGGCAGGATGGTGTTGCCGCCGCCAAAGGCGAGCAGCGAGAGCTGGGCGAAGATCAGTGCGAGCGTGACGAGGGTTCCGCTCATGACGCCTGCCTCGATCGGAGAAAGATGCTGAGCGGTGCAAGCGTCAGCAGCGTCGGCAGCAGCGGCAACCTCAACACCGCGATCGCGAGCACGCAGAGCGCGCCGATGAACAGACCGAGGACATCACGCCGCAACGGCCAGGCGATCTTGATCGCGGTGGAGATCAGGAGACCGGCCGCGGCGGCAGCCAGGCCGCCGAACAGATGGCGGACCACGGGATCGTTCGCGAAGCGGCCATAGATCACGCCGAGGCCGATCACGACCGCGGTCGGCACCGCGATCAGGCCGAGGATCGACGCGAGCGCGCCGGGAATGCCGCGAAATTTCAAGCCCACCGCAACCGACATGTTGATGATGTTGCCGCCGGGCAGGAATTGGCAGAGCCCGAGCAGGTCGGTGAACTCGGCGCTGGAGAGCCAGCCGCGCTTCTCCACCATCATGTGCCGCGCCAGCGGCAGCACGCCGCCGAAGCCGGTCAGGCCGAGGATGAAGAAGCCCATGAACAACTCGCCGACATCGGGCGCCTCGTGCTTGGTGGTGAGGGTGGCGGGTGCTGCATCCATCGGCGCATCGGCTCCGTTTCTTGTCGTGTTCGATCCGAACCTAGTTTGCGATGCTCCAAATATCAAATATATGGATCAGGTAATTGTCATATATTCTAGATATGGATGCATCCGATGATCGAGCTGCGCCATCTCCGCTATGCCGTCGCGGTGGCCGAGGAAGGTCACATCACCCGCGCCGCCGCGCGGCTCGGCATCCAGCAGCCGCCGCTGAGCCAGCAGATCCGCGCGCTGGAGACCGCAATCGGCGCGCCGCTGTTTCGCCGGCACCCGCGCGGGGTCGAGCTGACCGCCGCCGGCCGCGCCTTCGTCGACAGGGCGCGCGCGATCCTGCGCGACGCCGACCTCGCCGTGGAGGCCGCGCGGCGGGCGAGCCGCGGCCAGGAAGGCCAGCTTGCGATCGGCTTCACCTCTTCGGCCGCCTTCCATCCCTTCGTCACCGGCGTGATGCGCGAAATGCGCGAGCGTGCGCCGGCGATCACGCTCTCGCTCGAGGAGGCTTCGACCGGCGAGCTGATCGAGGCCGTCGAGGCCGACCGGCTGGATGCCGCCTTCGTGCGCTCGCCGAGCGAGCGGCTTGAGAATTTGACGATCACCCATCTGCTCGACGAGGAGATGCTGGTTGCGCTGCCAGACCATCATCCGCGCGCCCGCAAGGACACGCGCCGCCGGATTGCACTGGCTTCGCTCGCCGACGAGCCGCTGATCCTCTACCGCCGCCCGACCGGGCCGGGCCTCTATGACAGCATCATCGCCGCCTGCCGCGCCGCGGGCTTCAGCCCGAAGGTGGCGCAGGAGGCGACGCGGATGGTGTCGACGCTCAGCCTCGTCGCGGCGGGGCTCGGGATTTCGATCGTGCCGGAATCGATGGCGCGGCTGGAGACCGCGGGCGTGTCCTATCTCCGCCTTGATCGCGCCGCCGGCCTGGTCGCGCCGCTCGCGCTGGCCCGCAAGAAGGGCCCCGCCGGCGGCACGCTGGGCCGCCTGCTCGGCATTGTGACGCGGCGGGTAAAGGACCGTGCCGGGGTTTGAGAGAGTGTTGCGCGACGTAGCTGAGCGTCAACGCAGGCCCCGCGGATGGCGCGGAATGTGGGGTGTTTGGCGAACGCTGGCGTCTGGGCGCAGCTAGATCACCTGCATCGAACCCGGTTGCCCGCACGCTGGTCGCAACAGCTCAGCTGCACGCCGAGGCCTCGGGGTCGATCAACACAGCGAAAGGCAATTCCGATGGCACGTTTTCCGGTCCATACGCGCGACTCCGCGCCTGAAGCCTCCAGGCCCGCGTTGCGCGACGTCGAGGCGCGGTTTGGCATGATCCCCAACCTTGCGGCGGCGATGGCGACGTCGCCCGTGCTCATCCAGAGCTTCATCGGCATCTTCGACAAGGTTCACAGCGGCAGCTTCACCGAGCAGCAGATCCAGACCGTGCTGCTCACCGACGCGGTGACCAATGGCTGCACCTGGGCGGTCGCGCTGCATTCCGCGCTCGGCTTGCAGGCCGGTCTTGCTCCGGCCGATGTCGAGGCGATGCGTGCCGGCCGCTCGCCTGCCGACAAAACACTCGGTGCACTCTCGACGCTGGCGAGGTCGCTGATCGAAAAGCGCGGGCGGCTCGGCGACGAGGAGATCGAACGATTCCTGGCGGCCGGGTTCTACAAGGACCTCGTGCTTGAAGTGATCACCATCGTGGCGGCATCGACCATCACCAACTACACCGGCAGCGTGACCAACCCGCCGCTGGAGGCCGCATTGCAGGCGCATGCCTGGAATGGCTGAGCCGATCTCGCCTGAGCGCCGAGCACTGCACGCCGGCCCCCGAGGCCGGCGCGCGTCTATGATCTCTGTACTGCAGGCCTGGACCAGTGCGTGATGAGGTTAGGTTGAAAAGCGGTCGCGACGGCGGTGCGCTCCCTCTCCCGCTTGCGGGGGAGGGTTGGGGTGGGGGCTCTCTCCACGAGTCACATCGTGGAGAGAGCCCCCACCCGGATCGCATCTTTGATGCGATCCGACCTCCCCCGCAAGCGGGAGAGGTGTAGCCAGTCTGCCGCGAGGCCGCTTCAACCTGACTTCACCTTACTCTACTCTAGCGTGACTCTAGCGCGCAAATCTGGCGCGGTAGTCCTGCGGTGTGGTGGACAGCAATCGCATAAAGCTGCGGCGCATCGTCTCCTCCGATCCGAAGCCGCAGCGCTGTGAAATCCGCTTGATCGGCAGGTGCGTCTCCGAGAGCAGATGCCTGGCGCCCTCGACCCGCAATCGCTCGATCGCGCGCGCCGGCGTCAACCCGGTCGCATCGGCATAGTGCCGGCTGAAGCTGCGTTCGCTCATGCCGGCCTGCCTGGCGAGCGTTGCAAGCGAGAGGTCTTCGGCCAGATGATTGCCGATCCAGTCATGCAGCGCGCTGAACCGGTCGTCGGTTGCTTGCAGGGACAATAGTTCGCTGAATTGAGCCTGCCCGCCCGGCCGCTTGAAGAACACCACGAGATAGCGCGCGACGGCGAGTGCCGTCGCGCGGCCGAGATCTTCCTCCACCAGCGCCAGCGCGAGGTCGATCCCCGACGTGACGCCCGCCGAGGTCCAGAACGATCCATCGCGCACGAAGATCGGATCGGGCTCGACCCGGACAGCGGGAAAGCGCTCGGCGAGTTCTGCGCAAAATTGCCAATGAGTCGCGGCGCGTCGACCGTCGAGGGCACCCGTTGCGGCGAGCAGGAACGCGCCGGTGCAGACCGACGCGGTGCGGCGCGCTTGCGTGGTGCGTCTGCGCACCCAGTCGACCAGCACGGCATCCGCCGTTGCGGCGTTGACGCCGTCGCCGCCCGGAATCACGAGCGTGTCGACGGCGGCATCGATCGCGGAAAGCGGATGCACCGCAACGCCGACACCGGCCGATGCTTCGATGGTGGGACCGTCCTTGCCGACAACGCGGACTTCATAGGGCTCGGCGTTGCCTGCCTTGGCCATCTGCGCGTTGACGGACGCGAACACCTGCAGCGGCCCGGTGACATCGAGCAGCTGCACCGCCGGGTACGCCAGCACTTCGATCAGGCGTCGGCCTTTTGGCGGAAAATGTGGGGGCTTTGGCGTCATCGCCGGAACGTGCCGCGCTAGATTCGCTTTGTCCATAGCGCAACGGAAGTTCGAGGGAAGTTCGATGATTGCTCACGATGTCCATCTCCGGATCGGATCGCTGTTGTTCGAAGGCGTCGATCAAATCGATTTGACCGGCCCGTTCGAGGTGCTGTCGCGGATTCCGAATTCGACCTACCGCATCTACGGCAAGACCGCTGAGCCGGTGCGCGACATCAAGGGATTGCGGCTGACGCCGGACGCCACGCTGGCCGACGCGCCGCCGCTCGATGTGCTGCATGTGCCTGGCGGATTCGGTCAGGAGGCGCTGATGGAGGACGGCGAGGTTCTCGACTGGATCCGCGCGCAGGCCGCGGGGGCATGCCGCATCTTTTCGGTCTGCACCGGGGCCCTGATCTGCGGAGCGGCCGGGCTTCTCAGGGGACGCAGGGCGACGACGCATTGGGCGTCGTTTCATCTGCTGCCGTTCTTCGGCGCTGTGCCCGTGAACGAGCGCGTGGTGGTGGACGGAAGCTATGTCTTCGCTGCCGGCGTCACCGCAGGCATCGACGGCGCATTGCGGCTGGCGGCCGAATTACGTGGCGACGATGCCGCGCGGGCGATCCAGCTCTACATGGCGTATGCGCCGGAGCCACCCTTCAACAGCGGCACGCCGGAGACTGCGCCGCCCGAAATCCTGCAGCAGACGCGCCAGGCGACACGCGCGATCACGGCGCAGCGGGAAGAGACCGCACGCCGTGTGGCTGCCAGGCTGGGTGTTGTCGTTGGAGAAAACTAATTCCCCGGCTCGAAGCTGCAGTCGGCGCCGCCGCCGGCCTTGTCCTTGATCACGGCGGGATCGAGCGTGCAGGACAGTTTTGACAGCGCCTCGTAGATCGTGCCGGCGGCGCCGTCGGGCGGCACGCCGGCGAGCGCAACGGTGGCGAAGATCGCGTTGGCTGCGCTTCCCTTCACGGTGTGGGTCTTGCTGCCGAAGGTCAGTTCGCAGGAGCGCGAGGTGATGTCGACATTGCTGGCGCGGCAGACCACCTTGTCTGCGGTGACGGTGATCTTCGTCGTGGCGGGGACATTGCTGTCGCCGTTGAAGAACGCGGCGACCGCGGCCTTCTCCGCAGGCAGCAGCGGCGAATAGGGCGCCACCACGCCTGCCAGCGCCAGCGCGACCGAGCCGGTAGTGGTCGCGGGCGCAGCCGCTGCGGCGGACGCGGCCAGCGACAATGAACATGCGAGGATAGTCAATCGGCCAAGTCTCATTCCAAGCCTCATTCCAGTCTCCTGTCGCTGCGCCTTCCGCGGCGCGGAATCGCTACCACGCCTTGCGGCCTCAATGGGTGACTCCATTCAGCGGCCATCCTGCAACTTCGTGTGAGGGACGGTGCGCGCACAGGGCAGGGCGGCCCCGCGCGGATCGGCTTGCGCGATCGCGCCATCGGCGGCACAGTCCCCTCTGCGGTAGCGATGCCGCCAACAATGAAGACAAAGATATTCCGAGGAGCGCCATGGTGGCCACGCGCATCGACTGCGACATCCATCCCGCGGTGGGGGGAACGCGCACCACGCTGCTGCCTTATCTCAGCGATCACTGGAAGGAACAGGTCGTCAGCCGCGCCATCGACGGGCTCGACCTCAATTCCTATCCGCCGTCGATGCCGCTGTCCGGCCGCGCCGACTGGCGGCCTTCCGACGGAAGCAAGCCTGGCAGCGATCTCGCCATGGTGCAGCGCGGCGCGTTCGACCAACTCGGCGCCAGCCATGCGATCTGCAACGTCGTCTATGGCGCGCAGGCGGTGTTCGATTCCTACATGGCGGCAGACTTCTGCAAGGCGATCAACGACTGGATCGCCGCCGAGTGGCTTGCCAGGGACACGCGGCTGCGCGCCTCGATCGTGGTGCCGATCCAGGCGCCGGACCTTGCGGTCGAGGAGATCGAGCGCAGGGCCGGCGATCATCGCTTCGTCTCCGTGCTGGTGCCCTCGCAAGGCGAGGCGCTGCTCGGGCGGCGGCATTACTGGCCGATCTATCAGGCCGCGGAGAAGTACAGATTGCCGATCGCAATCCACGCCGGCAGCGCCTACCGCGGCGCGCCGAGCTCGATCGGCTGGCCGTCCTATCGCTACGAATATTATCTCGCGGAAGCGCAGGCGTTCCAGGCGCAGGCGCTGAGCCTGATCTATGAGGGCGTGTTCGGGAAGTATCCCGGATTGACTGTGGTGCTGATGGAGTCGGGCGTCAGCTGGCTGCCGGCGTTCATGTGGCGGGCGAACAAGACCTGGCGCGGCGTGCGTGTCGAGGTGCCGTGGGTCGAGCGCGAGCCGGCCGCGATCATCCGCGACCATTTCCGCGTCACCATGCAGCCGTTCGACGGCCCGCCGGATGCCACCGGTGTCGCCGACGTCATCGACCAGATCGGCTCCGACAAGATGTTCCTGTTCGCATCCGACTATCCGCACTGGCAGTTCGACGGCGGCGATCCGATCCCGCGATATCTGCCTGACAGTATCGTCAAGCGGATGTGCGAGGATAATCCGCTGGAGACCTTTCCGCGCCTGAAGCTCGATTCCTAGTTCGCGCGCATGATCCGGAAAAGTGGGAACCGGTTTTCCGATAAGATCATGCGCCAAACAAAAACGAGGATCGCATGAGTGATGTCATCGACCGTCCGATGCTCGACCAGGAGACCACCGCCGCGACGCGGCTGAAGATCATCGATTGCGACATTCATCCGAGCATCCATGCGCACAGCGACCTCAACGAGTTCCTGCCAAAACGCTGGCAGCAGCATCTGAAGGAATATGGCAGCCATCTGCGCACGCCCTATATCGGCACCACGCCGTATCCGCGCTCCTCGCCGCTGATCGCGCGGCGCGATGCCTGGCCGCCGACCGGCGGCGTGCCCGGCTCCGATCTCGATTTCATGCGCAAGCAGCACCTCGATCCCTTCGACGTCGAGTTCGGGATTCTGCAGGTGCTAGACCTCTTCATCTTCTCGCAGCAGAATCTGGAATTCGGCGCCGCGATCCAGCGCGCCATCAACGACTGGCAGCTCGCCTTCTGGGCGCATCGCGATCCCAGGCTAAAGGCCTCGATCCTGGTCGGGCAGGATGGCTCCGACCTCGGCCTCGCCGAGATCGAGCGCTGCGCCAAGACCGGCGAATACATCCAGATCAACGTCTCGCCGCGGGCCAACGAGCCGCTCGGCCGCCGCCGCTACTGGCCGATCTATCAACGCGCGCAGGAGCTCGATCTGCCGCTCGGCATCCATGTCGGCGGCTATGGCGGGCACGCGCCGACCGGCGGCGGCTGGCCGTCCTATTATTGCGAGGAGCATCAGTCGAACGCGCACACGGTGGCCTCGAACCTCACGAGCCTTGTTCTGGAAGGCGTTCCGGAGCGCTTCCCAAAATTGAAGATCGTGTTCATCGAGGGCGGCTTCGGCTGGATTCCCGCGACGATGTGGCGGATGGACCAGCATTTCGAGCGCTTCCGCAGCGAGGTGCCGCACCTCAAGCGCAAGCCGAGCGAATATGTGAAGGAGCATTTCTGGTTCACGACCCAGCCGATCGACGAGCCCGATGACGCCAGGCATCTGCGTCAGCTGATCGAATGGGTCGGGATCGACCGGCTGCTGTTCTCGTCGGACTATCCGCACTGGGACTATGACGACGCGCGCTACGCGTTCAAGACGCCGCTGACGGAGGCCGAGCGACGCAAGATCTTCAACAGCAACGCCCGCGCGGTCTACAAGTTTTAAGACAAGATGACTGTGCTTCGAACCGAGCGGCGGACTCCGCTTCACCTCGCCCCGCGCGCGGGGAGAGGTCGGAATGCATCGTTAGATGCATTCCGGGTGAGGGGGAGCCTCCGCGAATACAACTACCACCGTATGCGCGGAGACGGCCCCTCACCCCAACCCTCTCCCCGTAAGAACGGGGCGAGGGAGCGCAGTGCCGTCGCGGTCGCTATTCGACCTAATCTCATCACGCTTTAGGATTCAGATGACCCGCCACATCGTCGCGCGCACCAGCGAAATTCCCGCCGGCGGAAACAAAGTGTTCGGCCTTGAGGGCCGCGATATCGTCGTGTTCCACGTCAATGGCGAGTTCTTCGCGTTGCTCAATCGCTGCCCGCACGAGGGCGCGCCGCTGGAGAAGGCGGCCTGCGTCGCGCGGCTGACCTCGCCCGAGCCCGGCATCTATCAGCGCGACCGCGTCGGCGAGATGCTGCGCTGTCCTTGGCACGGCTGGGAATTCGACATGCGCAACGGCCAGTCCTGGTTCGATCCGAAACGGTTCAAGATCCGCTCCTATCCGATCGCGGTCGAAAGCGGCGCGGAGTTGCAGAAGGGGCCGTACGTCGCCGAGACGTTCCCGGTGCACATCGAAGACAATTACGTGATCGTCGAGGTGTAAGGGCCGCCGCCACGAAACCGTCACGCCCGGCGTTGTGCCGGGCATCCACGTCTTTGCTTGGTTGATGGAAAAGACGTGGGTGGCCGGGACGAGCCCGGCCATGACGAGAAATGAGATAGTTGCACTATTTGCAATAATGAAGTGCCGTTGTCGGAGATTATAATGTGACGTGCAATGGGCCACCTTGAGGACGCGGTCGGGAATGGATCCCGTCCACGACATCAGGAACGGCATCATGAAGCTCTATCACTTTGCTCTTTCCGGCCACGCGCATCGCGCCCGCCTGTTCATCTCCCTGCTGGGCATTCCGCACGAGCTGGTCGAGGTCGACCTCAAGTCCGCCGCGCAGAAGACGCCGGAATTCCTCGCGCTCAATCCGTTCGGCCAGGTGCCGGTGCTGGACGATGACGGCACCATCATTGCCGATTCCAACGCGATCCTGGTCTACCTCGCGACCAAGCTCGGCCGCACCGATTGGCTGCCGCAGGATGCGAAGAGTGCGGCCGCCGTGCAGCGCTGGCTGTCGGTCGCCGCCGGCGATCTCGCGTTCGGACCTGCTGCGGCGCGGCTCATCACCGTGTTTGGTGCCAAGCATAATCCGGACGACGTGATCGCCCGCGCCCACCTCCTGCTGAAGCGGCTCGAGGCGCATCTCGCGGGTCGCGACTGGCTGGTCGGCACGGGGCCGACGATCGCCGATGTCGCGCTCTACAGCTATCTGTCGAGCGCGCCCGAGGGCAATGTCGATCTCTCCGCCTACTCGCGTGTAAACGCGCTGCTGCGCCGGATCGAGGCGCTGCCGGGCTTCGTGCCGTTCGCCAAGACCCGCGTCGGTCTGGCTACGGCAGCGTAACGTGCCGACCGGGCGCGCCTTCGGGCGCGCCCGTCCAACCCCCGAAGGGGAGGGCTGTGAGATGAGCGACAGGCGAACCAAGAGCAAGCTGGCCACCTGGCACGCCGGCGAAAAGGCGATCCAGCAGAGGGTTGGCGTAGCCGAGAAGATGGAGGCCGTCGGCCAACGCGCGGTGCGCGACTTCATGCCCGACCAGCACCGCGACTTCTTCGCGCAAATCCCCTTCATCGTCGTCGGCAGCGTCGACCGCAGCGGCGACGCATGGGCCTCGCTGCTCGCCGGCCGGCCCGGCTTCATTTCGTCGCCGACGCCACACAGCCTCGAGATCGATGCGCGGCCCGACCCCAGCGATCCCGTCAGCGAGGGCATGCGCGACGGCGATGCGATCGGATTGCTGGGGATCGAGTTGCACACGCGGCGCCGCAACCGTGCGAATGGGTTGCTTGGTGAATCGTCGGGCAAGGTGCTCAACTTCGAACTCGATCAGAGCTTCGGCAATTGTCCGCAGTACATCCAGCTGCGCGATTTCCGCTTCGTGCGCGAGCCGAATCAGCCGTTCACCGGGGAGATCGAGCGGAGCGCGACGCTCGATCAGGCCGCGCGCGACATGATCAAGGCGGCCGACACGTTCTTCGTGGCGTCTTATGCCGAACGCGAGGACCGCCGCCAGGTCGACGTCTCGCATCGCGGCGGCAAAGCGGGCTTCGTCCGGGTTGGCGACGACGGCACGCTGACGATTCCTGATTTCGCCGGCAATCTGTTCTTCAACACGCTCGGCAACATCCACCTCAACGGCAAGGCCGGGCTGGTGTTTGCCGATTTCGAAACCGGCGACCTGCTGCAACTGAGCGGTGACGCCGAGGTGATCCTGGACTCGCCGGAGGTCGCGGCGTTCCAGGGCGCCGAACGGCTGTGGAGCTTCCGCGCCCGCCGTGTGGTGCGCCGGCGCGGCGCGCTGCCGCTGCGCTGGGCGTTCCGGGCGGACGGCTGGTCGCCGAATGCGTTGATGACCGGCAACTGGGCGCAGGCCGCCGACCGCATCCGCGCGGCCGAGCTTGCGACGCAATGGCGTCCGTTCAAGGTGACTGACATCGTCGACGAGAGCCGCTCGATCCGCTCGTTTCATTTGCAGCCGGATGACGGGGCAGGGTTGCTTCCGCACGCGGCGGGGCAGCATCTGCCGATCCGCCTCTCGATCCCCGGGACGGACAAGCCCGTCATCCGCACCTACACGGTCTCGGTCGCGCCGTCCGACGGCAAGTACCGCATCAGCGTGAAGCGCGACGGCCTGGTGTCGCAGCATCTCCACGACCACATCCATGTCGGCGACATCATCGAAGCGGGCGCGCCGAGCGGCGGCTTCACGATCGATGCGCGCGAGAAGCGGCCCGCGGTGCTGCTCGCCGGCGGCGTCGGCATCACGCCGATGCTCGCGATGCTGCGCCACGTGGTCTACGAGGGCCTGCGCACCCGCGGCATCCGGCCGACCTTCCTGTTCCAGGCCGCGCACACGAAGCAGGATCGTGCGTTCGGCGACGAATTGCGGCAACTGGCTGAGGCCGCCGGTGGTTCCGTCCGCATCATCCGCGTGCTCGGCGACGTCGATGGCGCCGAACAGGGTGCCGACTATGACGCCGCCGGGCGGATCGACATGGCGCTGCTGTCGCGCGTCCTGCCGTTCAACGACTATGACTTCTATCTGTGTGGGCCGCCGCAGTTCACGCAGTCACTCTATGACGCCCTGCGCGGCTACAACATTGCCGACGACAGGATTCGCGCTGAGGCGTTCGGTCCGTCGTCGCTGGTGCGGAAGCCGGACGTGGTCACGGCCGCACCACCGCGCCGGCCGCCCGCGACCATGCCGGTCCCGGTGGTCTTCACCGCATCGCTGAAGGAGGCGCGCTGGACGCCGGAGTCGGGAACGCTGCTCGAACTGGCGGAAGAGCGCGGTCTCAGCCCCGTGTTCAGTTGCCGCGAAGGCAATTGCGGAACGTGCCGAACCCGATTGCTGGCAGGCGCGGTGACTTATGTGAAGGAGCCCACCGCCGAGGTGGCCGATGACGAGGTGCTGATCTGTTGCGCCGTGCCGGCGCAGCCGGACGCCGAGGGCGAGGGCCGGATCCAGCTCGATCTCTGACCGGCCGCGTTCGCCGACCACTCGGCCCGCGCAGGGCCATCGCGATTGCTCAGCCCATGCTGCCCGGCATGAAGCAGCGCGGTCGCGGGTGACCATCCAGATAATACGGCCAGACCATGGTGCGGCCGGCGCGGTTCGGTCCGGATACGACGGCGTCCTCGGGAACGTCGACCCACTCGCCCTCGAGGCGCACGCGGTAGTGACCGTCCTTGGTGTCCCAATCGGCATCATCGACGCGCCGCGCGTCACTGCCGTCGCAGCAGGGTCCCTTGCCGCTTTGCAAGCTCTCATACCAGGCGTTCAGCTCGGGACGCTGGTGATCATGGGCTTGAGCCGGACCGAACGCCGGCGTCGCCAGCAGCGCGGTGAATAAAACGAGCGTCGCACGCAAAAACGGTTTGTTCATCTGATCCCCAAATCCGAAAAGCCCGTGTCAGCCAATCCGGAAATGGTCATCGAGAATTTTACATCAATAAGATGATGAGTGTCATATATTCACATTCATGCGAGGGCGCGGCGTGCCCCGGGGCCAGCCCGGATGCCGGCAAAAGTCAGGCGAGCAGGCCCATCACCTGGTCGATCACGGCCTTCACCTGCCTCGAATCCGGCCTCTGATGCGCGAGCGCCAGCAGGCCGGCATGCACCACCATGATGGTGTGCGCGGTGACGTCGGGGTCAAAACCCTTCCTGAACTGGGCGCGATCGGCGCGCAGCCGCGTGCGCAACAGCTCTTCGAGCCGCCTGTTGTAGCGCTCGATGCTCTTGCGGACCTCGGCCTGATCGAGCGAGCCGTCGGTCGCGGAATTGATCGACAGGCAGCCGTGTTGTCCCTTCTCGCCCGAGCAATAGGGGATGAACCCGGTGAGCCACTGCCCGACGACTTCGCGCGCGGGCCCCGGCTGCGCCAGGGTGCGCTCGGCCCAGCCCAGAATGCCATCGTGGTAACGATCGAGCACCTTCAGGAATAGCGCGCTCTTGTCGCCGAAAGCCGCGTAGAGGCTGGGCTTGGCGATGCCGCTCGCCGCCGTGATCTCGTCGAGTGAGGTTGCCTGAAACCCCTTCTGCCAGAACACCTGACGGGCGATTTCCAGGACATCGTCCGGATCGAAGCTGCGCGGCCTTGCCATACCGCTGTTTTATGTACTCCCGCGTCGGATGTGAAGCCTTCACCTTGCTGTGAGGGCAGTCCGAGCCATTGACGCGAGCCTCATTATGTACTTATTGGTACATAACGAAATCGGGAGATGGTGCCATGAAGGCGGTTCAGGTTGTTGCGTTCGGACGTCCTGCTGATGTGGTCAAGCTCAACGAGGTGGCTGACGTCGGCGGCCCCGGCCCCGACGAGGTGGTGGTCGCCGTCGAGGCGGCGCCGATCAACAACTCGGATTTCATGATCATGGCGGGGCGCTACGGCTATCTGCCGTCGCCGCCGGCCACGCTCGGGATCGAGGGCGTCGGGCGGGTGATCGCGGCGGGGCCGCAGGTGAAGAACCTCAGGGCGGGCGACCGCACGCTGATTCCGTTCACGGTCCCGACCTGGACCGAACGCGTCAAGTTCACGGCGTCGTGGCAGCGCCCGCTGCCCGAAAGCGCTGATGTGCAGCAGCTCTCGATGATCGGGGTCAATCCGGCGACCGCCTATCTGCTGCTGACCGACTTCGTCAAAGTCGCGCGCGGCGGCTGGGTGATCCAGAACGGCGCCAACTCGGCGACCGCGCGCGCGGTGATCGGTATCGCCAAGTCGCTCGGCCTCAAGACGGTCAACGTCGTGCGGCGCGAAGAGGTCGTGGATGAAGTCAAGGCGATCGGCGGCGATATCGTGCTGGTCGATGGACCCGATCTCGCCAAGCGCGTCGCCAGGGAGACCGGCAAGGCGCCGATCCAGCTCGCGCTCGACGTCGTCGGCGGCACGTCGGCCTTGAACCTGATGAATTGCCTCGCGCCGAAGGGCGTGCTGGTCATCTACAGCGCGATGAGCGGACAGCCGTTCTCAGGTTCGGCCCTGAGCGTGATCTTCAATGAGGTGTCGGTGCGCGGCTTCTGGCTCGGACATTGGGGCAAGACCGCAACCGACGAGGCATTGGCCACGATGTACGATCATCTGGTGCCGATGGTCGCATCCGGCGCGATCAGCGCGCCGGTCGTCGGGACCTACGGCCTCGAGGGATTTTCGGAAGCGATCGCCAAGGCCGCGGCGTTCAAGGGTAAGGTGATCTTCACGCCCAACTAGGACGTGATGAGATTAGGTTGGATAGCAACCACGAAGACGCTGCGCTCCCTCTCCCCGTTCTTAACGGGGAGAGGGTTGGGGTGAGGGGCCGTCTCCGCGTATTCGGCGATAGCTGCGCTTGCGGAGGCTCCCCCTCACCCGGAACGCATCTAACGATGCGTTCCGACCTCTCCCCGCACGCGGGGCGAGGTGGAGTCCGTTGCTCGATTTGAAGTAAACTCATCTTGCCCTAGCACTTCGCCGTTGATTGGACGCTGTCGGCTGAACCTCCTCCGAATTGATGGACACCTGTAGTAGGCTCGAAGAGCCAGGAGAGGTGTTGGATGGAAGGACGTCAGCGTAGGTCGTTTACGGACGACTATAAGCGGCAAGCGGTCGATCTGGTCGCTTCGAGTGGCCGCTCGATCGGATCGGTGGCCAAGGAACTTGGCCTGCGCGATTCAGTTTTGCGGCGCTGGGTGGAACTACGTGGAACTGGGCGAGAGCCGACGGCTGCGGCGCGGCGCCCCACAACGCAAGCGACGCTGCCGTCGGCGGACCACGCGGCGGAGATCGCTCGTCTGCAGCGAGAGAACGAGCGGCTGCGCATGGAGCGCGACATTTTAAAAAAGTCGATCGCGATCTTTGCTGGGGGGCCGAAATGAGATTCCGCTTCATCGAAGATCGCCGCGCCGACTATCCTGTGACGATCCTGTGCGACGTGCTCGGTGTCTCGCCGGCCGGCTATTATGCTTGGCGCTCCCGGCCGGAGAGCCAGCGATCGGTCGCCAACCGTGAGCTTGTCGACGACATCAAGCGCGTCCATCGCGAGACAAACGGACGCTACGGCAGCCCGCGTATCCATGTCGAATTGAAGGCCCAGGGCCGCGGGGCGAGCCGTGGCCGCATCGAGCGGCTGATGCGCCATCACGGTATCAGGGCCATCATGGCACGGCCTCGCCGGGTGCGGACGACCGATAGCCGTCATGACCTCCCGATCGCGGCGAACCTGCTCGAGCGCAACTTCACCGCCACTGCGCCGAACCGGATCTGGCTCGCCGATATCACCTACATCGAGACCGATCAGGGTTGGCTCTATCTGGCCACCGTCATGGATTTGTACAGCCGCAGGATCGTCGGCTGGGCGATGGCGGATCATTTGCGTGCCGAGCTGCCGCTGGCAGCCTTGCGGATGGCCGTCTCAGCGCAGCGGCCTGGCGCCGGTCTGATCCATCATTCCGATCGCGGCGTCCAATACGCATCGGCGGAATACCGCAAGGTCGTGCAATCTGCCGGCTTGAGGGCATCGATGAGCCGCAAGGCCGACTGCTATGACAATGCTCCAATGGAGAGCTTCTTTCACACGCTCAAAATCGAGCTCGTCTACCACACTCACTATGCAACACGCGCAGAGGCCACACGTGATATCTTTGCTTACATTGAAGGCTTCTACAATCGAACTCGTCGTCACTCCGCCATCGGCTATGTCAGTCCGATCGAGATGGAGCTAAAAGCAGCTTAACCTTGTCCATTTTTTCGGGGGAAGATCAGGCACCCCGGTGTAGACATGTCGCATGACGGCGCAAGCCAACTTCGAAGCGATTGCCGGGGAGGTCATTGCCTCCCTGAACAATCATTCCCAGATCCCGACATTCTCCTCGCGGCCTGGCGGCATCACGCTTGGCCGGCGGCATTCCCCTCGAAGACATCACCGTTCGGTTTGGCTGACCGCGCGTCGCGCCAGGCGGGGATGGTCATGTGATTATCTAAGCTTAGCACGTCAGCGCCACGACCGCCGGGGTGCGCCATCATTGCCATTGCATCTTGAGACCCGGCCGGCTTACCGCTACCAGTGCAATTCGGAAGCGATGCCAGGCGCATCGGAAAAGGAACGTTTCTCATGGCAAACACGACGGCAGAGCTTGAAGGGCTCCTGATGCAGCGGTCGCTGACAGATCCGCAGCTTTTGGCGGCGGCGGAAGCGGCGTCGGATTTCCGGATCCTGCCGGATGCGACCGTGATCAAGATCGGCGGCCAGAGCGTCATCGACCGCGGCCGCGCCGCCGTCTATCCGCTGGTCGACGAGATCGTCGCGGCCCGCAAGGCCCACAAGCTCCTGATCGGGACCGGCGCGGGCACCCGCGCCCGGCATCTCTATTCGATCGCGGCCGGGCTTCGCCTGCCGGCCGGCGTGCTGTCGCAACTCGGCGCCTCGGTCGCCGATCAGAACGCCGTGATGCTGGGGCAGCTGCTTGCCAAGCACGGCATCTCCGCGGTCAGCGGCGCCGGGCTATCGGCCGTGCCGCTCTATCTCGCCGAGGTGAATGCGGTGATCTTCAGCGGCATGCCGCCTTATGGCTTGTGGATGCGCCCCGCACCCGAAGGCATGATCCCGCCGTACCGCACCGACGCCGGATGCTTCCTGGTCGCCGAGCAGTTCGGCTGCAAGGCGATGATCTATGTGAAGGACGAGAACGGCCTCTATACCGCGAACCCCAAGACCTCGAAGGGCGCCACCTTCATTCCGAAAATCTCGGTCGCGGAGATGAAGGCGAAGGGATTGCAGGATTCGATCCTCGAATTCCCGGTGCTCGATCTGCTCGCCGCCGCACGCCATGTCCGCGAGGTGCAGGTCGTCAATGGCCTTGTCCCCGGCAATCTCACCCGCGCGCTCGCGGGCGAGCATGTCGGCACCATCATCACCGCGAGCTGAGAGAGACACGACCATGGATGATACCACCAAGCACGTCGCCTCGCCGCTCGCGCGCCAGACCCTGCTCGACAGCGATCTTACCCGTCCCGTTGCCGGCGGACGCCCTATACCCCTGCTGCCCTGGGTGCAGGTGGTGAAGATCGGCGGCCGCTCGATCATGGATCGCGGCCATGAAGCGATCCTGCCGATCGTCGACGAGCTGCGCTCGCTGTTGCCGGAGCACCGCCTCTTGATCCTGACCGGCGCCGGCATCCGCGCCCGCCACCTCTACAGCGTCGGCCTCGACCTCGGTCTGCCGGTCGGCTCGCTCGCGCCGCTCGCGGCGAGCGAGGCCGGCCAGAACGGTCATATCCTGGCCTGCCTGCTCGCGCCGGAAGGCGTCTCCTATATCGAGCACCCGACCATCGCGAGCCAGCTTGCGATCCACCTCTCCGCGGCCCGCGCGGTGGTGGGCAGCGGCTTTCCGCCCTATCACCATCACGAATTTCCGGACTCGCGCATCCCGCTGCATCGGGCCGACACCGGTGCATTCCTGCTCGCCGATGCGCTCGGCGCGGCCGGTCTCACCATCGTCGAGGACGTCGACGGCGTGTATACCGATGATCCGAACGGTCCCGACGGCAAGAAGGCGCAGCTGCTGCGCGAGACCAGCGTCGCCGATCTTGCCAAGCTGAAGGGCACGCTGCCGTTCGATCCCGCGCTGCTCGAGGTGATGAAGAACGCCCGCCATATCGAGCGCGTGCAGGTCGTGAACGGCCTCGTTCCCGGCCGGCTCACCGCGGCACTGCGCGGCCAGCATGTCGGGTCGATCATCCGCACCGGCGCGCGTCCGGCCTGACGCCCGTTCATCAAGGAATCTGTCGCGCGCCGTGCTTGTTCGGCGCGCGAAGGGGGCAATTACTTGATCGTCGCGCGCACGGTGATGACCGAGGTGCCTGAAGTCTTCGGTCCTTGACCCGTTGCCTTGATGGCAAAGGTGTCGCTGCCCTTGTACTTGGCCTTCGCCCTGTATTCGAAGGTCAATGCGTTGATCTTCTTCAACTTGCCGTAGGTCGGCTTTTGCGAGATCGCGGAGTCCGTCACCGTGCCGCGGATCCCGATCGGGATCAGGCAGCTTTGGCCTGACGCGACGTCGATATCGCCGGTCGAGTTCTCGCCCCAATCCGCCAATGTGACCGACATCGAGCATTCGGATACGGCTTGCGCCGCAAACGCCGGCATGACACTTGATGCTGCAATGCTGAGCGCCAGGGCGGCGATCCCCGGCAACCGCGTCGTCACGATGCTCATTCCCATGCAAGGCCCACTGCTGAAGGTTTCTTCGGTGCAAGAATCCTGCAACGTCGGAGCGAGGGTGGCAAGGCCTTCGGCCATTCTGTGTTGCTCGGGAGCCGACGTGCTGAACCGTCGCTCCGACATCTTGTTGCCGTGGTGAGGCGCCCTCATGGTCATCGCGACTTGATCGGGGGGACGGCTCACGTGACGAGAAAAGGGATTCCAATGGCTGATGGCAAGGACGGTCAGGCAAACGCCCAACGGACCGGGTTTGCCGGGGTGACGCGCAAGACCCTTGAGCGTCTCGCTTTGCCCGGCGATGATCGCGAGCTCGTCGTTGCCGAGGTGACCTATCCGCCCGGCGGGGTCGCGCCGCTGCACCGGCATCCGGTTGGGGGAATTATCTTCATCGTCGAAGGTGTCGCCGAGTCCGCCTATGGCAGTGAGGCTCCGCGCCGGTATCGGGCAGGCGAGACCTTGCAGGATCGCCCCGACCTTCCGCACACGCTGTTTCGCAACTGCGACCCGGAACGTCCGCTGCGCTTTCTGACGATCTACGCGCTCGAACCCGGGCGCGCCTACACGATGGAGCCGTGAGGCTCAGGCGTTTCCCACGGGCTGTTCAGATCATCACGAGCTTGATCTGGCCGCCTTCGATGGTTCCCGCCGCAAGGGCGTCGCGAGCCATCTTTTCGATGGTCGGCCAATTCGTGAGCAGATACTTGTGCGCCTGCATCCTCGTTGGGAATGTGGTTTGCAGGATGCAGTCTTGCCGCGCGTTTCCGTTCGCGATCTGAAAAGACACCGCTTGGGGTCCCTCATTGATCTCTTGTTCGGTCGGCTTGGGAAATTTGCGCATACTACTCCTTCGCGAAAATCTTCGCGCTCGTCGCCAATGGAGTACGGTCGTATCCCGGGCCGGGCGATCCGGTCGGGTGGCGGGCGAGGGTTAGTCGTCAGCCGTCCCGGCCGCGATCTTTTTGGCCTTTGCCGGGCGCCGCTGCGGCACCTGGTCGGGGCTCGGCGTGTTGCGCACAGCCTCGGTCAGCATCTCGCGCAATTCAGCCTTGGTCTTGGGTGGTTCTCGCTTGCTCGGCTTTTGCCAGTTGGTCATTGACCCTATATGGGATGCCCGAGGCAAAATGCTACCGTCCGCTCAAGGTTTCGGATTTACGGCGGCCACCGGAGGCGGAACGGCCAGAAGAAAACAAACCGATTCCACCAGGAGTTCATGGGCACGGTCGACGATATCGTCCAGCGATGGCGTCTTCGCGAACATGGCCTGGGCTTCAGCCAGCAACTGGTCACGCGTTGGCATGCTGGGCAGATGCAGGTCGGCACGATGCTGCAACAGGAAAAGCGCGTCCCGCACCGACATTCCGGTCTCATGGACCGACGATTTGATCGCCAGCGCGATGTATTCGGGATTAAAGCGACCCGCGAGTTGCTCGGCCGTTCGCTTGATCACACGTGATCCCAGGCGCTGCTCGTTGCGGAGAACCAGCGCGGGCGGCGCCTTCAGATCCCAGACAACGCCGAGCCAGGACAAGGCCACCAGAACATAATAGGTCACGTCAATCTCCCACCAGCGGAAGCCTTGCCGCGCACTGCTTTGGTAGGCGTGATGATTGTTGTGCCAACCCTCACCCATCGTAATCAGGGCCAGCAGCCAGTTGTTGCGGGAGTCGTCGCCCGTCACATACCGCTTGCCTCCGTGAACATGTGCGAGGGAGTTGATGCAGAACGTGGCGTGATACACCAGCACGGTGCTCCAGAGGAAACCGACCACGAGCCCCGGCCATCCGCCAATGAGGAAGCACAGGCCCGCGACCACGACCGCTGGCAAAACCTCGAATCTGTGCAACCACATCAGCTCTGGATACGCGGCAAAATCCGAGATTTTCGTCAGATCGGTTGCGTCGTGCTGTCGATAGAAGATCCAGCCGAGATGACTGTACACGAGGCCCGTGTGCAGAGGGGAATGCACATCCTGCTCGGTGTCGGAATGGAGATGGTGATGCCGATGTTTCGCAGCCCACCAAAGCACGCTTTTTTGGGCGCTGCTTTGGGCAAGGAAGGCAAGGATGAATTGAAAGGCCCGGCTTGTTGAGTAAGCGCGATGCGAGAAGTACCGATGATAGCCCGCCGTGATCGCAAACATGCGCAGCCAATAGAGAACAACGCAGATTGTAATCGCTTGCCATGAGATGCCCGACCAGATCGCCGCCAGACACCCTGCGTGGACCAGCAGGAACGGGAGGACCTGCGGGTACATGATGTCGTCGTGTTGCGACACTGGATCGATATTGGTGGACACGCTCGCGACCTCGATTGCTTCAATGTGCGGGCCGTCTCGCCAGCGGACGGCTCAGGTCCTGGTCTTGGCGGGCATTGCGCGCGGTGCGATAAAGAGAAGCCCGCGGCTGGGTGACCAGTCGCGGGGTCGCGAAACCAGAGGCTCTGCCAGTACATCCGTGGTCAAAGCAGCATGGCGCCGATTGCGGCAGCTTACGCGGCGCGCAGATTGTCCGCAGCAGATTTGCCAGTCCGGCGGTCTGCAACGACTTCAAAAGAAACCTTCTGCCCCTCGTTGAGGGTGCTCATGCCGGCGCGTTCAACGGCGCTGATATGAACGAAAACATCCTGGCCTCCCTGGTCCGGCTGAATGAAGCCGAAACCCTTTTGGCTGTTAAACCACTTCACAGTTCCCGTATTCATGGGAGTTCGTCCTTCAATAGATGCGCGTTTGCGCGTTTTCTTCACGCGAACCGGTAGCCACTTCGCTCGAAAACGCTCTAGTTCGAAGTTTTGGGGGGAGGGTCGTCAGTCAGGCGCGCTATCAGCGGCGAGGCCAAGTCGTTCGGCCGAAACTCCATCTGAGGTAAATGGCTACTATCCGATCATTCCGCAAGTGGTTTCTGCCGTCCTGACCTCAATCGCTACGTCGCCCTTGCTCCTGGGGCAACAGCTGAAATCCACGTCTCCCTGCGGCAAGTCGTCTGCTTGACCGCACAGCGGGGGCATCGGGCGGGTGCGCTACTCCTTCTTCGCCGTCAGCCCGTCGACCATCGCGCGTGTCAGGGTGCCGATCTCGCTGCGCAGCGCGCCGATCGGCACCGCAATCAGCTTATGCTCCAGCCCGAGCGCGACCATGCCGTGCACCGCGGAGAACAGGCTGCGCGCGGTGACGCTGAGCTGCGCCGGCGAGCGCTGCGGGAACAGTGCGGCGAGCGGCTTGTAGATGTGGCGGAATAATTCCATCTGCTCCGTGATGGCCCATTCCGGCACCAGCTTGCCGGGTTGCATGCGGTGCTCGAACAGCGCCCGCCACAATTCGAGATTGTCGGCGGCGAAGTCGCAATAGGCCACCGCGATGCGCACCAGCATCTCGCGCGGCGCCGCCGCCCCGCCGATCTCGGCCAGCGACAGCGAGGCGTCGAGCCGGGCGAGCGTGCGCGAGCCGACGCGCAGGATCAGCTCGTCGACATCCTCGACCAGATTGTAGACGCCGCCGTTGGCGACACCGATTTCCTGGGCCAGTTCGCGCGTTTTCAGGCCGCCGAGACCCTTTGTCGCAATCGCCCGTTCCGCCGCCTCGATCAGCGCTTCCCGCAGTTTCGCACGTCGTTCCAATGCTTTGGACATGTTTTACCCGCCGTTAACCACATGCTTGAGCGACGCTCAAATAATACTTGAGCAATGCTCAGTATGTGGTACAAGAGATTCATGAGCGATGCTCATAACAGGGAGTGACCAAATGTTCAAAACTGTTTTGACACTTTTCCGCGGCAGCGTGGCGGTCGCCGAAGAGGAACTGCAAGACCGGACCGCGCTGGTCATCCTCGACCAGCAGATGCGCGATGCGGCCGCCGCCGTCGACCGCTCGAAGCGGACCTTGGCACTGGCGATCGCCGGCGACCAGCAGGAGGGCCGGCGGCTTGACGCCACCAATGCCCGCATCGCCGATCTCGAGGTGCGCGCGTCAGCGGCGCTCGAGGGCGGCCGGGAAGACCTCGCCCGCGAAGCCGCGCAGGCGATCGCCAACCTCGAAGCCGAACGCGATGCCGCGATGACCGCGCGCACCCTGTTCGCCACCGAGATCACACGGCTGAAGCGTCACGTCGGCAGCGCCGAGGCGCGGATCGCCGAGCTCGATCGCGGCCGGCGCCTCGCCCGCGCCTCGGAGGCGGTGCGCTCGCTGCGCCGGAGCGGCATCGAGGCGGCGCGCCCCTACGAATCGACGCTGCCGGAAGCGGAAGCCACGCTGAAGCGGCTGCGCGAGCGGCAGATCGAGATCCAGGCGGCTGACGACGCGCTGTTCGAAATCGATACCGCCTCGGGACCGCTTGTCGTCGCCGAGAGGCTCGCCGAGCAGGGCTTTGGCCCGCGCATGAAATCGACTGCCGACGACGTGCTGGCGCGGCTGAAAGCCAAGCGCCCGCCCCAAATCTGAAACCTCGAGCCTGAAACCAAGCCAACTTCAAACCAATTATCATCAAGGAGACGACCATGAACCCGACCATCCAACCCCACAGCGGCGCCTGGGTCACCTTCACCTACGCGTCCTTCGCAGGCTCCGCCTTCCTCGTCGGCATCGGCGTGTTCTTCCTGCCGATCGATCTCTGGATGAAGGGCTATCTGACGATGGGCATCGTGATGCTGATCCAGACCTGCGTGACGATGACCAAGACCGTGCGCGACAATTACGAGAGCAGCAAGTTCGTCAACCGCATCGAGGACGCCAAGGCCGAGCGCCTGCTGATGGAAGTCTCCAAGGCAGCGTGAGCCGGAGCAGGACGGAAGCGGCGGGTGTCTTTCACCCGCCGCTTTTGCCTCAGACGCTTTGCGCCGATCGGGCGCCAGACCTGGTAGTCCCGTCATCCTGAGGTGCGAGCGGAGCGAGCCTCGAAGGATGCACGGCCACCACCCGGGCCGTCGACCCTTCGAGACGCGCGTTCCGCGCTCCTCCAGCGACAACGGCAAAGCCGTTGCGCGGGGGTGACAGTGAAGGAGCGAGCGCCGTTGCAGCAACGAGCTTCACTCGTCGCGATGACGACGAGACAGGCCGCCACCCGTTGCGGTCAACTCGTTCCGTTTCCGGAACGGCTTGTTTACCCTGCGGCCAACAGCGGCAGGTTGCGCTCATGGCTCTTTAACAAGCCTGAGTGCAGAGATCGCGCCCGAGGGACAGAGAAATGGCGTCCACGGATGATCCGACCCCGGCCTCGCGCGGCGGCAGGGGCTTTGCGAAGGCGCGCGCGGCCTTTGACGGCCTGCGCAGCCATGCCGGCTTTTGGTTGAAGGCGTTGTCGCAGCCGACCATCGATCTCACCTTGCGCACCCAGGCCGGCCAGCGCACCCGCATCGTCGAATCGCCCGGCGTGTCGCTGCCGAAGGACGAGCTCGACGCACTGGTCGCGCAGCTGCGCATCGTTGCCGCCAAGACGCTGCCCGAGGAGAGCCTGACCTACGGCATCTTTTCCGGCGAGCCGGAGCGGCTGTCGCGCGCCGTCGTCACCCTGATCTCCGAGGAGGACAGCGGGCGGCCGATCGCCTTCAACGCGCTGTCGGTGATGGACGTGCCGCTCGACGGCGAACCCGCTGAAGTCACCCATCTCGGCCTCGTCATGGTCGATCCCGATGTGCGCGGGCAGGGGCTGTCCTGGGTGCTTTACGGCCTGACCGCGCTGGTGCTGTTCGCCCGCGACGGGCTGCGGCCGAAATGGATTTCCAACGTCACCCAGGTGCCGGCGGTGGTCGGCATGGTCAGCGACACGTTCTCGGACGTGTTCCCGTCGCCGCAGCCGGGCGCGCGGCAGAGCTTTGCGCATCTGCAGCTGGCGCGCGGCATCATGGCACGGCATCGCGCGGTATTCGGCGTCGGCGAGGAGGCCGGCTTCGACGAGGCGCGCTCGGTCATCACCAATGCCTATACCGGCGGCTCGGACGCGCTGAAGAAGACCTTCGAGATCGCAGCGAAACATCGCGACGCCGTCTACAACGAATTTTGCGCGCGCGAGCTGGATTACGGCCGCGGCGACGATGTGCTGCAGCTCGGCCGCGTCGATCTTGCCGGCGCGCGCCGTTACCTGATGCGCGAGGTGCCGTCGGGCTCGCTGCCGGCGCTGCTCGCGGCGTCCGCGATGCTGGCGCTGCAGCGCCTGGTGCTGCCGGTGGTCTATTGGCTGGACGACAGCCGCGCCTTCGGCACGCTGCGGCCGCGCAGGCAGGAGAGCGGGGGGGCACGATGAATTTCGACTATTATTCCTTCACCGGCCGCAACATCGGCTTCATCGACGAGCACGAGCAGCAGCTGCTGCGCCAGGCGCGGGTGTTCGTCTGCGGCGTCGGCGGCATGGGTGGCGCGGCCTTCATGGCGCTGGCGCGCGCCGGCGTCGGCAAGTTCGTGATCGCCGACATCGACCGCTTCGAGGTCTCCAACCTCAACCGCCAGGTGTTCGCTTTCGCCGACGAGGTCGGACGCGAGAAGGCGGCGGTCGCCGCCGAAGCCGCCAAACGCATCAACCCGACCATCGAGATCGAGGTGCTCGGCGAGAACTGGACCGATGAGCTCGCCGGGATCGCCGCGCGTTGCCCTGTGATCGTCAACGGCATGGACGACATCGCCGCCGGCGTGCATCTGTACCGGACCGCGAAAGCCGCTGATGCAACCGTGATCGACGCCTATATGTCGCCGCTGCCGTCGGTGATCGTGGTGCGGCCGCACGATCCGAGGCCCGAGGAACGCCTCGGCTATCCGACGACGGGCAAGGACTGGACCGATATCACCGAGGACGACCGCCGCGCCGCGATGCGTGCCGAGATCGAGCACGTGATGCTGCACTCCTCGTCGCGCAACTATGTCGACCTCGCCATTGCCGGCGAAGTCGCAGCCGGCCGCCGCAGCCGGATGTCGTTCGCGCCGATGGTGATCTCGACCGGCATGCTGATGGCCTATGAGGCGGTGGCGCTGATCCTGGGCCGCACCTCCGGCACCGATTGCCGCGGCTGGTTCCTCAATCCGCACCGGCCTGCGATCGAGCGGCCGCGCAATGCGCTGGTTGCCGCCCTGATGCGCCCGCTGGTGCGCCGGGCGATCGAGCAATTGACGGGCAGCACATGACCTCGGGGGCGATTGCCGATTCCATCGTCAATCTCTGCGGCGCCATCGGCCTTGCGGTGGCGATGATGACGTTCTACCGGCGCGATCCAAGGAGCCCGCTGACCCGCCGCCTGCTGCTTGCGCTCGGCGTGATCGCGATCCTGTTCCTCGACCGCGGCCTTGCGTGGTGGACCGGAAGCCGCCTGCTCGACCGCCTCTCGGTGATCCCGGCCGCACTGATCCCGCTCGGCGCCCTGATCGTCACCGAAGGCATCCTGCGGCGCCACGCGCCGCGCGCAGTCAAGATCGCAGCGCTCGGCGGCGGCATCCTGCTCGGCCTCGGCGGCCTGTTCGGGCTGCAGCGCTTCGCGATGCCTTACGCGATCACGCTTGCGCTGTTTCAGCTGCTTGCTTTCGCCACCTGCGCGCTGCTGCTGGCGACGCGCGATCGCGCATCGTTGATGGCCTCGGAAAACCGCAGCATCGGCCGCATGGCGGTCGGCGCGCTGGTCGTGATCCCGTTCATCCTGACCGACTTCCGCACGCTGTTCCCGGACATTCCAGTCCGGCTCGGCGCGCTGGGTGCGCTGCTCACCGTGACCGTGATGCTGATCGCCGGCGGCGGCGCCGAGACCCGCCGCCATGGGCTAGCGATGATGGCGCTGCGGCTGATCTCTTCGGGCCTGCTGGGCCTCGCCGCCGCCTTCATGGCGCCCGACGTCGACGCCGCGCAGATCGTCCGGTTCGTCGCGGTCGCGATTGCCGGCGTGCTGACCATCGGGCTGATGACGGACGCGTTGCGCGCGCTGTTCGAATCGCAGGAGCCCGGCGTGCTCAACTCGGTGGCGGCGTCGCCGGCGCAGACAAGGGAGCAGTTGATCGCCGAGCTCGCGCGGCATCCGATCTTCGAAAGCGCGCGGCACTTTCGCGAGAGCGAGCTCGGGATCTACGATCCGCCGCTGCTGCGCGATTTCCTGTCGGAAAGGCGCGTGCTGCGCCGGTCCGATGCGCCGTGGGGGCTGGCGGCGGTTGATCCTGCGGCCGAACGCATGGTCTCGCTGATGACGGCCAACAGCGCCTCCCATGTCATCGTGCTCGCGCATGATCCGCTCGACTTGATCGTGCTCGCCGTGCCGGTGACCGCGGCCGATCCTGCCACCGAAACCGCGCTGGCGCTGGTGCGGCGGCTGTTGGCGTTGACCCCGGAGGCCAAATGACGCTCGAGATCAGGGAGGGTGACCGCAAAGCGGCATTCGACGCGGCGCTCAATGCCTATGGACCCGACAGCCTCTACGTGCCGCCGCTGTGGAGCGATTTCGAGCGGATGTTCGATCCCGCGAAGAATCCGTTCGTCACCGAAGGCCACGGCCGCTACGCGCTGTTCTCCGCGCATCGCGACGGACGGCCGGTCGGCCGCATCGCCGCCTCGATTCATGACGCCTCCAACCGCAAGCACGGCACCCGCCGTGGTGCATTCGGCTTCTTCGATTGCATCGACGAGCCGGAGGTGGCCGACGCGCTGCTGCGCGCCGCCGAGCAATGGCTGTCCGCGCGCGGCATGAGCCGCGTCGCCGGCAATTTCAATCTGACGGCGATGCAACAGATCGGCGTGATGACCGACGGATTCGACCATGCACCATTCGCCGACATGATGTGGTCGCCGCCGCATATCGCGCGCCACCTCGAACGCGCCGGCTATGCCGCCACCTTCCCGATGACGACGTTCGAGATCGCGCTCGACGGCGGCAAGCCGGAGCAATTGCTCGGCGACAGGCAGCGCGCGGTGCTTGCCGACAAGGACTTCGTCTGGCAACCGATCAGGCGTTCCGCCTTCAAGGCGCGGCTGGAGGACGCCCGCCTCATCCTCAATGACGGCTTTGCCGACAACCCGATGTTCGTGCCGCCGACCGCGGCCGAATATCTGTTCCAGGCCGGCGACATGATGTGGATCATCGACAAGCGGATTTCGACCGTGGTCTATCACCGCGGCCGGCCCGCCGGCGCGATCATCGCGATCCCCGATCTCAATCCGTTGATCAAGGCGATCGGCGGCCGGATCGGGCTATCAGCGCTGTTCAGGTTCGTGCAGCACCGCATCATGAACACGCGCGCCGTGCTGATCTATCAGTCGGTCTGCCGCGACCTGCACAATCGCGGTCTCAACGGCGCGATGCTCTATCGCACGGCGCTGGCGTTGCAGGAGGCCGGCTACCGCACGCTCGGCGGCACCTGGATCGCCGATATCAACGGTCCGTCGCTGCGCCAGGTCGAGAAGGTCGGCGCCCAGCCGCTGCACCGGCTGCATCTGTTCTCCAAACGGCTGGCGGCGGCATGAGCGAGCTGACGCCGGATCTGTTGCGCGAGCTGGTCGCGGAGGCGCGGCTGGCGCCGAGCGTCCACAATATCCAGCCGACGCGCTGGCGGCTGCTTGCCGACGGGCGGCTGGCGCTGGTCGACGACGTCAGCGTACGCGCGCCGGTCGCCGACCCCGCGGGGCACGACGTGCTGGTATCGCACGGCGCGGCGCTCGAAGGCATGAGCCTCGCGCTCAACCGCCGCGGCCTTGCCATCACCGGTATGACGACGATCGAGCAGCCGCTGTCGCCGCAATTTACCGCGCTCTGCAGCTTTGCGGTCCGGCAGGGCGTTGCGCCCGATCCGCTAGCCGGCCATGTGACGCACCGCATGTCGTGGCGCGGCAGGTTCGTAGGGGCGCCTGATGATGCGGCGACGCTGGCGCAGCTTGCCGCCGCGCGCGACGACGTGATCTGCATTGGGGATCGCCAGGTGATCGCTGATATCGCCGGCTGGGCCGACCAGGCCGAGTTCTCCTTTGTCCGCGACGACGACTACCGCGGCGAGCTGCTCGCATGGATGCGGCTGTCGCCGAGCCATCCGCATTACCTGCTGGACGGTCTCAACCGCGACGCGCTCGCCATGAATGCGGTCGAGGCGACCGCAGCCCGCTTCGTGCTTGGCGGCCTGTTCAGGCCGCTTGATCGTCTCGGCATCGCCGCATCGCTGCTCGCCGACCGCGCCAAGACCGCGTCGGCATCGGCGATCGTTCTGTTCTGCCGCCCGGTCGGTGAGGATCCACTCACGACGGGACGGCATTTCTATCGGATCTGGCTGGAGATCGATCGCGCCGGGTTCGCGGCGTGCCCGATCTCGGCGCTATCAGACCATCCTGACTTCAACGATCGGCTGCGAAAACTCGGCAAGGTTGGCGGCGATCTGCGCCTCGTCAATGTGTTCCGCGTCGGTCGGCCGCCGAAACCGCTGAAACCTCGGCATTTTCGCCTGCCGGTCGACCGTCTCATCGTCTAGCATTGCCGAAAATTAGCTGCGATACCCGCTGTCAAAGCTTCATCGGGTCGTGCTATGACGCCGCCCGCTAACCAATGACCGGTGGGTATGATGTCGAAGCAATCGCTGCGCGAGGAGGCCGAGCGCCTGATCCGCGAGACCATGGAAAAGCGGAACCTCGTCATCAAGCAGGGCACGACCCGGATCGAGGCCGTTTGCGGCAAATGCGGTGCGCCGAACCGGGTGCAGGCGGAAAAGGGCCAGTCCCGCGTCAAGTTCGCCTGCAAGGAGTGCGGCCACAAGCAGGAGACGCTGTGAACGCGGCCGTGATCTGTAGGGTGGGTTAGCTAACCCATCCTCCGATTCCGTTGTCCCGTCATCCCCGCGCAAAGGCTTCGCCTTTGTCGCTGGAGGTGCGAGCGGAGCGAGCCTCGAAGGATGCACGGCCCGGCCGGTGGCCGTCGATCCTTCGAGACGCGCGCAAGAGCGCGCTCCTCCAGCGACAAAGGCGAAGCCTTTGCGCGGGGATGACGGTGACAGTGCGGAGATTGGGTTACGCCTACGGTTCACCCACCCGAAGTTACTTGAACGCTTCGCACACCGTGATGTGATCCGGCGCGACCCGGGCCGCGGTCCGCAGCGAGACGTTGCGCCACCAGGCGTCGAGCGCGTGGCGGTCGCAGGCAAGCTTCACGCTCATGCCGCGGGCGAACTTGACCCAGTCGGCAAAGCTCGAGCGCGACACCGCGATCACGACGGGAATGTCGGCGTCGAGCGCGCGCTCGATCAGGAAGCCGAGGCCCTTGCCGTCACGTTCCCGCTTGCCGAAGCGGTTGACGATGACGAGATCGGCGCCGGCCGAAAGCGCGTCGGCGACCCGGAGGCCGGCATCCTGCAGCCGCGACAGATCGAGCTTGCAGCCGCTGGCACCAGGGCTCGTGGTACTTGGGCTCGGCGGCTGCGCCAGCAGCAGCGTCTCGCCGCTATGGACCAGCACGGCCGACAGGCTGGCGTCAGCGCATTGGCCGGTCTGCACCATGCCGACCACGCGCGCGCCCTGCGCCTTCAGATGACAGGCGAAGTCGCGCAGGATGGCATCGGGATCGTCGTGCTCGTCATAGACCAGGGCAGCAAGATCGCATTGGGCGTCGAACATGATGGGCTCTGTTCGTTGTGGACGGGGAAGGCGGCCGCGGCGCCAGGGCGTCGCGGCCGCGTGTTGGGCGATCAGGCGGCCGGCGGGCCGTTGATGATCTGCAGCTGGGTGAATTCGGCCAGGCCTTCCTCGGCGAATTCGGTGCCGATGCCCGACTGCTTGGCGCCGCCGAACGGAATGTTCGGGGCCATGTCGAGGTGCTTGTTGATCCACACCGTGCCGGCCTCGATCTGGGTCGCGATCTCATGCGCGCGCTTGATGTTCGACGACCACACCGACGCGCCGAGGCCATAGGTGGTGGCGTTGGCGCGGCGGATCACGTCATCCTTGTCGGAGTATTTGATGACCGGCAGCACCGGACCGAACTGCTCCTCGTCGACCAGCTTGGAGCCTTCCTTGATGTCGCGCACGATGGTCGGCTCGATGAAATAGCCGGGACGGTCCATCGCGGCGCCGCCGGCGATCACGTTGCCGTTCTTGCGGGCGTCGTCGAGAAATGCCTTCACCTTCTCGTACTGCATCTTGTTTTGCAGCGGCCCGAGTTTCGTTCCTTGCTTGGAGCCGTCGTCGACCACGGTGTTCTTGGCGATCGCGACCAGCTCGTTGCAGATTTCGTCATAGACCGAATCGTGGACATAGAGCCGCTTGATGGCGAGGCAAACCTGGCCGGAGTTCTGGAACGCGCCCTCGAAGATCCCGGGCGCGACCTTCTTCGGATCGACGTCGTCGAGCACGATGCCGGCATCGTTGCCGCCGAGCTCGAGCGTGATCCGCTTCAGGGTCTGCGATGCGCTCGCCATCACCTTCTGGCCGGTCGCCGTCGAGCCGGTGAAGGAGATCTTGCGGATGTCCGGGTGCTTGGTCATGTGATCGCCGAGATCGTTGGCGTCGGCGATGAAGTTGAGCACGCCCTTCGGCAGGATATCCTTGATCAGCTCGGCAAAGCGCAGTGAGGCCAGCGGCGTGGTGGGCGCGGGCTTCACCACCAGCGTGTTGCCGGCGAGCAGCGCCGACGGCAGCTTGAACGCAAGGATCAGCAGCGGATAGTTCCAGGGAATGATCGCGCCGACCACGCCGAGCGGGCGGCGGTAGGCCTCGACCTTGCGGTCGCCGGAATTCTCGACCACGCGCATCGGCAGATCGAGCGAGCCCAGATAGCGGAAGAAGCCGGCCATGCCCATGACCTCGCCGGTGGCATCCGCGAGCGGCTTACCCTGCTCGCTGGTCAGGATGTGGGCGAGCTCGTTGGTGTTGGCCTCGATCGCCTCGGCCATCTTGATGATGAGCTTGCGGCGCTCTTCCATCGGGGGCGCGGCCCAGGCGGGGTAGGCGGCTTTCGCGGCGGCGACTGCCTTGTCGAGCTGGTCCTTGGAGGCGCGCGGGCACTGCGCCACCACCTCTTCGGTCGCCGGATTGAGCACCGGCATGGTCTGGTCGCCGGGTACCATCTTGCCGTCGATGAGAAGCTTGTAATCACTCATAGGCTTTGCTCTCCCTGGTCAAACGGGCCCTTATAGGCCTCGCTATATCCGTGTATATATCACGGTCGCAGGAAGGAAGCCACGGCCATCCACGGCCCGCCCCTCACTGCCGAACCGAGTCAATTCTCTGGAAAATGACGAAGAAAAAATCAGCCTGATCTTTGTGGTGATTTATTCGCGGTTGCCGGCCCAGCGTCAACGGGGCAGCCGCGAGCTTCAATCTATTCTAACGCCGCGCGCGACTGCGCCGGACGGGTCGCAGGATACATTGGGGCTGGACGCTGGCCGTCCCAGCGATATATTGAACGGAATATAACGATGATCCGGAGTACCGGTATGCAGATCGAAACCCAGGAGCTCACCACCTGCGAGGTCGCGCCCGACGGCTGCGCCATTTCGCTTGGCTTCGTGGACGGCAAGGGCGACCCCGCAACCATCCGCCTGTCGATCAACCAGGTCGGCGCGCTGGTCATGACGCTGCCCGGGCTGATCAGCAAGGCGCTGCAGACCCGCTTCGGCGACCAGACCCTGCGTTACGCCTATCCGCTGGATTCATGGGTGATCGAGCAGTCGACCGATCCGGCCCAGGGCATGGTGACGCTCAAGACATCGGACGGCTTCAGCGTCTGCTTCTCGATCCCACGCGCGCAGCAAAGCGAGCTCGGCGAGGCGCTGGTGGCGCAGCCGGTAACGCCGGTTCGCGTGCGGGCGAATTGAGCAAGGTGCGTAGGGTGGGTTAGGCGAAGCCGTAACCCACCGTCTTCTTTCGTTACGCGGAGGGTTGGTGGGTTACGCTCGGCCAACCCACGCTCCGGACTATCACCGTCATCCTGAGGAGCGCGCTTTTGCGCGCGTCTCGAAGGATCGACGGCCACCGGCCGGGCCGTGCATCCTTCGAGGCTCGCTCCGCTCGCACCTCAGGATGACGGGATAAATAGCCGATCGGTGGAGCGAAGCGATACCCATCAGATAGCGGGCCGCAGGCGAGATGATGGGTTTCGCTTCGCTCTACCCACCTACGATTCCCTGCCTCTTACTCCCCCTTCACGAAGGCGGCGAACGCGTCGCCGAAATCCGGATGCCAGCGCGACAGCGGCGGGCGGTTCTCGACGATGTCGCCGGCGGCCCAGAGGATGCGGCGTTCGTCGAGCGCGCGCGGCACGTCATTGTCGGGGCAGAGGACATAGAAATCGCCGCCATCGAGGCGCTCGATCATGAAGTCGACGGTCTGCTCTGCCGTCCAGGCGCCGGCCGGCTTCTCAGTGCGGCCGCGCGCGGTCAGCCCGGTGAAGACGAAACCCGGGATCAGCAGATGCGCTGATATCCTGCAGCCGTCGGTGTTGCGCAATTCATGTTGGAGCGCCTCGGTGAACGCCTTCACACCGGCCTTGGAGACGTTGTAGGCAGGATCGCCCGGCGGCGTGGTGATGCCCTGCTTGGAGCCGGTGTTGATGATCAGCCCCGGCCGGCCGCGCTTGATCATGTTGGGCGCAAAGGCCTGCGTGCCGTTGATCACGCCACACAGATTGACGCCAAGGATGCGCTGCCAATTGTCCGCCGGCCCGAACATCGCGCTGCCGGGCTGGATGCCGGCATTGTTCATCAGGATATCGGTGCCGCCGAATTTCCTGGCGACACTGGCCTCGAGCTCCGCGACCGCCTCCGCGCGGCTGACGTCGACAGCAGCCGTCATGATATCGGCTGCGCCGCCCGGCGCTGCAGATGACAGTTTTGTCGCAGCCGCCTTCAGCCTGTCATCACCGAGATCGGCGATGCACACCTTCATACTGGCCTCGGCGAACCGCAACGCGGCGGCAAGCCCGATGCCGGACGCGCCGCCGGTGATCACGGCAACATGATTGGCTGATATCACGGGGTGGGGCATCGGCGGTCTCCGGACACATGTGTGGCTGACGTTCAAATCTTATCATAGCGCGCGAACCATATGCGCTGGCGCATGGGAGGTTTTCATGCGTGCCGCCCTCGACAACGCCGGCTGCGCTTTACGGTTTCGCGCCTGCGCTGTAGAATCGCCGATATAACGCTTCCAAAAGACCTCAGCCGACATTTTACAGGGAGTGCAAACATGGCTGTTTCGCAGGCTATTCCGATCACGCGCCATCCTTATGCCGATGGCTCCTACAAGAAGATGCTGATCGACGGCAAATGGGTCGACGCCGCCTCCGGCAAGAAGTTTGAGACACACAATCCCGCGACCGGCGAGTTGCTCGCGACCGTCGCCGAGGGCGATGCCGAGGACATCAACCGTGCGGTCGCGGCGGCGCGCCGCGCCTTCGAAGGGCCGTGGAGCAAGGTCAAGCCGTTCGAACGGCAGAACCTGCTGCTCAAGCTCGCCGAGCTGGTCGAAGCCAATTTCGAGGAATTGTCCCAGCTCGACACGCTCGACATGGGCGCGCCGATCAGCCGCACCCGCGGCAACAAGCTGCGCGCGCTCGGCATGCTGCGCTACTATGCCGGACAGGCGACCGCGATCCACGGCGAGACCATCGAGAACTCGCTGCCCGGCGAGATCTTCTCCTACACGCTGAAGGAACCGATCGGCGTGGTCGGCGCCATCATCCCGTGGAACGGGCCGCTGACCGCCTCGATCTGGAAGATCGGCCCTGCGATCGCGACCGGCTGCACCGTGGTGCTGAAGCCGGCGGAGGAATCGCCGCTGACCTCGCTGCGCATCGGCGAGCTCTGCATGGAGGCCGGCATCCCGCCCGGCGTCGTCAACGTCGTGCCGGGCTATGGCGAGACCGCGGGCGCCGCGCTCGCTTCGCATCCGGATGTCGACAAGGTCGCCTTCACCGGCTCGCACATCACGGGCCAGTCGATCATCCGCGCCTCGGCCGGCAACCTCAAGCGCGTCTCGCTCGAGCTCGGCGGCAAGTCGCCGGACATCGTGTTCGCCGATGCCGATCTCGACGCGGCGGTGCCGGGTGCGGCGATGGCGGTGTTCGCCAATTCCGGCCAGATCTGCAGCGCCGGCACGCGGCTGTTCGTCGAGCAGAAGGTCTATGACGAGTTCGTCGGCCGTGTCGCCGAGTTCGGCAAGAAGCTGCAGGTCGGCAACGGCCTCGATCCCAACACCCAGATCGGCCCGCTGGTGTCGCAGCAGCAGATGGAGCGGGTGTCCGGCTATCTCGACATCGGCCAGAAGGAAGGCGCCAAGGCGCTCGCCGGCGGCGGCCGCCTCACCGAGGGCGCGCTGTCGAAGGGCTATTTCGTGCAGCCGACGGTGTTTGCCAATGTGCAGGACAACATGCGCATCGCGCAGGAGGAGATCTTCGGCCCGGTGATCTCGGCGATCTCGTTCAAGGATCCGGACGAGCTGATCAAGCGCGCCAACGCTACCACCTTCGGCCTCGGCTCCGGCGTCTGGACCACCAATGTCAGCAAGGCGCACCAGGTCGCCAAGGCGCTGCGCGCCGGCTCGGTCTGGGTCAATTGCTACCAGGCGATGGATCCGGCGGTGCCGTTCGGCGGCTACAAGATGAGCGGCTACGGCCGCGAGTCCGGCAAGCAGCACGTCGAGGAATATCTCAACGTCAAGGCGGTCTGGATCAAGACGGGTTAGCGCTCGCTTTTTTCTTACCTCTCCCCGCTTGCGGGGAGAGGTCGGATTGCATCGCCAGATGCAATCCGGGTGAGGGGTACAGGTCTCGCCAATAGGTCATGCGCGGAGGGAAGCCCCTCACCTCAATGCCTGCATGATTTCTGAATATTAGAAATATATCCCTGATTTGCCCGACGCGTCAAGTTGCCTTGTCGAACGCCGGCCGCCGCCGGCTACTTTGCATGGGGTTGTTTTCGATATTTTCGTAGCGTGTCCCTGCGACGGCCGCCGGTTCTTGCGTCTACCGCCCCGCGGCCTTCTTCGGCTTGCCGATGTCGCTGCGCAGCGCTTCGAGGTCCTTGCGCACGGCGGTCGCCGCATCGCGCTCGATCTTGCGGTAGCGCGCCACCAGGGAGAGGCCGAACGGGGTCAGCACCGCGCCGCCGCCATTCTTGCCGCCGGTCTGCCGTTCCACCGCCGCCTGCCGGCAGATGCGGTTGATCTCGTCGACCAGGTCCCAGGCGCGCTTGTAGCTCATGTCCATGGCGCGGCCGGCAGCCGAGATCGAGCCGCACTCCTTGATCCGTTCGAGGAGCAGAATCTTGCCCGGCCCGATCCGGTCTTCGGCATCGAGATCGATGCGGACGCTCAACGAGGGGAGCAATGTGGCGCTCTGTTTCGACATGGCAAGCCTGCTAGTCTGTTCGACAGATTGCCACTACCTGCTTTTGCGAACAAGATGAACCCGTGAGATAACGGTCCAATACAAAGAATAATCGGGGTAGGCATGAGTTCTCCGTCGCTGTTTTCGCCGCTCAAGGTCGGGCCCTATGAGCTGAAGCACCGTGTCGTGATGGCGCCCTTGACGCGGATGCGGGCGGCGCGGCCGAGTCTCGCGCCGCGGCCGCTGAACGCGGAATATTATGCGCAGCGCGCCACGCCGGGCGGTTTGCTCATCGCGGAAGCCTCACCCGTGGTCGCCAGCGGCTTCGGCAATCCCGGCGTCCCCGGCATCTATAGCGAGGCCCAGATCGCGGGCTGGCGCGAGGTGGTGGATGCGGTGCACGCCAAGGGCGGCTTGATCTTCCTGCAGCTCTGGCACGTCGGCCGCGTCTCGCATTCCTCGTTCCAGCCCGATGGTGCGCTGCCGGTGGCGCCGTCGGCGGTGGCGATCCTGCCCGAGTTCAGGGCGATGACTGCTGATGGCAAGGTGGTCGACTACGAGACGCCGCGCGCGCTCGAGACCGGCGAGGTCGCCTTGATGGTCGAGGCCTACCGCGAGGGCGCGAAGAACGCGCTCGCCGCCGGCTTCGACGGCGTCGAGATCCACGGCGCCAATGGCTATCTGATCGAGCAGTTCCTGCAATCGCGCAGCAATCTGCGCACCGACCAATATGGCGGATCGATCGAGAACCGCGTCCGCTTCCTGATGGAAGTGACGCAGGCGGTGACCGAGGTGTGGGGCGCCAACCGCGTCGGCGTGCGGCTGTCGCCCTACGGCATCGCCAATGGCAGCGGCGAGGCCGATCCGATGCCGCTCTACAGCCACGCCATCAAGGCGCTGGACAAGCTCGGGCTCGCCTATCTGCATTTCATCGAGCCGCGCGCGTCGGGCACCGGCCGCGCCGACGTCAACTGGCAGAACGTGCCGTCGGCGATGGTGCTGTACCGCCCGATGTGGAGCGGTGTGCTGATATCAGCCGGCAACTTTGTCGGTGACAGCGCGGAGCGCGCGCTCGCTGAAGGTCATGCCGACGCGATCGCCTTCGGCCGCTACTTCATCTCCAACCCCGACCTGCCGCGCCGCCTGCAGCGCGGCTATCCGCTGACCCCGTATCATCGCCCGACCTTCTACGCCGGCGAGGAGAAGGGCTACACGGATTATCCTGCCCACGACGAGATGGCGCAGGCATAGACGCGCGGTTGTTCTCGTAGCCCGGATGAGCGAAGCGATATCCGGGGCCGAACGTGAGGCCGTTCCCGGATGTCGCTTCGCTGCATCCGGGCTACAATGGCTTGATGGGAGACCCCGATGTTTCCGGAAGACGACGAGTTCGCATCGAGCAAAAAGCCAAAACCCGTCGCACTCGCAAAGCCCGCGGCAGGGCAATGTCTGTGCGGCAAGGTGCGGTTCGAGATCGACGTGCCGGCGCGCTGGGCCTGGCACGATCACACCGCCGCCAGCCGCCGCGCCCATGGCGCGGCCTACGCGACCTATGTCGGCAGCTGGAAGAAGCGCTTCCGTATCACGCAAGGCGAGAGCGAGCTCTCGCGCTACGAGGATGCCGCCAGCAAAACGGTGCGCAGCTTCTGCGCCAATTGCGGCACGCCGATTTCCTACGAACGCGCACGTTCGCCGCACATGGTCAACATCCCACGCGCGCTGTTCTCCGGCCGCACCGGCCGGCAGCCGCTCTATCACATCGCGATCGAGGAACTGCAGGAATGGGCCTATGCCGGCGAGCCGCTGGTGCCGCTGAAAGGCTATCCCGGCGTGGTCTGGCAGCGTTCTAAAAAGAAGAAGCGCAGCGATCGCGAGGGGATGTTCTAGAGAGCGTTTTGCCTCAGGCGCGCGCCTGCGGAATGCAGCCATGACCGGCGGCTCGATTGCTCCCACAGCGCAAGTTTGGTCATCTCCCCCGGTCCCATCGGCCAACGCGCTGATGGGCTCGGAGGGAACATGAAGAATCGCATCACCGGCCGTTCGGCATTTCTGGCGCTGCTGAAGGATGAAGGCGTCACCCATCTGTTCGGCAATCCCGGCACCACCGAACTGCCGATCATGCACGCGCTGAAGGACCATCCCGACCTCACCTATGTGATGGCGATGCAGGAGAGCCTGGTGGTCGCGATGGCCGACGGCTTCAGCCGCGCTTCCGGCAAGCTGGTGGCCTGCAATGTCCATGTCGCGCCGGGCCTCGGCAATGCGATGGGCTCGCTCTACAATGCAAGCTTCACCGGCACGCCGCTGATCCTCACCGCCGGCCAGCAGGAGCAGGGCCACGGCTTGACCGAGCCGGTGCTGTTTGGCCCGCTGGTGCAGATGGCAACGCCGCTGGTGAAATGGGCGGTCGAGGTGACGCGCCTCGAAGACCTGCCGCGCATCGTGCGCCGCGCCGCCAAGATCGCGACCACGCCGCCGACCGGGCCGGTGTTCATTTCGCTGCCCGGCGACATCCTCAATGCCGAGGCCGGCATCGAGCTCGGACGCTCCACCCGCATCGACACCCGCGTCAGGCCGTCGGAGGATTCGCTCAAAGCGCTGGCCGCGCGAATCCTGAAAGCGGAGCGTCCGGTGATCGTCGTCGGCGACGAGATCGTGAAGAGCGATGCGCTGCGCGAGGCCGCCGATCTGGCCGAGACGCTGGGCTGTCCGGCCTGGCAATCGCCGACGCCCTATGGTTCGCATTTCCCCTCCGAAAGCCCGAGCTTCATGGGTGCGATCGCGCGGCTGCAGAAGGTCGCCCGCGACGTGCTGGCGCCGCATGATCTGTTGATTGCGCTCGGCGGCGATCCCCTGCGGATGTCGGTCTACAGCGAGGTCGATCCGCTGCCGGACGGGCTCTCGATCGTGCAGGTCGGGCTGGTCGACAGCGATCTTGCCAGGAACTATGGCGCCGAGATCGCGGTGAAGGCCGATGTCAAGGAAACGCTGCGCGCGCTGGTACCAGCTCTGAAAGAGCTTGGTGGTGGCGCGCTTGAGACGCGTGCAAGGCAGGGGCTCGCGGCATTGTCGACGAAGAACTGGGCGGCGAAGCGCAAGGCGCTGGTCGAGCAGATCTCGAAGGCGAGCCAGAAATCACCGATCGATCCGGATTGGCTTGCGCTGCAGGTCGTGGAGGCGATGCCCGACAATGCGATCCTGGTCGACGAGGGCCTGACCTCGTCGCGGCAGATCATCGGCTTGCGGCCGCATCGCGACCGCTACGGCTATCACGCGCTCGCCTCCGGCGGCATCGGCTGGGGCCTGCCGGCCGCGGTCGGCGTCAGCCTCGCCAATCCGCAGCGCCCGGTGGTGTGCTATTCCGGCGACGGCTCCTCGATGTATTCGATCCAGTCGCTATGGACCGCAGCGAACCACAAGCTGCCGCTGACCTTCGTCATCGTCAACAATGGCGGCTACCGCATCATCAAGCAGCGCCTGCTCGCCTTCCATGGCGACGACAATTACGTCGGCATGGACTTCATCGATCCGCCGGTCGACTTCACCGGCGTCGCGCGCTCGCTCGGGCTCGAGGCGATCAAGGTCACCGACCCGCAGGACCTGAAGGGCGTGATGAAGTCCGCGTTCAGCAGGCCGGGCGCGAAGCTGATCGAGGTGATGGTGAGCAATTCGGTGAATTGAGCGTACGACGCGCGATTGCTTTCTCACCGTCACCCTGAGGAGCGCGAAGCGCGTCTCGAAGGGTCGACGGCCCGGCCGGTGGCCGTCGATCCTTCGAGGCTCGCAAGAGCTCGCACCTCAGGATGACGGGACGAACAGTGTCTACTCTGCCGCTTCCCGCGGCTTCACCCGATATCGGCTCGCCGGATGCGTCGCGTCGAGCCTTGCACGCCCCGCACCGAACAGCTTCTCGCGCAACGTGCCCTTGGCGTACTCCCGCTTGTAGCGGCCGCGTTTGGTCAGCTCCGGCACCAGCATGTCGGCGATATCCTCGAAATCGCCGGGCGAGATCGCGAACGCGACGTTGAGGCCGTCGACGTCGGTGTCCTCGAACCATTGCTCGATCTTGTCGGCGACCTGCTCGGGTGAGCCGACCACGACCGGGCCGGCGCCGCCGATGCCGACATGCTCGGCGACCTCGCGCACGGTCCAGACCCGATCGGGATCGGCGCGGGTGACATTGTCCATCGCGGAGCGGCCGGCGTCGTTCTGGACGTGGCGCACCTCCTGGTCGAGCGAATAGGTCGAAAAGTCGACGCCGGTCCAGCCCGACATCAGCGCCAGCGCGCCCTCATGGCTGATATGGCTGCGATACTCGTCGTACTTTGCCTTGGCTTCGGCTTCGGTCGGGGCCACGACGACGCACATCATCGAGAACATCAGGATCTCGGCCGGGTTGCGGCCCTTCTCGGCGGCGAGTTCGCGGATCGCCGAGACCCGCGGGCCAATCACTTTCGCTGAAGGCCCCGACATAAACACGCATTCGGCGTGCTCGGCAGCGAACTGCCGGCCGCGCGGCGAGGTGCCGGCCTGGTAGAGCACCGGCGTGCGCTGTGGCGACGGCTCCGACAGATGGATCGCGTTGAGCCGGTAATTGCTGCCTTCGTGCTCGACGCGATGCACCTTGCTCGGATCGGTGAAGATGCCGCGCGCGACGTCGCGGATCGCGGCGTCGTCCTCCCAGCTGCCTTCCCAGAGCTTGTAGACCAGCTCCATATATTCGTCGGCGAGCTCGTAGCGGTCGTCATGCGCGGTCTGCTTGTCCTTGCCGGCGCCGCGCGCGGCGGAATCGAGATAGCCGGTCACCACGTTCCAGCCGACCCGGCCGCCGGTCAGATGGTCGAGCGTCGACATCCGCCGGGCGAACGGGTAGGGCGGCTCGAAGGACAGATTGCTGGTGACGCCGAAGCCGAGATTTTCGGTCACCGCGGCCATCGCCGGGATCAGCATCAAGGGCTCGTTGGCCGGGGTCTGCGCCGCGTTGCGCAGCGCCGCATCCGGATTGCCGGCATAGACGTCATAGACGCCGAGCACGTCGGCAAGGAACAGCCCGTCGAACCGCCCGCGTTCCAGCGTCTTCGCCAGATCGATCCAGTAGGACAGCTTGTTGTAGTCCTTGGTGCGGTCGCGCGGATGAGTCCACAACCCCGGCGACTGATGCGCCACGCAATTCATGGCAAAGGCGTTGAGCCGGATTTGCTTTGTCATTGTCGAAACCTTGAGCGCGTCGCTTCGATTGCTGCCCGGTCGGATGCCGGGCGTCCCTGCATCAACTTGTTGCGACTTCCCACGTTTTGGCAAGGCCCATTCGCATTTCACGCCCTTCCGGACGTGATCCGATCCCGATAGGTTGCGCCTCTCCAGAGCATGATCCGGATGTGCAACACAGCTGTCCGGCGGGATCATGCCAAGACGGGACCGGACGAAGGAACAATCATGGCGACACGGGCCGACGCAATCGCAACGGTGCGAGAGCATTTTCAATCGGGACAGTTCCTGCGGGAGCTGGACCGCAGGGTCGGCTACCAGACCGAGAGCCTGAATGCCGACAAGGCCAATGCGCTGCGCGCCTATCTGGTCGAGAATCTGCAGCCGGCCTTCGCCGAGCTCGATTTCACGACCCGGCTGATCGAATCGCCGACCGGCCGCGGGCCCTATCTGATCGCCGGCTATCAGGAAGACGCCGTGCGACCGACCGTGCTGACCTACGGCCATGGCGACGTCGTCGACGGCATGGTCGGCGAATGGCGTGACGGGCTCAATCCCTGGCAGGCCACGGTCAAGGGCGATCGCGTCTATGGCCGCGGCACCGCCGACAACAAGGGCCAGCACTCGATCAACATGGCGGCGCTGCGGGCGGTGAAGCAGGCGCGCGGCGGCAAGCTCGGGTTCAACGCCAAATTCATCATCGAGACCGGCGAGGAGATCGGCTCGCCGGATCTGCGCGAGGTCTGCGAGGCGCATCGCGAGGAGCTGAAGGCCGATCTGTTCATTGCCTCCGACGGGCCGCGGCTGTCGGCGGAGCGGCCGACCATCTTCCTCGGCTGCCGCGGCGGCAACCGCATCCATCTCGACGTCAATCTGCGCGAGGGCGGCAATCATTCCGGCAATTGGGGCGGCGTGCTGGCCAATCCCGCCACGATCCTGGTGAACGCGATCGCGAGCCTGGTCGACGGCAAGGGCCGCATGAAGCTCGAGATCCTCAAACCGCCGCCGATCTCCAACCGCGTTCGCGCCGCGCTGGCCGACGTCAAGGTCGAGCCGACGGCGGACGAACCGCAGCTGGCGGAGGATTGGGGCGAGGAGGGCCTGACCGCGGCCGAGCGGCTCTATGCCTGGAACACGCTGGAAGTGCTGGCGATGTCGTCGGGCAATATCGACAAGCCGGCCAATGCCATTCCCGGCAAGGCGAACGCGGTGCTGCAGCTCCGCTTCGTGGTCGGCACAAGATATCTCGAAGTGATCGATGGGGTGCGCGACTATCTGCACAACAACGGTTTCCCGATGGTCGAAGTCTCGGGCGCGCAGCGCTTTGGCGCCTCGCGCACCGACATGGACAGCCCGTGGATCGACTGGGCGGCGAACTCGATCCGCACCACCACCGGCAAGGCGCCGGCGGTGCTGCCGAACTTCGGCGGCTCGCTGCCGAACGACGTGTTCTCCGAAGGCCTCGGCCTGCCGACGATCTGGGTGCCGCATTCCTATCCGGGCTGCTCGCAGCACGCCCCCGACGAGCACATCCTGCTGCCGGTGACCGAGGAGGCGCTGACCATCATGGCCGGCCTGTTCTGGGATCTCGGCGAGACGGCGCGTAAGGGTTGAAGGGCTCGCCCGTATTTTTGCTTTCGTCATGCCCGGGCCAAAGCGCGAAGCGCGGCTTCGCGAGACGACCCGGGCATCTGCATTTTTCCCCGTCACCCTGAGGAGCCGCGAAGCGGCGTCTCGAAGGGTCGACGGCCACCACCGGGGCCGTGCATCCTTGCGGTTGGCTTGATTTCGTGATGCGAAATTCGAAAATCTTTGTTGCTGCACAGCACCGTAGATAGTTGAAATCAAAGTTTCATCTGACGAAAGTATACGATGTCCGGCGAGCGTCATCCGTTTTAGGATGACGCTTCGCCGGACGCGTTCCATTGGTCGTGTCCGGTTCAGAATTCGGATTGAGGGCAAGGAAGGCCAAGGCATGAACGCCTCCACGACTGCGACCGCACGGACCAGCCGCAAGAGGCCACCGCCGGAGCCGGGCCAACCCGACAAGTTCAACGCGATCCAGAAGGTCTGCGCGATCCTGCGCGTGCTGGCGCAGCGCTCGCCGCTGCGGCTCACCGACATCGCCGACACCACCTCGCTGAACAAGGCGACCGCGCTGCGCATCCTCAATTCGCTGATCGAGGAAGGTTTTGTCTCCAGGGTCGCCGGCGCCAAGACCTATGAGCTCGGCCAGGAGGCGCGGGTGATGGCGGTCGGCGCGCGGCGTTCGGTCGACATCGCTGAGCTGGCGCAGCCGAGCCTGTTGCGGCTGTCGGAGCGCTCAGCCGATACGGCATTGTTGTCGGTGCGCTCCGGTGTCGAGGCGCTTTATCTGGCGCGCTCGGTTGGCAGCCATCCGCTGCAGCCGAATTATCTGCAGATCGGCAGCCGCCGTCCGCTCGGCGTCGGCGCCGGCGCGTTGGCGCTTCTGGTCTGGCTGCCGGATGCCGAGATCGAGGCCGTGATCGAGGTGATCGTGCCGCGGCTCGCGAAATCGCCGCGCATCACGCCAAAATTCCTGCGCGAGCGGATCGCCGTGGCGCGCAAGGCCGGCCACACCGTGCTGATCGACGCCGCATTCCCCGGCATGGGCGGCGTCGGCGTTCCCGTCCGCGACGATGCCGGCGAGGTGGTCGCCGCGCTCTCGATCGGTGCCGCGAGCGATCGCATCCGCCGCCGCGAAGGCGAGCTCGCCGACATGCTGAAGAAGGAAGCCCAGGTGCTGGCCCGTGCGATGGCCCAGGCGCCGAAGAACGGGCGTGTGGTGAAGGCGGGTTAGCCGGGGCTTCACCTCGCCCCGCTTGCGGGGAGAGGCATAGGCCGCCTTAGGCGGCCGTTCGTAAAAAGAGACGCCGAAGCGAAGCTTCGGCTATGACGCATCGTCAGATGCGCTCCGGGTGAGGGGGTACAGGTCCGACGGCGTGCACGACTCGCGGAGGCAGCCCCTCACCCCAACCCTCTCCCCGTAAGAACGGGGCGAGGGAGCACAGCGTCGACGCGGCTGCAGCTCGACTTTCCGCAGAGCCCCTTCATCCAACGCCACGCGAGCGCCGGGCTGGCGCGGTGAGCACCAAGCAAACCCGCGCAAGATCAACGTCGCGCTTTGTCAGGAACGCAAGCGGTTCAGTCGAGGCGGTGCAGCCGGCCGCCGGTCGTCGGCAGGTGGACCACGACGGTGCCGGCAAACGGATTTTCCAGCAGGATCGACACCCGCTGCGGGTCCTCCGCAACCAATCTGCCCGCAATCGGCGGCGAATTGGCGTCGTTGATCTGGTAGCTCACGCGTGCGCCGCCAACGGCCGCAGACACCGGTGCTTCGCGGGCTACTCTGAGCGCGTCGTCCTTGCCGATGTCATGGCGTATGCCATGTCCAATCGCGCGCATTTTCGCCTCCCAGGCGCGCAGGCCCGGATGCTGGTCCAGCAACGCTGTCGTACGCCCCTTCCCCCAGCGAATGAACGCGACATTGTGGAAGACCTGAAGATCGGCTGCACCCGGTTGCTCGCCCGCCAGAAAGGCATTGCCGTTCTCAAGCTGCATCTCCAGCAGCCTCAAGTGCCGATGCAGCGCTTCGGTCAAGCCAGGTACTGCCGCGCGGAACGCCTCGGGATCGAACGGCCGGCCCCGCAGCGCCGAGCGGTCGGCGATGAAGGCCTCGCTGACATCCCAATCTCCTGAGAACAGCAAGCCCACGACCGTCGGAAACAGCTTCTCGTCCGCCCACAGACGATAGGTCTCCGCGGTGGCTCGGCCGCATGCAAAGATCGACGGGGCGGGAAAGCGGCGCTCGATCTCGTCCAGAATGAGCTCGCTATCACAATAGACGTCGCGGCCGATCTGAAGCACCGGGATGCGGCGGTATCCTCCCGTCAGCGCGATCAGTTCGGGCTTGGGCATGATCGACGGCTGGTTGCAGGCCCACCAGGTGAGGCCCTTGAGGCCGAGCGCGCCGCGGATTTTTTCCGAGTACGGCGAGATGTCGTATTGGTGAAGAATCAGGGCGTTTTGATCTGCCGTCATGACTTGCTCTCTTTCGGCCTGGTTGCGGCCTGGGTGAAGGGCGCAGTCTCGAAGCGCGCGCCCGTCTCGCGGAGCGCGATCCTGATCTTCAATGCGAGCGGCGAAAGCGGATGCTGATCCGGGTCATTTTGTGGGGCCGTGCGGGGCACAGCCATTCTACGCCGCTCAGACAGCAGTGAACAAGGCGTGCGGGGAGGGCGCGGAGGTCCGCGCCATGGACTCGCAAGCCGCGTTTGGTCAAGCGAATAATCCAGGGAACCCAAGGGCATCGGTGCCTTGCGGGATCGCGCGCTTGCCGTCATCATGGTGCCGCCCCGCTGCAGGAACGCCGCCCGACAGATGACGCTATCGCCTGACGCCACCGACGACGCTGTGACGAGGGCGTTTGCCGGCCTTGCCGCATTGCTCGACCAGGCACCTTCGCTGGTCTCGCGGGGACGGCTGCTCGATTGCGACTGCCTGATCGGGGAGATGGCGCGGCCGTTTCATGCCGCGATCCGCAGCGGCCGCATCGTCGAGCTCACGCCATCGCCGGTCCTGATGCGCTCGTGGCGCTTCTCCTATCGCGCGACGCCGCAGGCCTGGGCCGTCTTTTGGCAGGTCGAGCCGAAACCCGGCTGGCACGATCTGCTGGCGCTGACCAAGCGTGGCGAGGCGGTGCTGGAAGGCGATTTGCATCCCTTCATGGCGCATCTGCAATATTTCAAGGACCTGCTGGCGCTGCCGCGGCAGCATTTTGCGGCGGTCCTATCATGAGCGGCCGTCCCATGAACGGTCATATCGAGCCGATGGTCGGCCGCTACGTTCACGTCGAGATCGGCGGCGAACTGCACCGGATCTATTTCGAGGAGAACGGCAAGGGCATCCCGCTGGTCTGCCTGCACACGGCGGGCGCCGACGCGCGGCAGTGGCGGCATCTGCTCGATGACGCGCAATTTGCCGAAAATTTCCGCATCATTGCCTTCGATATGCCCTGGCATGGCAAGTCGAATCCGCCGATGAGCTGGACCGGCGATGAATACCAACTCACCACTGCGCGCTACACCGAGACCATCCGCGCCTTTTGCCGTGCGCTGCGGCTGGAGAAGCCTGTCGTGATGGGCTGCTCGATCGGCGGCCGCATCGTGCTCAACCTCGCGATCGAACATGCCGCCGAATTCCGCGCGCTGATCGGGCTCGAGGCCGCCGATTTCCAGGCGCCGTGGTATGATACGAACTGGCTGAACCGTCCGGACGTCCACGGCGGCGAAGTCTGCGCTGCGCTGGTGTCCGGGCTCATTGCCCCGCAGAGCCCGCAGCCTGCGCGGATGGAAACGCTGTGGGCCTACAAGCAGGGCGGCCCCGGCGTGTTCAAGGGCGACCTGTATTTCTACCGTGTCGATGGCGACCTGCGCGGTCGGGTCGCGTCAATCGATACTAAAGTATGCAAGCTGTACCTGCTCACGGGCGAGTATGATTTCTCCTGCACGCCTGAGGACACGAGGCGGACGGCAGCGGCAATAGGGGGCGCCAGCGTTACGATCATGGAGAAGCTCGGTCATTTTCCGATGAGCGAGAATCCCGAACAGTTTCGCCGCTATATCGCACCCGTCCTCGCCGACATTCTCATGCAGTAAATCGATCGTTTCCACGCAAGGAGTAGACGTATGACACGCAACTATCTCATCGGCTTCGCGCTCGCCGCCGCGCTCGGCGCGAGCCAGGCGCAGGCAGAGGATCTGACCGGAACGCTGAAGAACATCAAGGACACCGGCGCGATCACGCTCGGCTACCGCGATTCCTCGATCCCGTTTTCCTATCTCGACGACAACCAGAAGCCGATCGGCTACGCCATGGACATCTGCTACAAGATCGTCGATGCCGTGAAGAAGGAGCTGAAGCTCGACAAGCTCGAGGTCAAGCTCAACCCGGTGACCTCGGCGACGCGCATTCCGCTGATGGCCAACGGCACCGTCGACCTCGAGTGCGGCTCGACCACCAACAATGCCGAGCGCCAGAAGCAGGTCGCCTTCACCAACTCGCACTTCCTGACCGCGAGCCGCTACGTCACCAAGAAGGCGAGCAAGATTAATTCGATCGACGACCTGAAGGGCAAGACGGTGGTCTCGACCGCCGGCACCACCAATATCAAGCAGCTCACCGAGGCCAACCTCGCGCGCGGGCTGAGCGTCAACATCATCCCGGCCAAGGATCATGCCGAGGCCTTCCTGATGGTCGAGACCGATCGTGCCGTGGCCTTCGTGATGGACGACATCCTGCTCGCGAGCCTGGTCGCCGGCTCGAAGTCGCCGGACGACTACGTCATCTCCAAGGACGCGTTCTCCAAGCCGGAGCCCTACGGCATCATGCTGCGCAAGGATGACGCACCGTTCAAGAAGGTCGTCGATGCCGCCACCGCCGCGCTCTACACCAGCGCCGAGGGTGAGAAGATCTACGCCAAGTGGTTCAACCAGAAGATCCCGCCGAAGGGCCTGAACCTCAACGTGCCGCTCGGGCCGGAGCTGAAGAAGCAGTTCACCAAGCCGTCGGACTCGCCCGATCCGGATGCGTATCTGGTCAACTGATCGTAATGCTGCGTTTGACCCGTCGCCTCTCGGCGGCGGATCCTGAGAGTTAAGTATGTCCGGCCATTTTTGGAGGAGAATGGCCGGACATTTGCATAGTCGCCAAGCGCGACGTAGACGCCGCGCGTGATGTCGGCGTAATGCGTGATTGGCGCGGGAGCGCGGGGGACCTGTGAACTACAATTGGAACTGGCACATCTTTCTCGAGCCGAACCCGATGGGGACCGGCACCTATCTCGACATGTTGCTGGCGGGACTGGTGGTCACCATCAAGGTGTCGGTGCTCGCCTGGATCATCGCGCTGGTGTTCGGCTCCGTGGTCGGCGTGCTGCGCACGCTGCCGTCGAAGACCGCGTCGTGGATCGGCTTCTGCTGGGTCGAGTTCTTCCGCAACATGCCGCTCTTGGTGCAGCTGTTCCTGTGGTTCTTCGTGCTGCCCGAACTTTTGCCGAGGGCTGCCGGGCTCTGGATGAAGCAGCTGCCGAATGCGCCGTTCTGGACCGCCGCGATCGGTGTCGGCTTCTTCATGTCGGCGCGCGTTGCCGTGCAATTGCAGGCCGGCATCGGCTCGCTGCCGCGCGGCCAGAAGCAGGCCGCAACGGCGTTGGGCTTAACCACGCTGCAGACCTATCGCTACGTGCTGCTGCCGATGGCGTTCCGCATCATCCTGCCGCCGCTGACTTCCGAATTCCTCAACACCATCAAGAACAGCGCGGTCGCCATCACCATCGGCCTGATCGAGCTGACCGGCCAGGCCCGTTCGATGCAGGAATTCTCGTTCCAGGTGTTCGAGGCCTTCACGGCGGCCACCGTGCTTTATCTTCTCCTCAATTTCGTCGTGGTGACCGCGATGCGCTTCCTCGAGCGCTACGTCGCGATCCCCGGCTACATCACGGGCAAATGACCATGCTCGGCAGTTTCGATTTCGACGTCATCCGCCGCTCGCTGCCCTATCTGTTCTTCGAGGGCATGCGCTTCACGCTGACCCTGACGGCGCTCGCCGCGTTCGGCGGCCTCGTGTTCGGCACGCTGATCGCCCTGATGCGGTTGTCGAGCTACAAGGTGCTCGGGCGCATCGCCGGCTTCTATGTCGACTTCATCCGCTCGCTGCCGCTGGTGCTGGTGATCTTCTGGTTCTACTTCCTGGTCCCCTATATCGGGCAGTGGGTGACCGGTGCGTCGCGGCCGATCACGGTCGGCGCATTCGCCTCCTCGCTGATCACCTTCATCATCTTCGAGGCGGCCTATTTCTCCGAGATCATGCGCGCCGGCATCCAGTCGATCTCGCGCGGCCAGCCGGCCGCCGCCAACGCGCTCGGCCTGACCTACAGCCAGACCATGCGCTACGTCGTGCTGCCGCAGGCATTCCGCAACATGCTGCCGGTGCTGCTGACGCAGACCATCGTGCTGTTCCAGGACACCTCGCTGGTCTACGTGCTGTCGATCCCGGATTTCCTCGGCGCCGCCAGCAAGGTCGCGCAGCGCGACGGCCGTCTGGTCGAAATGTACCTGTTCGCCGCGCTGGTCTACTTCGTCGTTTCCTGTGTCGCGTCGTTCTTCGTCCGGCGCCTGCAGGCGCGTATTGCCATTGTTCGCTGAACAAACAAGTTGAGCCATCATGATCGAGATCAATCACGTCAACAAATGGTACGGGCCGAGCTTCCAGGCGCTGAAGGACTGCACCACCAGTGTCGCCAAGGGCGAGGTGGTGGTGGTCTGCGGCCCGTCCGGTTCGGGCAAGTCGACCCTGATCAAATGCGTCAACGCGCTGGAGCCGATCCAGGGCGGCGACATCATCCTCGACGGCATCAAGGTAAACGACCCCAATACCGATTTGCCGAAGCTGCGCTCGCGCGTCGGCATGGTGTTCCAGCACTTCGAGCTGTTTCCGCACTTGCGGATCATCGACAATCTCTGCCTCGCCCAGGAGAAGGTGCTGGGACGCAAGCATGACGACGCCGTGGTCACCGCCATGAAGCTGCTCGATCGCGTCGGGCTGAAGGACCACGCCAAGAAATTCCCCGCAGAATTGTCCGGCGGCCAGCAGCAGCGCGTCGCGATCGCTCGCGCGCTCGCGATGAACCCGATCGCCATGCTGTTCGACGAGCCGACCTCGGCGCTCGACCCCGAGATGATCAGCGAAGTGCTCGACGTGATGGTCGACCTCGCCAGCGAGGGCATGACCATGATGGTCGTGACCCACGAAATGGGCTTTGCCAACAAGGTCGCCGACCGCGTGATCTTCATGGACCGCGGCGAGATCGTCGAGGACGCCAAGAAGGTCGACTTCTTCGGCAAGCCCCGCAGCGACCGCGCGCAGAAGTTCTTGTCGAAGATCTTGCAGCACTGATCTCTCAGCCGTCATTCCGGCGCGATGCGAAGCATCGAACCTCAGGTGCGCAATTGCGCACCGGGGAATCTCGAGATTCCGGGTCTGGTCCTTCGGACCATCCCGGAATGACGGCGGCCGGGGTTTATCCCCGTTAACAATTTGCGTATACGAAGGCCTGAAACTAGTCCTTCGTCCGCAGGAGAACTCGCGTGGAAAAGATCGCTTACGTCAACGGTTCGTTCGTGCCGCATTCCGAGGCCAAGGTCTCGGTGTTCGACCGCGGATTCCTGTTTGCCGACGGCATCTACGAGGTGGCCGCGGTGCTCGAGGGCAAGCTGATCGACAACGCCTCGCATCTGGCGCGGCTCAAGCGTTCGGTCGGCGAGATCCAGCTCGCGCTGCCGGAGACGCTGGAGCGGATCGAGGCGATCCAGAAGGAGCTCGTTGCGCGCAATAACCTCGTCAACGGCATGGTCTATCTCGAGGTCACCCGCGGCGCAGACAAGGGGCGCGACTTCCCGTTCCCGAAGGCCGACGTCAAGCCGACGCTGGTGATGTTCACCTCGGAGAAGGACATCATCAACGCGCCCTCGGCCAAGACCGGCATCAACGTCATCACGGTGCCCGACATCCGCTGGGAGCGGCGCGACATCAAGAGCGTGGCGCTACTGGCGCAGGTGCTGGCCAAGCAGGCGGCGGCCGCGGCCGGCGCCGGCGAGGCCTGGATGATCGAGGACGGCAAGGTCACCGAGGGCGGCTCGTCCTCGTCCTTCATCGTCACCCAGGACGACGTCATCGTGACCCGGCAGAACGGCAACGAGATCCTGCCCGGCTGCACCCGCAAGGCGGTGGTCAAGCTCGCCGAGGAGCGCCAGCTTCGCATCGAGGAACGCGCCTTCACGGTCGAGGAAGCGCTCGCCGCGAAGGAAGCCTTCATCACCAGCGCCTCGGTGTTCGTGCAGGGCGTGGTCGCGATCGACGGCAAGAAGGTCGGCACCGGCAAGGTCGGCCCGATCACCGACCGCCTGCGCGAGATCTATGTCGAGTTCGCGCGCGCGACGGCGGTTTGATCCGTCATTGCCGGGCTTGACCCGGCAAGCCATTGCGCTTCGATAGATGGCTTGCTGCTAGCGCAGAGGCCAAACCCGTCACCCTGAGGTGGCCGCTTCTTTAGCGGCCCTCGAAGGGTCGACGGCCACCGGCGGGGCCGTGCATCCTTCGAGGCTCGCGAGAGCTCGCACCTCAGGATGACGGAGAAGGGTTGCGGCCGCCCCTTACGCCGCGACCTTCACCTTCACCGGATGCACCGCGCGGAAGCCGATCGCGATCCGGTTCCAGGCGTTGATGGCGCCGATCAGCGTGGTCAGGTTGACGAGCTCGCTGTCCGAGAACTGTGCGCGCACAGCTTCATAGTCGGCGTCGGGCGCGTGCGTTTCCGATACCAGCGTCAGCGCTTCGGTCCAGGCCAGCGCCGCGCGCTCGCGCTCGGAGTACAGCGGCGACTCGCGCCAGGCGTTGAGCAGATAGAGCCGCTGCTCGGTCTCGCCGTGCTTGCGGGCGTCCTCGGTGTGCATGTTGATGCAATAGGCGCAGCCGTTGATCTGCGATGCGCGGGTCTTGACGAGTTCGATCAGCGATTGCTCGAGACCGCTCGCAGTGATCTGGGTTTCCACCGCGACCAGCGCTTTGATCGTCTCGGGTGCGGCCTGGTAGAAATTCATGCGGGGCTTCATGGTCCTTCTCCTTGGTTGGGGTTGGGGTAGTTAATGTGCACCGCCGCCAGCAAGCTGGCCCGGCTTCTTGAGGAAGAGTGTCGCAGCCAGCGCTACGATCAGCGCCACACCGAGCAGATAGAAGGTGTCGCTGAAGGCGAGGATGTAGGCCTGCTTCTGCGCGACGTTGCCGATCGCGGCGATGGCGCGGTGGGCGGCGGTGGCCTGATCGGCGACGCCGTGATTCATGAAATACTGCGTCATCTGCTCGATCCGGGTGCGGGTTGCCTGCTCCAGCAGCGAGACGGACTGCATCAGGACATTGGAGTGATACTGCTCGCGCTTGGTCAAGAGCGTCTGCAGCACCGCGATGCCGACGGCGCCGCCGAGGTTCCGCATCATGTTGAACAGAGCGGAGGCGGAACCGGCGTTCTCCATCTCGATGCCCGCGGTCGCGACCGCCGACAGTGGAGCCATCACCAGGGCCTGGCCGATGGCGCGGACCACGTTGGGCCAGAACAGCTGATCGGTGGCGTAATCGTTGGTCATGAAGATGTTCATGAAGTTGGAGCCGGCGAAGACCGCAAAACCGATGCCGATGATGATGCGGGGATCGAAGCGCTGCATCAGCCGCGGCACCAGCGGGATCAGCAGCAGCTGCGGCAGGCCGGTCCAGGCCAGCACCATGCCGATCTGCTCGGCGTTGTAGCCCTGGATGCGCGCCAGATACTGCGGCAGGATGAACACCGAGCCGTACAGCGCGATGCCGAGCAGGAAGTTGGCCAGCATGCCGAAGCCGAAATTGCGGCGGGCGAGCAGGCGCAGATTGAGCAGCGGCTTCTCGACGGTGAATTCGACGATCAGGAAGGCTGTCAGCGCGACGGCGGCGATCACCGACAGGCGGACGATGAAGGGCGAGCCGAACCAGTCGTCCTTGTTGCCTTCTTCCAGCACGGTCTGCAGCGCGGCAAGCCCGATCGCCATGGTGATGATGCCGAGCCAGTCGCCCCGGCGGATCAGCGACAGCTTCATCGGGCTCGGATCGAGCGAGACGTACAGCATCCCGATCATCACGGCGCCGGGCACCAGATTGACATAGAAGATGTACTGCCAGCCCCAGTTCTCTGTCAGATAGCCGCCGATGGTCGGGCCGATCGCCGGCGCAAACGTCGCCGACAGCGCGAACAGCGCGAGCCCGATCGGCTGCTTGGCCTTCGGCAGCAGCGTGATGATCAGCGTGAACGCCATCGGGATCAGCACGCCGCCGGTAAAGCCCTGGATGGCGCGCAGCGCGATCATCTGCGGCAGGTCCTGCGCCAGCGCACACGCCGCCGAGAACACCAGGAACAGGAACGCATTGGTGAGCAGATAGATGCGCACCGAGAACACCTGCGCGAGCCAGCCGGAGAGCGGGATCACCACGATCTCGGCGATCAGGTAAGAGGTCGAGATCCAGCCGCCGTCGTCGATCCCGGCGCCGATCGCGCCCTGCACGTCGGCAAGCGAGGCGTTGACGATCTGGATGTTGAGCACCGCCATGAACGCCCCGAGCGTGGCGCCGATCACCGCGATCCAGGTTTTCGTGGGGATCGCAGGCGTCGCCGGCGCGGCGGGCGGGGTGAGGGTAGCAGCGTCGGCTGCATTGACGGTGGGCTGGAGCGCGGTCATCGGAGTGTTTCCTGCTTGCCCGCGCAAGATGCATTAGGCGGCCGGTTTCGATAATCCGGGAAAGACTGGAAGGATTGTCCTCTTGTAATTGATAATCGCGCTGTGGTTTGCGCTCGTGACTGCGGCAGCGGCCACTGCAACACGGGCTCAGCTCGCGCAGGCGATTGGTTCGTGAGGTGAGCACGCCTCTCAGGCTCCCTCTCCCCTTGCGGGGGAGGGTGGGGAGAGGGGTGCCCCGGGCATTGGTGCCGGAGACTACGCGAGCCGCTTCAATCCTGCTGACGCGTTACTAGCAGCGGCAGTCGCGATCCGTCTGACGTCAGAGCAAGCGGTACCCCTCTCCCCAACCCTCCCCCGCAAGGGGGGAGGGAGCCCTGTCGCCGGTGATCGCGGCACGAAGAAGGGACGCTGTGGAACGAACACAGCAAAAACGCGACCAATCTTTACGATCGATCGCGTTTGGTTGTCGAAGAAAAGGAAAGTCCTACCCGCCACTCGGCCGCGTCACTGATGCCAGCCGCCGCTTCTCTTCACGATCGGCCAGCACGGTCGCCTTGGTATTGACGGTCGGGATCGCCGACATGCCCGGACGCAGCAGGCCGGTGAGGCTGCGGTCGTCGAGCACGATCTTGACCGGCACGCGCTGCACGATCTTGGTGAAATTGCCGGTGGCGTTGTCGGGCGGCAGCAGCGCGAATTCGAGACCGCTGGCCGGCGACAGGCTGTCGACATGGCCCTTCAGCGTGGTGCCGCGGAAACTGTCGACGGTGAGTTCGACCGGCTGGCCGTTGCGCACATGGGTCAGCTGCGTCTCCTTGAAATTGGCGACCACATAGACCGCATCGAGCGGCACCACCGCCATCAGCTGGGTGCCGGCCTGGACATATTGCCCGACCCGGAGCGTGCGGGCGCCGACTGTGCCGTCGACCGGCGCCGTGATTTTCGTGTAGGACAGGTTGAGCTCAGCCTGCTGTTCGACTGCGCGGGCGCGATCCACCTGCGCAACAGCCTGGGCACGCTGCGTGGTCAACACGTCGACCTTGCGCTGCGCCGCCAACAGCGCCGACTTGGCGTGCTGCAGCTGCGCGGTGTTGGCGCGCAGCGCCGCGTCGGTCTGCTGCGCACGCTGAATGGTGCCGGAGCCGGACTTCATCAGCCCGTCATAGCGGGTCTGCTCTTCCTGCGCGAATTTCAGATTGGCCTCGGCGGCTTCGACATCGGCGGTGCTCTGATCGATGATCGGCTGTTGCAGCTCGAGCTGGGCATCGAGATTTCGCACCGAGGCTCCAGCGGCGTCGACATCGGCCTTGGCCTGGCCGAGCGCCGTGCGGTAGTCACGATCATCGATCTGGGCCAGCAACTGGCCGGCCTTCACCGGCTGGTTGTCGGTGACCAGCACGCGGGCGATGTAGCCCGACACTTTCGGCGCGATGATCGTGGAGTCCGCCTTCACATAGGCGTCGTCGGTCGATTCGAGGTAGCGGCCGGTGGTGAGGTAGTCGTAGCCGAAGTCGGCGGCGGCGATGATGCCCAGTCCCGCGGCGAGGCCGAGCGCCACCCGCTTGATCGCCTTGCGGGACGGGCGAAGACCAATTTTAGGAGATTCTTCAGGGATATAGGTCGTGGTCGACATGGCGTCCTCCTGGTCGAAATCTGCGTCCTTCCAGAAAGGGCGCCTGCCAGGCCCCCTAGATGCAATATCCTCCCGGCTGTGATAATCCCGATAAAACTGGAAGCATTATCAAGCCAGCGCTGATAATCCGGACCTGCCGAATGGATCGCCTGACCAGCCTGACCGCCTTCGTCCGGGTCGTGGATTCCGGCGGTTTTTCCGCAGCCGGCCGCAAGCTCAACATGTCCACCACCATGGTGAGCAACCACGTGCAGTCGCTGGAGGACCGGCTCGGCGCGCGGCTGCTCAACCGCACCACGCGCAAGGTCAGCCTCACCGAAATCGGCCAGGCCTATTACGACCGCTGCGTCCAGATCCTCGCCGATATCGAGCAGGCCGATGAAGTCGCCAGTGCGCAGCAATCGGTGCCGCGCGGCACGCTGCGCATCTACACCAACACCCATGTCGTGCAGTTCCTCTCGCCCGCGGTCGTCGAGTTCCTGGCGACGTATCCCGACGTCAAGGTCGATCTCGCGATTGGCGAGCGCAATGTCGACCTGATCGACGAGAATTTCGATCTCGCGGTGAGGATGATCCCGCCGCCCGATTCCAGCCTGATCGTGCGCAACATCGCAACCTGGCGGCACGTGCTGTGCTGCTCGCACAGCTACATCGCGCAGCACGGCAAGCCCGAGCAGCTCGCCGACCTCACTGATCGCAACTGTATCCGTCACATCAGCTATCCCTTCGACGAATGGCGCTTCGTCGACCGCAAGGGCGCGCCGGCATCGGTCCGGGCCTCGGGCAATCTGATCTCCAACAGCGGCGAGACGCTGAAGCTCGCCGCAATGGCGGGCGTCGGCGTTTACCTGGCGGCCGGCTTCCTGGTGCGCGACGAGCTGGAGTCAGGCGAATTGGTCCGGCTGTTGCCGGAGTACCGGCCGGTCGAGCTGACGATGAACGCGGTCTATCCGCACCGCCATCATCTCTCGGCCAAGGTCCGCACCTTCATCGACCTCCTGGTGCATCACGCCACCGAGCAGCAGAAGCTGATCAATCCGTATTCGTGAGGAGCGGTGTGTTCGTGCTTGCTAACACTACGATCCCAAATCTATCTCCGTCATCCTGAGGTGCGAGCTCTTGCGAGCCTCGAAGGATCGACGGCCACCAGCCGGGCCGTTCATCCTTCGAGGCTCGCTCCGCTCGCACCTCAGGATGACGGGTCTGGCAGCACAGCGTTTCCTTCCGCGTCATGACCGCCCGGCATCCCTTGCATGGCCACTGCGTGTATGAAGGACGCAGCAGCTGCGCCGGGGCCGTTGATGATGTTGCGATACCTGACCACCATCCTGTTCGCGATCGCAGCAAATGTGCTGCTGCAGGCGCCGGCGCTCCCCGGCTATCCCGACCATATCGTGAAAATCGTGGTGCCGTTCGCGCCGGGGGGCGGCACCGATGTCGTCGCGCGCACGCTGGCGCAGGAGATGCAGAAGGATCTCGGCGTCACAATCATCATCGAGAACAAGCCGGGGGCGGGCACCATCATCGGCACCCAGAGCGTCGCGACCAGTCCGGCCGACGGCTACACGCTGCTGATGGCGACCTTCGCCAACGCCGTCAATCCGAGCCTTTACCGCAAGCTGCCCTATGACGCGCATAAGGACTTTGCGCCCGTGGCGCTGGTGGCGCGCTCGTTCAACGTCGTGGTGGTCAATCCGGCTTCGCCGATCAAGTCGATCGCAGACCTGATCGCGGCCGCGAAGGCCGATCCGGAAAAGCTCTCCTACGGGACCTATGGCACCGGCACCTCGGCGCATCTGGCCGGCGAGTTGTTCAAGCACATGGCGTCCGTCAATTTCACCACCGTTCCCTACAAGGGCGCGGCGCCCGCGATCACGGACCTGATGGGCGGCCAGATCCAGGTGATGTTCACCACGGTCGCAAGCTGCGCCTCGCTGGTCGAGGCTGGGCAGCTGCGCGCGATCGGAGTCACTTCGGCCGAGCGTTCGGCCTCGTTCCCGCAACTGCCGACGGTCTCGGAAGCCGGCGTATCCGGCTACGCCGCGGAATCCTGGTACGGCCTTTACGCGCCAGCAAACACGCCGTCAGATGTCATCGACCGCCTCAACAAGTCCGCGGCCAGGGCCGTGCAGGCGGAGGCCTTCAAGAGGCTCAGCGTCAATGAGGGCCTCGTGATGGTGGCCCAGCCGCCGGCCGAGCTCGACCGCTACTTTGCCGGCGAGGAGGCGCGCTGGCGCAAGGTGATCCAGGACGCCGGCATCAAGGCCGAATAGGCGGCATGCACAGCACAGCGATCACACCTTTTAGCATCGCCATGAGCAACTGTGATTCTAGACGCAACGAACTGCTCCTGGGGTCGTTGATGACGGGACGCCGGCACCCGCAATGTCTGGAAGTCCTACGTCAATCCGGACATCTCGCATGCCGGTGAGGCGTCGGTGGCCAAGATCACCTCGCTGGTGGTGAAGGTCGGCGCGCTCGCCTTCATCCTGTTCCTGCCGACGCAATATGCGCTCGACCTGCAACTGCTCGGCGGCCTCTGGATCGTGCAGACGCTGCCGGCGCTGGTGTTCGGCCTGTTCACCGTCTGGTTCCGCGCCGAGGGCCTGCTGCTCGGCTGGGCGGTCGGCATCGGCTGGGGGACGTACACGTCATGGAGCAACGGGCTGAAGCCGCTCGCCAGCATCTCGCTCGGCGGTTCCAGCTACAGCTTCTATGTCGGGCTCGGCGCGCTCTTGCTCAACATCGTGGTCGCTGTGGCGGCGACGGTCGTGGTCGGCCTGATATCACCCGCCAAGCGCAGCGCGGCGGCCTGAGCCGTCGCCGGCATCCGGTGGGATGGCGACAAGTCGCGCGGTCAGCCGCGTGACTTCCGCCTTGGTCTTGTCGATCGCGGCGTCCTTCACCGGCCCATAGCCGCGGATCTCCATCGGCGCTTTTGCAATCGCGACGAAATCGGGCAGGCGGGTCTTGTCGAGATTGCCGATGATCGTATCGATCAGCGTCTGGTACCAGCCGATCAGCTCGCGCTCGGCGCGGCGCTCCGCGGTGTAACCGAACACATCGAACGGCGTGCCGCGCAGCCCCTTCAGCCGTGCCAGCAACCGCAGCGGCGTCTGGATCCACTGGCCGAACGCGCGCTTGCGCGGTCGTCCGCGGGCATCGTGGCGGCCCGGCAGCAACGGCGGCGCAAGATGGTACTGTACCGTGAAGTCGCCATCGAATTCTTTGCTGAGCTCGTCGAGGAAGCCCGTCTGCATATGCAGCCGCGCCACCTCATACTCGTCCTTGTACGCCATCAGCTTGAACAGCGACCGCGCCACGGCGTCGGTCAGGGGGAGTTTAGCCTCGCCGCGAGCTCGGTCGGCCTCTCCCGCTTGCGGGGGAGGCCGTAACGCATCGATAGATGCGTTAGGGGTGAGGGCTCTCTCCGCGATACGACTCGTGGAGAAACCCCCACCCCAACCCTCCCCCGCAAGCGGGAGAGGGAGCGCACCTTGTTCGCGGTCGCTGCCGAGCGCCACCTCGGCACGCCGCACCCGATCGACTGTCGCGCGATAGCGCGCGGCATAGGCCTCGTCCTGGTAATCGCGCAGGAAATCGGCGCGCCGCGCGATCATTTGGTCGAGCGTCTCGGGCGCGTTGGCGTCGGCATTCTCGGCCTTCGGCAAGAAATCCGGGTCGGCAAAGGCTAGCCGGCCCCAGGCCAGCGCCTGCCTGTTGCGCTCGACCGTGACGCCGTTGAGCTCGATCGCGCGGGTCAGCGCGTCGAGCGAGACCGGCACCAGGCCCTGCTGCCAGGCGAAGCCGAGCATCATGATGTTGGCGTACACGCTGTCGCCGAGCAGCCGCTCGGCCAGCGCATTGGCGTCGATCGCGGTGAGGTTGCCTGATCCGATCACCCGCTCGATGGCGCGCAGCCGCACCGGCGAGGCGAGGTCGGCGTCGCGAAAGCGCACCACATCGCCGGTCGGCATTTCAGCCAAATTCACCGCGGCGCGCATGCCCCTGCGATAGGTCCCGGAGGCCTTGGCTGACGAGCTGACCACGAGGTCGCAGCCGATCAGCGCGTCGGCCGCGCCCTGGTCGATCCGCACCTGATGCAGCGCCTCGGGCGCCGCCGCAAGCCGCAGATAGCTCAGCACCGGGCCGAACTTCTGCGCGAAGCCGGTGAAGTCGAGCACCGAGACGCCGCGGCCCTCGAGATGCGCGGCCATCGCGATCAGCGCGCCGACCGTGATCACGCCGGTGCCGCCGACGCCGGTGACCAGCAGATCGTAGGGCTTGTCGAGTGCCGCAAGCTCCGGCGCGGGCAGCGCCGCCGCGCGCGCGAGCGGATCGATCGCGCTTGCGCCCTTCGCCCGCCGCTTGCCGCCTTCGATGGTGACAAAGCTCGGGCAGAAGCCGTTGAGGCAGGAAAAGTCCTTGTTGCAGGTCGAGAGGTTGATCTTGCGCTTGCGGCCGAGCGGCGTCTCTTTCGGCTCGACGCTGAGGCAGTTGGATTCCACCGAGCAGTCGCCGCAGCCCTCGCAGACGAGGTCGTTGATATAGGCGAAACGCGCGGGATCCGTGATCGTGCCGCGCTTGCGTCGCCGGCGCTTTTCGGTGGCGCAGGTCTGCTGATAGATCAGCACGGTGACGCCTGATATCTCGCGCAGCTCGCGCTGCACGGCGTCCATCTCCTCGCGCGGATGGATGGTGACGCCGCCGGGCAAATCCGCCGGAGCGAACTGCGCGGGATCATCCGACACCAGCGCGATCCGCGCGACGCCCTCGGCGCGGACGCTGTGCGCGATCGCCTGCACGCTGACCGGGCCGTCGACCGGCTGGCCGCCGGTCATCGCCACCGCGTCGTTGAACAGGATCTTGTAGGTGATGTTGGCCTTGGCGGCGATCGCCTGGCGGATCGCCATCGAGCCCGAGTGATAGTAGGTGCCTTCGCCGAGATTCTGGAACACATGGCTGTTGCCGGTGAATCTCGACGACGCCGCCCAGTTGACGCCTTCACCGCCCATCTGGATCAGCGACGAGGTCTCGCGGTCCATCCAGCTCGCCATGAAATGGCAGCCGATGCCGGCCAGCGCCTTCGATCCTTCGGGCACTTTCGTCGACGTATTGTGCGGGCAGCCCGAGCAGAAATACGGCGTCCGCGTCGCGCCCGGCACGGCGATCGTGCGATCCCGTTCGGGCGCGAGCGCGGCGACGCGGCGGGCGAGTTGCAGCTCGGGGAACATCGGATCGAGCCGCCGCGCCAGCACGTCGGCCAGCATCAGCGGCGACAATTCGCCGATCCAGGAGATCAGCCGCGCCCCTCGCTCGTCATGCTTGCCGACCATCCGCTCCGGCTTGGAGCCGGGATAGTCGTAGAAATACTCCTTGAACTGGCTCTCGATGATGCCGCGCTTCTCCTCGACCACCAGGATCTCGCGCTTGCCCTTCACGAACTCCATCGCATCGTGTAGCGCCAACGGCCACACCATGCCGACCTTGTAGATGTCGATGCCGAAGCGGCGGCAGGCGGCTTCATCGAGGCCGACCAGCCCCAGCGCTTCCATCAGATCGAGATGCGCCTTGCCCGTGGTGACGATGCCGTAGGTCGCGTTCCTGATGTCGTAGATGCGGCGGTCGATCGGATTGGCTTTTGCGAAAGCGTAGACCGCATGCTTCTTGGCCTCCAGCCGCTCCTCGATCTGCGGCCCCGGCAGATCGGGCCAGCGATAATGCAAGCCGCCGGGCGGCGGCACGAACTCCGGCAGCGCGAAGACGCGCGGCGGCGCAAGCTCGACCGAGGCGCCGGATTCCACGATCTCCGAGATCGCCTTGAAGCCGACCCACATCCCGGAGAAGCGGCTCAGCGCATAGCCATACTCGCCGAAGGCAAGATATTCGCCGACATCGGCCGGATGCAGCGTCGGCATGAACCAGCTCATGAAGGCGACATCCGACTGGTGCGGCATCGAGGACGACACGCAGCCATGGTCGTCGCCGGCCACGACCAGCACGCCGCCATGCGGCGAGGAGCCATAGGCATTGCCGTGCTTCAGCGCATCGCCGGAGCGATCGACGCCGGGGCCCTTGCCGTACCACAGCCCGAACACGCCATCGACCTCGCGGTCTTTTTGCGTCTCGACCTGCTGCGAGCCGAGCACGGCCGTTGCCGCGAGGTCCTCGTTGACCGCGGGCAGGAATTCGATGCGGCTCTGCTTCAGCCGCTCGCCGATCTTCCACAGTTCGAGATCGACGCCGCCGAGCGGCGAGCCGCGATAGCCGGAGATGAAGCCCGCGGTGTTGAGGCCTGCGGCGCGGTCGCGCCTGATCTGGTCGAGCTCGATGCGGACGATCGCCTGCGTGCCGGTGAGGAAGACGCGGCCGCGTTCGCGGCTGTAGCGCTCGGAGAGCTGGTAGGCGTCGAGCAGCGGCATCTGGCCCATGACTGAGCCTCCTGGAATCGCAATGTCTGATCCGACAACGCTATGCCCGGATGCCTGGTAGGTCTTACCCATCTATTCTCTGCGAGGACCAATTGTGGTAGATTATTCCGAAATTGAAGGAGTATCGGTATTTTCTACCGAAACGAGAGTTGCCCAATGGTTGAAGAGCAAGACGAAAAAATCCTCGCCGAGCTGCAGAGGGACGGCCGCGCCACCAACCAGCAGCTTGCGGAGACCGTCGGCATGTCGACCTCGGCGTGCTGGCGCCGGGTCCGCGCGCTTGAGGAGTCCGGCGTCATCTCCGGCTATTCCGCGCTGGTCGCGCGCCAGCAGGCGGGCTTTGCGACCTCGGCGATCCTGCACGTCTCGCTGGAGCGGCACGACGTCAAATTCGTCGACGAGTTCGTCGCGCGGGTGATGAAGCGCCGCGAGGTGCTGGAATGCTTCGCGACAACAGGTGACGCCGACTATCATCTGCGCGTCGTCGTGCGCGACATGGACGCCTACAATAGATTCTTGGACGAGTTCATGTTCCGCATCCCCGGCATCCGCCACGTCCGCACCAACGTGATCCTGAAGGAGATCAAGACCGGCGTGGCGCTGCCGTTCTGATGGAAGTGCTGCCATGGCGACGACCGGGCCGCGGGCTCAACTCTTAGTCCCGTCACCCTGAGGAGGCCGCGTAGCGGCCGTCTCGAAGGGCGAACGGCCACCAGCCGGGCCGTGCATCCTTCGAGGCTCGCTCCGCTCGCACCTCAGGATGACGGTCCAGGTAGAGCGACTTGTCCGCCGTGGCTCGAAGAGCGAAGGCGGAAGCGAAACCCATCATCGGACCGCGGATGCGTTGACCGGTGTCGCATCGCTCGATCCATCCCGCGCCTCTGCCGATGCACCCCTCGCCAGGATCATGAACACCATGACATGGCTGACCAGCAGCAGCGGCACGTAGAGCGCCGGAATATAGATGCCGGCGCCGAACAGGCCGGGATCGCCGATCTTCACGCCCATATAGTAGGCGTTGAGAAGATCCAGCGTGCCCCAGACGTTGAAGATCCAGACCATCGGAATGGCAATCGACCAGCGCCAGGACAGTGCCGCCATGGCAATGAGCGCGAGGGCGGCAGCGATGAGATCACCCCAGCCGACCTGGCCGGCGAAATCCGCGTTCAACTGCGGAGACACGAACCCGGCCACCATGAAGTTCATGCCTAAAAACCTGAACGCATGGAAAGCCGCGAGAAGTCTCAACGCGTCATAACGCGGCATCGCGCGGAGCGCGGGCCAGACATAAATGACGGCGACCACGGCACTGGTCAGGAAGGCGCCAGCGACGCTGAGGACGAATGGCAGGTTGAAGCTGGGGGGCACGGTCGGTTTCCTGGGTGATTGTCGATCCGGTTCGGTTGGCTTGCGTTCAAGACCTTGACGTTCAAGGCTTGGCCAACAGCAGGCGGAGCGGCAGCAGCGGGCCGACCGCGATATAGTCGTGGTCCATCAGGTCCTGCTTGGCGAGCGGCAGGCCCTCCATGATCGCGTGCGCCTCGGCGGTATCCTTGGCATCGAGCAAAAGGACGACGCCGCGCCCGTCGGATTTCGAGTACCATTCGCGGACCTTGCCATTGAGATAGAGCTGCACGGTCTGACGGATTTCATCCGGCATCACGGCCATCACCTGTTCGCGGGTGACGCCCGGCTTGACGGTGAGGATGACCATCACGCCGGTGGTGATGGTGGAGGTGGCTTGTGCCTGGGCAAGGGAAGGAGCGGTCATGGAAGTGGCGCCTGTCAAAGTGAGGGTGAGGGCGAGGAGGGTGTGAGGGAATGCTTTCATCGGTCGCATGTCTCCGCTCACGACGGATGTCGTGATGTCGAATGGAGCAGCGCGCGTCGCGGTGCGGCTGCTTGTGGCTCCGATGTACGACCGCTTTCCGTGGGCGACTATTCGCGATAATGTTGACGGGCCATGAAGCAGAACTTCACAGTCCGGCACGGTGCCCTTGACGGGGTCGAGGCGTTCCTGGCCGTCGCGCAGCACCGCAGTTTCCGTCGCGCCGCCGCCGAGCTCGGGGTGACGCCGTCGGCGATCAGTCAGGCGGTGCGCACGCTCGAGGCCCGCGTGGGCGCCGTGCTCTTCATCCGCACCACCCGCAGCGTCGGCCTGACCGAAGCCGGCGAACGATTTCTGGCGCGCGCGCGGCCTGCCTTCGAGGAACTGGTCGCCGCAAGCGGGGCGGCGCGTGAGCTCGGGCAGAAGCCGGCCGGGCTGTTGCGTCTCACCGTGCCGCGCTCGGTGGTGCCGATCCTGCTGGAGCCACTGATCGCCTCATTCTGCAAGGCGTATCCCGAAATCGAGGTCGAGCTCGCCGCCAGCGAGGAACTGGTCGACATCGCCGCCGAAGGGTTCGATGCCGGCATCAGGATGGGCCAGTTCATCAACCCGGACATGGTCGCGGTGCGCCTGACCAAGCCGTTCCCTTTTGCCATCGTCGGCAGTCCGGACTATCTCGCGCGCCGCGGCCGGCCCAGGCGTCCGGACGATTTGCGCGATCACACCTGCCTGCGGCTGCGGCGATCGAACGGCGGGCTGGCGCCATGGTCGCTAAACGACCAGGGACGTTCGATCGAGCTTGCCGTATCGGGATCCTTCATCGGCCATGACTTCCCGACGCTGGTCGGCGCAGCCATCGAAGGTGTGGGGCTGGCGCAGGTGCCGGCACCGCTGGTCACCGCCGCCGTGAAGGAGAAGAAGCTCGTCCGCGTGCTGGAGCCGTTCGCGCCGCTGACGCCGGGCGTGTTCCTCTACTATCCCGGCCATCGCCAGATCATGCCGAAGCTGCGCGCCTTCATCGATCACGTGAAGAGCCGGCCGAGGGCTACGCGCTAGCCTAAATGTAGGAAGGGTGGAGCGCAGCGATACCTATCATCGTGCCGCGGATACGACTTTCCCTGCGCCCTCTTCACGAGAGAGGGCGAAACGAAATGCAAAGCTCGGACAAATCATGTCGCGAGAATGTGGACGTGTGACTCACAAGCGACCACACACAGTGTCGTCCCGGGCAAGCGAAGCGCGACCCGGGACCCATAACCACGAATGGTAATTCTTTGAGCGACGCCGGAGCCGCAGCTCACTTCAACAACGCGACCCTATGGTTATGGGTCCCGGCTTTCGCCGGGACGACGAGATGGAGAGAAGCGCGCACTTGGGCTCTACCACCGTCACCCTGAGGAGGTCGCGAAGCGACCGTCTCGAAGGGTCGACGGCCACCAGCGGGGCCGTGCATCCTTCGAGGCTCGCCCAGCGGCGCAAGTGCGCCGCAAGGCTCGCACCTCCAGCGACAAAGGCAAAGCCTTTGCGCGGGGATGACGGGACGAGCAATTGTGCGCGATGGACTCTGGTGGTCAAGCCACCCGCCCTCACACCGTCTCCTTCACGAACCGATTCCGCAATGTCCCGATCCCGGTGATATCGATCTCGACCACGTCGCCGTCTTTGAGGTCGGGCGACGCGCCGTCGGTGCCCATCCAGATCGCGTCGCCGGGCGACAGCGTAAAATATTTCGTCAGCTCGACCAGGAAGGGGACGATGCCGAAGATCATGTCGTTGGTGTGGAAGCGGCCGGTCTCCTTGCCGTTGACGCGGATCGCGGTCTCCATGCGGTCGAGATCGACATTGGTCTCGATCCACGGGCCCATCGGCTTGAAGGTGTCGGCGTTCTTCGATCGCCACAGCCCGCGATCGGCCTTCTGCCAGCTGCGCTCGGAGACATCGTTGCCGATGGTGTAGCCGAACACGCAGTCCATCGCGTTGGCTTCGGTCAGATGCTTGGCTTTCTTGCCGATCACCACGACGAGCTCGCCCTCATAATGGATCTTCTCGGTCGCGCTTGCGGGGATCACGACATCATCGTCGTGGGCGATCAGCGCGTTCTGCGCGCGATAGCCGATCTCGGGACGATCAGGGACGTTCGGCACCGTGCCGGCCTTGTCGGCGGCTTCCTTGAGATGCTTGAAATAGTTCAGCCCGACGCAGTAGAAGGTGCGCGGGATCAGCGGCAGCTCGATCTTGACGTCATCAAGCGCGTGGGTCTTCGACGTCCTGCTCCATTCACCGAACGGATCGCCGTTGACGGCGATGACGGTGTCGCCTTCGACGAGGCCCCAGGAGGTGGTGCCTGCGGCGGTGAATTTCAGCCAACGCATGATGATGTCCTTCTATTCTGCGGCGGCTTGCGCGCGCATCTTCCAGGCGCCCGCAGCGGGGCGCTTGAGCCCGAGATTTTCGCGCAGCGTCGTGCCGGCGTAGTCCTTGTGGAACAGGCCGCGCTTCTGCAGCTCGGGCACCACGTGGTTGACGAAGTCGGCATAGGAGCCCGGCACATAGCTCGCCGCGACCACAAAACCGTCGCAGCCGCGGCCGACGAACATTTCTTCCAGCCGGTCGGCGATCTCCTTCGGGCCGCCGACGATGGCGTCCTGCACCTGGGCGCGGCCGGAGAAGGTGATGAAATCGCGGGTCGAGGGATTGCTCTTGCCGGAGGCGCGCAACACGCCGTCGCGCATGCCGATCATGCCTTGCATGCCCTGCAATTCTTCGGTCGTCAGCGGCTCGTCGATCGGCTTGGCGCCGAAATCGAAATTGAGCGCTTCGGCGAGCAGCGACAGCGCGTCGATCTCGAGCGGCAGCTTCTGGATCACGGCCATGCGATCCTCCGCTTCGGCCTTGGTGGCGCCGGCGATCGGCGTGATCAAATTGCAGAGGAACATCTGGTCCGGATCGCGCCCGGCCTTGACGGCCTCGCCGCGGATTGCGTCGTAACCCTGCTTGGCGCTGGCGAGGTTGCGCGAGGCGGTGAAGATCACCTCACCCCAGCGCCCGGCAAAGCGCTGGCCGCGGCCGGAGGCGCCGGCCTGGATGACGACGGGATGACCCTGCGGCGAGCGCGGCACCGTGAACGGGCCGCGCGAGGCGAAGAACTCGCCCTTGTGGTCGAGCCGCTTCACCTTGGTCGGATCGGCAAACCGGCCGCTTGTCTTGTCGATCACCAGCGCGCCGTCTTCCCAGGAATCCCAGTGGCCGAGCACCACCTCCATGAATTCGTCGGCGCGATCGTAGCGGTGATCGTGCTCGAGATGCTGCGCCTTGCCCATGTTGAGCGCTTCGCCGTCATTGACCGAAGTCACCACGTTCCAGGCAGCGCGGCCGTTCGTCATCAGGTCGAGCGTGGCGAAGCGGCGGGCGACGTCGAACGGCTCGAAATAGGTGGTGGAGGCGGTCGAGGCGAGGCCGAGCTTGGTCGTGACCATGCCCATCGTGGTCAGCACCACGATCGGATCCATCTTCACGCAGCGGATGCCGTATTCGACGGTGTGGGCGTGATCGTTGTTGTAGCGGTCGGGCATCGCCAGGCGGTCGTCGAAGAACGCCATGTGGAATTTGCCGCGCTCCAGGATGCGCGCGATCTCCTGGTAGTAGTCCGCCGACATCGAATCGTCGCGCGATTCCGGGTGACGCCAGGAACCCGGCAGATTGGTGCAGTTCTGCGCCTGCAGGAAGCCAACCAGCGCCATTTGCCGTGTCATGTCGTTCTCCTGTGGCCCGACGTGTCAGCGCAGGTCGAGTTCTTCGGTGAGTTTGTAATCGGCGGCGAGCGCCTTCAGCTTCTCCCAGGTCGCGTCCTCGATCTCGATGCCACTCTTGCGCCGCTCGACTTCGCGCAGATGCTCGATCTCGCCCGGGTAGAACACGCCGCGGCTTCCCTCCGACGGCGGGGTCGATTTCAGATAGCGGGCGAAGTCGGCGACCTCGCGTCTGAAGTCCTTGAGCGGGCGGAACGCGGCGACGTTGAACACCGCCATGAAGCAGCCGTCATTGTGCCGGCCGGTCGGCTCGACGCCGAATCCGAGGCCAGTGAGCAGGCCGCACAGCACCTCGACCATCGCGGCGAGGCCCGAACCCTTGTAACCCTCGGTGCCGCCGAGCGGCAGCAGCGCGCCGCCCTTGCGGTAGTCCGCAGGGTCAGTGGTGTCGCGCCCGTCGGCATCGATGATCCAGCCCTTGGGGATGGTCTCGCCGCGCGCCACCGCGAGCTGGATCTTGCCGGCGGCGACCGCCGAGGTCGCCATATCCAGATAGAACGGCGCCTCGAGATCGGACGGCACCGCGATCGACAGCGGGTTGGTGCCGAGCCGGGCCTCGCGGCCGCCGAACGGGGCGACATGCTTCGGCGAGCGGCCGGAATCGGCGGCGGCGATCCCGATCATGCCCTCGCGCATCGCCATCAGCGGATAATGCGCGAGCCGTCCGACATGGCTCTGCCGGAACACGGTGCAGGCCGCGACATTGGCGGTCTTCGCCTTGTTGATGGTCATCTCCATCGCCTTGGCGTTGACGTGGAAGCCGAACCCCCAATGACCGTCGATCACGGTCGTGGTCGGCGTCTCCTGCACGACGGTCCATTTGGCGCCGGGGACGATGTGGCCGGCCTTGATGCGGTCGATATAGGTCGGGATTGCGATCACGCCGTGGGAATCGTGGCCGGCGAGGTTGGCGTTGACGCAGCCGGAGGCGACCGCGCTGGCCTCCTCCTCCGATGCGCCGGCGCCCCTGAGGAGCGCCGCGCCGATGCGCGTGAGACGGTCGGCCTGGACGATCGGCATGGGGCTTTCCTCGCGGTCTGCCCGCGTGATGCGCGGGTCTTGCTTGCTGTTGTCGCCGTCATGCTGTCAAAGCGCGGCTTACCGAGCAAGGCCAGAAAATCCGGTCCGCCATACCGGGAGCAGGGTGCTCGTAGGCGTGATTTCACCGAATGGAACGGGCGCGGTCGCGATGCGGAATTTGACGGCTCCGACGGCCCGGGCCGGGCGGCAATCCGCGCCTCGCGGCCCTCCGCCTCAGCCTGGTACACGGGGGTCCGTATTATCCCTGAAAACGGCTTGGCGCGTTCGTCAGCCGTTTACTTTGTCGCGCAACTTGCCGGATACGCTAACCACCACTTAGGCCTCTCGCGGGCAATGTTCCCCGCCAGATTGGAGGGGTGGGCCCCGGGGCCTTCAGGGAACGTGCAGTCGAGCATCGGGCGTACATTCGCGGCGTTGAGCGCCACCAACGAAGCGATCCTGTACGCGAAATCACCAGAACAATTGTACGGACAGGTCTGCGAAGCCGCGTTCACGAGCGGGGGCTTCCTGGCTGCGACCGTGTTTTTGCTGGAGCCGGGTACCGGTTTGCTGACCTTCGCGGCCGGCTACGGCGACGATGTCGCGCGTCTGCGCAGCATCACGATTTCCACGCTCGCCAACGCGCCGGAAGGGGAAGGCGTTGCCGGGCGGGCGTTCCGCGATCAGAGCGCCTGCGTTAGCAACGACTATGTCAACGATGCCCGCTCAGTGGCCTGGCGCCGCGGCGCCGCGGCGGCCGGCGTCGGGGCGGCGGCGGCGATGCCGCTGGTCTGCAACGGACGCAGCGTCGGCGTCTTCATGGTGACGCGGCGGGAGGTCAATTCGCTCAGCGAGGAGATCGTCTCGCTGCTTGAGCGCATGGCCGCAAACGTGTCCTACGCACTCGACAATTTCGACCATGAGGCCTCGCGCAAGAGCGGCGAGCGGGCGATGCGCCGGTTGAACCGCATGTTCGGCGCAATCAGCGCGACCAACGAGGCCATCCTTCGCGCCAAGACCGAGCACGATCTCTATCAGCGGGTCTGCGATGCCGCGGTGTTCAGCGGAAAATCCTTCGCTACGGTGGTGCTGCTGGCCGAACCCGACGCGCACTGGCTCGAGCCCGTCGCCGGCACCGGCGAGGCGCTCGAGCTGATCACGCAGACGCGCTTCTCGGCCGATCCGGATAATGTCTACGGCAAAGGCATCTGCGGCGAGGCGTTCCGGACCCAGCGGCCGTGCGTCGAGCACGACATTCCGATCTCGGCGAGCGCGGCGCCGACCCGCGGCAGCGGCCTGATGGCCTGCGTCGCGCTGCCGCTGACCCGGTTCGGCAAGAGCGTCGGCGTCCTGATCTTCTTTACCGGCAATTCCTGGGCGCGCGACCCGGAGATCATCACGCTGCTGGCCGGGATCGCCGAGAACGTCTCGGTCGCGCTCGACAATTTCGGCCGCGCCACCGAGAAGGCCAGGGCCGATGCCGAGCGCGAGCGGCTGTCGCGGATGTTCGCCGCGCTGAGCGCGACCAACGAGGCGATCATGCGTGCGAGGTCGCGGCTCGAGATGTTCGAGCTGGTCTGCGCGGCGGCGGCGCATGGCGGCGGCTTCAATTCCACCAGCATCCTGATCGCCAAGCCCGGCGACGATTACCTGGAGATGATGGCGGTCGCGGGACCGACCGCGGAGAATGCGCGCCGTCTCAACGTCTCGCGCAGCGAGGCGCGGCCCGAGGGACGAGGCGTCTGCGGCAGGGCGTACCGTTCCCGGCGTGCCTGCATCAACAATGATTTCCTGGGCGACGTCGCCAACAACCCGTTCCGCGACGTCATCGACCGCGAGGATGCGCGATCCGGCGCGGCATTTCCGTTGATCGTCGACGACGAGCCGGTCGGCGTGATGCTGTTCATCTCCGCCAAGCGCAACACCTTCTCGTCTGAGTTCGGCGAGCTGTTGCAGCGGCTCGCCGACAACGTCTCCTATGCGCTGGGCAGTTTCGAGCGCGCCGACGAGAAGGCGCGAACCGAGGAGCAGAAAGAGCGGCTGCGGCGGATGTTCGCGGCGCTGAGCGCGACCAACGAGGCGATCATGCGGGCGAAATCCCGCAGCGAGCTGTTCGATCTGGTCTGCGATGCTGCGGCGGTCGGCGGTCAGTTCATCTCGGCCACCATCAGGCTGGTGCGCCCGGGCGAAGCCTTCCTGGACAATGTGGCGGCCTCCGGCCCGGACCGTGTGCGGGCGCGCGAGGTTCTGCTGTCGGCCGACGCGACCCGTCCGGAGGGGCAGACGCTGACCGGCGTTGCGATCCGGACCCGCAGGCCCTGCATCAGCAACGACTATCTCAGCGATTTCGGCCCCGATTCGCATGTCTACCCGGTCGTCCGCGACAGCGGCAGCAAGTCCGGCGCGGCGCTGCCGCTGCTCAAGAACGGCGAGGCGATCGGCGCGCTGGTGTTCCTGTCCAGCGAATTCGGCACGTTCAGCCCGGAGATGATGGCGCTGTTGCAGCGGCTCGCGGAAAACGTGTCGTTTGCGCTGGCCAATTTCGACCGCGCCGACGAGAAGGCGCGGGCCGACGAGCAGAAGGAGCGGCTGTCACGGATGTTCGCGGCGCTGAGCGCGACCAATGAGGCGATCATGCGGGCGAAGTCCCGCGCCGAGCTCTATCAATTGGTCTGCGAGGCGGCGGCGACCGGCGGCAAGTTCACCTCGACCACCATCGTGCTGGCGCAGCCCGGAAGCGACTATCTCCGGATGGTTGCGATCGCGGGCCCGGCGGCGGAGGGCGCGCGCCAGGTGACGCTCTCGACCAGCGAGGCGCATCCCGAGGGGCGCGGCGCCTGCGGCCGGGCGTTCCGCTCCGGCAAGGCCTGCATCATCAACGACTACTTTGCGGATAGCGAGACCGCCGCTTTCCATGAGCGGGCTCGCCTCGACGGAACGCAGTCCGGCGCCTCGTTCCCGCTGATCGTCAGCGGGCGGGTGGTCGGCGTCATGATCTTCGTCGCGATCGAGAAGGACACGTTCACGCCGGAGTTCGCCGAACTGCTGCAGCGCCTCGCCGACAATCTGGCGTTCGCGCTCGAAAGCTTCGACCGCGCCGACGAGAAGCACAAGGCCGACGAGCGCATCGAATATCTCGCCTCGCACGACAGCCTGACCAATCTGCCGAACCGCGAGACGTTCAACGAGATGCTGCGTCACGCGATCTCCGCGGCGGACCGCCATCGCCGGCAGCTCGCGGTGCTGTTCATCGATCTCGACCGCTTCAAGATCATCAACGACTCGCTCGGCCATGACGCCGGCGACATGCTGCTGGTGGCGATCGCCGAGCGGCTGCGCGGATCCCTGCGCGCGAGCGACGTGGTGGCGCGGCTCGGCGGCGACGAGTTCGTGGTCATCCTCGAGGAGACCACCGAACGTCACGACGTCGAGCGTATTGCCGGCGATCTCCTGGTCTCCCTCAGCCAGCCGCTGCAGCTCAGCGGGCATGAGTGCCACACCACGGCCTCGATCGGGATCGCGATGTATCCGGCCGACGGCTCCGACGTGCAGACGCTGACCAAGAATGCCGACATGGCGATGTATCTCGCCAAGGAGGATGGCAAGAACGGCTTCCGCTTCTTCTCCAACGAGGTCAGGGCGCAGTCGATCGAGCGCCTGACGATGGAGAGCGCGCTGCGCCGCGCGCTCGAGCGCGACCAATTCTCGCTCGAGTATCAGCCCAAGATCGACATGGCGAGCGGGCAGATCAGCGGCGTCGAGGCGCTGCTGCGCTGGACCCATCCCGAGCTCGGCAAGGTCTCGCCGGGGCAATTCATTCCGCTCGCCGAGGAAGTCGGGCTGATCGTGCCGATCGGCCGTTGGGTGCTGAAGGAAGCCTGCGCGCAGAACATGGCGTGGCAGCACCGCGGTCTCAAGGCGGTGACCATGGCGGTCAACCTCTCGCCGCGGCAGTTCGGCGACCCGCATCTGCTCGACGACATCGACCAAGCATTGGCGGCGAGCGGCATGCCGCCGTCGCTGCTGCAGCTCGAGGTCACCGAGAGCATGGTGATGCGCAACGTGACGCGCGCGGTCCGCGTGCTCGACGCGATCCAGAATCGCGGCATCCGGCTGGCGATCGACGATTTCGGCACCGGCTATTCGTCGATGTCGCTGATGAAGCAGTTCCCGATCGACACCATCAAGATCGACCGCTCTTTCGTGCGCGATCTGCCCAATGACTCCGAGGACGTCGCGATCGCGCAGGCGATCATCAGCATGGGCAAGGCGCTCGGCATGACCATTGTCGCCGAGGGCGTCGAGACCTCCGAGCAGCAGGAGTTTCTGCGCGCGCACGCCTGCGACGAGATGCAGGGCTTCCTGTTCAGCCGGCCGCTGCCGCCGCGCGATCTCGCCGAGCTGTTGAAGACGTCGCCGGCGCTGGTGTCGCCGCCGCTGCAGCCGGCGCTGGATGAGGCGGCGATGAGCGAGGCCGAGCCCGATCTAGGGCGGAAACGCGCTGTCGTCTGACGGCTGCACCGGCAGGTCGCGGACGTCGGAATCGGTCGAAGCGATCATGCGCGAGAAATCATACGGCCAGGACGGTGTTGCCTGGCCCGCCAGTGTCTGGCGCAGTGCCACCGAGGCCTCCGCAAAGCGCGCACCGTCGGGCAGGCGGAACCGGCGGCTCCACGCGGCCGGCAGGGGTTCGGCGGCATCGCGCATTTCGAACGCCGGGCCCCACCACCAGGCCGGCGCCGGCGGCCGTTCCGGTTCGGGAATGGCGCGCCAGCGCGCGAACTCGTCGACAATGCGGGCGAATTGCAGCTTGGCGGCGGGATGCATCGAAAGCCCTTCCTCGGGCCGCGATGATAGCATCGCCGCCACCGCGCGCAACGCGGCTACTTCTGTTCCACTTCGGTCGAGGTGGCCGGGCCTTCGCCCATGATCAGCAGCACGGCGTCCTCGTCCTTGGCGCCGTCCCAATGCACCTGCTTGCCGAAATGGGTGACGAAGCTTCCAGCCGGCATCGCCACGGTGCCGTGATCGGGATCGAATTTCGGGCCCGAGCCGACCCACCAGGTGCCCTTGAGCACGACGATGTAGCGATCGTTGGGATGGAAATGCGGACGGCTGAAATGATTGCCCTTGGTCCATTTGGTGTAGACCATGTAGAAACCGGGCTTCGACGGATCGCCGACCACGACGGCATTCTGCGCGCCGCGCGCATCGGCCGGGCTCCAGGGAATCTGGTCCGGCAGCGTGTAGGTGACGGCGGCCGGATTGAGCTCAGCCGCGGAGCTGACGCTCAGCATCCCGGCAAGCGCCGGCAAGATCACAAGGCCCAGCGGCATCATCAGGTATCGCCAGGCCCGGTTCGACGCCGTCATTGCATTCTCCCAGATCAGTTTCTCGTCAGCCGGGCAACTGCCGCGCCCGTATGTCGCACGATGCTAGTCGCTCTCGCTTGCGCCGGACAAGACGCGTCCGCGCATGTCTGCTCTCAAGATTGCGACATCGGTCCGTGACACAACGCAGCTGCAACATGAAAAACGGATTTACGCCGCTGCAGACGATGATAGGTTGCGCGCCGACAAAAACGGGAGGATGACCTTGAAGAAGCATCTGTCGATACTTGCCGCAGGACTTGTGATCGGTGCTGCCGCGCTGCAATTTTCCACCACCGCATCGGGCGATGACGGCTGGGTCACGCTGCTCGACAGCTCCAGGAAGGGCGACTGGGACGAGGTCGGCAAGGCCAATTGGGAAATGAAGGACGGCGCGCTGGTCGCCGACAAGCTCGACGGCAAGGATCTCTCCTATCTCGTCAGCAAGACGCAATACAAGGACTTCCAGATACGAGCCGAGTTCTGGACCGACGAGGACGCCAACAGCGGCGTCTTCATCCGCTGCGAAGGCAACAAGGTGATCGATTCCAAGGTCTGCTACGAGGTCAACATCTTCGACAAGCGGCCGGATCCGACCTACGGTACCGGCGCGATCGTCGACGTCGGCAAGGTCGATCCGATGCCGAAGGCGGCGGGCAAGTGGAACGTCTACGAGATCACGGCGCAGGGCCCGCATTTCGTGGTGACGCTGAACGGCCAGAAAACTGTCGACGCCCAGGACTCCAAGCACGCCAACGGCTATGTCGCGCTCCAATATGGTTCGGGCGTGGTCAAGTTCCGCAAGGTGCAGATCAAGGCGCTCTGACGGCGCAAGTCGAGAAAAGCCCGGTCGCCGTGCGGCCGGGCTTTTGCTTGCGTGCCTTGCGCTATCGCGCGGAGGCGTTCCCCTCGTCGCCTTGCGTGCGCAAATGATGGCCGAGCACGAGCCCGGTCAGGCACAGCAACAGCCCGAGCGCCGGCGGCGCAAACAGGGCTTCTTCCTGGAAGATGCCGTTCACCAGCACGACCATCGTGCCGAACGCGGCCAGCCCCTGGATCAGAATTCCGGAGGACGCGTAAAGGCGCCAGGCCTTCAGCGCCATCGCGAAGAAGAAGCCGAGCGGCGCCACTGCGCCGATGCCCATCTGGTAGAGCAAGACGCCAACGGCGCTCTCCACCGCGCCGTCCATCGTGCCGGCCGCCTGCGCGGCGTTCCAGTCGATCGAGAAGTAACCCTCGGAGAGATTGCCGCCGACGCCAAGCCCGCGGCCGATCGGGTTCTGCAGAAAGCCATCCCATCCGCCCATGAAGCCGATCACGTGGAAATCGCCGATCTCGAGTCCGATATGGATGGCCGCGATGGCGTACAGCACGAGCCCAACGAGCGCGACGGCAAGGGTGCTGACCGCGCCGAGCAGCCAGGTTGCCGTCCAAGCCAGGCCTACGAAGATGACCAGGACGAGCGCGCCCTTGACGCTGCAGCAGATCAGCAGCGGGACCGCGGCCAGCGCCAGCCAGCGATATCCGACCGCGAACAGGAACAGGATGGAGAAGGCCACGCCGTAGCCGAAGCTGATCGGGCTCATGTTCGGCCCGAAGATGCGCAGCAACGATGAGAGTCCGAGATCCTCGAACAGCGGGCTGTTGAGAAAGCTGAAGCGGAAGCGGTCGATCAGATCCACCGGGACGTTGCCGGTTGCGCGCATCTCGGCTTCCCAGGATCCGGAGCGGCTCGCCTTCAACTCGTCGAAGTGCCAGAACGTGTAGCCGTTGGTGATGGAGAGCCAGAAATCGCGGAACAGCAGTTCGACATATCCGCAGACGATCAGCAGCGTGGCGACGGTCACCAGGAAGGGCGTGATGCGGATCTCGAACGTTGCAGCCGTGAGCAGCGACAGCTGAAACAGAAACAGCGGCAGCGCGATGTTGCGCAGATAGACCAGTGCCGCATGCGAGTCCTGCACGGCGCCGAGCAGGAAATACGCCGTCACGACCGCGAGGGTAGCTAACCCCCACTTCATGATCCGGTCGATCTCCGGCGAATGCTTGCGCTCGCGCAGCGCATAGAGCGCCAGCGTGACCAGCCACATCATCGCGCAAACGAGGAAATTGTAGCCCTTGACGAAATCCATCTCCTGCTCGGTTGTCATGTAGGACGACAGAATCGAGACGAACAGATTCTGGAAGAAGATGATGAAGATGGCGATCGACGGCGCATAGGCCGGCGCCGCGAGCACGATGGCGCAGCCGATCAGGCTTTCGACGGCGATTGCGAGCCCGGCGTTGGCCGCCTGCAGGATCGGCGCGAACGCGATCGATGCCACGGCGATGCCGAGTGCAGGAACGAGGTCGCCGGCCAACAGCGGCCGCGGGGCTATCTCTGCGCGCACGAGCTCTGACCTAAAATGACCGGACGTCCGGCGTGCCAATTCCGCATCGTCGATCTAGCCGTGCATTGTGTAAGATCAAGTTAACCAAGTGAGCTAGCGCGTCCCGAGCAACGCTTTCAGCGTTTCGGGGTCGGCCTTGCCGGTGACGGCGAGGCCAAAACCCTGCATCATTTCCCAATGGGTCCAGCCCCAGCAATGTTGCCGGGCGTAGTCCGTCACGCCGGCGAGCCAGCGCAGACGGCTGTCGCGCGGAGCCCCGGCCTTGAGCGCACCGAATTCGTTGATGATGATCGGACGCGAATATTGCTGCTGCCAGGCGGCTGCAGGCGCGAGCCATTTGTCGATTCCGCGATCGGGAATTGCCCTGTCCAGCATGGCGAGCGCCTTGCGCTTGTCGAGCGCGGCGAGTTGCTCCCGCAACTGTTGAACCTTGGGATCGTCGGCCCGCATCGGATAGGGCAGTCCAGTGACGTCGTGGAGCGGCTCGGCTGGATCCCAATGCGCCTGATGGGTGAACACCATCGGATCGTAGAAGTGGATGGCGTAGACGACGTTCGGATCGTCGAGCGGAGTGAAGCCCGGCAGGGAATCCGCGCGCTGCCAGTTGACCGGCCCTGTGATCAGCGTCGTCTGCGGAAGCAGCCCACGAATGAAGCCGGCCAGCTCCCGGACTTCGCCCTGCCACTGCGTGGCGTCGATGTCAGGCTCGTTCAACAGCTCCGCAAAGACGCGATCGGAGGGATAGCGCTGCATCAGCCTCGTGAACCCGGTCCATGCGCTTTTCATTTCGCTCATCGCGCCGGGCGGATCGTCCCTGTGCAGGGCGTTGAAGCGCTCGCCGGAATGCAGGTCGACCGACACCGCATAGCCGAGCGCGAGCAGGGTCTTCAGCGCGGCGTCGACGGTGTGCAGGCGCCGGTCGATATCCGCCTTCGCCGCGAAGCGCGGCATGACGAAGTCGGCGGGCACCGGCAGCCGGATATGGGTCATGCCGGCCTTGCGCAGTTGCAGCAGCAGGCGGCGCGGCGGCGCTGACCGCGGATCGGCGATCCAGCCATCGGCGTTGACGCCGCGTGACAGGGCTTTGAGCCGATCCGCCGGGACGCCCGCGATCAGGTCAGGGCAAGCTTGTGCCGCGCTGCAAAGCAGGATGGAAGCTGCGGCGATGATGGCTGATATCGACGGTCGTGTCATTGACGATCAACTCGCGATCGCTGTTGCAGGGGCGGAGCACAACGCGACGCGGCCGGCGCGTCGCTCAGGCATACTGCTTGTCGTGCTGCCGACTTGCGACGGTGGACTGCAATTCGTTGAGAACGACGCCGGCGAGCTTGCGTTCGGCTTCGCCGAGCGCGGCGATGATGTCTTCCATCGACGCGTTGATGTCGCGATCCACCGGCAGCGCGGCGATCAACCCGTCGGCGACCTCGAACAGCCGCCGTTCGTCGGCACCCCACGTCATGGACGGCCCGTCCAGAATCACGAGGTCATGGCCGCCGGCGGAGCGCGCCTGCGCAATCGCCTTCCGGATCGCCTCGCAGGCCTTGGCGGGATTGTCCTTGATCGCCGGCAGGATCGCGATGCCGTTTGCGGTGTTGACGGCGCGGGACGCCTTGCTGCCGATGGTGAGCCAGTCGAGGCGGCTCGGCTTGCTCTGGCCGGGATGCGCGACGCAGTCGGTCAGGGTGTGGGCGGTGGTGTCGGCATCGATCAGCAGGACACGGGCGCCGTCGCGCGCGGCGACGAGGGCGATGTTCAACGCGACGACGCTGCGATCCGGGTCGTCGCCCGTGCCGATCACGGCCAGCACGGGGACGGCTTTGGGGGCAACTCCCGCAGCCAGTGCTGCATGGATCTGGCGCATCGTGTTCGAGAACGGGCCGAGTGCCGAACTGGTGCGCAGCGTCGGCCAGCCGAAATGCGTGACGTCGGCAGGATGGTCGCCGGTCAGGATTACGCCAAGCGTGCGCATGACGTCGGTCTCTTGCAGCTCGGCGATCAGCGGCTTCTCGATCACGGGCTTGTCGATCGCGACGGCCGCCGGCTGTGCCGCGGACGGTGCCTGCACAGGCGGCTTCACCTTGGCGATGACGGGCTGCCGTTCCGGTGCGGCGTCCTGCTTCGGCTGGAGCTTGGCGCGGACCGGATCGGCGCCGGGCGCCAGCTGGCTGGCGGCAACGATCCAGGCCGCGGCGGCGAGCCCGCCGAATATGAAGCCGATCATCGCGAGCAGGCTCATCGCCGGCGGGAAGGTCCGCTGCTGCGGGATCGTGGCATCGCCGATCACGCGCGCGCTGGAGGTGTTGAGGCTCTCCTGCTCCTCGGTCTCGCGCGAGCGCTTGAGGAAGGACTGGTACACATCGCGGCTGGCATCGACCTCACGTTCCAGGTCGCGCAGCCGCACCGACGCCTGGCTCATCTGCACGCTCTGATGCTTCTGGACATCCAGCGCCTTGTTGAGCGAGGCCTCGTAGTCGCGTGCCCGGGTCAGATCGTTCTTCGCCGACAGCGCGACGCGGTCGATCTCTTCCTTGATGGTCCGTCGCAGATCCTCGACCTGCTGTTCGATCTGACGCAGCGCCGGATGCCGTGGCCCGAGCTCGCCCTGCAGCTCGGCCTGCCGCTTCTTCACATCGGCATATTGCGAGCGCAGATTGGCGATGGTCGGCGACTGCAGGGCTTCGGGAATCGCGCCCGGATCCATCGAGCCGCGGCGGCTGGCCTCGATCTGGTCGTACTTGGCCTGGGCATCGAGCGTCAGCGCGCGTGCCCCGGCCAGCCGCTGGTTGCCGACCGAGAGCTGCTGGTCGGTGAGCAGATTATCCTGCGAGCCGAAGAAATTGTTCTGTGCCTTATAGGTTGCGAGTGCCTCTTCCGCGTTGCGCAGGCGCTGCTGCAGCTCCTTCAGGCGGCCGGACAGGTCGCGAGTGGCGCGCCGCGCAGCGTCGGCCTGCGACTTCTTGGACTCGGTGAGATAGGCCTTGGCGATCGCGTTCGAGAGCATCGCCGCCTTGACCGGGTCGTGCGACCACACATCGATGTCGACGATGAAGGTGCGATCCGTCTTCTTGACGTTGATATGGCGGTTCAGCGTATCGAGCGTGTTCATCTCGATCTGCTGTTGCTGTTCCGCGGTCTGCCGCGGCTCGATGCCGAACAGGCCGAGCAGCGCTGCGAGCAGACCCTTGCTTGCGGCGCCGCCACCGAACTCGGGATCCTTGACCAGGTTGGTGTCGCGGATCACCTGCAGCAGCACATTGTTTGACGTGATCAGGCGCGACTGGCTCTCGACCACCATCGAGAGGCCGGAAACGTCCTGGGCGCGCGGGGTCAGTTCGCGCTCGACGAGCTGCAACTCGCGCGGGTCGACATAGAGCTGGGCGCCGGCGGTATATTTCGGTGTCAGGCTTTTGCCGATCGCGACCGCGATGCAGGCGCAGAGCAGGGCGACTGAGACAATCGCGACCTTGCGCGCCCACAACAACCGGATCAGTTCGAGCACGTTGAAGCCGGCCGGGATTGCGGCCCGGCGCGGCTCCGGACTGGCCCGGTTGATCGGCTGGTCATAGCTAAGCATCGACCCCAGCTTCCATCTGAATGGCCGCACGCATCGGCTGAGGAGCACTCTTTCGGGCCACGCAACGCGCACGAGACGACGCGGAAAAAACGCAACACGAAAAATTAACCATACTCATTCGCCAACTATTCACCAGAAAGGCAAACAAAGGGTTTAAGCGCGGCCGCATCGAAATGCCTCCGCCATCGTCAAGACAGGGACATTGCGCCGCGCCGCGGCTTCCAGCGCGTAAGTCATCAGGTCAGGCGAGCAGCCGTAGAGGCTCGGCACGTCGGCGACGTCGTGGCTGTAGAAAATTAACCAACCGTTCATGTTTGCCACCTCGGCGAACGCCATGTCGATCCGCTCGCGCGGCATCTGGCGGTCGATCAGCGGCATGGCGCGGAGGAATTGCAGATCGACCTCGCCGCTGTTCACGCCCGGCACGATGCTGCGGCAGGTGCGAAATTCGGACTTCAGCTGGTGCTTCCGAGCATAGGAGCCGTAGCCGAACGGGTAGGCGAAGGTCTCGACCGGCATGGTCGGATCGAGCGAATGGAAATAGGTGCGGTTGCGCGCGATCTCCGCGGCCAGCGAGGTCTCGTCGAGATCGCAGGCGCGGCGGTGCGAGAAGGTGTGACAACCGATCTCGTGGCCGCGGCGATGTAGCGAGACGACATCGTCGGCGCTGCCGCTGCTCCAGTCCGGCGCGTCGAGCCCGACCAATCCGCCCGACACGTAGAATGTGCCGCGGGCGCCGTAGGATTCCAGGATGTCGGCGCCGAACGTCGCCGCGCTCTTCGGCAGATCATCAAAGGTGAAGGTCACCATCGGCGTCGCATTGTTCAGGCGGAAACGCTCGACCTGCACATGCATCGCCAGCCGATGGCTGACCTTGACCCTGGCTTCTGACCACAGTGCGTTCATGATCCGAGCTTCCGCAAGATCACGTGATAGTCGCCGTGCCGGACGTCGATCTTGCCCGGCAGCAATGCATTCATCGCCTTCGCCGCCGCGTCGATCACGGCCGCGAGAACAGGCTTGCGCCGGCGCATCTCGGGATAGCGCGGGCTCTCGTATTTCTTCCGGTAGATGACCTGCAGCCCGCGGTCGGCCACGAACGCTTCGAGATTGGCCAGCGTCACCAGCGGATGGAAATGGGTCGGGAACGGCGCCTCGCCCGGCAGCCCGGCATTCTTCTCGCCGCGGATGGTGCGATAGAACCAGACGTGAAACCAGTGCGGGGAATACTTCGTGACGATGCCCGACAGCGACTTCGGGTTCGGCGCGCCGATCAGCAACAGCCCGTTCGGCTTCAGCGCCTCGCAGAATCCGCTCAGCACGGCCTCCACGTCGGGAATGTGCTCGATGACGTTGTAGCAGATGATCAGGTCGAATCGCTGCGGCGGGAAACGATAGGTCTGGATGTCGCCCAGGACGGCTTCCTGCGCATAGCTGTTGTTGCGAATCTGATCGGCGTCGATGTCGACGACGGTCACATGCGCACGGCGCAGCACGCCGAGCGGCAGATAGCTGGTCGAGCCGCCGCCGGCTTCGTAGATCGACAGCGGCCCGGCCGGCAACCGGGCTTCAAGGATGCTGTGAACCGTGAGCAGGCTCTGCTTGGCCTCGCCGGGCGGCAGGGCGAGCAGCGATTCCGGATGGATCTCAGCGGGAACCGGCGCCGCGATTTCGGCGCGCGAGGCAGGACGTGTAGCAAGCGCAAGGGATTTGTTCATCGGCTCACCCGACATTGCTGTTTGCGAATTTGGTACGGAACTTGGCGAGGCCCTGCTTCAGCCGGCTGCGCAGGCGCGCGATGTCGAACAGCCAGCAGAGCGCGGCGTAGACGGCGAACCCCGCGCCGATCAGCACGATGCTGGCGGGCAGATCGGCGAGGTGCAGAGCGCGGTCCAGCGCGCCGACGGTGAGCGCCATCGCGAGTGCGGCGATGACGATCAAAGCGAGGCGGCCAAGCGGGATTGGAATCCGGAAAGCGGAGCGGCTCAGGATCAGGGCGCAGGCAAAGCCGGTGATGTCGGCGCCGAGCCGCGCCCAGGCTGCGCCGACCGTGCCGTCAAGGCTGACCAGCGCGTAGGACAGGATCACATTCGCCGCGATGATCGAGGCGGTGTTGATCAGATAGAAGGAATTGCGTCCTGACAGCAGGAAGCTCGCATGCAGATATTGCTGCGTCAGCACCTGGAACAGTACGGCGATCGCGATGATCGGCATGATCTCGCCCGCGATCGCGCGAAAATCGACGCCGAGGATGATGTTGGCGACATGCGGAGCGATCAGCGCAAAGCCGAGGCAGGCCGGCAGCGTGACGCCGGCGAGCAGTTCGAGGCAGTCGGCGAGGTGGCTCCTGACCGCGGCGTCGCCTTGCCGGGCCTGGATTTGCACGGCCATAGGGAAGAACGCCGCGGCCATGCTCATCGCCGGCATCATCAGGGTCTGGCGCACCAGGTCGAGCGCCGCGACATATTTGCCGGCATCGGCCGCGCCGATCAGGTTGGCGATCATGAAACGGTCGGTCACGCTCGAGATCGCAAGCAGTGTGAGCGAGACGGTCAACGGCAGGCCGGTGCGGGCCAGCGATCGCAGGTCGGTGCGGTCGAAACTCACGATGGTGCCGCGCCATGCGCGGCGCGACTGCACGATCACGGCGACAAGATAGGCCGCGGCGGCCGCGAGCAGCAGCAGGATGCCGGTCGGGCTGACCAGCGCGACGACGGCGCCGAAGCCGAGCAGGGCGCCGGCGCGGACCAGCGTCGCCTTCATCACCGAGAGTGCCTGCAGCCGGGCGCGCAGCAGGTCCTGCGTCAGCTCGAACAGGCCGATCGCGATTGCGAGAACGACCGCGGCCAGCGCAGCGGTCCCATCGAGGCCGACGAGACGGGCGAGCAGATAGGCGATCGGCGCGGTGAGGCAGCAAATCAGATAGCCCGACGCCACCGGCCCGCGGACATTGGTGCCGTCGTCACGGCCGTGGCCGCTCAGGATCAGGTTGCGAAACCAGCCGACCAGGAAGACGGAGATGACGGAGGCGAAGCCGACACCCAGCAGGTAGACGCCATAATCATGCGGCGCGAACAACCGCGTGAAGATGAACACGCTGAACAGGCCGAGCAGCGCCGAGAGCACGTTGGCGGTCAAATTGATGCTGGCCTGTCCGATCAGCATGATGCGGCGAGCTCCGCAGGCCGTGTCGCCGCCATTGAGCCCAGGATGGCGTCGCTCTCGGCCACCACCTCGCGAATCGTCGCGACCGGCGTGCCCGAGAACGACGCGATCGAGAACGCGACGTCGTCCCTGTTGGCACGCAGCAGCAGCCGTGTGAGCTCGTCCTTGCTCAGGGTCGGATCATCCCAGTAGCTGACGCATTGCGTCTTGGGCACGACGGAGTGACGCAGCGCAGACGCCTCATCGTTTTCGACGAAGAAGCCGTACAGCAGATATTCGGAAAACTCGCGGGTCCGGCACAGCGCCTCGATCCAGCTCATGCCGGAGACGGCCTCGATCCGCTCGGCGAGCGCGCGGGTGGTCTGCTTGTCCCAGAAGATGATGTGCCCGATGAAGTCCGGCGCCGGGAACGGCGGCGTCGGCAGGCCGATGAGCTGATGGCTGGTCGCGAGCCAGCGCGAATGACGCGGCTGGTCGGCGGTGACGGCGTCGGCCATTTTCAGGAGCGGGATCGTGTTCGGATACTGGAAGCGCGCGAGATCGAAATCGCGGAACAACACGATGTCGGAATCCAGGATGCAGAACCGCTCATAGGGCAGTGCGATCGTCGCCGCGATCTTGAGGATCTGTTGCACATGCCAGCCGTTCACCGGCTTGGCGCGCAGCGACCACCAGAACTGCCGGCGCTTGCGCTGAATCATGCGCGGCAGCGGCCGCAGCCAGTCGGGCAGGAACGAGGAAGCGGGGATGATGATGCGGCGCTCGCTGGCGAGCGGCGCGAACAGCGGCAGATCGCAATCCGGCACCAGCAGATAATGCCTGGAGAAGGACGTGACGTGGCGATCGACGCTCTCGCAGAGCAGCGTGCAGATTTCCAGATCGCGCCCGTAGGTCGGGGTCAGCAACGCGACAGGGTTCATCTTGTAACTCTCTCCGGCGTCACCGTTTCAGGGCGGAACATCGTGGCCGCCAGACTTGTCCTGAACCCCAGTTCAGCAAGATCGGTGCCGGAGGATTTTGATGACCCCATCGACGGCGCTGATGGTTAAGCAATGGTAAATGGCGGCGCGCAGCATCGGTTAACGGATCGGAAGGAAACGTCCGGCTGCGCGATTTTGACGCTGGATCGCGACGTTGCCCGGATATTGCAGTGTTACTGGCTCGATTGCCGACGAGGTCGGCGCAGGCAGGTGCGCATGCAGATTTGGTGGCATTTCCAGCGGACGAGTGGCGCGGTCAGACCGCAGGCGGCGCCATCAGTCCATTTCGAGACAGCCGCGCTGTCGGCGCTGTGCGCTTTTGGGACGCGCGCTGCGCGCGAGTTTGTCGGAGCACGTCATGCCAACTGATCGCGGACTCACGCGGCGCGACGTCTTCGCCGTCGCGGCGCTTGCCCTGAGCGGACTGTCGACTGCGCGCGCCGCTCCGTCAGGCCGGTCGTGGCTTGGGTCGAATTCAGCACGCTTCGCCGGTGCGTTCGTCAACTGGGGCGAGACCGGCCGCGAGCACGTGCTGCAGGCCTGGGAGACATGGCTCGGTCGGCCGCGCTCGTCGGTGCTCGGCGTCGACTTCTATGGTCAGGCCAGCTGGGAGGATTTTCACAAACTGGATTGGGTGCCGGGGCTTTGGAAGAAGCTCAATCCGGCGCGCAATGTGGTCTGGTCGGTGCCGCTCACCATCACCGGCACGCCGCTCGCCGATGTCGCCGGCGGCGCGCACGACGCCGAGTTCGAGGCGGCCGCGCTCGCGATCGCGGCAGCACATCCGAAGGCGATCATTCGCCTCGGCTGGGAGATGAACATCTCCAACATGGGCTGGTTCGCCGGGGGGCATGAGGACGACTACGTCAAGGCGTTCCGCCGTGTGGTGGGAATCTTCCGTCGGCATTCAAGCAGCTTCAAGTTCGACTGGTGCCCGGGCTGGGGGCCGCAGGACATGCCGGCCGCTACAGCCTATCCCGGCGATGACGTCGTCGATTTCATCGGCCTCGACGTCTACGACTTCAAATCGGAGAGTAGCGCGGCCGAGCGCTGGACCAATTCCTATCTTAAGGCTCCGTTCGGCCTGGAATGGCAACGCGCGTTCGCGGCAAAGCACGGCAAGCTGATGAGCTATCCGGAATGGGGCGTCGGCCATTCCGGCGACAACGCCAGTTTCGTGCAGCAGATGCACGACTGGTTCGCCGCCAATCAGGCCGCCATCGCCTATGCGGCCTATTTCGATGTCGATGGCCTGTGGCCGACGCAGATCGACAACGGCCAGTTTCCGGAATCCGCCAGCCTGTTTCGGAAATTGTTTGCGGGCTGACCGGCTGCGTTCATCCGCTCAAGCAAGAGCCCGATCCGTCCGCTGGACCGATCGGGCTTTGTTGTTTCTCTCTTGCGGCGTCAGGCTGCCTTGGTGTTGGTCAGCAGCGTCAGGCCCATCTTCAGCTTGTCCTGCAGCGTGCGCTGGGCGAGGCAGGTGAACAGGCACAGCTTGTCGCAGGCGATGGTTTCCTTGCGGCGGGCCTGCGCTTCCTCGCTGTACCAGATCTCGCGGGCGGTCTGGGTCCGGACGTTGCCGATCGGCTTGAAGAACCAGCACACTTCGAGGCGGCCGTCGGAGCGGATGAAATAGTTCCGCATGCCGACCCGGCACGGCATCACTTCCTTCGGCGCCTTCTCGCGGCGGAAATGGTTCGGCCAGGCCCGCAGCACGGCCTCGCCGTTGAGGATCGGCGCGCCCGCGCGCTTCAGGCGTAGCAGCTCGTCGCGGACCTTGATGAGATCGTCCATCTCGCTCTCGCCGATCCACAGCTCGTCCTCGACCTCCTGCGTGCCCTGCTCGACCGGCTGGAAGCTCAGCGCGGTGGCGCCGATCTGCTGGATCCAGTCGACCATCTCGGGCAGGCGACGGAAGTTGAGCTTGTGCACGACCGGCTTGATGATGATCGGGAAGTCCAGACCTTCGGCGCGACGCTGCTCGGCGACATTGCGGATGCCCTGCACGATGTCGCTCAGGGAGTTTTCGACGCCGCGCGAATAATTGTGGATGGTGGGGTCCGTGGAATCGATCGAGATATTGATGTTGAACGGGCGCGCCTCGACGGTTTGCGCGACGATCTTCTTGTTGAGATAGGCGCCGCCGTTGGTGGTGACGCCCCAATGGATGTCGTTGTCGCGGCAGAACCGCAAGAGATCGAGAAAGCCCTTCTTGATGTAGGGCTCGCCGCCGGCGAACTCGACGTGATAGGCGCCGATGAATTCCTTCAGGCTCGCGAGCGCCCGTTGCCATTCGCCGATCGACATCTCGTCGCGGTAGTTCGGGCGGCGCCAATAGTCGCAATAGCGGCACTTGTAATTGCAGCGTTCGACCACCTCCGCGAAAATCGCGGCCGGGCGCGTGACGTCGCGTCCGGTACGCAGATAGAGCTCTTCCGAGAGGGCGTTGCGAACATGCTTGGTGCCGAGCGAGACGAGGTCGAGGGCTTTCAAGGTGAACCTCAGATGGTTGTTATCGTTGCCGCGGTCGGATCGAGGGACGATTTATAGGTTCATCAGCAAATTGGATGCCAGCCGGAGACTTGAAGCGCGCCTCGCCAGCGCGTGGCGGCCCTTAACCATAAGGACTCGCTAACGGCGTAGCCGCGATCGCGAGCCATGGCTCTCGCGCGGCCGTCTCCTCGCGTAAATTGCTTCATTAGACTTCAAATTAACCTTGCGACGAAGTTGCGGTGAAGCGCGCCGCGGCTGGAGCGGATTTTGCCATGAGGTCGCCGTAACGTTCGATCCGCGACCGTATTGCCGCCAGTGTCGGTCACTTTGGGACGGCGATGTCCCATTCCGATCCGTGCCGGGATGATGCGCGCTTTGCGGATCGCGATTGCCAGGAGGGCATCGAGATGTCGACAGAGCTTGCCGCCGTGGAACGCGCCTGGGTCACTGCCTCGCCCGCGCTAGATTGCTCCGTCGAAACCGTCATCTGCATTCCGAGCTTCCGCCGGCCGAAGCACCTGCGGCTGACGCTGGCATCCGTCGCGGCGCAGCGCACCGAACGCGGCTTCGCGGTCGTCGTGGTCGAGAACGATGCGCACGATGCGAAAGCGCGCCGGTTGCGGCCGAATTCCTCAACTCCGGGCGTCTCAGCGGCATCTGCATCGTCGAGCCCCGGCAGGGCAATTGCCAGGCGATCAACGCGGCGTTCGAGACCGCGCTCGAGACCTTCCCGAGTGCCAGGAATTTCCTCATGATCGACGACGATGAGGTCGCCGCGCCGGATTGGCTGGAGCGGATGGTGCAGGCGGCCGGGACCTCCGGCGCCGACATCATCGGCGGGCCGGTGTGGCCTGACTTCGACGACAAGCACAAGGGCGGGCTCAAGCGCCATCCGGCATTCGCGCCGGCCTATCATGCGAGCGGCCCGGTCCCGGTGATCTATGGCTGCGGCAATTGCCTGATCCGGCGCGTGGTGTTCGAGCGGCTCGGCAGTCCTGCCTTCGACCTGCGCTTCAACTTCCTCGGCGGCGGCGACCACGATTTCTTCGCGCGGGCGCGCCGCGCGGGCTTCCGCTTCTTCTGGGTGACGGAGGCCACAATCAGCGAGACCGTGCCCTCGACCCGGACCAATCTCGGCTGGATCGTGCGGCGGGGCTTGCGGATCGGTGCGATCAACTATCATATCGAGCGCAAGGCGGCGGAGACGGTGTGGTCGCGCGCCGCCGTGAAGGCCAAGATGTTCGGCCTCGTGCCATTCTCGCTGTATCGCTTCGCGCGCATCGTGCTGCGCGAGCATCAGGCCGTGATCGCCATGCACCCGATGGTGGTCGCCATCGGCAGCGCGCTTGCGGTGCTCGGCATCGAGCCGCAGCCCTACGCGGCCTCCAAGATCGCGTCGTGAGCGATTTGTCCGCCACCGCCGAAAGCCGGGCGCTGATCGCCGACATCGCGCGCCGGCCGGTGATGGATATCGTGCGCTGCGCTTTCTTCGTCGGCATTCTCCTGCTGGTCTGGATCTCGCTGCGTCCGTTCGCCGATCTCTCTGGCTTCTATGTCGGCGAGGTGACTTCGGGCAAGGAAGCGTTTCTCTACGGCCTGTTCGGCGTGCTGATGGTCGCGATGCTGGCGCTGACCCTGCGCGACAATCTGCCGGCGTTGAAGTCGCTGCTGACGCCGGCCTTCCTGCTGTTCGCGGGCTGGATCTGCGTCACCGTCGTGCTGTCGTTCGATCCGGCCACCTCGCTGCGCCGGCTGGCGCTCTCGGTGTTCGTCATCGTGGTGACGGCGACGTTGCTGCTGCTGCCGAAGTCGCAGAGCGAATTGATGCGCTGGTTTGGCATCGCCGCGCTGGTGCTGCTCGTGACCTGCTATCTCGGCGTCTTCCTGGCGCCGAATCTGTCGATCCACCAGGCCACCGACCCGCAGGAGCCGGCGCTCGCCGGCAATTGGCGCGGCGCGTTCGGCCACAAGAACGTCGCCGCCGCGATGATGGCGATGCTGATCTTCCTCGGCATCTATCTGATGCGGGCCGGCGGCTGGCTGTCGGGCATCGCCGTCGCCGTGCTGGCCGCGATCTTCCTGTTCTTCACCGCCGGCAAGAGCGCGATCGTGCTGTGCGTCGCAGTGCTGATGCTGACCTCGCTGCTGCCCGTGATCCGCTCGCTCTGGGGGCGGGCGCTGCTGCTGTTGACGCCGCTCGTGCTGCTCAATCTGTTCAGCGTCGGCACTGTCATGAGCGATGCGCTGGCTGCGATCGCCGACCGGATGCCGCTCGACACCTCCTTCACCGGCCGTGCCGACATTTGGGCGTTCGCGCTCGATTCGCTGCACCAGCGGCTATGGACTGGCTATGGCTTCGAAGCGTTCTGGGGCAGCAACGCGATCCAGAACCTGCAGGAAGGCAAGGAGTGGGCGGGCTACGCCTCGCACAGCCACAATGGCTATCTGGACACCGCGCTCGGAACCGGCCTGCCGGGTCTCGTGCTGCTGATCGCGGCCGTTGTCATCAAGCCGCTGCGCGACTTCCAGGCCGCGGATCTCGGCGGCAATGATGCGCCGCTGACGATGCTGTTCCTGCGCATCTGGCTGTTCGGCCTCTATCTGTCGTCGATGGAGAGCTTCTTTCTGGATCGCGCCGATACGATCTGGGTGACGTTCCTGATCGCGGTGTTCGGGCTGCACTATCTTGCCCGGTTCCGGATGCGGGCCTAAAGCTGCGCCCGGATTGCGTTCGCGACGTCCGTCCACCAGCCCTCGAAATCGAACGGCACCTGCGCGGTCGGTCGATTCAGCGCCGCGACGATCTGGTCGGCATAGGCCGCGCTGTTGGCGTCGCGCGGCACCAAAAGGATCGCGCCGCGGTCGATCAGCTCCCTGAAGCGCGGATGGTGATCGAACTCGTCCGGCAGCGCCGGGCCGGTGACGATCAGCGGCCGGCCGGACTGCACGCAGGCCAGAATGCTCGACCGCCGCGCGCTCAGGCCCTCGGCTAGCGAGTAGCAGAACACGTCGATCTCACTGAGCAGGCCGAACACCTCGAGATCGGAAGCGACGTAGCCGGAGACGATGACGTCGCTCTTCAGGCCCAGTTCGGCAACGCGGACGTGGAATTTCTGCTCGATATTTTCGACGCCGCGGATGAAGGAGCCGACATAGACGATCAGCGGCCGTAAGCCCCGCTGCTTCAGGATCGCGCCGATCTCGAGCAGCCCGTTGGGCTGCTTGCCGGGATAGATCGAGCCGAAATGCCCGATGACGAGCTGGCCGTCGCCGCGTGCCGCGACCAGCCGCTGCAGCAGGGTCGAATCCGCGGTGTCCGCCGGCGCTGCGATGTTCGGCGGCAGCGGCGCCAGCACGCATTTCCGCACCATGCCGCGCATGATCGGATCGTCGGCGAGCTCGCGGCGCACCAGCGGCGAGAACATCACGATGGTATTGGCGAGCCACAATGCCGGGATATAGGTCAGCCGCCGGATCCCGTTGAGGCCGGCCCATTCGTGCTGGATCAGGACAACTTTGCGGCGGCGCAGCCGGGCGAACAGCAGCGCGAGCAGCGGCCGCAGGATCACCCGCTTCCAGGCCACGATCGGGAAGTTGCAGACCACGCTGTCGGCGCTGCCGACCGCGCGCCAGGTCTCGGCGATCCTGCCGTCGGTCTGGGTCAGGGTTAACGCCGTGCTAGCGCCGGGCTCGATCTTCTCGATCGTCTGCTGCAGCAGGCGGGTGAATTGCCCGACGCCGCAGTGCATCTGCGGTCCGGCGCCGAGAAACAGCGCGCGATATCGGGGTTTTTCGGCCATTCAGTGCTGTCGGCCTTGGCGGCCGGCTCCGGAAAAATCGCGGTTAGCCATATCGGCGAGACATTAGCTTCGGGTAACCGCGCGGACATACGCGACGGCATCCTTCTTGCCAATTCCCGCTCAAGAGCTGCCGGCGCGTCCCGGAACGGGACATCGGATGAAGCGAAACGGTGCAGCAGCCAGGAGTGCGACCATGACGACGGGCAAGATCTTCACGAACTGGGATGACAACCATTCCAAGCTCTGGAGCCATCAGCCGATCCGGCTCGAGCACACCATGCACAAGCAGCCGGCGTTCTCGATGGACGATCTGGCGAAATTGATCGAGCACTATCCGCGCGAGCATTACAGCCTGGTCAAGACCGGCGCCAGGGGATCGAGCCGCGTCTGGCGCGAGGGCGAGATCGGCAGGCTGCGCGGCCAGCAGGTGATCGAGGCGATCTCGCGCGGCGGCCTGTGGCTGAACCTGCGCAACGTCACCGCGGTCGATCATCGCTACCGCGACATGATCGAGCGGATGTTCGGCGAGATCGCCGCCAAGGTCCCGGGTTTCGACGCGCCGACGCATCAGGCCGGCATCCTGATTTCGTCGCCCGACGCGCAGGTCTATTACCACGCCGATCTGCCGGGGCAGGGCCTGGTGCAGATCGCCGGCCGCAAGCGGGTTTATATCTATCCCAACACGCAGCCGTTCATCCGGCCCGAGCATCTGGAGAACATCGCGTTGTTCGATGTCGAGGTCGATATCCCCTATGAGCCCTGGTACGACTGGCACGCGCAGGTGATCGATCTCGAACCCGGCCAGATGCTGAACTGGCCGCTCAATGCGCTGCACCGCGTCGAGAATCTCGACACCGTCAACATCTCGATGACGATCTCCTATGTCAACGACGACATCCGCCGTGCCCAGATCCTGCACCTCGCCAACGGCATGCTGCGTCACCGCTTCGGCTACGCGCCGCGCAGCCGCAGCATCCGCGGTCCCACTTTCTTCGCCAAGCAGGTGATGCAGAAGCTGCTGCGCGACGGTAAATGGGTGAAGCGCGAACGCGCGGTGCGGCGCACGATCGATTTCCGTCTCGACGAGAGCGATCTCGGCAAGATCGTCGACCTGCCCAAGGCGGCGTTGGAAGCGGCGTAACAACGTTGCGCCGGAAGCAGGTGCTGGAATGACAGTATTGACGACAGCGGTTGAGAAATCCGGGGCGCGGGTCTCCTCCTATGCGGTCGGCTATCGCGTCGAGCTGGTTGACGATTGGGCGCAGGCCGCCGCCCGTTGGGGGGCATTCGATCCGCTCACCGCGTTCCAGCATCCGCAATGGTACACGTCGTGGTACCGGGCCTTTGCCACGACCGACGGCGTCGAGCCGCTGATCGCCATCGTCAGCGATGCTGCGACCGGCGAGCGCGCCGCGCTGCTGCCGCTGATCCGTCACCGCCACGCCAGCCTCCGCATCATCGAATTCGCCGATCTGAACCTCACCGATTTCAACGCGCCGTTGCTCGGCCCGGCCGCCCCTCGCGACGACGTCGCCGCCAGGCAGTTCTGGCGCGACCTGAAGGCGGCGCTCCGCAAGGTGCAGGGCGGTGCCGACCTCATTCGTTTTCGCAAGATGCCGGTCAGGCTCGCGGCGCGATCCAATCCGCTGGCGTTGCTCGATGGCGTCGGGCCGTCGCTCGTCAATGGCAATCTGCTGACCATCGGCGACGACCACAACGCCTGGCGCTACGAGCTGGACCGCAAGGTCCGCAAGGAGCTGGAACGGAGCTGGCGCGTGTTCACGCGTGAACCGTCCGCGGCCTTCAGATTCGCTGCCGACACCGACGCGGCATTGCAGCTTCTTTCGGTCACGGAGGCGCAGCAGGGCGATCGGCTGCTGGGCCTTGGGCTCAATTACGTGCTCGACAATGCGGACACCACCGCCTTCTATCGCGACCTCGTGCGCGAGGGCGCTGGCCGCGGCTATGCGCTGATGACTGCGCTCACGACGCGCGACGAGGTGGTGGCGACGCTGCTCGGTATCCGCACCGGCTCGCGCTACATCATGATCCGCATCAGCAATGCGGGCGAGAAGTGGTCGATGTGCTCGCCGGGTCGGCTGATCATCGATCGCACCATCGAGGCGCTGCACAAAGACGGCGTGCGCGAGTTCGAGTTCTCGGTCGGCAATTACAGCTACAAGCGGCGGTTCGGACCGCAGCGTACGCCGCTGGTCGATCTTGGTGCCGCCTTGAGCTGGCGCGGACAACCCCAGGCGCTGCGTGACCGTGCCGTGCTGGCGGTGCGTCACTATCCAAAACTCTCAGCACGGCTGAAAGAGGCGCTCGGCAAGTCGACGCCGTCGCGCGAAGAGGACTGAGCCACTGGTGCGGCGCGCCAGCGCTAGGCCCCCCTGACCACGCCCGGCTGGCCCTGTGCGCATTCCAGTGCAGCACGGTCCCAGTTGGCGTTGATGGCCGCCGCCTCATAGCTCGATTGCAGGAATTCGAGCAGCGCCTTGTCCGGATCTGCAGCCGTCCGCACGGCATCATAGGGCAGGATGAATTCGCCGAGTGCCTCGCTGAAGAATGCAGCGTCGGGCCGCACCGGCGTGCTGCGATAGCCCGCGGGTTCCGGATAGGCGTAGGAATAGAATGCGGGATAATCGACTGCGCCGCCGCCTGGCCAGAAGCCGGCGCTGCTCACTTCGTGCGAATAGGCTTCGTGCGCCACCTCGTCGGGTAAATGCGGCACACCGCCGGGATGCCGCGGTGCCGTCCTGCCGGAGAAGCGCGTCACCGCGAGATCAAAGCTGCCCCAGAAGAAGTGCACCGGGCTCGCCTTGCCGAGAAAGCCGGTCCGGAATTGCTTGAACACGCGGTCGCAGTTCACAAGGATCTGGTGAAAGCGGCGCACGGCATCCGCGTCGTACGAGGCATGCTGCGTATCCTGAGAAAAGCGGATCGGGTCGGCGACTTCGTTCGGTATCTCGTCAATGACGACGTCGATTCCCAGGTCCTTCAGATTGGTCGTGGTCGCCGCGTAGAAGCTCGCGACCGATTGACCGGCCAGCGCGAATTGCCGCTCGGTACCGTCGCTGGTCGAGATGCGGAGCATGTGATTGATAAAATCGAAGTCGATCTGGAACGTGCGGTCGCCGTCGGGGATCGGCGAGGTCGTCAGCCCGCGCGCCGTGACATAGAGCGTGACGTGCCAGGAGTGATTGAGCCAGGGCGATTTCGCCAGCCGGATCTTGCCGGCGATCTGGGTGAAGAGCTGGACCGTAGCGCAGCTGTCGCGCCACGCCGCGGTCGGCAGTTCCGGCCAGCGGGTCTTCTGTGTGTTGGTCATGGCAAACCCCAGGGCTGCGCCGACAAGAAGCCTTGCGGCATATCACGAAAATAGTCCCGATGACCTCGGGAATCATCGCTTCCAAAAGCAGCAGATTGGGCGGCAATCTTCAGCGACTGCCGCCCTATCGCATAGCCCTCCAGCCAGGCGTGAAACCCAACCGTGAGGCTTGGCCGTGGAGCTTAGCCGTGCAGTTTCCTGGCAGCCTCCGCGATCGCGCGGCCCTGGTAGCGTGCGCCGGCGAGCTCATTCTCGCTCGGCTGGCGGCTGCCGTCGCCGCCGGTGATGGTGGTGGCGCCGTAGGGCGCGCCGCCGGTGACCTCGTCGAGCTTCATCTGACCCGCGAAACCGTAGTTCAATCCGATCACCGTCATGCCGAAATGCAGGAGGTTGGTGATGATCGAGAACAGCGTGGTCTCCTGGCCGCCATGCTGGGTCGCGCTCGAGGTGAAGGCGCCACCGACCTTGCCGTTCAGCGCGCCCTTGAGCCACAGCCCGCCGGCCTGGTCGAGGAAGTTGGCCATCTGCGAGGCCATTCGGCCGAAGCGGGTGCCGGTGCCCACGATGATCGCATCGTAGTTGGCGAGATCGTTGATCTCTGCGACCGGCGCGGCCTGGTCGAGCTTGTAGTACGAGGCTTTCGCGACTTCGGCCGGCACGAGCTCGGGCACGCGCTTGATGTCGACGGTGGCGCCGGCTTCGCGCGCGCCTTCCGCGACGGCATTCGCCATGGCTTCGATGTGACCGTAGGCGGAGTAATAGAGGACGAGAACCTTGGCCATGATGGCCTCCTTTTAGGTTGAGGATCGGGGAGTTGGTTTGGGGGAGGGGCATGCGCGGACACCCGTCCGCGCATGGGTGAGTGGTGATCAGGCGGCGTCGACCAGCACCAGCTCGGCATCTTCGAGCGCGGTGATCTTCAGCTTGGCCTCGTCGCGGATCGCGGCACCGTCGCGTGCATTGACGCGGACGCCGTTGACCTCGATGCTGCCGGCCGCCGGCACCAGGTAGAGGTGACGGGCCTTGTCGGCGGAATATTCCGCGCTCTCGCCGGCCTTCAGCGTGGTGGCGAGCACCCGCGCGTTGGCGCGGATGGGGAGCGCGTCGTTGTCGCCGTCAATACCGGAGGCGATGGTGACGAGCTTGCCCGAGCGGTCCGCCTTCGGGAACGGCTTTGAGCCCCAGGTCGGATGGCCGCCCTTCGTCGTCGGCTCGATCCAGATCTGGAAGATCTTGGTCTTCGACGGTTCCAGATTGTACTCGGAGTGGCGGATGCCGCTGCCGGCGCTCATCACCTGAACGTCACCGGCTTCGGTGCGTCCCTTGTTGCCGAGCGAGTCCTGGTGCGTGATCGCGCCTTCGCGGACATAGGTGATGATCTCCATGTTGGCATGCGGATGCGCCGGGAAGCCGGAGTTGGGTGCGATCTCGTCATCGTTCCACACCCGGAGCGCGCCGTGGCTCACATTGTCGGGATCGTAGTAGCTCGCAAACGAGAAGTGATGCTTCGCCTTCAGCCAACCGTGGTCGGCACCGCCAAGCTCAGCAAATGGTCTCAGTTCGATCATGGTTATTCCTCTTTGATTTTCGATGTTGCGGAGCGGCCGGGTGGGCTTCACCCGGCGTCTCCAGAAAATTCTGCGATCAGGCGCCGAAGCCGCCGTCGACGTTGAGCACGGTGCCGGTCACGAACGAGGCGTCCGGGCTCGCAAGGAACACGACGCCGGCCGCGACTTCCTCCGGCCGCCCGAAGCGTTGCAGCGCATGCTGCAAGCGTTGCGTCTCGGCAAACTCGCCGCCGTCCTTCGGGTTCATGTCGGTGTCGATCGAGCCGGGCTGCACCACATTCACGGTGATGCCGCGCGGTCCGAGGTCGCGCGCCGCGCCCTTGGTGTAGCCAACGACGGCCGCCTTGGTGGCGACGTAGTCGGCAAGGCCCGGGAACGAGGCGCGGTCGGCCAGCATGGAGCCGACGGTGACGATGCGGCCGCCTTCACCCATCAGCTTCGAGGCGGCGCGGATCGCGGTGATGACGCCGTCGATGTTGATCGCTTCCTGGCGGGCGAGCGTGGTGGTATCGGCCTTGGGATCGTCGACCGCACCGCCGGATGCGACGCCGGCATTGTTGACGAGGATGTCGAGCCGGCCAAAATCCTTGGCGACCGTCTTCACCAGCTGGTCGACATCGGATGACGAGGCCTGGTCGGCCTTGTAGGCGCGGGCGTTGATGCCCTTGGCTTTCAGTTCAGTGACGACGGCCTCGGCCTTCTCGGGAGAGGCGACGTAGCTGATCGCGACGTTGGCGCCTTCCGCGGCGAGCGCGCGGGCGCTGGCTGCGCCGATGCCGCGCGAACCGCCGGTGACGAGGGCAACCTTGCCCGAGAGCTTCTTGGTCATTGGATTTCTCCATCGATTGAAGTGCGGTTGAACTTGATGGCACTTGGATATGCCTCCAGCTGTGGTATAGAAATAGAAACTATTGAAACTCATTGTTTCTATTATTGAGCAATCAGGACAGCGGCCCATGGCGAAACTTCCGGACTTCGAGGCGCTCGCGATTTTCGCAAAAGTCGTGGAGTTACGGTCGTTTGCGGCGGCCGCGACCGAGCTCTCGTTGTCCAAGGCGACGGTGTCCAAGGCGGTCAGCCGGCTGGAGGAGCGGCTCGGCGCGCGGCTGTTCAACCGCACCTCGCGGCGGCTGGCGCTGACCGATGCCGGCCAGAAATTGTCGGAGCGCGCCGCGCGGCTGTTGGCCGATGGCGAGGCCGCCGAGAACGAGGCGCTGGCGCAATCGACCACGCCGCGCGGCCTGGTGCGTCTCGCGGTGCCGATGAGCTTTGGCATCAAGACGGTGGCGCCGCTGCTGCCCGAGTTCATGGAGGCCTATCCGGAGGTCGCGATCGACCTGCATCTGAGTGACGCGACGGTCGATCTGATCGGCGAGGGCTTTGACGCCGGCCTGCGCATCGCGCGGCTGCCGGATTCGTCCCTGATCGCGCGGCGGCTGTGCGGCATGCCGCGCTACACGGTGGCCGCACCGTCCTATCTGAAGCGCCACGGCCGGCCGACCCATCCAATGCATCTCGCCGAGCACAAATGCTTCGGCTACGCCTATCTCTCGACCCAGGGCGTCTGGCACTACACCAACGCGTCGGGCGAGCAGGCGAGCGTGCGGCCCGCCGGCCAGCTCAGGGTCAACAATGGCGAGGCCGTGATGCCGGCGCTGCTGGCCGGGCTCGGCATCGCCGATTTGCCCGACTTCATCGTCGGCGATGCGATCGCAAGCGGCGAGGTCGAGGTGATCCTGAAGGGCTGGAAGCAGCCGGAAGGCGCCGTGCATCTCGTCACCCCGCCCGGCGGCCCGCGGCCCGCCCGTGTCGAGGTGCTGGCGGATTTCCTCGCCCGGCATTTCGCCAAAGGGCGCGCGCAGCGCAAATAGAGAGCCGCGCCCAGCGGAAATAGAGGGCCGCGCTCAGCGGAAATAGAGCGGCACGCTCAGCGGAAATAGAACTCCGCACGCGGACCGGCCGAAGGCCGTGTGACCCGTCACATTCGTGTCATCCCTTTTAAATTGTATAACTTGTGTGAACTAACCCACGATCGCGGGCGGCTGCGATCGTCTATTTCTGCGTCCTGAGCCGGTGCTGCCACAAAGCGCATTTTCGGAGGAACCAGATGATTGACCTGACCAAGCATGATTTCACGTCATTGTCGGTGAAGGACCTGCTCGATGCCCGCGAGGCCTATCACGTGCATCTCGCCCATCTGCAGTCGGTCTACGCCACTGCGATCGGCCGCTATCTGATCCGCGACAACGATCGCAACGCGACGGAAAGAAAGGCCCACTCCAAACCGCAGGCGCTCGGACCGCGCACGCTGTTCAATTCGTCGGTCAAGGACTGGTCGTGGCCCTGCATCCTGGTCTTTGTCCGCGACTGGATGAAGCGCTCGGAGCTGAAGAACCATCCGGAGAAGCAGGATCAGCTGGTGCCGCCGTTCCTGTATCTGCCTGATGGTCGTGTCGTGCCCACCTGTGTGGTCAAGGTCGATCCGAACGAGGAAAGCCCCGGCACCGTCGACCCGCCGGTGTTCAAGAGCGATCTGGTCGGCGGCGGCTTTCCGGTTCAAACCACGATCCAGGGCAAGATCCATCGCGGTTCGATCGGCTGTCTGGTCACCAATGGCGAGACGGTGTTTGCGTTGTCCAACCGTCACGTGGTCGGCGCGGCCGGACGCGAGATCTTTGCCGGCTTCAAGAACACGGATCGGCGTCTCGGAGTCAGCGATACGCTGCAACTCGGCAAGCGCGCCTTCAGCGAGGTCTATCCCGGCTGGCCCGGCTCGCGCGTGGTGGCCAATCTCGATGCCGGACTGATCCGCGTCGATGACGTCAAGGGCTGGACCGCGCAGGTTTACGGCGTCGGCCAGGTCGGCGACGTTGTCGATCTCAATGTCGGCACTTTCCGTCTCGACATCATCGACCAGCCGCTGATTGCCTTCGGTGCGACCAGCGGCTTGATGAAGGGCAAGATCCTTGGCCTGTTCTATCGCTACAAGACCGTCGGCGGCCTGGAGTATGTCAGCGATTTCGTGATCGGTCCGCGCGACGGCGACACGCCGCTCAACAACTATCCCGGCGACTCCGGCACGGTCTGGTTTCTCGACGATCCGGACGCCAAGAAGAACGCCGGCGGCGCGCGCATCCTCAGCCCTGTGGCGCTGGAATGGGGCGGCCAGGAATTGTTCGGATCGGGCGGCAAGGTCCCGATGCAGGTCGCGCTCGGCATCTGCATGGCAACACTGTGCCGCGAGCTCGACGTCGAGCTGATCGGCGATTGGAACGCCGGTCATACCGAGTATTGGGGCGAATGGGGACACGTCAAGATCGGCGCCTACGCGACCGGCCTGATCGATGCGAAGCTTTCCAAGCTCGCCACCATGATGGAAGCCAACTCCGACAATATCGGCCTCGACGACAAGCTGCTGCAGGACCTCAAGCCGCATCAGAAAGGCACGTTCTCGCCGCTGGCCGACGTCGCCGACCTGGTCTGGCGCTTCACCCGGCACACCGACGAGAGCAACCATTTCGCCGACATGGACAAGCCGGGCAGCGACGGAAAGACGCTGCTCGATCTTTGCGCCGAGTCCACGCGCAACGTCGATCCGAAGGTCTGGAACGACTATTACCAGGGGATCGGCGAGGACCGGCGCGGTGCCTTGCCGTTCCGGGTCTGGCAGATCTTCGACGAGATGGTCGAGTACGCCGCCGCCAACAAGAAGCTGGAGTTCGTCTGCGCCGCCGGAATTGTCGCGCATTACATCGGCGATGCCTGCCAGCCGCTGCACATCTCGCAATTCCACCACGGCCTCGATCCGAGCGACAAGTCGCACGCCAAGGTGCACAGCGTGTACGAGACCACGATGATCGGCCGCCACGGCAAGGATCTCATCAAGATGATCCCTGATGCCAGGACCAGCGACGTCGCGGAGATTGCGCCGGGCGGAACGCCGACCGGGCGCGACGCCGCGGTCGCCGTGGTCGCGCTGATGCAGCGAACCGTGAAGCGGCTGCCGCCGATGACCATCGTCAACCTGTTCAACTCGCATATGGGCAGCGGCCAGGTCGAAACGCTGTGGTCGAAGCTGAAGGATGCGACGGCGGCCTGCATGCAGGACGGCGCGAAAACCCTGGCCCGGGTCTGGGAGGCCGCCTGGCGCGCCGGCGCCGGCGAGGACCGCGGGCAGGGCGGCAAGTTCGACCAGGACAGCTTGAGCAAGCTCTACAACGACCCGAGCTTCCTGCCGGCATATCCGCTCCAGCAGCTCACGCTGGATGCCGACGACCACATCGTTCCGATCGGAGGCAGCGGCGGTGCACGGCGCCGCAGCGCGACGACGGCACGACGCGCACGCCCGCAAGCTGCGAAGAAGGCGGCGAAGAAAGGGGCCAAGAAGGCAGCCAGGAATACGGCCAGGAAACCGCTCAAGAAGGCGGTGGCGCGCAAGCGTCCGGCTGCAGCTGCTCCGGTCCGCCGCGCCGCTGTCAGCAAGAAGACCGCAACCAAGCGCGGCGCCGCCAGGAAGCGATCCGTCGCAAAGACGCGGAAGGCGTCGCGCAAGCACTAGGACCTAATCTGGCAGGCCTGATCCTCCTCGTCGGTCAGGCCGCATCGGATGCGGCAAGCGGGACGCTTGAGATCGGCGTCCCGCTCCTGCACGATGCGACCAGCCGCGGCTTTGACCGCGGCATCGCGATCGGCTGCGATCGCCAAAAAAGACGACCGGGGAGAAACGCTCGATGAACCGCCGCGAACTCCTGCGCGCCGCTGCAGCTTTGCCGCTCGCGCACACTGCGCTCGCCAATTCCGCCTTCGCGCAAGCCGCCTATCCCAGCCGCAACATCACGATGATCGTGCCGTTTCCGGCCGGCGGCCAGGCCGATCTCGCGGCGCGTCCGGTGGCGCTGGCGCTCGAGCGGATCCTCGGCAAGCCTGTCATCGTCGACAATCGCGCCGGCGGCGCGGGCGGATCGATCGGCAATGCGCAGGCCGCGCGCGCCGAGGCGGACGGCTATACGCTGTTGATGACCTTGTCCTCGCTTGCGGTGCTGCCGGAGGCCGACCGGCTTTTCGATCGTCCGGTTGCCTACGAAGTGTCGCAGTTCGCGCCGGTCGCGCGTGTGCTTGCGGACCCGACGCTGTTGGCCGTGCCGGCCTCGGCGCCGTGGACAACGCTGCAGGAGTTCGTCGACGACGCGAAGAAGCGCCCGGGACAGATCCCCTATGGCTCGTCCGGCCCCTACGGCACGCTGCATGTCGCGATGGAGATGTTCGCGGCGAGCGCAGGAATCAAATTGCTGCATGTGCCGTTCCGTGGCGCAGGTCCCGCGCTCACCGCGCTGCTCTCGGGCACCGTGCAGGCGTTGGCGTCGGCGCCGGGCACGCTCAAGCAGCAGGTCGAAGACGGCAAGATGCGCGTGCTAGCCAATTGGGGCGCCGGGCGGATCGCGAGTTTCCCCGATCTGCCGACCTTCAAGGAGCTCGGCTGCAAGGACGTCGAGTTCTACATCTGGGCGGGATTGTTCGCGCAGGCCGCGCTGCCGACGCCGATCATGACGCGGCTGCGCGCGGCGATGGCCGACGCGGTCAAGGCGCCGGAGGTGATCAAGACCTTCGAGACCGCGGGCAGTCCCGTCGCCTATCTGGACGCGCCGGAGTTTTCAAAATTTGTTGCAGACGACAGCGCGCGGTTGATTGCGGCGGTGAAGAAGATCGGCAAGGTCGAGTAGGGAACCTGGCTCCCTTGCCTTCACATTTAGTTGTCTGCGAGAACGATCCTTGGCCGCATTCATTTGCCAATTTCAGGCAAATCGCGGCGCGGAACCCGCGCGTGCGCGGATCAAATCAAACAAGGGCATTTGGCATGCAGACGGAGCGGATTGTCCTGAGCATAGCGATTGCGATCGGCGGCCTCGGCGCTGCGGGGCCTGCGTCGTCGCAGGAGTATCGTGGCACCTGGGAACAGCAGATGGCGTGCACGCCGGACGTGATGCGCCTGTGCAGCGATCAGATTCCCGACACCAACCGGATCGTCGCATGCCTGCGGCAGAACACGGCGCTGCTTGGCAGTTCCTGCCGCGCGGTGTTCGAGTCCAATGCGCAGCAGGCGCAGACCCAGGGGCGCGCACCGCAGCCGCAGATGCAACAGCGGCAACGCGCGCCGCAGCAGATGCAGCCGGCCCCGCTCGCGCCGCCGCGGCCGTCGCCCGACTACGATGAGGATTAGCGGCTAGCCTGATGAAGTCAGGTCGAATCGACCTTGCGGCAGACTGGCTTCACCTCTCCCGCTTGCGGGGGAGGTCGCATCGCATCGGAGATGCGATGCGGGTGGGGGCTCTCTCCACAATGTGACTCGTGGAGAGAGCCCCACCCCAGCCCTCCCCCGCAAGCGGGAGAGGGAGTCGCAGCCCCGTCGGGGCTTCTATTTAACCTCATCGCGCTTTAGGCAGTGACTTCTGTCTGGGACCGGACTTCGCAGACGTCGACCCATTCGGCCGCGGTCAGCTCCGCCATCCGGTCGGGCGTGATGCGCACCGCGCTGTGGGTCGAGCCTGCGGCCGGCACCACGACGTCGAATGCCTTCAACGACACATCGCAATAGACCGGCAGCGGCGTCTTCAGCCCGAACGGGCAGACGCCGCCGACCTCGTGGCCGGTGATCTCGGCGACCTCGTCGAGGCCGAGCATCTTCGGCTTGCCGCCGAACGCCGCCTTCACCTTCTTGTTGTCCATCCGCGCCGTGCCGCTGGCGACGATCAGCACCACGCGGTCGCCGACGCGCAGGCTCAGCGTCTTGGCGATCCGCGCCGGCTCGACGCCATAGGCCTCCGCCGCCAGCACGACGGTCGCGGAGCTCACAGTGGATTCGATCACGGGAATTTCGGGCGCCTTCTCGGCAAAGAAGGCGCGGACAGAGGCGAGACTCATACGGTTCAGGACCTTGCAGACACCAGGGCAGGGAGTTCGGAGAGACCGTGGATCCGGTGATCGGGCACGACGCCGAGCTCGTCCATCTGGGTACGCAGCGCCTTGAACATCGTCAATGGGGCGACCGTCTCGCTCTCGACGCAGGCGAGCGCCATCGCTTCCGGCGTCACCCGTTCGATCCAGGCAACGGTGAGGCCGAACGATTTGGCGCCGCAGGCGTCCCACGGATTGGAGGAAATGAACAGCACTTCCGCGGGTGGCACGTTCAGCACCTCCTCGATCAGCGTGTAGGCCTCGGGCGCCGGCTTGAACACCTTGTGGGCATCGACGCTGATGGTCGCATCGAGCAGGCGGTCGATCCCCGAATTGCGCACCAGCGCATTCAGCATGTCAGGGCTGCCGTTGGAGAGGATCGCGAGCTTCTTGTCCTTCATCGCCTCGAGGGCTGCGACCGCATCCGGATACAGCGCGAGATGCTGATACTTGTCGATGATGCGGGCAAAGGTCGCTTCGTCATACTGCAGGCCGAGGCAGCGCAGCGTGTAGGCGAGCGAGTCGCGGGTGACGGCAGCGAAATCCTGGTAGCGCCGCATCAGCGAGCGCAGCCAGGAATATTCGAGCTGCTTGAGGCGCCAGATCTGCGTGATGATGTCGCCATAACCGGGGAACGCATCCTCGGTGACATCGGCCACCGACTGGACGTCGTAGAGCGTGCCGTAGGCGTCGAACACGATTGCCTTGATGGTCATTGGGTTTTCTCTTGTCCGCCAATGGTCGCATACAGGAATTTCCTGAGAGCGTCGATGGACTGATCGAGGACCTGCGCGTTGAATTCGAGGTGATGACCGAGCAGCCGCCCCGGCGTGCGATATTGCGGCACGTCAAAATCGTGATGGGCGCCGGGATAGACGATCAGCTCGATCGGATAGCCGAGGCCCTGCTGCCGCGAGATGCCGTCATCGTCGTGGCCTTCCGCCAGGTTCCGGCACTCTTGCGCCGGCGTCCAGTCGTCGAGTTCGCCGACCATGATCAGGGTCGGCACGGTCATGTTGCCCTTGATGCCGAGGCAGCGCGGATAGAAGGCGACGGCGGCGCGGAATTTTTCCGTCGCGTTGACCTCGATCGCGCCGCGCTCGACCGACAACAATGCGAGCCAGCCACCTTGCGAAAAGCCGATCACCGCAATGCGTGTCGGATCGACCAGGGATTGCCGGCTCAGGAAGCTCAGCGCGCGATAGGCGTCGTGAACCGTTGCGGCCGGGACACCGCCGGTGCAGGTGTCGCTGATGCCGCGCGGGCCGAACCGGTCCACGGTGAGCGTGACATAGCCCCAGGCCGCGAGCCGTTTGCCCCAGCGCTCGTCGAGTTCCCGCCACTGCCCGCTGCAGCCGTGCAGCAACACCACGGCGGGCAGGAGACCCGGTCGCTCCGGCCGCCGCAACAGGCCCTGCAGCGGCTGCGCGCTCGCAAGCGGGCTTTCGAACTCGACCAGCACGGAAGGCGCTTCGGCTGTCGCCGCAGGCTTGCCGCCCGCGCTTCCGATCAGGAGCACGGCGAGGACGGTGGCAAGTCCGGCGCAGTTCGTCATCGGCCGCCCCGCAAGCGTGCGGCCGATGATACTCCCTTAAATCCCCAAAATCTTGCGCGCGTTGGATTTCAGGACTTTGGGGCGGATCTCCTCGCGGATGTCGAGTTTTGCAAAATCGGCGAGCCAGCGGTCCGGCGTGATGACAGGCCAGTCGGAGCCGAACAGCATCTTGTCCTGCAGGATCGAGTTGATGTAGCGCACCAGGATCGGCGGGAAATATTTCGGCGACCAGCCGGAGAGGTCGATATAGACGTTCGGCTTGTGGGTCGCGACCGACAGCGCCTCTTCCTGCCAGGGGAAGGAAGGATGCGCGAGGATGATCTTGAGGTCGGGGAAGTCGGCCGCGACGTCGTCCATGTACATCGGGTTGGAATATTTCAGCCGCATTCCCATGCCGCCTGGCATGCCCGAGCCGACGCCGGTCTGGCCGGTGTGGAACAGCGCGATCGCGCCGCCCTCATTGATCGCCTCATAGAGCGGATAGGCCATGCGGTCGTTGGCGTAGAAGCCCTGCATGGTCGGATGGAATTTGAAGCCGCGGACGCCGTATTCCTCGATCAGCTTGCGCGCCTCGCGGACGCCGAGCTTGCCCTTGTGCGGGTCGATCGAGACGAACGGGATCAAGACGTCGAGATGATCGGAGGCAATCTCCAGCATCTCTTCATTTTTATAGCGGCGGAAGCCGGTCTCGCGCTCGGCATCGACCGGGAAGATCACCGCGGCGATGTTCTTGGCGCGGTAGTAGGCCGCGGTCTCCGGCACGGTCGGCGGATGCTTGTGCGGCGATTTGAAGTAATCGGCCATCTGCGCCTGGAAGTCGTCATAGCCGTCGTCGCCATGCATGCCGCACGGCTCCTCGGCATGGGTGTGGATGTCGATCGCTGTGACCTTTTCGATGTCGGGCAGTTTGAGCTTGGGCATTGCGGTTTCCCCGGCGGCCGGTTTGTTGGCGATGGAAAATAATTATAGGATATAACGATTTTCGCAAGCGCGCTGGTGTTTGGGAAGGCCGGATGTGCGAGGTTGGGTCGCAGCCGCAAACTCCCGGTCCGGTCCGGTCCGGTCCGGTCGGTGGCGTGCGGTGGGCTTCAGCCGGGTGGGAACGCACGATTCGCTCTCGCGCCGCTGCAGACATGATGTGACGGCGGACGGGATCGCGGTACAGGATAATCGCGCTTGCCGCCGTTTCCAAAGCGATCTCAATGGCATGGCTGGGAGCCAAAAGCCCGTTCCATGCCGGGCACGGGCCGAAAATCGGCCCGTCTCGGTTGACATTTAACGGTCCGATGGCTTAGAAGGCGGCCGTCCCGGGCGGTTGGCCGCTTGTCGGGATAGATCCCATTTTGCCACCTTTCGGCATTGATCAGGCACGGCCTCCAACACGGGCCTTTCGAAGTAACAGGATTGTCCCATGAAGGTCCGTAACTCGCTGAAGTCGCTGCGCGGCCGCCATCGCAACAACCGTCTGGTCCGCCGCAAGGGCCGCGTCTACGTGATCAACAAGGTCCAGCGCCGTTTCAAGGCGCGCCAGGGTTGATTTCGGCGCGGATCGGCCCGCTGCGCTGATCCAACACATCTCTTTCACAGGTCTTTGACGCCGTGCTGCTTTGCAGTGCGGCGTTGTGCGTCTAGACTTCGGTCATGGGATTAAACTTCTTTGGCCCCCCCAACCGCCGGCTGGCGATCTTGATCGCCGCGCTTCTGGCCGGACCTGTTTTGACTTTGCCTGGCGCGGCCGCCGCGCAGGACGATCCCCGGGTGGTCCCGCCGCCGCGGGCCCAGAAGAAACTGCCGGAAGCGCCGACCAAGCTGCCGAAGGTGCCGGCCGACCGCACCCGCGGGCTGGATTTCCTGTTCGGCGCGCTGAAGGCCGCGCCCGATGAGGACAGTGCCCGCCATGTCGAGGCGCGGATCTGGGCGCTGTGGCTGCAAACCCCGAGCGATACCGCGGCGCTACTGATGGTGCGCGCCAAGGCCGCGATCGACGCCCAGAACATCGATGTCGCGCTGCAGCTGCTGGACGCGGTGATCAAGCTCCGGCCCGACTATGTCGAGGCCTGGAACCGGCGTGCGACGATCTACTATTTGAAGAACGACTACGTCCGTTCGCTCGCAGACCTGCAGCAGGTGCTGACCCGTGAGCCCCGCCATTTCGGCGCGCTGGCGGGCGTCGGCATGATCATGCAGGACATGGGCGACGAAAAGCGCGCCCTGAACGCCTTCCGCAAGGCGCTGGCTGTCGATCCCTACCTCGAGAAAGTGCCGCAGATCGTCAAGCAGCTGACCGAGAAGGTCGAAGGCCGCGACATCTGATTGCGTGCGATTGATCGCGATCGCGGTCGGATGGCCGCGAATGGGCACGTGACTCGCGAGCTGGGACTTGCCCGCGATACGGTCCCGCGCAGGAGGCTAGTGCAGGAATTTGCCGCGGGACGCGCAGTCCTCGGCCACGGCAGCATAGAATTGCTGAAGCTCGGCTTCCAGGTGCTCGTTCACGAGCAACAGCGCCTTCAGCGCACCGCGCAGGTCGCCATTGCAGCTCGCCACGATCTGATCGATGTCCGCATCGCTAGGGTCGGAAATCATGGTACTCCTCCGATTACTTCCCGTTGAACTCGTCGTGCGGACGCAGGTTCCTGTGGATCTTGTGCACAAGCCAAGAAGTGTTTCCGGGTGCGTCCCGGTTTGGATGAAGCCTCGCGCCTGATGGCGAAATTGCCACCGCCAAACTATGAAATTACTAATGACGCCGGTATGAACCCGCTATCCACAGGCTGGGCGTGCTGTGGACAACTCCGCGCCGGGGCGCGACCGGGAAAATCGACAATTGGCTTTCCGGACAAAAGCATGCTCGGGAGGACGCAAATCCAGTATCGGGCGAAACCTGGCTTTAGGTACCTCGTAGTTACCAGGTGCCCAACACCCTTCGGATCCCCTCGATGTTAACCGTGATCATCGCGCTGGCGGCCGCAGGGCTGGCGCTGGCCCTGGCAACGCAAATCGGCGTCACGCTGATCCAGCGCGCCTTTCCGCCTCAGGGCCGCATGATCGAGGTGGCCGGCGCGCGGCTGCATGTCGTCGAGCTCGGCCCGCGCGATGCCGCGGGGCCGCCGGTCGTGCTGCTGCATGGCGCGAGCTCCAACCTCCGCGCGATGCAGCCGCTCGGCGATCGCATCGCAAGGACGCGCCGGGTGATCCTGATCGACCGGCCGGGCCATGGCTGGAGCACCCGCGAGCGCGTCGCGGATTCGACGCCCGCGGTCCAGGGCCGGATGATCATGGAGGCGCTGACCAGGCTCGGCATCGACAGGGCGATCGTGGTGGCGCATTCCTGGGCCGGCGCGCTCGGCCTGCGCATTGCGCTCGATCATCCGGACCGCGTCGCGGGCCTCGTGCTGCTCGCCCCCGTCGCCTATCCGTGGCGCGGCGGCGCCGGCCGCTACAATGACGTGATTTCGACGCCGCTGATCGGGCCGATGCTGGCGCACACGGTCACGCTGCCGCTCGGTTATCTCGTCGCCAATTCAGGCTCGCGCGGCGTGTTCGCGCCGCAAGAGATGCCGGACGATTTCGTCCGCGACAGCGCGACATTGCTCCTGCTGCGCCCGCGCGAGTTCATCGCCAATGCACGCGACCTCGTCACGCTGAAGGCCGCCGTCGTCGAGCAGGCGCCGCGCTACGCGGAGATCAAGGCACAGGTCACAATCATTGCGGGCGACGTCGACAAGACGGTCTCGACCCGCATCCATTCGCGGCCGCTTGCAGCCACGGCGCCGAACGCCAAGCTCATCGTGATGCCGGGCGTTGGTCATATGGTGCAGTACGCTGTGCCCGATCTTGTGGCGTCCGAGGTCGAGGCGGTGGCGGGCAAGTTGGTCCAACCGGCAGCAGCAAAGGACAAGACCGCCCCCGCGAATCTGTGATCGGCTAAGGCTTGCGCGGGTCCATCGCGCCGAACATCATGCGGCCGCGCGGTTCTTCAGATCTCACCCAAAGGATAAGCCCCATGCGGATCGACAACGTCGCCGACCTCATCGCTGAAACCCTTGCCCAGGCCGGCGTGAAGCGCATCTACGGTGTCGTCGGCGACAGCCTCAACGGCCTCACCGAGGCGTTGCGCAAGCGCGGCACGATCGACTGGCTGCATGTGCGCCATGAGGAGGTGGCCGCCTTCGCCGCCGCCGCCGAATCCCAGATCACGGCAGGCCTTGCGGTGTGCGCGGGCTCCTGCGGCCCGGGCAATCTCCATCTCATCAACGGCCTGTTCGACGCGCATCGCAGCCGCACACCGGTGCTGGCGCTGGCGGCGCAGATCCCGTCGGCCGAGATCGGCGGCGGCTATTTCCAGGAAACCCATCCGCAGGACCTGTTCCGCGAATGCAGCCATTATTGCGAATTGGTGTCGGACCCGTCGCAACTGCCCTACATGCTGGAGAACGCGATCCGCGCCGCGATCGGCAAGCGCGGCGTTGCCGTCTTGGTGCTGCCGGGCGACGTCGCGATGCGGCCGGCGCCGAAGCGCGACATCGCGCCGAATGCCGGCCTGCTGCCGCCGGCACCGGTGGTGCGTCCGGCCGAACCCGAATTGAACGCGCTGGCCGCTTTGCTCAATGGCGCCAAGCGCGTCACGCTGTTCTGCGGCCGCGGCTGCGCCGGCGCGCATGACGGTCTGCTCAAGCTCGCCGAGACGCTGAAGAGCCCGATCGTGCACGCGCTCGGCGGCAAGGAATATGTCGAGTACGACAATCCGTATGACGTCGGCATGACCGGCTTCATCGGCTTCTCCTCCGGTTACGCCGCGATGCATGGCTGCGACGTGCTGCTGATGCTGGGCACCGACTTTCCCTACAAGCAGTTTTTCCCGACCGGCATCAGCATCGCCCAGGTCGATCTCCGTCCCGAAAATCTCGGCCGCCGCTGCAAGCTCGACCTCGGCATCGTCGGCGACGTCGGCGAGACCATCGCCGCGCTGTTGCCGAAGCTCACGGTCAAGACCGACCGCAAGTTCCTCGACGCCAGCCTCGCGCATTACAAGGACGCCCGCGCCGGGCTCGACGATCTGGCCCGCGGCAAGCCCGGCTCGAAGCCGATCCATCCGCAATATCTGGCGCGCCTGCTCAGCGAGCAGGCCACCGAGGATGCGGTGTTCACCGCCGACGTCGGCACGCCGACGATCTGGGCCGCCCGCTATCTGAAGATGAACGGCCGGCGCCGGCTAATCGGCTCCTGGGTCCATGGCTCGATGGCCAATGCGATGGCGCAGGCGATCGGCATACAGGCGGCGCAGCCCGGCAGGCAGGTGGTGTCGATGTCCGGCGACGGCGGCTTTGCCATGCTGATGGGCGATTTGATCACGCTGACCCAGGCCAAGCTGCCGGTGAAGGTCGTGATCTTCAACAACAGCGTGCTCGGCTTCGTGGCGCTGGAGATGAAGGCCGCCGGCTTCATCGAGACCGGGGTCGATCTGAAGAATCCCGATTTCGCGGCGATGGCCCGCGCGATGGGCATTCACGGCGTCAGGGTGGAGGATCCCGGCGAGCTCGAGGGCGCGATCCGCAACGTGCTCGCGCATGACGGCCCGGCGGTGCTCGACGTCGTGACCGCGACCCAGGAATTGTCGATGCCGCCGACCATTACGCTGGAGCAGGTCAAGGGCTTCAGCCTGTGGGTGCTGCGCGCCGTGATGAGCGGCCGCGGCGACGAGGTGGTCGATCTCGCCAAGACCAATTTGCTGCCGCGCTAGCTAGAGCATGATCCGGAAAGGTGCGAAGCGGTTTTTCCGAAGAGATCATGCTTAAACAAGAATCTAAAGCGCGATGACGATTCTACCTGATCTCATCGCGCTTTAGGGTTGACCGTCGCCCCGTTCTTGCGTCGGCTCAACCTAAATTCGGCGCAGGCACGCCGCGCTGAAAGGCTAAGAGGTCGAGTGAGGGCGGCTCGCTGCCGGTCAGGATTGAGCAGCACGCATGCGCCTGGCCGCGGTGGTGGGTCTGATGATTGAAGAGATGCAGCAGGATATCCTGCCGCGGCTGGCGATAGGGTTTGCCCGACGTTGTCTGATAGGCGATGGGCTCCATGAGATCGGCGCCGGTATAGCTTTCGACCAACTCATTCAAGCGCGCATCCTCCGCCATCCGGGCGCGAAGAAGATCGCGGCGATCGTCGTGCAAAATCGCGTCGAGGCGATCCGGATGCTCGCCGGTGCCGGTCAATCGCTTCAACCATATCCGATCCGTCAGCAGCAAATGATTGAGCGTCCCGTGCAGGCTGCCAAAGAACACGCCGGTTGAACGGCGATAGGCTTCCTCTGGCAGTTCAAGCGCGGCGCCGTAGAGCCGCAGGTTGGCCCAATGATTATAGGCCGCGAGCTGCCGGAAGTTTTCGGTTCCCATCTTGCTGTCCTGTTCGAAACGATAGCGGATGATAACTTGCCCACATCCCCCAATTGGTGAAAATATCTCACCAATCAGGAGGACTCGATGGGACGGTCGGTTCCACCATCGGCGCGTGCACTCACAGCGCTCTCGCTGTTCGCCACGCTCGGCACCCTGACCGAGACGGCCGAAGAACTGGGCGTTACCCGGTCGGCGTTGTCGCACCGGATTGCCGAATTGGAAAAGCGCCTCGGCGTGGCATTGGTGAGAAAAGTCGGCCGGCGAATTTCGCTGACCGAGGACGGCGAACGATTGGTCGCCGGCATGGGCGACGCGCTCGACCGGTTGGAGGCGGCGGTTGAACCATTTCAACGTTATCGCGGGCAGATCCGTGTAAGCACGATCGCGACCTTTGCTTCTCACTGGTTGATCCCGCGCATTTCGCAATTTCAGGCGCGGCATCCCCTGATCGAGGTCGCTATCTCTACAACGACGAGAGCTGTCGACCTCAAAACGGAAGACATGGATTGCGCCATCCGCCACGGCCGCGGGGCGTGGAAAGGGCTTTCCTCGACGCTACTGTTCCGGGAAACCCTGATGCCCGTTGCCAGACCTGATGTCGTGGCCCGTGCCGCGACGAGCGCCAAACCGGCAAATTCTGCCAAGACAAATTTTGCAAAGATCTGGCACGGCACACCACTGATTAGGGCCCGATCGCGATTCGCGGATTGGTCGATCTGGCAGCAGCACGATCGTACGCTGGCCCAACGGCGGATCAAATGGTTGACGGTGGAAACCCGCGCGCAGGCGCTCGATGCCGCAATGGCCGGCGCCGGCGTTGCGTTGATGGATATGGCCTATATTACGACGCCCGTGGACGAAGGCAGGCTCGAGAAGCTCGCGGAACGTCCCCTGCAACTCCAGACCGGCTACTATTTTGTCAACGTGCCCAACGCCCGAACCCTCCACCTGCTGAATCATCTGCGCGACTGGGCCGTGGAGGCGGCGCGGCCGTTTCGGACGGCGTAACGTGCCAAACAAGCTCCGCGTGATCTGGCGGAGTCTGATGTAGGGTCGAGGACCCTGGGGAGCTCGACGTCGTCACCGCGACCCAGGAACGGTCGATGCCGCCGATTATCACGCTGAAGCAGGTCAAGGGCTTCAGCCTGTGGGTGTTGCGCGCCGTGATGAGCGGCCGCGGCGACGAGGTGGTCGATCTCGCCAAGACCAATTGCCGCGCTGATCGCGATGGTGACTCCGCCCTGACGCTTGCGCCAGGGCGGGTTTGAGGCGGAGTTCAGACCGTTACGGTCGATTACTTCGGCTTGCCGTCCTTGTCGAACGACGACACGTAGGCCCAGAGGTTGTTGGCCTCGGTCTCGTTCTTGACGCCGGCGAACGCCATCTTGGTGCCGGGGATCTTGGCCTTCGGATCCTTGATGTATTCGAGGAAGGTGTCCTTGTTCCAGGTGATGCCGGAATTCTTGTTGGCGTCGGAATAATTGTAGTCCGGCGCGGTGCCGGAATGGCGGCCGTCGAGGCCATTGAGCTCGGGGCCGACCTTGTTCTTGGCGCCTTCGCCGATCGCGTGGCAGGCGAGGCATTTGTTGAACGAGGTCTTGCCGGCGGCGGCATCCTGCGCCAGCGCGGAGGATGCGGTGGCCAGCGATGTGACGACCGCCAGCGCGCTCAAGGTCTTTAGGTTCATGGGGTTCTCTTCGTTTCGTCCCGGGGGGTAGTGATCGTTTGTGGCATGTCCGGCTTGGACAGGACAAGCCACGAAACTTTGACAGGTTTCATGGCCGCCCGCTTGTCCCAGAGAGAACTCGCCATTGCGGGGCGGGGCAATCCGACCTTCGGCCGGTTGACTGAAACAGGTGCAGACGTGCTTGATTTGTCGTAACAAAATCGGCAAAGGGCAAAAGCCCTCCGAGGGAACAACGATGTCCATCATGATGCCGGCGGCCGACCAGGCCGTCCTTGCCCGCCGCGCCGAAATCGTGGCCGCCTTGCGCGCAATCGTCCCTGGCGAGGGCGTGATCGACAGCGCCGCCGAGATGCTGGCGTATGAATCCGACGGCCTGACCGCCTATCGGCAGCCGCCGATGGTTGTTGTGCTGCCCGATACCACCGAACAGGTCGCAAAGGTCCTCAAATATTGCCACGGGCAGGGCATCAAGGTGGTGCCGCGCGGCTCCGGCACCTCGCTGTCCGGCGGCGCGCTGCCGTTGGCCGACGGCGTGCTGCTCGGGCTCGGCAAGTTCAAGCGGATTCGCGAGATTGACTTCGACAACCGCGTTGTTGTCACCGAGCCCGGCGTCACCAACCTCGCGATCAGCCAGGCGGTCGCCCATGCCGGCTTCTATTACGCGCCCGATCCGTCGTCGCAGATCGCCTGCTCGATCGGCGGCAATGTCGCGGAAAATTCCGGCGGCGTGCACTGCCTGAAATACGGCATGACCACCAACAACGTGCTGGGCTGCGAGATCGTGCTGATGTCGGGCGAGATCCTGCGCATCGGCGGCAAGTCGGCCGAGAATGCCGGCTACGATCTGATGGGGATCATCACCGGCTCCGAGGGGCTGCTCGGCGTCATCACCGAGATCACGGTGCGCATCCTGCAGAAGCCGGAGACCGCGCGCGCGCTGATGGTCGGCTTCGCCGAGGTGGAAGCCGCCGGCGAATGCGTGGCTGCCATCATCGGCGCCGGCATCATCCCGGGCGGCATGGAGATGATGGACAAGCCCGCGATCCATGCCGCGGAAGCCTTCGTCCATGCCGGCTATCCGCTCGATGTCGAGGCGCTCCTGATCATCGAGCTCGACGGTCCCCAGATCGAGGTCGACGAGCTGATCACGCGGGTCGAGACCATCGCAAAGGGCTGCGGCTCGGTAACGCTGCAGATTTCCAACTCGGAGGCCGAACGCAATCTGTTCTGGGCCGGCCGCAAGGCGGCATTCCCCGCGGTCGGGCGCATCTCGCCGGACTATCTCTGCATGGACGGCACGATCCCGCGCGGCGCCTTGCCCAAGGCCTTGGCGCGGATCCGCGAGCTCTCGGAGAAATACGGCCTCGGCGTCGCCAATGTGTTCCACGCCGGCGACGGCAATCTGCACCCCTTGATCCTCTACGACGCCAACAAGCCGGGCGAGATCGAGAAGGCGGAGGCGTTCGGCGCCGACATCCTGCGCTGCTGCGTCGAGCTCGGCGGCGTATTGACCGGCGAGCACGGCGTCGGCATCGAGAAGCGCGACCTGATGCCGGAGATGTTCACCGAGATCGACCTCAACCAGCAGCAGCGGCTGAAATGCGCGTTCGATGCGGAGGGGCTGCTCAACCCCGGCAAGGTGTTTCCCACCCTGCACCGTTGCGCCGAACTCGGCCGCGTCCATGTCCACGCCGGCAAGCTGGCGTTTCCGGATATCCCGCGGTTCTAGTAGCGTCTCAGCAGACCCAGCGCCGCGCTGGTATCGCCATATTCGGCGCAGGCTCCTTCCGGGTCTTTGATTAACTCCGCCCGGACTCGCTTGAACGTTTTGCCGGCCGCTTCGGTCACCTCGGGGCGGAATTTACGCGGATCGTAGTCATTGCCGTCGTTGGCCTTGATGGCCGCGTCGAAGGCGCTGATCATTGCCATCGCTGCATTGGGGCTGCCGAGCAGTCTGGCGCCGAGTTGAACGCCGCCGGCGCCATCGGCCTCATATCCGATGCATCGTTGTTCGAGCACCGCGGCCGCGGTGACAAGCTGGTCGAGGAACGTCGCCTCGGCATCGGTGAGCATTTGGGCGCGCGCCTGTCCTGGTGCGATCATCGCAAGCAGTGCGATGGCTGGCACTTTGATCTTCATGGTCGTTCTGCCTGCGGCCGCTGAGCCGTGATCACGGGGTTGCCGAGTTACGATGACGCAAGTCTGTTCCTTCGGGCATCAGGAGATGTATCAGCCGCGAGGCCGGTCGATACAATTCGACGGATCGCGCTCACCAGCCGATAACCTTAACCGATGCTTTCCGCGATGGCCGACAGGGCCCATCGCGCGTCGCTGCAATTTGCAGCGGGGACCGTTTACACGGCCTTAGACTGTTCCTCGGTATTTTCCCAAGATGCATGTCTTCGGCAACACATCGATGCCCAGCCTGGCCGATCAGCTGGCGCTTTCGCGCAATCGGCCCGCAGGGTTCGACTACATGCGAATTGCGCTGGCGGTGTCGATCATCGGCCTGCACAGCCTCAACGTGACGCTCGGGCTCGGCCGCGCGCTGGAAATCCAGAGCACGCTTCGCATCGGCGTCGCGATGATCCTTGCGCTGTTCTTTGCCCTGAGCGGCTTTCTGGTGACGGCGAGCCTGTTGAGGTGCAAGAGCCTGATTTCCTTCCTCGGCCTGCGCGTGCTGCGGATCGGACCGGCGCTCGCGGTCGAGACCACGCTGTCGGCCGTCATCATCGGTTCGCTCTTCACTGAGCTGCCGCTGGCGCAATATCTCGCCGACCCGAAATTCCACGCCTATTTCCTGAATATCGTCGGCGACATCCACTACGAACTGCCGGGCGTATTCCTGCACAATCCGCTGCCTGAGTTGGTGAATGCCCAGCTCTGGACGGTGCCGTATGAATTGTGGTGCTACGTCATCCTGGCGCTGCTCGCGGTGACCACGATTTGCTTCAACAGGGTGGCGTATCTTGTGTTCATGGTGATCACCCAGATCGGGCTCGCCGGCTACGACCTCTACCGCTGGGACGAGGTGCCGATCCAGCTTCGCCCGCATCTTCTGGTGTTCTGCTTCCTCGCCGGCGTCGGCTTCTACCTCTGGCGCGACAAGGTGCCGTTCAACCGGACCGTCTTCCTGTTCGCGCTGGTGCTGTGCGCCGCCGCGATGGCCACCGGGCGCGGCGACGCGCTGGCGGCGGTGCCGGCCGCCTATGTCGCGTGCTATCTCGGCCTGATGAACCCGCGGCGGAGCTGGATCGTCTCGTCGGGCGATTACTCCTACGGGCTTTATCTCTATGGCTTCGTCATCCAGCAGTGCATTGCGACCTTCGGCCCGCTGGTTCAGCACTGGTATCTCAACATCCTGATCAGCCTGCCGCTCGCCTTCGGCGTCGCCGTCGCGTCCTGGCACCTGGTCGAGAAACACGCACTCCGGCTCCGCGGCCAGGTCGAGAAGCTCGAGGCGGCAGCGCTGGCGCGGAGCTCGATCATAGGCTTCTGGCGCCGCTCGCCCGAGCGGGTCGAGTTGCGCGCAAGGCTCGGCAACAGCAGCGCATCGATCTGATCCGCGTCCGCGGGAAGGAATGGAGCTTCGGTTCTGATTGAATCAGAACCGAAGCTCTGGCTTCTTGTTTTGACGCGTTTTCTTCACGCGAACCGGTGTCCACTTCGCTCGAAAACGCTTAGCTTCCTCCCCGCGGCGGCGTCCCGTTACAGGAGGGCGTATTGCGTCCGCTCGCGCTTGGCGAGCAGCGGCAGCGCTTGCTCCGCGATGTAGGTCTTGAAGTAGGCGCTCTCCTGATGCGCCTTGAACGCCGCTTCGTCCTGGAACAATTCGTAGAACAGGAATTGTGCCGGATTGTCCTTGCCGCGGCCGATCAGGAACAGCTTGGTGCCGGCGTCCTTCTGCGCTTCGGGCAGGAAGCCGTCGAGAATTGCCGCGACCTTGTCGGCCTGTCCCTCCTTTGCCTCCCATTGCGCCACCACCAGAAGGCCTGATGTGTTGATTGCATCGCTGATGGTTCTCGTGCTCATCGCATAGTGCTTCATTTGCATTCCTCCGTTGCTTTGCTCCGATCGAGCTTGCGATCCGACCCAGGGCGAGACGCCGGCGATCGCCATGATCGCGAACGAGCCGATGGCCGATCGCCGGGTAAGCATCATCGTCGTGGTCGTGACTTCCGAACGTTTCATGATCGCCTCCAGATGGTTCGTACCAACCGTCTTGCCGGGCCGAACCGCGACGCGAGAGATAATGGACCTTCCGGCGAACTCAGTTCGGTGGTGACCGAAATGTCGATGTCGTGAAAATGCTTCGACCATGGCCGAAGTGTCGCGGCGGAAACCGCACCACTGCGAGCGTCCCGACATCGGGGCTTGCGGTGCCGACCAGCAGGCGGAAATATCGTGTTCCTGCCTTTCGCAGGGCGGCGGATTATTGAGCTGAGCGGGACGTTCCGGGTAAGGCGGCGTGACGCCGTTTCCACGGTCGAGGCCCCCGCCACCGGGCCGTTCCGTCGAGATCACCGAGGCCGGGCTTGTCGCATTCAGAGATTTGTTCGGCGCGCATTTGATTTCGGAGCCGAATTTCGATACCGCCTAGCGTGTGGAAACGCTCAAAGTCAGGGATGCCCAGGACGTCGAAGAGGTGGTGCGCGCGGCTGTCGCCGGCGAGCAGCCGCTCGAGGTCATTGGCCATGGAACGAAGCGCGCCATCGGTCATCCGATGGCGACCAATGCGGTGCTTGACGTCTCGGTGCTCAACGCGGTCACCTCCTATGAGCCGAACGAACTGATCATCACCGTGCAGGCCGGCGCGCCGCTCGCCGACGTGCAATCCCTGATCGACGCCAAGAACCAGCAATTCGCCTTCGAGCCGATGGACACATCGGTGCTGCTCGGCACTGCGGGAGCGGGCACGATCGGCGGCATGATCGGCGCTGGGCTGGCCGGTCCGCGCCGCATCAAGGCCGGCGGCGCCCGCGACCATCTGCTCGGGGCGCACGCGGTGTCCGGGTTCGGCGACAGTTTCAAGACCGGCGGACGGGTGGTCAAGAACGTCACCGGTTACGACCTCTGCAAGCTGCTCACCGGTTCCTGGGGCACGCTCGCGGTCATGACCGAGGTGACGCTCAAGGTCATGCCGAAGCCGGAAGCCGAGCGGACGCTGGTGCTGCGCTCCCTCGACGACGTCACCGCCAACCGGGCGATGACCACGGCACTGGGCTCGCCGTTCGACGTTTCAGGCGCCGCGCATCTGCCGGGCTCAGCGTTGCGGTCCGGGATCGGTGCGCTCGGCAGCCTTGGCGCCTCCGGCCAGGCAGTCACGCTGGTGCGGCTCGAGGGCATTTCGGCCTCAGTGGCACACCGGGCGGCCTCGCTGACCCAGACACTATCTTCTTATGGAGCGGTCGACTTCCTCGCGGACGACGCCTCGGCTGCGATCTGGAGCGCGCTGCGCGACGTGGTGCCGTTTGCGGCGAACGGCGCGCTCGGGGCCTGGCCGGTGTGGCGTATCGTTTGCCCGCCGGCCGCTGGCGGCGCGCTGGGCCAGGCGCTGTCGCGCGCAACCGGCGGCGACGTGATCTACGACTGGGGCGGCGGGCTGATCTGGGCTGCACTGCCGCAGAGCGCCGACGCGCACGCCGCGCTGGTCCGCGGCCAGGTCGAGGCGATCGGCGGGCACGCCACCCTGATCCGCGCCGGCGAGGAGGTGCGCCGTGCGGTCGATGTGTTCCAGCCGCAGGCGGCCGGCCTTGCCGCGCTCGGCGAACGGGTCCGGGCGAGTTTCGATCCGAGGTCGATCCTCAACCGCGGCCGGATGAGGCGAGGCGGGGCTGCATGAAGACCGAGTTTTCCCTGGCGCAGCTTGCCGATCCCGACATCAAGGAAGCCGACAAGATCCTGCGTGCCTGCGTGCATTGCGGCTTCTGCACCGCGACCTGTCCGACCTATGTGCTGCTCGGCGACGAGCTCGATAGCCCGCGCGGCCGCATCTACCTGATCAAGGAGATGCTGGAGAAGAACAAGCCGCCGACAGCAGACGTGGTCAAGCATATCGACCGCTGCCTGTCGTGCCTCGCCTGCATGACCACCTGTCCGTCGGGCGTGAATTACATGCACCTCGTCGACCAGGCCCGGGTCAGGATCGAGCGGGACTACCAGCGGCCGCTGGCCGAGCGGCTGCTGCGGTCGGTGCTCGCCTTCGTGCTGCCGCGGCCGGGCCTGTTCCGGATCAGCATGATCCTCGCCGGGCTCGCCCGTCCGTTCGCGGCGCTGCTGCCGACGCCTTCGGTCGGCGCGTCGAACCCCGGCCTCTTACGGCGGATCAAGGCGATGCTGGCGCTCGCGCCGCGCGGCCTGCCGCAGCCGGGTCCATCAGCCGGAACCGTGTTTGCGCCGACCGGCCGGCGCCGCGGCCGGGTCGCGCTGCTGCAGGGCTGCGCCCAGCAGGTGCTGGCGCCGCGTATCAACCAGGCCGCGATCAACGTCCTGACCCGGCACGGCGTCGAGGTGGTGCTGGTCAAGGACGAGCAATGCTGCGGCGCGCTGACCCATCACATGGGGCAGGATCACGACGCGCTGGCGCGCGCGAAAGCCAACATCGCGGTGTGGCAAAGGGAAGCGGACCAGAACGGGCTCGACGCCATCCTGGTGACGACCTCGGGCTGTGGGACAGTTGTCAAAGACTACGGCTACCTGCTGCGCGAGGACAAAACATTCGCTGAGCCTGCCGCGCGAATCTCGGCGCTGGCAAAGGATATCACCGAGTATCTCGCTGGCCTCGAGCTCGCGCCTTCAACGCAGATAGGCGACGTCACCGTCGCCTATCATTCGGCTTGTTCGTTGCAGCATGGACAGAAAATAACTCAGCTACCGAAAGAATTGCTTTCCAAGAATGGATTCGTGGTGAAAGATGTGCCTGAGAGCCATTTGTGTTGCGGTTCGGCGGGGACCTACAACATTCTCCAGCCCGACATTGCGAGCAGATTGCGCGATCGCAAGGTCGCCAATATTGCGCTTGTCAAACCGGACATGATCGCTGCGGGCAATATTGGGTGCATGGTTCAGATTGCCGGCGGTACGTCAGTTCCTGTGGTGCACACGATTGAGCTTCTCGATTGGGCGACAGGAGGTCCCCGGCCAGGATTGAATTGATCGACTGCCACTCGAGCATGATCCGGACCCCAGCCTTGCCCTGATGCAACGTGAAGGACCGGCGCTTCCTTGCCACAGACGCGAAGCGATCGCGCGGCCATCATGCCCGACAAGCGAAGTGGAGGGGCCTCTCTCCGAGGCGCAGCCAACGACCGGCAAGCGATCACTTCAATACGCCCGGTGGACTCAAATCAGCGGCAACAGGAGGACCACGATGGCGAAGTCGAAGAAGGCGAAGAAAAGCAAGAAGGCCAAAAAGGCCAAGAAGGCCGTAGCGGCGAAGAAGTCGGCCAAGAAGGCCGCGAAGAAATCCGCCAAGAAGGCGGCGAAGAAATCAGCGAAGAAGTCAGCCAAGAAGTCGGCCAAGAAGACTGCAAAGAAAGCGGCCAAGAAGGCTGCTCCGAAGAAGGCGGCCCCCAAGAAAGCCGCCCCCAAGGCTGCGAAGAAAGCCGCCAAGAAGAGCGCTCCGAAGAAGGCCGCCGCGCCGAAGCCGGCTGCGCCGGTCGCAGCGCCCCCGGCCCCCGAGCCCGCGCCGCAGCCGGCCCCGAGCTGGGCGACGCCAAGCCATGAACCCGCGCCGGGCTGGAGCGCCGGCAGCTCTGATAGTGGCGAGCACCACTAGCCGCAGCTTTCCCGGAGAGGTTCACCTGACCGAAGCCGCAGCGGACGCCGCTGCGGCTTTTTCCGTTCCACGATTCCGTTCCACGACGGCGGCCCGTGTTTTTGCGGGTACGGCGATTCGCTTTGGCGCTTTCGCTGCAGGCCGGCTGTTGCTCATCCCCCACTTCCGGTGCCCGGCTCAACCGCTACGGGAGCGACTGTTTTGTGGTGCAAATGCAACACCCGCAAGTCAACGTGCGGCGAAATGGCTGGAACGCCTAAAAAGTCGGCACATGCATGTCTTTTTTGCTTCACGGTACCGTGCACGACCTGCAGATTGAACCCACGCGATTTAGTTGCAGTCCGTTATCGCGCGCCCTGGGGGGCCACGGAGCTGGGCTGTCTGGACAAGTAGATGGGGATCGTCATGAAGAAACTGGCCTTGTTAGCAACGGCGCTAGCAATGATTTCGAGCTCGGCAATGGCAGCTGACATGGCGGTGAAGGCCGTCAAGGCGCCGCCGCCGGCTCCCTTCGATCCCTGGGACATCGCCTTCGGCGCCGGCATCATGAACGACTACATCTTCCGCGGCGTCACCCAGTCGAACCACAATCCGTCGGTCACCGCGTATTTCGAGCCGCGCTACAACGTCAACAAGGACCTACAGCTCTACATCGGTACCTCGACCGAAAGCATCTCCTTCGCCAACCGCGCCGCGGCCGAAGTCGACGTCTACGGCGGTATCCGCCCGACCTTCGGCGCCTTCGCCTTCGACATCGGTGTCTGGGGTTACCTGTATCCGGGTGGAACCTGCTATTTCGGCGGCCCCTTCGACACCGCCGGCAACCCGCTCAGCGCGCAGTGCGCCGCCAACTTCCTGCCGAACGGCAATGTCATGAAGAAGGACGTCTCGTTCTTCGAAGTCTACGGCAAGGCGACCTGGACCATCAACGACAACTGGGCGTTCACCATCAACGAATACTACTCGCCGAACTTCCTCAACACCGGCGCCTGGGGCAACTACTCCTCGATCATCGGCAAGTACACCGCGCCCAGCACCACGTTCGGGTCGAGCGGCGTCGGCATGTATGTCTCGGGCGAGTTCGGCCGCCAGTGGCTCGGCACCTCGGACAGCTTCTACGGCGTTCCGGCGTTCCCGAACGGCATCAAGTATGCCGATTACAACACCTGGAACATCGGCATCGGCTTCACCTACAAGGTGTTCACGCTCGATCTGCGCTACTCCGACACCGACCTGTCGAAGGGTAATTGCAGCGCCTTCACCAGCGACTTTACCGCGGGCGGCACCACCAACGTGACCCCGATCAACCCGCTCGGCACCGGCTCCAATTGGTGCGGCGCGGCAGGCATCGCCAAGCTCTCGGTCGACCTGACGGCGGCGTCCAGCCTGAAGTAATTTCTCCTTTCGGAGATCGCGGGGCGGCAGAGTAATCTGCCGCCCCTTTGTTTTTGTGGGCAGGGCTCATGGCATCGGACCGGACCGCGGTGAAGGCATTGATGCGGGTGGGGCGGCGCGACCTGCTTGCGGGCGCGGTGGCGGGCCTCGGCGGCGCGATCGCGATCGGCACGATGGAGTGGTTCTCCGTTGCGGCCGGATATCCGCTGGGCGTGATCCCGTTCGCAACCTCGATCGTGCTGGTGGTGGGATCGCCGGAGGCCGAGCCGGCCCAGCCGCGCGCCCTGATCGGTGGACACCTGGTGTCCGCACTGGCCGGCTTTGCGGTGCTGTGCCTGACCGGGCCGCATGCCTGGGCGGCCGCCGCCGCGGTCGGGGTTGCAATCCTGGTGATGGTCGTGACCGACACCTTCCACCCGCCGGCGGGAATCAGTCCGCTCCTGATCGTCTCCGGCAATTTGCCGTGGGCGTTCCTGCTCGCACCGGTGCTCGCCGGCGTCCTGATGCTGGCGGCCTTCGCCTATGGCTGGCACCGCTGGGTCAGCCGCAGGCCGTGGCCGCGGCTGAGCCAGTAGTCCCCGCTACGACGCGGCGACCTTGACCGTGTCACGCAAGCTGAAGCGGTCGCCATCGCGGACCAGCGTGACGTTGCGCTCATGGAAGGCGCCGAGCGTCGAGCGGTGGCCGATCGAAACCACGGTGGTGTTGGGCAGCTTCTCGGCGATCAGCCTGTACAGCGCGGCTTCCGACGGCTCGTCGAGCGAGGCCGTCGCCTCGTCGAGGAACAGGAATTGCGGCGCATGCAACAGCGCCCGCGCGATGCCGAGGCGCTGCTGCTCGCCGAGCGACAGCATCCGGTTCCAGTGCGCCTCTTCCTCGAGCCGCGCCGCGAGCTGAGGCAGTCCGACCGCGGTGAGGACGTCGCGAACCCGGCCCGCCTCGAATTGCGTGGCCTCGCCCGGATAGACGACGGCGTCATGCAGCGACCCGATCGGCAGATAGGGACGCTGCGGCAGCATCATCAGGCTGGCATTGGCCGGGATCTCGACCGCGCCGTTGCCGAATGGCCAGATGCCGGCCACGGCACGGAACAGCGTCGACTTGCCGGCGCCGGAGGGGCCGGTCACCAGTGTCCGCTCGCCGGGACGGAAGCTGAAATGCTCGGCCGCGACCAGCGGCGTACCGTTCGGCAGCTTGACCAAGAGCTGCGGCAGCGCGATCTCGCCGCCGGCCGCGGGCTTTTCGTGAATCGCGGCAGGATCGTCGGCCAGCTTTTCTGCGGCCGCGATCGCGTTCTCGAAGCCGTCGAGACGGGCGACGGTCGCGCGCCACTCCGCCAAGGTGCGGTAGGCCGAGACAAAGAACGAGAGCGAGTCCTGCACCTTGCCGAAGGCCTCGGCGATCTGGATGAGGGAACCGAGCTGCACCGTCTTGCTGACGAAATAGGCCGGGCCCGCCAGCGCGAAGGGAAACACCACCGACGCCTGCGCATAGCTTTGTGTGAAGGCGGTGATCCGCTTGGTGCGGCTCATGATGCCATACCAGTTGGCGACGACGCGGCCGAACCGATCCAGCAGCCGTCCGCGCTCGGCGCCTTCGCCCTTGAGCAGCGCGATCTGCTCGGAGTTTTCGCGCACCCGCACCAGGTTGAAGCGGAAGTCCGCTTCCAGCCGCTGCTGGTTGAAATCGAGACCGACCAGCGGCGAACCGATCCATTGCGTCAGCATGGTGCCGAAGATGGCGTAGACCAAGGCGGCCCAGACCAGGTAGCCGGGAATCGAGAGATCGATGCCGAACAGGGTCAGGGGCAGCAGTTCCGAGAGCCCCCAGAGGATGATCACGAAGGAGGCAAGCGAAACCACCGCGTTCAACAGGCCAAGGCCCAGCGCCAGCGTCTGGGCGACGAACAGCTTGACGTCGTCGGTGATGCGCTGGTCGGGGTTGTCGGCCGCATCGTTGGCGAGCTGCATGCGGTAGTGGTTGGCGTCATGCACCCAGTCGCGCAGATATTTACTGGTCATCCATTTGCGCCAGCGGATCTGCAGCCACTGATTCAGGTAGAGCTGGTAGACGCCGAGGGCCACCGAGACGGCTGCGATCGCACAGAACACCAGCATTTCGCGCTTGAACGTGTCCCAGTCCTTGTTCTGCAGCGCGGTGTAGAAGCGGTTGCGCCACTGGTTGATCAGCACGTCCATGAGGACTGACGACAGCTCGATCGCGACGACCGCGCCAAGCAGTATGCGGCCGGCCCATTTGTCCTCGGATTTGAAAAAGGGCGATGCGATGCGCCACACCGTCGCGAGTGTCGAGCGAATGTTGTTCACAGATTATCGTCTCCGGGGAAGGGGGCCGCAAAGGCCTGAAGAATCGGGACAATCGGAGTGGACATCGACTAAAGTCGTAAGCCTGGCATGCAAGCGTTGGCTTGTCCCGGCGAGCGAGTCAACCCTAGCATGGCAGTCAACGGCGAGGGGCGGGGGACCTTCGATTTTCGCGAGGATGTGAGCGATCCTTACCGATCGTTCATTCGCGAGCCGGGGCTTCAAGTTTTGTAGACGGACTCCCGCAATCGCACCAGCGCCCGGCCTGCTGGCAGGCCGGCGCGCTGCATAAGAACATGGGGAGGACCCGAGATGAATACCTGGAATCAAATCTACAATCCGCTGGGTAATGCGGCACTGTCGACGATCGCGGCCGCCATTCCCGTCGTCACGCTGCTGATCCTGATCGCCAGCGGAAAGGTGAAGGCGCATATCGCTGCCATCATTGCGGTCATCCTGACCAATCTGATTGCGATCTTCATCTTCACGATGCCGGCCAACATGTCGATCCGCGCCTCGGTGCTCGGCATCGTCTCCGGCTTCTTCCCGATCGGCTGGATCGTTCTCAACGTCATCTTCCTGTACCAGCTCACGGTTGCAACCGGCCAGTTCGAGCTGTTGAAGCGCGCGGTCGGCGGCGTCACCGAGGACCGCCGCCTGCAATTGCTGCTGATCGCGTTTTCGTTCGGCGCCTTCTTCGAGGGGGCATCGGGATTCGGCACCCCGGTCGCGATCACCGGTTCGGTGCTGATCGGGCTCGGCTTCTCACCGCTCGCGGCCTCCGGCCTGTCGCTGATCGCCAACACCGCCCCGGTTGCCTATGGCGCACTCGGCACGCCGATCCAGGGTCTCGCCTCGGTCACCGGGCTCGATCCCTACATCCTCGGCGCGATGGTCGGCCGGCAGCTGCCGCTGTTCTCGCTGATCGTGCCGTTCTGGGTGGTGTGGGCATTCGCGGGCTGGCGCGGCATGAAGGAGGTCTGGCCAGCGATCCTGGTCACCGGCGTCTCCTTCGCGGTCCCGCAATTTGTGATCTCGAACTACATCAACCCCTGGATCGTCGACATCGGCGCCTCGCTGATTTCGATGGGCGCGCTGATCCTGTTCCTCAAGATCTGGCAGCCGAAGCAGCTCTGGCTGTCGCCGGCGCTGCGCGGGCGCGATGAATCGGCGGCGACGATGACCGCACCGAAGCCGATGGACAAGACGCCGCTCACCAACCGCGAGCTCTGGACCGCATTGCTGCCGTGGATCATCGTCTGCATCGTGATGCTGATCTGGGGCAACGGCGCCTTCAAGACCTGGGCGAACTCGATCTTCACGGTGAACTATCCGATCCCCGAGCTCGACAAGATGATCAACAAGATGCCGCCGGTGGCGGCCAAGCCGACCCCGGAAGGCGCCGTGTTCGGCTTCACCTATCTGTCGTTCACCGGCACCGGCATGCTCATCGCCGCGATCATTTCCGGGTTCCTGGCGGGCTTTTCGCCACTACGGATGATCGCCGATTATGGCCGCACCATCAAACTGTGCGCGATATCGCTGATCACGATCTCGGCGATGCTGGCGATCGGCACGCTGACCAGGCTGTCGGGGGTCGACGCCACGCTCGGTCTCGCCTTCGCGGCGACCGGCGTGCTCTATCCCTTCTTCGGCACCTTGCTCGGCTGGTTGGGCGTGGCGCTGACCGGATCGGATACCGCCTCGAACATCCTGTTCGGCAATCTGCAGAAGATCACCTCCGAGCAGCTCGGCCTGTCGCCGATCCTGATGGCAGCGGCGAACTCCTCGGGCGGCGTGATGGGCAAGATGATCGACGCGCAATCGATCGTCGTCGCCTCGACCGCGACCAACTGGTACGGCCACGAGGGCTCGATCCTGCGCTACGTGTTCCTGCACTCGATCGTGCTGGCGTGCCTGGTCGGCCTGTTCGTGACCCTGCAGGCCTATGTCTATCCGTTCACGGCGATGGTTTTGAAATAGCATCGCGACGCGTCGTCGGACCAGAGATCCCCGCGGGCGGCGAGCCCGCGGGGATTTTGCGTTTCAAGCGCTTTTTCTGGCGCCGCCATTCTGGTCAATCGCAGCCTCGTCCCATACAAGGGCGGCGTTGCGCGGGTATTTCGAGGACTGGCATGATGTCGATGAAACGGATTCTGAATGGCGGCATCGCCGCGTTGGCGCTGCTTGCCGCGGCTGTCGTCGCGGTTCCGGCCGAGGCTCAGGAGGAATTCCCGTTCGGCTTCGTGATGACGCTCGATGCCGCGCGCATGCCGGGCTCCAAGCGAATCCCCTCGATCGAGGTCGGCGACAATGGCGAGGTGATCCTCGAGCTGTGGTGCGACGGCGGCAAGGGCCAGTTCTCGGTAGCCGGCAACACCATCGTCTTCGTTCCCGGCGCGATGGAGAACCGCAGCTGCGCGCCGGAGCGGGCGCAGGCCGACAAGGATCTGCTCGCAGCACTCGGCGATATGACGACCTGGCGCCGGCAGGGTGATCAGGTCACGTTCATCGGCAGCAAGTCGCTGCGTTTCGTGATCAACAGTAACTGATGGCGGCGTAACGCGCTGGCGCGTCGAGCGCACCCGCTCAGGGCGTCGCGATCAATCCGCTGGCGGTGGCGACGATCCAGCGGTTGCCCCAGCGTACGATGGAATCGACCCGTCCCAGTCCGGGGACGACGTCGCCGCGCGCGGCCATCTTGACACCCTCCGGCCCTTCGAGCACGGCGGTGCCGTCGCGAACCTCCACCACTGACCAGCCGGGGATGGTGCTTGGCCGCGTCTCGGGTGCTGCCGGAAGCGGCTGCTTCGGCCCGAGCGCCATGGCCTGCGCGCTCAACGTCGTGGGCGCGGCACCGAGCACCTGCGGGCGCGGATTGGCAACGGATTTGGGAATGCTGCCGGTGACGGCGGGGTCCGCGTTGGACGCGGTCCGCCGCGGGCTCTCGATTCTCCCCTCGATCTTGGGGCTCGGCCGCGTCTCCGCGACGTGGGGGACAGGCGCTTCCTTCTGAGCCACCGAGACCGGGGCGGGCGCCGCAAAGTCGTGCCAGTTGGCGCCGCCGGTCCAGCCCAGCACGAAGCTTGCGGCAAGGGCCGTGGCTGCCAGCAGCGCGGTGCCGATGCGATCGGCGAATGGCTCCCGCAGCAGCAGGGCGGCGTCGTGGTTCTCGTTGGAGACGTCCCAGAGGTCCGCCGTCTGCGCCGGCGAATGACCCTCCGTCACATCTGTTGGCCAGATGCTCGCAGCACTGATCGGCTCGCGGTCTTGCATGGCGTGACCTGTGTTCGGTGACGCAAAGGATGATCCCCGAAACTAAATCGAGCCTTAATTTTCAGTGACCGAACTGCGGCAGCACGAAGTCTTTTGGTCGCAGTCCCCGTAAAAGTGCGGGGCTCAGGACGCAGCGGTCGTTTCCGGACGTCGTCTCCGCAAACCGGGTCGTCGCGGCGTGCGTGCGCGGCTATAGCGATCGCATGCTCGATTTCGCCGCACAATATGCCGCCTTTCAGCGCCGCGACCCGGCCTGGGACGGCATCGTGTTCGTCGCGGTCAAGACCACCGGCGTGTATTGCCGCCCGGTCTGCCGGGCGCGCACGCCGCTGGCGCGCAATGTGAAATTCTATGGCAGCGCCGCGTCGGCGGAGCGCGCCGGCTTCCGGCCCTGCCTGCGCTGCCGTCCCGAGGCGGCGCCGTTCTGTCCGGCGTGGAGGGGCACTCGGACGACGGTCGAGCGCGCGCTGGCGCTGATCGAAGAGGGCGCACTCGATCGCGGCGATGTCGCGGCGCTGGCCGACCGGCTCGGCATCGGCACGCGGCATCTGTCGCGGCTGTTTGCCGAGCATCTCGATGCCTCGCCGCTGCAAATCGCGTTGTCGCTGCGCGTGCAGCGCGCCAAGCGCCTGATCGATGGCAGCGATCTTCCGCTCTCTCTGGTGGCGCAGCGCGCCGGCTTCTCCAGTGCAAGGCGCATGAACGCTGCGTTCGCAAGGCTCTACGGCCGCTCGCCCGCCTCGCTGCGAGGCAAGCGGCAGCCACGCGTCTTGATGCAATAACCTCGATGGAGATCAGCAATGGCCAAGAGCTACGGCACCGTCAGTGCGGAACGCAAAGCGCAGATGAGCGGCCTCGAATTCGTCCAGGGGCTCGCCTCCGGCGCGCTACCGCTCAACACCATCGCGCAGACCCTCGGCTATGACGTCGCCGAGGCCGAGCGCGGCCGCGTCGTGGTCACGCTAGAGCCGACGGACGCGCATCTCAATCCGGCCGGCACCGTGCATGGCGGGCTCACCGCCACGCTGCTCGACAGTTGCATGGGGCTTGCGGTGCAGTCGACGCTCGACGCCGGCACGAGCCAGACCACGCTCGAATTCAAGATCTCGCTGGTGCGTCCGATCACGCCGGACACCGGCGCGATCCGGGCGGAAGGCCGGGTGCTCAATTGCGGCCGCCGCATCGGCACCGCCGAGGGCAGGGTCACCGACACCAAGGGACGGTTGCTTGCACATGGCACGACGACGTGCCTGATCTTCCCGTCGTAGAGCAACGCTGTTCGCGCGGAGAGGCTGCGCCGGCCTGCATCTGTAGATGCGATACCGGCGCAGCAACATTGGAACGTGTCCAGCGAGGCACCGACTTAGAGACCTTCAATTTCACTGAACCGATCGATTGGCTTACCCGAACGCTATGGGAATAGCGTTCGGGTAGCCAGGATGCGATCGTCGACGAAGCCACGCCGCACAGCCGTGCTCAGCGCGGTCCCTCCGGATATCCCGGCATGTTGTTCCATCCGGCAGGCAACTCGCCGCCGGGCCGCGTCGCTGTGCCATTGTGTTCAGGCAAGCGAATGAGGCCGAGCTGAAACATGGCGGTCAGCGCATCTTCCTGCCCGAGCTCTTCGGCGATCCGTCCCTCGCGCACGCGCAGCACGGTCGTGCCGGCGAACGTCATCTTGCGGCCCGAGGCTGCGGGCAGCGAGCCGAGGCGGAAGTCGCTGAACGCCGGTCCGGTGTGGGTGCCGCCACCTTCCCAGCGACCGACGACGAGGTCGCCTTCCGCGATGAGATCGCCGACGCCCCAGAAATTGAGATCCGGAAAGGCTTCGCGAAACTCGGTCATGAATTTCGTGACCGCGGCGCGGCCGCGCTTCGGCTCGTGCATCGGGTAGTGCACGACAATGTCTGATGTGGCGAGCTCGTTGATGATGCGCGGATTCCAGGGATTGCCCCAGAATTCCTTGAACCACCGGCCTACCACGTTCTTGTTTTCCTCTGACATCGGATCGTCTCCATTTGCGCGTTGCCGGTATCGCGACCGGCGCTGTCTCGATGCGCGCAATAAGCATTCGAAGACGCGTGTCGTGCCACCCGATTCCAGATCGGGCGTGCGCTCGGACATCGAGCGAGATTCCGCTGTGTCGGCATGGTGCTTGGCGCAGATTCTTGTGCGTCGTCGCTCAATCGGGAAACGGGTGGTCCGCAAAACGCGAACGCGAAATCATCGTCTCAAATACAATGGATAACATCATGCGCAATTTTGATGCGATCGCCGCGCTGCGCGGCGACGGACTTCGTCCCGAACTGCGGGCGCTACTCGATCGCGTTGCGATCGAGCCTCGCTCTGAACTGTTCGTCAGAAGCGACGGGATGCTTCAGTCCGGTCCGGACGCCACGCCCAAAGCGGCGCGCGACAATGTCGTGCCGCTGAAGAGCAGGGCGGCTTGAATCACCAGAGCATGATCCGGGAAAGTGTGTAGCGGTTTTCCGAAGAGATCATGCTCAAATCAAAGACCTGGAACGGGATGACGACTCGAAGAAAAGTCATCCCGGTCTAGCGCGCCGGCGTTAGCGCCACACCGACTTGTCGGCGTCCCAGCGCTGGCCCCGAAATTCCTTGATCAGGGCGTCGATCGCGCCGTTGTCGTCCTTCGGCTCGCTGCCTTCCTCGTCGCTGCCGCTGGAATCGTCTGAAAGATTGAGCTTGGCGCCGCTGCTGTCGTCTGATGTCGAGACGGTCGGCGTCGAGACCCACAGCATCAGCTTGTCCGAGCTGCCGGGCTTGTCGGGCGAGACGAGGGCGGTGACCTCGTAGTTCTGGATCAGGCCAAGCGCCGGATAGACCGCGCTCGGCCGCTTCAGCACCAGCTTCAGCTTGCCGGTATTCGCGTTCCATGTGGCGGAGGCAGGCTTCGCAGCAAGCGTCTTCGCCAGAACGCCGGCGACGGCGGAGGCGAGCTTGTCCTTGTTGATCTTGTCACCGTCGCGCCAGTCGGCGGCGGCAAAGCGGATCGTGCGGTCCATCTCGAACGCGCCGCTGGTCCAGCCGGCTGCGGTCACGCCGGGCGTGCTTTTGGCCTTGGCGAGCAGCGCGCTTGCGCGCTCGGGATCGACGGTGAGGTTGATGGTCTGCTCGCCGGCGCGGATCTCGTCGCAGGTCACCGCGAGGCTGGAGGTGCCGATCTCGACCGCCTCGCCCTTCAGGCTCTTCAGGAATTCGGCCGCCGCATCCAGCTTTACCCGCACGCCGATCGATTCCGGCGAGACGTCGGTGAAATCCTTTGGCTGCGGCGTGATGTCGTCCTGGCTGGCCTGGCTGTCCTGGAATTCCTTCTCGCTGAGATCGGAATTGTCCGTCGAGGCGACCTCGGTCACGGCCTGGCCGATCGTGATCTGGCCGCGGAACTCGAAATCGTCGCCGGTCTGCTTGCGGGTCAGCTTGACGGTGACCGGCTGCTTGTCGGCGATGCTCTGGCTGGTGCCGGCGAGGGTCTGGCCGCTGACGGCGAGGTTGGCGATGAAGCGGTCCTTGCGGTCGGAGCCCTTCTCGACGGGATAGCAGACGTCGAGCACGGCCGCGGTCACGGTCTTGCCCTGGCGGGTTTCCTTCAGGATGACGTCGGCATTGCCGTCCATCAGGCCGATGATCGAGTTGAAGTAGCGCGTCTCGGGGCCGCCGCCTGGCGCCGCCTTGGGCTGCAGCTTCATCTGGGCGAGAGCGGGCGCCGAGACGACGGCAAGACCGAGCAGCAGGAGCGGGAGCGCGCGCATACGATAAGTCCTCGAAGGGCAGAATCGGTTCCGTCGTAACTAGCAAACCTGTGTGTCATTGGCCAAAAAGAAGGCCGCCTAACGGCGGCCTGAGAGCGTTTTCATGCGAAGCGGGTACCGGTGCGCGTCATACGCGTGCACCGGGCTCCTCACTGCTTTCCAGCCTGCCGCGCAGCGCGGTCACGACGCGGCTCACGGTTTCGATGTCCTTTGTCGAGAGACCGTCGGCGAGGCCGTTTACCCAGGGCAGTTGCAGGCGCATGGCCGCGTCGAAGGCCTGCTGTCCCTTGCCGGTCAGCACCACGAGCTGGGCGCGGCGGTGATGCGGGTTGGTCTCGAAGGTGACGAGCCCGTCCCGCTGGAGGTCGTTGACGATCCGCTGCACGTTCTGTCTGGCAGCGCCGAGGTCGCGCGCCAGCCACGCCACCGGTTGCGGGCGTTCGGCGGCGATGATGGCGCCGAGGATCTGCCAGCGCGCGCTGGTCAGCCCGAGCCCGGCCACCAGCCGGTCGCCGGCAGTGAACAGCAGGCTGTTGAGCCTGAACAGGTCGAGAATCAGGTTGCTCAGGGCCTCGCCGGCCGGGGTGCGCTTGGTCTGCGGCATTTGTCACCATAAGAGTATATTGACATCATGATGTCAATATTGATATGTATCCATCGTAACGGAATGACATCATAGCACCATATCACGGAGCCAGCCATGCCGCAGATGCGCCCCCTCGACCCCGCATTCCCGATCGACCGCCAGCTCGCGGTCGATGCCACCGCCGTCGTGCTCGTCAACCTCTTCACGCTCGATGCTGCCGACGAGGACACGTTCCTCAAGGCGTGGCAGGACGACGCCGTCATCATGAAGCGGCAGCCCGGATTCATCTCGACCCAGCTGCACCGCGCGCTCGGCGACAGCCCGGCCTATCTGAATTACGCGGTCTGGGAATCGACCGCGGCTTTTCGGGCTGCCTTCGCCAATCCCGAGTTCAGGGCCAAGCTCTCGGCCTATCCGGCGTCCGCGGTGGCGTCGCCGCATCTGTTCCGGAAGGTGGCGGTGCCGGGCGTCTGCGTCGCGTAGGCGCACGGTGAGGTTGGCTCGATGCTGGGCTCCCTCTCCCGCTTGCGGGGGAGGGTGGGGTGGGGGTCTTACCGCGAGTCATATTGCGGTGAGAGCCCCCACCCGGATCGCATCTTGCGATGCGATCCGACCTCCCCCGCAAGCGGGAGAGGTGAGGGAGGCTGCTGCCTCTGACAAAAAGAAGGCCGCCCGGAGGCGGCCTTCGATCTCGATATTGATGCGCTGACCGGGCTCAGAAGCCGCCCATGCCACCCATTCCACCCATGCCGCCGACGCCCGGCATCGCCGGCGCAGCGTCCTTGGGCAGTTCGGCGACCATGGCTTCGGTGGTCACCAGCAGGCCGGCCACCGAGGAGGCGTCCTGCAGCGCGGTGCGCACCACCTTGGCGGGGTCGATGATGCCCTTGTCGACCATGTCGACATAGTCCTCGGTCTGGGCGTCGAAGCCGAAGGTCTCCGACTTGTTCTCGAGGATCTTGCCGACCACGATCGAGCCCTCGACGCCGGCATTCTCCGAGATCTGGCGGACCGGAGCTTCCAGCGCCTTGAGCACGATGTTGATGCCGGCCTGGACGTCGGCATTGGCGTTGGTGAGACGGCCGACCGCCTTCTTGGCGCGCAGCAGCGCGACGCCGCCGCCGGGCACGATGCCTTCCTGCACCGCGGCGCGGGTCGCGTTCAGCGCGTCCTCGACACGGTCCTTCTTCTCCTTGACCTCGATCTCGGTCGCACCGCCGACCTTGATCACCGCAACGCCGCCGGCGAGCTTGGCAAGGCGCTCCTGCAGCTTCTCTCGGTCGTAGTCCGAGGTGGTCTCCTCGATCTGCGCCTTGATCTGGCCGACGCGGGCGTCGATGTCCTTCTTCTTGCCGGCGCCCTTGACGATCGTGGTGTTCTCCTTGTCGATCACGATCTTGCCGGCGCGGCCGAGCATGTTCACCGTGACGTTTTCGAGCTTCATGCCGAGGTCATCGGAGATCAACTGACCGCCGGTCAGGATCGCGATGTCCTCCAGCATCGCCTTGCGGCGATCGCCGAAGCCCGGCGCCTTGACGGCAGCGACCTTGAGCCCGCCGCGCAGGCGGTTGACCACCAGCGTCGCCAGCGCCTCGCCCTCGACGTCTTCGGCGAGGATCAGGAGCGGACGGCCCGACTGCACCACGGCTTCCAGCACCGGCAGCATCGACTGCAGACCGGTCAGCTTCTTCTCGTGCAGCAGGATGTAGGCATCCTCGAGCTCGGCGGTCATCTTCTCGGCGTTGGTGATGAAGTAGGGCGAGAGATAGCCGCGATCGAACTTCATGCCCTCGACGATGTCGACCTCGGTATCGAGCGACTTGTTCTCCTCGACGGTGATCACGCCCTCATTGCCGACCTTCTGCATCGCCTGCGCGATCATCTTGCCGATCGCGGCGTCGCCATTGGCCGAGATGGTGCCGACCTGGGCGACTTCGGAGGAGGAGGCGACCGGCTTGGCACGCTTCTCGATGTCCTTGATCACGGCGGCGACCGCGGTGTCGATGCCGCGCTTCAGGTCCATCGGGTTCATGCCGGCGGCGACCGACTTGGCGCCCTCGCGGACGATGGCCTGCGCCAGCACGGTTGCGGTGGTGGTGCCGTCACCGGCGGTGTCGTTGGTCTTGGAAGCGACCTCGCGCAGCATCTGCGCGCCCATGTTCTCGAACTTGTCGTCGAGCTCGATATCCTTGGCGACGGTGACGCCGTCCTTGGTGATGCGGGGCGCGCCGAAGCTTTTCTCGATGACGACGTTGCGGCCCTTCGGGCCGAGCGTCACCTTCACGGCGTTGGCGAGCACGTCGACGCCGCGCAGCATGCGCTCGCGGGCGTCTCCGGCGAATTTTACGTCCTTGGCAGCCATTGTTTTCAACTCCTGGAAAGCCGTCATCCCTTGCATAACGGCTTTGCCGTTATTGCTCGATGAGCGGGCCTTGGCCTGCGTCTCGAAGGATGAGTTTGTGGATGTTCACCCTTCGAGACGGCAGCTTCGCTGCCTCCTCAGGGTGACGGAAAAAGAGGTGGGCTTAAGCCAGCACGCCCATGATGTCGGACTCCTTCATGATCAGGAGCTCCTGGTTGTCGAGCTTGACCTCGGTGCCCGACCATTTGCCGAACAGCACGCGGTCGCCGACCTTGAGGTCGATCGGGATCAGCTTGCCGGCCTCGTCGCGGCCACCCGGGCCGACGGCGACGATCTCGCCCTGGGACGGCTTTTCCTTGGCCGAGTCCGGAATGATGATGCCACCCTTGGACTTCTCCTCGGCATCGATACGCTTGACCACGACGCGGTCATGCAGTGGGCGGAAGGTGGATTTAGCCATGACTTTCCCTCTTGGAGGCTCGGTTTCAGGTCCGGTTCATCGAGACCGGCGTTGAATGCCGGCCCGGTCGGCGCCAGGCAGGACGCCCGGCGCATTTAGCAATCGTGGTGCGAGAGTGCCAATTGCGGGCCGGGAAATATGGCTTGGCGGGTTTTCTGTCAAGCAAAGTGGTTAAGGCCTTGGTGAGGCCAATATAGGATGGTGGACCGGAAACCAAATCGTAGCGATGACGTAATTTTGTCAGACGTCGTTGCTCCGCCTTAAGTTTTACGCTTGGCTGCAGGACGGGTGCGGCCGGGACATAGTCGGGGGATGCATATGATCAGGTCACTCAACGCGCGATTGGTCGCACGATTCGCGGCTGTCTCGGCGCTGACGGCACTCTTGGGGGCGTGCAGCAGCTTCAGCCTGCCGTCGTTGTCGTCGAACCCCGAGCCGGCGCCCTCCGAACCCGGGGTGGCCCCGGAAATGCCTGCGTCGATCCGCCCCGATGAGATCGTCGGCCGCTGGGGTCTCGCCTCGTTCCAGAATCCCGCCGACCGCGCCCGCACCGAGGCCGCGGCGCGCGGCCAGTGCAAGCAGCCTTACGTGATCGGCGCCGGCCAGAACGGCGGCGTCATCATGCATCTGGCCGACCAGGCCACCCCGCAGGAACTGCGGCTGAAGGGTTCCCCCGGCGGCAAGAACTATATCGGCCCGCCAGGACCTGTGCCCGGCGAACAGGACCGCGAGATCATCTCGTTCGACGGCCGGGTCTTGATCACCCGCTTCGTCGACAAGGACGCCGCCACCCGCTACGGCAACATGGTCTACGTCCGCTGCGCGCCACGGGCGTAACGGCGGGGCATCCGTTTTATCTCCGGCTAGCGCCACATCGGCAGTCCGCCTCTCCCCTTGTGGGAGAGGCCGGATTGCATCGCCAGATGCAATCCGGGTGAGGGGTCTCTCTCCGCGAATCCAACTCTGTCATTTGAACTCGTGGAGACAGACCCCTCATCCGGCGCCATAGCCGATGCGAAGCATCGGCGTTCTACGAGACGGCGGCCGGAAGGCCACCTATGCCACCTTCTCCCACAAGGGGAGAAGGGAAGGTTGTCGTCATTGCGAGGAGCGAGGCGACGAAGCAATCCATGCCGCCGCGATAGATTGCTTTGAGTCGCGAGCCCCCAATCAGCACTTGCCTATGGGATTACGCCCTTAGACAAATGGCCCCGACGATATCCACGTCGGGGCCATTCGAGATCATCGGCCACGGGTACATCCGCCGGACCATCCGATCATAAGCGTCGCTGATCACGGTACTTGGTCAGGGCTGGATGTGGCAATCGCTCCATCGAGGTAATCACATTCCGTGCGAAAGCGGCTCGCGGCCAGCTCGCGCTTGCGCCAACCAGAACGCGGCCGGATGCATCAGTTTGTCTTTGCAATCCGATACGTGCCCTTCTTGTGGCCAATGACCTGACCGATGCCTTCGAAATTGCTCTTAAGAGGCTCGATGGAAATGATGAGTTCGGCTTGGAGCCCTTCGAATTTGCCGGTCCCGCCGGTTATGTTGCACTTGTTGGGTTGCCCCGGCAGGAAATCGCATTGTTCGAATGTTTGATCGCCGTCCTTGTCGACGTAAGTACAGAACCCGCGGACTTCGACGGTCTTCGCCGATGTATCTCTGAGCCGACTAAACTGGCATCGTCCACCCATGTTATTGAGCACCGGGTTTCCCGCGTCGTTCATTGCTGCCATCGCTTGGTTCAGCAGGTCAAACTCTCTACCGCCGCCGATCGGCATCGGCTTTGGTGGCGGGATTGGTGTCGCAGTAAATGTCACCGAGACGGGCCCTTCCGGTGGCATGCTCTGAGCCTGGGCGTTGCCAGCCGTGAGAACAGCAGCAATCGAGGACAACGCGACAAGTACGTGAGTAATTGACATTGTTCCCTCCCATAATGGCGTTTGAGAACTAATTGCGTCGAGCGATAACTTGATTGGCAAACGAACCGCTTGCAGTAAATTGCAGGCGCTCCTGTTCGTGGAGCACGCAGCGGAACGTACAACCCTGCATTGCTCCATACAAGTTGACGAATTCGACCAATTGACGCAGATGGGTCAGCGTCGTTGACGAAGAGCCTCACTCAACCGCACTGGGATGATGCGTGATGTTTCGCGGACTGAGGCGCCAGCAGTATCACACGCAATGCTGCATTTTGAGATAAGCAATGGCCCGACGATGTTGCACGTCGAGGCCATTCGGAATCAGGTCGGGCACTTCCGCCGCGCCTTCAGGTTTCTTTGAAGTCGCTGATTACCGCATCCAGCGCCGGCCCGAGGGCCGGCGTTTTCGTCTGTCTATGAACGAACTTCAGGGGGACACGGACGAACCTGGCTTGCCGTCTGCCGCCCAAAGTCGTGACCCGCAAACAGCTGCTACCGCCGCACTCCGACGCGATTGACGCCGCCATTCAAATTGCCGCCGGCGTTATGACGAACCGCAGCACGCGCCACCGGACGAGGCCTGAGCACCACGCCTGCTCTCGCCACGCAACCCACCGGATACCCGACGTACTGGCAATAAATGACGGCCTTAGCCGGTGCCGGACTGAGAGTAACACCTGCAAACCCCAGCACGAGGCTGGCCGCAATTCCCGCAACGGTCACTGATCTGGTCGAAAAAATGTTCGTCCGACACATGGTGATCCTCCTCGTCGCACGCGAACCGAAGGTGATGAAGCCGCTGCAGATGCGGCCCAACATATTGTCGGTGGCAAAGGATGAGTGATGTTGACATGGATCAACGCCGGGCGCGCCCCGTCGCCATGCGAGATCGATCCAGAGCGTGTACTCACAAATTCGTCGCGTCCGCCTTGGTCTCGTAAGCTGACATTGAAGCCGGCATCGCTGGATGTCGGCCCTGGGCCATTTCCGGACTCTTGCATCGCAAGAAGTCCCCCAAAAATGACGCGCCAATCTAATCGTCCGCCCGGAGTGGCACTTGCTACTTGCAGCCGCGGCAAATCGTAAGCTTGCCCTTTAGCTTGTCATCTTCCCCGGGATCGACCGATTGCTGCCCAGAGACACGATCTGCTTCTTGATTGAGTTTGGGCTGCTTTGCCCGGCGCGACCTGACGGGGCGTGTCGTCCGGCTTGACGTGTCATTGTCGTCGTCGATGCCGACGCTAAAGCCATCGTAATCGGGGGCCGGCTTGGCCGACGGCGGCGACCTGTCGATCACTTGTGCTGGCGAAACACTGTCGGACCCTGACGGCGTGTGCTCGACAGTGGCAGATCGTGGGGCGGTGGTGTGTGGCGGCACATCTTTAGCGGCTCGGGGCGGCACCGGACCCTTGGCTCCCTTGGCGGTCGCCGTCGGCGGCGGAACGTCATCCGTCGCCCGTGACGAACCAACATTGCTCTTTGCCGATGGTGTGGGACTTTCGGCCGCCGCCCGCGGCGGCGACACGCTGGGTGCCGCCATCGGCGGCCAAACGCTGTTGGTCGCGGCCGGAGATGCCGACCCCTCATTCGACGGAGACGGCGGCGCAAGCGAAAGCGGCGGGGACAGCGACGTCTGACATCTCGCGCTGTCGTGTGACCAAACTCCCGCCGCCAATAAACCAAGGGCAAACAGCGTAGCGTTTTTCATTGCCGTCCTGCAAATCACTTGGACAAAAGAATTGATTGCGTGACTCTTGTAGCCACGCTTCGGCGAAAATTTCCACATCTGACATGGCGATCAAAATTGACGGAAGTGGGGAGGCAGGGGCGGTTGCATGCGCGCTTCGGTCCGCTTGGGGCTTTAGGCCACCCTCGTTATCGGGCCCAATGTCTGCCTGGGCCAAAACCGGAAGTGACACCGCGCCGCATTCTAAATCGAGGCGTTGTTGCGGGACAAGACGTCGATGATCACTGCATCGACGGTCACCATTCGTCGTAGAACCACTCCCTTGGGATTCGAGGCCGCAATCTTGCGTACGGTGGCTGAGACGTCCGCTCGGGCTTGCGCACGGCCGGAGCCGGCTGTGTCGGAGGCGGTAACGCCCTCTGCTCAGAAGCCTTCGCGAGCGCCCGTTTCATTTCTTCCTGGCTCGCCTTGAGTTCCTCAATGGCCTTGGAGTTCTCGCGGGCCATTTGTTGCTGGTCCGCCTTCAGCTGTTCGATATTTCGCTCCATATTTGCGAGGTCGCGCGCGATCGTTTGCAGCAACTGCGTCTGATCGGGAAGGGCTGTGTTGGCTGTCGGCGCGGCGTCCTGCGGCGGTGCGGTTTGAACCATGGGCGTCGCTTGGGGCGGAGCGGCGTCCGCCGCGGCGACCTGAACGGTGGGTGGAGCGGGCCGCGCCGTGAGCGGCGGATCATCAGGCGGCAATGATGGAGTTGAGACAAGCTGCGGCGCCCAACGGGCAGCAATCAGCTTGGCTTCCCCACCATAAGACGACTGCAAAGCCAGGGCAGCGATAACGATACAGGCTGCCAGCGACAAGCCGGCGAGGGCTCGGAACGCCGGCCTTCCAGGCGGCGATTGCGAGCCAAGCGCGGAAGAGGCAGGGCTAGGCCCGGAAGAAGCAGGGTTAGTTCCGGCCGTAGGGGGGTTAGGTTGCGCCGAAGGTGGGGACGCGGCATCGCGTTCCATTCTTGCAAGCTGTTCACTCAAACGCGTGAGCTCTTCATCGGCGCGCGCGATTTGCTTGCGGGCTTCCGCGAGTCTTTCGTCGGCGGGCGCGGTCAGGCTATCGTTCGATTCAACTGCGTTCGGAGTGGGTGTGGAGTTCACTGACGTTTCCCTTTCCGTCCAATGTCACCCAAGCATGCCGACCCGGCTATCCGTTAGGGTCGATCAGCCCCCAGCACTCCCGTCAGTTTTGTCCAAAGAATGGCCGGATGAAAGCGCGCTTGAGGTCTCGTGATAATAGAGCGGGATACCGGCCCGGGCCTAGCCGGAGGTCAGGTGCGCTCGGGGTCACAAGCCGCCGATGACGATCGATCCCGGCGAGTTCTGCCTCGTAGTTGGAAGCCGACGCTATGAGTACACGTCCTGGTCCGTCATGAAGATCAAGAGGGCGGCTCAAGGAGCCGCCCTCGTGCGGTGCCGTTGCGCCGCTTTCACTGGCAGACGTACATGTTCCCGTCAGGCATTTTCGTCATCGTACCGGGTTCGCAGGCGATACCATTGGCGGCCTTGTAGTCTGCCCATCCGGAATAACCGTAATACGGACTGACCCGTTGATAGGCTCGTGCCGGATAGTAAGGCTGGCCAAAGCGGGGATCCGTCTGGGCGGCATATGCATCGGTCCAATTGTTTGTGCCCCAGCCGGAATAGGCCGCCGTGGTAGCGGCCGCCGTGGCGACCGCCGCCGTAGCGGCGACCCCCGCGCCAACCCCGTATCCATACGCAGCGCGCCGGGTTTGGCGACGCGCAACGCCTGCGACGCTCATGGGCGTCAGCGGTCGGCCCACACGCGCCTGGGCGCTTTCGACTGACGCCGAAACGCCGCCCCGCTCAGACCAGGTGATGGAGAACAGTGTCGCACAAGCGAAAGTCGAGAGCGCAATTGCAATATTTCTGACCATTCTTTGCGTCATGTTCAATCTCCAGCGTTGAGTACTCCGGTGGCTCCCCCCAATCAGTGATCCGATAACGAGGCGTACGGCATCGCTCGAGAGAAGCCAGCTTGCCCTCGTCGGATGCGCGCGGCGAGTGGCCGCGAACCTGTCTGTGTGCTTGTGGAAGTACAAAACCCGCTCGGGGGCGACCGGATTCACTCCGGAAGTCCCATGCAACCGGCACCAAATGTTGGCTTCCGGCATACGCATGACAATTTCCCTCAGACACAGTATGCGTCCGCGACAGCAAACCTGCCAGTCAATTTCCAAGAGTCGCAATTTCCAAGTGTCGCAATTGGCACAAACTGCATGCTGTCGTGACAGAGGTTCTGACTAATGCGTCACCTCGCATTCAATCCATGCTGCAATGACGGTGCATCTCATCCCCTTGTGGGAGAGGTCGGATCGCATCGATAGATGCGATCCGGGTGAGGGGTCTGTTTCCGCGAGTGAATCTCTTCGATCTGAGTGCGTGGAGAGAGACCCCTCATCCGGCGCCATAGCCGATGCGAAGCATCGGCGTTTCAAAAGACGGCGGCCGGAAGGCCGCCTATGCCACCTTCTCCCACAAGGGGAGAAGGGAAGAAGGGTCGCCGCCAGCCCGAATAAAAAACGCCGGCCCGAAGGCCGGCGTTTTTTATTCGGATCCGACAAATCTCAGTTGAACATCGCGTCGATGTCGTCCTGCGAGGCGTGGCCGGCGTCGCCGTCGAGCTTCGGGCCGTTGAGCAGGCGGGCGTCGCCCTCGCGAGTGTCGACAACAGGCGGGACGTGCGTCTTGATGGCGTCGACTCCGCCCCAAATGTTCATCATCTCGTTGATGTGCTGCTCGATGAACTTCATCGTCTGCATCACCTTGTTGATGCGCTGGCCGGTGAGGTCCTGGAAGTTGCAGGCCTCGAAGATCGAGACCACGCGTTCCTGGATATCCTCGCTGAGCCGCCTCTGCTGGTCGGGGGTGACGTTGTTGGCGAGCGCCGACGCGGCCTGGTCGATCGCCTCGACAGCCTCGAGGATCTGCTGGGTGGCCTGTTCGGTGCCGCCGACCACGGCGCCGAGCTCGCCATTGACCTTGGCCATCTCCTCGCCGTTGAAGCTCTTGCCGTGCAGCACGGCGATCTCGCGCTTGGTGCGGCTGATCGCGTCGTGGATCAGGTCGAGCTCGACCTTGAGCTTCTCGCACTGTTCGACCTGGGCGCGATAGGTCTCGAGCATCTTATGCGTCTCGGCGACCTCGCGGGCCACGATGGAATCGACGCTGTCGGCGGTGCGCTGCGCCGGTGCTGCGGCCATCTGGGCGCGGATCGAGCGAAGCTCGGCCATGATCTCGCGATGCATCGGACCAAGATCGGCGCCGCCGATGGCCTCCGGCTCCGCCATCACCACTTCGCCCATCGCCTGCTCGACACGAAAACGCTTGCGCTTCACTGACATGATTTCATTCCCGCCCCTTCACTGAGGTCCGTTCTAGCGAGAGGTGATTTAACGTCAGGTTCACGCGGAACAATTTGCGCGCACGGCGCGCGGCGGCCAGCGCTACCGGCGATTAACCATGTTGCCGCGGCGTTCACGCAAAATAAACGCTACCCGGCAAAACCGCGCGCTATTGCCGGGATGGTGAATCGAAACCGCCGATCCGTTTACCAAACCGATGCGGTTTTCATTGCTTATTGACCACGTGCAACGGCGCTCGTCGCGCCCTCGCGCATCACCTCACGACGAAACCAGTACAGAGTACGTCGATGTTCAGGAAAACCACGCTTGCGCTGCTTGCCGGCGCCTCTTCTCTTATTGCCGTCCCTCATCACGCCATGGCGATCGACGCGGTGTCGCCCGCCGAGCCCACCGTGATCTACGCCAACCAGGGCGCGCCGCAGCCGCCGATGCGCACCGCCTATGTGCAGCCGCAGCGCTCCAGCATGGGCGGCGGCTTCATCGAATTCCTGTTCGGCGATGCTCCGTCGTCGCAGGGATATTCGCCGCAGATGTATCAGCAGCAGCCGGGCTATTACGGCAACCGCCTGCCGCCGATGGATCCGCAGCAGCAGATGATCCGCCAGCAGGAAGAGGCCGCGGGCGATCCGGCGCAGCGTCCGTTCGATACGCGATATGAAAAACAGCTGGTCGACTATCACGGCAAGGAAGGCGTCGGCACCATCGTGGTCGATACGCCGAACAAGTTCCTCTATCTGGTGCAGGGCGATGGCCGTGCGATGCGCTACGGCATCGGCGTCGGCCGGCCCGGCTTCACCTGGGCCGGCGTCAAGACGATCTCGGCCAAGAAGGAGTGGCCGGCCTGGACGCCGCCGCCGGAAATGCTGGCGCGCCGCCCCGATCTACCACGGCACATGGAGGGCGGGCCGGAGAATCCGCTCGGCGCACGCGCGATGTATCTCGGCTCCTCGCTGTACCGCATTCACGGCTCCAACGAGCCCTGGACCATCGGCACCAACGTGTCGTCGGGCTGCATCCGGATGCGCAACGAGGACGTCATCGACCTCTACGGCCGCGTCAATGTCGGCGCCAAGGTCGTCGTGATGTGAGATTGTCTGCGTAGCCCGGATGCAGCACAGCGTAATCCGGGACAGTTGTGCAAGCTGAGAGATTTCCCCGGATTTCGCTTCGCTGCATCCGGGCTACGGATTGATCAAAATAAAACGGCCGCTCGATGAGAGCGGCCGTTTGCGTTTAGACGACGCGCACGCGCTTACGCGTAGTTGCTGTCATCGCTTCCGCCGTCGAATCCGCCGTCATCATCGTCATCATTGTCGAAGCCGTCGGAATCGTGGTCGGTGTTGTAGTTGTCGTCGTTGCTGTTGTTGCTGTTGTTGCTGTTGTTCGAGGCCTGGTCGAACAGGCCTGAGCGCGAGCTGGAATTGTCGTTGCCGCGGCCGGATGAACCGACGTCGTTGATCCCGGCGTCACGTGCGAGGTCGCTCGACGACTGGTCGCCGCCCCAGGGACGCGAACCGCTGCCCAGGCCGCCGGCATCGGCCAGCGACTGATGGCTGCCGCCACCCATCATGCCGCGGATGCTGGAGAGCAGCAGCCCGCCGCCGACCACACCGGCCGCGGCTGCAGCCGCCGTGCCGAGGAACGAGCCGCCGCCGCTACCGGGAGTGCCGCCGCCGAAGGCCGGGGGCTGCGGGCCGCCGTAAGGCTGGCCGTATTGGCCCTGGCCGTATTGCTGCGGCGGCTGGCCGTAGTTCTGGCCGTAGCCGCCCGCCTGCTGCGTCGCCTGGCCCGAGTTCCAGACCGGGCGGCTGCCGCCGATATCGGGGGCGCGGACCGGGGGCACCGAGCCGTGCGGCTGGCCCTGTCCGAAGATCGCGTCGCGCATCGAATCGAGGAAGCCGCCGCCTTGCTGCTGTGCACCCTGCTGCTGGCCGACCGCGGCCTCGAGCTCCTGGATGCGATCATGGGCGCGCTTCAACGCCTCGTCCTGCACCAATGCGGTCTGTACCAGCGCGTAGACTGCATTCGGCGCGCTGCGCAGGCCCTGTATGATCGCAGACATGGCCTCGCTGTCGCGCGGGGCATTCTCCAGCTTGGCGAGCCGGTCGAAGAGATCGTCGATCAGTTGGCGTTCTTGCGGTGTCATGGCGTTCTCCATCGCGTCGATCGAATCGCCGCGCCCGAGATGTAGGACGGGCTTTGTGGCGCAAGGAGTGGGGGGCCGAATTAAATTTATGTATGCGACAATACGACCGTCGGTTTTTTCTGAACCCTGTCAGGCCAGTGTAACTTTATTCAGGGCGAGCAGGGCCGGGAAATCGTCGCCTGCCAGATAGGCATGTTCGGTCTCGCGCTGCGTCGTCAGCGGGTCGAGGTTTTTCAGCGTGTCATCGACGAAACCGGGATGGCACATCACGAGGCCGCCGTCGGGCATGCCATCCAGAAAGCCGCGCATCAGTGCCGCGAAATCATGCTCGCGCATGAAATCATAGGCACCGGCGAAGGCCGGATTGAACGTCAGGCCGGCGCGGGTCGCTTTCGCCCGGAATTGCGTGCTGAGCACGTTCAGCACCAGAGCCTTCGGCCCGACCAGCCGTGCCAGCGGACCGTCGCGTCCGCACTGCCGCACCCAGGCCTGCGGCGCGCGCTCCTTCACCGCGCGCAGGAAGCCGTCGCGCACCTGCGGGAACAGCTGCGCATGCTGGTGACCGTCGACGAAATCGGGCGCGCGGCCGAACAGGTCGTGGAAGGCGTCGAGCTGCGCCAGCACCTCGGCATGCACGAGCTCGGCATCCAACCGCCGCATCAGCCCGGCGCGCAACAGTTTTGCGAACGGCAGGAACATGTCGCCGTCGAGCGGGCGGAAATGCATCGTCAGCGGCCGGAACGGCGCGGTCAGCGTCACATGCAGCCCGATCGCGCAGCGCGGGCTGTTCGCGACCGAAGCCTGCAACGCGGCCGCAGCCTCGCGGCCGATCGCGGGCGTCACCGTCATCACCGAGGTTGCGTTGAGGCGGCCGCGCTCGATCAGGTCGCGGATCGCGCGGTTGACGCCGTCACTCAGGCCGTAATCGTCAGCACACAGCCAGATCCGGCGTGGCGCAGCGGCATCGCTCATTCGGCGGCGGTCCGCTCGGCGGCGCTTTGCGCCGCGCCGCCGTCGGCGTGCTTCTCGGTGTGCTCGGCGACGAAGTAGATCGGCCGCGCCTTCAATTCGGAGAGGATCTTGCCGATATATTCGCCGACGATGCCGATCATGATCAGCTGCACGCCGCCGATCGTCATCACGCCGATCATCAGCGACGGATAGCCGGGAACCTGCTTGCCGGTAGTCAACACTTCCCAGAGGATCGAGAGACCGAACAGGAAGGCCGCGCCCGCGAGCAGCGCGCCGAGCAGGCTGGCGAAGCGCAGCGGCGCCACCGAGAACGAGGTCAGGCCTTCGATCGACAGGCCGATCAGCCGGCCGGCATTGAAGGTGGTGACGCCATGCGCGCGCGGCGCCGGCTCGTAGTCGACGCGGATCTGCCTGAAGCCGATCCAGCTCGCGAGCCCCTTGAAGAAGCGGTTGCGTTCCGGCAATTGCCGCAGCGCCGCGGCCGCGCGCGGCGACAGCAGGCGGAAGTCGCCGGCATCCTCCGGGATCTTCTGCCGCGCGCCCCAGTTGATCAGCGCGTAGAAGCCGCGCCCGGCCAGCCGCCGGAACGCCGATTCATTGTCGCGATGCGCCTTCGCCGTGTAGACGACGTCGTAGCCGTCATCGATCCAGTGTGCGACCAGCTGCTCCACCAGCGTGGGCGGATGCTGGCCGTCGCCGTCCATGAACAGCACCGCGCCGCGGCGGGCGTGGTCGAGGCCGGCCATCAGCGCCGCCTCCTTGCCGAAATTGCGCGACAGCGACACCACCTGCAGGTCCAGCCCATCGGCGGGCAGGCCGCGGGCGATGGCGAGCGTGCTGTCGGCGCTGCCGTCGTCGACATAGACCACTTCGCAAGGAAGCCCGTAGCGGGCGCGCAGCGACTTGGCGAGATCGATCAGCCGCTGGTGCAGCGCCGCAAGCCCGGCGGCCTCGTTGTAGACGGGCACGACGATGGACAGACCCTGCGCGGCGGCGGTCTTGGCGGTTGTGGTCAGGCTGGAAACGTCAGAGCCCAGCATCATCGGTCAGGTTCCAGAACTAAGCGCGTTTTCGAGCGAAGCGGACATCCGGCTCGCGTGAGGAAAACACGTCAAACAAGAGAGCTTGAACAGAATATGGTACCGCGGGGCAGCTGTCGCCAAGATGAATGGCCTTGCCGGCTCATTGTCGCAGGAACGCCTCGAGCCTGGCGAAGAGCGGGTTCTCGCGGTCGAACACATAGTCCAGCGACACCACCGACACGGTTTCCGCGCCGTGGTCGCGCAGGAAGCTGCCGAGCGCGTAGAGCTTGCCCGGTGGGCAGTGCAGCGTAAGCATGCCCGACGAGGTCGGCCCCCCGAACGGGGCGACCACGCCGAAACGGTGATGCGCCTCGGAGAGCAGCGCATCGTTGCAGCCGGCAAAGCGGGTGCGGACCTCGCGATACTTGCTGGCACGGGCGCGCGCGGCGATGTGGTCGAGGATGACGCGCGCGGTCTCGCGGGCGCCGGTCGACCAGTCGGCATCCCGCGACGCCACCAGATTGGCCTGGCTGCGCAGCATGACGCCGTCGTCGAGCACCTTGAGCCCGTTGGCGGCGAGCGTCGCCCCGGTCGTGGTGATGTCGACGATCAATTCCGCGGTGCCGGCCGCGGGCGCGCCCTCGGTGGCGCCGGAGCTCTCGACGATGCGGTAGTCGCCGACGCCGTGCTTGGCGAAAAAGCCGCGCGTCAGATTGATGTATTTGGTCGCCACCCGCATACGGTGATTGTGCTGCTCGCGGAAGCCGGAGGCGACGTCGTCGAGGTCGGCCATGGTGCGGACGTCGATCCAGGCCTGCGGCACCGCGACCACGACATTGGCATAGCCGAAGCCGAGGCCTTCGATCATCAGCACGCGCTTGTCGGCATCCGGAATGCTCTCGCGCACCAGGTCCTCGCCGGTGACACCCAGATGCACGGAACCGCGCGCCAGATTGGCCGCGATCTCGCTCGCCGAGAGATAGGCGATCTCGACATTGTCGACGCCTGAGATGGTGCCGCGATAGTCGCGCGCGCCCCCGGCCTTCGACAGCGTCAGCCCGGCGCGGGCGAAGAAGCCTTCCGCGTTTTCCTGCAGGCGTCCCTTGGAGGGGACGGCGACGACGAACGGCGTGCTCATGGGGCGCCTCCGCGGCCGGCGGCCTTGCCATGCCGGGTCATCGCCTCGATCCAGACCGAGAAGCCGACCGCCGGGATCGGGCTCGCCGAGCCGAGCTGCGTCATCAGCCCATCGTAGCGGCCGCCCGCGACCAGCGGCTCGGCGCCGTTGCCCTTGGCGTGCAGCTCGAACTCAAAGCCGGTGTAGTAGTCGAGGCCGCGGCCGAACGCGGTCGAGAACCGCGTCTTCCTGGTGTCGATGCCGCGCGCCGCCATGAAGCCGACCCGGCTCTCGAACTGGTCGATCGCGGCGGCAAGATTCAGCTTCGCGTCGTCGGCCAGCGTGCGCAGCTGCGCCACCGCGTCGTCGGGATCGCCGGATATCGCAAGGAAGCGCTTGATGATGGCGACCGCGTCGCGCGGCAGCGCGCCGGCCTTCAGCGTCGATTGCTCGAGGAAGCGGTCGGCGATCTCGGCGACCGTGCGTCCTCCGACATTGGTGGTGCCGGCGATCGACATCAGATCGGTGACCAGCGCCAGCGCCGCCTTGCGGTCGGAGCCGGCCAGAGCTGCGAGCACGCCCTCATATTCGTTGCGGCCCGGCGCGGTCGCGAGGGTCAGCTGCTCGATGTCGTCGGTCAGCGAAACCTTGCGGTTGAAATCCTTGATCAGCCGGCGCCGCCACACCGGGTAGAGCTCGAGCGCATCAATCAACGCATTGAACAGCGCGACGTCGCCGGTGCGGATTTCGACATCGCTCAAGCCAAACGCCGTGGTCGCCTCCAGTGCCAGCGCCAGCATCTCGGCATCGGCCGCGGCGCGGTCCTGCCGCCCGAACGATTCGATGCCGGCCTGCAGGAACTGGCTGGGCTGGCCGCCGCGATAGCGGAACACCGGCCCGAGATAGCTGAAGCCCGCCGGCTGGCCGGCCCTGTTGGAGGCGAGGTAGTCGCGCGCCACCGGGATCGTGAGGTCCGGACGCAGGCAGAGCTCCTCGCCGCTCGGGTCGGTCGTCAGATACAGGCTCTTGCGGATGTCTTCGCCCGAGAGGTCGAGGAACGGCTCGGCCGGCTGCAGGATCGCCGGCTCGGACCTGAGATACCCAGCCTGCGCGAACGAGGCCAGCAACGCATTCGCCCAGTCGGCGGATCCGGCGGCGGATCGTGGTGCGGCAGCTTCGGTCATCTCAGTGTCCAATTCGCCCCGAAATCGCGGTTCCAGAGCGGGTTCCATGGGTGGTGTTGGCGGAGCCCTTAGCATGGTCGGCCCGGGCTTTCGACAGGGATCGGCCAAGTGGCTTAATGATTGGGTTCGTTAACGATTTTGCGACGGCTTGGCTAGGGAAAGATGTTTTCCTTCATCCTGGCTACGCGCTGCGGCACGGGCGGTCCACCTCTCCCGCTTGCGGGGGGAGGTCGGATTGCATCGGAGATGCAATCCGGGTGGGGCTCTCTCCACTCAAAGAATCTCGTTGTGTGTTCAACCGGCATGATTCCCGACATTTTGGACCGGCATGATCCCCGACAGTTTGGGTTAAGCGGTCTGTTCGCCCGGTTCGCGCAGCCCCTCACGAGGCGGAGCGAACCGGGTGAACAGGCCGCGGCGGTCGATGAGACCGACGTCGAGGTCGCAGAAGCGGACGACGTGGTCACCGGTATCGAGTTCGGCGATGCCGACAAGTTCGTTCACCAGCGCCTGACCGATAAAGACGAACTTGCCTTTCCATTTAATCTCCCCATTGCCGCGAACACGGCGGGCCTGGTGATCGGCGTCATACCAGGGGTCTTGCTCGCGATCCGGCATGGTGCGTTGAGATGCTCGATAGGCGTCCTCCGGCGGCCGTTGGCCCAGCGCTTCGTGAGGACGTTCCTTATTGTAATGCTCTCGGAAGGCGTCAAAGCGGGCCTGTTGCTCGGACGCATTATCTGCCGGTGGGCTCGATGTTTGCGCCTTCAAGGTGCGATGCATGCGCTCATGGCGACCGTTCTCCTGCGGCGAGGCCGGACGGATGAAGTGCGGCGTAATGCCGAGCTTCAGCCACCAGACCGACAATGTGGTGAGACCGCCGGCGCCGCGCGAGCCGAACGGCGAACCATTGTCGCAGCGGATTGCCCGCGGCAGGCCATGCTCGCGGAAAGCCCTCTCGAAGCGGGGGCGGACGCCCTCGGTCGTCGGTGCGACGATCTGCAGTTCGATCAGGAAGCGACTGTGGCTGTCAGCCACCGTCAACGGATCAATCCGGCACTGGTCGCGGGTGCGGAACCAACCCTTGAAGTCCACGCTCCACTCGTCGTTCGGCTCCTGCACCGGCGTGCAGGGACGCCGCTGGTCGAGCGGACGGCGGCGGCGCTTCACCGGCGAGATCAGCCCCGCGCGCTTGAGAATGCTCCCAATCGTCGACGCCGCCGGCCAATCGATCTCCGGCGCCTGGCGGTCAAGCAGGGCGAGCAGCTTGCGCGGTCCCAGATAGGGAAAGCGCTGCCGAGCCGCGATCACCTTCTCTGCAATCGCCGCATCGGTCGTTTGTCGGCATTGCTGCGGCGCGTGCGAACGGTCCCTGAACCACTCCGGATCGCCGCTCTGCTTCCGCTGGCGCCATGCGTAAAACGTGTCGCGGCAGATACCGTGACGGCGGCACAACTCCGACACGCTCCAGTTCCCGCTCTCGTACTCCATAAGCATCCGGATACGCTCTTCCATCCGACTGGTCTCTCTGAACGGCATCGTCGGGCCCTCCCGCCGATGCTTCTAGAAACCTGTCGGCAATCATGCCGGTCTAAACTGTCGGGTATCTATCCGGTCTGTACCGCGGCGAGACCCCCACCCCAACCCTCCCCCGCAAGCGGGAGAGGGGGCGCAGTCCCTTCTTGGCTACGAGTTCGCCCCCCAATCCCCGAGCGCCGCCTGCACCAGGGCCAGTGCGGCGACGGCAGCGGTGTCGGCGCGCAGGATGCGCGGGCCGAGCGCGAGACGGAGGATGCTGGGCTGGCGCAGCAGCAGGGCGCGCTCCTCCTCGGCAAAGCCGCCTTCCGGGCCGATCAGAACATCGATCCCGGCCTTCGTGGCCGTTGCCGCCTGCAGCGCCTGCACCGGGTTCGCGACCTCGGCGGCCTCGTCGCAGAACACCAGCAGGCGCGCCTGGTCGCGCCCCGCGAGGAAACGTTCCAGCGGGAGCGGATCGGCGACCTCGGCGAGCGAGATGATCCCGCACTGCTCGGCGGCCTCGACCACATTGGCGCGCATCCGCTCGCCATTGACCCGCGACACCTGGGTGAAGCGTGTCAGCACCGGCACCAGCCGCGCCGCGCCCATCTCGACCGCCTTCTGCACCATGTAGTCGAGCCGCGCATGCTTCAGCGGCGCGAACACGTAAGCGACGTCGGGCAGGCGGTCTTGCGCGCGGGTCTGCGTGATGATCGCGAGTGTATCGGGCCGCTTACGGCCACCAATCTCGGCGCGCCATTCGCCGTCGTGGCCGTTGAACACCAGCACGCTGTCGCCGGCGCCAAGCCGCAGCACATTGCCGAGATAGTTGCTCTGGTCGCGTTCGAGCGCGACGGTCGCGCCGGCGCCAAGCGGCGCATCGACAAACAGGCGGGGGCTGCGAAAATCGAGTTCGGGCATGTCCGATTCTGGACCGCGCTTTAGCCCAAAAGGCAAGGCGGCCTTATTGCTCCGTGGCAAATTTACCAAGCTGAGCAAGACCGTAGTCCCGCGGACTCGTCAGGAACTCGCCGACCAGCGTAGTAAGGACCTGTCGACGTATTGCTTCTGTTACCAAGTCATTGGTTAAGTTCTTAAGTCCAAAGTTCTTAAGTCCAAGGGGTCGCTTGCACGCGGCCCCTTTTGCTTTTCAGTCACCTCTGCGCGGCGTGGGGTCGCAAATCCAGACTGTGGCATGACCGAAAATCGGGATCAGGTATATTTGATGGTCCGGTTTTACCGCCGTTCGTAGCCTAAAGGCTTATAAACGAGGAACAATTTAATGTGGCCGGCGTGGCCCTACGCCGCGCTGTCGCCCAAATCGACGGGTTGTTAAGGCGCCACAGGAATCGTAAAACGCCCCCAAATTGGTTGCTTCGTTTTTGTTGCGCTGGGGTTGCCTGGACCTTTTGCCGGAGAGACACCCTCGATGATCCGCCGCCTGATCGTGCTGACCGTTGCCGCGACCGCCCTGTCTGTGGGGCAGGCCGCTGCCCAGAGCGCCTTTCCGGCTCCGCTGCCCAATCAGGCCGGCAAGGCTGGCACCGCGTCCGATCCGGCGTTTCCGCCGGTCAATGGTATGCGTCCAAGCCAGGCCGGAACCGCCTCGGATTCCGCATTCCCGCCGGTTAATGGCGCGCCGGCAGCCAGGGTCGGCGCGGCGCCGTCGGCGTTCCCGAGCAATGGTGCGGCGCCCATAGCCGGTGGCGGGTTGTCCTCGCCGCCGCCTCCGCCGAGCGAGGCGGGTGGCGCCAGCGAGGCCTGCATGAAGAATTTCGTGCCGCTGCGTGAGGAAGCTGAGAAGCGCGGCAAGGCGATCAAGGCCGCGAGCGATCGCCACGCCAGCCCGCAGGAGGCCTGCAAGCTGATCGGCAATTACAGCCAGGCCGAGGTCAAGATGATCAAATATGTCGATACCAACGCGGCCAAGTGCGGAATTCCGCCGCAGATCGCCAACCAGCTCAAGGACGGCCACAAGAACACGGAAGCGCTGCTGAAGAAGGTCTGCAATGTCGCAGAGCAGGCGGCGGCGCAGCCGCGCGGCCCCGCTGGGCCGTCGCTGAGCGACGTGCTGGGTTCGTCCGCTTCGCTGCCCGAAGCGACCCCGACCAAGAAGGGCGGCAGCACCTTCGACACGCTGAACGGCAACGTCCTCACCCGATAAGGGACCGCCCGATGATCGACTGCTCATGAGCGATGTCTCCGCCCGCGTTGCCGACTCCACAGGCAACTGGGTGGACACCCATGCGCCGGTCTGGTCGCGACCCTATCTGCGGCTTGCGCGCTACGACCGGCCGATCGGCTCCTGGCTGCTATTGATGCCGTGCTGGTGGTCGGCTGCGCTCGCCGCTGGCGTCGCGCATGATGTCCGCTCGCTGCCGCTCGTCGTGCTGCTGTTCTTCATCGGCGCCTTCGTGATGCGCGGCGCGGGCTGCACCTGGAACGACATCACCGATCGCGATCTCGACGCCAAGGTCGAGCGCACGCGGTCGCGGCCGATCCCGGCCGGGCAGGTGACGGTGACGCAGGCGGTCGTCTTCATGGTGCTGCAGGCGCTGATCGGGCTTGCGGTGCTGTTGCAGTTCAACCGCTTTGCGGTAATGACCGGCATCGCTTCGCTTCTGATCGTTGCGATCTACCCGTTCATGAAGCGGATCACCTGGTGGCCGCAGGTCGTGCTCGGCCTCGCCTTCTCCTACGGCGCGCTGATGGGATTTGCGGTGACGCTCGAACGCATCGATGCAACGGCGATTGCGCTCTATGCCGGATCGATCGCCTGGGTGATCGCCTACGACACCATCTACGCCCACCAGGACGCCGAGGATGACGCGCTGATCGGCGTCAAATCCACCGCGCGCCTGTTCGGCGCACGCACCCACCGCGCGCTGGTGATCTTCTATGGTCTCGCCGTGCTGCTGATCGGCGCGGCGTTCGCGCTCGCGGGCGCACGCTGGCCGGCCTGGATCGGCCTTGCCGCATTTGCGCTGCATCTCGCCTGGCAGGTCCGCCGGCTCGACACCAGCGATCCCGCGCTCTGCCTGCGCATCTTCAAGTCCAACCGCGACGCCGGCTTCATCCTGTTCGCGAGCCTGGTCGTCGATGCGGTGATGCGGGCGGGGTGACGCACATCCCTCGTCATTCCCCGGTGCGCAATTGCGCGACGGGGAGTGACGAGTGAGGTGAGCACGCTACTCAGGCTCCCTCTCCCACGCAACCGGGGTTTACCCCGGTTGCGCATCATTGATTTGCGCAAGTCGGGCAGGCCCGACTTGCGATGGGAGAGGTGGGGAGAGGGGTGGCCCCGGGCGAGATGATCGAAGTGAAACTCGCACGCGCAATTCGACCGCGTGTCGTGCGTGCTCGATCGAGTGGAGAGAGCTTGCCGTGTGGCACCCCTCTCCCTAACCCTCTCCCGCAAGGGAAGAGGGAACCCTTCCGCCGGTGCGTTCCTCACGCGCGTGTGCCACCGAGTTGCCCGACGGCGCAAGCCCCGCAGCAAAAATAATTCGCTTTATCAGAAATGCAACGCGGTGTATGGTTCGCCGGTCTCACCCGATCGAGGGGCGGCTCGCGATCGTCGCGAACGCGGTGTGGGATGCGGTGGACGCTGATCATGCAAGCGACGAAGCATGTGAAGCGGACGGGTGTCATCGCCCGGCTCGACCGGGCGATCCAGTACGCCGCGGCCTATCGTTTCAATCGCTGCGTCTCTGGAATACTGGATCACCCGCATGCGCGGGTGATGACACCGCGATGCTTGAAATGCAGATCCGAACTGCAACGACGCGTTATCCCTGCTTGCACAACAGCGATGGTGAATGGCGTGGAGCGCTGTGAAACGACCTCAATTCCGCGCGATGATCTCGCGCTCGTCGCGATGCACGCTGGCTTCGTTGAGCTGGACGCCGGCGCGGCGGCGGACCAGGAATTTCGGGCGGCGGGCGCGGATCGCGTTGCGGCGACGGCGGCGCGCCGCCGGCTGGCGCGGCGCCGGCTCGGTCAGTTGCGGGAGACGGAAGATGTCGCTCCACATCTGCCAGGCGGACGTGATCTCCTCGGCATCCGAACTGGTGCCGAGCGGAATGGAGAGCGCGGGATCGCGGTGAACCAGCACCAGCATCTGCGCGTCGTCGATGCCGCGCAACGCGACGCCGAGGAAATCGCTGACGCGAACATTGACCGCCATCCGCATGCCGAGAACGGCACGGCGCAGCACGACATGTTCGCGATGAAGCTCGACCTGCCGCGTGCCGCCATCCGCGCGCGCATCCTGCGCGTGGAAAGAGAGCGGAAGGGAAAGAGGGTCGAGCCGCAACGCGCAGCTCGACCCGGCGGAATTGATTCCGCTTGTTGGTGTTTGACGCCTCAAAGCCTTATCTCCCCGCCGGGATTATGTTCCCGGTCGATGTGTGAGAGCCTAGCCGAGCGATGGCCGTTTCGGCTTAAAAAGCCTGGTTAACCCATCCTCACCTGGCGCCATGATTGACAAGAGGTTGGCCCGCATGATTGACGAAGCGTTGCGCCGATCACTCAAATCTTTGTTGCCCGCCGGTGCAAAGTGCTTGAAATCCCTGTGAATCCTGCACATCTGGTGGGTCTGTCGACCTCGTTCCGGGCCTCCCCTCAATCCGCAGGAATTCGTTCGTGAACCCTTCACCATCTGCATCGTCGTCGCGACACGGCGATTCCACCGATCTGTTCGACCAATCCGGCCTCAGCGACCTCGCGCATCGTCTCGTCGAGGCCGCGAGGCGCGCCGGCGCGGACGCGGCCGATGCGATCGCGGTCCGCGGCGTCTCGCAAGGCGTCGAGGTGCGCGACGGCCGCGTCGAGGAAACCGAGCGCTCCGAAGGCGATGACGTGGGGTTGCGGGTGTTCGTCGGCCAGCGCCAGGCGGTGGTGTCAACCAACGATATCAGCGGCGACGGGATCGCAAAGCTTGCGGAGCGTGCGGTGGCGATGGCGCGCGTGGCGCCCGACGACAAATATGTCGGTCTGGCCGATCCTGCGCTCCACGCGCATGATTTCCCCGATCTCGATCTGCTCGATCGCAAGGTCCCGACCACGGCCGAGCTCGAGCAGCGTGCCATCGAGGCGGAGGCTGCGGCGCTCGCGGTCAAGGGCGTCAGCAAGTCCGGCGGTGCGTCGGCCTCGACCGGGATCGGCGGCATGGTGCTGGTGACGTCGACCGGCTTTCACGGCTCCTATTTGCGCTCCAGCCACGGCATCTCGACGACCGCGATTTCCGGTGAGGGCACCGGCATGGAGCGCGACTATGATTTCACCAGCGCGCCGCATGGGTCCGATCTCGATTCACCCGCTTCCGTCGGCCGCAAGGCCGGCGAGCGCGCAGTGGCACGGTCGAATCCGCGCAAGGTCGAGACCTGCAAGGTGCCCGTCGTGTTCGATCCGCGGGTTGCCGGCTCGATCGTCGGCCATCTGGTCGGCTCCATCAACGGCGCCTCGATCGCGCGCAAGACCAGCTTCCTGAAGGACAAGCTCGGCGAGCAGCTGTTCTCCAAAGATATCCGCATCATCGACGATCCCCTGCGCGTACGCGGCCTGCGCTCGCAGACCTTCGATGCCGAAGGCGTCAAGGTGAAGCGAACGGCGCTGATCGACGAGGGCGTGCTGACCACCTGGGTGCTGGACTCGGCGACCGCGCGCGAGCTCGGCCTGGTCACGACGGGACATGCGCATCGCGGCGTGTCGTCCTCGCCGTCGCCCGGCACCTACAATCTGCATCTCGAGCCCGGTGCGGTGACGCCGAAGGAGCTGATCTCCGACATCAAGCAGGGCTTCTACGTCACCGACCTGATTGGTTCCGGCGTCAACGGCGTGACCGGCGACTACAGCCGCGGCGCGTCCGGCTTCTGGATCGAGAACGGCGAGATCACCTATCCGGTCAGCGAAGTGACCATCGCCGGGCATCTGCTGCCGATGTTCAAGTCGCTGGTCGCCGCCAACGATCTGGAATTCCGCTACGGCGTCAATTCACCGACGCTGCGCATCGAGGGCCTGACGCTTGGCGGACGCTGATACGGACGACTGGACCAAGGCGCGCGATGCTGCCTTGCTGACCCGGTCGGTGCAGGAGGCTGGTCGGCTCGCGCTGTCGCTGTTCCGCACCGAATTGAAGAACTGGACCAAGGGCGCGTCCTCGCCGGTCTCCGAGGCCGACATCGCGGTCAATGACCTGCTGGAGCAGCAGCTGCGTTCGGCAACGCCAGCCTATGGCTGGCTGTCGGAGGAAAGCGCCGACAACACGGCCCGGCTCGGCAAGCGCTTCACCTGGATCGTCGATCCGATCGACGGCACCCGCGCCTATCTCGCCGGCCGCGAGGACTGGTGCGTCAGTGTGGCGCTGGTTGAAAATGCAGCTCCGGTGCTCGCGGCGGTGTATGCGCCGGTGAGCGAGGAATTCTTCTTTGCCGCCCGCGGGCAGGGGGCGACGCTGAACGATAGCGCCGTGCATGCAACCGCAGGCACTGAATTCGATTTCCCCCGCATGGCCGGACCGAAGCCGCTGGTGCAGCGGCTCAGCCCGACATCGGACGAGATCACGCTGTTTCCGCGGATCGGATCGCTGGCGCTTCGGTTGTGCCGTGTAGCACAAGGTCGACTTGACGCCGCCTTTGCGGGCGGGCAAAGCCGCGACTGGGATCTTGCCGCCGCGAATTTGATCGTGCAGGAAGCGGATGGTAAGATGACCGCGCTCTCGGGGGAAGCGATTGAGTACAATCGCCGGGAGGTGACGCATGGGGTGCTGGTGGCAGCAGGACGCGAACGTCATGCACGCATTGTCGAGCATTTTCGCAACCGTCCATTGCCGTGAGACCCCGCCGATCCGCGCCGTTCCTCCGATTGTGACCAGACGTTACGACAGACTTGTTACGACAGACCTGTGACGACCAGACTTGTGACGACCACGACTTTGCCGGGCATCTCGTTAGGAAAAACCATCATGTCAGACAATGCCCAGCCGCAGCTGCTCCACCTCGTCATCGGCGGCGAGTTGACCGATCTCGAGCACAACACCTTCAAGAACCTGGACGAAGTCGAGATCGTCGGCGTCTATCCGAACTATGCGACCGCGCATGCGGCCTGGAAGGCGAAGGCGCAGCAGACCGTGGACAACGCCCAGATGCGCTATTTCGTCGTTCACCTCCACCGGTTGCTCGATCCTGAGCAGGACGCAAAGCACTCCCATTGAAACGACTACTTCGCGATCTGCTGCGCAGCGGCTTCGTGCAGCGCGTGCTGGGTGTGCTTGCGGCCGAGTATCTGCGGCTGGTCTGGCACACCAACCGCTTCAGCTACCAGCCGCCTGACGTGTATGGGATCGTCGAGCCCTTGATGCCGCGATCTTCGTGTTCTGGCACGGCCAGCACTTCATGACGCCGTTCATCAAGACCAAGGAGAGCTACCGCGCCAAGGTGCTGATCTCCCGCCACCGCGACGGCGAGTTCAACGCGCTGGCGGTGGAGCGGCTCGGGATCGGCACGATCAGAGGTTCCGGCGACCATTCCGGCGCGTTCCATCGCAAGGGCGGTGTCGGCGCTTTCCTGGAGATGGTTCGGACGCTGGAAGACGGCTGCAACATGGCGACCACGGCCGACGTGCCGAAGCGGGCGCGGGTGGCGGGTCTCGGGGCCATCATGCTGGCGCGGGAGAGCGGCCGGCCGATCATCCCCTTTGCGATGGTCACCAGCCGATTCATCCGGTTGAAAAACTGGGATTCGACCACCATCAATTTGCCATTCGGGCGCGGCGCAGTGGTAGGTATTGAGCCGGTCTATGTGCCGCCCGATGCCGATGCCGCGACGATGGAGAAGCTTCGGCAGCACGTGGAGAACCTTCTCAACGAAGCGACCCGACGCGCCTATGCAGCCGTCGGGCGGCCGGAGGCAACGCTTGGCTAGCTCGCTACCGATGACGTTGCGTGTGTACCGCAAGCTGTCGTCCGCGATGGTGCCGCTCGCGCCTGCCCTGATCAAGCGGCGGCTCAAGCTCGGCAAGGAAGATCCCGAGCGCGTCGGCGAGCGGCGCGGCATGAGCGCCGATGTCAGGCCGCAGGGGCCGCTGGTGTGGATCCACGGCGCCAGCGTCGGCGAGGTGCTGGCGGCGGCAGGGCTGATCGAGCGGTTGCGCGCGCTCAATTTGCGCATCCTGCTCACCTCGGGCACGGTGACCTCGGCCGCGATCGTGGCCAAGCGCTTCCCGCCCGACGTGATCCACCAATATGTGCCGTACGACTCGCCGCGCTATGTCACGCGTTTCCTCGATCACTGGCATCCGTCGCTGGCGCTGTTCATCGAGTCCGACCTGTGGCCGAACCTGATCCTGTCGTGCGCGGCGCGTCGGTTGCCGATGGTCTTGATCAACGGGCGGATGTCGCAGCGCTCGTTCCCGCGCTGGCGCCGGGTCTCCAACACCATCGGGGCGCTGCTTGGACGCTTCGATATCTGCCTCGCGCAGTCGAACACCGACGCCGAGCGTTTTGCCGCGCTCGGCAGCCCCAATGTCGTCGTCACCGGCAACCTCAAGCTCGACGTCGCGGCGCCGCCGGCCGATCCCGCCGAGCTGGAGCGGCTGATGTCGGTGACGCGCGGCCGCCCGATCGTGGTCGCCGCCTCGACCCATCCGGGTGAGGAAGAAATCCTGATCGAGGCGCACAAATCGCTCGCCGGCTTCTTCCCCGGGCTGCTCACGGTGATCGTGCCGCGGCACGCCGCGCGCGGCGAGGCGGTGGCGCGGCTGGTGACGGAGGCTGGCCTGCGCCCCGGCATGCGCTCGCATGAGGACCTGCCGGTTGCGACCACCGATATCTACGTCGCCGACACAATGGGCGAGCTCGGCCTGTTCTACCGGCTGGCGCCGATCGTGTTCATGGGCGGCTCGCTGGTTGCGCATGGCGGCCAGAATCCGATCGAGGCGATCAAGCTTGGCGCTGCGATCGTGCACGGTCCGCACGTCTTCAATTTCACCGACGTCTATGACGCGCTCGATCGTGCCGGCGGCGCGCGGCGCGCCGACGATCGCGAGGCGCTGGTCAAGCAGCTTGGCCAGTTCCTCGCCGATCCCGCGGCGCGCGACACCTCGCTGGGTGCCTCCGAGCGCGTCGTCGAACAACTCGGTGGTGCGCTGGAGCGCACGGTGACCGCTCTCGAGCCCTATCTGTTGCAGTTGCGGCTCGAGATGGGAGCCGCCAATGCGTGAGCCGGCCTTTTGGCACCGGCCGTCGTCCTGGATATCGCAACTGTTGAGACCGCTTGCCGCGCTGTACGGCGCGGTGGCCGCGCGGCGCATGCAGCGCGCCGGCATCGACGCCGGCATCCCCGTGCTTTGCGTCGGCAATTACCACGTCGGCGGCGCCGGCAAGACGCCGACCGTGCTGGCGCTGGCAAAACTGCTGCGCGAGCTCGACGAACGGCCGGTCGTGCTCAGCCGCGGTTATGGCGGCAGGCTTGCCGGCCCGGTCAAGGTCGATTCCGACAGCCACACCGCGGCAGATGTCGGCGACGAGCCGCTGATGATGGCGGCGAGCCTGCCGGTCGTGGTGTCGCGCGACCGCGCCGCGGGTCTGGCGCTGGCGCGGGCGCAGAACGCCAGCGTGATCCTGATGGATGACGGCTTCCAGAACCCGTCGGTCGCGAAGGATTGCTGCCTGATCGTGGTCGACGGCACGCGCGGCATCGGCAACGGCCGCGTCATTCCGGCCGGACCGTTGCGCGCGCCGCTGCCGCCGCAGCTGGAGCGGACCGACGCGCTGATCGTGGTCGGCGAGGGGCGTGCGGCGCAGGACATCGCGGCCGAGATCGCCTCCCGCGGCAAGCCGGTGCTGCCGGCGCATCTGACGCCGGACGCGGCTTCGCTGGCGGCGCTGCGCGGCACGCGTGCGCTCGCCTTTGCCGGCATCGGCGATCCCGCGCGCTTCTTCAATTCGCTGCGGTCGAGCGGCGTCGATGTCGTGCGCAGCAGGGCTTTCGCCGATCACCACGCCTTCACGAAGGACGAGATCGATCAGCTCGTCGCTGATGCCCGAGATAATGGCCTGACGCTGGTGACGACGGAGAAGGATTTCGCGCGCCTGCGCGGCACCGATGCGGCGAAGACGATCGTGCCGTTCGCGGTGACGTTGCAATTCGCCGACGTTGGCGCGCTGCGGCGCCTGGTGGCCGATCAGCTGTTCAAGGCGCGGGACAGGAGGCTGCGCAAGTGAACCTGGCCTCGAGCTTAGGCCTGCGGCTTGAGCACGCCGGGATGGTGGCGCTGCAGCACGGCGGTCGGGGTGGCGTAGGCCTCCTGCAGGTCGACGCTCCAGTACTTCAACTCGTCGAGCGGAATCCGGACATCGGTGATCGCACAACGCACGAAGGTGCCGGGCGAGATCACGCGGAAATCGCCGTCAAGATATTGCACCTGCGCTTCGCCATGGCCCGAGGGACCGAACTTGTTCAGCACGATTGAGCTCTCCGCCTTGCCTCTGACGAGGCAGCCTTAAATGTTCATGAAGCCGTCTATCACAGATAGGCGGGCATGTCCGCCCGTTAAACCACCGACTTGTGATGATTTGGCGGCGGAAGCGCATGGTAGCGTTGCACGCGTGGTTCGCCGCGTTTGCAGCGCCATGACGAGCCGGCCGGATCGGATGCGCCTCAAGTCAGTTTTCATGTGTCTCGCGATGCTTGCCGCGCCGGCTGCGGCCGCAGCGCCGCTCCCGGCTCCGCATCAGGTCGAGATTCCAGATGGCAATGTCACGCTGCACGCGCAGCTCTACCGGCCTGATGGCGACGGACCGTTCCCGACGGTCATCGCGCTGCATGGCTGCGGCGGTCTCGCTGGCCGTTCCGAGCAGGTTGCACCGCGCTATCGCGACTGGGCCGAACAGCTGCTGACCGCCGGCCACGCGGTGCTGCTGCCGGACAGCTACGGTTCGCGCGAGCTTGGTCCGCAGTGCCGCATCAGGGAGCATCAGGTTCAGACCCGCCGCGCGCGGGTCGCCGACATCAATGCGGCGCGGCAGTGGCTGGTGCAGCAGAAATGGGTCGCCAAGAGCCGCATCAGCCTGATCGGCTGGGGCAATGGCGCGGCCGCCTTGCTGTGGGCGGTGCGGCCGCAGCTAGGGTCGCGCAATGCCGAGCCGGATTTCCGCTCGGCGGTCGCGTTCTATCCGGATTGCCGCGCCTCGTTCGGTCTCGGCTGGAGCGCGCGGGTGCCGACGCTGGTGTTGATCGGCGCGCGCGACGATGTCACATCGCCATCGGCCTGCCACCAGATGGTCGAGGCCGCGCATGGCCGCAGCGCGCTGGCGCGGATCGTGGTCTATCCCGAGGCGTATCACGACTTCGACCGCGCTAACCTGCCGCTGCACGCGGTCGCGGCCTCCGATGCCGACATCGCCGAGCGCGGTCACATCGGCACCGATACCGACGCGCGCAAGGACGCGCAGAAGCAAGTCGCCGAGTGGCTGGCGCGCTAAAACAAGCTGCCCTGATCGACCGGCTTTGCGACCCGCTTCGGCGCAGCAGGTTTTGCCTCGCGCGGCTGCGGCTTGCCCTGGCTCTCGGGCGCCACCGTCGCCGGCGGCTGATCGGCATTCACGGTGGCGGCGACGCGGCCATCGGCGAATTCGATCGACAGGCCGGCATTCGGGCCGACCGCCGCGGCGGAATGCAGTGCGTGGCCCTGATCGTCGCGCACCAGCGCAAAGCCGCGCGCCAGCACGCCGCGATAGGACAGCGCCGACAGCAGCTGGCCGCGATGGACGACCCGCGCCTCCAGCCGCTGCATCGTCGTCAGCAGTGCGCGCCGGGCGCGTTCGGCGAGACGGTGGGTGCGCTCGAGATCGCGCGCGATCGCGTTGCGTTGGGCCTTGGCATTGGCGAGCTTCGAGGCCTTGAGCCGGATCTCGAGCCCGCCAAAACGCTCGCGCCGGCGATGCAGCAGCGCGCGCGCCGACAGCGTGATGCGTTCGCCGGAGGCGGTGAGCCGCTGCCTGGCATGCGCGACCTGCCCGCGCAGCACGCCGATGGTGAGCCGGGAGCTCGTCGCGGCAAAGCGGCGGAAATGCGCGTGCGTATTGGCCTTCAGCCCGCGCGGCAGCCCGGCTCCGAGATGATCGAGCCGTTGCCGCGGGATCGCCAGCAGCTCGTTCGCCGCCGGCAGCGCACGCGCGGCGGCGCGCAGCTCGGTGCGGCGGGCCTCCTGGGCCCGCTGCCAGCACACCATGGTGCGGCGGGCGAGGCTTTCGACCTCGACGAACAGCTCGCTGCGCACCGGCACCGCCATTTCGGCGGCGGCGGTCGGCGTTGGGGCGCGCTTGTCGGCGACGAAGTCGATCAGCGTGATATCGGTTTCATGGCCGACCGCCGAGATCAGCGGGATATGGCTCTCCGCCGCAGCGCGGACCACGATCTCCTCGTTGAACGACCAGAGGTCCTCCAGCGAGCCGCCGCCACGTGCGACGATCAACAGATCAGGCCGGGGAATCCTGCCGCCTTCCGGCAGCGCGTTGAAGCCGCGGATCGCGGCCGCGACCTGTTCGGCCGAGCCGTCGCCCTGCACCTTGACCGGCCAGACCAGCACGCGGCGGGGAAAGCGGTCCTCGAGGCGATGCAGGATGTCGCGGATCACCGCGCCGGTCGGCGAGGTGACGACGCCGATCACCTCGGGCAGCCACGGCAGCAGCTGCTTGCGCGCCTCGTCGAACAGGCCTTCGGCCGCGAGCTTCTTCTTGCGTTCCTCCATCAGCGCCATCAGCGCGCCGACGCCGGCCGGTTCCAGCGAGTCGATGACGATTTGGTACTTCGAGGAGTTCGGATAGGTGGTCAGCTTGCCGGTGGCGATGACCTCAAGCCCTTCCTGCGGCTTGAAGCGCATCCGGGCGTGGGCGAACTTCCAGATCACGGCCTCGATCTTGGCGTTCTCGTCCTTCAGCGCGAAATAGCAGTGGCCGGAGGAGTGCGGGCCGCGAAAGCCGGAAATCTCGCCGCGGACGCGGACATGGCCGAACCGGTCCTCCACCGTCCGCTTCAGGGCGGAGGAGAGTTCCGAGACGGTGAATTCAGGCGCGTTGACGAGATTAGGCGCGGCAGCAGTCATTTGCAGGTGATTCGGCTGTTTGTGAGCTTCAACGCAACGTAGGGACTTTTGCCCGACATCGCCAATCCGAGGGCTTGTTTGTCCATATACTCTGTGATACAGAGTTCTCTGCATAAAGCCGATGACGATCCTCGTTTGGGGGGCAGACCGATGATCCCGCATGTCACGTTGGCAGGTTTTGTCCATTCCGCGGCGGGCGCGGTGCATGCCGTTGTGGCAATCCTTTGCATCGGTGTCGGGCTGATCCAGTTCCTGCGCCCGAAGCGCGGTGCGGGCCACCGGGCGCGCGGCTATCTCTACGTCTACGCCATGCTGGTCGCCGACGGGACGGCGATGCTGGTCTATCAGTTCAGCGGCCGCTTCAACCTGTTCCATGTTGGCGCGATCGTGAACTTCGCCTGCATCGTGGCAGCGATTGTTCCGCTGCTGCGCAGCCCGCGGCCGGCGAACTGGAAACTGAAGCACTACTACTTCATCTCCTGGTCCTATGTGTCGCTGATGTCGGCGGCGTCGACGGAAATCGTGGTGCGTCTGCTGCCGCCGATGACGCGCGGGCAAATTGGGCTGATGGCTTTCGTCCTGTCGATCGTGACGATGACGATCGGCTATATCCTGATCGGCAAATATCGCCCGCCGGCGGAGGCGCCGCCGGTGTCCGCCGAACTCGCCGAGCAAAGCGGGGCGCCGATATGATCGACAGCAAGCAGGCCAGCGCGGCGCTGGCCGACATCAACGACGTCGTCCAGCGCGTCCGTCAGTCGCAGATCTATCAGATCGCGAGCATCATCATCACGCTATGGGGCGTGCTGCTATTTGTGGCCTACATCGCCAACCATCTCTGGCCCCGGCAGGGTTACACGATCTGGACCGTCACCAATCTCAGCGGCCTTGCGTTCAGCACCGCGGTTGGCTTCGTCATCAACCTCCGCTCCGGCAATCGCACCTTTCCGATCCGTTCGACGATCAGCTTCCTGCTGATCGGTGTATTCGGCGTCTACTGTTCGGTCATGCTCGGCCATTTCGGACCGCGCCAGATGATCGTGTTCTGGGTGCTCTACGGCATGCTGTTTTACGCCATCGCCGGCGTGTGGTTCGGTTACGCCTTCATCGTGATCGCGGCCTGCACCAGCGCGCTGACGCTGATCGGCTACTACTATATCGGGCCGGCGTTCCTGTTATGGATGGCGGTGGTGCATGGCGGCGGCCTGATGCTCGGCGGCCTCTGGATGCGCCGGATCTGACGCGATGGCCGAACTCGACGAGATCATCCACCAGCCGCTGCGGCTGCGGATCATGGCGGCGCTCAACGCCTTGCCGGTCTCGACCGGGCTCGAATTCGCCCGGCTGAAGAAGCTGACGGGCGCCACCGACGGCAATCTCGGCGCCCATATCGAGACGCTGGCCAGGGCCGGCTATGTCTCGGTCGACAAGGCCTTCGTAGGCAAGAAGCCGCAGACCACGGTGACCGCGACCGCGGCCGGCCGTGGCGCCTTCGCCCGCCATGTCGCGACCTTGCAGGAGATCATCGCCGGCAAGCAGCCGTGAGCCGGAATGACGGGGAATCGGCCGCCTCGCCCCTTGCAGGCCGGCGGGGATTCGTGCGACCGACACGGGTCTTGCACCCGTTTCTTGCACCCTTTCGAGCCCGTATCAGATGAACATCCTTTTGCTCGGTTCCGGCGGCCGCGAACATGCGCTGGCGTGGAAGATCGCAGCATCCCCGCTGGTGACGAAACTGTGGTGCGCGCCGGGCAATGCCGGGATCGCACGCGAGGCGGAATGCGTCGCGCTCGATGTCGCCGACCATGCCGCTGTGATCGAATTCTGCCGGCGCAATGCGGTCGATCTGGTGGTGGTCGGTCCGGAGACGCCGCTCGCTGCCGGCATCGTCGATGATCTAGCCGCTGTCGGCATCAAGGCATTCGGGCCCAGCAAGCAGGCCGCGCAACTCGAGGGCTCCAAGGGTTTCACAAAAGACCTCTGCAGCGAGTTCAACATTCCGACCGGCGCCTATCGCCGCTTCGACAATGCCAGGGACGCGGTGGCTTACGTCCGCGCGCAGGGCGCGCCGATCGTGGTCAAGGCAGACGGGCTTGCGGCCGGCAAGGGCGTCGTGGTGGCGCAGACGCTGCCCGAGGCGGAAGCCGCGATCGCAATGATGTTCGAGGGCGCGTTCGGCTCGGCCGGCGCCGAGGTGGTGATCGAGGAATTCTTGTCGGGGCGCGAGATCAGCTTCTTCGCGCTGTGCGACGGCGATACCGCGATTCCGCTGGCGACCGCGCAGGACCACAAGCGGGTGTTCGATCACGACAAGGGGCCGAACACCGGCGGCATGGGCGCCTATTCGCCGACGCCGTTCGTGACGCCTGAGGTGCACGACCAGATCATGGCGCGAATCATCCTGCCGACGGTTGCCGGGATGAAGAGCCGCGGTACGCCGTTCAGGGGCGTGCTCTACGCCGGCGTGATGCTGACTGCGCAGGGCCCAAAACTGTTCGAATACAATGTCCGCTTCGGCGATCCCGAGTGCCAGGTGCTGATGCTGCGGATGATGTCGGACATCGTGCCGGCGCTGCTCGCCGCCTGCGAGGGGCAGCTGAAACATTTCGATCTGCGTTGGTACGACGAACCGGCGCTAACGGTCGTGATGGCGGCGAAGGGCTATCCCGGCGACTACATCAAGGGCACGCGGATCGAAGGCCTTGATGACGCCGCAGCTGTCGAGGGCGTCGAGATCTTCCACGCCGGCACGGTGGCGAAGGATGGCGCCATTCTCGCCAACGGCGGGCGGGTGCTGAACGTCTGTGCGATGGGCAAGACCGTCACCGAGGCGCGCGACCGCGCCTATCAGGCGGTCGATCGCATCAAGTGGCCCGACGGCTTCTGCCGCCGCGACATCGCGTGGCAGGCGGTAGAGGCGGAGAGGGGCTAACTCGTCATTCCGGACGACGCGCATCGCGCGTCGATCCGGAATCTCGATGTTGTAAGCACCGTCGTCCCTCAGCTCGAGATTCCGGGTTCGCCGCGCTGCGGCGCCCCGGAATGACAGAGCGAACTACAGCAAATCCCCGCCCGCCGCTGATGCGGTGGTGCCGTGCTCGCGGAACGCCTTGATGACGTTCTTGCCGATCTTCCACTTGTGCACCTCGTCGGGGCCGTCGACCAGCCGCTGCGAGCGCACCTGGGTGTACCATTTGGCGAGCGGCGTATCCTGGCTGAATCCGAGCGCGCCGTGCAGCTGGATCGCGGTGTCGATCACCTTGTGCACCATGTGGGCGTGGAAGATCTTTGCGATCGAGTTCTCCTGGCGGATATCGAGGCCCTTCTCCGCCTTGTAGGCGATGTGCAGCAGCATCAGCCGGCCGATATAGAGCTCGCTCGCGCAGTCGGCGAGCATGAACTGCACCGCCTGGCGGTCGGCCAGCAACTGCCCGAAGGTCGAGCGCTTGGTGACATGGGCCGCCGCCATGTCGAGCGCGCGCTGCGCCTTGGCGACGTTGTGCATGCCGTGCCGCAGCCGGCCGTAGGCGAGGCGGTGCTGGCCCATGTTGAAGCCGTTGCCCTCGCCGCCGAGCAGATTGTCGGCCGGCACCTTCAGATCCTTGATCTCGATCTCGGAGTGGCCGCCATGGATCACGTCGTCGTGCGGACCCTCGATCGCCATGTTCGCGACGTTGCGCTTGATGCGGTAGCCGGGATTCGGCAGCTCGACGATGAAGGTCGAGTATTGCTTGTGGCGCGGCGCGTTCGGATCGGTCTTCGCCATCACCAGCGCCATGTCGGCGACGCTCGCCGACGACGAGAACCATTTCTCGCCGTTGAGGATGTAGTTCTCGTTGCCGTCCTTCACGGCCGTGGTCTGCATGCCGGTGGCATCGGCGCCGGCGGCCTTTTCCGTCATTGAAAAGCAGATGCGCTTCTCGCCGTTCAACAGGGGTTTAAGGAATTTCTCCTTCTGGTACTCGGTGCCGTGCGCCAGGATCGTCATCATCGAGGCGTCGTCCGGCCCCTGCGTGTTCATCGAGAGCGCGCCGAGCATGCTCTCGCCGAGCTCCATCTGCACCAGGGCGTTCGCCAGCGGGCCGAGGCCCATGCCGCCATACTCCTTCGGCACGAAGGGGCACCACAGACCCTGCGCGCGGGCCTTCTTGCGCAGCGGTCCGAGCACCTCGGCAAGCGGCTTGGTGTCGAGTTCCTTTTCCGCCGGAATGCACTCGTCGTGCACGAATTTGCGGACCTTCTCGCGGATCGCCTTGGCTTCGGCTGGAATCTCGAAATCGATCGACATGGCACTTCCTCGTTTCATGTTGTTGTTGGCTTGGCTTGAGGATGGCATAAACCTCGCCGAAAGCAGCGGCAACGCCGAACAAAGTTTGAAGCAGCGCGGCCGCGACAGGGAAGGGAGCCACCGATGCCTGATCTCGCTGATCTTTTTCCCGGCTATGCCTCCGAATGGGTCAACACCTCGCAGGGCCGCATCTTCGCCCGCGTCGGCGGCAAGGGGCCGCCGCTGCTGTTGCTGCACGGGTTCTCCTCGACCCATGTGATGTGGCACACGGTGGCGCCGAAATTCGACGACAAGTTCACGCTGATCATTGCCGACCTGCCGGGCTATGGCTGGTCCGACATGCCGGACAGCGACAAGGACCATACGCCCTACACCAAGCGGGTCTGGGCGAAGACCATGGTCGAGGTGATGGAGCGGCTCGGCCATGTGCATTTCGCACTTGCCGGTCACGACCGCGGCGGCCGGGTGTCGTATCGGCTCGCGCTCGATCATCCCGGTCGGCTGTCGAAGCTCGCGGTGCTCGATATCGCGCCGACCTATGATTACTGGCAGAAGCTCAATCGCCTCTCGGCGCTGAAGATCTACCACTGGGCCTTCCTGGCGCAGCCTTATCCGCTGCCGGAGACGCTGATCTCCGGCCACGGCGAATTCTTCCTCAAGGAGAAGATGGCGAGCCAGACCAGGAGCAAGACGCTCGATGCGATCGATCCGCGCGCGCTCGAGCATTACCTCGCGCCGTTCCGCGATCCCGCCCGCATCCATGCAATGTGCGAGGACTATCGTGCCGGCGCCTATGCCGACTACGAGATCGACAAGGCCGATGTCGACGCCGGCAAGAAGATCACGATCCCGATGCTGGCGTTGTGGGGCGATGCGGGGGTTGCCAGCGCCGCAACGACGCCGCTCGACACTTGGAAGAACTGGGCGACCAATGTCTGCGGCGCGCCGGTGGCGTCAGGGCATTTTCTGCCTGAGGAAAATCCGGAGGTGACGGCGAAGCTGCTGCGGGAGTTTTTCCTGCCGGGATGAATCTGCTCTAGCACCGTCATCCTGAGGTGCGAGCGAAGCGAGCCTCGAAGGATGTACGGCTCGGCTGGTGGCCGTCGATCCTTCGAGGCTCGCAAGAGCTCGCACCTCCAGCGACAAAGGCGAAGCCTTTGCGCGGGGATGACGGGATCGATATTTTGTATGCGGAGAATTGCGTAGCCCGGATGCAGCGAAGCGAAATCCGGGATCGTCTTCGCGGAGGAACTTCCCCCGGATTGCGCGGAGCCTGTCATCGGGCGCGCGTTCGCGCGACCCGTTGGCTCCATCCGGGCTACGAGCCGTCAGCGCCGCTCCCTGAAGAACTCGCGCAAGAGGCGCGCGGCCTCACGCTCGCCGACGGCGCCATAGACCTCAGGCACATGGTGGCAGGTCGGCTGCGCGAAGAACCGCACACCTGACTCGACCGCACCGCCCTTGGGGTCGGCGGCGCCGTAATACAGTCGGCGGATGCGGGCAAACGAGATCGCGCCGGCGCACATGGTGCAGGGCTCCAGCGTCACGTAGAGGTCGCAGTCGACCAGCCGTTCGGTGCCGATCGCGTCCGCGGCCTGCCGGATCGCCAGGATTTCGGCATGGGCGGTGGGGTCGCGGTCGGTCAGGGTGCGGTTACCGGCGGTGGCGATCACCTCGTAACCCCTGACAATCACGCATCCGATCGGAACTTCGCCCGATTTTCCGGCGTTTTCGGCCGTTTTCAGCGCCAAATCCATGAAAGAAGGGGCTGTCATGCCTCGTATCATTGCCAGAAACCTGCTAGTAGCTTCGCCTTCAGCAAAAGTGGATGCCGGTTTTGCGTCAAATGCGCTGCCAACAGGCGCGTACGGCCCGTCCCCTTGCACCCCAATTGAACGTCCAGCGAGATTATTCATGCCCCGCGACAGCGACAAAAACAACGATTCCCGCGGCCGGCGTGATCGGCCCGGCGGCGGCAAGGGCCGCTCCGGCGCTGCCCGCGGACCGGACAAGAAATTCGCCAAGCGCGGCTTTGGCGACAAGACGTTTGCCGGCAAGGGCGATGGCGAGAAGCGGCCCTATCGCGGCGACCGCGAGGACCGTCCGCCGCGCCGCGAGTTCGGCGACAAGCCGAGATTCAACCGCGACGACCGCCCCCGCGGCGATCGGCCGCCGCGTGACGGCGACGGCGAGAAGCGCAGCTTCAAGCCGCGTGGCGACCGGCCGAGATTTGATCGCGGCGGCGATGGCGAAAAGCGTTCGTTCAAACCGCGCGACGACCGCGGCGGCGAAAAGCGCCCCTACACGCCGCGTGGCGACCGCCCGAACTTTAATCGCGACGACCGCGCGCCGCGTCGCGATCGCGATGACGCCCGCGCGGCGGGGCGCTTTTCCGATCGGAAGTTCGGTGACAAGAAGCCTTACGCATCGCGCGAGCGTGACGGGGAGAAGCGGCCCTATACGCCGCGTGGCGAGCGATCGTTTGGCGACCGTCCTTCGCGCGGCGGCGATCGGCCCGAACGGAAATTCGGCGGCGACAGCAAGTTCAAGCGCGGTGCGGCGGATCGCGGGGGCGATCGTGATCGTGGTGACCGCGGCCCGCGCAAGGACTTTGGCGATCGGCCGCCGCGCGGCGAATCCAAGCCGTGGCAGAAGCGCGAGGGCGGCTCCGATCGTCCCGAGCGTGGTTCGCGTCCGTTCCGCGACGGCCCGCGCAATTTCGACAAGCCGCGTTACGACAAGCCGCGCGATGATCGCGGCGGCGAGCGGCCCAGGTTCTCGCGTTCCCGCGACGATCGCGAGCAAGGTGACCGTCATGAGCGGCCGAAGTTCAGCCGGCCGCGCTGGAGTCGTGACGAGGAAGGCGGCGAGCGCCGACGCGAACGGCCCGAAGGCCGCACCGACTGGCAGGAGCATCCGCGCAGCGAGGGCCGTTTCGGCGATCGCCCGCGCCGCGACAATGAAAACGACGGCGAGATTTTTGCGAAGCGTCCGGCCTTCGGCGGCCGCGGCGCCTATCGTGAACGTTCCTACGACGATCGCCGCGAGCGTCCCGAGCCGAAGCCGAAGAAATTCGGCGAGCGCATCGCCAAGGTATTGGCACGCGCCGGTCTCGCCTCGCGCCGCGATGCCGAAGAGATCGTCACCCAGGGGCGCGTCACCGTCAACGGACGCGTGATCAATTCGCCGGCGCTCGATATCACCGACAACGATGTCGTGGCGGTCGACGGCAAGCCGTTGCCGCCGCGCGAGCGGACGCGGTTGTTCATGTATCACAAGCCGCGCGGGCTGATGACGACGCATGCCGATCCCGAGGGACGGCCGACCGTGTTCGACAATCTGCCCGAGGGCCTGCCGCGGCTGATCTCGATCGGCCGGCTCGATTTCAACACCGAGGGCCTGCTGCTGCTGACCAATGACGGCGGGCTGGCGCGGACGCTGGAGCATCCCGACACCGGATGGCTGCGCCGCTACCGCGTGCGCGCGCATGGCGAGGTGACGCAGGGCCAGCTCGACCAGCTCAAGAACGGCGTCGAGGTCGACGGTGTCAAATACGGGCCGATCGATGCAACGCTGGAGCGCGACCAGAGCTCCAACGTCTGGGTGGTGTTCGCGATCCGTGAGGGCAAGAACCGCGAGGTGCGCAACGTGATGGCGCATCTCGGGCTCGAGGTGAACCGGCTGATCCGGATCTCCTACGGTCCGTTCCAACTCGGCGAGCTCGAGGAGGGTAAGGTCGAGGAGGTCAAGACGCGGGTGCTGCGCGAACAGCTCGGCGAGAAGATCGCCAAGGTCGCAGGCGCCGATTTCGCGCGGCCGGAGCAGCGCGACGCCGGCGACGGTGACGATACGCGCAAGCCGTCCAAGCCGGTGGCGAAGCGGGCGGTGATCAATGACCGCAAGGGCCGCCGCGTGCTGGTGCAGCGCACCGGCAGCGAGGAAGCCCGCGCGCGCAACGAGGACGAGGCCAGCGGCTACGGCCCGCCGCGCCGTCCCAAGCGCGGCTATCACGGCAAGCGCGATCTCACGCCGAAGGACAAGTAACGGTCGATGCGCGTCGTCGGGGGCAGGCTGAAGGGCCGCAATCTCGCGTCGCCGTCGGGCCGCGAGATCCGCCCGACCGCGGATCGCCTGCGCGAGTCCGTGTTCAACATCCTGATCCACGCCTACGACAATCCGATCGCGGACGCGCGCGTGCTGGACCTGTTTGCCGGCACCGGTGCGCTCGGTATCGAGGCCGTCTCGCGCGGCGCGAAGTTCACGCTGTTCGTCGACAATGGCGCCGAGGCGCGGGCGCTGCTGCGCAACAATGTCGAGTCGCTCGGGCTTGGCGGCACGACCAAGGTCTATCGCCGCGATGCCACCGATCTCGGACCGGCGCATCCGGTCGAGCCGTTCTCGCTGGTGTTTCTCGATCCGCCCTACGGTAAGGGGCTCGCGGACAAGGCGCTCGCCTCGCTGCGCGATGGCGGCTGGCTGACGCCGGGCGCGCTGCTCGTGGTCGAGGAGGCGAAGGCCGCAGCGTTCGCGCCGCCCGCGGGTTTCGAGGAGCTCGAGCGCCGTGTGTATGACGACACCGAGTTCGTGTTTTTGCGCAGGCCGTGATGTTACCGCTTGCTGTGCTGTCATCACCCGCGCATGCGGGTGATCCAGTACGCCGAGGCCTCTCGACTGATCACGATCGCCGCGGCGTACTGGATCGCCCGGTCAAGCCGGGCGATGACAGCGGAGTGTGCAGTCCTACCTGCGCCCGAACAGCTTCTCGATATCGCTCAGCTTCAACTCGACATAGGTCGGCCGGCCATGGTTGCACTGGCCGGAATTCGGCGTGTCTTCCATCTCGCGCAAGAGCGCGTTCATCTCTTCCGGTTTGAGGCGGCGGCCGGCGCGGACCGAGCCGTGGCAGGCCATGGTGGCGGCGACATGCATCAGCCGGCGCTCCAGCGGCAGCGCTTCGTCCCACTCCGCCATGTGCTCGGCGAGGTCGCGCAACAGGCCCGCCGCATTGGCCTTGCCGAGCAGCGAGGGTGTCTCGCGCACCGCGACCGCGCCGGGACCGAAGGACTCGATCGCAAGCCCGAACGACGCCAGCTCCTCGGCGCGGTCGAGCAGCTTCTCGACGGTCGCCTCATCAAGCTCGACGATCTCGGGGATCAAGAGGATCTGGCGTTGCACGCCGTTCTTCGCCAGCGAGGCCTTCAGTCTCTCATAGACGATGCGTTCATGCGCCGCATGCTGGTCCACCACGATCAGGCCATCGCGGGTCTGCGAGACGATATAGGTCTCATGGATCTGGGTGCGCGCGGCGCCCAGCGGACGGTCGAGCAGATCGGGCGCGGGCGCCGCCTCGAAACGCACATCGGCGCTCGGCGTGCCGACATCGAAGGCGGCCTGTCCGGGCTCGGCGAACGCGGGCGCCGCCGTCCCCTCGAACGCGCGCATCGGATTGACCGGATATGACGGCGAGCCGCGCCAGTCCCAATTGCCCGGGCGCGGCGGCGTGAAGGCAGGCCGGAACGCCTGCAACGTCGCGCCGTCGGCGGTGTTGGCCGCGGTGCGTCTGCCCTCGCGCGCGAGGCCATCCTTCAAAGCGTGCACGATCAGCGCGCGGACCAGGCCGGCATTGCGGAAGCGCACCTCGGTCTTGGCCGGATGCACATTGGCGTCGACCTCTTGCGGGTCGCAGGTCACGAACAGCGCCACGACGGGATGGCGGTCGCGCGGCAGATAGTCGGAATAGGCCGCGCGCACGGCGCCGAGGATCAGCTTGTCGCGCACCGGGCGGCCGTTGACGAACAGATACTGCCCGAGCGCATTGGCGCGGGTCAGCGATGGCGCGGCGGCGAAACCTTCGACCACGACGCCCTCGCGCTCGGAGCGGACTTCGATGGCGGAGCTGCGGAAATCCGCACCGAGGATATCGCCGAGCCGCGTCAGCCGGCCGGCCGCCCCGGGCAGCGCCGCGGCCCAGGTCACCGGTGCGCGCTCTTCGCCGGCCAGCGTGAAGGCAATGTCGGGGCGCGCCATGGCCAGCCGCCGCACCACTTCACGGATCGCCTCCGCCTCGGTGCGGTCGGTCTTGAGGAACTTCAGCCGCGCCGGCGTTGCGTAGAACAGTTCGTTGACCTCGACGCGGGTGCCCTGGCCGAGCGCAGCCGGCATGATCGGCGTCTTCTCGCCGCCCTCGACCGACAGCGACCAGGCGTGCGGCTCGCTGGCATGACGCGTGGTGATGCCGAGTTTTGCGACCGCGCCGATCGACGGCAGCGCCTCGCCGCGGAACCCGAGCGTGCGGATGCGCAGCAAATCTTCGTCGTCGAGCTTGGAGGTGGCGTGGCGGTCGACCGCCAGCGCAAGGTCGGCGCGAGTCATGCCGCTGCCGTCGTCGGTGATGCCGATCCGGCGCCGCCCGCCGCCGTCGGTGAAAACATCGATCCGGCTCGCGCCGGCGTCGATCGCGTTCTCGACCAGTTCCTTGACCACGCTCGCGGGGCGTTCGACCACTTCGCCGGCGGCGATGCGGTTGACGAGCTGTTCTGGGAGCTGGCGGACGGGCATGGATTGGATGTCGGATGAGCGATTCGAGCCTGGTCGCCACTATAAATGGCCGCGCCGGCAAATGCATGGGAGCGCTGCGCCTGCCCGATCCAGCTGGGGACGATTCCGGCCTATCGCCTTGAAGACGCTCATCTTCAGCGACCGGCGCGTTACCCCCTACGTCGCGATTGTGGGGCCGCGCGCGCCGGTATATCGTTTAGAAAAATTATAAGTTCTTGCCGGAGGAACGCCATGTGCCATCTTTTCGCGCACCAGCCGCAACGCGACTATGAATCGCACACCCGATCGTTGCGGATCGACGGCCATTGCACCTCGATAAGGCTGGAAATGTCGTTCTGGGACACGCTGGAGGAGATCGCGGCCAAGGAAGGCATGACGCTGGCCAAGTTCCTCACCACCTTGCACAACGAGGTGCTCGACCACCACGGCGAGGTGAACAATTTCGCGTCGCTGCTGCGCTGCTCCTGCCTGATCTACCGCGCCAAGGCGAATGCGCCGGCGGTCGTCCCCGACTATCGCGGCACGGCAGCGGCGATCCTGGACGCGGCGGAATAGGCGTTCGCGCCAACCCATCACGCAAGAGAAAAGCGGCCTTGTCCTGTTGGGCAAGGCCGTTTCAGTGAGAGGGGAATTGGATTTTCGTGCTAGAGGTTCGGTTCTGATTGAATCAGAACCGAACCTCTAGCTTCTTGTTTTGACGCGTTTTCTTCACGCGAACCGGTGCCCGCTTCGCTCGAAAACGCTCTAGATCTCCTTGCGCTGCATTGCGCCGGCGATGTGGTCGGCCTGCCGGATCGCCAGTGACACGATCGTCAGCGTCGGGTTGCACGCCGCGCCCGAGGTGAACTGGCTGCCGTCGGAGACGAACAGGTTCTTGATGTCGTGGGTCTGGCCGAACTTGTTGACCACGCCGTCGCGCGGCTTCTCGCTCATCCGGTTGGTGCCCATGTTGTGGGTCGAGGGATAGGGCGGCGTCGGATAGGTCACGGTGGCGCCGACCGCTTCATAGACCGCGGAGCCCTGCTTGTAGGCGTGATCGCGCATCGCGACGTCGTTCGGATGATCGTCGAAATGCACGCTGGCGACCGGCATGCCTAACTTGTCCTTGATCTTCGGGTCCAGCGTGACGCGGTTGGTCTCCTGCGGCATGTCCTCGCCGACCAGCCACATGCCGGCCATCCGCGGATAGCCCTCGATCGCGCTGGTGAAGCTGCGGCCCCAGGCGCCGGGATTGAGGAACGCCGCCATGAAGGGCAGGCCGAGCGACAGCGTCTCCATCTCGTAGCCGCCGACGAAGCCGCGCTTCGGATCGTTCTTGGCCTCGTCGCGGATGATGCCGGCCATCGTGGTGCCGCGATACATGTGCACCGACTTCTCGAAGCTCGCATACACGCTGCCGGTCATGTGCCGCATGTAGTTGCGGCCGACCTGGCCGGACGAGTTGGCGAGCCCGTCAGGGAACATGCTGGAGGCGCTGTTGAGCAAGAGCCGCGGGCTCTCGATCGAGTTGCCGGCGACCGCGACCACGCGTGCCTTCTGGCGCTGCATCGCGCCCGTTGCGTCGGCATAGACCACGCCGGTGACCTTGCCGGACTGGTCGTGCTCGATCTTGATCACCATGCTGCTGGGCCGCACCTCGAGATTGCCGGTGGCTTCGCCCTTCGGAATCTCGGTGTAGAGCGTCGACCATTTGGCGCCCGACTTGCAGCCCTGGAAGCAGAAGCCGATCTGCTGGCAGGAGCCGCGGCCATCGCGCGGTTCGCTGTTGATCGCCATCCGCCCGGTGTGGACTTCCTTGTAGCCGAGCTTTTTGGCGCCGGCCTCCATCACCTTGAAGTTGTTGTTGCCGGGAAGTCCGGGGATCCCGTTGGTGCGGGTGACGCCCATCTTGTCCTCGGCCTTGGCGTACCACGGCTCCATTTCGGCGAGCGTGATCGGCCAGTCGATCAAGTTGGCGCCGGGGATGTTGCCGTAGGCGGACTTGATCTTGAACTCATGCTCGTCGAAGCGCAGCGATGCGCCGGCCCAGTGCGTGGTCGAGCCGCCGACCGCCTTCACGATCCAGGCCGGCAGGCCCGCAAAGTCCTTGGCGACGCGCCAGCTTCCCGACGTGGAGCGCGCGTCGGCCCAGGCGAGCTGGGTGAAGCTGTCCCACTCGTCGTTGATGAAGTCCTGGTTCTCGATACGCGGACCGGCCTCCAGGATCACGACCTTGACGCCCTTCTGCGCCAGTTCATTGCCGAGCGTTCCGCCGCCGGCGCCGGAGCCGACGATCACGACAACGCCGCTGTCATTCAGATCGAATTTTGCCATTGTTTCCTCCCGAGCGTTCGTTGTCCGATTCAGGCTTTCGGCAGCCAGTCGATATCGGCGAAGCCGCGTTTGATGTAGCCGCCATGCTCGGCGGAGGAGCCCTCGTAGCCGAACCTCGGCCACACCTCCTTGTTGTTGTAGAGCGAGACGATGAGGTCGCCGCGGATCTGCTGGAAGAACGCGCTTCCCTCGATCTGCTGCAGCAGCGCGACGCGATCGTTCTCCCAGGCGACCTGGACATAGGGCATCTTGTGGCGGTCGTTGGCCGCCTGATCGAGCCTGATAACGCCGTTATTGATCAGCGATTTGACCGCCGGATCCTTCGCCGCCTTGGCATCCCACGGCTTGACCGCGGTGATGTAATAGCTGTCGCCGAGGAAGTCGTGCGGATAGATGTCGCGCGCCATCTTCAACAGCGTCTTCAGCGTGGCCGGCGTCAGCGTCGAGGCGTCATCGGCCCACGCATCGGTGATGCCGAGCCCGGTGGAGGTCGCGATCGCGACTGCCGGTGCGGTCGCGGCCGCGCCTTTGAGGAAGACACGCCGGTCATATTTGCTGCGTCGATCGATTTCTCTCATGGGTTTCCTCCGTCAACATTTTTTGTAATTGAACCATTTTGTCTGGGCATGATCTTGCCGGAAAACCGGTACCCACTTTTCCGGATCATGCTCTAACCGAACCGCCCGCCGCGCTGGATCACCTCGATCTTGTAGCCGTCGGGATCGGAGACGAAGAAGAAGCGCGCCAGCGTCTTGCCGTCATGCTTGAAGTCGCGCAGCGGCCCGGGCGACAGTTTCTCCTTTTCGAAGCGTGCGTGCTCGGTGTCGACGTTATCGACCACGACGGCGAGATGGCCGTAGCCGTCGCCGAGCGCATAGGGCTCCTTGCGGTCGAAATTGACCGTGAGCTCGACCTCGAACGGCGAGGAGGGATGGCGCAGATAGATCAGCGCGAAATCGGGAAATCGCAGATTGTCCGCGATCTCGAGGCCGAACGCGCGCTTGTAGAAGTCGAGCGCCTTGGCCTCGTCGAACACGCGGATCATCGAGTGCACGGGTTTCGCCATTCAGTTCAGCTCCTTCAGATAGGCGATGATCATGGCGCGAGTTTCCGGCTTGGCCTGCCGATAGGCCATCACGGCGCCAGGGATCACCTCCTGCGGATTGGCCAGCCAGGCATCGAGTCTGGCGTCGTCCCAGACGAAATCAGCCTTGGTAAAGCCCGCGGAATATTTGAAGCCGTCGGCCTGGCCAGCATGGCGGCCGACGATCTTGAAGAGCGACGGTCCCTGCCGGACGGGATCCGATGTGTTGGTGGTATGGCAGGTCGCGCATTGCTGCTTGAACAGCGTCGCCCCGTCGGGCGGCTTGGCGGCAGGCAATGGCATTTGCGCGCCGGCCATTTGCACTGCAAACATCGCGCTGCAAAATCCCAGCGCCAACGTCCACTTGGCCCGCAGCTTTGTCATATACATCACCGCCTCTGTGCGGTGACTGTAGGAGGCTGAAATCGGCCATTGGTAGTAGCGGGCTGTTTCACCGCAGAACAAAGATGGGCGGTGATCTGGCGCGGAACCGATCGTTGCCGCATATGCGAACGACAAATCCGCAAAATGACCGCGAAATCCCTGCACGATCACCACACGACGCAGCTTGCATTGCGCGTGCGCCGTTTGCGGAAAATTCAGTCTCGCGCGATGGGGTTCAGGGTCGGCGCTGCAAACGGCGCACGTCCTGCGCCGCTCCGTCCATCGTCAATTAAAGTCCAGGAGAAATGGATGACGTTTGTGAAAACCAGCGTGCTCGCCCTTGCCGTCTCAGCCGCGATGGCCGGCCCCGTTCTGGCGCAAGGGGCTGCATCGGATACCCAGCTTCGCGGCGGTGCACAGGGCAGGGGTACCATGCAGCAAGGCGGCGGCATGTCCGGCAGCGGCGATGAGGAGATGGCAGCGCAACCGACTGCTCCGACGCAGAAGAGCGGGGCCAACGCCAAGGCGGGCAGCAAGGGAACGGTCGGCAGCGGCCACGCCACGCCGAAGTCCAGCGGTTCCGAGATGGCGCCGGGGACCAAAAAATATTGATCCCGCAATGATCGGATACCGGATGCAGCGCCGCGCGTGCGCTGCGTCCGGTGCTCTTCAATCATCGAAACGGCGGGTGCCGCGGCCGGCCTTGATGTCGCTGCGGTGCTTCTTGCCTTCGAGCCGGCGCTGCTTGGAGCCGAGCGTCGGCCTGGTCGGCCGCCGCGGTGTCGGCCGCACCATCGCTTCCTTCAGCATCTCGAGCAGCCGCTCGATCGCGTCGGCGCGATTGCGGTCCTGGGTGCGAAAGCGGAAGGCCTGGATCACGATCACGCCGTCCTTGGTCATGCGGCTGCCGGCGAGGCGCGCCAGCCGCTGCGCCGCGTCCGGCGGCAGCGTGATCTTGTGCGTGTCGAAGCGGAGCTGCGCTGCGGTCGAGACCTTGTTGACATTCTGTCCGCCCGGTCCGGAGGCGCGGACAAACACGATCTCAATGTCGTTCTCGTCGATCGTAAGGTCGCGGGACACCCGCAGCATGACATCACCCGGTGGGCAAGAATCGGCGGCCGCAGGATAGCGGGTTTGGCTGTGCTTGGCCTAGGTTGATGCAGCGTTCGTGACGTCTGCTACCGGAGTGCGGGGCCACCCCTCTCCCCAACCCTCCCCCCCTTGCGGGGGAGGGTTGGGGAGAGGGGTGGCCACAACGGAGGTGTGAAGTCGGTACGTGCCGAAGCGCGTCAGTTCGCCTTCGGCGGCGCCGACACCGGCTGCGCCGCGGCTTGCGGGGAGCGGCCGACGATCACGGTGAGCAGGCCGTTGCCCCAGAGCTTTTTGGCGACCCGCTTGGCGTCGTCGAGCGTCACCGCATCGACGATGGCGTTGCGCTTCTCGATGTAATCGATCGGCAGCTTGTCGAGCTGGTACTGCAGCATCGCCTGCGCGAGCTTGGAGGAGGTATCGAGTGCCAGCATCTGCGAGCCCTTCAGATAGGACTTCGCCTCGTCGAGTTCCTTCTGCGTCGGGCCTTCCTCGGCGATGCGGCGGACTTCGGCGTCGATCGCATCGACGGTCTCGCCGGCGCGATCGGCGCGGGTGCCGGTGTTGCCGATGAACAGCGCGGAGTGATCCATCCAGACCAGCGCTTCATAGATCGAATAGGCCAGCCCGCGCTTCTCGCGCACTTCCTTGTAGAGCCGCGACGACGACCCGCCGCCGCCGAGAATGTGGTTCACCACATAGGCCGGCATGAAATCCGGGTCGTGCCTGTTGATGCCGGGGCCGCCGAAAGTGACGACGGTCTGCGGCACGTCGAGCGGGACAAAGGCGCGCTGTGGCGGCTTGGTCGCCGCGACGTCGGGAATCGGCGCCAATTCGGCCTTCGCGGGCAGGCCGCCGAAGGTCTTGTCCAGGAGCTTGCCGAGCGTCTCAGGGTCGACGTCGCCGACCACGGCGATGCGCAGCGTATCCTTGGCGATGATGCGGCGGACATAGTCCTTCAGGTCCGATATCTCGATGGTCGGTACGCTCTCGAGCGTGCCGGTGGCGGTCCTGGCATAGGGATGATCGCCGAATGCGAGCTCGAGGAACTTGCGGCCGGCCAGCGACGACGGATTGGTCGATTCGCGGCGCAGGTTCGAGATCACCTGAGCGCGGATGCGTTCGACGTCCTTCGGCTCGAACCGCGCCGAGGTCAGTGCCATCCGCAACAGGTCGTAGGCTTCGTCCTTGTTGTCCTTGAGCATGCGCAGCGAGCCGCGGAATTGATCGCGGTTCGACTGGAAGCTGAGCTCGATGGCGCGGCGCTCGAGCCGCTCGTGATAGGTCTTGGAATCGAGATCGCCGGAGCCCTCGTCGAGTAGGTCGGCGACCAGATTGCCGACGCCGGGCTTGCCGGGCGGATCCTGGCTGGCGCCGCCGCTGAAGGAATATTCCATCGCGATCAGCGGCACGGTCGCATCCTGCACGAACCACGCCTCGATGCCGCCGGGTGACACCAGCCGCTGGATCTTGGCCGCGGCCTGCGAGGGCGCCGATGACAGCGAAAGCAGCGCGGCGCAGGCGCCACCGATCAGCGCTGCACGGCGGGTCAGGGAATAGATCACGAGCGCTTCTCCTCGCGTTTCGGCGCAGTATCCTTGATCAGATAGCCGGTCACCGACCGCTTCTTGTCGAGCCAGGTGGCGGCCGCGGCACGCACCTGCTCGGCGGTCACGGCGCGAATGCGATCCGGCCAGCTCCTGATGTCGTCGATGCTGAGCCCGGTGGTCAGCGCTCCGCCATACCAACGAGCCAGCGTCGCCTGATTGTCCTGGGCGTAGATCGCTTCCGCGATGAGCTGGGTCTTGACCCGTTCGAGGTCCTCGGCGCGGGCCGGGTTCTGCGCGAGGTCGGCGATCACCTTGTCGATCGCGTCCTCGATCTGGGCGAACTCGACGCCCGCCTTGGGCGTCACCGAGATCGAGAATTGCGACGGATCGAGCGAAGTGCCCTGGTAGCCGGCGCCGGCCGAGATCGCGAGGCCCTTGTCGATCACCAGCGAGCGATAGAGGTAGGAGTTGGCGCCGCCGCCCATCAACTGCGCGAGCACATCGAGCGCCTGGCTTTCGCCCGATGCGGCTGTGGTCGCCGAGGGCACCAAATAATAGCGGCGAAGGCCCGGCTGTTCGACACGCGGATCGGACAGCGTCACGGTGCGCGGTGCGGCCGGCGTCGGCTCCTGCGGCCGGACGCGTTTCTCGGGGATCGCCTTCTGCGCCGCGATCGGGCCGAAATTCTTCTCGACCAGCGGTCGGATATCCTTGACGTCGACGTCGCCGGCGATGACCAGGATCGCGTTGTTCGGCGCGTAGAAGCGCCGGTAGAAGGCGAGCGCATCCTCGCGGTCAAGCTTCTCGATCTCCTGGTGCCAGCCGATCACCGGCCGGCCGTAGGGATGGTTGAGATAGAGCGCGGCCATGATCTGCTCGGTGAGCCGGGCGTCCGGGTTGTTGGCAACGCGCATGTTGTACTCTTCGAGCACGACGTCGCGCTCGGGCAGCACATTCTCGTCCTTCAGGATCAGGCCGGTCATGCGGTCGGCCTCGAACTCCATCATGGAGGCGAGCTGCTCGCGCGGCACGCGCTGGAAGTAGCCGGTATAGTCAACCGAGGTGAAGGCGTTCTCGTTGCCGCCGACCCGCAGCACGGTCTTCGAGAACTCGCCCTCCGGATGCTTGGCGGTGCCCTTGAACATCAGATGCTCGAGGAAATGCGCCAGCCCCGATTTGCCGGGCGTCTCGTCGGCGGAGCCCACCTTGTACCAGATCATCTGCGTGACGACCGGCGTGCGGCGATCGGGGATCACCACGACCTGCAGGCCGTTATCGAGCGTGAAGCTGGCGGGGCGTTCCGAGGTGACGGTGGTCTGGGCGCGGAGGCTGGCGCCCGACAGCGGGATCGTGGAAACAAATGCGGCAGCAAACAGGGCAATCGATCGGCGTGAGGGCATCATGATCCTTGTTGAAGCCCGGACACACAGCCGGGGCGCGAAAGCAAGCCATCGTACACGGTCGCATCCGTGCCCGTCGTCACGAAGCGGAGAGACACGCGTCACCCCGCATTAAGCTTTGCTCATGTCAGCCTTCGCCCGCAGAGGCCAAGTGATCGGGCCAATCGATCACTGCACCGGTTTTCCGGACATGACGTCGTACTGGCCCTCTTTCGCCACCGGCTGCATCGGTCCAGTGCCATAGGCAAAGCCCGATGATGGCGTCTGGTAGCCGGGCGGCGGCTCGGTCAGGGATTCGCGCGTCGGCTCACCCTTGAACGGCTTGGACTCGCTGCTGTTTCCCTTGAATATGCCGAGCAGGCCACCATTGTAACCGAGCTGGCTCGGCGACAGCGCCGGATTCGTGCTCACGCCAGGCTCGAGCGGCTCTTTCCGGCCGTCGGTGGCCGTCTGCTGCTTCCGGCCGGCCTCGATCTCGGCCTGCGTCAGCGGCATCGCCGACTCCCAGGACTCCTTCTTGACTTCCTTCTTGCGCGCCGCGATCGCGGCCTTGCGCCTGGCGATATCGGGGTCCTTCGGCCAGTTCGGCGCATTGACCTGGGCGGCCGAAGCGGGCGGTGGCAGGTCGAGCTTCGGCGGCACCACCAGCGGCGAGCGCTCGCGGTAGTCGATGCCCTTGCTGGCCGCGCTCTTGGCGCCGAGCCCGGTCATCAGATTGTCGACGATCCGCTCTTCGAAGGTCAGGCCGTCATCGCCATCGTCGTCATCGTCGCCGGCGCGCACCGGGCCGGCCGTCATGACGAGGCCGATTCCGGCCGCAACGAACGCCAGGCGGAGGCCGCGCATCAGCGGCATCCGGGAGGTCTCGATCAGGTAACCGCGGGCTTTGGTGTTGCGCATCGCGCTATTCCCATCTCAAAATTCGCCCGAGCGATCACTGGCTTAGCGCTCAGTTCCGCTGGGTGCAAGTCGGCCGCCGACCGGCTCGTATCGGCCGGGATCAGGGCGCTTTTACGGCGGGGGTCCCCATCACGGAATCATACAATAGGGCCGCCACGCCAGCAACGATCGCCACATCGGCGAGGTTGAATACGTACCAATTGAAGGTTTTTCCCCCGATCTCGACATGAAACAGGGCGAAATCGACCACGGCGCCGTAGGCGAAGCGGTCGATGCCGTTCCCGATCGCGCCGCCGATGATCAGCCCCAGCGACAGCGTCGCCAGCCGGGTCCGCGACCGCGCCATCCAGATCGCCAGGGCGATCACGGCGGCGGCCTTGACCACCATCAGCAGAATCTGGGCCGCCGGGGTCTCGCTCTGAAACCAGCCGAAACTGATCCCGGGATTCCAGGCAAGCACCAGGTCGAAGAACGGCGTCACCTGCACCGCGCCGCGGTGGGCAATGCCGAAGACGTACAGCAGCCAGAGCTTGGAGGCCTGGTCGGCGATCAGGGTGATGACTGCCGCGATCACGCCGGTGCGGACAGCAGGGGTCATCGGCTTGCCGCCAAAGGCGTCGTCCCGGCGAAGGCCGGGACCCATACGCCGTGCCGGGTATTGTTTGAATGACTTGGGGTCATCAACCTTCGTCCATTCGAGACAGCGGTGGTTATGGGTCCCGGCCCCCGTGCGCAATTGCGCACTAGGCCGGGACAACGGACAGTCAGGAGATGCTGACCCCCAGCGCCTTCCATTCGCGCAGCGCTTGCGCGTCGCGCGGCGAAACGTCGGGATATTCGCGATCCTCGCCGACTGTCGGGAGGATTTTCCACGAGCGCGCGCATTTGGTGCCGACCGCCTTCTCGACCACGACGGCAACGCCGGGCACGGCATCGAGGCGGAAGGCATTGGCCGGCGCCTCGCCCTCGCGCACCTCGTAGTTCGAGGTGATGCAGACTTCGGCGAGGTCGATGTCGAACAGCGTTGCCAACATCTGCCGGTCGGCGACGTAGATCACCGGCGATGCCTCGAGCGACGAGCCGATCCGCTTGGCGGCGCGTTCGAGCTCGAGCGCGCCGGTGACGACGCGGCGGACGTTGCGGGTCGTCTCCCACTTTGCGGCGAGGGCGTCGTCGCGGAACTGCTCGAGGCCTTCGGGGAACAGCGTGAGGTGCACCGAGGGCTCCGCGTTCGGTCGGTACATCCGCCAGGCTTCGTCGGTGGTGAAGCTCAGGATCGGCGCCAGCCATTTCAGGATCGCGTCGCACAACAGGTCGATCGTGGTCAGCGCCGCCTTGCGCGCCACCGACGACGGCGGATCGCAATACAGTGTGTCCTTGCGGATATCGAAATAGAACGCCGACAGCTCGGAGTTCATGAAGGCCGCGAGGCTTGCAACCACGGTCTTGTAGTCGAACTCCGCATAGGCCTTGCGGATGGTCTCGGCGTGCCCGGCCAGTTCGTGCAGCATCAGCCGCTCGAGCTCGGGCATCTCGGCAAAGCCGACCTTCTCGCTCGGCTTGAAGTGATGCAGCGTGCCGAGCATCCAGCGGATCGAGTTGCGCAGCTTGCGATATGTCTCGATGGTGTTCTTCAGGATCTCCGGGCCGATGCGCTGGTCATCGGCATAGTCGGTGGCGCAAACCCACAGCCGCAGGATGTCCGCGCCGGAATCCTTGATCACCTTCTGCGGCTCGACCGTGTTGCCGAGCGACTTCGACATCTTGCGGCCGTTCTCATCGAGCGTGAAGCCGTGGGTGAGCACGATGTCGTACGGCGCGCGCCCGCGCGTGCCGGCGCTTTCCAGCAGCGAGGAGTGGAACCAGCCGCGATGCTGGTCCGAGCCTTCCAGATACATCACGGTGTCGTCGCCACCATCGATCTTGCGAACGATGTTGCCGAGCTGCGGGAAGTTCTGGCGGTCTTCCAGCACGAAGGCGTGCGTCGAACCGGAATCGAACCAGACGTCGCAGATGTCGTCGACCTTCTTCCAGTTCTCCGACGCGCGGGCCCCGAGGAAGCGCTCGCGGGCGCCGTCCATGTACCAGGCGTCGGCGCCTTCTTCCATGAACGCCTCGGCGATGCGCTGGTTGACGACCTCGTCCTGCAGGATCTCGGCCGAGCCGTCGCTGTTCTCGCGCACGAACACGGCGATCGGCACGCCCCAGGCGCGCTGCCGCGAGATCACCCAGTCCGGACGGTTGGCGATCATGCCGTTGATGCGGTTCTCGCCGGCCGGCGGTACCCATTGCGTGACCGAGATCGCGTGCAGGGCGCGGGCGCGCAGCGTGTCGCCCTTCTTCGCATGGCCGTTCTCCGCGATGTCCTTGTCCATCGCGATGAACCATTGCGGCGTGTTGCGGAAGATCACCGGCTTCTTGGAGCGCCAGGAATGCGGATATTGGTGCTTGAGGCGGCCGCGCGCCAGCAGCTTGCCGGCCTCGATCAGCGCCTTGATCACGGCCTCGTTGGCGTCGCCCTTTTCGCCCTTGTCGTTGATCACGCGCTTTCCGGTGAAGCCCGGCGCCTGTGCGGTGTAGGCGCCGTTCTCGTCGACCGTGTAGGGGATCGCAGTCGGGATGCCGCGCGCGTCGAGCTCGCGGGTGTTGGCGGTCCAGACGTCGAAGTCCTCGCGGCCGTGGCTCGGCGCGGTGTGGACGAAGCCGGTGCCGGTGTCGTCGGTGACATGCTCGCCGGCGAGCAGCGGCACGGTGAACTCGTAGCCGCCACCGAACCCGCGCAGCGGATGGGCGCATTCCACGGCGTCGAGCGTGTCGCCGGGGATATCGCGGACCTTCTCATAGGCCGTGACGCGCGCCTGCTTGAACACCTCGGCGGCGAGCGCATCGGCCAGGATCAGGAGATCGCCGTTCCTGGCCCAATTGTCGGCCGGCGCATCCGTGACCTTGTAGAGACCGTAGGCGATTTTCGGCGAGAACGAGATCGCGCGGTTGCCGGGCAGCGTCCACGGTGTGGTGGTCCAGATCACGACCGAGGCATTGGCCAGCGCGCCATGCGCCGGCGAGGTGACCGGGAATTTCACCCACACCATGTCGGAGGTGTAGTCCTCGTATTCGACCTCGGCTTCCGCGAGCGCGGTCTTCTCGACCACGCTCCACATCACGGGTTTGGAGCCGCGATAGAGCGTGCCGTTGGCGGCGAACTTCATCAGCTCGCGGGCGATCGCAGCTTCCGCCGGATAGCTCATGGTCTGATAGGGATGGTCCCAGTCGCCGATGATGCCGAGCCGCTTGAACTCCTCGCGCTGCACGTTGATCCAGTGCGTCGCATAGGCGCGGCATTCCTTGCGGAATGCGACCATCGCGGCGGAGTCGCGGAAGTCGGGCTTCTGCTTGCCCTTGGAGCGGTAGTTCTCCTCCTCGATCTTCCATTCGATCGGCAGGCCGTGGCAATCCCAGCCCGGCACGTAGTTGGAGTCGAAGCCGAGCATTTGTTGGCTCTTGGTCACGACGTCCTTGAGGATCTTGTTCAGCGCGTGCCCGATATGGATGTTGCCGTTGGCGTAGGGCGGGCCGTCATGCAGCACGAATTTGGCGCGGCCCTCGGCTTCCTGACGGAGCTTGGTGTAGAGGCCGATGTCGTTCCAGTATTTCAGGATTTCCGGCTCGCGCTGGGGCAGGCCGGCGCGCATCGGGAATTCCGTCTGCGGCAGGTAAAGGGTCTTGGAATAGTCGTTGGCGTCGGTCTTTTGCGGCTTGTCGGACATGAAGGCTCTGATTTGGCAGGTGAGGGCGCGGATACGCGATCAATCGCGGGTGAAACGGCGAAAGTCCCGGTCTTGCGCCGAGCCTTCAGGCTCAGGCGGAAGCCGGGCCGCTAATCCGTATGATGCGCCGCGAAAACATGGGGTTTCCATAGCAGCCGGGCAGGGAAATCGCAAAGCCCCCCGCCGCCGGCAAATCCGGACCGCCGGGGTGTTCTAGGCCTGCCGCGGCCGGGCCGGATTTCCGGCCACGATGGCGCCCGGGGCGACGTCCCGGGTGACCACGCTGCCGGCCCCGACCAGGGCGCCGTCGCCGATCGTGACGCCGGGCAGGATGATGGCACCCCCGCCGATCCAGACGTCGCTACCGATCCGGATCGGGCGGCCGAATTCCAGCCCGGCGCGCCGGGTCGCGGCGTCGCGCGGGTGGTCGGCGGTATAGATCTGCACCGCGGGCCCGATCTGGGTGCGATCGCCGATCGCGACCTCGACCACGTCGAGGATGACGCAATTGAAGTTCAGGAACACGCCGTCGCCGAGGCTGATATTGCTGCCGTAGTCGCAGAAGAACGGCGGGCGGATCACGGCATCCTTGCCGACCCTGCGGAAGCGCTCGGCGAGCAGCGCGTGCAGCTCGCTTGCGGAAGAGGCGCCTGACGCGTTGTAGCGCGTCATCCAATGTTCCGCCGCGGTATGGTCGGCGGCGAGCTCGGCATCGGGGCGATACAGTTCGCCCGCCAGCATCTTCTGCTTCTCAGTCCTGTTCAACCAATCGCTCCGAGCTGCGGGAACGCATCGGGTGCCGCGGCCAGCACCGCGCGCGCCTTGGCGCTGTCGTCGTCCATCTGGCGGATCAACGCCTCGATGGTGTCGAATTTCAGCTCTTCGCGAATGAAACCGATGAATGCGACATCAAGGACCGTGTCGTAGAGATCGCCCTTGAAGTCGAACAGGAACACTTCGAGCAGCGGCGCGCCGTTGTCGAAGGTCGGACGCCGCCCGAAGCTTGCGACCCCGTCGAAACGTTGCGAGCCCTTGCCGACCCGCACCGCATAGATGCCGTGCTTCAGGCCGCAATGCTTGTCGAGGCGGATGTTGGCGGTGGGGTAGCCGAGGTCGCGGCCGCGCTTCTCGCCGTGGATCACCTTGCCGGTGACGAACCACGGTCCGCCCAGCATCGTGGTGGCGTCAGTGACCTGGCCCTCGGCGAGCGCCATGCGGATGGCGCTGGAGGAAACCGGACGCTCCTCGATATCGACATGGGCCTGCACATCGACCTCGATGCCGAGCCGCGGCGCTTCGCTGACCAGCAGGCTCGGCGAGCCGACCCGGCCCTTGCCGAAATGGAAGTCGTAGCCGACCGCGATCCCGCTGATGCCGAGCCGGTCAATCAGGTCATGATGAATGAAGTCCTGTGCCGTGGTGCCGGCGCGCGCCTTGTCGAAGGTCATGACGACCGCGCCGGCAAGCCCCGTGGCCGCGAGCAGCCGCAGCTTGTTGGTCTCGTCCGTGAGGCGGAATTGCGGGGTGTTCGGGCTGAAGAAGGAGCGCGGATGCGGCTCGAAGGTGACGGCCAGCGCGGGCACGCCATGTGCCTTGCCCATCGCGAGCGCCGCGCCGATCACGGCGCGGTGACCGAGATGGACGCCATCGAAATTTCCCATCGCGACCACGGCGCCCTTCGGAATGGCGCTGGCGGGGGTGTTGTCGCGGATAACGGTAAAGCCGGTGCTCATTTCAGGGATTCTTCAAGGATTCTTAAGCATGATTGTTGCGGGCCGGACCGTGACGCGGCGGCGGCGTGGAAGTCAAGCGTAGCGAAAATCGCGTCAAATCCGTAACAATCCGGATTCAGCCGGTTAACGCGCTGTTTAACGCCTGCTGTTAGTCGTTGGCGGAAAGCTGCGTTTGCGCAGAAGCCAGTTGCGTCAGTTGTTTTGGGGGAAAAGATGGCGGTTGATTTGTCCATGCCGGTTCTGGTGGTTGATGACTACAGCACCATGATCCGCATCATCCGGAATCTTCTCAAGCAGCTTGGATTCGAGAATATCGACGATGCCTCCGACGGCTCGGCGGCGCTGAACAAGATGCGCGGCAAGAAGTATGGCCTGGTGATTTCCGACTGGAACATGGAGCCGATGACCGGCTACGACCTGCTCAAGGAAGTCCGCGCCGATCCCAACCTCGCGACCACGCCCTTCATCATGATCACGGCGGAATCCAAGACCGAGAACGTGATCGCGGCCAAGAAGGCCGGCGTGAACAATTACATCGTCAAGCCGTTCAACGCCGCCACGCTGAAGACCAAGATCGAGGCGGTTTTCCCGGACATGGCGACGGCGTAAGCACCGTTCATCGCACCAACTGAATATCTCGTCATGCCCGGGCAGAAGCGCGAAGCGCGTCTTCGCGCTAGATGTCCCGGGCATTTGCGTCAAATGCCAATGCGATAGTCCTGCCGGGAGGGTGTGCCTGCACGATTTCGGAATATTGGAAGAATGTCCCTGAGTTGCCCGACGTGTCAAGTCGCCGGGTCGACCGTCAGCCGCCGGCGGCTACTTTGCATGGGGTTGTTTTCGATATTTTGGCTGTGAAGCGCCGCTACCACTTCAGGTCGCGCATCAGCGCGCGCGGCGGATGGCCGAACAATTCCTTCACCGAGGCCTGATCGAGCTGCTCGATGCCCTCGAACTGATCGGAATGGATGCCGCGGGTGACGAACAGCAGATCGATGCCGAAGCCATGGGCGCCGGTGAGGTCGGTGCGCACGGAATCGCCGATCGCGAGCACGCGGCTGAGTTCGGTCGGACGCCCGCGGCGCTCAGTGGCCAGCGCCATGGCGCGTTCATAGATCGGCCGGTGCGGCTTGCCGTAGAAGATCACCTCGCCGCCGAGTTCGCGATAGAGTTCGGCGACCGCGCCGGCGCAATAGATCAGCCGGTCGCCGCGTTCGACCACGATGTCGGGATTGGCGCAGATCAGCGTGAGCTTGCGCTCGAGTGCCTTCAGCAGGGTGTCGCGATAGTCTTCGGCGGACTCGGTCTCGTCGTCGAACAGGCCGGTGCAGATGATGTAGTCGGCCTGCTCCAGCGGCACCATGGTGGCGTCGAGGCCGCGATGGATCGAACTGTCGCGCTCCGGGCCGATCCAGAAGATCTTCTGGCCGGGATGATCAGAAACAAAATGACGCGTCAGGTCGCCCGAGGAGACGATCGCGTCATAGGTCTCGTCGGCGACGCCGAGCTTGCGCAACTGCCGCTGCACGGAATCGGCCGGCCGCGGCGCGTTGGTGATCAGGATGACGGTGCCGCCCTGCTGGCGGAAGGTGTGCAGCGCCGCGCAGGCCTCGGGAAAGGATTCGAGGCCGTTGTGCACGACGCCCCAGATGTCCGACAGCACGACGTCGACGCCGTCGACGAGATCGCGCAGCCGCTCCACAAAACGCAGCGTCATGAGGCGAACCGTTGGTTAGTTCGGACCGAGCGCGCGGCGCGCCAGCGCAGCGCTGCCGGTGGTGCGCGGTGGCGCTGCGGGGCTGGAGACGGGTGCGGAAGTGCTGGCGCCATTGAGGTCCTGGGGCTTGGTCTGTGCAGTCTCGGCGGTAGCAGATGCCCCTTCCGGCCGCAACGGCCGCGGCGGGGCGAACAGGAAGCCCTGGCCGAACCGGACATCGAAGTCGAGCAAATCGACCACCGAGCGCTCGCCCTCGATCCGTTCGGCGATCAGGTCGATCCCGTAGCGGCCGAGCAGGTCGGACAGATCGGAGGGATGGATATCGGTGGTCGCGCTCTGCCTGGCGTCGAGCAGCAGCGCGGCCGGCACCTTGATGAAGCGGACGCCGCGATCGGCGAGCTCGCGCGGCTCGAGGCGGAGGTCGCTGACATGGTCGATCGAGAAGCGGTAGCCGCGCTGCGCCAGCGCTGCGAGGTTCTCGCTTTCGACCGGGCCGAGATTGCGGAAGGTCGCCTGCTTGAACTCGAGCACGAAGGACGGCGCCAGCGCGCGGTTGGCCTCGAGGAAATCGAGGCATTGGGTGAAATCCGCCGGGTTGGACAACGTCGCCGACGCCACGTTGCAGAACACGCCGACATCCTTGCTGCGGATCATCAGGCGTCGCAGCACCTGGACGCAGCGAAGCATCACCATGTGGTCGATACGGCCGATCAGGCCGCCGGCCTCGGCGGCCTCGATGAAATCGTCGGCGGCAAGGACCTGGTCGCGCTCGTCGCGCAGTCGCGTCACCGCCTCGTAGTAGCGCACCTTGCGCTGCGGCAGCGTCACCATCGGCTGCAGGTAGATGTCGAGGCGGTTCTCATCGAGGGCGTGCCTGATCGCGCCGATGAGTTGGGTCTGGCTGCGTGAGATCGCTGACGGAGGTGCAGGTGGCGGCGGGGGCGCAAACACGACGGTCGGTGCCGGCGGGACCGGCTGCAGCAGATCGTCGCGCAATGATGCAACCGGCTGCGCCACGGGACCTGCCGCCAGCAGATCCTCATGATGGGCGACGGACGCCGCAAGCTGCTTCACCAGTCCGCCAAGCTCGCTGATCTCGCCGGCCATGCCCTGGATCCGGTCGGCGCCGGTGGAGTTGGCCGAAGCGACGCGGCCTTCGACCGCGGCCAGCCGGCGGCCGAATTCGGCGACCTGGCGGGCGAGGTCGGCGGTGCCGCGCGACAGATCCGCGATCTGGCCGCCGACATCGCTGCGGTCGCGCAACCGCATCGAGACGGCGTTGTAGAGGATCAGGCAGGTGAGGGCGGTGAGCGCCACGATCGCCGATTCCGATCCGCTGATGCCCGCCACCGAATACAGCACGAAGCCCAGCGAGGCTGCGAGGAGCACCATGCAGATGGCGATGAAGATCGTCGAAATGCGAATCATGTCGCGCGCCCGCGCCCTCTCTCCGAATGTCCCCGGACCGCAACCTTAGCACCATTGTTGATTCGACGGGCCTGCGATCTTCGGAACCGGCTGGAACTGCACACGATTTTCGCTTCGTCCAGATCGGGCTCGGGAAGCCGGGCTCCGCAATAATCCGGACCCGGCCGCGGCGCGCCGGTCAGAGGTCCGCGGCGGCGATCCAGAATACCTCGCCCTCGGAGTCCTCGGTGTCGAGCCAGAGCAGCGGCAGGTTCGGATAGGCAGCCTCGAGATTGTCGCGGCCGCGGCCGATCTCGCAGAGCAGGCCGCCCTGCGGGGTCAGATGTTGCCTGGCCTGGTCGAGCAGGCGGCGGACGATATCGAGCCCGTCAGTGCCGCCATCGAACGCGATCTTCGGCTCGGCGCGGCACTCGCGCGGCAGCGCCGCCATGCCTCTAGCGTCGACATAGGGCGGGTTCGAGATGATGAGATCGTAGCGGCGGCTGCCGAGCGGCTTGAACAGGTCGCCGCGATGGAGCGTCAGGCGATCGTCGAGGCCGTGGTCGGCGACGTTGCGCGCGGCGACTTCCAGCGCATCCTTCGAAATATCGACCGCGTCGACCGCGGCGTTGGCGAAATGCCTGGCGGCCAAAATCGCAAGACAGCCGGAGCCGGTGCAGAGGTCGAGCACGCTTTCGACGTCCTCTGGGTCGCCGATCAATGAGGTGCCGTCCTCGTCGCCGCCGAAATGCGAGTCCAGCAATTCGCCGATGAAGGAGCGCGGCACGATGGTGCGCTCGTCGACATAGAACGGCAGGCCGCGCATATAGACCTTGTTGACGAGGTAGGCGGCCGGCTTTCGCGTCGCGATCCGCCGCTCGATCAGGTCGAGGATCTGCTTGGCCTCGGCAATGGTGACGCGTGCGTTGGCAAAGTTCTCGAACTGGTCGGGGTGCAGGTGCAGCGACTCGCAGATCAGGAACGCGGCCTCGGCCACCGGATCGGTGGTGCCATGCGCGAACACGAGCTTGGCCGCGTTGAAGCGGCTGACCGCGTAGCGCAGGAAATCGAACAGGGTGTGAAGCTCGCCGGCGCCGACCTTGGGCGCTTTCGGCGCGACGGGGCCGCGCCTGGCCGGCACTTTGCTGCGCTTGGCCATCAGGATTTGGTCCAGCGCGCGGCGGCCGCGTCGTCATGGTCGCGCGCCTCGATCCAGCTCGTGCCGCGCGCGCTTTCCTCGCGCTTCCAGAACGGTGCGTTGGTCTTGAGATAGTCCATCAGGAACTCGGCTGCCTCGAACGCGGCTTGCCGGTGCGCCGAGGCGGTCACGACCAGCACGATGTTCTCGCCCGGCGCGATGCGGCCGAAGCGATGGATGATGGTGAGGCCCTGCAAGGGCCAGCGCGACAGCGCCTCGTCGGCATGGCGTGCAATCTCGGCTTCCGCCATCTCAGGATAATGTTCGAGCGTCAGCGCCGCGATCGGCTCGCCCTGTTCGCTGCCGCGGCAGATGCCGCTGAAGCTGACGACCGCGCCGACATCGGTGCGCCCCATGCTCAACTCCGCAATCTCCCGCGCGACATCGAAGTCGGCTTCCTGGATGCGGATGGTCGCTGCGACAGCCATGATGAGATTTAGCCGCCGGTCATCGGCGGGAAGAACGCGATCTCGCGGGCGCCGGAGATCGCTGCGTCCGATTTGACGTGGGCGTGGTCGATCGCGGCGCGGATCACCGCGGGCTTCTCGAAGGCATAGGCGTAGGCATCGTCGCGCGCGGCAAGCCAGCCGATCAGGTCGCCGACGGTGCGCACCTCGGCCGGCGGCTCGATGACCTCTTCGGCCTTGCCGACGCGTTCACGGACCCAGGCGAAATATTTCAGCTTCATCCCTCATCCTCCTTGATGAGGTGATGGATGCCGGCGCGGAAGTAATCCCAGCCGGTGTAGATGGTGAAGATCGCCGACATCCAAAGCAAAACGATGCCGATCAGGGTGGTCGCCGGAACGACCTGCTCGCCCGCTTCGCCGGCGATCAGGAAACCGATCGCCACCAGCTGGATAGTCGTCTTCCATTTCGCAAGCTTGGTGACGGGAACGCTGACCCGCAGTCCTGCGAGATATTCGCGCAAGCCCGAGACCAGGATCTCGCGGCACAGGATCACGATCGCCGCCCACAGCGTCCAGCCATGGATCGAGTTGTCGGCGGCCAGCATCAACAGGCTGGAGGCGACCAGAAGCTTGTCGGCGATTGGATCGAGCATCCGGCCGAACGCCGACTGCTGGTCCCACATCCGGGCGTAGTAACCGTCGAGATAATCGGTGATCCCCGCCGCGATGAATACCGCCAGCGCCACCCAGCGCAGCCAAAGCGGGCCGTCCAGGATCGATTGCCAGTAGACGCAGCCGATCACCACCGGGATGGCGGCGATCCGGGCATAGGTCAGGATATTCGGGAGGGACAAGGTCTTGGGCTGTCCCCGGGTCGTGGCGATGTTCATCCGTTCTACCAATACCGCTGAAGCAAGAAGGTCAACCGTGCGCAGGCCAAAGCGCGGTGAGATTACGCCGAATCCTCATGGCACTTTAGCTCCTTGTTTATGCATGATCTCCGCGCAAACGCCTCGCGTTTGTCGCGAGGGAACATTGCCCGCATCATGCCCCAGATGCCCCGTCGCAGGCGACGCCCTGATGACTCGTCTTTCGTTTAACCCGGCTGGGCGTGGAAAAACTCGAAAATCTTGCGGGCGCTTTCGGCGCTGACGCCGGGAACCTTGCCGAGGTCGGCGATCGAGGCCCGCTCGATCTCCTTGAGAGTTCCGAAGTGGTGCAGCAGGGCACGTTTGCGCGATGGGCCGATGCCGGGAATCTCCTGCAGGCCGGCCTCGCGGATGTCCTTTTTGCGCAGCTTGCGGTGCGAGCCGATTACGAAGCGGTGGGCCTCGTCGCGTAGCCGCTGGATGAAATAGAGCACCGGGTCCCGCGGCTCCAGCTTGATGGCCTCGCGGTCCGGCATGAACAGGGTTTCGCGCCCGGCATCGCGCTCCGGTCCCTTGGCCACCGCCATCAGCGAGACCTGGGTCAGCCCGAGGTTCTGGAAGATTTCCCTGACCGCGTTGAGCTGGCCGCGGCCGCCGTCGATGATGACGAGGTCGGGCCATTGCGGGAACGAATCGTCGTCCGCCTTAGTTTTTGCGCCGTCCTTGGCGGAGGCCTCGCCCTCCGGCGGCTTCAGCAGCCGCTTGAAGCGGCGCTCCAGCACCTCGCGCATCATCCCGTAGTCGTCGCCCGGCGTCAGGCCCTCGGACTTGATGTTGAACTTGCGGTACTGGTTCTTCATGAATCCGTCGGGCCCGGCCACGATCATTGCGCCGACCGCGTTGGTGCCCTGGATGTGGCTGTTGTCGTAGACCTCGATGCGCCTCAGTGTGTGCGGCAGGCCAAGCGTGGTGACCATGCCCTCGAGCAGCCGGCTTTGCGTCGCGGTGTCGGCGAGCTTGCGGCCGAGCGCCTCGCGCGCGTTGGTGAGCGCGTGGCCGATCAGCTCCTTCTTCTCGCCGCGCTTGGGCACGGAGACCTCGACCTTGGATCCGGCCTTGACCGACAGCGCGTCGGCGAGCAACGCGCTTTCCTCGATCTCGTGCGACAGCAGGATCAGCTTCGGCGGCGGCTTGTCGTCGTAGAATTGCGCGAGGAACGAGGACAGCACCTCCTCGGGCGTGAAGGTCTTTTCCGCCCGCGGGAAATAGGCGCGGTTGCCCCAGTTCTGGCCGGTGCGGAAGAAGAACACCTCGACGCAGGAATAGCCGCCTTCCTGATGGATCGCGAACACATCGGCCTCTTCGACCGTGCGCGGGTTAATGCCCTGCTGCGACTGGATCGCCGACAGCGCCGCGAGACGGTCGCGATACAGTGCCGCGGTCTCGAATTCGAGCTCGCCGGAGGCCTTCTCCATCTCGGCCGCGAGCAACTCCTTCACGGCGTGGCTCCGGCCGGAGAGGAATTCGGTCGCCTCGCGCACCAGTTCGGTGTAGCCGGGGAAATCGATCTCGCGCGTGCACGGGCCGGCACAACGCTTGATCTGATAGAGCAGGCAGGGCCGGGTGCGGCTTTCGAAGAAGCCGTCGGTGCAGGAGCGGATCAGGAAGGCGCGCTGCAGCGCCGTGATGGTGCGGTTGACCGCGCCGGCGTTGGCGAACGGACCGAAATAGCGTCCGGGCCGCGACTGCGCACCGCGATGCTTGAGGATCTGCGGCGCCCAGTGATCGCCTGATATCAGGATATAGGGAAACGACTTGTCGTCGCGTAGCTGCACATTGAAGCGCGGGCGAAGCTGCTTGATCAGATTGGCTTCGAGCAGCAGTGCTTCGGTCTCGGTCGTGGTCGAGACGATCTCGACATGCGTGGTTGCTGCGATCATGCGCAGGATCCGCGCCGGCAGCGGCGCGTTGGCCCGCGCATAGGACGACAGCCGCTTTTTGACGTTCTTCGCCTTGCCGACATAGAGCACGTCGTTGGCGGCGTTGAGCATGCGGTAGACGCCGGGCGAGGTCGGCGCGAGGCGAACCGCGTTCTCGATCGCGGCATGGCCGACCGAGAGCGTGCCTTCGGCAACCGCCTCGGTGGCGTCGTCCGAAGCGTCCGGCAGACGCGCCTCATCCTCCTCCTCGGCTGCGGAGGTTTCCGGATCGACGTCGCTCGTGTCGAGCGTCAGATCGTCCTGCGGCAGGTCGGACTTTGAACCGCGCCGTGGCTTCGGGGCCGGCGTCGGACGTTCGGGAGAATCGTGAACCATGGGCCGTAAATTAAGCGCTCGGGCGACCGCTCGCCAGCGTTGGCGTTACTGGAAAAACAACCCCGATCGCAGGAGGTTACCGACCCTGCGGGCTGACCCGGGCGGGTGGGTAACACATTGTTAAGATTGATGAGCGGGCCGGTAACGGGGCTTAACAGCCCTTTAACTTAAAACTCTCGATAAACCTTAGCGAAAAAAGTGGAATTCCGTAACCACGCTGGCCTTGGCCGGCGGGCTACGGCAGTTGCGTGGTGGAGAGTACAATGACCCGGTTGGTTGCGCGTGCGCTGGCACTGATCGTCGCAGGCTGGACGACTTCGGCGGCGTCGGCCGACCTCAACTACGGATCGCCCTATACCGTCCATCAGCCGCTCAACGCCTATAGCTGGGCCGGCCCCTACCTCGGCGGCAACATCGGCTATGGCTGGGGTTCGGTCGAGAACAACCCGACCAAGCCGTCCGGCTTCGCCGGCGGCGTGCAGGCCGGCTACAATTTCCAGAACGGCACCCCCTGGGTGTTCGGTATCGAAGCCGATATCCAGGGCTCCGCCGCGGACGATCGGTTCGCGCCCTGGAAGTTCTCCAACCCGTGGTTCGGCACGGTGCGCGGCCGCGCCGGCTATGCGGTCAACAACGTGCTGTTCTACGCAACCGGCGGTCTCGCCTTCGGCGAGCTGCGCGGCGAAACCTTCGGCATTTCGGAGACGCATACCAATGCGGGCTTCACCGTCGGCGCCGGCGCCGAAATGGGCTTTGCCCCGAACTGGAGCGCCAAGATCGAGTATCTCTACGTCGATCTCGCCAACAGCAACTTCACGATCACCGGCGGCGCGTCGAACGGCTACAGCTTCAGCCTGGTTCGCGCCGGCATCAACTATCACTTCTGAGAACAAGAAAACGTTAGATATCAACTCCCGGTCGCGCCTCGCGCGGCCGGGTTTTTCTTCGTGCTGATGACGTGGACATCATGCGCAGCGGCACGCGCGCCACGGCGTTCGCGAAGCCAATCGCGCCGCACGTGTCGGTTATGCGGGCACCGCCAGTCGCGTCCGCATCATGCAGGTGGTCACGCAGCGAGCGCGAGCCGCGCGCCCGGCAGTCAACTCACACGCAACGCTTCATTTGGCGTTCATCACGAGCCGCGCGCCGCAAGCGCTCCTCATGAAACCACCAGGTTGACCGCCTTCGGGCCCTTGCCCTTCTTGTCCGGTTCAACCTCGAACGTAATGCGCTGTCCTTCAGTCAGGTCCTTCAATCCCGCACGCTCGACAGCTGTGATGTGAACGAACACATCGCGGCCGCCATCGTCAGGTTTGATGAAGCCGTAGCCACGCTCTCCGTTGAAGAACTTGACTGTCCCAGTCATGGCCATCGGGAAAACTCCTCCCCCGTATTGCTCCACCGCTACGCGCACGCCGCGTAACGGTTGACCGACATTCGCTTGTCGGAAGCTTGGCCACCTGAACAGGCCGGTGTCACGCCGCCGGTCTGCCTGGATTTATTTCGGCCTTGTCACTCCGCCGCAACCATTCGCGGAAGCGGAACGTAAAGCCAGTCGTAACAGGATGAGCATAATACGGTTCCGCGCGCGTTGCCTACGATCAATTCGAACTTTTCAGTGGGTGCTGCGGATTAAGCCTTGAGCGTCTCGAGTCTGAAGCGGCCAGCGCCGCCTTGACCAAGCGGCTTCTCGAGTTCGGGCAGGATGATCTTCAGCTCACCTGCCAACGTCCACGGCGGATTCACCATCAAAAGGCCGGTGGATACGAGGCCGCCGTCGGTTTCTTGCGGTGCCACACTGAATTCCAAACGCAAGCATTTGCCGGCAGGCCGGCTTGTTGCTGCCGCTGCAGCGACGCTGTGCGCGAGCTCGTCGGTGGCCCTCCGGGATTTTACGGGGTACCACAAAAGATACGCGCCAGTCGGCCATTTCGCGAACGCTTCAGTGAAAGCATGGGCCAGTCGTTCGAACTCATCCTTTGCCTCGAACGGTGGATCGATCAGCACCAGACCGCGCCGCTCGTTCGGCGGCACGAATGCGGGCAGCGCCGTCCAACCATCGAGATCGACGACGCGCGCTTGCGCATCACGCCGCAACGCATCGATCAGTTGCTTGCGCGCCGTCGGTTCGATCTCGCAGGCGGTGAGGCGGTCTTGCGGCCGCAGCAGCGCACGCGCGATCAGCGGCGAACCGGGATAGGTTTTCAGTTCGCCTCTCGAATTGAATGCCCTGACGATGTCGAGATACGGCGCGATCAGCGGCAGCGCCTTGTCGGAGAGTCGCGCCTGCATCAGCCGCGCGATGCCGGTGAGCCATTCGCCGCTGCGCTGCGCTTCGCTCGATGTCAGGTCATAGAGCCCGGCGCCGGCATGGGTGTCGATGACGCGGAACGGCGCCTGCTTTTCCTGCAGATAGGTGAGCATGCGCACCAGCACGATGTGCTTGATGACATCGGCAAAGCCGCCGGCGTGAAAGGCGTGACGGTAGTTCATGGGATAGCAATTACCACGTCATTGCGGGGGGAGCGACTTGTCCGCCGAAGCTCGGGGAGCGTAGGCGGAAGCAATCCATCTCACCACGAGAAAGTATCGATTGCCTCCGCCTTCGCCGAGGCTGCGGCGGACAAGTCGTCGCTTCAGCGCAAAATTGCCCTGCAATTTTGTCGCGAGTTGCTCGCAATGACGGGAAGCGATGGGCTGGAGCATGTTCGGTTCTGATTGAGATCAGAACCGAAGCTCCAGCTTCCTGTTTTGACGCATTTTCTTCACGCGAACCGGTGCCCAATTCGCTCGAAAACGCGCTAGCCGCCGCGAACCGGCGGCATCAGCACCTGATCACGGCGACAGGCGCGGCGGTCGGTTTCCTCGCAGGAACGGAATTGCAGGTCCTTGCTGAGGCAGATCCGCACCTCGCTGAGCCGCCTGCTGTCGCAGGTCACCGCGATCGCCGAGCTGCTGAGTCCCGGATTGACCTTGATGAACGCCGCCTCCAGCTCGTCGGGCGCGATCGTCTTCGGCTCCGACAATTGCAGGAATTCCTCGGGGATCTTCACCGCAGCGCGGGCCTTGCGGATGGCTTCGAAATAGGCCCGCTCGCCGAGGCCGGAGCAGGTGCCGTGCTTGTCCCACTCGTTGTAGATCAGCCCGGGCGCCGGCATCAGGTCGAGCATCGAGGTCATGATGTTGCGGGCGAGCCGCGGCGAGGGCCGCTGGCAGTATTCGGGAAAGCCCCGCTCATATTGCGGCCACAGGCCGTGGACCACGAAGGAATACGGCCGCCCGCTGCACTGGGCCTGCGTGCCGCGGCCATTGTTGCCGCGCTCGCTCGCCGCCTCGCAGAACGAAGGCGACCACGACAGCGACAATACGTAGAAATCGAACTCACCCGGCGCATTCTGGCGGCGATCCTGGGCCGAGGCCCCCACCGCACCGCATAGAACAAAGGCAATCGAAATCAGAAATCGGGAAATTGTGACCAACCGCGGCATCAAACGCTCCCCTCACTCGACCGCCCGGAGCCTAGCAGGCCACCGGAACATTTCAAGAACAAAAGCCGCCGTCTGAATGGCGGCGGCTTCTGCTGTCAGCAATCTGGTCGGAGATCAGGGCCGGGCGGCCTTGCAGGACGGGTTGTAGGCCCAGTTGCGATCGAGGCCGGTCACGCACCATTCGACGCCCGGGCTGAGGCTGAGAGAGTCGCTGACACCGGCAAAGCCGCCGTCCTCGATGATCGAATAGTGTACGCCGCGCACCTTGCCGTCGCTCAACATCACGTCGCCCGAGCAATAGCGGCGCGGAATATTGTCGGCCTGCCAAGGGCGGAAGGCGGTTTCGTGGATCCGGTTGAAGCCGGTGATCACGAGCGGCGAATTCCAGAAAGTGGCTTCCTTTTCCTGGAATTGCTCGCTGATGACCCTCAGCGCCCTCTCGCAGGGCGCCACATTGCCGTCATAGCGCGGGCCGGACAGCCAGAAATTCAGCTCGAACGGATTGGCGGCCTCGGCCGTACCCCCGAAAGCCAGCAGGCCGACCACGAGTGCGGCGCCGAGGCCAAGCTTTTGGCCGAGTTTATTGCGGGAGTTGAACAGGTTGCGCATGGGAATCCACCCGATGATCCGATGCGCGGACGGTGCCGCGAAGCCCTGGCAAGGTCAAGTGCAGCGCGGCAACACCTGCAGAGAAGTCCACTTCTAGCGGCCGGCTCGTTCTTTTCACGGTGGCCGGCGCACTCTATGTTGCTTCAAGCGAAATGGAGTCTGCGATGCGAAGGAAATTGGCCGCGTGCCTGGTTGCCGTTTGCGGGATGCTGGCCGTTGTACCGGCGCGGGCCGATTGGTTGCAGCCGGTGCCGCCGTTCAAGGGCAATGATACCGGCGGTATCATCGCCTATACGCTGGCGGTCCAGAGCGACGCCCGGCAGCTCGCCGTCGATCACTGCGCCTCCTACGGCAAGGTGGTGAAGTTCCTTGCGGTGCAGCGCTATCCGGGTGGCTATCTCTCCTTTGCCTGCCGCTGGGTGCCCTACGGCGCGGCCGAGAGGCCAGTGCGCACGCTCTACTGAGCGCGCCGCTCCATTCTCCGATCGTTCAGCCGGGAGCTCACCGCATGACCCGACAGCTTGCCTTGCTTGGTTCGGCTGTTTGCCTCGTCTTGTCCGCCGGCGCCGCAAGTGCCGTCGACCTGCCGACCCGCAAGGCCGGGCTGTGGGAGATGAAGATGCTGCGTACCGGCGGGCCGATGCCGGAAATCACCATGCAGCACTGCACCGACGAGACCACCGACAAGGAAATGAGCGCGGCGGCATCGCCGATGGCCAAGGAAGTCTGCTCCAAGCAGGATATCCAGAAGACCGCGACCGGCTATGTCAGCGATTCCATCTGCAGCGTCGCCGGCATGACGGTGCAGAGCCACGCCGAGATCGTCGGCGACTTCAATTCCGCCTACACGGTCAAGAGCACCTCGCATTCCGAGGGCGGCGCGGCCGGCACCCGCGACACCACGATGACCATCGAGGCGAAATGGCTTGGCGCCTGCAAGGCCGACCAGAAGCCCGGTGACATCGTCATGCCCGGCGGCATGAAGATGAACGTCAAGGACATGGAAAAGCTGAAGGGCCTGCTGCCCAAGCAGAAGTAGGGCGCAGCGCATTGACGTCGCGCGCCTGAATGTATCGCCTCTCATCTCGAGAGGCTGTGACGCTTTGCACCACCTCCATTGCGAGAAGCTCGCGACAAAATTGCAAAGCAATTTTGCGCTGAAGCGACGACTTGTCCGCCGAAGCTCGGCGAAGGCGGACGCAATCCAATTCGCAGCTTGCTTGTCGAGGAGCGATGGCTGCTTCGCGCAGCCTAACATCGAGCGCACGTTCGCTCGCCCCGTTAGATGCGATGACATGGATAGCGCGCATCACTTGCGAGGTGTTGGCTTTGATCGCGCACAATGCCAAGGGTATTGCAGGACGAAATCAACATCATTGAACGATCGCTGCGTGCCTCGCGCTCGAGCAATCTGAGAAAGCGAAGACGCGCATCGAATTCTTCGCGCTGCAAGCGTGCTGCGACAGCATGTCGTTTTGAATCGCTCCAGTGTTGCGCATCTTGAATCGTTCCAGTGTTTCGCATCGTGTGCGCTTCAATGGATTCTATTTTGCGCGTGTGGAATTTCGCTCAACCCGCCGATAGAAGTCCGCCCCAATCGATGCCCGCTGAGTTGCGAACGCGCGGCTCGGTCAAGATTTCCTGGGCAGTGTGGGGATTGTTTGGTGGGAATGGCTTCGTCGCGGAGCAAGCGCGGCTTGCTCGGATCAACGGCTGCGATCAATGCGGCGTTTCTCGGTTCGGTGTTGCTCGTGCCAGCGGGGGCAAACGTCGCCAACGCTCAGGCGCAAACCAGTGCTCCGCCGAACAATGTAAGCGTGCTCCCTCCGGTGACGGTGAATCAACCTGATGTGGCAAAGAAGCGCGGCGCCGTCGCTTCAAGTCAGCGCACCAGGACTTCGCGAACGACTGCTGTGAACCAGCGCCGCAATGCGGCGCCCGTTCAGAGCCAGGCTCCGCGGGCGCAAGGCGCCGGAGGCGCGATCGGCGTGACGACCGGATACGTGGCAACCAACAGCACCGCCGGCACCAAGACCAATACGCCGCTGCTCGAGACGCCGCAATCGCTTTCGGTCGTGACGCAGAAGGAGCTCAGGGATCGCAACGTTCAGACACTCAAGGACGCCGTCAACTACACGCCCGGCGTCACGACCACGGCATTCGGTTATGATCCGCGGTTCGATAGTTTTTACATCCGTGGCTTCGATGCGACCTACACGGGGATCTATCGGGACGGCCTGCGCCAGGGCGGCGGCAACTTCGCCATTCCGAAGATCGAACCCTACGGTCTCGACAGCGTGTCGATCCTCCGTGGTCCTGCCTCGGGCCTCTACGGCCTTGGCTCTCCGGGCGGCATCGTGGATGTCACTACGAAGCGGCCGACGTTGACGCCGTTCGGCGAGGTGCAGTTGCAGGCCGGCAATTATGACCGTTACCAGGGCAGTTTCGATATCGGTGGTCCGGTGCCCGGCAGCGATCAACTGTACTACCGGCTGACCGGTTTGCTCCGCGACGCGAAGACGTGGTATCCCGGCAATGACGACGATCGCGCCTACATCGCGCCTGCTTTGACCTGGCGGCCGGACGCCGATACGTCCTTCACCATCCTGAGCGAATATCAAACCAGCCGCACCGCCGCGAGCATCGGCAATTTCCGCACGGCTGACGGACAATTGACCAACATCTACTCGAATGATCCGGCCTTCAGCGCCATGGACCAGAAGCAGTATCGGATCGGTTACGCGTTCGAGCACAATGTCGACGACGTGTGGACGGTGCGGCAGAACTTTCGCTTCTATCAGGTCGACGTGGACGCGAAATACACCCAGATCGATTCGATCGACTATAGCACCAATCTCGCGTCGCGCTCCGCCTGGCGCATATTGGACAGCTTCAATACCGTGACGCTCGACAATCAGGCCGAAGCCAAGTTCATGCTTGGCGCGATCAGGAACACGGCGCTGTTCGGCGTTGACTACGGCCACTCCTACTACAGCGACAAGATCGGCTACGGAGCGGCGCCCGATCTCAATCTTTCGACCATGAACTACGGCGCTCAGGCCATCGCGACGCCGGCTTTCTCGATCTTCAACAAGCAGTCGACCGACGAGGTCGGTGTCTATGGCCAGGAGCAGGCCAGGCTCGGAGGCTTCATTCTGACGCTCAATGGGCGCCAGAGCTGGGTATCGCAGACCACGACCGCAGGTCTCGACGGCATTCCGTCAACGGCGACCGCCTTTACCGGCCGTGCGGGCCTCAGCTACGTCTTCGACAATGGCCTTGCGCCCTATGTCAGCTACGCGACGGCATTCAGCCCGCAGGTCGGCGTCGACGCATCGGGATTGCCGTTCAAGCCGACCACCGGCGAGCAGACGGAAGCGGGCATCAAGTACCAGATGCCGCACGTTCCGGTGCTGCTGACCGCCGCGGTGTTCGACATCACGCAGGACAATGTGCTGCGCACCGATCCCAACAACATGGCATTCCAGGCGGCAACCGGTCAGGTCGAATCGAAGGGCGTGGAGCTCGAGGCGAAGCTCGCGCTCAAGCAGGGATTCGATCTCACCGCTGCCTACACCCATCTCAACGTGGTGATCACCCAGGGCAATCCCGATACGACCGGCCATGAGCTCTCCGGCATTCCGCGGAATTCCTTCGCCGCCTTTGGCAAATACACGTTCCAGTCCGGTGTCCCCGTCGAAGGGCTCGGGCTCGGCCTGGGTGTCCGTTACATCGGGACCAACTTCGGCAACGACCAGAACACGTTCCAGAATGCGGCGACAACGTTGTTCGATGCCGTGATCGATTACGATCTCGGCAAGCTGGACCGGCGATTGCTCGGAGCCACGATGCGGCTGAACGCGACCAACCTGTTCGACAAGCACTATCAGACCTGCCAGTCCGGCTATTGTTATGCCGGCGAACGGCGTCAGGTCATCGGCACCTTGTCCTATCGCTGGTAGCGGCCATTCCTGAGCTTCGAGCCGAAGGCAGAGCTTTGCTACACCGGCACCCGCACCGCCGCCCGCAAGCCGCCCATCGGGCTTTCGCTGAGCAAGATGTCGCCGCCATGCGAGCGGGCGATGTCGCGGGCGATCGCAAGGCCAAGCCCGCTGCCGCCCTCGTCCTGGTTGCGCGCATCGTCGAGCCGCAGGAACGGCTTGAACACTTCCTCGCGCATCGCGGCGGGGATGCCGGGCCCGTCGTCGTCGATCGTGACGTTGAGATAGCGATGGTCGCGGTGGCCGGTGATCGAGATGGTGTTGGCGTGGCGCGCCGCGTTGGAGACAAGGTTGCCGAGGCAGCGCTTGAATGAGGCCGGCTTCACCGTGACGACCGGCAGGCCGTGGAATGCGACGGTTGCGGTGTGGCCGTGGCGCTCGGCGTCGCTGCGCAATTCCTCAAGCGCCAGCGCCATGTCCGTCGGCTGCGCGACCTCGCCGGAATCGCCGCGCGCAAAGGCGAGATAATCCTCCAGCATCATCGACATCTCGTCGACGTCCTTGCGCATCGCGTCGATCTCGGGGCCTTCGCCGATCAAGGCGAGCTCGAGCTTGAAGCGGGTCAGGATGGTGCGCAGATCATGCGAGACGCCGGCGAGCATGGCGGTGCGCTGCTCGATCGAGCGCTCGACGCGCGCCTTCATCTCGATGAAGGCCTGCGCCGCGCGCCGCACCTCGCGCGCGCCGCGCGGCCGGAAGTTCGGCGCTTCGCGGCCCTTGCCGAAACTTTCGGCGGCGTCGGCAAGCCGCAGGATCGGCTTGATCTGGTTGCGCAGGAACAGCACTGCGACGATCAACAGAATCGTCGAGGTGCCGAGCATCCAGAAGATGAAGATCTCCGAATTGGAGGCGTAGGCCGCGCTGCGCTGGGCGAAGATCCGGATCACCGAATCGTCGAGCTGCACGCGGATCTCGACCAGGTTGGACTTGCCGACGGTGTCGATCCAGAACGGACGGCTGATCTGGCGGCCGAGCTGCACCGAGAGCGTCTGGTCGAGCAGCGAGAAGAACGGCTTCGGTCCCGGCGGCGGCATGTCGCCGGTGGGGAGGAAGTCGACCACCAGCTGCAGCTTCTGGGCGATGCGACGCAGCTGGGCGCGATCCTTGTCCTGCGGATAGGTCTTGTAGACGTCGATCAGCGCGGCAATGTCGGATACCACCGCGGCCGACAGCCGCCGCGTCACCGTGTTCCAGTGCCGCTCCATGAACACGAACGCGACCACGGTCTGCAGGATCACCATCGGCACGATCATGATCAGCAGCGCGCGGGCGTAGAGGCCGGTTGGCATCCAGCTCTTGAACGCATTGCCCATCCAGCCGTTCGCCTTCGAGACGCGCTGCGAGGCGTTCTTGATCAGGGTCAGGCCGGTGTCGAGCGTGCTCATGGCTGTATCTTACGGCGAGGCCACCAGGCGATAGCCGATGCCGCGCACCGCCTGCAGGAACAGCGGATTGGCGGGATCGTGCTCGATCTTGCGGCGCAGGCGGTTGATCTGCACGTCGACCGCGCGCTCATTGACGGTGCCGCCAGAGGTCAATTCGGCGCGCGGCACGGTCTCGCCGGGCGCGCTCGCGAGGATGCGCAGCATCTCGCGCTCGCGATCGGTGAGATGGATAATTTCCTCGCCCTGGCGCAGCTCGCTGCGCTCGATGTGGAAGATGTAGGGGCCGAACGCGATCTGCTCGACGGTTACGACCTGCGGCGGCGTGGTGCGCTTGAGGATATTGCCGATGCGAAGCACGAGCTCGCGCGGCTCGAACGGCTTGGCGACATAATCGTCGGCGCCGATTTGCAGGCCCTCGATGCGGGCTTCCGCCTCGTGGCGGGCGGTCAGCATGATGATCGGCACCGTCGAGGAACTGCGGATGAAGCGGGCGAGGTCGAAGCCGTTTTCGCCAGGCATCATCACGTCGAGGATCAGCAGGTCGAAATGCAGCCCGAGCAGCTTGGCACGGGCGTCGGTGGCGCTCATCGCCGTGGTGACGCGATAGCCCTCGCCGGACAGAAAGCGCGACAACAGGTCGCGAATACGCCGGTCGTCGTCGACCAAAAGGAGATGCGGTGCGTCGTCGGCCGGCTCGGCCGGTGTCCGCAGCATGGTTGCAGCCTGCACCAGGTTCACTCCCTTGTTTTTTTGCCGACGCCGAAGATCGCTTCGAGCACCTTGTCGGGATCGTCGCGGTCGATCATCGCGCGGAGGAACTGGCGAACGGTCTCGACGCCGGCCGGATCGATCCCGGCGATCGCGCGGTTGATGCGGTCGGTCTGCAGTCCAGCGAGCTTGGCGACCAGCGCCTCGCCCTTCGGCGTGGCGTAGAGCAGGCGCTGCCGGCGGTCGTTGTTGCCGGTCTTCTGCACGATGTAGCCCTCGTCCAGCAGCTGCTTGAGCACGCGGCCGAGCGATTGCTTGGTGATGCGCAGGACGTCGAGCAGGTCGGCAACCTTCAGGCCGGGATAGCGGGTGACGAAGTGGATGACGCGGTGGTGGGCGCGGCCGAAGCCGAACGCCTCCAGCTCCTGGTCGGCGTCGCCGACAAAGTCGCGGTAGGCGAAGAACAAGAGCTCGATGATGTCCCAGCGCAGGTCGCGCCCGCCCGCCGCGGGAGCGTGGTCGTCTCCCTGCGAATCGGGCTTGGCAGCCATGCCTGAGAAATTTATGTCAGTCATATTGACGTATCTTGGGTTCAATGTTACAAAACTGCCTGTCACGACGAAACATTAGGTCGTTTTGTCTTCGACAGCGTTTGAGGCGGCCTGAAAGAGCCTGTGAGGCGGTTTGGACCGCAAATTGGACTACCGTGCGATTGTCGAGCGGCATTTCGGCAAACATACTGGACTTCAGCATTCCGCAAAAGCATGTCTAAACGGCATGTTGGCGCAGGCAACCGGCCGCAGGGCCGGTGGTGGTGAAGTTCGGGCCAAGCCGAGCCGGGAGGCTCCGGGGGAAACAGGCCGGCGCCGGACATTGCGTCGGTTCCGACAGCGGAAAGCAAGAAAAATGACTTTGAACTTCGACATCCAGCCTTCGCCGAATGCGACGCCCGACAAGGACCGCGCGGCCAGGCTCGTGGACCCAGGCTTCGGCCGGGTCTTTACCGATCACATGGCGATCGTCCGCTACAGCCAGGGCAAGGGCTGGCACAGCGCGCGCATCGAGGCACGCGCGAATTTCCCGCTCGATCCGGCCGGCGCGGTGCTGCACTACGCCCAGGAGATTTTCGAAGGTCTCAAGGCCTACAAGCGCGACGATGGCGGCGTGAACCTGTTCCGTCCCGACGCCAATGCCCGGCGCTTCCATAATTCGGCCGAGCGCATGGCGATGGCGCCGCTGCCCGAGGACGTGTTCATCGACGCGGTCGAGCAGCTGGTGCGGATCGATCGCGCCTGGATCCCGGGCGGCGAGGGCAGTCTCTATTTGCGGCCCTTCATGATCGCGAGCGAGGTCTTCCTCGGTGTGAAGCCGTCGGCGGAATACATCTTCTCGGTGATCGCTTCGCCGGTCGGCTCCTACTTCAAGGGCGGCCCGGCGCCGGTGTCGATCTGGGTGTCGGAAAATTACACGCGCGCCGCGATCGGCGGCACCGGCGCAGTCAAATGCGGCGGCAATTACGCGGCAAGCCTGCGCGCGCAGGCCGAGGCGATCGATCGTGGCTGCGACCAGGTCGTGTTCCTCGATGCGGTCGAGCGCCGCTATATTGAGGAGCTCGGCGGCATGAACGTCTTCTTCGCGTTCGACGACGGCTCGCTGCTGACGCCGCCGCTCGGCACGATCCTGCCCGGCATCACCCGCGACTCGATCATCGCGCTTGCCAAGGATGCCGGCACCCGCGTGCGCGAGGAGCCCTACACGATCCAGCAGTGGCGCACTGATGCCGCGAGCGGCAAGCTGAAGGAAGCGTTCGCCTGCGGCACCGCGGCCGTGATCTCGCCGATCGGCAAGGTGTGCTCGGCGAGCGGCGACTTCCAGATCAGCGGCGGCGCGGCCGGCCCGGTCGCGATGGGCCTGCGCAAGAAGCTGGTCGACATCCAGTACGGTCGCACCAACGACCCGCATAACTGGATCAGAAACGTCCAGTAATTGGCGCCTACTCGATACCGCCGGATATGTTATTTGGCGTCATTCCGGGATGGTCCGCCGGACCACACCTCAGATGCGCAATTGCGCATCGGGGAATCTCGAGATTCCGGGTTCGCGTCTTCGACGCGCCCCGGAATGACGGCGGACGAATAGACTGCACCGGTTGCCGCCTTGCGCGCCGGCTGGTAAACGGCCGCTCATGGCCGAGAAACCCAAAAAACCCCAGAAACTGAAGGCGCGCCTGCCGCGCGGGCTGGAAGATCGTGGTCCCGCCGCGATCAATGCCACGCGACGGATGGTCGAGAAGATTCGCGCCGTCTATGAGCTCTACGGCTTCGAGCCGGTGGAGACGCCGGCGATGGAATACACCGACGCGCTCGGCAAGTTCCTGCCCGATCAGGACCGTCCCAACGAGGGCGTGTTCTCGTTCCAGGACGATGACGAGCAGTGGATCTCGCTGCGCTACGACCTGACCGCGCCGCTCGCGCGCTATGTCGCGGAAAACTTCGACGCGCTGCCGAAGCCGTATCGGTCTTATCGTTTCGGCTACGTGTTCCGCAACGAGAAGCCCGGTCCCGGTCGCTTCCGCCAGTTCATGCAGTTCGATGCCGACACGGTCGGCTCGGCGACGCCGGCGGCCGACGCCGAGATTTGCATGATGGCGGCCGACACGATGGAAGCGCTGGGCATTCCGCGCGGCAGCTATGTGGTGAAGGTGAACAACCGCAAGGTGCTCGACGGAGTTCTAGACCGCATCGGTCTTAGCGGACAGGAGAATGCGTCTCGCAGGCTGACGGTACTCCGAGCCATCGATAAGCTTGATAAGTTTAAGCCAGAAGAAGTTCGCCTTCTGCTCGGCGAGGGGCGTAAGGACGAGAGCGGGGATTTTACTAAGGGAGCCCAGCTCAACGAGGCTCAGATTGAGACCGTCTTTCAGGCCTTAAAGTTCAGAGTCGAGACTAGCGAAAGTTCTGACGGAATTCAGAGACAATCTCTCGTGATCGATGCGCCAAGCATCTTCCTCGAAGGCCAGGAGGGAACAGACCTGCTTCATCAGGGAAGGTCTGAACTGGTTGAGATAGCGAAGCTTGCGGCGGCGGCGGGCTATGGTGAAGATCGCATCCGCATCGATCCCTCCGTCGTCCGCGGCCTCGAATATTACACCGGCCCGGTCTACGAGGTTGAGCTGCTGCTCGATACCAAGGACGAGAAGGGCCGTCCCGTGCGGTTCGGCTCGGTCGGTGGCGGCGGCCGCTACGATGGCCTGGTCTCGCGCTTCCGCGGCGAGCCGGTGCCGGCAACCGGCTTCTCGATCGGCGTGTCGCGCCTGCAGGCGGCGCTCACGATGCTCGGCCAGCTCGACACGCAGGCCGGGTTCGGCCCCGTCGTCGTCACCGTGTTCGACCGCGACCGTGTCGCCGACTACCAGAAGATGGTCGCCGAGCTGCGGCAGGCCGGCATCCGCGCCGAGCTCTATCTCGGCAATCCGAAGAACATGGGCAACCAGCTCAAATATGCCGACCGCCGCAACTCGCCTTGCGTGATCATCCAGGGCTCCGACGAGAAGGCGCGCGGCGAGCTGCAGATCAAGGATCTGATCGAGGGCGCCAAGGCCGCAGCGGCGATCGCCTCGAACCAGGAATGGCGCGAGACACGTCCCGCGCAGTTCTCCTGCGCAGAGGCCGATCTGGTCGCCAAGGTCCGCGAGGTCCTGGCGCGGCATGACGTGACCTGGGGATAGCTGGATTGTCATGCGCGGGCTTGACCCGCGCATCCATCTTCAAAAAGATGGCGCGTCCGGCCAAGCCCGGTCAGCTGCAGTTGCGCGTCAACAATAACAAGGGAGTTCTTCCAATGCCTGAGATTACCGTGAGCATGGCCGCCGGCCGCACCGACGAGCAGAAGCTCGGCATGATGCGCGACATCACCCAGGCGCTGGTGAAGAATCTCGGCGTCGATGCCGACGCGGTCGTGATCCAGATCAATGAAGCGCCGCTGCATCACAAGATGAAGGGCGGCAAGTCCTTCGTCGAGCGCGCTGCCGCGGCGAAGAAATGACGCGCGAAAGCGCGTCATCCCGGGGCGCGCATGAGCGCGAACCCGGGATCTCGATCAACAATCTCCAGATTCCGGGTTCACGCTTCGCGTGCCCCGGAATGACGAGCAAGGCCACATGGACGCACGCGACTTCATCAAGGTCGGCATGAGCGCTGAGCGCACGCTCGTGGTGCCGCCGGAGCGCACGGTCGGGCATTTCGTGCCTGATATGCCGATGGTTTATGCGACCCCGATGATGATCCTCGAAATGGAGATGGCCTCGGGCGACGCCATCCGCGGCGCGCTGCAGCCCGGCTGGGTCACGGTCGGGACCGAGGTCGACATCCGCCACCTCGCGGCGGCGCTGGTCGGTGCCACGGTGCGAACCACAGCGAAGGTCATTGCGGTCGAGCGCCGCGTGATCCGTTTCGAGGTCGAGGCCTTTGAAGGCCCGCGCAAGCTCGGCGAAGGCCGCCACGCCCGCGGCCTGATCAATGTGGAGCGTTTCAACAAAAGGCTTGGGGCGGCTTAGGCCAAATACTCCGCGTCATCCTGAGGTGCGAGCCTTGCGGCGCACTTGCGCCGCTGGGCGAGCCTCGAAGAATGGGCCACGGGCCGTGCACCCTTCGAGGCTCGCTTTCGCTCGCACCTCAGGGTGACGGGATTAACAGACGGCTACTTCGCCAATTCCTTCGAGCGCCGGGTTGCTGCGGCGATGGCGCGGGTCATCAGCGGCTGCATGCCGTCGTTCGCCATCAGAACCTCGAGCGCAGCAGCCGTGGTGCCGCCGGGCGAGGTGACGTTCTGCCGCAAGGTCGCCGACGGCAGATCCGAGCGATGTAGCAGCTCGCCGGAGCCGGCGACGGTCGCCCGCGCCAGCGTGGTCGCAAGCTGCTCGGGCAGGCCGGCCGCGACGCCGGCGCGGGCCAGCTCCTCGGCGAGCAGGAACACGTAAGCCGGGCCGGAGCCGGAGACCGCGGTCACTGCGTCCATCAGGCTCTCATCGTCGACCCATTCGACGAGCCCGGTTGCCTTCAGCAGCGCATCGGTCGTGGCGCGCTGCGCGGCGGTGACTCGCTTTGACGGCACCGCGACCGTGATGCCGCGGCCGATCGCCGCCGGCGTGTTCGGCATCGCGCGCACCACCGCGCCGCCGACAACCTCTTCCAGCGCTGACATGGTCGTGCCGGCCATGATCGAGACCACCAGCGTCGACGGACCGACGAGCGCCTTCAGCGCGGCGCCAGCGTCGCGGAACGATTGCGGCTTCACCGCGACGACAAGCGTATCGACGGTGCCGAGATCCTTTGCCTGCGGATTGAGCTGCACACCCTTTGCGGCGAGCGCGGAGATCTCCGGCGAGAGATACGGATCGATCACCGCGACCTGCTTGGGCGCGAGGCCCTGTGCGAGCCAGCCGGTCAGCATCGCGCCGCCCATCTTGCCCGCGCCCGCAAGCGCGATGGTGCCGGTCGTGTTTGTCAATGCGCTGCTTGCGTTCACAGGTGTCACCGCTCGTGGTCCCGGCGGAGGCCGGGCGCCATAACCACAAGGGTTCTAGTGAAGCAGGGAGCGAGCCACAAGCACCCAGATGTCATTGCCGGGCTCGACCCGGCAATCCATCGGAACGAAAGCAGCTTTTGCCGGATGGATGCGCGGGTCTAGCCCGCGCATGACGATTGAATCCGTTGAGGCTTACGCCTCGCCCTCGGTATCGAACATCGCAGCCGCCATCGCCTCGGCGGTCGACTTGCCCGCCCACACCACGAACTGGAACGCCGGGTAGTAGCGCTCGCAGGCGTGGATTGCGTTGACCACCATGCTCTCGCATTGCGCGGTCGAGGCGGTGAGGCCGCCGGGCAGCACCAGCGCCTGGCGGTGCATGACCATGCCGGTGTGGGTCCACAGGTCGAAATGGCCGACCCATAATTGTTCGTTGATCGCGGCAACCAGTCGCTGCACTTCGGCGCGTCGCGCCTGCGGCATCTTCATGTCGAAGGCGCAGGCGAGATGCAGCGCCTCGATCTCGCCCATCCAGGTGAACGAGAGCTGATAATCGATCCAGTCTCCCTTGGAGACGATCGTCACCTCGTCTTCGCCGGAACGCTCGAACGCCCAGTTGTTGTCGGTGGCGATATCTTCGACCACCGCAAGCGGGTTGTTCCGGGAATCGATAATGCTTTCGAGGAGGGACATGCCGTCTCGGACCTTGTTCTTATGATCGCTTGATACGCACACGGAAGCCGGCACCTGCGACATACTGCGTCGTGGCCGAGTGCAGTTCCTTGACCGGGCTTCCGGATGCTCCTGGACCTGACGCCGATGAAGTGATGTGATTTGCGGAATCCGCGCAACCGCACGCCGAGTCCGTCCACAGCCAAAGCGCGCATCGTCCACAGCTGATCTCCGCCACACTTGTGATTTTGCGAACAAATCGGAATCTTGGTGCGCGCGTAACGATTTGTTAACCATTTGCAGGCGCTTCGCCGCACGCGTGAATCAGCCTTCGAGCGCTCGCACCCTCCCTGCAAGAGCCGCATCGTGCTCATGGGGACATGCCGATTCCCCATGCCAAAGGACCTTGCCCGGCTGTCGCGGTTTGGTCATATTTCGTCTCAGGCACGTCCATCCCGGGCGTGCCGATGTTCTCAGGGCGGGGTGAAAATCCCCACCGGCGGTAAGGGTGATGAGCCCAAGCCCGCGAGCGCCTTCTTCCGCGAAGCCGGGAGAAGGGTCAGCAGATTCGGTGCAATTCCGAAGCCGACGGTTACAGTCCGGATGAAAGAGAACGGTTGCGGCGGCCAACGCGATTTTCGCGTCGGCTCGTGTCGTTGTCCGTGTGCCCTGATTCTGGTCCTGAAAGAGGAAAGCCATGAATCAGATGTTGCAAGACCAAGACGTTCAAGCTTCTCAAGTCCAAACCTCCGAAGCAGATAGCGCTTCCGATACGCCGGCAATTCCGCCGGCGCCGGAGCATCCGCACTTCGCCAAGCCGCAGCGCGTCGCCTTCGTGCAGTCGTCCTGGCATCGCGATGTGGTGGAAGAGTGCCGCATCTCCTTCCTGAAGGAGATCGAGGCGCGCCACATCACCAATGTCGACGTGTTCGAGGTGCCGGGCTCGTTCGAGATCCCGTTGCACGCGCAACTCTTGGCGAAGACCCGCCGTTACACCGCGATCGTCGCGGCCGGGCTCGTCGTCGATGGCGGCATCTATCGCCACGAATTCGTCGCCGACACCGTGATCAAGGCGCTGATGGACGTGCAGCTGCGCACCGAGGTGCCTGTGTTCTCGGCAGTGCTGACGCCGCAGCAATTCCACGAGACCGAGGTGCATTACGACTTCTTCCGCAAGCACTTCGTCATCAAGGGGATCGAGGTCGCGGAAGCCTGCGCCAACACGCTGCTCAGCCTGGAGCGTCTGCGCGGCCAGGTCGCGGCGGGGATCCCCGGCTAGCGCCTTCCAATCGTCTGATTGTCATTCCCACCGCCGCCTCTATAAAGTCGGCGGTGGGAGGAGGCCTCGCCGTGACGACGGCTTGGCCGAGACGATCATGTTCGAAGGACACGATCCCTATCTCGTCGCGCTCTCGGTGGTGATCGCGATTCTGGGAGGTTACACCGGTTTCGGCCTGGCCGCGCGCATCCGCGGCGGACCGGATTCCGCTCATCGCCTGTTGCTCGCGGGTGCAGCATTCTTTTTCGCCGTCGGCATCTGGACGATGCATTTTGTCGGCATGCTGGCCGCACCATTGCCGGTGGGCACTGTCTATCTGGTGTTGCCGACCATTATCTCCTTTCTGATCTGCGCGCTGGTGGTCGGCATATCGCTGTTCTTCGTCAGCGTCGGCGAGCCGTCGATGCTCCGCGTTGTTTCATCGGCCGTGTTGCTCGGCCTTGGCATTGCCAGCATGCACTATGTCGGCATGCACGGGCTGTCCGGCGACTTCGCGATGACGCACGCTCCGAGACTGGTTGTGCTCTCGATCGCGATCGCGATCGCCGCGGCCTATGGCGGCTTACGCGCATTCCTGGCGCGGCACGGGGGCGTCCAGTTGATGTTGAGTGCGGTGGCCTTCGGCTTTGCCGTCTCCGGGATGCACTACACGGCAATGGCCGGCATGCAGATAGCTCCATCTGGCGGCGAGGCTCATCACCACATGGATGGATTGGCGGCGTCGTCGCAGATGCTGTCGCTGGTCGTGACGTTGCTGTGCTTCGTTATTGCCGCAGGCTTCCTGCTGTCGTTGGTGCCTGATCCGCGGAAAACGGCCGTGGCAATTGCCGGCGCCGCCGGGGGAAGCTCCGATTCAGCCGAACTGGCGGGTGCCGCCACTGTTCAGGCCGATCCACCGCTTCGGCCGACCCCCTTGGGTGGAATTGGCCAGCCGCCCCGCGCCCCGCCGGCACGTCGGCTGCCTCTAGAAGGGGCGGACGGCACCCATTTCATCGATGCCGCAGACGTTCGCAGCGTGACGGCGGATGCCCACTACACCAAGGTGCATGACGGGACCCGGGAGAGGATGTGCCCCTGGTCGATCTCGGAGGCCGAGGCGCTGCTCGATCCCCGCCTGTTTCTGCGTGTGCACCGCAGCCATATCGTGGCGATACCGCATGTGACCCTGGTTCGGAAGGAGGGCGATGGCGCGGTCATTGAACTGGACGGTCCGTCGCCACATCGCGTTCCGGTGAGCCGAGCCAAGATCGCTGAGGTGAAGGCCCGACTCGGGCTTGCCCGCCGCACCGCCTGAACGCCTCCCTGGCCCGATGGGACGTAGGCGCTGACGCATTTCGTGCGCATCGGACGGCATTTCGTGCGAATTTTGCGTGCCCGTGCCGCATCTGTTGCGGGCGAATCCGCGCCCAGCCAGCCTCCCTCCAACGTCCGCCGGACCCTAAGGGCCGCAGCACGACATGGAGGAAACGATGATTCCCGGCTCGTTCAGCTATCACCGCCCGGCGACGCTGGCTGACGCGGTGAAACTGCTTTCGACACTTGGCGATGAGGTTCGTCCGCTGGCTGGTGGCCACAGCCTGGTCCCGATGATGAAGCTGCGGCTGGCTGCCCCCGAGCACCTTGTCGACCTGCATGACATCGCCGACCTGAAAGGCGTCCGTCGCGAAGGCAGCAAGGTCCTGATTGGGGCCATGACCACCCAGCACGACTTGCTTACCTCCGTCGAGATCGCCCAATCCATCCCCATTCTGCATGAGGCCGCGCTTCTGATCGCTGATCCTCAGGTGCGGTACCGTGGCACCGTGGGCGGTAATGTCGCCAATGGCGACCCGGGCAACGACATGCCGGCGCTGATGATGACGCTTGGCGCGACCTATCATCTCGAGGGGCCGCATGGCGGTCGTGAGGTTGCAGCCGCCGATTACTATCAGGGGGCCTATTTCACAGCGATCGAGCCAGGCGAGCTTCTGGCCTCGATCTCCATCCCGGTCCCGCCCGCGAGTCACGGCTACGCCTACGAGAAGCTGAAGCGGAAGGTCGGGGACTACGCCACCGCTGCCGCGGCGGTGGTGCTCACGATGTCCAGCGGCAAGGTTGCGACCTGCACGATCGGACTGACCAATCTTTCGGAAACGCCGCTACTGGCCGATGCCGCCGCCCAGGTGGTGATCGGCACCAGCCTCGACGCAGCCACGCTCAGGAAGGCTGCGGCCGCGGCGGAGGCGATCATGGCTCCAGCCGCGGATGCGCGGGGGCCCGTCGAATACCGCAAGCACGTCGGCGGCATCATGGTGATGCGAGCGCTGCAGCGCGCCGCCGCCAATGCGGCCTGAGGAGGGACCAGATGGCAAAGACGCATATCACGATGCAGGTGAACGGCGCCGAGGTCGAAGGCCTCGTCGAACCACGTACCCTGCTGGTGCACTTCATCCGCGAGAACCTGCAGATGACCGGCACCCATATTGGCTGCGAGACCACGCATTGCGGCGCGTGCACGGTTGATATCGACGGCATGTCGGTGAAGTCCTGCACCATGTTCGCGATACAGGCCAACGGCTCCGACATCACCACGATCGAGGGCATGGCGAACCCCGACGGTTCGCTCTCGGCGCTGCAGGAGGGCTTCCGCATGATGCACGGTCTGCAATGCGGTTTCTGCACGCCGGGCATGATCATGCGCGCGCATCGGCTTCTGAAGGAGAATCCGTCGCCGACCGAGCAGGAGATCCGGATGGGTATCTCCGGCAATCTCTGCCGCTGCACCGGCTACCAGAACATCGTCAAAGCCATTCAATACGCCGCAGCCAAGATCAACGGCGTGGAATTCCGGGAGGCCGCAGAATGAACGATATGACTCCCACGCGGGAACAACGCAGCGCTGCGCTCGAAGGTATGGGTTGCAAGCGCAAGCGGGTCGAAGACATCCGCTTTACGCAGGGCAAAGGCAATTACGTCGACGACGTGAAGCTGCCGGGCATGCTGCATGGCGATTTCGTGCGTTCGCCGCATCCGCATGCGCGCGTCAAGTCGATCGACGATTCCGAGGCGTTGAAGGTGCCGGGCGTGCTCGCGGTGATCACCGCCGAGACGCTGAAGACGGTGAATCTTGCCTGGATGCCGACCTTGGCAGGCGATGTGCAGATGGTGCTGGCCGACGGCAAGGTGCTGTTCCAGAACCAGGAGGTGGCCTTCGTCGTCGCGACGGACCGCTACGCCGCCGATGACGGTGTCAACAAGGTCAAGGTCGAGTACGAACCACTGCCGCCGCTGATCGATCCTTTCAAGGCAATGGACGCAGATGCACCGGTGCTGCGCGAAGATCTCGCCGGCAAGACCACCGGCGCCCACGGCCCGCGCAAGCACCACAATCACATTTTCGAGTGGACCGTCGGCGACAAGGACCTGACGGATGCCGCCTTCAAGAAGGCCGAGGTGACGATCAAGGAGATGATCTCCTACCATCGCACCCATCCGTCGCCACTCGAGACTTGCCAGTGCGTCTGTTCCTTCGACAAGATCAAGGGTGAACTGACGATCTGGGGCACCTTCCAGGCGCCGCATGTGATCCGCACCGTCGTGGCGTTGATCGCAAAAATTCCCGAGCAGAAGATCCACGTCATCGCGCCTGACATCGGCGGCGGCTTCGGCAACAAGGTCGGGGCCTATCCGGGCTATATCTGCGCCGCGGTCGCTTCCATCGTCACCGGCAAGCCCGTGAAATGGGTTGAAGATCGCATCGAGAACCTCACCGCGACGTCGTTCGCGCGCGACTATCACATGACGACGGAAATCGCCGCGACCAAGGAGGGCAAGGTTACGGGGTTGCGTGTCCATGTGCTGGCCGATCACGGCGCATTCGACGCCTGTGCCGATCCGTCGAAATGGCCGGCGGGTTTCTTCAACATCGTCACCGGGTCGTATGATTTCCCGACCGCGCATCTCGCGGTCGACGGCATTTACACCAACAAGGCCCCGGGCGGGGTTGCCTACCGCTGCTCATTCCGTGTCACCGAGGCGGCCTACTGCATCGAACGCGCGATGGATATCCTGGCGCAGAAGCTGGGGATGGATCCGGCCGAACTTCGGTTGAAGAATTTCATCAAGCCGGAGCAATTCCCTTATCACTCCGCACTCGGCTGGGAATATGACTCCGGCGACTACCACACCGCGATGCGCAAGATGATGGAGACGGTCGACTACGCCGGCTTGCGCAAGCAGCAGGCGGAGCAGCGCGCGGCGTTCAAGCGCGGCGAGACCCGCGAGATCATGGGTCTCGGCGTCTCCTTCTTCACCGAGATCGTTGGCGCCGGCCCGTCGAAGAACTGCGATATCCTGGGAATTGCGATGTTCGATTCCTGCGAGATACGCATGCATCCGACCGGTGCAGGCATCGCGCGGATGGGCACCAAAAGCCAGGGCCAGGGGCACGAGACGACCTGGGCACAGATCATCGCCACCGAGATCGGTATCCCCGCCGACAACATCATGGTTGAGGAAGGCAACACGGACACCGCGCCTTACGGCCTCGGCACCTACGGTTCTCGCTCGACCCCGGTCGCGGGTGCCGCGATTGCGATGGCCGCGCGCAAGATCAGGGCCAAGGCGCAGATGATTGCGGCCTACAAGCTCGAGGTCCACGAGGACGATCTCGAATGGGACATCGATGGCTTCCGCGTCAAGGGACTGCCCGAGAAAGTCATGTCGATGAAGGATATCTGCTGGGCCGCGTACAATTCGGTGCCGCCGGGCATGGAGCCGGGGCTGGAGGCGGTCAGCTACTATGATCCGCCAAACATGACCTATCCGTTCGGCGCCTATATCTGCGTGATGACCATCGACGTCGACACCGGCGTGTACAAGGTCAAGCGCTTCTATGCGCTCGATGATTGCGGCACGCGGATCAACCCGATGATCATCGAGGGCCAGGTGCATGGCGGCCTCACCGAGGCATTTGCGATCGCGATGGGACAGGAGATTCGCTACGACGCCGAGGGCAATGTCGTGACCGGCTCGTTCATGGATTTCTTCATGCCAACCGCGGTCGAGACGCCGCATTGGGAGACGGATTTCACGGTCACTCCGTCACCGCATCACCCGATCGGCGCAAAGGGTGTCGGTGAAAGCCCGAATGTCGGCGGCGTGCCCGCGTTCTCGAACGCGGTCAACGACGCATTCTCGTTTCTTGGCTCGACCCACATCCAGATGCCGCATGATTTCTGGCGGAACTGGTTGGCGGCGAAGAACCTCGGCGTGTTCGCTGCACCATGAAGACCCGTGACGAGATCGCGCGCGCACTCGGCGACGCCGGCTATATCGCCGACGGCGAGCTCGCGATTGCGATCGCGCTGATGCAACAATTGCGGCGTCCGCTTCTGCTGGAAGGCGAGGCGGGCGTCGGCAAGACCGAGGTCGCCAAGGCGTTGGCCGCCGTTCACGTTACCGAATTGATTCGCCTGCAGTGCTATGAGGGGCTCGACCAGTCCGCGGCACTCTATGAATGGAACTACCAACGGCAATTGCTGTCGATCCAGGCGCACCGCGGCGCCGATGCGGATGCGGTCGAGGACCAGATCTTTTCCGAGAAGTATCTCCTCGAGCGGCCATTGCTCGCTGCGATTCGCCGAGAGAGATCGCCGGTTCTGCTGATCGACGAGATCGATCGCGCCGACGATGAGTTCGAGGCATTTCTGCTTGAGTTGTTGTCCGATTTCCAGGTCACGATACCCGAACTCGGCACGATCAGGGCGACTGCAATTCCTCATGTCGTGCTGACGTCGAACGGTACGCGGGAGCTCTCGGATGCGCTGCGTCGCCGTTGTCTCTATCACTATGTTGACTATCCCGACGTCGACCGGGAAGCGCGCATCATCACGACGCGGCTCGAAGGCACCAGCGCCTCGCTGGCGCTGCAGATCGCGCGCATGGTCGAGTGCATCCGGAAAGAGGAATTGCGAAAGGTGCCCGGGGTCGCCGAGACCCTCGATTGGGCCGCTGCATTGGTCGGGCTCGAGGTGAAGGATCTGCACGATGCGCCCGAGACCGTGCACGAAACCCTGATGTGCCTGCTCAAGACGCAGGAAGACAAGGCGCGGGTCTCGCGCGAGGTCACGCAACGTTTGCTGGGAAGGGTCGCATGAGTTGCTGCGGCGCACCGCCCGATCTTGACGACATCAACGAGGTGTCCCGTCTCGTGTCCCGCAAGCTCGCGGCGTTTCTGCGGACCCTGCGGGATGGCGGCTTCGCCGTCGGTCTTGCCGAGGGCCAGGACGCCGCCGCCCTGATGGCTGCGGGCTACGCAGCACGGCCGGGCCTGCTGCGTGCGGCACTCAAGCATCTGTTTTCGACGCGCAAGGCCGATTGGGACAGGTTCGACGGAATTTTTGATGCTTTCTGGCTCGGCAAGCGGGTGCGGTCGCGTTCGATCACGACGGGCGCCGCGAAACCCGCGAACAATCCGTCGCTGAAAAGTCTGCCCAACCAATCGGCCGAGCCCCGAGCCGGTGCCGACACGGCGATCGATCAGATTCCCTCGGTTGATGGGGTCGAAAATGAACGCTCGGGCGATGGGCGCATGGAAGGCGCGTCGCGCGCGGACAATCTCGCCGAGGTGGATTTCCGCAATCTGGCCGATCCGCAGCAGGTTGAGCTGGCCCATCTCGCTGCGGCGCAGCTGGCGCGCGTCATGCGCACGCGGCTGACGCGGCGCGATCTGGCGCGTCGCCGGGGCTATCGTCTGGATCTGCGTCGCACGATTCACGGCAACATCAGTCACGGCGGCGTGCCGCTCAGTCTGGTGAGGCGCCAGCGCAAGCCGAAGCCGTTACGCCTGGTGGTCCTGCTCGACGCCTCCGGCTCGATGAGCATGTACACGGGCGTTTTCCTCCGCTTCATCCACGGCGTGCTCGACGAATTTCGTGAGGCCGAGGCGTTCCTGTTTCATACCAGGCTGGCTCACGTCTCGGACGCGATGAAGGAGAGGGATGCCGGCCGCGCCCTCGACCGGCTCTCGATCATGGCGCAGGGAGCGGGTGGCGGCACCAGGATCGGTGAGTGTCTGCAGACATTCAATCGTTGGCACGCAGCGCGGGTGGTTCATTCGCGCACCTGTGTGATGATCGTTTCCGATGGTTACGAGACGGGCGACGCTGCATTGCTCGGCCGCGAGATGGCGGCGCTTGGCCGGCGTTGCCGCCGTATCGCCTGGCTCAACCCGATGATGGGATGGCAAGGTTACGCGCCCGAGGCGCGCGGCATCAAGGCGGCGCTGCCGCATGTCGATCTCTATGCGCCGGCCAACACGCTTGCGAGCTTGACGGCGCTCGAGCCCTATCTGGCGAGGCTTTGATGGGCGTGCATGTCGAGATCATGGATCTGGTCGCGCAGCTGAAGGCCGCGGAGCAGTCGTTCGTATTGGCGACCGTCGTTCGGACGGTCTCGGTGACCGCGGCCAAGGCGGGGGCGAAGGCGATCATCCGTCCGGACGGCACGATCGTGGCGGGCTGGATCGGAGGAGGGTGTGCCAGAGGAGCAGTCCTGAAGGCGGCGCGCGAGGCGTTGATCGATGGCGAGCCGCGCATGGTCTCGGTGCAGCCGGAGAATTTGCTCGCCGAACTCGGCGTGAAGGCTGGCGAGAGCAGAGACGGCGTGCGCTTCGCCTCGAATATGTGCCCGAGCAAGGGGACGATGGACATTTTCGTGGAGCCGGTCGTGCCGCATCCCTCGCTGGTCATCCTGGGCGCAAGTCCGGTCGCGCTGTCGCTTGCCGCCCAAGCGCGCCAACTCGGCTATCACGTGACGCTTGCCGCACCCGCGTCCGACCTCATTGTCCAGCCGGATGCTGATGTGATCTTCGACGGTTTCGAACCCAAAGATCTCCATCAGGCTCGTCGCTTCGTCGTGGTCTCGACCCAGGGCAGGGGTGACGAGATCGCGCTGAAGATGGCGGTCGCGATCGACGCCGCCTATCACGCCTTCGTCGGCAGCAAACGCAAGATGGCGGCGCTGCGCGACAAGTTGATTGCCGACGGTCTTGAGGCCGCCGTGATCGATCGCGTGAAGGCGCCGGCCGGGCTTGATCTCGGTGCCATCACGCCGGAAGAAATCGCGATGTCGATCCTTGCCGAAATCACCATTGAACGCCGCCGTGGCCAGCGTTCCACCGGTTCCATTGCAGGGAGGTAAGCCGCAATATGCAGATGAACGACAGCCAGCGTATCCCGGCCTCAAAAGAAAAGGTGTGGGCCGCGCTTAACGATCCCGAGATTCTGCGGCGGTGCATTCCCGGCTGCCAGTCGCTCGAGATGGCCTCACCTACAGAAATGACCGCCACCGTCGTGCTCAAGGTGGGGCCGGTGAAAGCGACCTTCGGAGGCAAGGTGACACTGTCTGATCTCGATCCGCCGAACAGCTATCGCATCTCCGGCGAAGGTTCTGGCGGCATCGCCGGCTTCGCCAAGGGGGGCGCGATCGTCACGCTGACGTCGGAAGCGCCAGACCTGACCGTTCTGGCTTACGCGGTTGACGCGCAAATCGGCGGCAAGCTGGCGCAGCTTGGCGGCCGGCTGATCGATTCCACCGCGAGGAAGCTTGCCGGCGAGTTCTTCAAATCCTTTGGTGAGGTCGTCGGCGGGGCAGCGGCGGTCGGCGTCTGAGCTGGTACAGCGGCCTTGGTCTGATCGCATCTTCGGTTAAGCTGTCCGGTAACAAACTCACTGGATGGGAGTGATCGGACCATGACCAAGGAAGGCTCCTCCGACTGGCTCGGCCTGTCGGGACGCGTTGCCGTCGTCACCGGCGGAGGCGGCGGCATCGGCCGCGCCACTGCGGTCAGCTTCGCGCGCGCGGGCGCCAGGGTCGCAGCCCTCGATCGCGACGAGCGCGGGCTTGCCGAGACCAAGGCAAAGCTTGGCGAGTTCGGCGATGGTCACCTCGTCGCGCGCTGCGACACGACCAGCGCTGAAAGTGTCGCGGCGGCCGCTGGCGCCGTCGAGCGCACGCTTGGGGCTTGCGACGTCCTCGTCAACACCGCGGCGGTGCTGCGCCCGGGCGGGCTCGATACGCTCCCGCTCGCAGAATGGAACGCGGTGCTGGCGGTCAATCTCACCGGCTATTTCATCTGCGCGCAGGCATTCGGCGGCCGGATGCGTAAAGCGCGCGGCGGCAGCCTCATCCACGTCGCCTCGATCGCCGCCAGCAATGCGCAGGGGCAGAGCGGCGCCTACAGCGTCAGCAAGGCCGGCGTCGTGATGCTCTCGCAGCAGCTTGGCGCCGAATGGGGCCCGCACGGCATCCGCAGCAATGTGGTTAGCCCGGGTCTTGTCCTGACGCCGATGAGCCAGGCCTTTTACGATACGCCTGGCGTCACCGAGCGGCGCACCGCCGTGGTGCCGATGCGCCGGATCGGCGCGCCGCAGGATATGGCGGATGCGATCCTGTTCCTGGCGAGCGACCGCTCGTCCTACGTCAATGGTGAGGAGATCATCGTCGATGGCGGCTATGCGCGGACGCTGATGAGCCACGTGCCGCGGCCGGGGTTTTGAGTTGGGGGCCGCTGCCACAAATTCGGTGTCGTCCCGGCGAAGGCCGGGACCCATAACCACCGTTCTAGGGAGTGAAAGGGGTTATCGCCCCAGCGGAGCAAAGCATTTTCCAGTTGGGGTAATGGGTCCTGGCTTTCGCCAAGACGACAGCAAGTATGGACCTTAATCGAACAGGCTGGAGACCGACTCTTCCGCCGCGGTACGGCCGATCGCTTCGGCGATCAGGCCGGCGACCGAGATCTGGCGGATGTTCGGTGCCTTGTTGACGGCTTCGGTCGGCAGGATCGAGTCGGTGATGACCAGCTCCTTCAGCCGCGACGATGCGATGCGCGCGGCGGCGCCGCCCGACAGCACGCCGTGGGTGATGTAGGCCGAGACCTCCTTGGCGCCGTGGGCGATCAGCGCCTCGGCCGCGTTCACCAGCGTGCCGCCGGAATCGACGATGTCGTCGACCAGGATGCAATTGTAGCCGGCGACGTCGCCGATCACGTTCATCACTTCGGATTCACCGGGGCGCTCGCGGCGCTTGTCGACGATCGCGAGCGGGGTGTTGATGCGCTTGGCGAGCCCACGCGCGCGCGCCACGCCGCCGACGTCCGGCGACACCACCATCACCTTGGCGAGGTCGAACTTTTCTCTGATATCGCGCACCATCAGCGGCGCCGCGAACAGATTGTCGACCGGGATGTCGAAGAAGCCCTGGATCTGGCCGGCGTGCAGGTCGAGCGTCATGACGCGATCGACGCCGGCGTGCGCGATCAGATTGGCGACGAGCTTGGCCGAGATCGGCGTGCGCGAGCCGGACCTGCGATCCTGCCTGGCGTAGCCGAAATAGGGCACCACCGCGGTGATGCGGCGCGCCGAGGAACGGCGCAGTGCGTCGGTGATGATCAAAAGCTCCATCAAATTGTCGTTCGCCGGATACGACGTCGACTGCAGGATGAACATGTCCGAGCCGCGGACGTTCTCCTGGATCTCGACGAAGATCTCCATGTCGGCGAAGCGCCGGACCACGGCCTTGGTCAGTTCGATGCCAAGGCCCTTGGCGATGTCCTGCGCCAGCGCAGGATTGGAGTTGCCGGCGACGAGCTTGATTGATCCGTTCTTTGCCGACATCGATGCTTCCCCCCGCGCCTTGCTGGATACGACGTTCAGCATCTCAAGTCCTTACAGAACCGGCGGGTTTTCGGTGCGCGAGGGAATATCAGGGAGGCGGCTTGGCTGGCAACCCATTAGCCCGCTTTCGCCGCCGTTTTCCTGGGCAAAAACGCCTGTCTCCGGGACATAACGGGGTCTAATTGGCGGAATAGCCGAGCGCCACGGTCTCGGCCATGGCGGGGGCCGGGGCGCTCGCGACGGTCGGCCCGCGGAGCTCCGGGGCCGGGGCGGGCGCCGGGCCGCCATTGATCATGCTGGACAGGCCGCTGAACCCGGCCTGGGCGATCCTGCGCAGCACCAGATCGTCGGCGGCGGCCCAGGCGTCGCGGCCGGGCTTGCCTGCGGGCTCCTCGCCGGAGAGGCGGAGGGCGCGTTGCTGATTGCTGTCGTAGACGTCCCACACCCACGCGATCATCGTGCGGCCGCGCACCACCTGTGCCGACAGATAGCTCCGCACGCGGTAGGCCGCGGCGCCCTGGCGCGACACGACCGACAGGCTGCGCAGCTTGGATTCGCTATCGAGCACGCCGACCATGCGGTCGAACACCTGGGGCGGCGGGCCGTCGATCGATTCGAACGAAACGGTCGCGCCACTCGTCGCCGGTGTGGCCATGGCATAGGAATCGGCCACATTGCCGCCGGCCGCGCATCCGCCAAGCGCGCACGCGATCGCAATCCACGTGACGGCGAGCGCGGCGCGCACGGCTGTCCCAGTTTGAAACTGGTGGTTTGACGCTTCCCTCATTGCGTCCTGCGATATCGTTAAAATGGCTTAACGTCTAGGGCAGGACGGCCACAGCCCTTAACCGATCCGGCGGCTGCGCCACGAGGTTTCGGATTTCCTTGCTCAGTCAGAGAGATGGTGCCGCATGGCTGCGGTGATCCAGGCCCATTCCCGGTTCGGGCTGGCGTCCGGCGACTGCCCGCGCATGATGGCGACGAGCTCCCAGTAACGGGCCGCGCGGTCGTCGTGCAGCGCATATTTGCCGCGGATCCAGTTGCGGAATTCCAGATCGGGCTCGCGCTTCAGCAATCGCGCCGACGTCTCGAGCCAATCGCGCGCCAGCACCTGGCCCGCCTCCGACGTCGGTCCGAGGTCGCGCGCGATGATCTCTTTGGCCCTCGCCAGCACGGCCTCGTTGGCCTGTTGCCAGGCGGTGAGATCCAGCACGCGGTGATTCCAGACGTCCTCCGCGTTGGCGCGGATGTTGGCGACAAGGGAGGGATCATTGAGCATCTCCGAAAGCTCGATCCAGGCGTCGCATTGCGCGGGCGTCGGCTCATCGGGCAATTCGGGCACGCTGGTTTCGATCATCTGCCGGACCCAATTCCGGTCGATGTTGATGCCGTCGGACACTTTCTCGAAAAAGCGTTCGACGACGTTGCGGCGCTCGGCGCGGGACAGCTGGGTCATGGTCAGGTATCTCCTCAAGTCTGCTTCGGTGAGTTGCGGTGAACGCAACGCAGCCCGCAGGGCCGAGGCGACGCGGCGCTGTGCCGCGATCTCCGCTTCCAGCGTCTCGAGGCGGAGCTTGAGCGCCTCGACCAGCGAGAGCTCCTTGGTCAGGACCTCACGAATGGCGTCGAGACCGAGCCCCGCATCACGCAGGCAGCGGATCAGGTCGAGGCGAACCAGTTCGTCGTCGGTGAAGACGCGATAGCCGCTCGCGGTGCGGCCGGCCGGCGGCAGCAATCCCTGGTCCGAATAGAAGCGGAGCTTGCGGACACTGATGCCGCTGAGCCGCGCCGCCTCGCCGATGCTGTAGGTGCGTTGTGTCATGCGCCGCTTGTCCGGTCTCCAGCAGGTGGAGAGTCAAGACGTTATCGCACAGCGACGGCTAAAAATGCTCGTCTCAGCGTTCCAGCGCGATGGCGTGAACGTGCCGGCCGTAATCGGCTTCCTTGCGATGCACCGAGCGGCGGTAGCTGAAGCAGCGTTCGTCGGAATAGGTGTCGATGCCGAGATCGTCGATCATCAGCACGCCGGCATTCTCCAGCCGCATCCGGATGAAGCCGGCGAGATCGAACATCGCGTGTCCGTCGCGCTCGCCGGGCAGGAAGAACACGCCGTTCTCGGCATCGGCCTCGATGAAGCGCTCGACGAATTCGTTGCCGACCTCGTAGGACTCCTTGCGGATCATCGGCCCGATCGCCGCGACAATGCCGCTGCGCTGGGCGCCGAGCCTCTCCATCGCATCGATGGTCGATTCCAGGATGCCGGTCAGCGCGCCCTTCCAGCCGGCATGCGCAGCGCCGATCACCCGCGCATTGGGATCGACGCACAGGATCGGGCCGCAGTCGGCGGTCGTGACCGATATCGCAAGCCCTTCGGTGCGTGTGACGAGCGCATCCGCCTTCGGGCGCGGTGCGCCGTTCCAAGGGCCGTCCACGACCACGACGTCGGGCGAGTGGACCTGATGCACGCTGATCAGGTGATCCAGCGGGACGCCGAGTTGCGCGGCCATCCGCCGCCGGTTCTCCGCGACCCTGGCCGGATCGTCGTTGGAGCCGAGCCCGCCGTTGAGGGCGGCATAGATGCCCTCCGAGACGCCGCCCTCGCGCGAGAAGAAGGCGTGGCGCAGGCCCGGAATGGCCGACAGCAGCGGTGATCCCAATGTCATTGTTCGGTCTCGTCAGGCTGATCGCTCAGTCCGGCGATCGAGGTGAGGCGCGGGTCGGAGATGGCTATCGTCTTGAACATCGAGCCCATCCCGCCGCGCCCGGAATCGGTCAGGCGCTTCAGCGCACCGGCGATGTCGGCGGACATTTCGGGGCTTGCCTTCGCCATCAGTCCGGCGGCGCGGGCCTCGACGCCGAGGCGCTTGAGGAAGTCACCCTGCGTCGCCGGCCCGTGGACGCGCGCGCCGACATCCTCGGCGGCGCGCGCCAGGGCCTGGAAATCGACATGCGCCGTGATGTCGGCCTGTCCCGGGTTCTTCAGCGGGTCGGCGAAGCTATGGCGCGCGATCGCCTGGAAGGTGTCGCCGGCGTCGCTGCGCAGATGGCCGTAATCGATGATCAGCGCGGCGCCGTCCTGGTCACGCACCCGCGTTGCGAGCTTCATGATCTCGTTGTCGGGCCGCCATTCGAACACCGCGCCGAGCGGGGCGGCGCGCACCAGCGGCGGCAGCAGCACCTCGAAGTGCGGCGTCGGCTCGGGAGCGGGAGCGAAATACAGGCTGCCATTGGCATCCATCCCGACCGTGCGCTCGTGCCAGCCGGTCTCGCGGCGGACCATCTGGTGGATCGGCAGCACGTCGAAATATTCGTTGGCGAGGATCACCGCCGGCCCCTCGGGCACGTCGTCGATGCTGTCGTGCCAGGTGATGTTGCGCACGCCCGTCAGGGTCTCGTACTGCTTCTCCCGCAGCACCGGATTGACCTCGACGAGGTGGATGCTGAGCGACTGGTAGAGCGGCGGCACCACGCGAAGCGCCCGCAGCGCGTCGGCCATCATGGTGCCGCGGCCGGGCCCGAGCTCGATCAGGCGCAGCGTCTCCGGCGAGCCGATCGCGCGCCAGATCGAGGCGCTCCACAGCCCGAGCAGTTCGCCGAACATCTGGCTGACCTCGGGCGCCGTGGTGAAATCGCCCTCGCGGCCGAGCGGATCGCGCGACAAATAGTAGCCGTACTGCGGATGCATCAGGCACAATTCCATGTAGCGCCAGACCGGCATCGGCCCGGACAATTTGATCAGCTTCCTGATCTCGTCCAGCAACGGGGAGGGTTCGCTCACGGCGTTCCTTGGATTGAACTTGCTTAGGTTGCAGTCGGGGCCGGTCCGTTCGCCTTGCGACGGACGGAGGCCCTGATGATGATGACGCCTACAATAATCATTGGCACCGACAGCAGCATACCCATGGTTAATCCGCCCCACAGGAATCCGAGCTGCGGGTCGGGCTCCCTGAAGTGCTCGCCGATGATGCGGGCAATGCCATAGATCGTGATGAAGCTGCCGAGGATCAGGCCGGGCCGCTTCAGCGCCCCCATCCGGATCATGATGGCCAGCGCCACGAACAGCACGATGCCCTCAAGCCCGGCCTCGTAGAGCTGGCTCGGATGCCGCGGCAGCGGTCCGCCATTGGGGAAGATCATGGCCCAGGGCAGGCTCGCCTCGGCGTGACGGCCCCACAATTCGCTGTTGATGAAATTGGCGAGCCGGCCGAGGAACAGCCCGATCGGCGCCACCGCGGTGGTGATGTCGCCGAGCGACAGGATCGAAATGTTGTTGCGGCGGGCAAACAGCATCACCGCGGCGACGCAGCCGAGGAAGCCGCCGTGGAACGACATGCCGCCCTTCCACAATTCGAGGATCTCACCCGGATGCGCCATGAAGAAGGGCAGGTTGTAGAACAGCACATAGCCGGTGCGGCCGCCGACGATGATGCCGATCGTGACCCAGAGGATGAAATCGTCGAGCTGCGGCAGCGTGATCGGCGCCGGGCCGCCCCACAGCCGCTCTTTCTTGATCAGTGAGCGGGCATAGACCCAGCCCAGCACGATGCCGACGATATAGGCGAGCGCATACCAGCGGATCACGATCGGCCCGAGCGAGAGCGCCACGGGGTTGAACACCGGAAAGTCGATCAGCAGGAATGGCATTTTGATCAGAGCGCTTTCGTGTAGACGGCGTAGGGCACGCCGTGAATGGGCGGGGCGTCATGCAGCTTGCTGAAGCCCATCCTGAGATACATCGGCAGGGCGACCGTCATGATGGGGCTCGTGTGAAGCGCGATGGTCTGGCACCGGTCGCGCCGCGCTCTGGCAAAGCATTCCGACGTCAACGCATGCCCGAGTCCTTTCCTCCTGTCGACTGTGTCGACGGGGTCGACGACCAGCATGCGAATGATCGGCCATGCCTGATCGAAGAATGCGGCCTTTTTGACGCCGGGCCCAAAATAGCCCACCGCGCCGGCAAGCCGGTCACCAAGGTCGGCGACGATGATCTCGCCGCCGGAACTCAGCTCGGAGGTTTTTGACAGGCCGGTGCGCATCGCCGGCCAGTCGTGGAAGGCATCGCGGAATTGGTCGAAGGCTGTAACCGCAAGCCGGTTCACCTCGTCAGCATCGGAGCTTCGATAATCTCGAATTCGTACGCTGTCGGCCATCCGCGTGGTTCAGGCCTCAAACCAGATTGCGGCGATAGAGCGCGAGCAGCCGCTCCCAATGGCGTTCGGCGGCGTCGCGGTCATAGACCGGGCGCTTGGGGAAGGCGAAGCCGTGATGGGTGCCGGGATAGATCTCGACCTCGTTGGTCGTGCCCTTCATGCCGGCCTTCACCTGCTCGATGATCTCCGCCGGCGCGTAGATGTCGGTCTCGGCGCAGGCGAAATAGAGCTCGGCCCTGGTCTTCTGCGCGGCGAGATGCGGGCTGTCGGGCTGATCGGTCGCCAGATGCGTGCCGTAGACCGAGGCGGCGGCCTTGACCTTGTCGGGAAAATGCGTCGCCGCGTTCACGGCGTAGCGGCCGCTCATGCAATAGCCGACCGTGCCGATGATCTTGGTGTTGGCGGCCTTCTGCGTCTCGGCATAGGCGAGCAGGCCCCTGGTGTCTTCCATGACAAGCGGAATGTTGAGCGAGTGCATCAGCTCGAACATGCGCTTGCGCTCCGGCGATTCCGGATCGGGATTGATTGGGCCGAGCTCCATCACGCCGGCGCGGTAATACATGTTGGGCAGCATCACATAATAGCCTGACGTGCCGAGCCGCCGCGCCATGTCGCGCAGCTCCTCGCGGATCGCCGGCGCATCCATGTAGAAGATGACGACAGGGAAGGGGCCGCCGCGCTCCGGATGGGTGATGAAGGTGGTGGTCTTGCCGTCCTTGGTCTCGATCTCGACGGTATGCTCGATCATGGCGTTCCTGCTCGCGTTATGTGTGCGATTTCTGTTGTGAGTTCATACGATTGCAAGGAAACCGGAGCATGACAAGGCAAGCTGCCGCAAGGTCTGCCATTCGCGGCGGACTTGAACCGGATGGCGGGGATCGCCATTGTCTTCTGGCAATCCAGTGAACGCGGAGAGTTTTGCGAGATGACCCAGACCAGCAACCGGTTTTTCGATGAGATCGGCCGTCTGATGAACGACGCCGCCGGCGCCGCGCAGGGCGTCAAGCGCGAGGTCGACACCGTCATGCGCAACCAGGCCGAACGCATCCTGCGCGACCTCGACGTGGTCAAGCGCGAGGAATTCGACGCGGTCAAGGACATGGCCCGCCTGGCACGCGAGGAGAACGAGGCGCTGAAGGCCCGGATCGCGGCGCTGGAAGCCAAGCTCGGGGTAGGCGGCGCGAGCTGATCTTGCTCCGATCGTCATGGCCGGGCCTGACCCGGCCATCCATCCTCCTACGAGAGAGTCCTCTTTTTGATGGATGCCGGGTCATCTAGTGCGAAGACGCGCTTCGCGCTTCTGCCCGGGCATGACAGATTGGGGGCGCAGCTAGGCCCGCAGAAAAATCCCTTCATTTCCTTGTCATTTCGGCCCTTTGGGGCTAAAAGCCCGCCACGTCCGCGGCCCCCGCACCCCTGGAGGCTTGCTGTGGACCTGAGCATGGGCCGCGCTGCGGCCTTTAACTTTTTAAATACAAGGACTTAACGCTATGGCGACCGTCAAGGAATTGAAGGCGACCGCGCGTCCGAAGAGCGGCAAGGGGGCCGCCCGGGCAGAGCGTCGCGCCGGGAGAGTTCCCGGAGTGATCTACGGAGACAACCAACCCCCCGTCACCATCTCGGTCGACGATCGTGAACTGCGCCAGCGCATCCTGGCGGGCCGGTTCCTGACCACGATCTATGACATCGACCTCGAGGGCAAGAAGCACCGCGTGATTCCGCGCGACTTCCACCTCGATCCGGTGAAGGACTTCCCGCTCCATGTCGACTTCATGCGGCTCGGCGAAGGCGCCACCATCCGCGTCAGCGTGCCGCTGCACATCGTGAACGGCGAAAGCTCGCCGGGCGTCAAGCGCGGTGGCACCGTCAACATCGTCACCCACACGCTCGACCTCGAGTGCTCGGTCGACAACATCCCGCAATATATCGAGGCCGATGTCGGCGCGCTTGAGATCAGCTACTCGCTGCATCTCTCCGAGGTCAAGCTGCCCGCGGGTGTGAAGTCGCTGACCCGCGAGGACGCAACGCTGGTCACCATCGTGCCGCCGTCCGGCTACGCCGAAGAGCAGAAGGCCGCGGCTGCGGCGGCTGCAGGTGGCGCTGCGGCTCCGGCCGCGGGTGCTGCTCCGGCCGCTGCGGCGGCTCCGGCTGCAGGTGCTGCGGCCCCGGCCGCGGGTGCCAAGGCTCCCGCCGGCGGTGGCGACAAGAAGAAGTAATCGATCAGGTCGGCGCGCAATCATCTGATGGCGCGCCGACGCGGGATGCCGCGCCATGCGCCTTTTTGTCGGTCTCGGTAATCCCGGCGCGAAATACGCCAGCAACCGGCACAATATCGGCTTCCTGGCGGTCGACGAGATTGCACGGCGTCATGGTTTCGCACCATGGCGCCGTCGCTTTCAGGGCGAGACCTCCGAAGGCGTGGTCGACCGTGAGAAGGTCGTGCTGCTGAAGCCGACCACCTACATGAACGACTCCGGGCGCGCAGTGCAGGAAGCGGCGAACTTCTTCAAGCTTGCCCCCTCCGACATCACCGTGTTCCAGGACGAGCTCGAACTGCCGCCCGGCAAGGTGCGCGTCAAGATCGGCGGCGGGATCGCCGGCCATAACGGGCTGCGCTCGATCTCCGCGCATATCGGCAACGAATATCGGCGCGTGCGGATCGGGATCGGTCATCCCGGCGTCAGGGAGCTCGTGCACAGCCACGTACTGTCGGACTTCGCCAAGAGCGACCGGGCGTGGGTGGAGGCCTTGTGCCAGGCCATCGCCGACAATGCCGGCCTGCTGGCGACGGGGCACGACGCCTCGTTCGCCAACAAGGTGCATCTGACGATGCAGGCCAAGGGATTTTTCGACAAGGGTGAGAACGGCGGCGAGCCAGCCTGATTTCCCTTGTCGTCATGCCCGGCCTTGTGCCGGGCATCCACGTCTTTGGTGCCAGTTGCGCAGAAAGACGTGGATGGCCGGGACGAGCCCGGCCATGACAAACCAGAGAACGTTGAGGAAGACATGGGATTCAAATGCGGGATCGTCGGGCTGCCTAACGTCGGCAAGTCGACGCTGTTCAATGCGCTGACCGAGACGGCGGCTGCCCAGGCGGCGAACTATCCGTTCTGCACCATCGAGCCGAATGTCGGCGAGGTGGCGGTGCCCGATCCGCGGCTGGAGAAGCTGTCGGCGATCGCCAAGTCCGCGCAGATCATCCCGACCCGGCTGACCTTCGTCGATATCGCGGGCCTGGTGCGCGGCGCGTCGCAGGGCGAAGGCCTCGGCAACCAGTTCCTCGCCAACATCCGCGAGGTCGATGCCATCGCTCATGTGGTGCGCTGCTTCGAGGATTCCGACATCACCCATGTCGAAGGCAAGATCGCGCCGCTCGCCGATATCGAGACCATCGAGACCGAGCTGATGCTGTCCGACCTCGACAGCCTCGAGAAGCGCGTCGACAACCTGTCGAAGAAGGCCAAGGGCAACGACAAGGAAGCCAAGGAGCAGCTCGAGCTCGTCAACCGCGCGCTGGTGCTGCTGCGCGACGGCAAGCCGGCGCGCGGGCTGGAGCGCAAGCCGGAGGAGGAGCGTGCGTTCCGCATGCTCGGGCTCCTGACCTCGAAGCCGGTGCTCTATGTCTGCAACGTCGAGGAAGGCTCGGCGAAGGACGGCAACAATTTCTCGAAGGCGGTGTTCGAACGCGCCAAGGAGGAGGGCGCGGTCGCGGTCGTGATCTCGGCCAAGATCGAATCCGAGATCGCGACGCTGTCGCGCGAGGAGCGTGTCGACTTCCTGGAGACGCTCGGCCTCGAAGAGGCCGGGCTCGATCGGCTGATCCGCGCCGGCTACCAGCTGCTCGACCTCATCACCTATTTCACCGTCGGCCCGAAGGAAGCGCGTGCCTGGACCATCGACCGCGGCACCAAGGCGCCGGCCGCCGCCGGCGTGATCCATACCGATTTCGAGAAGGGCTTTATCCGCGCCGAGACCATCGCGTACGCGGATTACATCGCCGGCAACGGCGAAGCCGGTGCGCGCGATGCAGGCAAGCTGCGGCTTGAAGGCAAGGACTACGTCGTCGCCGACGGCGACGTCATGCATTTCCGCTTCAACACCTGAGCTTGATCTTTCCCACGTCGTCCCGGGCAAGCGAAGCGCGACCCGGGACCCATAACCACCGGCCGTGGTTATGAAGCACGCTGGGGCCCCACCTCGCACAAACAACCACTCCCTGTGGTTATGGGGCCCCTGAGTTCACAAACGAAGTGCAACACTTCCTTGAGGAGGTGTTGCGATGGGGCGGAGTTACGAGCAGCTATCCCTGGACGAGCGATGCGAGATTGCCCGGCTTTCGGCCAATGGCAGCTCGGTCCGGCAAATCGCGGCAGCTCTGGATCGCTCGCCATCAACGATCTCTCGGGAGCTGACCCGCAATCGAGGCGTCCAGGTCGGCTACAAACCCAGCTATGCCCAGCAACAGATGCGAGCACGGCGCTGGACGGGCGTACGCCTCGAACGGGAGCCCGGCCTGCGCCGTGCGGTGTTGGAACGCCTGGGTCGGGGCTGGTCGCCCGAGCAGGTCGCCGGCCGGCTGGCCCGCGAACACGGCCGCAAGGTGATCTCCCACGAGACCATCTACCGCTTCATCTACGCCCAGATCCGACGCACCTCGGACTTCAGCTGGCGGCGTTATCTGCCGCGCGGCAAGAGCAAGCGCGGTTACCGCGGCAAGAAGGGCGGCAGCCCCGCAAGCTTCATCGAAGGCCGTGTTTCCTTGGATCAACGGCCTATCGAGGCCGCCGATCGCAGCACTCCCGGTCATTGGGAAGCCGACCTGATGATGTTCTCCAAATACGGTCAGGCCGTCCTGACTGTGCATGAGCGCACCTCGCGCCTGCTGCTCGGCATCCGCCTCGCCAGCAAGGTTGCGCGCGGGGTCGCCCGTCATCTCGTTCGCTTGTTCGCATCCCTGCCACAGGACCTGTGCCAGACCGTCACCTTCGACAATGGCACCGAGTTCGCCTGCCACACGGCGCTGCACCGCCTCGCGATCGAGACCTTCTTCTGCGATCCGCACGCGCCCTGGCAGAAGGGCGGCATCGAGAATGCGATCGGTCGAATGCGGCGCTTCATCCCGCGCAAAACCGACCTCGCAACCCTCCCGACCCGCCGCTTCCATCAGTCCTTCAACGCCTACAACAACACCCCGCGCAAATCTCTTGACTTCCAAACTCCCGCCGAGGCCTTCTCCCAAGTGTTGCACTTCGAGTGTGAATCCACCGCCCGGCTTTCGCCGGGACGACACGGAATGTGAGGCGCCGCTCTCGACTCCGTCGGAAGCGGCGAGGTTAGCGCCCGTAGAACGGCTGCGCCCTAACGGTCCGCGCGGCCGATCACGTCCATCAGCTCGGTGATCTTGCGCCGCTGGTCGGCCTTGTCGCCGGACGAGATCGCATGCTCCACGCAATGCGCCACATGATCGCGCAGGACCTCCTCCTCGACGCGGCGCAACGCCGCGCGCGCGGCGGCGATCTGCGTCACCACGTCGATGCAATAGCGGTCGTCCTCGACCATGGCGGCCAACCCGCGGATCTGACCCTCGATCCGTTTGAGCCGTTTTAAACAGGATGTCTTGACCTCTTCTCTCATAGGTCTCATATACCCCCCTAGGGTATATTAATCAAGAGGCCGGGATACCGGCCGGGAAGAGTCTCGTGGCACACGCAGAGCACGACCATTCGCACGCGGATCATCACCATCATGGGGCGGCCGCGCATGCCTGCTGCGGCGGCAAGCATGATCACGACGCCGCGCCGGCCGAGACGGCGTTCGCGATCGATCCGGTGTGCGGCATGAAGGTCAACCCGGCGACCGCCAAGCACCGCTTCAGCTACAAGGGTGAGGAGTATCTGTTCTGCAGCGGCCGCTGCCGCGAGCGCTTCGAGGCCGAGCCGGAGAAATTCCTGAAGCCGCGCGAGCCGGAGCCGCCGGCGCCCGCGGGCACGATCTACACCTGCCCGATGCATCCCGAGGTACGTCAGGTCGGCCCCGGCTCCTGCCCGATCTGCGGCATGGCGCTCGAGCCCGAGCAAATCTCGCTCGACGACGGGCCGGATCCCGAATTGATCGACATGGTCCGGCGGTTCTGGATCGCGCTGGCGCTGACGCTGCCCGTGTTCGTGCTCGAGATGGGCGGCCATCTCGGGCTGGGGCATCTGGTGCCGCAGGACTGGTCGAACTGGATCTCCTTCGTGCTCGCGACGCCGGTCGTGCTGTGGGCCGGCGCGCCGTTCTTCGTGCGCGGCTGGCAGTCGCTGGTCACGCGCAATCTCAACATGTTCACGTTGATCGCGATGGGTGTTGGTGTCGCCTATGTCTACAGCGTGGTCGCCACGCTGGCGCCGCAGCTGTTCCCGCCGGCCTTCCGCGGCATGCACGGCGCGGTCGCGGTGTATTTCGAGGCGGCGGCCGTGATCACGGTGCTGGTGCTGCTCGGCCAGGTGCTGGAATTGCGCGCCCGCGCCCAGACCTCGGGCGCGATCCGCGCGCTGCTCGGCCTTGCGCCCAAGACGGCGCGGCGCATCACCGATCACGGTGACGAGGACATCGACATTGACGCGATCAAGGTCGGCGATCGGCTGCGCGTGCGCCCGGGCGAGAAGGTTCCGGTCGACGGCGTCGTCATCGAGGGCAACGCGGTGATCGACGAATCCATGGTGACGGGTGAATCGATGCCGGTCACGAAGGCCGAGGGCGAGAGCGTGATCGGCGGCACCGTCAACCAGAGCGGCGGCCTCGTGATGCGTGCCGAGAAGATCGGCCGCGATACCATGCTGTCGCGCATCGTCGACATGGTGGCGAAGGCGCAGCGCTCGCGCGCGCCGATCCAGCGGCTCGCCGATCGTGTCGCCGGCTGGTTCGTGCCGGCGGTGATCGCCACAGCCGTGCTCGCCTTCATCGCCTGGACGGTGTTCGGTCCGGAGCCGCGCCTGACCTTTGCGCTGGTTGCTGCCGTGACCGTGCTGATCATCGCCTGCCCCTGCGCGCTCGGGTTGGCAACTCCGATGTCGATCATGGTCGGCGTCGGCCGTGGCGCGCATTCCGGCATCCTGATCCGCGACGCGCAGGCGCTGGAGCGGATGGAGGCGGTCGACACGCTGGTCATCGACAAGACCGGCACGCTGACCGAGGGCAAGCCGAAGGTCGTGCGCATCATTGCCGCCGAAGGGTTCGACGAGAACGATCTGCTGCGCCTTGCCGCCGGCGTCGAGCAGGGCAGCGAGCATCCGCTGGCGCAGGCGATCATCTCTGCGGCGAAGGAGCGCAAGCTCGGTTCCGTCACCGTGAGCAACTTCGCCTCGCCCTCCGGCAAGGGCGCGACTGGCACCGTCGAGGGCAGGCAGATTGCCCTCGGCAACGCCGTACTGATGGGCGACCTGAAGATCGCCACGGCAGCGCTCGACCAGGCCGCCGAGGCGGCACGCCGGGACGGCGCCACTGCGATCTATGTCGCGGTCGACGGCCGCATCGCCGGCGCGATCGCGATTGCCGATCCGGTCAAGGCGTCCGCAGCCAACGCGCTGCAGGCGCTGCGCACTGAGGGCCTGCGCATCGTGATGCTGACCGGCGACAATGAGACCACCGCGCGCGCGGTGGCGCACAGGCTTGGGATCGACGAAATCGAGGCCGGCGTGTTGCCGGAGCGCAAGAGCGAGGTCGTGCAGCGGCTGCGCGGCGAGGGCCGTGTCGTCGCGATGGCCGGCGACGGCGTCAATGACGCGCCGGCGCTGGCCGCCGCCGATGTCGGCATCGCGATGGGTGGCGGCACCGATGTCGCGATCGAGAGCGCCGGCATCACGCTCTTGACCGGAGACCTGATGGGCCTCGTCCGCGCGCGGCGATTGTCGGTCGCCACCATGCGCAATATCCGCCAGAATTTGGCGTTCGCCTTCGTCTACAACGCCGCCGGCGTACCGATCGCGGCCGGCGTGCTGTATCCGCTGTTCGGCATCCTGCTGTCGCCGATCGTCGCCGCCGCGGCGATGGCGCTGTCCTCGGTCAGCGTGATCGGCAACGCGCTGAGGCTTTCACGCGTCAAGCTGGACTAGGCGTCTCGTACCTCGCCCCGCTTGCGGGGAGAGGTCGGATCGCATCGCGAGATCTCCCCGAGTCCGTCTCTCACGACGTTCGCGGAGACGGCCCCTCACCCCGACCCTCTCCCCGTAAGAACGGGGAGAGGGAGAAGAGCATTCACGCCGGCAGTAGAAGCTGTGCGCGCCGCTCCATCTCGGCATCAAGCCAGGTTGCGAGATCCTCGCTCACCTCCACCATCGGCAGCCGCACCTCGGGACTGTCGATCAGCCCCTGCCGCCACAGCCAGTGCTTGGCCGGCGCGGGGCTCGGCTCGGCGAACAGCAGCCGGGTCAGGCCGACCACGCTCTGCCAGGCGGCCAGCGCCGCGTCGCGCTGGCCCTGCCGCAACAACGTGCGGATCGAAGCGAAAATATTTGTTTCCAGATGTGCGGACAGCAGGATCGCGCCGTCGGCGCCGTCAGAGAGCGCATCGAACGTCTGTGCATCCTCGCCGGTCATCACGCGGAAGCCCGACGGCCGCCGGCTGAGGAAGTCGATCGACTGCGCGCGGTCGGCGCAGCAATCCTTCATGCCGGCGATGTTGGGATGTTCCGCGAGCGTCAGCAACGTCTCGTTGGTGAGGTTCACCGCCGTGCGATAGGGAATGTTGTAGAGCACGATGGGCCATGCCGCATGATCGGCGAGCGCGTTGAAGTGCTGCACGAGCCCGCGTTGCGACGGGCGGGTGTAGTAGGGGCTCGCGATCAGATAGCCGTTGATCGGCCAGTCGGCGGTGTCATCCAGCGCATGCTTCATCCGGGCGGTTGAGGCGCCGGAGAGCCCGAGAACGACCGGCAAATGGCGGGAGCTGGCACTGAGCTCGGCGAGCACGACGCTCACCAGCTCCTCGAGTTCATCCGTGCTGAGCGCCATGCCTTCACCGGACGTTGCGCCGAGGATGAAGCCGTCGACTGGGCCGCTGGCGTAGTGCCGCACGAGGCGGCGCAGCGAGGTGACGTCGAGCTCGCCGTCGCGGAACGGCGTGATCAGGGGCAGCCAGAGGCCCTGCAATTGCTGGTGTAAGTCAGTCATGTTCCATCTCCTAAGGGGGCAAAGCCGGAGACGGGACCAACAAAAAACCCCGTCCAGGCGGCGGGGTTTCGGGATCGGTTTGAATGCGAAGGTGATCTTATCGCGCGCGATCTCGTGTCCCCGGGAGGGGACCTTTTTTCGACGACAGAGCGGCGCACGAAGTCGTGATCATGGGACAATGATGCTGCGCTGCGAGGTTGTTGTCAATGCACGCGCTGACCGGGGCGTGCGGCAGGGTTGAGCGTGACATAGCGATGAAAAGACACGGCGATGAAAAAAAGCCGGGCTCGAGAGAGCCCGGCTTAAGGTATTGGCCACGTGAGGCCGACACAATCACCTTCCAAGAGGGATTACTGAACTTCCGCGCCACTGGAGGAGGGGGACATATGCGCGACGCGACCGCTCAGCGTGTAAACAATATGATCCCCATCGGCGCCCTGCAGCAACTATCCAGGTCGCATGTCAGTCATGCGGAGATTCAGGGGCCTCTTGGGGCAGCGCGGAAAGCCCATAACCCAGCCCATAAGGGCGGCTTAATCAGGACGGCCAGCGCTGCGCCTTGCTGACCACGAAGTCGCGGAACACCTGCACCCGGGCCACCGTCTTCAGCTCTTCTGGATAGACGAAGTAGGTGTCGAGCGCGATCGAGTCGGACTCGCCGAACAGCTGCACGAGGTTGTTCTGTTCGACCAGATAGTCCGGCAGCGCGGCGATGCCGAGGCCCTGCTGGCAGGCGCGCACGAGGCCGAGGATGTTGTTGACCTTGAAGTAGGGCTCGCGCGGACCGGAGCCGTTGCGGCCGGCATCGATCAGCCAGCTGCGGTTCTGCAGATGCGGCGGCACCTGCGAGTCACCGAGCATGATGATGCGGTGCGAGTCGAGATCATCCAGCGTCCGCGGTGTACCGAAGCGCTTGATGTATTCCGGCGAGCAATAGGCATGGAAGCCGATCGAGAACAGCTTGCGCTGGATCAGGTCCGGCTGGGTCGGCTTGCGGGTGCGGATCGCGACATCAGCCTCGCGCATCGACAGGTCGAGATCCTCGTCGGTGACGATCAGCGAAATCCGGATGTCCGGATAGAGCGCAACGAACTCGTCGAGCCGCGGGATCAGCCAGTTGATGCCGAGCGCGGGCGGCGTCGTGATCTTGAGGTCGCCGCTCGGCCGCTCGCGGCTGTCGGTGAGCTTGGCGCGGGCCGCCTGCAACTGCATGAACACGTCATGCGCGGTGCGGAACAACAGGTCGCCCTGTTCGGTGAGGATAAGGCCGCGGGCATGGCGGTGAAACAGCGAAACCGAGAGCTCCTGCTCCAGCGCGCTGACCTGGCGGGAGACTGCCGATTGCGACAGGCCGAGCTGTTCGCCGGCATGCGTGAAGCTGCCAGCCTCAGCCGCTGCGTGAAAGACCTTCAGCTTGTCCCAATCCATATCTGTAAATCCGTCGCGAGATCGTGCCATGATTATTCCGCCGCTGCGCGATCGCTCGCGCGAAGAGCCAGGAAGCGTTCCGCCTCGAGCGCTGCCATGCAGCCGAGGCCGGCGGCGGTGACCGCCTGCCGAAAGGTTTCGTCCGCCACGTCGCCTGCGGCGAACAGGCCGGGCACCGAAGTCGCCGTGGAGTTCGGCGCCACCTCGACATAGCCCGACGGTTTCAGCTTGATCTGGCCTTTGACGAGCTCGGTCGCCGGCGCATGGCCGATCGCGACGAAGACGCCGTCGGTCTTGAGGTTCGTCAGCGCGCCGGTCTTGACGTTCTTCAGCCGCACATGGGTGACCTTGCTCGGATTCTCCGAACCGCAGATCTCGTCGATCGCGGAGTTCCACACCACCTTGATCTTGGGATGCTTGAACAGCCGCTCCTGCAGGATGCGCTCGGCGCGGAAATGATTGCGGCGATGCACGATGGTGACCTGGGAGGCGTGGTTGGTCAGGTACAGCGCTTCCTCGACTGCGGTGTTGCCACCGCCGACCACCACGACCTCCTTGCCGCGGTAGAAGAAGCCGTCGCAGGTCGCGCAGGCCGACACGCCGCCGCCCTGAAATTTCTCTTCCGAGGGTAGCCCGAGCCAGCGCGCCTGGGCGCCGGTGGCGAGGACGACGGTCTCGGCGAGATAGACGTCGCCGGAGTCGCAGGTCAGGCGGAACGGCCGCTGGCCGAGCTCCAGCTTGGTGACGAGGTCGGTGACGATCTTGGTGCCGACATAGGCTGCCTGCTTCTCCATCTGCTCCATCAGCCAAGGGCCTTGGATAACGTCCGCGAAGCCGGGATAGTTTTCCACGTCGGTGGTGATGACGAGCTGCCCGCCCGGCTGAATGCCCTGGATCAGGATCGGTTCGAGCATCGCGCGCGCCGCGTAGATCGCTGCGGTGTAACCGGCGGGGCCGGACCCGATGATGACGACCTTGGCATGGGTAGGCGCGGGCATTGCGAGATCCCTCTCTTTTGGGGATTTTGATCAAGGACTTGTGCGGGAAGCGCCCCGGAAACGGTCACGGCGGCGCCAAAAGTGTCAAATCCAAGTCTAGGATATCTGGGAAGCTATGCAAGATTTGCAATCCATGGCAGCGATTTTTCCCCGGAACTGAAGGTCACAATCGCGAAATCCTGCGCTGCACGCGCAATAAAATTGCGCAAGGTGGGCTGGCTGCGCTATGAGAGTTACCGGCAGACCTGCCAAGCCTTCCAAACCCCAGGGGAACTGTAGTCGCGTGTCGAAGAACCTTGACGAGATCGACCTCAAAATCCTCGCCGAGATCCAGGCTGATGGCCGAATCACCAACGTGGAACTGGCCAAACGCGTCGGTATCTCGCCGCCGCCCTGCCTGCGCAGGGTCCGGGCGCTGGAGGAGGAAGGCTACATCCAGGGATATCGCGGTCTGCTCGATCCGCGCCGCCTCGGCTACGACGTCACGGTGTTCGCCTCGGTGCATCTGTCGAGCCAGGCCGATGCCGATCTGCGCGCCTTCGAGAATTTCGTGCGCGCCGAGCCGTTGGTGCGGGAATGCTGGATGCTGTCGGGCGAAGTTGATTTTATCCTCAAATGCGTCGCCCCCGACATGGCGACGTTCCAGGATTTCGTCACGCACCTGACGGCCGCGCCGCATGTGCGCAACGTCAGGACCTCGCTGGTGCTGCACAATTCGAAGTACGAAGCCGCAGTGCCGCTGGGACTGAAGGCGGCGGGCTAGCGCCGTGGCGCGTCATTTCGGGGCGATGCGTTGGCTGGAGCGAAGAGTCTACTCAATTTCGGGCTGTCATCACCGAACCGTTTGCCTCGAATAGTTCAACAGCCCCGGACGGTGAAGTCGCGACGTTGAACTCGAGCGGGCCGCAAGTAATCACGCAGTAGTCGTAGACCGAGCGCCGGTCGTTTCCCATCAAGAACTGATAATGCATCTGCATAAAGTTGAATCGATGACGTCTGAAGCGGATCGGATCCACCATTGAATGTATTTGGACGCGCCGAATCTTTGGGCGCCCTTCTGAATGGTCTCGACCGATACGTTTCAGCGTGACGGGGTCGAAGCGATAGAAACTGATTGCGTCATCTCGTGCCTGATATTCGACCCAGCCGACGGCAGGCGTTCCAGCTACAAGTTGTGCCGCTTCCCGTATTTGGTTGCCCATCGGATGCAACGAGAATTTGGGAATAGTGGCGCCTATAGTGAGAATGCACAACTTCGGTCCTCGCGTTTCAAGCAGAGGATCCAACTTTAGCGCGCGCGCGACCGCCGCTATCGAGAGCGCAGCGCCGAGGGAATGGCCAACAATCAGAATTTCATCAACGTCTGCGGCCCGAGCTTTTCTTGATATCACGGCCGCAAAATCGTTGAGTCGTTCATCAACTTCGCTTCTTTGCCCGTAAAGAAACTGGTGGGAAAAAATAGCGTCGTCGAGAATGTGATTTATCCGACGCTTGGGTCCAATCCAGAGCACCGCGCTGATGAAGATGGCAAGTGATAGAAAAATGCCAAGCAGCAACTGTTCTACCCAGAATGTAGCGGGTATCGGCCTGACCACCAGATAGGATAGCCCGGCGCTGCAAAGTGCAATCAACAGCAAACAGCAATATGGAAAGAGGAAGAAGAGAGCGTATTTCCAGCTTGCGATCGCATATCTGAATATTGTTCCGGTCAAGATGAAGTCGAATAGCGCGACCGTGGACTGAACCAGCCGAGGTACCATCCCGACTCCGGAATCGCGCCGGATGAGATCGTCCCAGCGGAGCATCTCGAAGGTGATGCAGGTTTTCCAGTTCGGTCCCCATGCTTCCAGGTTGCATGAAGCATTGATTGCAGATGCGTTCGAGATTTCCGACAGCCGTGAAGAAGCGCCCCAAATCTTTTCGAAGCTCGACAGCGAGCGGCGCAAGCGTTCAACCTGCTCTTCTGGAGTGATTGGATCGTAACCACCAATGTGGAAGACGTGCCGTCGTTGAATCATCCAGCAACTCGAATCTGCAAACGGATCGATAGTTTACCGGGAAATCTTACGACGCTGATCCTGAAATCCCAGGTGAACTTGACATGGATCATGTGGATCTCAGCCTACGAATTTACCACTCGATCTGCTTGGTGCACCCATGGAGATTGGCCTTGACTGAAAAAATACGGCTGACGGCGCTAGAATGAGAGCCAAGTGACAGCCGGGTGGTGACGAACGGTCGTCGCTTGATCGCTTCTTTCGGTGTGGCAAATCCGTGACAGCCAGCCAATTGGCGTGCCTCAACACGTTTCCAGCAATGGTTTCTTGATTGTCCGATTCCAAAGTCTGATCTAATGCCGCTGGACTTGGGGTTGGCGGGGAATCCAGAAATGGAGAGATTGCGTTACAGCGCGGCGCTGGTATGCGCCGTCTTGGCGGTTCTTTTTGCGAGCAGCTTGCATTTGAACGGCGCGGCTCAGGCGAGTCCTGCAATATCCGTTGCAATGAGATCGACCGGTTCGCCCGCTCGACTGCATTCTTCCACGGCGCACGTCTATTTGTTCCGCGGGTTATTGAACGTCTTTTCCTTGGGCATGGACGGCCTTGCCGCCCAGCTGCGAGCGGCTGGCATCGCCGCGGCTGTCGCCAATCACACTCAGTGGAGAAGCGTTGCCGACGACATCGTCGCAAAATATCGAGCGGGCCAGCGTGGGCCTATCATACTGGTCGGGCACTCTCTTGGTGCGGATGCCGTGATGTCGATGGCGGAGTACCTTGGCCAAATGGGCGTGCCGGTCGCCTTGGTTGTGCCATTCGACGGAACATCGCCTCACGTGGCGACGGCGAATGTCGCGCGGGTTCTGAATTTGTACAAGAATGAAGGCGTCCGAATAAGCCGCGGCCCCGGCTTCCGTGGCGAGCTTACAAACTTTTATGTTCGTGATGCAAACGTCAGTCACTTCAACATCGACAAAAGCGCGGCGCTGCATAGCATGGTCATACGAAAGATCAGGGCGATCGGATCCGCCCGCCCGCGGCAACACCAGAGTCCTTCGAACCTGGTTTTGCCTGCAACCGGAGCTTCCTCCAATTCCTAGCATGACGTCCGAAAGGCAGTTTGAAGGCGCTGTTCGACGCAACGAGCGGGGCTGGACGTCGCACCTCTGCTGAAGCCCGGTGTCGGTGTATATTTTTCTTTAGGCTTCAGCCGGTGAGGCAACTGGTGATGACGTTCAGGAAAGTCTCGATTGCCATAGCCATGTGTATCCTGGCGATCGTGTGCGCCGGCTTTACAAAGCCGATTCGTGTCGTGGCGGTCGGCGCAAGCAACACGCAAGGCTGGTACGTCGGGAAGCAGGGCGCTTACCCAGCCAAGTTAGAGGTCCTGCTGAGAGAGAAGGGCGTCAGTGCGAACGTCGTCAATGCCGGCGTTCCATTTGATACCACGGCCGGCATGCTCAAGCGCATCGACAGCGACGTGCCAAGGGGAACCGACATCGTCATCCTGCAGCCCGGGGGCAATGACAGGCGTTTCCTTGTTACGAAAGAGCAGCGGGCGGCCAATATCGCGGCGATGGAGCGGCGATTGCGTGATCGCGCCATCAAAGTGATCGTGTATGACGAAGAAATTCCTCCACAGTACTACGCTTTTGACTTCATCCACCTCACGGCTGACGGCCATGCTTTCATTGCGTCGCGGTTACTCCCGCGCGTGTTGGCGATGATAGACCGGAGAGCCATCGTGGCTTCGCCGCAGGCGAGATAGAAAGAGCTGACACGACCACCGCCGCCCGCCGCGTTGGGTCAACCGTCCCAAAAGAGCGAAGCCGGCGACGCGTCCGCCTTGGATTCTACCCGTCCACTGTCAAGTTATCAGTGGCAACGACCTGCAAGCCTTGTATGATTGCTTCATGTTGGTCGGTGGATCTGTTTCGGTCAAATCTCAGACGCTCGCTAAGGACGGCGCCGTTTCGATGGTCGGCAAGGATGGCGCGCCAGCGAAGCGAGCCCTTGGCCCACGATGACGCCTGGCATTGCCAAGTTCGTGTTCGTTATGATGGCGGTTGGTTGGTATCTGATCCGCTACAGATACGCGCGTCGTGCTCGCCGTGAAAAGGTCGTGCGGAGCGTCCGCGGCGCTCGCGAGAACACCCTGCTGCTGATATCGCTCACGGGTCTTGGCATTGTGCCGTTCATCTATGTGGCAACGGCCATACCTCATTTCGCATCGTACGACTTCCAGCCAGCTCAAGCCTGGCTGGGCGTTGTCGTGGCGATCGCAGCGCTGGTCATGTTCCGGCTAACCCATCGCGCTCTCGGTCGAAACTGGTCGTTAAGCCTCGACGTGCGGGAAAATCATCACCTGATCACAATCGGGATCTATCGAAAGATTCGGCACCCTATGTATTCCGCATTCTGGCTTTGGGCTGTCGCCCAGGCATTGCTGTTGCCGAATTTGGTAGCCGGTTTTGCCGGCCTGATCGGATTTGGCGTGCTGTTTTTCGGCCGTGTTGCCAGAGAAGAGCAGATGATGCTGGAAACGTTCGGCAACGAGTATCGGGAGTATATGGCCCGGACCGGGCGCATTATGCCGAGGTTGTTCTAAGCCGGCTGTACCAGGTCGAGTCTTGCCCGAATCTGCATTCAGATACCGAGGCCAAGCAATCGTCCGTGTCGATTTTGCCACATCCGGCAAAGAAACGACCGCACGACCACAACCTTCGGCACAGCGTTAATTACACCGCACCCGTCAGAGGGTATGGTGTTCACACTCAAGTTTTCCATCTCGGAGATGACGATGCTGAAGTTTCTGGTTGCTGGAGTTGCGACATTTGGTTTCGTGGCTGCTGCCAGTGCGGCCGACCTCCCCCGCCCGCAGCCGGTCGCCGAACAGGCTCCGATTGGCAAGGCGCCAATCGGCAAGTACCCGGTCGGCAAGTCCCCGGTCGGCAAGTACCCGGTCGGCAAGGCTCCGGCCCCGATCGTAACCAAGGGTTAATCCGAGGATCGCCCGGGCAGCGCATTCCTGCAGCTTTTGCGGACGGCGCTGTCTGGGGGATGTCTTTGCCCTTGTGAGGGTCTGAAGGTGCCAAAATCGAAGCGGACACGGATCGGCCTGCGGCTGCTTGCCGGAATCGGTATCGTTGCGGCTTCCGTGACTTTGGGGGGCGGCATCAGCCACGCGCAGCAATTGGCTGCGCAAACGGATCAAGCCCCGCTGCAGCAGGAAAAGCCGCGCAAACCATCGTCAAGGTCGGTTGTGGCGGCGGCCGTTGCTGGACCGGGTGCTTCCGTTTCTGGAGCAGACGCGAAACCGGTTCGAAGGTCTGCGGCCAAAGGGCCGTACTATGTGGACTTTCGTGCCCGAACCGCTGCCTCTTACGGGCATGCGTTCGTTTGGTACGGCAAGACAAGCGAGAAGATGGTCGACGTCGCCGGGCTGCACCCGGCGGGCGACGTTCTGCCTTATATGCTGGGACATCTGACCTGGGTGCCCTCCGAGACGGGGGCAAGTTACGGCGACCTTGACGTGCAGTATTTGTTGGCCAGCTATCGCGTGTACCTAAGTGAGGCCGACGCGAAGAAGGTCTTTGCGTACATCAAGCATCTTCAGGCGACCTCGCCCCTCTGGAACGCGGAAACGACCAATTGCACGGCTTTTATTGGTCGCATAGCCAGCTTCATGGGCTTGAAGACTCCATTTCATTTGCAGAAGCCTGAGGACTACGTAAACCAGTTGAGAGACATGAACGACGGGCGCCAGACGGTGCAACTCGCTTCGGACCGTTTCGCTTCGGACCGTTAGCTTTCTCGTCAAGGATGGTTCGGGCGCTGTCTGGGCCGGTTGGAAGATCGGCCCCGGGGTCCTGCCCATTGCAACCCTCCTCGGGTTGCTCCCATCGCGCTTGGACAGCCTCCTCAGGCTCTCTTGGCTTATTCCTTCATTGTTCGACGGGATTGCCGCTGTCGGTCGTATGGCGCCGCCGCGAAGAATCCGTCCCGGCTGAGCGGGACGGATCTCAGCGTTGTCACTTCCTGCCCATCGCGGCGTCGACGCTGATCGGACCTGGGCCCGAGGTCGCGAGGTAGAGGCAGGCGAAGCAGAACAGGATCGCCGCGGTGCCGTTGTTGAGCAGCGGCAGGAACTGCGGCTCGGCCGGGTTCTTGAACATGTGGCCGAGGAAGTAGGCGAACGCCATCTCGCCCGACAGGATGAATGCGACCAGCCGCGAGAACAGGCCGATCATCAAGAGCGCGCCGAGCACCAGTTCGAGCCAGCCGGCAGCCTGGATCAATGGCGGGATATTGGCGAAGTACGCGACCACGGGAAACTTGAAGATCTTGGCGACGCCGTACTGAAACAGCAGCAGCCCGGTGATGAACCGGAACAGGCTCAGCACCGTCGGCTGCCATTTGGAGAACATCTGGTCCATTGTCATTTACCCCCTGTGACACGCTGGAACATTGCACGAAGCGGAAGCGCACGGTGTTCGCCACCAGAGTGTGATGTCAACACCTTGCATCTGGAATCATTCCTCGCGTGATCGAAACCGCGAGAGCGACAGGGTGACGCGCGCAGCGACACCTGTTGCGGCGCAATCATCAGTCTGATTCCAGTCTCCGACATGATTATACTTCATAAACATGTCACGGCCTCCACTCACATTGCTGTCAGACGGGCGCAAAAACGCGCGCACAAAAAAGCCGCGTGCGACACGCGGCCTTTTTACATCAGTCACTTGAGAGTAACTATCGCCACTCGACCTTGGTGATCTCGTAGGCCTTGGCGCCGCCCGGCGCCATCACCTCGACGGTGGCGCCCTTCTTCTTGCCGATCAGCGCGCGCGCGAGCGGCGAGGTGATGGAAATGCGGCCCTTCTTGGCATCGGCCTCGACCTCGCCGACGAGTTGCCACACGGCTTTCTTCTCGGTGTCCTCATCGATCAGCGTCACCGTCGCGCCGAACTTGATGGTGTCGCCGGACAGTTTCGAAATGTCGATGATGTCGGCGCGCGCGAGCTTGTCCTCGAGCTCGGCGATGCGCCCCTCGTTGTGCGACTGCTCTTCCTTGGCGGCGTGATACTCGGCGTTCTCGGAGAGATCGCCGTGCGAGCGCGCCTCCGCGATGTGTTCGATGATGCGCGGACGATCCACCGATTGGCGATGCTTCAACTCGTCCGTCAGCGCGGCGTATCCACCCGCGGTCATCGGAACCTTATCCATCATCTTGGTCCTTCATCGTGCGCACCCGGCGGCGTGCACGAATATCCAGTTCAGCTAACGCAGGAATCAGGGCGCCAAACGCGCCCGGAAGCCTAGTGATATTCGGCCCCGCTAAGGGCCGTGACAACATCCAATCGCGCGGTGAGTTCCAGCCATTCGGCTAATTGACCGCGTCAAGCCTTCAGCCCGGGCAGCGGTCAGCTTTCGGAAAAGTAACTCTGAAGCGTGCGGACCTCAAGGTCCCCGTCCCGATAGGCCCGGATCCCCCGTGCGGCCGCCACCGCACCCGAAAGAGTGGTGTAATATGGCACTTTATGCAAGAGGGCAGCCCGCCGCAGCGAACGGCTGTCGGCCAGCGCCTGCGGACCTTCGGTGGTATTGAAGACCAGCTGGACGTCGCCATTGGTGATGGCGTCGACGATGTGCGGCCGGCCTTCGAGCACCTTGTTCACCTTTTCCGTCGGCACGCCGTTGTCGCTGAGGTAGCGCTGCGTGCCCGAGGTTGCCATCACCTTGAAGCCGAGCGAGTGCAGCAGCCGCACCGCATCCGCGATCCGCATCTTGTCGTCGCCACGCACAGAAACAAACACCGTGCCCTGGCGCGGCACGCGGGTGCCGCCGCCGAGCTGGCTCTTTGCGAATGCGACCTCGAAGGAGCGGTCGATGCCCATCACCTCGCCGGTCGAGCGCATCTCCGGTCCGAGCACGGTGTCGACGCCCGGGAAGCGCGCGAACGGGAATACCGATTCCTTCACGCCGACATGGCCGAGCTTCTTCTTCTTCAGCTTGAAGTCGGCGAGCTTTTCGCCGGCCATGATCCGCGCCGCGATCTTGGCGACCGGCATGCCGATCACCTTGGCGACGAACGGCACGGTGCGGGATGCGCGCGGGTTGACCTCAAGCACGTAGATCTCGCCGTCCTTGATGGCGTATTGCACGTTCATCAGGCCGACCACGTCGAGGCCGAGCGCGAGCTCGCGGGTCTGCCGCTCCAGCTCCTCGATGGTCTTCGCGTCGAGCGAATGCGGCGGCAGCGAGCACGCTGAATCGCCGGAGTGGATGCCGGCTTCCTCGATGTGCTCCATGATGCCGACGATGAAGGTGTCCTTGCCGTCGGAGAGGCAGTCGACGTCGACTTCGGTCGCATCCGACAGATAGCGGTCGAACAGCAGCGGGTTCTTGCCGAGCACGGTGTTGATCTGCCCGGTCTTGTCGTTCGGGTAGCGCGCCTTGACGTCGGCGGGCACCAGCTCAGGCAGCGTTCCCAGCAGGTAGTCGTTGAGCTGGGTCTCCTCGCGGATGATCTGCATCGCGCGGCCGCCGAGCACGTAGGACGGACGCACCACCAGCGGCAGGTCGAGATCGGCGGCCACCAGGCGGGCCTGCTCGACCGAATAGGCGATGCCGTTCTTCGGCTGCTTGAGGCGCAGCTTGTCGAGCACGCGCTTGAAGCGGTCGCGGTCCTCGGCGAGGTCGATCGCGTCAGGCGAGGTGCCGAGGATCGGCACTTCGGCGGCTTCCAGCGCCCGGGCAAGCTTCAGCGGGGTCTGGCCGCCGAACTGCACGATCACGCCATGCAGCGTGCCGTTCTTGCGCTCGGTCGCGATGATCTCAAGCACGTCTTCACCGGTGAGCGGCTCGAAATAGAGCCTATTGGCAGTGTCGTAGTCGGTCGACACCGTCTCTGGATTGCAGTTGACCATGATGGTCTCGTAGCCGGCGTCCTCGAGCGCGAAGCAGGCGTGGCAGCAGCAATAGTCGAACTCGATGCCCTGGCCGATGCGGTTCGGCCCGCCGCCGAGAATGATCACCTTCTTACGGTCCGACGGCGCGCTCTCGTCGGCAAGCTTGCCCGCGAACGGCCGCTCATAGGTCGAATACATATAGGCGGTCGGCGAAGCGAACTCCGCCGCGCAGGTGTCGATGCGCTTGAACACCGGGCGCACCCCGAGCCCGTGGCGCTTGGCGGTGACGTCGGCTTCGGTGGTCTGCGTGAGCACGGCGAGCCGCGCATCGGAAAAGCCCATCGCCTTCAGCATCCGCATCGCGAACGCGTTCGCCGGCAGGCCGTTGCGGCGGACCTTGTCCTCCATCTCGACGATGGCGCGCATCTCCGCGAGGAACCAGGGGTCGATCTTGCAGGAGTTGAAGATCTCCTCGTCGGTCCAGCCGAGCCGCATCGCCTGCGCGACCTGCAGGATGCGGTTCGGCGTCGGCGTGCCCAGCGCTGCGCGGATCGCGTTCTTGTCGTCGCCGCGGCCGAGCCCCTCGATCTCGATTTCGTCGAGGCCGGTCAGCCCGGTCTCGAGCCCGCGCAGCGCCTTCTGCAGGCTTTCCTGGAAGGTGCGGCCGATCGCCATTACCTCGCCGACCGACTTCATCGATGTGGTCAGCGTGGAGGAGGCGCCGGGGAATTTCTCGAACGCAAAGCGCGGAATCTTTGTGACGACGTAATCGATGGTCGGCTCGAACGAGGCGGGGGTGGCGCCGCCGGTGATGTCGTTGGCGATTTCGTCGAGCGTGTAGCCGACTGCAAGCTTGGCCGCGACCTTGGCGATCGGGAAGCCGGTGGCTTTCGAAGCCAGCGCCGACGAGCGCGACACGCGCGGATTCATCTCGATCACGACCATCCGGCCGTCGACGGGGTTGATGCCGAATTGCACGTTGGAACCGCCGGTCTCGACCCCGATCTCGCGCAGCACCGCCAGCGAGGCGTCGCGCATCACCTGGTATTCCTTGTCGGTCAACGTCAGGGCCGGCGCGATGGTGATGGAATCACCGGTATGCACGCCCATCGGATCGAGATTCTCGATCGAGCAGATGATGATGCAATTGTCCTTTTTATCGCGCACCACCTCCATCTCGTACTCTTTCCAGCCGAGCACGCTTTCCTCGATCAGCACCTCGTTGGTGGGCGAGGCATCGAGCCCGCGCTCGATGATGTCGAGGAACTCTTCCTTGTTGTAGGCAATGCCGCCGCCGGTGCCGCCCATCGTGAAAGAGGGCCGGATGATCGCGGGCAACCCGATCTCCGACAGCGCCATCAGCGCCTCGCCGAACGCGTGCTCCTGATACCGTTTGCGGCGATCGTTCTCGCCAAGCGTCCACTGTCGCTCGAGTTCTTCCAGCGCCTCGCCGGACAGTTTCTCCCGCTCGGCGTGGTATTTGTCGCGGTAGGACTTCTTCAGCGCCGAGGCGTTGGCGAGCCGCGATTTTGGCGTCTCCAGCCCGATCTTGGTCATGGCCTCGCGGAACAGCTGGCGGTCCTCGGCCTTGTCGATGGCATCAGCGGTCGCGCCGATCATCTCGACGTCGAATTTTTCAAGCGTGCCCTGGCGCCGCAGGCTCAGCGCACAGTTCAATGCGGTCTGGCCGCCCATGGTCGGCAGCAGGGCGAAGCCGCCGGGAATGACGTGGCGTTCCTTTTCGATGATCTTGCCGACGATTTCGGGTGTGATCGGTTCGATATAGGTGGCGTCCGCCAGTTCCGGATCGGTCATGATGGTGGCCGGATTGGAATTGACGAGGACGACGCGGTAACCCTCCTCCTTCAGAGCCTTCACCGCCTGCGTGCCGGAATAGTCGAATTCGCAGGCCTGGCCGATCACGATGGGACCGGCGCCGATGATCAGGATGGTGGAGATGTCGGTTCTTTTGGGCATCAGCTCTCGCGGACTGGATTCTGGGCACAAAAAAAGGGCGCGCTGGTCGCGCGTCCCTCGGGCCATGCGCTACATCTTGTAGCGCAGGAAGCGCGATCCCTCGCGCGCGGGTGGTCTTTAGACCAGTTTCCGCACCTGCGAAACCCCCAAAAACGCCCAATCAACCGCGATTCTGGGGGAAATTCCTCATTGAAGGGAGGCCCATTGGGGAGGCTCGGGATGCGGGGAGGGCTTGCCGGGGCCCGGCTTCGCCCTGCGGGCTCGCTGCCCAGTCCGTCTACGCTTTCGCTAGGCTCAAGCTACGCCGGACACGCTTTGCCCCGCCGGTCCAGCGTGGCTGCGCCACGCGTAGCCCGTCAGGGCGAAGCGTGGAGGCCCGGCCTGGATTTGAACCAGGATAAACAGTGTTGCACCACTGCCGCGTCGACGCTTCCGCCACCGGGCCGAGTGGATCATTGCCGATTATTTCAGGGCCGGCCACGTTTACCTTTGGTTAAGGTTAATATTTGGTGCAACCCTTGATCAGTGGTGCGCCACGAACGTCATCCGCCACGGATTGTGTCCGATGTTGCGCGGCGCGCGCGTTGCGCTGAACCCCGCGGCGCCGAGCTTCGCGATCATCTCGTCCTCGCGGTAGCGCTGCAGCCCGATCTTGGTGCGCAACTGCCGGTAATCAGACAGTGCGGTTGAAGCCAGTCCGATCAAGGCATCGCGCAGGAAGCCGTGGGTCGCCGCAAAGCGCAGCAGCGCCACGACGTCCCTGGGCATGCCGACCTCAGGCCGCAGGATGTCGCCGAGCACGAAGCGGCCCGTCGGTTTCAGAAGGCGGTGGATCACGTCGAATGCGTTGTCGAGCTCCTGCGGCGTCATGTATTGCGCCACCGAGTTCATCACCACGAGGTCGATCGAATCCGCCTCCATGTTCTTCAGATCATCGAGCGAGCGAACGCGGATCCTGGTGTCGTGCGCGAAACGCGCGACCAGGCGCCCGCGGACGCCGGGCGCCGGCTCCGCCAGATAGAGCCGGGCGCAGGCATTGGCGACCTTGGTGGCCGACAGCGCCTCGCCGCAGGCATAGTCCAGCACCACCGCGTCGGGTGAGGTGATGTAGCCGACGATGTCGTTTGCGATGACCTGGAAATGCAGGTCGCGGTGCAGTCGGCTTGCATAGATCGTATGCGTGGAATCGTAATAATCGATCCATTCATCCATCGCGTTTGGTATCCGGCAGAACGGGTTCCTGGCCCCAGGAACGGGTGGGCTGATGATGCGTTAGCGGTCCGGCGGCCAATGTTCAATGCGCCGAAATACGGGTTCCTAACAGGAAGGTCCAACGTGAGCAAAGCCAAGACTGACAAGATCTCCCCCGACCTCGACACGCCGAGCGACCTGCCGCAGGCTGCGGTGGACACGATCTCGGCCTCGCTCAATACGCTGCTGGCGGACGCCTTCGCGCTTTACCTCAAGACCAAGAATTTCCACTGGCACGTCAGCGGCCGGCATTTCCATGATTACCATCTGTTGCTGGACGAGCAGTCGGATGCGATCTTCGCCACCACCGACCAGCTCGCCGAGCGGGTGCGCAAGCTCGGCGGCGCGACGTTGAGGTCGATCGGCGACATCGCCAGGCACCAGACCGTCAAGGACAATGACGAGGATTATGTGCCGCCGCGCGAGATGCTGCGCGAGTTGATGGAGGACAACAAGCATATGGCGGCAGCGATGCGCAAGGCGCACAAGATCGCCGACGACCACGAGGATTCCGGCACCGCCGGCCTGCTCGAAACCTTTATCGACGAAACCGAGCGGCGCACCTGGTTCCTGTTCGAGGCCAGCCGCCAGGAAGGCAGCAACGCCGCGTAAGCTGCGCGCCCACACCCGCGAGGAAGCAATCCAGAGCTGTTTTGCTCCGGATTGCTTCGCTAAACTCGCCGTCTTGCCGCTCGGCAGCGGTCAGTGCGGTTGAAGCTTACTGAGCCGACAGACCCACCGTCGTCTGCGATCTCTCGATCGGCGGAGGATTCCACTTTCCGGTCAGCGCCTCCGATTTCGGACCGTAGAGGCGCATGGTCAGATTGAAGGCTCCTTTTGGCGCCGGAAGCCAGTTGGCTTCCTTGTCCGCGCCCGGACTCTCGTTCTGGAAGTAAAGTTCGAGCGAACCGTCCGGGTTGGATTTGAACGGCATCCAACTGCTGACCGCGAACCGGTTCAGCGGGTTGCCGACCTGGAATCCGTCCTGGTCGTAGAGCGTGATCGACCAGAAGGCATTGACCGGCGGGGTGGCGCCCTTCTCGAACGTGATCGTATACTTGTTGGCGCCGTCGAGCGGTTTGCCGGTACTGTCGGCGAGATTGAGCGGATAAATAGCGTCCTCCGGCAGGTTGGCGCCTAGCCCGACCTGCGCGACGATGGCACGCTTCAAGTAGTAGTTGCCGTAAACACCCATCGTGTCGGTGTTCATCGACCAGCCGTTCACAACGCGCGCCAGCGTCGGCACCTTCCACGCCATCAGCTTCTGCCCGTCCTGCGGCGCTGTCTCCAGTGCCCGTTGCAGGACCTGGTCGAGCTTGCTGATTTCAAAGCTCTTGCCGGGCTCGATGCCGATCTTCTTCATCTGCGCGATGATCGGCTCATCGGTGATGTGCGGCGGGTGAAGTTTGAGCAACTCGGCGGCCTGCGCGAAGTAGACGCCGGCCGACATTGTGTCGACCTGCAGCTTTGGCGCCGTCTTCATATCGACGCCGGGATCGATCCTGACCTCGATCGGCTTTGGCGTTTTGCCGAATTCGGAAAGAGGCGCGACCTTGTAACCGGCTTGGATCTTGTGGACCGCATCATAATCCGGCGGGCCGTCCGTCTTGGTGCGGCCGATGACCCAGACGTAAGGCGTCGGCGCGTCGATGCGCTGGGTGTCCTTCGGAAGCTTGAACTCCTCCGCAAACCTGTCGCGCAGATCGGGCCGCCAGCCCGGGGCCGTCACCAGAAAAGTCCCCGCTTTGGTCCCCGTGGTGCGCCAGCCGGGTGAGGCGAACACATCCGACCACATGTCCAGCATGGGCAGCAAATAGAAGCGTCCATCGGTATCGGGAACGGAGACGACAATCGGCTCCTTGGTCATGTCCAGCCATGAAACGGAATAGAGCGTATCGAAGTTGGACCGCACCACGCCCTTGAAATTCGCCGGTGGGTATTCGGGCACGTTGACGAAGGTGTTCATTGGGCCCTTGAAGCTGTCTTTGCCGGGCTCGACGTTGGTGAACTGCTTTCGCGTGATGTCCATCGTCAGGAGCGGGTAGAAGTAAATATAGGCGTCCACCGCGATCGCGTGCGCCTCCTGCTCGTTGATTGCCGGGGCCGTCTGGGCCAGCGCTGCAGGCGCGGCCGCGGTGCCGATGCAGAGAGACAATGTCAGCGTCAGAATTCCTCGAAACATATCGAATTCTCCTCTTCTGATGTCTGTTGTGGTTGCTTGTGGGAAGCGCGGAGCATCGGATGCCGTCAGGTGATGCGTATGACCTCCATTGCTCCTGCAAGAAATGCGGCAGTGGACGCGGAAGTCTGTAACTCCCGCAGATGAATCGCGTGTCTTAACGTGTCATCAGCGGCATAAATCGCCGCGGCGCATGCTGATTTAAATCAAGGTTCTTGGAAAAGTGATGCCAGCAGGCTTAACGTTGAAGAGGGCCTGCACTACCTCCACGCGTGGCACTCTAGCATGGCCAGGAAGCGGGAGCGAGTAGCGCTCAATATGGCGACAGGCCGAATGGTCAGCGGCCCCGTTTCGGGAAACCGTTGAGCGCGCAAAAACGTCGCACGCATAAAGATTGGGCTATGCAATTCCGATTATCAATTTAAGTTGCCTGTATCCCGTCACCTTCTCCAAGGGGGAGAAGGGAAGAGCAGCCCGTTCGACAATCATCCTACTGCTTCCACAGCTGCAGCAGCGGCCCGCTCTTGCCCATCACCGGATCGGTCGCGGGGGTCGCCACCAGCGGGATCGTCTTCAGCGCCTTGGCGTGGTTCTCCGGCGTCGGCCGCTGCAGATCCATCGGCGGGCCCGGCGGGTAGGCGCCGACGACGCTGAAATCGTCGCTCGCCGCCAGGCATTGATGTCCGGTGCCGGCCGGCAGGATGGCGACGTCGCCGGCGGCGATCTCCAGCGCTCGCCCGTGCGCGCCGCCGAATTGCACGCGCGCGCTGCCGCGGGCGACGCCCAGCACCTCGTGCACGGTGGCGTGGTAATGCGCGAAGTCGTAGACGCCGTTGCGCCACATCGCGCCCCAGCCATTGCCGCCGAACAGCTGCTCGATCGTGGCCTCGGGATTCTTGCGGACGTCGATCGCGCCTTTGTAGACCAGGAACGGCATCGGATTGTTTGGCACCAGGCCGTCGTCCTGAAAGACAAAGGTCAGGGGTTCGGCATCGGGCCTGACGACCGACATGGTGGCTCTCCGTGGTTTTGAGGGCAGTGGTCTCCGGACAAACCAAGCCGTCGGTCCGGAAACCGTTCCCGCTAGATCTTGAACTTCAGGACCTCGTCCTTGAATCTGAGCCCGTGCCCGGGCCGTTCCGGCGCCGTGATCATGCCATTGGCAACCTCCGGCGGATCAACCCAGAGGTCGTCGATCAGCGCCATGTTCTCGCACCAGATGCCGTTCGGAATCGAGGCCAGCAGGTGCACATTGAGTTCGGGAAACAGATGCGGCGCGATGGTGATGCCGAAGGTGTCCGCGAGCGCTGCGATCTTGCGCAGGTCCGTCATGCCGCCGCGCATCGGGTCGGGTTGCAGGATCGGCAGGCAAGGATTGAGAAAGAACGGCCGCAGATCGTAGCGCGTGAAATGGGTCTCGCCACCGACGACGCGCATGTCGAGTGCCGCCGCGATACGCTGATAGCCGGCGAAATCGTCCGCCGGCACCGGCTCCTCGAGCCAGTAGATATCGTACTTCTCGAACTTGCGTCCCATCTCGATGGCGACATCGGCGCTCCAGCCCATGTTGACATCGATCATGATGTCGATGTCGGGCCCGAGCGCCTCACGCATGCGGCGCACATTGTCGAGGTCTTGCGCGGGCGTGTGAACATGCGCGACCTGCATCTTGATCGCCTTGTAGCCCTGCTTCACGAAATGCAGCGCCTTCTCGATCATGCCGTCGCCGCCGGCGCCGCGGAAGCAGCCGGAGCCGTAGATCGGGATTTCGGAGCGATAATGCCCCCACAGCCGGTGCAGCGGCAGGCCGGCGCGCTTCCCCACCGCGTCCCACAGCGCGATGTCGAGCGCCGACATCGCCATCGCGGCGATGCCGCCGCGGCCATAGGTCATCGTCGCCGTCCACAGATCGCGCCAGATCGCCTCGATCGCGGTGGCGTCCTTGCCCTTCACGCGCGGGATGATGCACTCGTCCAGACAGGCCGCAATCGACTTCATCGCCGGGCGGAACACGAACAGATAGCCCATGCCGGTGATGCCGCCCGCGGTCTCGACCTCGCAGATCAGAATGTCGCGCGTCTCACCCAGCGCTGCGCCCTTCAGCCAGCGATCATCGGCCCAGGGGAGCCGCAGCATCGTGACACGGATGTCGCGGATGGTCATGTCTGAACTGGCTGACATCATCGGGCGTTTCCCTTTTCTGGCCGGATCAGGTTTGCCTGATCTCGGAGACGGAAACTCAATCACAGAACGCCGGCGCCAATCCAGCGCTGTTCGTCATGCCTCCAATGCGCCAAGACCTTATGCCAAGACGCGATTGCCTTCAGCCATTCCTGGGAAGTTCGAACACCAGGCAGGTTGTCGTGGCATGCGCGATCAGCTTGCCCCTGTCGTCGGTGATGCGCGCTTCAGCAGTTGCGACGCGACGGCCGGCATTGAGCACCTGGCCCTCGGTGCGGATCGTCCCGGTGTCCTGGCTCATGCCGCGGACAAAGGAGATCTTGAACTCCAGCGTGGTGTAGCCAAAACCCTTCGGCAGCGTGCTCTGCACCGCGAGCCCCATCGCGGAATCCAGCAGGATCGCGGCGTAGCCGCCATGCACCGAGCCGATCGGGTTATAGTGGCGCAGGCCCGGCACGCTGTGGATCACGACATGGCCGGTCTCGGCGGTGCAGTCGAACGGCTCGACGTTCTCCATGATCGGCGGCTCCGGCAGGGTGCGGGCGAAGATGCCGCGCACGAAGTCGAGCCCGGACATCGACGCCATCACCTCCAGCGAGGAGACGCCGTATTCCGGCTTCGGGGCGGCGCTGTCGGTCATGTGGGCATTTCCCGTGATTTGATCGTGGTTGGTCATAAACAACGCGCCATCCTGCCAAGGCGCTAAGCAACATAGCACGTCGTCATGGCCGGGCTCGTCCCGGCCATCCGCGTCTTGGGCGCCAAAAACGTAGATGCCCGGGACAAGCCCGGGCATGACGATCTTGGAGATGGCCTGCAGAGTACCTTACGCCGCGCGCTTGTTCTGCCGCATCAGATCGGCAAACCGCTGGAACAGATAGTGCGAGTCGCGCGGGCCTGGGGAGGCCTCGGGGTGGTACTGCACCGAGAACACCGGTTTGCCGTCGAGCGCGATGCCGCAATTGGAGCCATCGAACAGCGAGATATGGGTTTGGGTCGCGCCAGCAGGCAGCGTCGCCTGGTCCACCGCGAAGCCGTGGTTCATCGAGGTGATCTCGACCTTGCCGGTGGTTTCGTCCTTGACCGGGTGGTTGGCGCCATGATGGCCCTGATGCATCTTCATGGTCTTGGCGCCGACGGCGAGGCCGAGCATCTGATGGCCGAGGCAGATGCCGAAGGTCGGTGTGCCCGAATTGATCACTTTCCGGATCACCGGCACCGCATATTTGCCGGTCGCGGCCGGATCGCCGGGGCCGTTCGACAGGAACACGCCGTCCGGCTTCATCGCCAGGATATCTTCGGCTGTGGTCGTCGCCGGCACCACGGTGACCTTGCAGCCGACGCCGGCGAGCAGGCGCAGGATGTTGCGCTTGATGCCGTAGTCGATCGCGACCACATTGAATTCCGGAGCGGTCTGCTGGCCGAAGCCTTTACCCCACTCCCAGGGCGTTTCATCCCAGGTGAAGCGCTGGCCGGAGGTGACCATCGGCACCAGGTCCATGCCCTCGAGGCCAGGCCATTCGCGGGCCTCTTCCTTCAGGCCGTGCAGGTCGAATTCGCCGTTCCTGGCATGCGCGATCACGGCATTGGGCATGCCCTTGGAGCGGATCAGCGCGGTCAGCGCGCGGGTGTCGATGCCGGAGAGGCCGATGATGCCGCGGGCCTTCAACCACTGGTCGAGGTGGCGGGTGGCGCGGTAGTTTGAAGGATCCGTGATCGCCGAGCGCAGGATCACGCCGCGCGCACCGGGCGTCGCGGCCATGTTCACCGTCTCGATGTCTTCCTCGTTGGTACCGACATTGCCGATATGCGGGAAGGTGAAGGTGATGATCTGGCCGGCATAGGACGGATCGGTGAGGATCTCCTCATAGCCGGTCATCGCGGTGTTGAAGCAGACTTCGCCAACGGCGTGGCCTTCCGCGCCGAGGCCAAAACCTTCCAGCACGGTGCCATCGGCGAGCACAAGGAGCGCGGTCGGTTTATGGTCCGGCCAGGCGGGAGCGTTTTCAGGGGTTGTCATGAGCCCTTTAAATAGTCGCCGCACCCTGCGGCGTCAAAGCGAAACGGCGCGGATTCACACGGCAATCCCGGTCGATTTGACAGGCCGGAACGGCCTTTTAATCTAAAGTTCCCTGAAGCGGCCGTTTGCTTGCCGAAAATAACCCGATCCGGAGCCCCGCATGGACAACACGATGCCGATCCTGCTCGTCCCGGGCCTCATCTGCTCGCCGCGGATTTTTGCCCCGGTTATCCCGGCGCTGTGGCGGTTCGGGCCGGTCACGGTCGCTAACCACGTCAGGGACGACAATATGGGGGCGATCGCCCGCCGCATCCTGGCCGAGGCGCCGCCGCGCTTCGCGCTCGCCGGGCACTCGATGGGCGGCTACATCGCCTTCGAGATCATGCGGCAGGCGCCGGAGCGGGTGGCGAAACTGGCGCTGATGAGCACCCAGGCGCGCGCCGACACGCCGGAAGCGACCGCCCGCCGCCGTGGCATGATCGAGCGCGCGAGAGGCGGCCAATACCGGAGCGTGGTCGACGAGCTGTTTCCGGGCTTCGTGCATCCGTCGCGGCAGGGCGACGCAAGCCTGCGCCAGATTGTAAATGACATGAGCGAGGACGTCGGCGCCGAGGCCTTCATCCGCCAGCAAAACGCGGTGCTCGGCCGGCCGGATTCGCGGCCGAGCATGGCCTGGATCAAGTGCCCGACCCTGGTGCTGACATCGGACACCGACAACACCGTTCCGAACGCGCTGTCGGACGAGATGGCCAACGGCATTCCCGGGGCCAAGCTCGTCGTGCTCGCCAATTGCGGTCATCTTCCGCAGTTGGAGCAGCCGCAGGCCTGCGCCGACGCGCTGGTCGAATGGTTGCGCAACTAGGTTGTTCGGCAGCTGCAAACTGCCTACATGAGGGAATTGCCAGTTTAAGGACACCGAGATGCTGCGCGACGACATCAATACTGCGGTCAAGGAAGCGATGAAGGCAAAGGACGAGCGCAAGCTCTCCACGCTGCGCATGGTCAATTCGACCATCAAGAACGCCGATATCGACGCGCGCGGGCAGGGCAAGCCGCCGCTTGCGGACGCCGACCTGCTCGGCCTGTTGCAGAAGATGATCAAGCAGCGCCAGGAGTCGGTCGAGCTCTACGACAAGGGCGGCCGCGCCGAGCTCGCCGCCCAGGAGCGCGAGGAGATCGCGGTGATCTCCGCCTATCTGCCGAAGCAGATGTCCGACGACGACGTGAAGGCCGCGATCTCGGCCATCATCGCCGAGACCGGTGCCGCCGGGATCAAGGACATGGGCAAGGTGATCGGGGCGCTGAAGGCGAAGTATGCCGGCCAGATGGATTTCGGCAAGGCCAGCGGCCTGGTGAAGGCGGCGCTTGCGGGATAGCGGCGGAGGCTTCCGATGTTTCGTGTCGCCGCGGACAGTCTGGAAGCCTACCTCGCCTTTGATCCCGCCCGGACCGCGGATTTCGAACAACTGCATGCGGTGATGCGAAAGGCCGCGCCTTCGCTGAAGCGGCACTTTCATGCGGGCTCGCCGGCCGGCGAGGCCGGCATGCGCATGTGCATGATCGGCTACGGCCAGTTTCGCTATGCGATCAAATCCGGCAAGACGGCAACGTGGCCCGTGATCGGGGTGGCGCTGCAGAAGAACTATATCAGCGTCTATGTCGCGCTGACCCGTGGCGGCAAGCCGCTGGTGTCCTGCTACGCCGGCCAGCTCGGCGCATTGCGGACAGGCGGCAACAATTTCAGCTTTGAGGCGTTTGTTGATCTGAAGGCGCCTGCCGTTGCGGCGCTGTTCACCGAGGCCGCCGACATCTTCAAGGCGGATAAGGAGAACCCGGTCCGCTATATGCAGGGAAGCTGATATCAGTTTGCCGAAAAGGGGCGGGGCCCCGTGAAAGCGGCGCCATCGGGGTGAAGTTCTGGATAAACTGGAGATAGGCCATGGCCGATCAGCAAGCCCCTTCCGGTCCAGATTTGACACAAGGCGTGGCACTCTCCGAATTCCCGGGCACGATGTTGCTCGGCCATGTCGGCGACGAGGACGTGCTGCTGGTGCGCTCGGGGGCGGATATCTTCGCCATCGATGCTCATTGCAGCCATTACCACGGCCCGCTCGCCGAAGGCCTGGTGGAGGGCGAGACTGTCCATTGCCCCTGGCATCACGCCTGTTTTGATGTTCGCACCGGTGAAGCGACCGCCGCGCCCGCGCTCAACGCGCTCGCCGTCTGGAAGGTCGAGCGCGAGGGCGATCGCATCATCGTGCGGGAGAAGCGCGAGCAGCCGAAGCCCCGCATCAAGGGCCCGGTCGATGCACCCGGCAGGATCGTGATTGTCGGCGGAGGCGCGGCAGGCTTTGCCGCGGCCGAAATGCTGCGACGGCAGGATTATCGCGGCAGCATCGTCATGCTGAGCGGCGAGGCCGCGCCGCCGGTGGATCGACCGAACCTGTCAAAGGACTTCCTCGCGGGCAGCGCGCCGGAAGACTGGCTACCGCTGAAGCCGGACAATTTCTATGCTGACGCGGCGATCGAGCTAAAACTCGGGACCGAGGTCAAGTCGATCGACGCCGGCCGCCGCAATGTCGTGCTCGCCGGCGGCGAAGCGCTGCCGTATGACCGGCTGCTGCTGGCGACCGGCGCGGAGCCGGTACGGCTGCCGATCCCGGGCGCGGACCAGCCCCACGTTCATGTGTTGCGCACCGTCGACGATTGCCGGGCGATCATCGCCTCGGCCAGCGGAGCACGCCGCGCGGTTGTGATCGGTGCAAGCTTCATCGGGCTCGAGGTTGCGCCTCGTTGCGCGCGAGGGAGATCGAGGTTCACGTGGTCGGGCTGGAACAGCGGCCGATGGAGCGCGTGCTCGGGCCTGACATGGGCGATTTCGTCCGCGCGCTGCACGAAGAACATGGCGTCGTATTCCACCTCGGTGACACCGTGACCGCGATCGACGGCAACCGCGCCCGCCTGAAGAGTGGGCCCGTGCTTGATGCCGATCTCGTCGTGGTCGGTGTCGGCGTGAAGCCGCGGCTGGCGCTGGCGGAAGGGGCTGGGCTCGCAATCGATCGCGGCGTGAACGTGGACGCCTATCTCGAGACCAGTGTTTCCGGCATCTACGCGGCCGGCGATATCGCGCGCTGGCCCGATCGGCACAGCGGCGAGAATATCCGGGTCGAGCACTGGGTGGTGGCTGAGCGCCAGGGCCAGACCGCCGCGCGGAATATGCTTGGGCACCGCGAGGTCTTCGACGCGGTGCCGTTCTTCTGGAGCCAGCATTACGACGTGCCGATCAACTATGTCGGCCACGCCGAACAGTGGGACGAGATCGCGGTGGACGGCAGCATTGCCGCGAGGGATTGCGTGCTCTGCTACAAGCGCGGCGGGCGCGTGCTCGCGGTCGCGTCGATCTATCGCGACCTCGAAAGCCTCAAGGTCGAGGTCGCAATGGAGCGGGCGGCAGCCTGACCGCGTTCCCCTCAAGGAGGGGTTTGTGGTCTGACGGCGATGGTCTACTCTGTAGCCATGCTTCAGGAAGCCAAAACCTACGACGAGCTCTATCGCAACTTTCGCTGGGACGTTCCCGCGCGCTTCAACATGGCGACCGCCTGCTGCGATCGTCATGCGGACGGCACCGGCCGGCTCGCGCTGGTCTATGTCGACGAGGATGGCGGCACCGCGCGTACCTCGTTCGACGAAGTCGCGGACGCCTCGCGCCGCTTCGCCAATGTGCTCGCAGCCGACGGCCTGGTGCGCGGCGACCGCGTTGCAGTGTTCCTGTCGCAATCGCTCGAACTGCCGGTCGCGCATCTCGCGGCATTCCGCGCGGCGATGATCTCGATCCCGCTGTTCGCACTGTTCGGCGAAGATGCGCTCGATTTCCGCCTGTCGAACTCCGCAGCCAAGGCCATCATCACCGATGAGGTCGGCTGGCAGAAGGTCGCAAAGATCCGCGATCGCCTGCCCGAGCTGAAGAGCGTCTACATCGTCGGCGAAAAGACGCCGGCCGGCGCAAAATCTTTCTGGGGCGCGATCGGATCGGCATCTCCCGAGTTGGCCACCGTCGACACATCGGCAGACGATCCTGCGCTGATCATCTACACCTCGGGCACCACGGGCAATCCGAAGGGCGCGCTGTATGCGCATCGCGTCGTGCTCGGCCATCTGCCCAATGTCGAGATGTGCCACAACTTCCTCCCCAAGCCGGGCGATCTGATGTGGACGCCGGCCGACTGGGCCTGGATCGGCGGCCTGATCAACGGCCTGTTCGCGTTCTGGTACCACGGCATCCCGATGGTCGGGCACCGCGCCCGCAAGTTCGAGCCGCAGGCGGCGATGCAGATGATGGCCGAGCTCGGCATCCGCAACGTGTTCCTGCCGCCGACCGCGCTGAAACTGATGCGGCAGGCCGATGTGAAAAATTCGGGCGTCAAGCTGCGCAGCATCTTCACCGGCGGCGAGTCGCTCGGCGGCGAATTGCTTGGCTGGGTGCGCGATACCTTCGGCATCGATGCCCACGAGGTGTTCGGGCAGACCGAATGCAATCTCGTGATCGGCAGCAACTCCAATTTGTTTCCGATCCGCCCGGGCTCGATGGGCCGCGCCACGCCCGGCTTCGACGTCCGCATCGTCAACGACAAGGGCGAGGAATTGCCGCGCGGACAGCGCGGCATCATCGGCGTCCGCCAGCCATGCCCCTGCACCATGATCGAGTACTGGCGCAATCCTGAGGCGACGCGTAAGAAATATGCCGGCGAATTCCTTTTGACCGGCGATCTCGGCATGCAGGATGAGGACGGCTATTTCTGGTACGTCAGCCGCGAGGACGACGTCATCACCACAGCTGGCTATCGCGTCGGCCCGTCCGAGATCGAGCACACGCTGATGAAGCATCCGGCGGTTGCGATGTCTGCAGTGGTCGGCATCCCCGATCCGATCCGCACCGAGTCGATCAAGGCCTGGATCGTGCTTCGCCCGGGCTACGCGCCGAGCGACGCACTGGCGCGCGAGATCCAGGAGTTCGTCAAGATCCAGCTCGCCGCCCACGAATATCCGCGCTTCGTGCAGTTCGCCGACAGCCTGCCGATGACGGCGACGGGAAAAGTCCTGCGAAGGGAATTGCGGGCGCTGGGATAAGTTCGGTTCGGGGGATCAATGAAGAAAGCCGCCACGCGCGCCGCGGGCTTGCATCGCGCCTCGCTCAACAAGGTCCACGATTTGGACGCCGCGCTGGAGCTGATGTATTACGGCTGGCGCGGGATGACGCTGTCGGCCGACCAGTATCTTGCCGCGCTTGGCCTGTCGCGCCCGCACCACCGCATTCTCTACGTCGTTGCGCGACAACCCGACATCTCGATCGGCTCGTTGATCGACGTTCTCGGCATTTCCAAGCAGGCCTTGAATCGGCCGCTCGGCCTGCTGCTGCAGCGTGAACTCATGACATCGAAACGGTCGCCCGAGCAGCATCGCTCCAAATTGCTGCGCCTGACGCCGGCCGGACAACGCATCGAGCAGCGCGCATCGGGCTACGAACGCAAGGTGATGCGCGAGGCGTTCGATCGTGTCGGCCAGTCCGGCGCCGCCGCCTGGATGGCCGTGATGGAGGCCATCGCCGACAGCACCTGATCGCGCTTCACGTCAATATAGTTGACGTTAGGATCTCGCCGTGTCACACTTCCGTCAGAAGCAGCGGAGGAGGGCGGGAGCGTGGGCGAACAGGCAATGGACCGGGCAGCCGTCGGACGCTTTGTCGCGGCGTGGTGCGCCAACTGGTGCAAGGTCGATATCGACGCCGTGGTCGCGCATTTCGCTGAGAACGCCGAGATGCGCAGCCCCCTGGCACTTAAATTGACGGATTCCCCCGTGGTTTCCGGTGCGGAGAACATCCGCGCCTACTGGCGCCAAGCTTATGGAAGCATCGAGAGCGCAGACCTCAAAATCCTGAACTGGAGCTGGGACGACACCATCGCGCGGCTGACGGTGTGGTGGCAATTGGGCGACACCCGCGCCAGCGAGTTCATGGACTTCGACGATGCCGGCCGTGTGGTGCGCAGCGAAGCGTTCTACGGAAAATAGCCATGCGATTTGCAGATTTCGTCCTGCTGCTCAACGTACTCTGGTTCGGCGGCGCATTCATCCAGTTCAGCATTGCCCAGGGCAATACGCTGAAGATCCTGGTGCCGCGGCAAGAGCGTGCAAATCCGATCGCGCCAACCCTGTCGGCCAGCGTGGCGTTCCTGGGCGGGATCAATCTGCCGATCGGGCTGCTGTCGCTGTATCTCCTCGCGGCGAGGCCACCGTTCTTCCAGGCCGGCGACGCGCAGCTCGCGCTGTTCCTGTTCTTCGCCGCATGTCACTTCAGCCAGTTCGCCTACAACCTTCCGGTCCTGATGCGCGGCGGACGCGTCGGGGTGGCTTACTGGCCCGTGTTGACCGGCCCGATGCTCAGGATCTTCGTCATCGATGCGACGCTGTTCGTGGCCAATCTTGTTGTCGCCCTCTTGCTCGTCTAGCCACTCACGCGCGCCATTGCGGGCATTGAGATAACTTCCTCCACCGTCGTCCCGGGCAAGCGAAGCGCGACCCGGGACCCATAACCACAGGGTGAAGTTGTTACGCAACGCCGTGGCTCCAGCGAGCTCTAACCGCTTAGAGCGGTGGTCATGGGTCCCGGCTTTCGCCGGGACGACGGCGGAGTATGTTCACGGCAGCGCGATTCCCAATTCCTTCAGCGCGGCCATCATGCGTTGCGGGGGCTGCATCGGGATCACCATGGCCTTGCGGGTTTCCAGCAGGCTCTTCAGGCTGGAGAGGATCGCCGGCCAGCCGGTGCGGCCGCCTTCGAGGATGTCGTCGCTGATCGGGCGGTCATGCGATTGCAGCAAGGTCAGCTTCACGCCGTCGCCGGCTGGCTCGATCTCGTAGGTGACGAGTGTCGGCCCGAGCTTTTCGACCAGCTGTGGCCAGTTGACGTTGAAGGTGACGGTCAGCCGCTTCAGCGGATCGCATTCGATCACTTCGCCAGAGATATGCAGCGCGCCGTCAGGCGTGCGCACGATGTAGGCGCCGCCGACCCGCAGATCGACCTCGACCGCGTGGCCGGAGAAATATTGCCGGCTGAACTCGGCCTGGGTGAGTGCCTGCCACACCTTCTCGGGCGTGGCGGCGATGTAAATCGCATAGACGATCGCCGGCTTGAATTTTTCGACGTTCATGTCCGCACGTGTCCTTCGATAGATTCTCATGGTCACTCGAAGCCCTCGATCCCGAGCGCCTCCGGCGGAATCGGTGACACCTTGCCGGTCTCGAGCAGGCTCTTGAGCCCGGACAGGATCGCAGGCCAACCCTTGGAGATAGCGCCGAGCAGTTTGCTGCCGGCGGAGAAGCCTTCGTGGGTTACGGTCAACTTCACGAGATCGCCGAACGGCTGCAGGATGAAGATGACTTTCGTCGCCGGCTCGTCGCGCATGCCGTCGAACATCTCGTGCTTGAACGTATAAGACAGCCGCCGCGGCCGGTCCGCCTCGAGGATCTTGCCGGTGTCGGTGATCTTGCCGCTCATCACCAATGCGAACGGCGAGCCAACCTTCCAATCGGATCGGACCTCGGTGTCGAACCAGTATTGCCTGGTGAACGCGCTGTCGGTCAGCGCATCCCACAGTCTGTCCGGCGTGGTCTCGATATAGGTGACGTAAACGAATTCGGGCCTGCTCATCGCGCCTGCTCCGTCGTTGCCTCGTTCTCGTACCAGGGCGCATGCAGCACCCGGCCGCACTCGACGTAGCTCTTCAGGCTCGACAGGATCAGCGGCCAACCGAGGCTGATCTTTTCGAGCGCCACGCTGCCGGGTTCGAAGCGGTCGTGGATCACCGTGAGCCTGACTTGATCTCTCTGACGTTCCAGCTCGAAGGTGACGCGTGAAGCCTTGCCGCCATCGGAGCCGTCATGGGCAAGGAACGAATAGGACAGCCGCCTCGGCGGATCGTATTCGAGCACCTCGCCGGTGATTTCCTTGTTGTGCCGGGGCATCCGGATCGCGAATGGCGAGCCGATCTTCCAGTCCGAGACGACGGAGCTGCCGTGCCAGTACTGCTCCGACATTTTGGCGTCGGTCAGCGCGGCAAACACCTTCTCCGGTGTCGAGGCGATATAGATGGTGTAGACGAATTCCGGTTTACTCATCACGCTTCTCCAACTGTCTTTTCAATTCGCTCAGCGCGGCAAGTTTCCCGCGCTCGAACTTCCTGATCCACCGCTCGCCGATCTGATGGATCGGAACTGGGTTGAGGTAATGCAGCTTCTCGCGGCCATGCCTGATCGTGGTGACGAGGTTGGCCTCCTCGAGAATCACAAGGTGCTTGGTGACCGCCTGACGCGTCATGTCGAGGCCGTCGCAGAGCTCACCGAGCGTCTGCCCGTTCTGATCGTGAAGCCGGTCAAGCAGCGTCCGCCGTGAGGCATCCGCGAGGGCTTTGAAGACTTCATCCATGGCTCGGATAATAGGCAACCAAACAGTTGCATGTCAAGAGCGTGTGTTTGGGCGGTCATTTCGCCATGCTATCGTCACTGACAGCCAACGCAGATTGGCAGGGAATACGAGGTGGTGCGCATGGGTGGTCGCGTTACGGCAGTTTGCTGCACGTTTGTTCTTGTCCTGCTCGCAAATGCTGCGGGCGCCCAGCAGCCGAAGATCGGCGACCCGCCCGAAGCCTCCAATATGAGGCTGGTTGGAACCAGCGATTTGCAGGCGCGCAGCGCCTATCAGCCGACCATTCATCATCAGGGCGACAGGTGGATCGCCTATATCGGCCATCACGGCGGTACCGACGACATTCCCGGTCCGGTCAATCCGATGACCGGCAAGGCCGAGCCGAACGGCACCTCGATCGTCGACGTCACCGATCCCGCGCATCCGAAATATCTGCGGCACATTCCCGGGCAGGAAGGCAAATACGAATCCGGCGGCGCGCAGATGGTGCGGATCTGCGACGGCAAGGATCTGCCGAAGGGCGATCGCAACGCGGTCTACATGCTGCGTACCTTCGGCAGCGAGGCGCATGAGATCTGGAACGTCGCCGATCCCGCCAATCCCGTGCTCGTGACCCGGATCGGCGGGCTGAAGGACACGCACAAGAATTTCTGGGAATGCGGCACCGGCATTGCCTTCCTGGTGTCGGGCGCGCCGGACTGGCGCACGCGGCGGATGACGCAGGTCTACGATCTCTCCGATCCCGCACAGCCTAAGAAGATCAGGGATTTTGGCCTGCCCGGGCAGGAGCCGGGCGCCACCGGCGCGGTGCCGACCGAACTGCACGGGCCGATCTCGACCGGGCCGACGGGCAACCGCGTCTATTTCGGCTACGGCACCAACAAGGGCGGTTTCCTGCAGATCGTCGACCGCGACAAGCTGTTGAACGGACCGAAAGAGCCGACGCCGGACAATCTGAAATTTCCGGAGATCGCGCGGATGCCGCTGTCGGCGATGAATGGCGCACACACGGTGTTCCCGATGCCGGACATGCCGATCGCCGAGTTTGCGCACGACAAGGACGGCAAGACCCGCGACATCGTGATGATCGTCGACGAGGCGATCCAGAACGAATGCGGCGAGGCGCGGCAGATGGTGTGGTTCGCCGATATTACCACCGAAGCGCGGCCGATGCTGATCTCGAGCTACACGGTACCGGAAGCCTCCAGCGCGTTCTGCGAGCGCGGCGGCAGGTTCGGCTCGCATTCATCGAACGAGAGCATGGCGCCGGTCTACTACAAGAAAATGGCCTTCATCGCCTTCTTCAACGCCGGCGTCCGCGCGCTCGACATCCGCGATCCCTATCACCCCAAGGAAGTCGGCTATTTCATCCCGTCGATCACGTCGGCGACCGACAAGCGCTGCGTCACCATCGGCGGCAAGGAGCGCTGCAAGGTCGCGATCCAGACCAACAATGTCGAGACCGATGAGCGCGGCTACATCTACGCGGTCGACCGCGCCAACACCGGCCTGCACATCCTCGAACTGACCGGCGAGGCGCGCGCCATCGCCGGTCCGCCGTGAGCGCGTTGATGCGCGCGTGGCCGATCATCGCGGCGATGTTCCTGGCGCTCGGCGGCCTCTCGGCCGTGGCGGGCTACGAAATGGCACCGCCGCGGGCAGCCGCGTGGCGCGAGATCGCCTGGCCGTTCCCGCGCGACGGCTGGCCTGCCGGCCGTGCCTTCCGTTGCGGCGTGGCGGAGTGCGGCGCCGACGTCGAGGTCTATCTCAGGCCAAAACTCGGCTTCTGCAACTGCGACAGCGGCGTCGCCGATGACGACGAGGTCGATCGCGTTTCCGATGTCGACATGATCAGCCCGCGCTTCGTGCCGCTAAGGGCGGGCGATGTGGTTGATGTCGCGGGCATGTCCGGGCGGATCAGGGCGTACGATCTCGACATGCCCGACGGGAAACGCACCGCGATCGGCATCGCGGCCTCGCATCGTTGCGATCTGATGGCGGTGGCGGCGCAGGGCAGCGGCGATGCTGCAGGTGTGCAGCGGGCGATGCTGAAGTTTTTGGATACGCGAGAAATTCGGAAATGGATGACTGCGGCCATGGAGGGCCATTGAGGAGCCCGTCTCTCGCTTGCGGAAATGGTGTCGTCACCCGCGAAAGCGGGTGACCCAGTATTCCAGAGGCCCTGACGTTCAGCAGATAGGCCGCAGCGTACTGGATACCCCCGCCTTCGCGGGGTACGACAGAGATGAGCAGGAACCGCTTCCTCTTTGCCCGTCCTACGTGCATAATTCAGCCTCACCGTCAGTGAGATTTCCATGTCCCTGCAAGCCTATTTCGCCTTCGTCGCCGCCTGCATGGCGCTGGCGCTGTTGCCCGGTCCGATCGTCACGATGGTGATCGCCAACGGCCTGCGCTACGGCACGCGCGCCGCGCTCACCAACGTGCTGGGCGCGCAGGTGGGACTCACCATCGTGATCGGCATCGTCGCGGTCGGCCTGACCTCGCTGATGGCGACGATGGGGTACTGGTTCGACTGGGTGCGCTTTGCCGGCGCGACCTATCTGGTCTGGCTCGGCATCAAGCTGATCCGCTCGCCGGTCGAGGGCGTCGGCACCGACGAGACGCCGCCACCGCCGCGCGGCGGCTTCTTCCTGCAGGGCTTTCTGGTGCTGCTCTCGAATCCGAAGGTCCTGGTGTTCTTCGGCGCCTTCATTCCGCAGTTCATGGACATGGACAAGCCGCACATTCCGCAGGTCGCGCTGCTCGGCGTCACCTTCATGGCGACCGCTGTGCTGACCGACGCCGCCTACGCGCTGGCGGCCGGCCGCGCCCGAAAATTCTTCTCCAAGGAGCGGACGCGACTGATGTCGCGCGTGTCCGGCGGCTTCATGATCGGCGGCGGCATCTGGCTGGCGCTGACCAGGGCTCGATAAACCTCGCCGGCTGGTTGAACCCTTCACAGGGGTGGCGCGTCAAACCGGCGGCGCCACCGATGAAGGACCCGACCCGTGCCCGATTTGCCCTGGCTTGTTTATGCGATGCTGCTCGCGCCGCTCGGGCTGATCCTGATCGCCGCCGCCGTCAAGACCTGGCAGGTGCGCGAGGCGAGGGGCTGGCCGGACACATCGGGCAAGGTCGTGACCGCGGCCGCGGAGGTACGTGAGGTCAGGGTCTCCGACGATGAGCGCGAGGACGGCTATCGGATGGAGCAGCGCAACTTCGCCAACGTGGTCTACGAATACCAGGTGGACGGCAGGAAGCTGCGCAACAACCGCGTCAGCATCGGGGAGGACCTCGGCAATTTCCAGGTTGCGGAGACACTGGCGAAGTATCCGGCCGGCAGTATCGTGACCGTCTACTACAATCCGCGACATCCCGATCAGGCGGTGCTGGAGCGTGACTTGCCGAAGGGCATCTGGGGATGTCTGGGCATCGGCAGTGCGATCGTGCTCGCGATCGTGTTCGGCTCGGCTTTCGGTCTCAACCGGATCCACGATGTTCTCTCGCACCACATGGCGCGGCCCGATTTGTCGGGGATGGTGATCGGCTTCGGTGCGTTCGGCGTCGTCGTCGGGCTGTTTGCGCTCGCCGTGCGGCGGCAGGCGTCGACGGCCAGCCACTGGCCGGTGGTATCAGGCATCATCCATGTGTCCGAGATGGAGGAGTATCGTGGCGCTGCCCCCGATGGCGACGGGCGCGGGATGGAGATGTTCGGCAAGCGCGTGTCCTACACTTACACCTACGAGAACGTCAGCTACACCAACGAATGCGCGCGGGTCGGCGCGGAATCCGCCGCGAGTTCGAACAAGATGCTGCAGCGCCTGATGTCGCGCTACCAGGATGGCGCCGCCGTCGAGGTCTACGTCAATCCCGCCAATCCCGCCGAAGCGTCGCTCGACGCGCGCGGCGACGGCCGGCTCGCCTGGGTGCTGTGGACCATCGCAGCACTCTTTTTCGCGGCCGCGCTGTTTGCTGCCACCCGTGGCGGCTAGAGCGTTTTCGAGCGAAGTGGACACCGGTTCGCGTGAAGAAAACGCGTCGAACCAAGAATCTAGAGCTTCGGTTCTGATTCAATCAGAATCGAAGCTCTAGCGCGCGGTCTCGTTGACGTTGAGCGTCCGCTCCATCACATCGCGCAGCAAACCCACCAGCAGATCGAGCTTGTATCCCGTCATCGGCAGCGGCTTTGCGCCTGATGTCGCGAGCTCGGCGGCTTGCGCAATGGTCGCCGCGTTGGCTGGCTTGCCCTGTAGCGCCGCCTCGCATGCCGCAAGCCGCAGCGGCACCGGAGCGATGCCGCCGGCGGCGATATAGACTTGCTGGAATGCACCGCCGGATATCACGGTTCGTACGCAGATCTCGACCAGCGGCCATTCCGCATGCGAGCGGCTGATGGCGCGCTTGTAGAGCGCGCGTTCGCCGGCCAGCGGGGCGGGGAGCTCGATCCGCTCGATCCGTTCGCCTGCCGCAAGCAAATTGTCGGCCGTGCCGTTGCTGCCGTCGCCGAGCAGGTCGGAGATCGACAATCCGCTGCGCCGGTCCGTGGTGACCTTCGCATCATAAGCCAACAGCGCCATCGCCATCGTCGACGGATGCGGCGCCACGCAAGGGCCGAGATCGAACGCGACGTGATAGAGATGGTTGCCCGATCGCGCCGGACAGTCGGAGCCACCCTTCTTGAGACAGGCGATCTGCGGATTGCGGAAATACCAGCAGCGCGAACGCTGGGCGAGGTTGCCGCCGAGCGTCGCCATGTGCCGGATCTGCGGCGTGGCAAGGCCCTGTGCCGCGGCAGCGATGCCGGGATAGGCCTGGGCCAGCCGCCCGTCGGATGCGATGGTCGCGATCGCAGTCAGGGCGCCGATGCGCGCCGAGCCGTCGGCGTTCCACGCGATCCCGATCGTATCGGGACTGGCGGCGAGATCGATGATCGACCCGCACGACAGGCCGCTGCGGCGGCGCTCCGACAGGTCGGTGCCGGCGGCACGGAATTCGGGCGCGTACATTGCCTCTGCGGTTGCGGCACTCATGCGGCAGCCCTCTCTTTCAGCGCGGCGACGATGCGGTCGGGACGGATCGGAATCTCGGTGAGGCGGACGCCGATCGCATTGTGGATCGCGTTGGCGACGGCCGCCGAGGTCGGCACCGTCGACGCCTCGCCGATGCCGACGCTGTTGCCGAGCACATGGTCGAAGCCGGCCTCGTCGAAATGCACATCGATCTCGGGCGTGTCGGCGATGCCCGGGATGCGATAATCCTCCATCCCCGCGGTCAGGACGTCGCCGCTGGTCGGATCCAGCTCGCGCGCCTCATAGAGCGCGTAGCCAAGGCCCTGGATCACCGCGCCGCAGGCTTGGCTGTGCGCCAGCGCGGGTGCTGCGATCTTGCCGACCGCAATCCCGGTATGCACGTTGAGCACGCGCACATGGCCGAGCCAGGTGTCGACCTCGACCTCGATCACCTGCACCGAGCTCGGCACGCCGGCGCCGACCGCGATGTTCGAGAAGCGGCGCATCATCCAGCCGAACACAAATCCCATCAGGCCGACTTCGCGCAGCGGCGAGCGGATGCCGGGCGCCGTGTTCTTGCCGTCCTCGCCGCGCGTCTCCGTGACAGCGATGTCGGGCGAGCGCGCGATCAGCTCGCGCCACGGCGCGTTCGAACCCGGCGCGGGCTTTCGCGTGGCCTGTTCGAGGATTGCGGCCTTCAGTTTCCGCACCGCCTGCTGCGTCGGCGGCAGCACGGAGGCGGTGACGCGGCTGCCGCCGGAGCCGGGCCCCTCGGGCAGCGACGAATCGCCGATCCGCACCTCGATGTCGCCGGGTTCGAGATCGAACTCGCGCGCGATCGTGTCGGCAAGCACGCTGCGGGTGCCGGTGCCGATGTCCTGCGTCGCGGTGCTGGCGATGATGCGGCCGGCCTTGACCGCGACCTCGACCTTCACATTGGGCTGCCACAGATAGAGCCAGTAACCCGTCGCGATCCCGACGCCGCGGCGATAGCGCCCGGTCTGCGCCGGCTTCCGGTTGCGCCAGATCTCGAGCCCGGATGCCCAGTCGTAGAGCCGCTGACGGTTGGGGTCAGGATCCCAGCGCTTGCGCAGGGCGATCGGATCGACGTTGAGCCGCAGCGCGGCCTCGTCGATCGCCTGCTCCACCGCGAATGCCATCGGCGGACCGCCGGGGCCGCGGAAGGCCGCGCCGGGCGGCAAATTGCTGATGACGTCGAAATCCGAAAGGTCCTTCGCCTCCGCGGGGTAGATCAGCCGCGCCAGGCCCGCGATCGTCGAGTTGGTCGCGGCCCCCGTATCGGCATGCGCGGTGACGGAGAGCGCTTTCAGGCCGCCTTTCTCGGAGGGAAGCAGCGCGACCTTCAGTTCCGCGGCCGGCCGATAGCCGGCGACGGAAAGCTCTTCCTGGCGGTCGTAGGCGACCCGCACCGGCGCCCGCGCCTCGCGCGCGAGCTCGATCGCTGCGATGGTCTCGACGCCGAGACTCGCCTTCGATCCGAAGCCGCCGCCGACGTGATCGGCGATCACGCGGACCTTGTCGTGACCGAGCTTGTAGCGTTTTGCGATCTGCTCCTTCAGGTGAAACACCTGCTGGGTCGAGGCGTGCAGGGTCAGCCGGTCGCCGTCGAAGCGCGCCACCGCGGCATGCGGCTCGAGGCACGCGTGCTGTTGCGTGGCGGTGCGGAAGGTTGCCTCGACGAGCAGCCGGTTGTTGGCCTGGCGCGCCTCGTCCACCCAATTGCGGGCCTTTTTGGCGCGTGTCGAGAACACTGCGGTCGGTCCGCGGATGTTCTGCTTCCAGGGCGCCGGCCCGCCGGCCGCTTCCGAGACATTGCCGGCCCGCTTGCGGCTCGCCTTGTCGAACACGACGGGCGCGCCATCCTTGCGTCCCGCGTCGAGCCCGATCACCGCGGGCAGGCGTTCGCTGGTCAGCTTGATCGCGGCGAGCGCGGCATGCGCGGTCTTGCGGTCCCTCGCTGCGACCGCCGCGATGGGCTCGCCAACATAGCGCACGATACGGTCGTCGCCGAGCAGCGATACCGCGGTGACGCCGGAAAGCGCCCGCGCCGGAGCCAGATCAAGCGCGGTGATGCGGGCATGCGCCTCGCGCGAGCGCAAGATCACGCCTTCGAGCTGACCATCATGGTTGATGTCGACGGTGTACTTTGCCGCGCCCGTCACCTTGTCGCGCGCCTCGATGCGGGGCGCTGTGACATTGTCGCCGTCGAAGCGGCCGGCGCAGGCATCCGCCACCGCGCGGAAAATCCCGTCATAGGCGCCGCATCGGCAGAGATGGCCGGACAGCGCCACGCCGATCTCCTCGCGCGAGGGCACGGCCGTTCCCTTGGTTGCACGCCAGCGGTCGCAGAACGCGGTCGCTTCCACGATGAAGCCCGGCGTGCAGAAGCCGCACTGCAGCGCGTCGTGCGCCATGAACGCCTTCTGCACCGGATGTAGCGTTGCGGCGCCGATGCCTTCCACCGTCGTCACCGATTTGCCGGCGGCGGCCTGCGCCGGCATCAGGCAGCTTGCGACCGGCGCGCCGTCGACCAGCACCGTGCAGGCGCCGCAGACGCCGGCGCCGCACACCAGCTTGGTGCCGGTGAGCTTGAGCTGGTCGCGCACGACGTCGATCAATAGCGCGTCGGGATCGTCGGGCAGGGATTCAACGCGGCCGTTGATGGTCGTCGTGCTCATGGATGTCCTCCTGTCGTCCTGCGTGTCGGCTTTTCCCTCATCGCCGCCTTCTTGACGGGCGGCTTTTGCGATTTCGGCATGGATTTCGGCACGGCGCCCGCGCAGAGCGTCCGCACCATCATCGCCATGTCCTTCAGGAACGCATCGGCCGGCTGCATCGCCGGGTACTGCGACTTCGATGCGTACATCGCCATTTCGACCAGCCGGGCGAATTCGGCCGGCGACAGGCCCTGCGGCAGCACAAGCTGCTGCTTGCGCACGATCCGTGAAATCGTCGCGACCATGCGCTCCGCGTAGCGCGCGGCATAGGTCTGGTAGAGGTCGCGCGCGTGCACGAGGTGCTCGGAATACAGCTCCTCGAGATGCGGCGAGCCGTCCAGCGACGCGATCATGGTCGACATCCGCGCGATCATGCCCGCGGCAAGAATGTCGCCGAGATCGCCGCCCGCCGTCTCCGCTTCGGCAACAGCGGCGTCCTCGGCCGCGATCGCGGACTCATGCACCCGCTCGATCACGGCGCGGAACAGCGCTTCCTTGGATTCGAAATGGTGATAGAGCGCCTGCCGCGTCAGGCCGGCCGCTTCGGCGACCTGCTCGATCGAGGAACGGCGAAAGCCGTGCCGGCGGAACACCAGCATCGTGGCATCGAGAATGCGGGTCTTCGGTCCCATTTGACGATTTTGACAAATATAGAAGAACTGTCAAATCGCGATTTGGTGAGGGTGGTGCTGGCGCCCCTGATCACCATTCCGCGAGGTCGCCGCGCCGCCGGCACCGGTGTGAACCGCATCACGGATGGTCGCGTCCAAGAAACGTAGAGCTTGTTAAAGGCGAGCCTGCTCGCCCGGAGCTTGCAAGGACACTGACATGGCCCAGGTTTATTTCCATTGCTCGACTACGCGCGGCGTGTTGATGGATCGCCGCGGCACCGCGGTGACCAGCCTTTCCGAGGCCTGCGAGGCGGCGACGTGCATGATGCGATCGTTGGTCGCAACGGCCAGCCTGGAAGACTGGCGCGACTGGGCCGTGCATGTCAGCGACGAGGCCGGCGACGAGATCGTCATCCTGTCCTTCGCATCCGTTCTCGGCAAACCACACTGAGAGGACGCCATGCCGTCGCTGCAGCCAGCATTGCTGCCCTTTCGCCGCGGCCTGCACGCGATCACGACCGGCTGGCAGAATCTGATCGAGCGAATTCGCGATCCCTACCGGCCCGAGCGCCACTACATGCGCGGGCCGGGCCCCAAATGGCATGCCAAGCATGCCGTCCAAGCCGCCCCGGCCGGTTGAACGCAGACCGGTTCAGCTCTCGCCTTTCGTCGGGCGATGCGTCTCGCGGCGCCACACCGCTGGGCTGACGCCGATCACGGCCGAAAACACCCGCGTGAAATGGCTCTGATTGGCAAAGCCGGCCGAAATCGCGATCTCGGACAGCGACAGGTCGCGCACCGCCATCAATTGCTTGGCCGCCGTCACCCGTTGCCGCAGCAGCCATTGGTGCGGCGGCAGGCCGGTGGAGATGCGGAAGGCGCGCGAGAAGTGGCTGACCGAGAAGCCGAACTCGGCCGCGATCTGCTTCAGCGGGATTTTTCCGCCGAGGTCGGCTTCGAGCCGTTCGCAAGCTTGCCTCGCTTGCCAGGCGGCCAGGCCTCCGCGGGTCGGGGCGGTGATGCTCCGCAGTCCGCCATAGGTCTGTGTGACGTGCGCGGTGAAGGCGAGCATCATGTGATCGATGAACAGCTGGTTGGTCTCCTCCGGCCGGCGCAATGCTTCAAGCAGCGAAGCGCCGAGATGACGGACGATGGCGTCGTCATGGCCGATACCGGGTTGATAAGCCAGTTCATCGATGCGCGGCGCGCCGGCCTGCCTGGCAATGTCGTCGAGCGCCGAGCGCGGCAGATAGAAAAAGATCGAGTGGAACGGCTTGTCGATCACATAACGCGGATCGCGCTTCAGGTCGTACAGGTAGGTTGCGCCGCTGCGGATATCCGACTTGATGACGCACCGGCCGCGTTCCCAGCACTCGCAGTCCGGATAATCGCGAAACTTGAGGCTGAGCAGATAGGCATCGTCGGCGGGCAGCGACCCGGACAGGTCGCGCACCGGGTTGTCGTTCCGCGTCTCGGTGACCGCGAGCTCCGCACTGCGCAGCGAGCGCGTGATCAGCGAGGGCGCTTCCGCCAATTGCAGCGGCCGCCCGAGCCTCCGTCCGTAGACGCCTGCCTGTGCCATATCGATCAAGTCCGACTGTAGTGGGTGACCTCGGATACCGTCACCGTCATCTCGCGTGGTCGTGGCTTATTATCCGGATTGCTGCGGTGCCGTCCAGTTCCTCACGCGATGATGAACGACCCGCACCGCGTCGATCACGGCAGTGCTATTCCAGAACAATTTCAATTGCTTTGGTACGATCGACTTTGTGGGATGCAGAATGTCGCGGCGGCGCGCTTGCAGCAGGATTGGATAAAGCGTGGCCGTTTCAGGAAAGACATTCGTACTGCGCGGCGCTTAGTTCCCGCCGACAGTTCCGCGCCTTATCGGTCCGTAGACCCTGCCCGCAGGGAGGTAGCGCATGAGCTTTCAAACGCGAGCACAGGTCATGACTAAGCCGATCCTGCACGATCCTTTGCGGGATTCGTCCGCCGCATCCGATGCCAAGCCGCCCGAGACGCCGGTCGGCCCGCGCGCTCCCGCCGACCAGGAGATGGCCCGTGTGCTCCACACGCGGCCGCTGCGCATCGCGGCCGACCCGTCGAGCGGCGCGATCGCCTATTGGAAGCACGAGGCCCTGCACGACGTCGTCCGGCCGATGGTCGACCACGTCATCATGACCTATCCCGCCGGCTCGCAGCAGCTAGAGCGGCGCACCGGCAAGGTGACTTCGATCGGCACGGCGCGTTCAGGCGTCGTGACGATCATTCCGGCCGGCTCGACCTCGCGATGGGACATCCACCAGTCGATGCATGTCGTTCAGCTCTATCTTCCGCATGCGACGCTGCAGCGCGTGGCCGGCGAAGCCGACACTGCCGCGCCTGGCGATCTCTTGGAGCGCACTGCGCATCCCGATCCCATTACATCGCGATTGTTGTTGAGCGCCGCCGACGCTCTCGACGGCGGCCAGGCGCTGGATGCGCTGTTCAGACACCAGCTGACCGATCTTCTGGCGAACCGCCTGCTGTCGGCGCATGCCGGCGTGCCCGCCGCCGTTCAGGCGACCATGGGAGGGTTGTCGCCGACCGCGCTGCGCCGCGCCACCGAGCGGTTGCGCTCGGACAGCGATGCGGACGTCTCGCTTGCGGCGCTGGCCATGGACGCCGGCCTGTCGCGCTTTCACTTCTGCCGTGCCTTCAAGGAAAGCACCGGGCTCTCGCCGCATGCCTGGCTGCGCCAGCACCGGCTCGAGCAGGCCATGAACATGCTGCGCGACACCGATACATCCGTCGTCTCGATCGCGGCGGCGCTCGGCTACAGCTCGCAGACCGCGTTCGCCGCGGCATTCAGGAAGCTGACCGGCGAAACCCCGAGCGATTGGCGTCGTCGTCTGCGGTAGCAGCAATCGCTCTTCAGGTCGGGCAATCGCTCTGGGGCACCGACAAGCCCAATTCGCTAGATCACCGTGGCGCCCACGCCAACAACGGAGACAAGCGATGGCCTGGAAGGATTTCGGCGGCTCCCTCGCAATCACGCGGCGACGCCGGGCCGTCGCGACCGCACTGATGTACGGGCTTACGCTCACCGTCCGCTTCACCACGGCAACCGGCGACGATGCCGACGCCCCGGCGCAGGCCGCTCACGGCGTCCATCCGATGACCTCGGTGATGATCAACGACGCGGCTCAGGGGCTCACCCGGAACCTCTATCCGGGCGCCGCGCAGCCGATCAGCTTTCACCGCGGTTCGCTACCCGGTACGCGCGGCTGTCGTGCGGCGCGTGGGCCGGCGCCGCGCACGCCGTTCGTATCGGGCTGCGCAGTCCGTCAATAGGCACTCACGTTCGTTTCACAGCTTCGCGTCGCAGCTCGCGACAGGTTTGACCGTCAGCGGCAAGCGGCGGCGGCGACGCGCGGACATCAGAGACTGTCAACCCAGAGGAGATATCCCATGCGACTGGTCATCATTGGCGCCGGCTTTGCCGGCATGTACGCCGCACTTTCCGCAGCCCGCCTGCGCGACATCAAGGGCGTTTCGCCCGAGGAGCTCGAGATCGCGCTGGTCGCGCCGGAGCCGACTTTGGTGGTCCGCCCGCGGCTCTACGAGCCCAAGCCGGAGACGCTGACCGCACCGCTGCTCGACGTCTTCAACGCGATCGACGTCGTCTATGTGCAGGGCAGCGCCGAGGCCGTCGACACCAAGGCGCGTACCGTGCAGATCGTCACCGCCAAGGACGCACGCAAGACGCTGCCCTACGATCGGCTGGTGGTGGCGACCGGCAGCCGGCTGTTCCGCCCGAACGTGCCGGGCCTTGTTGAGCATGGCTTCAGCGTCGACAACCTTCAGGACGCGATCGCTCTCGACCGTCATCTGCATGGTCTCGCCAAGCAGCCGGCCTCGGTGGCGCGCGACACCGTGGTCGTAGCCGGCGGCGGCTTCACCGGCATCGAGGCGGCGACCGAGATGCCGGCGCGGCTCAAGGAGATTCTCGGCAACGACGCCAGGCCGCGCGTCATCATCGTCGAGCGTAACGCCGCGATCGCGCCCGACATGGGCGAGGAGCCGCGTCCGATCATCGAGGAGGCGATGCGCAAGCTCGGCGTCGAGGGCCGCTTCGGCGCCGGCGTCGCCGAGGTCAGCAAGTCCGGCGTCACGCTCTCCAGCGGCGAGCATATCGAGGCCGCGACCGTGGTCTGGGCGGCGGGCATCCGCGCCGCGCCGCTGACCGCGCAGATCCCGGCCGAGCGCGACAATTCCGGCCGGCTGCTGGTCGACCGCGATTTGCGCGTGCCGGCGGTCGTAGGCGTGTTCGCCACCGGCGATGCGGCGCGCGCCGCATGCGACGACGACGGCAACTACGCGCTGATGTCATGCCAGCACGCCACGCGGATGGGCGCCTTTGCCGGCAACAACGCCGCCGCCGAGCTGCTCGGCGTCCCGACCAAGCCGTATCACCAGAAGGCCTATGTCACCTGCCTCGATCTCGGCGAGGCCGGCGCGCTGTTCACCCGCGGCTGGGAGCGCAAGGTCGAGATGGTCGGCGACGTCGCCAAGAAGACCAAGCGGGAGATCAACACCGTCTGGATCTATCCGCCGCGCGCCGAGCGCGCCGCCGCGCTCGCATCCGCCGATCCGGAGCACGTCACCGAAGTCTAACACTCCCGACATCGGCCGCGCCCTGCACGGGGCGCGGCCACCCTCGACCGCCATATCTGGAGCTCACCAAAGTGAAACACGAGACCGTGCGTACATCGTCGTTCGCGATGCCGCTGACCAGTCCGGCCTTTCCGCCCGGGCCGTACCGCTTCATCAACCGCGAGTATTTCATCATCCAGTACCGGACCCATCCCGACGCGCTGCGCCGCGTGGTGCCTGAGCCGCTGCAGCTGACCGATCCGGTGGTGAACTACGAGTTTATCCGCATGCCGGACTCGACCGGCTTCGGCGACTACACCGAGAGCGGCCAGGTCATTCCGGTGTCGTACAACGGTCAGCTCGGCGGCTTCACTCATCAGATGTTCCTCAACGATCATCCGCCGATCGCGGGCGGGCGTGAGCTGTGGGGTTTTCCCAAGAAGCTGGCGCAGCCGAAGCTCGAGGTCGAGATCGACACGCTGGTCGGCACCCTGAACTACGGTTCGGTGCGGATCGCGACCGGAACCATGGGCTACAAGCACCGCGCGCTCGACATCGCTGCCGAAGCCAAGAAGCTCGCCGCGCCGAACTTCCTCCTCAAGATCATTCCGCATGTCGATGGCACGCCGCGCATCTGCGAGCTGGTGCGCTACCACCTCGAGGACGTCACAGTGAAGGGCGCCTGGACCGGACCGGCTGCGCTCGACCTGTACTCGCATGCGCTGGCGCCTGTCGCCGAGCTGCCGGTGCTGGAGGTTCTCTCCGCCAAGCACATACTTGCCGACCTCACGCTCGGGCTTGGCGACGTGGTGCACGACTATCTCGCCACGAGCCAGGCGACACCGCATCGCGGCGGCGACGTCTTGACCGCCGCGAATGCCGGCTGACCGGCCGCAACCCGTCCATCAGGAGATCCAGCAATGCTGAACGTGATGCGCGAGCAGATCAATCCGCTGTCGCAGCAGACCATGTCGCTGCCCTACGATGTCGTGGCGCTGGTGCTACAGGGCGGCGGCGCGCTCGGCGCCTATCAGGCCGGCGTCTATGAAGGCCTGCACGAGGCGGGCATCCGGCCGAACTGGCTCGCCGGCATCTCGATCGGCGCGCTCAACGCCGCGATCATCGCCGGCTCGCCCGAGGGAGAGCGCGTCGAGCGGCTGCGCAAATTCTGGGAAGGCATCTGTGCCGCGTCGGTGGAATGGCTGGCCGGCGAGGGGCTCGCCAATGCCCTGCCGTTCGCCTTCGACATGCGCTCGGCGCACAATGCGCTGGCGGCGATGCGCGCCTTGTTCCAGGGGCAGCCCGGCTTCTTCAAGCCGCGCTTCCCGCCGCCGTTCCTGTCGCCATTCTCGGGCGCCGCCGCGACAAGCTTCTACGACACCTCCGCATTGCGCCAGACGCTGGAACAGCTCGTCGACTTCGATCGGCTGAACTCGGGAGGAGTGCGCGTCAGCGTCGGCGCGGTCAACGTGCGCACCGGCAATCTGACCTATTTCGACACCGCCGAGCGCCGGCTCGGACCGAAGCACTTCATGGCGTCGGGTGCGCTGCCGCCAGGCTTCCCAGCGGTCGAGGTCGACGGCGAGCACTATTGGGATGGCGGCGTGGTTTCGAACACGCCCTTGTCCCGCGTGCTGTCCAGCGAGCCGCGCGACACGCTGACCTTCCAGATCGATCTGTGGTCGGCGAAGGGCCGCGTGCCCAACGACCTGATGGAGGTATCGAGCCGGCAGAAGGACATCCAGTATTCCAGCCGCACTCGCGCCATCACCGACCAGGCGCTGCGAATGCAGAAGATGCGTCAGGCGTTGCAGCGGACGCTCGCACTGCTGCCCGAGAGTGTCAGGCAGGATCCGGAAATTCGCGAGATCGCCGAGATGGCCCGCCATCGCTCCTGCAACATCATTCACCTGATCTACCAGTCCAAGATCCATGAGCGTCACTCCAAGGACTACGAGTTCGGGTTGAGCGCGATGCGCGCGCACTGGCAAAGCGGGTTGGAGGATATCCGCCGCACCCTGGCGGATCCGAGCCGCCTCGACCGGCCGGCGCCCGAGCGCGGCATCGTCACCCACGACATCCACCGCCGCGACTGAGTTGCGGCGCCTCACATCCTCACAGCATCGAAAGGAAACTCCCATGTTGAAAGGCAAGGTTGCCATCGTCACCGGATCGACCAGCGGCATCGGGCTCGGCATTGCCAGGGAACTCGCCAGACTGCGCGCCGACATCGTCTTGAACGGCTTTGGCGACGCCAGCGAGATCGAGGCGATCCGCGGCGGCATCGAACGCGAGCATGGCGTGCGCGTCAGCTACGACGGCGCCGACATGTCGAAGGAAGATGCCGTGCGCGGCCTGGTCACCGCGACGGTTGCCAAGTTCGGCCGCCTCGATATCGTCGTGAACAATGCCGGCATCCAGTTCACCGCGCCGGTCGAGGAATTTCCGGCCGCCCGCTGGAATGCCATCCTGGCGATCAATTTGTCGGCTGCATTCCACAGCATTGCCGCCGCGGTGCCGCAGATGAAGAAGCAGCGCTGGGGCCGTATCGTCAACATCGCCTCCGCCCACGGCCTCGTTGGGTCGACGCACAAGGCGGCCTATGTCGCGGCCAAGCACGGTCTGATCGGCCTGACCAAGGTGGTAGGCCTGGAGACCGCCGGCAGCGGCGTGACCTGCAACGCGGTTTGTCCCGGCTGGGTGCGCACGCCGCTGGTCGACAAGCAGATCAACGACATCGCCGCGGAGCGCGGCATCAGCCAGCAGGATGCTGCGAGAGATATGCTCGCCGAAAAGCAGCCGTCGCTCGAGTTCGTCTCTCCGGCACAGCTTGGCGGCACCGTCGCCTTCCTGTGCTCGGGCGCAGCCGACCAGATCACGGGAACCGCGATCTCGGTCGATGGCGGCTGGACGGCGCGATAGCGCATGGCCATCGCCCATGTCACTGCTCGCCAGAGGCTTGCTCGCCTTCCAAGGGCCGGATGATTCCGCGGATGACACCATGGAGCTGTCGCGCATGGAGGCGCGACTGCCGGCTTTGCTCAGCGTGATCGCCGGAATGGTCGACTGTACCGGCTTTTTCACGCTGGGTCACGTCTTCACGGCTCACGTGACCGGCAACCTCGTGCTGGCAGCGGGCGTTGCCGTCGACGGCGGCTCGTTCCATTGGGCGCAGTTGTTGACCATCCCGGTCTTCATGCTGGCGCTGGCAACCGTCTGGCTGATTGCTCGCGCATCACGCTTGCACGGTGCAAGACTGGTGCGGCTATTGCTGCTGGTTCAGTTTCTGATCCTTGCAGCGTTGCTGGCCTTCAGCATCATCGCCAGGCCATCCATCGATCCGGCTGGATGGTTGGCGGGCACGGCGGCGATGATGGCGGTGTCCGCCATGGCCTGTCAGTACGCGCCCTGCGCCTCGCGGTGCGGGGCGCGATCTCGACTGCCGTGATGACCGGCAATCTGGCCAATGCCGTCTTGTCGGTGATGGACCTGCTTTCGGTCCGTCATCCTCTGATGCCGCGTGATGCGACGCCGTTGAAGCATTCGCTTGGCCGCTTGGCCGGGTTCCTTCTGGGCTGTGTGATTGCCGCGGCGGCGGTTTCGCTGGCCGGAGATTGGACCTGGTCGCTACCCGCGGCACTGGCGTGCGCTGCGATCGCGGTGCGGTGACTGCGGTCGAGGTCGCACCCGGGATCCGCATGCACGCCGCTCTCGCGCGCAGGGTCGCTTCGCTGCGCGGTTGTCGTTCGTCGCTCGCCTCGATTCAGTTTAGAACAATCCTAAGAATTGCATTGAAAGACGGGACGCATCGTCGCAGTTCCCTGATGCTCTCGTTGCGAGATCGCAACACGATCAACGATAAGTCCAACACTGGACGAGTTCTAATCCGCAAGCGGCTGTGCGCATCCTTCGTCGTGTTAGTGACGGCGAGCAAAAGCGTACCTGGAATTAGGCGACGGAAATTGACTGCGACCACCACTTCCCTGCGGCGATGGGGCGCCGTCCACAAATGGACCAGCCTGATCTGCACCTTGTTCATGCTGCTGTTGTGCATCACCGGCCTGCCGCTGATCTTCCACGAAGAGATCGATGACCTCCTGCACAACCAGGTCAAGCCGGCCGAGGTGCCGGCAGGCACGCCGCCGGCCAATCTTGACCATCTGCTTGGCAACGCGCTGGCGCGGGCGCCGGGCAAGGTGCCTCACTTCCTGATCTGGGATCGCGACGAACCCGGCGCGATGTGGGTCAGCGTCGGTCCGACGATCGATGCCGATCCGACCAACAACCTGCTGATCCGGATGGACACGCATAGCGGCGCCTATCTCGATTCCCCCGATGTGACCGGCCGCTTCACCTACATCATGCTGAAGCTGCACACCGACATGTTCGCGGGCTTGCCCGGAAAGCTGTTCCTCGGATTGATGGGGATCCTGTTCTGCGTCGCGATCATTTCCGGGATCGTGGTCTATGCGCCGTCGATGCGGAAGCTGCGTTTCGGCGCCTACCGTGCCCAGCGCACCCGCGTCGTGCGCTGGCTCGATGTCCACAACCTCGCCGGCATCCTGCTGGTCGCCTGGACGCTGGTCGTCGGCTTCACCGGGGTCATCAACACCTGGGCCGATCTCGTCGTGAAGATGTGGCAATTCGGCCAACTCGCCGAAATGACCGCGCAGTATCGCGACCGGCCGGTGCCGTCGAAACTGACCTCGCTGAATGCGGCGGTCGAGGTGGCCAAGCATGCGGTGCCCGGAATGACGCCGAGCTTCGTCGCGTTCCCAGGCACGACCTTCAGCAGCAAGAGCCATTACGCGGTCTTCCTGCGCGGCGATACGCCGCTGACCTCACGGCTGCTGAAGCCGGCGCTGATCGATGCGGAAACCGGCAAGCTGACCGACAGCCGCGACATGCCCTGGTATGTGACGACGCTGTTCGTCTCGCAGCCGCTGCATTTCGGCGACTATGGCGGCATGCCGCTCAAGATCGTCTGGGCGCTGCTCGACATCCTCACCATCTTCATCCTCGTGACCGGCGTCTATCTGTGGTGGCGCCGCCGCAAGGCGGGCGTGAGCCAGGAACGCGCCATCGCCAACGCCGCCTCGATCGATACCCCTGCGCTCTCGTCGTGATCAGCATGGTCTCGCATCGCTCCGTGACCCAGATCTTCGCCGCGCCTCTCGTCATCGCGATCGTGAGCACGGTGGGATTGGTCAGCGCACTCGTCGGTGACGGCTGGTGGGATGCCGTCTCATGGGCGGCGCTCGGCCTGCCCGTGCTGCTCTATCTGGCGTTCATCTGGCGGCGCCGGACGGATTGATCGGAATATGCGCATCTCTGTGGTGTCTCAACCGCGGAGATGCGGAAGAAATCGAACAAGCAATCGAACAAGCGCTCGCCGCCGCGCAAATGCCTGGCGTGCGGGATTGCGCCGGTGCGAGCCCCAAGGATCATCTGCCACGGCTGCATCGGCACGGCCGCCGCGATCGAGGCCGTTCGCAAGTCCAGAGTCGCGCGCGCAGCCGTCCGAAAGCGCAAGGCGAGGTCGGTCAACCGTTCGCCGAAAAAGCGGCGGCTTCGTCCGCGACGTCCGAGCGACTAGGGCGTGTACTCATGAAGGGCGCGTCCGCTAGCCCTCAAAAAGGCGACATAGAATCCGGTCTGAATGCAAGTCGGCCTCGGGCCACGAGGCGAAATGGTATCGCATCAATCAATGAAAGAGGTCGCCAACTGAGGCGGCCTTATTTGCTGATATGGTCAAAATTGAACGTCCGGAACTGCCGAGATATGGCCATACTCGAACATGGTCTCAAAAACGAAACCGCTTAGCCCGGAAGAGTTTGCTTCCTTGCTTATAGTCGGCAACACGTCTGGCGTAACCAGCCCTCCAGCAGTGATCCCGGCCGAACACAGCGCCCGGCTGATCGCAATGGGTTACATGGTCGAATTATCGGGCAGGCTGCGAATGACCACGCAGGGCAGATTGCAGATATATGCGGGACAACTCACCACCTAGGGAGGCTCACAACGCCCCCAAGCCGAATAGTGCTTGGTGGCGTTGCGCTAGCCCCGGATAGAGCAATCCTCCGGTGCTTGCTAAATCAGCACTCGGCTTAGCTCTCGTCTGAGCAAAATTGCTCACTTTTCATTTTTAGAAGGGTGATCTTGGTCCGGGAGATGCCAGCCACTCAGTCATGTGGGCGGCGGCTTCATCGTGCCGCGCTCTCCGCAGTCGCGACTCTCGTTCTGGACCTGGTGGAAGCTGGTTGGCGCGCTCTTGCAGGTCTTTGGCTTCCTCGGCAAGGCGCTCTTCGAGAGAATGAATCTGCTTAACCCGGCATCGTTCTCTCTGCATGGCTCCTCTTTGGAACCCTCGGGGAACCGTTAGAATAGTTGGGTGCCTTCCGCGCTGGGCGTGCCTGATCCGGGCGGTCCCGGCTTTCAGCCCCCAAGCCCGGCCGGGCCGCTCACTTCCGGCCGGGCCTGTCCATGGCCCTCAGCATGAGGCGGCCTACTCATCTTAGTGGGGTGGCTTCAATGGGCCTAAGATCAGTCTCATTGTTTCGGGCGACTTTAGTGGATATGGACCGTCACAATCACTGCAGCGGAACTCCCGACCGCCCGTCTTCGCTAGCAGCCATCTCATGGGCTCGCTGCACTTCCTGCAGAGAGGTGGGGGCGTATTTTTCGGCATGAATGCTCTCGCGGTATGGGCGGGAGCACAAAACTCTCAGTCACCGATGGATGCCGAGGGCGGGCGATGATCCGGGCACTAGGCGCCTTTCATTTGAGTAAGTCGACTCACGCTTTGCTGCGGCCCCGGAACATCGGCCAAAACCATTTTCCGTAGCTGGCCGGAAGTCCGCTTCGGGTCAAACTCGGAAGTCGGAACTTGGAGCTGATGTCCGGGTCGTGGTGCACCTGCGCAGGCACTATCATGCTAGAGCGTACTATGCAGGGCCAACGCCTGAAGCGATATCGCGATGTCGTCGAGCCGCGGCGTCTGGTGGGCGATGCTTTCGCGCAGTTGGGTCCGAGCAGTAGCAGGCATTGAACGCGGTTTATTACTAGTTCGTCCGAAGATGGCGACCTTGATTGTAAACAAGCTCCCAAAGCTCGCTGGCGTTCCAAAGCTCACTCTTCCCTTCAGTGAGCTTTTTGGCCACTGCACTCGCGAAACCGTCGCCGACTGGAGGCTCTCTCGAAATGATCCGATAGCGATCCAATGACGGGCTCGTCGGCATCGCCATCGTAAGCCGCCGACAAATATTTGCAGCCATGGCGGCTGCATCGGCTGGGGGTATGCCCTTTTCGGCGCGCAAGGTTTGCGCGATTATTCGTTCTGCTTTGCCCGCGTCAATTCGAAGTTCTGTCATTTTTTGCCCCATTCTGAGGAAGTCACTCTGCTGTGGGAGCGCCGAACTCTCGGCCGTCTTTGACAAAAGACGATGCTTGTTAACTAAGCACGATTTGGCAAAATACAATCGGTTCTTGGCCAGCCAGCGATATCGCGACGTCCGAACGAGGCGTTACTGGTTCAACGGGCGCCACACGGACAAATGCGAGAGGTGGGGCGCATTTTTCGGCATGAATGCTCTCGCGGTATGGGCGGGAGCACAAAACTCTCAGTCACCGATGGATGCCGAGGGCGGGCGATGATCCGGGCACTAGGCGCCTTTCATTTGAGTAAGTCGACTCACACTTTGCTGGGGCCCCAGAACATCTTCCAAAACCATTTCCGTAGCTGGCCGGAAGTCCGCCGTGGGTCAAAAGCCGCCGATGACGGTCGAGCCGAGTAGCATCCGCTTCACCCTCAGAAGCGGGCCTTTATGAATACACGCCCTAGCTGCCCGTTCTACGTCTTAGATCAGCGCCTCCGCGCGTAGCGCCGTCTCGATCTCGCCGAGCACGCGCGCCAGCCGCTCGGCCCACGCCGTCTCGCCGGCCTGATCGGAGATCAGGTCCTGGCGGATCTCGATGCCGGAATTCATCAGGCCGCGTTTCTCGCCGTGCGCCGGGATCGTGTAATCGGTCTCGTCGCTGACCGCATAGGGCTCATTGTCGCCGACCACGAGATCGCCCTCGTTGCGCAGCTGCTTCAAGAGCCGCGGCGGCAGCACCGTGTCGCGGTGGTAGAGCGTGCCGATGTGCCAGGGACGGGCGATGCCGGCATAAACCGGCGTGAAGCTGTGCAGCGACACCAGCACTGTCGCCATGCCCTGGTGCGCACGTGCGTCGATGATCTCGTCGATGCGCCGGTGATAGGGATCGAAGATCTGCGCGCGGCGCATCTCGGCGGCCTCGCGCGACAGGCCCTCATTGCCGGGAACGGTGGTGGCCTCGCTGATCAGCGGGATCGCGCTTGCGACATGCGGCGGACGGTTGCAGTCGATCACGAGCCGCGAATAGCGCTGCGCGATCAGATGCGCATCGAGCCGGTCGGAGAGCTGGGTCGCGACGCCGGCGATGCCGACATCCCAGGCGATGTGCCGCACGAGCTCGCTTTCGGGCAGGCCGAGGTCGCCGAGCGGAGAGGGAATCAGCCTGCCGTAATGGTCGCAGGTGAACAGGAACGGCGAGCGGCCGGAGGCATTATGTTCAAGAACCGGTGAAACGTCGGTGCTTGCGAGCAGGAACGATGGATCACCGCCGTAATTCAAGGGCCTTTTCCTCAACTTTGCCTATTCAAGGGGCATGCTGGTCTGGAATCGAGCAGCATTCTCTATAGATTAAGCGGTCCGAAATCACGATGATTGTTTGAAGATGCCGCTGCTGACCATTCATCACAAGACCGTTTATCGCTACGCGCGCCCGGTGGCGTTCGGCGAACACCGCATCATGCTGCGTCCCCGCGACGGCCACGATCTGCGCGTGCTCGACAGTGCGCTTGTGATCGATCCGCAGCCGATGTCGCTGCGCTGGATCCACGATGTGTTCGGTAACAGTACGGCGATCGCCGCCTTCGACGAGCGCGCCGACACGCTGACATTCGTCTCGACCGCGACGGTGGAGCATAATCCGGCCGACACATTCGCGCTGACGCCTGACGATGCCGCCTACTTCTATCCGTTTCTCTACGACGATGAGGAATTCCCTGATCTGCAGCAGTTCGTCACGCCGCAATATGGCGACCCGAACGGCGAGCTGTCGGCCTGGGCGCGGCGCTTCCTGGATGTCGAGGCTCCGACGCCGACTTTCAATATCCTGAGCGGCATGACCCATGGTATCCGCGAGAGCTTTAGCTATCGCAAGCGCCACGAACATGGCACCCAGCATCCGCTCGACACGCTGCAGACGAAGTCCGGCACCTGCCGCGACTATGCGCTGTTGATGATCGAGGCGCTGCGCCGGCTCGGCTTCGCCGCGCGCTTCGTCTCCGGCTATCTCGCGATGCCCACAGACAGCGCGCATGGCTATGTCGGCGGCGGCTCGACCCATGCCTGGGTGCAGGTCTATCTGCCGAGCGCGGGCTGGATCGAGTTCGATCCGACCAACGGCATCGTCGGCACGCGCGACCTGATCCGCGTCGCGGTGGCGCGCGATCCGCGCCAGGCGGTCCCGCTGCACGGGGTCTATCTTGGTCCGCCTGACGCTTTCCGGCGCATGGACGTCGACATCAAGGTCGTGTCGGTCGGTGAGGACGCGGCAGAACGGGAGACAGTCTGACGATGCAGATCAGGGTCGGCTTCGAGATCACCTACACGGCTCCGCAGCCGACGCCGATGGTGATGATGCTGTCGATCCACCCGTCGCGCTACGCTGACATCGTAGGTACAGAGCAGATCGTGACCGAGCCAGACGTGCCGTTCGGCCTGTATCGCGACGGCTTTGGCAATGTCTGTGGGCGTCTGGTCGCGCCCGCCGGTGGCGTCACCTTCCGCGGCAGCGCACTGGTGCGCGATTCCGGGCTGGCTGACGTCGTCAATCCGGCAGCGCAGCAGGTCCCGATCGAGCAATTGCCTGATGATATGCTGCTCTATCTGATGCCGAGCCGCTATTGCGAGACCGACAAGCTGACCGATATCGCCTGGTCGCTGTTCGGCAATACACAGCCCGGCTGGGCCCGGGTGCAGGCGATCACCGATTTCGTGCATCGCCACGTCACGTTCGGCTACGAGCACGCCCATCACATGAAGTCGGCGCACGACGTCTATGAAAGCCGCGCCGGCGTCTGCCGCGACTTCGCGCATCTGGCGCTCACCTTCTGCCGCTGCATGGGAATTCCGGCGCGTTACTGCACCGGCTATCTCGGCGACATCGGCGTGCCGCCGGATCCCGCGCCGATGGATTTCTCCGGCTGGTTCGAGGTCTATCTGTCCGGCCAGTGGTACACCTTCGATGCCCGCCACAACACGCCGCGGATCGGCCGCATCCTGATGGCGACCGGCCGCGACGCCGCCGACGTAGCCCTCACCACGAGCTTTGGCCGCATGACGCTGGCGAAGTTCGTCGTCATGACCGATGAGGTGGCGGCGGCTTGATGTAGAGCCGTCACCCTGAGGAGCGCGAAGCGCGTCTCGAAGGGTCGACGGCCACCAGCCGGGCCGTGCATCCTTCGAGACGCGCGTTCCGCGCTCCTCAGGATGACGGGAGATCGCCAGCGAGCAATCCATTTCGTGGCACGATGGATTGCTTCGCTTCGCTCGCAATGACATAGAACTCACATGATCTCCGATCTTCTCTTCGTCTATGGCACGCTGATGCGCGGCTTCGACCATCCGATGGCGAAGCTGCTCGCGGGCAATGCCGAATTCCTCGGGCCGGCGCAGTGCTGCGGCCGGCTCTATCTGGTGAAGCATTATCCGGGCCTCGTGGCATCGGACGATCCCGCCGACATCGTACACGGTGAATTGTTCCGCTTGCGCGAGCGCGAGGCCATGCTGCGCGAGTTCGACATGTACGAAGCCTGCGGCGAAGGGTTTCCGCCGCCGACCGAATATGTCCGCGAGATGCTGAAGGTCACGCGCGCCGACGGCAGCGCGAGCGAGGCGTGGACCTATTTCTACAACTGGCCGGTCACGGAGTTGCCGCGGATCGCGTCAGGAAAGTTTCTCGAGCATTGACGCTCGTGTCCCGGGCGCCCTGCGGCGCGAAGTGCCGCTGTGCAGAACCGGGGCCCATTTGTGTCACGATCATGGGCCCCGGCTCAGCAGCGCATCACTGCGTGCCGCGCTGCGTCCGGGGCAAGGGCTTACACTTCCCGCACCACGCGGATGTCGACCTCGCGCTCGACGAAGGTCCATTCCTCGGTCGCGCGCAGCACGCCGACCAGTTCGTCGAACAGGCTGACATGTTCGGGCGCGAATTCGAACCAGGTCAGGAAGTCGAAGGGCATGCCGAGGTCGCGGGCGTGAAACAGCTGGCGGGCGATCGCCGGCAGGAATTTCATGGTGTCTGCGATGTGGTGCGACTTGTCCTCGAATATCTTGCGGCGCTCCTCCTGCGTGAGCTCCCACCAGGCAGCCGATTTCCTGATCGGGATCAGCGCCGCATGCGTCGCCTCGCTGCGGCCGAGTGCGGCCTGCACGGCGATGAGTTTCTCGCGCTCCTCCTTCTCGGTGTAGCGCAGATGGCTTGCGACGCCGGCGAGCCGCCAGGAGGTCTGCGCCGGCAACAGCGGCAGCGCGATCGCGTCACTCGAGATCACCGAGAGCGCCTCGACCTTCGGCAAGGTCTCGCCCTTCACCCGCGTGATGGAAGTGACCTTCCAGCCGCCGCTCTGTCCGCCTCTGAACGTCGTGAACATGGCGCTATCCAATCCCGGAAGCGGGGAAGGTTCAAGTTGGCCGAAACGGCTCTCCACCGTGGATTTGGGGGTAGCCCGCTCGACCGGGCCCGACAGACCAGCCTGTGAATAGCCCGGAAAAGCCCCACATTGTTCGTCATGCCGGGCCGTCCCGCTATATGGCTAACCGGTTGTTCGCGATTCGTCGCCCGAGCCCAGAATCAAACTGATGCGTTTCACGCCCGAATTCCTCGATGAGTTGCGCGCCCGGCTTCCGGTCTCGGAAGTCGTGGGCAGGCGCGTCAAGCTCAAAAAGGCCGGGCGGGAGTGGAAGGGGCTGTCGCCGTTCCAGCAGGAGAAGACGCCGTCGTTCTTCGTCAACGACCAGAAGCAGGCCTGGTTCGACTTTTCGTCCGGGCTGAACGGCAACATCTTCGACTTCCTGATGAAGACCGAGGGCGTGACGTTCCCCGAGGCGGTGGAACGCCTTGCCGCGATGGCCGGTGTGCCGCTGCCGGCTGTGACGCCCGATGCGGCGCGGCACGAGCAGCATCGCCGCACCCTGCACGACGTGATGGAACTCGCGACAAAATTCTTCGCCGACACGCTGGCCTCGCGCAACGGCGCCAAGGCGCGCGGCTACCTCGCCGACCGCAGCATCTCGCCGGCAACCCAGCTCCAGTTCCGGATGGGCTATGCGCCGCCGGACCGCTTCGCGCTGAAGGAGCATCTCGGCGGGCAGGGCATCTCCACCGAGGACATGGTGGAGGCCGGGCTTTTGGTGTCCGGCGAGGACAAGCCGGTGCCGTTTGATCGCTTCCGCGACCGCGTCATGTTCCCGATCACGGATGCCCGCGGCCGCGTCATCGCGTTCGGCGGCCGCGCGCTGGAGAAGGACGTTCCGGCGAAATACCTGAACTCGCCGGAAACCACGCTGTTTCACAAGGGCGACAATCTCTACAATCTGTTCACCGCGCGGCAGGCCGCGCATGACGGCGCACAGCTGATCGTCGTCGAGGGCTATGTCGACGTCATCGCGATGGTCACGTCGGGCTTTCCCGGCGCCGTCGCGCCGCTCGGCACAGCGTTGACCGAGAACCAGCTCGGCCTGCTCTGGAAGATGGTCGACGAGCCGATCCTCTGCTTCGACGGCGACCGCGCCGGGCAGAAGGCGGCCTATCGTGCGGCCGACATTGCCCTCCCGCAGCTCAAGCCGGGAAAAAGCCTGCGCTTCGCGCTGCTGCCGGAAGGCCAGGACCCCGACGATCTCGCCCGCTCCGGCGGACGTGGCGCGGTCGAGGACGTGATATCAGCCGCGCGGCCGCTCGCCGAGATGATCTGGTCGCGCGAGATCGAGGGTGGCAATTTCGACACGCCGGAGCGCCGCGCGGCACTGGAGGCGCGGATCGGCGAATTGACCAACGGCATCCGCGACGAGGTGGTGCGCCGCTATTATCGCCAGGACCTGCAGGAGCGGCTGCAACGCAATTTTGCCCCGGAGGGCGGCCGCGGCGGTTATGGCCGCGGCGGCTACGGCAGGGGCAATTTCGGCGGCGGCCGGGGCGGCGAATCACCCCGCCAGTTTGCCCCCCGCGGCCCGGCCCAAGGGGGCCAAGCTAGCCGGTTTGGCGCCAAAGGCGGCGTCACCCCCGGGATTTCACGGGGGCCCTATCAGGCGGCGAGCCCTCAGCTTGCCAACAGCCCGATCATGCGCGGCCAGCGCAGCGCGATCTCCCGCCGCGAGGCGCTGATCCTGCAATCCCTGATCAACCACCCCTGGCTGCTGCACGACCATCTTGAGGAGGTCGCCGCCCTCGAGCTCGCCCATCCCGAGGTCCACAAGCTGCGGGCGGCCATCATCGCGGCCTTTGCCCACGACCATCACCACTCCCCTGATGTCGAGGAGCAGGCCGAAAAGATGCGGGCCGACCTCGAAGCAGGCGGATTATTACAGATTCTTCAAAGGGTTGATCGATCAATCACAACCCAGGCGGTGTGGGGCGCGCAGATCGGCGCAGCGCGCGAGGATGTTTTATCGACCTGGCGTCAACTCGTTGCCTTGCATCAGAAAACCCACGCCCTACTTAGGGAGAGAAAAGATGCGGAAGTGGCCTTGGCTGAGGACTCCAGCGAGGCCAATCTGGCATGGTTGCAGGATATCCAGGCCCGGATGGCAGAAGCCGATGGGACCGAAGCCCTGATCGAGGGGTTCGGGGAATTATCGGGCCGGTTCCAGCGTAATGTCTGATAACAAAAATGCTGCGGACGGCGCCGGCCGAACCCGCAAAAAGACTCGCCAAATCCATGGTTTGGCTGCAAAAACAGGGTTAAGCGAAACTTAATAGCCTCGCGGCTATTGCAGATGGAAACCATCGAGACGGATGACAGGGGTGGCGATTTGTTGCGCCGCCCTTTGTGCGTCGAGAGTAATTCTAGATAGCGTGCAAACATGCGTGCGTGGCACCATTTTGCACGACCGCGTTTCGGGAGCTTAGTGAATGGCCACCAAGGCAAAGACGCTTCAGGTTAAGGACAAGGAAAAAGACGACAAGGCAGCGGACGCTCCTGAGAAGGATTCCGCTGACGCGCCGTCGCCGTTGCTCGACCTGTCGGATGCCGCGGTGAAGAAGATGATCAAGCAGGCCAAGAAGCGCGGCTTCGTGACCTTCGATCAGCTAAACGAAGTGCTTCCCTCCGATACGACCTCGCCCGAACAGATCGAAGACATCATGTCGATGCTGTCCGACATGGGCATCAACGTCACCGAGGCTGACGACTCCGAAGGCGAGGACGAGAAGGACGACGGCGACGACGAGACCGACAACGAGCTTGTCGAAGTCACGCAGAAGGCCGTCACCGAGGTCAAGAAATCGGAGCCCGGCGAGCGCACCGACGATCCCGTGCGGATGTATCTGCGCGAGATGGGCACGGTGGAATTGCTCTCCCGCGAGGGCGAAATCGCAATTGCAAAGCGCATCGAGGCCGGCCGCGAGGCGATGATCGCGGGCCTCTGCGAAAGCCCGCTGACCTTCCAGGCCATCATCATCTGGCGCGACGAGCTCAACGAAGGAAAGATCTTCCTCCGCGACATCATCGATCTCGAAGCCACCTATGCCGGGCCGGAGTCGAAGGGCGGCATCAATCCGAACCTGATCGGCAACAACGCCGGCGAGGGCGCTGCCGCCGAAGCCAACGGCGCTGACGCGGCCGCGCCCGCCCTTGTCGCGCCGCCCGCCGCGCCGCCGTCGCCGACCCCGTTCCGCGCCGCGCCTGCTGGTGGCGAAGCCGCCACCGAGGAGAAGGATCCCGGCGAGGCCGCGGCCGAAGCCGACATGGACGACGACGAGTTCGAGAACCAGATGTCGCTCGCCGCCATCGAGGCCGAGCTGAAGCCGAAGGTGGTCGAAACCTTCGACAAGATCGCGTCCGAATACAAGAAGCTGCGCCGCCTGCAGGAGCAGGACATCGCCAACCAGCTGCAGAGCGAGTCGCTGTCGCCCTCGCAGGAGCGCAAGTACAAGAAGCTGAAGGACGAGATCATCGTCGAGGTGAAGTCGCTGCGCCTCAATCAGGCCCGCATCGATTCGCTGGTCGAGCAGCTCTACGACATCAACAAGAAGCTGGTCTCGTTCGAAGGCCGCCTGCTGCGTCTCGGCGACAGCCACGGCGTGGCGCGCGAGGATTTCCTTCGCAACTATCAGGGCTCGGAGCTCGATCCGCGCTGGCTCAACCGTGTCTCGAAGCTGTCGGCCAAGGGCTGGAAGAACTTCGTCCATCACGAGAAGGACCGCATCAAGGACCTGCGCCACGAAATCCAGTCGCTGGCGGCGCTCACTGGCCTTGAGATCGGCGAATTCCGCAAGATCGTGCACGGCGTGCAGAAGGGCGAGCGCGAGGCCCGTCAGGCCAAGAAGGAGATGGTGGAAGCCAACCTCCGGCTCGTGATCTCGATCGCCAAGAAGTACACCAACCGCGGCCTGCAGTTCCTCGACCTGATCCAGGAAGGCAATATCGGCCTGATGAAGGCGGTCGATAAGTTCGAATATCGCCGCGGCTACAAGTTCTCGACCTACGCTACCTGGTGGATCCGGCAGGCGATCACCCGCTCGATCGCCGACCAGGCCCGCACCATCCGCATCCCCGTGCACATGATCGAGACGATCAACAAGATCGTCCGCACCTCGCGCCAGATGCTGAACGAGATCGGCCGCGAGCCGACCCCGGAAGAGCTCGCCGAGAAGCTCGGCATGCCCCTGGAGAAGGTCCGCAAGGTCCTCAAGATCGCCAAGGAGCCGCTGTCGCTCGAAACCCCTGTTGGTGACGAGGAAGACTCGCATCTCGGCGATTTCATCGAGGACAAGAACGCGATCCTGCCGATTGATGCTGCGATCCAGTCCAACCTGCGCGAGACCACCACGCGCGTGCTGGCCTCGCTCACCCCGCGCGAGGAGCGCGTGCTGCGCATGCGCTTCGGCATCGGCATGAACACCGACCACACGCTGGAAGAAGTCGGCCAGCAATTCTCGGTCACCAGAGAGCGCATCCGCCAGATCGAAGCCAAGGCGCTGCGCAAGCTGAAGCACCCGTCGAGGTCGCGCAAGCTGCGGAGCTTCCTGGATAACTGATTCGATTAGGTTTCCAGCGCCGCGCGCAAAGTGCGGCGTCTGGGAGCAAGACAATGTAGTTCGCGATCAAAGTGGCGGGCTTCGGCCCGTCTTTCTTTTCTGGTTAGCTGCACGCAAAAGTTGAGCATTAATAATTCTACCGCGACTGACATAGGATGCATTCGCCCAAATTTCCTATCAAAGCAAAAAGCCTGCGTGACGTCATAAACGTTTCGCGGCTCAAAACTACTTGGAAGGCGAGGGTGCGTGATGCAATGCGACGCCAGCCAATTCCAGATTCGATCGAGAATTTAGACTTTCACGTTCGTCTGAATGCGATCTGTACGACTATTGAGGCCGAAGTCCTGACGGGCGCATACATTCCAAATAGCCCGACCCGCTTTCTTTCTGAGAAATCCAAAGGGCTTTGCCGTCAGCTAGTCATTCCATCAGTCAAGGACGCGCTAATACTCCAAACGCTCTCGGATGCGCTTTGGGCCGAGATTCGGGTCACACCTCTAGCTGGGGTCTCTATTCAAAGCTTTGGTTACTTTCGAAATATGGCTCTGATACCGAGGTCATGAGTTTGGTCGAGAGCACGGTTTCACTTTGGGTAACGCAAGAACATCTCTCGAGATTGGTTGCCGGGCTTTACCCGCGGTTTGTTGGTTCTCCGCTTCGAATAAAATTCGAGGCCATCGTCCGTCGAGCTGGAAACGCTTGGTCTGCATCCGTTCTGCAATTTCACAATGATCTTTCCAGTGGGACGGTCGGGTACGGCGCAATCAAGGCTTTCATTCTGGCTAAGAACTCCTCTCTACCGAACGCAATCTCTCATCCAAAATTTCTGATGTTGCTATCATTGTTGAATAATCCCGATATTGCGCCCACGGCGGTCGCTAACCTCAAGAAGGTGCACAATTGGGCGCTGACCGATGAATATTACGCCCTCTCAGTTCCTTGACTAGGAACTACCTAACTAGATGGGTTCTCACGCAAAATGCTGCCGTAAGTCTCGATCGTCGGCCTGAAATCGTCCGAGCGATGGGTCCACCAAGTGTTGAAGGCGAGCGGCCTTGATGCTTCAGGACGTCGGCTACTTCTTCTTCGCCCCGACCCGCTCGATGGTCTTGATCTCGAGCGGCGGGCGGCCGCCCTTTTCGGCGATCTCGCGGTCCTGGTCGCGCAGGAAGGCGCGAACCGGCTCGTCGCCGTCGAGCCCGCCCAGCAGCTCCGATGGCACGCGGCGGTTGGAGCGCTGCGAGCCGTCTTCATAGAAGACGTTGAAGAAGGCGAATTCGCCTTTGGGATTGGTTCCGGGTTTTTTCGGCATGGCGGCTTGTCCCCGATACCGGCAGCGCTGTCAAAGCAAATCACGCGGATTTCCGCGCCGATCTGCCTTGCACCATTGCACGGTGACGGTCTTGCGACATGTAAACCGCAACCCACAGCTCATTTCGGACCGCGCGCCAGCCGTGCGATCAGGCGCCCGCCTCAGCCCTCGAACAGCACGAACGCCGCCCACACGCTGGAATCCCGGGCGCCGGCGATCTTGCCGTCGCGCGCGTCGCGCCGGGTCTGGCGCAGCGCGTCCGAATAGGTCAGTCCATCAGCGAGGTGCTCATAGAAGCGCACGGTGAAATTCGCGGTGCCTTCGTCGGCGACCGGCCACAGCGTCAGCAGCGCGCGGCGCGCCCCGGCGATGCCGAGCGCGGTCGGCAGGCCGCGCAGGCCGCTGACAAAGCTCTCGTCGCCGCGGCCGGTCTCGCAGGCCGACAGCACCAGCAGATCGAGCCCGGACAGATCCCAGTCCATCAATTCGAAGGCATAGAGATAGCCGTCGCCGTCGTCGCGCAGCGGAAAGCGGCTGTCGCCGGCGCCCGACAGCACGATGCCGCTCTGCCACAGCGTGTCGAGGCCGGAGGCCGTGCTGTCATGATAGAAGCCGTGCGTCGCCAGATGCGCGATGCGGACCTTGCCGATCGTCTCGCGCAACGTGCTTTCGCTGACGCTGCGTCCGCTCAGCATCTCGACCGGCGCGCCGCGTCCGCGGGCAAGTTTTGCGATCGCCTCGATCTCGATCTTTGTGCCGGGCAGCGGCATCGGCCCCGGCTGGCCGTATTCGATGCCGCCGGCGAGCAGCATCGCGCCGGTCGTGTCGAGCTTCTCGCGGGCATGGATCGCGATCAGCGCGTCGGGGCTGGTCAGCATCCGGATCGTGTAACGGTCTTCCAGCAGGCCGCCGTCGGCATCAGGCAGCAGCGAGAACGGCACGGCGAACAGGAAGCCATCAGGCACGACGTAGAGCGTGGTCTTGTCCTTCAGCAGCGGCTCCAGCGGCGCGAACAGCCGCTCGCGCAGGTTCTGGAAGCGGCCCCTGACATCGAGTGGCTTGGCATCGAGTGGCCTGGCATCGAGATCAGGCACGGTCGTCTTTGTCGCGCGCAGCCGCGCGATCTCGGTCCGCACCCCGGTATCGACCATCCGGCCGGGATCGCCGAGATCGACCACGCGCGGCGCGCCCTGCGCGGTCTCGACGATGGCGTACAGCACGGTCGCCGCCAGCGGCTGCTTCGACTGGCGATCCGCCTTCCATTGCCGCGTGATGAAATAGTTGACGACAGCTTCATCGCCCGCGAGCAACTGGGCGGGGCGGAGCGGATCGCGCGGCAATTTTGCGCCGATCGCATCGAGCCGCTGGTTCAGCGCCTTCTCGGCCGCGTCCTGCCGCTGCCACGCCGATCGCGCCCAGTCGTCGATATTGCCCGAGGAGAACAGCTCCTGCTTCTCGCCATTGAGCTGCAGCGCCGTGCGCACCAGCGCCGCGGTCTCCGCATCCTTGCCGGCGACCTCCGTCTCGAGCCGGCGCAGCGCCGTGGCGTCGCCGCCGCCGAGCGACTTCCAGCGCAGCACGGCGCTCGCAAAGGCCGGCTGCGCCACCGCTGAATCGGCGCCGGCGGCGAAGCGGCCGAACGCGAACAAGAGATGGTCGGCATGGGCGCGGATCGCTTCGGCTACGGCGCGATCGCCTGATGTGCCGACCTCGCGCTTCATCCAGTCGAACATCTCGCGATCGAGCGCGGTGAAGGCCTGTAGCGCGCGCTTCGGATCAACAGCGATCAGCGCGGTCGCGATGCCGAGCTTGATCTCGAAGCTGACCGGATGCTGCGCGGTGAAGGCCCGCGTCGAGATCGCAAGCGCGGTCTCGCGCAGCCGCATGCCTTTGTCGGGCTCGCCGCGCTGCTCGCGTTTGCCGGCGGCCAGCCCAGCTGCCTTGATGCGCAGGAAATCCGCGAAATTCTCCTCGTTGGCAACGATCGCCTCCAGCCGCTCCAGATCGGTCGGGGCCATCGCGGCATCGCCCCGCGAGCATGTCGGTGTAGAACAGCCACGCGTCGGCCTGTCCCGCAAACGTCGGATCCTTCGGCGCCAGCACGGTCGCGATCGCGCGATGCCGGCGGAAATAGCGGCGGGCGTCGTCGAAGCGGCCGAGATTGAGAAAATCCTGCCCGGCATTGTTGACCGTCACCAGCGTGTTGAGGTGGTTCTCGCCATAATGCTTGGCGCGCTTCTCGATCGCGAACAGATCGAGCTCCAGCGCCTTCGCCGGCGCGCCGATCTCGCGCAGCATGTCGGCATAATTGTTGGCGAGCTTCCAGGTGGTGCGGTGGTCGGGCCCCAGCGCCTTCTCCGAAAGCTCGAAATTGTGCCGGCCCAAATTCGTCGCCGAAGCGGCCGAGCCGTTGGCCGACAGCGCGACCGCGAGCTTGTCGTTGGCGATCAGCGATTCCTCCGAGCCTTCGCCCCAATAGGCGTTGTAGGCCGCGATCGCCTTCATGTAGAGCGGCACCGCTTCCGCGATCCTGGCGTGGTCGGATATCAGGATGGCGTATGACAGCAGCACGTCGGCATTGCCGGGCGGCGATTGCGCCGCCGCCTTGCCCTGCAGCGCCCGTGCGAACAATTTCTCGGCGAGATCGTCGCGCTTCACCGCGCGCAGCGTGGCGGTCGCCTGGTAATATTGCCTCATGACGAACTGGGCGTCGTCGAGTCTGTCCGCGGCGTCGAGCGCGGCATTGAGCTGGGCATAGCCGGTGTCGATCTTGCCGCCGCGCGTCAGCGCGATGGCGTTGTTCATTTGCGCGGTGATCGCCTGGGCGCTGCCTGCGCTCTGCGCCGGCGCGCGTTTGGCGGGGGAGTCCTGAGCGGCGGCGGTGTCGATTGCTCCGGCGAAGGTCGCGCCGAGCGCGAGGACGATGCCGACGGATGCGGCAGCCCGGCGCGCGCGCACAAATCCTCCGGCTGATGTCATCGGCAGCACATCCTCGTCGTGAAGTCCGTCATCGGATGGTGTCGCCCGAATGACAGCGTCGTTGCAGCCAGCCGGCCTTGCTTTAGCGGCGCAGCCTTGCATGAACAAGACACGGCGGACGGTCGCGCGTTAGCGCGGAACCGTCTCGCCGCATGTGTCCTCGTTGGTCGCGGACGGTGCCTTCGGCGTTCATCCGCCGTGCCCCGAACGGTTTCCCAGTTGGTTGGGCGCGGCGTCGCTTGCATGCCGGCGGCGCTGCCTGCCATCGGACGATGTTACCGCCCGCAGATGAACGGCCTGCCGGCAACCGCCTTTCGCATCGGGCTCGAAACGCGCGCGGGCCGAAAGCCCCGATCTTTCTGACCATCGTCACTTGCGTGTCTACGTCCGATTCGCGTATGAGGCGCATCCTGCCTTTACTACAACTTCTCATTTTTGAGAGCCGATCGCCGATGTCCAACGCCACCCTCGACGCCAACAAGGCGCTCGTGCTTGCGCATTATGACGCCGTGACGAACCGGCATAATCCCGAGGCGATCTGCGCGCAGCTGGCGCCCGACTTCTTCGACCATGCGGCGGGCAAGCGGATGAGCGCCGAGGAGGTGATCGCGCATTCGGCTGCGCTGCACGAGACCTTCGGCGACCTGTCGGCGGTGGCGGAATGCCTGGTGGCCGACCGCGACATCGTCGCCGGCCGCTTCGTCTGGCGCGGCCGGCACCGCAGCCCGTGGCGCGGCATTGCCCCAACCGGCCGCCACGTCGAATTCCGCGGCATGACGTTCTGGCGCATCCGGGACGGCAGGATTTCCGAGCGCTGGGCCGAGATTGATTTCGCCGGGCTGGAGCAGCAGCTCAGGGATTGAGGGAAATCTGCACAACTCCGCCGCGCTGCGACCCTGATCCGCCGCCAGCCTGCGCGGCGTGCATCACCGACCGGCGCAGCCATCCGACCGTCCCGAACCCATGACGCGCAACATCTCGTATCAAAAGCCGGGTGCGGCCGACCGGTTCAGCTTGACATACTTCATATGGGTGATGCTGGTCGGGCTTCTCTTTGCATTCGGTCGCGATCTGGACCGCATCTTCAATCTTTATCTGGCACTGGTACCGGTGCTTTTCTTGCCGGCTATCGCCGTCACGGTCTATTGCACGGCCGCTCTGATCCGCAATCTTTGGCGGTGGCGGTGGCGGCGCGTGACCTCAATCCTTGTGGCGCCGATCGCTGCCTGTCTCATCTTCGCGGGCGCGCGAGCGGCCGGCATTAGCTCCGAGCTGATACGCTTTGAGATCGGAAGGCACTACTATATCGCGCAGGTCGAGAAGCTCCCACAGGCGGGTGAGCCCCGCCTGGCGACGTTCGATTGGGGGCAAACCGGCGGGGTCGGCGTTGCAAACTTCATCTATACGCTCGTTTTTGACGAGGCTGACGAAATCGCCCGCGCGCCTGCACAGCGCTCGCTTGCGTGGCACGATCGGGCGAACCGGCGATGCCCAGGCACGCCCCTGTGCTCAGCGTTGGACCCCTCTTCAGGTTTCTCAATTACAGTCAGGAAACTCGACGGTCATTTCTATCTCGTGACCGAAGGTTGGTAGGGAGATCGACCGCGCTGGTTTGCACAGCGACTATTTTGACGGGCCTGGTTTTACCGGGCATGATCGGCCATTCGAAGCAGGGGGATTTTTGCATGCTCAGGTGTCGTTTAGCGGTTGTGTTCGGCGCCTTGCTGCTTGCCACCCCATCCTATGCTGCCCGCTGCGGCGGCAGTTTTCCCACCTTCGTCCAGTCCATCTCGCAGGAGGCGGCGGCGGCCGGCATTTCGCAGGACGTGATCTCGTCGGCGCTCGGCGGGGTGCAGCAGGATGGCGGGGTGCTCGCCTTCGACCGGCGGCAGCGCTACACCTTCAACAAGACCTTTGAGCAGTATGTCGCAACCCGCGTCGGTGCCGGGCGCATCAATGGCGGCCGCGCCATGCTGCAGCGTCACGCCGCGCTGTTGTCGAAGATCGAGCAGCAATACGGCGTGCCGCGCCAGATCCTGGTCGCGATCTGGGGGCTGGAGACCGATTTCGGCAAGGGCGACATGGGCAAGCTGCCGGTGTTCCGCGTGCTCGCCACGATGGCGCATGATTGCCGCCGCACCGACCTGTTCCAGGGCGAGCTGCTGGCGGCGCTCAAGATCGTGCAGCGCGGCGATCTTCGTTTGAACGACATGATCGGCGCCTATGCCGGCGAGATCGGGCAGACGCAATTCCTGCCGTCGTCCTACATCAAATACGGCGTCGATTTCGACGGCGACGGCCACGTCGACCTGCGCCACTCGGTCGCCGACGTGCTGGCCTCGACCGCGAACCTCCTGCACACCAACGGCTTCAAGATGGGCGCGCCCTATGGCGAAGGCAGCGCCAATTTCGAGGCGATGCGCGAGTGGAACAGGGCGGTGATCTACCGCAAGACCATCGGGTATTTTGCCGATCAGCTCGTGGGGCGGTGAGGAATATCCCGCCGTCGTCATTCCGGGGCGCGCGAAGCGCGAACCCGGAATCTCGAGATTCCGGGTTCAGCCCTGCGGGCTGCCCCGGAATGACGGAATGAGTGGCCCTCCATGGAAACCATCGGCAGCCAAAAGATCTGGTCGTTCTTCGACCGCCGCGGATGCCAGATCGCGAAGAACGCGGCGGTGCGGGAGGGGCCGGGCCATCGCGTCGGCTCCTATCTCGAACTCGCCACAAAAATCGCCGAGCTGCAATTCCTCAACCGCGACCATGTGCTGCTGTTTCGCGGCCAGGGCGCCGACTTCAGGAACGTCAAGCGCAACTCGTCGCTGAAGCCGACGCTGTTTCGCAGCGGCCATGGCAATCCGGATCAGGCGACGCTGGTGGCGCGGTTCGCGACGCTCGCTCGTGCCGAGCAGGTCCTGATCGCGGAGTATGCGAAGGCAAAGCTGCTCGGGCTGGAGCGGCTGAAGCGGCATCGCATCCTGCGCTGGTCGATCCTGCAGCACTACGAGGTCTGCACCACGCCGCTGCTCGACGTCACCCATTCGATCCGGATCGCTGCGTCGTTCGCTTCGCTGGCGGAGACCGGCACCGCGTTCCTCTATGTGCTCGGCGTGCCGAATTTGAGCGGCGCGATCACCGCCAGCGCCGAGGCCGGCCTGCAGATCGTGCGCCTCTCCAGCGTCTGCCCGCCGTCGGCGGTGCGGCCGCATATCCAGGAGGGCTATCTGCTCGGCGAGTATCCGGAGATGTCAGGCACCGCGCAGAAGGAAAACTATTTTCCCTATGAGATGGATTTCGGCCGGCGGCTGGTCGCAAAATTCGCGTTCGCGCCGGCGTCGTTCTGGAAGAACGACAATTTTCCGCAGGTGACGAAGAGCGCGCTCTATCCGTCGGAGAAGAGCGATCCGCTGTTCCGGTTGGCGCTTGGGGTGAAGAAGCAGTTGGGCGGGTGAGGCGAGCTGCGGGGGCGTGACTCACATGCTGCAACACCCTGAGCGTCGTCCCGGGCAAGCGAAGCGCGACCCGGGACCCATAACCACGAATGCCCGTTATGTACGACGCTGTGGCCCCAGCGGATTTCAACAACCAACCCCCGTGGTTATGGGTCCCGGCTTTCGCCGGGACGACGATGGTGTACGCGGCGCCCTTGCGCGCTGCCGTCGCGCATTCAACTCGCTCGCGCCGCATCCCGCGCCATCCGCCGCGCTGCGGTTTTCTCCATCTGCCGCTGCATCACCTTCCAGTAGGTGCCGGGGAGGAAGCGTTGCAGAAGGTCCATCAGGCGAGCGTCCTTGCCGATCAGGATGCGCGGCTGGTTTTTCTCGATGCCGGTGATGATGCATTGCGCGGCGTCGGCCGGCGTGGTCCTGGCCAGCGAATCGAAGCGCTCGATCGATTGCGCGCGGCGGGCATTGTCGGTGATGCCGCTTCCGGTGCGCGAGTTGCGCGCGATGTTGGTGGCGACGCCGCCGGGATGCACCACGGACAGCCGGACGGGACTGTTCCCCACCGCAAGCTCATGGCGCAGGCTTTCCGAGAAGCCGCGCACCGCGAACTTGGCCGCGCAATAGGCGCTCTGGCCGGGCGGGGCGAGGATGCCGAAGATCGAGGAGATGTTGACGATATGCGCCTCGCGCTGCCGCGACAGAAGCGGCAGGAAGGCGCGGGTGCCGTGCACCACGCCCCAGAAATTGATGTTGAACAGCCACTCCATCTGCGCCTGCCCGATCTCGCCGAACTCGCCGAGCAGCCCGACGCCGGCATTGTTGACGAGGATGTTGAGGCCGGGATGCGCTGATACGGCGGCGTGCGCGAACGCCGTGATCTGCTCCGGCTCGCTGACATCGAGACGGTGCACGCTGACCTTGCGCGGGCCTGCTTTCGCGATCTCGGCAGCCACCGACTGCAGGCCGGCCTCGTCGCGGTCGGCGAGCGCCAGATCACAGCCGCGCTGCGCAAGTTCGAGCGCAAGCGCGCGGCCTATGCCGCTGGCGGCTCCGGTCACGGCGGCGGCGGATCCAGCGATCGCGGTCATGTCGGGTCAGCTCCATCTCAACAGGGGGCGCGGTGGCCGTGCGGGAACACGGCGGCTGTCCCCACTTTTCTCAAATTGGAACCGAACCATCCAGTGATTTTAGGCATTGAACCCGTGCTCGCTCTGAAAAACTGCAATCAAAAGGGAGGCCCAGCCATGGGATATTCTATGGGACAGTCGAGGCCCCACCGTGCGAAGGCCCTGGTCGTCGAGGACGACCCGATGCAGCGCGAGATGATCGAATTACTGCTGGAGGAGAGCGAGTTCGACGTCATCGCCTGCGCGAGCGCGGAAGCCGCCGAACTGGTGTTGCAGGGCAACGGCGACAATGTCGTGCTGATGATGACGGATGTCGAGCTGGCCGGAAACATGACCGGCGTCGAGCTCGCTTATGCCGCCAAGCGATACAACCCCGATCTCGATGTCGTCGTCACCTCGGGCCGGCCGCTGCGGCAGCGCCTGCCCGATGGCGCGCTGTTCTGGGCCAAACCCTGGGCACCGCTGGATGTGATCCGCCTTGCCGAGACGACGGCGTCGGCGCTGTCCGGCCGTGGGCCGCGCGGGTCTTCATAACGCTGGTCGTCATAACGGAGTTGTCAGCGCGGGCGAGCTGCGGCCGGCCGGCCGCCGCTTCCGCCGCCCCGGACGCCGTGATATTGGCGGCTGATGTCCCGCCCGTGGTCAATCATCGCACTGGCCTGGTTCGTGCTCGCGGTCGCGGCTCCTGCCGCGGCGGCGGAGGCGATTGTCAATTTCCCGTCGCTGGACGGTGCGACCGACCTGATCGGCCATCTCACCCGTCCCGAGGGCGACGCGCCGCGGCCGGCGGTGGTCCTGATGCACGGCTGCTCCGGCCTCAACGACAAAAAGGGCCGCATCTTCGGTCTCTACCGCGCCTGGGCGCGCGCGCTTGCCGTGCAGGGCTATGTCACGCTGATCGTCGACAGCGCGACGCCGCGCGGTCTCGGCCAGACCTGCTCGCGCGGGCCGGACGCCCGCCGGATGTGGCGCGACCGGCCGAAGGACGCCTACGGCGCGCTGCAATATCTGCAGGGGCAGCCGTTCGTGAAGCCTGACCGCATCGCGCTGATGGGCTGGTCGCAGGGCGGCGGGGTGGCGCTGCTCTCGATCAACGACAAGAGCATCGGCCGGCCCGCCACGCTGGCGCAGGATTTTCGGGTCGCGGTGTCGTTCTATCCCGGCGTGTGCGCCGACATCTACCAGTCAAGGCCGTACACCAATGTCGAGCCGGACAGCTGGACCACAAGGGTGCCGCTCTTGGTGCTGATCGGCGAGGCCGACGTCTGGACGCCGTTCAAGCCGTGCGACGCCTTCATCGCGGCGGCCAAGGCGCGCGGCAATCCGGTCGAGCTGAAGAGCTATCCCGGCGCGGTGCACGCCTTCGACGCGCCGAACCTGCCGCGCACCGAGCTGCCGCAATATCAGATGCACGACGGCTCAATTCCCGTGATCGGGACCGATCCCGAAGCGCGCAAGGATGCCTTTCCCCGCGTGCTGGACTATCTGAAGCAACATCTGGAATGACGTGCCCCCGTGAGGATTTGAAATGACCTGGTCCTTCCTGCTGACCACCCTGATCGTGGTCGCTTCGCCCGGCACCGGCGTGCTCTATACGCTCGCGGTCGCGCTGACCCGGGGCTCGCGGGCGAGCGTGGCGGCGGCGTTCGGCTGCACGCTCGGGATCGTGCCGCAGATGATCGCGGCGATGCTGGGGCTCGCCGCCATCCTGCACACCAGCGCATTGGCGTTCGCGGCGCTGAAATGGGGCGGCGTGGTCTATCTGCTCTACATGGCCTGGCAGGCGCTGCGCGAGCGCGGCGCGCTCGCCGTCGACACCGAGATCAAGCCGCGATCGAGCGGACGGGTGATCGTGACGGCCATCCTGATCAACATCCTCAATCCAAAACTGTCGATCTTCTTCCTGGCCTTCCTGCCGCAGTTCATCGCCGTCGACGAGCCGCATCCGCTGGCGCGGATGGTCGAGCTCAGCGGTGTGTTCATGGCGATGACCTTTGCCGTGTTCGCGGTCTACGGGCTGTTCGCGGCGTCGGTGCGTGACCGCGTCATCACCCGGCCGAAGGTGATGGCCTGGCTGCGGCGGAGCTTTGCCGCGGGCTTTGCCCTGCTCGGCGCCAAGCTTGCCTTCGCGGAGCGCTGACTGCGCCTAGCCTGCGCTGATGCAGGCAATAAAAAAGCAGGCCTTGCGCCTGCGGTGTTGCCCCATCCGTCCGGGGCCGACTCATTTGGATGGTGTATTTGAAGTTGATATTGTTGCGACCGGTGGTCCTGATCTGGATGTCCCGATCTGGGTGCCCGGGCAGGGCAGAGCCGCTACCCGGGCAAGAAACGGGTTACTTCTTCTTGGCGGCCTTCTTCTTCTTGGGGGCCTTTTTCGCCTTCGCCTTCTTCGCTTTCTTAGCCATAGTATCCTCTCAAGGTTTCATGGATTGAAACGCGACTCCGAGGCATGCTTGGCGGAGGGCCAGCCTCGCAACATCCTCAGTAGCAAACTCAGCAGATTCGGAGGCGGCTGCCGCGTGCTGTCACGGCGCTGTCATTGTGTTATCCACAGTTGTTAGCTGTTTTCGCCAGCTTTTTGCCGCGCTACGTGCGCCGCGCGTCACATCCGTCATGCTTAACGATGCGCAAACGGCCGATGCGCGCATCTTCATCAATTCAAAACCACAGCTTGGATTGGAGCATTGCGGGTGACAGTCCGTTAAGCGGCGCGGCCGCATCCTGTCCCGCAAGACAACGGGGATTGTCATTGGGGAAGCGCCCTAGGGGCGGCGGTCATTTCAGGAGAGGCGAGACCGATAGGGGTCTCGAACAGGGGCGATGTTGAGCGTTCCGACGCTTTGGACGGTATTCGTTATCAATTTTCTCGCGCTCGGCCTGATCTGGGCTTATGTCGCGCGCAGCTATCCTGCCTTCGGTACAGCGCAATTCTGGACCGCGTCGGCGTTCGCCGCGGCGGCCGGTGCCGCCTGTGCCATGCTCCGCGTGGTGCTGACGGACTCGCTGCTGCCGCTGCTGGCGGCGGGGACGCTGATGGTGTTCGCCGCCGGCCTTGCCGCGATGGGCATCGAGCGGTTCTACGGCAAGCCGGTGGGCTGGCGCAGCACCATGCTGACCACCGCGCTCACCTTCGCCGGCCTTACCGTCTTCATCTTTGCCTATGACAGCATGCCGATGCGCATCCTGGTCTACACCATCGCGCAGGTCACGCCGTTCGCGTTGACGCTGAAGCTGCTGCTGTCGCCCGAGAACGGCCGCGTCAGTCCCGGCGCGCGGCTTGCCGGCATCGTCGCTTCGCTGCTGATCGGCATCTATGCGCTGCGCCTAGTCGGCGCCCTGCTGCAGCCCGGCGAATTCTCCTTCGTCCGCTTCAGTGCCGGCCAGTCGCTGGTGATCCTGCTGATGGTGTTCCTGTCGATGGCGCTCAATTTCGGCTTTCTGCTGATGGCGATCGACCGGCTGCGCAACGAGGTCGCCGACCTCGCGCTGCTCGACGACCTGACCGGCGTCGGCAACCGCCGCCATCTGCTGCAGCGGCTGACCGAGGAATGCGCGCGCTCCGACCGCAACGGCGAGGCGTTCGCGTTGCTGGTGATCGACCTCGACGGCTTCAAGGGCATCAACGACACCCATGGCCACGCCGCCGGCGACGCCTGCCTGCAGCACTTCACGCTGATGGCGCAGACCAGGCTCCGCCCCGGCGACATGCTGGCCCGCACCGGCGGCGACGAGTTCTGCATCGTGCTGCCGTCCTCGACGCTGCGCGAGGGCGCGATGATTGCCCGCCGCGTGCTGGAGGTCTGCCGCGCCGATGCCGAGCAGTGCACCGGCCAGGACATTCCGATCGCGGTGTCGATCGGCGTTGCGCAATGGAGCCGCGAGATCGGCATGCATCCCGACCGCCTGATCGCCGCCGCCGACCACGCGCTGTACGACGCCAAGAAAGGCGGCAAGAACGGCTATGCGACCTACGAGCCCAAGCTGCCGCCCGAGATCGCCGATCTCGTGGAAGCGACCCTGCGCAAGCGCGCCTGAGCATGCTATCGAGGGACGACACTGGATCCTTCCGTGATGATGTCTCGCCTGCTCGCCGTACTTGCTGCGCTCGTGCTGTCCTCCGCGGCATCAGCTCAAATGTCCGATCTCGCGACCATCGCGCGATCGCAAGGCACGCCTGAGATTCCCGGGTTGAAAATGGTCTGGCTGTCGCCCTGGGGTGACGTCGCCAAGTCCCATCCCTGGCGCAACATCATCGTGCACCAGACCGAGGGCCCGCAGGGCTCGGCGCGGTTTGGCGCAGCAGAGCAGCACAACAACCCGACCCGGCGCGGCGTCATGGTCTGGGTCGAAACCGACGGCACGGTCTATTGGTCGGTCGCGGACAATTTGGTCCCGACCCACACCGACGGCGCCGACCGCAATGACAACAAGTATGTCGACAACAGCAAGACCTATCGGCAGGTGAACAAGGACACCTCGATCGGCGTCGAGTTCGCCGGCAACTATCCCGACGTCACGAAGGGCGCGACCGATGCACAGATCGCGGCGTGGCGGGTGCTGGTGCGGGTGCTGCGCGCGCGTTACGGCATCCCGCTCGACCACGTCTATGCGCACAACTGGATCGACTTCAAGGACGCCCGCTACTGCGAGGGCTGCGCGCTTGCGACCATGGCGCGGCAATGGGGCGAGTAGGGGCGCGTACGCGTCATGTGTGGACGAGGACGCCCGGGCTAGCAAACAGCTGTCATCGCCCGGCTTCGACCGGGCGATCCAGTATTCCAGAGACAGCAGTTATTGCGCGTCCTCTCTCGACCCCGCGCCGTACGGGGTCCCCCGCTTTCGCAGCAGGACGACAGCTTCGTAGCAACCATGAGCTCTTTCGGTTGTGTGCGATTGAATTGTCCGATCGCCGTTGAGACTGACGCCGTGCTCGCGGCCATCAAGGCGTGGCCTGTTGAGGATGAGGATGTGGTGGCATTTGAGCGACGGCCATCCTTGACGGCCGCTGTGCGCGACGTCCTGGTGACGGCAGGTCGGGACGAAGAAACGGCGCCCCGGTCGAACAAAGAAACGCTTCAGGCTGCTGGAACAGCTGACATGTCAGCTTGCCAAGGGGTGCCTCGGGCCACCACGGCGTTGATGAAGACAAGCAGCTTCCTGGCGCAGGCGATCAGCGCGCGCTTGTGACCCTTACCGGCGGCGATCAGTCGCTTGTAAAGGGCGATGAGCTGCGGATTCCAGCGGAACGACGCCGCCAGCGCTGCAGCATAGAGCGCCTCTCGCAGGCGCTTGCGTCCACCGATGATGTGACGAGCGCCAATATGCTCTCCGCTGTCGTCATCATAAGGCGCAAGGCCCGCAAGAGCTGCGGCCTGCTCGCGGCTGATTTGGCCGATCTCCGGCATGCGCACCAGAATGGCGACCGCAGTCGGCAGCCCGGCCCCGCCGACGCTGTAGATCAGATCGAGCCGGGCAGCGAGATCGTGCTGTTCGCGGATCGCTGCCACCAAAGCCTTGAACTCGACGCGTTCGCGCTTGGCCAGGCGGACGATATCTTCCTTCCAGAGCTTTTGGATACGCGCATCGCGACAGCTCTCGAGCCGGTTCTTGAACCGCGTGATATCCTCTCCGATCTGATCGATCAGTGTCAGCTGCCCGGCCAAGGGCGATAACCTTGCGTCAGGGGCCGGGTGGATCTTGTTGACCGCAGCGGCGCAGGCGGCGATCAGCGCGGCATCGATCCGATCGTTCTTGGCACGTTGCCCGCGGTATTTGGCATAGGCACGCACCTGCGCCGGCTGGAACACCACGACGACAAACCGCTTGCGCCGTAACTCGGCGACGACGGCTTGCTCATAGCCACCGCTCGCCTCGATCCCAATTCGCCTGACCTTATGGCGCCCAAGCCACTCCAACAGCGTCTTGTAACCTTCCGCCGTGTTCTCCACCTGCAGCTGCTCCGAGCCGTCATCGAGCGCCACGTCGAGCTTCCGTTTGCCGGTATCGATCCCGGCACAGATTGTGGTACGCTTGGCCATCTTCCTCGACCCTCCCTTGTGATGCGAACCTAAAGTTCGTTCAACCATGCGGGTCCCGATGAAGTGCCGATCGCGATCTTGCTACGAATAACAGCCCTCAAGGCTTCGATGGGTAACGATCCGATCGATCAGCGGCCCAGCCCGGGCGGCCACCCGAGCTGGGCCATTCCTCACGGAACGAGGCCAGTCTAACCCAGCGCGCTAATACAAGGATGGGTGGAGCGAAGCGATACCCATCAACTTCGTGCCGCGCTGTGGGATGATGGGTATCGCTGTGCTCCACCCATCCTACCGACTGCCCGGATTTCGCTCAACCTTACGGAACAAGCGCTCGCGTTAACGACGCTTGGCGATTTCCAGCCTGAGCGAAATCGCTTCGAAGCTTGTTAAAATTTGCTGGGTACCTCTGCCAGCAAGGGATCAGGGGAAGAGAAGATATGGGCAAGCGGGCCAAACGTGGGAAGACTGAGGCGCTCGCGCTACCGGTGGCGGGAAGAGTTGCAATTGGCGCCGTGGCGGCTGTCGCATTGGGGTACGGTTTGCTGTGGCGTCCGGCGAGCGTCCAACCGATACGGAAGCAAGCCGCGCACCAGGTCCCGGCGCCATCGGCTCCGGTGCCATCGGCTCCTATTCACGTAGCGGCGCCGGTTCAGGCTCCTGCGCCAGCTCCGGTTCCAATCCCGGTCCCCGCGCCCCGGATCGAAACGCCAAAAGCCGCTGACGCTCCTGGAAAATTTGTTCGGCAGGTGGTTGATTACGCCAGTCACCAGGCGCCCGGCACCGTCGTCATCGATACCGGAAACACGTTCCTCTACCTCGTTCTGAACGACGGACAGGCGATGCGCTACGGCATCGGTGTCGGTCGCGAAGGCTTCACATGGTCCGGTGAACAGACCGTAGCCCGCAAGACAGAATGGCCGGATTGGCGTCCGCCGGGAGAGATGATTTCGCGCCAGCCTTATCTGCCGCGGTTCATGGCAGGGGGGCCCGGCAATCCGCTCGGCGCCCGGGCGATGTATCTGGGCGATACCGAATACAGAATTCACGGCACCAACAAGCCCGATACGATCGGGAAGCGGGTTTCGTCCGGCTGTATCCGGCTGACCAATGAGGACGTCGTGGACCTTTATGAACGAGTGAAAGTCGGAGCGAAAGTCATCGTGCTTCCGGCCCCCGCGGCCAATCGGCCGTCCCAGGGCGCGCCGCCCGACGCCGCCGTCCGATCACCGGATCTGGTACCGCCGTCGAACCGGCCCTCGGCAACCAGCGCGCAGATGCAATCATCTCGACCGAAGATGGCCGAGGCCCAGTAACTTGATTCCTCTGTCCCGGGTCTCGCGGCGTGGCGGGTGCAGGTGCAGGTGCTGCGCGCGCGTTACGGCATTCCGCTGGAGCGCGTCTACGCGCACAACTGGATCGACTTCAAGGACGCCCGCATTGAGAAGAGCGGACGAAGTTGTTGCATGACGTCGGAGTGTACTAATGAGCCCTTCTGGAGCTTTGATCGCGATCCTGCCGTGTAATGACCTTGATGCGTCGGAGCGGTTCTACAATCGGCTGGGCTTTGCGCGCCCGGACAGCGAAAGGCCTGCTCCGGGAGAGCCGGACACCTATCGCATGCTGTCGAACGGGAAGGGCGGATATTTACATCTGACGGACGCGGTCGAGGGATGGCTAACGCCGGGCAGAAACCCTTTTGGGCTTTATCTATACCTCGAGAGTGTTGATGCTGCGGCGCGCGAATTTCAGCAATCACCCGAAGACAAGCCGTGGGGGATGTACGAATTTGCGATCTCTGACCCAGATGAAACATTGGTCCGTGTCGGTTGGCCAAGCCGTCTCCGCGCCGGAGCGCAATAATTCGTCCGCACTGGCCCTTAGCTGACATGACCAAGTGCGGCTCGTTTGTCCGCTACCGAGGCTGATGCGGACGTTCGTCGGCAGGCGGATCTCTGGGCATGCGTTCTGGATCGAGGTGCGTGCCGAAGCATCATGGCAAAAACGAGCTTCGTAGGATGGGTGGAGCGAAGCGATACCCATCAACCTTGTGCTGCGCGGTGAGATGATGGGTATCGCTGCGCTCCACCCATCCTACAGACTGGATTCCTCCGCAGGGCGGGTCCGGGCAACCGGGGGCCGAAACCACCGGTGCCCGGACGGCGATCAAAAGCGACCACGATCGAGTTTGGTCGTGATCCAAGCCCGCCGGGCCTTCCTCAGGAAAATGCCTTGGGAAGGTCGGCCGAGGGCTTGGTGACGATCTGGTGCGCATCGCGCCAGAGTACCTCACGCTGGCGCGAGGTGGTGATCGTGCGCACCGGCAGGCCGCCCTCTTCAAGCAGCCACGCGCAGTAACGCGCGCGGCTCACCGCCTCGCGGGCTTGAGGATCGAACCAGCAGATGCCCCAGATCGAATCGCGCCGCTTGAAGTGCCGCGCGATGCGTCCCGGGATCGGCAGATGCTCTCCGAACCAGTCGAACTGGTCCGACAGCTCCTGCCGGATCCAGTCGGGACAGTCGTTCCGATAGATATGCCAGGACGCACGAAAGAAGCCGCTCTCCACGCGGCTGTGCGGGTGGATGAGCGGTGTAACGAACCGCAAATACATGACGACACGGCGCGACGCCGTGTTGCGTCACGCCCCTCGTAGCCAAATTGGATGAACGGAAGAACAGCCGCAACGCGGCGTTCAACTCATGACCGGTCGCCGATCACCGATGGGCGGCGGCGTTCAGAACGTGTCGATCTGCATTTCATGCCGCCTCCCTTTGCGAGCGTTGAACAAAGGCGCGATGTCGCGCCGGGGGCGCAGGACATACACCAGCGGCCGTCTTGCGACAAGCGCGCCGACTGGAGGCCGCGCCTCGGAGATGCGACGCTCGCTCAGATCGGCTGCGCCATCCAGCGGAAGAACCGGCTGATGGCGCCGGGCGGCCGCGCCACCTCCGGCTCATCGGGCCGTTCGGCCGCGAGGAAGCGGTCAGAGATGTAGGCCAGGAACTGCATGTCGTTCGGCTCGGTGACGGTGAAGCTCTCGCCGCCGGTGAACACGGTGTAGTCGTAGAAGAACGGACCGACGAACGGCATCGCCGCCGGCGCGGCGGAGTCCTTCGAGAACACGAAGTCGGAGGGCTCGAGCCCGCCCTCGGTCATCGCCCGCTCCAGTGCGGGCAGCTTGCTCGTGAACTCGGCGGAGAAGCCGCCGACGGTCGATTGCAGTGTGATCGGCATCACAACCTCGCATCCGCGCCCGCCCCCGTGGCGATCGCTTCCCGATTGGTCGATCGAGGGGGAGCGGAGGTTCGTGGGCGTCGGCGAAGCGCGTGCTGAAAATCACGCCCAAACAAAAAAGCCGGCGTTGCCGCCGGCTTTCGCGTCTCTTGGCTCGACTCCGCGCGTTAGTGCGCGGCTCCGAGAGCAGCTTTCCGACGGGCAATCGTGCCCTTGACGGCGGGCTACACCTTCTCCAACGCGCGGGACAACTGGATCGACTTCAAGGACGCCCGCTACTGCGAGGGCTGCGCTCGCGGCGATGGCGCGGCAGTGGGGCGAGTGGGGCGCGTACTCCAATAAAATCCGGGAGGCCCGCTTTCGGAGACGAAGCAGAAACCCGATCCGACCTCAGGCCTATCGCCTTCTGACCCATCTCGGACACTGGACCTATCGGACATTGGCCCACTTTTCTGCTAAGCTGGCCCTTGATTTTCCGGTCCGAGGTGCGTCTTGAGCAACGAGCGCGTGGAACGGCGACTGGCAGCGGTGCTGGCGGCGGATGTTGCGGGATATAGTCGGCTGATGGGGGCCGACGAAGAAGAGACGCTGGCCCGGCTAAAGGCTGTAAGGAAGACCACCGTTGACCCCACCATAGCCTCCCATCGAGGCCACGTGGTCAAGACGACCGGTGACGGCATGCTGATCGAGTTCGCCAGCGCCGTCGATGCGGTGCGCGGTGCAGTTGAAATCCAGCGCAGTGTGGCCGAGCAGAATGCCGGCGTGCCGCCCGATCAAAGGATCGAATTCCGGATCGGTATTCATGTCGGTGACGTCATTTTTGATGACAACGACATCTTCGGCGATGGTGTCAACATTGCCGCCCGCCTTGAGAGCATCGCCGAACCGGGCGGGATCTGCATGTCCGATGATGCTTATCGGCAGGTGCGGGGCAAAGTTGAAATTGCCTATGATGACATAGGACAGCAGTCCCTCAAAAACATTGCCGAGCCTATGCGGGCGTGGCGGGTTCGGCCGTCTGGTCAAACCCCTTCCGAAGTAAGATCAGGTTCGGCTGTGAGCCAGCCTCCGGTGCTCTCGCTTCCCGACAAACCATCCATCGCCGTGCTGCCGTTCCAGAACATGAGCGGCGATCCCGAGCAGGAATATTTCGCTGATGGGCTCACAGAAGATATTATAACAGAACTGGCCCATACCAGCACGATGTCGGTAATCGCTCGCAACTCGACATTTGTCTACAAGGGCAAGGCTGTCGACGTGAAGCAGGTTGGACGCGACCTCGGTACCCGTTACGTGCTTGAGGGCAGCGTCCGGCGCATAGACCGGCGTGTTCGTGTCACTGCGCAGCTAGTCGAGACCGCAATGGGGCGCCACCTATGGGCCGAGAAATACGACCGCGATCTCGCTGACATCTTTGAAATACAGGACGAAATCACGCGCAGCGTCGTGGGCTCGACCCAATGTCAAGTTGTCTTTAGCGAAGGGGTTCTGGCTGAACGAAGCGAGAGACCGGATTTTCGCACTTGGGATCTCGCCAAGCGCGGGTGGAAGGAAATTTACGGGCTGACGTCGGAAAGCATCGCAAGAGCGCGCGAGATCGGGGTCGAAGTCACGCGCATCGATCTATCATTTGCGAAGGGTCATCAGCTTCTTGCTGCTGCGACATATCATTTGGCGTTGATGGGCTTTTCCAGCAACCCACGGGAAATGCTTGAGGCAGCTTTGCAGTCAGCCCAACAAGCGATCCGGCTCGATGATGCCGATGAATATTCGTATTGGATGCTCGGTGGTATTCTGGGTCAGGGTCTTGGGTACCATGACAAGGCCATCGCGGCCTATCGACGAGCCCTTGAGCTCAATCCAAATTTCTTGATTGCTTTTGGCAGTCTCGGCACGGTGCTTGCCCTCGCTGGACGGGCAGAAGAGAGTATCCAAAATTCGGAGACATGCCTCAGATTGAACCCGCGCGAACCGGGCAACTTTTTCCGCTTCTCTGGGCTTGCGCTGGCATATTTTGTTGCCCAGGACTACGTCAAAGCTCGCGAGTGGTCCGAAAAAGCCGTGCAGCGTAAGCGAGACTGGTGGCAAGGCCATGCCCTTCTTGCCGTTAGCTTTGCGCTGCTAGGCGAGCAAGATGCGGCGCGCGCGGCGATCGGTGATTGGCTTCTCGCGATCCCGAGCACAACCGTGAGCAATTTGCCACCAATACCATTCAGAAATGCAACGGACGCGGAACGTTTCCGAGACGCCCTTCGCAAGGCGGGTCTCCCGGAATGACGCAATAATCACCTCCAGCTAGAGTTGTGAAAGTCCACTCCTGGGCCCTTAGCGGACATGGCCGAGAGTGCCTCTTTTGTCCGCTCCTGAGGCTAATGCGGACATTCGTCGGCAGGCGGATCTTTGGGCATACGTTCTAGATCGAGGTGCGTGCCGAAGGATCATGCCAAAAACCAGCCCCGTAGCAACCATTAAGTCGCGGACGCCTGTTCGCGCCAAGGCGTTCCGCGCTGGATGACAGTGTTGGCATAGATCAGCAGCTTTCGCGCGCAAGCGATGAGAGCTGCGTTGTGGGCCTTTCCGGCTGCGGTTAGGCGTGTGTAGAGCACAATGAGGGCCTTGTTCCAGCGGAATGCCGCCGGAAGCGCCGCAGCAAACAGCGAACGTCGCAGCCGAGCCCGACCGCCGGCGATGCGCCGTTGGCCTTTATGTTGCCCACTGTCGTTGTCGAAGGGCGCGAGCCCCGCGAGGGCCGCAGCCTCCTCGCGGCTGACACGGCCGAGCTCGGGCATGCGGATCAAGAGCACGAGTGCGGCGCGTTCGCCGATCCCGGGAATGCTGAGCACGAGGTCAAGGCGGGCAGCGAGATCGCGGTGAGCGCGTAGTTGCCTGGCAAGGTAACGGATCTGGGCGAGCCGCCGTGCCTTCAGCCGGGCAATGTCACCCAGCACCAGGCGTCTCAGCGCGGGCCGATCGATATGCTCCAGCCGGGTCTTCAAGATTGATTGTGACGTTGACGACCGCTTGTGTCACTTTTCCGACCTGACAGGCCAGGCTGACCATGTCCGTTCGTGAGGGCGAAGCGGACTTCCCGGTTGCTCTCCAGGACTTCTGGGTTTGACCTAGGCTGTGAAGGGGATCACGATATGAGGGCAACACACTTCACGGTGGCCTCTGTGCTCGCAGGTCTGGGAAGTTGCTTCGTGGCCGTAATGCCCGTCGCCGCACAGCAGAGCGCTCCGCAGCCCTTGCGAGGTGATCAAGCGATGTCGCCTATTGGGGGCTCCCTGCCTAAGCCCAACTATGCGACCTACGTCATGCTCTGCCCGGACCCGCCCTAATGACGATCCGCAAGAAAATCTTTCTTCTCGCCGGGATTCTGCTTGCGCTGTTTGGCGTCGTGGTCGGCGTACTCGCCGTTATTCAAAAGCTGGACAGCGATCAAATAGGCAACATTGTCGAATACGAGTTGCCGCTGACGCGGCTGGTCGCAGAGATCGATGTCGATACCGACAGGTACGAACTCGGCATTTTGCGTGCGCTGCGCCTTGATCCCTTGAATCCTCCAGAACTCGCAGCGGCAATTTCCACCAAGCAGGCGATGACGGAGGAATTGCGCACCGACGTCGACAAGGCCACTGCGTTGCTCGCTAAGGCCATTCAAGACCCGAGCTACCAGACCACTGAACGCATCGAGCTGGCGCGCATAGAGGGATCGTTCAAATACCTCAGCCGCAGCCTCGAGGAATTTCTAGCCACCGGTGAGCTAACAATGGCGGCCCTAGCCGATGGCCGACGCGAGGATGCCCGGACGGCCTCACTTGGCTTCAGCAAGTTTGCACAAGCTTTCGGACCGGACCTGTCCGAGATTCGCCGTAGCCTTGCCAGTCTTACAGATCGGGCAACCCGCACTGTTCTCGCAAGACAACGGCTTAATACCTACTTGAGCTTTGGCCTGTTCTTGGCCGCCTGTGGAATCGGCCTCGGCATAAGCGCAGTGGGATCGGCCCGTGTGGTTGGAGGTTTGCGCCAGCTTGTGGTCCGCACCCGTGCAATCGAGTCCGGTACGGATTCGGAGCCGTTGTCGATTCTCACGCGCGACGAGGTTGGTGAACTCGCTCTATCGTTTAATCGCATGGTCGAGGAGCTTCGCTCGCGGGAGCGCATCAAGGATACGTTCGGCAAGTTTGTCGACCCACGCATCGTCACTCGTTTGATCGGCAGCGGTGCCGAACAGGCCGAGCGCCGCACGCTCACTATCTTCTTTTCCGATATCAAGGACTTCAGCGGCATCAGCGAGCAACTAACCGCCAGCGCCGTCGTCAACCTGCTGAACAGCTATTTCGGAACGGTCGCCGACGTTATTCATGCGCATCACGGCTTCATCGACAAATATATCGGCGACGCTGTCATGGCGTTCTGGGTCTCGCCTTTCTCTGCTGGCGACGATCATGCCAGCGATGCCTGCCTCGCGGCGCTTGCACAACAGGATGCGATCACCCTGCTTCGCGCCCAGTTGCCTGAGATCACCGGGATGCGACGCAATCCACCCAAACTTGCTATCCGTATGGGAATCGCCACCGGCGAAGCCGTGGTCGGGACCATTGGCTCGGATGCGGCGCGATCCTATACCGTGATCGGCGATACGGTGAACCTCGCCTCGCGTCTCGAGAGCATCAACAAACTCTATGGCACCTCGCTCATCCTCAGCGAGGAGACCTATCGAATGGCCCAACAAGTCGTTGAGGCACGCGAACTTGACCTCATCACTGTCGCCGGCAAGACCGAGCCGGTCCGTATCTTCGAAGCAATGGGTCGCGTTGGCGAGCTCGAGCCGGAGCGGATTCAGCTTCGCGAGATGTTCTCGGACGGTCTCGCCAGCTATCGCCGGCAGGATTGGGACGAGGCGCAGGGGTGCTTCGAAAGGTGCCTCCTCCATGATGCGGAGGATGGACCTTCGCGGCTATTTGTCGACCGCGTCTGCCAATTGCGCAGCATTCCGCCGCCAGCCGGTTGGGACGGGGTCTGGCATTTTTCCGAAAAATGACACCCTCGGTTAGATCAAAGGATTGTTGCGGTGGATGAGTCCGTTATTGGCCCTTTTCGGAAGTGCCGCGCTGGCTGTCGAAAGTCCGATGTCGGGGGTGGAGCGGACGTCACGATTGCGCGTTCTGACTTCCGAGTTTGACCCGAAGGCGACATGACGAAGTGCGCCTCGTTTGTCCGATCCCGAGGCTGATGCGGACATTCGTCGGCAGGCGGATCTATGGGTATACGTCCTGGATCGAGGTGCGTGCCGAGCACCACTTTGCAAACAACAAAAAAGCCGGCGTTGCCGCCGGCTTTCGTGTCTGTTGGCTCGCCCACCGCGCGCTTAGTGCGCGGCCTCGAGCGCTGCTTCCTGCCGGGCAATCGTGCCCTTGACGGCCGACTGCACCTTTTCGAACGCGCGGACCTCGATCTGCCGCACGCGCTCGCGCGACACGCCGAACTCGGCGGCGAGGTCTTCCAGCGTCATCGGCTCATCCGCCAGGCGCCGCGCCTCGAAGATGCGGCGTTCTCGCGGGTTGAGCACGCCGATCGCACCGTTCAGGGCCTGGCGGCGATGATCGAACTCCTCGCTCTCGGCCATCACGGCCTCGGCGTTGGGCGAGTTGTCGACCAGCCAGTCCTGCCATTCGCCGGCTTCGCCGTCGTCGCGGATCGGGGCGTTGAGCGACGCGTCACCGCCGAGGCGGCGGTTCATGTCGACCACGTCCTGATCGGTCACGCCGAGGCGCTTGGCAATCAGCTTCACCTGGTCGGGGTGGAGATCACCCTCTTCCAGAGCGGAGATCTTGCTCTTCGCCTTGCGCAGGTTGAAGAACAGCTTCTTCTGGTTCGCGGTGGTGCCCATCTTCACGAGCGACCAGGAACGCAGAATGTACTCTTGTATTGACGCCTTGATCCACCACATGGCGTAGGTGGCGAGACGGAAGCCCTTCTCGGGCTCGAATCGCTTCACCGCCTGCATCAGGCCGACATTGCCTTCCGAGACCACCTCGGAGATCGGCAAGCCGTAGCCGCGATAGCCCATGGCGATCTTGGCCACGAGCCTGAGATGGCTGGTGACGAGCTTATGCGCCGCGTCGCGATCGTCATGCTCGCGCCAACGCTTGGCGAGCATGTACTCCTGCTGCGGCTCCAGCATGGGGAACTTGCGGATCTCGGCGAGGTATCTGGAAAGACCGGACTCTCCATTGAGAACCGGTAAGGTAGCTGTACGGGCCATTACTTGCGCCCTCCAGTGGTTCAGGCCCCCGATAGCGGCGGGCCAGGCAGGTGGCCGCTGGGTTAAAGCCGGCCATGCTGCGATGTTCCGCGTTGGATATTCAACGCAGGTGCAACATACACCAAACTGTCCGTGATAGGGAAGGATTGCTGACGTCACGTCCCCGTGTGGCTGGTATAACCTGTTGTCATAACGAAGCTTTTCATCAGGGGGTGCGTCATACCGCCGCTTCCAGCGCCCGTCGCAGGAGAAGCAAATCCTCCGGCAAAGGCTGTTCCCAGCGCAAAAGTTCCCCGGTCCGGGGGTGCTCCAAAGCCAGCAGATAGGCATGCAGGGCCTGCCGGTCGAGGGCGGTGAGTGCGTCCTTACCTTCCGCGCTGAGCTGCCCGGCCTTGGTCTTGAAGTGGGCGCCGTAAACGCTGTCGCCCATCAGCGGATGGCCGAGATGGGCGAGGTGCACCCGGATCTGATGGGTCCGGCCGGTCTCGAGCTGGCAGGCCAGGAGCGAGGCGACCGGCTTGCCGTCGCGGCCGGCAAAGCTCCGCTGCACCTCGAAATGCGTGATCGCCTCGCGGCCGCTCTGACGGACGGCCATCTTCTCGCGGGCGTGCGGATGGCGGTCGATCGGCGCGTCGATGGTGCCGTGGGGCCGGTTCGGCACGCCCCAGGCGAACGCCATGTAGCCGCGCTCCATCGGGCCGGTGCGGCCATGGTCGGCGAACTGCGCGGTCAGCGACTGGTGGGCGTGGTCGTTCTTGGCCACCACCATCAGTCCCGTGGTGTCCTTGTCGAGCCGGTGCACGATGCCCGGCCGCTTGACCCCGCCGATACCGGACAGGCTGCTGCCGCAATGCGCGATCAGCGCGTTGACCAGCGTTCCCGTGGCGTGGCCGGCCGCGGGGTGCACGACGAGGCCGCGGGGCTTGTCGATGACGATGATGTCGTCGTCCTCGAACACGATATCGAGCGCGATGTCCTCGCCCTGGGGCTCGGCAGGGGCGGCCTCCGGCACGTCGATTATGATCGTATCGCCCTTGGCGACATGATAAGCGGGGTCGCGGACGACGGCGTCCTTGACGGTCACGGAACCGGCGAGGATCAGCGCCTTCAGACGGGACCGCGACAGCTCCGGGGTGCGCTGCGCGAGCACGCGGTCAAGCCGGGCCGAGCCCTCGTCGCCCGCGACGATGACCTCCAGCTTCCGACCGCCATTCGAAGAGACGTGTTGCAAAGATATAGAGCCTTGTGATGACCGACACCGCTGTGACCGAACCGACCCCCGACCAGGCCGCGCTGATCGCGCGGGTGCGGCGCATGATGCTGATCGCGGGGCTGACCTCGGCACTGGCCGTGGCCGTCGTGTTGATCGCCATCGGCTACCGCCTTTATCGCAGCGAGGGAAGCCCTGTTTCGGTGTCCGACGTCACTGCTGCGCTGCCGAAGGACGCCCGCATCGTCTCGACCGGCGTCGCCGGCGAGCGGTTGGTGCTGACGCTTGATATAGGCGGTGCAACAGAGATCCGCACATTTGATGCAAAGACGCTGAAACCTGTCGGCAGGCTGACCTTCGTCAACGAACCCTGATCGACGCAACCGCGAAGCGGCGCAGTTAAATCAACCAAAAGCTGCAGCGTATTTTTTGCGCATGCGTTCGTGCATCGAGAAGGTGTGCCGCCATCTTTTCGGCTGAGTTGCACGCTCAGCTTGCGCCATGTCGGAGTCCAATCCCAGCGCTTCCGTCGAACAGACCAGTGAGTCCGATGCGTCGGGCTCGTGCGCCGACCCGACGCGCCGCGCGCTGTTGACCGCGCTCGCGGGTTGCGCCTGTCTTGCCGCGATCGAGCCTGCAGCCGCCGACGACGAAGATCAGCCTGGCGCCAGTGAGCGACCGCAAAAGGCCGACCTCCTGGTGCGCGCCGAAGGCGACAAGGCCGGCGAGGTCATCAAGTCGGATGATCTGACGCTCGGTGGACCGCCCATTCGCGCCTGGCCGAAGGATCCGAAATCCTCCGTCGTCCGCAAAGGTTCGCGGCTGAATGAGGTCGTGCTGGTCAAGCTCGATCCGAACGAACTGGACGATGCGACGCGTGCCCGCGCGCCTGACGGCATCGTCTGCTACTCCATCATCTGCTCGCATGCCGGATGTCCGATCACCGCCTGGGTGAAGGAAGAGCAGGGCGACAAGAACGTCCTGAAATGCCTCTGTCACAACTCCGAATACGATCCGCGGCAGAATGCGCAAGTCGTGTTCGGGCCGGCGCCACGTCGCCTCGCGGCATTGCCGCTGACGGTGGCCGACGGCGCGATCACGGTCGCAGCGCCATTCGTTGGGAAGGTGGGTGCTCAGCAAGGAGGATGAGGCCACACCGGGATTTCTGCATGACCTAAGCTGAAAAAACAAAACAGAGCAGGGAGGTAGCATCTCATGACAAGCAAGCAGTGGTTACTGTCGGGTTGCGTCGCATTCACGTGTCTCGTCTCGACCTACGCCGTCGCAGGGCCGATCGAAAACTACAGTCCGGTGACGTCAGCGCGTCTCGAAAATCCCGAACCCGGCAACTGGATGCTCTATCGCCGGACCTATGACGGACAGGGTTATAGTCCGCTCAATCAGATCAACACTTCCAACGTCAAGGATCTCAAGCCGGTCTGGACTTTCTCCACCGGCGTCATCGAGGGCCATGAGGCGCCGCCGATCGTCAACAATGGCGTGATGTTCGCCGCGACCCCGATGGGACAGGTGATCGCACTCAACGCCAAGACCGGCGAGGAATATTGGCGCTACAAGCGCCAGCTTCCCGACGATCTGTTCCAGTTGCACCCGACCAGCCGTGGCGTCGGCCTGTGGCAGGACAAGGTCTACTTTGCCACGACCGACGACCACGTCGTCGCGCTCGATGCCAAGACCGGCAAGGTGGTCTGGGACACCAAGGTCCAGGATTACAAGAAGGGGCAATATTTGACGCTGATGCCGCTGGTGGTTGACGGCAAGGTGATCGTGGGCGGCTCCGGCGGCGAGTTCGGCGTGCGCGGCTATGTCGTCGCCTACGATGCCGACAGCGGCAAGGAGCTCTGGCGCACCTTCACCATCCCCGGCGAAGGCGAGCCCGGCCATGAGACCTGGACCGGCGACGACTGGAAGTCGGGCGGTGGATCGGCCTGGATGACCGGCGTCTACGACAGGGACAACAAGACGATCCTGTGGGGCGTCGGCAACGCTGCGCCGTGGCCGGGCTCGGCTCACGCCGGCGATAACCTCTACACCAGTTCGGTGATTGGCCTCGATCCCGAGACGGGCAAGATCAAGAAGCACTTCCAGTATCACCAGAACGATTCCTGGGACTGGGACGAGGTCGATGCGCCGATGCTGGTCGACCTGCAGCGTGACGGACGTTCGTTCAAGAGCCTGATCCACCCGGGTCGCGACGCGATCTTCTGGGTGCTCGAGAACAAGCCCGACAAGATCAACTACGTGTCCGGCTGGCCGTTCGTGAAGACCAATGTCTGGAAAGGCATCGAGGCCGAGACCGGCCGGCCGATCGTCGATCCCGACCACAAGCCGGTGATCGGCAAGCGCGTCGAGTTCTGCCCGTCGCTGTGGGGCGGCAAGGATTGGCCGTCGGCGGCGTACAGCCAGAGCACCAAGCTCGTCTATGTTCCCGCCAACGAGAATTTCTGCGGCGGCTTCACCGGCGAGAAGCAACCGCTGGTTCCTGGCCAGCTCTGGCTCGGCACCAAGCCGGAGGACATCGGACTGACGCCGGCACCGAACGCCGATCATTTTGGCGAGTTGCAGGCGTGGGATCCGGCCACCGGCAAGAAGGTCTGGCAGCACGACTTCAAGACCTCGCAGCTGTTCGGATCGGTGACGGCGACCGCAGGCGACCTTGTTCTGGCCGGCGGCACCAACGACCGGATGTTCCGCATCTTCAATGCCAAGACCGGCGAGCTGTTGTGGGAGCAGAAGACCAACTCCGGCATCATGGCGATGCCGATGTCCTATGAGGTCGATGGAACGCAATACATCGCGGTCCAGTCGGGCTGGGGCGTCGACGCGCAGCGCATCCAGGACGCGCTTGCCGGCAAGGTCGCGGGCTTCGAGAACAACGTGCCGCAAGGCGGCGTGATCTGGGTGTTCGCGCTCAACAAGAAGTAAGGCGCGCGACCAGAGCTTCGGTTCTGATCAGAACCGAAGCTCTGGCTTTCTGTTTTGACGCGTTTTCTTCACGCGAACCGGTGTCCACTTCGCTCGAAAACGCTTTAGCAGACAGGGGGCGATGCGATCGGGAAGCGGCGGCTGGGGAGACCGCCGCTTCCCGGTCCGCTTCCGCTGCTTGTTCCCGCTATTTGCCCTTGGTGTCGACCTTCTGCTTCTCGTCCTCATTCATTTTCTTGATCATCGGGTCACGGCTGGCCTCGCCGGTGGCTTGGCCGGTGGTCGCCGGCGGGGCGTTGCTCGGAACCGAGGTCTGGTCGGGCAGCACCTTGGCCGGCCGCGTCGCTGTGCTTGGCGGCGCAGCGGTCTGCGCGAGCGCTGTCTGCGTCGCAAAAAGAAAAGCGCCCGCGGCCACGGTTGCCGCGAGCGCTTGAAACTTCACGGGTGGGGTTTTCATCGGTCTGCTCCTCTAAAGCGCGATCTTCATCGCGCTTTAGCTGTTTGTTGGGGCATGATCTTTTCGGAAAACCGCTTCGCACTTTTCCGGATCATGCCTCAGATCGATGAGAACTTCCCGTCTTGCCTAACGTTCCTCAGGTCTCCAGCTGCTTGCCGATCGGAAGGGCGCGGATGCGCTTTCCGGTTGCGGCGAAGATCGCGTTGATCAATGCCGGTGCAAACGGCGGCACGCCGGGCTCGCCGACGCCGCTCGGCGGGGTGTCCGGACCGGGCGGCACGATGTGGACGTTGGTGATCGCAGGTGACTCGTCCATCCGGATCACCGGGAAGTCGTCGAAATTGCTCTGCTGCACCTTGCCGTCCTTGAAGCTGATCTCGCCGTATTTGGCGAGGCTCAGCCCCATGATCGCGGCGCCTTCGATCTGCGAGTGGATCCGCTCCGGATTGACGTAGGTGCCGCAATCGATCGCGGTGTCGACCCGCGGCACCGTGAACTTGCCCTTGTCGTCGATCGCCACCTCGACGATGGTCGCGATGTAGCTGACGAAGGAGCGGTGCACCGCGATGCCGAGACCGTGGCCTTTGGGCACGCTGCGTCCCCACTCGCCCTTTTCCGCGACCAGTTCGACCACCTTGCGGAGCCGCGCGGTGTCGATCGGGTAGCTGTCATAGGGCTCGCCGTAGTTCCAGAGGTCCTTCACCGAATCGAGTTTGACGATCCGGGAGCTCCCGATCAGCTCCAGCAGCATGTCCTTCGGGTCGCGCCCCGTCGCCTGCGCGATCTCCGCCACCATGGATTGCACCGCGAAGGCGCGCGGGATGTTGGAGACCGAGCGGAACCAGCCGATACGCGTGAACGCGGCGGCTTCCGGGTTCTCGCACTGGATGTTGGCGATCTCGAACGGCATGTCGACCAGCCCCATCCCGAGCTCGAACGCCGCCTCGTGATTGGCGCCGGCGGCGAAGGTCGAGGCGATGGTCGGCGCCACGCTGCGGTGCCGCCACGCAGTCACCTTGCCGCTCTTGTCGAGGCCAGCCTCGATGCGTTCGACCGAGACCGTGTGCAGGAAACCGTTGTGGACGTCGTCCTCACGGGTCCATTGCACCTTGACCGGCGCGCCGAGTTCCTTCGACAGCAGTGCCGCCTCGAGCGCGAAGTCGCATTTCGACTTGCGGCCGAAGCCGCCGCCGAGCAGCGTCACGTTGACGGTGACATTGTCCTCGGGGATGCCGAGCGTCTTGGCGACGTCCTCGCGGGTGCCGCCGGGGCTCTGCACCGGCGCCCAGATCTGGGCCTTGTCGCCCTTGACGTCGGCAACCGCGACCGGCGGCTCCATGCTGACATGGGCGAGATGCGGCAGATAATATTCGCCGGTTATCACCTTGTCGGCGCTCTTCAGGGCAGCATCGACGTCGCCCTCCTTGCGCACCACGAGGCCCGGTTTGCGCGCGGCCTCTTCGAGTGACGCACGATAGGTGACGGAGTCGTACTTGGCATTGGCGCCGTCGTCCCAGACGATTTTCAGCTGGTCGCGGCCCTTGATCGCGGCGCCGGTGTTGCGCGCGATCACAGCCACGCCGCCGAGCGGCTGGAACTTGGACGGCCACGGCCAGCCCTTGACCTCCATCACCTTCTCGACGCCGGGGATCTTCATCGCCGCGCTGTCGTCGAACGATTTGAGCTTGCCGCCGGTGACCGGCGGACGGGCGATGACCGCGTATTTCAGGCCGGGCAGCCGGATATCGGCGCCGTAATGCGCCTTGCCGGTGGTGATGTCGTGCAGGTCGACGATCGAGACCTGGCCCTTGCCGAGATAGCGGAAGTCCTTCGGATCCTTCAACTTGAGGCCTTCAATGCTCGGCACCGACTGCTTGGCGGCGTCGGCGGCGAGTTCGCCGAAGCCGGCCTTGCGGCCGCTCGCGCTGTGGACGACCTCGTGGTTCTGCGCCTTCACCTCGGTCACCGGCACGCCCCATTTCTTGGCGGCGGCGGCTTCCAGCATGGAGCGCGCCGAGGCGCCGATCTGGCGCATCGGGATCAGATAGTGCCGCGTGCTGCGCGACCCGTCGGTGTCCTGGTTGCCGAACTTGACCTCGTCGCCATGCGCCTGCTGGACATGGACGCGCGACCAGTCGGCCTCCATCTCCTCGGCGACGATCAGGGGCAGGCTGGTGCGGACGCCGGTGCCCATCTCGGAGCGGTGTGCCACGATGGTGACGATGCCGTCGGGGGCGATCGCGACGAACACGCGCGGGTCGACCACGACGCCATGCGGCATCTTGCCAGCGCCGGTCTCATAGGCGGCGAACGCCTGGCGCGTCATCACGGGCGCGGCGAGCACGAAAGAGCCGGCGATGCCGAGACCCTTGAGGATGCTGCGGCGCGAAACGTTCTCGACCTTCACGTGCTTCTCGAAGCCGCGAAGCTTACCCGGATTGGTGCGAATGTTCATGTCACACCCCCGTCGATGCGAGGTGCACGGCATTCTCGATCCGCTGATAGCAGCCGCAGCGGCAGATATTGCCCGCCATGGCTTCGCGGATCTGGTCGTGGTTGGGCTTCGGGTTCTGGTCCAGCAGCGCTGCGGCCTGCATGATCTGGCCGGCCTGGCAGAAGCCGCACTGCGGAACATTGACCTGGCGCCATGCCTTCTGCACCGGATGATCGCCGGTCGGGTGCAGGCCCTCGATGGTGGTGACCTCGCGGCCGACGACGTCGGAGACCGAGGTGATGCAGGCGCGCACCGCCTCCTTGTCGACGATCACGGTGCAGGCACCGCACAGCGCCTGGCCGCAGCCGTACTTGGTGCCGGTGAGGCCGGCTTCGTCACGGAGATACCAGAGTAGCGAAAGGTCGGGGTCGCCATCCCAATTCTGTTCCTGGCCGTTGATTTTTAGCTTGATCATGGTCTGTCCTCGCTCTGCTTAAGCTATTGACCGATGCGGGCAGGGCGGAACGTCTTCCATGGCCTGCGGCCGCGATGATGTTTGTTTTGCCAAGATGTTGGTGAGCCAAATTGCCGTGCGCCAAGGATTTGCGCTTTGTTCCAAGCACTCCTCTTGCTTCTCGAGCGCCTTGCCGGGCGCGCAGCGTGGTGAATGGCTGCGATGTTAGCAGAGCCGGGCGCCGCGTGACTTCACAGGCAAGTGTTTTGCATTTCCGTTTGGCGAAAGCAGGGCCGTGCACGATGGAGACGTGACATCCGGAGGTGGCCGTCATGCGATCGGCCCGGCCGCATCGCTGGTCCGTGCAGGCGGGCCGCGCCGGGGGTCCCTCATGGCAGGCCGGTTTGGGGCTGCTTCCGCGGGAAATAGCGGCCCGGCGCGTCAAGCATGGCCGACAAAATCCCCACCGCAATGCACAAGCCATCTTGCGGCAGGCCGATTTCAAGGCTATTGCCTTCCCCCTCAACGCTCCCTTCGTCTAGCGGTTAGGACGCGGCCCTCTCAAGGCTGAAACAGGGGTTCGATTCCCCTAGGGAGCGCCAATAAATTCAATGTGTTAGCGGCCATCGAGCGCGCTGCGAAGTTGGCTTCTTCAAGTTTTCTTCAAGTCAAATCTGAGCTTTCGAGTTCTTTACTAGCGTTGGTCCCGCACACGCTGGTGCCTGGACCGAGAACGCGCGCTCAGCGATTCAACGGAGGCAAAAACACTGAGGCAGACGCAACCGCCAAATAGAAAGGTATCGATCAGACAGCGGATCATTTTTTATTATGTAGCTCTGAGCATGGAAGTGGACGCAGATGCCTAGCTATATCACCCTTAACATCATCTTCCTGACAACCGCCTCAGTAGAACTAAAGAGGCGTATTGAGGAAAATGAGCCAGTTTGGGATGAGCCTTGGAAGAGGAAATTGGAAGCCGAATATCGCGACCTAAGGCAATCTGGTTTGGATCACGCAAATGCTGCAAAGTCACTTCTTTCTGTTAAGGCCGGGCTTCTTCTGCGGCTTGCGCTCGAGCGGCGTCAACTTCCCGCCTTCGTTCGCGATCCTGACTTTGATCGAGAGGTCCGCGTAGAGCCGGAGCACTGGATGAGTTCAGCGGACGCCGAAAAACTCCCTCTCCTATTCCCGTTGTGCCATCCCTTTAGCGTGGCGCGCGCTGATGGCGATTACCTCCGAACAGCTATGGACGAGGTCTACGTCTGGCGGTCTACCTTCGATACATGGATGAGCAAGAATGGGCTCGTTCCAAAGCGCGCTGGTGCTTGGCGGAAGAACGCCGTGAAACAAGCAATCTCCGCCCTTTGGCCAGACGGTGAAGCAGGAATGTACTGGCAGCAGCGCAACGATCGCATCAACGAATGGCTGTCCTGCAATGGGTACACCAAAGTATCAGATGCCACGATCAAACGCGCATTTGAAAAGGTGCGCGCCGAAAGAGCGTTGGCCAGGCCCCCTCGTTGAGCTCAATTGAGCCCTCTGATTCGTTGAACGCCGATGGACCTCGGTGAATGGTTGTCGTCACGGCACGACCGTGATTCAACCACACGCGAGGTACTATGAAATTAACCTACAGCGTCAAGGAAGTCTGCGGCCTCCTCAGCGTTGGGCGCACAACTTTGTACACACTCATCGCCGATGGAAAGCTAACCGTCATAAAGGTTGGCCGCCGAACCCTTATCAGCGCGAGGTCTATTGAAGCATTCCTCGGTACCGCGGAAGGCACCAAGAAGCTGACGCACAAGACCCGCTCCTGCGATGAAGGAGCGATCTCGTGATCAGCGATGACGTCAAAGCGTTGCGGCGCGAATACAAGGAAGACCGTGCGGGCTATCGCAAAAAGAAATATCGCAGGCTCGCAGAGGCTATGGCGCTTGTCGTGCAACTTCGAGGAGACGCCGCCGAAACAAAGGCATTCTATGAGTTGGCTGACAAGAAGCTGCCGAAAGTGCCGGGCAGCAATCTACGCAAAAATCTGACCGCTGCCCTCATCTGCTACGTCACTTGCGCTAAGTCCGAAAATGCCGTCAAGCAGGTTTGGAAACAGGCACGTGCTTTAGACTATCTGATCGATGACCAAGGTGTTGACCCGAAGGATATTGCCACCGAAATTCCTAAGCGCGGAGGTATTGAAGCGATTGTGAAGGCAGCCGCACAAGATAGCCCACGGCGAAACAGAATTGCCAAGTCAAAGAAAAGCAAAGCGGAACAGGACGATTGGGACGAGCTAGATACCGACGAAAAGCAGGATTTAACAACCGTAACGTTGCAGCTTAATACCAAGCTGCTCGCCGAGGTGATGGGCGTCAAAGCCAGTCGTCGTATCAAGTTGATTTGTACGCGCCTCGACCATGACCCTTCGTCCCCAGCCGTAGCTGAAATCCAAAGGGTCCGTCGACTCAAGAAATAAAAGAAAGCGGCCGGGGGCACTGTTGGAGAGCAGCTCGGCCGTGTCACCTGGGCCAACTAAGAGATGCCGAAATGACCAACCCTCGCCGCAACGTTCCGTTTTGGAGGCGATTGAATCCCGCTGCCGAGTTCGACATTGTTGGGCTCCTGCCGAGTTCTCTCCAAAAGGCCGAGCGTTTTGAGACCGAAGCAGACGTCGATATCGAGAGTATCCGCAGCGAGAGGGTTCTCGTCGGCCAACGACCGCGCACCGAGTTCGCCGTCTACCTCTCCGAATGCCGAGAAGGTCATTACAGCTGCGAACGGACATACTGTCCGAGGTGTGCCCGCGCTTTCCGTCGGCATCTCATTGGTGAACTGCTGCGCCTCAGCAGCAAGTTCAACGGCGGCATCAAGATCAGCACGGTGCTGTTGGCGACGGTGACGAAGGGCGAGCTGGGTACTCTGGAAATTGCGCGACACGGCCATGCGCTGCGCAAGCGTTTTGTTCGTGCTGGCCTTGGCGATGCAGCCGTCATCGGTGGGTTTGAGGTCAGCTATCGCGCTCGAGAGAAAATCTGGGTCTTGCACATCAACCTAGCCATTTTTGGTGGCGACCCTGACGCCCTAGCAGCGTTCGAAGCGGCGTGTTCGGACACCGGGCTGTATCGCCCGGTGGAGACGGTCGAGCTAATGGACGCGGCTGAGCAGCTGTCGTACTTGCTGAAGTTCACCACCTATCATCGGCCCTTTCAGCAGACGGGTCCCGAGAAGTCGCCAGCAGTGCCGCTGAACCCCTCGGAGCACTACGAGTTGCTGAGCTGGATGGCGCAGCACGAGTTCACCGATCACCTGTTCCTATTCAACGCACGGCGCTACGGGCCGACCATCAAGTTGACGGAGAACAGGCGGAAGGCATGAACCCATTCATAGCCTTTGTTGCCGTTCCCCTTGAACACCGGGCGCTGCACTAGGCTACGGCTGCCACTTGCCGCCAAGGTGCCGTCGTTGACGTGCCGACGCTTGAACTCGTCTGCGGCGCGCCCGGTGCCGATAATGCGCTTGAGCTGGTCGGCGGTGAGGTAGAGCCACGCCGTGCGTTTGTGGGTGTGCAGATAGCCGGGCACCGAGCCAAACTGGTGGCGGGCGCGGTCAAGTTTGCCCTGATCGAGATCGACGAAGTTCGCGCGGTTCTTGGCAAAGTACTCAGTCAGGCGTGCTTGCAGGGGCGAACCGGGTAGAGAGACCGTATTCGAGCTCAAGCTGTCGAACTGGCAGGCAAGAACGGCACGTAGGAGGTCTGCTCGTTGCCAGGTGAAAATACCATAGTGAATGGCCAGGCAGCCCGCGGCGTAGACGGTGGCGAACCGCGCCGTGGCACGCTCAAGCGGCTTACTGCCGGTCTTGGCGGCCTTGCGGCGGGCAAGTTCGATGTAGACGTTACGTCGTTTAGCGACAAAGTTCTTGGCGACGAACCGGCTGGTCTTGTTCTTGTAGATCCGGCGGACGAGCTGATAGCCAGGCGCACCAAATACTGCTCGGCACCGGTCTTTGATCGCGTCAGTCAGGGCGGCGCCATCACGATAGCCATGCAGGTCTTCATAGATGCCGTGAGTATCGGCACCGCGGGGAAGAACGACATCAGTAAGACGGCCGCGGTGCTGGTCATCAAGGGCGACGCAACCGGCCGCGGCCAGTTGATCAAGGCTGAGGTTCGAGGTGCTCAAGAAGTACAGCCGCCACGCGGCCGTCTCTGGCTCGTTGAAGCGCTTCTTTTTCGTTCCTTCCGAGAGTCGGAACGCCCCGTTGAAAACAGCATGGGCGCGGCTCTTGTCATCAGTACCGGCGAGGTTGGTTTCGTCGAGAATAAGCAGCGCATCGCAATGAGCTTGCGCGGTCTCATCAAGCTTGTTGATGGTGGTGTTCCAGCTCTCAGCAAACCCCTTGTCCGCCCGTGCCGAGTCTCGGTGGCAGCCCCAAATCGAACCTGCTACCATCGCGGCGGTCGTCTTGCCGGTCTCGGCAGGGCCGGTGATCTGGAAGCCGCCGGTGCGAGGGCCAGCGACAAAAGGCAAGATCGGGCCCGTGCACGCCATGCTGGCTGCGAACATAAGCCGAGAATTGCCGTCGCATAGCGAGCCAATTTGCTCTTGCCACCGTCGAAGCGATCCCCGCCACCGATATTTTTGCAGCATATCGGCGTCGAGAGAACCAAGAGCGCGTTCGACCGGCTGGGCGAGGTTGCCGATTATTGAACGAGGTCGGACGTAAAATTCGCCGAACGAACCTAACCGTGGCACCACGTAAAAGTCTGGCGTTGCGCCGTGCTCGTAGTTCTCCAGCATATGCAGCAGGGCTTTTTGCGAGCCACTTGATAGCAAGCTGCAACCTGCGTCCGCTAATTCCGGATAGAGCCGTTTTCTGGGTTCGAGCAACTCCAACGATGAATAGGGTGGCAAGTCAATTCGCGAACCTGCTACTTTGAGCTTCCAGTACTTTTGGCGATGATCGTCAACGCCGTGACCCACAATCTCGATCTTGTCGAGAGCCCGTGATGTTGAGTTCGCCATTGAGCCAACCTCTGAATTATTCACACCCAGTCCTTTACAAGGTCGTGTGATTGATCAAAGCGGCGAAGATGGCGCTTGAATTGGTGTGGCGAGCTGTCAATGAGAAATGCACGACGAAAGCTCAGTTGGGGCCGTCAAGTGGGGAGTTAGTGGCTTGAAATAAGGGTTTTGGTCGATCAATTGTAGAACACTAGAACACTGCATATCTATGCGGTCGACGATGCTGGCCAAGCACATCTGCGCGCGCTGATCGATGTGCGGTGTGAATCGTATGAATCTGTGAATTCTGACTACGTTTCTCTTTAAGAGAATGCCGCCAGCTCTTCTCTTAAAGAGAAAATATTTTCACTCGTCGGCCACTTGCGCGTTTGGACGAGTGCGGCAGAACAGGCTCCTGCTGGTGGTCCTGTTGCCGCTGCTGCTGCTTACACACTCAATCAGCTCAATTCACCAGTTAGAACCCTCAATTCCGGAGTTAGAGGCCTCAACTGCCGAATCTCGGTTTCGCGACCATCCTGTAAATGATGCTCAGTCCCACACACCGAGATATCGAATATGCCTACCTTCTTCGACAACACCAGAATAGCTCAGTGGCAGGGCATCGAGCGTAGAAACCAGCGTACTGCGTTTGAGGTGGCTCGGAATCGGCACAGATTAACGCCTGTAGATCGACACCGTATAAAACCTCATGGGCTCGACCAGCTACTAGCCGTCAATAGCCGCTCCAGGATTAATTGGGGTCGGGCAATTTGCGGAGAGCTGGCCCGGTTCTTTTGCGATGACGGTGACGGCACTGAGCACAACCAGGGGATCCTTTTCGTCACCTTGTGCGATAGGCAGTGTGTGCGCTCTCTGGAATCTCTGACCCAGGAGGACCTGTCGAGGATCAAGGATCGGCTTCGGTATGGACTGCGCGGACTCCATTATTTCGCAGTCGTCGAGCCTGCTCTCTATCTCAACTGGAAGATCGCCTACCAGCGTGATGAGAAGAAACAGTGTGTCTCATGGCATCTGCACGGTCTCGTGTGGGGGATCTCGAAAAGCCGGATGCAGAAGCGATTGCGCGAGCTCAGAAGGGAGGGGTGGTACGAGCGGCTCGAACGTGGCCTGAGGCCAACCCACGTGAAAGTAGTCCAGCTGGGGCGACTTCCAAGGACAGTTGGTTACCTGCTCAAATCGCCAATCTCAGCTTATCGGGTTTCAGCAGTAGACTGGATCCGAGACGGAAAATCGGTGGTCGACAAGAACGGCGTGGTGCAGCGCAAGTTCAAGCAGACCAAATCAGAACTTCGACCCGGTGAGCGGCTGACGCTGTATTTCACTATGCGCCACCTGTACCTCGATGAACTCGCGCTGGCTGGCGGGGAGGGGCGAGGACTACTGGCCGCAGCCAAGCGCGCTGCTCGACCACCTCGCACGCCCTCGCCGGGTGTTCCGAACTGCGTGTATTGGCGCGAGTTCTTTTCGCATCGCCGCGGAACATCGTGGTCGGCTCGACCTTCCCACCAAGATCGATCTTGTAAATGACGTCGTGATCGCACATTGCCGCCTTGGCACAATCTGCGGAGTTCGCATCGGGATTCATAGAGGAGATCGCGCGATGACTATCGAGCTGAATCTAAGCGGTCATTGTGTGAATCTGCACAGGTCATCTTGGAATGCTGCGAGAACTCGCCGCACGAGTTTGTTTGTACTCCAGAGTACGACAAACCCCGAAGACGCGGAGCTGGATAAGTGATTTCGTCGATTGAGTGGTTCTGGCCAGTACCATTTGCACCGAAGAGACGTTCGATGACAGCGAAGAGCGTCTGGTCACCTTCAAATGATTACCACGACCGCATTTGAAGCGAAAGTCTCTGGACAGGTTGCAGCGGACAACGGTGATCATGTGACCACGTCGCGGCAGGGTGAGTGGAAGCGACAGGAAGACATCGCGAGAATACAATTGGCGGTGCGATTGGTGAGTTCGCGTACGCTGAGAGCGGATCTAACGATGTCTTGTAAATGAATAAGCGAGAGATGGGTGAAAGGACTATTCATGAAAGAATTCCCGACTGGCAAGGATTTGCTACTTCAACGTTTGAATCTAGCGAAAAAAGCATTCGAACGAACAGCCTTCATCCGAAACTGCGAGGAATTCGAGTTCCTTGGAAAGCGGACGAAAGGAACGAAAAAGATTCTGCAAGACATGCGGTTCAACATACAGCAGATTCCAGCGGAGCAGTTAACGCGTGCGGCCTGCCGTGATGTGTTGGCCAAGCTCACTGGGCTAGAAGCGTTCAGCAAAGCGCACGTCGATTTCAATTGGCTTGACGCCACCGGCTGCTCACAGAGCCGCCTCGACCTCGAAACGGAGTTTGGAGCTATCGAGCATTCAGGAGATCTGATCAGAAGTATCCGCGAGTGGGCAGATGCTCGTAAGAAAGGAGAATGACTAATGTTGGCGCGACAAAAAGCCGGTGGTGTAATTTCTCACAGAGAGCTGAAACGACTGATTTCAATCGCAGATCAAGGAATGGTCATTGGTTGGATTGATGATTTGCGCGAATCACTTTCCGACCTTTCGGAGGATGCCCTTAAATTTAATAGTACGTTCTATGACGTTAAGGATGCATACAAGATCGCAGGAGAGAATCTGGAGCCCGAAAATCGAAACAAGATCGCTTTGATATTGAAGCGGCTGATAGCGTTCAACAATGCGGCGAATGCGGAGAAGAAAGCGTTCGATAGTGTCGGCGTTGGCGACTGCGTCTTTGAGACAAAAGAGCACCTCAAGGCGTTGAAGACAGCACTAAAGCTCCTCAGATAGATATTGGGCTGCTTTGACATCAGTGCGGCCTTGAGTTGTTCAGCCCGAGGCCGCACTGATGTCCAATTTCGATGACGTTAGCTCGCGCCATAGGTGAGGACGCCGACAAAAAGGCAGACCAGCCAGAGGATGGCGTAGGACGGCCGCTGTTTCAGACGGCTTGCTCTCATGAACAGATAGACTGGCGTCAAAAGCACCGCGGCTGCGCGCAGTCCCCAAGACTTGTAGCCAGCTTTCTCAAGCCGCCGATAGTCTAGCCAGCCTAATAAGGCGTTGAGTAGCAGCGGGATCTGTGGTGGCAGCCCTCGGTAAGGGGTATATGGAAAGCCTAACGACAGCGTGCGGGGTATCCGTCCGGTGAAGGCCGCCTTGCCGAATGAGGCGAGTTGTTGAGTACTGTCCTTATGGACAGTGATAGGCGCAGTGCCCAAGTCGAACGGCTTGAAGTGGTGGACACGGGCCGGCGACGGCGCTGGTCCGAGGATGAGAAGCTCAAGATCGTCCTGGAGAGCTTACAGGCGCCGCGCCAAGTCGCGGCAACAGCGCGGCGGTATGGCGTTTCGCGCTCATTGCTGCTGCGATGGCGACGCTCGTTTCGGCCTGAGCCGAAGGATACCGCCCGTCAACCTGGCTTCGTACCGGCGATGGTGGTCGCGGAATCTGGGCCGCCGCCTTGTCCAGTCGCGCCGGCCAACAGCGGCGGGTCGATCGAGATCGAGTTTGCTGCCGGGGCTCGGATGCGGATCACGGGTCCGGTCGACGCGGCGACGCTGAAGGCCGCCGTGGCGGTGCTGGCAGATGGACGCTTACGGTGATCCCCATTGCGTCGGGCGTGCGGGTGTGGATTGCGACCGGCCACACCGATATGCGTCGCGGCATGAACTCGCTGGCCTTGCTGGTGCAGGAAGCGTTCACGCGAGACCCGCACGGCGGCGACCTCTATGTGTTCCGTGGCAAAAGCGGCAAGCTGATTAAGATCCTTTGGCACGATGGACTGGGCATGTCGCTTTATGCCAAGCGGCTGGAGCGCGGCCGCTTCCTGTGGCCGTCGTCGGCTGATGGCGTGGTGACGATCACCCCCGCCCAGCTTGGCTACCTGCTGGAGGGCATCGACTGGCGGATGCCGCAACATACCTGGCGACCGCAGGCGGCCGGCTGATCGCTGGGATTTGAATCGGTGGCACGATCAGCGGTTCGGACAGAGACCGCGTCTTGTGATTCTGTGGTCGGCGATGGGCGCTGATGATTCTCTTCCCGACGATGTGACCACGCTGCAGGCGATGCTGCGCGCCGAGCGAGCGGCCCGGTTGGCCGCGGAAGCCGAGGCCCAGGCGGGGACCTTGCTAATCGAGAAGCTCAAACTCACGATCAGGAAGCTCCGGCACGAGCAGTTCGGACAGTCCTCCGAGCGAGGCGCATTGCTGGACCAGCTCGAGCTACAGCTCGCCGACCTGGAGGAGAACGCCGCGCAAGCTGAGACCACGGCGCAGATGGCAGCCGAGAAGATTGCGGTGCCATCGTTCGAGCGCCGCAAGCCAGCCCGCCGGCCGCTGCCGGAGCATCTGCCACGGGAGCGCATCGTCTATCCGACACCTGCGATCTGCCCATGCTGTGGTGACAGCCGATTGCGCAAGATCGGCGAAGACGTGACCGAGTCGCTGGAGCTCGTTCCGCGCCAGTGGAAGGTGATCCAGCACGTGCGCGAGAAGCTCGTCTGCCGGGCCTGCGAAGCGATCACCCAGCCGCCGGCTCCCTCGCATCCGATTGCGCGCGGGCGTGCAGGGCCCAAACTGCTGGCCCATGTTCTGTTTGCCAAGTACGGCCTACACCTGCCGCTCAATCGTCAGAGCGACGTCTACCAGCGTGAAGGCATCGACCTCGACGTATCGACGCTCGCGGACTGGGTAGGTGCCTCCGCGGCAACCCTGATGCCTTTGGTAGATGCGATCCGGAGCCACGTCTTTGCAGCCGAGCGCATCCACGCGGATGACACTACGGTGCCGGTCCTGGCCAAGGGCAAGACCCGGACCGGCCGGCTCTGGACCTACGTGCGCGACGACCGTCCGTTTGCCGGCCCAGATCCGCCGGCGGCCGTGTTCTTTTACTCGCCCGATCGTGGCGGTGCGCATCCGGAGCAGCATCTGGCGGGCTATGCCGGACTGATGCAGGCCGACGCCTACGCCGGCTTTGGCAGACTCTACGAGGCCAATCGCAAGGGCGGCCCGATCATCGAGGCCGCGTGCTGGGCGCACGGCAGGCGCAAGTTCTTTGATCTCGCGCGGCTCAGCAAGGCGCCGATCGCGGCCGAGGCGGTCAAGCGCGTCGATGTTCTGTTCGCCATTGAGCGCGAGATCAACGGTCTTACCGCGCAGGAGCGTTTGCGTGTGCGCCAGGAGCGTAGCCGCCCCCTGATGGTCGAGCTGGAGGCGTGGTTGCGCGAGCAGCGCGCCAAGCTCTCCAGGAACAACGACACGACCAAGGCGATCAATTACTGCCTCAGCCGCTGGGATGCATTTAGCCGCTTCCTTGATGACGGACGGCTTTGCATGTCGAACAATGCTGCTGAGCGTGAGCTACGGGCGGTCGCCGTGGGACGAAAAAATTGGACCTTCGCCGGGTCCGATGAGGGCGGCCGGCGTGCGGCTGCCATCTACAGCCTCATCGCCACCGCCAGGCTCAATGACATCGATCCACAGGCTTGGCTCGCCGACGTGCTGGCGCGCCTACCGGATCACCCTGCCAAGCGCATTGACCAACTGCTGCCTTGGAATTGGCGGCCTCAGAGCGTCGCTCACGCCGCTTAAGCGCGATCAGCCTTCCGCCAAAAAAGGCCTAGCCAGGGGCCTTCGCCCGATGCGTACCGTGCGGGCCGCGGCCTGCTGATTGCTCGCCGCGATAGATGCTTCGATGAAGCAAAACACCAGCGGCAGGAACGCCAGTACCCAGACATAACCGCTGCCGATGTGCATTGACGATATCGGCGGCGGCTCCGCAGCGACTAGATCAGCCAGCTCGCTGTCCCGGATCCGTTTCCATTCCGGCATGCCGCTGCGCCATACTTGGGCGTCTGCTTCGATCTCCTTTCGCCCAATCATCGCTCTGATCGCGGATGCTGTGACGGGCCCGAGCCGTGCGCCATCCTTGATGACGAACCACTCGGCGGCGGTCTCACTGCGTGGGAGTGGGGGTGGCATAACTTGTCCGTCGGTCATTCTGTTTTCCTTTTGACATGATGAAAATTGGTCCGACGCCTTGGCTGAAATGCTGATAAGGACTATAATCCATAGAGACTATATGCCCGATCATGTCCAATCCTGCAATGCGGGACTGGCGCACGATTGTCGGTAGGAATGTTCGGCAGTTTCGGCTGCAGCGTCGGATGACGCAGGAAAAGCTCGCGTTCGAGGCCGATCTTGATCTGACCTATATCGGCGGCATCGAGCGAGGTAAGCGCAACCCTAGCCTACTTGCGATGGCCAGGATTGCGGACGCATTGTCAGTGTCGTTGGTCAAGCTCGTGAGCGAGTGACGCGCGTCAGTATTCTTCGAGGAGCATTATCGTTATTGTGCGTTCCGTAACGGCGGGATCCGCCGGGTTGGGCGAATGAAACGACAGCGACTTGTCGTAATAGTCAATCTTGAAGAATATTTGCTGGCCATCGAAGGAAAATACGCCGGCGTCGTGCTCTGAGTGCGGATCGTTCGCGTGATGAAAATCGTCGAACACAGCAATTGTCTTTGCCAAGCGTAAGAAGGCTTCAGGGCCTAGTGCTGCTATCCTGTCGTTATGATGGCGTGGCCGCCGAACAAATCCTTGCGAAGGTCGTCGTTGAGCGTGCGAATCCGATCCGTGCCTTTGGACATGGTTGTTTCTCCAAAATTTTATGGGAAAGGTCGGGAGCCGGGAGGCTTGGTGCTGAGACCAAGCCTCCCCAGTTCAGCTAATCGTTGTCGCAGAGCGGGCCCGGATTGATCAGGGCAACCGTATTGAGGTGCCGCACAAACGTCGGCAGCTTGGGTGCATCTCGGTAACGAAGAGTGAGAATGTCGTCTTCTCGATTCACGACGACGGCCTCCCACCAACCGTCCTCATAACCGGCATGGGCTAGAACCAGGTGACCGGCGTCAATATCGTTCCAAGATCGAGGCAGTCCCGACGTAATCGGCGACTTGCATCGGACCTGCGATGTGTCGCCTTCAGTACCGTCTTTCATGTTTGATCGCTTATCGAGGCGGTAAGCCTCGGAACAGTCGCCAGGCTTGCGCAGAATGGCCATCAGCTCGGTTACAAGCGCTTCCTTGATGTTCGGGATGAACGCTTTGCCGCTGGCGTAGACGCGACCGACTGGCAGTTTCTTGGCTGCCTCGGCAAAGTCTGACGATGCCTTGATCACGGCGGTGAGGCCGAGGTCGAACGCAACATTCGCTGCGCGCTCGTCGATACCTTCGAACCGGCCACCTCTGGGTTTCTTGTCGAGGTCAAAGCCGACTACGAACAGCTCTTCGATTTTTGGCTTGTCTTGCTTCTTCTTCATTGCACCCTCCCGAAAAAGCGAAGGGCCCCGGAGGTGGGGCCCTTTGGCTGGATCGAAAATCTCTGCGTTGTGCGCGGTCGTGGCCGTCTTCGATAAACTGCGGTCATGTTGCTCACCTGTTTGGTTGCTGCGTCGTGCCGAAAAACGTCGGCGATGTATAATACCGGAGTAATATAATACCGTCAAGTGCAAAACGAAGCGTAAGGCATTGATAAAACGCCTATTTTAATGGTTTTCGTCGGCATTTTTGGCCAAGGCGGCAGTACCAGTCTTGGCAGGCCAACCGGTCGTCAATTTGGTTGCCGTTGCAAACATTGAGGCCGTCGGCCGCGCAATAGCGCCAAATCGCATGTTGCACGAATCTCGGAAAATCCGAAGGAAAGGCGCGGTTGAATCTGCGGCAGTCGATCAGGCTGGCGATGTTACGAATGATCGAGGCGCAACCGTCCCTGGCATAGCATCCGCGACCATAAGCATGTGGCGTTCCGCACTCTTGTAAAATACCTGTCCGGTGCAAAAAATTGTGGGCGAGCGTGTCAATTGTCACCATCGATCTGCCAGTCTCAAACCATTTCGGGCGCCGGTGGCGAGCGCCGATCAGCAGAGTAGAGAGTGCCATCGATAGCACCTTATCGGAGATGCCGTAGACGTTCCTCAGCGGACCCAATAGTGCCTCCTGGCGCGCGGCCTGCAAGTCCAGCTCTGGCCCTGCTATCGCGGTCTGCAGGCGATGATTGATCCAACCCAACAAGTCGCCGCCCGCGACATCGCGGACAAACAAGAAAAAGCTGTAAGCCGTCTGGTTCAACCGGCCATTGCGCAGCCGAAGCCGCGGCAAGGAGCAACTATCAAAATGATCGGGCTCGGCGCAGGTCTGGCTCGTCTTGTCGAACCGGCATTCTGAATATTGCCAGTAGCTACGAAGCTTTGGGCAAGTGCCACTGCGGCCAAAGCTCTTCTGTATATTCGACCAGCTGGCGGTGCCGTGCTTCGCAGCATAGTCACGCGCCACGCGGTCCGAAATGCCTTGGTAGCTAAAGATCGTCAGAAGCCAATCGAAGATCGGGGCAGAGTTGTTCGTTGCTATGGCGCGGTCTAACCCGTTCGAGCGAAATTCGTCGTCGATTTCGTCAAGAAACGACATCGAGCCAGCCAGCATGCAGGTCGCGGTCAGCAGCTGTTCTGCGCGTTGGTCGGACGATAGTGGCTCAACCAACTTGTAAAGGGGGGTAGGGTAGGGGAGCAGCGTGACCGTCATAGCAACGACACCAGCTTTCTCTGGGCATCGCTGTCGCCATCAACATACCGCTGCGTGGTTTGAATTGATCGATGACCTGCGAGGAGCTGCACGTCGCGGAGCGAGCCACCCGCTTCATGAACGAGCCGCGCGCCACGGGTGATAAAGGTTCGGCGACCGGAGTGAGACGAACAGCCAGCAAACCCGAGCTCGCGATGCGATAAACGCGATTGAACCACACGACGATGCTGAGAGGCGTCATTGGACCGCCGCGCGCCGATCTGATGATCGGACCAGTGCCATCGCACAGCTCACGCGCCTCAATGAGAGCCTGTCTCAACTCTGCGTGCAACGGGACGCGTCTGCCGCTACGCTTTTTGGCGATCTTATCTTCGAGTTCAAGGGCAGGGCCGACGTCGCCGCTGGCATTCAAGACCATTTGCCAGGTGAGCTGAGCGATCTCAGCGGCCCTCAGACCAGCGCGTACCGAAAACAAGACGATGAGGCGGTTACGAAGTGGATGCCGAGACTGTGCGACGAAGAACAAGAGATCGTCGATGTGATCTGCCGAAAGAATCTTTGCCTGCTTGCCTGCCATCTTTCTCAACTACGTGCAGAGAAGAGTTTAACGGCCAAGTGTTGTCATGCAAGCGGAAGTTCAGCAAATGTTGACTGATAAGATTTTGTGCGCGACTTCGCGATGTGCGCGATGCCGGCGGCTTATAATTTTGGAACCGTGACCCGGAGGTGCCGGGCGCGTCGCCCAACCGGGTCACGGTTCAAAGGGTGAGCAAGTTGCTCACCCTTGTGAGTAGCCGGGCTTGATGCGTGGTTCGCGAGGCGCGCCGGACCAACTTGTAAAATACTAATTCTTGAGAACATAGCCGAAGCGCCGATGGTTGCCCACGGAGCGGAACGTACGACAACGTGGAGATTTGCACTCTCCATATGACTTCACTTGTCTTCAAGGCTCAACAAAATCTCACTCATCCAACTGAACGCACATGAGAAACCGTCAGATTCGCGAAAGTATCGTCAGAGGCTACAACGAGCTCATTGAGAATTACGTTGTCGATGGCTACCAGCCGTTCTTTCTCAACTTCATGTTTAATCCAATTGCAGCCAGCAACGGTCAACGACAGGAAATTATGGTCTCGCAAGTAACGAGGGTGCACGATATTCTGTGCAGGCACATGGTTCGGAGGCCGAATGCCGAAGCGTGGCAATTTCTACGGCCGATCTTTCTAGGTTGCCACGATTTACCGGTGTGGAAGCATACCAAGGGACCAATTCGGGACTTCCTCATCAATAATGGATGGCACTTCAACGCCATAGCCCTCACTCGGCCGCCAGCACGAACTGACATGCACATAAAGGTGCAGGAGCTGCTGTGGGGCAAACAATCGCGATTGACGGTGCCGCTCGACGAGCATTTTCGAGCGCAGCCGAAATTCTACAGCAACGACGTCTTGGCTCGGATTCACGCTACGCCGATCACTGAGGGCACCATGGCCGATTACATGCTGAAAACGTTCAAGCATGGCCGCGTTGATGCCGACAGTATTCAAATTTGGAATTAACAATGGATCCGCTGACTCAGGAGCCAGCACTTTACGCTCCGCGTCAGGATGCGCGGAAGATGAATTTAAATGACAGCAATTCTTGAGTAGGCTGTGGCGGCGCGTGCAAAGAAAACGCTCATGCTAGTCGTAGATCGTTTCGCGCGTCTGGGCGGCGTGCAGCTAACCAACTAGGTTGCCTTGTGCGATACGGAACGAACCGCACCGTAAACTGATAAGATTATGAGAGTGTGCTCATCCGTTGGCCCTGCAAAGCCCGTGTGACGAAGCGATACGCGACGGCGGTCAGCGAGATGATGATTTTGGTATCATCTCGCGTGGCGCATTTCATGAAAATCAGTTCAACGCAATCCTGGAGCTGAAATCATGAATCAAGTGCCGCACGTTGGCCAACAGGGTTGTAACTCAAGGAGTCATCGAAAGTGTTGCGCGCGTCCATCTTGTAAATGATGGCCGAAGCACGGTGCTTCACTTCTCTAATGAGAAGCATTCACATGATGAGAGCTTCAAATGAGTACAGAGTCAAACAGTGCGCTCGCGAAAGAACTTTCTGGTCCCCTCCTTACTCGTGACGACATTGCGGCGTTGTTAGTGGCTTACTACGGTGCGGTCGCGCTTGATCAAGTCCGTGCGGATGAGCTGTGGCGAGCGTGTTTCCCCCGCACATACAAGAGAGGAGAGTGGAAGCAGTATCGGGAGCGGCATCTAGGGCATATGGAGCTATTGCTCGATACTCTCTCGCTTCTTTCTCAAGAAATTCTGGTGAAATTGACTGTTCTGGCCACGACACGCAGACCCGCCGTCGTGCGAAAGGTGCTGATACGGTTGCTTGCTGAGGGCGTGACAGGTTATCTCGTGGGAGAACGTATGTGGAGTGCGCCGGAGTTTTTCAATGCGCTTGTGAAAGAGGCTGATCAAGGTGCCCGAACGCCCAAGGATGGTGAGGGCACGGTTGAAAGAATGATGCGTTGGCTAGATCCTGTCGATCCACTACGGATCTCTCGGGAATGTGGATATCAGAAGAGTGTGTCGCCTCAAATCTGGAGGTAGCTCCGCATTTTATAACGCTAGGTCGCCGCCGAGGCTGAGCGATTGACCTCGTCAACGGAGCCAAAGGACGGGCAATCTGCGGCTCGGCCTGTGCCGATAGATCGATGACCTATCTGCGTTTCTTCGAGTGTTCTGACGGAGCGGATCAGGGCGTCCTTGTTTGCCGTCAGGGCGTGTGAGACAAATTGAAGGATTTTGCGGAGGGAGGATTTCTGGTTCATCGTAGCCACCAGGAGCGAAGATGAAGCAGAAATCCGGACCGGGCAAAGCGCCGGCAGAACAGGTACTAAGGGACATTCGGCGCCAGACCCGCCGGCAGTATTCGGCGGAAGAGAAGATCCGCATCGTGCTGGAAGGACTGCGGGGCGAGGAGAACATCTCCGAGCTCTGCCGGCGTGAGGGCATTGCCGCCTCAATGTATTACGGCTGGTCGAAGGAGTTCCTCGAAGCCGGTAAGCGCCGCCTGGCGGGCGATACGGCGCGTGCGGCGACCTCCGGCGAGGTGACGGATCTCCGTCGTGAGACGGCCGCATTGAAGGAAGTCGTGGCCGACCTCACCCTTGAGAACCGCCTACTCAAAAAAAGCATGAACGGGGATGGGGAGGACGAGGCATGAGATATCCTGCGTCCGAGAAGGCCGAGATCATCCAGTTGGTCGAGCAGTCGCACCTGCCGGCCAAGCGCACGCTGGACAAGCTCGGGATCCCACGCGCCACGTTTTATAGATGGTATGATCGCTATCGTGATGGCGGCGTCGAGGCGCTGGCTGACCACCGGTCTCGACCTGACCGGATATGGAATCGCATCCCCGACGATGTGCGGGGCCAGATCATCGACCTGGCGCTGGAGCTGCCCGAGCTGTCGCCGCGCGAGCTGGCCGTGCGGTTCACCGACGAACGGAAGTATTTTGTCTCCGAGGCATCGGTCTATCGGCTGCTGAAGGCGCATGACCTCATCACCAGCCCCGCCTATGTGGTGATCAAGGCGGCGAACGAGTTCAAGGACAAGACCACCGCCATCAACCAGCTCTGGCAGACCGACTTTACCTACCTCAAGATCACCGGCTGGGGCTGGTACTACCTGTCGACCGTGCTCGATGACTTCTCGCGTTACATCGTCGCCTGGAGGCTTGGTCCCACGATGTGTGCCTCCGACGTCACGGCCACACTCGACCAGGCACTCGCGGCCTCCGGCCTTGACCACATCACCGTCGCGCACCGGCCGAGGCTTCTCAGCGACAATGGTTCGAGTTACGTCGCGGACGATCTGGCCAGGTGGCTCGAATACAAGGGCATGCAGCACGTGCGCGGCGCTCCGTATCATCCCCAAACCCAGGGAAAGATCGAGCGCTGGCATCAGACCCTGAAGAACCGCATTCTGCTCGAGAACTATTATCTACCTCGCCACCTCGAACGGCAGATCGGCGCCTTCGTCGAGCATTACAACCACGTCCGCTATCATGAGAGCATCAAAAACCTGACCCCGGCTGACGTCTACTTCGGCAGAGCCGAGACCATCCTAACCGAACGACAGCGCATCAAGCGTGAGACCATCGCAAACCGCCGCTTGCAGCACCAACTGCAGGCCGCTTAAACTCCAACAACAGATGAGCCAGAGCCTCCCTTCTCGAAAAGCCTGATTAGTCTCAAATTATCTGACGACGGACAGCCAAGATGGTTACCTGGAGGCGAGGCGTCTTCTGACCCTGTAACAGACTCTAAGCGCCGGTCGGATAGAGAACGGCTTGACTGTTTGACCGTGAGATCCGCATTCCTCTCTTCTTCTTGTCACGTAGGATGACGTACATCATGGCGGTCATTAACGCATCGTTGAACGCGTCATGTTGCGGAAGCGAAGGGATTTGGAGGTCCGCAAGAATTGCTGAGAAGGAGAGATCAATCGCGACGTTCGGCGGCGCATTCCCATACTTCCGCTCATAGTAGAGGTTGGAGATATCAATGCGAGGATTTGGTAGTTCGATTCCAATGAAGGGAAGGATATACTTGTCCAGCATCGCGATGTCGAAATCGACATAGTATCCCACCAGCGGCCGTCCGCCGACAAAATGCAGGAAATCAGGCAATAGCTTCCGGATCGGCGCTTCATGCTCAACGTCGACTCGACGAAGACGGTGTATCTTAATAGCATCTGCCCCTATGCTGGCATCAGGGCGTGCCGCCCTCTCGAAGCGTTCGCTTGTCAGGATGCGGTTGCCTCTGATTTTGATTGCACCGATGCTTATGATCTCGTCCGTACGTACGTTTAGCCCGGTGGTCTCGCAATCGATAGCGACAACTTCGTCCGCGGGCTCGCGCTTGAACATGAACCGGTATGACTGGTCGCCTATCGACGCTTGATGGAACAGCCGTTTGATTGCACGCGGGATCACGTCAGAAGATACTGAGATTGAAGTGATGGCGAATGAACTCACGAAACTTCTTGACGACGTAGAATGCGTCACGCAACAGGTCACGCTCCATACTTGACAACGATGAAGGTCGTACCAGCGTACCCGCCGTGCCGGCAGACTCCGCCAATTGTCCGTCGAGACGCAGCATCAGCATGAAGTGGAAAGCTTGGTGAAGCTCGCGGGCGGATGTTGCATGCAGCACGCCCATATCGCGCAGGCGATTGATGCGCTTATCCGTTGCGGTCTCCACCAAACCACGTTCGAGAGCAAGGCTGCGAATGCCATGTACAATCGGAAATAGACCGCCCTTTTTCAGGTCGATCGCGTCGCCATTGCCGGCAGACGTGATCAAGTTCTTGAACAAGCCAATCGGAGTCGCGAAGAGGTCTATGGATCGCGCGAAATGCGCCAGGAAGGCCTGCTCCCCGCGCACCATGTCGATCAGCGTTGTCTTGGCTTTGGTTAGCAGCGCTGCGTCGCCGGCCACGCAGCGCGCGTCAAAGAGTATGGCAACGTTCAGATGAGCGGTGTCATCAGGCAGTGTGACCCAATTGCGGATATCTGCGACATAATCGGACAGTGGCTTGGACCAAGCTGGATTGCTCACCATCACGTGTCCGGGGCAAGGGGGGAAGCCAAAGCCTGCCAGTTCGCGGGAGAATGCGGCTCGAAACGCATCCAGCTTCACCTTTTCGACTGTCCCTGACAGGATGAGACCGTTATCCTGATCTGTGCGGGCGGTTTGCTCACCCCGGCCTTCGCTTCCCATAACCATGAGGCATCCACTCGTGCGAATTTCGGCTGGCGCCACTAACTCGAACAATCTGGAAAATAGGCGCTGATTCAAATCGGAGACGATTTCACCAATCAACTCGACACCGATCCCTTGGCGACGCAAAATCCGCACCTGCGCCGCTGTTTGGCGTGCGGCAGCCGCGAGGTCGTCCTCATTCGAGGCGCGCTCTATGCGGCCGGCAACGACCTGGGCGCTACCGGCGATGAAACCCAGTAGATCGATGTCCTCCAAGATGCCCACGAAGCGCTCGTCGTTGCGAATGGCGACCCGACGTTTGTTGAGCTTGGTCATGAGCACAAGCGCTGAAGAAACGAAGTCGTCGTACCGCAGTGTAACCAGATCAAAGTGTGCAAGATCGCGAACCGCTGCTTGAGTGGATTTGCGCTGTAGCACGACGGCTTTTGACAAGTTCATTCCGGTGATGATGCCAGTCCGCTCCCCGTCGCGAACAAACAGAGCATTGCTGTTGACTTCCTGCATCTTGCGGCCCGCCGATTCTATAGTGTCGTCAGCGCCAATGAAGGCGGCAGGGTGCAGAAAAAGCTCTGATATGCGAGCTCGCATCATCGATCCGTGCCTCTGCTCATCCTGGTCCCTGACAAACTCATCCAACTTGCGCGCGATATCGCGGTAGAAGAATGAGGCGAACCTCGGATTGTTCTGGATCAGGTCGAGAACCGCAGGTCTCGGAGCGGAGTAGCACAGCGTTTCATCACGCGCGAGAAAGGCATGCCCGCTCTTACCGTGCACGAGGGCACGGCTATCGAAGCTATCGTTGGGGCCGAGCAAAGCCAGAAGATCGGTCCCGTCGCGTTCCTCTATTGTGCCTTTGATGACGACGAAGAGCGCCTGAGACGAGCCGCCCTGATCGATGATTGATTCGCCTGGACGAAAGTAGACAATGTCCAGCGCCGCACGAAGCGTCTCCACTTCATGCGGCGTCAATCGATCGAACGGTGGATTCGTGGCATCAAAAGCCTTGGGCATTCGCCGTTGTGCCTATCGGTTCCGCAAAGCGTAAATTTCAATGACTGGTGGCGCTTGCTGCTCCGATGCCAGTCTGGCTCCGCACGAACTGCGCGTCGAATCCGTCGCGGTCCTTGCCGGCACGCGCGCTACGGTCCAGGACCGAGATCAGCCAGATGGATACGAATGCAATAGCCATCGAGAACAAAGCGGGGTTGTCCAGCTTGATTGGGGCCGATCCCTTTGCAAAGCCGAGAGTCGCTTCCCACACCGCTGGCGACAGAATGACGCCGACCACAGCGCTTACCAGGCCGAGCAAACCTCCAATCAGTGCGCCTCTTGTCGTGAGATTCTTCCAGAAGATCGACATCACGAGCACCGGGAAGTTGCAAGACGCCGCGATGGCGAAGGCAAGGCCAACCATGAAAGCGACGTTTTGGTTTTCGAAGATGATGCCAAGCACGATTGCGAGCCCCCCCAAGAACAGGGTCGCTATCTTGGAGACACGAATTTCGTCCTGTTCATTGGCATGTCCGCCCTTGACCACCATGGCGTAGATATCATGGCTGATGGAGGATGCTCCTGCGAGCGCTAAGCCGGAAACGACTGCCAGGATCGTGGCGAAGGCGACGGCCGAAATGAAGCCGAGGAACAGATTGCCGCCCACTGCGTCGGCCAGATGGATCGCGGCCATGTTCGACCCGCCCTTGATCGCGGCGATCCCGCTTTTGGTCTTCTCAAGAATCCCTGCGTCGAGGAACGCCAGATCGGTCGAGACGAGCGTGATGGCACCGAATCCGATGATGAAGGTCAAGACGTAGAAATAGCCAATGAAGCCGGTTGCGTAGAATACCGACTTGCGTGCGGCCTGGGCGTCTTTCACCGTGAAAAAGCGCATCAGGATGTGTGGCAGGCCGGCGGTGCCGAACATAAGGGCCAAGCCGAGCGAAATTGCCGATAGCGGATTTGAGATCAGGCTGCCGGGCTCCATGATGGCGAGCTTCTTGGGATGTACCTCGGTTGCCTTGGCGAACAGTGCTTCCGGGCTAAACCCGAATTTGTAAAGCACAGCTCCCGCCATGAACGTTGCGCCGAGCAGCAGCAGCACAGCCTTGATGATTTGTACCCAGGTCGTGGCTTTCATGCCGCCAAAGGTCACGTAGATCATCATGAGGCCACCGACCAGGACGACGGCTATCCAATAATCCAATCCGAAGAGCAGTTGGATCAGCTTGCCGGCGCCGACCATCTGCGCGATCAGGTAGAAAGCGACAGTCACCAGCGAACCGCACGCCGCCAGGATGCGTATCCGCGTCTGGCCGAGCCGGAATGAGGCGACGTCGGCGAATGTGAACTTGCCGAGGTTGCGGAGTTGCTCGGCAATCAGGAATGTGACGACAGGCCAACCAACAAGCCAGCCTACCGAATAGATCAGGCCATCGTACCCTGAGGTGTAAACAAGGCCAGAGATGCCCAAGAAGGATGCCGCCGACATGTAGTCGCCGGCGATCGCAAGCCCATTTTGGCCGGCCGAGATGCCGCCACCTGCGGAGTAGAAATCCGCTGCCGACACCGTCCGTTTCGATGCCCAATAGGTTATTGCAAGGGTCAGGGATACGAATCCGATGAACATACCAATGGCGGCCCAATTAACCGCTTGTTTGGTACCGCCATCAATCGTCCCAGCCGCAAGTGCGACCGAAGGAATGCAAACGAACAGCGTCACCAACAGGTGGGGTATCTTTTTCATTGGCGGCGCGCTCCAACAATCTTGCGGATCAGAGGGTCGTATTTTGAGTTCGCTTTGCTGACGTAGATGCCCGTCAGCAGGAATGCCGAAACAATAACCAATAGGCCGATCGGAATGCCAATGGTCGTGACGCCTGTCCCCATTGGTGTGCCAAGGAAGTGTGGAGCATAGGCGACGAGCAGGATGAAGCCGAAGTATACGAACAGCATGATCACCGACAGGGTCCAGCCTAACGACGAACGTCGACGAACTAGTTCCTGATAGTTTGGGTCTTGCTCAATCTTTTCGTAGGTGCTCAATGTTTTGGTCCCTTCAGGATGAGTGGAGGAATATCGGTCCGCAGAAGTCAGCGTCCATTTCCTGCGTATTCAGTGTCGGGCACGTGTAGACGTGAGCCGAGCGAAGCTCACCGAAATTGCTATTCAAGCTACGTATGTACGATCGAAATAAGGAGATCTTGACGCAGATCAAAAATGTTGCGTCGTCCCGTTCATTTGCAGGTGTTGGATGCAGAGATGTCTGCCGTGGTCCAAGAGCGAACCCCTAAACCGGTGCTTCTTGATAAAGATCAAACGGGCATCGACCACATTGCCATATGTAAACGTGTGAGTAGCAAGCTGGAAGAAGCAAAACCGGCTGCCCGTGCGGTGCGTGCGGTCCACCTAGCCTCCGAGAAGAGAGCGCAGACTTACCTGGTCTTGTGAATGGTTGTCGTCGTAAAGAAGACGATCTCGGAGGAATGGGCTTATGGAAGCAAAGTCAGCGAATACTGTTTCGCCGGAAGCGAGTTATGACGTGTCGGCCGATTGGGCCAAGCGCGCTTACGTCAACGACGCCAAATATCGCGAGATGTACGCGCACTCGGTCAAGGACCCCAACGGCTTCTGGGCCGAGCACGGCAAGCGGATCGACTGGATCAAGCCCTTCACCAAGGTCGAGAACGTCTCCTTCGCGCCCGGCAACATCTCGATCAAATGGTTCGAGGACGGCGTGCTGAACGTCGCCTGGAATTGCATCGACCGCCATCTCGAGAAGCGCGGCGACCAGACCGCGATCATCTGGGAGGGCGACGACCCCTCCGAATCCAAGCACATCACCTACCGCCAGCTGCACGACGAAGTCTGCAAGATGGCCAACATCCTGCGCACCCGGAACGTCAAGAAGGGCGACCGCGTCACGATCTATCTGCCGATGATTCCGGAAGCCGCCTACGCCATGCTGGCCTGCGCGCGGATCGGCGCCATCCATTCGGTGGTGTTCGGCGGCTTCTCGCCTGACAGCCTCGCCCAGCGCATCAAGGACTGTGATTCCAAGGTGGTCATCACCGCGGACGAAGGCCTGCGCGGCGGCAAGAAGGTGCCGCTGAAGGCCAATGTCGATGCCGCGATCGCCAAGACCGGCGGCGTCGACTGGGTCGTGGTGGTGAAGCGCACCGGTGGTGCGATCGACATGAACCCGACCCGCGACCTCTGGTATCACGAGGCCGCCGAGATGGTGACGACGGAATGCCCGGCCGAGCACATGCACGCGGAGGATCCGCTGTTCATCCTCTACACCTCGGGCTCGACCGGCACGCCGAAGGGCGTGCTGCACACCTCCGGCGGCTATCTCGTGTTCGCCTCGATGACGCATCAATACGTGTTCGACTATCACGACGGCGACATCTACTGGTGCACCGCCGACGTCGGCTGGGTCACCGGTCACAGCTACATCCTCTACGGACCGCTCTGTAACGGCGCGACCACGCTGATGTTCGAAGGCGTGCCGAACTATCCGGACAATTCGCGCTTCTGGAACGTGGTCGACAAGCACAAGGTCAACATCTTCTACACCGCACCGACCGCGATCCGCGCGCTGATGCAGGGCGGCGACGAGCCGGTGAAGAAGACCTCGCGCAAATCGCTGCGCCTGCTCGGCTCGGTCGGCGAGCCGATCAATCCGGAAGCCTGGGAATGGTACTACCGCGTGGTCGGCGACGACCGTTGCCCGATCGTCGATACCTGGTGGCAGACCGAGACCGGCGGCATTTTGATCACGCCGCTACCCGGCGCCACCAAGCTGAAGCCGGGATCGGCGACGCGGCCGTTCTTCGGCGTGGTGCCGGAGATCGTCGACGCCGACGGCAAGACCCTGGACGGCGAGACCTCGGGCAACCTCTGCCTCACCAAGTCATGGCCCGGCCAGATGCGCACGGTCTATGGCGATCATGCGCGGTTCGAGCAGACCTACTTCTCGACCTACAAGAACAAGTACTTCACCGGTGACGGCTGCCGGCGCGACGCCGACGGCTATTACTGGATCACCGGTCGCGTCGACGACGTCATCAACGTCTCCGGCCACCGCATGGGCACCGCCGAAGTCGAGAGCTCGCTGGTCGCGCATGAGGCGGTGTCGGAAGCCGCCGTGGTCGGCTATCCGCACGACATCAAGGGCCAGGGCATCTACGCCTATGTCACGCTGATGAAGGGCACCGAGCCGACGGAAGCGCTGCGCAAGGAGCTGGTCGCCTGGGTCCGCAAGGACATCGGCCCGATCGCCTCGCCGGACCTCATTCAATTCGCGCCGGGCCTGCCGAAGACGCGCTCCGGCAAGATCATGCGCCGTATCCTGCGCAAGATCGCCGAGGACGAGCCGTCGAGCCTCGGCGATACCTCGACATTGGCCGATCCCGCCGTGGTCGATGACCTCGTGCAGAACCGGCAGAACAAGAAGTAATCCGGCGACCGCAAGATCGGGACATCTAGGAAGCTACCCGCGGGACCACGAAACGCCAGATGTCTAAACCTATGACGCTGTGAGATTAGTTCTGTTGGGAGCTCCTGGATCCGGGAAGGGTACTCAAGCGGCGCGGCTGGCCAAGCGGTTGGCCATTCCCCGACTGTCGACCGGCGATATGTTGCGAGCGGCAGTATCCGAAGGAACACCAATCGGGACAAGGGTAAAGGCGGCAATGGAACGCGGCGAACTTGTTCCCGACGACCTTGTCGTGGCCATTGTTGCCGAGTGCATATCGCTGCCCGATGCCAAATCGGGGTTTATTTTGGACGGTTTTCCCCGCACCGTTGTTCAGGCGACAGCACTCGACGACATTTTGCGAGCGGCAGACCTTCGAATTGACCGCGTGCTGGAATTGGACGTTGACGAAGCCGCTCTGCTGGTCCGCATCCTCAACCGGGCGGACGAAGCAAAAGTTAACGGCTTCGCAAGAGCAGATGATACCGAAGCTGCACTGAGAATGCGCCTGGAGGAGTATCGCGGCCAAACCAGACCGCTCGCCGACTATTACCGTGGCCAAGGACTTCTGAAGAGCATCAATGGTCTGCAATCGATTAACAAGGTAGCAAACTCGCTCTTGGAAGCGCTCGATGCATGAAAAAGGCGAGAGTTGGTGATTCGCTATGGCGCCGGGCGGGTAAGGAGCTTCCCAAAGCCAAACCAGCTGCCGGCGGCGAGGCCAGCGAGGATGGTGAAAGCGAGCACTGGGAGCGGCGGCGCGGTGATTTGAAAAAGCGCGCCCGCCTGGGGAATCGTCAGCAAGATCGTAACGACGAAGGTCGTCAAAGCAAATATGCTCCAGAACACGAAGCGCCGAGCGTCGAAGAACGACGTTCCGACCTCAGCTGAATTGGCAAATGCCAGCGTCAAATTCCCAAGAATAGTAGCGATGAAGGCAGCGGCGCGCGCTTCAGTCGTTTGATATCCAAACCCAAGTAGGCCATAGTAGATGGAGAACGCGGTGATCAGAATCATCGATCCCTGGGCAACGCTTAGCAGCAGTTCTCGTCGACCGAACAGCGACGTATTCTTGCGTGGACGCTGTCGCATGATCTCCGGTGTTGATGGCTCGGCTTCAAACACAAGTGAACACACGGGATCGATAGCGAGCTCTAGCAGAATGACGTGCACGGGAAAGAGCAGGGGAGGCAGCGCAAAGAGAATAGGCAGCAATGCCAGTCCCGCAATGGGAATGTGGGTTGCGGTAATGAAGATCAGCGCCTTGCGCAGATTGGCAAAAATCCGACGCCCAAGCCGGATGCCGCCGATGATGGATGAGAAGCTGTCGTCGAGCAAGACGATGTCGGCGGCCTCGCGCGCCACGTCCGTGCCCCGTTTGCCCATCGCGAGGCCGACCTGCGCCGCTTTAAGGGCTGGTGCGTCGTTGATGCCGTCGCCGGTCATCGCCACGATCATCCCGCTCGCCTTCAGCGTCTCCACCAATGCCAGCTTTTGTTCCGGCATCACTCGAGCGAACACGCGCACGGTTTTGCAACGCTCGCGAAGGATCGCCGGATCCATCGCCGCGATCTCGTGCCCCGAGAGTACGCCAGCTTCAATCGGAATACCCGCTTCGTGGGCGATCGCTAAGGCGGTTGCCGGATAGTCTCCGGTGATCATGGCGACTGAAATACCGGCCTGGTGCGCAATCGCGAGGGCGTCATGCACGCCGTCACGAACCGGATCTCGAAATCCGATCAGACCAGCGAATTGGAAGGGCGCGTCCGTCACATCCGACGGCGCGGGCTCGCTCTGCCTATGGAATGCGACCCCGAGCACCCGCAGGCCGCGATCCGCCATCTCCGCGACAACGGCAAGCATTTGTTGTTGGACTTCCGGTTGAAGCCGGCAAATCCGGAAGATTGCCTCGGGAGCTCCCTTGGCCCCGAACACCAGATCGTCCGTGCTTCTCCAAACATTGATGACCGCGAGTAGGTCCCGGCGAAGTGGCTGGGTTTTGTGTGGCGTATCGCCGACAATGTTGTTATCCCGTTGGACGTTCGGAACCAATGAGCGGATCGCGACATCCATTGGATCTACCGGGTACACCGCCGAGGAAAGGGCGGCCATGGTGAGCACATTGGTGACGTCCGGATTGGAGGACCGGTCATCAGGCAGGTGCATCTTGCTACCGGCCCAGATGGCGGCCACCGTCATCCGGTTCTCCGTCAACGTACCCGTCTTGTCGACGCAAAGGAAATTTATAGCTCCCAGTGTTTCGACCGCCGCGGCACGTCGGACGAGAACTTTGTTTTGGGCCAGCCGCCAGGCGCCGAGGGCCATGAAGATCGCTAGAACCATCGGAAACTCTTCCGGCACCATGGCGATCGCCAGCGTAATGCCCGAAAGCAGCCCCGCTATCCAGTCATGCCTCAGAATGCCATAAGCGAGAACTACCGAAAGGCAAATGACGACGCTGAAGATCCCAAGCCGCGCGACCAAGCGCGCCGATACGCGCTGCAGTGGCGTCGGCTCAGGCTGGATCGATTGCAGGGACGAGCCGATCTGTCCCAATTTCGTGGCCATGCCGGTGGCTATTAGCTCGACCATACCTTCGCCGGCCACGACCAGCGTACCCGCAAAGACCAGCGCGCCGGATTGATCGGGAGTAGTGCTGATCCGCGCAGACTTGGATACCGGCACGGATTCCCCGGACAGCAAAGATTCGTCGACTGTAATGACACCGGCGGACGTGATCCGTCCATCTGCCGCGACGCGTTCACCCGCGGTTACGAGCATGAGATCTCCGGGGACCAGCTCGCGAGAGCGGATCCGCCGTTCGCGGCCGTTGCGGATGACCCTCGCCTCGGGTTCCGAGAGTGCCTGCAGGGCCTGCAACGCGTGCTCGCTTCGCGTTTCCTGGAGGATTACCATCCCGAGCGACACGAGCGCACCCGCACTTACAAACAGGCCTTCGCCAAGGCTTCCGAGAATGAGGTAAAGGCCGGCAGCAACGAGAAGCAAAACGAATGTTGGCTCCCGCAACGTCTCGAAGATGATGTGAAAGACTGTGCGAATCTGTTCGGTACGAATAACGTTCGGTCCGACCTGCGCGATCAGCAGCTTGGCTTCTGCTTCGGTCAGACCCGTTTGTCTTCGGGGGGCGTCCGAGGAGTCCTGGCTCATGACGACTCCAGAAAAAATCAGTGCGAAAGGAGCGTTGGCACCGATGGTCTCGACATGATCGACCTGGTGGCGCCACCCAAAATGAACTCGCGAAAGCGGGAGTGACCGTATGCACCCATGACCAGGAGATCGACCTTGTTAGCGGAAACAAATTGCGTCAGAACGTCGCCGATGGCCCGGCCTTCGGAATCAACCTCGTCGACAATGACGTTGATCCCGTGTCGGGCCAAATGCGTGGCCAGTTCAGAGCTGGCGCGAGAAGAATTGAAAGACTTCTCGTTGACCACGCAAACAATCCGTACTGTTTTTGCTCGCTCAAGAAGCGGAATAGCATCAGCGACCGCGCGGACGGCGGTCCGACTGAAATCCCAGGCTACCGCGATTGCATCGAGTTTAGCTTCAGTGCATGGCAACTCCTGGGGAACGATGAGAACAGGTCGACCCGATTGGAAAACGACCGTTTCCGCATAACCTGGGTTGGCGCTGTCGTCCGCTGGAACCGGAATGATCGTCAGATCCTTCAAGCGTGCGTAATCAGCCATCAGATCGGGGACTGCGCCGGCCAGGCAGCGTTCGTGGATGGGTTCATGCATCACGCCACGCTTGTCAGCTTCTTCTCCGAAGGTCGCAAGCAGGCTCCTGGCGTTCTCCTTGCTTTTGTTCATCTCAGCGCCGACGAGCGCCGAGACATTCATTAGAGAGTTCCCAAGTAAACTGCCGGGAATCTCAATTTTCACGTCGGCGACGAAGGCCGCTATCCGGCAATTGACGAGTTCTGCGAACGAGGTGGCCCACTTCACGGCTTCAATATCCGATGCGTTGGGATAAGTAGTTAAGACCAATAGGACATCCTTGAAATTCACGATGGTTGCTCGCGGTTCGGGTCGAGGTCGAGTTCGTCGATAATGTCTCGCCGCAATTGGGAGTTGGAGCGACATACTCTACTCATGCGAGGGGATGGACTTTGATCGGGATCAAGCGGCCGAAGTAAATGGCCTACGCTTCAGGGGGCGCTTGCGGTAGACGCAATTGCCTCATCCCTAACCAATTGCCTAGGGAGGTAAGCCGCTCGCTCCGAAGGAGCGGCCTTCGTTGCGGTCTGGCCTGCAACGGAACCCGAGTTCGGACCATCGCCTCGGGCAAACAGCTGTAACGCTTTTAGGATGCTAAACGCGCGATACATAGTAATGCTGCAGGTCCAAATCGCCGCAACGCGGGGGCGCTGTAACCTGGTCAACGGTCCGAAATGCTTCCACTTTAGCGTCGTGCTGCGTAAGAGCGGTGCCGCATTGAACGCGATCGGGACTGACCTGGATCGTCCATCGCCACCCTCTCGGATTAATCGACTGAATGATTGAGTACTCAATTCCCTTGTACGATCCAGAGGCCATGCTTCACATCACCGTTGGCTTTGAGATATCTCTAGCGCCCCTTCGGCGGCCTCCCCTTGACCCCTATCAAATGCGGCCACTGCTTTTTTAAGTCAGGTCACTCTGAAGCAAAACAGAGGCCGTTGCCCGTTTCGGCGTCTCAAATGACCGTGAATCCTCGGGAAGATTCGCTCTTGGTCGCCGTGGAACAGGAGGGCGTGCTGGCAAAGAAGCAGATGCGCGAGCAATATGGGCGCCCTTGATGCGCATCAATCTGCCGTGCGTTGGTGTGGACTAGACTTTGCGATGAATGGAGCGGGAGGTGTCGATGAGCGTCGTCGATTATGGTCGTGTTAGAGTTCACAAAGATTGCATTGAACGGTACCGGCGATTGTTGAGAACGTCTGTCACGGGTATAGAGCGCCGTTACGTGGAGCGCCGACTGTCCCAGGAGACCTCTGCCTTGCAGGCCCTGCTCAGGTACGACGCGTTTGCGGCCGCGCACGTCGCCACGGAGCGACATTGTACAGAAACGCAAGGCGGTTCGGGTAAGGAGAGACCATAATGCCTCGATATGTTGTGCGATTTATGAAGACCGTTTCGGGCGACAACGGGCACGAAGCCGAAATTTGCCAACGCTTCGTTGAGGTGGACGCGCCAGATAAAAGCAGCGCGGCCGAACTGGCGAAAACGAAATTTTGCGAAACGGAGCATCTAAAGAATTGGTCGATCCATGCAGACCGAATTTGTGTTTTGGATGCGGAATTTCCTTCTTAGCGGCTGTCGCACTCTTACGTTGGCGAGCGAACGGTTGACCTATGAGGAGAGTCCATGTTGACCGTCGGGATGATGATACAGGTGGTGGAGCCGAAGTTCGAACTGACGACCAAACGCGCGTGGGATTGAGCGCCGCCGAGAATGACATCCGCAATGTTGGGATGGAGGAAGAATAGGCCTATTTGCACGAAAGTGGCGCGTTGATTGGCCGAGCCAGCGGACATTCACCCAAAACCAAATGCGGCAGAGTAAGGCCGTCGGCCCAGTGGCTTAGGTGCTGGTAGCTTGATCCAGAAGTTGATCGCGGAGGGGCGCGCCAAGCTAGCTGAACGGCACGCTGAGCGATATCAAGCCAGCCGCATCTGGCATCGTACCTTTGGCGGTGATCTCCGTGCAGGGGCAATTCTCCTTCCTGCGACATGCTACGCGGCGCGCCATCTGAGCCGGTGTGGTTGGCGCGGCCGCGAGCGGCGGCGTTTGGGCGTTCTGGACGGGATTCAAGGCGAGTGCGCCGATTCCGGCAGCGCCGATTTCGGCGCCGAAGTAGTCTGCGGAGCAGCCCCACAGGTTTGCCAGAGCTAGACCTCCAAGTAGCAATCTGCGGCCCGTATTCTTGATCCGGGTCACTGCCGGGGCCGCGTTTGCGACATTGTGCAATGTGAGGAGATGCTCATGTCCTGGTTTGTGTTTAGCGGCGCGCCTGCAAATCCAACGGTCGAATTTCTTGGCTCGTTGTTCCAGATCTCCACCATGATCGATTGGCTGGATCCACCTGACGGGCGGACCCGTCGCGATATTTCGGTGTTTGATGGCAGCACCGCTGTCTCAGAGCTTGCGGCGCCGGGCGGCGTTGGCGGCACGGGTTATCTCTTTAATCAATTCTTTGCAGCCGACACATCGCTGCATCAGTTTGTTTGGAGTGGTTCAGGTTCTTCTATCACCGGCTCAGCCGGAGGTGACATTCTCGCGGGCGCTGCACTCGCACAAACCTTATCGGGCGGTGACGGCAATGACATCATATTCGCGAACCAGGGCAGCGACACCGTGTTCGGCGGCACCGGAGACGATTACATTTCCGCAGGGACCGACGATGGCAGCAATGATGTCTTTTGCGGCGGGATCGGAACCGGCGACAGCGCCGCTGGAGCCGATACGATCAGCTATTCAGGCACCGGCACCGGCATCTGGCTCGACCTGCTTAACAGCTTCGCACAAGGTGCTACGATCGGCCACGACGTGGTCGACAGCTTCCGAAACGTCGTGGGTTCCTTGGGCGACGACACCGTCATTGGGGACCTGCTTAGAAATGTCATAACTGGCAATTCCGGCAATGATCATATTTCCGGTCTCGACGGCGACGATTTGCTGAGTGGCGGCCCGGGCAGTGACGTTCTTGTCGGAGGACAAGGTGACGATTGGATGTGGGGAGACGACGGCAACGACTGGCTGTACGGCGGTCCGGGCCGAGATATCATGGTCGGCGGCAGCGGAAGCGATGTCCTGCTCGGTCAGGAGGGCGACGATGAACTGTATGCAGGTCCCGGTGATGATTATGTATACGGAGGCAGTGGCACAAATATCCTGATCGGCGAGGACGGCGTCGACGTGCTGATCTCCGAAGGGACGAACGACAGCATGTTCGGGGGTGATGGCGGCGACTATTTCTATGCGTATGGCGGCCCCAGCACCACGGCGTCTGGCGAGGCGGGTAACGACATCTTCGTCATGCAGTCCGGAAGCAATCTTGCTTACGGCGGTGACGGCCAGGACTACTTCTACATGGGGGATGGCAATGATCAGATGTTCGGCGGGGATGGGGTCGACGTGCTTCTCGGCGGCGCGGGCAACGACTATTTCGACGGCGGAACCGGCGTGAACTATTACTTTGGAGGCGGCGGCAGCGACACCTTCGTCTCGAACAGTGTCCCGAGCGTGCAAGTCGTCCAGGACTGGGCTGCCGCAACGGACGCGGTGCAACTGAACGGCTCCGGCTTCGGTTCATTCGCCGATGTGCTCTCACATTCCTACCAGAACGGCGCCTATTTCGTGGTTCAGGTCGATGCCGACACGGCGGTTTGGCTCAATGGAGCCACAGCGGACACGCTAACGGCAGCGAACTTTAGCATTGTGAGCTAATAGCGCACTCTAACGGCGGAGGCAGCGGCACATCCCTCACGACAACAAGCGGGCTTAGCTTCGGGTCGCGAAAACTTGGGATTGGCTTGGCTCTTGAGTGAAAATGATTACTTGGACTGCGCAGGGCCATCCTGTTGAGTTCAGGACACAGCTTCACCCACCCGTTTTGTCACGTTGCGAACATTTGGAAGGCGAAGCATGCGACAGAACCGCGGAAAGACTGCGATAGAGCGATCCTTGCTGGTACTGACAATGTGTCTCTTGTCGGGCGCCGTCGCCCATGCGCGGGCTGAGGAGCAGCGGCATGGCAAAGAGATGTTGCAAAAGCTATGCGCCGGCTGTCACTCCATTGCGAGAACCGGCAACAGCCCTAACAGGCAAGCGCCGGGCCTATTGATTTGGATGAACAACGCTAAACAAATTCCGCCAGCGGCCGCTCTAGAAACTGAACTGGCCGCTCGGCTTGAGCGCACCATCCGTGCCGACCTGAAACTACAAGATCGAAGTGTGGCGAAACAGCTTACCGAAAGACCGCTGGCGATCAGTAGGGATACACCTACTTTAGACCGTCATGGACTCAATCTTCGACCTATGCCACCCGCCCTCATGCCCGAGCCGAAGTCGGCGCCCCGTTGAACGCTGACCTCCTCGAACAGCATCTCGAGCATCATCCGCAGGCCTGCCGCACCTTCGCGCGGGGATTGGCGCTCGCACGCGTCCAGCCGGACGCAGCATCGCCAATCCGCAGGATACCGAAAATCTCCAATTGCTCCACGCCATCTCTACTTTCGCCGAGCACCACAAGAACAAGGCATCCTCTCGAAGAAACTTACGATGGCGAGACCGTCAAGTGTTATGCCGAAGACGAGGACATTCTGGTCATCTGCCGAAGCTTGGTGTCCCGATGATCATGTGTCGGATCCAAAATGCGCGTCGATCGCTGCTGCACTTAGAAGCGGCGCCTTTGCGACCAAAGTGCCATTTGAAGCCGGTGTTCGACAGCCTCTTCCGCGTTTTCCGCGAAACCCGGATCCAGGTTTGAGCGGCTTGCCCGTCCGCAATCGCAGGAACCGCTCGAGGGCCACGCACCGGCGCGCACCGCAATCCTTACAAGGCGACTTGCTTGTCGCGTGCGGCCCGGCGAACCGGCTGTACCAGGTCGGCGATGTCGCGACGGATCGGCCACATCGCATCGAACGATTTCCTAATAAGATCGGACCTGCTCAGGTCTCATCGATCAGACTAGCAGGCTCGTAAAGAATGATTCGGTGACCTCACTGACTGACGGCTCCTTCTCGTTAGAAGCGGCAACGGTGACAAATTCGTTTTTGCAGTTCCAGCAGTGCCAAAGATCCTGGACTTCCTGCGCGTTGGCGCGTTCATACCATTCGAGATGGACTAACCCAGAACCACACCGAGGACACTGTGGTGTTGAGATCAATGTCATGTGGAACCTCCTTCGTTTCGCATTGTGCAGCGTGCCATTCCTGGTAGTTTCGGAATGATCTGTATCAAGATTGCTCGTGAGAGATGAGCCGCGCGATAATTGCCGCGCACTTAAAGATCGGCGACATCCGGTATCGAAAGCCTTCGCTCGTGCAGTCAAGTCGGCATTTGCGTTAGATCAAGAGTTTACGATTGCGGCTGACTATTCTCGCAGCTTCGCCTTCTCAAGCGTAACGAGATCACCGCAGCCCTCGCAGGCAAATTGTGGTTCGTCGTGAGGGCCCGGCAAAGCGTACTCATATCCATGGCCGGAAGCAGGACCGGGAGGACTGGAACCGAAAAGCCCGTGGCTTTGCCCCGGATCGTCCTTAAGGACGCAGCGAGGACAGTACCGGTCGGCGGCCTTGCCGAGTTGGCATCCAAATTCTTTCCGAAGGGCTTCTCCCTGCCACGTCGTGCCATCGCGCTTGACGAGCTTTCTGGCGCGCGCGAAAGCATGGCGTTCAGCCGCGTCGTCGCCAATACGGATCGTCTGGTCCAGGTGGAAAGGGCAAACCGCTATGGCATGGGTCGTTTCCAGCGCGTAGTGTACGGCTGAACCGAGATCATCCGCGTAATAGGTTCCGGACATGCGCGCCTCCTGCTCGGACGTAGCGGACTCGGAGTACCTGTTGGCCCGAGCCCATAGCCTCAACAGCTTTAGACAGGCAGGTTGTTCGGCTACACCGCTTGTCTAGCGTGATACGGCAACCGTGTTTTTGATGTAGCGCAAAGAAAACTCCGCTCTTGGTCAGAGAAGTGCCAGCTTCGTATGCCGCCCGGGTGTTGCTGTTGCGGCAAGCGTGCCCCCGGCGTGCAGGGGATGCCCATTCACGCGGACCCACAGCGGCAGGATTAGGGACAGATTCGCGTGGCCGAAAGCATCGCGGATAAGTTTCACGCATCTATGATCGGCGTTTCAGCGTCCGCCATCGATCCTCCCTTTGTCGCCGAGGGGGTGATCATCGATCAGACTACTGAAGAGGATATCAAGCGGATGCGCGCTGATCTTGCGGCGAAGAGCGAATGGTTGAGGAAGGTGCGGGCGGGAGCGCGATAAGGTGGAGTGGCAGCGTGCGCTGGAATCCCCGACCGCGTTCCTGGCGGAGCAGGCCGTGGCGGCAGATCTCGTTGTTTTCAAACGCAGGAAAATTCAGTCCGACTACTTTCACTACCTCGATTCGGATGAGGCCATTCTGCGGATGGGGCGTCCCACGCTGTCAGTGCCGGAAGGTACAAGTTATCGGCCGACCGCGTCGTCATCGGTTGGAAAGACACCCGCGCGGCACGTCAGGCGGTTCGAGACGCGTCGCCCTTCCTGATCCGGGCTTCGAAGGTGACAATCGCCGAAATCTGCGCGTCGGATGAGCAAGATGTAGCCGCGCACCGCTTGCGCGATGTCGCGGGCTACCTTGAACGGCACTGCGTCAATTGCCAGTTCGAGGTTCGCGTCCACACCGCGGAGCCAGACGCAGAGTACCTCATCAGGCTGGCCAGGACCGAAGGCGCCGATCTTATCGTTACGGGTGGCTATGGGCACACTCGACTGGGTGAATGGATGTTCGGTGGCATGACGCGCGCTTGCTGCAGCAAGCTCCAATCTGCCTGCTGATGTCGCACTAATCGCTTAAGTCGGGAGCCGCAGGAGCGGCTGTTCTCGCCACCCTCCGACGCTGGTTGATCACCACAGTCAGCGCAATTCCCCGTTGAGTAGTTGTAGCGTATCGGCCTGACGGGCCATCGGGGAGGCGCGCGCGCAACCCAATGATCACCATCCTTGACATGGGATCGCTTGACCGCCGACCACGCGGTCCGGTACGCGAGTTTTTCCTGCCTGCGGTCGTCCGCATGCGCGGCAAATCCGTGATTGAGGGCCTCGCGATAGATTTCCTGGGCGTGGCGTGGCAGATGATTTTGGATCGGGAGCGGAAGGTATCATTCGAGTGATAAGGAATGTTGATCTCCGTCAATCCACCTGCGCCCACTCCTCGACCTCGGGCGAGCGCGCAGACACGAGCCCATATACGGAACCGAACCGCCGCAGGTGATCATGGACCTTGACTACGCCCTTGACGTTCTCTGCGGCAACGATGGAGGCCGTCCGACAAGGTTCTTCGAAAATCGTGCCGCTGAGATGAACGATTCCATCCTTGACGATCACGTTCAGTCCGGACGGGCACCAGTCCTTGTTCTCGATCTCCTCGACGACTTGTGCGCGAATACGTTCATCGTCAGTGGTAGGGTCCGCCACCCGGCCGGCCAGGCTTGCCGCTGCCTGCATCAGGTCTGACCGGGTCACAATTCCAGCGAGCTTCCCGTCTTGCACGACCGGAACGCGCTTGACGTTGTTTCTCTCCATGATCTCGACGACCTCAGCCAAGGTGACCTGTTCGTCCACCGTGATCGGAGCGGCGGTCATGATCTCGGCCACCTTGCAACCGCGCTCGTGAACGTAGTTTTCGGCGGCTTCGCCTGCGCCAAGGATCAATTCGAGCCAGCGGGCGCGCTTGCGTTGCGTGCCGATTTCACTTCTCCGCAGAAAATCGCTCTCGGACAGGATGCCAACCAGCGCGTGCCGCCCGTCGACAACCGGCAACCCGCTGATGTGATGCCGGACCATGAGGCTTGCGGCTTCCGCCATATCGGCTTCGGGAGCGATCGAAATGACGTTCCGAGCCATGATCTGATGAACTCGCACAGAAACCTCCCGTAGCTGATCTCTGAACTGATAAGCGTTGCAGGGCGACTGGTGCTTGATCCGCGTCAATCCGCCAGGCCGCGTCGGCAGGTGATGCTTGCCGCGCCAGGTCGGCAACCGTGGGGCTGATTGCCGCTCGCCGTCGGCCCGGAAGCATCGACCCGCCACAGTCTCAAGGTTGACGTGCATCAAGGCCGGCGCGCTGTGCCCATCCTAGACTAGAATCGCTAAATGGAGATAGCGCATGTTCGCAAAAGATGTGATGCGCGCCTCGTTCGCGACAATCGAGTCGGGCGCGGCGTTGCTTGATGCTGTTCGGCTGCTGCTGGAAACGGGTCAACGAGGCTTGCCCGTGCTCGACGGCTCCGGATCTCTAGTCGGCGTGATTTCGGAAGGCGATTTTCTCCATCGCAGGGAACTCGGCGTGCATTGCCCCGAAGGGTTCTTGCTCGAATGGCTTCTCAGCAAGGAGGAGGGAAGGCTCGTACGCGAGCGGACCCGGGCTCTCCGTGTTGATGCTGTCATGAGCCGCAAGCCCGTTTTCGTCGACGAGCATGCAACGGTAGACGAGATCGTCGCCGAAATGGACAATCATCAGATCTCGCAGGTGCTGGTACTTCGCGACACGCGGGTCGTTGGCATTGTGGGCCGTGCGCAGTTGCTCCTGGCGCTCGAGCAAAGCCTCAGCAGATCGACGACGGATTGAGCTGCGCCCCACCGGGTGGCAACGCGCGGTTGATCCGGATCAACTCCAGCGCACGCTGGCCGACGTTAGATGCGGTTCACAGGCAAGGAGGCTACCATGATGACCCGGAACGTCGGACGCGTTGATCAGATGCCCGAATCATCATCGGTTTGGCTCTGACCGCTTATACCGTGAAGGATGGCTCGTTCGGGATAGGCTGGCTGGTTGCCGGGACCCTCGGCTTCATCCTGATCGCGACCGCATTCTTCTCGTATTGTCCGTTCTACACGTTGCTGGGAGTGAACACCCGGCAGAATCCCAGCTCGGTCTAGAGATCTGGCAACGTTGATGAGCATAGAATTTACTCTTGCTGAGCTGCGATCACGGCTCGATCGCCTCGACCCCGGCGCTGTTCTGAGTCTCTCCGAGCACGATTATGAGCGGTTGTTTGGAATCAACGAGGTCGCTGCCGCCAAGGTCGCGCAGTTTGCCGGGACGAATCGTTGCGTGAGCATCCCGGGCGCAGATGCGGTGTACTTCCGCAGATGGAGCACTGACGAGACGCCGCGCGGAGTCTTCGAACGTCGGCATCGAAGCGTCCGCCGTAGCGACGCGATCACTGCCGCCAACTGCCTCTTCAAACCTCTGCCGGTTCTGCTGCCGTGGTCGATCCATTTGCCGGCCAGCCCTGCACCAAATGACATGAAGGATCGCAAATGCGGATCAACTGTGGTCCGGCCGCACGCCGGCACGCCAGATTGTCGTCATCCATTCAAGGCGGCATCGCCGGCAGGATGTTGTCGTCCCAATGCGGCGCGATTTGGCTCGCGCCGAGCGACCGCAGGAAGCGCAAAATGTTTTCCGGCCTCAGCGGCGGCGAGGTAGCCGAGCGTTATCAGAATAATAGCGCCTAGAAGCACAGGCGGCAGGCCCGCGAACCCGAATAAGGATCGGACGGGCCCCAGCGCCAGGAAGGCGGCGGCGGCAAGGGCGCCCAGCGAGCCCAGGACCAGCACGCGATGCGGCCGGTTGGACCACCATGGCAGTCGCCGTGAGCGGATCAGGAAGATGACCAGGATCTGGCTGGCGATGGATTCCAGGAACCAGCCGGTCTGGAACGCGGCCGCGTCAGCGTTAAAGACCTTCAGAAGAATGATGAACGTCGCGGCGTCGAACAGCGATGAAATCGAACCCATGACGACCGTGAATCGCAGGATACCGGCTATATTCCACGATTGCGGCCTCTCGGCATCCTCCTCGTCGATCTCGTCGAAGGGAATGCCGATTTCGGAGAGATCGTAGAGCAGGTTGTTCAGCAGGATCTGCAGCGGCAAGAGCGGCAGGAACGGGAGGATGATGGACGCCAGCGCCATCGAGAGCATGTTGCCGAAATTCGAACTGGTTCCCATGCGGACATATTTCAGGATGTTCGCGAAGGTTCGCCGTCCCTCGATCACGCCGGCGCCCAGCACCGAGAGATCCGGAGCCAGCAGGATCATGTCCGCCGCGGCGCGTGCCACTTCGGTCGCGCCGGCCACGGAAATCCCGACATGGGCCGTGTGAATTGCCGGAGCGTCGTTGATGCCGTCGCCCATGAAGCCGACAACGTGACCACGCTGGCGCAAGGCCCGGATGATCCGCCTCTTCTGCTCCGGATCGACCCTGGCGAACAGGTCGACATCCTCGATCTGCGCGGCGAGCGCCCGATCGCTCAAATCGGCGATCTCGTTGCCGGTCAGGATGCGGCGTGAGGGTAATCCGACGGCATCCGCGACGTGAGCGACCACCGCCGCGTGGTCACCGGAGAGCACCTTGATGCGGACGCCGAGTGCCATGAGTTCCCGGACGGCTTCAGCTGCATCGCGCTTGGGTGGGTCGGCGAAGGCGCAGAAGCCGACCAGCGTAAGGACACCCTCGTCCTCCGTCGTAACATCCGCTTGATTCGGAGCCATAGTCCGAATGCCGACGCCTAGCAGCCGAAAGCCCTGCCGGGCATGGTCATCTTGCAGGCGAACAAGCTCGGCGCGATGGCTGTCATCCAGCGGTCGCGCTAAGCCGTCGACCTCGACCGCGACCGCACGAGCCATGACGGCTTCCGGTGCGCCCTTGACGATCAGAAATCGGCCATTGCCGCGTGCCGCGAGGACCGAGAGGCAGCGGCGCTCGAAGTCGAAGGGGATTTCAGCGAGCCGGGTCCAGGCGCTGCTTCCCGACGGGATATCCACGGCGAGCAGGGCCTCATCCAGCGGGCTGCGGATGCCGGTCTGGAACGCGCTGTTCAATCGGGCCAGTTGGAGCACTCGCTCGCTACAGCGCCCCGCGGGATCGATATGCGCCGCAAGCGTTATTTTCGCTTCCGTCAGCGTGCCGGTCTTGTCGACGCACAACGTGTCCATCGCGCCAAGATCGTGGATCGCGGAGAGCCTTTTGACGATCACCTGTCTCTTGGCCATCCGCTGCGCTCCGCGCGCCAGCGTCACTGTCATCACCATCGGCAACAGCTCAGGTGTCAGGCCGACGGCCAGCGCGACGGCGAACAGGAACGATTCCATGGCCGCCCGATGCGCCACGAGATGGGCGAGCAGCACGAACAGCGTGAGGAAAATCGTCAGTCTCAGAATGAGCATACCGAGCTTCTGCACGCCCTGCTCGAGCGCACTTGGCGGATCGTTCGCCAAAAGCGCGGCGCTGATCATGCCGAAGCGTGTACGGCGCCCGGTCTCGACGACAAGCATGGTTCCGCTGCCGCCGACGACGCTGGTGCCGGCGAACAGGGCATTGCTAGCTTCCGCGGGCAGACTGGTGATACAGGGCTCGGTCGTCTTGGCGGCCGGAAACGGTTCGCCTGTCATAAGGGCTTCGTTCAGTCGGAGATCGCGGGCCTCAAGCGCGACCCCGTCGGCCGGCACGAGATCGCCCGTCCGGAGCTGCACGACGTCTCCGGGGACGAGCTCACTCACCCGCAGCGCAACGATCGCGCCATCGCGAATGACATCAGCCTGGATCGCAACCGATCGTCGCAAGGCATCGACAGCGACTTCCGCGCGATGTTCCTGCACAATATCCAGCGTCAGCGACAGGCCCACCACGAGGACGATGATCGCAAAGCTTCCCAGGTCGCCGCTGAATCCTGACACTGCTGCCGCCACGATCAGGATGGCAATCAGCGGATTGATCAGACGGTGCACGACCTTTTGCAGCATCGATCGCGTCTGGGAAGGCTCGGCGAGGTTCGGACCGATTTGCGCCAGCCGTCTTTCGGCCTCCTGTTGGCGCAGGCCGCGCCGTGGTGCATCGAGAGTACGCAACAGCGAACTGGTTGGCTCCCGCCAGAACGCCTCAACGGCTGGCCCATACGTTGACGGCTTGAGCGGCATGAGAGTCTCGCGATGCTGGAAAGGATTTGCGGCAAGTCATAGCGCGGCCGCATGGGCTCGAGGTTGATGTGGCTCAAGCCGTCCGGACCGCGTATGCCTTATTCCGACGAAGCTAATCCCTTGGTCAGGCTCGCAAACCCGCTTCAAGGGGCTGCCACGCCAGGATCGGACAGCGCCCGTCACTTGTTAACCTGCGTACGCACAGCTAGGATGACGGACCCTGTACGTGAATGGGAGCAGAAGACCGTCCCATGGAGCAGTTTGTTCACAACAAGAACCTGGCCTTGTTCAGGAAGAAGCTCGCTGATCCGCGGCTTACGGACGGGGAGCGCAAGATCGTGCACAAGCTGCTGGCGGATGAGGAGGCGAGGCAGATTGCGCCGCATAACGCGAAAGAGGATCGCAAGGCCGATTGACCTGGACCAAGGTCGGCTCCTTCGTCATTCGTTTCCCTGAACTTGCCGGTTGCCAATAGCTGGCAGCTTCAACTGTTTGATCGCAGGCACGCGGGTCCCGCGAAGCTCCCGATGGCAACCTATTACTTCGACCTGAAGGATGGTGTCCCGGTCTGTGATCGGATCGGACTGGAGTTCGCAAGCCGATACAGCTGTGATCACACACAGCAAGCAAACGGCGAGCAAGATCCGACATGAGAATCCGACCGCATCTGTCGATCATTATGTCGCGGTCATCGATGAGCCGGGTAGGGAGATCCATCGGGAGCCGATTTCTTCAGGTAAGGCCTGAGCCAAGTGCTCGCTGTACCGACGTAGTGTAGACGGCAGTGCCAGTCAGGCAGCACGAGTGCTATAATGGCTGATCGTCCTCCGTCGAGGGCTCCTCCTGCAGCGAGACAAAGTCACCGCCGCCATAGTCCTCCTCTGGCGGCGGGACTTTCGAGAGCTGATCCTCGACCCGCTTCACGCCGGCAACGTTCTCCGCGGCGATGACAGCGGCTTTGCGGGCGTTGTCGCTCCGGATGCCGCCGCGCAAGCCTACGACCCCGTCATGCACGCTGACATGCAGCGCGTTGGGCCGCCAAGGTGCACGCGCCAGTGCGGCAATAACCGACGCGCGGATCTGGTCGTCGTTGGCGGAAGGGGATGGCCGATCGAGGCGGAGGTTCGCGATGGCGGTGATGAAGTCAGTGCGCGTGACCATCCCGACCAGCCTTTTATCGCGCATCACAGGAAATCGTGTGACGCCGTGCGATTTCTTGAGTTGGACGACCTGTTCAAGCGGTGTGTCCTCCTCGACCGTGATCGGACTGGGCGACATGATCTGACTAACCTTGCGGCCGTGTTGGCGGGCGAAGTCGAGTGCGACCTGGTTCGCGCCTGCAAGCATCGCAAGCCAGCGGCCGCGGCGCCTTTCCGTCCCGACTTCCACGCGTCGGATGAAATCTCCTTCTGACAGGATTCCGACTAGCACTCCATCCCGATCGGTGACCGGAAGGCCACTGACGCCATGGGACAGCATCGTCTTGATAGCGTCGATCACCGATGCGTCAGCGTCGATTGTGATGACGTTCCGTGACATGATCTCCCGTACGTGCACGGCGAAATTCCTCCCAATGGCGCTGACACGTTCAGCTAACTCCCGGAAACAATGAGGTGCGTTGATCCTTATCAACCAAGCGGTCGGCTAATCACGCTGATATGCCGCCGGCGCGGCGGGCGCCGGGCCGGAATGACGCCGACAGCTGGTAACCGCCTATGGTTCCTGACAGCCTGACCGCTCGCCTGAACGACAAGAACTCCCCTCAAGATCCGGGGAGAGGCGACGGCTTGGCCTTGGGGCGCGATCTCCGGCTCGATGTATGCCGAGGGATTGCTCTCTGGTGCATCTTCCTCGATCACATCCCCAACAATGTCTTCAGCTGGTTGACCCTGCGGCACTATGGCTTCAGCGATGCGGCTGAAGTCTTCATGTTCGTGTCCGGCGTGACCTGCGCGCTGAGCTACGGCGCTGTCCGCCGTCGCGAGGGGTGGTGGGCAGTCTTCGCGCATACGCTGCTGCGAGGCTGGGAGATCTATGCGGCCTTTCTCATCCTGACTATTACGCTTGTCGTGGTCGTGCACGCCTCGGGCAGCGATCGATTCGCGGACGAAGCCAACGTGAAGATTCTGTTGCAACAGCCGGGTGCCGCACTGACCCATGCTGCCATCCTGATGTATCGCCCGATGAACACGGATGTTCTGCCGACCTTTGTGCTCTTCCATCTATCGTTTGCTCCCGCCCTCTGGGGAATACTGAAGTTTCCCAATGCGTCCCTGCTGACCTCCGCGTCCATCTATGCGCTGGTGCAATTGTACGGCTGGAACTTGCCGGAGTGGCCTGTCAATCAGTGGTATTTCAATCCGCTTGCTTGGCAATTCCTGGTCGTCCTTGGGGCGTGGTGGGCGATCCGGGGCTATCGGATGTTTTGGCCAAAAATCGTGTCGTGGCCCGTCGTTTTACTCGCGACAGCGTATCTCGGCTTTGGCCTCATGATCACATTGAGCTGGGAGGTCGAGCCATTGGCAGCCGCGATTCCAGGCTATATTACGCGGTTAATTTATCCGATCGACAAGCCGGACCTGGGCCTTTTGCGGCTCCTGCATTTCCTGGCCATTGCCATCGTCGTGGCGAAGTTCGTGCCACCGAATTGGCGGGGATTTACTATGGTCGGCCTGATTCATTGCGGCGAACGTTCGCTCGAAACCTACTGCGCAGCCGTCGTGCTTTCCCTGCTGGCAAGTTGGTATCTCGTTGAAGTATCCGACAGCATCGCGGCGCAGTTCGTGGTGAGCGCCACAGGGGTCGCGACGCTCGTCCTGTTTGCGACATGCATGGCCTGGATCGGCAAACGAAGCCGGCAACATCCGAAACTGCTGTAAGAGATGCTTCTCGTCTCTGTCCCGCGATCGCTTGTAGGAGACAATCAATCCTGCCGCTTACGCCACCATGAGCCGATTCGGCTTCACGCAGTTTCGTAACTCGACCCGGCGCGCGGTCGGAAGAGAAATTACGCCGTTCCGCTCGAGCTGGGTAAAGGTGCGCGAGACCGTTTCGATCGTGAGGCCAAGATAGTCGGCGATGTCCTGTCGCGACATCGGAAGCTCGACGGCGGCATTCTTGGTGGCGCGGCGCGCCATGTCATGCAGGAAGCCGACGACACGCTCTTCGGCGCTACAGATCAGGAGCATCAGATGCTGTTGAAACCGGCGCAGCTCCTGCGCCGTCGCGTCCCACAGTTGTCCCGCCAGATCCTTTTCGTGCGCGGCGCGGGCCATGAGGGCGGCGCGTTTTACGACGACGACCCGCGTCTCGCAGACGGCCTCGGCCGAGGAGATATGGCTTTCACCGGCCTCGAAGCCGAAGATATCTCCGGGCAGATAGAACGCGCCAATCTGGCGGCGTCCGTCTTCCAGGATCTTGTAGGTGCGGACGGCACCGGAGACGACCTGGTAGAGGTATTCCGCAGCCTCCTCCTCGCCGTAAATCTCGCTGTTGCGTGCGAACCGCATCGGCGCCCCGATCATGCCAAACGGCTTTTCGACATGCGCCTGTCGGGCGAGGATGCTGGTCGTGTGACGGCTGCTCTCGCGAGAAATGGCGTCTTGGGTTTGCATGGCGACGCTCCATGGATGGGAAGATCGATGGAGGCAGATTGATCGCATCTCCTGGATTGGGAAATTTGGATGTTTCCCCTAAGTAGAAGCCACTTACGTATCTGTACGTAAGTCCAGGAGATACAGAGGAGGAATAGACGGTGTTCGTACGCCCAGATTCAGTGTCTCGGCGCGCGGGGCGAAAAGCGACGCTAGGTCCCGTTCTTGTCGGGATAGGCAGCGCGTGTGGTGGCTCGATTCTCGTCTTGTTCCTGACGCCAGCGCGTCGTGCTGCGATCGGCGAGGACGAGCACGAGCGCAAAGATCGAGAGGAGGAGACAGACGGCTGCGACGACAAGCAGTGTGCTCATTGCCATGTTGGGCTCCTCGATCTGATCAGCCGGCCGCTTTGATGTCTTCCGGCGATTCCACATAGTAGCCGGAATAGCCGCCGACGAAGCAGAGGTGATCATGGACCTCCTTGACACCCGAGGTGTTCTCGGCGAGCACGATCACGGCCTGGCGCGCGCGGTCATCGAAGATCAGGCCGTGCAGATGCACGACACCGTTGCGCACCCAGACCTGGAAGCCGGCGGGACGCCAACCGGTGGCGTTGATTTCGCGCAGCATTCGTTCACGGATATGGGTATCATCGGCCGTCGGGTCAGGCACTTCGCGCGCCAGCGACGCGACGGCTTGCAGGATGTCTGCTCGGGTGACGATCCCAACCATGGTCTTGCCATTCACAACCGGTACCCGCTTCACGCCATGCTTGTGCATCAAATGCACGATCTCGTCGAGCGGCGTCTGCTCGCCGACGGTGATCGGATTCGTAGCCATGACATCTTCGACCTTACGGCCGCGCTCGTGCACGAAATCGGTCGCGGCACGGCTGACCCCGGTGAAAAGCTCGAGCCAGGCCGATCGTTTGTGTCCTGTTCCGATCTCGGCGCGCTGCAGGAAATCTCCCTCCGATATCATGCCCCTGAGCGTACCATCTTCGTCCATCACCGGCAGACCGCTGAGGTGACATCGCAGCATGATGTTGGCCGCGTCCAGAATCTTCGTGTGCGGGCTGACGGCGATGATATGTTTGGTCATGATCTGATGCGCGCGCATGTCGAATCTCCATGTTGAAAATCAAATATTAAAGCTCTTTGCGCCCTGCATATTGACGTGGCTCAACGGACTGCTTGGCCGCGCTCCAGAGACTTCAAGAACAGCATGAAGTCGCCCACTTGGTCCGCATCGAAGCTGAATTGGGGCATGGTCGGATGGCCAGTGATGATTCCTTCCGCCAATGCTTCCTGCAGCATCTCGACCGGATAGCGCTCGTGCAGCGTCCGGAACGGCGGCGCTATCCTCAGCGGGCTGGGGCTCACCCGATCGATCGCGTGGCAGCGGGCGCAATAGAACTGCGCAAGGCGACGGCCTTGCTCCTGGTCCGCGGCGGCTGGAGCCAGCGCGGCGCAGATCGCGCTGGCGATGACGAGGCCGCAACCAATAGTATGCCGGAACGTCATGGCGGGATGCCTCACGTTGATTGGCGTTTAATGAGACATCAGGACCGGGACGGTCATCGCACGAAGCATATCGCGCGTCACGCCGCCGAGCACGGTTTCCTGCAGCCGGGAGTGGCCGTATCCACCCATTACCAGAAGGTCGAGGCTCTCATCAGCCGCGATCGACAGCAGGATCGACTGAACTTCTGACTTGGACGCCGGCAACGACGTGATCTCGGCCGGAAGCCCCTCCTTTGCAAGATAACGCACCAGATGGTCGGTGGAGCTTTCTGAGGGAATCGGATCAGCACCATCGATAGTGATGACGGCGAGAGCATCGGCTGCGTGCAACAGCGGCATTGCGTCATGGAGGGCGCGGGCAGCAAGCCGGCTGCCGTCCCAGCAAATCCCGATTCGCTTCGCCGAAAATGCGCCGTGGAACGTGTAAGGCATGAACAGGACGGGACCGCCGCTCTGGAACAATAGCTCCCGCGGGATCACGTCGTCGTAGCTGTCGTATTCGCCGCGCGGCTGCACTACCACGGTCAGGTCGTGGAGTCGCGCGCTCGCGCAGATGATCCCGCGAGCATCGATGGGGAGCGCGCCCACGGCGCGGGTCGCGTAGGATATCCCTGCATTCCGAGCCTCGATGTCGAAGACGCGCAGCGCCGCCTCGGCGCGCTCCAGGGCCTGTGCATGTTCGACCTCGAACAGCGAGGCGACGGCCACTCCACCCCCGACTACGATCGGGACATTGGCAGTCTCATAGCCGATTGCCATCGCGTCAAGATGCGCGCCGGTGCTGAGCGCGAGCGAGACCGATCCGTCGACTGCGGGGCGCGGCGACAGATCCGTCGGAATGTGGACCAAGATGTTCTTGAACATGGGCCGTTCTCCAAAGAGGTAAGAGCAAGTGCCATCAAAGCACCGGTCGAGGCGGGCCAATTTGATCTGCCTCATGCGCGTTCGTGGATTCTGATTGAGCGAGATCAATTCATCGAGCGTGCTTTTCGCGCAAATGTTGTGCCCCAGCTTGCAGGAGCCGGCATGGCGCGCGTCGCATTGGTTACGGGTGGAAGTAGGGGAATTGGGGCCGCCATTGCGCGCGCCCTCGCTGCTGCCGGATGCCGCGTTGCGGCCTGCTATGCTAGGAATGCAGGAGCCGCGTGGTCTTTTCAGGATCAGACCGGAATTCCCGTTTTCCAGTGGGATGTCGCGAACTACGAGGCCTGTGCAGCCGGTGTCCGCGAGGTGGAGGCGGCGCTGGGCCCAATCGACATCCTGGTCAACAACGCCGGTATTGTGCGCGACGTCACACTGCATCGAATGACCAAGCCGCAGTGGGATGCGGTGATCCGGACCGATCTCGATTCATTGTTCAACATGTGCCGGCCCCTCATCGAGGGCATGCGGGCGCGCAAGTTCGGGCGGATCATCAACATCTCGTCGATCAATGGGCAGAAGGGCCAGATCGGCCAGACGAACTATGCCGCGGCGAAGGCCGCCGAGCTCGGCTTCACCCGCGCGTTCGCGCTCGAAAGCGCGCGGTTTGGGATCACTGTTAATGCAATCTGCCCCGGTTACATCAACACCGAGATGCTGGCTGCGGTGCCGGCCGATGTCATGCAGAACTCTATTCTGCCGCAGATTCCGGTCGGGCGGCTGGGGCAGCCGGAGGAGATCGCCCGTGCCGTCGCCTTTCTTGCTGCCGACGAAGCAGGGTTCATCACCGGGTCGACGCTGTCAATCAATGGCGGCCAGCATAGTGAATGGGAGACATGACAATGCTCGCAACCGATGTGATGCGCAGTTCGTTCGCAACGATCAAGCCGACTGCCACAGTACTCAATGCCGTCGAGCTGCTGCTTGAAACCGATCAGCGTGGCCTGCCAGTGATCGACGACGCCGGCGACCTCGTCGGCATGGTTTCGGAGGGCGATTTCCTCCACCGCGATGAGCTTGGCATCAGCCCGCCATCAGGAAACTGGCTGGAGTCTTTGCTTGGCATTGCGGAGAATACACCTGAACGCGAGCGCATGCGCACGCTGCAGGTCGGCTCGCTCATGAGTGGCGCGCCGATCACCGTCGATGTCGAGGCATCGATCGAGGACGTCGTCGCGCAGATGGATATTTACAACGTCGCCCAGATTCCGGTGCTCGGCGCCGGAACCGTCGTCGGTATTATCAGTCGCAGGGAACTGCTTGCGGCATTGGCGCGCCGATTGAGAGAAGCAGAAAAAGAAAGCATTGGAGTTACTTCATGAGCGAGATGACCCTGCAGTCACATGCGCACGCCGTCGTTTGGATCGATCACCTTGTTGCGAAGGTTTTCGGCATTGGGTTAACAGGCGTCAGCGCGACGGCCGTCCATGTGCATTTGGCGTCGCAGCACCTGCATCATAAGGCGAATACTGGCGATGGTCTCGTCCAGGCCGATGCGACATTTCTTGCCAGGGTGGGCGAGGCCGTAAGCGGTTGCAGCGATTTGCTCGTCATCGGTCCAGGCATCGAGAAGGCCGAGCTGACGCAGTATCTCAGGGCCGAGCGGCCCGACCTCCAGTTGCATGTTGAGCCGAGCGATCATCCGACCGACGCGGAGATCGTGGCGCTGGGTCGGAAGCGGTTCCACCTTGGCTGAGCGGCAAAGGCCCGGCGTCTGAACAGCTGCCAGGTCGAAAAGATAGATTGCGCCCGAGCCCATCCGGCTCGAGTTGGAGGCGAGCGATGACAGTCCATGCAGTTCTCGACCAGCCCACATCTGCCGCTAACGACGATGTGGCGACTGCGAGAGCGCCTGCGTCGGTGCCATCCGAGAGCCAGGCAATAGCGGGTGGCGAGTCGATCGACCAATTGGTCCACGCGGCAATGGCGCGATGGACCGGGGGGCTTTCAGGCGCCAGCCTGCGCTCGCATTCGCCGATTGGCAACTCCATCTCGCGGCCTCACCCAGCAAACGGCTTCAGCTGGCGCTGAACGCGGTTGCTGACGGCTGGCGCTTCGCGCGGATGGTGTCGACGCCGCATGCTGTCTGGCAGCCCTGGTTCATGGTCAAGCCTCAACCGGGTGACAACCGGTTCGCCGGCCGGGATTGGACATTACCGGCCCTTTAACGTCATGGCGCAGGCATTCCTGCTGGGCGACCAGTGGTGGCATTCGGCGGCGAGCGGCCTGCACGGCGTCTCGAAGGGAAATGCGGCAATTGTGGATTTCACCGTCCGCCAATCGGCAAGGAGGTTGCCGCTACCAAGGGCAAGGTTGTCTACCGGAATGAGCTGACCGAACTCATCCAATACGCTCCCAGACGGCCGCCGTTTGCCCCGAACCGATACTTGTGGTGCCGGCGTGGATCATGAAGTATTACATCCTCGATCTCTCGCCGCAAAATTCGCTCGTGCGCTTCCCGGTTCAACGCGGGTTTACGGTGTTCATGATCTCATGGCGCAACCCCGGGCCGGCCGATCGCGAACTTGGTCTTGATCACTATCGCAAGCTCGGGATCGACGCCGCCATAGACGTCATCGATCAGCTTGGTCCCGGACGTCCAATCCATGCGGCTGGTTACTGCCTTGGCGGGACGGTACTGGCAATTGCGGCTGCTCGGCTGCAAAAGGAACGGCCCGGCTGCCTGCGCTCGGTGACGCTCTTGGCAGCCCAGGTTGATTTCGCCGAGGCTGGCGAGCTGACGCTCTTCATCAATGAAAGCCAGGTCGCGTTCCTCGAGGATATGATGCGGCAGCGCGGCGTGCTCGAGACGGCGCAGATGGCCGGTGCGTTCCAGTTGCTGCGCTCGAATGACATGATCTGGTCGCGCCTGGTCCGCGACTATCTCATGGGCGAGCGCGCCGCACCGAGTGATTTGATGTCATGGAACGCGGACGCGACTCGCATGCCATACCGGATGCATTCAGACTATCGGCGCAAGCTGTTTCTCAACAACGACCTTGCCGAAGGCCGTTATTTGGCGGACCGGCAGCCGGTGGCACTCTCCGACCTTCGCGTCCCCATGTTCGTGGTCGGCACCGTTCGTGATCACGTCGCGCCCTGGCGGTCGGTTCACAAGATTCACCTGCTGGCTGATGCCGATATCGCCTTCGTGCTGGCGAGCGGCGGTCACAACGCCGGCATCGTTGCTCCGCCGTCGGAGGAGGGGCACAGCTATCAGCTGCTGGAAAAGAGGGCGGATCAACCCTATGTCGGCCCCGACGAGTGGCTGCAGAAGGCGATGAATCGCGGCGAATCGGTGGCTGGAGTGGGTTCGTTTCCTCATCGCGCATTCGGGAGCCTGGGAGCCGGCGCAGTCGGCGCTTCACGCGCCCCAGGGCGGGCCGCCGCTCGACGATGCGCCAGGACGGTACGTCCTGCAGCATTGAGCCGGCCAGTTGTTGCCGTGGACGGGCTTGATCTGCCGCAAGGCTCCACCGGTGTCCGGTCTCTATGGTAGCGGCGACGCCGCAGGGGTTGAGGAGTCGGCCCGGTGGTTCAGGGCAAAAGTCGCGGGTCAATGAGCCGCGCTCGTCTGCAGGAGGGAGCCATGAGTCTCATTATTCGAATTCTCTTCATAATAGCAGGGTTCATCGCAGCGCTGTTTGTCGCGCGCGATACTCTCAATTTCGACATCATGCAAATGTTCGTCGTCGTCCTTTTCGTAACCGGGCTTCTGATGGTTGGTGCTTTCTGGAGTGTGTGGCGGCGGCAGGCGTGACCTTCCGGTGCGAGTGGCGGTGGCGTTCCAACATGGCCGCTCAGCTCGCTGAATCCTGCATAGCCGTTGCGCTTGGCGGCGCCGCCGGATCGGCTTATGTCAGGCGAGGCCTGAACGTCAGCTTCGAGCGCAGCGGCCGATCGCTAGCCTGCGGATGATGCTTCATGCGAAGGCATTGAGGGCCGGCCCTGCAAGGTCACCCTCGATTCATAGCAGATGTCAAGGCAAGTTAAGCGAATGCACTCATCTTGCATTCCAAGCCCGAATTCTAGCGCCCTTCGTCCCGACCGGTGAAGGCTATCAGCAGCAACGACAGCGCGGACGTCGCTGCCATAAAGGCTGCGGTCCAAGCTGCCGCCGATACGACAAAGGCCGCCTCAAATCGCCAAGCCAGAAGCGGCTCGGTTGAGGCAAGCGGAATCGCGTCGGGGAAGAACCAGTTGTAGAATAGAAGAAGCGCCGCCGTCGAGATGGCGCTTCCGGCAAAAAGAAGACCCAGTGCGCGGCTCATAGCATCCTCCTGTTCTGGCGAAAGGATGCTGACAGACTTCGCCGGCTCGACCAATTCCGGATCTTCCCTTAGGGGGCGGTCCGCACGCCGGAAGGGCACGATGCATTTCGCAGACAGGACATGCTGCGGCGGAGAGTCGTGGCGGGCGAACCGGAGGCGTCCACGATTTCCCAATCGACGTGGCCGGTATCAATCGTCGCTTGGGCGTTGACAACGTCGATCGTCGCATCGGAGGCATCGTGCCGTCGCGATGCGACACGTTGCAGCCGCGCGGCGTCATTGGCAGTCTGAAATATCCCGCTGAATTCGACTTTGGCGCTGCGGGCAACCGCTTTTGCGGCGTCGCGTTCGGCTTGCTGCAGGAATGCTGCGTCGAGGATAACTGAGATTCCTTGCGCCACGGCGTGGCCGGCACGATCGAGCATGGCCTGGTAAACGCGGTCAGATGCTTCGGGAGTGTAGGCCTCAGGCGGCAGTGTGGTGTGTTCGGTGACCTGGTTGGGTTGCTTGCGAATGACATCGGATCGCAGAACCAGGGCGCCCGGAGGTGGCACGATCAGATACGCCATGTCGCGCGCAAGCACGCTCTTGCCGGTACCGGACTTCCCGCCAATTGCAAGCAGGCGGGACGGCCTCGGTTCAATGAGCCGGCGTGCAAGCTGGAAATACCGTTTTGCGTAGGCGGTGATCGTTTGGTCGCTTTGGTGTTGCCGCCGCGTGGTGAAGAGCACGTTGGCGCGTATTGCTGCGCGCATCGACAGGAACAGCGGCAGCAACGACAGCGCGTTCGACTGTGCATCCCAAGTGGTTTGCACGTAGCTGTTGAACAGTCTGTTGGCTGTCGGCTCTTGCCCGAAGTACAGCAGATCCATCACGGGGAACGCGAGGTCATAAAGGACGTCGGTTGTCGCGATGACCGGATCAAACTCGATGCATCGAATAGAACGGGCCGGCCGTCGAGCAGGACGATGTTGCCGAGATGTGCATCGCCGTGACAGTGCCGGACCTGTCCAGCGGCGGCGCGGCGGCGCAGCAGTTCGAGGTTGCGTGCGAGGGCCTGATGACTCAGTTCGTGCAATCTATCGATTTCCTCTCGGGAGAGAACTGGCTCGGCGCAAAACTGCTTCGTATTGCGATCGATGATGACAGGGAGCGAGGCAAGCCATCGGGATCCTTCGCGTCCGGTTGCGGTCCGATGGGATTCGAGCAGGATGGCGGCCAGTCTCTCGCCAAGCTCCGGCCGGATTGGATCTTGCTCGGCAAGATGATCGAGCGTCTTGTTTTCGTCGAAGCGAGCCATTTCGACGGCCCATTCGACAACCGGTCCGGTCCCCCCGATCGCAAGACCTTCGCGCCCGCGCGTGATTGGGACCGCCCTGTGATAGATTGCGGGGGCGTGGCGCTTGTTGATGGCAATCTCATCTTCGCAAGCGCCGCTCTCCAACGTCGAGAAGTCGAGGTAAGGAAGCTTGACCGCTCGCTTGATCTTCAGGGCGCGCGACGGCTCCAGGAATACGCTCGAACAATGCGTGTCGATCCGCCGCACGGCAACGTTCGGTCGATCCGATCCGGCCAGAAACGACAATACGGCGTCCTGGCTGGCTTCACCCGTGGCCGCGTCGGTAGGCGATTCCGCTGTCATCACGGTCTCAGCACAGCAGCGCCGACCAGCTTGCCGTCGCGCAGGCGCGCAAGCGCTTTGTTCGCCTGATTCAAGGGGAAGACGGTGACGTGCGTTCGGATCGCGGCCTTCGCCGCGATCCTGAGAAAGTCGACGCCATCCTGTCGGGTGAGGTTGGCGACGGAGATGATCTGCCGTTCACCCCAGAGAATGTTGTAGGGAAAGCTCGGAATATCAGACATGTGGATGCCGGCGCAGACCACGCGTCCGCCCTTGCGCAGCGCGCGCAATGCAAGCGGGACGAGGGGCCCCGCGGGTGCGTAGATGATCGCGGCATCAAGTTCGGCCGGCGGTCGATCGCCCGAAGAGCCGGCCCAGCATGCGCCGAGCGACAAAGCCAAGTGCTGGGCCTCGGTGTCGCCCGCACGGGTCAAAGCGTACACATCCCGCCCTTGCCAACGCGCCACTTGTGCGACGATATGTCCCGCCGCGCCAAAACCGTAGATGCCGAGTTTGCGGCCGTCGCCAGCCATCACCAGGGAGCGCCAGCCGATCAGGCCGGCGCAGAGCAGCGGTGCAAGCTCCGCGTCCTCGCCGTCTTCACCGAGCGGAAAGCAGTAACGCGCGTCTGCCACCAGGTGGGTGGCAAAGCCGCCGTCCCGCGTATAACCGGTGAACAGTGGGTCATCGCAGAGATTTTCCTTACCCTCCCGGCAATAAGGGCAGTGCCCGCAGGTCGACCCGAGCCAGGGAACGCCAACGCGCGTACCAAGCTGCGCGCCGCTTACGCCGTCACCAATCGCGTCGATGCGGCCGACCACTTCGTGCCCGGGAACGATCGGATAGGAAATGTTTGGCAATTCTCCGTTGACGACGTGCAGATCGGTGCGGCAAACGCCGCAGGCGCTGACTTTCACGCGGACCTCGCCGGGACGAGGGACTGGGTCTGGCCGTTGCACTTGTTGCAGCGTCGCGCCGCGCGCGGTCAAGATCATGGCGTGCATACCGAAACTCGCTTTAGCTCGATGACCATTCTTTGATCACATCATTTGACTCCGTTTTGATCCTGGTCAACGGCCGATTGGCTCTTCCGGATTAGCTTTGCTTCGCAATCAAGACCCAAAAGGGCCTGCTCAAGACCACCGTCAAGAGGCTGGCCGCCAAGTAGAACAGGCGATCGACATCAAGACGGTGGCGTAAGCGCTTCGCGGGGTAGTTGCTCAGGCGCGGTGCCTCCGCGAAGTGCCATCCAACCCAGGGGATCAGCCATGTACGAGTTTCTTCAGGAAACCGTCGCGAGCAATATGACGAAGTCGGTCCGGAGCGTCGCTCCCGAGATGAGCGTGGGCGATCTTTACCGGCTGTTCGCAAGAGACGACTATGATGCCTATCCCGTCCTGCGCGACGATATCGTGGTTGGGTTCGTCACGAAACTCGACGCCCTTAAGGTGTTCGCGCTCACGACGGATCACATATTGCCACATTATGACGATCGCATGGGGACGACAGTCGACGAGATCATGTCGTGCGATGTGATTGCAGTCGAGCCGGACACAAATCTGCAGCGTGTTCTGCAGCTGATGGTCGCACATCGGCTCAAGAGCCTGCCCGTGGTTGACGGACATCACCACCTGCTCGGAATTATCGCTCGCGAGGACGTCATGCGGGCTCTGGCGCGCTGCACGAATCGACAGGCGCCTCCGCTGGTTCCCTGCGAGACCGTTCGATGTCTACTTTTGGCTTAGAGCGGGTTCTTTTGCCGCGAACAATAGCACTTGTCGGCGGTAGCTCGCGTCCGTCGTCGTTGGGCGGGGCTGTTCTCAGGAATCTCAAGGCGAGCGGCTTTGTCGGCCGGATCGCCGTGGTCAATCCAAACTACGCTAAGATCGGCGGCGAAGCTACGTTCCCGGACATCAAGTCGCTACCGTTCGTTCCGGATCTCCTCGTGATCGCGGCGCCGGCGGCTGCGATACCCGTGATCATCTCGGACGCCGCCGCGGTCGGCGTCGGCGGCGCGGTGATCCTGTCGGCGGGTCTCGGGCACGGCGCGGGCTCGCTTGCCGAAATGGTTGCGCGGACGGCGCGCAAGCACGGCATACGCCTGATCGGGCCCAACTGTATCGGGCTGATGGTCCCGCAGGCGAAGCTCAATGCGAGCTTCGCGGCCCATCGTCCATTCGACGGACGGATGGCCCTGATCTCGCAGTCCGGCGCCATTGCTGCCGCGATGATCGAATGGGCTGCGCAACGGCGGCTTGGCTTTTCCGGCATTGTCTCGATCGGCGACCAGCTCGACGTCGACGTTGCCGACCTGCTCGACTATTTCGCATTGGACGACCATACCAACGCGATCCTGCTCTATGTGGAGGCCATCAAGGATGCGCGCAAGTTCATGTCCGCAGCGCGCTCCGCGGCGCGGCTCAAGCCGGTAATCGTCGTCAAGGCGGGGAGGATGGCCCAGGGCGCCAAGGCCGCTGCCACCCACACCGGCGCGCTGGCCGGTTCAGACGCCGTCTTTGATGCAGCATTCCGCCGTGCTGGTATACTGCGTGTGTACGACCTGCGCGAACTGTTCGATTGCGCCGAGTTGCTCGGCCGCGGTTTTGTTCCACGCGGCAACCGGCTGGCGGTTTTGACCAATGGCGGCGGGCTCGGTATCCTAGCGATCGACCGGCTTGCCGAACTCGGGGGCACTCCGGCGAACTTGACGACGGAGATCATTGCTCGGCTCGATCGGGTTCTGCCGCGAGGCTGGTCTCGCGCCAATCCCGTCGATATTTCCGGCGACGCCGATGCCACTCGCTACGTGTCCGCGCTCGACGCATTGCTCGAGGACACGAACAGTGACGCGGTGCTGGTCATGAACGTGGAAACGGCGGTCGCGCCGGCCGAAGGAATCGCCGAAGCGGTGGCACAATGTGTTCTTGATCGTCGGACCAGGAAGAGCGACGTTGGCACGCTGGTGCTTGCATCGTGGGATGGTGCCGACGACCGCACGGCGGCGACCTTTGAAGCTGCCCACATCCCGCATTTTCCGACCGAGGATGATGCGGTGCGCGCCTTCACGTATCTGGTGAGATTCCGCGAAGCCTCCGTCGCACTGGCCGCAACGCCGCCCGGTATCGCCTCGACCTTAAAGCCGGAAACGGCTGCGGCGCGGCGCATAATCGCGAAGGCGCTGTCCGAAGGGCGGGAATGGCTTGACCCGGCCGAGATCGCCGCCCTGTTTGAGGCTTACGATATTCCGATGGTGCCGACGATTGCCGCGCGCGATGCCGACGATGCCGCGGAGAAGGCCGTGCCGTTCCTGGCCCGGGGACTTGTGGTGGCCGTCAAGCTGCTTTCCCGCGACGTCCGTCACAAGTCGGATATCGGCGGCGTCATTCTCGGCTTGCTGACTCGCGAAAGCATCGCCGAGGCGGCCCGGACGGTGCTCGCGCGTGCCCGGAACGCGCGTCCCGATGCCACCCTTCAGGGGGTGACGATCCAACCGATGATCGAGCGGAGGGCGGCACGCGAACTGATCGTCGGCATTGCCGACGATCCTACCTTTGGCCCCGTGATCGTGTTTGGCCGCGGTGGCACCGCGGTCGAGGTGATCAACGATAAGGCGCTGGCGCTGCCACCGCTCGACATGAACCTGGCGCGCGACCTGGTGGGGCGGACTCGGGTCTCGCGGCTGCTTGCGGCCTATCGCGACGTGCCCGCTGTCCCCGGCGACGCCGTGCCGCTCACCCTCGTCAAGCTGGCGCAGATGGCGGCCGATATTCCGGAAGTCGCAGAGCTCGACATCAATCCGCTACTGGCAGACGAGAGCGGCGTGATTGCGCTCGACGCGCGCGTGGCAGTCCGCAGACCAGTGCGGCTGTTTGCCGGCCAGACGCGGCTCGCGGTGCGGCCTTACCCGTCTCAATGGGAAGGAGAGCTTGCCCTCAGGGGCGGCTCGCGCGTCGTGATACGGCCGTTGCGGCCGGAAGATGAGCTAATGGTCGAGAACTTCTTCAGGCGAGTGACCGCCGAGGACCTTAGGCTTCGCTTCTTCCAGGCAATGAAGAATTTTTCGCACACGTTCATTGCACGGCTGACTCAGCTCGACTATGCGCGTGCGATGGCCTTTGCGGCGCTGGATCCGAGTACTGGCGCGATGGTGGGAGCAGTCCAGCTTCATTCGGACTCGCTCTACGAGAATGCCGAATATGCTATCCTGCTGCAGTCAGACCTCAAGGGCAAAGGACTGGGATGGGCGTTGATGCAGCTCCTGATCCATTATGCGAGGTCGGAAGGACTCAAGCGGCTGTCCGGCGAAGTGCTGGCCGAGAACACGACCATGCTGAACATGTGCCATGAGCTCGGTTTCACGGCCGCCGCAGTGCCCACCGACCACAGGATCATCAATGTCGTCCTAGACCTCTCCCTTCCGGCGATGGATGCCTTGGGGACCGACATCCTGATCCGGCGTGGGCGCGATCAAAGCGGCGAGACCGCAACGATCCGATAGGGATGCATGCCATCCGCCTCGCGGACAGAGACATATTCGCCGAGGCGAAAGCGCTCGTTGCCGAAATGATATCCGGCTTCATCGGCGGCTGCCCCTGCCACGTCGTAGTGGAATCGCCAGCTGTCGCTCGGTCCGTGCACAAGGTGGCCGAGTTCATCGTCCTCGTCGGGCCGCTGACGAACGACACGGCAGGCCTCGCGATGGGTTTTCCAAGTCTCGACATCGATCCGCGACGCCGTGTCTAGCGGAGCGACGATGATATAGCCGATCGCGGAGGCGCCCTCGGGGTGATCGTGCTCGCGTGCACGTTCGAGCCGGACCTGTCTGAATGAGTGCGGTAACGCAGTATTCGGCAAAGGCTTGAAAGCGGGGCGGTTCATCGAAATCTTCCTGAGCGTGCCCGGTGCTGACGGGCCAAACATGCCAAATCATAGGCCTCCCGCCCGCAAAGCCGTTTGATTTGCGTCAAGAACGACCTGGAGGCCGTTGAAGCAAATTGCGTTGTGTCAAACACCGCCGCCGCCAGCCTCCTATGCTTGATAGGCAAACTTGGAGTTGGTTCCCTTGCTCAGCGTACCGGCATTGACAGCGAACGCAGACGATCCACGCCTGCTAACAGCATGCGGCGCCTGGAACGTTGCCAATGTCGAGCAGTTGGAGCAGCTGTGCGAGGGGGCGGCGCGCACTGACATCGGGGCGATTGATCTGCGTCACATCACCACGCTCGACACAGTCGGGGCTTGGCTGCTTGAAAAGCTGGCCCGCGGTGGCGCAACCAGAGCAGCCCTCACCGGTGCCGACGGTCCGCACGATGACTTGTTGGAAGAGGTGCGAGGACTGAACCGCGGCGGCCCTGCGGAACGCAAATCGTTCAACCCCTTGCTGCAGAGGCTCGATCAGCTCGGCCGCGGCGGCCGGCGGCTGGCGTCCGATTCGGGGGCATTCCTCCATATGCTCGGTACCGTCAGCGCAGCCCTGCTAGGCATTCTCAGGCATCCGCGGTCGTTTCGGCTGACATCAACCGTCTACCAGCTCGGCCGAGTGGGGTGGCAAGCGGTACCGATCATAGCCCTGATCACGTTCCTGATCGGGGCCATCATCGCCCAGCAAGGGATTTTCCATTTCCGTCGCTTCGGCGCGGAATCCTATGTCGTCGACATGGTCGGCATCCTCGTGCTGCGCGAGATCGGCGTGTTGATCGTCGCCATCATGGTGGCGGGACGATCGGGGAGTGCCTATACCGCCGAGATCGGCGCAATGAAGATGCGTGAGGAGATTGATGCCCTCAGCACCATGGGGCTCGATCCGGTTGCAGTCCTGATCCTGCCACGAATCCTGGCGCTCGTGGTGGCGTTGCCGATCCTTGCCTTTCTCGGCTCGCTCGCGGCGCTCTATGGCGGCGGGCTCATCGCCTGGCTCTATGGCGGCATGAGCCCTGCAATCTTCATCGCACGTCTCCATGAGGCGGTTTCCGTCAGGCATTTTGAGGTCGGCATCATCAAGGCGCCGTTCATGGCGCTCGTGATCGGGCTTGTCGCGGCCGTGGAGGGGCTGAGCGTCAAGGGCAGCGCGGAGTCGCTCGGGGAGCGAACGACCGCCTCGGTGGTGAAATCGATCTTCCTGGTGATCGTGCTCGACGGACTGTTTGCAGTCTTCTTCGCCTCGATCGGGATGTAGCCATGACCGACGCCCCGGCGATACACATACGGGACCTCGTGGTCGGCTTTGGCAAGAAGATCATCCTCGATCACCTCGACCTCGATGTGAAGGACGGGGAAATTCTTGGCCTCGTAGGGGCATCCGGTGGCGGAAAATCTGTACTGATGCGAACGTTGGTGGGATTGCTGCCAAAGCGCAGCGGGCAGATCGATTTCGCAAGCGGCAGCCTTGAACGTCGTTGGGGCATCCTGTTCCAGCAGGGAGCGCTGTTCTCGGCGCTGACGGCTCGACAGAACATTCAGTTTCCTCTGCGCGAGCGCGCGCGGCTTTCGCCGCGGCTGCTTGACGAAATTGCGGACGCAAAACTCGAGATGGTCGGCCTCGCGCGCGAAGACGGGGACAAGTTTCCGTCCGAGCTCTCGGGCGGCATGACCAAGCGTGTTGCGCTTGCCAGGGCACTGGCGCTCGATCCAGCGCTGCTCTTTCTCGATGAGCCGACATCCGGCCTCGATCCGATCGCGGCCGGCGAGTTTGACGCCCTCATCCGGACGTTGCACCGGACGCTGCGCTTCACTGTCTTCATGGTGACGCATGATTTGAACAGCCTACAAGCCGTCTGCGATCGCGTTGCCGCGCTCGCAGACGGCAGGATCGCAGCGATCGGATCGCTGCCCTCCGTGCTCGAGTCCGATCATCCTTGGGTCAAGGCCTACTTTCATGGTGCCCGCGCGCAAATGCTCGGCTTGGGCAGCTAGACGAGAGAGAAACACATGGAAATTCGCGCGCCCTACATTATTGTCGGTGCATTCGTATTATCGGCAATCGTCGCGGTGTTCGGCTTTGTCTATTGGCTGAACAATGTCGGTGGCATTGGCAAGCGGGAGACGTATCAGCTTGTTTTCACCGATCCCGTGTCTGGGCTCCTCGTTGGTGCAGGCGTCCTCTTCAACGGTATCCGCGTCGGCGAGGTGACTGCACTTGAGCTGGTGCCGGAACGCCCGCGCGAGGTTCGCGCCAAGATCGCGGTCGCTGAGCACACGCCGGTGCATAGCGACACGCGCGTTGGTCTCGATTTCCAGGGGTTGACTGGTGTTCCCGTGATTGCGCTGGAAGGTGGTGATGATCCCGCGTCGCCGCCGGCGCGCGGGCCGCTGGTGGCCGAAAAGGGCGCCGTTCGGAGCATGACGCAGGCCGCGCGCGATGCCCTGCGCCGGGTGGATGCCGTTCTGTCTGAAAATGCGGCGCCGCTGCATAGCACGATCGATAATCTAAGTACGTTTGCTGAAGGACTCGCGCGCAACACCTCCAAGCTTGACGGCATCGTGGCAGGGCTGGAGCGCATGACGGGCGGCGGTACGCCCGCGCCGCGCAAGGTAGTCTACGACCTTCACGCCGTGGACAGCTTCGGGTTGCAACACCATGCAGCTCTGCCTGCGCCGTTGATCATAGCTGAGCCGACCGCGATTACCCACCTGCAGACCCAGCGTTTTCTGTTCTCGCCGGATGAAGAAAATCAAGGGTTTGAGGCCGTGCAATGGAGCGACAGCCTTCCGGCGCTGGTGCAGGCGCGACTACTGCAGAGCTTCGAGAATTACGACATCGCACATGCGCCGTTCCGCGCCGACAGCGGCGTAGAAGGTGCGTCACGTCTGCTGATCGATCTCCGTCGTTTTGAAATCGTGCTCGGAACCCAGCCGCGCGCGATCATCTCCTTCTCTGCGAAGATAGTGGACCAGAATGGTCAGGTAAAGGTTGCAAAGATTCTCGATGACTCCGAAGAGATGACCTCACTGACGCCGCCTGAGGCGGCAGCCGCATTTGATCGGGCCTTCGGCGCGCTCGCACGCGAGCTCGTGATGTGGGTTGCGGCGACGGATTGAATAGGGCGGTTGTAGTGGGCGCAACCTAGCAACCTGCAGACAGCAGGCTGCGGCAGTGCCGCGCAATGCTGATCTCCTCGTTGGTGGGAATGACCAGCACATCCACCGGGCTGCCCTTCGCAGCGATACGCTGCTTGCTCAGCGCATTTGCGGCCATATCCATCTTGACGCCAAGCCAGGCGAGACGATCACAGATGCGTTGCCTTATTTCAGCGGCGTGTTCACCGATGCCGCCGGTGAACACGAGGCCGTCAAGTCCGCTGAGCGAGGTCGCCATCACAGCGACCTCCGCGGCAACCCGGAACGTGAAGAGATCGATCGCGTCGCGTGCGGCGGCTTCCGGGCTTGCCAGCAGGGCGCGCATATCGGCCGAGATGCCGGACACGCCAAGCAGGCCCGACTTTTCGTACAATAAATGCTGGACCTCGTCGGCGGACATCTTCGCTTCTTGCAACAAATAGAGCAGCACGCCCGGATCGATCGTGCCGCAGCGTGTTCCCATGACGAGACCGTCGAGTGGGGTCAGTCCCATGGTGGTGTCGACGCTCTTGCCCTCGTGCAAGGCACAGAGGCTGGCGCCATTGCCGAGATGTGCCACCACCGTGTGCTTCTGCGTCGGTGCGAGTGCGGCGAGGCGGCCCGCGACATATTCGAAAGAGAGCCCGTGAAAACCATAGCGCCGGATGCCGCAGTCTTCGAAATGGCGCGGAATGGCAAAGCGGCTCGCAAGCGGCGTCAGGTTGTGATGGAAGGCTGTATCGAAGCAGGCGATTTGCGCGAGGCCTGGCCGCAGCGACTGCACCGCACAAACCGGTGTCAGACAGCGCGGCTGGTGCAGCGGGGCGAGCGGGGTCAACGCGTCCATCGCGGCGAGAGCTTGGTCGTCGATCATGATGGGGCGAAAGAAGTCGCGTCCGCCATGCACGACACGATGGCCAACCGCGACAAGCCTGTTCCCGGCGAGATGCCCGTCAGCAATCCAGGTCAAGATGCCGCTGAGCAGATCGACCCGCTGTCCTTCGCCGCCGGGAAGGCCTTTCTTGAACAGCTGTGTTCCGGACGCATCGGTCACCACGATGTGTGGCGCCGTTTGCTGCTCGTCGATCAGGCCCTTACACTTCAGTTCCGGCTCGACGGGTTCAATGTCGAACAAGCCGAACTTGATGCTGGAAGAGCCTGCATTCAGCACCAGGACATGATCGGACATCGGCGGTCTCTTTCGTGCTCGCTGCAGATGCGGCCTTTCAAATCCTCGATCACCGCAGTGTCGTACCACCTGCGCCGTTGCACCACGCCCAGTCTCGGATCTCCGGCATATCTTCGCCGTGCTCGCGCACGTAACGCGAATGCTCGGTCAGCCTGTCGCGGAATCCCTGCTTGACGTGGGCCGCGCTGATGTCGAGCCCCGGCACCCGCTCGATCGCCTCGATCGCAAGATGGAAGCGGTCAAGCCCGTTCAACACCACCATGTCGAATGGTGTCGTGGTGGTGCCTTCCTCAGCGAAACCGCGCACATGCATGCCGGCATGATTGGCGCGGTTATAGGTCAGGCGGTGGATCAGATAGGGATAGCCGTGATAGGCGAAAATCACCGGTTTGTCTCGCGTGAACAGGCTGTCGAAGTCGCGGTCGGACAGCCCGTGTGGATGCTGCTCCTTCGGCTGCAACGTCATCAGGTCGACGACGTTCACCACGCGAATCTTTAGGTCCGGCAGCGCCTTGTGCAGCAGATCGACTGCGGCGAGTGTCTCCAGCGTTGGAACGTCGCCGGCGCAAGCCATTACCACATCCGGCTCGGCGTTGGGCGGCTCGGTGCCGGCCCATTTCCAGATGCCGATGCCCGCCTCGCAATGATTGATCGCCTCACGCATCGAAAGCCATTGCGGAGCGGGCTGCTTGCCCGCGACGATCACGTTGATGCGATCGTAGGTGCGCAGGCAATGATCGGAGACCCACAGCAGAGTATTGGCATCGGGTGGAAAGTAGACGCGGACGATATCGGCCTTCTTGTTGGTGACGAGATCAACGAAGCCGGGATCCTGATGGCTGAAACCGTTGTGATCCTGTCGCCAGACATGCGAGGTCAGGAGATAGTTCAGCGAGGCGATAGGACGCCGCCACGGCAGCGCGCGCGAAACCTTCAGCCACTTGGCGTGCTGGTTGAACATCGAATCCACGATGTGGATGAAAGCCTCATAGCAGGAGAAGAAGCCGTGACGGCCGGTGAGCAGGTAGCCTTCGAGCCAGCCCTGGCAGAGATGCTCGCTCAGCACCTCCATCACGCGGCCGTCGTGCGCGAGGTGGACGTCGTAGGGCTCGATCCCTTCCATCCAGACCCGGTCGGTGGCTTCGAACACCGCGTCCAGCCGGTTGGACGAGGTTTCGTCCGGGCCCATGATACGGAAGTTGCGGGCGTTCGCATTGAGACTCACGACTTCGCGCAGAAACTTGCCGAGCTCGCGAGTGGCCTCGGCGACCACGCCCCCGGGGCTCGGAACGTCGACGGCATAGCTGCGGAAATCCGGTAGCTTGAGCTCACGCTTGAGCATGCCGCCATTGGCGTGCGGATTGGCCCCCATCCGGCGGTTGCCAGCCGGAGCGAGCGCCTGCAAATCCGGTTCGAGCCGGCCGTCCCCATCGAACAGCTTGCCCGGCTCGTAGCTCCTCATCCAGTGCTCAAGCAGCTTCAAATGCTCGGGATTGCCTCGCGGATTGGTGATCGGCACCTGATGGGCGCGCCAAAATCCCTCAACCTTCAATCCATCAACTTCTTTCGGGCCCGTCCAGCCCTTTGGACTGCGCAGTACGATCATCGGCCACTTGGCGCGCCGAAAGCCCGCAGCCTGTTGGCGTGCATGTTGCTGGATGGAACGGATATTGGCGAGCGCTACGTCTAGCGTGTCGGCCATCAGCCGGTGCATGGCGTGCGGATCGTCACCTTCGACGAACAGCGGCTCGTAGCCGTAGCCGATGAAGAGGCTGCGGACTTCCTCGTCATCCATCCGCCCCAGCACGGTAGGATTTGCAATCTTGTAGCCGTTGAGGTGCAGGATCGGCAGCACTGCGCCGTCATGCATCGGATTCAAGAACTTGTTGGAGTGCCAGGACGCCGCGAGTGGGCCGGTTTCCGCCTCGCCGTCGCCGACGACGCAAACGGCGATCAAATCAGGGTTGTCGAACACTGCGCCATACGCGTGCACCAGCGCATATCCCAGCTCGCCGCCTTCGTGAATTGAACCCGGCGTTTCCGGCGCCGCGTGGCTCGGAATGCCTCCGGGGAAGGAGAACTGACGGAACAACTTTTGCAAGCCATCCAGGTCGCGCGTCACCTCCGGATAGATTTCCGTGTATGTGCCCTCCAGATAGGTATTGGCGACCATGCCGGGACCGCCATGCCCGGGACCGCAGACATAGATGACGTTGAGATCGGACGCTTGGATCGCACGATTGAGATGAGCGTAGATAAAGTTGAGCCCCGGTGTGGTGCCCCAATGACCAAGCAATCGCGGCTTGATGTGCTCGGGTTTAAGCGGCTCGCTCAGAAGTGGGTTTGCCAGCAGGTAGATCTGGCCAATGGAAAGGAAATTGGCGGCTCGCCAGTAACGGTCGAGCAACTCGAGATCTTTGACCTGCGCTCGCTCATTTGGACCCGTGACTGATTGCATGCCGCTCTCCCGAGGAAGGGGTCAGGAATGACCTCAAAATCTGCTAATCGGTTCCGAGTTAAAAGGCCAATGTGACGGGAATAGCTTGAGCCAGCTCAAAGATGCTGGCCAATGCTCGCCCGAGCCTCATTGTTCCCGGCAACGGTGGGCTATCACGCCTTCGCGAAGCCGCTCAGACGGCCGACGGCCGAAAGTGGAAAAGACAGGCCCCACGCTGCCCCTCCGGAAAGTTCCCGTCGTCTTCTGCTGCGGATTGACCCTGCTCAATGCGTCTGTTCGGGCAATCGCGGATGCTGCCAGTATTCTCATCCTCCTGACGAGCGTCACCATGGCCGATCAAGCGAAATTGCCCATTGTCGAACAAGCAGAGCCTCACCAAGACACTCCAACTGTCAGTCGCGCGGAGCAGCCCGCTGATCGCCACTGGTTCCTGGACAAATTGGAAGATGACGAAGTTCGCGAGGCCCTGAAAGGCAGCGCGGCACTCGCCCCTTGCCACACAGAACAGGTTGGGGCGGTGCTTGAGCGAAACAGTGGATAGGAGGGGGCATATGACCGGTCCCCGGTCCGCTCGCTCCGGTTCGATGCCGAGCCCCGAGCATCACGTCGACAGAGCTGATGCGCTTCCAGGTCAACAACCCGAGAGCGCTGAAGTTGATTCGCGCGCGCCCGAGGCCTTGCGCAGGATACTGATGTCGCCAAGCTATCAGGAGGCGGATCAGGATGCCGATTTCATGCAGAGCGAGGCGACGCGCGGCGTCCGCCTTCAGCTCGATTTCCTCAAGACAGAAGCCCTGCTCCGGGAGCGACAGATAGCCCATACCATCGTCGTCTTTGGCAGCACGCGCGTTTGTGAGGCGCAAGCGGCCCAACGGACGGTAGAAGCGATAGCTGGACGGCTGTTGTCGAATCCCGAAGATGAAGGGCTGCGGCGTCGTCTCAAGAGCACGAGAAGCATCGCGGGAAAAGCCAAGTACTATGAGATGGCACGTAGGTTCGGCCAGATCGTCGGTGCCGCAAGCGAAAGGACGATCGGCGGCCGTACCATGATCATGACCGGCGGCGGACCTGGGATTATGGAGGCCGCCAACCGGGGCGCGCACGATGCGGGTGCCGAATCGATCGGACTCAACATCTCTCTTCCGAAAGAGCAGTACCCGAATCCATATGTCACGCCGGAGCTTTGCTTCAAATTCCACTATTTCGCGATGCGAAAGCTGCATTTTTTGATGCGTGCCCGGGCGCTCGTGGCCTTTCCTGGCGGGTTCGGAACCATGGACGAGCTGTTCGAGGTATTATCGTTGGCCCAAACGCGAAAGATCGCACTGGTGCCGGTCATATTGGTTGGCGAGTCGTATTGGCGTCGCGCGTTTGATCCGGACTTCCTGGTGGATGAGGGAGTCATCGATCCGGAAGACCGAGATCTCTTTTGGTTTGCAGAGTCGGCCGAGCAAGCGTGGCAGGACATTCTACTTTGGTATGAGACTGCGGGCCGGCCGCTTCTTCCGGCTCGAGAGGGCGCTTCAAGTGCCGAATCCACCGGCCCGGAGCCGCAATCGTGAAATTATCCTTCCACGGCGCCGATCGGGCAGTGACAGGATCCTGTCATCTGCTTGAATGCCTGGACCGGCGCATCCTCATCGATTGCGGCCTGTTTCAGGGTAGCCGAGACGTCGGTGAAGAGAATGCCGCCGACTTTGGTTTCGATCCCGCGACCATAGACTATGTTCTCCTGACTCACGCTCATCTGGATCATTGCGGCAGGCTTCCATTGCTCGTCAAACGGGGATTCAAGGGCGAGGTGATCACGACGTCGGCCAGCCGTGAGCTGTCGCGCCTGGTACTCGTTGATGCCGCGCATCTGCAGGGAGAAGAGGCGCGGCGGCGAACCCGCCAACGTCGCAGGCGCGGAGAAGAGGACGCGCCACCGCCGCTCTATACCGTTCTCGATGCGTTCAATTGCCTCGATCGTTTTGGAAGAACGGCCGAGTATGGCCAGCCGCTGCAGCTTGCGTCGGACCTTCGCGCGACATTCTTCGATGCCGGACATATTCTCGGTTCCGCGAGCATTCTGATGGAGGTCGGCGACCACGGCGGCACCCGATCGATCCTGTTCTCAGGTGATCTCGGCAATGCCGGCCGTCCGCTCCTGCGTCCCCCCCAACCACCGGCTCGGGCCGACATTGTCGTGATGGAATCGACTTATGGAGACCGACCTCACCGATCCATCGGGGACTCCATCGAGGAATTGCACGGCGCGATCAGCAGCACGTTGTCGAGAGGTGGCAACGTCATCATTCCGACGTTCGCGCTCGAGCGGGCCCAGGAAATTCTCTATATCCTGCGCCAGAGCGTGGAGCGCAGCCGGCTTCCGCCCACCATGCAGGTCTTCCTGGATTCGCCAATGGCGATCGAGGCAACCGAGATATTCAAGCGGCATTTCGAATGCCTCAGCTCCGAGGCGGCTAGTCTGTTTCGTGAAGGGCAAGACCCGCTGCACCTTGCCAATCTGCACCTCGTTCGCGAGAGCGCCGATTCTGTGGCGATCAACCGGATATCTGGTGGTGCTGTCATTATGGCCGGATCGGGCATGTGCACAGGGGGCAGGATTCGCCACCATCTCCGACACAACATCTGGCGAAAGGAAGCGGCAATCATATTCGTGGGATTCGCCGCATCCGGCACGATCGCGCGGCAAATCATCGATGGAGCCAAGTCCGTGCGCTTGTTTGAAGAGGACATTCCTGTCCGCAGTACGATTTACACGATCAATGGATTTTCGGCCCATGCGGATCAGAGCGAACTTCTTGCATGGCGGCGGCGCATCGAGGGATGCGAAACAACGTTTCTTGTCCATGGCGAAGAACCCGCGATGCAGCTGCTCTCCGACCAATTGTCGGGACAGCGGGTCGAGGCGCCGCGTCGCGGTGATGTATTCGATCTATGGTAGCCGACCTTGCGAAAGTTTGGCGCGCTCGAGACAACCGCAAGGGAGGATGGGTCGCTCGCCTCGTGACAGGTATTTAACCCCACCCGGTCCTTCGAAGTTTTTGAGCTTGCGCAAAAGGATTCAATGTAAGTCGGGGCTGCGGTTGGACACGCTTCTGGGGGGCGTTCGATGCATGGGCCGCACAACCGCCGCCGGGCAAGCACGATCGCGATAAACCGATCCCCCGGCTGTCGAGTGTCGGCTTCGGCTCGTCGGCACGTCGCGCACCGAAGTCGTAAGAACACTCCGCCGAAGAGACGCGCTGAGATCGTAATTAGCGTGACGCTAGACAGCGCGGCTGTGGGTCGCGCTCGATCGAGCCAGATGGGCGTCGAAGGTGGAAGCCAAACTACGGACCAGGAATTCGGCTCCGTCGCTCATGGAGATCCGATCGTCCTTCATGCTCACGGCACCGTCCGCGATGAGGCTGAGAAAGCGCGCCCGATCAATGACGGCAGTCCCCGGGTCCCTATTATGCGACCTCGCTATTCTGGATAGATCCACGGCCATGTCGCACATGACCCGCTCGATGATGTCGGCGCGGAAGCGGTCGTCTTCCGTGAAGGCGTAGCCCTTGATGGTTGCAAGCCGATCGTCGGCGACGCGTGCCAGATAGTCGCGGGTGGCCACCGCGTTTTGCACGAACCCTTGCGGCATGCGGCCTATGGAGCTTGCTCCGATTCCGATCAGCGTGTCCGCAACATCGTCGGTATAGCCCTGGAAGTTTCTCCGTAGCCGGCCCTCCCGTCTTGCGATGGCGAGATTGTCATGGGGAAGGGCGAAGTGGTCGAAGCCGATCCGCACGTAGCCGGCATCGACGAGTGCATCCGCGATCGCGTCGGACTGAAGGTGACGCTCGATGCTGTCGGGCAGGGCGTCCTCGTCGATCTTGCGCTGGTGTTTCTTGAACGAGGGAACATGCGCGTAGCCGAACACCGAGAACCGGTCCGGGCGCAGCTCGATGCACTTGGCGACGGTGTCCAGGCACGAATCCACCGTCTGTAGCGGCAATCCGTACAGCAAGTCGAAGTTCAGCTTCCCGATACCCGCGCGTCGCAGCAATTCGATGCACCTGGTAGTCTGATCGAAGCTCTGGAGGCGATTGATCGCGCATTGGACCGCCGGATCGAAGCTTTGAACGCCGAGGCTCGCGCGGTTGACGCCGCTGAAACCCAGAGCTTCCGACATGGGTTCGGTCAAGGTCCGCGGGTCGATCTCCACGGCGATCTCGGCGTCGGGCAGCACGAAGTAGGAATAGCGCAACGCGCCGACGAGATCGGCGAAGGTTTCCGGCGTCATGATCGTCGGCGTGCCGCCACCGAAGTGGATGTGCGAGATCGGTTGCCGATGACCGATGGTATCCGCAACCAGGTGCGCTTCGGTAAGTAGGCTCGACGCGTAGACGGCGATAGGATCGTCGCGTTTGGTGACCGAGGTGTGGCAACCGCAGTACCAGCACATGGATCGGCAGAACGGAACATGTAGGTAGATCGAGGCGGGGTGCCGCGGCGTTATCGACTTCAACCATCGACGGTAGTCAACCCCGCGGATCGTCGGATTGAAGTGCGGAGCCGTGGGATAGCTGGTGTAGCGGGGGAGCCGGTCCGGTCCGTATCGTCTAGCGAGATCTGAGCGCATTGTCTGCCTTTCCTCTGGGGCGAACGTTGCAGGAAATCGCATTCGCGAACGTTGCGTCAGGTCAACTTCGGCAAAGCTGGGAAGGATTTGGCGACGACGCGGATCACGACCGAGCACATTTCCACCTGGGGTTAACGGTTATCGTCTTTCTAATGGCCCTGCTTCTTCAAGGCATCAGCAAAACTTCCCTGGGCATGTAAGTTTCGTCGTGCTTCGCCAGAACCGTGTCGGCGCGGAACACGCCCGATGCGTCGAGCGCGCCTTCGGCGACGACATCTTGTCCCTCTCTGAACAGATCCGGCAGAATCCCTCCGTAATTGACCGGGACGCTGGCTCCGCCGTCAGCGATAAGGAACGTTGTCGCCAGACCGTCCCTCCCGCACCAGCGAGCCCGGCTGGACCAAGCCGCTGAGCCGGAAGCGCTTGCCCGCTCCGATGTGCCGCTCGGCTGCCATCGTGGGAGTAGTGAAGAACACGATGGAATCACGAGGCCCGCTGAGAACCAGTCCCGCCGCGATGCCGAGTACCGCTAGGGAACTGCCGATCATCACCGGCCGCCGTTGCTTACGTGTCATGTCTTTCCGCGCTATTAGTGACGCTGTGGCCCGTTGGTTACGCCGATACCCATTTTTATGGCCTGGATCGTGCCGATACTTTGCGCCAGCTCAAAACCGAAGACGCGCCGTGCGCATCGTCTACGTCCGACGCACCAGTTTCGCGGCCTTCCGGATTGCGTTGGCCAAGACGGTGCCGGGGCGCTCAACGACCAGCCGGAAGCCCAGTTGGTCGGCTGAACGCCGGCCGCGCAGCCGCCCGACTTCGGATCCCGGATGAAGTCGGTCATGTAGGCGCGATGCGCGCCTTCGACAACGCGGACACCGCAATCGGTGTTCGTGACTTGCTCACGACCCCCATTTGGCGGGGTGTCGCATTGCGGCTTGGCGGCCGGTTTTCGTGCTTGCCTTGGTCGCGATGGCCGCTCGCTGTTCCTACGCTGCGGCCAGACGATTCAGCGTCGCATGCCTATGCAGCTCGACACGACGCGAGGTCGGCAGCGAAATCGCACCGCTTTGCTCGAGTTGGGTGAAGGTGCGCGATACGGTCTCGATCGTCAGACCAAGGTAGTCGGCGATGTCTTGCCGCGACATCGACAGTTCGACGACGTTATTCTTAGCGACGCGGCGTTTCATGTCGAGCAGGAAGCCGACGACCCGCTCTTCAGCGGTGCTGATCAGGAGACTCAGATGCTCCTGGAAGCGGCGCAGCTCGCGCGCGGTTTCATTCCAGAGCTGGCGCGCAAGCTCCTTTTCTTGGGCGGCACGGGCGATCAGCGCGCTGCGCTTCACTGCCACGAGGCGGGTCTCACAGACCGCCTCGGCGGAATATATGTGGATTTCATCGGCCTCGAGACCAAAAATGTCTCCGGGCAGATAGAAGGCGCCGATCTGGCGGCGTCCGTCTTCCAGGATCCTGTAGGTCCGCACTGCGCCGGCGATGACCTGATAGAGATACTCCGCGTCCTCGTCCTCGCCGTAGATCTCGGTGCAGCGGGCAAACCGCATTGGGGTACCCATCGCGCCGAACGGGCCGGTCGCGGGAGTTGCTGCTGGAATGGCTCTGACCGGATGACGTGCGGTCTCGAAGGAAACGGCGGCCTGGGTCTGCATAGCGGCACTCCATCGTGGATGACGGGTGCAGATTGATCGCAATTGGGGCCGTAGAAAATTTGGATGTTTCCCCTAAGTAGAATCCACCTACGTAACTATACGTAGGTGCTCCTGCAGGTGGCTCGGTCTAACGCTGGAGATGTTCCAGGTCGTTTGGCACCATCCCGTATGTCCTCAGCACGGTGGTTTCGGTCTCCGGATGGCCGGCACGGATGATTGCAGCAGCGCCGGCGTGGCCCAGTACTTTCCACATGTGCTTGGCGTGTTCTATTGCCGAAGACGGATTGGCGCATTTGAGCTGTTGGCCGGGAATGAGGCGGCAATCCGCGCGATCGTAAGGCACCGCGATGAAATGTGTGATCTCGTCCATCGATGCTTCTCCTATCCTCGTACGGAGGGCTGTCAGATGACCTGGGTCTATCGCGGAGCCCGTCACGACGATGCGCGCCAATATGAACATTGCTGTTCTCCGCTCTTCTTCCTTTATAAAGGCAGGGAAGGCCGATGGCCGCATTGATCTATCTCATCCTTATCGGCTCAATTCGCGTGATCCAGATCAATGCGGAAGCGGCGCATTTCGGACGCATCGCGGGCTCACCGGCCTGGCCGCTATCCAAATAAGCAATTTGGCGGACGCTTTGCGCGGGCAGCGGCAGAGCGAGCTGAAGGCTCTGAGCATTGCACAGGAAGAGCATGTCGCTGTCGCAGGCCGCGGGACAGATGGAGACACTGCCCGTCGCAACGCGCCGCCAGAATCGGCCCACTAAGGTTCGGGAACGGGGATTACTTCTGGATCAACGATCTCGGCCCCACGATGGTCAAGCATCCGATCAAGCCGGAACTCGATGGGAAGGACTTGCGTGACATCAAGGATCCGACCGGCAAGCGGCTCTTAGTCGAGTTTGCCGAGATCGTTAAGCGGAAGGGCGAAGGGTTCGTCGACTATCAATGGCCGAAGCCGGGGCTGGATGCGCCTCAGCCCAAGCTATCGTTTGTTGCGGGATTTCAACCGTGGAATTGGGTCATTGGGACAGGAGTGTATGTCGACGATCTCCAGGCTCAAGTTTGGGCACGGGCACAAAGCATCATCATGATTGCTGCCGCGGTCGTAGTGTCCGTCGGGCTGGTAACACTGCTGCTTGCTCGACGAGTATCCAAAGCTCTCGTCACAATGACGGGCGCCCTCGACCGTTTGAGCGGCGGAGATTTTGACATGAAGCTCCCGGGACTCGACCGGCACGATGAACTGGGCGACATGGCGCGTTCAATCGAACAATTCCGGGGCAGGGCAGCCGAAAGGGCACGCGACGAGCTAAGGCAAGACGAAGAGAGACGGCGTGCGACCGAGGAAGCGCGGGCTCAGATGGCAGCAAATGTCGAGAATGCCACAAAAGTCGCTGTCGGCGAAGTCGCCTCCGGTACGGATCGGATGGCAAGAAACGCTTCGATGATGAGGGATACGGCACTCACTGTGGAGAGAAACAGCGGCAGTGTCGCTGCGGCTGCCGAAGAGGCACTTACAAACGCCCAGACCGTCGCAAGAGCATCCTCGCAGCTGCCGCGTCGATATCGCAGATCGCCGATCAGGTGGGGACGTCGCGTTCCTTGACGCTGGAGGCCGTGACGGCATCGACGCAAGCCCAGGCCACAATCGCCAAGCTGTCGGAAGCTGCGTTAAAGGTGGGAACTGTGACGAGCCTAATCAGCGAAATCGCGGGCCAGACAAACCTCCTGGCATTGAATGCCACGATCGAAGCAGCGCGAGCCGGGATCGCTGGCGGCGGTTTCGCGGTTGTGGCGGCCGATGAGGGCAACGACAGGCTGGCCCGTAGGATGGAAAACAGTGCCGCCGTGAGCGGGATGCTCGAAGCCTGCAAGTAACGCTAGCTTTTACGGAAATGATCGATGTCGGCATAGGCCTGCAGGTCGAGCGCGGGCGACGACGACAGCGCGTTGAAGAGCATTCCCTGCAACTCGATTCAATCAATCCGCGCACTATCGTACCGTCTGCTTCCAGTTGGAATTACGTATAACTACCTATGCCTCTGCGAGCGGCGGCCCTTGGTTCAAATTCCAGGATACGCTTGGCGATGTTCTGCCTCACCGACGGGAGCTTGGCGTGTCTTCAATTTCCGTGGACAAAAAGCTTTGAATGATCGCTTTCTGCGAACGTCTAGAGCCCGGCAGCGATCGCGATGCGCATGAGTTCCGACATGCTGCGCACATTGGTCTTGGCCATCAGGTTCGCCCGGTAAACCTCGACGGTTCGGGGGCTGATGCCAAGGTCGTGGGCGATCACCTTGTTGATCTTTCCCGCCACGAGCCCCCGCAGGACGTCGCGCTCGCGTGGAGAGAGGTCCACCAGGCGAGCTTCAGCCTCACGCCTGGCCGAGCCGTCGGCTGGCACTGCCGACTGTGTTCGCAAGGCTTCGCCGATTGCACGCAGCAGCGTCTCGTCCTCGAAGGGCTTTTCAATAAAGTCGACCGCACCGGCCTTCATCGCCTCGACCGCAAGTGCGACGTCACCATGGCCAGTCATCAGAATGACGGGACATGCCGCCGCGTCTGCCTTCAGTTTTCGGACCAGTTCGAGACCACTCATGCCGGGCATGCGGATATCAGATACGATGCAGTCGACCGTACTGCTGGCGAAATGATCGAGAAAATCGGTGGCCGTCTCGTAAGTCATTACGGCAAAGCCGTTGACGTCGAGAAGGAAGGCGAGCGAGTCACGCATCGCAGGGTCATCGTCAATCACAAGAATCGTGCGCCGCGTAGTCATGCGTCTCCGTCCTCCGCAAATGGGAGGGTGAACTGAAAAACCGTGCCGCCGCCAGCGTTTGGCATCACGTCGATGCGCCCGCCGTGGGATTCGACGATGGTCCGGCAGATCGAGAGGCCGACTCCCATGCCATGCTCCTTGGTCGTGATAAAGGGTTGAAACAGGCGATCGGCGATATCAGGGCTGATGCCCGGACCGGTATCGGAAATGGTGAACGTCGCATCGCCGTCAATCTTGGCAACTCCGACGGTCAATTCGCGGCGCGGACCGGAGGCCATAGCCTCTATCGCGTTGCGAATCAGGTTCAGCACGACCTGCTGGATCTGGATCTTGTCGACGACGATCGAGGGCATGTCCCGGTCGCTGCGGATCGCTACCCTGACTCCCTGCTCCTTGGCGCCAAGTAGTGCAAGCGCCACGGCCTCTTCCAGCAGGGTAGCAGGGTTCTCCAGGGAATGCTGGGTTTCGCCCTTGGCAACAAACTCGCGCAGGCGCTTGATGATGTCGCCGGCCCGCAACGCTTGCAGCGCGGCCCGCTCTAGTGCGTCGCGAATTCGCGTAGGGTCCGGCGTCTCTGACGTCAGCAATACCTTTGCGCCGCGCATGTAGTTTGTGATGGCTGACAGCGGCTGGTTGATCTCATGGGCGATGGAGGACGCCATTTCGCCCATTGCGGTCAACCGCGACACGTGGACCAGTTCGGACTGCAGCTCCTGAAGCCGTCGCTCCTGCGCGCGACGCTCGGTGAGGTCTCGGATGAAGCCGGTGAAGAAACGTTCGCCGCGCACCCGGGCCTCCCCAACGGCAAGCTCCATTGGGAAGGTTGAGCCATCACTCCGCTCTCCGACCACGATGCGGCCGATACCGATGATACGCCGTTCGCCGGTCGTAAGGTAACGCTCGAGATACCGGTCGTGCTCGCCGCGATACGGCTGGGGCATCAGGCTCGAAACATTCTTTCCGACGATCTCGTCGGTCTTTCGGCCAAACAGGCGCTCCGCGGCTGCGCTGAAGGAGCGAATGATGCCATGATCATCGATCACGATCATGGCGTCAGGGACCGTGTCCAAGATGGATTGCAGATGGGTCTGGCGATTTCGCGCTTGATCGCTTTCCCTCAGTAGCCGGTCGCCCATGAATCCAAGAATGGGCCCGAGGACCGCAAAACATGCGATGTCGATGAGATTGGCAGGTTCGGTGACCAGACTTCTGCCGAGGAATTTAGCGCTGATGGCGAGGCAGAGTAGGGTGGTGAGAATCGCCGGGCCACGGCCGCCGCCGAAGGCGGCAAACAGCACCGCCGGAACGTATATGATCGTGAAGGTCCGGTCTTCGAAATAGTTATCGAGTCCCGCGCGCACTGCGAAAACGAGCGCGGCTGCTGCTGCAGCAGTGCCATAGCGGTACCAGATGCGGTCAGACATATTCCCCCGGGCAGAGCCCTCAAACCGTGAGATATTACACCGTTCGGACGCTCGAAGCCACTGGCGGTTCTATCCAGGGCAAGGGTCGCGAGCTACTTCACCCAAGCGCGCCAATGTGTCGGCTGGACCAAGATGCGTTCAGCAGTCTCCGCCTTCAGCCAGCCACCCAGGATGCGGCGGCAGGGAAAGACGAGCTTGTGAATGGCGTTGCCCTCAATCACGGCGAGCTCAAGGTCTCGATCGAAGGGGGCGGTCGCGACCCCCTCCCATGTTTCGCTGACGCCGGCCTCCGGGCGCTCTGGGGCGTCGTGTGTCGGCACGTCAGGCAGCTTTCTGAGTTGCCTCGTCGGCACCGCCGGTCTTTCGAGCAACTAGGTTAAGCTCGATGGTGCCCAATGAACGCGCGGTCTCGATCGCGTACGTCGCGTCTTCTGCGCTGCGCGCGGTGACACCTTTGGTCCAGTCTTGCAAAGCCGTGATTTTTTCAGCCACGGTAGCAACGGAATTGAACTTGCGGAAGAGCTCCCAGGCTTCGGTCGATTCGATCTGGACCTGTTCGAACCAGTGCCGGTTTGCCTCAATCAGCTTTTCCGCGAAATTCGACTGGACGACCATTGCCCGCTTCGCGCAGCTCTGGATGGCGTCGGCAATGGGACGGGAATCGCTAAGATCTGTCATGTTCAACATCCTTTGTTGAGGGAAGTTGCTATCTCCCATGTCGCCGGTGCGGGTGTGTTGATATGTGTCAACCGGCCAGCTTCTGGCCTGCACCGGAGCTAACGATCTACTCAAACGGGCTTGGGACCGATGACTTTCCCGGTCCTCAGGTTGAAGAAATGGACGCCGTCGCACGCGGCGCAGGAGATTGAGTGCAGATCGTCAGCCGCTGGCTCGGACGTGTCGTCGGGAAGCAGGCCTTGAACCCGATCGCCGGTAGTTGGACACGAAAAGATAATGGGGCGCCAAGCCCTTCTGTCTGCCATTTGCACGATCCTGACGGACGGACAATCTCAAGCGGCGGCACTCGCCCCGCATTGATGCAGGTCAAATTTCGGACAGGTGGTTACGACAGGTGAAAGGGCCCTAGAACGGCCGCCGGCGACGAAGCGTTTGCAGCGTCTTTGACCTGGCCAACTGCTCTTGCGGGGGGCGCCTTGCCTGGAAGGTCATCCGTGCAAAAGTCACGATAATTATCGTGAGTACTCCGATTGAGGCAAGCAGGTTCTGCAGCATGATCCTCTTCTCCTGACAACGTGACATGTACGTCCGATTAACGTCGCTACGCCTTGATCCCCGTCAAACGAGGCCGTTGAGGGAGATCAACACCGACAAGCCGATTTGATGCGAACGTGCCTGGCGAGAAAGGGAAACTGGCAATGCGCGCACATCAGATCATGGCAAGACATGTCGTCACCGTCGGAACCGACACATCGATTATGGACGCCGCCAAACTGATGATGGATCACCGAGTCAGCGGCCTCCCGGTGGTCGATGCGGCCGGACGATTAGTTGGCATCCTGTCGGAAGGTGACTTTCTGCGGCGGAGCGAGATCGGGACGCGGCGCCGGCGCGCCCGCTGGCTTCAGTTCCTTCTCGGCTCCGGCCATGCGGCCACGGACTTTGCCCATGAACGCGGGCGTAAGGTCGGAGATATCATGTCCTATGATCCGGTCACCGTCACGGAAGAAACGCCTCTGCCGGATTTAGTCGAGCTCATGGAGAAGAAGGGAGTCAAACGGCTGCCGGTGATGCGCGACGGGCGTCTCGTCGGCATCGTCACACGCGCCGATCTGCTACGGGCAGTTGCGTCTATCGCACACCAGATCCCGGACCCCACGGCGGATGACAAGCACATCCACGACCGCATCGTGCGGGCGCTCGACTCCGCAAACTGGTGTCCGCTTGGTCTGCAGGTTTCGGTACGCAATGGCGTGGTGCACCTCCGAGGGATCATCATGGATGAGCGGGCGAGGCAAGCGGCTATCGTTGCCGGGGAAAATACCTCCGGCGTCAGGGAATTGCACGACCATCTGTGCTATGTCGACACCTATTCCGGCTTCTACATCCAATCCGCGGAAGACGAACGAGCGGCTGCCGCCAAAACTGCGCAGGAGACGGCAGGATGATCGCTCGCCCCGCAATCCTGCTGATCCCGTTGATCGTGACCGCTGTGGTCAGCGCAGATGTCCTGGGATTCGCGGCAACGCTGCTTACGATCTGCGCGATCGTTGGCTTCGCGATCGCCGCCTCTGGATGGTCCGTCAGCAGCAAGACGACGTCAATACCGGCAGTCCGGCCGTCATCCTCAGACTGGAAATCTCACCACGAATAGTACCTCGTCCGGTCGCAGTTGCGGATCATGCGAGCCGCACGTCGCGAAAATCGTGCCGCTCGTGGTCCTCGTGGTCGCTCAAAGCTCTGCTCGGTTTCGATATCCTCCGCAATACGACGGCTGCACCTCAGAGCAAAGTTGCGACAGGTCAATACGGGCCTCTTGCATCAATGGCAACGTGGCATCAAGGAATCAGCCCACGTGAGGGTGCCATGCCATCATTTGACGTTCGTTTCATCAAGACCGTTTGCGACGACACCGGCCATGAACATCGCGCCTGTCAGGCCGCATTCAAGGTCGATGCCGCTTCGCTGTCCGTGGCCGCACAGCTCGCGGAAGCCGACTTCTGCAGACAGAAGGGCATCCGCGATTGGACGATCTTTGCCGATTCGATGGAGCTTCGAATGCCGTCGTCTTTGCCGTCCGCATGGGGTGGCTAGTGGCCTTGAGTGGCGATCAGGTTTGATCGCCGCGACATTGCGCAATTGACGAAGATCAAATCGGCAAGGTTACGGAAAGCAAAAAGGTGTGTGGGCCATGACCGATCGATCAGCTGGCAATAACTCGCCGCAATTCGAGAATCTTCTCGCCCGTTTGCGAGCGCTTTTTGCTCGTCGACACGAGTTCGATCTGATGACTGCTCGGGAGGTCGATGAGATTGCCCACGAGCTCAATCTTTCCACATCGGACCTTCGAGCGCTGGCTCGAGGCCGGGGTTCGCCTGAATCGCTGAGTGAGCGTTTCAAACATGCAGGTTTGTCAGAAGAGGCGCTCGCTACGTCTCACAGTGATGTGCTGCGCGATCTGCAGCGGGTGTGTGGCCTGTGCCAAGAGAAGAGGCGCTGCGCTACCGACCTCGCGCGGGAAAGGCGAGCCAGTCCGGCCCGGTACTGTCCGAACGAATTGACACTCACCGCTCTGAGTCGCGGTGCCAGTGGCGCGCGACCTAGCGCAGGAATTGATGCCGATCAAGCGGCTGCCAGCGAGATCGTGGTTTCCATGACGTCACCGCATCCAGGGAAAAGCTTCCACATGATAAGTCCATCCTCTGTTTCAAAGTCGATGACGATGGGCGAGGCCGGCCTGTTGTTGGCACTCGCGGCTTTTGCCTGCGCCAGCTTTCTTGGGCCGCGATGGGGCGCGATACGGCATTTTCGTTTCATGCATTCCTAGCCTGTGCCGCCAGCCTGATCGCTGTGGTCGTGATCGGCAATCGCTACCTTGACCGTCCCGCAGCATTGCCGCCGGCGGAGATCGGCGGGCGTCCCAACTACAACTTCGGACCGATCAAGTTTGCCTCCGCCGCAGCGATGTTCTGGGGCATTGCCGGCTTCACCGCGGGTCTGATCATCGCAATGCAACTGGCGTGGCCCGCGCTCAATTTTGACTTGCCCTGGACAACATTCGGCCGGTTGCGGCCGCTGCATACATCGGCTGTTATCTTCGCGTTCGGTGGCAACGTCCTGATCGCAACTTCGTTCTACGTCGTGCAGAAGACCTGCCGCACGCGCCTTGCTGGTGACCTCGCGCCCTGGTTCGTCGTGGTCGGCTACAACTTCTTCATCCTGATCGCCGGCACCGGCTATCTGTTGGGAGTCACCCAGTCGAAGGAATACGCCGAACCGGAGTGGTATGCCGACTTCTGGCTGACGATCGTCTGGGTGACGTATCTGCTCGTGTTCCTGATGACGTTGGTGAAGCGCAAGGAGCCGCACATCTTCGTCGCCAACTGGTTCTATCTGGCGTTCATCGTCACGATCGCGGTGCTCCATCTCGGCAATAACGCCGCGGTTCCGGTCTCCTTCCTCGGCTCGAAGTCCTACATTGCCTGGGGCGGCGTGCAGGATGCCATGTTCCAGTGGTGGTATGGCCACAACGCTGTCGGCTTCTTCCTGACTGCCGGCTTCCTGGCGATCATGTACTACTTCATTCCGAAGCGGGCGGAGCGTCCGGTCTATTCGTACCGGCTTTCGATCATCCATTTCTGGGCGCTGATCTTCCTCTACATCTGGGCTGGCCCGCATCACTTGCACTACACGGCGCTGCCGGACTGGGCGCAAACCCTTGGTATGACATTCTCGATCATGCTCTGGATGCCTTCCTGGGGAGGCATGATCAACGGCCTGATGACGCTGTCGGGAGCCTGGGACAAGCTGCGCACCGATCCCGTGCTGCGCATGATGGTGGTGTCGGTCGCCTTCTACGGCATGTCGACCTTCGAAGGCCCGATGATGTCGATCAAGGTGGTCAATTCGCTGAGCCATTACACCGACTGGACCATCGGTCACGTGCATTCCGGCGCGCTGGGATGGGTCGGCTTCGTCTCCTTCGGCGCACTTTACTGCCTCGTCCCGTGGCTCTGGAATCGCCAGCTTTATAGCCTGAAGCTCGTCAACTGGCACTTCTGGATCTCGACCATCGGCATCGTGCTCTACATTTCCGCGATGTGGGTGTCGGGGATCCTGCAAGGCTTGATGTGGCGTGCGTACACTTCGCTCGGCTTCCTCGAATACTCCTTCATCGAGTCCGTCGAAGCCATGCATCCGTTCTACATCATCCGTGCGGCCGGAGGCGCGCTGTTCTTGGCCGGTGCCCTGATCATGGCCTTCAATCTCTGGATGACGGTCAATGCCGGCCAAGCCAGCGAATCTGAGGGCGCCGTTGTCCTCCAGCCTGCCGAATAGGTCACGACATGTCTCTCCGGAATCGACACAAGATATTTGAGAAGAACTCGATCATCCTGATCGCCGGCATTCTCGTCGTCATTGCCATCGGTGGACTCGTCGAGATCACCCCGCTGTTCTATCTGAAGAGCACGATCGAAGCGGTCGATGGCGTCCGGCCCTATACGCCGCTCGAACTCGCCGGTCGCAACATCTATGTCCGCGAGGGCTGCTACCTCTGCCATTCGCAGATGATCCGACCGCTGCGCGACGAGGTCGAACGCTACGGCCACTATTCGCTTGCCGCGGAGAGCATGTACGACCATCCGTTCCAGTGGGGTTCCAAGCGCACCGGGCCAGATCTCGCGCGCGTCGGTGGCAAGTACTCCGACGATTGGCACGTCACGCACCTGATCAACCCGCGATCGATCGTCCCGCAATCCGTGATGCCCGGATATCCGGCTCTTGCGAAGACGGAACTCGACCCGTCGGACGCTGCGGCCCACCTCCGAACGAATCGTGCGGTCGGTGTGCCCTATACCGGCGAGCAGATTGCCAACGCGGCCGCCGATCTCAAGGTGCAGGTCGACCCCGACAGCCCCGGCTCCGATGCGTTCCAGAAGCGCTACCCGAAGGCGTTGGTACGCAACTTTGATGGCAAGGCCGGCAATCCAACCGAGCTCGACGCCCTGATCGCCTATTTGCAGATGCTCGGCACGCTCGTCGACTTCAAGCTCTACAACGAAAAAGCCAATCTGCGCTGACGAGGCATGAAGATGAAAGCGATCATTCAAATCGAGAGTTTCGCGTCGAGCCTGGTCGGTACGCTCTGGACCCCGATCTTCGTCGGGATCTTCATCGCCATCGTCGCCTACGCGCTTTGGCCACGCAACAAATCTCTCTTTGATGCCGCAGCGCGTATGCCGCTGCGTGAGGACTGATGGACATGAGCGAGCGCAACGATATCGACGGTGTATCCGGCCGCAGCACAACCGGTCACGAGTGGGACGGCATCAAGGAGCTGAACACGCCATTGCCGCGATGGTGGGTCCTGACGTTCTATGCGACGATCATCTGGGCGATCGGCTACTGGGTCGTCTACCCGGCCTGGCCGCTGGTCTCGGGCTACACGACGGGTCTGTTCCAATATTCGACCCGGGCGAGCGTCGCGACCGACCTTGCCGATCTGGAAAAGCTGCGCGGCGAGAAGATGGCCGTGCTAGGCAACGCGTCGCTTGCCGACATCGAGAAGGATCCGGCTCTGCTGGCGCTGGCGCGTGCCCGCGGCAAGACCGTGTTCGCCGACAATTGCGCGCCCTGCCATGGCAGCGGTGGCGCGGGCGCGAAGGGCTACCCGAACCTGAACGACGACGACTGGCTGTGGGGCGGGTCGCTTGACCAGATCATGCAGACGATCCAGTTCGGCGCACGCTCAGGGCACGCGAAGACCCACGAAGGGCAGATGCTCGCGTTCAGTCGCGACGGGGTTCTCAAGAAGGACGAGATCGTCACCGTCGCCAATTACGTGCGCTCGCTTTCTGGCCTTTCCACCGCACCGAAGTTCGACGCCGCCGCAGGGAAGAAGGTCTTTGCCGAGAATTGCGCTAGCTGTCACGGCGACAACGGCAAGGGCAACCCGGAGCTCGGTGCGCCGAACCTGACCGACCAGATATGGCTTTACGGTTCCGACGAGGAGACGCTGGTCGAGACCATCACCAACGGCCGTGCCGGCGTCATGCCGGCCTGGGTCGGCCGGCTCGACCCGGTCACAGTCAAGGCGTTGGCGGTCTATGTGCACTCGCTAGGCGGCGGCAAGTAGCCGCCGTCGCGGGCTGAGCCTCGGATCGTTGACCAAGGTCAAATCCGAGCCCTGCGCGGGGCTGTAGGCTTGAACAGGAGCCTCATTCGAGCAGACCCATGAACAAGCCCGTGTCGCCTGATGAATTCATAACCGACGAAGACGGGCCGCTCTACGCGGCGCGCAAGAAGGTGTATCCGCAGAGCGTCTCGGGTCGGTTCCGTTCGATCAAATGGCGGCTGATGGCCGTCTGTCTCGGCGTCTACTACCTGCTGCCCTTCGTACGCTGGCATCGGGGCCTCGGTGCGCCCAACCAGGCGGTGCTGATCGATTTTCCAAACCGCCGCTTCTATTTTTTCTTCATCGAGCTGTGGCCACAGGAAGTCTACTACTTCACCGGCCTTCTGGTGCTCGCAGCGTTGATCTTGTTCCTGATGAATGCGCTCGGCGGCCGGATCTGGTGCGGTTATCTCTGCCCGCAGACGGTCTGGACCGATCTGTTCTACGCCGTCGAGCGCCTGGTTGAAGGCGACCGCCGCGCACAAATGAAGGCCGACGCCGGGCCGATGACCGTAAAGCGCGCTGGTCGCCGTGTGTTAAAGCACGCGATCTGGCTGATGATCGCGTGGTGGACCGGCGGAGCCTGGGTGCTCTACTTCGCTGATGCGCCGACCCTGGTACGCGATCTGGCGACCTTTCAGGCCCCGGCGATCGCCTATATGTGGATCGCGAGCCTGACCGCGTCGACCTATTTTCTGGCCGGCTACATGCGCGAGCAGGTCTGCGTCTATATGTGCCCGTGGCCGCGGATCCAGGCCGCGTTGACCGACGAATGGGCGCTCAACGTCACCTATAAATATGATCGCGGCGATCCGCGTTGCTCAGTGAAGAAGGCGTTTGACATCCGCGCGCTTGGCGAGAAGGCAGGCGATTGCATCGATTGCAACCAGTGCGTGGCGGTTTGTCCGACCGGTATCGACATCCGCGATGGTGCCCAGCTCGACTGTATCCAGTGCGGCCTCTGTATCGATGCCTGTGACGCAGTCATGACAAAGGTCGGCCGCAAGGCCGGCCTGATCGGCTACGACAACGACATCAATATCCAGCACCGTCTCGCCGGCAAGAAAGAGATCTTCAAGCCCGTTCGTGCACGGACGGTCGTCTATGCCAGCCTGATCACCGTGGTCTGCGCGGTGATGCTCTACGCTCTGATGTCGCGGACCCTGCTCGACGTCAACGTGCTGCACGACCGCAATCCGGTCGCGGTCCGTCTCAGCGACGGAGGAATCCGCAACGGGTACACGTTGCGCCTCCTCAACAAGCGCGGCTTTGACCGTGTGATCGCAATCGATGTCGACGGTCCGCCCGATGCAAAGCTGCACGTCATCGGCGCGGACTCTGTAACACCGGATCGGCCGATGATCGTCCTTGCGCGCGACACTACCACCGAGTTGCGAGTGCTGGTGACGGCGCCGATCGATGAAAAGGCAGAGAAGTCCGTGCCGATCACATTCCGTATCACTGACATTGGTCTCGGAGAAGTCGCCTCCGCGACCGACCATTTTGTTCTTCCATAACGACGGATTGTCACCATGGCAGCCTCGAGTACAGCCGCTCGCCCCATCACCGGACGTTTCGTCCTGGTCACGACGATCGCGTTCTTTGCGGTCGTGATCAGCGTGAACATGGTCATGATGCGCTTTGCCATCACGACGCTGTCGGGAACCGAGGTCGACAGCGCTTATAGCGCCAGCCTCGCCTATCAGCGCGAGATCGTGGCGGCGAGGCAGCAGAACGAGCGCGACTGGCAGGTACAGGCGCACATTGATCGACGGCCTGATGGCGCCGCCGCAATCGTCCTCGAGGCACATGACCACGCCGGCGCACCTCTGATGGGGATGAAGTTTCTGGCTCGGCTCGAGCGGCCGATCGATCGTCGCGCCGATCGATCAATCGAGGTCAGTGAGGCCGGCTTTGGAAGCTATCGTGGTCGCGTCGACGGCGTCGCGGCAGGGCAGTGGGATCTTGTGATCGAAGGCGATGCCGACGGCCACCGCATGTTCCTGTCCAGAAATCGTGTTCTGCTGAACTGAGGGCGATCCGCATGCAAGCCGATATCGATTTTTCCCATTATCTGAAGAACGCGGGCACCGGGATCGTCCATCTCGATCTCGCGGTCGAGGGCATCAATTGTGCGGGCTGCATGGCCAAGATCGAGCGCAGTCTGACCAACATACCGGACGTCACCTTGGCCCGCGTGAATCTGACCGACAGCCGCCTTGCGCTGGAATGGAAGGCTGGCGCGCTCGATCCGTCGCTATTTGTGAATCGGCTCGCGGAGCTCGGCTACAAGGCCTATCCATTCGAACGGGACGATGCCGAAACACGGGAAGGGCAGCGGGCGCAGGGCTTGTTGCGCAGGTTGGGCGTCGCCGCTTTTGCCGCGATGAACGTGATGATGCTGTCGATTCCCGTGTGGTCTGGCAATGTTTCCGACATGCTGCCGGAGCAGCGCGACTTCTTCCACTGGCTGTCGGCGCTGATCGTGCTGCCGGCGGCGGCCTATTCGGCGCAGCCGTTCTTCTCGTCGGCGTTGTCAGCCCTGCGAGCGCGCGGTGTCAACATGGATGTGCCGATCAGCATCGGTATCGTGCTCGCGCTGGCAACCTCGGTGATCGAGACCGTCAATCACGCCGATCATGCATATTTCGATGCCGCGATTATGTTGATCGCATTTCTGCTTGCGGGCCGGTACCTCGATCAGAACATGCGGCGGCGCACCCGCGCGTTTGCCGGAAACCTGGCGGCCCTGAAGGCGGAAACTGCGACGAAGTTCGTCAGCCCAACGGAGATCAGAACCGTTCCGGCGGCCGCGATCCGGCCGGGCGATATCGTGTTGCTACGACCCGGCGAACGCTGCGCGGTGGACGGCAACGTGATCGAGGGCCGCTCCGAAGTCGATCAGAGCCTGATCACCGGCGAAACCTTGCCGGCGATGGTCGCGCCCGGCAGCGCGGTGTTCGCCGGCACGCTGCTGCGTTCCGGCACGTTGCGCGTCCGTGCGTCGGCAGCCTCGGGCGGCACGCTGCTGGACGAGATTTCCGGCCTGCTCGAGCACGCGCTGCAGGCGCGCTCGCGCTATCTGCGTCTGGCCGAGCGCGCGTCAAGGCTCTACGCTCCGGTCGTGCACGCGACCGCGCTCCTGACGATGCTCGGCTGGCTGGCGTATGGCGCCAGCTTTCATGATTCGATCGTGACGGCGATTGCAGTCCTGATCATCACTTGCCCCTGCGGGTTGGGCCTTGCCATTCCGGCGGTGCAGACCGTGGCGTCCGGCGCGCTGTTCGGTTCAGGCGTGTTGCTCAACGCCGGCGATGCGATCGAGCGGATCGCCGAGATTGACCGGGTGATCTTCGACAAGACGGGAACCCTGACTCAGCCGGAGCTCGATGTGGCCAATCTCTCGGACATTCCCGACGATGTCGTGAGGCTCGCCGGCCGGCTGGCGCTTGCGAGCCGGCACCCGGTCGCTGCCGCGGTGGCGCGCAAGGCGGGCGCGGCCTCACCACTGCCTGATATTCAGGAAGAGCCGGGCCAGGGCGTCCACGGCTTTCACGAGGGGCGTCCGATCCGGCTGGGCCGCCCGTCATTCTGCGGCGCCAATGACCTCGCCAACGAAATCCTGTGCCACGATCCGGAAGCATCCGTCGTCGCATTCAGCCATGGCGAGACCAGATACGCTTTCGCGGTTCGGCAACGGTTGCGGCCAGACGCCGCCGATGTGGTGGCTGGTTTGGCGCGCATGGGCTTCGCCGTCGAGATCGTGTCGGGGGACCGTGAGCCTGCGGTTCGGCTGGCGGCCCAGATGCTTGGCGTGCATGAATGGCGCGCCGAGGTCTCTCCAGTCGACAAGATCACCCGGATCGAGGAATTGGCACGCCAGGGCTGCAAGGTGCTGATGGTCGGTGACGGCCTGAACGATGCTCCGGCGCTGGCTACGGCGCACGCCTCGATGTCGCCCGTCACGGCCACGCATGTCAGCCAGGCGGTCGCGGACGCTGTTTTCCTTGGTGAACGCCTCGCGCCGGTGCTGGCAGCCGTCAGGGTGTCCCGCAAGGCACTTCGGCTGATGCGGCAGAATCTCTGGCTCGCTGTGATCTACAATGTGCTGGCTGTGCCGATCGCGATCGCCGGCCTGGTTACACCACTGATCGCCGCAGCGGCCATGTCAGGCTCCTCGGTGATCGTGATGCTCAATGCGCTGCGAGCGCGAACGAGGGAGGCAGTCTAATGGAAATTCTGGTTATTCTGGTGCCGCTGGCGCTCGCGCTCGGCTTTGCCGGCCTACTCGGCTTTCTCTGGTCACTCAAGAGCGGCCAGTATGACGATCTCGATGGCGCGGCCTGGCGCGCCATCGCCGACGATGAGCCCGTCCGCGGTCAGGGCCGATCCAAGTAGTGGAAATGCATCAGTGATACGGCTGATGCGACGGTCAGCGCCGTGCAGGCTAGCGCCAGCGCGAGTGTCCAGTCGATCCACCGCGACCGCGAAACACGCGAAGAGAAGAGCAGGGTCGACACCAGCCGGTTGATGGAACCGAACCGCGCCATCATCAGCAACAACACATGGGCAGCGCGTCGGGCTGCCAATAGCGCCAATGCGTCGCCGACACTGCGACGGGTTGCATGGTCGCTGCATCGAGCCATCCGCCGGCCTGCCGAATGCAGGGGAAGCCGAGCGGATGTTGATCGTCATCGATTACTGCGAGCTCGATCGCGCAGCCGAACGGGGCAGACGCAATGGCGTGCCATCCTAGAAACGTCAGTCGTCCAATCAATGAAGCGAAAAGCCGACGCATGTTGTAAATTACTCCGCTCAAGCATTGATCCTCGCATGGTCGCTCGCTTGAACGGTTGACGCAGCACAACTTCCTAGCCGAAAAGGAGTCCAGCAACTGAGGCGGTCTCTCATTGAGAGTGGCCCCAGCAACCTTGGGGGCCTGTGTAGGGGGCAGGCAGTGCTGGGGCCGTCTACCAACCCGTTCGGAGCAGGCGGCCCAGGTGGTCAGACGAAGAAAGCGAATGCAGTAAGGGCGACCGGGCAAACTCCCAGCACGACAACGCCGATGCAAAAAACAATCTCTCGCATAGAGCTCACCCCGGTCTAGAGAATGCAAGGAGCGCAAATTGCAGTTATGCGGACGCTGGTGGTTGGGCTAGCCCGAATCGAGCAATCCTCCGGCACTTGCTGGATCAGCACACGGCTTAGCTTTCGTCTGAGCAAAATTGCTCACTTTTCCTCCCTTGCAGGGGGGCGCCCGCCTGCATCATAAGGATGACATTTGGGTCAGCACGGAAAGTGCGATTGTGACGCAACCGGCTATCGTTATCCCGTCCCATTTCATTCCGTGAACGCTGAAGCTGTTGCCGCGCTGCTCATTGATTTGGATCAAGAACGAATAGCGTCCAATGGAAATTGATGGGGCCAAACCGGTTTTGACTATGACGCGAACCACAGCCGGACCGGAGAGGTGCCGATGATCACGATTCCGCAACTGACCGCACAAGCCCTGGGTTCGTTCCTATCGCGAGAAACAGAGGGCCAGTTCCGCTCCTCCCACTCCGATCTGGCGAAACTGTTGGGAATAGCGATGCACTTTACCACGACATCGAGCATACCATGCTCGTGATGCTCGTTGGGCATGACATCCTGGCTGGGCGGGCGCTGCAGCGGACCGTCACGGCCGACGATTATGCGAACTTCATTCTGGCCTGCCTCAGCCACGACATCGGATATATCCGCGGCATCGTCCAGGGCGACGAAGATGATGCCTATGTTGCGGACCTCAAGGGCCGGAAGGTTCGGTTGCCGGTTGGGTCGTCAGATGCCGCGCTCGCGCCTTACCATGTTGACCGCTCAAAGTTGTTCGTGATTGAGCGGCTCGACGCCGTGGAGGAAGTCGACGCGTACACGCGCTTTCCCTATACAACGACACCAAAGGCCGACACAGACGATCTCACCGAAGAGGAAGGGGTGCTGTTGCGCGCCGCCGATCTGATCGGCCAGCTCGGCGACCCAAATTACATGCGGAAGTCGAATGCGCTGTTCTACGAGTTCGAGGAGATCGGGCTGAACAAGACATTGGGGGTACGCTACGCCCGCCGATATCGTTTATAAATTCCCGCAATTCTACTGGACCAACGTCGCACCGCAGATCCGGCTTGCGATCCGCTATCTGAACATCACGTCCCGTGGCCGGCAATGGATCGCCAATGCACAGCAATGTGTTTCGGGCAGAACGCGAATTGAACTTGTCGGGGCCGCAGAGATAGCAGTTCGAACTAAGCGTTCCTCAAATGAGTCCGCCGTACATCCACCCCGTTAGCCCAAATTGCTGTTTGCCAATGACTGCTTCGCGATCACTCCACAACCGCGCATTCCCGCGATAGCCTCAGGGGCTGTTTGAACCCTCCACGCGTTCATAATTCGTGAGTTATGTTTACCCTTGATAGGCTCATGGTGCCCGAATCGATAAGGTCGCGTGTGGCCGAATTCGACATCCAATGGATGCCACGTTTCGCATCTCGCCGTCACGCGACGTATTTTTTTGGCCGCTCGGCAACGCAATGACACGCGACGGTTCGAGCCGAGTTGACACGGTTCAAAAAGGCGTTAGTCAGCCCGACCTTCCAGCTTTTTCACGACACATCGGCGCCGCTGCTTGAACCCGCCGCCGTTGGTGCTGCACTTCGTCGAGCTACTGCTCGTCGGATTCTAGGCCTCGCCCGCAGGCGGTCGCAGCGATCGGTGTTGTTCGCGAAGTGCCATAATTTGTTAGGTTTCTGTGGGCCTCGCGACTCCGCGATGTCTCCGGGAGGGAGAGACATGACGAGGCGTTGGTAGAACGCGACTCGACAGTAATGCTGCTCCATCTTGTTTGCCGTGTCCCTTAATAAGCCTTGCGTTGTGTCGGGAACCAGACACTATGGCCGCTTGGGGCCCACACCTTACCCTCTGTTGGGAGGTCGGAATGAATTCCTTCTTGCACGACGAAAACTAGCGCTTTACCGCAAGCTGATCGCGGAAAGCGAAAGCGATCCGTGACGGGTTGAGGACTGGCATGCAATGCCGCTGACGTTGCTTGCCGAGGAAATGGCGAAAGCGAAGCAGTTACCACGCTTGCCTGACGCGCGTGAGCCGCTCCCCATGTGTGGACATCTGTTCGCGCCACGATGGGCCGATAGATTGATCTATCTCAAGGACGTATCCGAAACGCGGGCCCAGCTTTACATTCGGAAGGCAGCGATACGTCCAGACAATCGGGAGTGAAGCATGTACCGGCATATTCTCATTCCGACAGATGGGTCGGAGCTTGCGGAGCATGGGGTGGCGCAGGGGTTGGCGCTGGCGAAATCCCTTGGAGCCAAAGTATCTGTAATCTTCGTTGTGGAACCGCTTTCAGAAATGAGAAGAGGGTCTCCGTTCCTTGAAACACTCGCAAAATATGCTGAGCTGCGCCAGGAACAGGCCACCAGCGTGTTGGATCGCGCGGCAAATGCGGCCAGGGAGGCTGGTGTTTCCTGCAAGACAATTCAAGTGGAGAACGGGCAACCTCATCAAGCCATTATCGCAGCAGCCGAGGACAGAGGCTGCGATCTCATTGTTATGTCATCGCATGGGCGCAGCGAACTTTCCGCGCTTCTAATCGGCAGTGTGACAAACAAGGTGCTGACGCATGCGAAAACCCCCGTATTGGTTTGTCAATGAATGTGCAGACCGCTCGATGGGTCAACTAAACGCGCCGGAGATAATGCCCGGTAGTGGATGTTCACGGCCTGCCCCGCTGCTTGCTTCGTTCTCGTAAGGGTCACCGCCGTCCCGCACTCCTTTCCGAAAGAAAGAGCAGTGTGAGGGGTGGCACTCGTCCCGTCCGCCGGGATGACCCCAAATGTCAAAAGTGCTAGGTGTTTAGTCCCGAGCTTTGATGGTGCATTCTTATCGCACGATTCGAAGGATGCGCTATGGGACAGGTTTTACACGGCTGCGCCACCACGACGGAGGCAATCCGTCGAGCAATACATAATAGTCAAGAGAGCCTGAGAGCGCTCGCCAGGCGCTACGGGATCAACCAAAAGACCGTCGGGAAGTGGAAGGGTCGCGAGGCAGTCGCCGATCTCCCGACAGGCCCAACGGAAGCCAAATCGACCGTGCTTTCCATCGAGGAGGAGGCGATCATTGTTGCTTTCCGGCGGCATACGCTATTGCCGCTCGACGATTGCCTCTATGCGCTTCAGCCGACCATCCCACATCTGACGCGATCATCCCTGCATCGCTGTCTCCAGCGCCACGGCATCAGTCGATTGCCGGAGGTCGAAGGCAGTAAGCCTCCGAAGAAAAAGTTCAAGGCTTATCCGATCGGCTATTTCCACATCGACATTGCTGAGCTCCAGACCGCTGAAGGCAAGCTCTATCTCTACGTCGCCATCGATCGCACCAGCAAGTTCGCCTTCGTGCAACTGGTCAGGAAGACGGGAAGGACCTCCGCCTCCGCCTTCCTCGAAGCTCTGATCGCGGCTGTGCCCTACAAGATCCATACGGTTCTCACCGACAATGGGATCCAGTTCACCTTCTTGCCGCGCTACGCGGACGGCCCGACGGCAAGATACGTGACACATATGTTCGATATGCGCTGCCAAGAGAATGGCATCGAACATCGGCTGACCAAGATCAAGCATCCCTGGACTAATGGGCAGGTCGAGCGCATGAACCGCACGATCAAGGAAGCGACCGTCCAACGCTATCATTACGACCGACACGATCAGCTCGAAGCACACCTTGCCGACTTCATTAACGCTTACAACTACGCTCGGCGGCTGAAGACCCTGAAGGGCCTCACGCCCTACGAATACATCTGCAAAGCCTGGACAAAAGAGCCCGAACGATTCACCCTCAATCCGCTCCAGCAAATGCCGGGACTAAACACCTAGGGCATCGAGACACTTGCTTCTCGCCCCGGGCTGGCGGCGTTACTTGTTTCGCGGCACTCGCCGTCTTGCCGCGCCAGAGCGTCACCATGGCAGGAGCCGTGATGGACACGCGCCCTGGGAAACAGGCAGACGGGGAGATGATTCCGCCTCGCCCTTTCGAGGCCGTGACTGCAGGGATTGACGATCGTAGCGGACCGGGGTGGGTCCCTAAAATCGCTCACCACTAGCCTCCAAGTCAGAACAGACTTGGCAGAAGGTGGAGTAATCCGGACGCGGTGGCAATCAAAGGCGCCGAGCCGCTCACGCGCGGCCCACAAAGGATGGATCAGTGGTAGGTCGAATAGGGAGTAGTCAGGCCGATGTTCCACTCTCTCCAATGGGTCGGATGAACCAGCACGGGTCGATTTGAATCGGCCTTGACCCATCCGCCGAGAACTCGGCAACAGGGAAAAATAAGCGAGTGCAGGCCGTCCGAGTCCACTACGGCCAATTCCAGAATGCGGTTAAAGGGCGCGGTTTCAATCTGGTGCCAAATCATAAAGGATAAACTAGGCCATCGGTGCCGACAGAACTTGACCACGATCAAAAATCCCAAGCCCGAAGCGGGTGGCTACCGACCGACGTTCTGTGTCCTAATTTTCCTCTTCGAGGCGTCGGCTATTGGGCCAAAGCGACAATTGTCGCGGCGCAGCGTCATGTCCGGAGTTGTGGGTAGATTGGGAGTGATTGCTCGACTGTCAAATCGACGGGAGTGACCTGAAGCAGGCATCATCGTTCCGGTACACCGGATAAGCGTATGCCCTCATAGAGACGTTCGCGCCCCGAAGGATTTTAGCTCGGCATTGGCCCGCAGTCGTTGGATGATAAAGGTCGGATCAAGCGCAAGTCCATCCTGGGCCGCTTCTCGTGCTTTCGCCCAGCGAGCCCTGAAGTGCCAGCGCGGCGGCGCGATGGAAATGCGCAAGCAGATAATTATAGTTGTCTTTCAGGCCATTCCTGAGCCATCAACCGCTTCGTCACGGGCACCGAGCTGAATCCTGGCAAAGCCGACAAATGCCTTCCAATAACCGGCGATCCGCTCGTTCCTTCGCTGCCCACTTGTAGTATAATGTACCACTGCGCCAACATGTGCGATGCTGACGGAAGGCGAGGTGTTTTCGTCGGCTTCTGGCCCAGGCCGTGTGAAAATCGTGTAACCTGCGGCGCACTGGTGCATTTCGCGGCCGCCGAGCTTCTAATTCGGTGGAAGCGACCTCAAGGAACTTCACGTAGGCGCGGACTTGGTAGCGCGGACGTCGGCCTCACGCCCGCATCGCCTCCAGCAATCCGCCTACGCCCAGGATCATCATCACGCGCTTCATGTTGTAGGCGAGCACGTTGAGCGCCATCTCGGCGGCCACCTTTGGCAGCTTTTTCGTGAGAAAGTGCGTTGCTCCCATCCAACACTTCAACGTGCCGAACGGATGCTCCACTGTCCGGCGGCGGACACCCATTGCATTGGGGTTGTGGTCGAGCCGATCCTGAACGTTTTCCAGAACGGCCTCATGCTCCCAGCGTGAGATGCGGCGCTCGGGGCCTGTCGTGCACTGAACTCTGAGCGCGCAGGTTTTGCAGTTGCTTGTCCAATAGCGGCGCAGTGTCTTTCCGTCCTCTACGTTCGTGTAGTGATAAGTTAATCGCTCGCCGGCGGGACAGCGATAAACATCTTCGGCGGCGACATAGACGACTCGGCTCCGACCCGCAGGGCTTGGCCATATAGCGTGTGGATCAAAGCGTGCCCCGTTCGATCCGCCGCTGCGCAAGCGCGGGGTCCGGCTTCTTGCCGAAGTCACTCATGTGACCGCCGAACGGCCTCTGATAGATCCTTCCATCGTCGGTGCGGGAGAAGGGCATCCCCGCATTCTCCAGTTCGATGACGGTCGGGACGGCCTGTCGGCACATATATTCGATGGCGTCCTGGTCGCCGAGCCAGTCGGACCCTTTGACCGTGTCGTACATATGCCATTGCCAACTGTCTTCGCCGAGGTTGCCGAGACTGGCGGCAATGCCGCCCTGGGCCGCGACCGTATGGCTGCGTGTCGGAAACACTTTTGTGATGCAGGCAGTCGTCAAGCCAGCTTCGACGGCACCTTGGGTGGCGCGTAAACCGCCCCCCCGGCGCCGACGACAACCACATCAAACGTACGGTCGATGAATTCGTAGGCGCGTGTCGAACTCACGTTGTCCCTCGACTCACTAGGATTGGATGCCGACAACTCGCGGGATACTTAGATTAGATGTTTTAAATATCACTAATTGACAATACAACATGACTAGTTAGGATACAAGGATGATGTTTGGTGCTCGTTCGAATCCGGGTATCGGGTCAATCCGATGATCACAGCGGCTCAATTGCGGGCGGCCAGGGTGCTCCTCGGCATCGATCAGCGCCGGCTCGCAGAACTGTCCGGGCTTTCGGTGCCAACCATCCAGCGTATGGAGGCTAGTGAGGCAATGGTTCGGGGCAACGTCAATTCACTAGTGAAGCTGATTACAGCTCTCAACGCCGCCGGCATTGAGTTGATAGACGAAGGGGCAGTCAGTAGCACCGATGGGCGCGGGGTGCGGCTAAAACTCAATGCCGGATCAGCAAATATCTATTTGGACAATCAGATAGAAAACAGAGCGTCAAGCGGGACGAAGGCGCGCACGTAATGTCAGCTGTCGTTTTGCAAATGCTGTGTGTTGCTGGATTGCTTGGATCGGCAGTTCTGGCGATTGTTCTGAGTCGCTTAAAGATTGCCACGACCATCATGTATTGCGCGACGTTGACCGCGTCTGCGATCGCATTGTTTGGGTCCATCCACTGGTTGCTTGGCGGCACGGCGAACACCACCGATCTGACCCTCCCGATCGGATTGCCATGGCTTGGCGCCCATTTCCGCCTCGACCCGCTGACCTCGTTTTTCCTTGTTGTTGTCAATCTCGGAGGAACTGCGGCAAGCCTTTACGGTCTCGGCTACGGTCACCACGAGCCGGTGCCGCACCGTGTGCTTCCCTTTTTCCCCGCATTTCTGGCCGGCATGAATCTCGTGGTGCTGGCGGATGATGCGTTTTCCTATCTACTGTGCTGGGAATTCATGTCGCTGGTCTCTTGGGCGCTGGTGATGGCGCACCACCGTGAAGCGGGCAACGCAAAGGCCGGCTACGTCTACCTGGTGATGGCAAGCTTCGGCACGCTCGCACTTCTGCTGGCCTTTGGCTTGCTCGCGGGACCGGCGGGCGATTACGGATTTACCGCCATTCGCGCGGCTCAACATCCGCCCTACGTGGCCACGCTGGTGTTGATCCTGATGTTACTCGGAGCCGGTTCAAAGGCCGGCCTGGTGCCATTGCATGTCTGGCTGCCGCTCGCTCATCCCGCTGCTCCGAGCCACGTTTCGGCGCTGATGAGCGGCGTCATGACCAAGGTCGCGATTTATGGCTTTATTCGCGTTGTGTTCGATCTGCTGGGACCGCCATCGTGGCCGGCAAGTGTGGTCATCCTCATTCTTGGCGGCATCACAGCTGTCATGGGGATTTTGTACGCCATGATGGAAAGCGATCTCAAACGCTTGCTCGCTTACAGCACAATCGAAAATGTCGGCGTCATCTTCGCGAGCCTCGGCCTTGCATTGGCCTTCCAGGCCAACGGGCTGAAACTACTGGCAGCGCTCGCCTTCACCGCGGCGTTGTTTCACGTTCTCAATCATTCCTTCTTCAAGAGTCTGCTCTTCTTTGGCGCTGGTGCCGTCCTGACCGCGACAGGCGAACGGGACATGGAAAAATTGGGAGGCCTCATTCACCGGATGCCTTTTACGAGCTTCGTCGTTCTCGTGGGCTGTGTCGCGATCTCGGCGCTTCCGCCCTTCAACGGTTTCGTCTCGGAATGGCTCATGTTCCAGGCCGTGCTGCAGAGTCCGGAATTGCCGCAATGGGCGCTGAAGATCACTGTGCCTGCGGTCGGCGCGCTATTGGCGTTGGCTGCTGCGTTGGCAGCGGCGTGTTTCGTCAAGGCATACGGCGTGACCTTTCTCGGGCGGCCGCGCAGCCTAGCGGCGGAAACCGCGGGGGAAGTCGACCGTTACTCGCTTTCGGCAATGTTCATCCTCGCCGCGCTCTGCTTGCTGGCCGGAATTCTGCCAGGGCTGGTGATCGACGCGCTTTCGCCGATCACGCTGCAGATTCTCGGTGGCCGCATGCCGATCCAGGTCAACGAGCCCTGGCTTTCGATTGCGCCGATCGCAGAGAGCCGGAGCTCGTATAACGGACTGCTGGTGATGGTATTCATCACGATATCCGCATCGCTGGCCGTCTATTTCATCCATCGCTTCGCCTCGCACGCGCTGAGACGGGGCCCGGCCTGGGGCTGCGGCTTTTCCGAACCGACACCCGCGGCCCAATATTCGGCCGGAAGCTTCGCCCAGCCCATTCGCCGCGTTTTCGGTACGCTCGTGTTCCGTGCCCGCGATCATGTCGAGATGCCGGCCCCCGGAGATATTAGGCCGGCGCGGCTGCGAATCGAATTGCACGATCTGATCTGGGAGAGAATGTATGAGCCGGTTGCGGGCGTGATTGACTTCTCCGCCGGTAAACTCAATCGCCTGCAGTTCCTGACCATACGGCGGTATCTCAGCCTGGTCTTTGTCACCCTCGTCACACTCCTGCTGGTCCTCGCGATATGGTCATGATGTCGGACATTCTAGTGCAAGGCCTGCAGATGCTTCTTGTGCTGCTGCTGGCGCCACTGCTGACCGGCTTTGTGCGCAAGATGAAGGCCCGCCTGGTGCGTCGCCAGGGAGCGTCGGTCGTTCAACCGTATCGGGATCTCCTGCGATTGCTCCGCAAGGAAGTGGTGCTGGCGGACAACGCCTCCTGGCTGTTCCGCGTGACGCCCTATGTGACCTTTGCCGCGATCTGGGTTGCCGCCGCTCTGGTGCCGACCTTCGCCACGGGCCTCCTCTTCAACTGGACGGCGGACCTGATTGCCATCGTGGCGCTGCTCGGAAGTGCACGCTTCTTCCTTGCGCTCGCCGGAATGGACGTCGGCACCAGTTTTGGCGGCATCGGCTCCAGCCGCGAGGTCATGATTGCGGCGCTTGCGGAGCCGGCGATGCTGCTGTTTGTATTTTGCATGGCGCTGGTTGCCGGCTCGACTCAACTTACGACGGTCGCAAATTTCATGGCCTCGTCCTATGTCGGCTTACGGGTATCGCTGGGAATGGCGATGATAGCGCTCATCATGGTGGCGCTCGCGGAAAACGCGCGAATTCCGGTCGACAATCCCGCCACGCACCTGGAGCTCACCATGGTGCACGAAGCGATGGTTCTCGAATATTCAGGTCGTCACCTCGCGATGATCGAATTCGGCGCCTTCCTCAAGCTATTGCTCTATATCTCGCTGATCGCATGCGTGTTTCTACCTTGGAAGATGGCAGCCTTCGGTGCCGGCCCCTTGTCCTACGCCATCGGCGCCGGCGCCTACCTCGTCAAGCTCGCGGCTGCCGGCTTCTTCCTCGCACTGTTCGAGACCGCCACGGCAAAGATGCGAGTTTTTCGCGTTCCGCAATTTCTCGGCGCGGCCCTCATGCTGGGCCTGCTCGGCACCCTCCTTCTATTCGTGTCAAAGAGCTTCTGATGCAGTTGCACAGCCTCGACTTCGACATCTCGCATATGCTCGCAGGGGGGCTCGTCCTGATCAGCTTCTTGATGCTGTACCAGGACAGGCTCTATTCGCTGCTCAATGTGTTTGCGCTGCACGCCCTCGTGTTGGCGCTTTCCGTCGCTTGGCAGGCCTTCGTGCAGAACGCACCTCATCTTTACGTAACCGCGGCAATTGCGCTTGTGTTCAAGGCAATCGTCATTCCCGTCGCGCTTCACCGCATCGTCAAGCAGCTTGGCATTCACCGCGACATCGAGTCGGCCGTGGGGATTGGCCCGACCATGCTGGCCGGGATGGGACTGGTCGCCCTCTCCATGGTGCTGATGCTGCGGGTGACCGCGGACGCCGACCCCTTGGCGCGCGAGGATCTGGCCTTCGCGCTATCGGTGGTGTTGCTTGGGCTTCTGGTCATGGTGACACGCCGCAATGCCGTCAGTCAGGTCGTCGGATTTATGTCACTTGAGAACGGATTGGTCTTGGCGGCTACCGGCGCCAAGGGCATGCCGCTCGTCGTCGAGATCAGCGTAGCCTTCTCGATCCTGATCGCTTTCATCGTCATCGGCATATTCTTATTTCGAATCCGTGAACGCTTCGATTCTGTTGATGTCTCCGCACTCGACGACTACCGGGGCGAACGGCGATGAACGTGCAGTCCTTCGACCCGGTGGCTGCCGTCCTTCTGATCCCGATCGGCTCAGCCGCGTTGCTGGCTGTATTGCCTGGCTACCGGCTGACGGCGCAATTGAACGTCGTCGCGAGCTTGGCGACATTTCTTTCCGCCCTCTCGCTGTTCGTCATCGAACGTCCGCAGCCGGGGCCGTACGTTCTTGTTGACGATCTGAACATCGTCTTCATCGTGCTCAACACCTTCGTGGGTTTTACGACCAGTATCTTCAGCGCCAGTTACATCGCTCACGAGCTGGAAACTGGCCGGTTAACACCGGCCTATCTGCGCTTTTACCATGCCATGTATCAGACCATGATGTTCGGCATGAATCTCGCCTTCGTGTCGAACAACATCGGTCTGATGTGGGTCGCGGTGGAGATCGCCACGCTGACCACGGTGCTGATGGTCGGCATCTATCGTACCCACGCAGCTCTGGAAGCGGCATGGAAATATTTCATTCTGGGTAGCGTCGGAATAGCGTTCGCCCTGTTCGGCACGATCTTGGTCTACATGGCAGCGCGTCCGGTCGTGGGCGAGGGCCAGGACGGCATGGTCTGGACCCTGCTGATCGAACATGCTGCGAACTTCGATCCTGCTCTTCTCAACGTCGCTTTCGTGTTCCTGTTTCTCGGCTATGGGACCAAAGTCGGTCTGGCGCCGCTGCACGCCTGGCTGCCCGACGCTCACGCCGAAGGCCCGACTCCAATATCGGCGGTATTGTCGGGCCTGCTGCTGAACGTCGCGCTCTATGCTCTCTTGCGTTTCAAGATACTGCTTGCCGCAAATCCGGCGGCAATTGCTCCTGGGCCCCTGATGGTAACGATGGGCCTGCTTTCACTCGTGTTCGCGGCGTTCATGCTCTACCGCCGACGCGACATCAAACGCCTGTTCGCCTATTCCTCGATCGAACACATGGGTATCATCGTCTTTGCGTTCGGGATGGGCGGACCGCTGGCCAATTTCGCCGGGCTTCTACATATGGTGATGCACAGCCTCACCAAGTCGGCGATCTTCTTCGCTGTCGGCCACATCTCTCAGATCAAGGGAACGCAGCGGATCAGTAGGATCCGGGGCCTGACCGTGACCCATCCGGCGCTCGGCTGGGGTCTGGTGATGGGCGTCGTCGCGATCGCCGGCTTGCCGCCGCTGGGCATCTTCATGAGCGAATTCCTGGTTGTAAGCTCGACCTTCGTACGTCAGCCGCTACTCGCGATTGTACTGGTGTTCGGGCTGTTGCTGGCGCTCGGCGCATTGACGTTGCGCCTAACGAGCGTCGCCTTCGGCGAGCCTCGCGGCAGCACCAAGTCAGCCGAGGCTTCCTATGTGCCGATGTTTGCGCATCTTTCACTGGTTCTGATGGCAGGCATCTATCTTCCCGCGCCGCTTGTCGTCTGGTTCCAGCACGTAGCTCGCCTTTTGGGATAGTTCGGGGATTAGCCTGATATGCCATCGCTGATCGATCTCATGCTTGAGGGCCGCCAGGTCCAGCAACACAGCCCGTGGCCGCGGGTTACAGTTGATGCTTCGGTTTGGACATTTGCGGCAAGCGAACTGGCACACGGACGGTGGAGCCTTCTTGGCCTTTGGGGAGAACCCTCAGCGGTGCACATGGCCATCATGGATGGGCATACGGCAGAAATCGGCACCATCAGCCTGGATTGTCCTGATCACCGCTATCCTTCAGTCGGCAAGCATCACCCGCCGGCGCTTCGATTGGAGCGCACCGTCAACGATCTGTTCGGATTGTCAGCGGAAGGCTTGCCGGATACTCGCCCGTGGCTTGATCACAACCGTTGGGGCGTACGCTTCCCGTTGGGAAACCGTATCATCGCGTTGTCGCAGGCGTCGCCTTATCACTTCCTGCCGGTGGAGGGGGACGGCCTGCATCAAATCGCTGTCGGTCCGGTGCACGCAGGAATTATCGAGCCCGGACATTTTCGGTTTACGGCGAGCGGTGAGACCGTCGTCCGGCTGGAACAGCGGCTTGGATATACCCACAAGGGTATTGAGGGTCTCATGACTGGAGCCAATCTTGAACGGGCTGTCCAGCTCGCCGGGCGCGTGTCAGGCGACAGCACAGTTGCCTATGCCTTTGCATTTTCGCGGGCGGCCGAAGCAGCCTTGGAGCTTGCCGTGCCTGATCGGGCGGTTTGGCTGCGGGCGTTGCTTGCTGAACTGGAACGGCTTGCCAATCATCTCGGCGACATCGGCGCAATCTGCAACGACGCCTCCTTTGCGCTGATGCACGCTCTTTGCAGCGTGTTGCGAGAGAACATTCTGCGCGCGTCCCATACCGCATTCGGTCATCGATTGATGCGGGATGTTATCGTGCCCGGTGGCGTGACTCGTGACCTCAGCGATAAAGGGAAAAAAGTCATCCAGGCGACGCTGGATACCATTCGCTTGCGGTTTCCTGCTTTAGTCGAGCTCTACGACAATACTGCATCGCTGCAGGATCGTACGGTCAATACGGGTGTGCTCAAACCGGCACTGGCAAAACAATATGCCGCTGGAGGCTACACAGGCCGGGCATCCGGTCGGTCCTTCGACGCGCGAAGCACACTTGGGTATCCGCCGTATGACGCACTGCGCTTCGAAGTACCGGTCCTGAACGACGGCGATGTCAACGCACGCGTCTGGATTCGCGTGCGCGAGGTAGAGCAGTCACTTTTGCTGATCGACCAGATATTGGACCGGCTTCCCGATGGCCCGTTAGGAACACATGCGGGGCATAGGCGGGAGGCGCGGGAGGGCATGGCGATCGTCGAGGGATTTCGCGGTGACATCCTGGTTTGGCTCCGCCTGCGGGACGGGCGCGTCGAACGATGTCACATGCGCGACCCGTCGTGGTTTCAATGGCCGCTTCTTGAAGCTGCAATCGAGGGCAATATCGTTGCGGATTTTCCGCTCTGCAATAAATCGTTCAACTGCTCCTATTCGGGCCAAGATCTCTAAGGAACGTACAGGATGCGCAAGCTGCTTTTTGAAAGTCTGTTTCGCCGGCCATTCACAGAGCAAGCGCCGTCTTCGAACGACGCCGCAGTATACGAAATCGCAGCAGCGGTTGGTCGCGCTGCGCGGCGGCGTCTCGGCCGAAGTCTCTCGATCCGCGAGGTCGACGCCGGATCTTGCAATGGATGCGAGCTCGAGATCCACGCGCTCAACAACGCCTACTACGATGTGGAGCGCTTCGGCCTCCGGTTCGTTGCTTCGCCGCGCCATGCCGACGTACTGATGGTGACCGGGCCAGTGACCAAGAACATGCGCGAAGCGCTGGAGCGTACCTACGATGCGGTTCCCAATCCGAAATGGGTTGTCGCTGTGGGTGATTGCGCCCGGGACGGTGGGTGTTTTGCCGGCAGCTATGCGGTGGTTGGAGGGGTCTCGCAAGTCCTTCCGGTCGACCTTCATATTCCCGGTTGCCCGCCACCGCCCGTTACGATCCTGCAGGGACTTCTCGCCCTGCTCGATCGGACGGCCAAAAGCGCCACGCCCACTTGAGGCTTCGAGGACGAGTTCGGCTCTTCCAAGCCGGTTTGATCGCAGGGTGCGTTCAAACCGCAATCGTCTTTGCGACGACGCCGTTGGTGATCCTTTTTGCTCAGTATCGAGACGATGATACTGGCGCGTCTGGCCGCGATCCAAACTTGTCAGTGGTCTCGTTGCTGCCATTGATCTACGTCATGCTCGCTGCGGGGGTGGCTATGACGAAGCACCGCTATCTTACGTGGACGAGCACTCGAATTCGCCGCGCATCGCGCCTTATCTCACCGACCCAGCCTGATCGCACGACCGGAACGCTTGCCATCTGTTTCTTTTATGCGTCCATTGGTTGCGCATCGTTTGCCCTGCAGCCGCCTCCCGCCATTCTGGTAGCTATGAACTGGCATCTCGGCCCCCACGCGGCGGCGCCCCTGCTGTGGTCGGCACTAATGAGCGTCTGCGTGGCCAGTTTCGGAGCAAACGCGCATGCCGCCGTCGACGCGTATCCATTTGACAGCTAATTGGCGCTGGCAAATTTTCGCTTTCGACGGAACGGGATGCGCCCATACGTCGACCTCTGCCGCTCCTCATCGCCGAATCCCGGATCCGCACAGTTCGCGATCCCGGAGATGCGACTCGACTCAACTCTGATCGTTGGCTATACAAATATGGAAGATCGTTACTGATGTCAGATACATCATAATTAACGAGAGCCTGCGTTGAAGATCCTCGGCAGATACAAAGGCAAGCTGGGCGAAATCGAAATCTGGGAAAGCGAGTCGACGGGCGACCGTCTGTATCGCGAAGGCGAGCTTTTCCAGAGCCAAAGCTCAGCGTCCGGGGAGAGCCGCCTTCCATACGTGAAGATGATGGAAGCGTTCCTAAGCGACGCGAAAAGTATACTGCTTCTAGGATGTGGCGGAGGCAACCTCGCGACGATGCTGGCACGCCAAGGCAAGTGCGTGACCATCGTCGACCACCACGTACTCAGCTTCGAACTCGCTGAGCGCTTTTTCGGTTTGCCAAAGGCAATTCCCTGCGTCGTCGCGGATTTTAAGGACTATCTCTTGGCCGAAACGCGTAGTTTCGACGGTATAGCGATCGACGTCGGCGGGCCCGGATTTTGTTTCGAGGAACAGTTCGATCCGGCAACCTGCCATTCGATCACGGCACGGCTGAAACCTAGCGGACGCGCAATCCTGAACATGCTTGTCGCGACCGATTTCGACGCGGCGCCTGACTTGATCGGCGGCGATCTGTCCGAAGGCCACATGGCTTCATGGATATTCGACCAGCCGGGTCGCCTACACCGAAATGTCGTCATCGCCTGCCTGCCAAGGGTGCGTCGGGCCGCCAATCGGCGCTATATGGCGAAGTTTTCCAAAACGGTCGGCTGTGGTTGGGCGTTGCGGCGCCCACGCCGGCCCTCGCAGGAAAGTGGTGCTGTCGTCGTCGACATAGCATGCACGTCCTAATTCGCGCCCAGGGAGAAACGAGATGTTGGAACAAGGCACACGTAACCCGGAATTCGGGGCGGACAAATTTGGGTTCAGAGAGCTCAAAGGGATCAAGTGGAATTTTCTTGAACCCGAACTGTACGAGTGCGCCCTCAAGGATGGTGAAGCGCAACTCACGTCGGGTGGGGCGTTGTGTGCAGAGACCGGCGTGCACACCGGCCGCAGCCCAAAGGACAAGTATATTGTCTGTGACAACCAGACGGAGGAAACCATCTGGTGGGAAAACAACGGCAAGATGACCCCTGCGCAGTTTGCGCGCCTATACCAGGATTTCGTTGCTCACTCTGCCGGTAAGACGTTGTATGCTCAGGATCTGCGCGCCGGCGCTGATCCGGAATTCGGGATGCGGACGCGCGTTTTCACTGAGCTTGCCTGGCACTCGCTTTTCATACGCACCCTATTGATCAGGCCCAACCGCAGCGAACTCGCGACGTTCGCTCCTGAGCTCACGATCTATTCCTGCCCAAGCTTCAGGGCGGATCCCAAGCGCCATGGCGTTCGCAGCAATACGGTGATCGCGATCGATTTTTCGCGAAAGATCGTCTTGATAGGCGGAAGTTCGTATGCCGGCGAGATCAAGAAGGCTGTTTTTACGACGTTGAACTACTTTCTTCCAGCTCAAAACGTCATGCCGATGCATTGTTCGGCAAACGTCGGTCCGCAGGGCGATGCGGCCATCTTCTTCGGTTTGTCGGGAACCGGCAAAACAACTTTGTCTGCTGATCCGGAGCGCACGCTGATCGGTGACGACGAGCACGGCTGGGGCTCCAAAGGCATCTTCAATTTCGAGGTTGGTTGCTACGCGAAGGCAATCAAGCTGAGTGCTGAAGCCGAGCCGGCTATTTATGCAACCACCCAGCGCTTCGGAACGATCTTGGAAAACGTCGTCTTCGATCCGGCTACCCGTGTCTGCGATTTCGACGATGGATCGAAGACCGAGAATACGCGCGCTGCTTACCCGATGCACTTCATCCCCAACGCCTCGAAGACGGGGCGCGCCGGGCACCCGAAGAATCTTGTCATGCTGACCGCGGACGCCTTCGGCGTAATGCCTCCGATTGCCAAGCTGACCGCGGCGGAAGCCATGTTTCACTTCCTGTCGGGGTACACCGCCAAGGTTGCTGGAACGGAAAAGGGTGTGGTCGAGCCCGAAGCGACCTTTTCGACCTGCTTTGGTGCCCCATTCATGCCCCGGCAGCCCTCAGTCTACGGCGATCTGCTGCGGTCGCTCATTGCAGAGCACAACGTAAACTGCTGGCTGGTGAACACCGGTTGGACCGGGGGAAGTTATGGAGTCGGCCAACGGATGCCCATCAAGGTGACCCGTGCTCTGCTGACGGCCGCACTCGACGGCACGCTCAACGACGGCGAATTCTACACCGACAAGAATTTCGGCTTTCAAGTACCCGCGTCGGTCAAGGGCGTCGACGGCCGTATCTTGAAACCCCGGGAGACATGGAGCGACAAGGAGGCGTACGACGCGGCTGCGACGAAGCTTGTCCAGATGTTCCAGGATAATTTTGCGAAGTTCAAAAGCGACTTCCAAGCGGGCGTCATGGCAGTCGCGAAGTCAACGTAAGTTCGAACGGAACGATCGAATGTTTTAGCCGATCAATCTCCAGGGGCGCTGCTCGGTCGCCTCAAGCCGGAAAACTCGGATGTCCGTGAGCGATTCACATTTGCCCGTGCGCATCTGGCCAGCAATCGTTCGAGTTGTAGCCGGAAAGTGTCCCGCGTACAGTCGGGGAAAGCTGTTCCGGAGCTATCTGGACCAGGTGGAAAACTGCTCCCCCTGTGGTGAGCACTTCGGCAAAATTCATGCTGACGACGGGCCAGCATGGCTGACAATCATCATTGTCGGCCATTTGGTGGTGCCGTCAGTATTGTATGCCGAGACAGTCTTTCGCTGGCCGCTTTGGGTGAGCATAACAGTCTGGCCGCTGACGGCGGTGGCGTTAACATTGGCTCTTCTGCCACGTGCAAAGGCGATTTTCATCGCCGCTATCTGGGCGATGAAGGCTCCAGGTTTCGAATGATGTGGCTAAAAGCACATAATTCGTCGCAATCGTGTTCCGGGGAGGGAAGGTCGAGCAGCGTATTCGCGGTTTCTACACTGCCGGTCTCCCAAAAGCTCGCGTGAGCGTTGACCCGGCAGTATCGCTCCGAAGCGCGCCGCAGCTTGAACGACTCAATTTTGAGGTCTGACCGAATGACCCAAAACAAGGACGTAGAGCAAGGACGCATCCCAAGGTCTCTTTCGCCTCTCGCTGCGGCTAACCTTCTGTTTTTCTGCCTCGAATTCATTTTGGCCATCCAAACTCGATCCGCGTCGCTCTTCGCGGACAGTATCACCTTTCTTGAAGGTGCGAGTGTGAGCGTCCTGTTGTCGTCTGGACGCAACTGGAGCATGCCGGGCCGGGAGGCATTTGCGCGATTCTCCCGCACGATCATTCTCATTCCGATCTGCTTTCTGTTTTGGATGATTATGGCGAACTATCAAGGCGCCGCGATCCCGTTCGCGACGCCGCTGGCCGCGACCGGTACGGCGTTCCTGCTGACCAACACCGCCTGTCTTGTCATGCTCAAACGCGGTATGTTCGCGCGTCTGGTGGGCTCGCTCTCTGACGTTCGCAATCATGCGATCATGAACGCCGTCGTCGTTGTAGCCGCCTTTTTGACTTGGGCGTCAGGAACGATGTGGCCGGATGTTCTTGCCGCTCTCGGAATTCTATATGTGAACGAGAGCGCAGCCGAGCATATTTGGCTCGCCTCGCAGGAGTCGCCGCCTATCGATACATGATCTGCTCAGGCTGGCTTATTCCTCGGCTCGCGGAACGAGCTTTCCCTGCGACGCCTTGTGATGATACTGCAATGCGATCAAAAGACTTTTCAGTCCTCGCAGGGGCCAAAGCGTGACTGTCAGAATCAAAGGGATCCACAGCACCGCGTGGACCCAATACGGCGGTTGATACTTGACCTCGGTGATCAAGGCGGCTCCCACGACGATCGCACCGGCGATCATGATGACGAATATTGCAGGCCCGTCGCCGGCGTCGGCAAAGCTGAAATCGAGGCCGCACACGTTGCACGTGGGCTTTAAGGTCAAGAACCCCACAAACAACTTTCCCTTGCCACAGCGCGGACATCGACACAGAAGCCCAGCTACATATGGCGATGGTGTTCTTTCCGAGAACTGCTTGTCCGAGAATTCCATATTTGACTTTCTGCACTTCGATTGGGCGGCGACTAACCAAGCCAGCCCGGAACGCTAGGGCGAACCAGTTTCCGCGAAGCGCACGGAGCTCGCGGCTCCGGGCACGTCGACCACCGTCGCCTCGACGCGGGCCGTCTGCTGACGATTGGGGAAGTCGTCAAGATTGGAGGCTACCGTCAGGCAGAAAAGCGTCCGACCGTCCTGTCCGCCCAACTGGCACGCGACTGCATGTCTGCCCGATACGTGAACGCGATGTGTGATCCGCCCGCCCTGTTGCACACGGACAAAAAGCGACTGTCGGGCTGCGGCCGCCCAGACGGCGCCTTCAGCGTCCGCACAGATGCCGAGCGGGCTCATCCCCACGAAGTTGGCGAAAATCTTTCGATGCAGCAATGCCCCGTCGCTGTCGATTTCGAATCCAAGAAGGCGATTTCCGAGCGTCTCCGCAACCAACAGGTCATGCGAACTTGTGATCGCCAGTCCGTTTGGATGCGCGATGTTGTCGGCAACCGATCGGATATTGCCGTCGGGCATTGCCAAAAGAACCCGAGCCGACGCGAAACCGTCGGGTCCGGAGGCATCCGCGTCGAAAGACGTCACGTAGGCGCTTCCATCGCGAGCGACGGCCAGGTCCCGTAGATGTCCTGACGCCAGATCGGTCAAGTCGGCATGGATCACCGGCTTCTCGCCACCGAATTTCAGGATGACCCTCTGGGTCATCGAGGCGGCCAATAAATTACCGTCGGGCAAAAAGCCCAGCCCGAACGGGCGACCTGGTACGTCGGCAACGATCGTAACCTTGCCGTCTAGATCGATGCGGAAGATCTTTCCCGCGCGCACGTCGGATACCCATAAGGCACCCAGATGCCATCTAGGCGCCTCAAGGCACGAAAATCCGCTTGCGAGTACACTTGTCTTCAGCGTTTTCATCATCTTCGATCGGGAAACCCATCTTGCGGATCGCCCGGGGGGGTCATCGCGTCCGTTCCAAAGTCCGTGACGAAGAATGCTTGGGCTGCTTCACGTTCTTCATTTTTGGCTTCGTGACGTGCTCCCTGAGACGAACGCCTCGACCGCCGGCAGAACTCGCGACACCCGGATTGATCAATTCGATCCCGGCATTCTCCAGTGCAGAAACCAATTTCATCAGGGAATCGACGTTCCCGCGGATAACTCCGTCACTTGCTTCCATGCGCTGAATGGTAGGGACCGAAAGATCAGCGAGTTCGGCCGTCTGCCGCTGGTCTAGATTAAGAAGCGCGCGGGCGGCCCTAAGTTGGTTGGCCGTGATCATGAAATGGCGGGCTCCAGTAAGATTCTCGTCAAATATAGTTACACCATCCGAATTACTGTTTCAAGCATCAGTCTAGATACAAAATATATCACCGCACAGTTCGCGTTGTTCGAAACGGATCAGGCCGCAGACTTGTACCGAATTTTGCTCGGCGAAATGCGGAAACATTATCAGCAGCATCCGAAACAGTTGGCGCTCCACAAATTACATGATAAGAGATGTTTAATGCATGTGTTCTAATACTCTAATCTTGGGATAGTTGCCTACCGTGAAATTGCTGGGGCGTTATCAAGGAAAGAACGGGCAGATCGACATCGTCGAGTGTTCATGGGATGGGACACGGGTGTATTTCGAAGAAGGCATAAGGCAAAGTCAGGCAACGCCCGACGGCGAAAGCGTCTTCACCTATGTCAAGCTCATGGACGAACTCCTATCGCGCTCCGAACAAATCCTCGTCTTGGGCTGCGGCGGAGGAAATCTTGCGACAAGGCTGTCGCGTCGCGGGAAGAGACTGACCGTCGTCGACATTAACCCGATCAGTTTTGTGCTCGCACACAAGTATTTCGATTTGCCGGACGAATTGCCGTGCATCGTCTCCGACTTTCGAAAATTCGTGTTCGATGACGGCGCCTACTATGACGGCATTGCGATCGACGTCGGCGGACCGGGATTCCGATACGCGGAAGAATTTGATGCGGAGACCTGCGACGCCATCCGTGCTCGGCTGGCACCGGGCGGTCGGATCGTGATGAATGTGACGGTATCAAACGATATCGATCCGACACCTGATCGGATCGCAGCCAGGCTCGCCGGTGAGGACCTGCGGACATGGATCGTCGATGAGCAATTCATCGAGGATCGCAATGCAGTTATCGCCTGCATCTCCGAGAAGACGTTGGGTTCACGGCCGGCGCTCGATCGCGTGATGCGCCACAGCCATGAACGATGGGCGATCCGCCGGGGAAGATTGCGAAGCCGCGATCTCGCTCTTGGATTGCGCTAATGTCGCAGCTTCCGGAAGGCCGACGCGAGACGTGGATAACCGGCATAGGGCTCGTCTCCTCCCTGGGGGACGGGTTGGAAGCGAATTGGAGCGCCCTCCGCAGCGGCCGCGTAAACGTCGACCTGGAAAAATATGCGCCATGAATCATCCACCCTTTGGCGCCACTCAATTTGGACAGCCAGATTCCGAAAAAGGGCGACCAGCGCCAAATGGAAGCGTGGCGGCGCATCGGCACGTACGCAGCCGGCCTCGCGCTGGATTCTGCGGGCATCAAGGACGACAAGGAAATCCTGACTCGGACCGACATGATCGTCGCAGCCGGCGGCGGCGAGCGCGACCTCGATGTCGACGCCGCGATCTTGACCGCTCGTGCGGACGCAAGGTCGGGGGCTCTCAACGAACGGTTGATGAACGACCTGCGCCCTACGCTGTTCCTCGCGCAGCTATCCAATCTGCTTGCCGGCAACATATCGATCGTCCACGGCGTGTCCGGATCGTCACGGACCTTTATGGGTGAGGAGGCCGCAGGTGTAGACGCCGTCCGGATTGCATGGGCGAAGATCGCCTCCGGACAGAGCGAGATTGCCCTGGTCGGCGCCGCGCACAATGGCGAGCGCAAAGAAATGCTGATGCTCTACGAATGTGGCGGCTTCAATCTCAAGAAGGACTTCGCATCGGTCTGGTCGCGTAACGGCAGTGGTTTTGCCTTGGGGTCGGGTGGCGTGTTCCTGGTGATCGAGTCGAGACCTCATGCGGAGCGCCGAGGCGCCAAGCCGTTTGCACGGCTCGTCAACGTCGTCTCGGGTCATTCGTCCCGATCAGCCCCGGGCGGAATCAAAAGCGTTCTGGAAGGTCTCTGGGCGTCCCTAGGGGTCACCGAGAATGCAACCGCAATCTACACGGCAGCGACAGGCGCGGCGGTTGCCACCGACGAAGAGGCCGCCTTCCTGTCGGCACACGGGGATGTCCCCGTCCGCGCCGTCGGCACGTCCTTCGGACACCTCAGCGAGGCGCAATTCCCGTTAGCATTGGCCCTTGCTTCGTTAAGCGCATCCCGCGGTGCGTTGGTCCCCCCAAACGATACATCTGGCCGAGAGACCGAGATCGACGTGATGCCGGCCCAGATAGTGGCCGTCGGCGTCGGTCATTGGCGCGGCGAATGAATGGCGCTCATAGAGGTCGTCTCATGACGACGCTCCTTGACTCCGGCTTGGCGTCCACAAAGCTCCGTAACGCGAAGACAACGATGCGTGACGGCCACAATCGTCCTATCGTCGTCGTTACCGGCATGGGAGTGATCACGTCGCTTGGCGAGAGCAAGACTGAGAATTGGACGAAAATCACTGCCGGAGAGTCTGGAATAGGCACGATCCGGCGCTTCTCCACCCATGGACTGAAGACGCGCATCGCTGGCACCATCGACTTCGTCGAGGTCAAGCCGTTCTCCTCGACAACGTTGGCCGAGCGTCTGGCAGATATCGTCATCGAAGAGGCTGTTGGCCAATCGGGAATTGGGCGAAAGGGCGATTTTCCAGGCCCGTTGTTTCTTGGTCTGGCACCGGTCGAAGTCGAGTGGCCACGACGTGAAGAAATCGCACGGGCTTCCGGCGAAGCGGGCTCCATAGACTACGACATCCTGCTGCGAACGAGCGGCGGCGGGCGTTTCACGCAGGTCCACGCCCGCTATCTGTTCGGCTCGGTTGCGGACCATATCAGCGAAACCTTCGGCACAAAGGGATCGCCCATCTCAGTATCGACGGCCTGTGCGTCAGGCGCAACAGCGATCCAACTTGGCGTCGAGGCAATTCGGCGCGGAGAAACCGACGCCGCGCTATGCGTCGCAACCGACGGTTCCGTCAATGCCGAGGCTATGGTGCGATTTTCCCTCCTGTCGGCGCTATCCACCCAAAACGACGACCCGCGTAGGGCATCGAAGCCCTTTTCGAAGAGCCGGCAAGGATTCGTGATGGCCGAGGGGGCCGGCGCGCTCGTGCTGGAGAGCCTGGACGCCGCGCAATCGCGCGGCGCAAATATCTTGGGCGTGATCGCTGGCTGCGGCGAATTGGCGGACACTTTCCATCGTACCCGTCCCAAGCCGGACGGGGTTCCGATCGCCGATTGCATCCGCATCGCTCTTGCCGATGCAAGCGTGACCTTCGATCAGATCGACTACATCAACGCTCACGGAACGAGTACGCCAGAAAACGATAAGATGGAATATCTCGGCGTCGCCGCTGTATTTGGCGATTATGCCCGAAAGATTCCGGTCTCATCCAACAAGTCGATGATCGGACACACTCTCTCCGCGGCGGGGATCATAGAAGCGGTGTTTACTCTTTTGACGCTTGAACACCAGCGCATTCCACCCACCATCAACTACGATATTCCGGATCCGGCCATTCCGTTCGACGTCGTGCCTAACAAGGCACGAGATGCGCGCATCGCTACCGCAATGTCGAATTCGTTCGGATTCGGCGGCCAAAATGTATCGCTCATCATACGACGTGAGCCGGGATAGACATCTGGTACATCTGGGGGCTAGGCAGACATTGAGCGTGCGATCCTATTACACATTCGGCCGTGGGGCCCGTAGAATGCTAATGGGAGTTCGAGAAACTTGGCGGCGCACTGCGCGGACCGCAAGATCGAGCGAGGTCATGCATGGCAATTCCGACAATTGAAGAGCGCGAGAAATACGTCGATTACGCCGAGCATTGCGTGAAGTTGGCGAGACAAACAAATGATCGGGAGTCTCGGGCCAATCTGCGCGAGATGGCAGCGGAATGGCTCAGATTGGTAGACAAGGCCGACCATTAGTCAAAAACAACCTTGGTTATAGATCCAGACTGTCTAACCCCCGTAAATGCTCTTTGAGGCGTCGAAGATAGTGTTCCTGTTGGCCGAGTGGGCCAGCTACATGACGTCGACGTCCATCGCGGGTGCTGTGCAACAGCAACGCTGCTGCGAGCAAGAACGCGGTAGTCAACGGCCTCAACATCTTCATCATAAATCAGTAGTGAACTATAATCATATTTTGCCCTTTGCTCGGAAGCGAATTGGGACGTGCTCCATCCTGTCTTCGAAATTCCGACAATTTACTAGTGAGGTCGATGATGGACGATGGAATGATATGCCCGAAATGTAGTTCTGTGCATGCTTATCAAGATCGCGGTCTATGGGTTTGCCCGGCGTGCGCCCATGAATGGAGCGCCGAGAATAACGGCATAGCGGCGACCTCGAGAGAGACGAGCGTGCGCGATGCGCACGGCAACGTGCTGTCGGACGGCGATAGCGTCATCGTGATCAAGGACCTGAAGGTCAAGGGGTCGTCATCGGTCGTCAAAGGAGGAACCAAAGTCAAGAACGTCCGCCTGACAGAGGCGACCGACGGACACAACATCGCCTGCAAGATAGACGGGATCGGCGCGATGAATTTGAAATCAGAGTTCGTGAAAAAGGCCTAGCCCCGTGCTTCTTGTTAGAAGCCCCTATGAGCGCTTGCGCTGCAGGGACGTCATCTGCGGCATCAGCTCGAGCGAGACCCCGGAATGGCCCCTCGAGCAGGAGGACATCACGAACCACACGTCAGCCGGCATTTGCCGCCGCCTGCTCCCCGAAGCTGAGCCCGAGATCAGTGGGGCGCTGACCGGATATTTCTTGGGCGAAGGAATCGCCGTAGTCGCCGGCGTCACCTACCGCAGGATCCGTAAGACCGGAACCGGCATTGCACTTGACGTTATCCGCGACGGCCAGGACATGACCATCGACGCCGAACGGGCGCTGATCGCCACAGGTCGGACGCCTAATGTCGAACGCCTTGGGCTGGTCGAATGTGGCATAGCGGTCTCGCCAAAGGGTGGCATCGTCGTCGACGACCGAATGCGCACAAGCCGGAATGGCGTCTATGCAGCGGGCGACGTCACCGGCCGCGATCAGTTCGTCTACATGGCGGCCTACAGCGCAAAAATCGCGGCGAAGAATGCCCTAAACGGTGATAGCCTGCGCCACGACAATAGCGCGATGCCCGGTATCTTGTTCAGCGACCCACAGGTGGCAAGCGTCGGACTGACAGAGGCTGCCGCGCGCGGCGCCGGATACGCGGTTCGCGTCTCAACGATCGGGCTTGACCAGGTGTCGCGCGCACTCGCTGCGCGCCATGGCCTGACGGTTCAACAGCTTGCCAGCACCATCTTCCCCTATCTGACCACCGTGGAGGGTCTGAAGCTTGCGGCATTGTCCTTAGGAGCACATTCTCCTTGTGCAGGGCGGCACGACGATCACGCTCAACCGGAAAAATGCGCTGTTCGCAGGCTCCGACGGTGGTGCCGAGCACTGGGCTATCATCGCCTCCCTGGTCGAAACCTGTAAGCTGAACGATGTCGATCCGCTTGCCTACTTGACCGACGCGCTCACCAGGATCGTCAACGGTCATCCGAATAACGAGATCGATCACCTGCTGCCGTGGGCCTATTGCCGTCACGACCTCAAAGCTGTGGCCTGAAAACAGCGCTTACGGTGCCTGACCGTCGCGCCGAACATGTATTCGCGAGACTTGGATCCCATTCCCCATGATCGCGCCCTATCCCTCTAGGGAAAAGCCGCTAGGGCTATCGGGCAACGTGCGGCCGCTCACAAGGACTAGGTCAATGTCGCCGGCTATGACGGTGGGGCGGAGGAAGAGGTCCATCAGGATAATATTAGCAGCAGGCTGGCGAGGGGTTGGCGATCCGCCCTACCCAAAGAATGGCCCCAGCGAGGGGGCACACGCCGAGGCCAAGAGAGGCTCATCACGAAGCATGCTTCGCTCGGAAGCTCGCATTAAAATATGATGGTCAGCCAGCTTGGCCTATTTCGGCGCTGCCAAAGTTTGGCCGAAATGGTCCGCATGCTGGCACGATCCATTCAAGGGCTATCCGTTTTGTGGTTGAGCCTTGGTGGTGTCGTCCGGCAACGTCGTCGCCAAGGCTCTCACTCAGCTTTCAGCCCTTCCTTACGGAATTCTACGGCGACGGAACCGTTAGGACACCTTCCGGAGTAGCCCGCTAGCGCAGTACCGATTGCCACTTTTTCCCGATACTGTGAATTGCGCTCCTCCGGAAAGGGGCGTCCCACGAAGCGGCCCCGGTGTGCTCCCCAAGCCCTGCCGGGGCTGTTTCGATTCAGCGCGGGTCATGGACAAACAACCACCGCGGCGGCTTCATCCCCCGAAGGTGTCGCACAGAGCGCACCAGCCCAATGGTTCACGGCACGTCCGGCTCGCACTGGTCATTGCGCCCAGGCTAGGGCAGCTGGTGCTCCAGTCCGCACCCTAGCTCTCAGCGCTGGGAGCCTCTTTCATCGTAAGCGCTGTTCAGCGGCCACCTTCCGGATGACGGGGTGATCTGCGAGTCTGCGGTTCGGTTTGGACCGTTAGGCTTAGAATGGACACAGAGCATAGTGCTATCACGGAGCCGGTGCGGCGGCTTGAAGTCTTCACCGGAGCCGGCCGTCGGCGGAAGTGGAGCAATGGGGACAAGGCGCGGATCGTTGCGGAGATCGTGGCGAGCGGCGACTCGGTCTGTTCGGTAGCCCGACGGCATGGATTGTCACCGCAGCAGTTGTTTGGCTGGCGACGTCAGTTGCGAGAAGCAGCAGGCGGTCATTCCGCAATAGAAGAAGTACAGTTTGTGCCGGCGGTGGTGGATGCCGCGGTGCCGGCGCCCGCTGTTGACCGGGAGCGCAAAGCGGTGCGCTGCAAGGCCAAAGCGGATACCCGGGCTCGCCGTTGCGATGCCGGGATTATCGAGATCGAAGTCGACGGCATCATGATCCGGGCCGGTCGTGGTGCGGATACGACGATGGTTGCGTCGATTGTCCAGGCGCTGAAGGCGAGCCGGTGATCGGTCCGTCGGGTGCGGTCCGGGTGATGGTGGCGACCAAGCCGGTGGACTTCCGTAAGGGGATGGAAGGGCTCGCGACCCTGGTGCGCGAGAGCATGCGGGCAGATCCATTCTCGGGAGCTGTCTATGTGTTCCGGGCCAAGCGGGCGGATCGGATCAAGCTGGTGTTCTGGGACGGAACGGGTCTGTGCCTGTTCGCCAAGAGGCTCGAGGATGGGATCTTCCGCTGGCCGAAGATCGAGGACGGCGTGATGCGCCTGTCGGCGGCGCAATTGTCGGCGCTGCTGGAAGGGCTCGACTGGCGGCTTGTGCATGAGGCGCGGGAGACGTCGACGCCAACGCAGGCCGGATAGCTGTTGGCAGCGCTGCGGCGAAATGAATCAGGAGCGTCGGACGCGTCGCCAGATGGCGGCGAATATGCTCTGAATTGGGTGTGAGCGACGCCCTGCCTGACGATCCCGAGACGCTGAAAGCGATGCTGCTTGCCGAACGATGCGAGAGCGAACGGCTGCGTCAGATCATCAAGGAATTGCAGCGGCATCGGTTTGGCCGGCGGGCAGAGACGCTGCCTGAAGATCAGATGCTGCTGGGCTTGGAAGACGTCGAGCAGGTTGCCGCATACAACGAGACGGCACAGGACGTGAGCGCACCTGAAGGCCGTGAGGCGCGGGCTCGCACGCGCCGCGGCAACCGTGGCGCCTTGCCGATGCACCTGCCGCGGATCGAGGTCGTCGTCGACATCGAGGGCAAGACCTGTCCCTGTTGCCAGGGCGAGTTGCACCGGATCGGCGAGGATAGAAGCGAGCGGCTGGACCTGGTCCCGGCGCAGTTCCGGATCCTCGTGACCAGGCGTCCCAAATACGCCTGCCGGGCTTGCGAGGACGGGGTCATGCAGGCGCCGGCCCCGATTAGGCTGATCGAGGGCGGATTGCCGACCGAGGCCACCGTCGCCCACGTCCTGGTCTCCAAATATGCCGATCACCTGCCGCTCTACCGGCAGGCGCAGATTTACGCCCGCCAGGGCATTGAGCTCGATCGTTCGACGCTGGCGGACTGGGTAGGACAAGCTGCCTTCCACCTGCGTCCGCTGCATGACCGTCTGCTCGGCAAGCTCAGGCAACGGCCAAAGCTGTTCGCCGACGAGACGACGATGCCGGTGCTCGATCCCGGCCGCGGGCGCACCAAGACCGGTCAGCTCTGGGCCTATGCAGCGGACGACCGGCCGTGGGGCGGTGCCGATCCGCCGGGCGTTGCCTATGTCTATGCCCCCGATCGCAAAGCCGATCGGCCGATCGCCCATCTCGCAGGCTTCGAAGGGATCCTGCAGGTCGATGGCTATGCCGGCTATGGCAAGCTCGCCGAGCGTGGCGATGTCCAACTTGCATTCTGCTGGTCGCACATGCGACGTAACTTCTACGAACTTGCCACACCCGGTCCCGCGCCCATTGCCAGCGAGGCGCTCAAGCATATCGCCGAGTTCTACGCCGTCGAAAAGGACATCCGTGGTCGCGGCGCCGAGGAGCGCCGTCTCGTTCGGCAGCAGAAAATCCGGCCGCTGGCGGAAGCCTTCGAGCGATGGCTCCGCGCAAAGCTCGCGTTGATCAGCCAAAAGGGCAAGTTGGCCGACGCCATTCGCTATGCGCTCTCACGCTGGGAGGGCCTGACGCGCTTCATCAATGACGGCCGCATCGAGCTCGACAACAACGTCGTCGAGCGCTCGATCCGTCCGATCACGCTGAACCGGAAAAATGCGCTGTTCGCAGGCTCCGACGGCGGCGCCGAGCACTGGGCCACCATCGCCTCCCTGGTCGAAACCTGTAAGCTGAACGACGTCGATCCGCTCGCTTACCTGACCGACGCCCTCACCAGGATCGTCAACGGCCATCCAAACAGCGACATCGATCAGCTGCTTCCGTGGGCCTATTGTCGTCAAGACCTCAAAGCTGTGGCCTGAGAACGACGCTTACCTTTCATCGCCGCAATGCCATTGTGGAAGTAGGCATACGTCGAAGGTCAAGGTCTACCGCTGTTCAACCCTGGTGCGCCACAGTGCATCGAAAGTATTCTCGTGCGTCGGCGCCAACTCTTCTGAATCTATCGGATCGCTAGGCTTCTCTATGAGGGCACTTGCAAGCTCTTCAGTGAGACGCGGCTGCGTCGAAACCTGCACAGGCCACTCCAATAATGATTTTGAAAGCATGGGCTTGCCTTCGTACCAGCATTTTCGTCCGTCGATGAGGCGCCAAGACCAATACTCGTGCCGATTTGGTGGCATCGCGGCACTGCATTGTTGTTTCGCCTGCGCAGTTGGCGTTCCCCCCAACGAGAATGTAGCGATGCAAGCGGCCAAAGGAATTAATGGAGATTGTTTCGTCATCTGAGCACTCAGAGACTACTTCGTTGCTGCAACCGGCTCACTGCAATTATCAAACCGGGCCGCTCAAGAACCTCCACCAACCTGTCGAGGATGCGCTCATTGTCGTGGGGGCGGGGCTGAAGGTATTCGTTCAGGATGCATTGGGCTTCGCTGACGGCCTGAAGAGCCAATTGTTGATCGGTCATCACTACTTACCCATCGAATGGCTGGAACGTCGCCACTCAAAGAAGGATAGTAGATCAAGTCGTCTTTTAGACTTATCCCATCAAATTTTGTTTCAATGTGGAGCTGTCGTTCTAGATTGGTGCTCCGGTCTGGATGCGAAATTAAGCAACGCGCCGCTAGAGGCTCGCGCTTTAGGCCACGGATACAAAACATTCAGCGGAAAGCGCGCGGGGGGAACGTTGGTAGCGCTCCCCCGATCAAGACATGGGGCGCCCCAATACGAACCGCAAAAACAACCGTGTTGCCAACGCCGAGTGCTCAGTCGCCCGCGCAATGGCAATCGTTGGAGACCGCTGGTCCATCTTGATACTGCGCGAGGCTTTTTACGGCATCAAGCGGTTCGACCAGTTCGAATACTACGTCGGCGTTGCCTCCAACATCCAGAGCAATCGGCTGAAGCGATTTGTCGATGCCGGTATCATGCGACGCGTTCCGCTGGCCGGCCATTCGACTCGTTGGGAATACCTGTTGACCGACAAGGGGCGCGACTTCTTTCCGGCTTATCTTGCTCTGAAGCGATGGGGTGACGACTGGCTCGCTGGATCCGACGGACCTCAGGTGGTGTTCCGCGACCGCGAGACAGGCAAAGATGATAAGTCGCCGAAATTGCTCAAGCCGGGTGGACGAACGCTTCGCCTGGAGGATATCGAGGTCGTTGCAGGCGCCGGCGCGGTTCCGTTCAACAGGAAACGCTTCGCGAAGGCAGACAGATCTGCTCGTTTAGCAAAACTGCAGCGCCGTGGATCGCCGCCCGAGTACTAGCCCGCGCGTAGCCCCCGAGGCGACATTGATCCAAGACAGCATTGCCTGCAATTTTTTGCCAAAGTTAGCCGCCGTCGTGGGGTATGAGCAGTAAATGCTTCTGGACATGGCGCAGTGCTCAAGGCAGGGCGGGCGATTGTGTCATGGATTCATCGCGAGATTCTTCCAGGCAACTGGAGCACGCCGGTCAGCGCGAAGTATGCACCGCAGCCAAATCCTTGCGGTGAACGATTATCGCGCTTGTAGTCATTAGATGATGTCTGTAATATATGAGAGATGTCTCCTCCTAGACACGGATGATACACCATCCAATGTATCCTGGACGACTTAGCCGCCGCGCGTAGCTCACGGCGGTGCTTATACGGCTGTTAAGTACGCTGCTCACGTGCGCAGGGATCTGGCCCGGCTTCGAGCTGCCCGAGCGAACCACGGCAATTTTCGGGCCCCTGGGGGCGCCAACCATGGCGAATAAAGGGAAACGTTCCGTAATGCCGTTGCCGATCGCCCTTGTCTTCGCTGGGACATTAGGCTTGCTCAACTTGTGGCTCGCCTATCGTTGCGTACAAGTTCGATTAAAGGGGCCCGGGGGTGTTGGCGATCTCGGGATCGCAATATTGCGGGCCCGCATGCGAGCACACGCCAACTTTGTCGAATACACGCCCTTCGTCCTGATCCTGATGGCGCTGATCGAATACGCCGGTGGCTCATCAAGGGTGTTGGAAGCAGTAGGAATTGTCTACGTGCTCGCGCGAATCGTTCACGCGCTAGGTATCGAGCGACCCAAATTTACCATGCAATTCATCGGCGCGCTGGGCACGTGGATCGTGTCGCTTGCCTTGGCTATCTGGGCATTGTGGATAGCCGCAAACGCATCCACGCTGATAGTCCATTAAGTTGCCGCGGGCCGGATTCTCCTCTGCTCTGTTCAATGTCCAACGCCTCGAGGCAACTGGGGCCGTGAGGGTGCGCCAACGAGACGCCACCGCGCTCACAACGCCAAGCTATGTTCGCCCTACCGCGAGCGACTGTTCTCAGCGCATCGTTGACTAGTCGGCGACTTCGGTCACGGCCCTGTTGACAAATTGGCGCCCGGACATCTCGCGCCGTTCGACTATCACAAAGAGACGATCGGCCAAGGGCGGTTGTGCTCGGAAGCTCGTCCAAGCGCATTGCTTGGTGCAGGAAATCTCCGCGTTTATTGTCTCCTGCACGTCCGCGTTGCCCGCTGGCTATGTCGGTGACCTCAGTTTCGCAGCCGGTTTGGTGCCCCGGCGGGTGTCATCGGGGCTTGTCATCAAATCTGGAATTTGTTGATCGAAGTTCATTCTGAACTGCCTTGTAGCCTATTGATCGAATGGAGGCGAAACCTCTCGAAATTCAATTTCGCTACGGTTTCGATTCCTTCGTGGTGATGAGCCCAATCAGGGCGTCAAAGCCACCATCCGCAAATCCGGTATCCTCCGGATTTGAACGTACCCGGGACGACTTTTTCGGCGAAGGTCCGCGCACAAATAGCGGCAACGACGTCCCGAGTTAGGCTGCCCTCCGGTAGGAATGACCGATGCCAATGAAGAACATCTTATTTCTTCTGCAATTGGCGCAGTTCTTCAATCTTGGCGCCGTGACCGGCGGCCTCGGACGCATTCGGTGCTACAGCCTCGGCTCTGCACCGAGTTTCAGGTGCCACATACGCGCCCCATCTCTGCCCAGCCGACGCATTTACTATTCGGGCCACGATAACCAGGACCGCCTCGTTCGCCGTATTCCGCAGCTGCCGATCCTGCAAAAAAGAGCGATAGGACTATGGCGACGAGAAGAGGGACAGTCATTGGTCCGGCATCGAACCTTAATGTTGTTGCATTGCGTTAGGTCACCAGCGCGATTAGGCGAGTTCGAACTCGCCATTTATGTAGCGGGGATCGTGGTCTCACCGGCAGCCTACCGTCGCGACGATGGATCTTGAAGCTGAGTGATTGCACGATCAGATTGAAAGGTACCCCCTCGAATGAGGCTCGGAGACGATGCAAATAGGCCAACCGCTATCGCGCCACTCGCAAGCCTTCATGACCTTATTGCCAAAGGAGGAGTGCTTCCACGAGTCGGTCGCGTAGACGCCGACCACCAGAACTCTCGTTTTCTGAGTTAGGGGTCCCGCCTCGGCTCCTAGGTCTGCGACCGCGCGCTCGCATTCTTTGCGGCAACCAAAATTGAAGGTCCCCGTGAAGCAGTACCGTTGACCCTGGAACGTTAGTGCTGGCTCCAGGTGGTCCAAAGGTAGCTTTCGAAGCCGTAGTTAGATCGCGCACAAAAGGTGGCATCTGGCGGACTTTCGAAGCGCCCACCGTGCCGGTTACGCTGCGCGTCGATAAGAAAACAGGGCCTCCGAAATAATGGGTCTAGCGATGTAGCGGTCTCCTGACTCGAACCCCCGACGGACTTGCAAGTGCCGACGGATCGTTATGTCCACGATCGGCTTCGTTGGTAGCCGATTTGACAAGCAACTCTCGCGTCTGGGATCAGACGCCAACCACCGATTGACCACCGAAACCCCGTGAACAAAGGGCGACAAAGGTGGTCAATCAGGATCGAGCTTCATTGTTTTTGTTGATTTTTTCGACTGATGCTTACGTTCGGGACGCAGGGGTCTTAGGTTGCGTGGCCGCTCGACTTCGAAACTGCGCAACCTGTCCGAACGCGCTCAAGCCAAGCACGGGGAAGTTTTCTCGGATCGTCTGCGCGACATAACTTGGCGCGAGGTGAGCATAATGTTTTTCGGTCATTCGTGTATCGGCATGGCCTAGTTGTTTGGCGATCACGGCCATCGGAACGCCGGCCATGGCAAGGTAGGACGCGTGTGTATGTCGTAGAATGTGAAAGTTAACTGCAGGGGCTATTCCAGCAAGATCACTGGCCTCATCGAGTGGCCGCTGTTGATGAGAGGTGCCCCACGGCTTGCCGTCACGCCTCAAGAAAATTCGCTTGCCGGCTTCGAGGTTGGCCGTCCATTGACGAAAGGCCTGCTTTCCTTCCTCCGTGAGGAAGACGTGACGGTTCTTGCCCTTGCTCAACCTGACCGACAAGGTGCCGCTGTCATTGTTGTAATCTTCATACTTGAGGCGGCCGAGCTCCGCGTAGCGGCAGCCGGTATATAGTGCCGCTTCGATCAACTTCCGAAAATCTTGCGGACAGACATCCACCAAACGACGCGCCTCACGCAAATTGAGATATCGCACGATCGGCCCGTCAACATTCTTAAACGGCTTGACCTTGCGCCAGGCGCTGTCCGATGCGACGCGATCGGCATAAAACGCTCGGTTGAGTGCCGCCTTCAGCATGGTGAGAATTCGATTTGCGGTCGCCTTGCGGCCACGGCGCGCATCGTCATCATCAGCAGTTTCATGCGTAGCCTGTTCAGCCGCGCCGCGTTTGGTCCGCACCCGCTTAGGCGCGGTTGCGATCTTGTTGCGCCACCGAACCAGCTTCTCGGTCGTCACCTCGTCGATCTTGAGTGACCCAAGTTCGGGCAGGATCCAAGCGTCGAACACGTACTTCGCGCCCTTGACTGCAGCAGGCTTCTTTTCAGCGGCGGTTCCCGACAAGTAGTCTTCGACTGCATCTTTGATCGTATACGGTCCGTTCCGAACAATGCCTGCAACGACAAGACGTTGTCGTTCTGCCCAGGTTCGGGATTGGTCCTGGGCCTGCCAGAAGTCGAAGACAGTTGCGCCGTTGGCATCGACGGTGTCATCGGCTGCACCAATTGCCTTCGTCACATAGCCTTTGGCGCCACAATAGAAGCTGGCGACCCACGACCCGGAGTTCGCACCGCGGTAGTAGCCTAGACGCAGGCCCTTCGCGATTTTGGCGAAGTAGGGCGTCCGGCGTACTTTCAGTCTCGCGCGAGCGGTGCGCGTTTCAAGCGACGAGTGCCGCGCCGAGCGTGCCAACTGCCGTTCCCCATTTCTTCAAGTTTTCTTCAACAGGCGGTCGAAGATGGTCACGAACAGTACCAAACGAGTACGAACTAAGCAATTGAAATCAAATGTGTTATTCTCGTTCGCTGACGTTCGCCAACGTGCGCGATGCAATTCTCTCAAGGCTGAAACAGGGGTTCGATTCCCCTAGGGAGCGCCAGCAAAATCAAGGATTTTCGAATGCCGAGGCGCGTTCGTCGAATAGACGACGAATAAGCGTCTGCGCACGAAGCCGGACGCTCAGCGCCACCAGGGGGCCTTGATGGACGCCATGACCGACGACGTGCCGTTGCAATTCATCGGCGTTTGGAAGCTGGTCAGCTTCGAGCGGCGGCAGGTCGGCGTCGAGACCGTGGTGAAGACCTACGGGGAGCACCCCAAGGGCTATCGCATCCACACCACAGGTCACCGGATGATCTACATGTTCTTCGCCGAGGATCGCAAAGCCAGCGTCGGCGCCGTGACCGATGCCGACCGTATCGCATGGTCGAAAACCATGGCCAGTGCCGCCGGTCCCTTCGAGTCGATCGGCGGCAACAAGGTGGTATTCTATCCCGAAGTGTCCGCGGTGCAGTACCTGCAGCCGATCACCTTTGGTTTCGAGATCGAGGGCAATGACCTGACGATGACGTCGGATCCGATGAAGGATCCGACCGGCGGTCCGGATATTTATTTCCGTTCGACTTACGTGCGCGCCGAATAGCGGCTGTACGTCGCACCACTGTGTGCCCCTTCTCACGCCGCGGCGAGCACGGCTTGCGCCGGGCGCCGGACGATCATCAGTGACAGGACGGCCGCGATGATGCCGGTGACGCCGGCGATCATGAAGGCCTGCAGGTAATCGCCCTGGGCGGAGCGCATGAAGCCGGCGAAGAACGCGGCGCAGGCGGCGCCGAGCTGATGGCCGGCGACCACCCAGCCGAACACCAGCGGCGCGTTCTTGTCACCGAATGCTTCGTTGGCGATGCGCACGGTCGGCGGCACGGTCGCGATCCAGTCAAGACCATAGAACACCGCGAACACCGACAGGCTGACCAGCGAGAAATCCGAGTAGGGCAGGTAGATCAGCGACAGGCCCCGCAGCCCATAATACAGGAACAGCAGCTTGCGCGGATCGAAACGGTCGGTGAGCCAGCCTGAGAAGGTGGTGCCGAACAGGTCGAAGAACCCCATCAACGCGAGCAGGCTCGCCGCATGCACCTCGACGATGCCATGGTCGCTGCAGAACGCGATCAGATGGGTGCCGACGAGACCGTTGGTGGTGAAACCGCAAATGAAGAAGGTGGCGAACAGGAACCAGAACGCCCGCGTCTTCGCTGCGCGCGCGAGGTTCAAGAACGCGGCGGTGAACGGATTGCCCTGCGCCGCCGGCGCGGCATGATCGTCGTGCTGGCTACCGAATGAGCGCAGGCCGACCGACGCCGGCCGCTCGGGCACGAGAAAATAGACCAGCGGAATGAGTGCCGCGCAGCACGCAGCGACTGTCAGCACCACCGGCTTCCAGCCGCCCCATTCCACCAACGCCGCGAGGCCCGGCATGAATATCAGCGTGCCGGTCGCGGTGCTCGCCGTCAGCAGTCCCATGACGAGGCCTCGATTGGTGGTGAACCAGCGATTGACGATGGTGGCGCCGAGCACGTTGGCGACCGCGCCCGAGCCGATGCCGGAGAGCAATCCCCATGTCAGGAACAATTGCCACGGCGCGGTCATGAAATAGCTGGCGCCGGTCGACGCCGACATCAGCGCGAGCGCGCCCAGCACCGTGCGGCGGATGCCGAAGCGCTGCATCACGGCCGCGGCGAACGGGCCCGCCAGGCCATAGAGGAAGATGCCGATCGCGGCGGACGATGAGATCACGCCGACGTTCCAGCCGAACGCCTGTTGCAGCGGCAGCATCAGCACGCCCGGCGTCGCGCGCAGGCCCGCCGAAGAGAGCAGCGCAAGGAAGATCACGGCGACGACGACGAATACGTAATTCTGGCCGAACGGGCGTCTCGGGACGGGGGTGGGTTGAATGGAGGCATTGGGCATGTTACTTACCGGTACGTATTGCGATGCGGTGTGTATACGTACCGGTAAGTAACATTGTCAAGCCTGCCGTGCGGGAGAATCCGGAAAAGCCGTCATGAAGAAAACCGTCGAACCATCCGCGGAACGCCCGGTCCGGGCCGCCGACCGGATCCGCGCCTCCGCGAGCGAGCTGTTCTATCGCGAGGGCATCCGCGCCGTCGGCGTCGATGAGGTGGTCGAGCAAGCCGGCGTCACCAAGCCGAGCCTCTATCGCAGCTTCGCGTCAAAGGACGATCTCGCCGCCGCCTATATGCGCGACTATGACCTGCGTTTCTGGGAGGAATTCGAGAAGCCCGGCGGAAAATCCTACGGCGATGCGCGCGAGCACGTGCTCGCCTATATCCGTGAGCTGTCCACGCGCGCCGTGCGCAAGGGTTATCGCGGCTGCGGCCTCAGCAACGCGACCGTGGAATACCCGTCGCGGGACAATCCCGCGCGGCAGGTCGCCGAAGCGCACAAGAAGGTCTTTCGCAAGCGCCTGCGCGAGCTCGCCGCCGCCATGGGCGCGCGTCACCCGGCCGTGCTCGGCGACGCCCTGCTGTTGCTCATCGAAGGCATCTACGTCACCGGCCAGCAGTCCGAAGAGGGGCCGGCGCAGTCGGCGTTCACGGTGGCCAAGCTGCTGATCGATGCGAGCGTGAAGGTGTGAGGCGGATGAAGGTCCGATGACCAACGGCAAAGCCGATGGTCAGGCCCGCTTGAATTTTATGTCGCAGTTTTCAATGATATGAGAGTTCGCGGTTTTATTCTGAGTGGCGCGCCATCCAGAGGTTGTTTTCGATATTTTGGCAGCGCGCCCCTTTGAAGGATAGGCTTGAGTTCGTAGGCGGCGTGTTGCTTCGTGCCGTAACGCCAACGTTTCTCGAACGCCATCATTTCAGCGTCGGTCCACGCGCGAAACTCCTCGGTCTCGCCGCGTCTACCTGATCTTCGGCGCGCGCGCGTGTGGCCCTCAGTGTGCGTCGAGATCACAGACAGAACGAGAGCCTCCGGGCCGTTCAACATGTCGCGACCGTTCGAACCAACGCAACGCCCGCTACGTCCAAAGGACGTTGCCGGGCGGTTGTTGGAGACCAGAGATGACAGAGCAGCAATTCGAGACCGATGTGATGGCGCTGCTGCGCGCGCCGCTTTCGGGGCCGGACGGGGTGCGGCGTCTGAATTCGCTGAAAACGGCCTTTCAGGCGGTCGACGATCCGGCACTGGCCTTGAAGCTGTACGAACGTCTCTCCACGCCGGATGCGAGCGATGCGCTTGCCACCGCTTTCAACACTCGTGTGTCGCCGAGCGCGCGGAACGATCTGCTCGCAATCCTGACGGCGGTGAAGGGGGCGGCGCCGAAGCCGGAGCCACGGAGCCAGCAATATCGACTGGTCGATGAAGACGCCAAGACCGTTCGCACGATAGCCCATTCCGACCCGGAATATCAGGAGCGCTTCGTCAACCATAACATCTCGAACGTCACCAGCGATCCGAATCCGAATACCTTCGAATTCCATACGATGGTCGTTTACTACGACGACGGACGAAAGCTCGAGCTTTCGCTCGACGACGTCCCGGTCCGGACCAGCATTCCCGGAATGCGGCTGGTGCGGCTGAAGCCTTATGAGCCGCCGATCATCGATCATTACGTGCGGCGAAACGGCACCATCATCCCCATGAACGCCCGCGACGAGATGATGCTGAACGGATCGACCACCCCGGACCTGGTCGATTTCCGAACCACGATCGAATTCAACATCCGGCGCCGCCACGAGCTTCTCGAACTGGCGATGCTGACCAATACGTTCGCGGGCTACGTCGGCATGAATGTTTCCTTCCTGCACTTCAGCATGGCGACGGGCTCGGAGCCGGGCGGCCTGTTCGTGCAGGCGATGAAGCCCGGCCCACCGAAGAAGCCGGTTGGCGCACCGCCGAGCGTCACCCCTCGCTTGCCGAAGCAATACAAGCAGGTCGGCGCGCGCGAGCTGCTGATATGGGAAAAGGAGGGAGGGCACCTTTTGGGACGACACAACGAGCACCTGACCGAGACGAAACTCCTGGAGAGGGTCGTCGGCGAGAAGAAGCTCGCGGTGCCACCATCGGAAACCAACGGTCAGCCGACAAATTTCAGTGTCTGGCGGGGTCAAGGCAAGACCAAGGCAGCTTCGAGGTGGCGCGATCAGGACACGATGATGAAGGCGATCGGACAGATCATCCACGACAATATCGATGAGATCCGGACAACGACGGCCGGCGGCAAGGAGTGGGTCCGAGAAAACAAGGCCGTCGGTTACGAAACCGGCGGCGGATGGCTCAAGAAGGTCTACAAGAACCCGAACGATCAGGTGCTCGACAAGGGCGTGTTTTGGGACGAGCACTTGAAGGGCGTGACCATCGTCATCAGGCCGAGGCAAAACCATGTTCCGACGGCCGAGGATCCAGAACCCTGGTTCGTCTACACGGCATTTCCGGACCGCGTGCAGCATTAGGGCGCGTACTCATAAATCCAGGATGTCCGCTTTGGAGAGGCAAAGCGGACAGGCGGCCCGACCGCAAGGATGTCGCCTTGTGACCCGTCTGCGACATCACCCCTCAGGCACCCCGGCTAGGCGCATGCCCTGACAGACCCGCTCCAGCCCAGCAAGGTAAGTCAGATTGTCGCTTGATTTCGCGGTGCTGAAGCGGCGGATAGTAAAGCCGGGATCGAGCGCAAGCCCCTCTTTTGCAGCAGCTCGCGCCTCATCCAGCGCACCGAGCAAGCCCAAGGCAGCGGCCAACTGAAAATGAGTGAGAGGAAAATTTCGGTTGGCCTCAATGCTTCGTCGTAGCCAATTGACGGCCTCGGCATTCGCACCTAGTTGTATCTTGGCCCTGCCTAGGCAATGCATCCACCAGTTAGCAAAGGTGTCCCGGGGGGAGAGACGAAGAGCCTCAAGTATGTGACCTTCGGTCTCTGCGGCCCGACCGATTAAAAATTTGGCCAAACCACGCGCGGCATGAGCGTCGGCAAGATTAGGATTGAGCACTAATGCTTGTTCGCATTCAGCAATCCCTCGGGCATGGCGGTTGGTGAACATGTAGACGCAACCCAAGATAAAATGAGCGGAGGCGTCATCTGGGGTCAATGAAAGCGCCTTGATCGCATTTGTTTCGGCGGCCGAAAAGCGTCCGATGCGGTCGTCGGTTAGTACGGCAATTCCTACTATCATATCGAGGGTTGCCATGCCGACCAGCGCTCCCACACTTCGGGGATCAATGGTTAGGGCACGTTCGAAAAAACCACGCGCCTGCCTCAAGTGCTCGGGGGTCGCGCCCTTATTTAACCACGCGGTACCTTGGAAGTTCAGGTCCGTTGCATCGGGATCTAGCGAGCGACCCGCTCGTCGTGCCTCAACCTCAATGAGTTGGGTATTCAGTGCGTTAGCGAGCCGCGCGACGATTTCGTCTTGCATATCGAACAGATTGGCGACGGGTTTGTCGAAGCGGTCCGCCCAAAGGTGACTGGCGGTTTCAGCTTCAATAAGCTGAACGTTCACCCGAAGCCGGTTACCGTTCCGCTGTACAGACCCTTCGAGCACGTAGCGGATGTTCAGCTCTCGGCCGATCTGCTTGAGATCGACCGCCTTACCTTTGTAAGTGAATGCGGTGTGTCGGCCGATGACGAATGAACCTGCGACACGCGACAAATCAGTTGTCAAACTTTCGGTCACGCCATCCACGAAATAGTCCTGCTCGGGATCGCCGCTGAGGTTAGCGAACGGCAACACCACGATCGAAAGACGAGGCGCTGAAAGTGCGCTGGGCCTCGCGCGCTCGGCCGATGCTGCCGGCGTGGATGATCGTTCCAGGACCACAGCAGCATAGGCGCGCACGGGACGTTCGATATTCTTGAGGGCTTGCTCGCCCAGATCGGTGAATTCGATGCCGACTTTGCCTCGGATATGGTCGTAAGCAGAAGACGAAATGCAGATACCGCCGGGCTCTGCGATGCTCTCAAGCCGTGCCGCAATATTTACGCCGTCGCCAAAAACGTCATGCGGCTCGACAATCACGTCGCCGACATTGATGCCGACACGGAAACCAATACGCGTGTCTTCCGCATCGGCGATTGTAAGTTCTTTGACCCGGGTCTGGAATTGTAGAGCAGCTCGAACCGCTTGCACTGCGCTCGGAAACTCCGCCAAGAACCCGTCGCCGGTGTTCTTGACGATGCGGCCGCCGTGTTCAGTGATTGACGGATTGACGGCCTCCGTTAGAAGAGAGGTCAATCTGGCGTGCGTGGCCTCTTCGTCGCTATGCATGAGCCGCGAGTAGCCAGCCACGTCGGCGGCCATTATCGCCGACAATCTGCGCTCGACCCGGACTGGCCTCTCTTGCACCATGGCACACAATCCAACCAAGAGGCACCTTAAGGCGGATCAGAGGGGAACGCCAAGTAAAGGATGGTCCACCTACGTGATGTCTGTTCTTGGCCCTTAGCGGACATTCACTTCCGCATCGTCCGACGCCTGCTTTCGAGGGTGATCCGGACCTCGCTATCACCGCACGCGGGTACCGGATTTATGAGTACACGCCCTAGCATTCGGGGGGTGAGCATCCCCCGTTACTTCCTGGGAAGCGCCATTTCCGCTTCGCGTGCGATGCCGCCGGTCAATCGTCGCAATTGCTGGCGCCTCACATGGCGTTCCGGATCCTTGCCACAATGTCGGGCCGGTTGCCCTCGAGCCAGGCCACGGCGTCGGGTCCATCGACGACGCATGCGAAGGTTTCCCAGCTTGGGTCCTCCAGGGATTCAGGTTGCAGTCGCTTCGCCGCATACTCAACGAGGTCGTGCAAGCCTTCATAGCCCCGTCGGCGCTCGAGGGAATCTGCAATCGCCGTGCTGGCCCATCCTCGCTGGGCCAAATCGATAATGCTCGGAGCGTCAGCCTCGCTGAACCAGGGCGTGGCATCGAACTCGATACAGCGGACATTATCGGCGGTATGGCAAGTGGCGTGGATCATTGGAGTCCTCCGTTCGCCGGCTAGCAACCTGCGCTAGCATGTTTCACATCGCTGCCTCGCACGCCTCAGGCCTTGACCAGGTCCCCCAGCAGATTCGCCGCCACCGTCAGCTTGGCGAGCGTCAGGCCGCTGGCCGCGATCTCCTCGACCGAGCGACGGATGCGCGCAGCTTCCGGGTGCGCCGCGAGCCAGGTCTCGACAGCCTGCTGGCCGGACTGGCCGGTTGCCAGCATATCCGCGGCCAGCCTTCTTTCGGCGCCGGCGATCTGCTCGACGGCGCGGTCGATCGCCATCCGTTCGAAATAATCGTTTGCCGGCACGCTGCGCGCGGCGGCGACGATCCGGTCGAGACGGAAATTCGCCTCGGCGGCGAAGAAGGTCGCGGCGGCGTCGCCGATGGGGCGGTTGGTACGCTCCGCAACCGTCACGATATCGGGCGCCGAGACCAGAGCGTCGAGATCGGCGAGTTCGCCGGCGAGGCCGGCCGGGACACCGGCATCGGTGAGTTCCTGCCGCCGCTTGGCACGTGCGGCCTGCAAGTCCGTCGGCAACGCGGCGTCGAGCCCGGCGACGATCTCGCGGATAGCCGGGCCGAAGCGCGCGACGACGGCCTCCAGCCCGTCTTTGAAATCGACATTGCGCACGTACCAGACCATGCGGGAGAGCAGGAGATCCTGCACGGAAGCGTAGAGCGACAGCTGCACCTGCCCGTCGATGCAGGTATCGAGCGCGTCGATCGCGTCGCTGAGCCACTTCAGCCCGTAGCATTCATCGACCGCCACATAGGCCATGACGATGGTCGGGATATCGGCGTCCGTCTCGTCGATCAGGCGCACGACACAGGCCGGGCCGCCGCGGTTGATCACCGCATTGGCGAGGCTGGTCGCGATAATCTCCCGCCGCAGGCGGTGGAATTCGACCGCCGTCGGGTATTTGTCCTGAACCTCGCGCGGAAAATACTGCGATAGTTCTCGGGCAAGATAGGGATCGTCCGGCACGCTGGTGCCGAGCAGGTCATCGTAAAGCGTCAGCTTGGCGTAGGCGAGCAGAACGGCAAGCTCGGGCCGTGCGAGGGACTGGCCGCGCCGTGTGCGCTCGGTGAGCGCTGCGTCGTCGGGCAGGAACTCCACCGCGCGGCTGAGCAAGCTGCGTTGCTCGAGCGACTGCATCAGGCGCGTGAGGAAGCCGGTCTCGGCCACGCCCTTGCGTTCGGCGAGCGAGAGCGCCAGCGACTGCAGATAGTTGTTGCGCAGCACCAGCGTGCCGACCTCGTCGGTCATCGCGGCCAGCAGGCTGTTGCGGTCAGCGGGGCTGAGGCGCCCCTCGCGCTCGAGGCGCGCCAGCGCGATCTTGATATTGACCTCGACGTCGGACGTGTTCACGCCGGCCGAGTTGTCGATGGCGTCGGTGTTGAGCTTGACGCCCTTCTGCGCCGCCTCGATGCGGCCGCGCTGGGTGACGCCGAGATTGGCGCCTTCGCCGATCACCCGGGCCCGCACGTCGCCGCCCGTGATGCGGATCGGATCGTTGGCGCGGTCACCGGCCTGATCGTCGCTTTCCCCGGCGGAGCGGATATAGGTGCCGATGCCGCCGAACCACAGGAGATCCGCGCGCGCCTTCAGGATTGCCGTCATCACCTCGAAAGGCGTGGCTTGCGGCTTGTCGAGATCCAGCAGGGTGCGCATCTCCGGAGTGAGCGGGATCGCCTTGAGCTGGCGCGAGAACACGCCGCCGCCCGGCGAGATCAGCGACTTGTTGTAGTCCTGCCAGCTCGATCGCGGCAGGTCGAACAGGCGCTTGCGCTCGGCGAGGCTGATCGAAGGATCGGGCGAGGGATCGATGAAGATGTCGCGGTGATCGAAAGCCGCCACGAGCTTTGTCGCCGGCGAGAGCAGCATGCCATTGCCGAAAACGTCGCCGGACATGTCGCCCACCCCGACCGCGGTGAACGGCGTGGTCTGAATGTCGGTGCCGAGCTCGCGGAAGTGGCGCTTGACCGTCTCCCAGGCACCGCGCGCCGTGATCCCCATCTTCTTGTGGTCGTAGCCCTGGCTGCCGCCGGACGCGAAGGCGTCGCCGAGCCAATGGTTCTTCTCGACCGAGATCGCGTTGGCGACGTCGGAGAAGGTGGCGGTGCCCTTGTCGGCGGCGACGACGAGGTAGGGGTCGTCGCCGTCATGGCGCACGGTGGATTCGGGCGGCACGACGATGTCGCCGTCGAGATTGTCGGTGAGCTCCAGCAGCGAGCGAACGAAGATGCGATAGGCTTCGGTGCCTTCCGCGAGCCAGGCGTCGCGATTGGAAGGCGGCGGCAGGCGCTTGGGCACGAAGCCACCCTTGGCGCCGACCGGCACGATCACGGCATTCTTGACCTGCTGCGCTTTCACGAGGCCGAGGATCTCGGTGCGGAAATCCTGCGGCCGGTCGGACCAGCGCAAGCCACCGCGCGCAACCTTGCCGAAGCGCAGGTGAATACCTTCGACGCGAGGTGAGTAGACGAAGATCTCGTACAGAGGTCGTGGAGCCGGCAGGTCGTCGATCCGGCGCGCGTCGAACTTGAAGGAGATCACCGGACGCGGATGTCCATCCTCGCCGATCTGCCACAGATTGGTGCGTATCGTCGCCTGCACCAGGTTGGTGAATCGGCGCAGGATGCGGTCTTCGTCCAGCGAGGCGACGGATTTGAGCTGCTCCTCGACCTCGGCAAGCAGGGCCGTCTCGCGTGCCGCGCGCTCGGCCTCCGTGGAGGCGAGGCGTGGATCGAGGCGGGTCTGGAACAGCGCGACGAGGCTGGCCGTGATCGCGGCGTTCTTGCGCAAGGTCTCCCACATGTAATCCTGGGTGAACGGCGCGCGGATCTGGTGCAGGTAGCGGGACAGCGCCCGGATGGTCGAGACTTCCCGCCAGCCCAGGGCGGTGCGCAGGATCAGGCCGTTGTATCCATCGGGTTCGGCGTGATCGCGGACCACCGCCATGATCGAGGCTTCAAGGCGATGGCTGAATTCCGGGTTGATCGTGATCGGCTGGCCGTCGCTGGTCTCGATCGTCATCTCGTGGAGCCAAACCGGCGGAGGCGCCGGCGTGGCGCGCGGCGCGATCTGATAGGTGCGTTCGTTGACCACGCGCAGGCCGTGATTTTCGATCACGGGCACGCGGTAGGACAACGACAGGGGCGCGCCGTGCGAGAATACCTTCAGTCCGAAGCGCTTGGGATCGGCCTCGCTTTCGTCACGGTGAACCGAAATCGCCACGGGGCGGGTCGGCGTGAGCTTTTCGATGGTGGCGATATCGGTGATCGCCTGTTCCGCGCCGAACACCTCGGTATAGCCGCCGCTGAAGGCCTGGGCATATCGGGTCGTGAGCATGCGTGCCCGCATGCCATCGGTCGAGGCAGTGAGCGCGGCCTTCAGCTTGTCGGCCCAGGTCGCGGCAATCGCGCTGATCCCGGCTTCGAGCGTGGCGCGTTCGACGACGGGAGTTTTGCCGTCATAGCGTCCGATGATGTAGTGGACGCGCACAAGCGCCCCTTCAGGGAATGAAACGTAGGAGGCCGACAGCGTCCCCTTGTAGACCTGCGCCAGGAAGGCACCGACGCGCGTGCGGACGTCGGTGTCGTATTTGTCGCGCGGAATGAAGGTGAGGATGGAGACGAAGCGATCGAACTTGTCCACCCGCGCCAGCGCGCGGACGCGCGGACGCTCGTAGAGGATCAGGATCTCCATGACGAAATTGTAGAGCGTGTCGACGTCGACCTGGAACAATTCGTCACGCGGATATTCTTCGAGAATATGCATGAGCGCCTTGCCCGAATGGCTGTTCGGGTCGAAGCCGGCGCGTTGCAGCGCCCGCGTCACCTTGTGGCGGACATAAGGGATCTGCCGTGCGGAGCGGGTATAGGCGCCCGAGGTGAACAGGCCGACGACCCGCAATTCGCCCTCCAGCCGGCCGTCGGGCGTATAGAGCTTGATGCCGACATAATCCATGCGGATGCGACGATGAACGCGGCTGGAGACGTTGGCCTTGATGACGATGAGCAGGGTAGGGTCGTGCATGAACTCGCGTATTTCCGACGTCATCACCACCATTTCGCCGCCGCGGCGCAGGACCTTCGCATCCGGATCGCGGAGCACGCCGAGGCCTTTGCCGGTCGTGATGTCGTCGGACGCATCGCCGTCGGGCGAGAAGCGATATTCGCGCACGCCGAGGAAGGTGAAATTGTCCGCGCAGAGCCATTGCAGGAACTGGTTGGCCTCGGCGACCTCGTCGATCGGCAGCGGCGGCGGATTGGAAGAGAAGGTCTTGATCGCGTCCTCGACCCGGTCGCGCATGGCACGCCAGTCGGTGACGCAGGCGCGGACGTCGTTCAACGACCTGGTGAGGCCGTCGATCAGCTTCTGGCGATCGGCATCGGCGTCCAGGCGGGTGATGTGGAGATGAATCAGGCTTTCCCGCGTACCCTTCGCTCCCTCCGGCAGTGTTTCGCCGTGAAAGCGCAGGAGCTTGCCTTGATCATCGCGCTCCACCGCGAGGATCGGGTGAGCGACGAGGGTGACTTCGATGCCTTGCTCGGCCAGCTCCGCCGTCGTGGAATCGAACAGGAAGGGCATGTTGTCGTTGAGAATCTCGAGCACGGAAATCTCGCGCCCGTCCGGCATCATCGGATTGACGACACGGATATCGGCGCTGCCCGCCGTACGCTGCTGCACGTGCTCCCAGGCTTGTTCCGCCAGGAAGGCCAGCGACAAGGCATCGTGATTGGCGAGGTCCTCGACATTGGTGTAGCCGAACAGAAGTTCGGCAAAGCTCCGGGGAGCCTTGCCCGGCTGCACGCTTCCCGCGGCATCGCGGATCAGGGTTGCACGGGCCTTATCGTCACGCCAAGCCATAATGTCCTCCATTTGCCGCGCCGTCCGACCGCAGTCGCGATCATCGGCTTGATTCTGGAGTGCATCGCTTCGAGCGCCACTGCCTTGATCGCGATCGAGCGCGTACGCGAATTCCCCGGTCTCAAAGCTTCGACTGCTGCCGACGACAATACTCCGATCCCAAAGCTATCCAAGGCGCATGCTGTCGTGAGACGTGCCGAGATGCCTGCTGCAGCGCGTGAGGCCGAAGTCGGCGCCGGCGGCTGCCGAATCATCGGGGAGGGAAAAATCACAAGCAATTTCAATTGAGTAAGAGTTTGCGGTTTTGTTCTGAGCGGCGCGCCAAAGATTGCCTGTCTATTGAAGTGCACCAAGTGGATCTAGCGATAGTCCTTGTTGTTGATCACCTTGCTGTCCTTGCCCTCATCGGCGCCGGTCGGCATGCATTCGACCTGCACGAGGTCGGGATAGATATCCCACGATCGCACCAGGATTTTCTTGCGGACACCGTAGGAGGTGATGATACAGCGGTTCAGCACCGGGCTGACGGCGGCTGCGACGTAGCCGGGATAAAACAGCGAACCATGATGGAGCACGCTCCAGAGTTCGTTGAACCAGGTCGCGCGCACCCGGAAGGTCACCGTGTTCTGGTCGGTGCAGGGCAGCGTCTCGCAACCGTAGACCTCGTGGACCTCCGGTCCCTCGGTTTGCGAACTCGAGAGGTTCTGGGAGTTGGACAGATATAGCTGCTCGTCGTGCCGGACGGTCGCAAGGTACCAGGGCAAGGTCGCGGCGACCGCCGCGGCGCAGTAGAGGATGTAGCAGACGGCGATCGTCGCGAGGATCATGATTCCGCCGCGCGCCTTGCTGAATTCCGGATCGCCATAAGCGTCCTTGGCGTAGACGCAGCGCGCCCAAAGCGCGCGGTAGCGGGCGAACGCCCAGCGCACGAAGCGGTAGAGCCGCCAGGTGACCGGAGCGATCAGCTTCAGGTAGATCCAGCCGCAGGAGCGGACGAACTGCGACCAGAACCGGCCGAGCATGCTCAGCTCCCGGTGGGCGCGCCCGAGGTCGGACTGGTCGTAGGACTTCTTGGCCTCATAGGCCTTGGTCTTGAACTCGGACAGCGTCTTGTCGATGCCGTGCAGCAACGCATCGGCGTCGTCATGCGGCTTTTCTGTCATGGCGGATCCAGGTCGACGTGAAATTGCGGCTCGTGGCATCGAAGCCGATGTCGAGCGTGCCGCTGAAGGCGGCGTCAGCCATCGTCTTCTCGACGATCATGGCCTCGATGCGTTTGATGCGGCCCGGCAGGCCGCGCGCTCCGATCTCGGGCGAGTAGGTCTTGTCGCAGAACTCCCGCAGCTGCGCCTCGGGGAAGCGTACCTCGATCGATTGTGCCGCGTAGAAGGCGTTGATGCGCGAGATTTCGCGGAACACGATCTTCTCGATCGTGTCCATGTTGAGCTTGTGGAACAGGATGATGTTCTCGCGTCCCTCGAAGCGGTTCAGGAATTCGGTTCGGAAGGCCTTCTTCAGGTCGCGGATGGTGAGCTCATAGGCCTCATCCTGGCTCAGGTCGCCGGGACCGGTGCCGACCCGTAGCGCATGCTCCGCGCCGATGTTGGTCGTCATCGGCATCACCACGTCGCCGAACTCAACCTTGCGGCCCAGATTGTCGCGGCAGCGCCCGTCGTCGAGGATGTTGAGGCAGATGTTGAAGATGTCGGGGTGAGCTTTCTCGATCTCGTCCCACAGCATGACCTGATACGGATTGGCCCGCACCGAGTTGGTCATCTCGCCGCCGGCCGAGAAGCCGTCGTAGCCCGGAGGCGCGCCGATCAGCTTGGTGACGTCGTTCTTCTCCATGAACTCGCCCATGTCGTAGCGGTTCAGCGCCTTGTCGGTGTCGAACAGGGCTTCCGCCAGCCCCTTGGCGACCTCGGTCTTGCCGACGCCGCTGGCGCCGCAGAACAGGAACGGCAGCGGCTTGTCGGTGCGCCGCCCGCGCCGCCAGACCTTGACCGCACGATCGACATGATCGATCACCGCATCCTGACCGAACACGCGCCGCTTCAGCGAGCCGTGCAAATTGAGCAGCTTGACGGCGTCGTTCTGCTTGAGCTTGGAGGCGTCGATACCGGAGATCAGCGAGAATTCGTCGATCACCATGTCTGCGGTGAACAGCAGCCGATCGTTGATCTGCTTGGTGACGGCCTTGTATTTCACCCGATTTTCATCGACGGCCGCCTGGGTCTGCGCAATGTCGCCGCGCAGCTTGAGAATCTCTGGCGTTGCATAGCCGGACGCCCTGGCGATCAGATCGAAGTCGGCATCGCCGGCGGAGGCCTTGCCGGCGGGATCGTCGAGGTGACGCTTCTTCTCGTCTTCCTCGAGGCTGCGCAGCTGGGCCTCCATGTGTGCGATCGACTTCTCGCCCTCGCGTTGCGCCGCGTAGTAGCCCTTGATCTTGGCCTGATATTCGGCGAACTCGGCCTTGTGGCGGGCGATGGCGGCGCGCACGGTGGCGGCCTTTTCCTCGTTTCCGGAGGACGGCCCGCCGGCCATCAGACGCGCGAGCTCCGCCTCGAGCTCCGCGAGCAGCGGCGGCGTCGAATGCGCCCGCAGCAAATAGCGCGCCATGCCGCGATCGAGCAGCGTGCGGGTGCGCGCGGGCTGCGCCGCGCTGAGGCCGGTGTCGAGCGAACGGTACTTGCTCGACATGTCGATGGCGGCCTTGACCGCAGCCGGATCGATCCGGACCTCGTAGCTCTCTTCGAGGTCTCTGGCGCCGTGCAGCGCGATCTCCTCGAGTTCGGCGCCGACCGGCTCGGTCAGATCCATCAGCGTAAAATGATCGCGGAAGTCGGAATGACACTTGAGCACCTGGGTCAGGTCGGCCTCACGCACCTCGAGGAAGACCTGCGTCTTCTTCGTCTTCACCATCGACGTCAACGCGTTGACGATGTGCATCAGCCCGCTGTTGCGCAGCGCATCGATCAGATCGAGCGTATCCTCCACAATCAGAACGCTGTCCGGGGTGCGGTTAAGGGTCGCAAATATCGCCTTGAACTGCTTGACGATAGCGTCGTTGTCGCCGAGGCCGAACAGGCCGTCGGTGTCGAGCCAGAACAGCCGCTTGTTGACGATGTCGAACGGCGCGTCGGGGTCGACCTTGCGCGCCTGCAGCGCCAGCGCCAGCGTGGTGATGCCGACGCCGCTCGGACCGGAGACGATCACGCTGTTGGCTTCCATCCGCGTCAGGATGGTGCACAATTCCTCGAACTTCTCCGTGCAGCCAACCAGCTTGAAGTTCTTCCGGTTGGCGAGCGCCTCGCTGCCGGTGATCAGGAAGTTGTCGGCCATTTCAGATTTCCATCGGTCAGGCGTGGAGGTGGGGAGGCCGGACCGGCAGCGCCGGTCCGGGGCGGGCTCAGACTTGTGCTCAGATTTGCCCGAACGTGATTTCCTTGTCGTCGACCGGTTTCGCTGCCGCTGAAGCGGCCGGCGCGCCGGGATCCTTGGCGTCCATGCCGATGCTCTCCTGCAGCCGCGCACGTACGGTGGCGGTGACATCGCTGAGCTCGCCGAGTCGGCTCTGGATGTTGGAGAGCCCGTCTTCCCGCAGCTTGTTGGCGGCCTGCAGCGATTCGGCGATGTTCGACATCGACTCGACCTTCTCCATGATCCGCTTGGATGCCTCGTCGACCTGCAGCGCCTGGCGGATGACTTCCTTGTTGGCGACGTCGTCGGTCACCGCGTTCATCGCCCGCATCGAATCGCGCACGCTCTCCGAGGCCTCGTTGAGCGCCGAGTTGTTGAGCGCCTGGATGGTGGTGTTCAGGCTGGTGGCGACACTGGCGATGCCGTCGCTGGAGAGCTCGCGCAGGTTGACATTCTGCTTGCCGAGAGCGTCGTGGAAGGTGTTGGCGTCGACCGCGTCCTTCTCGAGATCGGCCACGGTCTTCTTGGTGCTCCGCCCGCTGTCCAGCAGGGTGGTGACGTGGCGCTCGAAATCGTTCTTCTTGCGCTCGCGCTCGAGACGGGCAAGGGTATCCTCGCCCGCCGGGGCGGTCGACAGCGCCTGCACCTTCTCCTTGTTCGCCGCGCTGGCGAGGTCGATGCCCTTGTCGAGGATAGCGACCACCGTGATCATCTGCGAGTTGATCTTGACCAGCTTGTCGGCTTGCCCCTCGATCCCTCCGAGTTCGTCGCGCAGCTCCGAGACCGAGACCTGCGACTTGTCGATATAGCCGAGCGCCGCCTTGATGATGCCCTCGACGCGCTTGACGTGCTCGGGACCGGAGATGTCGAGCATCTTGCGGACCTGATCCTTCTCGGCCTTGAACTTGCCCTGCTTGGCGTCGTGCTCGGCCTTCTCCGTGATGATCGCCAGCGCCTTGTCGCGGCAGGCCTTCAGGCCCTCCATCCGCTTGGCGATCAGCAGCTCCTTGGCGGCGATTTCGGCCTGCGCGGATTTCTTGATGCCGCCGAACAGGCCGGTTTGCGTCTTCAGCTTGGCGATGTCGCGATCGAGCATCTCCTTGTCGGAGTTGACCTGCCGCGTTTCGGATTCGATCTCCGACGTACGGCGGTCCCAATCGGCCTCGCGCTTGCGATCCTCCTCGATCTCCGCGAAGGTATCCAGCACGACATTGTCGCCGGCCGTGCGCAGGGTGTAGAGCGCATCCAGATTGTCGACCAGCGGCCGGATCATCTCGCGGAAGTCGAGAACGCCCTTGTTCATGTCGGCAAACGTCTGCTTCATCTTGGCGAAGACGGTCGTCGACGACAACTCGATCAGCTTGCGCTGCATCAGCGTGCGCTGCTGCGCCAAATATTCCTTGTAGGCCTCGAGCTGCTTGATCGACGCCTTGCACTCCTCGGCGAGATCAGGCGAGAGCAGGGCTCCGACCTGGCGGCTGCGCTCCTCCGGCGCGGCTTCGGGATTGAAGACGATCTTCGCCACCGGATTGGCGGTGATGTCGACAGGCGCGGCCTGTGTCGCCTGCTTCGGCGCCATCCGTGCCTTGACGGCCTCGTTGACCGCGGTCGATTCCGCAAGTTTCGGGGATTGTGAGGTGGACATGCAGTCGTCTCCTGGTCTGGCGGCTCCGAAGGGGAGCCGCGTGGGCGGCGCAGGCGTCCAGGCCGCGTCGCGGGAAATCGTCCTTAGGCGGCAAACATGAGAAATCCGGCCGGTGCGGAACCTAGATGCGAGTCCTTTGTCGCACAACCACAGGGGCGTTCAATTCGAACCGTGAGCCAAACGAAGTCGCGACATTCTTTATGCATCGTTCAGCGTTGCTGTGTGTTTCAGCTCGGAAGGAAGCTCATTGTTTTATTTTTCGGTGGCTGTTTTGTCGCTGCGTGGCCGGTCTGGTTCGATTTAAGTCTTCGGGTGCCGGTTTCCGGATCGATGTGAAGCGTCCTTTGCATTAGTCGCGCGATGTGCGGCTTTGGTTGACGCCGGCAAGGCTCGCACGGCGATTTGAATTCAAGGCCGTCGAGCCGCCAGGAATCCGCGTGCCTGCAAAGCTAACCATTTGAATTGTCTTCTGAAATATCCCTCGCCCTTGACCGATGCTTGCAGCTGGGGAGCTCTCGCAGGCGCTGGATCTGATAAGTCACGGCGTAAAGGATTGTGTAGCAATCTCAATTACATATCGGTTCGCGATTTTATTCTGAGTGGCGCGCCATTTGTTTCGCCCCGCCCGCGCGCTTCAAGCAGACGCCGCCAACGGGTGGGAGCCGCGCCGCTCCAGCGCTCGAAGGCCCGGCTGAAATGGGCCGGGTCGTCATAACCGAGCACCGATGCAATTTCGCCGATCGATCGGTCTGTCTGGCACAACAGTCTCACCGCACGTCGCTGCAGCGCGTTTCGCAGCAGGTCACTATAGCTCAGTCCGACTTCGCTGAGCCTGCGTTGCAGTGTTCGTCTCGTGAGTCCCGACCGGTTTCCGATGCGTGAAAGGGTCGGACGCCGATCGAGCAGCTCCAATTCGATCAGTACGGAAACACGGCCCGGCAGGTCCTCCGGATCCGGCAGGTCGAAAATGCGTCCGAGTTCGCTCGCGGTCAGCCCATCGCCTTGTCCGAGATTTGGATTGACGGCCGTCAACAGCCGCCGATCGAACACGATTGCGCTGGCGGCGTTGCCGATAGAAGTATCGGTACACGTCAACTCGCCGATCGGGCATCGCAGCCGGTTTGGCAGGTCGCCAAAGATGATCCGGCTCGGCAGCCACCAGGCGCCGGCAAAATGCCTGACCACGGCGATCATGTACCAGATGGCGAGCATCTCGTTCTGCCGGCGTCCGTCGCGCGCGGGGTCGGTCAATTCATACGACCAGTGAATTTCGCTGCCATGACGGCGGACGACCAGCTGGGTGGCGTTCTGCAGCATGTGCGGCAGGCTCGTTCCTGCGCGATGGATCGCCTCGAGCAAGGTCGGGGCCTGGGCCACCCATCTGCCGAAAATCCCGAGGCCCGCCATCGACGTCTGGCGACCAAGCCGGACCGCAAAGACTTCGTCGTGCAATTCCCGCGAGGTCACCATCAACAGCCGGAAGTGATCGCGCAGCGGCAACAGCGTGTCCGGCGCCTCCAGCAATCCGAGGGGAAGATCGGCGCGGCGGAACACCCGCTCGATCGATCCACCGGCCGCCGTCACGACGTCGGCAATCGGACCAAGCGTGCTCGCGCGTGTGTAACCAGTCTGGTGCATCTGCCCTCACGCGCCAAACAGGCCGCCATTTCGGCACATCATGGCAGGCTGAATTCGCGGCCGAAGCATAGCATTCGAAACCCGATCGATGAAACACGGCCAAACGCCGGCGGTCGACCGGGACCAGGGAGGAATGCATGTGCTTTGCTTGTTTCGGCGTGTCGTCCGCGGCCGGCCGTATCGGGAAAATTTCCCGACGTGATGTCATGTTGCGTGCATCGGCGCTCGGTCTGGTGCTGCCCTTTGCCGGGCCTGCGTTGCGGACGGCGCAAGCGGCCGAGCAGAGCGGTCCGGCTCCGGCGGATTTGGTGGGCGGGATCAAGGATCTCATTGCGAAGGCGAGTTCACCGGAACTGGTTGCCTACAAGGTTTTCGAGATCAACGGCAGCGATCTGCCATGGACCGATCTCGGGCTCGACGCGGCGCAGGGCCAACAGGTGACGTTCCTCTTGAGCGGTCGGATGTGGCTGTCACGCGAACACGATCTCTGGTTCGGTCCCGGCCTGATCTTCCACGCGCGCACGCGCGGGCTCCGGCCGATCTACAATCCGATGCTGGATACCGGGACCATGACGGCCTCCCACGACGGACGGATCGAGGTCGCGCGTTCGGCCGCGGAATGGGCCAGTGAGGACGGGGTGCTGGCGACGCCGGAAGACATCTACAAGAAGGCGGATGTCAAGGTGACCGGTATCGCCCTGCTGTGGCGCGCCGATGCCGGCGTGGGCGTCAAGAGCCTGCTGGCGCATGGCGACGTGGGCGGTCTGCTCAAGTCCGAGCTTGCGCGTCTTGAGCGTGGCGGCAAGCTGCCGCCAGGCTGGTCGAACCTGCTCGGTTTTGGAGGTGGGCAGGAAGTCTTCAGCCAGGGTGCGGACGGTGAGATCATCTGCGACACCACGGGCTACGTCAGTATCATCGAGCGGCCGCTGTCGCTTCCGCTGGCCTCGCGTCCGCGGCTCGCATGGCGCTGGAAGATCGATCAATTGCCAACCGCCGTCGCGGAAGACCAGGCTGCGACCCACGACTATCTTTCGATCGGCGTGAAGTTCGAAGACGGGCAGGATCTGACCTACATCTGGAGCGAACATTTGCCAGAAGGCAAGGTTTTCCGCTGCCCGTTGCCCGGCTGGAATGCGATCGAGACGCATATGATCGTCCGTTCCGGGAAGGCGGACCTCGGGACCTGGCAAGCGCAGGAACGCGACATCGCAGCGGACTACGCCGCCCATATCGGTGGATCGGCGAAGGCCATCGCGAAAATCTGGCTGCTGGCCGTGGCGCCGTTCCAGCGCCGCCACGGCGCGTGTCGCTATGCCGATATCAAGGTCACCACCGGCGACAACGCTGTGCACAGGGTTTAGCGCGAGACATGATTTGCCGGTATTGGCCGGATCGCCGGGCCGTGGTGTTTATCCGGATCACGGCGCGACCGTTCAAGTTAAAGCTTGATGAAGTTAGGTCGAACTGGTGGCCGCGAAGACGCTGCGCTCCCTCCCCCGCAAAGGGCAGGGCTATCGCAGATGAAGCACGGGAGTCTATCCGCGGGCTCACTTCGCCTCTCCCGCTTGAGGGGGAGGCCGACACGCATCGCAAGATGCGTGGCGGGTGGGGGTGTTTCCACGGTGGGATTCCCAATGCGGTACAGACCGGATAGATACCCGACAGTTTAGACCGGCATGATTGCCGACAGGTTTCTAGAAGCATCGGCGGGAGGGCCCGACGATGCCGTTCAGAGAGACCAGTCGGATGGAAGAGCGTATCCGGATGCTTATGGAGTACGAGAGCGGGAACTGGAGCGTGTCGGAGTTGTGCCGCCGTCACGGTATCTGCCGCGACACGTTTTACGCATGGCGCCAGCGGAAGCAGAGCGGCGATCCGGAGTGGTTCAGGGACCGTTCGCACGCGCCGCAGCAATGCCGACAAACGACCGATGCGGCGATTGCAGAGAAGGTGATCGCGGCTCGGCAGCGCTTTCCCTATCTGGGACCGCGCAAGCTGCTCGCCCTGCTTGACCGCCAGGCGCCGGAGATCGATTGGCCGGCGGCGTCGACGATTGGGAGCATTCTCAAGCGCGCGGGGCTGATCTCGCCGGTGAAGCGCCGCCGCCGTCCGCTCGACCAGCGGCGTCCCTGCACGCCGGTGCAGGAGCCGAACGACGAGTGGAGCGTGGACTTCAAGGGTTGGTTCCGCACCCGCGACCAGTGCCGGATTGATCCGTTGACGGTGGCTGACAGCCACAGTCGCTTCCTGATCGAACTGCAGATCGTCGCACCGACGACCGAGGGCGTCCGCCCCCGCTTCGAGAGGGCTTTCCGCGAGCATGGCCTGCCGCGGGCAATCCGCTGCGACAATGGTTCGCCGTTCGGCTCGCGCGGCGCCGGCGGTCTCACCACATTGTCGGTCTGGTGGCTGAAGCTCGGCATTACGCCGCACTTCATCCGTCCGGCCTCGCCGCAGGAGAACGGTCGCCATGAGCGCATGCATCGCACCTTGAAGGCGCAAACATCGAGCCCACCGGCAGATAATGCGTCCGAGCAACAGGCCCGCTTTGACGCCTTCCGAGAGCATTACAATAAGGAACGTCCTCACGAAGCGCTGGGCCAACGGCCGCCGGAGGACGCCTATTGAGCATCTCAACGCACCATGCCGGATCGCGAGCAAGACCCCTGGTATGACGCCGATCACCAGGCCCGCCGTGTTCGCGGCAATGGGGAGATTAAATGGAAAGGCAAGTTCGTCTTTATCGGTCAGGCGCTGGTGAACGAACTTGTCGGCATCGCCGAACTCGATACCGGTGACCACGTCGTCCGCTTCTGCGACCTCGACGTCGGTCTCATCGACCGCCGCGGCCTGTTCACCCGGTTCGCTCCGCCTCGTGAGGGGCTGCGCGAACCGGGCGAACAGACCGCTTAACCCAAACTGTCGGGGATCATGCCGGTCCAAAATGTCGGGAATCATGCCGGTTGAACATGCGGAGACACCCCCACCCCGCCCTCCCCCGCAAGCGGGAGAGGGAGCCCAACGCCACTGCCCACATCACCCCACTCTCATATGCGATAGCCCTGCGCTTGCGGGGGAGGGCTGGGGTGGGGGCTCTCTCCACGGTACAGACCGGATAGATACCCGACAGTTTAGACCGGCATGATTGCCGACAGGTTTCTAGAAGCATCGGCGGGAGGGCCCGACGATGCCGTTCAGAGAGACCAGTCGGATGGAAGAGCGTATCCGGATGCTTATGGAGTACGAGAGCGGGAACTGGAGCGTGTCGGAGTTGTGCCGCCGTCACGGTATCTGCCGCGACACGTTTTACGCATGGCGCCAGCGGAAGCAGAGCGGCGATCCGGAGTGGTTCAGGGACCGTTCGCACGCGCCGCAGCAATGCCGACAAACGACCGATGCGGCGATTGCAGAGAAGGTGATCGCGGCTCGGCAGCGCTTTCCCTATCTGGGACCGCGCAAGCTGCTCGCCCTGCTTGACCGCCAGGCGCCGGAGATCGATTGGCCGGCGGCGTCGACGATTGGGAGCATTCTCAAGCGCGCGGGGCTGATCTCGCCGGTGAAGCGCCGCCGCCGTCCGCTCGACCAGCGGCGTCCCTGCACGCCGGTGCAGGAGCCGAACGACGAGTGGAGCGTGTGCGCGGCGGCGATCAGGGTGAGACTCCAGCGACAATCAAGGTGAGACTGCGCCGATGGGGACGGACCGAAGGGAGGGCGCAGCCCGACCGGAGGACCGTCCCCATCGGCGTCGCGCGTTTTTGGACCCGTCTGGCGGCCGGGTGCGGCTGGTGCAAGCTGTTGGTTCGTCTCGACAAGAGGGAATCGATGCCTTGCCTGGCCTCCACATCACCGACCACCAGATGAGGCTGTACATGACGTACCGACTGACACTGTCCCCCGAGGCCGCCGCGGCCAAGGCGGGGTTCTCGAAGGCAAGCGCGTATCGAATCGAGGGCGATTGTCGCCCGCCATCGCAGAAGAAGACGCCGAGGGGCCGGCGCCGGTCCGATCCGCTCGGGCAGTATTGGGACGCCGAGATCGTTCCGATCCTGAAGGCTGCGCCCGGCATCCGCGTGATCGGCGTGCTGGACGAGCTGCGCCGACGGCATCATGACTTGAACCCGAACATCCGCCGCACGCTGGAGCGGCGCATCAACGCCTGGCGGGCGCTCAACGGCCCCGAACAGGACGTGATCTTCCGCCAGCAGCACGAGCCCGGCCGCCTGGGTCTGTCCGACTTCACCGACGTGAGCGCGCTCGGTATTACCATCGCGGGTGAGCCGCTCGATCACCGGCTCTATCACTTCCGGTTGGCGTTCTCCGGCTTCGAGCATGTCCATGTCGTGCTCGGCGGCGAAAGCTTCGTCGCCCTGGCGGAGGGCTTGCAGAACGCGCTGTGGGCGCTTGGCGGCGTGCCGCGGGAGCATCGCAGCGACAGCCTGTCGGCAGCATTCCGCAATCTGGCCGCCGACGCACGGGGGGATCTGACGCAGCGCTACGCCGGGCTGATGGGCCACTATGGCATGGCGCCAACGCGCAACAATGCGGGCATCGCACATGAGAACGGCTCGATCGAGAGCGCGCACGGCCATCTCAAGCGGGCACTGGAAGATGCGCTGTTGCTGCGGGGGACGCGCGAGTTCGCCAGTCTCGATGCGTACCGGGCTTTTGTCGACGAGATTGTCGGCCGGCGCAACGCCAACCTCGCCAAGCCGATCGCGCTCGAGAAGGAGGCCTTGGCGCCGCTGCCAAAAGGCCGCACGACCGACTTCGAGGAGAAAGTGATCCCGGTGACGTCGTCAGGCGGCTTCATCCTGCGGCGCGTATTCTACACCGTGCCTTCAAGATTGATCGGCCATCGCCTGCGTGTGCGCATCTTCGACGACCGGCTCGAATGCTTCCTTGGCGTCACGCCGGTCGTGACGCTGCGGCGCGGTCGGCCTGTGTCCGAGAGCCAGGGCGGTCATGTTGTGGATTACCGGCACGTCATCCATGCCCTGCGGCGCAAGCCGATGGCGCTCCTCAATCTCGTTTATCGCGACCAACTCTTCCCGCGTGCAGCTTACAAACGTCTGTTCGAGACCTTGCGGGAGCATGGTGATGACCGGCGCGCCTGCAAGGTGACGGTCGAGCTTCTGGCGCTGGCTCACGAGCGCGCCTGCGAAGCAGAACTCGCCGAGGTGATCGCGATGGATCTGGACGCCGGACAGTTACCCGATCTTGCCGCGCTGCGCGACCGCTTCCGACCCGAGGCGGCCTCGATCCCGCGTGTCGCCGTCAAGCTGGCGCCGCTCGACGTCTACGATGAACTCGCCTCCGTCAGCGTCATGTCGGGCCGCTCGAACCTGGGAGAGGCAGCATGACCGGTATCGCTACCTCCGTCGATGCTGCCCGTGTCGAGCTGCTTCTCAATGAGCTCCGCCTGCCGGGCGTCAAGGCGATCTGGCCGAAGCTCGCCGCACAGTCGGACAAGGAAGGGTGGCCTGCCGCCCGCTTCCTCGCCGCCCTTGCCGAGCACGAGGCGGCCGATCGCACCCGCCGTCGGATCGAGCGACACATGGTGGAAGCGCGTTTGCCCGCCGGCAAGACGCTCGCCACCTTCGACTTCGAAAGCGTGCCGATGCTATCAAAGGCACAGGCGATGGCGCTCGCCGCTGGCGACGCCTGGTTGAAGGCCGGCGCCAATTTGCTCTTGTTCGGTCCACCGGGCGGCGGCAAGACCCATCTCGGCACGGCGATCGGCCTGGCTCTCGTCGAGAACGGTTGGCGCGTTCTCTTCGCGCGCACCACTGATCTGGTGCAACGGCTGCAGGTCGCGCGGCGCGAGCTGGCGCTGGAGTCCGCGATCGCCAAACTCGATCGCTATGACCTCCTGATCCTCGACGACATCACATATGTGAGCAAGGATCAGGCGGAAACCAGTGTGCTGTTCGAGTTGATCGCCGCCCGCTACGAACGACGCTCGCTGCTGATCACGGCCAATCAGCCATTTGGCGAATGGGGGCGTATCTTCCCGGACCAGGCAATGACGTTGGCTGCCATCGATCGTTTGGTCCACCACGCCACGATCCTCGAGATGAACGTCGAAAGTTACCGTCGAAAAGTTGCCCTCGATCGCAAGCGCGGTCCAGGCCGGCCACCTGTTCACACGACCCCCAACGAACTCGACAAGACTGTGATTGACGCTGGCAGCGCCGCTTGATTGTCGCGCAGCGTCAATCAACGCTTGCCAAGTAGGCGGCCAGCGTCAATTATCTCCTGACTCGGCCGCCTCGTCTCATCTTGATTGACGCGCCGCTCTCATCCTGATTGTCGCGCTATAAGCGTGGACTTCAAGGGTTGGTTCCGCACCCGCGACCAGTGCCGGATTGATCCGTTGACGGTGGCTGACAGCCACAGTCGCTTCCTGATCGAACTGCAGATCGTCGCACCGACGACCGAGGGCGTCCGCCCCCGCTTCGAGAGGGCTTTCCGCGAGCATGGCCTGCCGCGGGCAATCCGCTGCGACAATGGTTCGCCGTTCGGCTCGCGCGGCGCCGGCGGTCTCACCACATTGTCGGTCTGGTGGCTGAAGCTCGGCATTACGCCGCACTTCATCCGTCCGGCCTCGCCGCAGGAGAACGGTCGCCATGAGCGCATGCATCGCACCTTGAAGGCGCAAACATCGAGCCCACCGGCAGATAATGCGTCCGAGCAACAGGCCCGCTTTGACGCCTTCCGAGAGCATTACAATAAGGAACGTCCTCACGAAGCGCTGGGCCAACGGCCGCCGGAGGACGCCTATCGAGCATCTCAACGCACCATGCCGGATCGCGAGCAAGACCCCTGGTATGACGCCGATCACCAGGCCCGCCGTGTTCGCGGCAATGGGGAGATTAAATGGAAAGGCAAGTTCGTCTTTATCGGTCAGGCGCTGGTGAACGAACTTGTCGGCATCGCCGAACTCGATACCGGTGACCACGTCGTCCGCTTCTGCGACCTCGACGTCGGTCTCATCGACCGCCGCGGCCTGTTCACCCGGTTCGCTCCGCCTCGTGAGGGGCTGCGCGAACCGGGCGAACAGACCGCTTAACCCAAACTGTCGGGGATCATGCCGGTCCAAAATGTCGGGAATCATGCCGGTTGAACACACGAGTCGCATCGTGGAGAGAGCCCCCACCCGCCGCGCTCAGGCGCGCAAGAGCGCTGCCGAGCGCGTCGGCCTAAGAGCGAGCTTCGCTCGTCTCGACCCCGCAAGCGGGAGAGGCGAAGCGAGTCTGCGGTCCGGCCGATTAAACCGAAAATCATCGCGCTTTAGTGCTCTGCCGCAGGCACCCCGAGAAGGGGCCGCTCGCTGCCGGGCGCAGCGGCGTGTCCGAGCAGCTCAGCGCGGATTTGATCGGCAACCGGCTCAAGACCATCGTCGAAAGACGAGACTCGCGTTGACGCCGCCAAATCCAAAGCCGTTCGAGATCGCGTGTTCGATGGCCATCGGCCGCGCAACGTTCGCGACCAGGTCGATGCCCTGCGCAGCCGGATCGCCGTTGTCCAGATTGAGCGTGGGCGGCGCGACCTGATCGCGCAGCGCCAGAATTGTGAAGATTGCCTCGACGCCACCGGCCGCGCCGAGCAGATGTCCCGTCGCTGACTTGGTTGCGCTGACGGCAACCCCTCCCTCGCGCCCGAAGACGCGCTTGATGGCTTCCAATTCGCTGAGATCGCCGACCGGCGTGGATGTCGAATGCGCGTTGAGATGCTGGACCTGGTCGGGCCGCAACCCGGCCTGCCGGAGTGCCGCCTCCATCGCGCGTCGGGCGCCGTCGCCATCTTCCGGGCCCGCGGTGATGTGATAGGCGTCCGCCGTCGTGCCGTAACCAATAACCTCCGCGATCGGTTTGGCGCCGCGCCGCAGGGCATGTTCGAGCTCCTCAATGACGAGGACACCGGCGCCTTCGCCCATGACGAAGCCGTCCCGGTCGCGGTCGAACGGCCGCGAAGCCCGGGCGGGCGTGTCGTTGAAGGACGTCGAAAGTGCCCGCGCAGCCGCAAAGCCGCCAAGGCTCACGGGATCGATGCAGGCTTCAGCACCGCCGCAAATCGCGACGTCGGCTTCCCCGGACCTGATCAGGCGCGCTCCATCGCCAATCGCTTGAACGCTCGCGGCGCAGGCGGTCACCGGCGCGCCGATCGGACCCTTGAAGCCGTATCGGATGGTGATGTGCCCGGCCGCGAGATTTGCCAGAAAGGAGGGGATGGTGAATGGCGACAGGCGACGCAGGCCGCTCCTTTCCGCCGTGCGCACGGCCTCCGCAATCGCGGGAAACCCGCCTACGCCGGATGCGATCACCGTGGCGGTCCGCTCCTGGGCACGCGCCTCGGCCGGCATCCAACCGGCCTGCGCCACGGCTTCCGCCGCAGCGAGCAGCGCGAACAGGATGAACCGGTCCATCTTCTTCTGGTCCTTGCGTGGGGCAGCGGAATCGGGATCGAAGCCGCCCTCCGGATCCTCGGCCTTATCAGGAACCATGCCGGCGACGCGCGCCGGCAGGGCCGCCGCCCACTCCGGCAATGCCGTCAACCCGGACTGCCCCGAGAGCAGCCTTGACCAGACCAATTCGGTGCCACAGCCCAGCGGGGACACCATCCCCAGGCCCGTCACAACAATTCGCCGCATGGTTCTCCTGTCGCGCCCTTCCTGCGAACCGGCATGGCCGGGATTCGAGACTGTTTGGGCGTCGGGTCTGGTTTATATGACAGTTATCATCTATTGTCTCGACCGGCCGGGCGTCAAGCTGGCGGCTCCGCCCCGCGCAAGAAGGTCTTTCGCAAGCGCCTGCGCGCACTCGCCGGTGCCATGGGCGCGCGTCACCCGGCCGTGCTCGGCGACGCCCTGCTGCTGCTCATCGAAGGATCTACGTCACCGGCCAGCAGTCGGAAGAGGGGCCGGCGCAGCCAGCGTTCACGCTGGCGAAGCTATTGATCGACGAGCGTGGCGAAGCCGTGACGTGGATAAGAGCGCGATGGCCGACGGCAGCGCCGATGGGTAAAGGGCGCTCGAACTTTATATCGCAATCCCAATAGTGTAAGAGTTTGCAGTTTTATTCAGCAAAAGCAATCGCTTAGCTTGCGCGCAGTCCTCTCCCGAAATTGCCGACTGAGTAGAGACTGGGTATCGATTGGCAATGTTTCTGCTGATCTGGCGGCCCTCGCCAATTAAGGAAGAGCACATCGCGCCTTTCCGGGGCAGGGGTTGTGAGTATCCCTAAGTTGCCCTTCCAGTTGCGGTTTCTGCATGCCATTTTCGTAGGCAGAGGACCATGCGGGGCAACTAAGTTATGGACGATCAAAGCGAAACGAGCACTACGGCCGCCAAACGACCGGTCGCGGCGTCTGATGCAGAGCCTGCTGACGTCAAAGCCACTCCGGAAACGTTGACCGCCATTATCAAACTTCTCGAGCCGCTGTCTTCTGCACAGCGTCAGAGAACCGTAGCGGCGGCAATGATGTTCTTGGGCGAAGCGCCGTTGCAAAAGCCAAGGCAGGAGAAGTCAAGGGAGAGCACTGGCAACAACAATGGCGATGGAGATGGAGAAGGCGACTACCCGCCGCAGATCACCAAATGGATGAAGCAGAATGAGGTCACAGCGGAACAGTTAGATCGGGTATTCCATTTCAATCAGGACGCCACATTCGAACTGCTCCACGCACCCGGCAAGACGAAGAAGGACCAGGCGGTCAACACCTACATCTTGACCGGTCTGGGCAAATACCTAGTGGCGAACGACAGATCATTTGATGACGCTACAGCGCGCAGTTTCTGCGAAACGATTGGCTGTTTCGACCCGACCAATCACGCCACCTACCTGAAGAAGAACAAAGGTGGGGAATTCACCGGAGACAAGACCAAAGGCTACTCGTTGACGAATGTTGGCGTGAAGCGCGGTGCGGCGCTCGTGAAAGAAGTAGCAGGCGGTTGACGTGATCGAACCATCTCGCGTGCTTGCAGCGCTGCCGCAGGCCCTCCGGGAGGAGTTGCTTGATAGCTACCAGAAGATCATGTCGAACTACCTTGAGCGCCGCTGGGAGCCCTCCGAGCTCAATGGTGGAAAGTTCTGCGAGGTAGTCTATTCGATCGTCAATGGCGCGCTAAAAGGAAGCTTCCCGGCCAACGCCAGCAAGCCCAGCAACATGCTGGCAGCTTGCCAAGCACTCGAAAAACAAAGTCCTGATCCAACCCGTGTTGGGGACCGCAGCCTGCGAGTGCTTATCCCGCGGTTACTGCCGGTGCTTTACGAGATCCGCAATAACCGGGGTGTTGGGCATGTCGGCGGAGATGTTGACCCCAACCATATGGACGCGGAAGCGGTGCAGGCCATGGCGAGTTGGGTGATGGCGGAACTCGTGCGCATCTTCCACGGCGTGAAGACCGATGAAGCACAACAGACCGTTGATGCCTTGGTGGAACCAAAGTCACCGCTCATTTGGGCGGTTGGCGAAATCAAGCGCGTGCTGGAGTCCAAGATGACTGCGAAGAACCAAGTGCTCGTGCTGCTGCATCACAGCACGGGTTGGGTTTCAGCAACAGATCTTCTTAGTTGGGTTGAATACTCCAACGCGAGCATGTTTCGCAACAAGGTGCTGCGGCCACTGCATAAAGACCGTCTGATTGAGTTTAACGCCGAACAAGGGGTAGCTCGCATTTCACCATCAGGAGCCAAGATAGCCGAGGAAGAACTGCTGAAGAAGTGAAATCCCGGGGTGCCATAGCGCGCCGAGTGAGAGGCTGCTTCCAAGTCTGTAAAATGGCAAGGGAATTACGGTGACAGTGCTCTCAATTGATGCCTGATGCCCATCACTTGCATCATACTCATCCCGCCTCGCCCGTGTCCGTTATTCCCGACTAACTACACCGCGTCACCCAGCGCGGCAACGCCGCGCGTGGACCATTTCGAGAACACCGTAACGCAACCTGAAGGCCACGCAAACACAGCCTCAGCAAGACACGCTGATCCGCAACCGCAACACCGGCATCCGCTGGCCGCTCGGCTCGTTCAACGGCTTCGGCAACTCGCCTTTGGGATCGGGTTGTTCGAAGCGCCGGCAGTGGGTTGGAGTGCTTTTCAGATGCACTCAAACGCTATTCTATGACCGGCAGGATGGTTGTAAGATTGCTCAACTAGAAAGGCGAGTGGACCTTAGGCAACTCAGGTAGCTTGGGCGGCTCGGGAAGCTTAGGGGGCTCCAACTTGACGTCCGGAATGATTTTCTCGGCCTCCTTTATGAGCGGCTTAGTTGGATTCGCCAACGTCTCGCCTACAGCCTGGCCCAGTTTCTCGCCGGACTCGCCGCCGATTGTTTTACCGACCTCGCCCCCGACTTTTGCCCCAACGGCGCCCGCGGCCTCTTTTGCAATGCTATCGGGTGCAGTAATCACCTTCACGAGTCCCTTTGCCGTTGGGTTCCTTCTTAGCTCTTCGAGGTCGTGAATGGCCTGATTTGCTCGGGACTTGGCCGCGTCAAACGCCGCTTGTTCGATTTCGTACAGCTTGGTCATCCCCGGAAGATCGGGAAGCGGTACCTTTTGAATGGGGCCACCGCTATACAACTTTGCTACGAACAAGCAGTCCCAGTACATCGTGTCGGCTGATCTTCCCCCGAAAAAATGGACAAGGTTAAGCTGCTTTTAGCTCCATCTCGATCGGACTGACATAGCCGATGGCGGAGTGACGACGAGTTCGATTGTAGAAGCCTTCAATGTAAGCAAAGATATCACGTGTGGCCTCTGCGCGTGTTGCATAGTGAGTGTGGTAGACGAGCTCGATTTTGAGCGTGTGAAAGAAGCTCTCCATTGGAGCATTGTCATAGCAGTCGGCCTTGCGGCTCATCGATGCCCTCAAGCCGGCAGATTGCACGACCTTGCGGTATTCCGCCGATGCGTATTGGACGCCGCGATCGGAATGATGGATCAGACCGGCGCCAGGCCGCTGCGCTGAGACGGCCATCCGCAAGGCTGCCAGCGGCAGCTCGGCACGCAAATGATCCGCCATCGCCCAGCCGACGATCCTGCGGCTGTACAAATCCATGACGGTGGCCAGATAGAGCCAACCCTGATCGGTCTCGATGTAGGTGATATCGGCGAGCCAGATCCGGTTCGGCGCAGTGGCGGTGAAGTTGCGCTCGAGCAGGTTCGCCGCGATCGGGAGGTCATGACGGCTATCGGTCGTCCGCACCCGGCGAGGCCGTGCCATGATGGCCCTGATACCGTGATGGCGCATCAGCCGCTCGATGCGGCCACGGCTCGCCCCGCGGCCCTGGGCCTTCAATTCGACATGGATACGCGGGCTGCCGTAGCGTCCGTTTGTCTCGCGATGGACGCGCTTGATGTCGTCGACAAGCTCACGGTTGGCGACCGATCGCTGGCTCTCCGGCCGGGAGCGCCAAGCATAATAGCCGGCCGGCGAGACACCGAGCACGTCGCACAGGATCGTCACAGGATAGTCGGCGCGGCGATCTTCGATGAAGCGGAATCTCATTTCGGCCCCCCAGCAAAGATCGCGATCGACTTTTTTAAAATGTCGCGCTCCATGCGCAGCCGCTCGTTCTCTCGCTGCAGACGAGCGATCTCCGCCGCGTGGTCCGCCGACGGCAGCGTCGCTTGCGTTGTGGGGCGCCGCGCCGCAGCCGTCGGCTCTCGCCCAGTTCCACGTAGTTCCACCCAGCGCCGCAAAACTGAATCGCGCAGGCCAAGTTCCTTGGCCACCGATCCGATCGAGCGGCCACTCGAAGCGACCAGATCGACCGCTTGCCGCTTATAGTCGTCCGTAAACGACCTACGCTGACGTCCTTCCATCCAACACCTCTCCTGGCTCTTCGAGCCTACTACAGGTGTCCATCAATTCGGAGGAGGTTCAGGCTGCGGGATTTGATTGATCCTTGTCGGTACGTTCCCAAATCCATTGGAAGCGCGGATGAGGAGTTGTGTCTTCCTTTGTCCTGCACTTCTTGTAGATGAGTTCAAGCATCTCGCTCGATGGACCATTCGCCACAAAATGCAGAAATGCGTTCTCAGGCTCTACTGCTGCCACTTTTTTGGCCGCGTCCAAGGTAAGTGGTGAGGGGATCGCGGTGTATTTTTGAAGGAGGTACGCATCAACAGCAATGTTGTGCCTGGAAAATCCGGGATCGTTTACCACGGCATTCAATCTGCCGACAATTCCCGTAGTATCAGTTGCAACCCTTGCCAATACGCGAATGTGAGATGCTCTTTCTTCAACCTTCTTGGCAGCATTCTCTAGGTCATTGAGAGCGGCATTTGCTAGTTGGACAGGTACAAGTGAAAGCACATCACCGATTCCCGGTAGCGTCCTCAGTGCATTCTCGATATTGTTCAACGCGGTACGTGTTTCACGAACGACATCCGACGGATTCGGACCACTTACACCGCCAATGCCAGGGACGGTATCGCAAAGCTGATTGGAAGTTCCGAGCACGACCGCGAGGCGATCAAGCATGGGACAGTCCAAAAGCTTGAACGTGCAACGCGAGTCTTGGCAATACCGCGGAATGAAGTCGAACGTCTTCTTGTTATCATCAATCCATTTCGTCCAGCTCTTAAACGCATCCTTATCCTTGTTTTCGGCAATGTATGCCCATACGCCCGCGGCGTGATCGTTACTGAAGGTGGTTTCGGATCCTCCGTCGGGTATAGCAAGCCGAAGTTTTCGTGGTGATCGCCACCAGCGTCCGTCGGACGATTGCGAATTTTTGACGGCTTCACAGCCGCCAGTGTCGCCTACTGAGCAGGAAAGGCCGCTGAATAAGATTGTGTCGCCATCGTTACATGGTTCGAAGAAGACTTCTCCGTCAGCCTCTTTTTTCTCGGAAAACTCCTTTGAAACGAATTCTTCGCACTTGGGTAGTCGCGCTTGCCAAAAGGCTTTCGCTGCCTCGAGCCTCGCCGGTTCGGGCTGCTCTTGCGCTATGGCATCCGTCGATACGGACAGAGCGGCCAAGGGCAATGACAAAAGCCATATACGCATATGAACCTCCCTGCAAAAACGATCTTAATAGCAGGAGGGTGACCACGGTTGCAGGAGCGTCGCTGTCCTATTGTTGCGTGTATCCGCCTGTTGCGACACTCAGTCGCGGCGCGCGCGGCCGAGCTCGCGGCATCCCCTCATGGCCGTGCGTTGGCCGGCTGTTCAAAGCCGGCCGAACGTTGCGACATAACTTGAAGTTTCATACACGGCCCCGCGGATCGCCTACACGGCGACCGACTTCGCAGACCGAGTTCACGGCCGCGTTGCTTCCTTCGGCGATGACAATCTGGAATTACGGTGAAAGTGCACTCAATTGATGTCGATGCCATTGCTTGCATCATACTCATCCCCGCCTCGCCCCTGTCGTCATCCTCGCGCAATGTTTGAGTTTCAAGCCAGCTATGGGAAGCTCACAAGGGGCTTTGGCGGTTTCTGAATGCGGCCGCGCGATTTCTCGCAGAGCTGCGGCGCTGGTTCAGATCACGTCGCTCGGAGTGCTCTACGCGACATACGGCGACGCGGGACAGGTAGGGAAGAGACCTTGGGGCGCGGCACGCGGCCGACGGGCGCCAGTTGCTAGGCTAATCACTTCATCACTCCCAGCAGCTTCCGCGCTTCCCCCAACAACTCCCGTATCTGCCTTCGCTCGGCGATCGCATCCCCCGTGAACAGGCCGTGCTTGCGCGCGTTCCGGTTTGCCCTTGGCGCGCCGGATCCCGGTGCGCCGCCGTGCATGCGGCAGCGCGTCTTGCCGTGCACCGCCGGCGCGCGGCACGCGCCACTGGTGCGGGTTTTGGCGCCACAGCGCGGGCTCGCCAGCATCGCCCCGGTGGTTCTGATGTGAGCGCTCATGCCTGTGCGTCCTGCGCGGCATCGGCGGCATCAGGCCGCCGCCTGGCGCCCGCGGCCTTCGGCGGCCGCGCCGCGGATGCCGGTGTCTTGTCGGAAACGATCACGCTCGCATGCTGCGTGACGTTGCCGACGATGGCCTTGCCGCCGTCCTCCACCTTCACGTTCTGCACGGTGATGGCGGGCTCGCCATGGCTCCGGTAGCGGTTCAGCGCGTCGATCTGGGCGGGAAACGTGCGGGCGAGCCGGCCCAACGCGCGCGCGGCGCTGTCGTGCTGGGCGAGGTCGTCGGCATGCGCGAGGTGATGGGCGCATCGCATCGCCATCACATGAACCGAAACCATCTGCGCCACCAGCATGGCCTCGCCGGAATCCCGTGGGCGAATGCTCTTCACCATCGAGATCATGAAAGCGAGGTTGACCTCGTCGGGACTGCCGCCGTTCACGCTGGCCTTCACCAATTGCCGCAGGATGCCCTCCATCGCGTCGCGATCGGCGGCCCCCAGTGCGTTCGCCATCAGCTGTTCGCCGAGCTTCGGGTCGGGGTGATCGATGGAGAAACCGCGCGACGAGAGTTTTATCCGCGGGGTTGCGGCGGCCTGGGTCTGGTCGGTTGCGGGGACCATCGTCGGTACGGCGATTTCAGGTGCGGTATTCATGTCGATATTCCCTGGCATGCGCGCGGCAAGCGCGCAGGCGATCGCTCGCTGCGGGAGCCGGTGCAATTTCAATTGTGGGTGAGGATTTTCGGCCGCAATCGCAACCGGCGCGCCCGCGATTGCGGGCGAGGGGGCGCTTTCTCGATTTCGGAATATTGGAAAAATACCCGTGAGTTGCCCGACGTGTCAAGTTGCCCTGTCGAACGCCGGCCGCCGCCGGCTACTGTGCATGGGGTTGTTTTCGATATTTTGGCAGCGCGCACCTGCGGCGGGGAGTTCCACCACCGCCACCGGCGGTTATGCCGGCAAGGTGCGGTGCGATATCTGTGGCAGCGGGTACCTTGCGCCGATTGGTGCGTTATACTGGCCGGAGCGTTGCGACCGGCGTGGCCTTACCGCCGGCCTGCGGATGAAGGACACGCGATGAGCGAAACCATTGGCTACCCCGATCCCGGCCTCGATCTGTCCGATGGGTTCAAGCCGCACACCTCGCATTGGGGCGTGTTCTCGGCGCGTTTCGGCAAGGCGGGTCTCGAAGTCAAGCCCTATGGCGGCGATCCCGATCCGAACCGCATCATCAACAATTTTCCCGGCGCACTGCGCCATCAGGCGCGGATTGCGCAACCGGCGATCCGCCGCGGCTGGCTGGAGCGCGGGCCGGGGCCTGATGATCGCCGCGGCCGCGACGAATTCGTCTCGGTCAGCTGGGAGCAGGCGCTCGATCTGCTCGGCGGCGAGCTGACGCGGATCCGCGACACGATCGGCCCCGGCGCGGTGTTCGGCGGTTCCTATGGCTGGTCGAGCGCGGGCCGCTTCCATCACGCGCAGAGCCAGGTGCACCGTTTCCTCAACGTCGCACTCGGCGGCTATGTGCGTTCGGTGAACACCTATTCCTCGGGTGCGTCCTCGGTGCTGCTGCCGCAGATTCTGACGGGTTACGAGGACATCACCAAGCGCAACGTCACCTGGGAACAGATCGCAGCCGAAACCGACATCGTGCTGGCATTCGGCGGCATGGCGCTGAAGAACTCGATGGTGGCGGGCGGCTCGATCAGCAAGCATATCGAGCGCGGCGCGATGGACGCGGCGCACCGGCGCGGCTGCCAGTTCGTCCTGGTCAGCCCGCTGCGCGACGATCTGCCCGTCGAGGCCGGCGCCGAGTGGATGACGGCGGTGCCCGGCACCGACACCGCGCTGATGCTCGGCATCGTCCACACCCTGGTCAGCGAGGGCCTGCACGATCAGGCCTTCCTCGATCGCTACACCGAGGGCTGGCCGGTGTTCCTGCGCTATCTGACCGGCGAGAGCGACGGCCAACCCAAGAGCGCCGAATGGGCCGCCGCGATCTGCGGCATCGATGCCGACACCATCGGGACGCTGGCGCGGCGGCTTGCCGGGCGGCGCGCGCTGATCACCGTGTCGCATTCGCTGCAGCGCGCCGAGCATGGCGAGCAGCCGGTGTGGATGGGCATGGTGCTGGCGGCAGCCCTCGGCCAGATCGGCCTGCCCGGCGGCGGCTATGCCTATTCGCTCGGCGCGATCGGCTATTACGGGCGGCGCGTCAATGCGGTGCCGGGACCGACGCTCGGGCAGGGCCGCAACGGCGTCGCCGACTTCATTCCGGTGGCGCGCATCGCCGACATGCTGCTCAATCCCGGCACCACCTATCGTTACAATGGCGAGACGCGAACCTATCCGGATATCCGCCTCGTCTACTGGGCGGGCGGCAATCCGTTCCACCATCACCAGGACCTCAACCGCCTGCGCAAGGCCTTTGCGCGGCTCGACACGCTGGTGGTGCACGAGCTCGCCTGGACCGCGACGGCGCGTCACGCCGACATCGTGCTGCCCTCGACGATGACGCTCGAGCGCGAGGACATCGGCTACTCCACCAACGATCCGCTGATGGTCGCCATGCACCGGATCGCCGAGCCGTTCGGCCTCGCGCGCGACGATTACGACATCTTTGCCGATCTCGCCGAGCGGCTCGGCGCCCGCGAGCCCTTCACCGAAGGGCGCACGTCGCGGCAATGGCTGGCGCATCTCTATGAGCCGACCCGCAAGGCGCTCGCCGGGAGCGGGCTCGAGGCGCCGGGCTTCGAGGAATTCTGGCAGCGCGGCAGCCTGGTCCTGCCGCAACATCTCGACGACGGCGGCGCGCTGCGCCGCTTCCGCGAGGACCCGGTCGCGCGGCCGTTGCCGACGCCGAGCGGCCGCATCGAGATATTCTCGCAGAAGATCGCCGACCACGGCGATGCGGATTGTCCGGGCCATCCGGTCTGGCTCGAGAAGACCGACACGCCGACATCAGGCGCGCCGTGCTTCCTGGTCGCCAACCAGCCGGTGACGCGCCTGCACAGCCAGCTCGACTTCGGCGGTCACTCGCTGGAGGCCAAGCATCGCGGCCGCGAGGTCGCGCGCATGAACCCGCGCGACGCCAAGGCGCGCGGCATCGCCGACGGCGACATCATCCGCATCTTCAACGCGCGCGGCGCCTGCCTCGCGGCGGTGCATGTCACCGACGGCATCGCGCCCGGCGTGGTCCAGCTGCCGACCGGCGCCTGGTACGACCCGATGGATCCCGAGGAGGAAGCTCCGCTCTGCGTTCACGGCAATCCGAACGTGCTGACGCGCGACATCGGCACGTCGTCCTTCGCGCAGGGCTGCACCGGGCAGCTCACGACGGTCGAAGTTGAGCGTTTCAACGGCAATCTGCCGCCGATCCGGGCGTTCGATCCGGCGTCGAGCATGATCCGGAAAAGTGCGAAGCGGTTTTCCGGGAAGATCATGCTCAATTAGCTGCCTCGAAGCCGATCACGAACAAATCATCGCTGTAGCGCTGGCTGGCGCCCGGCCGTTCGGCTAACGCATCACGGATCAGCCCTGATTTCCGGACCTTGAGAGATGCATCTGAGAGCCCTGTTTCACCTTGCCGTCGCTGCGACCGTCGCGCTCGGTGCGTCCAGCGCATCGGCGCAATCGGCCGCCGAGCCGGCCTATGGCCCGGAGCTGCAAGGCTTCGACTATCCCTATCCGGTCGAGCATTATCGCTTCAGCTCGCAGGGCCAGGAGCTCGACATGGCCTATCTCGACGTCAAGCCGGCGACGCCGAACGGCCAGACCGCGGTGCTGCTGCATGGCAAGAATTTCTGTGCTGCCACCTGGGACGGCACCATCAAGGCGCTCAGCGGCGCCGGCTATCGCGTGATCGCGATGGACCAGATCGGCTTCTGCAAATCCTCCAAGCCGGAACGCTACCAGTTCACCTTCCAGCAGCTTGCCGGCAACAGCCGCGCGCTGCTCGCCTCGCTCGGGATTGAGCATTCGATCGTGGTCGGCCACTCCACCGGCGGCATGCTGGCGATGCGCTACGCGCTGATGTATCCGGACGCCACCGACCGGCTGGTGCTGGTGGATCCGATCGGACTGGAGGACTGGAAGGCCAAGGGCGTGCCGTGGCTCAGCCTCGACGGCTGGATGCAGCGCGAGACGCGCGTCACCGCCGACGGCATCCGCGCCTATGAGCGCGCCACCTATTACGCCGACACCTGGGATCCGTCCTACGAGCCGTGGGTGCAGATGCTGGCCGGCATGTATCGCGGCCCGGGCCGCGCGGCGGTCGCGTCAAGCTCGGCGCGGCTCTACGACATGATCGCGACCCAGCCGGTGTTCTACGAATTCGAGCAGATCAAGCCGCCGACCCTGCTGTTTGTCGGTGACAAGGACACCACCGCGATCGCCAAGGACACCGCGCCGCCGGAAATCCGCAAGACGCTCGGCAATTATCCGGTGCTCGGCAAGGAAGCGGCGAAGCGGATTCCGCATGCGCAGCTGATCGAATTCCCCGACCTCGGCCATTCGCCGCAGATCCAGGCGCCGGCGCGCTTCCACGAGGCATTGCTCGGCTGGCTGCAGCATCCGGAGACCGGCGCGACGCTGGTCAAGTAGCAGCCTCGGGGATGGCATCATGACGACAGTCGAGCTGGTTAGCGTGTTCACGGTGGACGGGCAGGGCGGCAATCCCTGTCCGATCGTGGTCGATGCCAGGGGCATGAGCGCATCCGACATGCAGGATGTCGCGCGCCGCCATGGTCATGAATCCGGCTTCGTATTGCCGGCGGAGAGTGACGATTTCGACGTCGCGTTCCGCTTCTTCGTTCCGAACCACGAAATGGAAATGTGCGGCCACGCCACCATCGGTGCGCTCTGGTTGCTTGCACGCCAGGGACGACTGCCGGGCGATACGATCCGGATCGCAACGCGCAGCGGTCCCGTCACCGGCTTCATCAGCCGGGATCGCAACGGCGAGCCCCGTGTCGAGATCACCCAGCCGGCCGGAAAGACCGTTCCGCTCGACGCAGGGCAGCGCGATGACGTGCTGCGGGCGCTCGCGGTCGGGCCGGATGCGATCGGTGACGAAACGCCCTGCAATGCCGTGACATCGCGGATCAAGACTCTGATCCCGATGCGCTCGCCGGAGGCGCTGAATGCGCTGGATCCCGCGGTCGGGGACGTCGAGGCGGTCTGCGGGCGGATCGGATCGACCGGGCTCTATCCATTCGCGGTGGTCGACCGCGCGGCGCGCCTGTTCGAGGCACGGCAATTCCCGCGCTCATCCGGCTATCGCGAGGACGCCGCAACCGGCATCGCGGCTGCGGCACTGGCGTTCGGCTTGCTCGATTACGGCCTGATCACGCCTGATGACGACGAGATTCGAATCCTGCAGGGCAGGGCGATGGGGCGCCTGTCGGAGATCCGTGTCCGCATCGGCTTCGCCGGCGGCCGGCCGGTCGGCTGCCTGCTTGGCGGCAATGTCGTGCTGATGGCTGTGCCGTCACGCTGAAACGCGCGGCGGTCGACGGTCACTTCTAGGTCGATTCGGCGACCCGTCTGGCCCGCTCCTGCGCCCTTGCGTGCACGGGTGAGGACTTTCGCGCGCCGGGGCCCGGATGGACGTGGACATCCTTCGCGCTCAGCGGTTCGCCGCATTCCGAACAGACCATGACGGGGTCGAACATCTTCCTGCAGGTCTTGTGTTCGTGCAGCATCGGCCGGCCGCGCGCGTCGACCATGTGGATATTGCCCCAGTGCACGATCGACATGATGATCGGGTAGAGGTCGAGGCCTTTCTGGGTCAGGATGTATTCGTAGCGCTTCGGCGCCTCCTGATAGGGAATCTTGCGCAGCACGCCGAAGCGCACCAGCTTCTTCAGCCGGTCGGCGAGCAGATGGCGGGTGATCCCGAGCGACGCCTGAAAGTCATCGAACCTGCGGATGCGCAGGAAACATTCGCGCAGGATCAACAGGCTCCAGCGGTCGCCGATCACCGCGACGGTGCGGGCCAGCGAGCACGGCTCCTCCTCGAGGGTATCCCATTTCATCAGCGTCTCCAGCGCTCTGCGACGACAGTGGAAGTAAAATTCTAAAACAGAACTAACATCATTTCAATAGGATGCCGCGTACAGGCCCATGGTTCGGCTATAGGATGACAAATATCATATTGACAGTTCTAAAATAGAACTTATGGTCCGAACCACGATCAACCCGGCCGAGCAGACGGCCGCCGACAAATCGAAGGGAAGGGCGTTCCATGGCTGCTCCGCTCAAGGTCGAATTCCACTTCGATTTCGGAAGTCCGAACGCCTATCTCGCGGAACTGGCGCTGCCGGAGATCGAGAAGCGCACCGGCGTGAAGTTCGACTACGTCCCGGTGCTGCTCGGCGGCGTCTACAAGGCGACCGGCAACATGTCGCCCGGCGAGTCGCTGCGCGGCATCAAGAACAAGCCGGAATACAACGCGATCGAGACCGAGCGCTTCCTGCAGCGCCACAACATCACGACGTTCAGGTCGAACCCGTTCTTCCCGGTCAACACGCTGATGCTGATGCGCGGCGTCGTTGCGGCCGATTTCGAGGGGCTGTTCGAGCCTTATTTCCGCGCGGCCTATCACCACATGTGGTCCGAGCCCAAGAAGATGGACGATCCGCAGGTGTTCCGCGAGGCGTTCCTGTCCTCCGGCGTCGATATCGATCGCATCATCGCCCGCGCGCAGCAGGACGAGGTGAAGAAGAAGCTGATCGAGAACACCAGCAACGCCGTGGCGCGCGGCTCGTTCGGCTCGCCGACTTTCTTTGTCGGCGACGAGATCTTCTTCGGCAAGGATCGCTTGCGCGAAGTCGAGGAGGAGATCGTCGCGCAGCTGGCTGCGCCGCAGCGAAAGACTGCCTGAGCGGCAAATTCCTCAAGCCAACAAATCAAGCCCGAAGGGCTGCGACAGGGAGGTTTCAGTGCAGGCGTCGACGCAGGTGGCTGAAGGAAGTGTGGAAGGCTTGCCGAACCGCATCCACGAGGTGATCGATCACCATGTCGCGGCGACGCCGGATCATCCGGCGCTGGTCGACGACAAGATGCGGCTGAGCTATCGCGAGCTCGATCGAACGGTCGGCCGCGTCGCCGAAGCCTTGCAGGCACTCGGCATCCGCGCCGGCGACCGCCTGATGATCGTCAGCGAGAATTCGATTCCGCTGGCCTGCCTGCTGCTGGCGGCGAGCCGGCTCGATGTCTGGTCGATCGTGGTCAATCCGCGGCTATCACCGCGAGAGCTCGATCAGATCAGGGATCACAGCGGCGCCCGCCGGGTGCTGCTGACTGCTGACGTCTCGCAAGAGGCGGCCACGCACGCCGCGCGCTATGAGGCTTCCGTGCAGGATGTCGGTCCGCTCCGCGGCATCGCGGTCACGGGCCTGAATCTGGCAACGGTTGCCGAGCCGGTCGAGGCCGATGGCGCATACCAGGTCGCGGTCCTGATCTACACCTCCGGCACCACGGGCGCGCCAAAAGGCGTGATGCTGACCCATCGCAATCTCTTGTTCAGCGCCCGCGGCACCGCGGCCTTCCGCAAGATGGCGGCCGATGACGTGCAGTATTGCGTGCTGCCGATCTCGCATATCGTCGGCATCTCGCTGCTGACGATGACCCTGATGGTCGGCGCCACCGTGCGCCTGGTCGCCAAGTACGATCCGGCCGCGCTGGTCAAGGCGATGGCCGAGGAGGGCATCACGATCCTGAACGGCGTGCCCGCGACTTATCAGCGTCTGCTGGAATATCGCCGCAATGCCGGCCTGCCGAAGCTCGATCGCGGCCGGTTGCGCGTGATCTCGGTGGCCGGCGCGCCGCTCGATCTCGAACTCAAATCCCGGGTCGAGCAGGAGCTCGGGCTGTCGCTGCTCAATGGCTACGGCATCACCGAATGCTCGCCGGGCATCTCCGGCGTCCGGCCCGACAACCCGCGGGCCGACCACGCGGTCGGCACTGTCATGCCGGGCCTGGAGGCCAAGCTGGTCGGCCGCGATCTCAAGCCCGTGGGCGACGGCGAAGTCGGCGAACTTCACGTCCGCGGCCCGAATGTGATGCGCGGCTATTACCGCGCCCCCGATCTGACCGCCAAGGCGATCGACCCCGACGGTTGGTTCAACACCGGCGATCTCGCCCGTTTCCAGGGCGGCGCCCTCTACATCGTCGGGCGCACCAAGGAGATGATCATCCGCTCCGGGTTCAACGTCTATCCCGCCGAGATCGAGGCGGTGCTGAGCACGCACGACGCCGTGGTGCAGTGCGCCGTGGTCGGCCGGGCGGTCGAAGGCAATGAGGAGGTTGTCGCCTTCGTGCAGCTGATCAAGGGCTCAACCGTCACCGTGGCGGACCTGATGGCCCATGTTGCTCCGCAACTGACCTCGTACAAGCGTCCGTCGGAGATTATCCTGATGGATGCTCTGCCCGCCACGTCGACGGGCAAGCTGCTGAAGCACAAGCTTGCGGAATCGTTGCGCAGTTGAAGCTGACGCGTCGTCCGCAGAACAGTTCACTCAGACAAGACCGGAGACCACCATGCAGAAGAGAAACAAGACGGTTGCCGTCATTGGTGCCGGTGATTTCATCGGCGGCGAGATCGCCAAGAAGTTCGCCTCGGAGGGCTTTACCGTCTTCGCCGGCCGCCGCAACGGCGACAAGCTGACGCCGCTGGTCAAGGAGATCGAGGCGGCAGGCGGCGAGATCCACGCGCGCTCGCTTGATGCGCGCAAGGAGGAGGAAATCATCTCCTTCCTCAACGACGCCGACAAGCATGCGCCGCTCGAGGTCTGCATCTTCAACATCGGCGCCAACGTCAATTTCCCGATCCTGGAGACCACCGAGCGCGTGTTCCGCAAGGTCTGGGAAATGGCCTGCTATTCCGGCTTCCTGGCGGGGCGGGAGGCGGCGCGGCTGATGACGGCGCGTGGCGAGGGCAACATCTTCTTCACCGGTGCGACCGCGTCGTTGCGCGGCGGCAGCGGCTATGCCGCCTTCGCCAGCGCCAAGTTCGGCCTGCGTGCGGTGGCGCAGGCGATGGCGCGCGAGCTCGGACCGAAGAACATCCATGTCGCGCATCTGATCATCGATTCCGGCGTCGACACCGAATGGGTGCGGCAGCGCCGTATCGAGGCGCTCGGCCCGAACGCGCTCGACAATCCCGATCTGCTGATGCCGCCGGCTTCGGTCGCCACGTCGTACTGGCAGCTCTACCAGCAGCCGAAGAGCGCCTGGACCTTCGAGCTGGAAATCCGGCCCTTCGGCGAAAAGTGGTAGGGAGTTCGGCAGATGGAGCTCGCGCTCTCCCCTGAAGATGCGGTGTTTCGCGACGAGGTCCGCGCCTTCATCAAGGACAATTATCCGGCGGAGATGCGCGTCCCCAATCCGGAGACCGACCTCTCCAAGGAGCAGATGCTGCTTTGGCATCGCATCCTGCACGACAAGGGTTGGATCGCGCCGCTCTGGCCGAAGGAATATGGCGGGCCCGGCTGGTCAATCACCCGCCGCTTCATCTTCGAGCAGGAGACGACGCGGGCCGGCACGATGCCGCCACTGGCGTTCAGCGTCACCATGGTCGGCCCGGTCATCTACACTTTCGGTAACGAGGAGCAGAAGGCAAAATTCCTGCCGCGTATCCTCTCCGGCGAGGACTGGTGGTGCCAGGGCTATTCGGAGCCGGGTTCCGGCTCCGATCTCGCCACCGTTCGCACCAAGGCGGTGCGCGACGGCGACCACTACATCGTCAACGGGCACAAGACCTGGACCACGCTGGCGCAGCATGCCGACTGGATCTTCTGCCTGGTTCGTACCGATCCCACTGCGAAACCGCAGTCCGGCATTTCGTTCCTCCTGATCGACATGAAATCGCCGGGCGTCACCGTGCGCCCGATCATCACCATCGACGGCTCCCACGAGGTCAACGACGTCTTCCTCGAAGACGTCCGCGTCCCGGCCGAGAACCTGATCGGTGAGGAAAACAAGGGCTGGACCTACGCAAAATTCCTGCTCGGCAATGAGCGCACCAGCATGGCCGGCATCGGCCGCTCGACGCGCTACATCGAGCGGTTGAAGACAATCGTGAAGGCCGAGATCCCGGAAGACGATCCGGCGCATCTGGAATTCATCAGGGACATCGCCCGCGTCGAGCTCGACGTGCTGGCGCTGGAGGCGACCGAGTTGCGCGTCGTCGCCCAGATGGCCCGCGGCATCGATCCGGGACCGGCGGCGTCATTGTTCAAGATCCGCGGCACCGAGATCTTCCAGGACATCACCGAGCTGACGCATCGCGCGATCGGCAATTACGGGCTTGCGATCCGCGAGCATCCGGCTAGCGCCAACCACTTCATGCCAGGCCCGGACTACGGCCACACGGCGTCGGAGAAATATCTCAACTCACGCAAGCTCTCGATCTACGGCGGCTCCAACGAGATCCAGCGCAACATCATCGCCAAGGCGGTGCTCGGTCTCTGATCCGGACAAGCGGAGATCATGCTCAAACAAGAAGCTAAAGCGCATCTCATCGCGCTTTCGCAACAGCGGCACGAGAGGATCGGATGGATATCCAGTTCACCGAAGAGCAGGAATTGTTGCGGTCCAGCGTCCAGCGGTTACTGCGCGACCAGTATGATTTCGACGCCCGCCGCAAGATCGTCGCCAGCGAGGAGGGTTTGGGCCGCAGGCAATGGGCTGAATTCGCCGAGCTCGGCCTGCTCGCGGCGCCGTTCTCGGAAGCCGCCGGCGGGCTCGGCGGCGGGCCGCTGTCGACCATGATCATCATGCAGGAGTTCGGCCGCCATCTTGTGGTCGAGCCGTTCGTCGAGACGGTCGTGGTGGCCGGCGGCCTGATCGAGCAAGTGGGCTCCGATGCGCAGCAGCAGGCCTACATCGCCGACATCATCGCTGGATCAAAACTCTGGGCGCTGGCCTGGACTGAGAAGGGTTCGCGCTTCGATCTCGCCACCGTCACCACGACCGCGCGCCGGGAGGGCAGCGACTATGTCATCACCGGCGAGAAGACGGCGGTGATGGCCGCGCCCTGGGCGGATCATCTGATCGTCTCCGCCCGCACCTCGGGCCATCGTCACGATCGCGGCGGCGTCAGCCTGTTCGCGGTCGATCGCCGCGCCGCCAATCTCGATCTGCAGAGCTTCAAGACGATCGATGGCCGCCGCGCGGCGGAAATCAGCCTGCGCGGCGTGCGCGGCGAGTTGCTTGGCCAGGAAGGTGGGGGCGTCGCGGCGCTGGAAGCGTGCCGCAACCAGGCGATCGGCGCGCTCTGCGCCGAGACGGTCGGCGCGATCGGCGAGCTGAACGCGGCGACCCTGGACTATTCCAAGACGCGCAAGCAGTTCGGCGTCACGATCGGCAGCTTCCAGGTGTTGCAGCACCGGATGGTCGACATGTTCATCGCGCATCAGGAGACGCTGTCCCTGATGCAGCATCTCAGCCTTAGCCTGAACGAGGGCGAGGCCGGCATTTCCCGGCTCGCCTCGGGCGCCAAGTCCAAGATTGGCTATGCCGCCAAGTTCGTGGCGGACCAGGCCGTGCAGCTGCACGGCGGCATGGGCATGACCGACGAGCTCAATGTCGGCCACTACTTCAAGCGGATTTCCTCCATCAACATCCAGTTCGGCGATCCCGCCTACCACGTGCTGCGCTTCGCGCAGCTCGACGCGGCCGCCTAAGCCAGAGAGAGGCAAGCATGTCACAGGATGCAGTCATCGTTTCCACCGCGCGCACCGGCGTCGGCAAGGCCTATCGCGGCGCGCTCAACAACACCGACGGCCCGACCCTGGCCGGCCACGTCATGGCCGAGGCGGTGAAGCGCGCCGGCATTGCGCCGGGCGAGGTCGAGGATGTGGTGATGGGCTGCGCCATGCAGCAGGGCACCATGGTGATGAATGTCGCGCGCAAGGGCGCGATCCGCGCCGGACTTCCGGTCACTGTTGCCGGCACCACGATCGACCGGCAATGCGCCTCCGGCCTGCAGGCGATCGCGGTTGCCGCGCGGTCGGTGATGCTTGACGGCGTCGAGATCGCGATCGGCGGCGGCATCGAGTCGATCAGCTTGGTGCAGAACGAGCACATGAACCGGTTCCATGCCGTCGACGACGAGCTGATGGCCATGAAGCCCGAGATGTACATGTCGATGCTGGAGACGGCCGAGGTCGTCGCCGAGCGTTACGGGATCGGCCGCGACAAGCAGGACGAATACAGCCTGGAGTGCCAGCGCCGCGTCGGCGCCGCGCTGCAGGGCGGCCGTTTCAACGACGAGATCGCGCCGATCACGACCAAAATGGCCGTGGTCAACAAGGACACCAAGGACGTCAGCTATCAAGAGGTGACGCTGGCCAGGGATGAAGGTCCGCGGCCGGACACCACGGCGGACGGTCTCGCGAAGATCAAGCCGGTGTTCGAGGGCAAGACCATCAGCGCCGGCAATGCCAGCCAGCTCTCGGACGGCGCCTCGGCCTGCGTGATCATGAGCGACAGGATCGCCGCGCAGAAGGGCCTGAAGCCACTCGGCATCTTCCGCGGCTTCGTCGCCGCCGGCGTCGAACCGGACGAGATGGGCGTCGGCCCGGTCGCCGCGATCCCGCGGCTGTTGAAGCGGCACAACCTCAAGATCGACGACATCGATCTCTGGGAGCTCAATGAAGCCTACGCGGTGCAGGTGATCTATTGCCGCGACAAGCTCGGCATCGATCCGGAGAAGCTGAACGTCAATGGCGGCTCGATCGCGATCGGCCATCCCTATGGCATGACCGGCGCGCGGCTCACCGGCCACCTCCTGATCGAGGGCCGTCGGCGCAAGGCGAAGTATGGCGTGGTGACCATGTGCATCGGCGGTGGCATGGGCGCGGCCGGCCTGTTCGAAATCGTCCATTGATCGGAAACGCGGGAGAGACTTGTGAAGACAGCAATCACTGAACTGTTCGGTATCCAGCATCCGATCATCCAGGGCGGCATGCACTATGTCGGCTTTGCCGAGATGGCGGCTGCGGTCTCCAACGCCGGCGGCCTCGGCATCATCACCGGCCTGACCCAGAGGACGCCGGAGCTGCTGGCCAAGGAGATCGCGCGCTGCCGCGACATGACCGACAAGCCGATCGGCGTGAACCTCACCTTCCTGCCGAGCTTTACCGCGCCGCCCTATCCGGAATACATCGCGGCGATCCGCGAGGGCGGCGTCAAGGCGGTGGAGACCGCGGGCCGTAGCCCGGAGCAGTACATGCCGGCGCTGAAGGCAGCCGGCATCAAGGTGATCCACAAATGCACCTCGGTGCGGCATTCGCTGAAGGCCGAGAAAATCGGCTGCGATGCGGTCAGCGTCGACGGCTTCGAGTGCGGCGGCCATCCCGGAGAGGACGACATCCCAAACATGATCCTGCTGCCGCGTGCGGCGGACGAGCTGAAGATCCCCTTCGTGGCCTCGGGCGGCATGGCCGATGCGCGCAGCCTGGTCGCGGCACTGTCGATGGGCGCTGCCGGCATGAACATGGGCACGCGCTTCATCGCCACCAAGGAAGCGCCGGTCCATGCCAATGTGAAGCAGGCGCTGCTCGATGCCGACGAGCTCGATACCCGCCTGGTGATGCGCGCGCTGCGCAACACCGAGCGCGTGCTGAAGAACAAGGGCGTCGACGAGCTGCTCGAAATCGAGCGCGAGAAGGGCGCCACGTTGAAGATCGCGGACATCCACGAGCAGGTCGCCGGCGTCTATCCGAAGGTGATGATCGACGGTGAGATGGATGCCGGCGCCTGGAGCTGCGGCATGGTGGTCGGCCTGATCCACGACATCCCGACCGTCAAGGAGCTGATCGACCGCATCATGACCGAGGCGGAAGCGATCATCCGGCAGCGGCTGACCGGCTTCCTCGACGGCAAATTTGAAACCAGGCCGGCCCGTGCGGTCGCCTAACCGGAGAGTGCCATGACCGAGCATGTCAAGGTTGAGATCGCAGCCGGCGTCATGACGCTGACGCTGCGGCGGCCGGAAAAGAAGAACGCGCTGACCGGCGCCATGTACAATGTCATGTCCGCGGCACTCAAGCAGGTGGAGGCGGATGCCTCTGTCCGGGTGATCCTGTTCCAGGGCGACGGCGACAGCTTTACCGCGGGCAATGATCTGGCTGACTTCGCAAGCCAGGCGCGCGGTGAAAGCACTGTCGACAGTCCGGCCCACACTTTCATCGAAACCATCAGCAAGGTCGGCAAGCCGATCGTCGCGGCGGTGCAGGGCAATGCGGTCGGTGTCGGCACCACCATGCTGCTGCACTGCGACCTGGTCTATCTCGCCGAGAACGCGCGACTGATCACACCCTTTGTCAATCTCGCTCTCGTTCCGGAAGCCGCATCCAGCTGGCTGCTGCCCTTGAGGATCGGGCATGCGCGCGCCTATGCGATGTTTGCGCTCGGCGAGCCGATGGATGCGCAGGGCGCACTGGCATCCGGCCTTGCCAATGCCGTGGTGCCGCAGGCCGATCTGCGCAAGAAAGCGCACGACGCCGCGGTCGCGCTGACCAAACGGCCGGCGGGTTCGCTCAGCATGACCAAGCAGCTGATGCGCGAGCAGCAGCGGATCGCGGCGCAGATCGCCGAGGAAGGCGTGCTGTTCAAGGAGCGGCTGACGACACCGGAAGCGCGCGAGGCCTTTGCCGCCTTCGCCGAACGGCGTCAGCCGGACTTCACCAAGCTGTCGGCCTGACCGGCGGCGTAACTCACGGACACATCGAGGGAGTGAAAGCATGGGCTTCGTCGGCAGCCATCAATACCCCAGCATGGAATCCGTGATCTACGGCAGGCCGGCGGCCGAGGCGCTGCGCGAGGAGGCCGAACGGCTGGGCGCCAAGCGCGTCTATCTGATCGCGAGCCGGACGCTGAACACCACGACCGACGAGGTCGAGAAGATCCGCAAAGCGCTCGGTGATCGCCATGCCGCGACCTTCGACGGCGTGCCGCAGCACACCACGCGGGATGTGGTGACGCAGATCGCGCGACAGGCGAGCGAAGCCAGGGCCGACCTGGTCGTCGCCATCGGCGGCGGCTCGGTGGTCGACGCGGCGAAGATCGTGCTGATGTGCATGGAGCACGAGATCTTCGAAGCTGCCGGGCTCGACGGCTTCGAGACTACGCCGGAGCGCCGCTTCGGGCCGTTCCGCAACCCGAAGGTCCGGATGATCGCGATCCCCAGCACGCTGTCGGGGGGCGAGTACAATTCCGGCGCGCTGGTCACCGACACCAGCCGCAAGCTGAAGCAGATATTCAACCACCCGATGATGATGCCGCGCAGCATCATCCTCGATCCCGCGATCACGAAATACACGCCCGAAAAGCTCTGGCTGGGCTCCGGCACCCGCGCGATGGACCACGGCATCGAGGCGATCTGCTCCAGCCGTCCCAACGTGCTCGTCGACGCAGTGTGCCAGCAGGGGCTGCGCTATCTGCACGACGGCCTGCTGCGCACCAAGGACAATCCGGACGACGAGGCGGCGCGGCTGAATTGCCAACTGGGCTCGTGGCTGTCGGCCTTCGGCTTGCAGTCGCGGGTGCCGATGGGCGCAAGCCACGCCATCGGCCATGTCCTCGGCGGCACCTGCGACGTTCCACATTATTTCTGCACCGCGGTGATGATGCCGAGCGTGCTGCGCTACAACCGTCCCGCGACGGAGGCCGCCCAGCAGACGATCGCCGCCGCGCTCGGCGCGCCGGGGCGTGACGCCGGCGAGGCGTTCGCCGGCTTTATCGCCGAGCTCGGCCTGCCGCGACGGCTGGCTGATGTCGGCGTCGGCGAGGACCGTTTTGAGCTGATCGGCCGCAACGCCATGCTGTCGATCTTCACCCGGGCCAACCCGCAGCCGATCCGCGAGCCCGGCGATGTCGTTAAGATCCTGAAGCTCGCCGCCTGAGGCCTGTCGCAACGGGAGCAGTCCACAATGGCTGACCTGCGTATATTCTCTTACTTGCCGAACCCACGCGTCTGGAAAGCAACCATCGCGGCGCGGTTCTGCGGCGTCGATGTCGAGGTCCGTGGTGCCTCCGGCAAGGAATTGCGCGACTGGCTGTGGGATTACGATGCCCATCCGCTGACGGAGCACGAACGCGCCTCGCTGTCGTCGCTGGCGCGGACCGGCCGGGTCGGGTTGACCGGCGCACAGCTGTTCAAGACCGATGCGTTCATGGCAGCACAGCCGTTCGGCAATGTGCCCGCCGCATTCGGCGCCGACGGCAAGGTCGGCATTTTCGAATCGAACAGCATCATGCGCGCGGTGGCGCGGCTCGGTGAGGCGAAGTTCGCCCTCTATGGGCGCGACGCCTACGAGGCGTCCAGGATCGACAGCTTCCTTGACGTCAGCCTGGTGTTCGCACGGGACACGCAGATCTATCTGTTGGCGTTGTCGGGTGGCACCGTCGATGCGGCGATTCATGCGCGCGCCAAGGACGCGTTCGCAATCTATGCTTCCGGGATCGAGCAGGCATTGTCGCCGCGACGCGAGACGCTGGTGGGAACCGGTATCTCGATTGCCGACATCTGCCTTGCCGCCGAACTCGCGCTGTTCACGAACGAGCACGGGCGGGCCGAGCAATTGCGCGAGCAGGGGTTGGAGAGAATCCTGCACCCGGGCGTGCAGGATGACTATCCGCTGATGTTCGCCCACTTTGCGCGGTTGCTCGAGCACGCGCATTTTGCGCCGGAGCTCAAGCCCTATGTCGAGAAGCTGCGGTCGAAGGCGGCCGCCTGAGCATGAAACCTGTTGGCCACAACGCGGAGGGGTGATCGCATGACCGCACCTGTTTGTTTGATCTCCGGCGTAGGACCCGGCACGGGCTCAGCGCTCGCCAGGAGATTCGCCGAAGGCGGCTATCGCGTGGCGCTGCTCGCCAGGAACGAGGAACGCCTCGCCGCGCTCGAGAAGCAACTGCCGGGCGCAAAGGCCTTTCGATGCGACGTGTCCGACCCCGCGCAGGTCGAGGCGGTGGCATCAGAGGTGGAGCGCGATCTCGGCAATCCCGGCGTCGTGATCCACAACGCCGTCGGCGGCGCGTTCGGCACCTTTCGCGAGATCGATCCGCAGATTCTCAATCGCAACTTCCATGTCAACACGATGGGGCTGTTGTATCTGGCACGGCGCTTTACCCCGGCGATGATCGGGGCAGGCAAGGGCGCCATCGTTGCGACCGGCAACACCTCGGCGTTGCGTGGCAAGGCTGGCTTCGCAGGCTTCGCGCCGACCAAGGCGGCGCAGCGGATTCTCGCCGAAGCGATGGCGCGCGACCTCGGGCCGCAAGGCGTTCACGTCGCCTACGTCGTCATTGATGCGGTGATCGATCTGGAGTGGACGCGGAAGCGCTGGCCGGAGCGGCCGGACGATTTCTTCATCAAGCCGAAAGCGATCGCTGACGAGATCTGGCACGTCGCGCACCAGGATCGCAGCGCGTGGTCGTTCAATGTCGAGATCAGGCCGTTCGGCGAGGCCTGGTAGGCCCGACGCGACGGGTTGCCTCAAACTCATAAAACCAAGGGGAGTTGCATGTTGTTGAGAAAGTTTGCAGTTTGCATTGCGGTTCTCGCGGCCTTTGCCGCGGCTCCCGTCCGCGCCGAAACGCCTGGTATCTCGGAATCGGAAATCAAGATCGGGGCGACATTCCCGTTCAGCGGCCCGGCATCTCCGCTCAGCAATACCGGCAAGGGCCTCATCGCCTATGTCAACTCCATCAATGATCGCGGCGGCATCAACGGCCGCAAGATCAACCTCATCACCTATGACGATGCCTATTCACCGCCCAAGGCGGTGGAACAGACCCGCAAGCTGATCGAGAGCGACGAGGTCGCGTTCCTGTTCAGCCCGCTGGGAACGCCCGGCATCGGCGCAACCATCAAATACGTGACCGCAAAGAAGGTGCCGCACCTCTTTGTCGTGAGCGGCGTGACCAAGTTTGCCAACTTCGCCGAGTTTCCGCTGACGACCACGGGACTGCCGAGCTACAATACGGAAGGAAAGATCTACGCCAAGTACATCGCCCAGACGGCGCCCGACGCGAAGATCGCGATCCTCTACCAGAATGACGATCTCGGCCGTGACTTCGTGACCGCCTTCAAGGAAACCCTGAAGGGCGAGTTCGACAAGAAGGTGGTGACATCTCCCTATGAGGTCACCGAGCCCACGATTGACTCCCGCGTCGTGACGCTGAAGTCGTCCGGCGCCCAGGCATTCCTGATCGCCGGCACGCCGAAATTCGCCGCGCAAGCGATCAAGAAGGCGAGCGAGATCGGCTGGTCGCCGCTCACCATCGTCAATTACGTGTCGAGCTCGGTGTCCTCGACCATCGTGCCGGCCGGAGCGGATAAGGCGGTTGGCGTCGTCGTCGCGACCATCGCGAAGGATCCGAACGACAAGAAATGGGCCGACGATCCCGGCATCAAATGGTATCGCGCCCATTTCGAGAAGTATCTTTCGGGTGCCGATATCGGCGACAGCAACTATCTGTTCGGGACCCAGCAGGGCCAGATCCTGGAGCAGGTGCTGAAGCAATGCGGCAACGACCTGTCGCGCGAGAACATCGTGAAGCAGGCGCGCAACATCAAGGGGCTTGTGCTGCCGACGCTGATGCCCGGCATCACGGTCAACACCGGGCCCGACAACAGCATGGCCTATACGCAACTTCAGCTGCAGCGCTGGACCGGGAGCTCCTGGGAGCAGTTCGGCGGCGTGCTGAGCGCCGAGCCGAACTGAGCCGTTACATCGATGGCCGGTGCGCTAGTGGAGCCGTCGTGCGATCGGCTTCGCTGGCGCGCTGTGCCAGTTCCATTGCGATGATCGGTCGCTCGACCGCAGGCTCGCCATGAACGCCGTGGTCTTCGGCTGCACCCGCGAGCCGTCGATCACCTCGAGCTGGCCGCACCGGTTGAGCGTGTGCAGCTTCCGTCCGCTCCACGGCGGCCCGGGCTTGAGCAGGTGGCGGACCGCTTGCTTGTATGTCGTCGGCGACAGTTCAAGCACTTCCGCAAGTCCCAGCGCCGCGCCGTAGCCGCTGCTGCAATCCTGCACCGGGCGCCACAGCTTTCCGTCGACGGTCACGAAGTTTCCGGCCGGCCGCGTGCTCGCACGATCCATCAGGATCGGATTGCTCGCATGCGGCTGCCAGGGGCCGAGCAGCCGGTCCGCGTAATAGATCGCCAGCGTGTCGGAATATCCGCCGGTGCCATCGCGCCAGGCGCCGAACATGTAGTGCAGACCATCGTGCTGCGTGATAGTCACGTCGGCTAGCTCAAGCCCGGACAGCAGCGTGCCGTGCCGCTCCCATTTGTCCGGAAAGCGGATGCATTTGTAGAGCGGGACGTCCCGATGCGCGGTGCTCTCCGGGATCATCCAGAGCTCGCCATTGTCCTCGATCAGGAACGGGTAGGACAGGTGCCACGGCTCTTCGAGCACGGGCATCACGGTGCCGACCGGGCCGTTGCCGTCGAATTCGATCGCCGAGATGATGCCCTTGCCGACCCGGTGATCGAGATCTTCGAAGAACACGAACGTCCTGCCCTGCCATTTCACCGGGACGGGATCGGCATAGAAGTGGTTGCCGGGATCGCCGAGCACCTTCCAGGCCGGGCCGGACAGGTCACCGGTGCGCCAGACATCCGCGTTCTCGGCGTAGCGCCATCCGATATGCCAGTGCGGCGCGTAGCAGCACAGCCGATAGATTTCCTTGGCGATCGAAGTCGCCACGCCACGCACGACAAACGGCGCGGGGTTGCGCGGCGCGCCGGCGCTCGCCGGAGCAGCGAACTGCGGCACCAGCCGCGGAACTCCCGACAGAATCGGAGGCAGCATGGACAGCGTGCGTGCCATCACCGTTTCGAGCCCGCCACTTAAGCCGGCTGCGATTTCCGCGGAGGGATGGCCGCGGTCCATGACCGTGCCGTCGCGCTCGTTGACGATTTCAATCACCGGCAGGTCGCCGGCGAGAATCGCCGCCAGCGCCGCATGCTCTCCAGCGCCGCCGTTGAACCGCGGACGGAGATAGAGCGTGGCGGCGCAGTCCGGATCGCGCCCGACGCTGGTGAAGTCGACCACCACGTCGGGGTTGCCCGCGCGCGGCCGCTCCGGAAGCGTCTTCAGCCGGTCGGCGCCGCCGGCCTTGCCCTTGCGCAGGACGATGCGTTCGAGCTCGAACAGCATGTCGAGGCCGGTCGGTCGAGGCTCCGGCGTCGTGGTCCAGGCGATTTGAACGGGAATATCCTGATCGTTGACGCGCAGCTTTTCGCGGCACATCCAGAGCCGCGGCTGCTCGCGATCGCAGCGGAACTCGATAATCATGTCCAGCCCAACTTCCTAGTGCGCGTCCGCCCCCACGGCGTTGGCGAGAATGCGGACGTATTCCTCTATCATGGCATCCAACGAATAGCGCGACTTCAGGCCCACGGCGCTTTGCCGCAGCTGGTCGCTCAATACACGATCGGTCAGGATCTTCGATACGGCGGCCGAAAACTCCGCCTCATCAGCAGCGTCAACGAACACCGCCGCGGGCTGTCCCTGGCAGGACAGCACCTCGCGCAGAACGGGAAGATCGTTGACGACGCAGGGAATGCCGGCACTCGCGGCCTCGACGGCGGCGAGGCCGAAGGTTTCGGCCTGCGTGGGAAACACGAAGACGTCGAGGCAAGCCAGGAAGTCGGCCATCTGGCGCGGCGGAATCTCGCCGATGAGGTGCAGCCGGTCGGAAACTTTCAGTTCATCGGCCAGCGCCCTGAGCCGTGCTTCATCGGCGCCTTGGCCGGCGAGCGCAACGTGCCAGGACGGGTCGGCGGCCAGCAGACGAAGTGCTGCATCGAGCCGCTTGTGCGGGTGCAGCCTTGCCGCGCAGCCGAGCAGGGTACGGTCCGGCGGCAGCTTGAACTGCTGTCGTGCAACGTCCTTCGGCAGGCTGTGCGACTTGTCGTCGAAGCCGTGCGGCACGTGCTTCATCCGCGCGCGATAGGGCGCCGGATAGCGGGCGTATTCACGCTCCATATCCCGCGAGTTCAGCGTGATGCACTGGAAGAAGCCGGTAGAGCCCATGATGATGTCGGCGGCGCGCACCGGCATGCTCATCGACATCGCCGAGGATACCTGGTTGGCGATCACGGGGGCGCGGCTGATGAGGCGCGACACGCCTCCGCCGATCACGTTGCCGAAGTGCTGGAAGGTCAGGACCACATCGGGCCGGATGGTCCTGAGATGTCCGGCGAGCGTCCACAGCATCCGCAGCAGCGCCACCGGATTTCCCGGGCGGCTCGACGCGCAATAGAACGTATTGGGCGGTTCGTCGAAGGAATCCGATTTGCGGAAGAAGAACAGGTTGGCGACGTCATAGCCGCGCGCGGTGAGGCCGGCACCGAGCAGCCGCGATATCTCCTGCGCGCCGGCGTTCTCGGCCTGGGTCTGCACCAGGACAACACGCAGCTTCTTCCTGCTCTCGTTCGGTCGATCGCGCGACGCGGCCGATGCCTCGCGCAATGCTGTGCTTGGCGTGTATTGGAGCACGGATTCCTCACCCGTTGAAGGAATGGATTCGCCCCCTTCATTTTTGCGCGCGTTCCTATCACGCGAAGCGTGCTCGTGCACCGGGTAGCGCGGGTTGAGGTTACTGCTCATTTAGTGCGATCGGACATGGTCAGCAATCAAAAGCGCAATCAAAAGGGATTGTCTCACACATAGGGTACAACTGGCTCGTTAACTAATTGGTTACGGCCGCGTAAGGAGGGGTAACCGCAGATTAACCATAGATATTTACGTTGGAGCAGTACTGTCAGTTGAATTCGAGTTTGAACCCATGAAGTTCGGTAGCCGCGTAGGCCCGAGACGTTCCGAAGCCACGGAACCCGCAGCGTCGTGGGAAAATGCCGGCGTGCCGGCCGGCCAATCTTCCGCAGAAATCACCAAGGGCGTGCTTAGCCTTGCCGGCGTGGTCGGCTTTTTTCGCGAGAACGGTCAACGCATTCTGATGCTCGCCGCTGTGATCTTCGCGGTCGGTGTCATCTTGCTGATGTTGATCCCGGCGCGTTACGCGGCGACTGCGCTTGTCGTGGTCGACCCGCGCGAGCAGCGCGTTACCGCCGATCAGGACGTGCTGCCGGGGATCGGGCAAGACGCCGCAGCGCTGCAGAGCTATGTCGAGATCGCCAAATCGGACGGATTTCTCGGGCCGCTGATCGACCAGCTCAAGATCGCCGAGGACAGCGACATCTCCGGCGGCAGGACCGATCCCACCCGCCTGCTCGACCGGTTTCGCAACCGGCTCGATATCTCCAGGCGCGGATTAACCTATGTGATCGCCATCAAGTTCACGTCCAACGACCCGCAGCGCGCGGCGTACTACGCCAATGCGGTGGCCGAGGCGTTCGTCGCCAGCCAGCGCGGAACCCGCAGCGTGGCGACCGACGAGGCGGCCGACTGGCTGAAGAGCCGGCTCAAGGCGTTGAACGACCGCCTGCGGTTGTCGGAAGATGCCGTCGCCAAATTCAAGCTCGAGCACCGGATCGTCAACGCCGGCAAGGAATCGACCACGCAGCAATTGCGCGTCACCGATCTGACGCAGCAGGTCGCCGCCGCGCGCGCCCGCGCCGAAGAGGCCAAGGCGCGCTATGAGCAGTCGCAACGCGACCTGAAGGCCAATGTCGACGGCCCGGTCAAGCAGGATCTGCTGAGCGTGCTGCGTGCCCAGCGGTCCGCCCTCAACGACCAGATCGCGCAGAAGCGTGCCGTGCTCGGCGATCGCCATCCCGACCTCGTGATGTCGCTCAGCCAGTTGAGCGACCTCAACCGACAGATCGAGATCGAGCGAAAGAAGAACATCGACACCGCGAAGTCGGAATACGAGGCGCAGCGCGACCAGCAGAAGGCGCTCGAAGACCAGCTGAAGGCGGCCGAGCAGCAGATCCTGGTCGATGGTCAGGCGCTCGTTAAGCTGCAGGAATTGCAGCGCGACGCCGACGCCAACAAGAACATCTACGAGCAGTTCCTCTCGCGCTACAGGACGACCGACGAGCAGCGCGGTTTGCAGAGCTCGCAGACCAAGGTTGCATCGCCGGCGACGCCGCCGGTGCGTTCGACGCTTCCGCCGCTGCCTCTGCTGCTCGTCGCACTCGCGATCGTTTCGCTGCTGACGTCGACGGCGATTGTCGCCATTCCCGGTCTGAAGCCGTTTCCGATCAAGGCCGTTCCCGTGCCGCGTCGCGCCGAAGCGCCGCCCGCGCCGCAGCCTGCGCTGCTGCCGGGATTGCCGGTGCTGGCCCGCATTCCCAACATGGTGTCGCCGGATGCCGTCAGGAGCGTCTGGCAGACCCCGATTGCAACGACGGCCGAGCCCGATCTCAGCCCGCATCTCCAGCTGCTGATCGAGAACATCGAGCAGCTTCCCGGAGACCACGGCAAGGTGGCGCTGCTGCTGTCGGTCGAGGCCGGTGCGGGCGGCAGCACCGTCGCACGGTCGCTGAACCGGTCCGCCGTCAAGAACGGGACGCTCAGCGTCCTGATCGAGATGGAATCCAGGCGTGCCGAGGCCGCGCCGCCGCAAGGCTCGGGGATCATCAAGGCCGATCTGCCGTCCGTCGTCGAGCTGCTGGGCGCCAGCAGCAGGGCGCCGCCATATCCGCCGGACGATATTCGCGGCGATTTCGGCCTGATCATCGTCGATGCATCGTCGCTTGCGATGCAGCCGGCTGCGGTGGCGCTGGCGGCCCATGCCGATCTGGTGATCCTGGTGGTTCGCGAGGGTGCCGCCAACGCGGCATCCGTCGCCAAGGCGAGAGCTGATCTATCGAGGTCCGGTTCGGTGCCGACAGCGCTCGTCGTCAACCGCGTGGCCGGCAATGCCGCGGTTCGCGGCCGTCAGGGCGAAGCCCTGGGATTGGCAAGCTGAAGAGGCTCCAACTTTCTTTTGACGCGTTTTCCTCACGCGAACCGGTGTCCACTTCGCTCGAAAACGCTTTAGTCCTTGCTATCGGCGACGCGGACTGCGTAGGCGCCACTCTTCGACGACGCCAGATGCGTCAGCACCAGGATTGACGGATCGACGCCGGTCCGGCGGCGGCACAGCACGTTGAGGGCGATGGTGGTAAGCACGAGCGACACGGTGGCCGCAATCGCAGCGCCGAGCACGCCGAGCCAGGGGATCAGCACGACAAATCCCACCAGCCGCAACGCCACGTTGGCGGCGACGACCGGAACATAGTCGCGTTCATGCCCGGTCAGTTGCAGAACCGCGGCGGACGGTCCGCCCGCCGCCTGGAACGCCGTTCCGATTGCGAGCACGATCAACACCCACTGCTGCGCAGCGAAATGCGGCCCGAACAGGCCGAGCAAATAGGGGGCGCCGACCCAGACGATGACGAGGCCGCTGAGCACGCAAAGCGCGGTCACCTCGGCCATCAGCTTCAGCGTATGTTCGAGTTCGCCGTGATTCTTGCTGAAATACAGCGAGGGGAGCCGACGCGCGCCGAACGTGTAGAGCGCAGCCGAGAGCATGGCGAAGATGTTCGCCAGACGCGAGGCGGCGAAATAGACGCCGGCCGTGGCCGGATCGAGCATCCAGTAGACCAGGATGACGTCGAAATACTGGTTGGCCGCTTCAAGAATGGATGAGAGCCAGAAGCGGAACGCGCTCCGGTTCCAGCGTGCGGTCTCGAGGCGCGCGGTGACCGCGCGCAGGTTCGGCAGCGCGCGCACGACGGACACGATCTGCACGGCAAGCCCTAGCGCCATCGCGGCCGACATCGCGGTGAACAGCTCGGCCGGGGTGAGCTGCCGGTGGCCGAGCAGCACCGCGATCAGGAACAGGACAACGGCAACCCGCCAGAAGAACTCGCGGTTGCCTTCCCCCATCAGAATGCTGACCAGGGATCGCGCGATCTGGCTGCCGAGCATGAGCCCGGCATTGACGGCCGCAAACGCCGAGACCGACAGGACCAGCAGCCACCACTCGCCGCGAACGACCGCCGCCGCCGCGATCGCGGCGATCGAAATCAGCATGCCGACCGCGGAGTACTTCAGGCTCGACAGCAGGACGCCCTTGGTGAGATCGGCCTGGCCGCGCACCTGGTATTCGTTGAGGAAGCGAACGAGCAGCAATTCCTGGCCGACCAGGCCCACAACCGATGCGATCTGGGCGACGGAAAGCCAGGTAGCAAAATCTCCAAACGCGTCGGCCGTCATGGTCCGCGCGGCCAGCGAGAACAGCGCGAATGCCAACCCGCCGCTACCAACCTTGAGCAGGATGGTCCCGGCAACGCCGCGCGTCACATCGCGCCGTAGCAGTTGGAGAACAGAGGCAATCACCAGAGATATCTCAATATCCAGTCAGGCTGTCGACCGTAGCAATCGGTCAAGTCGCGAGTGTTAATGTTGTCTTGCTAAGATTCCGTTCCTTCCGGCTGGCCTCCGCGCGCCTCGCGGTTGTGAACCAGGTCAATCCGTCGCCTTGCTCCATTCTGGAACGGCGTCGCGCGCGCTGTCTCCAAACGGTGCAGATCGGCGTTTCTCCGAAGTTCGGTCCAAAGGCGAGGAGCGCGCCGGGTGAGGCCGCGTCTGCGTGCCAAGGGCGTCCGTCGAGGCTCCATGGCCACGCGATAGACCCGCCATCCTGCTGGTAAGCCTCCAAGAGATCGGTTTCATGACGGTCTTTGGTGCAAGCCATGTGCCGAGAGCCGGCCGATCGCAGTCGGCACGTTTTCATTAACCTCAATAATGGAACTCGTCGTGTTCGTTGGGGAAGGCGACACGGCAGGCAGGGAAATTGCAGTTCTGCGATCAATTAGCCGTTGGAGCGGACAAACATGATTGCCGAGGAAAGCACGACCATGCCGATCGCGACCTGCGAGGCCGAGGTCATCGAAGCGGATGTCGCGATCGTGGGCGCCGGTTTGGCGGGCTCGCTTGCGCGAGCCGTCCTTGCCCGGGCCGGCTACCGGGTCGTCCTGATCGACAAGCGCGCGATTCCTCCGGACGAATTCCGCGTCGAAAAGATCGCGGGACGGCAGATCGACATCCTGCGCCGCCTCGGCTTCATCGACGATGTCGAGGCCGTCGCCGCGCCCTATGACAGGGTGCTCAACATCAGGGACGGCAGGCTGATCGATATCGGCGTCGGCCGGTCCTACGGAATTTCCTATGCCAACCTCGTCAACATGGCCCGCGACCTGACGCCTGATACGTCGAGCTTCCTGCTCGACCAGGTGACCAATGTCAGCTGCAGCGACGATCAGCAGCAGTTGACGCTTGCCTCCGGTAAACGCGTCGTCTCGCGTCTCGTCATTCTGGCGACCGGCATGGCGGGCGCGCTTGGCTACAGTCTCGGCATGCGCCGGCAGATGCTTGCCGCGCGCCACTCGGTTTCGTTCGGCTTCACGATCGCGCGGCCGGACAACGCGCCGTTCGATTTCGATGCCCTCACCTGCTATGGCAAGAAGGCGGCCGACGGCGTCGACTATCTCAGCCTGTTTCCGATGTCGGGAGGCATGCGGGCGAACCTGTTCATGTTCCGCGATCCGACCGATCCGATCATGCGCGAGCTGCGCCGCGACACCAGGCGGACGCTGCTTCGTCTGATGCCGGGGTTGGAGACCTATCTCGGCGACTTCCAGGTTGTCGGCCCGGTGCAGAACTGGGTCATGGACCTGACCGCGACCGAGGGCCACCTGCAGCCGGGCGTCGTGTTGATCGGCGATGCCTATCAGACCAATTGTCCGGCCGCCGGAACCGGCGTCAGCCGTCTGCTGGTGGATGTCGAACGTCTTTGCACGCACCATGTGCCGCGCTGGCTCGAGACCGACGGCATGGGCACGGAGAAAATTGCGCAGTTCTATTCCGATCGAGACAAGCTCGCCGCAGACCAGCTTTCGCTGCAACTGGCGCGCTACCGGCAGGACTTGACATCGAACACCGATGCACGCTGGACGATGCAGCGGAAGCTGCACTTCCTGCGCCGCGCGATCGCGCATCGGGTGGACCGAATTCATCCGGGATGGGTGATGCGCGTCCGCAGCGCGCTGCGTTAAAGCGTATTCGGGCGAAGTGGGCACCGGTTCGCGTGAAGAAAACGCGTCAAAGCAAGAACCCAGAGCTATGGCGCCGCACACTCGGTGTCGTCCCGGCGAAAGCCGGGACCCATAACCACAAATATTTGTGGCGCAAAGGCTGGGGCCCCAGCTTGTTCTAACGACAGCCATCGGTGGTTATGGGTCCCGGATCGCGCGGAGCCTGTCATCGGGCGGCGCTTCGCGCCGACCCGTTGGCTTGTCCGGGACGACGACTGAGTTTTTCCTGAACTGTAGCGCGAGGCGCCCGCAAAAAACGCCTGGCTAGCTCTTGGCAAACTCCTGGCGGCGCTACCGCGTGCCGGTCGAGGTGCGGATCGGCCTGATGTCGGTCACCCGCTTGGCGGCCTGCTTGATCCACGGCGCCTGTTTCAGCGCAAACAGGGCAAGCGAGCCGGCCGCGCTGCCGGCCTGCGTCACACTCGACATCGGCGTCGGCTGTCCCCCGAACTGCTTCTTGTAGGGTTCGTCACCGATGGTGAAATCGAGCACCCGATCGCCGCGCTCGATGCAGTCCCGCGCGACCCGTTCGAACGTCAGCGCGCCGATCGACTGGCTCTTGTATCCCTCGATATCGAATGCCGTCATGACGACGAGGAGGCTGTCGCGGTGAGATAGCCCAAGGGCGGTGGCGATGACCTCGCCGTCCATCTTCATGGCATAGAGCCGCGCAAAGGCGCCGGCGCCGCGCAGCGCCACGCTCGAATAGAAATCGAAATATTCCGGACGCTGCAGCAGGTCGCCATCACCATGCGCCTGGAACCGCGGACCGCGAAACTTCTTCATCACCTCCATGGCCTCGCCGATGGAAGCGCTGTCGTCGCAACATGAGAAGGTGAGGGTGCCTTTCTTGTGGATCTGGCGCCATTTCTTTGCCAGCTCCTTTTGATAGGACTTCCCCAACGCGTTGATCTGCCATTGCTCGAACGGCGCAGACAGGACCGTCGCGTAGGCGTTGGTATCCATCAAGCTGCGGTGAGGCGCTCCGAGCAGATTCTCGATCGGCATCTTGGCATCGAGCAGCTTCGGTATGCGCAGCAGATCGAATGGCCGGACCAGGTGTCGAAGTCTCTCGCAGGCCCGCTCGTCCCGCAGCAGCTCGGCAAATGTCGCGATGCTGCAGACCGGCGACAGGTAGTCTGACACACGGAGGTCCGCGAATTCGATCGTGCGCATCGGCCCGCGGCGCACGCGCAGCAGCGGCAGCACAGCCGCCAGCGCCTTGCTTGCGCGATGCCTGACAACGACGACCAGCGGCTTCGCAGCCGCGGCGGGCGCGAGCTTGCGATAGAGGCTGTCCAGCCACAGCGGATGTTGGAAGGCGGTCGCGTCCGATCCTTCAAACAACGTCGCGTATTCTTCGGACAGGAAGTCGAATGCGTCGTCGATGCAGACATCGAACGCGTCATCATTCTTATTCATGCGAAACCAAACAAACGGGTTTTCAAAGTGCCGATCGAGCCGGCGTGGATACCCTTATAGCAAAGGCTGATGACGTCGGGCACCGGTAGAATACGATTTGTATTAATGTAGTGCGTCGACCTTTGCGCATTGTTGCTGATCGAAGGTTCACCGCGGTGAACCGATCGCGTGTGACGCCTCATCTGTCGGTATCGTTAATAATCCGGTTGCGGCCTGAGATCATCACGCATCGCGCGGCTGGCACGCGGCTGGACCGGATATTGCAGTTATGGGCAGGTAAGCACTGGAGCCCTTGGTGAAATGTTGACTAACAGCCAAAACGCCCGCATTTCGGATGCAATTTCGCCCGCGCGCGCCGATCGCGAGCGGACGCGGCGTCTCAATTCAGACACGGCTGCTCCAGCTGTCCGGATTTGCAACACTTCGGGTGACCAGCAGCCGGCTGCATCGGCGGATCCGCGGGCCGGTTCATCGCTGCCAGGCGGAATGCGGGAGCGTCGCATCAATCCTGTCGGCAGGGCTGCGACCGCCGGCGTTCCCCGGGCAACCATTGGCGGGCTGCGGCTCGCCGTGCTCGATCGCGAGCAGACTGCGGGTTTCATGGTCGAGATGGTGCACCCGCAGCGGCGGGTCAACCGTCCGCTGTATCTGACCTCGGCCAATGGCGAGGTGCTGTCGCGCTGCTCGACCGAGCCGATGACCGATCGGTTGTTCCGCACCGCCGACCTGATCAATGCCGACGGGCAACCGCTCGTCATGGTGTCCAAGCTCCGGTCATCGAACCCGCTGCCCGAGCGCGTCGCGACCACCGACCTGTTTCATAACGTCGCGCGCAAGGCGGAGGAGCTCGGGCTCACCTTCTATTTACTCGGCGCCGACGATGCCGAAAACAAGGCGGCAATCGCCAATGTCCGCCGGGCCTATCCGGACCTCAAGATCGTCGGCCATTCCCACGGTTATCTGCGCGGCGACGCGCTGCGGGCCAAGGTGGACGAGATCAATGCGCTGGCGCCGGACTTCCTCTGGGTCGCACTCGGCGTGCCCTACGAGCAGGCTTTCGTCGATGAATTCATGCCGCAGCTTGGCAATGTCGGCGTCATCAAGACGTCGGGCGGATTGTTCAATTTCCTGTCGGGCTCGCGGCCGCGCGCGCCGAGGTGGATGCAGATCGTGGGACTCGAATGGGCCTGGCGGCTCTGGCTCGAGCCGCGCCGGTTGTTCTGGCGCTATTTGACGACCAATCCGCATGCTCTTTATCTGCTGTTCAACCGGACCCGATCCTCGTCTAGCAAAGACTGAAGCCTACCGCGTGCAATATGCACTCCGGCCCGATCCACCGGAGTGCCGAGCTCATTTGATGAGCGGAGTACAACCGATATGGACGGACGTGCGCTCGATAGCTCGACCTGGCAGGCGCCCAGCGTCGAGGCGGAAAATTTCGCAAGGACCGTCGTCAACTGGTCGATCACCATCAACGTGATCATGTCGATGGGGACCTTCCACGCCGCGTTGCTTCCGACCGAGTTGACGCTGGTGCAGCAGGCCATAGCCCTCTTGATGTGGGGCGTGCTGATCTATGCCAGCCTGTTCATCCGTCCGTGCCTGCGGCTGGCCTTCAATCTCGACACGCTTGCGGTCATCGCGTTCTACGCGTTCGCCACTATTTCGGTGTTCTGGACCAATCTGGGCGGTGCCGCCCTGATGAAGGCCGCGGCGCTCGCGATCACGACGCTCGGCGCGTTCTGTATGATCACCCGCGTCGACATCGACGACATCGTGAAAGCGACGACCCGCGGCCTCTTCGTGCTGATCGCGGCCTCTGCGCTCTGTGCCGTGGTTTTCCCGGATATCGGGGTCGATGACAGCTGGATGCACATGGGGCAGTGGCAGGGTGTCTTCGAATCGAAGCAGACCCTGGGCTTTGCCGGTGCCTATCTGATGTTCTTTGCCTGTTATCGCAAGATAACCGGACAGGGATGGTTGCCCTTCCTCGTCACCTTCGCGCTCGCCTCGACCTGCGTCATTCTCTCGGAGTCGCGCGGCGCCGGCGCCCTGGCGCTGGTTGCCTGTGCGCTGGTGCTGACGTCGCTGTGGTCCGTCAGGTGCATGCAGGTCTACGCGATCCTGCCATGCGTGATGTGCGTCGCGGCCGTGCTGCTGATCCTGTATTTCTATGCGACCGGATACGACTCGATCCACGTCTTCGATACGACGATCGATTTCACCGAAAGAACCTTCATCTGGCAGTACGCCATCGGCCATTTCGACGACGCGCCGCTGTTCGGATTTGGCATCAACGGGTTCTGGACCAATCCGGCTATCTACGATTATTTCAACCAGAACCACGGCTGGGTGCTCGACAACTATCACAATGGCTATATCGCCATTCTGATCGAGACCGGATTCCTGGGCTATTTCCTGTTCACGGCAAGCGTCTTTCTGTTCTCCTACAAGGTGCTTTGCCTGATCGCGGAGCGCGCGATCGATCGTCTGCATTGTGCACTGATCATCGGGTTCGTGTTTCTCAACTGCCAGACCAACTTTACCGAGACGGTGTTCCTTCGTTCGACGATGTTCACATCGGTGCTGCTGATTGCGTTCTTCCTTGCCGTCTGTCGGCCGGTGCCGTCATCGCGTGCGCACGAGCTGGAGCAACCATGACGGCGTTCCGATCGATTTTGCAGGGAACCTTCAGCGCGCTCGTGGCGGCGGCGCTGTCTGCGGTGCTGATCTCGCCGGCGAATGCCGCGGGGCAAGGCGCGTCGCCGGACGTCGCGGCACTGGGGCGCGGCATCAATATTCTCGGCTATGACGGCATCTGGGAAGGACACCAGAACGCGCCTTTCCGCCTGGAAAACCTCAATACGATCCGCCAGGCCGGCTTCTCGCATGTCAGGATCAACTTCTTCGGCTTCAGGCACATGGATTCGGGAAACATCCTGGATGAAGCCGTCTTGCGGCGCCTCGATGGCGTGATCGAGGAAGTGCTGGCGCGGAAGCTGATCCCGATCCTCGATGAGCACGACACCGACCTCTGCCAGCGCGACGTGCCGGAATGCACGGTGAAGCTCAAGGCGTTCTGGCGCCAGATCGCGTCGCGCTATGCCAGAAAGTATCCGAAGCTGGTGTTCGAGGTCCTGAACGAGCCCGGCGGCAACATGACTTCGGCCGAATGGAATGCGCTGCTCGGCGATTGTCTCGCCATCATCAGGCGGACGAATCCGACGCGCAGTGTCGTTGCGGCCGTCCTGAACACCGATGAGCTGCCGGTTGATGAATTGGCACTGCCACCCGGCGACAGAAATCTCATCGTTACGTTCCACTATTATGCGCCGATACGATTCACCCACCAGGGTGCGCCTTGGTCAGCAACATTCTCGAAGATCGGCCCGCTCAACTGGGGCTCTGCGGAAGACGAGGCGAAGGCCGCCGCCGATTTCGACAAGGTCCGGTCCTGGTCGGAGAAGGAGATGCGTCCGATCTATCTCGGCGAGTTCGGCGTCTACGAGCGCGCGCCGGCGGAGAGCCGTGCGAAATACCTGTCGTTCGTGGCGAGACGCGCCGAAAGTTTCGGGTGGGCGTGGGCCTATTGGCAGTTCGATCACGATTTCGCGGCATTCGATGGCGCCCGGCAACGCTGGAACCGCGATATTCTCCGCGCGATCATTCCGTCGGTCCGCTAGTCCGCCTGCTGCGCGGCGGCCTTCGCCTCAGGATCGGTCGACGTCCTTGACGACGCGATTGTCGCGCGCGGTAAGCACGCCGCCCTTGTACACCGAACGTCCCGAGGGCCGCGCGACCACGGCCTCCTGGATATGCGCAGCGTTCAAGGTCACGAAATCGGCCTTGTCCCCCACACGCAGGCCGTAGCCTTCGAGCCGCAGCGCCTTGGCGCCGGCCGCGGTGACCATGTCGAACGCGATCGCGAGCTCGTCATCGGTGTAGAAGCCCGAGCGGTATCCGATCAACATCGCGCGGCCCAGCATGTCGCCGTCGCCATAGGGCCACCAGCTGTCCCTGATATTGTCATTGCCGCTGAACACCGTGACGCCGGCGTTCCTGAGCGTGGCGACCGGCGGGAACGGCCGGCTGCCCGGCGCATTCGTCATGATCGCTATCCCAGAGCGCGCCAGGATGTCGGCAGTCTTTTTCAGCGCGTCCGCAGGAATGTCGCCGAGCCCGTAGGCGTGGCTGACGGCGACACGGCCCTCCATGCCGAGCGCACGCGTTCGCGCCGCGATCTGCTCGACCTCGAAGGCGCCGAGCATGCCGCCATCGTGAAGATGGATGTCGACATCGACGCCATGCTTGTGCGCAACGCCGAAGACGACATTGAGATGCCCCTCGACATCCCGATCGAAGCTTGCGGGATCGAGCCCGCCGACCACATTGGCGCCGAGCCTGATCGCCTCATCGAGCAATTGCGGCGTGCCGGGGCTGCTGAGAATCCCGCTTTGCGGAAACGCCACGAGCTGGATGTCGATCAGATCCCGGTATTCGTCGCGTACCCTGAGGATAGTCTCGAGCGACTTGAGGCCCACCGAACCGTCGACCATGACGTGACTGCGCATCTGCGTGGTGCCATGTCCGATACAAAGGTCGAGCTGGTTCCGCGCCCGCACGTCCATCGGCGCGGCAGCAGCAAGGTTTTCGGCCTGAAACGCCACCCGCTCATGGACGTTGAATCCGTCGGTGCAGGGACGGTGCGGCCGCCAGGTGTCGCCATAGAAGCTGGTATCGAGATGGATGTGACCCTCGACGAAGCCGGGCACGACCAGCGCGTTGCCGAGATCGACGATCTCGACCCCGGCCGGGCGCTCGGCCCTCGCTTCGATCGCAACGATGCGGCCATCGCGAACCAGCATGTCGCTGCTGGCGCCGTCACCGAGCCTGGCATTGATGAAGAGTTTGTCGGCGGGCATCGGGTCTGTCCTTCCTGTCGCTTGCGTCGCATGCAGATCGCGCTGTGCGCTGCGCCTTGCCTTGCATGGTCCGAGGAATAATACTCGCGCGGGACAGGCGGACAAGGAACCGAGAGCATTGCCGGACATTGCGAGCAGGGATGGGTTCGATGTCAAGCGCGCAGCCTTTGCCGCGACCATCGGCAACATGCTGGAGTTCTACGACTTCATCACCTACAGCTTCTTTGCGACCGAGATCGGCCGCACCTTCTTCCCCGCGCACAGCGAATACGGCAGCCTGATGCTGTCGCTGGCGACCTTCGGCGCCGGCTTTCTGACGCGCCCGATCGGCGGCATCGTGCTCGGCATCTTCTCAGACCGGGTCGGCCGGCGGCCGGCAATGTTGCTGAGTTTCGCGCTGATGGGCGGCGCAATTCTGACCATCGCGCTGACGCCATCCTATGCCGCAATCGGCATCGTGGCCCCGATCATCGTGATCCTGGCGCGCATGGTGCAGGGATTTGCGCTCGGCGGCGAGGTCGGACCGACCACGGCCTATCTGATCGAGATTGCGGCGCCGAGGGATCGCGGCCTGGTGGTGGCATGGCAACCCGCCAGCCAGGAGATCGCGGCCACGATCGGCGCGCTGGTCGGCGTCATCCTGAGCAGCACCATGGCGCCCGACATGCTGCAGGCCTACGGATGGCGCGTCGCATTCCTGCTCGGGGCGGTCTGCCTGCCGTTCGGCATTTGGATGCGCCGCACGCTGCCGGAAACCGTTCCTCACGGCGAGCGTGCTGCCGGGAGCGCCGAGAGTTCGAGCCATGTTGCGCAGGCGCGGGCGCATCTCCGCGTGATCGTGCTGGCGGTGATGATCCTGGCCAGCGGCACGATCTCGACCTACGTGACGCAATACATGACGACCTACGCCAAGAACACGCTGCATGTGTCGCCGTCGCTGGCGTTCACGGTATCGCTGGTCAGCAACGGACTGCAGATCATCGGTGCGTTGCTGGGCGGCTGGCTTGCCGACCGGCTCGGACGCAAGCCGATCATGATCTGGCCGCAGCTTGTCGTGCTGGTGCTGACCTACCCGGCCTTCCTCTGGATCGTCCACGACCCCGGCGCCTGGTCGCTGCTGTTCGGCTTCGGCATCCTGTCGTTCATCGGATCACTGCCGTTCACCGCGTTCTATGCCGCCTTCACCGAAGCGCTGCCGCAGAACATCCGCGGCGGCGTGTTCGCCACGATCTACGCGGTTGCGATCGCGACGTTCGGCGGCACCGCGCAGCTCGTCGTCACGTGGCTGCTGCACGCGACGGGAGATCCGCTGGCGCCGTCCTGGTATCTGCTGCTCGCGGCAGCGGTCGGCATCGTGGCGATGAGCCTGATGCCCGAGACCGCCCCGGTGAAGGTCGGCGAGAAGTAAAGCGTTTTCGAGCGAAGTGGGTACCGGTTCGCGTGAAGAAAACGCGTCAAAGCAAGAATCTAGAGCCCCGTTCCGATTCAATCGGAACGGAAAAGGCTCTAGGCGCCGACGAACGAGCTCAATCCATGTCGCGAAAGGCGTGGCCGTTGGTCTCGATCTCCTTCACGAGCTGCGGCGGCAGATTGGCCTGGGCCGAGGTGCCGTCGAACACCCAGTCCTTGGCATCGGCAAGGTCGGGGAGACCCGCGCCCTTGCGGACGTAGAGACCGACCGACGCCTTCTTCGGGTTGATGTAGAGATCGTAGTCCATTGCGCGCCTCCTCTCCGTTTCACGTTTAGCGGAAGCCCCGGCAACGGCCGGAAACTTCCCGGATGAGTCAACGCCGGTAAGACTAGGCGGGTTTCTTCGCCTCCGGCGCAAGCACCACCGACGCTTCGCTGGTCAGCATCAGGAAGGTGATGGTCTCCTGGAAATACAGCTGGACCGAGGTCGCAGAGTGGCTGAGATAGCCGATCGAAAGGTCCTGGCCGATCGAGAGCTGGAAATCGCCGCCGCGCGTGGTCAGTAGCACGCCGCCCTCGATCGCCGGCGCCCAGATGATCTTGCCGTCGACCAGGCGCTGGATGTGTTGCAGCACCGGGTAGCCGTCATCGGTCGCGCCGCCGATCGCGGTATAGGGCTCGGTGCCGAGCAGCAGCGTATAGGGACCGTTGACGCCGGCGAGCCGCAATTGGCTGACCGCCTGCGCCACCACGTTGGGGTAATTCTTGATGCTCGCCGGCAGCGTCAGCACCGGGTTGCTGCTGCCCTGACGGATGCCCTGGATGCCGGCGGCGGCGTAGCCATCGAACACCGCACGATCCTCCGCGAAGGCGATCTTGCGCGCAGCCGCCTTGAGCGGGTCCCAGTCGGAATCATTGGAGCCGCGCTCGACGTCGTCAATCGCCTGGCGCGAGAGCTCGAACGGCACGCGCAGCTCGACCAGCGCACGGACATCGCGCTGCGTCGCCTCGACCCCGTCGCCGGGCGTCGAAATTTTCTTGAGATGGCCGGTGCCGACCGCGGAGAAATCAGTGCCCTTCGGGCCATCGACGTCGACGACACGGCGCGCCGCCAGATGGCGCTTCAACGTGCGCGAGGCTTCCTCTTCGATCTGCGCCCATGCCGCGTCCGAGATAGGGGCAAGTCCCCGATGCAGATTATTCATGTCCAGCCTCTCCTTTCAGTGAGCCGATCCCGAGCGAGCCGTCGGACGGCGGTATTCTTGGTGCGGGTGCGTCGGCAGCCCCGGCATCATCCAGGGACGGCTCGGCGGGCGAGGCCGCGGGCGGCGCGCTCGCGACATCCTCCAGGAAGGTCGCCGACGGGACGAAGAACAGCGTGCCGGTGACGGCGCGGCTGAAATCGAGCAGCCGGTCGTAATTGCCCGGCGGCTTGCCGACGAACATGTTCTCCAGCATCTGCTCGATCCGGTGCGGCGACTTGGCGTAGCCGATGAAATAGGTGCCGAACTCGCCCTCGCTGACATTGCCGAACGGCATGTTGTCGCGGAGGATATCGAGCTCCTTGCCGTTCTCGACGATCGTCGTCAGGGCGTTGTGCGCGTAGCTCGGCTTCACCGCATCGTCGAGCTCGATGTCGGACAGCTTGGTCCGGCCGATGATCTTCTCCTGCATCTCGACCGGCAGCTCGTTCCACTTCTTCATATCGTGCAGGTATTTTTGTACGATCACATAGCTGCCGCCGGCGAAGTCCGCGTCCTCGTCGCCGATGATGGTGGCCTCCAGGGCGGCCTGATCCTCGGGATTCTCCGTGCCGTCGACAAAGCCGAGCAGGTCGCGCTCGTCGAAATATTTGAAGCCGTGCACTTCGTCCGAGGTGGCGACGGCATCGCCGAGCTGTGTCATGATCTGGGTCGCGAGCTCGAAGCACAGGTCCATCGGCACGGCGCGAATGTGAAACAGCAGGTCGCCCGGCGTTGCGATGGCGTGGTGGACGCCATGGATCTCGCGGAACGGATGCAGGCCTTGCGGCTTCGGCGCACCGAACAGCCGGTCCCAGGCGTCGGAGCCGATCCCCATGACGCAGGACAGCCGGCCCTCGAGATCGCGGAAGCCCACGGCGCGCACCAGCGCGGCCAGATCGGCGCACAGCGACCGCACCACTGCATCATACTCCGGATTGGGCTTGATCGTGACCGCAAGGAAGATGGCCGCGCGCGTCAGCTTCGCAGCGACCGGTTGCGGAACGGCTGATGGCACGCATCTCTCCTTACTAAACGGCTAGTCCACGACGACAAAACATCTGGTTCTGGACGTCGGATCGACGTTCAGAGAGAGGCAGAGGAGCATGCAACTGGAACCTTTACAAGACCTCGAATGCAGAGGTGTCTGCGTCAATCGACGGGCTTGCCGGACTTCTCCTCCTCGAGCGTCACCGCAATCGCGGCGTTGGCTGACAGCCGCACCTTGGTGCCTTCGACACCGGCGACGAAGCCGAGCTCGATATAGTGGTGATGGCCTTTGTGGAAGCCGTCGCTTTCACTTTTCTTGAGCTTGATGCGGTTGCCTTCGACGCGATCGACGGTGCCGACATGCACGCCATCGGCACCGATGACCTCCATGTTGTCCTTGATGTTCTGCGTCATGGCGCTCTCCCTGGTTGAAGGCCAGCTTGCATATGAAGCGCCGAGACGACGCGGCGATGACGGCGCGTCGTCGGCGCAATCCGGGCTTGTCTCACACCGGTTCGTATTCGTCCGCCGCGGCGGTCTCCGGCCTCTTGCCGTTGAAGGTGAGGCCGGTCTTGGTGGCGGAGAGCTTCACCTGCGAGCCGTCGCGCACGTCGCCGGCGAGGATCATTTCGGCGAGCGGATCTTGCACGCTGCGCTGGATCACCCGCTTCAGCGGGCGGGCACCATAGGCTGGATCCCAGCCTTTCTCCGCCAGCCAGTCGCGCGCCTTCGGCTCGAGCTCCAGCTCGATCTTGCGATCCTCCAGCAGCTTGCGCAGCCGCGAGAACTGGATCTCGACGATGCGGCCCATGTCGCTCTTCTGCAGCCGGTGGAACAGGATGATCTCGTCGATCCGGTTGAGGAACTCGGGACGGAAATGCGCCCGCACCATGTTCATCACCTGCTCGCGCACCGCGCTCGTGCTCTGGCCCTCTGGCTGGTTGACGAGGTACTCGGCTCCGATGTTCGAGGTCATGATGATCAGCGTGTTGCGGAAATCGACGGTGCGGCCCTGGCCGTCGGTGAGGCGGCCGTCGTCCAGCACCTGAAGCAGCACGTTGAAGACATCGGGGTGCGCCTTCTCGATCTCGTCGAACAGCACGACCTGGTAGGGCCGCCGCCGTACCGCTTCGGTGAGCGCGCCGCCCTCGTCATAGCCGACATAGCCGGGCGGGGCGCCGATCAGCCGCGACACCGAGTGCTTCTCCATGTATTCGGACATGTCGAGGCGGACCATCGCGGTCTCGTCGTCGAACAGATATTCGGCGAGCGCCTTTGCGAGCTCGGTCTTGCCGACGCCGGTGGGGCCTAAGAACATGAACGAGCCGATCGGCCGGTTGGGATCCTGCAGCCCCGCGCGCGCGCGTCGCACCGCGGTCGACACCGCACGGACCGCTTCGGCCTGGCCGACGACGCGCTTGCCGAGCATTTCCTCCATGCGCAGCAGCTTGTCCTTCTCGCCCTCCAGCATCTTGTCGACCGGCACGCCGGTCCAGCGCGACACCACCTGCGCGATATTGTCGGCGGTCACGGTCTCGCCGGCCGACGAAGTCTCGCTGGCTTCGACCGCGGCGAGCTTCTTCTCGAGCTCCGGAATCCGGCCATAGGCCAGTTCGCCCGCCTTCTGGAATTCGCCCTTGCGCTGCGCATTGGCAAGCTCGGTGCGCAACTGCTCGAGCTCGCCCTTCATCTTCTGCGCATCGGAGAGCTTGCTCTTTTCCGACCGCCATTTCGACGTCATGTCCGCCGATTTCTTCTCGAGATCCACGAGATCCTTCTCGAGCGTCTGTAGGCGGCTCCTGGAGCCGAGATCGGTCTCCTTCTTCAGCGCCTCCTGCTCGATCTTGAGCCGGATGATCTCGCGGTCGAGCGAGTCGAGCTCCTCCGGCTTGGAATCGACCTGCATCTTCAGCCGCGCCGCGGCCTCGTCCATCAGGTCGATGGCCTTGTCGGGCAGGAAGCGATCGGTGATGTAGCGGTTCGACAGCGTGGCGGCGGCGACCAGCGCTGAATCCGCGATCCGCACGCCGTGATGCTGCTCGTATTTGTCCTTCAGGCCGCGCAGGATCGAGATGGTGTCCTCGACCGTCGGCTCGGAGACGAACACCGGCTGGAAACGCCGGGCCAGCGCGGCGTCCTTTTCGACATGCTTGCGGTATTCGTCGAGCGTGGTGGCGCCGATGCAATGCAATTCGCCGCGGGCGAGCGCGGGCTTCAAGAGGTTCGATGCGTCCATCGCGCCGTCGCCCTTGCCGGCGCCGATCAGCGTGTGCATCTCGTCGATGAACAGGATGATGCCGCCCTCGGCGGAGGTCACCTCCTGCAGCACCGCCTTGAGCCGCTCCTCGAACTCGCCGCGATATTTCGCGCCCGCGATCAGCGCGCCGAGATCGAGCGCGAGCAGCGCCTTGTCCTGCAGGCTTTCCGGCACGTCGCCATTGACGATGCGCAGCGCCAGCCCCTCCACGATCGCGGTCTTGCCGACGCCGGGCTCGCCGATCAGGACCGGATTGTTCTTGGTGCGGCGCGACAGCACCTGGATGGTGCGGCGGATCTCCTCGTCGCGGCCGATCACTGGATCGAGCTTGCCGTCGCGCGCGGCCTGGGTCAGGTCGCGGGCATATTTCTTCAGCGCGTCATAGGCATTCTCGGCCGACGCGCTGTCGGCGGTGCGTCCCTTGCGCAGCGCGTTGATGGCGGCGTTGAGATTCTGCGCGTTGACGCCGCCCTTGGCGAGCAGCTTGCCGGCCTCGCTGTCCTTGTCGGCGGCCAGCGCCTGCAGCAGGCGCTCGACCGAGACAAAACTGTCGCCGGCCTTGTCGGCGGCCTGTTCCGCGGCGGCGAAGGCCCGCGCGGTCTCGGGCGCCATGTAGATCTGTCCCGAGCCTGCGCCGCTGACCTTCGGCACCTTGGCCAGCGCATCCTCGGTTGCCTTGAGGATCGCGCGCGAGTTGCCGCCGGCGCGGTCGATCAGGCCGGCGGCGAGGCCTTCATTGTCGTCGAGCAGAACTTTCAGGAGATAGAGCGTCGAGAACTGCTGATGTCCCTCGCGCATGGCGAGCGATTGTGCCGACTGGATGAAGCCGCGAAGGCGGTCGGTATACTTCTCTATGTTCATCGTGGCACCTCAAGGCAAACAGAGGCTCGTCGAGATCCAGTATGCCACGCATTCCAGCCGGCGACAGATGGCGGAACGATGACATCCATCATGCGGCAGCCGAGTACAATTGCGCCGGCGGAAACCGCGGGCCTGACGCTGCCGCTTTCCGTATCGTGTGGTCCTTTCAAGGGAGTGTCAATCGCCGAGCGCGGCCTCTGGCCTACCACGTTCGAGGTCCTGCGGCTGCAGATGCGCGCTTCTGGCACTCATCCGGAGGCACTGCTACGGACGCGTCGACGCGTCAGGGTAGCATCACGCCGTTATCGGCTCGGCCGATCACCGCGCGCTGCGACGTCGAGCTGCTCGACGGGTCCGGATCGTTACAATCGTGCGAATGCCAGAGTCATGTTCGAGACGGTTTCGGAACTGGTGACGTCGCACTCTGCATGACGCAATGATGATGCGGCCGAATGATGCGGGCGAGCGTCGCGCGTCACGTCACTGAATCGCACGACACTGCGTCGCTGCACACTCTGAACTGCCGATGAATAGCTGCGCGAGTGTGTTTCCGCTTTGCGTCGATGCGTTTCAGGCTGGTGTAAGGTCAAAGCGCTAGCGATGACGTGCGTCGGTTCGCGCCGATGCCTGGAACTTTTGTTCCGGTTCTCACGTTCATCGAAGAGGCTCCCAATGACCACTCGTCTTCTTTCGACCGTGTCGTGTGCCGCGATCGCCACGGCGCTGTTCCATGCGACCGCCGCACCGGCGATCGCACAAGATGCGGCATGCGCGCCGGTCTCTGCCGTCGAGACGGCGCCGCCGCCGCTGCCGACCTATGATCAGCCGCCGGTGCCCGGGCCCGGCTACATGTGGTCGCCGGGCAATTGGTCGTGGGACGACGAGCGTGGCGACTATTACTGGGTGCCGGGCACCTGGGTGCAGCCGCCGCGCGTGGGGCTGCTATGGACCCCGGGCTATTGGGGCGCGTTCGGCGGCGGCTTCATTTTCCATCAGGGCTATTGGGGTGATCGCGTCGGCTTCTACGGCGGCATCAATTACGGTTTCGGATACGGCGGTGCAGGCTATGAAGGCGGCCGCTGGGATCATGGCAACTTCTTCTACAATCGCACCGTGAACAATCTGCAGGGCGCGCGGATCACCAACGTCTACGAGAAGAACGTCACGATCAATCAGACCACTATCAACAACGTCAGCTACAATGGCGGCCGTGGCGGCATCGAGGTGCGGCCGACCGCTGCCGAACGTACGATCGCCAAGGAGCAGCACTTCGCGGCGACGCCGTTGCAGCGCAAGCAGGTCGAGACCGCAAGCCAGGATCCGAGCCTGTTCAAGCGCGCCAACAACGGCGTGCCCGCTGTCGCCGCGACGGCGCGTCCGGGCGAGCTGAAGGGGCCGGGCGTGGTTCGCGCACGGCCGGCCGGCGAGGCGGTGCCCGCCGCCGCTGCACGGCCGGTGGCCGAGGAGCCGCGGCGGCCGGGGCCCGCACCTGCGCCGGCGGACTCCCATGCGCTCCCGGTCCCGGGCAAGGAGCTTCCGCCTGCCCAGGCGAACAAGCCTGCAATCGAGGAGAAGCGCGCCGCGCCTGTTGCCGAGCCGAAGGTCGAACCGCGGCCTGCACCTGCTGAGCAGCACGCGCTCCCGGTCCCGGAGAAGGGGCTTCCGGCCCATCCACCCGCGCAGGAGAACAGGCCCGCGGTCGAAGAGAAGCGCGCAGCGCCTCCGCCCGAGCCCAGGGTTGAGCCCAAGGCTGAGCCGCGACCTGCACCCGAAGTGGCGCGGCCTGCCGCACAAGAGAACAAGCCGTTGCTGGAGCGGAAGCCCGAAGAGGTGCGCAAGGAGGAGCCGCGACCCGAGCCCGCAGCAAGGCCGGAAGCGCGGCCGGAGCCAGCAGCGCGGCCGGAGACGATGGCGCGCCCTGAGGCGCATCCGCAGCCGGCGGCACGGCCGGAGCCGCACGTTCAGGCCGCGCCGCATGCTGCGCCGGCCGCAGGTCATCCCGCAGAGGAGAAGCGGCAGGAGCAACGCTAAGATAGATCCGCGCTCCGCTGGCTCGTTCCGGCGGAGCGCGGTATTGTTCCGGCTACGGGCAAGTGATCATCACTGGAGGACAGTCATGGCACAGAGTCACGGTGGCAGTGGACAGCTTGACGACGGCAAGCCGCGCCTGAGCGAGGACGATATGCAGCGCGCTCTGCTCGGTCCGCGGGGCGTGCCGGGCAAGCCGGATCCCGCCAGGATGACGCCGCAGCAGGAAAAGAACATCCCGAAATATCTCGACCCCGGGCATACGTCCTGACGCGCGCGACATGAACGCATGCTGCGTCGCCCATGGCCGGGCGCCGCGCGAGCGCTCTTGCAAATCGCCTGCTTTTGCGCCCTCATGATTGCAGGTGCACTCACGGTGTTGCGGAGCAGGTTGTGAGAAATCCGTACGAGGTTCTTGGCGTTGCGCCTGCGGCATCTGCGGCCGATATCCAGAAGGCCTATCGCAAGCTGGCGAAGAAGCTGCATCCGGATCTCAACCCGGGCGACAAGGCGGCCGAGGAAAAATTCAAGGAAGTCGCGGCCGCGAACGATCTGCTCTCGGATGCCGAGAAGCGCAAGCGCTTCGACGCCGGCGAGATCGACGCCAGCGGCGCCGAGCGGCCGCAGCATCGTTACTATCGGGATTTCGCCACCGCGGATGAGGGGCATCCCTACGCCGACAGTTCCGGCTATGCCGACTATATGGACCAGGAGGACGCCTTCGCCGAATTGCTCCGGCGCAGCGAGCGGGCGCGCGCCAACCGCCGCGGCCGCGATTTGCATTACAGCCTCGCGATCGACTTCGCGGAATCGATCAACGGTGCGAGCAAGCGGCTGACGCTTCCGGATGGTGGCACGCTCGACGTCACGATCCCGCCGGGGCTCGTCGATGGCCAGGTCATTCGTCTGCGCGGCAGGGGCATGCCCGGCAGCGGTAAAGGTGGTCCCGGCGATGCGCTGATCGAAGTCGAGGTCCGCCCCGATCCGCGCTTCGCCCGCGAGGGCGACGACATCACGCTGGAATTGCCGATCTCGCTGTCCGAGGCCGTGCTCGGCGGAAAGGTCCGCGTTCCGACGCCGACCGGCGCCGTCACCATGACGGTGCCGAAGGGATCCAACACCGGCACCACGATGCGGCTGCGCGGCAAGGGCGCGCCCCGGCTCAGTGGCGGCCAGGGCGATGAGCTCGTCAAGCTCAAGGTGGTGCTGCCCAAGGGACCCGATCCCGAGCTCGAGGCGTTTGTTGCGAATTGGGATCGCAAGGCATTCAATCCGCGCGAGGAAGGTGCGTCATGAACAAGCAGCAGTTCCTCATCGATGCGGGTCTGGAGGTGCAGACCCTGGAGTTCTGGATCGAGCAGCAATGGCTGGTTCCGGAAGAGACCGCGAGCGAGATCAGCTTCTCCGACACCGATTTGGCGCGTGCGCATCTGATCCAGGATCTGAAGGGCGATTTCGGCGTCAACGACGAGGGGATCGACGTCATCCTGCATCTGGTCGATCAGTTGCATGGCCTGCGCCGCGCGTTCGAGCAATTGCACAAGGACATCGCGTCACCGCCGCGCTAGCAGCCCCGCTTGCGGGTCGAACGACGAACTCAGCCTGGGAGACGATCATGACGGACAAGCCGACACCGCTGGCCCATGGCGAGATCGACGTTCTCATCCTGCAGGCGCTGGTGCGCAAGCTGATCGCCAAGGGCGTGCTGACGCCGGACGATGTCCGCGCGATGCTGTTCGAGGCGGCGAAAAATCTCGATCTCGTCGGCAGCGAGCTGACGACGGAAGCCGCCAACATCATCGTGCAGGAAGATCTGGCGCCCGCCTTTCTTGGCGGTTGAGTGCGTCCGCTGCGCCCTCAGGCCGCCGAGTCTTGCTCGGCCGTCCGCATATTTGGTGTGGCAGCGCCCGGATATCGCCGGTCGAGCTCCTCGATCATGCCGCGGGCGATCTCGCGCTCGCCCATGATCACGATGTCGGCCCCGAGCCCCTTCAGATGATCGACCTCGGCGTCGGAATGCGCGCGCGCGATGATCTGGATACCGGCATTCGCCGCGCGCGCCTGCTCGACGATCTGTCCGGCTTCGAACGCTTCGGGAATCGCAATGACCAGCGATCGTGCGCCGATGGGATTGGTTGCGCGCAGCACGCTGGCGCGTGCGGCGTTGCCCATCAGGGCCTCGATGCCACGCTGCCTGAGCTTCGCGACCATGTCGTCGGACGCCTCGACCGCGAGGAACGGCGCGTTGCGCTGATGCAGGGAATCGCCGACGATGCTGCCGACCCGGCCGTAGCCGACCAGGATGGTGTGGTCCTGCAGCTCGGTAACCGGGATCGCCTCTGAGGTCGCAACGGTCGGCGATGCCGCTTGCGGTTTCTCCAGCCGCGACGTCAGCCAATCGACGACCGCGAACACCAGCGGGTTGAGCATGATGGAGAAGATCGCGCCGGCCAGGATCAGGTCGCGGCCGGCCTTCGGCAGCAGATTGAGCGCAACGCCGAGCTCCGCCAGGATGAACGAGAATTCGCCGATCTGGGCGAGGCTCGCCGAGATCATCAGGGCGGTCGCCATCGGGTGACGGAACAGCACGACGATCAAGAGCGCAGCGAGCGATTTGCCGACCACGATGACGAACAGCGTCGCGACCAAGGGCCAGGGTTCGCGGACCATGCTGAGCGGATCGAACAGCATGCCGACCGAGACGAAGAACAGCACCGCGAAGGCATCGCGCAGCGGCAGAGTTTCCTGCGCGGCGCGCTGGCTGAGCGGCGATTCCCGCAGCATCATCCCGGCGAAGAAAGCGCCGAGCGCCAGCGAAACGCCGAACAGCTTGGTCGCGCCGAACGCGATGCAGAGCGCGATCGCGAGCACGGCCAGGCGGAACAGCTCGCGCGATCCGGTGTGCGCGATGTAGTGCAGCACCCACGGGATCAGCCGCCGCCCGACCACCAGCATCAAGGCGATGAACACGGCAATCTTGACCAGCGTCAGCACCAGCACGCCGGTCAGCCCGAGGCCGAAGCGGGTGGCGAGCGGATCGGCCACGAGCGCTGCGCCGTCGCCGCCCTGGAAGCTCGCCACCGCCGGGAACAACACCAGCGCGAGCACCATGGCGAGGTCTTCGACGATCAGCCAGCCGACCGCGATCTTGCCGCGTTCGGTGTCCATCAGCCGGCGTTCCTGCAGCGCGCGCAACAGCACCACGGTGCTCGCGACCGACAACGCCAAGCCGAACACCAGGCCGGCGCCGACGGTCCAGCCCATCAACAGCGCGAGGCCGAGGCCCATCAGCGTGGCGACCGCGATCTGGGCAATCGCGCCGGGCACCGCGATCGCGCGCACCGACAACAGGTCGTTCAGCGAGAAATGCAGGCCGACGCCGAACATCAGGAGGATGATACCGAGCTCCGCGAGCTCGGTCGCCAGCGCCTGATCGGCGACGAAGCCGGGCGTAAAGGGACCGACGGCGACACCTGCGAGCAGATAACCGACCAGTGGCGGAACCCGGAAGCGCTGGGCGATGGTTCCGAAGACGAAAGCGAGGCCAAGTCCCGCGACGATGGTCGCGATCAGAGGTGTGTCATGCGGCATTTCGCCTTGTCGCACAGCATACCCAGTGGTGCACCGCGACCATTTGAGGCGCGGCATTACGCGCGGAAATTGTGATCTATTGCTCATAGCGTGAGCATATGATCTCATGTCGGAATGGATCCGCGGCTGCCCGAGACCGATCTCGTCATCTTCGACTGCGACGGCGTGCTTGTCGACAGCGAGGAGTTGAGCTGCCGTTGCCTCGCCGAGGCGATGGTCCAGGCCGGCATCGCGATGAGCACGGGGCGGGCGCTCGAACTCTTCCTCGGCCGCAGCACCGCGGCCGTGATCGAATATGCCGCGGCCGCAGGAAAGTCGCTGCCCGCGAGCTTCCTGCCTGATCTGGCGTTGCAGGTCCGCGAGACCTTCCGATCCCAGCTCAAGCCGATCACAGGCGTCGCGGCGGTGCTGACGGATTTGCGCCTGCCGTATTGTGTCGCCTCATCGAGCGATCTCGCGCGGGTGAGGTTCTCGCTGGAGCTGACGGGCCTTGCGGCAAGCTTTGGGCCGCGGCTTTACACCTCGCAAATGGTCAAGCACGGCAAGCCGGCGCCGGATCTGTTTCTGCATGCGGCAAGCGCGATGGGCGCCGCGCCGCGCCGCACCCTTGTGATCGAGGACAGCGTCAGCGGGGTGACGGCCGCGAAGGCGGCGGGCATGAAAGTGTGGGGATTTGTCGGCGGCGCCCACTATCGGTTGGCGGATGGCAGTGCTCTGCTGCGGCAGGCCGGGGCGGATCGAATCTTCGCCGCGATGACGGATTTCTGGATGGAAGGCTGACACAGGATTATGGCTGCGCCCGACAATGAAAAGTCTCGCCTCGACGATGCGGCGCGCGCCGGCTGGCTGTATTTCATCGCGGGCCACACCCAGGACGAAATTGCAAAAATGCTGCAGGTGTCGCGCGCCTCGGCGCAGCGCCTGGTGTCGCTGTGCCTAGCGGAGCGGCTGATCACCTTTCGCCTCGAGCACCCGATTGCCGCCTGCATGGAGCTGGCGTCCCGGCTGAAGGCGCGGTTCGATCTGGTGCATTGCGACGTGGTGCCATCAGATCCTGCGGCGCCGCTGTCGAATGCAGGAATTGCCGAACGCAGCGCCAATCTGCTGGAGACGACGCTGCGCTCGGAGACGCCGGTCATCGTCGCGCTCGGCACCGGCCGCGCGGTGCGCGCCGCGGTCGAGCGGGTCTCGCCGATCGAGCGGCCCGATCACCAGATCGTCTCGCTGGTCGGCAACATCTCCGCCGACGGCTCGGCGAGCTTCTACGACACGGTGGGACGGCTCGCCGACCGCACCGGCGCGCGCCATTACCCGATGCCGCTGCCGTTCTTGATGTCGAGCGAGGACGAGCGCAACCGCATGGTGCGCATTGACCCGATCGCGCGGGTGAGGGCGGTCGCCGCCAAGGCCGATCTCCGGCTGATCGGCATCGGCCAGATGGACCAGAAGGCCCAGGTCCATGTCGACGGCTTCGTCACCCGTGAGGAATTGCTGGAGATGATGCGGCTCGGCGCGATCGGCGAGGTGACCGGTTGGGCCTATGACGCCAAAGGGCGCCTCATCAAGGGCGGCACCAACAAGCGCCTGACCAGCATTCCGCCGCAGATTCCAGCGGAGCAAACCACGATCGCGGCGGCGGTCGGCGCCGCCAAGGTGCCGTCGATCAAGGCCGCGCTGGCGGGCCGGGTGATCAACGGCCTGATCACGGATGAGGCGACCGCGCGCGCGGTGCTGGATCGCTAGACGCGACGAGTCGGGTGCACTCCCTCCCGCTTGCGGGAGAGGGTTGGGGTGGGGGTCTATCCTCGAGTCGTATTGTGGAGAGAGCCCCCACCCGGATCCGACCTCCCCCACAAGCGGGAGAGGTGCACATTGGGTGGCTGCTCCAGCTCGATCCAATTCCAGTCGGCCGCTCTCTTCGCCTCCGCAAGAACCACCATTCCAGGCTGCAGTGGAACCCGCAATCGCGTGGGACGGCGCACCCGCGCGCTTGACAAAATTTGGTGACAGGTTGAACATACGCCCAACACGTGGGCATATGCTCAACGTGACATAAGGGAGGTCACCTTGAAAAACGTCCTTTGCGCCGTTGCGGGCGCGGCCAGTCTTTTGATCTCTGCCCCCTCGATCGCCCAGACCACGCTGACGGTTGCGACCGTCAACAACGGCGACATGATCCGCATGCAGGGGCTCTCCAGCGAATTCACCGCGAAGAACCCCGACATCATCGTCAAATGGGTGACGCTCGAGGAGAACGTGCTGCGCCAGCGCGTGACCACCGACATCGCCACCAAGGGCGGACAGTTCGACGTGCTCACCATCGGCACCTATGAGGTGCCGATCTGGGCCAAGAAGAACTGGCTGGTGCCGCTCGACAAGCTCGGCGCCGACTATGACGTCGGCGACCTCCTGCCGAAGATCAAGGACGCGGTCTCGGTGGACGGCAAGCTCTATGCCGCGCCGTTCTACGGCGAGAGCTCGATGGTGATGTACCGCACCGACCTGTTCGACAAGGCCGGCCTGAAGATGCCGGAGAGCCCGACCTGGGACTTCGTGGTCGACGCCGCCAAGAAGCTGACCGACAAGTCGGGCGGCGTCTACGGCATCTGCCTGCGCGGCAAGGCCGGCTGGGGCGAGAACATGGCGTTCCTGACCGCGATGGCCAATTCCTTCGGCGCGCGCTGGTTCGACGAGAAGTGGGAGCCGCAGTTCAACTCGCCGGAATGGAAGAAGACGCTCTCGACCTATGTCGACCTGATGAAGCAGGCTGGCCCTCCCGGCGCCAGCTCCAACGGCTTCAACGAGAACCTCGCGCTGTTCAACGCCGGCAAATGCGCGATGTGGATCGACGCGACGGTGGCGGCGTCCTTCGTGAGCAATCCGAAGGAGTCCAAGGTCGCCGACAAGGTCGGCTTTGCGCTGGCGCCGAACACCGGGCTTGGCAAGAACGCCAACTGGCTGTGGGCGTGGAGTCTCGCGGTCCCCGCCGGCTCGAAAAAGGTCGAGGCGGCCGAGAAGTTCATCGCCTGGGCAACCGGCAAGGACTACACCAAGCTCGTCGCCGCGAAGGACGGCTGGGCCAACGTGCCGCCTGGCACGCGCGCCTCGCTGTACAAGAACCCCGACTATCTGAAGGTCGCCCCCTTCGCCAAGCTGACGCTGGCCTCGATCGACTCGGCCGATCCGAACAAGCCGACCGTGAAGCCGGTGCCGTATGTCGGCGTGCAGTATGCGGCGATTCCTGAATTCCAGGGCATCGGCACCCAGGTGGGGCAGCAATTCTCGGCGGCGCTCTCCGGCTCCACCACAGTCGATGCCGCACTCGCAGCCGCGCAGTCCGCAACCGAGCGCGAAATGAAGCGCGCGGGCTACATCAAATAAGCCACGCCAGACTAAGCCACACCAGACAAAGCCAGGGCGCAGCACGCGCCTTGGCCGCCCGACCAGCTCAAACCTCCCGGGCTGGGCCACTCGCGACCATCCTGTCCCGCAACGGGATGGTCGCTCCTTTCGACAGAAGGAGGCGGGGATGGCGACCCAGCAGACCCAACTGCTCGCACGGACACTGCTCACGCCCGCGGTGGCGCTGCTGTTCATCTGGATGATCGTGCCACTGGCGCTCACGATCTACTTCGCGACCCTGCACTACAATCTGCTCGATCCCGGCTCCGAACAATTCGTCGGGCTGGAGAATTTCCGCTACTTCCTGACCGATCCGGCCTTCCTCGCCTCGCTGCAAAATACCCTGGTGCTGGTCGGCTCGGTACTCGCAATCACGATCATCCTTGGCGTGCCGCTGGCGCTGCTGCTCGATCAGCAGGTGGTCGGGCTTTCCATCGTCCGGCTGATGGTGATCGCGCCGTTCTTCGTGATGCCGACGGTCAGCGCGCTGGTCTGGAAGAATCTCCTGATGCATCCGGTGTCGGGTCTGTTCGCCTGGATCGCACATTTGTTCGGGCTGCCGGCGATCGACTGGTTCAACGATGCGCCGCTGTTCTCGGTGATCCTGATCATCTCCTGGCAATGGCTGCCGTTTGCGACCCTGATCCTGTTGACCGCGCTGCAATCGCTCGACGAGGAGCAGAAGGAGGCCGCCGAGATGGATGGCGCGAGCGCGATCTCGACCTTCATCTACATCACGCTGCCGCATCTGGCGCGCCCGATCACGGTGGTGATCCTGATCGAGACCATCTTCCTGCTCACGGTGTTCGCGGAGATCTTCGTCACCACCGGCGGCGGCCCCGGCCTGCAGACCACCAACATCGCCTTCCTGATCTATTCGCAGGCGCTGATCCAGTACGACGTCGGCAGCGCCTCGGCGGGCGGCCTGGTCGCGGTGGTGCTCGCCAATATCGTCGCGTTCTTCCTCGTTCGTATCGTCGGCCGGAATCTGGAGGCGTAACGTCATGGCACGGAAGGTCACGACACGGAACAAGGTGATCTCGACGGCGGCGGCCTGGCTGGTCGGCTTCCTGATCTTCTTCCCGATCCTCTGGATGGTGCTGGCGAGTTTCAAGACCGAGCTGGAGGCCTTCGCGATTCCACCATCGTTCCTGTTCTTCCACTGGACGACGGAGAACTATGCGACCGTGCAGGAGCGCAGCGACTACATTCATCACGCGCTCAACTCGATCATCATCGCCGGCGGATCGACATTGATCGCGATGCTGATCGCGATCCCGGCAGCGTGGTCGATGGCGTTCTCGCCGACCAAGCGGACCAAGGACGTGCTGCTCTGGATGCTCTCCACCAAGATGATGCCGCCGGTCGGCGTGCTGGTGCCGATCTACCTGATCTTCCGGACCTTCGGCCTGCTCGACACCCGCTCCGGCCTGATCTTCATCCTGTGCCTCGGCAATCTGCCGATCGTGATCTGGATGCTGTTCACCTATTTCAAGGAGATCCCGAAGGACATCCTCGAGGCGGCGCGGATGGACGGCGCCACGATCGGGCGTGAGCTGATCTACGTGCTGACGCCGATGGCGGTGCCGGGGCTCGCCTCGACGTTGCTGCTCAATCTGATCCTGGCGTGGAACGAGGCGTTCTGGACCCTCAACCTGTCGACGCTCGAGGCCGCGCCGCTCACTGTGTTCATCGCATCCTACTCCAGCCCGGAAGGATTGTTCTGGGCGAAACTGTCGGCGGCGTCGACGCTCGCGATCGCGCCCATTCTCGTGCTCGGCTGGTTCAGTCAGCGGCAGCTCGTCCGCGGCCTGACCTTCGGCGCGGTCAAGTAGCAGAAAGGCTTTTGCCATGGGTCAGATTACGCTGCAGGGTGTGCAAAAATCGTTCGGGCCGGTCCATATCATCAAGGGCGCCGACCTCGAGATCGCCGACGGCTCCTTTGTCGTCTTCGTCGGTCCCTCTGGCTGCGGCAAGACCACGCTGCTGCGGCTGATCGCGGGGCTGGAAGACGTCACCGGCGGCGCCATCCTGATCGACGGGCGCAACGTGGTCGACGTGCCGCCGGCCAAGCGCGGGCTGTCGATGGTGTTCCAGTCCTACGCGCTCTATCCGCATATGAGCGTGCGCGGCAACATCGCGTTCGGCCTGAAGATGGCGGGCATCGCCAGGGACGAGATCAACCGCAAGGTCGAGGCCGCGGCGGCCACGCTCAACCTCACGCCCTATCTCGACCGCAAGCCGCGCGAGCTCTCCGGCGGCCAGCGCCAGCGGGTTGCGATCGGGCGCGCCATCGTGCGCGAGCCGAAGGCGTTCCTGTTCGACGAGCCGCTGTCGAACCTTGATGCCGCGCTCCGCGTGCAGATGCGGCTCGAGGTGACGCGATTGCAGAAGCAGCTCGGCACCACGGCGATCTATGTCACCCACGACCAGGTCGAGGCCATGACCATGGCCGACAAGATCGTGGTGCTGAACGGCGGCAAGATCGAGCAATATGGCTCGCCGCTCGAACTCTACGAGAAGCCGGCCAACCTGTTCGTCGCCGGCTTCATCGGCTCGCCGAAGATGAATTTCGTCACCGGCGAGCCCGCGAAACAGCAGGGCGCCACGACCATCGGGGTGCGGCCCGAGCATCTGAAGGTCGAGCGCGACGGGCAGGGCGGCTGGCCCGGCACGGTCTCGGTCGCCGAGCATCTCGGCAGCGACACCTTCCTCTATGTCGACGCCGGGCCGCAGGGCATGCTGACCACGCGCTATGTCGGCGAGCTTGACCTGCATCCCGGCGATCGCGTGTCGCTGATCCCGGATCCGGCGCGCATCCATCGGTTCGACGACAGCGGAAAATCGATCCACGCGTAGAGCATGATCCGGAAAGGTGTGAAGCGGTTTTCCGAACAGATCATGCTCAAAAGAAGCCAGAACGCGGGCTTCAGGCAAAGGAAGAAGAAAATGTATCTCGAGAAATTCAAACTCGACGGCAAGACCGCCATCATCACCGGCGCCGGTCAAGGCATCGGGCTTGCTTGCGCCGAAGCGCTGGCGGAGGCCGGAGCCAAGGTCATCATCGGCGACCGCGACGCCAAGGTCGCCAATGACGCGCAGGCGGCGCTGAAGGCCAAGGGTTTTGACGCCGACATCGCGCTGATGGACGTGACGGATTCCGGCCGCGTCACCGCGGTCGCCGACGAACTGGTCCGCAAATACGGCAAGGTCGATATTCTCGTCAACAATGCCGGCATCGCGCGCAGCGAGACTCCGGCCGAGACCGTGACTGACGAGCATTGGCTCAACGTCATCGACGTCAATCTGAACGGCACCTTCTGGTGCTGCCGCGCCTTCGGCAACCACATGCTGAAGGCGAAGTCCGGAGCGATTGTCAATGTCGGCTCGATGTCCGGCTTCATCGTCAACAAGCCGCAGGAACAATGCTTCTACAATGCCTCCAAGGCCGCGGTGCACCATCTCACCAAATCGCTCGCGGCCGAGTGGGGAGCGCGCGGGGTTCGCGTCAACGCGGTGGCGCCGACCTATATCGAGACCCCGCTGAACGCGTTCGTGAAGAACAGCCCCAGAATGTACGACGCCTGGATCGGCGGAACCCCGATGGCGCGGATGGGGCAGGTCGACGAGATCGCTTCCGTCGTTTTGTTCCTCGGCTCCGACGCCGCGAGCCTGATGACCGGAAGCATCGTTCTTGTCGATGGCGGCTACACTTGCTGGTAGGGTTGCGCCGAACGATCAGGCTCAACAAAAGATAGAGCGGTCATGCGGCAAGCCTATATCGGGGTGGATGTCGGGAGCACCAGCGCCCGGGCGGGGGTATTCGACGAGGCCGGGAAGCTGTTGGGTTCGGCCCGGCATCCGATCCGGGTTTGGCATGAGAGCGGCGATATCGTCGAGCAGTCGTCCGACGATATCTGGGCGGCCTGCGTCGCCTCCGTGCGCAATGCAATGCGCGAGGCGGCGGTTGCCGCCGAGCAGGTCAAGGGTATCGGCTTCGATGCCACCTGCTCGCTGGTGGTGCTTGACCGCGAGGGGCGGCCGCTCACCGTCAGCCCGTCCGGCGATCCCGCGCGCAACGTCGTGGTCTGGATGGACCACCGCGCGATGGAGGAGACCGAATTCGTCAACGCGACCGGTGATCGCGTACTGCGTTATGTCGGCGGCGCCATCTCGCCGGAGATGGAGATCCCAAAGATCCTCTGGCTGAAGCGGCATCTGCCCGCGACCTTCGAAGCCGCCGGCCACTTCTTCGATCTCGCCGACTACCTCTCGTTCCGCGCCACCGGCTCGCAGGCGCGCTCGACCTGCACCGTCACCTGCAAATGGACCTATGTCGCGGGCGAGGGCGGCTGGAGCGAATCATTCCTCAAGCGGGTCGGGCTCGAGGCGCTTGCAGCCGACCGCTTTGCTCGGATCGGCGCCGAGATCGTCCCGCCCGGTTCGCCGCTTGGCCGCGGGGTGTCGGAGGATGCCGCGCGCGAACTCGGCCTGATGCCGGGAACCGCGGTCGGGGCCTCGCTGATCGACGCGCATGCCGGCGGCGTCGGCGCAATCGGCGGCCGCGATGGTTCGGGTGCCGAGGTCGATGTCTGCAAGCGGCTCGCCTACATCATGGGAACGTCGGCCTGCATCATGGCGACGACGGTCGAGCCCTGTTTCGTGCCGGGCGTCTGGGGGCCGTATTTCGAAGGCATGGTGCCGGGCTTCTGGCTCAATGAGGGCGGCCAGTCCGCGGCGGGAGCGGCGGTCGATCACCTGCTGAAATCGCACCCGGCGCATGCCGAGGTTTTGGCCGCCGCGAAGCACGACGGCGCTGCTTGCGCGCAATGTTCACGTCCTGCCGGAATTTCTCGGCAACCGGTCGCCCTATGCCGATCCGGGATCGCGCGCCGTGATCGCGGGGCTCGATCTCGACACCGACGTGTCGGCGCTGGAGCGGCTGTTCATCGCCGGCCTGTGCGGGCTTGCCTATGGCCTTGCCGACGTCATCGACGCGCTGCAGGCGCACGGCGTCAGTGGCAAGACCATCGTGATCGGCGGTGGCGCGAGCCGCAGCCCGCTGGTACGCCAGATCATGGCCGACACCACCGGCTACACGGTGGCGTTGCCGCAGACGCAGGAACCCGTCTTGCTCGGCGCCGCGATGCTGGGCGCGGTCGCCAGCGGCGTGCACAATTCGATCAACGCGGCGATGGCCGGCATGTCGGCACTCGGGCGATTGAGTGAGCCGACCAGGCCCGAGTTGGCCGAGTTCCACCGCAAGAAGCGCGGCGTGCACAAGATGCTGCGGGAGCTTGATCGCGACAGCCGCGAGGCGATGAAGCGGGCGCCCGGCGAGGCGCCCAGTTAGGGTGTTTGCACCATGCTGCTGAGTTGCGGAGATGCGCTGATCGATTTCCTGCCGTCACGGACGGCGGATGGACGCGAGGCCCTGACGCCCGCGGTCGGCGGTTCCTGCCTCAATATCGCGATCGGCAGTGCCCGGCTCGACGTTCCCACCGGCTTCGTCGGCGGCATCTCGACCGATACGTTCGGCCGGATGATCGCCGATCACGCCGCGGCCTCGGGCGTCGATCTCGGCCGCGCGACGCGCAGCGATCACCAGGCAACGCTGGCCTTTGCGCGGGTGACCGGTACCGAGACACAATACGCGTTCTATGACGCGGATACCGCGTCACGGAACTGGGTCTATCGGCGCGATGCGATCGCGCTTGATGGCGTCAGCTGCCTTCACACCGGCTCGACCACGCTGGTCCATGACAAGGGTGCAGCCGAGACGCTGGCCTTCATCGAAGATATCAGGCCGAAGGTGACGATCTCGCTCGACCCGAACTGCCGCCCGAACCTGGTCAAGGACAAGGACGCCTATCGCACGCGGATACTGGCGTTCTGCGGCACGGCCGACATCGTAAAAATGTCCGACGTCGACTTCGCCTATCTGTTCGGCGACGAGGCTTATACTGAGAGGGCGGCGGCGCTGCTGTCGGACGGCGCATCGCTCGTCGTCATCACGCGCGGCAACAATGGCGCCAGCGCCTGGCATCGCAAGGCGGGGGCGATCGAGGTCGAGTCGCCGGCGGTGAAGGTCGTCGATACGATCGGCGCCGGCGACAGTTTTCAGGCCGCGCTGCTCGCCGCGCTGCATCGGCTGAACCGGATCGCACGGCAGCAACTGCGCGAGATCAGCGCGGCCGAGCTCACCCGCGCGCTGTCGTTTGCCTGCAAATGCGCCGCCTTCACCTGCACGCGCGCCGGCGCCGATCCGCCGCGGAGCTGGGAGTTGCCCGCGGACACTTGGTAGTCGCTCCGTCACGGCAAAGACCGTGCTTACAGGTGCGCAACGACCTTCTCGGCGCTCTTGAGGAAGCTTCGGATCAACGGGCTCGCGGAATCGCGCCGCCAGCAGGCCGCGATCTCGATCGCATCAGTGATGTCGACGAAGCGCCGGAACGCGATCCCCGGTGGCGCGCCGAGCTTCGCGCAAGCCGGCAGGATCGCGAGCCCTTCGCCGGCGAGCACGAGGCTGAGCGCCGAGTGCACGGTCTCCACCCGGCTGACGATCGGCATCACCACCTGATGCCGGCGCAGCATCGCCGACACCGCCGACGAGGTGGGTTGCTCTTCCGGTCGAGGCAGGGCGATCAGAGGACGTCCCTGCAGTCTGCCGACCGGCACGGCGGAGAGGCGAGCGAGCGGCGAGCGCGCCGGCATCGCCAGCATCAGCGGCTGCGTGCTGATCTGGGCCACCTGGATTTCCGGGTGATGGATCGCGGGCATGCACAAGGCGACGCTGACGGCGCGGTCGAGCAGCAGCGTCTCGCGGGTCGATGCGGAAAGCTCGACGAAATCGAGATCGACGCCCGGTAGCGACCGGCGCAGCTCCGGCACCAGGCGCGGCAGCACTGCGCTTGCCAGCACGAACATGTAGCCGACCGCGAGCCGTCCGCGTTGCCCGGAGGCGATCGCACGCGCCGCCTCGACACCTTCCTCGGCCAGCGCCAGCGCCTCGCTCGCCCGTGTCAGCAGCGCGAGGCCGGCCTCCGTCAGATCCATGCCGCGCGTGCCGCGGCGGAACAGCGGCGTGCCGAGCTCGGCCTCGAGCTTACGGATTTGCACGGAAAGCGGCGGCTGGGCCATCCGCAGCCGTTCGGCGGCCTTGCCGACGCTGCGCTCCTCAGCCACCGCGACGAAATAACGAAGCCGACGCAAATCCATAGGCATACCGAAAACGTATGGGTTGGCCTTCAAATTCGTATTGGACGCCGAGTAAACATGGGAGGCATTCTGGCTGTCAACGCGGTCGAACGTTGCCGGCCGACTTTTGGAGAGCGTTTTGGGGATGAGCGGAGATCCGTGCCTGTTGCCGGCGACCGAATTGCGTGCGCGCATCGGCGCCAGGGAAATTTCTCCCGTCGAGGTCATGGCCGCGGTGGTTGCTCGCGCCGAGCGGCTGCAGGGCGAACTGAACTGCTTCATCACGCTGTGCGCCGACGAGGCGATGGCGCAGGCGAAGGCCGCGGAGCGCCAGCTCATGGCGGGCGAGCCGCTCGGCCTGCTGCATGGCATCCCCTTCACCGTGAAGGACATCGTCAGCACAAGGGGCGTGCGGACGACCTTCGGCGCGGTGCCGTATCAGGACAACGTGCCCAATCATGATGCCGTGGCGGTGGCGCGGCTTCGTGCGCAGGGCGGAATATTGATCGGCAAGACCACGACGCCGGAGTTCGGCAGCAAGTGCCTGACCGACTCGCCGCTGTTCGGCCGCACCCGCAATGCATGGAGCGCGGAGCGCTCCAGCGGCGGCTCCAGCGGCGGCGCGGCGGTGGCGGTGGCGAGCGGCATCGCGCCGCTGGCGGTTGCGACCGATGGCGGCGGCTCGACCCGGATTCCCGCCGCCTGCAACGGCGTGGTCGGGATCAAGCAGAGCAACGGCGTGATCCCGCACAGCCAGGTGCAGGACGCCTTCGGCAACCAGACCTATGTCACGCCGACCACCCGCACCGTCGCGGATACCGCGCTGATGATGCAGGCGATGGCCGGCGAGGACCCGTCCGATCCGTGGTCGATCGGTGTGCCGGTGCCTGATTATCTCGATCGTGCGGCGCCGCGCGGCGATCTCAGGGGCAAGCGGGTGCTGTTCTGCCTGTCGCCGCCGGGCCGCCCGGTGACATCGGATGTCGCCGCCGACTTCAAGGCGAGCCTCGACCGGCTGGCGGTCCTTGGCGCGGAACTCGAGGAATTCTCCGGCGATGGCTTCGACGTCGAGCCGATCTGGCGCGCCATCAATCACACCGTCTGGCGCACCCGCTTCGAGAAGCTCGCGGCCGATCACCCCGACGACCTCAGCGCCACGTTCCTGAAACAGCTCGCGCTGGCCGCTGAGGTCAGCGGCGTCGAGTACCAGCAGGCGATGTTCGACCGCACCGCGCTGTTCCGCCGCGTGCAGTCGCTGCTCGCGCGCGGCGATCTGCTGGCGATGCCGACCTTGACCCGCACGGCGCTGCCGATCGACCAGGATCTGTTCGGCACCATCGAGATCGACGGGCAGAGTTTTGACAGCGTGCGGCCGCACTGGTTTCCGTGGACCATGCTGTTCAACATGACCGGGCATCCCGCGGTCAGCATCCCCTCCGGCTTCGGCCGCGATGGCCTGCCGATCGGACTGCATCTCGTCGGCCGCTTCCGGACCGATGCGGAACTGCTGCGCGTTGCGGCGCTGTTCGAGCAGGCGAGCGATCTGCTGGGCCGTTGGCCGGCGATTGCGTCATGAACTGCGCGGCGAGGGGCTTGCATTCGTTCGCGAACATGGTGAAACCTGCGCTCCGTTCCTTGCACCCCGGGCGCGCATGAGCGTTTTCTTCCTGCGGCGGATCCTGACCCTGGTGGCGACGCTGTTCGCGGCGTCGCTGATCATTTTCCTGGTGCTCGACGCACTGCCGGGCAATGCCGCCCAGATGCTGATGGGCGCCGATGCCTCGCCCGAGGCGGTGCGCGCACTCACCGTCAAGCTCGGGCTCGACCAGCCGCTCACGGTTCGCTATCTGCTCTGGCTCAAGGGCATGGTGGCAGGCGATCTCGGCAACAGCTATGTCTATGGCACGCCGGTGGCTTCCCTGATCGCGGAGCGGTTGGTGCTGACCATCCCGCTCGCGATCATGTCGATGTCGATCACGGTGGTGCTGGCGCTCGCCGCCGGCATCTACACCGCGGCCAACCACAACAAAATCGGTGATGTCGGCGTGATGTCGCTGACCCAAATCGGCATCGCGCTGCCGAATTTCTGGTTCGCGATCCTCTTGATCCTGCTGTTCTCGGTGAAGCTGCAATTGCTCTCCGCCGGCGGCTTTGCCGGCTGGGACGACGGCATCTGGCCGGGCGTCAAGTCGCTGCTGCTGCCCGCGATCTCGCTCGCGGTGGTGCAGGCCGCGATCCTCGCCCGCGTCACCCGTTCGGCGGTGCTGGAGGTGCTGCGCGAGGATTTCGTCCGCACCGCGCGCGCCAAGGGGCTCGGGAAGCGCGAGGTGCTGTGGCGCCACGTGCTGCGCAACGCCATGATCCCGGTCATGACGGTGATGGGCCTGCAATTCGCCAATCTCCTGGCCGGCACCATCGTGATCGAGAACGTGTTCTATCTGCCGGGCCTCGGACGGCTGATCTTCCAGTCGATCGCCAACCGCGACCTGATCGTGGTGCGCAATTGCGTGATGCTGCTGGCTGCGATGGTCGTGATCGTCAATTTCGTGGTCGATATGCTCTACGCCTTCATCGATCCGCGCATCAAGGTGGCCAATCTATGAGCACGCCGCTGACCGCCTCCGCCGGCACGCCGGCCATCGCAGCGGGCACGCGGCCGGCGACCGGCTTCTGGCGCCGCGCATCGCGTCATCGCAGCTTCGTGCTTGGCGCAGTGCTCAGCCTGCTCGTGCTCGGCGCGGCGCTGCTTTCGCTACTGTGGACGCCGTGGTCCGCCTATGACATCGACGTCGCCTCGAAACTGCGGCCGCCGTCGGCGGCGCACTGGCTCGGCACCGACGTGTTCGGCCGCGACATCGTCTCGCTGCTCCTGGTCGGAGCGCGCTCCACCATCATGGTCGGCGTCATCGCGGTCGGCATCGGCCTGAGCTTCGGCGTCTGCCTCGGCCTGATCGCCGCCGCGCGCAAGGGCTGGACCGAGGAGCTCATCATGCGGATGAGCGACTTCACCTTCGCGTTTCCCGCGGTGCTGTCGGCGATCATGCTGGCCGCCGTCGCAGGTCCGGGCATGGTGACGTCGATCACCGCGATCGGCATCTTCCAGATCCCGACCTTCGTCCGCGTCACCCGCGGCTCGGCCAATGCGATCTGGGCCCGCGAATTCGTGCTGGCCGCGCGCGCCGCGGGCAAGGGCTCGTTCCGCATCACCGTCGAGCACGTGCTGCCGAACATTCTGTCGATCCTGATCGTGCAGGCGACGATCCAGTTCGCGCTCGCGATCCTTGCCGAGGCCGCACTGTCCTATCTCGGGCTCGGCACCCAGCCGCCGCAGCCGTCCTGGGGCCGCATGCTCAATGATGCGCAGACGCTGCTGTTCCAGTCGCCGATGCTCGCGGTCTACCCGGGCATGGCGATCGCGATCGCGGTGCTCGGGCTCAATCTGCTCGGCGACGGCTTGCGCGATCTGCTCGATCCCCGTCTGGCGCGGGAGCGTTGAGCATGCGTGAGGCAGGCGCGCCGCTGATCGAGGTGAAGGACCTTGGCGTCAGGCTCAACACCAGCCGCGGCCCGGCGCAGGCCGTCCGCGGCGTCAGCTTTGCGCTTCGCCGCGGCGAGACGCTCGGGCTGGTCGGTGAATCCGGTTGCGGCAAGTCGGTGACAGCGCTCGCCCTGATGGGGCTGTTGCCCGACAGCGCCGTGATCAGCGGCAGCATCCGGCTCGATGGCGCCGAGCTCGTCGGCCTGCCTGATGCGGCCTACTGCAAGCTGCGCGGCAACCGCATCAGCATGATCTTCCAGGAGCCGATGACCGCGCTTAATCCGATGCATACGATCGGGCGTCAGGTCGCCGAGCCGTTGCGGCGTCACACCGGAATCTCGGCGGCCGAAGCCCGCGGCGAAGCCATCGCCTTGCTCGACCGCGTCGGTCTGCCCGATGCGGCCAAGCGCGTCGATGCCTATCCGCACCAGTTTTCCGGCGGCCAGCGCCAGCGCATCACGATCGCGATGGCGCTGGCCTGCCAGCCCGATGTGCTGATCGCCGACGAGCCGACCACCGCGCTCGACGTCACCATCCAGGGCCAGATCCTCGATCTGATCGCTGATCTCGTCGCGGAGCGTGGCATGTCGATGATCCTGATCTCGCACGATCTCGGCGTGATCGCCGAGAATGTCGAGCGCATGATGGTGATGTATGGCGGCACCGTCGTCGAAAACGGCAAGACCGATGCCGTGTTCACGTGGATGGGCCATCCCTATACCCAGGGCCTGTTCCGCGCCCGCCCGCGGCTCGGCGCGCGCAATGGGACTCGGCTCAAGACCATTGCCGGCACCGTGCCGGAGCTTGCCGACCTGCCCGCGGGCTGCGCGTTCGCCGATCGCTGCACGATCGCCGAGGCGCGCTGCCGCGCGGCGCTGCCGGCCGTGGTGGATGTCGGCGGCGCGCATGGCGTGCGCTGCATCAGGACCGATGTCTCGATGGCCGCCGGGGGCGTTGGCGCATGACGGTGCTGGATCGAACATCAGTCGCGCCTGCGACGCCGCTGCTCGCGGTGACGGATCTCGCGCAACGTTACACCCTGCCGCGTGAAAGCCTGTTCAGGCCGGCGGCGCAGGTCCACGCGCTCAACGGCGTCTCAGTGCAGGTGATGCCGGGCAGGAGCCTCGGCGTCGTCGGCGAGTCCGGTTCGGGCAAATCGACCTTTGCGCGGCTGGTGATGGCGCTGGAGCGCCCGACGTCCGGCACGGTGTCCTTGCTGGGCCGCGATCTCAACCAGATGCCGCCGGATGAGCTGCGCCGCGCCCGCCGCGATTTCCAGATGGTGTTCCAGGATCCCTATGGCTCGCTCGATCCGCGGCAGACCATTGCGCGGATCGTTGCCGAGCCGCTGACCGCGCTCGGGCGCATTGATCGCGCTGGCTTGCGCGAGCGCGTCGCCGCGGTGCTGCGCCAGGTCGGGCTGCGCGACGCCGACATGGACAAGTTCCCGCACGAATTCTCCGGCGGCCAGCGCCAGCGCATCGCGATCGCGCGCGCGCTGATCACCCAGCCGAAGCTGATCGTGGCCGATGAGCCGGTCTCCGCGCTCGACGTCTCCGTGCAGGCGCAGGTGCTCAATCTGATGCAGGACCTGCAGGACGAATTTGGTCTCAGCTACATCCTGATCAGCCACGACCTCGCGGTGGTCGATCTGCTCTGCGACGAGATCGCGGTGATGTATCAGGGGAGGATCGTCGAGCAGGGGCGGCCGGCCGATCTGTTCGCCCACGGCGCTCATCCCTATACGCGCGCGCTGCTCGATGCGGTTCCGCGCGCCCGGGCCGGTGGTATCAGGCGCCGCCGCGGCGCGCAGGCGATCGGCTCGCAGGCATCGGCTGCGACCGGGTGCCCTTACGCGCCGCGCTGTCCCCTGGCCGACCAGCATTGTCGCGAGACCGCGCCTGCGCTACGCACAGTGGGAGAGGCCCACCTGGCCGCCTGCCATCACGCCGAAGCCGTGATGGCGCAGCCGCCTGTGGTCGCGGAGGCCGGTTAGTCCTTTGTGCGGGACCAACCCAAGTCGATGGAAGAGCACGTCCGGGGAGCAAGCCGATGTTGAGGAAATTATGCGTCATCGCGGCGGCTGCCGCGCTCGCCGCAGCGCCGCTGCCGAGCCTCGCGCAGGGCAAGAAGGACAGCGTCGTGATGGGCATGACGCTGGAGCCGCCGGGGCTCGATCCGACCAACGCGGCAGCCGCCGCAATCGCCGAAGTCACGCTCTACAACATCTATGAGACGCTGACCAAGATCAACGAGGACGGTTCGGTCTCGCCGCTGCTCGCGGAGAGCTGGCAGGCCTCACCCGATCTCAAGACCTACACTTTCAAGCTGCGCAAGGGCGTCAAATTTCACAATGGCGAGCCGTTCGATTCCGCGGCGGTGAGGTTCACCTACGAACGTGCCGCGGCGCCGGCCTCGACCAACAAGGACAGGAGCCTGTACCAGGCCTTCACGTCGGTGACGGCACCGGATGCGGAGACCATCGTCGTCGCGCTGAAATACTCCGAGCCGAATCTGCCGTTCCTGCTCGGCCAGGCGTCGGGCTCGATCGTCGAGCCGAAGAGCGCGCCGACCGATGCGACGCAGCCGGTCGGCACCGGGCCCTATACGCTCGGCAGCTGGACCAAGGGCTCGTCGATCACGCTGGTCAAATGGCCGGAGTATCGCAACGCCGCCGCAATCAAGCTCGCCAAGGTGACGATCCGCTTCATCGGCGATCCCGCAGCCCAGGTCGCGGCGCTGCTGTCCGGCGATGTCGACGCGTTTCCGCGGGTTGCGGCGGCGCGCAGCCTGGCGCAGTTCAAGGCCGATCCGCGCTTCAACGTCCTGATCGGCGGTAGCAGGGCCAAAACCATCGTCGGCATCAACGAGCGCAAGAAGCCGCTCGACGACGTGCGCGTCCGCCGCGCCATCCTCGCCGCGATCGACCGCAAGGCGATGATCGACGGCGCCGTCGATGGCTTCGGCACGCCGATCGGCAGCTTCTATGTGCCGGGATCGCTCGGCTATGTCGATACCACCGGCATCAATCCCTACGATCCGGAACTCGCCAAGAAGCTGCTGGCCGAGGCCGGCGTCAAGACGCCGCTCGAGCTCAGCCTCAAGCTGCCGCCGCCGTCTTACGCGCGGCAGGGCGGCGAGATCCTCGCTGCCCAGCTCGCCAAGGTCGGCATCACAGCCAAGATCGAGAACGTGGAATGGGCGCAGTGGCTGTCGCAGGTCTTCACCGGCCCGCACAATTACGACCTCACCATCGTCGCGCATGTCGAGCCGTTCGATCTCGTGAAGCTGACCGAGCCTGACTATTATCTCGGCTACAAGTCCGAGGCGTTCAACGCGCTCTACCAGCAGATCATGGCGACGCCAGCTGAGGCCGACCGCGCGAAACTGCTCGGCGACGCGCAGCGCATGCTGGCGACCGACGCGGTGGCCGGCTTCCTGTTTCAGCCGCAATTCATCTCGATCGCCAGCAAGAAGCTGAAGGGCGTGTGGAAGGAAGTGCCGCAGTTCGAGAACGATTTCTCGACGTGGTCCTGGGAGTAGTTTTGGGCGCAGGCCGTCGCGCCGGAGGAGGTCGCGGCCTCAACCGGCGCGATTGTCTCGCGCGCGGTGCCGTCGCTTGACGCGCAGTCTCATTTTGCGTGCTGCGGCTGCGAAGGCGAATTCGTCCAGCCAACGCTGAAGGCGCCGGAAGTTACCGATATCGCTTGGATTGATGCCGACGCGCGATCGCTGCGGTTCGGCAGTGCGAACCTATGCTGTTCCCGCTTCGCATTGAGCGCATCGATTGTCTTTATGAACGACAGCGCTAACATGAAGCCTGTCCATCGATACCTGTCGTTGTTTTTTTCATCATCTATTGCAGCGCAACCAGGCCATCAGCGGTGCGCGCTCGTGACGGCGGCCAGGCCTCGAAGGGGAAGTAGCAAACTCCATCCCTGATAGTGCAACCAAGAAATAACGGGGGGAAATCATGACTGCAAAAGGGCTGGCGGCATTCGCCGCAGCGGTCGGCGTTGGCCTGTTGTCCACCGCCGCCATCGGACAGGAAGTCAAGCAGGAGAAGCAGTCGGTCCTGGGGAACGCCAATGTCCCTCCGGTGACCCAGGAGCAGCTCAACGCTGCTGACAAGAACGCAAAAGACTTCCTGCTCACCAACGGCAATTATGCCCAGACGCGTTTCTATCCGGGCAAGCAGATCAGCCGGGACAATGTGAAGAACCTGCAGGTCGCCTGGATTTTCCAGACCGACGTCAAGGAGTCGCTAGAGACATCGCCGATCGTCGTCGACGGCGTGATGTATGTCACGACGTCGTTCAGCCACGTCTATGCGCTCGACGCCAAGACCGGCCAGCAGCTCTGGCACTATGCCCACAAGATGGGCCCGATCACCGTCTATTGCTGCGGCCCCAACAATCGCGGCGTCCAGGTGCTCGGCGACCGGGTTTATCTGGCGACGCTCGATTCCAAGCTGATGGCGCTGAATGCCAAGACCGGCGAGGTGGTCTGGACCACCAACATCGCCGATCCCGAGCTCGGCTACAGCGAGACGATGGCGCCGACCGTGGTCAAGGACAAGGTGCTGATCGGCACCAATGGCGGCGAATACGGCATCCGTGGTTTCGTGCGCGCCTATGACGCCAAGACCGGCAAGCAGCTCTGGAATTTCAACACCATTCCCGAAAACTCCGTCGGCGTCTGGGCAACCAAGGACGCCACCGGCCGCGACATGCATCGCAATATCCAGGCCGAGAAGGACATGCTCGCCAAGATCGGCGATCCCTATGCCAAGCTCGGCGGCGGCGTGTGGCAGAATCCCTCGGTCGATCTTGCGACCAACCGGATCTACTTCGTCGTCGGCAATCCGTCACCCGATCTCGACGGCTCGAACCGGCCCGGCGACAACCTCTACACCAACTCGCTGGTCTCGCTCGATCTCGACACCGGCAAGTATGTCTGCCACTTCCAGTACATCGCCCATGACGTCTGGGATCTCGACGCGGTCAGCCCGACGGTGCTGGTTAACGTCAAGGACAAGGACGGCAAGACCATTCCCGGCGTCATCCATGCCGGCAAGACCGGGCACATCTATGTGCACGATCGCAAGGACTGCAGCCTGATCCGCTTCTCCGAGGCGATGGTGCCGCAGGAGAACATGTGGGTGCTGCCGACCAAGGAAGGCGCCCGCATGCTGCCCGGCGCCAATGGCGGCGTCGAATGGTCGCCGATCGCAACCGACCCGGGGCAGGAGCTGGCCTACGCCATCAACCTGCACCAGCCGATGACCTACCACGTCGAGAGCTCGGCCTATCCGAACGGCAAGCTGTGGCTGGGCGGCGCCTTCAGGGTGATCCCGAGCGAGAAGCAGTCGGGCAACATCACGGCGGTGAACTACAACACCGGCAAGATCAAGTGGCAGGTCAAGACCCCCGAGCCGATGATCGGCGGCATCCTCGCCACGGCCGGCGGCCTGGTCTTCACCGGAGAAGGCAACGGCAAGTTCGCGGCCTATAATTCGTCGAGCGGCAAGGAGCTGTGGAGCTTCCGTGCCGGCGCCGGCGTCAACGCGCCGCCGTCGAGCTACATGGTCGGCGGCAAGCAATATGTCGTGGTCGGCGCGGGTGGCAACACCCAGATCGATTTCAAGCGCGGCAACAACATCATCGCCTTCACGCTCGACTGAGGCGTGATGCATAATTGCGCCTGCAAATGGTGACGGCGAGGCGGGACCGGTTCGGTCCCGCTTCTGTTTTCTTCGGATGAGCAGATGTTCGGCAGATTGATGATTTGTAGCGCCGCGCTGTTGCTGATGGCGGCCGAGGTACGCGCGGAGACGATCGAGGAGAAGGTGCAGGTCTGCGCCGGCTGCCACGGCGAGAACGGAAAACCCATCGACAAGACCATTCCGACGATCTGGGGCCAGCAGGCCGGCTATCTCTATATCCAGCTCCGCGATTTCAAGCGCGGCGACCGCAAGAGCGAGATCATGCAGCCGATCGCGACGCAGTTCGAGCGCGACGACATGCTGGCGATCGCGGAATTCTTCTCGCAGAAGCCGTGGCCCGATCTCGGCCAGCCCAGTGCGCCGAAGGATGTCGCGGAGAAGGCGGTCAGCGCCAGCCGCTCGGTCGGCTGCCCGGCCTGCCATCTCGACCGCTTCCAGGGCGACGGCACGGTGCCGCGGCTTGCCGGGATGGGACGGGACTATCTCGCGAAAACCATCGCCGATTTCCGCACCCGCGCGCGCGGCAACAATCCCGGCATGTCCGACCTGATGCTGGCAACGTCACCCGACGACCTCGCCGCGCTGGTGGAGTATCTGGCGGGGCTGTGAGCGGCGCGGGCGAGGGGGCGCGTCGCCTTCGCGCTTGCTAGCGCGGCGTCAGTTCCTCGCGCAGCGCCGACAGGATGGTGAGGTCGGCGGCGTGCTTGCCGGCCTTGTCGGCGAGCGCAGCGTCGGCGCCATGGGCCAGCAGCGCCTTGGCAATCGCGGGATGATTGCCTTCGGCGGCGATCATCAGCGCGGTGCGTCCGCGCGCATCGCGATCGTCGACCCTGACGCCCGCGTCGAGCAGATGCGAAACGATCTCGAGCGCCTGCGCCTCCGGCACGGTCTCGTCGGGTCCGGCGGCCCACATCAAGAGCGTGAGATCGTTGGCGTAGCGCGCGTTGACGTCGATACCGAGCGCGAGCAGCTGCTTGACGATGCCGAGCTGACCGCCGGCCGCCGCATACACCACCGGTGGCTTGCCGGTGTCGTCAGCCTTGCGGCCGTCGGCGCCGTGTGCCAGCAGCATGCGCACCGCCATGTCCCTGCCGGCATAGGCGGCGGCCGCGACCGGCGATGCGCCGCTGCGCCCGGTGAGATTGACGTCGGCACCGCGATCGATCAGGCGCTGCACGATCGCGGCATGGCCGCGCTCGGCGGCAAAATACAGCGCGGTCGATCCCGCGAGGTTGCGTGCATCGACCGGCGCGCCGCGCGCCAGCAGCAGGTCGACCATGTCGAGATGGCCGGAGCGGGCGGCGTGGCTCAGCGGCCTTGCGCCCAGCCGGTCCCGTGCATCGACCGAGGCGCCGCCATCGAGCAGCTCGGTGGCGAGGTTGATGCAATCGGCATTGGCCGCCGCGAACAAGGTCAGCGAGATCTCGACTGCGCTGAGCTGCGCCTTGTCGGTTTCATATTTGCGGATCAGCTCGCGGCACCGCGCCGGGTCGGCCGCCGCGAAGCCAGCGTGGACGCTGCCGGCAACAAGCAGCGCGGCGAGGGCGATGCGGCGATACAAGACGTGTCCTCCGTATGGCCTGCTGACAGCATCGCCATTCGATTGAGCGTCGCATGATCCTTCGTTGCTGCCAAGCCGCGCAGCGATCGAGAGCCGCGCAGCGCCGTTGTGCCGCGCGGCGTTGTCCTGCCGCTCTAGCCGGTCTGTCCGGTACTCGCATTGGCAACGGCGCGCGCGACGTTGGCGATCACCTCGTTGCATGTCTCCACGGGAGCACTCGCCCCGGTCAGGTAGACCGTCACCACGATCGGCTTGCGGCCGGGCGGCCAGAACACGCCGATATCGTTATAGGTGCCGCGCTCCCCAGTGCCGGTCTTGTCGCCAACCCGCCAGTCGCGCGGCACGCCGGCGCGCAGCCGGGCGTCGCCGGTCTTGTTGGCGACCATCCAGTCGATGAGCCTCTGGCGCGAGGTGGCCTGCAGGACATCGCCGATCACAACGCGCTGCAGATTCTTCAGCATTCCGGTCGGGCTCGTGGTGTCACGCGGATCGCGTGATACTCCCTCGTTCAGCGCCAGCTCCCAGCGGTCGAGCCGGCTCACATTGTCGCCGATGGTGCGGAAGAAGCTGGTTAAGCCGGCTGGCCCGCCGATCTCGCGGAGGATCATGTTGCCCGCGGTGTTGTCGCTCCGCGTGATGGCAGCCTCGCAGATTTCGGCAAGCGTCATGCCCGACGCGACATGCTCCTTGGTCACCGGCGAATTGGCCAAGATATCCTTGGCCTCGATTTGCACGCGCTGGTCGAGGCTGGATTCGCCGCGATCGACACGACGCAGCACGGCGGCCGACGCCAGCGCCTTGAAGGTGCTGCACATCGGGAACCGCTCGTCGCCGCGCTGACTCGCGCGCAATCCCGTCTCCATGTCGAGCGCGGCGACGCCGAGCCGGCCGCTGGTCGCCAGCTCGATGCGTGCAAATTCCTGCTGCAGCCGCAGCGCTGGCCCGCTTGGTCCCGCCGCTGCACTCTGTCCTGCCGCGGCGCTCTGTTCTGCCGCGGCGCTTGGCCGCAGCAGGGTGCAGGACATCGCAAGGCCCAGCGCGCGCAATCCAAATGTCCGTCTCGTCAGCATGTCGATTCTCGTTCTCCGTTGGCGGCGCGAAACTGCCGAACGGCGTGACGATCGACAAACAATCATTTATACAGCCAGGCATGAGAAAAACTTGGTCATGACGCCGTGCGCCGGCATCTCCCGTTGAATGCGCTTATGCTTTCTCGGGTGCGCCATGCCGGTTCAACAGGAGGCGCTACAACCGCGCGCTGATTCCGGCCGTAACCGCGCGAAGATTCCCGCCTTGCCGCGCAAAAGTCGATTCGGCGTTGAAGAGTGCGCTGAATCTTCCACCCAAATCGACGCTGGTGCCACCAGCTATCTTGCCGTAGGTCTGTGAATGGCCGTCTGTCACTTGGGTCGCGATTGGAAGGCCGAGCGCATAGGTTTGAGCCGTCGTGATAACACGAGCATTCCCATTGAAGTCGCGTTCAACGGTCAGGTTAAGGAACGGATTGAGCCCGCGAGGCATGGCCTGCGCTGGAAGACGGAATTGAATGCCCCCGCTCCCGGTTAATCCGTCGAGACCTTGTTTCGAGACGGCCTGTGTGAGCAATGGGTCGCCGCTTTCAACATAAGCATCGATCCACACGTGGCTGTAGGTCAGTCCGCCAATTGGGCCCACCCTGACAGCCGGAGTGTCAAATAGATATCCAGCCTTCCACGCAGCAACAAGATTGCTACCGTGCGGTGAAGCTGAAATTACGTCGACGACGCCAGACCGATTGATGTTGTAGTTGTTCACGCCGTAGGAAATCACGAGATCGCTAAACCAACTTGCGTAGTTGGCTGATGCGAAACCAGCGAACTGATACGACTTCACTTCGGTATGGGCGTTTCCGACAAGATTGATGTTCGACGAAGTGTCCGAATAGTTGAATGCGCCACCGAGCAGTAGATTCCGGCTCCACCTGTAATCAAATCCGACGGTTCCAGCGCCGAGATCATTGTCGTAGCCAGCGGCTCCCAAGCGATCATTCTGGTTCGCGTGCGTGTACGTACCCATGGCAAAAATGGACCAGCGCGCCAGCGGATCCGCAGGTTGCACCTTCGGTGACGCCTTCAAAGCCATCGCATACGAATTGTAGGCGGTTTGTTGAGCGTCGGAGGCTGCATCGGAATAACGATAGGCGTCGAGCCGCCCGAGCAGGCTGCCGGCAAATGCAAGGCTGCCAGCTTGGGCCATTTCAGCTTGAGTGGCCATCGTATACGGCGCCAGCAGCTGGTTCGTAATCGCGAGCGCCAAAATGTTGTGGAACCGATAGGTGTAGTGGATACCGTCCCAGCTGAGATACTGGTTTTGAACATTAAACGGTCCGGTTGAGCAGGCTGTATCAACAAATAGCGACCGACAGGAAACATTGGGTTGGACGCCTGCCACGGTGAATCCGTAGAGCGTTGGATTTGAACGAACTTCCTTCACGAGCAGGTCGGTGTCGAAGTAGTGAATGTTTGCTCCGGTCTGGTTGTGCAGCGTAATCAGGTTAGCCAACATCTGCTGGTTCACCTGCAGTGAACCCTGGGTCAGCAGAGCAGGGTCGCCGCCACCGAGAAAGCCGGGCAGGCCAAATGGCGCGAGGCTCACTGCCGGAGCCGAGAAGGCCGAGAACGTTCCAAGGTCCGGTAGCCCGAGAAAAATGTAGTTGCGGGCGCCCAACGCCAGGTTCTGTTGCACCATCGCCGTCTGATAAAGCACGTCCTGAGCAACAACCTGGTTCAGGACAGCCTGTGACGTGATGAGGCCAAAGGCTGAAACGCTAAAATCGTTGATTCCGGAAAACTGGAGCACAATGTCATTGGGAGAAAATTTCCCATAGTTTCGCTGAAATTGCTGAACCTGCGGCTGATAGATGCAGTCGACTTTTAATGTGCAACCAACGGGATTTCCGAGCAATGCGGTTTGGGCGGTCGTTCCGGCCGCTGCAAAGTTTGTCGCCGGCGGGAAATTCGAGCCCGGAGTGTTTATGGCGCCGATAAGCGGCGAGAACTGCTGTTCGTACTGAGCTGGCGTATTGCCATTGGGTGGACTGACGAGCGTTTGGGTCGAGCTTGATCCGAAGCCGTAGACTGCTCCGAAGCCGGTGACGGCATGAATGTTCGCAAGCGGAATCCCTCCATTGGGAACGACCGACTGTGCCGACGGTGAAACGGCAGAATCCGGACTCGGAAAATATCCCTGAAAGAGTGTTTGCCCGACCGAAGCTTGAGGCAAGGTGACCGCGACAAGCGTTGCAATCAAAGCCGCCAGTTGTTTTCCGAACATCGTCTCCCCCATGTTTGCGTCCTGATAGTCCCAATTGCTGGGACGCGGACTGGCGGGAGAAGCTATTTTAGATTCCGATCAATCGACTTTTGCATTCATGATGCGCTTTTTTGTTCGTGACATGAACTTTGCAAAGATCTGATCTTCTTCCCATCTGTTGCGAAATCGCGACGGTGGTTCACCAGTCAATCTGGCGAAGACCGTTGCCATATGGCTGCTGTCGGCAAAGCCGACCTGCTCAGCGATTTCAACGAGAGACCAATCGCTGGTTTCGATCAAATGTTTGGCACGCTCAACACGAACATGCAGAATGTACTGGTGGGGCGAAAGTCCCTTGCTGAGCTTGAATGCCCGACTGAGATAGCCGACGCTCAGCCCAACTTCCCGGGCGAGTCTCTCGATATTTAGCTGACCCGTCAAATTGGACTCGATCACCTCGTGCAGAATTTTCAATCGCCTCGTCGACAACCCACCTTTCGCGGCCACTGGACATGTTCCCGTAATTTGTGGGTCGGGCCGCTGTTACGCGCCATCCCAGCAAGGATACATTCACAATTACAATACATATATGCATTGTATTTTAATGTAAAGAACCGCTCTGGCCCGATACCGTTGGAAATCGGCGGAGCGGTCCTCCGGTGGTCTACTTCCCTCTTGGTCGCGAGCGTCGCATTAAGGAACCCGGGATGGCTCATAACGGACGGATTGAATGACTAAGGGCGTCGCACAAGACCGCGCTCGCGGTCGGCCTCGCGATTCGGATGCCGACGAAGCCATCTTGAGGGCGGCTGTTGAGCTGTTCATCGAGAACGGAGCCGAGGCAGTGAATTTTGAGCGAATTGCCAAACTCACGGGGATTACTCGCGCGACCATCTACCGGCGGTGGAAAAGCAGGGACGAACTACTCATAACAGCAATACGCCACACGAAAGGACCGGGAAGGGACAGCCCGGAGGCGTTCGCGAACATGTCTCCTTCCGAGCTGCTGCACTTCTTGCGCGACGCATTCGTCGCTGCATTGACCCGACCTGAGCTGCCCAGGCTTGTTGCACGGCTGATCGGATTGCTTCCTGATCATTCGGAGGTGCTGACGATCTATCGCGACGAGTTCGTCGAACCGCGGTGGCAGGCAATTTCTAACGTCCTGGAAAAGGCACGTAGAACCGGTGCACTGCCTCGTCTGCCTGACAAGGAGCTGTTGCGAGAACTGTTAAGCGGAGCCATCACCTATCGTCTCCTTATGCGAGAAGGCATCCCGCAGCAGAAAGCGGAGAGAAAATGGGTCGACAAACTGATGGATCAATTGGGAATGAGACTTGAGAAGTTGTAGCGACCGAGGAATGGAGCTGCTGGCGGCGCGAACCTGCCGAACGGCGTGACGGCAGCCCAACAATCATTTATACAGCCAGGCATGAGAAAAACTTGGTCATGATGCCGTGCGCCGGCATCTCTCACTGAACGCATTGCGCGCCTTCGAGGCGTCCGCGCGGTTGTTGAGCTTCACCCGGGCGGGGATGGAGCTGCGCGTGACGCAGACCGCGATCAGTCACCAGGTCAAGCAGCTCGAGGAGTCGCTCGGCGCCAGCCTGTTCCGCCGCCTGCCGCGCGGGCTCGTGCTCACCGACGAAGGGCTGGCGCTGCTGCCGGTGTTGACCGATGCGCTCGACCGGATTGGAGCTGCGATCGACCGTATCGAGGCCAAGGGCACGCGCGAGGTCGTCACCGTCGGCTGCGTCACGACGTTTGCGACCGGATGGCTGTTGCAACGGGTCGACCGCTTCAAGCGCGCGCATCCCTATATCGACCTGCGGCTGCTCACCAACAACAACCGCGTCGACATCGCGGGCGACGGGCTCGATCTTGCGCTGCGCTTCGGCGACGGCTCGTGGCACGGCACCGAGGCGATCCATCTGTTGTCCGCGCCGCTCTCGCCGGTGTGCTGCCCCGATGCGGCAAGCCGGTTGCGCAAGCCGTCCGATCTCGCGCAGGAGTTTCTGCTGCGCTCCTACCGCGCCGAGGAATGGCCGTTGTGGTTTGCGGTGGCCGGCGCGCCGTGCCCAAAAATCCAGGGGCCGATCTTCGACAGTTCGGTGGCGATGGCCGAGGCCGCGGCGCGCGGCGTCGGCGTCGGGCTGGTACCGATCGCGATGTTTGGCAATGAGCTGGCGTCCGGCCGGCTGCTGCGGCCGTTCGCGGCAGAGGTTCCGGCGGGCTCCTACTGGCTGACCTGGCTGAAGTCGCGGGAGGTGACGCCGGGCATGCGTGCCTTCCGCGACTGGCTGCTCGACACGCTGCGGGCGGATGCGAGAGAGACGGAGGAGGGGACGGATGCGCCTGTCTCACGGCCGAAGGCAAAAACGAAGGCCAAGCCAAAGGCCAAGACGAACGCCGCGAAGAAGCGGAGCCGCTGATCTTCAAGCTTGCTTTCTATGCCGTCATCCCCGCGCAACGGCTCCGCCGTTGTCGCTGGAGGAGCCGCGAAGCGGCGTCTCGAAGGATGCACGGCCCGGCTGGTGGCCGTCGACCCTTCGAGACGCGCGCAAGAGCGCGCTCCTCCAGCGACAAAGGCGAAGCCTTTGCGCGGGGGTGACGGTCGGGGAGCAGAGTGCGCTGCAGAGCAATCCCCGCTACGCCAGATGGCACGCCACGGAGTGGCCGTTGCTGCCCTCCAGCAGCTCCGGCGCGGTCTGCCGGCAACGCTCTTCGGCGATCGGGCAGCGGGTGTGGAAGTGGCAGCCTTTCGGCGGATTCATCGGGCTTGGTACGTCGCCCTTGAGCCGGATGCGCAACTTTTTTGCCTTGGGATCCGGCACCGGCACCGCCGAGAGCAGCGCCTTGGTGTAGGGGTGCTGCGGGTTGCGGTAGAGATCGCTGGCCTTGGCGAGCTCGACGATGCGGCCGAGATACATCACCGCGACACGGTCCGAGATGTGCTCCACGACCGAGAGATCGTGGGCCACGAACAGATAGGTGAGGTTCAGCTCGGCCTGCAGATCCTCCAGCAGGTTGATGACCTGGGCCTGGATCGAGACGTCGAGCGCCGACACCGGCTCGTCGCACACGATCAGCTTCGGCTCCAGCGTCAGCGCGCGGGCAATCGCGATACGCTGGCGCTGGCCGCCGGAGAATTCGTGCGGATAGCGCCGCATGTGGTCGGCCTTCAGCCCGACCTTGACCAGCAGACGAGCGACGCGGTCCTCGCGCTCGCTGGCCGAGCTCACGAGGTTATGGATGATCAAGGGCTCGGCGAGGATCGTACCAACCGTCATGCGCGGATTGAGCGAGGCGAACGGGTCCTGGAACACCAGCTGCATGTTGCGCCGCATGGCGCGCAGATCGCCGCCGCCGAGCCCCATCACGCTCTTTCCGTCGAACACGACCTCGCCCGAGGTCGGTTCGATCAGGCGCAGCACGCAGCGGCCGGTGGTCGACTTGCCGCAGCCGGATTCGCCGACCAGCCCCAGCGTCTCGCCGCGATTGACCGAAAACGACACGCCGTCGACCGCATAGACCTGGCCGACCTCGCGCGACAACAGGCCGCCGAGCACCGGAAAATGCTTCTTCAGATTGCTGACGCGCAGCAGCGGTTCGCTCATGACGCGTCTCCGAGGTGGCAGGCCATGCGATGGCCGGGCGCGATCTCGCGCAGCCGCGGCTCCTGTTCGCCGCAGATGCTCATGGCGTGCTTGCAGCGGGGCGCAAAACGGCAGCCGGGCGGCGGATTGATCAGGATCGGCACCGAGCCGCCGATCGCCTCCAGCCGGGTCTTGTGCTCGGCGTCGAGATCGATGCGCGGGATCGAGCGGATCAGGCCCTGGGTGTAGGGATGGCGCGGATCGGCGAACAATTCGTCAACCCCCGCTTCCTCCACCACCTTGCCGGCATACATCACGACGACGCGCTGCGCGGTCTCCGCCACCACGCCCATCGCGTGCGTGATCAGCATCACCGCCATGCCGAGGCGTTCCTTCATGTCCTGCAGCAGGTCGAGGATCTGCGCCTGGATGGTGACGTCGAGCGCGGTGGTCGGCTCATCGGCGATCACGAGCTTGGGCCGGCAGGCCAGCGCCATCGCGATCATCACGCGCTGGCGCATGCCGCCGGAGAACTGGTGCGGATAGTGATGCACGCGGCCTTCGGCGTTGGGGATCTGCACCAGCTTCAACATCTCGATGGTGCGTTCCAGCGCCTGCTTCCTGGTCACCGCCTCGTGGCGGCGCAGGCTCTCGGAGATCTGCTCGCCGATGGTCAGCACCGGGTTCAGCGAGGTCATCGGCTCCTGGAAGATGAAGCCGATCTCCTTGGCCCTGATGTCGTCGAGTTCGTGGCTAGTCAGCGGCACGAGGTCGCGGCCTTCGAACATGATCTCGCCTGCGACGATCTTGCCCGGCGGCATCGCGATCAGCTTGAGGATCGACATCGCGGTGACGGTCTTGCCGCAGCCGGATTCGCCGACCACGCACAGCGTCTCGCCGCGGTTGATGCTGATGTCGACGCCGTCGACCGCCTGCAGGATGCCGTCGTCGGTGGTGAAATGGGTTTTCAGGCCCTTGATCTCGAGCAGAGCCATCAGATCACCTTGCGCGCGTCGAGCGCGTCGCGCAGCCCGTCGCCGATGAAGTTGATGGCGACCACCGCGATGAAGATCGCGCCACCCGGGAACAGCGCCCAATGCGGGCCGATGTCGAGAAAGTCCTTGGCGTCATAGAGAATGCGGCCCCAGGTCGGGGTGTCAGGCGGGAAGCCGAGACCGAGGAATGACAGCGTCGATTCCGCGATGATCGCGGCGGCAACGTCGATCGTGCCGGCGATGATCACGGGTCCGAGCGCATTGGGCAGGATGTGGCGCACCACCTGCCGCACCGGGCTCGCGCCGAGCGCGCGCGCCGCCTCGACGAATTCCTTCTCGCGCAGCGACAGGAACTGGGCGCGCACCAGGCGCGCGACCGGCATCCAGCGCAGGCCGCCGATCACAAGCACGATCAGGATGAAGATGCCGCCCTCCGGGCCGAACACTGCCCTCAGGCCGTCGCGGAACAGATAGATCAGCAGCAGCAGCAGCGGCAGTTGCGGCAGCGACAGGAACAGGTCGGTGAGCCACATCAACCCGTAGCCGAGCGCGCCGCGCGACATCCCGGCGAGCGCGCCGATCAGCGTGCCGACGAACACCGAGACCAGCATCGCGGCAAGGCCGACCGCGAGCGAGATGCGTCCGCCATAGATCATGCGGGCGAGCAGGTCCTGGCCGAGATCGTCGGTGCCGAACGGATGCGCCAGCGAGGGGCCCTGCAGGCCTGCCACGACGTCGACGTCGTTGATGGCGACGCGCCAGATGAATGGCCCGATCACGACGGCCAGGATCAGCACCGACAGCAGCACGGCGCTGACCACGGCCGGCTTGTGCCGGCGATAGCGGCGCCAGGTCTCGCGCCAGGGCGAATAGCCGCGCCGCTCAGCGGAAGGAGATGCGAGGGTCAAGCCAGCCATAGAGCACATCTGCGATCAGGTTGAACAGCACCACGAGACAAGCGAACACGAAGGTGACGGCCATGATGACCGGCGTGTCGTTGGCGAGGATGGATGAAATCAGGAGCGAGCCGATGCCGGGAATCCGGAAGATCTGCTCGGTGACGATGGCGCCGCCGAACACCGCAGGCATTTGCAGTGCAATCAGCGTGACGACCGGGATCATCGCGTTGCGCATCACATGCTTGACGATCACCTTGGCCTGCCCGAGGCCCTTGGCACGCGCCGTGGTGACATAGTCGAGCCGGATGACGTCGAGCATCGCCGAGCGCACGAAGCGGGTCATCGACGCCGCCTGGAACAGGCCGAGCACCATCACCGGCATGATGGCCTGCCGGATCATCTCCAGCGCCCATTTGATCCCGCTGCCCGGCACGTCGGTGTAGACGAAGGGCAGCCAGTCCAGCTTCACCGAAAACACCAGGATGAACAGGATGCCGGTGAAGAAGGTCGGTAGCGAAAAGCCGATGAAGGCGAAGGTGTTGGCGATCTGGTCGAACAGCGAATAGGGCCTTGTGGCGGCATAGACGCCGACCGGGATCGCAATCAGGAGCGCGAGCAGCTGCGCGGAGCCGATGATATAGAGTGTCGCCGGCAGCCGCTGCAGGATCAGCGTGTCGACATTCATCCGGCTGACGAAGGAAAAGCCCCAGTCGCCCTGCGCCATCGCCGCCAGCCAATGGAGGTAGCGGAGATAGATCGGGTCATCGAGGCCGAACTTGGCCCGAAGCGCGGCCTGCACTTCGGGCGGCACGTTGGGATTGGTCGCGAGCTCGGAGAACGGGTCGCCGGGCGCGAGTGCGAGCACGACGAACAACACCAGCGAGATTCCGAGCAGGCTCGGAATCGCGATCAGCAGGCGACGAAGGATATACTGACTCATGAGGGAGCAATCCGTTCGACTGACGTCGTCAGGCGTCCCTGTACCAATCCTGCAAATTATCCAGGTCGTTGGCCCAGCCGCTGATGACGGGGCGCAGCGTATTCGACGCGGCGCCGACCTTGATGCGGTGCATGACCGGAATCACCACGTTGTCCTGCCACATCAGGTCATTGCACTTGATGTAAAGGTCGGCGCGCTTGAGCGGATCGATCTCGTTCTCGGCGGCATCGACCGCGGCATCGAAGTCCTTGTTGGCCCAGCGCGGGAAGTTGCCGCCCTGCCACTTGTTCTCCTTGGTGGCGATGTTACGCGAATGATAGCGGCGCATGTGCAGCGCCGGGTCGGGCTGGGTCATCGGGATCTGGAACATCTCGATGTCGGCGAAGAATTTTGCGTAAGTGTCGGGATTGGCGACGTCGGAGGAGAAGAACACCGAGGCCACCACCGATTTCAGCTCGACGTCGATGCCGGCCTTCTGGCAGGCCTGCTTGACGATCGCCTGGGTCTTCTGGCGTGGCCCGTTGATCGAGGTCTGGTACAGCAGCTTGAGTTTCTTGCCGTCCTTTTCGCGGATGCCGTCCGAGCCGACCTTCCAGCCGGCTTCGTCGAGCAGCGCGGCTGCCTTCTCGATCGAGAATTCCCATTTGGTGTTCTTGGAGACGAACTCCTCGGGGCCATTGAGGTAACTGGCTGTGGTGCGGCCGGCGCGGCCGTAGATCGCCTTCTTGACGGAGTCGCGGTCGACCAGCAGCGCCAGCGCCTGGCGCGCGCGCGGATCGGACAGGATCGGATGCTTGGTCTTCAACGACGACCGTTCGCCGTCGACCTCGGTGTTCGGGTCGGTGAAGTTGATGGCGATGAACTCGATGTCGCCGCCGGGGGCGTAGACGGTCTTGCCCTTGCCGCCCTTCTCGAGACGCAGCAGCACCTCGTCTTCGACCTGCATGTTCCAGGCGTAGTCATATTCGCCGGTCTGGATGATGGCGCGTGCCGCCGAGACGGCATCGCCGCCGCCCTTCAGTTCGAACGTGTCGAAATAGGGCCGGTTCGGCATATGGTAGTCGGGGTTGATCTCGCCGCGGATCTGGTCGCCCGGCTTGAACTCGACGAATTTATAGGGGCCGGTGCCGACCGGTTTCAGATTGTTCGGCGCCTCGCGGGATTTGCTGCCCTTGTACTCCGCGAACAGATGCTTCGGGATGATGCAGCCATAGGCGCCGACAAACGCGTTCGCCCAGAACGGGGTCGGCTTCTTGAACACGACGCGAATGGTGAGGTCGTCGATCTTTTCGACCGAGCTGACATCGCCATAGGAGCCGACGCTCACGGCCGCCGTCGCCGGATCGCTGCAATATTCAAAGTTGAACACGGCGTCATCTGCCGTGAACGGCTTGCCGTCGTGCCATTTGACGCCGGGCTTGAGTTTCCAGACCACCGACTTGGCGTCGGCGGCTAGCCCGCCGTTCTGGATCGACGGGATCTCCGCGGCAAGGATCGGGTTGAGCTTGCCTTCGGTATCCCAACTCGCGAGCGGCTCGTAGAAAATCCGCGAGCCGTCCTGGTCCTTGGTGCCGGTGGCGAAGTGCGGGTTGAGCAGGGTCGGGCCCTGCCACCACAACAGCTTCAGCGGACCGCCGCCGCCGCGCTTGGTCGGCTTGTAGGGGCTGGGGCTCTGCGCCATCGCAACGCCGCCGAGGCTGAGGATCTGGTTCGCCATCGGAGCGGTGAGGCCGACGGCAATCATTCGCTTGACGAAGGCGCGGCGATCCATCCGCCCGTCCCTTACGTCGTCGATCATGCCACGCAGATTGTTGTCGAACATAGTCCCCTCGGTCCGGCTCACGTGTGATTGCGGCGGGCCGGGGAACCGGCCGCCGTCTTGGCGGCAGGATGGCACACCGAATGACCGCCAAGGTCAACGCCTCCCGGGGCTCGGCGCATAGGTCTTTTGGCTATCGCTTGTGCAGAACCTCGCGCGGCCGCACATCGGTTCGGCATTTCGGTGCCAAAGCCCGTCTCTGCGCGCCTCGCAGTGCGGAAAATTTGTTCGTTATCCTTTGTTCCGAGATGCTTTTTTGTCACGCAGGCCCGTTTTCGAACGAAGTGGATACCGGTTCGCGTCAAGAACACGCGCCAAAACAAAATCCAGAGCGTTTTCGAGCGAAGTGGATAGCGATACCGGTTGGCGCGAAGAAAACGCGTCAAAACAAAATCCAGCTCTGTTCCGATCCAGTCGGAACGGCGCTCTGGCCGGGCCCCGAGGAGCCCGGCCAGCAAATGTGGCGCGTCAGGCGACCGACATGTCCAACGGCGGTGCAACATTCGCCGGCAGCGGACTGATATAAGGAGTTCGGGTGGTCCGCTTCTTGAGATCGGCCTTGGCGGCTTCGATCAGCTCCGGCTCCAGCAGCGCCTTGACGCCGAGGCCGGCCATCGCCTTGGCGGCCTGCACCATCGCCTTGTGCGCGGCCGGCGTCTTGCCCTGCGCCACAACCTGCCAGGTGTGGAACGGCGTGCCGATTGCAACCGTCGGTGCATGGACCTGCACGGTCGGCACCACCCAGCTGACGTCGCCGACATCGGTCGAGCCGATCAGCGGATTGCGCTTGGCGTCGATCGGCACCAGGAAATCGGCGAGCGGCCGGTCGGTCGGCTCCATGCCGATCGCGTAATACACCGAGGCGATGTCCTTGTCGGTCAGGGTCGCGCGGATCTTACCGGCGAAATCCTTGTCGGCATCGTCGAAATGCGGCGGGCCGAGATCTTCCATGATCCGGTGCAGCGTCTGCTCCAGCGGCGTGTTGGGCAGGATGTTGGAGACCGCGGAGATGATCTTCATCTCGACCTTGGTCTCGGTCATCAGCGCCGCGCCCTGCGCGATCTTGTGCACGCGTTCGACCAGCTCGTTCATGCCGGGCAGGTCGCGGGCGCGGATCGAATAGCGCACGCGGGCATGCGCCTGCACCACATTGGGCGCGATGCCGCCGGTGTCGAGCAGGGCGTAATGCACGCGCGCGTCACTCGGCATGTGCTCGCGCATGTAGTTGACGCCGACATTCATCAATTCCACCGCGTCGAGCGCGCTGCGGCCGAGATGCGGCGAGGCCGCGGCATGCGAGGTTCGCCCGGTGAAGCTGAAATCGGCCCTTGTGTTGGCGAGCGATGGCGTCACCGCCACCTCCCAGAAACTGTGCGGATGCCAGGTGATGGCGATGTCGGCATCCTCGAAGGCGCCACAGCGCACCATGAAGGCCTTTGCCGCGCCGCCTTCCTCGGCGGGGCAGCCGTAATAGCGCACCCGGCCCGGCACCTTGTTGGCGGCGAGCCAGTCCTTCACTGCGGTCGCGGCCAGCAAAGCGGAAGAGCCGAGCAGATTGTGGCCGCAGCCATGGCCGTGGCCGCCGCTCTCGACCGGGCGAGGTTCGGCGACGCCGGCCTCCTGGCTGAGGCCGGGCAGGGCGTCATATTCGCCGAGGAAGGCGATCACAGGTCCGCCTTCACCCCATTCGCCCATCACCGCGGTCGGAATGTCGGCGAGATTCTCGGTGATGCGAAAGCCCTGATGGCGCAGTTCGGCCAGATGTTCGGCGGAGGAGCGTGCCTCGGTGTAGCAGACCTCGGGCATCGCCCAGACCCGGTCGCTCAATTCGATGAATCGCGGCTTGATCGTGTCGACGCTGCGCCAAACATCACTACGGTTGTCCATTTGCTTCGGTCCCTTAACTCGCTGGAGCATGATCCGGAAAAGTGTGAAGCGGTTTTCCGAAAAGATCATGCTCAAACAATGAGCTCAAAGCGCGATGACGATTCAACCCAATCTCATCGCGCTTTGAGCAATCTGAAGCACAAAAGGCTAGCAGCTTGCCGCGAGCGCGACTAGGGCACTTGCTTGCAGACCCGATCCGCGACTCGAAGCTATGTCTTCCGGCTTGGCTTCAAGAGCGGATATCGTCGGCTTGCCCAACCGTGTCCGCGAAGGGTCCAACAAAGGGTCCTACGGCGGAAGTTGCGAAAGCGACCCACGCATAGTACTCATCCCGAAATGCCCGTTGAAGTAGAGGGGACAGCAAGAGGGGAAGTAATATGTATCGGATGCTCGCCGTGGTCAGTATCACCATCTTCACGTTGGTAATGGCCGGTTCCGCCTACGCGGAGAAGATCTACTATCTTCACGACCCTGGCGGGAACACCGCCGCGCACATCTACAAGTACTCGCAAGTCAATGCGGAGTATGATCGCGTGGTGATCGATGGTCGCTGCAAGTCGTCCTGCACGACGGTCCTGGGGACCGTTCCCCTCAACAAGATCTGCATTACCCCGAGCGGCTACTTCATGTTTCACGCTGCACATCACGGCGATCGCAGCATTAACCCCGGCGAGACCCAATTAATGATGTCGGCCTATGCGCCCGAGGTTCGCGACTGGGTGATGCGGCACCACGCGCTCGAACAGGTGGACCCTTACACTTACCTGTACGCCAGGAATGTAACATTCATCCGCCAGTGCAACCGATAGCAGAGCCAGCTGTCCCATCATCCCGCGCTGAGCCGCTCCAGTCCCTTCCAGTCGAAGGCGATGCCGTGCCCCGGCCGATCCGGGGCGATCGCCAGTCCGTGCTCCAGAACCAGTGGGTTTGCGATGTAGCGGTCGAGGCCAAAGCCGTGCGCTTCGAGATACGAACGGTTCGGGCAGGCTGCCAGCAGATGCACGGTGATGTCATGCGCGCCATGGCTGGTCACCGGGACGTTGAAGGCCTCGGCGAGCCGCGCGATCTTCATGAAGCTGGTCACGCCGCCGCAATTGGTGACGTCCGGCTCGGCATAGGACAGCGCGCCGCCGGCGATGTAGGACTTGAACTCCCACAGGCTGCGCAGATTTTCACCGGCCGCAATCGGCACGCCGCCGGCCTGCAGGATGCGGGCGTGTCCCGCGACGTCGTCCGGAATGGTCGGCTCCTCGAGCCAGGTCAGGTCGAACGGTTGCAGGGCGCGCGCGGCGCGGATCGCCTCCTCGACCGTCCACTTCATGTTGGCGTCGGCCATCAGCGGAAACTCGTCGCCGAGATGGCCGCGCATCGCCTTCACGCGCGCCACGTCGGATGCGAGGCTGGCACGGCCGACCTTCATCTTGATGGCGCGAAAACCCTTGGCGAGGTTGTCGTCGGTCTGCTTGAGCAATCCATCGAGCGGCAGATCGAGATCGATGCCGCCGGCATAGCAGGGCACGCGGCGGTCGAAGCCGCCGAGCAGCCGCCACAGCGGCAGCGACGCGCGGCGCGCCTTGAGATCCCACAACGCGATGTCGAGCGCGGAGAGCGCAAGCACCGCCGGCCCGCCGCGGCCGCCATAATGCAGCGCCCACCATACTTTGTACCAGAGCTGCTCGGTGTCGTCGGCCTCCATCTCGCGCGCGATCTCGGGGATTTCGCGGCGCAGGATATTGGCGATGGCGCCGCCATTGCGGCCGACCGTGTAGGTGTAGCCGGTGCCTTCCGCGCCGTCGGCGTCGCGGGCGCGGATCGTGACGAGCTCGAACGCCTTGATCTCGCCATGCGTGCTGTCGCTCAGCACGACCGGAAGCTGGATCTTGTAGAATCCCACGGTGAAATCCTTGAGGATGGCCACGCCGGAACTCCTTATCGTCGGATGGATGCACTGCGCGGACACGATCCCAAAACCGCCTGCCGGCCGCAACCTCGCGCGCGCGAATGTCTGCCTTGAGCGATCAGTCTGCCTTCCTCTATGATGCAGCTCGCGAGGACGTGGTCCGACCATGCATGATGCTATTCCGTCTCTGTTGCCGAGAAATCCGGGCCACCAGTTCGTGCTCTATGCCGATTCCTGCTCGGGGGTAGCGGGCGCGCTGCATGAGCGGACCTTTGCCTCGGTGAATGATGTGGTGCGCCGGTTGCATCCGCGGCCCGAATTCGTCCTCTTTCCCGGCGACGAGATCATCGGCCTCACGGCGGACGCCGACGCGCTGCGCGCACAATGGCGGCATTGGCTCGAGACCGAGATGGGCTGGCTCGACCGGCGCGAGACGCCGATGTGGCACACCACCGGCAACCACACCACCTATGATGCGATGAGCGAGGCGGTGTTTCGCGAGGTGCTGAAGCTGCCGCGCAACGGCCCGCCCGGTCAGGAAGGGCTGTCCTATTGGGTTCGCCGCGACGATCTCTTGATGGTGTTCGTCCACACGCTGTGGAGCGGGCTCGGTGGCGAGGGGCATGTCGAGACCGACTGGCTCGAGGCGGTTCTCGCCCAGCACGCGGATGCCAGGCACAAACTGGTGCTGGGCCATCATCCGGTATTCCCCATCAATGGCTACAGCGGCGCCTATCAGCGCGAGATCGGCCACGAATACAGTGCGCGCTTCTGGGATATCCTCGTGCGCGCCGATGTGACCGCCTATCTGTGCAGCCACATCCTCGCCTTCGACGTTCAGGTCCATCGCGGCGTGCTGCAGCTCTGCACGGCCGGCGCGGGCACCGCGCACCGGATGCCCGAAGGCGTCGAGTATCTGCATTGCGTGCAGGCCGCGCTCGATCAGAGCGGCCTTCGCTACCAGGTGCTCGACACCGAAGGCGTCGTGCGCGAGCGGCTCGCATGGCCGCTGCCGTCGCTCGACCAGGCTTCGTGGTCGCCACTGCCGCGCGGGACGAGCCCTGCGCCACTCTCGGGAACGCCGGCGCCCACAACGATGATCGCCCTGAAATTGTCGGGCCGCACCGCAGCCGACATCGCTGCGCCTCAAACGCTGCTCTGCACGCCCGCGCCCGGGATGATCGCACCGCTCTGGCTAGGCTTGCGCGGGCCGAAACAGACGCTGACCTTGATCCTGGGACGCGAGCAGGGGCGCAGTCCTCATTACTGGATCGGTCCCGATCTCGGCGCGGACGCCGATTTCGCGCTCGATGTTGCCTTCTATCCCGATATGGGACCGGGCGGCGTGCTGTGGCGACGCAGCGGCGACACGCGCTGGACGTCGTGCACGGCGATTTCGGCGACCGGGCTTGAGCGCTTTTCCTGGCCCGCAGTCTGGAGCGTCGGCTGCGGCGAGGGCGGGCCGGACGACCAGCGATATGCCGGGCCGCGGCTCGAGATTGCGGCTGCCGTCATCGCATCGTCTTGAGCGGATGCGGTGGCTTCAGCTCTGTGGGAGGAGGAGAGCAAAGCTTCAGCGTGCGCTGACTGACAAAGCGAGCGGCCTAGCCGGGCTCTCTCGGCTTCGTCCGCTTTGCGCTTTTCAATTCGCGATTGATCAGCGTGCAGACCCGGCGCTGCGCCAACAGGTCGAGTCTGGCGCGCGTGATCCCTCGCTTGGTCTTGCCGTTGATGTCGAACGACCAACTCCAGGTGTCAGGTTCGATGTTGATGAGCGTGTATTCAATGTCCCGATGACGATCGATCAGCTTCTTCATGCCGTTTCTTTTTGTGAGCTGAGCCTGCATAGCCAGATCGCGACGGCGTCTGTATCCGGACGACTACTTACGCAATTGGTCTAAGCGGAATTTTCGCAAATCACTGAGTTGGGGTCGTTGTCCAGTGGCTGCGTGAAAAATATTTCGCTTTATCAGAAATACAACTCGGTGTATGGTCTGCCGGTCTCACCCGATCGAGGGGCGCTGCGCATCGTCACGGGTGTTGCGGTGAGATGCGGTGGACGCTGAATGGGCAACTGACGAGTGCCCATGAAGTGGACGGTGAAGTCGTGTGGTCCTGACGCCCTAGCGGCAGGTGTCTCGTCGCAACACGCGATGGCGTGTTGCGGAGGCGGTGACAAGCAAGCCCAGTCTCGCCGGGGAGAGCACGAAGTAAGCCGTAACCCATCGCGCAGGGAAAGCCGGGATGTTCCCGGTTACACCTGTGGTCCTACCCCCGAGCCTTCTACCTTTGCTCGGGGCCCATGGGTGCGATCGGCACCCGGCTTTCCCTGCGCCCTCTGTTCAACAGAGGGCGGAACGAAGAGCAAAGCTCGGACAAATCATGTCGCGAGAATGCGAAGCTATGTCCCCACCCTAACTGTCATCGCCCGGCTCGACCGGGCGATCCAGTACGCCGCGGCCTCTCGGCTCAAGCACCGAAGCCTCTGGAATACTGGATCACCCGCATGCGCGAGTGATGACACCGCGGTTGCGGATATCGCTTTCGCTCCTCGCAATAACGACGGAAACGTGGAATTCACAAATTAATCACCCCGCGCCGCGCGGCATGGGCGACGGCGTCGGTGCGGCCGGTCGCGTCGAGCTTGTCCAGCAGGGAGCCGACATGAAACTTGGCGGTGTGGACCGAGATCCCGAGCCGCTGCGCGATCATCTTGTTGGATGCGCCTTCGGCCAGCAGCGCCAGCACGTCGAGTTCGCGCGGCGTCAGCTCGAAGTCGCCGGCGCCTGCGGCCTCCCGGTTGCGGGCGACGATCGCAGCCGTTGCCTGCTCGCCCGGAGCGGCCAACCGCAGACCGGCGACGCTGCCGAGCAGCGTCGCCAGCCGGTCGGCCAGCACGGGATCGTCGATCTCGAGCGCGATGACGATGTCGGAGGCCGGCTCACTGCTCACGTCTCGGGCCTCTCGCCGACCGTGACCTTGACGTTCAGCGGCTCGCCGCCGCGGTGCACGGTGAGCTCAACCACGGTGCCGACGCTTTGCGGTCCGAGACCGCGCGACAGCGCCCGCACGCCCGACAGTTTCTCACCGTTTACGGCAACGATCACGTCGCCCTGGCGGATGCCGGCGGCGGCCGAGGGCCCGGCCTTGTCGACATTCATCACCATCGCGCCGAGGCCGTCGTCGAGACGGACCGGCTGCAACCCGACGCCGAGATATCCGCGCGCGATGCGGCCGCTTTTCTCCAGCTGCGTCGCGACCCGCTCGATGGTCGCGGCCGGTATCGTCAGCACGCGGCGCGGTCCGAGCACGGCCATGCCGAACGGCTCGCCCGCGGCATTCAGTGCAACTCCGCCCTGCTGGCTGTGCCGCAGCCGGACGTCGAGCTCGATCCGCGCGTCGATCTCGCCGCCGCGCAGGCTGCGCCAGGGCGCGCCTGATAATGAGACCATGCCGAGCCGAGCGGACGGCGCGCCGCGGTCGGCGGCGACGATCACCGCGAGCGATCCCAGCGCGGGGATCTCTGTGGAGAGCTTGATCGGCGCGACATCGCCGCCGACGCGCAGCAGCGCGACGTCGGTGGTGTGGTCGCGCCCAGTGACGGTCGCCGGCCTGCGGCTGCCGTCGGCGAACTGGATTTCGACCTCGCCCTCGTCGGCAAGGGCTTCGTCGGCGGTGACGACGAGGCCCGTCTTCCAGACAAAGCCGGATGCGCGCGCGCGATGCGAATGCACGGAGACGATTGCGGGCGCGGCGCGCGCAATGGTCTCCGAAAGGGCTGACGACAGCGAGGCGAGGGTGGTCGGTTCGGTCATGGGAAACTCCGTTGGCTTCCCGCAATCTGGGATGTCGCGGCTGACCGCGATACTGGCCGGATGGGCAGGGCCCGGCCACATCGTTCGGAACCGCCGCTCAGCTCAGCCGCTGCAGGGTCGCCTTCGGGCTCTCGCCGAACTTGGCGCGGTAGGCGCTCGCCATCCGGCTCAGATGGGTAAAGCCGAGGTCGAATGCAATATCGACGATGCGTTCGCCCGGCCGCGCCGTCTTGAGCCGGGCGTTGAGATGGGCGAGGCGGATGTCGAGCAGCATCTCGGACACGGTGGTGCCGAAGTGGCGGCGGAAGCCGAGTTGCAGCGCGCGGATGCCGGTGCCGGCGATCTCCGCGAGCTCGGCGAGGTCAAGCGGTTCAGTCGCGCGCGTCTCCAGATAGGCCCGCACGCGCTTCAACGCCGCCGGCTGGGCCTCGGTGCGGCCGTTGAAGACATCGATCGCGGAGCTCAAGCTGTGCCGTTGCTCGCTGAGCAGGACATTGAGAAACGACTCGCGCCAATCGGCGGCCGCGATCGCGGACAAGGTTTTGCGCGGCCCGAGCTGCTCGGCGACCGTGACGAGTTGCTCGATCCTGGCCGAGAGCGTCTGCCCAAGCGGCCCACCCAGCGCGACGGCCGGATCGAACTCGACCGGCCGGACCGCCACGCCGCCGAGCGCCGCGGCGCGATGCTCGACCAGCTTGCGGTCGAGCAGCACGATGAGCTGGGCGCAGTCGCCGCGCCAGGTCATTTCGGTCGGAATGGTCGGCGACAGCAGCGATGCGCTGTGCCGTGGTCCGGTGGTGAGCTCGCGCGCAGCGGTGCGGATCGCAGCCGAGCCCGACAGCGGCATCTGCAACAGGAAGAAGCGGTCGAGGCAGCCGGGATTGATCGCGACCGAACCGCCATAGGAGACATAGTTGACCGAAAACCCGTCGAAGCCTGCGCAATTATGGTGCGCGGAGAAATCGCGCTCGGAGTGATCGACCGGCGTCAGCTCGTGCGGGCAGAAGATGCGGCCGATCGCTTCGGCCGCGTCGTCGACGCGCGCCGTTGCGACGCGCGCGAAGCCAGTGAGCCTCGTCCTTGTCGAACTTGCCCTTGCCGAAACCTCGTTGCCCGTCGCTGTCACGCCGGCCGTCCGGAGTTGTTTGAGGTCTAAAACATTATGCAGCCTAGTGCATTCGCGGGCAAAGGGGAACGCCGTTTCGTCGCGCAATCTGCCCGATCGGCGCGCAGGCCGATGCGGCGGCATTGGGCAGACGCCCGGCTCGGCGCTCCCGCATTGCAGCATGATCGTGTCGGGTCCGGATTCGTTTATCGGCTAGACAGCCCTTCTGGCTGGCGACAGGCTCCGTGTCCACAAGACGCATCAAAACTGGAGAGGTTGACATGGGCACGCTCGAGAAAGGCATTACCCGAACCGGCACCGGCTACGGCGGCAAGACCTGGAATATTTTGGGCCAAGTCTACTATCCGAAGGCGGTCACCGACTCGACCTTCGCGTTCGAGACCAACAGCGATCCCGGCCAGTTCGTGCCGGTGCACGTCCACCCGACCCAGGACGAGTTCATCCTGGTGCAGGAGGGCGTGCTCGACCTCAAGCTCGACGGCGTCTGGGTGCAGGCCAAGGCCGGCGACCTCGTGCGCATGCCGCGCGGCATTCCGCACGGCTATTTCAACAAGTCCGACAAGCCGGCGCGGGCGCTGTTCTGGGTGTCGCCGATGCAGAAGCTCGAGGCGCTGTTCGACAAGCTGCACAATCTGCAGGACCCCACCGAGGTGGTGCGCATCTCCGCCCAGCACGAGGTGGACTTTCTGCCACCGGAAGCCAACGACTAGGACGACGACCGAACAGACATACGCGCGCAAGGCGGCAATCGCCGGAGTTGGCTCCGGCGATGACGGGAGGGCGTGCGCTCGGAAAGCAGACCTGTTCATTCAATTCGGAGCGGTTTCATGGTCAAGCAGAAGCATGTGTGCGTGATCGGCGCCGGCATTTCCGGGCTCGCCGCCGGCAAGGCCTTCGCCGGCCGCGGTCACAAGGTGACCATCATCGAGCGCAGCGGCGATCTCGGCGGGGTCTGGGAGCCGGCGCGCTCCTATCCCGACGTGCAGACCCAGAGCCCGAAGGATCTCTATCGTTACACCGACAGAGCGATGCCGGAGGCCTATCCGGAATGGCCGAAGGGCCCGCAGGTCCATGCTTACTTGCGCGACTACGCGCGCAGCCACGGGCTCGACGGCGCGATGCGGTTCGACACCAGGGTCGAGGCCATGAAGCGCCGCGCCGACGGCAGACCGGGCTGGACGCTCGAACTGCGCTCGACCGACGGCGCCACCGGCCATGAGGATTTCGACTTCGTCGCGGTCTGCACCGGGCAGTTCAACGAGCCGCAGACGCTGCCGCTCGCCGGCGAGGACGGCTTCAAGGCGCAGGGCGGCCAGATCCTGCATTCGTCGCAATACAGCGATCCGGCGCTGGCCAAGGGCCGCAAGGTCGTCGTGCTCGGCGGCTCGAAATCGGCGACCGACATTGCCGTGAATGCGGTCAATTCCGGCGCCAGCCAAGTCACCATCGTGTTTCGCGAGCCGGTCTGGCGGATCCCCTATTTCGTCGGCGGCCTCGTCAACTTCAAGCGTATCCTCTACATCCGCGCGCAGGAGCAGATGTTCGCGAGCTGGGGCATCGGCCCGATGGCGCGGCTTGCGCATGCTGTTGCAAAGCCGTTGGTCTGGGCGAACTGGCGCGGGCTCGAGAGCATGCTGAAGATGCAGCTCAAGCTGAAGCAATGCGACATGGTACCGAAGGAGCGGATCGAGGACGGCGTCAATTGCGCGGTGCCGATCGCGACCCCCGATTTCTATCCGATGGTCGCCGACGGCCGGATCAAGGCGGTGCGCGGCACCTTCGGTCATTATGACGGCAACACGATCGTGATGAGCGGCGGCGAGCGTGTCGCGGCCGACGTCGCGGTGCTCGCGATCGGTTACAAGCTCGGGGTGCCGTTCCTGCCCGAGGAGTATCAGAACAAGCTCGTCGAGCCCGACGGGCAGTACCGGCTCTATCGGCTGATCGCCAATCCCGACCTGCCCGACATGGGATTCGTCGGCTTCAATTCGAGCTTCTGCACCGTGCTGTGCGCTGATCTCGCCGCGAACTGGCTGGTGCGCTATGCCGACGGCCAGCTCGCGCGGCAGCCGAGCGCGGCCGAGATGAACGACAACATCGCGATGATGCTGAACTTCAAGCGCGTCGAGCGTCCGGCGGCAGGCGTCTATGGCGGGCTGTGCGTCGCGCCCTACCACTTCAAGCATTTCGACGAGCTGTTGGCCGACATCGGCACCAAGGCGTCGCGCCGCAACCCGCTCGTCGAAAAATTCACGCCGCCGGACGCGGACGCCTATGCGCGCTTCCTGGCGACCGCGCCGGAGTACAGGGCGGTGGCCTAAAGCATGATGTTGTTCAGTCGCGGCCGGCGTCGAGGAAGGCTTGCGCGAGGCGCTCGGGGTTGGAGAAGCACAGCTCGTGGCTGCCCGGCACCTGGACCAGGCGGAACAGCCCGAGCTTCTCCGATAGCCGCGGGTGCCAGGGCAGGCTGTGCGGCATCGCCGTATCCTCGGTGCAGTTGACGTAGGATTTCGCGATTGGCATCTCGGCCGGATTGGTCTTCAGCGCGATCTTGTCCTGGAAGGTCTTCAGGGGATGCGGGTTGAGCTTGTCATAGGCGCGCTGCGCCGTTTCGAGGTCGGCGTCGTTGATGAAGGCCTCGCGCCAGATCGGGAACGGCAGCACCACCGAGCCGTCGCCGCGTTCGGCATAAATGGCATCGAACAGGCCGCGATAGTGTGGCGGCACCATGTCGTTGAGGCATTCGCCATTGTTCGGCACGAAGGCGTTCCAGTAGACCAGCCGGCGGATGCGATCCCCCGCGGCGTCGGCAACGCCGGTGATGATCATGCCACCATAGCTGTGGCCGACCAGCACGATGTCCTTGAGGTCATGCTCGGCGAGATAATCCACGATCGATCGGATCGCCTCGGGGAGGCCCGAATCCTTCCTGTCGCCGGGGCGGTTGCCTCTGATGGTCGGGGTGTGGACGACATGGCCGTCCCTGCGGATGGCAGCCGCAACCGGCTCAAACTCGGCGCCGGTATGCCAGGCGCCATGGACGAGAACATAGGTCGACATGTTGTACCTCCCTGCGTGGTTTGGATAGATCGATCGCGGCGTCCCGGACGGCCAGGGATACGCGCCGAGTTCGAGCAGTTCCTGATGGATATTGACCCAGGCCTACGGAACGCGCTTGGCTGTAACCGAACCGGATTGGGCTCGGAGTGAACTGATGCAGCAAATCGCCGCCGCGGATCGCTCGCGCAGGCTGAGCTGGAATACCGCGGACACTAGGCCGGCCCAGCAGTTCGCCTATTATCGCGAGGCAATTTGCCAGGCCTTCATGAACCTGACGCCGGAACCTCCGGCGACGCCGGGCTTCCTCGCCCGCGTCGAGACCGTTGCGCTCGGCGACGGCGCGGTCAACCGGGTCAGCTTCCCCGAGCATGTCGTGCGGCGCTCGGCTGCCGACATCGCCGCGTCGAGCCGGCGCTGCTACTACCTCAATCTCAAGCTCGCCGGCCGCTGCCGGATCCAGCAGGCAGGGCGCGAGATCAGCCTGTCGCCGGGCCAGGTCGGAATCTTCGACAGCGGGCAGCGGTTCTCGCTGCTGCACGACCGCGGCCCCGCGCTGCAGGTCGCCTCGTTCTGGGTACCGGCCGAGGCGCTCGATGAACGGCTGCCGTCGGCGCCGGACGTCGCACCGGCGCGGGTCTCGGACGATCCGTTCGTCGGCCATCTGATCGCCGAGACCGCGCAGGTCCTCAACACGTCGGCGCTCCGCGCATCGGATACGGACAACGCCCGGCTGTTCGGCGTGTTGCTCGATCTCGTCGCGCTCAGCCTGTCGCGCAGCGGCCGCGCCGGGGTTGCCGAGAGCGCCGGTCTTGCCGATGCGACCTGGCTTGCGCTGCGCCGCGCCATGGATCGCAGGCTGCGCGAGCCCGGGCTCGGCGTTGCCGCCATCGCGGCCGGGATCGGCATCAGCGAGCGTTATGTGCACAAGCTGTTCGAGCGGGCCGGCACCACGTTTGCCAGCTATCTGATGGACCGCCGCCTCGACGGCGCCGCGCGCGACCTGAAGGAGCCCGCGATGGCCGGACGCGCGATCGGCGACATCGCGTTCGACTGGGGCTTTTCCGATCTGTCGCATTTCACGCGGCGCTTCCGGCATCGCTTCGGCTGCACGCCGCGCGACTGGCGCCGGAACTGACGCAGAGTTCGGAATTCACGATGGCACAATCCTTCACCTATCAGGTCAGCCCGATGCGGGTCGTGTTCGGGGTCGGCACGGTCGCCGCGCTGGCGGACGAACTCGGCCGGCTCAGCATCAGCCGCGCGCTGGTGCTTGCAAGCCGGCGGCAGCAGGCCGAGCTCGGCGATCTCGCTGTCTTGACCGGCGGCCGCGTGGCTGGCGTGTTCGATGGTGCCGTGGTGCACACGCCGGTCGCGGTGACCGACCAGGCGATGCAGGCGGTGCGCGATGTGAAGCCCGACGGCGTGGTCGCGATCGGCGCCGGCGCCGCGACCGGCTTGAGCAAGGCGATTGCGCTGCGCACCGACCTGCCGCAACTGATCCTGCCGACCAGCTATGCCGGCTCGGAGATGACGCCGGTGCTCGGCGAGACCGTGGACGGCGTCAAGACCACGCAATCGTCGCCGAAGATATTGCCCGAGGCCGTGATCTACGACGTCAACCTGACAGTCTCGATGCCGGCCAAATTCTCCGCGATATCAGGCCTCAACGCGATCGCGCATGCGGCCGAGGCGCTGTATGCGCGGGACGGCAACCCGATCACTTCGCTGATGGCAGAGGAGGCGATCGCAAAGCTCGCCTCATCGCTGCCCGACGTCGTGGCGCAACCGCGCGATCTCGACGCGCGCTCCGATGCGCTCTATGGCGCATGGCTGTGCGCGGTGTGTCTCGGCACCGTCGGCATGGCGCTGCACCACAAGCTTTGCCACACGGTCGGCGCGCTGTTCGACCTGCCGCACGCCGAAACCCACGCGGTGCTGCTGCCGCACACCATCGCCTACAACACGCCGGCCGCACGCGCGGCGATCGGCCGTGCCGCCCGGGCGCTTGGCGGCGCTGACGCCGCCGATGGCCTGTTCGATCTGTCGGCAAAGCTCGGCGCGCCGCGCTCGCTCGCCGAGATCGGGATGCCCGAAGACGGCATCGCAAAGGCCGCTGCGCTCGCCACCAAAAATCCCTACTGGAATCCGCGGCCGATCGAGGAGCGCGGTATCGGCGACCTTCTCAGCCGCGCGTGGTCCGGCGCGCGGCCGCAGGCCGGATAGATCACACCCCGATCGCGTTGCGCGCGATTACGTCACGGTAGAATGCCGCGCTCAGTTTCGGCACGCGCGCCTGGGTCTCGAAATCCACCCGGTACAGGCCGAAGCGCTTCTCGTAGCCAAAGATCCATTCGAAATTGTCCATCAGGCTCCACAGGAAATAGCCGTGGACCGGGACGCCGTCGGCGGTCGCGCGCTGCAACTGGGCGAGGTAGTTGCGCAGGAACATGATGCGGTCGAGGTCGTAGATCTGCCCGTCCGGATGCACCTTGTCCTCGCCGGAGGTGCCGTTCTCGCTGATATAGATGCTCTTGATGTTCCACAGCTTGGCGGCAATCCGCGGCGCCCAGTAGATAGTCTCCGGCGCGATCCGCAGCCAATCCGAGCTCATATGCGGGAACGAGGCTGGCATCGGCAGCGGCTTCCAGCCGGGGGCACTGTCGGTGGCGAGGACATAGCAGTGCGGCGCGTAGATGTTCAGCCCGACGAAATCGTTCGGCTGCGAAATGATCTTCAATTCCTCCGCGGTGAACTTGGGCGCGTCCGCGCCGGCATATTGCAGGAAGGCATCGGTGTACTTGCCTTCGAGGAGCACGCCGAGGAAGCCCGCGTTCAACTCGCGCGTCGCGATCTCGGTGGCGCGGATGTTCTCGGGCGTGTTGATCGCGGGCACGCAGGCGGTGATGTTCTCGGCGGGACCGACCCGCGTGCCGGCGCGCCCCTTGGCGCGGATCGCCTGCACCGCGAGGCCGTGCGCGAGCGCAACGTTGTGGCGCGCCTGGTTCACCTCGGCCGGCGGCAGCTTCAGCCCCGGCGCGTCGACGCCGAGCGCGTAGCCGAACGGCAGGAAACGCCCGACCTCGTTGAGGGTGAAGATGTTCTTCACCCGGTCGGTCAAGCGCTGCGCCACATGGCCGGCGTAGTCGCTAAAGGCCTTCGACGTATCGCTGGACCGCCAGCCGCCCACACGGTCCTGCAGCGCCTGCGGCAGGTCCCAGTGATAGAGCGTGGCGTAGGGCTCGATGCCGTTGGCGAGCAACTCGTCGACCAGGCGGTTGTAGAAGTCGAGGCCCTTCGGGTTCGGCGCGCCGGTGCCGTCGGGAAACACCCGCGGCCAGGCGATCGAGAAGCGATAGGCCCGGGCGCCGAGCTCCTTGATGAGGCGGACGTCCTCCTTGTAGCGGTGATAATGATCGTTGGCGCGGTCGCCGGTCGAGCCGTCCTCGATCTTGCCCGACGTGTGGGTGAATGTGTCCCAGATCGACGGGCCGCGGCCGTCCTCGTTGACCGCGCCTTCGACCTGATAGGACGAGGTCGCGGTGCCCCAGACGAAGCCCGCCGGAAAGCTGGTGCCATTCGGCCGCGGAGCGCGGTTTGCGGCCTCGGCAGGCGCCGACAGGCCGAGCGCCGAGAGGCCTGCAAGGCCCGCAAACTGCCGGCGCGAGAATTGACCGAACATGATTATCTCCCGTCGCCGGTCGCTGCGGCTGGAATGCCGGCCGTAAGTTAACCTTCCACCCCGCCGATGAGCAACACGGCAGGCCGAAGCGAGCGCGCACCAATCGATGCGAACCGTTGTGATGTCAATGTCGCGGAGTTGTCAGTTCTGTGGCGACACTTTCTGCTCTAGATTGCCCGTGAGGTCCTTCCGCAATGCCACCCCGAAATTTCCGATATCGTGAGCCGCGCGCGATGAACAAGCCTGCAACCCACGTCCAAACGGCGCTGCTGCGTCGTCTTGCCACGGCGATCGGCTTGCTGCTGGCAATGGCCGCCGGCGCACAGGCCGAGCAGACATTTTCATTCGACAGCACACCCGGAAAGCTGCCGAAGACGGTCGTCCCGCTGAACTACGCGATCGAGCTGACGCCGGATTTCACGAGCCTCGCCTTACCCGGCGTCGAGACCGTCGACATCGAGCTGCGCGCGCCGGTTGCGCAGGTGACGCTGAATGCGATCAGCACGACCTTCGCCGAGGTTACGATCGACGACGGTACGCAGCGCGCGGAAGTCGCGACCGACGCCACGGCGCAGACGGCGACGCTGACCTTTGCCCAGCCGCTCGCGGCCGGCCGCCACAGGCTGCGTATCGCCTTCACGGCGCAGATCAACAAATTCGGCACCGGTCTGTTCTCGGTCGATTATCCAACCAAGGCCGGGATCAAGCGGCTGATCTCGAGCAAGCTCGAGCCGGCCGATGCAAGGCGGATCTTTCCGTGCTGGGACGAGCCGTCGTTCAAGGCGAGCTTTGCGCTGACCGTCGTAATCCCGCGCAATCTGCTCGCGGTCGGCAACATGCCCATCGCAAGCGAGGCGCCGGCCGCCGGCGATCTCAAGAAAGTTACGTTCGCGCCGACGCCGAAGATGTCGACCTATCTGTTCGAGCTTACGATCGGCGAGCTCGAGCGCGTTACGGCGGATGCCGGCGGCGTCACCATCGGCGTGGTGACAACGGAGGGCAAGAGCGGGCAGGGCCGGTTCGCGCTCGATAGCGCGGTGAAGCTGCTCGCCTACTACAACGACTATTTCGGCGTCAAATATCCGCTGCCGAAGCTCGATCTGATCGCCGTGCCCGGTGGGTTCGGCGGCGCGATGGAGAACTGGGGTGGCATCACCTTCTTCGAGAGCCGGCTGCTGTTCGACCCCGCGACCTCTGCGGAGACCGCACGGCGCGGCATCTTCGCCATCATCGCGCACGAGATGGCGCATATGTGGTTCGGCGATCTCGTCACCATGGCGTGGTGGGACAATCTTTGGCTCAACGAAGGCTTTGCCAGCTGGATGGCGACCAAGGCCTCGCAGCAGTTCTATCCGCAATGGCAGAGCTGGCTGAACGGCTACGGCGCGAAGCAGTTTGCCATGGCGCTCGATGCGCGCCGCACCTCGCATCCGGTGCAGCAGCCGATCGCCGATCACAGCGAAGCGGTCACGGCGTTCGACGCCATCACCTACAACAAGGGCCAGGCGCTGATCCGCATGCTCGAGACCTATCTCGGCGAAGCGGCGTTCCGTGACGGCATCCGAAAATACATGGCCGCGCATGCCTACAGCAATTCCACCACCGCCGATCTCTGGCAGGCGCTCGAGACGTCCGGCGGCAAGACCATCACCGGCATCGCTGCCTCCTTCACTGCGCAGGACGGTGTGCCGCTAGTCGTGGCCGAGACCGCCTGCGATGGCGCCGCGCAGCACCTGACATTGCGACAGGACCGTTTCGTGATCGCGCCGGCCGATACGGCGCCGCTGGCGTCGCGCATCTGGCAGATCCCTGTTGCGGTCGGACCCGCGCGCGGCAAGCCGTTTGACGAGATCCTGCTGCAGGGCAGCGCCGATATTCCGGCAGGCGCATGCGGCGATGCGATCAAGGTCAATCTCGGCGACATCGGATACTACAGGGTCGAGTATGGCCCGAAGAACCGTGCGGCGTTGCTGAACGCATTCCCGCAAATGCAAGTCGATGACCGGCTCAATGTCGTGACCGACAGCTGGGCGCTGGTGCAGGCCGGCCGCGCCGAGCCGGCATCCTATCTCGCGCTGCTCGATGCGCTCGATGCCGGCGATCATCGCGCGGTCTGGGATCAGGTGATCTCGACCTTCGCCGCGCTCAACCGGCTGTCGCGCGATCGCGCCGAGCGGCGGGTGATCCAGGCCTATGCCCGCGCCAAGCTGCGCCCGGTGTTCGAGCGGATCGGATGGGATGGCGGCGGATCGGGCGACGACGACACTGCGCTGCTGCGCGCGAGCCTGATCTCGACGCTTGGCGACCTCGGTGACGCCGCTGTTGTGACTGAGGCGAAGCGGCGCTTTGCTGCGTTCCTCGATGATCCCAACGCGCTTCCAACCACGCTGCGCGATGCCGTCACCCATGTCGTCGGCATCACGGCGGATCGGGCGACCTATGACAGGCTGCTGGCGCTGGCGCGCAACAGCACGGCGACCAATGAGCGGCTGCGCTATTATTTCGCCGCGGCCAGCGCCCGCGACGCCGAATTGGCGCGCGCGACGCTGGCTTTGACGCTGACCAATGAGTTGCCCGACACGATTGTGACCGGGATGATCAGCACGGTTGCGTCCGCAGGCGAGCAGCCGCAGCTGGCCTGGGATTTCGTCCAGACCAATTTCGACACGCTGCTGGCAAGGCAGGGGCCGAACTTTCGTGACCAGTTCGTGCCGAACTTCATGACCAATCTTACCGATCAGGCCCACGCGGCGGAGCTCGCTGCGTTCGCCCCGTCGCAATCGACCAGCGGCGGACGGGTGATGGTGGCGCGAGCCTTGCAGGCAATCGCGATCTCGGCCGATCTGACCACGCGCGTGCTACCCGCCGCCGACGCCTGGATCAGGGCGCACAAGCCGTGAGCTGGCGAGGGAGTTTCCGGCGGCGCGCGATGCGGCTATGCTCCGTGGGCGGCATGCAATCAACGATGCGAGGCTGACATGGTCAAAGGTTCCGATTTGCTGGTCGCGGCCCTCGAGAATGAGGGCGTGGAACGGGTGTTCGGCGTCCCCGGCGAGGAGAATCTCGACGTCGTCGAGAGCCTGCGCAAATCCTCGATCAAGCTGATCGTGACGCGCCACGAGCAGGCGGCGGCCTTCATGGCGGCGACCTATGGCCGGCTGACCGGAAAGCCCGGCGTCTGCATGACGACGCTCGGCCCCGGCGCGCTTAATTTGACCACCGGCGCGGCCTACGCGCTGCTTGGCGCGATGCCGATGGTGATGTTGACGGGACAGAAGGGCATCTTGAGCAGCCGGCAGGCCAAGTTCCAGATCGTCGACATCGTCAACACCTTCCGCCCGCTGACCAAGCTCTCGCTGCAGATCGTCAGCGGCGCCACCATTCCGACGCTGGTCCGCGACGCCTTCCGGATCGCGACGCAGGAACGGCCGGGGCCGGTGCTGCTCGAACTGCCGGAGGACATCGCACGCGAGGAGACCGCGCCGGTCGACATGATCTCGCCGCATCCGATCGAGATTCCGATCGCGCATGCCGCCGCGCTCGACCGCGCCGCCGAGATGATCCTGAAGGCGCAGCGTCCGTTGATCATGCTCGGCGCGGCGGCATCGCGCCCGCGCTCTACCGCCGGGATCGGCGACTTCGTGCGCCGAACCAAAATCCCGTTCTTCACGACCCAGATGGGCAAGGGCACGGTGTCGGGCGGCACCAATCAGTACATGGGGACCGCCGCGCTGAGCGAGCGCGACTATGTGCATGAGGCGATCGACCGCGCCGATCTCATCATCGCGATCGGGCACGACACCATCGAGAAACCGCCCTTCATCATGGGCCCGAAGGGGCCGCAGGTGATCCATGTCAGCTACACCGCGGCGAATGTCGAGCAGGTCTATTTCCCGCAATGTGAGGTGATCGGCGATGTCGGTCCGAGCCTCGAGCTGCTGGCCGACCGGGTCGAAGGAAAGCTGCCGCAAGCCAGCGCACTGCTCAGCCTGCGCGAGAGCATTTTGGCGAAGATCACCGATCGCGCCACCGAGGGCCGCTGGCCGCCGACACCGCAGCGCATCGTGCACGATGTGCGGCAGGTCATTCCCGAAGACGGCATCGTCGCGCTCGACAATGGCATGTACAAGATCTGGTTCGCGCGCAACTACCGCACGCTGCTCGCGAACTCGCTGCTGCTCGACAACGCGCTTGCGACCATGGGCGCCGGCCTGCCGTCGGCGATGATGGCGGCGATGCTCTATCCGAAGACCCGGGTGCTCGCGGTCTGCGGCGACGGCGGCTTCATGATGAACTCGCAGGAGCTCGAGACCGCGGTTCGCCTCAAGCTCAATCTCGTGATCCTGATCCTGGAGGACTCCGCCTATGGCATGATCCGCTGGAAGCAGGCGGTCGACAATTTCCCGGATTTCGGCCTGACGTTCGGCAATCCGGATTTCGTCAAATACGCCGAGAGCTACGGCGCCAAGGGTTCGCGGATCGAGAGCACGGAAGCGATCGTCCCGACCCTGGAGCGGGCCTTCTCCGGCGGCGGCGTGCATCTCGTCGTGGTGCCGATCGACTATACCGAGAACAAGCGCGTGCTGGTCGACGAATTGCGCGAGAGGGTGCAGCAGATCGACGTGTCGTAGCGCAGTGCTGCGTTTCGCAAGGAACGAAAAGCGCTCGGCTTGATTGAACGCAAGCCATCATGGTAGCACGCCAGTGCATCACTCCTGTGCTGATGATCGGCGATACCAGATCTGAGAGGTCACGTGACTGCACCAAATCCCGCCGCCGGCAAACCCATCGATCCCGCCTCGCTCGCCAATGTGCCGCGGCTGGTCACGGCCTATTTTGCAGGCAAGCCCGACGCCAGTGATCCCGCGCAGCGGGTTGCGTTCGGCACCTCGGGCCATCGCGGCTCGTCGCTGAAGAATTCCTTCAACGAGGACCACATTCTCGCCACCACGCAGGCGATCTGCGATTACCGGCGCGAGAAGGGGCTCACCGGTCCGCTGTTCATCGGCATCGATACCCATGCGCTGGCCGAGCCGGCGCTGGCGAGCGCGGTGGAAGTGTTCGCCGCCAACGGCGTCGAGATCATGATCGACGCGCAGGGTGGTTACACCCCGACGCCGGTGATCTCGCATGCGATCCTGAGCTACAACAAGGGACGCAGCACAGGCCTTGCCGACGGCGTCGTCATCACCCCGTCACACAATCCACCGGAGGACGGCGGCTACAAATACAATCCGCCGCATGGCGGCCCGGCCGACACCGACGTCACCGCCGTGGTCGAGAAAAACGCCAACCGCTATATCGAGGCCGCCCTCAAAGGCGTCGCGCGGATGCCCTATGACCGCGCGCGCAAGGCCGCGACCACGCATCTGCACGACTACATCACGCCCTATGTCGCCGATCTCGGCAACACCGTCGATCTCGCGCTGATCAAATCCGCCGGCGTCAAGATTGGCATCGATCCGCTTGGCGGCGCGGCGGTGCATTACTGGCAGCCGATCATCGCGCGTTACGGCATCAACGCCGCCATCGTCAACGAGGCGGTCGATCCGACCTTCCGCTTCATGACCGCGGACTGGGACGGCAAGATCCGGATGGACTGCTCGTCGCCCTACGCGATGGCGAGCCTGATCGGGATGCGCGGCCGGTTCGATGTCGCCTTTGCCAACGACACCGACGCCGACCGCCACGGCATCGTGACCCGCTCGAACGGGTTGATGAACCCGAACCATTTTCTCGCCACCGCGATCGCCTATCTGTTCGCGCACCGGCCGCAATGGGGCGGGAGCGCAGCGATCGGCAAGACCATTGTGTCGAGTTCGATCATCGATCGCGTCGCAAAGAAGCTGAACCGCAAGCTGGTGGAGACGCCGGTCGGCTTCAAATGGTTCGTCGACGGACTCGGCAGCGGCGGCTTCGGCTTTGCCGGCGAGGAGAGCGCCGGCGCCTCGTTCCTCAAGCGCGACGGCTCGGCCTGGACCACCGACAAGGACGGCATCATCCTCGGCCTGCTGGCGGCGGAGATCATCGCCAAAACCGGCCGCGATCCCAGCGAATTGTTCAAGGAGCTGACCGCCGAGCTCGGCGTTCCCTATTATGAGCGCATCGATGTGGCGGCGACGCCGAAGCAGAAGAACGCATTGAAGGCGCTCGGGCCCGAGCAGCTCAACATGACCGAGCTCGCCGGCGATCCCGTGCGCGCGGTCAGGACCAAGGCACCTGGCAACGACCAGCCGTTCGGCGGCATCAAGGTCGAGAGCGAGGCCGGCTGGTTCGCGGCGCGTCCATCCGGCACCGAGGATGTCTACAAGATCTACGCCGAAAGCTTCCGCGGGCCGGATCATCTGAAGCAGATCCAGGGCGACGCGCAGGCTGCGATCGCCAAGGTGTTCTGAAGGCGCGGGGCCGAGCGGAATTCATGCACGTGTTGTTGACCGGCTCCTCCGGCTGGCTCGGCCGTTTCCTTGCGCCGCGGCTGCGACAGGCCGGCCATGACGTGGTCGGCCTCGACGTCGTCCTGGGCGAGGCGACCGATGTCGTCGGCTCGGTGGCCGACCGATCGGTGGTCGACCGTGTGTTCGCTGATCACAATATCGAGGCCGTAATTCATGGCGGCGCGCTGCACAAGCCTGACATTGCGCGGTTCTCGCCGCAGGCCTTTGTCGACGTCAACGTGTCCGGTACGCTCATCTGCTGCAGGCGGCAGCCGCCGCCGGCCATGATCGTTTCGTCTTCACCTCGACCACGTCGCTGATGATCTCGCAGGCGATCCGCGACGACGAAGGCCATGCGGCGGTGCGGCTCGACGAAACCTCGGGGCCGCTCGAGCCGCGCAACATCTACGGAGTTACAAAACTTGCCGCCGAGGGGCTGTGCCGGCTGTACAGTCGCGAGCATGGGCTGAACTGCGCGGTGCTGCGCACCGGCCGCTTCTTCCCCGAGGACGACGACACCATCCGCGACATCCATGGCAGAACCTGAAGGCGACCGAGCTGCTCTACCGCCGACTTACCGTCGAGGATGCCGCCGATGCCCATGTCGCGGCGCTGGAGCGGATCCGCGGCTTCGAGGTGTTCGTGATCAGCGCGCCGACGCCGTTTGCGCGCAGCGATGTCGCGGACCTGAAGACGGACGCGGCCGGCGTGATCGCGCGCACTTTCCCCGATGCGCCGGCGCTGTTCGCGCAGCGCGGCTGGCGCCTGCCGCGATCGATCGGCCGGATCTACGATTCCACCAAGGCCGAACGGCTGCTCGGCTTCCGCGCGAAAGCCGATTTTGCAGCGGTGCTCAGCGCCTTGCGCAGCGGCGAGCCGCTTCCCTTTGCGCACGATCCCGACTATGTCTCGCCGTCAACGAGGCTCGCAAATGGCTGATTTTCACGGCGTCTTTCCCTATCTGGTGTCCCCGGTCGATCCCGCAGGCCATGTCCGCACCGAGGTGCTGGGCCGGCTCTGCGACGATCTTATCAAGGCCGGGGTCCATGGGCTGACGCCGCTCGGCTCGACCGGCGAGTTCGCTTATCTCAACAACGCGCAGCGCATGCAGGTGGTGGCGACCACGATCGAGGCCGCGCAGGGCCGGGTGCCGGTAGTGGCGGGCGTCGCCTCGACCTCGACGGCCGATGCGGTGGCGCAGGCCAAGGCCTATCAGAAGCGGGGTGCTGCCGGCATTCTCGCGATCATGGAGGCGTATTTCCCGGTCGGCGACGCGCAGGTCGAATCCTATTTCCGCGCCATCGCCGATGCGGTCGATATTCCCGTGGTGATCTACACCAATCCGAATTTCCAGCGCTCCGACCTCACGCTCGACGTCATCGCGCGCCTCGCCGCGCATCCGCGGATCGGCTACATCAAGGACGCCTCGACCAACACCGGCCGGCTGCTGTCGATCATGAACCGCTGCGGCGACAGCCTGAAAGTGTTCTCGGCCTCCGCCCATATTCCGGCCGCGGTGATGCTGATCGGCGGCCATGGCTGGATGGCGGGCCCGGCCTGCATCATCCCGCGGCAGAGCGTCGAGCTCCATAACCTGTGCCGCCGCGCCCGCTGGGACGAGGCGATGGCGCTACAGCGCAAGCTCTGGCGCATCAACGAGGCCTTCGCCCGCTTCAACCTCGCGGCCTGCATCAAGGCCGGGCTTGCGATCCAGGGCTACGACGTCGGCGACCCGGTGCCGCCGCAGGCGCCGCTCACGGCCGAGCAGCGCCAGGTGGTCGAGGCAGCGTTGCGCGATCTCGGCTGAAACTGGCTTGCGCGATGCATTGATTCTCACCACTTGGTCATTCCGGGGCGCGCGACAGCGCGAACCCGGAATCTCGAGATTCCGGGTTCGATGCTCGCGCATCGCCCCGGAATGACGGCCACGTGTTGTCTCGCGCCGAAAATCCGTTAAAACCCGCCGAAATTTCTGCAATCCAAGGACCCTCTGATGAACATTCTTCCCGGCAATATGCGTTTTGGTGCGGGCCAGCCTGTCAAGCGTCTCGAAGACCAGCGGCTGCTCACCGGGAAGGGGCATTTCATCGACGACAAGCCGGCCGACGGCGCGCTCTGGCTGCACGTGCTGCGCTCGCCGCATGCCCACGCCAACATCAAGTCGATCGACGTCAAGGCGGCGCTGGCGATGCCCGGCGTCAAGGCGGTCTATACCGGCGCGGACCTGTTGAAGGACGATATCGGCACGCTGCCGACGCTCGCGATCTTCAAGCGGCCCGACGGCTCGCCGATGACCGTGCCGCCGCGCCGCTTGCTGGCGCATGAGGTGGTGCGCTACGCGGGCGAGGGTGTCGCGGCTGTGGTCGCGACCTCGCGCGTGCTGGCGCAGACCGCGGCCGAAGCGATCGAGATCGACTACGAGGTGCTGCCCTCGGTGGTCGATCCGGTCGAGGCGATCAAGCCCGGTGCGCCGGCGGTCTGGCCGGAGGCGCCCGACAACATCGTGGCCGCGATGAGCTATGGCGATGCCGCCAAGGTCGAGGCAGCCTTCGCCAGCGCCGCGCACAAGGTGTCGCTCGATCTGGTCAGCCAGCGCCTGGTGCCGTCGGCGATGGAGCCCCGCTCGACGATCGCCGAGATCGATAAGAAGACCGGGCGGCTGATCCTCCACGTGCAGTCGCAGACCCCGGGCTCGACCCGCGATCTGCTCGCGGAATCCATCCTGAAGCGGCCGAAGGACAGCGTGCGCGTGCTGGTCGGCGACATCGGCGGCGGCTTCGGCCAGAAGACCAGCCTCTATCCGGAAGACGGCATCGTCGCCTACGCCGCGACCAAGCTGAACGAGAAGATCCGCTGGCGCGGCGACCGTACCGACGAGTTCGTCGGCGGCACTCATGGCCGCGACCTGACCTCGACCGGCGAGTTCGCGCTCGACGCCAAGGGCCGCGTGCTGGCCTATCGGGTGCGCTCGATCGGCGGCACCGGCGCCTATTCGTCGGGTACCGCCAACATCATCCCGCTGGTGCTCGGCCCGTTCGTGCAGACCGGCGTCTATGACCTGCCGCTGGTGCATTTCGAGGTCAAGTCGGTGATGACCAACACCGCGCCGGTCGGCGCCTATCGCGGCGCCGGCAGGCCCGAGGCTGTGTTCATCGTCGAGCGGCTGTTCGACGCCGCCGCGCGCCAGATCGGCATGGACCCGCGCGCGATCCGTAAGATCAACTACATCAAGCCGGCGCAGCTGCCCTACACCAACGCGGTCGGGCAGGTATACGACTCCGGCGCCTTCGCGCACATGCTTGAGCGCGCCTCCGACCTCGCCGACTGGAACGGCTTTGCCGCGCGCAAGAAGGCGGCGAAGAAGAAGGGCCTGCTCTACGGCCGCGGCCTGACCAGCTACATCGAGTGGACCGGCGGCCGCGCCCACACCGAGAAGGTCTCGCTGCACGCGACCGCCGAAGGCCGCGTCATCCTTTGGTCCGGCACGATGGCGATGGGGCAGGGGCTCGCCACCACCTACACCCAGATGGTCGCCGATACGCTCGGCATCTCGATGGACAAGATCGACGTCGTGCAGGGCGACACGGACTTGGCCACCGGTTTCGGCAGCGTCGGCTCGCGCTCGCTGTTCGTCGGCGGCACCGCGGTTGCGGTCTCCAGCAACGATATGATCAACAAGGCGCGCGACAAGGCCTCCCATCTGCTGGAAGCCTCCGTCGAGGATATCGAGTATCGCGACGGATTCCTCACCGTGGTCGGCACCGACCGGCGCATCAGCCTGTTCGAGATCGCAAGCAAGGAAAAAGGCGCCAAGCTTTCGGTCGAGAGCGAGGGTGAGGTCGACGGGCCGAGCTGGCCGAACGGCACGCATATCTGCGAGGTCGAGATCGATCCCGAGACCGGCGTGACACGGGTGGTGCGCTACACCACGGTCGACGACGTCGGCGTCGCGGTCAATCCGATGCTGGTGACGGGGCAGGTGCATGGCGGCGTTGTGCAGGGCATCGGCCAGGCGCTGTATGAAGGCGTGTCCTACAGCGAGGAAGGCCAGCTGCTGACCGCGAGCTATCAGGACTATTGCATCCCGCGCGCCTCGGACATTCCGCCGATCACGGTGACGCTCGATCCCTCCGCGCCCTGCAAGACCAATCCGCTGGGCGCCAAGGGCTGCGGCGAGTCCGGTGCGATCGGCGGGCCGCCCTGCATCACCAACGGCGTGATGGATGCGCTGAGCGAGGTCGGGATCACCCAGCTCAACACGCCGCTGACGCCGGCCAAGATCTGGCAGGCGATCCAGGACGCGAAGGTGGGGGCATAGACAACAACGCCGTCATGGCCGGGCTTGTCCCGGCCATCCACGACTTCCTTTCTGGCGACAAGACGTGGATGCCCGGGACAAGCCCGGGCATGACGAGTAGAGGCCAGGTGCCTGCCCGGAACGCTACAACCCCAACACCATCTTCGCAATAATGTCGCGCTGGATCTCTGACGAGCCGCCGAAGATCGTATACGCCCGCCCGTTGAGATATTCCGGCACCACCGGCAGCAGTTCTTCCGGGATCGCCGGCTCGTGGTTGAGCCGGTAGAACGGCCGCGCCGGCTCGACGGCAAGTCCGTCATTGCCGATCACGTCGACGCCGAGCCGGGTCACCGCCTGGCGGATCTCGCTGACCCGCAGCTTGATCAGCGACGACACCGCGCCGGGATTCTGCCCGGTCTGCAGCGCCGACAGCACCCGCAGCTCGGTCATCTCGAGCGCATCGATGTCGACCTCGACCTCCGACATCCGCATCGCGATGTCAGGGTCCTCGATGGCGCGGCCGGTGACGTCGGACGCAGCGAGATCGGAGATCGTCTTCAGCGCCTCGCGCAGCTTGGCGGATGCGATGCCGGAGCCGCGCTCGAATTCGAGCAGGTACTTGCCGTAGGTCCAGCCCTTGCCTTCCTCGCCGACGCGATTGGCGACGGGCACGCGGACGTCGTCGAAGAACACCTGGTTGACCTCGTGGTCGCCGCCGATGGTCAGGATCGGGCGCGTGGTGATTCCAGGCGTCTTCATGTCGATCAGGATGAAGCTGATGCCGTCCTGCTGCCGCTCGCCCTCATTGGTGCGCACCAGCGCGAACATGCGGTTGGCGTGATGCGCGTGCGTGGTCCAGATCTTGGTGCCGTTGATGATGTAGTCGTCGCCGTCGCGCACGGCGCGGGTCTTCAGCGAGGAGAGGTCGGAGCCCGAGCCGGGTTCGGAATAGCCCTGGCACCAGTAGTCGTCACCCGAGAGGATTCGCGGCAGGTAAAAGTTCTTCTGCTCGGGCGAGCCGAAGCCGATGATGACGGGCCCGACCATCTTCACGCCCATCACGTTGACATTGGGCACGCCGGCGCGGGCGCATTCGGCTTCGAAGATCCAGCGCTGCGCCGGCGTCCAGTCCGGCCCGCCATGCTCAACCGGCCAGCCCGGCGCGCCCCAGCCCTTCTTGTGCAGCGTGCGCTGCCAGGCCATTCCGATGTCGGGATCGGAGAACACCGACGGCGTCAGCGCGGTGGCGCGCTTCATTTCCGGCGTGAGACTCGCGGCAATGTAGTCGCGGACTTCCTGCTCGAAGGCGCGTTCCTCGGCACTGAAGGTGAGATCCATGTTGCGCTCTCCGTTTACGCGTGGGCGCGGCCGCTCAAGGCGGCGTGGCGGCGATAATGATGGGCGCTGCCGCCGAACTGCGTGTCGAAGGCGAGCAGCCGCTTGAAATAGGCGCCGATATCGAGCTCCTCGGTGACGCCCATGGCGCCGTGCAACTGCACCGACTGCTCGGCGACGAAGCGCGCGCATTTGCCGATCTTCGCCTTGGCGCCGGACGCTGCACGGCCGCGCGCCGCCGGCTCGGCATTGGCCATCAACGCGGCGCGCAGCGCCATCGAGCGCGCCTCGTCGACCTGCATCGCGAAGTCGGCGAGGCGATGGCGGATCACCTGATTGGCCGACAGCGGCCGGCCGAACTGTTTGCGAATCTTGGTGTATTCGAGCGTGGTGTCGAGCAGCGTCTGCATGATGCCGACCGCCTCGGCGCCGAGCGCGGCCATCGCGCGGTCGACCACGGTTTCGATCGCGGGCAACGCGTCCTGGCCATCGCCGAGCAACGCGTCGGCGGGCAGCTGTACATTCTTCAGATCGAGATTGCAGGCGCGTCCGCCGCCAAGCCGCGCGTAATCGCGCAAGGTGAGGCCGGGCGCGCCTGCCGGCACCAGGAACAGGCCGAGCTTGCCGGATGCGCCATTGGCGTTGGCGACGCGGGCCGAGACGATGATCTGGTTGGCCGACGCACCGTCGAGCACCGCGATCTTGCTGCCGTTCAAAAGCCAACCGTCGGCGGTCCTGGTGGCCGTGGTGTCGACATGGCCGAGGTCGAAGCGCGCGGCGCGCTCGGAATGCGCGAACGCGAGAGTGAGCGCGCCTTCCGCAATCTTGGGCAGGATCGCCTGCCGCTGCGCCTCGGTGCCGCATTCGGCGACCAGCGCGACGCCGATCACGACCGTGGAGAGAAACGGCTCCGACACCAGGCCGCGACCGAATGCTTCCATCAACAGTCCGATCTCGATCGCGCCGCCGCCAAGCCCGCCATAGGCCTCGCTGATCGGCAGCGCCAGCCAGCCGAGCTCGGCGAATTGTTTCCAGATCGCGGGCGAATAGCCGAGCGGCTCGTTCGCCGTCCTCTTGCGATGCTCTGATGTGAAGGTTTCCGCCACGAAGCGGTCGGCACTTTCGCGCAGCAGGCGCTGCTCGTCGCTGAGAGTGAGGTCCATCTGCTCTACTTCACATTGGCGGTTTTCTTGACGGAGGGATGCAGACCCGCGGGGTCCACCACCATTCCGAATTCCTGAAGATTGTGCGCGTGGCAGAGCTGATGCAGCGCGAAGGCATGATCGATCGCAGCGGGCTGCCCCATGATGTCGATCGAGCGGTTCACCGCCTCCTTGGAAAGCTTCAGCGCAAAGGCGGGCTTCGTCGCGATCCGACGCGCCAGCGCCAGCGTGAATGACGAGAGATCGCCGCGCGGCACCACGTGATTGACCATGCCGAGACGATGCGCCTCTTCGGCGCTCCAGACGTCCGCGGTGAACAGCATCTCCTTGGCCTTGCGCGCGCCGAGCTCCCAGGGATGCACGAACCACTCAACGCCGCAGACGCCCATCGTCACCACGGGATCGCAGAATTCGGCGTCGCTGCTCGCGACGATCAGGTCGCAGGCCCAGGCCAGCATCAACCCGCCGGCGATGCACTTGCCGTGCACCTCCGCGATGGTGGGCTTGGCCAGATTGCGCCAGCGCCGGGTGATCTGCAGGTAGATCTCCTGCTCGCGCGCGAAGCGGCCGTGCGCGTTCGGCTCGGCGAAGCCGCCCCAATTTCCGACTGGCGGGAAATCGACGCCCGCCTGGTTCTTAGCCCCCGGCCGCAGATCGTGACCGGCCGAGAAATGCGGGCCTTTGCCGGCGAGGATGATGACCTTGACCGCGTCGTCCTGCACCGCCCGGTCGAAGGCGGCGTTGAGGTCGTAGGTCATCTGCAGGTTCTGGGCGTTGCGGGCCTCGGGGCGGTTCATCACGATCCGCGCGATCGCGGGCTCCGGCCGCTCGACGACAATCGTCTCGAATTGTTCAGACGTCATGGATCCTCCCCGGATCGATTTTTCGCCATGATGAACGGCGCGGGGAGGGATAGGCAAGGGCCATCGTCCGCAAAAGGTGGCGCGAAAACCGCCACACGGGATTAACGGACGAAAATCTGCTAAGCTGGCAAAGAATCCACCGGGAGGACCAATTTCATGCGCAAGCTTTGGACCGTGCTGGCAGCGCTGGCGACGTTGAGCCTGACCAATTGCGGCTACAACGCGATCCAGACCAACGACGAGCAGGTCAAGTCGAGCTGGTCGGAGGTGGTGAACCAGTACCAGCGGCGCGCCGATCTGGTGCCGAACCTGGTCAACTCGGTGAAGGGCTTTGCGCAGCAGGAGAAGGACGTGCTGCTCGGCGTCACCAACGCGCGCGCCAAGGTCGGCAGCATCCAGGCAACGCCGGAAGTGCTCAACGACCCCGCCGCGTTCCAGAAGTTCACGCAGGCGCAGGGTGAGCTCACCAGCGCGCTGTCGCGGCTGCTCGTCGTCACCGAAAACTATCCGCAGCTGAAATCAGACGCGCTGTTCCGCGACCTGATGGCGCAGCTCGAGGGCACCGAGAACCGCATCACGGTAGCGCGCAACCGCTACATCAAGTCGGTGCAGGACTATAATGTCGGCATCCGCACTTTCCCGAACAATCTGACCGCGATGGTGTTCGGCTACAAGGAGAAGCCCAACTTCACGGTCGAGAACGAGAAGGAGATTTCGACCGCGCCGAAGGTCGACTTCAACCCAACGCCGGCGCCGTCGAAGTAGCGGCGGCGCGCGCCGACCGCAATGGCCGCCATTCGCGTCATCCTGTTCGCTTTCCTGCTGGGCCTCATCTGCCCGGCGCGGGCCGAGGTCGCAGTGCCTCAGCTCACCGGCCGCGTCGTCGATCAGACCGGGACGCTGTCGTCGGGCGACATTGCTGCGCTCAACGGAAAGCTGGAGGATCTCGAGAAACGAAAAGGCAGCCAGATTGCTGTCCTGATCGTACCGACCACTGGCGAGGAGACGATCGAGCAGTTCTCGATCCGCGTCGCCGGGGCCTGGAAGATCGGGCGCAAGAAGGTCGACGACGGCGCGCTGCTCGTGGTCGCCAAGAACGACCGACATTTGCGCATCGAGGTCGGCTACGGCCTCGAGGGCGTGCTGAGCGACGTCGTCACCCACCGCATCATCGACGAGGACATCACACCGAAATTCAAGGCCGGCGATTTCGCCGGCGGCATTTCGGCCGGCGTCGACCGGATGATCCGGCTGGTCAATGGCGAGCAGCTGCCGGCGCCGGAGGCCGAGCATTGGCAGGCGCCGAACCTGGTCGACTTCGCCAATCCGGTGGCGATCTTCGTCGTTATCATCGTGGCGAGCGCGCTGCGCGCGATGCTGGGGCGGCTGTTGGGCTCGGCCGCAACCGGCGGCATCGTCGGTGTCTTCACCTGGTTGTTGGCCGGCTCGCTCGCCACCGCCGTGGTGGTCGGCTTGTTCGCTGGTGTCGCGGCGCTGATCTTCGGCGGATTGAATTTTGGCGGCCCGGCGGCGGGCTCCGGACCGTACCGGCGCGGCGGCGGTTATTCCGGCGGCTGGTCCGGCGGCGGCGGTGGCTGGAGCAGCGGCTCGAGCTCGAGCGACAGCGGCGGCTTCAGCGGCGGAGGCGGCAGCTTCGGCGGCGGCGGCGCCTCGGGGAGCTGGTAGGCACATGAGCATCAAGCGCATCGGGAGGCATCTGCTCGAACATCGCTGGCGGGTGCGGCGTGACTTTCCGCCGCGCGTGCTCGACGCCATCGAGCGCGCGATCAAGGAAGGTGAAGCGACCCATTCGGGCCAGATCCGTTTCGTCGTAGAGGGCGCGCTCGACGGTGTGCCGCTGTTCCGCAACCAGCCGGCGCGCGAACGGGCGCTGGACGTATTCTCGCATTTGCGGATCTGGGACACCCATCACAACAACGGCGTCCTGATCTATCTCCTGCTCGCCGACCGCGACGTCGAGATCGTCGCGGACCGCGGCATCGACGCCAAGGTCGGTCACGCCGGCTGGGAAGCGATCTGCCGCGCCATGGAAGCGGATTTTCGATCAGGCCGGTTCGAGCAGGGCGTGATCAACGGCGTCGCGGCGGTGTCGCGGGAGCTGGCGAAGCATTTCCCTCATGCAGAGGGCGGCCCGAACGAGCTGCCGGACAAGCCGGTGGTGATTTGAGCCCGTCATTCCGGGGCGATGCGTCAGCATCGAACCCGGAATCTCGCGCCATTACTTCTAGATTCCCCGGTGCGCAATTGCGCACCTGAGGTTCGCGCTTCGCGCGCCCCGGAATGACGGTCGGGTGAGAACCTACGCCTTGACCGACGGCCGCTCAGCCACGCGGTTGAACCAGGCGACGATGTTGCCGTTCGCCTGGTCCAGCGGCTGGCCGACCTGGTTGCCGAAATCGAGCCAGCAATAGAGCAGCATGTCGGCGAGGGTGAAGCGTTTGCCGCAGATGAAGTCGCGGCCATCGGCCATCTGGTCATCAAGCCATTTGATGCGGTTGGCTGCGATCATCTTCAGCCCCGGCGAGGCCTCGGGCGCGACGGGAATGCGCTTCTCGAAGAATTTAAGCGCCTCGCCGAAGCGGTAGCCGTTGGCAAGCGGCTCGGCGATGTTGAGGTCGACGCGGCGCGTCCACATCCGGCATTCGGCGCGCTCCTCCGGCGTGGTGCCGATCATCGCGGGCGAGGGGTGCTTCTCCTCGAGATATTCGCAGATTGCGGTGATCTCCGAGAGATAATTGCCGCAGTCCAGTTCGAGCGCCGGCATCTGGCCGTGCGGATTGCGCTTCAGATGCGCTTCCTCGCGGTTCTCGCCCTTGCGCAGGTCGACGGCCTGCCTGGGGATCTCGATGCCCTTCTCCGCCATGAACATGCGCACGATGCGCGGGTTGGGTCCGATCGAGTCGTACAGCTTCATGTCCTCGCTCCCTGTTTTTCAGCGTTGTTGTTGCGGCTGTTTGAACAGGCCGCGCGCGGATTTGTCAAATGACTTGCTGCCGCGCCGGGCTCACGCGGATGTCAGGTTGAGGCCTGGAATAAAGGTGATGTCACAAATCCGGTCACACGTGAACGTCAGTCGTCGAGCTTGTTGAGGTCGCGCACCGATTGCATGGCTAAGCGAGGGTCATTGCGCCGGTTGAGTTGCGATTCCCGGCACGGACGGTCGCCCGCGATAGACCGACAGACCCACGAGACCGACCGCCGCCGCGAACAGGATGTAGTAGACAGGAGCAGCCTTGTCGCCCGTCACCTGGACCAGCCAGGTGTTGATGAACGGCGCCAACCCGCCGAACAGCATCACGGCGAGATTGTACATCAGCGATGCTCCGGTCGAGCGCACGCCGACGGGAAATATCTCGGTCATGAAGGCCGGCATCGGCCCGGCCAAGGCTCCGAGCAGCACCGCGACGATCTGCAACTCCCAGAGGTTCGCGGTGGTCGGGGCGGCAACGAGCCGCTGCAAGATCACATAGAACAGCAAGCTGTAGACGATCAGCGCCGGAACGAGGACCGCGCGACGGCCGATCCGGTCGGAGAGTGCGCCGCAGGCCACCGCCACCCCTGCATTGACGACGCTGACGACGAGCAGGCCGAGCTGTGCGTTCAGGAGCGGCAGCTTCAGCTCGGCGACCGCATAGGTCGGCAGAAAGATCGCATTGACATAGTTGATCGCCGTACCGGCCGCGATCAGGCAAAACGAAGCAATCAACTCGCGTGGATGTTCGGAGAACAATTGGCCGAGCGTGGTCTGCCTGCGCGGTTGCGCCGTCGCGGCCTTCTCGGCGAGATACGCCTGGAATTCGGGCGACTCGTCGCACCTTCGGCGCAGATACCATCCGGTCGGCCCGATCAGAATGCCGAGGATGAACGGCACGCGCCAACCCCAGCTCGCGAAGGCGTCGGGCGACAGGCCGAGATTGAGACCGATCGCCATCGCGGCACCGAGGCCAAACGCCAGCGATTGCGACACCATCTGGAACGAGCCGTAGAAGCCACGCCGGCCAGGCGGCGCGAACTCGATCAGCATCGCGCTGGCGCTGCCGAACTCGCCGCCGGCGGAAAAGCCCTGGATCAGCCGCGCCAGCAGCAGCAATAGCGGTGCCGCGATTCCGATCGCGCCATAGGTCGGCAGGAAGCCGAGCAGGCCGGTGCCAACAGCCATCAGCGATATCATCACGACCAGCGCCTTCTTGCGGCCGTGCTTGTCGGCATAGAGCCCGAACACCAGACCGCCCAACGGCCGGGCTGCAAAGGCGATCCCGAATGTCGCGAAGGTCAGCAGCAGCGAGGAATGCGGATTGTCCGCCGGAAAGAACAGCTTGCTCAAGATGCCGGCGAACAGGCCAAAAACGGTGAAGTCGAACCATTCCAGCGCATTGCCGATCGTGGAGGAGATCACCACCCGGCGGCGCATCTGCGCCATCGCGTCAACCTGCATCCGTTTCCTCTCCCCCGTTGTCGGCAAGCAACGGCTGCATCGCCGAGCCCATGATTTTTATCGTTGTGAGCCGATCCTAGTGCAAAGTCGTGGCGGGCCACAACGGGCGGCTTTGGCTGGGGCCGGGCGTCAGTCGTCGAGCTTGTTGAGGTCGCGCACCGATTGCATGATCGGTTCGAAATTCGCGCGCGCATCGAGCGCATCGAACAATTGCGCGGTGTCCTCGAGCAGGGCATGCGAGCGCTGCAGCGCGATCCGCACGTCGTCCTGCGGCGTGTCGGACAGCCGGCCATGACCCGACAGCAGGATCTTCGAATTGAGGCCCTTCAGCCGTTCCAGCGACTGGATGTAGTCGGCAATCGAGCCGGAGCCGAACACGCCGCCCATCACGCCGCCGGGCATCAGCGTGTCGGAGGCGAACAGCAAGCCCTTGTCCGGATCGAACAGCGTGATGCAGGCCGAGGTATGGCCCGGCGTGTACATCACGTTGAGGCGGAAATTGCCGAGGTCGATGAGATTGCCTTCCTCGAGCCAGATGTCGACATCGATCGGCACGTTCGGCTCGTTGAACATCTTGCGCAGCATCGAGAAGTCGTCGCGCAACATGATCTTGTTGGCGGCGAGCCGGTGCGCGGCGATATAGGCGCTGCCGTGGAAATGATAGGCCGCGCCGATGTGGTCGAGATGCTCGTGGCTCAGCACCACCATGTCGATCATCTCGGGCGTCACCCCAAGGTGATCGAGGCAGGCGACGAGCGCGGGATAGTTGGTGGACAGCCCGACATCGATCATGATGGTCCGCTTGCTGCCGCGCACCAAATAGGCATTTGCCGCACGGTTCTTGAAGCGGATCTGGTAAACGTCGTCGGCGGCCTGGATCAGCGACGCGACGTCGGTCTCGAACAGCGTCTTGAAGGGGCTTGGCTGGCGCTCGCTCATGGGGTGGCTGCCGACCGGTAAGTGACGGCGTTGGAGGCGCGCAGTCGTTTCGAGAGCGCGTCCATCACCATCAGCGCAAAAGCCGGCTGCTGGCTGACCAGATAGACGAAGCGGGCGTGGTTGATCCGCATCACCCGCGTCGCAGGCGCGGAGGCGATGGCGGTCGCCGAGCGCGCCGAGCCGTCGATCACCGCCATCTCGCCGAAGAACTCGCCCTTGCCGAGGCTGACGATAACAGTCTTGTTTCCGCCATCGATCTTGGCGATGTCGACCTTGCCGTCGAGCACGACAAACAGCTCGCGGCCGGTCGAGCCCTCCTCGAAAATGACGTCATCGACACCAAATTCCTTGATGCATTTCTCGATCGTCATGGCGCTCTCCTGCCTTCTGGCTGGAAGATGGCGGTATGTTAGTCGGGAAAGCGCCGCGCGCAAACGGAGCCCGCGCAGATTGCCGCAGCGCGGCACCGCCCCAATCCGGCCCGGAAAACTCCCTAAAATTTAGGTAATGCCGGGGCCGGGTAACCATTTCGCAAGCAATAAAAGTTACCGAATTGTCAACCTAGTCTGGAGACTTTGAAGGTGAGTGAGCAGCAGAGCGAGCCGGTCAGCGGTCAAACCGGCGTCGAAGCGGCGGCGAAAACCGAGCCCGTGATGGCCGCGGCCGAGGCTCCCCGGCTTGCGCCCGGGCAGGAAGAGACGTCGCCAAAGGCCGACGCGCCCAGGATGGACGCGTCGAAGATCGAGTCCCTGAAGGTTGAGCCGCCCAAGGTCGAGGCAAAGGTCGAGCCCCGGGTTGATGCCGTGGTTGAGCCCAAGATCGATCCCATGATCGACCCTAAGGTCGAGCCGACCAACATGGACGTGCCAAAGATCGAGACCGGCAAGCGTGAGGAGCCGCGTTTTCCGGGCAAGCTGATGATCATGGCGCCCGGTGACCGTACCTGGGACCATGAGGCGACTGCCTCCAAGCCGGGCGCCGAGCAGGCGGCCAAGACAGCAGCCAAGCCGGCCGGCACGCGCCGGTTCGGGGCGATGGCCGCGGTGATTGCGCTGGCGACCGTGGCAGGGGCCATCGGTGGTGCGCTCGCGACCGCAGGCCTCGGCCATCTCGCCAGCCCCGCCATTGCCTCCGCCCAGGATACGGCTGCCAGGGACGCCGCCGCAAAGGAAGCGGCCGACGCCTCGCTCGCCCGGCTCGAATCCGAAATCGCCGCGCTGAAGGCCAGCGTCGAGCAGACCGCCAAGGCCGGCCAGGCCCAGTTCAGCAAGGCCAACGACCGGATCGAGAAGGTCGAGAAGGCCCAGGCGGAGCCGAACGCCAAGCTCGCCAAGCTCACCGAGACCGTCGACAAGCTGCGCGCCACGCCGCAGACGACCGTCGCCGCTGCGACGCCTGTCCGCGAGGTCACGGGCTCGGTCCCGCCTGCGACTGCCGCGGCTGTGCCGGCCGCCCCCAAGCCCGAGGTCGGCCGCATGCCGGTGGTCGACGGCTGGTCGCTGCGCGACGTCGGCAATGGCGGCGCGCTGATCGAGGGCCGCGGCGGCATCTACGAGGTGTACGCCGGCGATCCCGTCCCCGGCCTCGGCCGCGTCGACGCCATCCGCAAGCAGGACGGCCGTTGGGTGGTCGTCACCAGCAAGGGCCTGATCGTTTCGCGCTGATTGCCGAAACACGACAACACCAAGGCGCTTCACCGCGATGTGAAGCGCCTTTTTTCTTGAATAGGGTTTGCCGCGCGGTGTTAGTGGGGGCATGAGCCGCGCGCTGAAATGCTTCCTGCTGATGTCCGTTCTGCTCTGCGGCGCGGTGCCTGCACGCGCCGCCGAGGATCGCGCGCTCGAGCGCGGCACAGCGATCATCGATCCCGCGATCCTGCGCCAGCTCGATCACGACCGTTTCGGCCTCGGCCGGATGCTTGCGCCGGAGCGTTCCGCCGACACGCCGCTGTCCAACCGCGATCTGTTTGCGTTGCCCTCGATGGTGCCGGTGCGCGAGGCGCTCGATCGTGAGTTCGATCGCTATGTCGCAAAGCATCAGGCAAGCCTGCCGAACGAGAGCATCGGCGTCGGCGACGGCTTTGCCTTTCAGCTGTTCGACCGCGCGCTGTTTCAATCCTCCGACGTTCGCTTCGTGCTGGCCGGCATCGTCAACCGCATGGACCGCGCCTATGTCGCGCCGAACAACTGCGGCGAGATCCGGCTGATCTATCGGTTGACGCGGACCGATGTGCCGCTGATCGGCGAGAATGCGGTCTCGCAGCGGCTGCCGATGACGCTGAACCTGGTGCTGAAGGCGAAGGGCGACGGCAACGACGCGTCGCTCAGCTGCCGCGAGCTTGCACGGCGCTGGCTGGCGACCGGCAGCGCGCCGCCGGCGATGGAGAAACTGTTCGGCGAGGACGGCCCGCTCGGCCTGATCGGCGCCGGGAATATCGATCGCATCGAGACCAATCTGCAGATCGCGCATGCGCCGAAATCCGCCGTGCGCGACTTCCGCACCGACTATCTGCTGAAAGTGTTCGACTATGACCGGGCAGCGAAGCGCTTCACCGAAGCGCCGCTGGAGAACCAGATCGATCGCGATCGCATTCTGGCGGACGAGGCGCTGCGGCGCGAGTTCAAGGCGTGGCTGCTGAATCCTGCGCATTTTGCCGAGCTCGATCGCGGCACCCTGCTGATCCCCGATCGCTTCCTCGCAAGCTCGGCGGTGGCGCCGACCCCGATCGGTTTCGATGTCAGCGATCTGCAGCCCGAATTCGGCATGGTCCAGGGCGAGGGGACCGCCGGCAATGCGGTGTTCTCGGACGGCGATGTCGTCGGCGCCTTGCAGAAGGCCGCGGCTGACGGAACGAAGCTGCAGAACATCCAGTCATTGGCCGGCTTCGAGCGGCGCCTCAACGACGTCACCTGCGCCGGCTGCCACCAGACCCGCGGCATTGGCGGCTTCCATGTCCCCGGCGTCGACTGGATGGCGGCGAAGCCGTCGAACTCCACCGTGGTGCCGGCCTCGCCGCATTTCTTCGGCGACCAGGTGCGCCGCCGCGATATCCTCACGAGCCTCCGCGACGGCAAGGCGCCGGATTTTTCGCGCGGCTTCTCCAACCGGCCGCAATTGCGCGGCGGCACTGAGTTGGCTGGCACCGAATACAGCGACGGCTGGGGCGCACATTGCTATCTGCCGGGCACGAGGCCGGCCGAGACCGACCGCAGCTTCCGTGGCTGGACCTGTGCCGAGGGCCTCGCATGCCAGATGGCCGGCAAGACCTCGCGCATGGGAATGTGCTTCGTGAAGGGGCGGTAGCGATCTCGGGAACCGATGTGCCCGGGCGTCATTATTTGATGCTACATTGCGGTTCGCGACCACGACCCGAACAGCCCAGCCTTGACGGAGACCGGCCGATGAATGCTCCCGAGCAGGACAAGCAGCGCAACCGCGAGATCGCGGCCAACGAGGCCGAGCGTCAGGCGGTCAGCGCCGTGCGCGTCAGCAGCTGGGCGATCGGGCTCGCGGTCATCATCGGCATCATCGTCGTGGCCATCGTCTGGGCCTGGATGAAGCGATAATCCCTCACGCGTAGTGTTTCAGGCGCGGGCCGGGCAGCAGGTCATAGGCCGATTTCCAGCCGGGCAGCGCGGCGATGCGGCCGAGCCAGGCGCTGATATTGGGATGGCTGGCCGCGAAATCGTAGCCGGTCTCGTCAGCAGGATAGTGCAGATAGGCCATCATCGAGAAATCCGAGATCGTCGGTCGCGCCCCGATCATGAAGGCGCTGTTGCCGACATGTTGGTCGAGGATGCCGAGGAAGTCGTCGAGCCGCGCGCGGAAATATTTCAGCACCTTCGGGTCGGCTGACGGCGTGAAGGTGCGCATGAAGCGATAGGTCGCCATGTAGCCGGAGAGTTTCTGGTTGTCCCAGAACAGCCAGCGCAACAGCTCGAATTTCTCGGCCGGCGTTTCGCCGCCGAACTTTCCGTATTGCTCGGCGAGCTGCAGCAGGATCGGCGCGGTCTGGGTGCGGCGCTCGCCGTCGACCTCGAGCACCGGGATCTCGCCCATCGCGTTGACATCCGCGCGCCATTCCGCGGTCCGCGTGACGCCGCCGCCGAAATCGGTCCATACCGGCTCGAACGTCTCGCCACACAGCGTCAGCATCAGCGCGAGCTTGTAGCTGTTGCCGGATTCCGGGAAGTAATGCAGGCGATAGCGGGCCATCATCGGGTTCCTGAGATGCTTGTCGATCTAGCCGTCAGTACGTATACTTCGCAAAACAGAACATTTGTTCTTCCGATTCTGCATAGCAGGACTGAGCGACAATTGATGAAGCGAACTGAACCTGGGAGCGGCAACCGCGAACGTCCCGTGATGGAGGCGACGCTTTGGATCATCGGGCGCAAGGGCCTCGACGGCGTGACCCACCGGGCGGTGGCGGCGGAGGCCGGCCTGTCGCTCGGCGCGATCACCCATCACTTCAAGACGCGAGATGCGCTGATCGACGGCGCCCTTCGCTTCGCTTTGGTCCGCGAGACCGGGCGGCTGCAGGCGCTGGCGCTCAGCCTGCAAGGCAAAGCGTTCGATGTCGAGGCATGGCTCGAATTCCTGGTGGGCTGGTACGACCAGGAGCTGAAGACGCGGGGCGAGATCCACATCGCCTGCTACGAAGCGTTCCTCGCGGCCGCGCGCAACGAGCGCTATCGGACCGTGGTCGGAGAATGGTTCGAGACCTGGCGGCAAAGCGCGGAGCTCGCCTTGCGCGCAGGCGGCTCCGCAGAGCCGCGCCGCCATGCGGAATTGTTCGTGTCCGCGTTGATCGGGATGTTGCTGCAGCAGCTCGCAATCCCCCGCCGCGGATTTCGGCGAGAGATGGCAGCGAGCCTGCTGGCGCTGATCAAGAGCCTGATCGGCGCAAAGGCCTAACGAGCGGTCGCGTCAGCTGGCCTCAAGCCACCGCGCCGGAAGCGCGCAGCTTCTGGATCGTGGCCTCGTCGTAGCCGGCCTGGCGCAGGATCTCGTCGGAGTGCTCACCGACCTCGGGCGGCTTGCGCGGCTGCACCTTTTTGGCACCGTCAATGAAGATCGGGCTGTTGACGGTCAGCATGGTGTCGTTCTCGAAGCGCACCAGCACCTCGTTCTCGATCATCTGCTTGTCGTTCGGGATGTCGTCGAGGATGCCGACGACGCCGAACACCAGGCCGTTGCCATCGAGGATCTTGCGCCATTCGGCGAGATCCTTGCCGGCGAACACTTCGTCAAAGATCCTGATCAGTTCGACCGAGCGCGCATGGCGATCAGGCTTCGTCGCGAAGCGCGGATCGGCGATCAGATCCTCGCGGCCCATGCAGCGCGCCAGCGTCGGCCATTGCCGGTCTTCGTTGAGCAGCGACAGGATCAGCCAGCGGCCGTCCTTGCATTTGTAGTGATTGGTGACCGCGTTCAACGCCTCCTCGCGCGGCTTGCGCTTCTTGAACTTGGCGCCGGCGAGCTTGGCCTGCGCCAGCACGCCATTGGCCCAAACGCCGTTGGCCATCAGGTTGGTCGCGACATGCGAGCCCTTGCCGGTCTTCTCGCGCTGGAACAGCGCGGTGACGATCGCGCCGTAGAACGCCATCGCGCAGGGGTGGTCGCCCATGCCGGCGACCGAACGCGCCGGCGTGGTGTCCTCGTCGGCGCGCACCAGGTCCATCAGGCCGGAGCGGGCCCAATAGGCGTTCGAATCGAAGCCGGGCTTGTTGGCCTCCTCGCCCTTTTCGCCATAGCCGGTGAAGGAGGCGTAGATCAGCCGGTCGTTGAGATGGGCGAGATGATCATGGGTGATGCCGAGCTTCTGGCGCACCTGCGGCGGCATGTTGGTGATGAACACGTCGGCCTCGGCGACGAGCTTGTAGAGCACCTCGCGCGCCTCGGGCTTGGTGAGGTCGAGCGCCAGGCTCTTCTTGTTGCGCGCCTCCAGCATCCACGCGAAATTGTGCTCGCTCGAGGGATAGCCGGGCAGGTTGGGCAGATTGCGGTAGGGGTCGCCGGCGCCCGGCGGCTCGATCTTGATGACGTCGGCGCCGAAGTCGGACAGCACGGTGGCGGCCGCCGGCGCCGCGATGAAGCTCGCGCAATCCAGGACCTTGAGCCCGTCAAAAATGCCTTTTTCCATCGTGCCGTCGCTCCCGTGGCGCTTGTTGGTGTTTTTCCGGTAGCTGGAATTATCGCAGGCGATGATCCCGATCGGACCGCCATTTGACCCATCTCGGGGGCACGATGCAACCAAGTCATTTAACCCAAGTCATTCCGGAGCGATGCGCAGCATCGAATCCGGAATCTCGAGATTCCCCGATGCACAATTGTGCATCTGAGGTCTGGTCCTTCGGACCATCCCGGAATGACGTGCGTGTGATGACCCTACTCCACCCCCGCCATCAGCGCGGCATTGCCGCCCGCGGCGGCGGTGTTGATCGTCACCGTCTGCTCGGTGGCGAGGCGCGTGAGGTAATGCGGGCCGCCGGCCTTGGGGCCGGTACCGGAGAGGCCGTTGCCGCCGAACGGCTGCACGCCGACCACCGCGCCGATCATGTTGCGGTTGACATAGATGTTGCCGACCTGGAGGCGGTCGATCACGTGCTCGATGGTGTCGTCGATGCGGGAATGGATGCCGAGCGTCAGCCCAAAACCGGTCGCCTCGATCGCGGCCAGCACGTCGCCGAGCCGTTCGGCGAGATAGCGCACGACATGCAGGATCGGGCCGAACACCTCCTCGGTGAGCTGGCTTGCCGCCGACAGTTCGAAGATGTGCGGCGCGACGAAATTGCCTGATGGCGCCGCGCCGGCGAGATGCACCCGCGCCTCCTGCTTCATCCGCGCGATATGTGCATCCAGCCGCTGCTTGGCCTCGGCATCGATCACCGGCCCGATATGCGTCGAAGGATCGGAGGGATCGCCGATCTTCAATTCGCGCGCGGCGCCGGCGATCATCTCGATCATGCGGTCGGCGACGTCGTCCTGCACGAACAACAGCCGCAGCGCCGAGCAGCGCTGGCCGGCGGAGCGGAACGCCGAAGTCACGACGTCGTCGGCGACCTGCTCGGGCAGCGCGGTGGCATCGACGATCATCGCGTTGATGCCGCCGGTCTCGGCGATCAGCGGCACGATCGGGCCGTCCTTGGCCGCAAGCGTCCGGTTGATCGACCGCGCCACCTCCGTCGAGCCGGTGAAAACGACGCCGGCGATCGCCGGATGCGCCACCAGCGCGGCGCCGATCGCGCCGTCGCCCTGGACCAGATGCAGGGCGGTTTCAGGCACGCCCGCTTGATGCAGCAGCGCGACGGCTTCGGTCGCGATGCGCGGCGTCTGTTCGGCCGGCTTTGCGAGCACCGCATTGCCCGCCATCAGCGCCGCCGTTACCTGGCCGAGGAAGATCGCCAGCGGGAAATTCCACGGCGAGATCGCGACGAAGGCGCCGCGGCCGCGTAACGCCAGCACGTTGCTTTCGCCGGTCGGTCCCGGCATCGCTTCGGTGTCGCCGAACAACTTTTGCCCCTGTGCCGCATAATAGCGGCAGAAGTCGATCGCCTCGCGCACCTCGGAGAGCGCGTCGTCGAGTGTCTTGCCGCCCTCGCTCTGCAGCAGGGCAAGGAAGTGGGCGCGGCGCTGCTCGAGCAGGTCCGCGGCCTTGTTGAGGATCGCCGCGCGTCGTGCGGCGGGCGTGGCGTTCCAGGCCTTGAAGCCGTGCCGCGCAGCGGCGACCGCGGCGTTCGCCTGTTCGGTTGTCGACGTCGCGACCGCGCCGGGCGCAGCCTTGCGTTCGACGGCAATCGTTGACGTCAATGCGTCGAGCGCTTTCCGTTCGCCGAATTCGATGCCATGCGAATTCACGCGCTGCGGACGATAAAGGTCAGCCGGCAACGGAATTCCGGAATGCGCGGCATTGTTGTCGGCACCGACGATCTCGGCCGGGCGGCGCAACAGGTCGACGATGGACACGCGATTGTCCGCGGCCAGCGCCACGAACGACGAGTTGGCGCCGTTCTCGAGCAGCCGTCGCACCAGATAGGCGAGCAGGTCGCGGTGGCTGCCGACCGGCGCATAGGTGCGGTGGGCGATTTCGGGCCTGTCCTCGCCGAGCTGGGTGTAGAGCGCTTCGCCCATGCCGTGCAGCCGCTGGAATTCGAAGCTCGCGGGATCGTCGGCCAGTTCGAGGATGGTCGCGACCGTCAGCGCGTTGTGGGTGGCGAATTGCGGAAACAGCCGCGGCCGCAATGCCAAGAGCTTGCGCGCGCAGGCGACGTAGTTCAGGTCGGTCATCGCCTTGCGGGTGAACACCGGATAGCCGTCGAGCCCGCGCTCCTGCGCGCGCTTGATCTCGGTGTCCCAATAGGCGCCCTTGACCAGCCGCACCATCATCCTGCGGTCGAGGCTGCGCGCGAGCGCGTCGACGTAGTCGATCACCTCGGCGGCGCGCTTCTGATAGGCCTGGATCGCGAGCCCAAAGCCGCTCCAGCCGGCGAGCGACGGGTCGGCGAGCGCAGCAGCGATTACATCGAGCGACAGCTCCAGCCGGTCGGCTTCCTCGGCATCGACGGTAAAGTTGAGATCGAACGCCTTGGCGCGGCGCGCCAGATCGACCAGTTGCGGCACCAGCTCGGTCATCACCCGCGCCCTGCTCACCGCCTCGAAGCGCGGATGCAGCGCGGATAGTTTGACGGAGATGCCGGGCCGGTCGGGCAGGGCCTGATCGCCGGCCGCCTTGCCGATCGCCTCGATGGCGCGGGCGTAGGATTCGAAATAGCGATGGGCGTCGTCGGCGGTGCGCGCGCCTTCGCCGAGCATGTCGAAGGAATAGCGCGAGCCGCGCGCGGTGTGCGATTGGGCGCGCGCCAGCGCCGCCTCGATGGTCTCGCCGAGCACGAAATGGCTGCCCATCAGCCGCATCGCCTGCCGCGTCGCGGCACGCACCGCCGGCGCGCCGAGCCGCTTGGTCAGCCGCCCGATCGTGCCCTGCGGGGTCTCGCCGGGCTGGATCACGCGCGCCGATACGCCGAGCGCCCAGGCCGAGGCGTTGACCAGGAATGCGCTCGATCTGGTCTCGTGGTTGACGAAGTCGCCCTGGCCGAGCTTGTCCTCGATGAACTGGTCGGCGGTGCGCGCGTCCGGCACTCGCAGCAGCGCCTCCGCCAGCACCATCAGCGCCAGCCCCTCCTTGGTCGACAGCGCGAACTCCCGCAGCATGTCCTCGACCCCGCCAAGCGGATCGTCGTTCGCTCTGATCGCCTCGATCAGCCGCGTCGCGGTGCGATCGATCCGTGCCTCCGCCTCCGCGCCGAGTGTCCCCCCCTGACGCAGGCGGCCGGCAATGGCGGCGTCGTCGGGGGCGTAGGGCGCGCTGAACGGGGGCGGGAGCGGGTCTGGCATGGTGGTTCCTTGGCGGTTCCTTCGGGGTTGCACGGGAATACCTACGCGCACACGAACCGTAGTTCGATAGACAAATTAGAAGATTTGCCTTAGAAAATCAGGGCTAGTTAGAAAACTGCCGTAGATATGACAGAGATCGATAAGATAGACCGCAGAATCCTCTCGATTCTCCAAGGGGATGGACGGATTGCCAATGTGGAGCTGGCGGAAAGGATCGGCCTGTCGCCGACCTCGGTCGGCGAGCGGCTGAAGCGGCTGCAGCGCGACGGCTTCGTCGAGGGCTATGGCGCGCGGCTCAATCCGCACCGGCTTGGGCTCGGCCTGCTGGTGTTCGTCGAGGTGCTGCTCGACAAGACCACGCCCGACGTGTTCGAGCGCTTCGCCAAGGCGGTCCAGACCGCGCCGGAAGTGCTGGAGTGTCACATGGTGGCCGGCGGCTTCGACTATCTGGTCAAGGCGCGCGTCGCCAACATGACCGCCTATCGCCGGTTTCTCGGCGAGACCCTGCTGGCGCTGCCGGGCGTGCGCGAAACGCGAACCTACGCGGTCATGGAAGAAGTCAAGCGCGACGCGCCGTTGCCGGTCGGCTGATATACGCCCGACGTGATCCACAGCCATGCGCGGGATGTATTGGCATCGCGCCGCACCCGCGATAATCCTCTGGTTCAGTTGGGGGCCGTGGTGATGAAAGACGTCGATCAGCCGATACGAACGATGCGGGCCGGGTTCGCCGGCGCGCTGGCGGTGTTCATGCTGTCCCTGCCAACAGCGGCGCCGGCCCGCGCGGCCGAGCTCAGCTCGGGAATCATGCAGCTCTTCACGTCGGTTTCGATCTATCCGCCGTCCGCCTCGACGATGACGGTCTGCTACGGCTTCGTCTGCCGGCGCCGCGAGATGCTGGATTTCAGCGCGGCCGACAGGGCGGCCCTGGGCAAGATCATGGCCACCGGCCGCGCCAATGCTGCCGCCGAGCGCGCGGCGGTGCAAAAGGCCGTGATCTGGTTCGATCGCCGGATGGGGCCGATCCTCGGCACCGACAAGCGCGTGGCCAAAGCGGACTTCCGCGCCAATGACGACAAGCACAATTACGATTGCTGGGACACCACCCGCAACACGACCAGCCTGATGCTGGTGATGCAGGCCTGGAACCTGTTCAAGTTCCATGACGTCGGCGATCCCCACTATCGCGGATTTTCACTGGGGCAAACGCCGCACAACACCGCCGTTCTGGTCGAGCGCGCCACCAAGGTGGAATGGGTCGTCGATCTCTGGCCCCGCGGCTATCTGCAACCGCCTGACGTCATGACGGTCGCCCAATGGGTGACGGAAGATTGAACGGCTTGGTGTTGCCGCGCGCGCGTTCCGTGGTGTTCCATTCGCATTGATTATAGGGATAGTTAGCTGCGTCATTGGCGCTGGAACCGAGCTCCAAGGTTCGAAACAAGCTTCGACAAATACCTTCCACGCCCACCACCATAAGAACCAAGTGACGCGATAAGACGAACGGCATTCGGTCAACCCGAGGCACGATATGCGCTTACGTCCGACCTGCACCGATGCCGCTGTCAGCGGTGTTCGTTTCCAACTGTTGCTGGCGCTTGCGCTGCTGCCTGCGCTCGCCGGCCCAGCCCGCGCCGGCGACGTCGAGGACTGCAAGGGGCCGCCGACGGACAAGGCCGAGGCGGCGTGCTCGGCCATCATCAGCGATGCCGCACGGTCCACCGACGATCGGTCCAAGGCCTTTGCCGGCCGCTCGCGATTTTATATCGCCCGCGGCAAGATCGATCAGGCCTTGGGCGATGCCGATGCCGCGCTGCAGCTCAATCCGCAATTCGTGTCGGCGCTGATCGCGCGAGGCTATGTGCAGCAGCGCAAGGGCAGCCTGGATCAGGCCCGCGCCGATTTCGATCGCGCGATCGAGCTTGAGCCGAAGAGCCCGTTCGGCTACCTTGCGCGCGGCAATCTGCGCGCCGACCAGCGCGCCTGGACTGACGCGATCTCGGACTATGACCAGGCCATCACGCTGCGGCAGGATCTCCCCGCAGCCCATGTCGGGCGCGCGCGGGCCTATGTCGAATCCGGACAGCCCGACGCGGCGCTGGCCGACGCCAACACCGCGATTGCCGTCAACGCAAGCACGCCGAACGCGTTCTACTGGCGCGGCCAGGCCTATCGCCGCAAGGGCGACATCGATCGCGCGATCGAGGATTTTTCGCGTGCGATCGCGCAGGCGCCGCAGACCGAGCGCAACGCCTATTTCGCCCGCGCCCAGCTCTACAGCGCCAAGGGCGACTATGCGCGCGCCATTGCCGACTTCGACAGGCTGTTGACGGTCCTTCCCGGCAACAAGGAGATCCAGGAGCAGCGCCAGCAGGCGGTCGCGATGCAGGCCGAGCTCGCCAAATCGGGCGCAGCCGCGCCATCGCCGACCACGCCGGCTCCCGCCGCGCCGGCGGCGCAACCGTCCGCCGCGGTGCCGGCTTCCAGCAACCAGCAGATCGAGCAGGCAAAGCAGTTTATCGCACAGGGCAATTTTGCTGGCGCGATCAACAATCTCGGCCAGGTGCTGAGCGGCGATCCGCGCAACGAGGCGGCGCTGCGGCTGCGCACGCAGGCCTATTCACGGCTCAACCGGTTGGCGGAAGCGCGCAACGATCTCAACGACCTGCTCAAGCTCAAGCCGGACGATCCCCAGCTGCTCGCCTTCCGCGCGCTCAACGCCGCGAGCTTGCGGCAGTTCGACGATGCCACGGCCGACGCCACCCGCGCCATCACGCTCGATCAGAACAACTCGCTGGCCTATCTCGCCCGCGGCCTTGTCAAGGCCAACACCGGCAAGGTGAAGGACGCGCTCGCCGATTACGATCATTCGATCTCGCTCAACACCAAGGAGACGCTGGCCTTCACCGAACGCGGGCTCGCCTATTTCAACCTCAATCAGCTCGACAAGGCGCTATTGGATTTCGATCAGGCGCTGGCGCTGGTGCCGACCAATCTGATCGCCAAATCGTGGCGCGGCCTTGCGCTGATGCTCAAGGGCCGCACCGACGAGGGGCTGGTCGACATCAACGCCGTGCTGGAGCGAGTCCCCAACAATCCCACGGCGCAACTCGGCCGCGGGCTCGCGATGCTGACCTCAGCGCAGTACGACCGCGCCATCGCCGCGTTCGACCAGATCGTCGCACGGGCGCCCAACGATCCCTTCGCGCATGTGCTGCGCGCGCGGGCCTATCTCGGGGCGAAGAAGCCGGATGACGCGATGAAGGATCTCAATCTGGTCCTCAGCTCACGGCCCAATGATCAGGCGGCGCTGACGTTGCGTGGCATCACCTGGTCGACGCTGCGCAACTACGACAAGGCGGTCGAGGATCTCGATCGGGCGATTGCGCAGAAGGAGACCGTGGAGGGTGTCTTCGCGCGCGCCAAGGCGCATGAGGCGCTCAACCACACCGACAAGGCGACCGAGGATTTCCGCAAAGCCACCCAGCTCGCGCCGTCGAGCGTGTTCGACGTGCTCGCGCAGGCCGAGTCCAAACGCAAGATCCAGGAATTGTCGAAGAAGGTGCCATGCGGCACCGGTCAGGGCGGCACGTGTCTGTGACTCATGATGGGCGGCCACGACATGGCGCCATGCGAGCGACCTGGTACTTGCTTAGCATTCCTAGTGGCCTGCTTTGATCTTTGGAATGGCCTAGTTTGGTTTAACCCTGCGGGAACCAAGGGTTGGCCGATGTTCTCAGCAATCCTACTGAACGGCCCATTAGATGTTCTGGCCCCATCATTTTCCATGGGACCCGATCTGTTCTGCGCGGAATGTTTGGTAGTGGCCTAGTTTTATTCTTGGGCGCGTCGCACAAGGTCAAATACCAACCCAAAAAAGCCTGCGACCACTGCAAACATCAAAATTAGCAACGATGGTCCCCAATACGGGGACCATGCCAAGCAGGCCAATAGGAAGAATGCAGCCGCCGCGACAAATAGAACTGCCTCAATGAGCCGTACGATGCCCTTGAGAAACTTCCTCCACATCTATTGGCCTCTAGTTCCAAAGGACACACCTCAGTTGGCGGCCTCTTTCATTTAATTCTTAGACCAAGGCATGCCGTCAGCATCGCTTGGCGCATCCCTGTAGATCATCTTGAAGATGCTTGCGGTAGTACTTCGGCTAGTACCCGCGTCCTGGAGCAAATGATGAACGTCGGCGCGCTGGCGATGGCGCCCGCAACAAAAATCAATATCGTGGCGCGCGGGCACCGTGCCCGCTCCGCCGAACGTCACGTGGTCTGGTGTGGATCGGCCCCCACTCCCGGATGACGTCCGAGAGTGCGCCGCCGGGTCTGGCGCTGTTGCGCTAGACCTTAAGGTTCTCGGCTGACGTCTTGCCGCGATTGGCGATCTCTTCGTATTCGACAGTCTGGCCTTCGTTCAGGCTTTGAAGACCAGCCTTCTGAACCGCAGAAATATGCACGAAAATGTCTTTTCCGCCCGTTGCGGGCTGGATGAATCCGTAACCCTTGGTCGGGTTGAACCACTTCACTGTACCTTTGGGCATTCCAGTCGTCTCCGCGGAATCAATCGAAAACAGACCAGCCGGTCCCCGCACAAACCGGCTTGTCCGTAACTACAGGATAGCAGTTTGGAAAAAGCTGGGTAGATCAAACGACGGTGTGATTTTGACCGGAAACAACTCGCTTTGCAGGGATTTGATGCCGGTTTGCCTGTTTCGTGGTCAATTTTTGCGCTGCAAAAAAGTGTCGGTTCCACCGACCCATATTGGATCAATGGCCCCGCGCGTAGGTCTTCCGCCGGCGCGCGAGGGTTCAAATCGACCGCATCTCAATAGGTCGCGGTGAGGTATTCGACGATCTTGCCGACGTCGGCATCGTCGATTGGCGCGCCATAGACCTTGATCATCTTGGTCACCTCGGCCTGCCAGAAGTCCTTCTTGAACTTCTCGCCCTGCGGCTGGGTCTTGATGTAGTCGGCCGAGTGGCAGGCGGTGCAGTTGTTCTGCGCCACCTCGAGGTTGGGACCCGGCTTGAACGCCGCGGTCTCCTCGGGAACCTTATAGTTCACGGGCGCGGCGATCGCGGCGCCGATCGACAGCGCAGCGATCGCGGCGAGTGAGGCAAGCAGCTTGCTGGTCATGATGCTTCTCTCACGCTGCGGTGACGCGCACGGTTTCGACGACGTTGCGCAGATAGCCGGCCGGATTCCACAACGGATCCATCGGCTGGGTGTCGCCCGCATTGTTGGTGGCACGCACCTTCAGGTCTGAGGGGCCGGCCGCGAGTTTTACCGGCAGCTTCCATTCACGGAACGCGTATTTGCCGAGATCCTTGCCGAGCCTGGCCGGCATCCAGCTCTTGCCGCCGTCGGTCGAGACCGCGACCTCCTTGATGCCCTTGCCGCCGTCGAAGGCGATGCCGCGCAGCATGGTGCGGCCTGCCTTGATCCTGGCGCCGTCGGCGACGCTGGTGATGAACGAGCGCACGGTGAAGCGGTTGATCGGGATCGTCGCCTTCGGTGCGGTGCCGGGCTCGACCGCGTTGTTCGGCGTATCCGGAATCCGGTAGGCGGACTTCATCCAGAAGCCCTCGAACACGCTGTCGATGACGTTGATCTCGTTGAGGTGCTTTACCCAATAGGTGCCGTAATAGCCGGGCACCACGAGGCGGAGTGGGAAGCCGTTGAGGAACGGCAGGTCCTCGCCGTTCATGCCCCAGGCCAGCATCACCTCGCCGTCGCGCGCGTGGTCGACGTCGAGCGCCTTGACGAAATCCGGGGTCTTGTCGCTGACCGGACCGTCCATGCCGTTGAAGGTGACCTGTTTGGCGCCGGCCTGCACGCCGGCCATGTCGAGCACGGTCTTCAGCGGCACGCCGTGCCAGCGCGCGCAGCCCATCGCGCCATTGCCGAGCTGGCCGCCGGCGACCCGCGGATTGAAGAAGCCGCGGCTGTTGCCGGAGCACTGGTTGACGGCGACGAGCTCGGTCGCCTTCAGCTTCCTGATCTCCGTCAGCGACAGTTTGAGCGGCTTGTCGACCTTGCCCTTGATCTCCAGCGTGAACTTGTCCGGATCGAGATTGTAGGGGAGGTCGGCGAGGTGATAGCGGACGAAGAATGCGTTGTTCGGCGTGAGCGGGCCGTCGTTGAAGATCGCAAATGGCGTTTCCAGCTGCGGCGGCCGGTTGGTCAGGCCGATCATCGGGCGCTTCTGCGGGTAGCGCACCAGCGGCCGTTCGCCATTGCCGAACGGCAGCGTCACCGTGTCGAGGGCGAATGCGCCCCTTGATCCCAGCCCCGTCACCAACGCGGCCAACCCGGCGCGCTTCATCAAGTCTCGTCGATCGAGCATTCCGCTTCCTCCGAAGCTGTTCTGTCGTGAGCTGGTCATCACCAGGCTCACCCTTGCCTTTGCGCGCCTTCGCATCATGGAATGCGCGCAGCCGCAAATGTCGCACCTGACAAGGGCAAGTCAATTGAGCTTTCGCAGCGTCCACCAGCGTTGCGACGCAACAACGAAATGCCCCGGTCGCATTGGCGACCGGGGCATTTCGATCCAACCGGAGGGTTCGATCAGTAGCAGACGTTCACGGTGCGATAGCGATAGCCGTAAGGCGTCAGCACCAGGCGGGTGGCGTAGCAGCCGGTATCGACGAAGCCGACGGCGATGCCCGGGCCACCCCAGAAGTGATGGTGATGCGGATGCCAGAAAAACGGCTTGGCGGAGGCCGAGGTCGGCGCCAGCGCGGCGGCACCGAGGGTTGCGGCAGTAGCGAGAGCAAGCGTGACTTTGCGAAGCATGGTCGTCTCCTTCAGATGCGCGTTGAACTCTGTCGCGGCGCGGTTGCAGTGTTACCCATCGCCAGTCAGTCGCATCCGGCATCGGGCACGTTCGAGCATCTCTGCTGGACGCGCGCTTGGATGTGCGGCAGGTCACACTCGGAGTGGGGTGCAGATGAACCCGGTCAGGCCGCGACGGCGCGACGGTCGTCGACCAGCGCCGACAGGATGCGCGTCGCTTCGACCGTGCGCACGGTCATCGGCTCGTTGCGGCCGCGGATCGCGACCTCCTGGGCCGGCAGCGCATCGTCGGCGAGGCCTGCGGTGACGCGCACCTCGTCCGAGATCACCGCCTCGCAGGCCAGCGCCTTGGTCATGTCCTGCAGCCTTGCCGCGACGTTGACGGCATCGCCGAGCGCGGTGAACACCATGTGGTCGCGATAGCCGATATCGCCGACGATCACCTCGCCGCCATGGATGCCGATGCCGAAGCGGATCGGCTCGCGTAGATCGTGGCTGAGGAACTGGTTCAGCTCGTCGATATTGGCCGCGATCAGCGCTGCCGCGCGCAAGGCCTGGCGGCAGGCCACCTGCCGCTCGGTGGTGAGCCCGAACAGCGCCAGCATGCCGTCGCCGATGAACTGGTTCGGCCGTCCACCGGCCTCCAGCACCGCCTGCGACACTGCGCCGAGGAAGCGGTTGACGATGAACACGGTGTCGAACGGCAGCCGCTTCTCGGCAAGCTGCGTCGAGCCGCGCATGTCGACGAACATGCTGACGAGATAACGCTCCTGGCCGACCCGCGTCGGATGGGCGGCGTGCGCATTCGCCGACATCGTGTGCGGCAGGAACAGCTGGAAGAAGGTCAGGTCGGCGGTCGGCCGCAACTGGCAGGCCAGCCGGATCGACGGATCGTCAGTGCCGACCCGGTGCAGCACGAAGGCTTCGCGCGGCGAGGGCTCGGGCAGGGCTGCATGATCGCCGATGATGCGGATGCGGCAGGTCGAGCAGCGCGCGCGGCCGCCGCAGACGCTGGCATGCGGCACGTTGTAGCGCAGGCTCGCTTCCAGCACGCTCAACCCCTTCGGCACCCGCAGCGTGCGGCCGTTGCCGTAGGACAGCGCGATCATGCCGCCGCGGCGCTCAAGCAGGGCACGCGCGCCGCGCGCCAGCAGCACGAGGCCGAGCAGGCCGAGATAGCCGATCGTCAGGCGGTCCGTGATCTTCTCGAGCGTGGTCGCCTGCGCGGCCGTCCCGAGCTTCTGCACCGACAATTCCTCGCGCCGCCAGTCGGGATCTTGATAGTCTTCCATCGTGGCGCGGCCGCCCTGATAGATGCCGAGCATCGCCAGGGTCGGGATCAGCACCGCGGCAGCGAGCAGGTATGGTGCGGCGCGCGTAAAGAATGGACGCAGCCGCAGCCAGAAGTACAGGCCGATGCAGCCATGCACCCAGGCGATCACCAGCACCGCCAGCATCAGCCACAGCCGGTTCGGTGACGAGATGAAGAATGTGTAGAGCTCCTGCGGGTAGAGCTTCTCCTGTCCGTACAGGGTCTGGCCGAGCCGCACGCCTACAACGTGCGCAACGATCAGCATCGGGACGCTGAGGCCGAGCGTGAGCTGCAGCGGCTCGATCGTCTTCCAGTGGAACTCGCGGCGCTGATACAGCGCCCAGATGCCGAGCGCGGTGTGCACCAGGCAGGAGCTGTAGAAGGTGATCGCGACCGGCAGGAATTGCCAGAATTCGGTGTGGTAGTACACCCCGATCGCGAGCGCCTCCGTCGAGATATTGCCGAGCGCGTGGTTGAGGAAATGGCTGATCAGGTAGGCGAACATGATCGCCCCCGTGACCAGGCGGATCTGCCGCAGGCCGACGCCGCGGGCCATATCCTGCAGGTGCTCGCGCGAGGCGGAGGCCATGTGATTCATGATCGGCAAGTCTAGTGCTTAATTCCCACGCTGAACACCACCACGGGTCCGGACGGGCCGTGACAACGGGCACTGCAGCACGTTGACACTCCGTTAAGAGTCGAACAAAAAGCCCGCCGTGACGATAGCCCAAGCCCAACCTGGAGCCGATAACAACAGCGTTAAGCCGGCCCGGTCGCGCGCGCCGGATTGGCGCCGCGTCATTGCCGTGATCGCTGCCATGACCGCGATGCGGCTGGTCTATGCCCATGCGCTCGATCTGCGCACCGACGAGGCCTATTACTGGACCTGGTCGAAGGAAAACGTGCTGTCCTTCCTCGACCATCCGCCGATGGTGGCCTGGTTCATCCGCTTCGGCACCGCGATCCTCGGCGACACCAATCTCGGCGTCCGCCTCGGTGGCATCGTGGCGATGCTGGCGACCCAGCTGTTGCTCGCCGACATCGTCCGCCGCGTGACATCCAACAATGTCCGCGCCGTGATGCTGGCGCTGCTGCTGCCGGAGGCGGCGCTCTATTACGGGCTCTTGATGGCCAAGGTGGCACCCGATACCGCGCTGATCCCGTTTTCGGTGGCGATGCTGTGGTCGCTGGTGCGGCTCGCGCAAAGCAATGACGGGCGCTGGTGGCTCGCCGCGGGCCTGTTCGCCGGGCTGGCGCTGTTGTCGAAGTTCACCGCGATCATGTTCGCGCCGGCGGTGCTCGCCTTCGCGCTGGTGCCGGACTGGCGCTGGCGCTGGCTGCGCAGCCCGTATCCTTACCTCGCCGCGCTGATCGCGATCGTCGTGTTCTCGCCAGTCTTGATTTGGAATGCCGAGCACGATTGGGCCTCGTTCCGCTTCCAGGCGGTGCGCGCCACCGCCGAGCGCGATCTGACGCTCCGGACCCTGGGCGAGTTCATCGGCATGCAGTTCGGGCTGGTCGGCTTTGTGCTGCTGCCGGTGACGCTGTTCGGAACAGTGCTGACGGCGTGGCGCGGCTATATCAGGCGCGAGCCGGTCGCGATCCTGCTGGCGACGGCGGTGCTGGTGCCGTTTGGCTACTTTCTCTGGAAGTCGCTGACCTTGCGGGTCGGCGACACCTGGCCGATGTTCCTGTGGCCGGCCGGCTTTGCGGCGGTTGCGATCAATGTGACGCGGATGCCGTTCGAGGGCTGGTCGGTTGGCTTAATCAAATCGACGGTCTATTGGGCCCGAACCGCTGTCACCACCGGCATCGTGTTCGTCGTCTGCGTCTTCTTCTATTACATGTTCGCGCCGTGGAATCTGATCGGCCGCACCGATCCGATCGGCACCGAGGCCGGCTACGATCTGGTGGCCGCGCGCACCCTGGCGCAGGTGCAGGCGACTGGCGCGACCTGGGTCGCGACCACGGATTACCGCACCTATGCGATGCTGCGCTGGTTGTTGCGCGGGCGCGTGCCGGTCATCGAGGTCAACGAGCGCGGCCGCTTCCAGGGCTTTGCCGATCCCGGCATGAGCGCGATCCGCGACCATGTCGGCATCTATGTCGGGCGCGAGCCAGAGAACAATCTACCGCTGTGGAGCGAGACATCAGCAGTGCGTCAGCCGCTGGAGCGCGTGACGCGGAGCTGGCGCGGCATGGTGATGGACACCTATGCGCTGGAGAAGATCAACGGCTGGACGCCCGATCTGTCGCCGACGCCGGACACCACATTCTTCCGCTGGCGCGTGCTGGCGATGCGTCTGGAGCCTTGCGAGATCACCTTCTCCCCTTGTGGGAGAAGGTGGCAGCCGAAGGCTGCCGGATGAGGGGTCTCTCTCCGCGGGAGCGGTGCGCGTGGATGGATACCCCTCACCCAAGCGAGTGTGTGACGAGTATCTGAGCTGCCCTCTCCCACAAGGGGAGAGGGCGCAACAACTGGCATCGTGCTGCGTTGAAAAGGCGAGGAGCTATTCCTCTTCCTCGCGCTTGCGGATCAGGTCTTTCGCCAGATCGGTCAGCGCGGGGCGCGGCAAGGCGTTGAAGGGGAGCGGGCGGGTCACGTCGATCGCGGCGAGGCCGAGCCGCGCGGTCAACAGGCCGTTGAGCATGCCTTCGCCGAGCCGCTGCGAGAGCTTTGCCGCGATGCCGTGACCGAGCATCTGCTGGATCAGGCTGTCGCTCGCGGCCATGCCGCCGGTGATCGCCAGATGAGCGATGACGTGGCGCAGCAGGCGGATCATGCCGAGCGCGCCGGGCCGGCCGCCATAGAGCCGCGCCAGCTGGCGGATCATCCGCAATGACGCCACGAACACGAACAGCACGTCGATCATCGCGCGCGGGCTGACCGCGGTGACCACGGAGACGCGCTGCGCGGCGGTCGAGACCAGCCGCCGCGCCTCCTCGTCGAGCGGCGTCATCAGCTCGCGTTCGGCGAGGCGGATCATGTCGGCGCCGTCGATGATGTCGTCGGTGTGGCTCTGCAGCGCGCTGCGGGCGCGGGCGAGCTGCGGGGTCCGGTGCGCGAGCTTGAGCAGGTCGGCGACAACAGCCCGGCTCGCGGCGCGGTCGTCGCTGACCAGCACCTCGGCGGCGCGCAGATGCAGCTTCTCGATGGTCGCAAGCCGCGCGAGACCGATGAGCTCGCGCATTGTAACGACCACCAGCGCCACTGCGGCGATGACGGCAAGCCCCAGTCCGAGGAAGCCGAGGCCCTCGTTGCGCGCGAACAGATCCTCGACCAAATTGATGACGCCAAGCCCGGTGCCGAGCACCACGAGGCCCGCGACCGCGCTCCAGAACAGCGTGCCCCAGCGAAAGCCGCGGCGTTCCGGCAGCAGCGGCGTATCTGTTGGCACCGGGAGCTGCGCGGGCTCGGCCTCAGGTACGATCTGGATCGTGCCGCGGCTGAGGCGGCCGCTGTCGTCCGGATCCATCACGACCACGCCGGGATCGTCGAGCTTGAACGTCGCCGGACGCCGCGGGGGCGTCTTCTCGTTCATTGCAGTTTGTCTCCGATCAGGAACTGGAGGGCGCGGTCAAGGCGGATGTGAGGCAGCGCCGGCTCCGCATCGCCGTTTCGTTCCAGCTTGGGCGGGCGGAAGCGCAGGAAGCGGTAGTCGGCCGCCTCGGCGCCGGCGCTGGAGAGGCCGCGGAATCCGCCGTTGAACAGCTCCTCCGGATTGTCGGGCAGGTCGCCCGGAAAGGTCGCGACCTCGGTCTCGCCGTCAAGCCGCTCGCCATTGGCGACCTCGCCCGGCGCCGGGGTGCCGAGGATCGACGGCAGCCTGTCGCGGCCGCGGGTGACCTGCGCCTCGCGGGTGGCGCGCACCGCGGCAAGCGCCACCACGTCGATCGCAGCACCGGCATATTCGGCGCGCTCGGCGGCCTTGGCCACGATCCGCCGCAGCACGGCCTCCAGCCGGTCGTGGCTCTGGTGATGCAGATGATCGGCCTTGGTCGCCGCGAACAGGATGCGGTCGATGCGCGGCCGGAACAGCGCGCTCAGGATCGTGCTGCGGCCGATCCGGAAGCAGTCGAGGATTCCGGCGAGCGCGGCTTCGAGGTCGTGCAGTGCCTCGGGACCGGCATTGAATGCGGCGAGCGCATCGGCGAGCACGATCTGGCGATCGAGCCGCGCGAAATGATCGCGGAAGAACGGCCGCACCACGACGTCCTTGTAGGCCTCAAAGCGTCGCCGCATCATCGCCCACAGCGAACCGTCGGGCGCGCTGCCGTCGACGGGCACGTCGAGCGGCGCAAAGGTCAGCGCCGGCGTATTGGCGAGATTACCCGGCATCAGGAAGCGGCCGGGCGGCAACAGGCTCATCGCAAAGCGCTCGTCGCGGCAGGCGCGCAGATAGTCGGTGAACAGTTTTGCCTCGGCGAGCGCGGCCTGCTCGTCCGCTTTGCCCTCAGGCTTCAGCGTTGCCAGATGCGCGTGCCAGGGCGCCGCGAGTTTGGCGCGCAGCGGCTCGCGCGACAGCGCAAGGCTTTCCGCCGACCATTGCTCGTAGCTCTTGGCCAGCAGCGGCAGGTCGAGCAGCCACTCGCCGGGATAGTCGACGATGTCGAGGGTCAGCGTGCGGTCCGCGCCATTTTGCCGCTGATACTCGATCACCAGCCGAAGCTCGGAGATGTCAGTGGTCGAGCTCGGCCATTTGAGCTCCTCGACCAAAGTGCGGACATGGCTCTCATAGGCAAAGCGCGGCACCGCATCGTCAGGTTGCGGTGCGAGATAGGCGCGCGCGATCCGCCCCGAGGCATAGGGCTCGAACACCGGGAAGCGGCCGCCGCGGGTCAGGCCGTGCACCAGCGCGGTGATGAACACGGTCTTGCCGGCGCGCGACAGCCCGGTGACGCCGAGCCGTACCGTCGGGTTGAAGAAGCCCTCGCCATAGTCGAGCAGCGCCCGCGCCGAGAGACGCGCTTCCTCGACGATATCTCGAAACCTGGGGGGCATGGAGGGTTAACGAAAGGACCCGGCAGGAGGAGCCAAAAGGGGCGGGCGATCACCCGCAAGGTGGCGATTATCAGGGCAAAATCAAGCTTCACATTTCCGGCGCCTTTGCAGGCGAGGGGTTGAACGTGCCGCGACATCAGCGATACCCATAATCTGTCGGCCCACAGGAAAGCCTGCATGACGGTCTTCCGCCTGAAGCAATTCGCCTCGACCTCGATCCACGCGGCCGGCGCCGCTCTGTGGAACTACGACCGTGCCGAGCTGATCGCCGACGGCGTCGTCCACATCATCGGCGTCTGTTTCGGGCTGGTTGCCGCCACCGCGCTGATCGTGCTGACCGCGGTCTATGCCGGTCCGTTCGACGTTGCCGTGGTGTCGGTCTATGTCGCGGGGCTGCTCGCGATGCTGGTGCTGTCGGCGACCTATAATCTCTGGCCGGTGTCGCGCGCCAAATGGGTGCTGCGGCGCTTCGATCACTCCGCGATCTATCTCTTGATCGCTGCGACCTATACGCCGTTCATCGTGGAACTGAAGGACAGCACTTTCGCGCTCGCGCTGCTCGTCGGGGTGTGGTGCGTGGCGATCGTCGGGATCTGGCTCAAGCTGCGCTATCCGGGCCGCTTCGATCGGGTCGCAGTCGGGCTCTACCTTGCGATGGGCTGGAGTGGCATCATGCTCTACGACCGCGTCGTCAAGGCGCTGCCGGCGATGGCGCTCGGCTTTGTGCTGGCCGGCGGCATCCTCTACAGCCTGGGGGTGATCTTCCACTCCTGGCGGCGGCTGCGCTTCCAGAATGCGATCTGGCACGGTTTCGTGCTGCTCGGGGCCGCCTGCCACTATACGGCGGTCTTCGACGTCGTGCTGGCGAGCTGAGCCTTTCGCCATCTGCGGCGGATGGGCTATCATGATCCCGATAGGCCCGCCCGCTCTCTCCCGTCACCCTGAGGAGCGCGGTACGCGCGTCTCGAAGGGTCGACGCCACCAGCTGGGCCGTGCATCCTTCGAGACGCGCTCCGCGCTCCTCCAGCGACAAAGGCGCAGCCTTTGCGCGGGGATGACGGGACGCACGGGATAGGGTGGGCAAAGCGATAGCGTGCCAGCTAAAGATATCGGGAGGATGGCCATGCAGGTGGCGGGTAAGGTTGTGGTGGTCACCGGCGGTGGCAATGGCATCGGCAAGGCGCTGTGCGAGGCGTTCCACGCCGCGGGCGCATCCAAGGTCGTGGTGGTCGACCTCGATCACGCGGCGGCCGAGAAGGTCGCGGCCTCGGTCGGCGGCGCCGCCTTCAAATGCGATGTCGGGCAGGAGAAGAACATCCTGCACGTGATCGACGAGACCGAGCGCATGTTCGGCCCGATCGCGCTGTTCTGTTCAAATGCCGGGATCGGCGGCGGCTTCGATCCGCTGTCGAAAAATGCCGGCGGCACCTCGGACGAGCCGTGGTCGCGCAGCTGGGCGATCCATGTGATGGCGCATGTCTATGCCGCACGGCATCTGGTGCCGCGCATGAAGGCGCGCGGCGGCGGCTACTTCCTCAACACGATCTCCGCGGCGGGCCTGCTGTCGCAGGTCGGCAGCCCGGCCTATTCGACCACCAAGCACGCCGCCGTCGGCTTTGCCGAAAACCTCGCGATCTCGCACCGCGCCGACAACATCAAGGTCTCGATCCTCTGCCCGCAGGGCGTCGAGACCAACATGCTGCGCTCGATCCCGAGGGGCCCGCAATCCGGCGACGGCGATCTCTCCGCGGAGCAGGTCGCGCAGGACGCGATCAAGGGCATCGAGCAGGAGACCTTCCTGATCCTGCCGCACCCGCAGGTGCTCGGCTACATGCGCAAGAAGACCGAGAACTACGACCGCTGGATCGGCGGCATGGCCAAGATCCAGGCCAAGATGCGCGAGACGCACGGGAAGTGACTCGCAGCCGAAGGCTCGCCGCGCATGTCGCTGCAATGTGAGGTGAGCACGCTGGTCAGGCTCCCTCCCCCCTTGCGGGGGAGGGTTGGGGAGAGGGGTAAGCCCCGGGCGAGATGATCGCCGCAAACCTCGCTCTGGCAATTTCGGCAGCGCGTCGTTCAAGTACCTATTGAGAGGGCGCGCCGTGCGGCCACCGCTCTCCCTTACCCTCCCCCGCAAGGGGGGAGGGAACCCGTCCGCCGGTGGCCTCCTAGCGCAATGGCCTCGCGCGGCTCACCCCTTGCCGAGTTGCGCGATCCTGTCGCGCAAATACGTATCCATCAGATCGGGCGCCGAGGCGCCGAACATTCTGATGCGGCCGGTGTGCAGCAACAGCAGCAGGCCGGTCGCGTGCGCGAAGCAATCCACCATCACCGTATTCGCCTTTAGCCTGGACGCGCCGAGCGCCTCGGCGGCTTCCGCAATCGGATGCAGCGCAGCCTCCAGCGCGGCGTTCAGCTCGTGGTCACGGTCGTGGCCGAGCCCGGCCGGCTTCATGCCGCCGCGGAACAGATAGAAGCCGAGATCGAGGTCGCGTGGATGCTCCGCGTAGTAACGGAAGAAAGCCATGCCAGCGGAATGCAACTTCTGTTTGGCGCCGCGCGTCGTCGTGACCGCGGCGCTGACGCCTGGCCGAGCGAGGCCAGCGATTGCCGCAGCACCTCGGCATAGATCGCTTCCTTGGAATCGAAATGGAAATACAGCGCCGCCGGGGTGTAGCCGGCCCGGGTCGCGATCGCCCGAAGGCTCGCGCCCTCGAGGCCTTCCTCGACAAACACGCTGCGCGCCGCATCGAGGATCAGCTCCCGCTTGTGGCGGCTGACCGCTTCCTTCCTGCTCTCGCGCATCTGCATGTTCAGGCGAATCCGTCTTGACTCAATTCTAACACCGTTAGATAATTTAACAGTGTTAGAATAAATGAGCAAGGGAGAACGCCATGCTGATGACGGCTGCGGACTACCGGGAATCCCTGCGCCGCTACAAGCCGCGGGTCTTCGTCAATGGCGAGGCGGTCGCGAGCGTCGCCGACGAGCCGTTGCTGGCGCCGGGCGTGGCGGGTGTCGGCGTGACCTACGATTTCGCGCATCGCGCCGAGCACGCGCCGATCATGACGGCGCGGCAGGGCACCTCGGGCAAGACGGTCAACCGCATGCTCCACATCAATGAGAGCTCGCAGGACCTGCTCACCAAGCTCGAGGCGGTGCGGCTGGTGTGCAGGACATCGGGCTGCGCGCAACGCTATCTCACCCATGATGCGCTCAACGGCCTCTGTCAGGCGACGAAGCTGACCGACGATCGGCACGGCACCGATTACAGCCAGCGCTTCCTCAACTACCTGCACGAGGTGCAGGACCAGGACCTGACGCTCGGCGTTGCCATGACCGATGCCAAGGGCGACCGCTCCAAGCGGCCGGGCCTGCAGGCCAATCCGGACGTCTATGTCCACATCAAGGAGCGCCGCGCCGACGGCATCGTGATCCGCGGCACCAAGGCGATCGTCACCGGCGCGCCCTATATGCACGAATTCCTTGTCATGCCGTGCCGCACCCATGTGCCCGACGACAGGGATTTTGCGGTATGTTGCGCGGTGCCGGTCGATGCGCCCGGCGTCACCATCGTCGCGCGCCCGGCCGGCCGGCCCGGCGATGCCGCTGCGAAATTCTCGGCGAAATACGGCCAGTCGGTCGGTGTCGTGATCTTCGACGACGTGTTCGTGCCGCATGATCGTGTCTTCCTCGCCGGCGAGACCGAGGAGGGCGGCTTCCTCACCACGTCCTACGCCACCCATCACCGCCACTCCTGCATCGGCGCGCGCGCCGGGTTCGGCGATCTTCTGATCGGCGCCGGCGCCCTGATGATCGAGGCCAACGGGCTCGATGCCGAGCAGCATGCGCACATTCGCGAGGCGATGGTCGAGCTCATCACCATCACCGAGAGCTTCTACGCGTGCGGCGTCGCGTCCTCGGTCTACTGCACGAAGGACCCCGCCGGTTCGGTGATGCCGGATGCGGTGTTCTCGAACATCGGCAAGCTTTTGCTTGCGACCAAGATCTACGACATGCACCGCGTGGCGCATTACGTCTCTGGCGGTCTGATCGTCGCGCTGCCGGGGCCCGATGAGGACCACAATCCGGAGACGCGCGCCTCGCTCGCCGCTGTCATGGGCGGACGTCCCGACATCCCGGCCGAGCAGCGCGCCGAGGTGGCGCGGCTGATCGAGGACCTCACGGTCTCGCACCAAGCCGGCTGGTACTCGGTGATCTCGCTGCATGGCGGCGGTTCGCCGGAGGCGATGAAGCGCGAGATCTGGCGCAACTATCCGGTGATGGAGAAGGCCGAGCTGGTCGAGAACCTGCTCGGCCGCGGTCTCGTCGACGAGGGACAGCGGGTGTCGAAGCAGCCCGGCCGCTGCTGCGCCACCGGCTGCGAGGTGCCGGCGCCATCAGCGCCTGCGCTGGAGCAGGAGCCTGCACTCGTGAGGTGAGCACGCTCGTCAGGCAACCTCCCCCAACGCAACCGGGGTGTACCCCGGTTGCGCATTAAAAATTTGCGCAAGTCGGGCAGGCCCGACTTGCGTCGGGGGAGGGCTGGGGAGAGCGGTAAGCCCCAGGCGAGATGATTGAAGTGCGTTGCGCTTTGGCAACTTCGATCGCGCATCGTTGAGACTCATACTGAGAGAGCACGTCGTGTGGCACCCCTCTCCCTAACCCTCCCCCGCAAGGGGGGAGGGAACCCTTCCGCTGGTGCCCTCCTCACTGCGTGCGTCAGAAGTCCGCCACTTGATCGGCGCGATCTTACGCCTTCTGCGTGTAGAGCAGCGGCACGGCGGAATCCACCATCACCTCGATCAGGCTCGCGCCCTGATGCGACAAGCCGCGCTTGTAGGCGCTCGCGAGCTCGGCCGATTTCGTCACCCGCACTGCATCGCAGCCCATGCCTTCGGCGAGCTTGACGAAATCGATGCCCGGCAAATCGAGGCCTGGCACGTTGCGCACCTGCATCACCTGGCTGAACGAGCGCATCGCGCCGTAGCCGGAATTGTTGAGCACCACGACCGTCAGCGGCAGCTTGCGCTGTGCGGCGGTCCACAGTGCCTGGATCGAATACATCGCCGAGCCGTCGCCGATCAGGCATACCGTGCGGCCCGCGCTGCGCCCGAGCGCCATGCCGACCGCGGCCGGCAGGCTGTAGCCGAGGCCGCCGCTCGCCATGGTGTAAAAACTGTCCTGGCCGCGCATCGGCATCGCCTTCTGCATCAGCGGGCGGTGTGACGGCACTTCCTCGACCAGCGCATCGTGTGGCCCCATCGCGGCCGCGAGCGCGTGCAGCGCGTATTCGGCGGGAATCGGATCGCCGGCCGCGGGCGCCGGCGGCAGGACGCGTCCCGCGGCTGCGGCGCGCCTGGTCTCGGGCAGCATCTCGAGCAGCGCCGACAACGCCGGCTTCATGGTCGCGACGATGCTGTGGCCGGTGGGGGTCATCGCAGCAGCGTCCGGATCGTCGGTGATCTGGAAGATCGTGGTCGCGCCGTCGAAGATCGCGGCATGGCCCTCGACATGGAAGGTGAACACCGGCGCGCCGACCACGACGACGAGATCATGATCGCGCAGCGCGTCGGAGAGCTGGCCTGGTGCGGCATGCAGGAAGCCGGCAAATTGCGGATGCCGCTCGGGGAACGAGCAGCGCGCCGAGAACGGGCTGGCCCAGACCGCAGCCTTGGTCTTTTCGGCGACCTTCACCATGAGATCGACGGCTTGCGCGCGATCGACGGAGGGGCCGACGACGAAAGCAGGGCGCTTGGCTTCGCCGAGCGCCGCCACCAGCGCCTGCATCGCGGACGTATCGGGGCCGACCTCGCGGCTGATCTGGCGCGCATCGAGCGGCTGCGTCGCATGCGCCCAATCGTCGATCGGCACCGAGACGAAGGTCGGCCCGCAGGGCGGCTGCATTGCGACATAATAGGCGCGCGCGATCGCCGCCGGCACGTCCTCGGCGCGCGCCGGCTCGACGGCGAATTTCACGTAGGGACGCGGGAATTCGGACGCGCGCTCGGCATAGAGGAACGCCTGCAGCGGCATGATCGAACGCGCCTGCTGTCCCGCGGTGATGACGAGCGGGGTCTGGTTGCGATAGGCGTTGTAGATGTTGCCGAGCGCGTTGCCGACGCCGGCCGCCGAATGCAGATTGATGAAACCGGCATTGCGCGTCGCCAGCGCATAGCCGTCGGCCATGCCGACCACCGAGGCCTCCTGCAGGCCGAGCACGTAATCCATGTCGTCGGGCCAGTCGCTCAGGAACGGCAATTCGGTTGAGCCGGGGTTACCGAAAACCTTCTGGATGCCCCACGCTCGCAGCAGGCCGAAGGTGGCGTCTTTGACGGTGACGGCTTTGCCTGTGGCGGCGGGCTTGCGGGACGACATCGAGCGGTTCCCATTTCTGTCTTGTTATGTTCCGTCATTGCGCGCGGCAAAAGCGGAAAGGCAATCCACCTGTCGATGGATTGCCCGGCGATGTCAAGCCGCTGCGCCGATAGTTGCCGCGGCAACGGCCGAAAAACTGCGTGATCAATTCGCCTTCTGCAACGCCGCCGTCTGCTTGTCGAGCTGCTTGTCGAAATCCTGCTCGAGGCCCGCCACATAGCTGGCGTTTTCGCCGGGCTTGACGAACGGGTTCGGTGCGCCGTCCTTCATCTGCGCGCGCTTGGCCTGCATGTCGTAGACCTCCGGATGCGGCCCGAGCAGCACGTCGACCTTCATTCCCTTGACCTTGGCGAAGGTCGAGCGGTAGTCGTCGACGATGCCGGCATAGGTGGGGCGGCCGACCAGCCGGTTCAGCGCCACCGTCCCGCTGCAGAAGAACAGCACGTTGCGCTCCTGGTTGCCATCCTTCACCGTCATCTCCCAGCTGGTGCAGCCGGGCGAATGGCCGGGCGTGGTGTGCGCGGTCAGCGTCACGTCGCCGAGCGTCACCTTGTCGCCTTCCTTCACGGTGCGGTCGACCTTGACCGGCGGAAAGCCGAGATCGGTGTTCTTCTCGTCGCCGGGATAGTAGCCGCCTTCGAGCAGCGGCTTGTCGCGTTCGCCGGCAATCAGCTGCGCGCCGGTCTCCTGCTTGATCTCGGCAAAGCCGCCGGTGTGATCGAGATGGGCGTGGGTGTTGAGGATGTCCTTGATGTCGGCGACCTTGAAGCCGAGCTTGGCGATGTTGTCCTTGATCATGCCGGTCGACTGCTGCATCGCCGTATCCATCAGGATCAGCCCTTGCGACGTCTTGATGATGTAGACCGCGATGCCGTCAGTGCCGACATAATAGATGTTGCCGATCAGCTGGAACGGTTCGAACGGCGCGGTCCATTTCTTCATGACCGCGGCCATGAATTCCTTGAGCGTCTGTGCCTGCGCACCGGTTGCGATCAGCGCGAGCGCACACAGCGCGGCTGCGATCGTCCTCATGGTTGCCTCCCTGTTTGTTGTTGTTCGTGCGGGCGCACTATGCGGGCTGACAATGCCGATCGCAAGCGGCGGACGGCCGGCATTTTGCCGAGCCGCCATGCAGGCGGCGAACCGTCCGCCGCGTCCCTGTTCCCCGGGGTCAGCTCGCGTATTGGGCGATGCCGTTGCCGAACGACCAGTTTTCCTTGGCGACCTCGACCAGGCTGATGAAGATATCGTCCGGGCGGCCCTGCAACTGGCTCTGGAAATCGTCCACGATCCGCTTGTAGAAGCCCTCCTTCATTTCGACCGAACGCCCGGCATTCAACGTGATCTGGATGAAGATCAGATCGTCGCTGTAAGTGTTGCCGAGATAGTTTTCGGCGTAGTTCAGGTCGCCGCGATCATGCTCGGTGATGATCTGAAACTTGTCGTTCTGCGGCACGTTGATCACGTCGAGCATCGCCTTGTAGACGATCTCGCCCAGGGTCTTGCGGTATTCGGCGGACTTGCCGCGCTTCAGGTCGATACGAACGAATGGCATGATGGTCTCCGTTTGTTGTGCGGGGCTCGGCCGGGTCGGCCCCGTGTGATCGAGATGCTGCGACGGTGCGAAGGCGTTCGCGTCGTCCGCTTGCGCCGGCGGCGTCGGGGAATTCAGCGGGTCGCCTTGAAGGCCTCCCAGCGCGCGTCGCGCTCTCTCTGGTATTTGGGCATTCGCTCGGCGACCATGTCGGCCCAATGCAGCGGCTCGCCGCAGGCCTGGCAGACCGGACCGAGTCCGGCCGGATTGCCGCAGGTGAGGTGGGTGTAGTTCATCGAAAGACCGTCCCTGGGCGACTTGCACCAGGTCTCGCCCCAGGCGCGCAGCGCGAACATCACGGGGAAGAACGCCGCGCCCTTCTCCGTCAAATGATACTCGTGGCGTAGCGGATGCCTGTTGTAGATGCGGCGCGTCACCAGTCCGTCGGCCTCCAGCTTCTTCAGCCGTGCAGCAATCATCTGGGGCGTCGCGCCGGTGTAGGCCTGAATCTCCTCGAAGCGGTGGTTGCGCGCGAACAGCTCGCGCAGCACCAGCACCGTCCAGCGATCGCCCACGACGGTCTCCGCGCGTGCCACCGGACAGAGCGTTCGGTCAGCAGGGTTGCCCTTTGGCTTTGCCATCACGTTTTCTTCATCCGAAGTAACTATGATATTCATAGTAATATGCGCTATCGTGGATCCGGGTGCAACGGGCATCTTCCGCCCGGTCCCTCACATTTCAAGGAGCGAGCCATGAGTGCCGAAAGCATGGGTTCGAAGCCGGGCGTCGACATGAAGCTCGAAGTCGTCGTGATCCCGGTGTCCGATGTCGATCGCGCCAAGCGCTTCTATGAGAACCTGGGCTGGCGGCTCGACGCCGATTTCGTCAGGGCGGACGGCTCGCGTGCCCTCCAATTGACGCCGCCGGGCTCGCCGACCTCTGTTCATCTCGACAAGGGATCCGCGCTGCCGCGCTTCCTGATCGTGAACGACATCGCGGCGGCGCGCGCCGAGCTGATCGCGCGCGGCGTCGATGTCAGCGAGGTGTTCCACCGCGGACCGCAAGGCCGCATCAAGGGACCCGATCCGGAGCGGCCGAGTTACGGTTCGCTTGCCACGTTCAGCGATCCCGACGGCAATGTCTGGCTGCTGCAGCAGGTCACGCAGCGCCTGCCCGGCCGCGTCGATACCAGCAGCACGACCTTCTCGTCATCGGCGGATCTCGCCGCCGCGCTCCGCCGTGCGGCAGCCGCGCATGGCGAGCACGAGAAACGCACCGGCGGGCACGATGCGAACTGGCCGGATTGGTACGCCGACTACATCGTGCGCGAGCAGGCCGGCCAGCCGTTGCCGGAGTGAGCGAGCAAACAGGAGTATCCTCTCCATCGCGGTAAGCCACGCGGCCGCGCATCGCGGTCTCACCCATGCCCGGTGTCGAACACCGGCGCGTAGCCGTTGCCGTCTCGACGGATATGGGCGCAACGCGAGCCACGGAAGTGGGCCGGTATGACCAGCCGGCCGCTGTCTGCGGCCTCTGCCAGGATTTTCGTGCGCGTCTCGCCCGCCAGCTGCGGGTCGGCACAGGATGACGTCGAGAGATCGGGCTGGAAGACCTGCACCGGATTGTGCACGGCATCCCCGCAAAAGATCGCACGATGTTGCGGGTAGTCGACGAGCAGGCCCATCTGCCCGCTGGTGTGGCCCGGCAGGGGCACGAGCCGCAGACCGGGACCGAGCTCATGGCCATCGTCGACCAGATCGACACGGCCTGCCTCGACGATCGGAATGACGCTCTGTTCCAGGGCGCGGGCGTGGATCGGCGCGGCCCGGCCAGTATCGTGTTGCGTCATCCAGTCGGCAAGCTCGCGGCGGCCGAACAGATAGCGCGCGTTGGGAAAGGTCGGCTGCCAGCGACCATTGTCCTGGCGCGTATTCCAGCCGACGTGATCGACATGCAGATGGGTGCAGAACACCAGATCGATGTCGGCCGGATCGACGCCGCTCGCGCGCAACCGATCGAGGAAGCCGCTGCCGTTCCGCCGGTGCCAGGCCGGGATCTCGGGGATGTCCTTGTGTTCGCCGATGCAGGAGTCGATCAGCAAGGTTCGTCCGCCTGTTCGCACCACAAAGCTCTGGATCGCGTGTTTCGCCTGGTCCCGGGCGAGATCGATGAACACCGGCTCCAGGATATCGCGATTCGCTTCGATCAGGCCGCGATCATACCCAGGCAGGAACTCGGAGAGCGGAAGCGCAAAATCATCGTCATCGACGATGACGTCGACGGTCGCGTCGCCGATCGCAAATCGCATGACAGCTCCTTCCCGGAGAACCGTGCCATCTCGCCGCGGGGCGCGTCGTCGTCGTTCAGTTGCTTTGCCGCGCCGCCGGCTCGAAGCTCACTATGCGGGTTGCCGCTATCGATCGCAAGTTGCGTGGCTTGCGGACGGCGATCAGACCATGCCGCGCAGCAGGCCGATCAGGCGGCCGCACTCATCGTCCGTCCCGACCGTAATGCGCAAAAAGTCCTCGATCCGCGGCTTCTGGAAATGCCGGACCAGGACGCCGCGCTCGCGCAGCTTCGCGGCGAGATCCGCGCCGCGGTGGCCAGGATGACGGGCGAACACGAAATTCGCGAGCGACGGCAGCACCTCGAAGCCAAGCTCGGCGAGGCCGCGGACCAGCGCCTCGCGGCTCCGGATGATGCGTTGCCGCGTCTCCTCGAACCAGGCCTCGTCCTCAATCGAGGCGACCGCGCCCGCGATCGCAAAGCAATCCAGCGGATAGGAGTTGAAGCTGTCCTTCACCCGCTCCAGCGCCTCGATCAGCGGGCGTTGGCCGATCGCGAAGCCGACCCGAAGGCCCGCCAGCGCGCGCGACTTCGACAGCGTCTGCACCACCAGCAGATTGTCGTGCCGCGTGACCAGCGGCACGGCGCTCTCGGCGCCGAAGTCGACATAGGCCTCGTCGACCACCACCAGCCGGTCGGGATGTTCGGTGAGCAGCGCCTCGATTGCGGCGCGTGGCAGCACGATCCCGGTCGGTGCGTTCGGATTGCACAGCAGGATGGCGCTGCCGGGCCGCCGGTAGTCGGCGAGGTTCACCCGCATCGCGGCATCGAGCGGCACCACCTCGTAGCTGACGTCATAGAGGCGGCAGTAGACCGGGTAGAAGCTGTAGGTGATGTCGGGGAACAGCAGCGGGGCGTCGTGCTTCAGGAGCGCCGGAAAGGCGTGAGCCAGCACCTCGTCCGAGCCATTGCCGACAAACACTTCGTCTGGCGTGACGCCATAGCGCGCTGAGATCGCCTCGCGCAGTGCGGTTGCACGGGGATCCGGGTAGAGCCGCAGTCGATCCGTCGTCGCGGCGATCGCAGCCAGCGCGCGCGGCGACGGCGGGTAGGGATTCTCGTTGGTATTGAGCTTGACGAGGCCATCGATCTTCGGCTGCTCGCCGGGCACGTATGGCGACAGATTGTGGACGACCGAACTCCAGAAGCGACTCATGATCCCTTGATCCATGGCTGAATGCGATCACAGTAAAGGATGCGAGACGCCGGCGAAAGCGGGCCGTTCATCTTGTGTCGCAATCAGCAGCGCCGCGTGCGGACCTTACCAGGTCGCCGTGCCCTTCATGGTCGGCTGGCCCTCGGCGTTGGCGGTCCACAGCTCCATGCCGCCGTCCTTGTCGTTGGCATTGATCGAGAACTCGCTGCCCTCGAACAGCGGCTGCACGCCGCGATAGGACAGCTTCTTCGGCGGCTTGCCGTCGCGCAGCTTGGCGGCGAGCTCGACGATGAAGGAGGCCTGCAGCGGGCCGTGGAAGATCAGGCCCGGATAGCCCTCGACCTTGGTGACGTAGTCGCGGTCGTAATGGATACGGTGGCCGTTGAAGGTCAGCGCCGAATAACGAAACAGCAGCACCGGGTCGGAGACGTGGCTCTCGCGATGCTGCGCGACCGGAGGCGGCGGCGCCTTGGCGGGCGCTGCGGCCTGCGTCGTCATCTCGCGATAGACGATGTCCTGCCGCTCGCGGACCGCAAGCCCGCGCGAGGTCGTGACCTCGTGGTTGACCGAGACGAAGCACAGCGTGCCGGTCGAGCCCGATTTCACTGTGACGTCTGCAATGCGCGAGGTGCGCTTGGCGTCGTCGCCGATGCGCAGTGCGTCGAAGAATTCGAGCTCGCCGCCGGCCCACATCCGGCGCGGCAGCGGCACCGGCGGCAGGAAGCCGCCGCGGGTCGGATGGCCGTCGGGGCCAAGCTGCGACATCGGAAACACCGGCTGCGCCAGGCACCAATGCGTGGTCCACGGCGCGGCATCGCCGGCCTTTGGCTCGCCGATCTCCTGGAACAGCGTCGCGCGCAGCCCCATCACGAGATATTTGGTGACGACGTCGGAGGCCTCCTGGGAGCGGCCGATCCACTGGCGGAGATGATCGAGGTCGAGTTTATCGGTCATGAGATTTTGCCCGCGGTGAGAGAAATCTGAGCGTGATGGCGTCGGTGTGACGGCAAACTCGGCACACCTCTCCCGCTTGCGGGGGAGGTCGGCGCGCAGCGCCGGGTGGGGGCTCTCTCCACGGTGGGATTCGTGGAGAGAGCCCCCACCCCAACCCTCCCCCGCAAGCGGGAGAGGGGGCGCAGCTCGTTCTTGATTGCGATCGCGCCTGATCTCATTGCAGCCTAACGTTTGGTGCGCTCGCCGATCGCGGGCACCTTGCCGTAGTGCCTGTCTTCACCGACGACGATCGCGGCCGGCGCCGGATAGCTGACCTTGCCGTTCGGCGTGTCGACCTCAATGCGACGCAGATGCGGATGCTTGGCGAGGTCGTCCATGCTGTTGACCTCGGCAAAGGCGATGTCGGCCTCCGCGAGCTTCGCCAGCAATTCCTCGCGCGTGAGCTTGCCAAAGCTGTCGTTGACGATCTGGTCGGTCAGCGTGCGGTTGCGCACCCGCTCGACCATGTTGGCAAAGCGCGGATCGTCGGGCAGAGCAGGCTGTCCCAGCACCTTGGCGCACAGCGTCTTCCACTCGCGCTCGCTCTGGATCGAGATCAGGATTTCCTTGCCGTCCTTCGAGCGGAATACGCCATAGGGCGCGATCGACGGATGAGCGAGGCCGATCCGCTTCGGCGACTTGCCGTCCTCGGCATTGAGCAGCGGCACGGTGAGCCAGTCGGCCATCACGTCGAACATCGAGATCCTGATGTCGGCTCCCTCACCGGTGCGGCCGCGGCCAATCAATGCTTCGAGGATCGAGGCATGCGCGGTAGCGCCGGTCGCGACATCGACGATCGACATGCCGACGCGCGAGGCGCCTTCGGGGCCGCCGGTGATCGAGGCGAGGCCGCTCTCGGCCTGGATCAGCAGGTCATAGGCCTTGCGGTCGGCATAGGGGCCGGTGTCGCCGTAGCCGGTGATCGTGCACATGATCAGCTTCGGATAGTCCTTGCGCAGCCGCTCGCGCGAGAAGCCGAGCTTGTCCATCGAGCCGGGCTTGAGGTTCTGCAACAGCACGTCGGCGCCTGCGATCAGCTCTTCCAGCGTGGCGCGGCCTTCTTTGGTGGCGAGATCGACCACCGCGGAGTCCTTGCCGCGGTTGAGCCAGACGAAATAACTGCTCTGGCCCTTCGCCGCGGCATCATAGCCGCGGGCGAAATCGCCCTCGGGCCGCTCGATCTTGATCACATGGGCGCCGGCGTCCGCCAGGCGTGACGAGCAGAACGGCGCAGCAACCGCCTGTTCGACGGCGATGACGGTCAATCCCTCAAGCGGCAGCATGATCACAGAACTCAGTAGGAGCGGGGCATGCCGAGCACGTGCTCGGCGACGAAGGACAGGATCAGATTGGTCGAGATCGGCGCCACCTGGTAGAGCCGGGTCTCGCGGAACTTGCGCTCGACGTCGTACTCCTCGGCGAAGCCGAAGCCGCCATGGGTCTGCACGCAGGCGTTGGCCGCTTCCCAGGAGGCGTCGGCCGCCAGCATCTTGGCCATGTTGGCCTCTGCGCCGCAATCGAGCCCGGCTTCATATTTGCGGGTGGCTTCCTTCACCATCAGCTCGGCCGCGCGCATCGAGGCGTAGGCTTTTGCAATTGGAAACTGGATGCCTTGATTCTGTCCGATCGGACGGCCGAACACGCTGCGCTCCTTGGCGTAGTTGGTCGCCTTGGCGATGAACCACTTGGCGTCGCCGACGCATTCGGCCGCGATCAGGATGCGCTCGGCATTCATGCCGGAGAGGATGTAGCGAAAGCCCTTGCCTTCCTCGCCGATCAGATTCTCCGCCGGCACCTTCATGTCGGTGAAGAACACTTCGGTGGTGGCGTGGTTCATCATGGTTCTGATGGGGCGGATCTCCAGGCCCTTGCCCTTGACCTCGCGCATGTCGACGATGAACACCGAAAGCCCGTCGGTGCGCTTCTTCGATTGTTCCTTCGGCGTGGTGCGCGCCAGCAGCACCATCAGGTCGGAATATTCGGCGCGGCTGGTCCAGATCTTCTGGCCGTTGACGACGTAATGGTCGCCCTCGCGGCGCGCGAAGGTTTTCAGCGACGAGGTGTCGGTGCCGCTGGTCGGCTCGGTGACGCCGAACGCCTGCAGCCGCAATTCGCCGGTCGCGACCTTCGGCAGATACTTGGCCTTCTGCGCATCATTGCCGTGCCGCAGCACGGTGCCCATCGTGTACATCTGGGCGTGGCAGCCGCCGCCATTGCAGCCGGCGCGCTGGATCTCTTCCAGGATCGCCGCCGCGGCCGACAATTTCAGGCCCGCGCCGCCATATTCCTCGGGGATCAAGACCGACAGATAGCCGGCCTCCGTCAGCGCATCGACGAATTCCTTCGGATAGGCCATCTGGCGATCGAGCTTGCGCCAGTATTCGCCGGGAAACTGCGCGCAGAGTTTTGCCACCGCGTCGCGGATGTCTGTGTGGTCGTCGGTGTGTTGATCGTGTGTGGTCATTGTTTCATCTTGCCGAGAGGTTGTGCCTGAAGCAGGCCAATTGCCCGCTGTTGTGGGGCCCCGGTAAACTCCCTATGCTGTTTTGTTATAGCGTATCAACCTGCCTTCCAGGATTGGCAAGTATGGATTTCCGCCAGCTTAGGACGTTTGCGTGTGTCGCGGAACTCGGGAGTCTGAGCAAGGCATCCGATACGCTGCGGGTCGCGCAGCCGGCGCTGAGCCGGCAGATCAAGCTCCTGGAGCATGAGCTGCGCACCGAACTGTTCACGCGCAACGGCCGCGGCATGGTGCTGACCGATGCCGGCCGGCTGCTGCTGGCGCGCACCGGCGGTATCGTGCGGCAGATCGACCAGATCCGGGACGACATCCAGTCCGCCGGCGGCGCACCGTCCGGCCGCGTCGTGCTCGGGCTGGTGCCGACGGTGAGCTGCGTGCTCTCGGCGCGGCTGGCGCGGCGCACGGTGGAGCGCTATCCCGGCATCTCGCTCTGCATCGTCGAAAGCTACAGCGGCCATCTGATCGAGTGGCTGCATCGCGGCGAGATGGACCTCGCGGTGATCTACGGGCCGTCGGTCGATCTGCATCTGACGGTGCAGAGCCTCGGCCGCGATAGCATCGTCGCGGTCGGCCCGCGCGGCAGCGGGCTGAAGCAGAAGAAGCAGGTCGAGTTCGGCTGGCTGATGCGCCAGCGCTTGGTGCTGCCCAGTCATTCGCACGGGCTCCGTGCGCTGCTCGAACATGCCGCGGCCAAAAAGAAGATCGATCTCGACGTCAGGCTCGAGGCGGATTCGTTTCGCGTGCTGACCAGCCTGGTCGAGGAGGGCCTCGGATATACCTTGCTGCCGCCGTCCTCGGTGCGCGCCGAGGTGGCGGAGGGGCGGCTCGAGACCGCCTCCATTGCGCGGCCGGCGCCGCGGCGCGAGCTGACGCTGGCCTCGCCGGTCGAGCATCCCGGCTCCAATGCGATGACGCTGCTCGCAAAGCTGTTGCGCGACGAGGTCGCCGCGCTGCGCGCCGAGGGGCTCTGGGATATCCAGCTCGCCTGAGCGCGGCTTGCGCATCACTTCACCGCGAAGCCGAGATGGCCACGGAAGCGGTTTTTCAGGTAGGTGCCGTCGCGCGGCGGCAGCGCGCGCTCGACCTCGCCGGCGGCGATGCGGATGCGCGCCAGCCGCGGGCCGCCGCCGAGATCGCGCAGGCTGGCGCGGAAGGCCTCAACGCCGGCCATGTCGGCGATATCGGAAATGCTGGCAATGCCCGCGCCGCTCGCGATCACCTCGAGCCTGGCGCCGAGGCCGGAGTGGCTGAGCTGCATCCCGGTCTCGCCGAAATGGCCGTTGTCGAGCACCGCGATCGAGAGATTGCCGGGCTGCTTGGTGGCGATGGTCAAGAGGCTGCCGATCCCCATCAGCTGCTCGCCGTCGCCGGTGACGACGAGCACCGGGCGCTTCGGCTGCGCCAGCGCGAGGCCGAGCCCAACCATCGCGGCGCCGCCCATCGCGCCCCAGAGATAGAAATTGCCGGGGTGCTCGCCGGCGTCGAACACATCGTAGGACGAGGAGCCGAGCCCGGAGATCACGAGCAGGTCGCCGCGCTCAGTGAGCAGCGCCTTCACGGCGGCGCGGCGATCGAGAGTGCCTGTTGCAGCTGACATCAATGCGTCTCCTTGGTCCACTTCTTGCGGCCGATCATCCGCTGCGAGATCAGCACCGCGACCTGCTGGTCGCCGTCATAGGCGAGCGAGGCGGCGGCCGAGACCACTTCCTCGGCATCGTCAGGGTTGTCCAGCCGCAGCACGGTGGTGCCCATGATCTCGAACGCTTGCGGCGTCGCTCGGCCCATCGGGATCTGCCAGGGATTGAACTCGGCCCATTCGCCGCGCATCGTCACCAGGGTCAGCAGCGGGAAGCGGCAGCTTGCCATCAGTGACAGCATGTTGACGCAATTGCCGACGCCGCTCGACTGCATCAGCAGCACCGCGCGATCGCCGCCGAGCCAGGCGCCGGCGGACAGCGCCACGCCTTCTTCCTCGGTCGTCAGCACGGTGGTCTTGATGTCGGCATCCGCATGCGACAGCTTGATCAGCTTGGAATGCCCCGCATCGGGGACATAGGACACCTGCGCCACGCCAAAATCCTTCAGCGTGCGGTAGATCGTAACCGGCCAGTCGGTGCTGGTCGCGTTGTCCTGGTGAACGGCAATCTGGTCCATCATGGCCTCGGCGGTAGCGTTTTCGAGCGAACCGGGTATCGGTTCGCGAAGAAAAACGCGTCAGTACAAGGGGCGCGCATGGGCGCGGCCTCACGTCACAGGCTTTAGGCCAGATGGGGGCTATATTCTCTTCGCATCTGCTTTGCGCAGCTATGCCAGAATTGTATAGCCGCCAAGCGAGCGGGGAGGGCGGACGGAGCGTCTTTTGGCCGGATCGGCAGACAGCCTCATTGCAGCCAAAAAAGCGGCTCCCTATCTTCAGAATGCAAAATGGCGGGCGCCGCCGGGCCGCAGGGCATGCTTCATTTCAAGGCTTCATTTTCGGCATATTGATAGACCCGTCGCATTTTCAGGTATCGGGGCATGATTGTCCGAGATCGCTTTCGCGGCCTCTTCCCAAAGTACTTTCTCGTGCTCTTCCTGGCCGTCGCGTTTCCGATTGCGATCAATGGCAGCATTGAAGCCTGGTTCGGTTACCGTGATCAGCGCGCGAGGCTGGACCAACTGCTTGGCGTTCAGGCGACGTCCGCTGCCGCCGAAATTCATAACTTCATTTCCGATATTTCAGTCCAGCTTGGGTGGCTGGTCCAGCTGCCATGGACCGACGAGGCGGATGAAGAGCGGCGGACCGATGCCTTGCGTCTGTTTCGCCAAGCGCCTGCCATTGTCAGCGTGACTCTCATCGACAACAAGGGGTTGGAGCGTCTCTATGTCTCGCGGGTCGGCCTCAATCGGATTGAAAGTCGTACAGACCGGTCGAATGATCCTGCGGTGATCGGCGCCCACGCGAGGCAGGTTTGGTTCAGCGATGTCAGCTATCACAGGGGCTCGGAACCCTATTTGACGGTTGCTTTGGTGGGTAACCGAACCGCGGTCGGCGCAGCCATCGCCGAAGTCAATCTCAAGCTGATCTGGGATGTCGTTTCGGCGATCAAGGTGGGTGAGACCGGTCTCGCCTTTGTCCTGGACCGTCAGGGTCGCCTGATTGCCCATCCCGACATCAGCCTCGTCCTCCGTGGGATGGAAGAGAGAACCTCACAGCCATTTCGCACCATACGCGACGCGATCGGCCCGGGAGCAGGCTTTGCAACGAGCCGGGACGCACAGGGACGTCAGGTTGCCGCCAGCGCGGCTCCTGTGGCGGGACCCGACTGGACTGTTGTGGTGGCACAGCCGCTCTCTGAAGCCTACGCGCCGATCTATGCCGCCCTGCGGCGGACCGCAGTGCTTCTCGCAGGTAGCACCCTATTTGCAGGGCTGCTGGCCTATGCATTTGCGCACCGGATGACGGAGCCGATCAAGCTGCTCGAGGAGGGGACGGAACGGATCGGCGCCGGATCGTTTGAGCACCGCATTTCGATCCAGACCGGAGACGAGTTTCAGCGTCTTGCAAACAGCTTCAACAGGATGGCCGCCGAACTCGCGCTCGCACAGCAGCACCAGGAGCGTATCACGAAGCTCAAGCGATTTCTCGCGCCTCAGGTCGCGGATCTCGTCGATCGGGCCGGCGACGACAGCGTGCTGGATGGCCGCCGTACCGACGTCGTCGTTGTGTTCTGCGATTTGCGGGGGTTCACCGCGTTTTCCGCCGGCGTCGCGCCCGAGGCAGTCATGAGCGTGCTGTCCGAATATTATGAGGTTTTGGGCCGGGTCATTGCGCAGTTCGAAGCAACGCTCATCAGCTTCTCCGGAGACGGACTGATGGTGCTGGTGAACGCACCCGTTGCGGTCGAGCAGCCGGCGTTAAGAGCCGTCGACCTTGCGATCGAAATGCAGAAGCGCGTGCAAGGGCTGATCGCCGGCTGGCGATCGCGAGGCTACCATGTCGGCTTCGGCGTTGGGCTCGCCGGCGGACCGGCCACCGTCGGCCGCATCGGGTACGAGGACCGGCTCGACTACACGGCGATCGGCAGCGTGGTCAATCTGGCGGCCCGCCTGTGCGCATCTGCCGCAGACCGGGAAATCCTGGTCGACGCCGAGATCGCCGCAAGCGTGCGCGGCAAGCGGGCTGTGCAGGAGATCGGGAATCGACAAATCAAGGGCTTCGATGAGGCCGTTCCGGTCTCCGAAATTTCCTTTGATGTGCCCTAGCTGATGCCGGCTCGCGGGTGCTCGGCGCAATCCGTTGGCGACTGGCTGAGCCCCCTGAGATATGCTTCGATCGACGGCGAGCAGCGAGTTCGTGAGCATGAGATGCGTTGACGCTGGAGCAGCAACGTTGCGCGGACGTGCCAGACGGCGCGACTTCCTCTCGTTGATGGCCGCCGCCGCGACCTGGGCGACATCCTCGCATGCGCAGAAATCGTCCATGCCGGTCATCGGCTATCTTTGCCCGGAATCGCCTGATCTGTTTGGCAGTCGGCTGAAAGCATTTCACCAGGGACTTGCCGAAGTCGGATTCGTGGAGGGCCGCAACGTTGCGATCGAATATCGATGGGCCAACGGGCAATATGCTCGCTTGCCCGCTCTGGCCGCCGAGCTGGTCGCACGCAATGTGGATGTGATGGTCGCACCCGGCGGCGCCCCGGTCGCACTTGCCGCCAAAGCGACCGGCACCACCACGACCATCGTCTTCGAGATGGGCGGCGACCCGGTCCAGTTGGGCGTGGTGGACAGCCTGTCGCGGCCGGGAGGCAATATCACGGGAGTCTCGAGCCTGAGCGTCGACGTGTCGCCGAAGCGGCTTGAGTTGATGCACGAGCTGCTGCCGGCGGCCACCACATTGGGGGTCGTCACCAACCCGACAAGTCCCACTGCCGGTTCACAAGTGCAGAGGCTGCGCTCCGCCGCCGAAACCCTGGGGGTTCAGCTGCAGATCCTGAGTGCAAGCAAGGAAGATGAATTTGAATCGCTGTTCTCTGCCGTGGCGAACGAGCAGGCAAACGCACTCGTATTCACCTCCGATCCCTATTTCGCATTTCGTAGCCAGCGACTGGCCGATCTCGCGACGAAGTATGGCGTGCCCGCAATCACGCAGACCCGCGACTTCCCCCTGGCTGGAGGGTTGATGAGCTATGGAGGTGATTTTGTGCAGTCGCATCGGCGCGCGGGCATCTATGCCGGCCGGGTTCTGAAGGGCGAAAAGCCTGCCGATCTTCCGGTGCAACTGGTGACCAAGGTCGAGTTCGTGATCAACCTGAAGACCGCCAAGCTGCTTGGCCGCGAGTTCTCTGCTTCAGTTGTCAGCGGCGCGGATGAGGTGATCGAGTAAGCCGCTGGCGCACGAACTGAGCGTGCGGCCGGTCGGAGGCATCGCGTGCGCTTATGATGGCGCCCTGAAGCCTCAGTTCGCGTTCTTGCCCACCATGAAGACATACATATCCCAGAACGTCTCCGGATGCTCGATCTCGAAGCGGTGCCACTGATCGAGGCTGGCCTCGTCGGCCGTGCCCGGAAACTGCTTGCGAAATTTTTCCATCACCGTCGGATCGTCAAACGGTTCGAAGCCCGTGAACGACAAGCCATGATCGTTCAGGAATGCCGCGATCTCGGGGATCGTCAGGCGATGCTCCATGATGTTGAACAGCAGGTCGCGGCAGCCGCTCATGCTGTAGAAATCCTTGGCGCCGATCAGCGGCTTCCACTGTTCGGCTTCGCGGAAGATGTCCTGGCGGCACCTTCTGATGTCCTCTGCGGTGGCGCGATAGCCGCGCGCGGCAATGCGGGCGCGGGCCTCAACGATCACGCGGCGCGCCAGATCGCTGTAGAGCCCGATGCGCATCGTGCCGCCCGGCCGCAGCAGCGGGACCAGCACGCGCCAGCCGGCCATCGGCTCGGCAAGATGATGCAGCACACCGACCGACTCGATGCTGTCGAAGGTGCGATCGATCGAGCCCAATTCCAGAATATCCGCCTGCGCATATTCGATGTTTCGCAGGCCCAGCTCACGCGTCTTGCGGCGCGCATAGGCGAGGCTGGTCATGCTGATGTCGACCGCGAGCAAGCGGGCGTTCGGATAGACCTGCGCGATCTGGATCGCGTGCGAGCCGGTGCCACAGCCTGCGATCAGAATATCAAGCTTGGCTTGCCGCTCTGCCGTCAGGGCGATCTTTCCCCGCGCCTGATCGGCGACGAGGGCCGTCAGCGGGTTGATGGTCCAGCGCGGATAGGGATTTTCCTCGTACTGGCGCATCACCTCGACCGAGACGCTGTTCTTGATGGGAGTGAGCGCCGTGATGGCGCTGCGCTCGGCCATTTCCTCAAGGGGTTCGCGCAGCTGCATCCGCAACAGGCCGGTGACGGCCGCGGGCCAGTCCCGGCGCAGCAGCGTTTCCGCCGCCGGCAGGGCATGCAGGGGGAAATAGGCCGCAACCACCGCCAGCGTGAGCGGCGTGATGGCGGCCCCGGACGCCAGGTCCTGCAGCAGCCGATCGCGCAGGGCGCTCGCACCTTCGGCGTCTGCCTCAGTCCGTCCATAGACATACCCGTTGATGAAGCATTGCCCGGCGAGCGCGCACGCAAAGGCGACGATATCCTCATCCTCCGAGCCTTGATTGCCGGCGAGCCGCAGCAGCTCGGCGCGCGCATATCCCAGCAGCACCTCGATCGGCATGCTGGCCAGCGTCGTCGTCTCCATCGCACAGCGCAGGAAGAGGTCGCTCGCAAGCGGCGCGACGCCTTCGGTGCCGAACAATTCGACGTTCGTTACCGGCAGCGGCCACTTGGCATCAATCCGCCCGAGATGGCTGGTAATGACAGGGCTCTGCAGGATGAGGCTGCCGGCCTTCGCGTCCATGCCGAGTGCAAGCGCTTTGCTCAAATGCGTCGCCGCTTTGGCGCGATTGCCCAGTGCCTGGTACGAATAGCCGGCATTGTAATGGCAAGCGGCGTTCACCTCGTCCGCAGCAATCGCTTTCACGAACATCTTCGCTGCGGCGCGGTGATCGCCGGAGGCCTGCGCCATCAGGCCGAGAAGATTCAGGCTCTGCACATGGGCCGGCTCGCGGGCGAGAATTTGCCGGCAAATCTCCTGCGCTTCGCTGACGCGGCCCGCGCCGTAGGAGCGACTCGCCTGAGCGGCGAGGTCAGCGGTACTGATGACCGCCGAGCCGAAGCCAGGCGCGGCGGGCCTGCTTGTGGAGTCGTCACGTCGCTTATTGGCCGCGCGGCGTTCTTTTCGGTTCATGTCTCGTCAACTGGTCCAAGCTGCAAGACGCCGCCGAAACAGCACGCCGGAAAAGGCGGCAGCTCGTCGTGGCGCATCACCCATGCCCGGCAGACATAGGGCCTACCGCGCTGACAGCCAAGGATAATCTACCATGTGGCTGATGAACGATGCGCCTCGCAAGGTGCGGCCAATGCTCTCGCCGCCGGCGGCGCGATGATCGTCGAAGCGCTCCGGCGCTGCGCTATCGGGTCATTGTCTATTCGCTCGAAGTCCAGGACGGCGTTGTCGGAATATTCCATTGCTGAAACACTTCCTCATAAGAAACGCCCAGGGTCGTGAACAGCAGTGCGTCAAGATCCTGGCCGAGTGGTTTGCTTTGATTGTCTTTTGACGCGTATTGCAGCAATGCTCCCTGATAGTTGTCACCCATCGTATTCCACCAGGTGTGCGCAGGACTTACATAGACCGGTTGACCCTTGTAGGTGCTCCACTTTTCCCCGTCGCCGATAATGATGAGATTCATCCCGGTGATGAGGGGCACGAACGCTTGGAGATAGGTTAGTACGCACGCGTTGTAGTAGGCCTCAAAATCGGAGGGGACTAGAGTTGAACCCTTTGTGAAGTCGGGCGGGCTCGCCGTCCATAGACCGCTTCGGTAGAGGGCCCCGACTGTCGCCAACATCCCGCCGTCCTTGGTGTTGGCCACGGCGTAAGCCGTCATTGTATCCTGTGTCGCGGTGAAGACTTTGCCGAGGGCGTTGTCTATCTCTCCGAGCTTGGCGCTGATGTAGTACATCGGATCGCTCACGCTGATGGAATAGTCGGTATTTCGAGATCCGAAGAACGCACAAATCAGCCCGACGATCGCCGCGGCTGCTGTGGCCAGGCCCAGTGTCGCAGCGCCTGCCGGCGCGCTGACCGCCAGGATACCTCCGATGAACGTGAGAACAGAGGCTGTGCCGCCCGTCGTCAGGCTGGCAATGTTCAAGGCGTTAACCTGACGAGAGGTACTGTTGATCAAGGTTGCGGTTGTCTTGATCGCGAGATTGCCTGAGACGGAACCTGCCGCCAGGCTTTCGACCTGACTTTGCACCCAGACGAGCTGTGTAATCGCGGTCCAAAACGACGACGTCGACACCAGGTTACTCAACTCGTTGTAAAGGTCGGTCTGAACGCCGTTCCACACAGCAGGTTCCGTGAAGGCCGGGGGCACGGTCATCGTTGAAAGAGCGGCGATGTAGTCAGCGGCCTGCGCTGAAGACATCTGGCTATACTGCGCCCTGATGTCGTTTGCGCTTGGGCCGGCGTTGATCAAGTCCTGGCTGATCTGGGAGTAAGCGGTGAGTGCTGTGCCGGTGTATACATTCAAGGGAATCGCCGGTTGATCGAAGACTCCGATTCCAACGCGAGTCATCTGCCAGAGCATGGTCGGATCGGTGGGATTCAGGCTGTAGGAGCTCGCATTCGGGGTCGTTAAAAGCAAAATGTTCGTGGCTGAGAGTGGGATCGCATCCATGATGGATTGCGTCAGTCCGGCGGCATAAAGCGATGGATCGGCGGTGAGAAACGGATCGACCCACGCAGGGAGCTGGCCTCGCACGGGATAGCTGGGGACAAGCAAGCGGACTTCCGACTTCGGCTGCTGAAGATCGCCGGGGTTTAAATCGGAAATGACCTTCCAGACGGCGCCGTCCGGGGTCGTCTTGATTCCGCCAGGATTAAATCCCGCCTCGATCGTCACGGCGCTTGCCGGGTTGCCCGCTTGAAACTGGACAAGGCTGTAGCCGCCGCTGGTGGCAACCGCCGAAAGCACATAATACGTCGGAGCAGCTGCGCCGTCGGAAATGACGCCTTGAACAGTTCCCGTTGAGCTGACCTGCTGCAACGAGGTGGTTTTGTTCGCGAGCACATCAGCAAGCAAGACTTGCCAAAGTGAGCCGTCCTGTTTTGTGAACCAGACGGTGTCGCCGGTCGACCAGACCCCCTGCGGTTCTATTCCGGAGGCCGGTTGGTACGGCTGCATGCTCGGCGGAAGCAATTTGTAGGTTTCAGTCAGGCAAATCCAGTACAGCCCGTTCGTTGGAGATGGTGTTGTGCCTGATGCAGCGCAGACGAAGTAATGGCCGCCGCTCGCCGGATCGATGATGTAGGTCCATCCGTAGAACGTGGAGAGTTGACAGCCGTCAGTGAGGGTCATGAAGACGCCTGCTGCTGTGTCTGGATGATCAGGTATGGCGACCGGATTGAGGCTAAAGTCATAGCGCATCCCGGTTGGCGTGCCGCCATCGTCCAGGACAAGACAAAAATACTGTATTCCTGTTGTTGGATCGGGAGCGGAAACCGCGCTGAACCGTGCGGTGTTCGCGTCCCACGCGGTCATTCCGATATAAGGCAATGAAACCGGTACAGCGGTGGTTTTCAGAATGCGGTTCGGAGTGGCGTTGGTCCAGGGGGCTCCCTGCGTGTAGACGTCGAGTACGGTCGGTGCTGCACGTGGAGATGACATTGGCGTTTTCCCTTTGGCGGCACCCGGACCGCAGGCGTCCTGGCCTGCCGCCGCTTGCCAAATACGATCGATCTTGAAATTGATCCTGTTCGTCGCCAGCAGGCGAGGATGCCTGCGGTCCTAGCATGAGGCCGGAAAAGCTTGCGTGAACACGTCGAGGTTGCGTCGTTGCCGTTTACATCGCACCGGGTCAAAGCCTTTGTCAACCGCGTCCACGTCGCGGCCATTGTGACGCAGTATCCAGTAATTGAACGACTAAGCGCCTGCCCCGTGGGCAGGCGCTTCGCTCTGGTCAGATTTGCAGAATGTTCGGGGGAGCGCGTCAGCCCGGGATGCGCACCGGCAGGTTCTCGATGCCGCGCACGAAGCTGGAATAGACCCGCTTCGGCTCGCCGACCACCTCGATGCGGTCGAAGCGCTTCAGCATCTCCTGCCAGACGATCTTGAGCTGCAGCTCGGCGAGCCGCATGCCGACGCAGCGGTGGATGCCGAAGCCGAACGACAGATGGATGCGCGGCCGGGCGCGATCGATGATGAACTCGTCGGGACGGTCGATGACCTCGTCGTCGCGGTTGCCGGAGACGTACCACATCACGACGCGGTCGCCCTTTTTGATCGTCTTGCCGCCGATCTCGGTGTCGACCAGCGCGGTGCGCCGCATATGCGCGAGCGGCGTCTGCCAGCGGATCACCTCCGGCACCATGGTGTCGATCAGACCGGGGTTCTCCTTCAGCTTTTGGAACTGGTCGGGATGCTCGTGCAGCGCCAGCACCGAGCCGCTCATGGTGTTGCGCGTGGTGTCGTTGCCGCCGACGATCAGCAGGATGATGTTGCCCATCAGATTGTCGGGGTCCATGTGCCGGGTGGCGTCGCTATGCGCCATCATCGACAGCAGGTCGTTCTTCGGCGGCGCGTTGACGCGCTCGTTCCAGAGCTTTGAGAAATACGCGTAGCACTCGTCCATCTCCTGCCGGCGCTGTTCCGGCGAGTTGACGACGCCGCTCTTCGGCAGCGCGGTGGAGACGTCGGACCAGCGCGTCAGCTTGCGCCGCTCCTCCCAGGGGAAGTCGAACAGCGTCGCCAGCATCTGGGTGGTCAATTCGATCGAGACGCGCTCGACGAAATTGAAGGTCTCGTTGCGCGGCAGATTGTCGAGCACGCTGGCCGAGCGCTGGCGGATCAACTTTGCCAGCTCGTCGAGATGATCAGGGGTGAACATCGGCGACACGGTCTTGCGCTGATGGGCGTGCTTGGGCTGGTCCATCGCGATGAAGCTCGGATAGTCGTAGCCGGGCGGCACGTCGCGGATCGAGATGCCGCCGAGCGTGGAATCCGAGGAGAAGATGCCGTGGCTGGTGTCGACATGCATGATGTCGTTGTACTTCACCACCGACCAGTACGGCTCGATCGGCGAATTGGTGCAGTAGTGCACCGGCTCTTCCTTGCGCAGCCGCTCGAACCACGGCCACAGCGTGTCGTTCTGGAACAGCTTTGGCGCGCCGGGATGGAAATCCCTGAGCGGCGTCGCATAGGCTTCCTCGCGCGCCTGGCGCTCTAGCTCGACCCGATCGGCACGGATGGCGGTCTGGACGTTCATGGCTCTTGATCCCGGTTGGCTCGAGAGGCGTCAGGCGGCAATCCGCACCGGCAGCGTCTCGTAGCCCTTGATGAAACTGGAATACACCCGCAGCGGCTCCTCCACCACCTCGATCGTGTCGAAGCGCTTCAGGATTTCCTCCCAGATGATCTTGAGCTGCAGCTCGGCGAGCCGCAGGCCGACGCAGCGGTGGATGCCGAAGCCGAAGGAGATGTGGGTGCGCGGGCGGGCGCGGTCGATCAAGAACTCGTAGGGCTTCTCGATCGCCTCCTCGTCGCGGTTGCCCGAGACGTACCACATCACGACCTTGTCGCCCTTCTTGATCTGGCGTCCCCGGAATTCGTAGTCGGCGAGCGCGGTGCGCCGCATATGGGCGAGCGGCGTTTGCCAGCGGATCACCTCCGGAACGAAACTGTCGATCAATGCCGGGTTCTCGCGCAGCTTGCGGTACTGCTCCGGATGCTTGCTCAGCGCATAGATGCTGCCGGACAGCGTGTTGCGCGTGGTGTCGTTGCCGCCGACGATCAAGAGGATCAGGTTGCCGAGGAAATTCTTCGGGTCCATGTTCCGCGTGGCGTCGCTGTGCGCCATCATCGAGAGCAGGTCGCTCTTCGGCGGCTGGCCGGAGCGCTCCTTCCAGAGCCTTGCGAAATAGGTCGCGCACTCCATCAGTTCGGCCTGCCGCTCGTCTTCGGTGGCGACGAGGCCGCCGGCGCCGGGCAGGGTGGTCGCAACGTCGGACCAGCGCGTCAGCTTGCGACGGTCCTCCCAGGGGAAGTCGAACAGCACGGCGAGCATCTGCGTGGTGAGCTCGATCGAGACCTTGTCGACCCAGTCGAACACCTCGCCGCGCGGCAGATTGTCGAGGCATTCGGTCGAGCGCTTGCGGATGTTGAGCGCAAGGTCGTCAAGGTGGGTCGGCGTGAACATCGGCGCCACGGTCTTGCGCTGCGCGGAATGGCGCGGCTGGTCCATCGCGATGAAGCTTTCGCGGCGCAGGTCCGGCGGCACGTCGCGGATGGTGATGCCGCCGAGCGAGGCGGCCGAGGAGAACATCGCGTGGTTGGTCTCGATGTCCATGATGTCGTTGTAGCGGGTGATCGACCAGTACGGACCGAACATCGAGTCCTTGCAGTAATGCACCGGATCCTCACGGCGCAGCCGGTCGAAATACGGCCAGAATGTATCGGTCTTGAACAGCTCGGGATCGCCGGGATCATAGTCGGCAAGTGGAAGCGCATTGGCGCGCTCGCGTGCGGTGTCCAAATTCACATCTTTGACGAGATCGGCGGTCCCGTGCATGAGCGGCTCCTCAACCGTTTCGCAGCCGGGGCATCGCCGGCGCGGCATGTTTTACCGAATTACATTCTCATTCGGGCTTTTGCGCAAGGGCGCTCAACGCGCATTTGGCCGCATTGATGTCAGGCCAAAGCGGCCGAATCCGGGCCTTTTGCACCGGCCGCGGGCGGGCGCGGCGTGCGGGTCTGTTTGAAACGGCGGTTGATTTGGCTATGCGCTTGCGAACAATGCGGGTGGAGAGGGCGCTTATTGGCTGGCGGGTTTTTCACAGGGGAAGGTATCCTGCAGGCCCCGTAGCAGCAGGGAAGCGACGGCCATGTCGCCTTTCGCGGCCCGCTTGTCGGCGGACTTGAGCATGATCTCTTCGGTTTGCTCAGTGCTCAGCGCGAGGTTGTCGGGCATGCAGAACAACATTTGGCCGCCATGCCGTTTCAGCCAGGCATTGGAAGCCATCATGCCGCCCCGCGCGCCGTCCAGGTACATATGATTGAAGATGCGAAAATTCTCATTCGCTGGATTGCGATAGGACTCCAGGCGCACGTCGGCGGCAGCGGCGGGAGCTGCCGTCAGCGCCAAAAAACATGCCGACAATATCCACTTGTTCATCGCCAGGTTTCCTCGCTTTTGCGGCGGTGTCTTTGCTAGCCGTTCTGTCGGTTTATCTCTGGCGGGGGTTCGAGGCGAGCGGGGCTCGCTCGCAAGGATTGGGACGAGGGTCGGAAGGAAGGCCGGCTTTGCTCAGCCCGCGGCCGATGTCCGCAGCAAAGGCTGCACCCTTTTCCGGCGATCCCGTTAAGGTAAAGCCAACCGCCTGCCGCCAAAAATACCCCCACGCTCTCGACCTTGTGTGAAACCTGGATCACACTCGCAGCGACAAACCTGTGGTTTTGATACGCAGAGATTGTCCCGTCCTGGAGCTATCCCGTGAACGACATGAGCTGGACCCCGCTGGGGCCGCCGCAGCCGCCGCCGGTCCCGCCGCCGATGCCGGTGGGGTTTTCAGGGAAGCGGCAGGAGTTCTTCCGCCTGGTCGCGCGCGGCGCCGGGCTCGAGCTCGTCACGGTCGGCTTCTACCGGTTCTGGCTCACCACCGACATCCGCCGTCACCTCTGGTCGAACACCCAGATCGATGGCGACGCGCCGGAATATACCGGCCGCGCCAAGGAACTGCTGATCGGCTTCCTGGTCGCGCTCGCGATCCTGGTGCCGATCTATCTCGGCTACTCCCTGCTCGTCATTGAAGCCGAGCACGTCAAGACGTTCTTCTCGCTGCCGCTGGTCGCGTTCTTCTACCTGTTCGGCCAGTTCGCGATCTATCGCGCGCGGCGTTACCGGCTGACCCGCACGGTGTGGCGCGGCGTCCGCTTCTGGATGAGCGGCTCGGGCTGGATCTATGCGCTGAAAGCTTCGCTATGGGGCCTGCTGGTCGTGATCACGCTCGGCCTCGCGCTGCCATGGCGCGAGGCGGCGCTCGAACGCTACAAGATGCGGCATTCCTATTACGGCGATCTGCGGGGTTCCTTCGAAGGCCGCGGCTGGGATTTCTTCAAGCAGGGCTGGTGGCTCTGGCTGCTCACGCCGTTCGCGCTGTACATGACGATCTTCGCGCCGTTCATCTATGCCGCGTTCAAGGCGATCGAGTGGCGCTGGTGGCTGTCGGGCATCCGCTTCGGCGGGGTTAGGCTGGAATCCACCATGCGTCGCAGCGCGCTGATCGGGCTGTACTGGAAGGTGATCGGCTGGGCCATGCTGCTCGGCACGGTGTACCTTGCCTATCTCGTGCTGTGCACCTTCCTGGTCGCCAGCATGGACGGCTCCTCGATCGAGACCTTCTTCAAAACCGAGGCGTTCGCCAAGAGCATTCCGCTGATCACTCTCGCGGGCGTCGGTTATCTCGCCTTCGTGCTGGCGATGAATGTGGTGATGCGCGTCTATCTGATGCGCGATCTCTGGGTCCGGGTGCTGTCGTCGACCATCGTGCACAACATCCAGGCGGCGGCCAACGTCACCGCCCGCGGCGAACTCGCCAATGCGCTCGGCGAAGGCTTTGCCGACGGCCTCGACGTCGCGGGCTTCTAGCGACATGGATACCGATTCCGGCCAGACAAACCCCGCGTCGACGCCTGCACAAGGCGGCGTCTTCTTCGACGGCGCGTCGAGCCGGAGGCGTCTGGTCGCGCTCAAACTGTCCGATGCGCTGGAGATCAGGGAGGACGGCGAGCTGCTCGCGCGCTGGGCCTATGCCGACATCCGCCGCGCCGACAGCCCGTCCGGCCTGTTGCGGCTGAGCTGCCTCACCGCACCACAATTGGCGCGGCTCGAGATCCGCGACGCGCAGCTGATCGCCGCGCTCGTCGCGCGCTGCGACACGCTCGAGGAGGGGCTGCCGAACCGCAAGGGCGTCGCCGCGATCGTCGGCTGGTCGCTCGCGGCGGCGGTGTCGATCGTGCTGGTGGTGCTGTTCGGCGTGCCGCTCGCCGCCGACCGGCTGACGCCGTTGGTGCCTGACTCTTTCGAACGCCGCCTCGGCGATGTCGCGGAGGCGCAGGTCAAGGTGCTGTTCGACGGCAAGCCGTGCAGCGACGCGGCGGGGCAAGCGGCATTCGAGAAGCTCGTCGGCAAATTGCGGGAGTCCGCAGGCCTCGACAATTCGGTGCAGTCGGGCGTGCTGGCGACGCCGGTGCCGAACGCCTTCGCGCTGCCGGGCGGTAAGGTCTTTCTGTTCAAGGGGCTGCTTGAGAAGGCGGAGAACCCGGACGAGATCGCCGGCGTTTTGGCGCATGAGCTCGGCCATCTCCGCCATCGCGACAACATGCGCGAGCTGATCCACAATGGCGGTACCTCGTTCCTGATCGGGCTGCTGTTCGGCGACATCACGGGCTCCGGCGCGCTGATCTTCGCCTCGCGCTCGCTGGTGACGTCATCCTATTCGCGCGACGCCGAAACCAATGCCGACACCTTCGCGATCGAGACCATGCACCGGCTCGGCCGTCCGGCGAAGCCGATGGGCGAATTGATGTTCCGCGTCACCGGCAAGGAAGGCGGCAAGGGGATTTCGATCGTCTCCAGCCATCCGCTGACCGAAGACCGCCTCGCGCGCATGAGCAAGGCGGACGCCGCCAACCCGGCGACCGGCCAGCCGCTACTTTCCCCGGCCGAATGGCAGGCGCTCAAGGGCATCTGCGGACCGGGCAAGGTGTGAAGGGTCTCTTGTCGTTTGCTGGAGCACTCTCATGCAGCATGACAGCAACTACTGGTTTCCCGCCAAGCGGTATGGCTGGGGCTGGGGACCGCCGGTCTCCTGGCAAGGCTGGGCGGTCGTCGCAGGCTTCGTGATTCTGATCGCGGTCGGGGCGGCGATGATCATTCCGCACTCTCACACAGGCTTCATTGCCTATGTGCTCGGTTTGAGCGTCCTGCTCACCGGCGTGTGCTGGTGGAAGGGCGAGCCGCCGCGATGGCGATGGAGCGGCGACTAGCCAATTTCGAGCGCCTACTTCACCAGCCGGAACTTGCCGCCCTCGACCTTGATCAGGAACGCGGACCGCTCGTCATAGCCATTGTGGTCGGTCGGGCTCATCGTCGAGAGGCCGTTGTTCAGATAGACGTCCTTGCCGCGCTCCAGCTCGTCGCGCAGCGCGGCGCGGAATTCCGGCGTGCCCGGTTTCGCCGATTTCAGCGCGTTGGCCGCCGCCCGCTTGAACAGCGTGACGGCATCCCACAGATGCGCGCCAAAAATGTTCGGCTTCTGCCCGTTGACCTTCTCGTAGGACGACGCGAATTCGTCGCGCGCCTGGCGGAACGGATCGTTCGCCGGCAGATCATCGGCGATGGTGAAGGCCTCGCCGGTGAAGACCGCGCCCTCGACATTGGCGCCGCCGAGCTTGATGAATTCCTCCGACGCGACGCCGTGGGTCTGGAAGATCTTGCCGGCATAGCCGCGGCTGCGCAGCGCCTCCTGCGGCAGCACGGCCGGCGTGCCGGCGGAAGCGATGAACACCGCCTCCGGATTGGTCGCGATCACCTTCAGCGCCTGGCCCATCGCGCTGGTATCGGCGCGCGCATAGACCTCATGCGTCGTGACGGTGAGGCCCAGCGTCGGCGCCAACCGCGACACCTCCTTGTAGTAACTTTCGCCATAGCCGTCCGACACGCCGATATAGCCGAGCGTCTTGATGCCGGACTTCGCGATATGTTTCAGGATCGCCGCCGCCATCAGATCGTCATTGGGCACCACCTTGAACGCCCAGCGGCGGCGGTCGTCCATCGGCTGCACGATCGCGGTCGCCGCCGCGAGCGAGATGATCGGCGTCTTGGATTCCACGGCGATGTCGAGCATCGGCATGGTCACAGGCGTCAGCGAGGAGCCGATCAGGATGTCGACGCCGTCCTGGATGACGAGGCGCCGCGCATTCTGTGTGCCCTTGGTCGGATCGGACTCGTCATCGAGCGCGATATAGGTCACCTTCTCGCCGCCGATCTCCTTCGGCAGCGCGGCGATGGTGCGCATCTGCGGCTGGCCGAGCGCCGAGCCCGGTCCTGATGCGGACACCACGACGCCGACCTTGATGTCCGCATGTGCGTCCGGCGCCATCAGGATCGCGCTCGCGAGTACCCAGAGTCCGGCCATGGCCAGCTTCATTGCAAATCCTCCCAGCAAGTTCTTCTTATGCGCGGCCGATGATAGCCGACCGGCGTCCGGTTCCGCATCATATTGATTCCGCCCGATACGTCTGTCCCCCTGATTGGGGACATCAGGGCACGGCATCAGCGGGGCGGCGCGCCCGCCGGCATCGAAGCCTCAGCCGAAATCGGCCATCTCGTACAGCGGCCGGATTTCGATCTCGCTTGGTCCCGGCATCGGATTGGGGCAACGCTTCACCCAGGCAACCGCCTCGTCGATGTCCTTGACCTCCCAGAGCCAGAAGCCGGCGACCAGGTCGCGCGCCGGGGCGAAGGGCCCGTCGGTGACGGTACGGGCGTTGCCGTCGAATGCGACACGCTTGCCGTGGGAGGAGGGCCTGAGGCCGTCGGCGGCGCGCAGGATGCCGGCATCGCGCAGCTCGTCGTTGAACCGGCCCATCGCCGCCATCATCTCGGCCTGCCAGGCCGTGTCGAACAGCCCCTTTTCGCTGTCTTCGGTGGCCTTCACGAGCACCATCACGCGCATCGTCCGTCTCCTTATCTGAGCCCCGCCTCATGGGGCATCGGAACGACGAACGGGGTTTTCGAGGGCCGACACCGCCCCGCAGATTTTTCATCCAGCCGGGACGCTGGCGGGCGGCAAGCGTCGGGGTCACCGATCGCTCGTGAACTTCACGTTTACCATTCCCTTAAAGGCCGCGCGAACCAGTTTCCCTAATCGGGCGGCAACGACCTGCTGCTATTGAAGGAGAGGAAAAGGGAGTACGAGCGATGTCCAGCATTGTTCGGATCCTCGTCTTGATCGCATGTGCGTATGCGGGATCCGTGTTGACGGAAATGCAGTTTGACGGCGCGGTCGCCGCAAACGGTCCAAGTCCTGGCAGTTCGAGTCCTGGCAGTTCGAGTCCTGGCAGTTCAAGTCCTGGCAGCTTACGTCCATGATTCAGCACCATCCGATCGCGCCCGAGCACGCGCGCGCCATCTGCGAGGAGATCGGCTGGAGACTGCGCCATGCGCTGCGCGGCGATTACGCCGATTTGCCGCCAAGGCTGCGCGAGCTCGTGGACCAGCTCGCCCAGCAGGAGTGCGACGCACCGTCGCTGGTGCCGACGATGGACGACATGACGGGACCACTGGTTGTGGCAGCCTAGGCTTATGACCTGCGCACGGTGACGTCGGCACAAGGCGCGCGGATAAGGTACCGCTTGGCGCGCCTCGCGCCGAATCCGCATCAGCTCACGATGGAGAAATTTGCCGCCGTGACCGTGTTCGCCGTAGCGCCATTCAGCCACACCGCCGTGTCGGCGTCGACCTGAACCACGAAATAGGCCCCGTTCTGATACGAGTGCGACAGCACGTCGGCAAAGGACGTGAAACCGGAGCCGTTCAATTGCACGACGTCCAGGCTCGGCGTCCAGTCCTGCACGACCTGCACTCCCGGAACGTCGTTGACGACAAAAGTGTCGTTGCCCACACCGGTGCCCGGACCGCCGCCATCGCCGCCGTACATCACGTCGTCGCCGTTGCCGCCATAGGCGTAATCGTTTCCGCCATAGCCGTACATGATGTCGTTGCCATCATCACCGATCAGGACGTCGAAGACCTGCGACCCCAGCAGCACGTCGTTGCCGGCTCCCCCGTAGGCGTTGCCGCCTCCCGTTGGAAGATAGATCCAATCGTCCCCGCCGCCGCCTTCCAACAGGTCTACTCCGATATCGCCGACGATGGTTTCTTCTGCTGCGCCACCATAGATGCTGTCATTGCCCAACCCGCCGTAGAAAAGAGCTTTGCCAACCTGCCCATCGCCGGTGAATACGATCACGTCGTTGCCGTTGCCGCCCAACACCACTGGCTGCGGGCCATCGTCGTGATCGTAGGAGCCGTAAAGGCTGTCGTTGCCGTCGCCACCGTCCCAATGCACGGCGAAGCCGGTGAAGAGATCATTGCCGCCGTCGCCATACGCAACGCCATTGTAGGATGCGGTCAGAACGGAGTTGATGGTGTCGTCGCCGTCACCACCGTAGCCCGGTCCAAAGTCGGACACCGTGATCCGATCATTCCCTGCGTCGCCGTAGAATGTCCCGTAGCCGGCTATCGTGTCATTGCCGGAGCCACCGTAAACTATACCACCGGGAGAAGCGGCACCGGCGGTCAGGATGTCATCGCCCTCACCACCGTAAATGGTTGGCTGGACCGCGCTGGAATTCCCGGTCAGGGTATCGCCTCCGTCCAGGCCATACATGACGTCTTCGTTGCCGGTATGGCTGTCGGCCGCCAGAGTTCCTGTGTAGGTAACCAACTTCCCCTCCTGTCGGCTCTTTGCCGGTAGCGGGCGAGCCTCTGCCTCTGGTTGCGCCTGCGAGATCAATCGCCGCTATTATTGCACCTCAAATATCCAAACGACTGAACTCCCAAATGGGCTACGCCGTTGGTATTGAGGTCGCAAGAGGCCACGGATGGAGGAGATGCGCCTCTGCACCGGAGGTGACGACCTCGTCGTCCATGCGGACAGTGCCGTTTCCTGTGCGGCTTGTGGGCCCCGACCGAACCTAATCACCGTCCGCCAGCGATCGCTCCATGATGATGGTCCGCTCTTCACCGTGGTAGCTGTCGCGCACGGCCCTGTATCCGAGCTGCGCATAGAAGGTCTCGGCGCTGATCGATGAGGGCACAGCCAGGTTGGGGATACTTCTCTCGCGTGCCGTGCGCTCGACCGCTTCCATCAGCAGCCTGCCGATACCCCTCGCCTGAACGTCGGGGGATACGAACACCGTACGGACCACGTTTCCGTCGAGGCTTGCCGTTCCAACCACACGACCATCAATCGCGGCAACAAAGACGGTGCGCTTGCCGATCAGCTGCAGCACGGCGTCCGGACTGAAGCTGCGCTCGACCCGCTCGATGATCTCGCTTGCATAGTCCCTGGCATTGGTTTCGCGCAGTGCACGCAGGATGACCGCGCTGATGTCGCCGGCGTCGTCTTGGCGCGCCGGCCGGATCGTGCATTCCATCGGTCGCCTCCGCTCGCTCAAGGGTCGCATTCGAATATCTCAACCTAGCTGTTGCCGTGGTCTACCTTGGCGGCCTCCAAAGACGGCAGGAGCGCAGCGAGCAAAATGAGCGCGATCCCCAAATCGATTGAAACGTCGGCGACGTTGAAAATCCAGACAAATCGAAGTTTCGAGGCGTCGAACAAGTCAACGACGGCACCCAATCGAAGACGGTCGATAGCGTTTCCGGCTGCTCCGGCGCCGATGAAGGCGAGTCCAAAAGCATTGATGGTCGATGTCGGTCGCCAGAGTATGGATCCGAGCAAAACTGACGCTACCGCAAGGCCGATGGAAGCGAGTGCCCATCGCGAGAACTCACCGTAGTCTGGAATCAGACCAAATGCGTTGCTGCGATTGAACGCAAGGGTAAGGTCAATGGGACCTGGTAGTTTGACGGTGGTGCCAATTTCCAATGATCCAACCGCCCAATGCTTTGTCAGCTGATCGAGGGCCAGCATCGCACATGCGGCACCGAACGCGATGAAGTGTGAGCTTCGATAACTTCTCACGAACAGTTTCTCGCGCCGCTGTCGTCTAGGCCATAGGGCAACAATCTTAATATCGGACCATAGCGTGCCGGCCCGCATGAGCCAATATTTCCGACTGGCCCTGAGCGCATTATGTTGCTGATTGTATCGGAGGCAGATCACGTAGCGCCGAATTCAGGTGAGGAGCCCGTTGCTCCGGTTCAAGCGACAGCGCCGAATAGGAATTTGAGTTAGTTGAAACTGTGCTACCCTGCATCCCGGGATGGAATTGCCATCTCGGCCTTTTTTGGAGGACACGGCTATGAAAGGCTCGTCGCTCTTCGTCACGAATTTCGCTGTCGCTCTGTTGTCGATCGTGCCGCTAGTATGTGCATCAAATGGCCCGGCGTGGTCGCAACCCACGCCAGCCCCGGACACTGCCATCAACCCGCTTCCCAACATTTCGGTCGAGGCGCCGAGGCACGTCAGCACGCAACACAGGCCGACGCAGCGCGCGGCGGCCCGCAGCACCTCGTCTTCGCGTACGGCTTCGACCTCAGTGTTTTGCATCGGCGGTTGCATGACGAGCATGAAGTCAGGTGACCGCCCCTGGATCGGATGCTCCTGGTCTGCCGGCGCGTCAGCATACACCGGGTGCCGAAACATCGGGCCCGGCGGCATCCCCTTCAAGAGCTATACTCAGTGCACGGAAACCGGACTGAATAACGGTTGGAGAAGCGGTGAAGTCTCCGCGTATTGCACCAGCCTGGCTTTGAAGTAGAGAGCACGAGGACACATTAGTCGTGTCCGAAAGTCCGATGTCGGGCCTGGCCTATGCCGAAATCGCGGCGCCGCAGACTTGCGGCGCCTTCCGGCCCCCTGGCTGGCGGGCTGCAACTGCAAAGGATAAGCCTCGTTGAGACGCGCTTTGATCATCCTCGGCATATTGTTCGGCGGTTCGGTCGTTGTGATCGGTGCCGGGACAGTTCTCTTCGCTTACCAACTGACGCGGGTGGACGCCTATCCAGCCTTCATGGAGAAGGATTCTTGCAAAGGGCCATAGCTCTTACGACGAGACGAAGCGCGCCTCCTCTCAATTCGTGAAGAGCGCATTTCCGGTCGGCTCGGACGCGAACGGCGCGATTGCCCAGATCACCGGAGGTGGCTTTCGGGTTGAAAAGTCAGATTGACCGAACTCGGTCGCGCTTCTATGGAATCGCCATGCAGGCCCGTGTAACGAACGATACGCCATTACGATCGAGCAGACGACAGATGGAAAGGTCGCAGACGTAGCAGGGCAGCTTTATCCGGTTTGTCTCTAGGTCGTCCGGCCTCGATCGTGGCCCGCGCGCGCCGCGTCACACGTTCTTCGCGACCTTTCGCGTCCGCGTCGGTCCGGCACCGGTGATCGCCGGCTTGATATTCCACACGGCCCGCACGCTGGCGAAGGCGTGCGCGATCACCGGCTCCTGGCGGCGCGCGGCGAGGCAGGCAAAAGAGAGATCGCAGGTGAGCTTCACTTTGTCGACGACCACGAACTGATGCGGGCGTGCCATCCGCGGCGCCAGCACGCTGTCGCGCGCGAGGCTGAGGCAGAGGCCGGATTCGACGAAGTCGATCATCGCCTCTTCCTGATCGGTGTAGCCGATGCGCTTCGGCAACGGGCCGAGCGGGCGGAAGATGTCGTCGAGCAGACGGCGGTGGCCGGAATGCGGCGGTGTCGCGAGCCAGGGCAGCTCGGCAAGCTCGGCCCAGCCCTTGCCCATCACCCGCTCCCGCCAGGCGATCGGCGCGATCACCCGGTAGTCGTAGCTGAGCAGCGGCGCCAGCTGGTAGCGGCCGTCGGCGATGGTCCGTTCAGTGAAGCTGTGATGGGTGAGCTGCTCCGGCGGTGTGGCGTCGACATAGTAGCCGACGTCGAGCTCGCCCCGGCCGACCTGCGCCAGCACGTCGTCGCTGACGCCGTGGCGCAGGAATACTTCGGTGCGTTGCGAGGACATCGCAAGGCTGCGCACGAATGGTCCAAGCCGGGTGAATTCGGGATCGAGGATGGTGCCGACGCGCAAGGTGCCGCGCTGCGCCTCGTTCAGCGAGTCCGCCGTCGCCTTGAAGTCGGATGCCGCCGCCACCGCCCGGTGCGCCAGCGGCAGCAGCGCGGCGCCGGCCTCGGTCAGCGTAAAACCGCCCGGTGTGCGGTTGAACAGCTGCAGCCCGGTGCTTTCCTCCAGCGCCTTCAGTTGCAGGCTGACCGCGGGCTGGGTCAGTTTCAGCATCGATGCCGCGCGCGACACGGTGCCCTCACGGGCAACCGTGATGAAGCAACGCAAGGCCTGGGTACGGGGGAGGTCGGTCATTGAGTGGGCTTATAGCACACTTTTTCGCCGCGCATCGACCGGCATCGTGCACTATTATATTATCAGAATACAACCAAGACGAGAAATCAGGCCGGCCGCCACGCGATCATGCCTTCGGTCCGCGCGCGCACCTCCGGCGAGGCGAGGCAGGTCGCGACCGCTTCATAGCCCACCGCGCCGGGCACCGGCGTGACGCAGGCCGGCACGCTGTGATTGGCGGGGCACAGGATGATCGCTTCGTCGTCGCCGACCGCGTCGAGATCCAGGATCGCGCTGGAGCGCGTCAGGAAGAACAGCGGCCGCGCCTCCGGTCCGCGACGACGCAGCTGCGCGATCACCGCTTCCTGGCTTGCCGCATCGAGCCCGTGCTCGAGCATGTCGATCACGGGGATCGCGTCGCCGTCGGCCTCGAGCTCTGCAAGCAGCGTGGTCAATGCCGGTGTCTCCACGGCGCCGTCAGCGAGATGAGCGGCAAGGCTTGCATCGACCCTGGCCTTGTGGGCGGGATCGGCATCGAGACGCGCGCGAACCGCCGCGCCGCCATCGGCTGCGCGGTCCAGGCCGACGAAGGTGGCGTTGGGCAGCGCTTCCGCAAGCCGCTGCGCGAGGCGCGTCTTGCCGCTGCCGAGCGGGCCGACGATGTAGTTCAGCGGCTTGACGTCGCGCAGCTCGAAGCGCTCGCCGCCCCAGGGCCACGGCAGATCGAACGCGACGGCGATCGCCGGTCGCGCCCTGACTGCGCCGATCACGTCGCGCGCCGCGGGCATCTTGCCGCGGCCGAGGTCGGCGCGCAGCGCCCGCACCCTGGCGATGCTGTCGCCGCATTGCCGGACGCGCGCTTCGAGCGTGGCTTCGTGCGCAGCCAGCACGCGGTCGAGCACGGCGGCATCGCCGCTCAGGACCCGCGCCAGTTCACCGATGCCAAGGCCGAGCGCACGCAGCGCGACGATCTCGGCGCCGCGCGCCATCTCGGCCGGACCATAGGCGCGCCATCCCGCCGGCGTGCGGGAAGGCGCGATCAGGCCGCGCTCCTCGTACAGGCGCAGCGCCTTGGCCGAGATGCCGAGCTGCCTCGCAGCTTCGGACGGACTGAGAAAACGGGCGGCAGCATTCATCGAATCACCTCGCATCGTCTGACCGCGTCTCTTATGGAGGCGGCCGCAGGGGCAAGGTCAAGCGGGGAGGGTGGTGATCCTCATCTATCGGATAGCGGTGAGGTGAGCACGTATCTCGGGCTGCCTCTCCCCTTGCGGGAGAGGGCGGGGAGAGGGGTGGCCCCGGGCGAGATGATTGATGAGCGCATCGCTCTCGCAACTTGTTCGCTTGTCGCCGTCGCAGAAACGAAGGAGCACGTCGTGTGGCACCCCTCTCCCTAACCCTCCCCCGCAAGGGAGAGGGAACCCTGCCGCCGGTGCGTCCCTGACGCGCCAATCACTGAGTTGCCCGACGTGGCAAGCCCCCACAACAAAAATATTTCCGTTTATCGGAATGGCAACTCAGTGTATGGTTCGCCGGTCTCACCCGGTACGAGGGGCGGCTCGCGATCGTCACGAACGCGGTGTGGGATGCGGTGGACGCTGATCATGCGAGCGACGAACGCATGTGATGCGGACGGTGAAGTCGTGTGGTCCTGACGCCCTAGCGGCCGGTGTCCCCTTGTAAGACGCAATTGCGTCTTGCGAAGGCGGTGACAAGCAAGCCCAGTCTCGCCGGGGAGAGCACGAAATAAGCCGTAACCCATCGCGCAGGGAAAGCCGGAGTGTTTCCGGTTACACCTGTGGTCCTACCCCCGAGCTTTCTACCTTTTGCTCGGGGCCCATGGGTGCGATCGGCACCCGGCTTTCCCTGCGCCCTCTGATCGATAGGAGGGCAAGCCGAAGAGCAAAGCTCGGACGATTCATGTCGCGAGAACGCGAAGCTATGTCCCCACCCACACTGTCATCGCCCGGCTTGACCGGGCGATCCAGTACGCCGCGGCCTCTCACCTTAGCAACCGGCTCCTCTGGAATACTGGATCGCCCGGTCAAGCCGGGCGATGACACCGAACAAGCTGTTTGAGAGGTTGAATCGATAACCATCCTCAGCGTCGTCCTGGCGTAAGCCAGGACCCATTACCCCGAATGCAAATTGTTGTGCGATGCTTGGGCCGCGATCCCGTTCATCATCAACTGCGGTGGTGGGTCCTGGCTTTCGCCAGGAAGACGACGGAGCGCCTGGCAAGCTGTGGCTATCGCAATACTCGGATCTGTGCGGCGCGCTCCGTGCAAACCAAGACTCACTCCAGATGGTTCACCTTCGCCACCCAGGCGCGGACGTCGGTGAGCACGTCGGGCAGCACGGCCTTGACCTCCTGCACGGTCATGCCGGGCTTGATCCGGGGGTCGTAGAGCAAATTGAGCAGATATTGGTCGTAGACGTCGAAATAGCCCATCGAGACGCTGTCGTTGAACATGGTCCACGGCACGGTCGCGGTATCGTTGATCGGGCCGAGCGACTGCAGCAGCTCCTCATAGGCGCAGTCGAGGAAGACGAAATCGCCGTTGTCGACGGTGAGGATCACATCGGAATGCTCGATCTCGTAGTTCTCGTTCTTGCGGAAGCCGGACAGGCATTGCGGATCGAGCGAGGAGCGGATTTCCTTGGCGCGGTCCTGGCCGTAGAAGGTCGCGATGGTGCGGTAGAGCTCGCGGTCGCGCACCAGCTTGACCACGACATTGGCAGCGTCGCTGCTCTCGGTCATCGCGATGTCGAGATGCTGCACCTTGGCTCGGATGTCGGCGATGACCTTGGCGAGCTGGGCCTTGCGGTCGGCGCGGCTGCCGTCGGCGAACACGCGCACCGGGCTGTCGTATTTGCGGATGCGATCGACCCGTCCGGCGAGATGATATTCGGCACCGAATGCGGTCTTCAGAAAACCCTCGACGATCTCGGCGTCGGTGAAGAGCTTCTTCTCGTTGCGCTGACGCACGACAACGGCCGGCACCTCGGCGCCGGCCGCGGGCACGGTGGCGTCAGTGAGGCAAGCGGCGAGCGCTGCAGCGAGAACGAGCAGGATCGAAGGGCGGTGCTGGGGCATTCTGACGACGCTGCCGCAATGCTTGCGGCAGCGCAAGACGGGATCAAGGCGGCGAGATCAGCGATCCTGCCGGACGGTGGCGCCTGGTTCCGGTGAAACCGACGCGATCAGTTCTTCACCACGACAGTGGTGCCGACCGAGACCCGATCATAGAGGTCCTTCACGTCGTCATTGGTCATGCGGAAGCAGCCCGACGAGACCGCTTGGCCGATCGTCTCCGGCTCGTTCGAGCCGTGGATCCGGTACAGCGTCGAGCCGAGATACATCGCGCGCGCGCCGAGCGGATTCTCGATCCCGCCGTTCATGTGACGCGGCAGATCGGGGCGGCGGCGCAGCATATCCCTGGGCGGCGTCCAGGACGGCCATTCCTTTTTCGCCGAGATGCGGTGGACGCCGCCCCAGCGGAAGCCGTCGCGGCCGACGCCGATGCCGTAGCGCAGCGCCTGGCCGTTGCCCTGCACCAGATAGAGCCGGCGCTCGGCGGTGTTCACTACGATGGTGCCCGGCGCGTAGTTGGTCGGGTAGTTGACGGTGGTGCGCGGGATCGGGCTCGCGCCGTTGCCGAAGAAGCTCGGGGGCTCGGACTGGTAGCCACGGGAATCGAACAACTGGGCGTGGGCCTGGCCGGCACCTGCCAGGATCGTGAGCGCGGCAAACATCAAGGCAATCGGGCGCATCGTCATCGTCCTCGCGAACAATCAAATATGCAGCCAGAAAGGCCACAATCGCCGGCGTTTCGCAAGCGACGAAGCCGTGACACCAGCCATTTTCCGACGACACGGTTTAAAAAGGCAACAGATCGGAAGCGATACCTGCATTGTCCGGCCAAGCCTTTGACGAAGCGGATGAAGAATGGTTGATCTGGATCAACCTCAAGAAACATCTCTGGCGGGAGCGGGATCATGAACGGTGCGGAAAGTCTGGTGCGGACATTGGTTGCGGGCGGAGTGGACGTCTGCTTCACCAATCCGGGCACCTCGGAGATGCATTTCGTCGCGGCGCTGGACAAGGTCCCGGGCATGCGTTGCGTGCTCGGTCTGTTTGAAGGCGTGGTGACCGGTGCGGCCGACGGTTATTTCCGCATGAAGGGAACGCCGGCCTCGACGCTGCTGCATCTCGGGCCCGGCCTCGCCAACGGCCTTGCCAATCTGCACAACGCCAAGAAGGCCCATTCCGGCATCGTCAATATCGTCGGCCAGCACGCAACCTACCACATCGGCTACAACGCGCCGCTGACCTCTGACATCGAGGGCCTAGCGCGGCCGATGTCATCCTGGGTGCGCACGTCGCCGGATGCCAAGTCGGTCGCAGCCGATGGCGCGGCCGCGATCGCCGCGGCCAGGAGCGCGCCGCCGCAGATCGCAACCCTGATCCTGCCGGCCGACACCGCCTGGAACGAGGCCGACGGCATCGCCGAAGTGGCTGTCGACACCCAGCGTCCGAGCTACTCGCCGCAGGCGGTCGAGCGGGCCGCGAAGATATTGCACAACGACGCCGCGCACACGCTGCTGCTGGTCACCGGCAGCGCGCTGACCGAGCAGGGGCTGGTGTTCGCCGAGCGCATTGCCGGCAAGACCGGCTGCACCGTGATGGGCCAGACCTATCATCCGCGCATGGCGCGCGGCCGCGGCCGGTTCTCGATCAACCGCATCCCCTATGTGATCGAGCAGGCGCTGCCGATCCTGAAGAATTTCCGTCACATCGTGCTGGTCGAGGCCAACGATCCCGTCGCGTTCTTCGCCTATCCGAACAAGCCAAGCATGCTGAAGGCGGAAGGCTGCGAGGTGCATCGCATGACCGCCTGGGGCGAGAATTCTGTCGCAGCCCTCGAGGCGCTCGCGGGCGCGCTGCATGCCATAGTGCACGACGTCAAGCCGCAGCAATTGCAGGATCTGGCCAAGCCGACCGGCGCGCTCAATCACGCCACGATCGCGCAGGCGATTGCGTGTGCGATCCCCGAGAATGCCATCATGGTCGATGAATCCGTCACCACCGGCCGCGGCTTCTTCCCGCCGACGGCGGCTTCAGCGCCGCATGACTGGCTGCAGAACATGGGCGGCTCGATCGGCTTCTCGACCCCGGTCGCAACCGGCGCCGCCGTCGCCTGTCCGGACCGCAAGGTGATCTGCATGGTCGGCGACGGCTCGGCGATGTACACGATCCAGTCGCTGTGGACGCAGGCGCGCGAAGGCCTCAACGTCGTGACCATCGTGTTCGCCAACCGCATCTACCAGATCCTGCGCGGCGAATTCGACGGCGTCGGCGCCGGCGAGCCGGGCAAGCGGGCACAGGACATGCTCAAGATCGATCGCCCGACGCTCGACTTCGTCGCGCTCGCCAGGGGCATGGGCGTGCCGGGCAGGGTGGTGACGACGGCCGACGAGTTCAACAAGGCGCTGGCGGAAGCCGTTGCCGAGCCGGGACCGCGGCTGATCGAAGTGCAGATGTAGACACACCGCTTTAGAAGGCCGCGGCGGCGGCCCGCGATGAAACTCATCGCGCTTTAGTCCAGTCGGAGGCGCCAATGCAGACCGAGCTGACCAAGGTGATCGCCGCCATCGAGGAATTTTATGCGCAGGAGACGTTCCTGCTGGAGCGCGATCTCGGCGAGCGAACGCTTACTCACCGGCTGGCCGTCTATGTCGAGCGGCAGTTTTCCGGCTGGCAGGTCGATTGCAACTACGACCGGCTCGGCGAGCGCACGCTGCGGCTGCCGCGCGGTTCGACGATCTCGACCGATGACCATCTCGGCAAGTCGATCTATCCCGATATCGTCGTGCATCAGCGCGACATCCCGAACAATCTGCTGGCCATCGAGCTGCGCAAGGACGGCAATCACCAGCTTCTCGAGCACGATCAGCGCAAGCTGCAGGCGCTGACCGATCCGAATGTCTGGTTCGCCTACGCGATCGGCGTACTGCTGATCGTGGGAAAGGACGGGGTGAGCCTGTCCGAGGTCTATGCCGGCGGCGTCATCGACAGCACCGCATCACGCTGGTTTGCCGAGCGGCTGGACGCGGGCGGGCTTGCGGGCAAGCATGACAATGGCGCTCAGCACTAAGTTGATGGATGAATCTTCTCTCCGCATTGCCGTGATAGCCCGTTTGGATCATGCGCCACCTTCGCATGCGCGGCAGAACAGAAGGCGCGGGAGGTGGAGCAATTACTGGGGCTGGTGGTCAATTTCAGAACGATCCGATGGCGGTGCGGATTACCGGCTCCGCAACTGTTTCGCTCCCCCTCCTGCACTTGAATTCACGGGCTCCGCTCTCGCTCCCCAAACCGGCGGCGCAGCCGATTGCGACGTGACGGGTCGAGACAGCCCGCGAACCGAGACAGAAAAGGCCGCCCCCTCGGGCGGCCTTTTCCGTGATCGCCGAGATCGCCAAGAGATCGCAAAGCGCGATTGTTTCTGTGGGCGATTGCTTCTGTCTATTGCTTGGCCGCGTCGTCGCCGGTCTTTTCCCCAGCCTTTTCGCTAGTCTTGGCGCTCGACTTCTTTGCGGCTTTCTTCGCCTTCTTCTTCGGCGCCATCTTGGACGCCTCGCCCTTGGCCGCGGTGTCGCCGCTTGCGGCGGGGGCCGGGCTCGTGCCCGCCTTGTCCTGCGCGAGTGCGGCGGACGAGACGAAGGCAAGCGCCGTGGCGGCGAGGATCAGTGTTCGCATCGGATGGTTCTCCCAAGTTGGTTTCTCCGGCGCCCCTCAACGGGACAGAATGTCGCAGGTTCCGCAACCCGGATCAGCAGTCCGCGAGCAGCACGTGAACGGCGCAACCCTCGTGCAGGCCGCGGAACCGGGAACCTCGAGCTGCGTTATGTCGCTGGGCAGGAGTTCCGAGGAGACGCGCCATGCGCTGGCGATCGATGACGGAAACCACCGGCACCATGCTCGATACCGCCCCCGAAGACACCTTCTACGCGGTGGGCTGGACGGTCAGCGGCGTGGCGACCCTGGCGACCATCGTTGCGGTCTGGATGTTCGGAATCTGACAGCGAACGGTCCTTGCAGCCCAGCGGCTTGCCGGCACCGGCAAGCAGCATCGGCATGCGTCGGCGACTCACTTCCGCAAGATCACCAGCGCTTCCCGGTAGAGCTGCGAGAAGCAGACCAAGAGCGCGCTCGACAACAGGAACATCGCCAGGCTGTCATAGTCTTCGGCGGTGGGCCAAGCGAAGTCGAAATAGGGCGGCATGAACGCCCACCAGACGATCGGAACCGTGATGATCGTCGCAAAGGCGCCGGCCGGTGCGCCGCCCATCAGGCCCGCGATCAGGATCGCCGGCACAAAACCTGCGAAATAGAGCTGCATGCCGAAGGTCGCGAACATCTCCTGGGTCGCGGTGGCCAGCACCACGGCCAGCAGGGCGACCACGAACGTCGACAACGACCACGGCCGCAGCTTCAGAATGTAGTCATTGCCCTTGCGCATCGAGACGTCCCGGCCTCCGCGAGTTCCGGGAAGGTAGCCGAGGAGGCTCGCGAATAGAACACCGTAGGACTCCGTGGGGGGCGGCGTTCTGCTCGATACCGTGAAAAGGAACCGGCCCGGTCAAGCCCCTGCCGCATTGTCGCGCTTATTGCATTGCGGCAAGGTGATTGGGGACAGCACAATGCTGGAGCTTCTGATTGTCGTTCTCGTCGCCGGGATCGGGTTCGTATCGGGATATGGCGTCCGCGAGCTGATCTCGCGCCGCCGACGCCGGTCGCCGCAGCGCATTCACGCGCCGAAGGCGCGGGCCGCCAATGACGACATTTCCGCGCGCGGCCGGTATCGGCCGACCGGCACGCAACAGGCCGATCACGCCACCCCGCCCGACGAACTCGACGGCGCCGTCCGTGACCTGCTCGGCGAACTCAGCCGCCGCACCGCCAAGCCGTCATCGGCCCCGCACCGCCGCCGGCAATGAGGGAGATGCCGGGCGAACCGCGCTCAGACCGCCGCGACGTTAATTGATCTGCTGGCAGGAAGGGGAATGGTGGACGCACAAGGGATCGAACCTTGGACCTCTCCCGTGTGAAGGGAACGCTCTCCCGCTGAGCTATGCGTCCGGGATGTGACGTGCCAAAGGCCGCTGGTCGGCGGCCGGTCGATAGAGGCGCTTCGTCAGAGCGTGCGATTTACGAAGTGCCGGGTAGGGGTGTCAAGCCAAGACCTTCAGGAATCAAGGCCTGCAGGACATCAAACCCTGCGGGGATCAGGCGCCCTGCTGGCGGGCGCGGGAGGCGTGCGACTGCAGCGCCCGGATGCGTTCGGCCAGCGTCCCGCCGCCTTCGGGCATCGCGCTGCCAGGCGAGACGCCATTGGCGGCACCGTTGGCGGGCTTGGCGGTCGCCTTGGCCGGCACGGTCGGCTCGGCCGCCAGCATGGCCTCGATCGCCGAGTTCGGTCCCTCAAGCTGGATCGCGAGCTTGGCCACTTCGGCGGCGATGTCGTTGATGCGCTCGCGCAGCAGCGCGTTCTCCATCCGCTCGGTCGCCCAGGAGCTTTCGGCCTGCTGCTGGATCGCGTTGATGTCGCGCTGCAGCTTGCCGCGTTCGTCGCGGGCGATGCGTAGCTGCTCCTCGGCCGCCGCCTTTTCCTGGCGCAGCTTCTCGAGTGCGGATGATTTGCCGCCGCCCGCCGCCGCGATCTCCTCGCGCAGCTCCTGCACCGTCCGCTCCGCGGCGGCGTTGGCCTGCTTGAGCTGGCCGTTCTCGAATTCACGCTCGGCGAGCAGCTTGCCCTGGGTCGCGAGCCGCGCCTCGAGGTCGGTGACGCGGTTGCCGAGCATCTCGGCTTCCTTCACCTGGACGATCAGCTGGCGGTCGAGATCGGTGACGCGCTGGCTCAGATTCTCGACCCGGCCGCGCGCATCGGTGAGATCGCGCGTAGCGGTTTCCGACTGGCTGCGCTCCTGGGCGAGGCGTGCCTCGGTCGCCGCGAACTCCCTGGCGGCATCGCCGACCCGGTTCTTCAACTCCTCGACCTGGGTCCGCACCGCGACCAGTTCGACTTGCCGGCTGTCGGCCGTCATCGAGCGGTCGTTGAGCGCGGCGTTGATCTTGCCGAGCTCGCTCTGCTTGTCGGTCAGCGCCTGCTCGGCAGTGCGCAGCAGCTCGGTCTTGGCGGTAAACTCTTCCTCGGTGGCGCGAAGCTGCTCCTTCATCGCCTTCTCGCGCGCCTCCAGCGCGAAGATCGCGGCGTTCTTCTCGCCCAGCTCGATCTTCATGCGATTGATCGCGTCGGTCTTCTTGCCGATCTCGGCGAGCTGGCTTGTGGTCTTGCTCTTGAGCTGATCGACGCTCATCTCGAGCCGGCGGGCCGACATCGCGAACTCGGCGCGGAGCTGGTCCTTGTCGGCCTGGATCTCGGCCATCGACAGCGGGGTGGCCGCCTCCATGCGGCGCGTGGTCAGCCGCACCGCCCGGTTATGCACCAGGGGCACGATCATCAGGCCGCACAGCATCGAGATCAGGAAACCGATCGCCGCGTACATGATCGGCTCGATCATGAAGGGTCACTCCAAGAAAGAAGGAAATTGTTAATCACAATGCCACGGCAGGCCGGCCGAAGGCCAGCCCGTTCGCCGCGTTAACCTGAATCGCTAACCGTGCCGGAGCGCCGGCGTCATCACCCGATCAGGGCCGCGACCTAGAACGGGTTCCAGGTCGCGCGCGGGGTGTATTTGAGATAGCCGACGCTGGCGCCGAGCCGCAGGCCGATGCCCGAGCGAATCGGGACCAGCACGATGTTGTTGGCGGTCAGCGCCGTCATGCCGAAGCCGCCGACGATATAGGCCGAGCCGTCGATGCCGACGAAGCGCTGGTAGATCGCCTGCGTCGAGGGCAGGTTGTAGACCAGCGTCATGGTCCGCGCGCCGTCGCCGCCCCAGTCGAAGCCGACCGAAGGACCTTGCCAGTAGACCCGGAGATCGCCGGCATTCTTGGTGTAGAGCGTGCCCTCGCCATAGCGCAGCCCAGCCACGAAAGCGCCGGAGCCTTCCTCGCCGAGCACATAGCCGTTGGGCAGACCCCATTGGCTGACCGCGCGCTCGATGACCGAGGCGAGCCCTCGCGAGACATTGCCGAAGAACTTGTGCCCAGCTCCGACCAGCTCGTCGGGCCCGTAAGTATACGGGGTCGGCTCACGCTGCGGCGGCGGATATTGCGGCGGCGGCCCCTGCTGTGCCGATGCCCCCGCGCTCCAGCACATCAGCGCGGCGAACGCGACCGCGGCAAGGCGTGATGCGAAACTCATAAAGAACCCCTGCTATCGAAATCCGGGCGTTGCCCTTTAACCTGATGCCAACAGGCACGGCTCTAGGTTGCGTCCAGTGTCCCCTCGACTCGGATGTTATCGGTATCAACTATGACGGTACAACGGCAGGAAAGATATGGATCGTGCCGGGGGATGGCGTTTTTCGGCCTGTTGGCGGGCATTTTGGCGGCTACCTGGCCGCCACTGCCTGTTGGGGCCGCCACGACCGAGCGCGTGGTGACGAACCGCTACTCGGGATTAGCGATCGAGGGATTCGATCCCGTCGCCTATTTCACCGACTCCGCTGCGACCCAGGGGCGGCCCGAATTCGAGGCCGCCACAAGTGGCGTCGTCTGGCGCTTCCGCAACGCGGGCAACCGCGCCTCGTTCGTGGCGCATCCCGAAATCTATGGACCGCAGTTCGGCGGCTATGATCCGACCGACCTGGTGCGCGGCGTCACCTGTGCAGGCAATCCGCGATTCTGGGCGGTGGTCGGGAATCGGCTTTATCTGTTCAACCGGGAACGCAGCCGCGATGCCTTCGCCGCCGATCCCGCGCACTTCCTGAACGAAGCCGCGGCGCGCTGGCCGGAGCTGGCAGAAAATCTCGCGCAGTGATCACGACGCTGCGGCCGGGTCGCCCCAGGCAATGAATTCCGGCACCAGAAAGTCCTCGCGGCCCAGCCCGAAATGCAGTGGGCCTCCGTTCGCATCGGTTACCTTGCCGCCGGCGGCAACGACGACCGCGTGACCGGCCGCCACGTCCCATTCGGATGTGGGCGAGAGGCGGGGATAGATGTCGACCTGACCTTCGGCGACACGGCAGAACTTGACGGCCGAGCCCAGCACGGCGCGGACCGCGCCGCCGCGTTCGTCGATGAAGGCTTCGGTGCGCGCGTCGCCATGTGAGCGGCTCACCGCAACCGTCCAGGGCGCGCCGCGCGGCGGGCAGAGACGGGTCCTGATCGGCACGGCCTGCGCAACCGCGCCGTTCTGCAGCGTCAACCGCTCGGCGCCCTTGCCCACGATGCCGCGCCAGATCAGGCCGAGCGCGGGTGCGCCCACGATGCCGAGCAGCGGCACGCCGTGCGTGACCAGCGCCACATTGACGGTGAATTCGTTGCGGCCGGCGACGAACTCCTTGGTGCCGTCGAGCGGATCGATCAGGAAGAAACTGTCCTTGTAGGGCGGCGTCGCCAGATGGACACGCTCCTCCGACAGCAGCGACACGTGCGGCGCCAGCCGCGTCAGCCCTTCGACGATGATATGGTCGGCGGCGAGATCGGCCTCGGTCACCGGCGAGCCGTCACTCTTGCCGGTGACATTCATCGCGGAACGGTTGACCGCAAGAATCGCCTCGCCGGCCCGGATCGCCAGCTCGGTCAGCGATTCGAGCAGCGTGGCGGCGGCCTCGCAGCCGATCACGGGCGGCTGTGCCTTATTCATGGGCGGGTCTCATATCCTGTTCGTCTTCCCCAGAGATCGTGATGCGATGACACGGCCTCGCATCATGATCTCATCTCCTTGTTTGAGCATGGTCTTTTCGGAAAACCGGTTTCCACTTTGCGTGAACGCGGCGGTTCCCGTCCGGATCATGCTTTATCAGTCCCGCCGCAAGCTGGCAGCATCCGTCTGCGCGGTGTATCAAGCCGACAGGCATGCGTGATTCGCACTCCTCCCGCGGCGTGCGGCTTTCCAGGAAACAATCGATGTCTGGCACTTCGTCTCCCGGTCCCGCTCCCGATGCACTCGAACTTGCGGCGCTGTTGTGCTCGCGGGTCTGTCACGATCTCATCAGCCCGGTCGGCGCGATCGTCAATGGGCTTGAGGTCCTTGACGACAATCCCAAGCCCGAAGATCGCGACTTCGCGCTCGATCTCATTCGCAAGAGCGCCAAGACCGCGTCGGCCCGGTTGCAGTTCTGCCGGCTGGCGTTCGGCGCGGCCGGTTCCTCCGGTGCGCAGATTGATCTCGGCGATGCCCAGAACATGGCGAAGGGGCACATCGAGGACGGCAAGGTGACGCTGACCTGGAATCTGCCGCGGCTGTTGCTGCCCAAGAACCGGGTCAAGCTGCTGCTGAACATGCTGGTCATCGCGCAGCAGACGATCCCGCGCGGCGGCACGCTGATCATCGATCCGGTCGGCGACGGCGAGGCGATGAGCTTCCGCATCACGGCCGCGGGCCTCAATGCGCGCGTGCCGCAGAACATCGTCGATCTCCTGAATGCGACCTCGTCGAACACGGTCGATGCGCATGCGGTGCAGCCGCATTACACCCGCCTGCTGGCGGACGCCTGCGGGCTGAAAGTGACGCTCACGCTCGACGGCGACAAGGTCATTATCGCCGCGTCCTGAACGCGGCCCGCGGGAACATCATTAATCAAAGGTTACGACCGGCCGCGCGATTCGATCGCGCGGCCTTATCTCTTTGTTGATCCCGTTCTTTTCCATTTGCTCAACCAAACTTAAACGCTTTGCGGAGAAGCTGGCCCGGTTCCGTCAGGCGCGTCGATGTCGCGCGCCGCTGCGTTTTCGAAGGTTGGTTTCATGGACGATCTGTTGCGTGAGTTCCTGACGGAGAGCAGCGAGAGCCTGGATACGGTCGACAACCAGCTGGTGCAGTTCGAGCAGGACCCGAACAACGCGAAGATCCTGGATAACATTTTCCGCCTGGTGCACACGATCAAGGGCACCTGCGGCTTCCTCGGGCTGCCGCGGCTGGAAGCGCTGGCGCATGCCGGCGAGACCTTGATGGGCAAATTCCGCGACGGCATGCCGGTGAAGGCGGAAGCCGTGACGCTGATCCTGTCCTCGATCGACCGCATCAAGGAGATCCTTGCAGGGCTGGAGGCCACCGAGGCTGAGCCTGAGGGCAACGACCGCGATTTGATCGATCAGCTGGAAGCGATGGTCGAGCGCGGCATGGCCGCAATGGCTGCAGGTGAGACTGCCGAAGAAGACGTGCCTGTCGTCGAAGCGCCGTCGGTGCAGGCTGACATGACCCAAGCAATGACTGAAGGCACGCTGGTGGTGCAGACGCTGGAGCGTCCGCTGCGTCCGGGCGAGGTCTCGCTCGACGAGCTCGAGCGCGCCTTCCGCGAGACCGCGACCGAAGTCGCCGCACCCGCACCTGTCGTGAAGCTCGTCGCCGCTGCTCCCGCAGCGCCTGCGGCCGAAGCCGCCGAGCCCGCGAAGAAGCCGGCCCGCAAGGCCGCCGGTGAGGACGTCCAGGAAGGCGACAAGATCGCCAACCAGTCGATCCGGGTCAATGTCGACACCCTCGAACACCTCATGACCATGGTCTCCGAGCTGGTGCTGACCCGCAACCAGCTGCTCGAGATCTCAAGGCGCAACGAGGACACCGAGTTCAAGGTGCCGCTGCAGCGGCTCTCCAACGTCACCGCCGAGCTGCAGGAGGGCGTCATGAAGACGCGCATGCAGCCGATCGGCAATGCCTGGCAGAAGCTGCCCCGCATCGTCCGCGACCTCTCCGGCGAACTCGGCAAGCAGATCGAACTGGAAATGCACGGCGCCGACACCGAGCTCGACCGCCAGGTGCTCGACCTGATCAAGGATCCCCTGACGCACATGGTGCGCAACTCCGCCGATCATGGGCTGGAGACCACCACCGAGCGGGTCGCAGCCGGCAAGCCGGAGCAGGGCACCATTCGCCTCAGTGCCTATCACGAGGGCGGCCACATCATCATCTGCATCGCCGACAATGGCCGCGGGCTCAACACCGAGCGGATCAAGGCCAAAGCGCTCCAGAACGGCCTCGTCACCGAGGCTGAACTGGAGAAGATGACCGAAGCCCAGATCCACAAGTTCATCTTCGCACCGGGCTTCTCGACCGCAGCGCAGGTGACCTCGGTGTCCGGCCGCGGCGTCGGCATGGATGTGGTGCGCACCAATATCGACCAGATCGGCGGCACCATCGACATCAAGAGCGTGGCCGGCGAGGGCGCCTCCGTCACCATCAAGATCCCGCTGACCCTGGCGATCGTCTCCGCCCTGATCGTCGAAGCCGGCGGCGACCGTTTTGCGATCCCGCAATTGTCCGTGGTCGAGCTGGTGCGGGCCCGCGCCAACTCCGAGCACCGCATCGAGCGGATCAAGGACACCGCGGTCCTGCGGCTGCGCAACAAGCTGCTGCCGCTGATCCATCTCAAGAAGCTGCTCAAGATCGACGACGGCGCGACCACCACCGACGCCGAGAACGGTTTTATTGTGGTGACGCAAGTCGGCAGCCAGACCTTTGGCATCGTGGTCGACGGCGTGTTCCACACCGAGGAGATCGTGGTCAAGCCGATGTCGACGAAACTGCGTCACATCGACATGTTCTCCGGCAACACCATTCTGGGCGATGGCGCCGTGATCATGATCATCGACCCCAACGGCATCGCCAAGGCGCTCGGCGCCTCCGGCTCCTCGGCCCATGACATGGCCGAAGACAATGCCGCGGCGCACGCCTCGAGCGGCGAGCAGCTGACCTCGCTGCTGGTGTTCCGCGCCGGCTCGAGCCAGCCCAAGGCGGTGCCGCTCGGTCTCGTCACCCGGCTGGAGGAGATCGCAACCGACAAGATCGAGCTCAGTAACGGTCGCTACATGGTGCAGTACCGCGAGCAGCTGATGCCGCTGGTGCAGATGGCCGGTGTCGAGGTGCAGACCCAAGGGTCGCAGCCGATCCTGGTGTTCGCCGACGACGGCCGCTCGATGGGGCTCGTGGTCGACGAGATCATCGACATCGTCGAGGAGCGGCTCAACATCGAGGTCGCAGGTAGCCAGGACGGCATTCTGGGCTCGGCGGTGATCAAGGGACAGGCCACCGAGGTGATCGACGTCGGCCACTTCCTGCCGATGGCGTTTGCCGACTGGTTCTCGCGCAAGGAGATGCGGCCGTCGGCGTCAGCGCAGTCGGTGCTGCTGGTCGATGATAGCGCGTTCTTTCGCAACATGCTGGCGCCGGTCTTGAAAGCCGCCGGCTACAAGGTGCGGACCGCGCCGAACGCCCAGGAAGGGCTCGCCGCGCTGCGTTCCGGGCAGGCCTTCGACGTGGTGCTGACCGACATCGAGATGCCCGAGATGAACGGTTTTGAGTTCGCCGAGAACATCCGGAGCGACCACAATCTGATCGGGCTGCCGATCATCGCGCTGTCGGCGATGGTGTCGCCGGCGGCGATCGAGCGCGGCCGGCAGGCCGGCTTCCACGACTATGTCGCCAAGTTTGACCGTCCCGGACTGATCGCGGCGCTGAAAGAGCAGACCGCCGAACTGCGCCGGGCGGCCTAGAGCATGATCCGGAAAAGTGGGAACCGGTTTTCCGATCAGATCATGCTCAAACGAAGGACCCGAAGGAAACAGGATCGATGACCAGCAAGACCGAGACCAGTGAAGGCGCGATGGCCGAATACGTCACCGCTGTGATCGGCGGGCAGCTGTTTGGCTTACCGATCTCGCGGGTGCAGGACGTGTTCATGCCGGAGCGGCTGACGCGGGTTCCGCTGTCGTCGACCGAGATCGCCGGCGTGCTCAATTTGCGCGGCCGCATCGTCACCGTGGTCGACATGCGCGCCCGGCTCGGGCTGCCGAAGGCCGCTGACGGCCAGCCGCCAATGGCGGTCGGCGTCGACCAGCGCGGCGAATCCTATGGCCTCCTGATCGACCAGATCGGTGAAGTGCTGCGGCTGCCCGACGACAGCCGCCAGGACAACCCGGTCAACCTCGATCCCCGCATGGCCAAGCTCGCCGGCGGCGTCTACCGCCTCGACGGCCAGCTCATGGTCGTCCTCGATATCGATCGCGTGCTCGAACTGGTGCCCGACGCCAAAGCGGCGTGAACAGGGCCGCCAGAACTGAAGAACTGAAACATCCCACCGGGGATGAGGAAGTAGAGGTCGCAAATGAGAACCTGTCTTGTTGTCGATGACTCAAGCGTCATTCGCAAGGTCGCCCGTCGCATCCTGGAAGGGCTCGACTTCCAGATCATCGAGGCCGAGGACGGCGCCAAGGCGCTCGAAGCCTGCAAGCGGGCGATGCCGGAAGCGGTGCTGCTCGACTGGAACATGCCGGTCATGGACGGCTACGAATTTCTCGGCAATCTCCGCCGCATGCCCGGCGGTGATCAGCCCAAGGTCGTGTTCTGCACCACCGAGAATGACGTCGCGCATATCGCACGCGCGTTGCATGCCGGTGCCAACGAATACATCATGAAGCCGTTCGACCGGGACATCGTCACCGCGAAGTTCCAGGAAGTCGGTCTGATTTAAGTCGATCGTTCGATCCGGCGGCAGAAGCCTTCGGCTCAACGGTTTGTTGTGCGTCGTGTTGCGTCGCTGGTGAAGTCATGAGTATTGCGTTGACAAGTGCTGCGGTCCCGACATCGACCCGTACCGACAAGGTGCGGGTGATGGTGGTCGACGATTCCGTGGTGATCCGCGGGATGATCTCGCGCTGGATCGGTGCCGAGCCCGACATGGAGGTGGTGGCATCGCTGCGTACCGGCCTCGATGCGGTCAACCAGCTCGAGCGCATCAACCCCGACGTTGCGGTGCTCGATATCGAGATGCCCGAGCTCGACGGCATCTCGGCGCTGCCGCAGCTCCTGGCGAAGAAGCGCGACCTCGTCATCATCATGGCCTCGACGCTGACCCGCCGCAATGCGGAGATCAGCCTGAAGGCGCTGTCGCTCGGCGCGTCCGATTACATTCCGAAGCCGGAAAGCACGCGCGAGGCGACCGCCGCGGAGACCTTCCGTCACGACCTGATCCAGAAGATCCGTCATCTCGGCGCCAAGGCGCGACGCGGCACCGGGCACACGACGGCGAGCCCGCCGCTTGCGCCCGGACATGACAGACTGCGCACGGCGGCTCCGGGAACGCCCGCTGCACCCGTCGCGGCGGCGCCGATTGTGCGCCGCGCGTTCGGCCTGCTGCCGCCGAAGGTGCTGCTGATCGGCTCCTCCACCGGCGGCCCGCAGGCGCTGATGACGCTGGTCGGCGAGATCGGACCGGTGATCGATCGCTTCCCGGTACTGATCACCCAGCACATGCCGCCGACCTTCACCACCATTCTCGCCGAGCATCTGGCGCGCGCCAGCAAGCGTCCGGCTCATGAGGCAATCGACGGCGAGAGCATCAAGCCGGGCCAGATCTATCTGGCGCCGGGCGGACGCCACATGCGCATCGCTCGCCACGGCATCGATGCCACCATCGCGCTCGACGACGGACCGCCGGTCAATTTCTGCAAGCCCGCGGTGGACCCGATGTTCACCTCCGCGATCGATGTCTGGCAGGGCAGCATCATGTCGGTGATCCTGACCGGCATGGGCTCCGACGGCATGCGCGGCGGCAAGGATATCGTCGCCGCCGGCGGCAGCGTAATCGCCCAGGACGAAGCCACCAGCGTGGTGTGGGGCATGCCCGGTGCCGCGGTCCATGCCGGAATCTGCGCCGCCGTGCTGCCGCTCAATCAGATCGCACCGAAACTTGTTCGCGTGTTTTCGGGAGATCGTGCGTGACGCCGCTGGACTACGAGTATCTGCGTAAGCTGCTGAAGGAGCGGTCCGGTCTCGATCTGTCGCCCGACAAGCAATATCTCGTCGAGAGCCGCCTGCTGCCGCTGGCGCGCCGGTCGAACCTCGCCGGCATTCCCGATCTGGTGCAGCGGATGAAGGGCGGTGCCGAGCCGCTGACGTCAGAGGTGGTCGAGGCGATGACCACCAACGAGACCTTCTTCTTTCGCGACAAGATCCCGTTCGACCATCTGAAGGACGCGGTGCTGCCCGCGCTGGCGCGGGCGCGCGCCTCCCGCCGCAGCCTGCGGATCTGGTGCGCGGCCTCGTCGACCGGGCAGGAGCCCTATTCGATCGCGATGTTGCTGAAGGAAATGACCGCGCTGCTCGCCGGCTGGCGCATCGAGATCGTCGCCACCGACCTGTCGCAGGCGGTGCTGGAAAAGTCCAAGGCCGGCCTGTTCAGCCAGTTCGAAGTGCAGCGCGGCCTGCCGATCCAGCTGCTGGTGAAGTATTTTGTGCAGCAGGGCGAGCTCTGGCAGCTCAACGCCGATATCCGCGGCATGGTGCAGCACCGCCAGCTCAATCTGCTGCAGGACCTGTCGCATCTCGGCACTTTCGACGTGATCTTCTGCCGCAACGTGCTGATCTATTTCGATCAGCAGACCAAGGCCGGCATCTTCGGCAAGATCGCGCGGATGCTCGAGCCCGACGGCGTGCTGGCGCTTGGCGCTGCAGAGTCCGTGGTCGGTATCACCACTTTGTTCAGGCCCTATCCCGACCGGCGCGGGCTGTATCAGCCGAGCGTTGCTCCCGTCGCGCGTGCCGGCGCCGCGGTTCATGTGCTGAAGGCGGTGGCTTCGGCTTCGCGTTGAGCTAGATCTCTCCGGATCAGGAAGGCGACTCCGCCTGTTCCGTCACCCTGAGGAGCCGCGAAGCGGCGTCTCGAAGGGTCGACGGCCACCAGCCGGGCCGTGCATCCTTCGAGGCTCGCAAGGGCTCGCACCTCAGAATGACGGGAATCGAGATGTGCGCGTCTCTGCCAGCTACAAAATCGCGTGCGGCAGAAACCGGGAGGTGTTGCCGGTGATCGGGTTCTCGTCCTCGCGGATCGACAGCCCGCACGGCGTGTGGTCGACCAGCCAGCTGCCGAGCACGGGGTACTGCCCGGAAAAATTCGGCAACGGCGCCAGCGCCTGGCGGATGAAGCCTTCGGCGCCGTAGGGGCCTTCCTCCGCGACCAGCGTAAGGCCGGCGCTGACCAGTTCGACGTTGGCGCCCTCGCGCGAATAGATCGGCTTGCGCACGTAGGAGGTGCCGAGGCTTGCGGCCTGAGGGTCGTCCTCGAAATAGGCCGGCAGCAGATTGGGGTGGTTTGGGAACATCTCCCACAGCAGCGGCAGGATGCCCTTGTTGGACAGGATCGCCTTCCAGGGCGGCTCGATCCACTGCGTCGGCGCGGCCGCGAGATTCTTGCCGAACGCGTCGTGAAACATCCACTCCCACGGGTAGAGCTTGAACGCCAGCCTGATCGGGCATTCGTCGAGGTCGACGAACTGGCCGTCGTTGCGCAGCCCGATCTGCTCGATGTCGAGCAGCGTGGTCTTCAGCCCGGCTTGCGCTGCGGTGTCCTCGAGATAGGCGAGCGTGCCGGCGTCCTCGGCATTTCCGGTCAGGCCGGTGAGGTGCAGCGGGTGGGTCGCGCCGATCCTCTTCCAGGCCTCGATCAGCGCCTCGTGGATCGAGTTGAACTGGTCGGCGCGCTTCGGGATGATGTTGCGGGCGATCGCCTGTTCGAGCCAGGTCCATTGGAACACCGCCGCCTCGAAGATCGAGGTCGGCGTGTCGGCGTTGTATTCGAGCAGCTTTGCCGGGCCGCTGCCGCTGAATTTGAGGTCGAGCCGGCCGTACAGGCTCGGGTTCTTGCGGCGCCAGCTCACAGCGATCAGATCCCAGTACGCCTCCGGGATCTTCAGCCGGCGCAGATAGCGCTCGTCCTTGACCGCACGGCCGGCGAGCTCGAGGCACATCGCCTCGATCTCGCCGGTCGGCGCTTCGATGTCGCGCTCGATCTCGTCCAGCGTGAAGGCGTAATAGGCACGCTCGTCCCAGTACCGTTCCCCGTCAATGCTGTGGAAGGTGAAGCCGGCGTTCTCGGCGGTCGTTTGCCAATCGTCGCGCTCGGGGCATGCGATGCGTTGCATGAGGGTGGCCCGTGATCTTCAGACGACGCGTGTCAGCTTGGTGTCAGATTTGCTTGAGCATGATCTCCGCGCAAACGCTTCGCGTTTGTCGCGCGGAAAACCGGTGTCCACTTTTTCGGATCATGCTCTAGCTTCCGCCATGCGAGGGATCGCCGTCGCCGAAGCGGGCGATGCTGCGCGGCGCGCCGCCGAAGCCGCCGGAGGGCGACAATTGCTCGGGCTGCTTTTTCTTCGGTCTGTGCCCTGCATGGTGGTGACTGCGAGCTTGACCTGGCGTCAGGCCGATCGACGCCGCGCCGATCGCGACGCTTCCCATCAATTTCAGCCATACGCGGCGCGAGCGTTTCATCGACGCAATCCCTGTCATCTGCGGAGCCGCGCCGAGTGTCCACCAGCCGGGATGGCCGGGCAAGCGAAAGCGCGATGACGCGCCGATGACACCACAAGATGCTCATCCGCCGCCGCCGAAGCCGAACGCATGCGCGAACGAGCCGAAGCCGCCGCGGCTGACCGAGGAGGTCGACGACGAACTCGACGAGGAGGACGAGCCGCCCGACGAGGAGCTGCTGCTGTAGAAGCTGCTGCGCGAGGAGCCGCCGCTGCCGCCCGATCCGGACGACGAGCTGCGCGCCGTGCAATCGACGCCGGGTTGCGGGGGCACTGGCGCAGTGGTGCCCGGTGCGGTGACGCCCGGTGGCGGCGGCGGCACGGGCTGGCAATTCGGCCGCGGCATCAGCGCGTAGGCGCTGCCGCCGACCGCGAGCGTGCCCATGATCAGCAGCGCGACATGGTTGGAGCGCTTGGAGGGTGGATCCGGCCGCGGCGGCACCGCCGGCACGACCGGCCGCCGTTTGCCGAAATCCGGGTTCGGTTTGCGCGCCATGGTTAGCTCATTGGCTCAGTAGATCATGCAGGCCGCGTTCAGCGCGCCTGCGGCCAGCGAGGACAGTCCGAGCCAGATCGCCGGCGCGAGGTCGCCTGCGGCGATCCGCGCCGACAGGTTCGGCACCGGGATCTTCACGATGTAATAGACGATGATCTGCACGATCAGCGCGATGATGCTCCAGATCAGGCAGTCGATCACATTGGCGGAGTGGGCGATGGCGCTGACCACCGGCAGCACGAAGCCGAGCAGGCTCAAGCCGAGCGCAATCGCCGCCGCCGGATCATTGTCGCGGATCAGCTGGAATTCGTCGTGCGGCGTGACGCGCGTGTAGACGAAGAGGTAGGCGACCACGGCGATCAGCGCCGTGCAGAAATAGACCAGGAACGCCGGCAGGCCGGCGAGGGATTGCAGGATCATGTGATGCGCCCGAACTGCCGCTTCTCGGTCGTCGTATAGCCCATTGGTCGCAGTTCGCGAAGCTTCGGTTCGAAATCCCGTTTGCGATGCAGTGAGGGACATCAGGGGCCCACATGCCGAGCCCGCCTGTGAGCCGCTTCACACGGAAATCAGCAATCGTCCTCTATACAGAATGCAACCTTTGGTGATTGGCGCGCGGTCACCCTCGGTGATGGCGCCGGCCACATGCGTGCCGATCCGCAATCGGCAGACCGTGTCTGAACCCTGCGATACTCGAGGAGGCTGACGATGAGACGATTGGTCAACGCCGTACTCGGTTGCGGCTTGTGTCTGCTTCCCGTTGGTCCGGCCGTGTCGCAAACGACGCCGAACCCGGCGATGAATTTGCCGGATCAACTGGCCTGGCAGTTCTTCATTCAGGTCAATACGAGCGCCGGCGGCAGCAATGCCCTGTTCGAGACCTGGGCCAGCGATTCCGATACGTTCAAGACCAATCCGCAATTCCCGACGGCGCCAGCGCCGCTCGCGCTGCGCCAGCCCGCGGTGCCGAGGCTGGGCCGCCTGGCACTGCAGCAGTCGGGCAAGCTGTTGCCGGCGATCCCGCCCGGCGCGGGCTTCCTCGAGGAAACCCGCCGCAACAAGGAGTCGTTCGACTTCATCGTCCAGAACAACCTGTACAAGGTGTCCGGTCTTCGCACGGCGTTTGGCAAGGCGCTGTCATTCCCGGTTGCCGCGATGGAGGTGAAGGCGAACTGGATGCTGGTGACGGATATTCCGGAATTCAGCGGTGGCAGGGTCTCGCTCGCCGACGTGCCCAAGCTCTATCACGTCAACACCGGCTCCGACGGCCAGCAATACGCCTTCGTCTCCATGCACATCATCTCCAAGGCGGTCCCGAACTGGACGTGGGCGACCTTCGAGCACAAGTTCAGTCCCGGACGCTGCGACATCATCGGCTGCCACGACGCATTCGGCGCGCAGACCAACCCGGTAAACCCGAATCCGCAGCCGAACCAGGCCTATCCTGATTGCGTGAAGACGCCGGCGCTGGCGGCGATGATCGCATCCGCCAACTGGGATCCGGCATTCGCCAATTATTGTCTCAAGGGATCGCAGACCGATTTCACCGATGCGACCGGCCTCGACATCCGTGTCGGCAATTCGGTCACCGAGCGGGGTTTTGTCGATCAATCCTCGTGCATGACTTGCCACGGCCGCGCGGCCTGGGACAACACGGGTGCTGCGACCACCGGCGCCGGATTCGACAACAACGGCGCGCCGCTCGGCCCGATCCAGCCCAACTGGTTCTGGCGTTTCTCCACGCAGCCGCCGATCTTCCAGGGCATGCCCGGCCTGACGCAGATTGCGACCTCCGCAGACTTCGTCTGGTCGATCCCGTTCTGCGCGATCGACGACACCCAGACTCCGCCGCAGCCGAGCGGCTGCACCGGGAAATAGGCTGTTGGATGCGCCGGTGACCGGGCAAAAGATCCAGCTTGCAGGCAGCTATCGCGCCGAGCCGCCGGGTGCGAGCTATGTCGGCGAGGTCGATCCGGACGAACGCATCGTCGTCACGATCTACCTGAAGCGGCGCACGCCCGACGCGTTCCAGCCGGGCAGCGCCGGCGATCTTGCCCGGCTGGCGAAGCCGATCACGCGGCACGCGCTGGCAACGCAGCGCCGCCGCACCCACGGCCGCGCCGCTGCGCGCATCAGGAAGCTGGCGGCGCGGTATCGCGTCACGGTGCTTGAAATCGATCTGTCGCAGCGAACCGTCATGCTGGAGGCTACGGCACGCCTGTTGAGCGAAGTGCTCGGCGCCACGCTTCGCGTCTATGACGACGGCCATTGCCGCTTCCGCGCCCGCGTCGGCGCCTTGGTCGTACCGAAGGACATCGCGCCCTGGACCCGCGCGATCCTCGGCTTTGACCAGCGGCCGGTGTCGAGGCCGCCGGAGCGGCTGCGCGCACTCGCGGGGGCCGGAGCCGGTGCAGGCTTGTGGCCGACGGATGTCGCCGCGCGCTACGGCATTCCGCTCGATCGTGATGTTTCGAAAGTCTGTGTCGGCATCATCGCACTGGGCGGCGGTTATCTTGCCACCGACCTGGCGAAGGCGCTGACGGCGATGGGGCGCGACCCGCCTGAAGTTGTCGACAAAGCGGTCACAAGCACGGCCGGGGCTGCTGCGGCGCCGGGGATTGGCAATCAATTTGGTGGCGGCACGATGTCCGACGAGGAGATCGCGCTCGATCTCCAGATCCTGGCCGGCCTGCTGCCGAAGGCGCGGATCGTGGTCTATTTCGCCGGCAACACCATTCAGAGCCTGGTCGGCGCAATCAATCAGGCGATCTTCGACGACGTCAACCGGCCGCAGGTCTTGTCCGTCAGTTGGGGCAGCGCCGAGATGTTCTGGAGCTCGTCCGCTCGCGACGCGATGCAGGCGGTGTTGGCCGACGCCCAGCGCTTGAAGGTCACGGTGCTGTTCGCGGCCGGTGACGAGCTTGCGACCGGCGGATTGGACGATGGCAAGGCGCATGTCTGGTTTCCCGCGTCGAGTCCCTATGTGCTCAGTTGTGGCGGCACGCAGCCTGCGGCCGGCGACGCCGATGCGACGCTCAATGGGGAAATCGTCTGGAATGACGGCGTCAGCGGCACCGGCGGCGGGATCAGCGACGTTTTTCCGGTGCCGGCCTATCAATCCGCCCTCGCGCTGCCGGCGTCCGTCAATGACGGAGCCGTGCGGCGCGGTGTCCCCGACGTCGCCGCGGCAGCGGCCGCCACGCCGGGCTACCGCATCGTCCTCAACGGTGCGGTATTGATCAAGGACGGTACCAGCGCAGTCGCGCCGCTATGGGCCGGACTGATCGCGATCGCCAATGCGGGGCGTGACGCGCCGCTCGGCTTCGTTAATTTCACGCTCTATGCCAACCAGGCGCTGTTCAGCCCGATCGAGCAGGGCAACAACCGCGTCCGCGGCAAGGGTTACGATGCAGGTCGCGGTTGGAACGCCTGCACGGGTCTGGGTGTCCCGAAGGGCGCAGATCTCGTCGCGGCGCTTGCGGCAACGCCGGTCGTGTAGCATGCCAAACAAAAACCCCGCCATTTGCGGCGGGGTTGAGGTCGGGAGGAGCGAACCCTGGGTTCGCTGCAGCGTCCGGAAGGTCAGGCGGGAATGCGCTCGTCGGCCTCGTGCGGCTCGCGCAGCACGTAGCCGCGGCCCCACACGGTCTCGATGAAGTTGCGGCCCTCGGAGGCGTTGGCGAGCTTCTTGCGCAGCTTGCAGATGAAGACGTCGATGATCTTCAGCTCCGGCTCGTCCATGCCGCCGTAGAGGTGGTTGAGGAACATTTCCTTGGTGAGCGTGGTGCCCTTGCGGAGCGAGAGCAGCTCCAGCATCTGGTATTCCTTGCCGGTCAGATGCACGCGCTGGCCGCCGACCTCGACCGTCTTGGTGTCGAGATTGACCACGAGATCGCCGGTCTGGATGACCGACTGGGCGTGACCCTTGGAGCGGCGCACGATCGCGTGGATGCGGGCGACCAGCTCGTCCTTGTGGAAGGGCTTGGTCATGTAGTCGTCGGCGCCGACGCCGAGACCCTTGACCTTGTCCTCGATGCCGGCGAGGCCGGAGAGGATCAGAATGGGAGTCTTGATCTTCGAGACCCGGAGCTGCTTCAGCACGTCATAACCGGACATGTCGGGCAGGTTGAGGTCGAGCAGGATGATGTCGTAGTCGTAAAGCTTGCCGAGATCGACGCCTTCTTCACCGAGATCCGTCGTGTAGACGTTGAAACTCTCGGATTTGAGCATCAATTCGATCGACTGCGCGACGGCGCTATCATCTTCAATCAGCAAAACGCGCATGCCAGTCCCCTATAGTCGCCGCTCCGGGCGTCAGGTCGGCCGCACTTGCGGCACTCAAAACGCCTTTGAACAACTGATTCGGATCCTGACGAGATATGGTTAACAAAAACTGATTCCTTCACGCAAGCTCTAACCGTGCAATTTTTGTCGAATCGCCCTAAGATATTGCGTAGAAGTAGGTTTTCCTAACCGCGCTCGTTCAGATTCCAGATTAAGAGGCGGGCCTAACCGACTCTCGCGACTCGCCCTTCTTCTGATGGGCAAGCGACCTCAGTCACCAAAGACAGTGACGCAATGATTAATGATGCGGGTAAACACGAAGTTAAGCGGCTGGAGCAAAATCGCGGAAACTTAAGGTTTTCGCAATGAAGGCGCTCGCGGAGCAGATCGGCGACATCGACGGCGTCAATATTTATGGCCGTGTGGTCGGCGTTCGCGGGCTCATGGTCGAGATCGCGGGGCCCATTCACGCGATGTCGGTCGGCGCCCGCATCGTGATCGATGTCGGCGTAGGCCGCTTCATCCCGGCCGAGGTGGTTGGCTTCTCCGGCGAGAACGCGGCGGTGATGCCGTTCGGCGGGCTCGAGGGTGTCAGGCGCGGTTGCCGCGCCGTCATCGCCAATGCGGCGAGCCAGGTGCGGCCGTCGCCGGCCTGGCTTGGCCGCGTCGTTAACGCGATGGGCGAACCGATCGACGGTAAGGGGCCGCTGCCGCAGGGCGCGTCACCGATGTCCTACCGCAACTCGCCGCCCCCTGCGCATTCGCGCAAGCGGGTCGGTCCGCCGCTCGACCTCGGCGTGCGCGGTCTCAATACCTTCCTGACCTGCTGCCGCGGCCAGCGCCTCGGCATCTTCGCCGGCTCCGGCGTCGGCAAGTCGGTGCTGCTGTCGATGCTGGCGCGCAATGTCGATGCCGCGATTTCGGTGATCGGGCTGATCGGCGAACGCGGCCGCGAGGTGCAGGAGTTCCTCCAGGAAGACCTCGGCGAGGAGGGGCTCGCGCGCTCGGTCGTGGTGGTCGCGACCTCGGACGAGCCGGCGCTGATGCGGCGCCAGGCGGCGTACCTCACGCTCGCCATCGCGGAGTATTTCCGCGATGAGGAGCAGGATGTGCTGTGCCTGATGGACTCGGTGACGCGCTTTGCGATGGCGCAACGCGAAATCGGCCTTTCGGCGGGCGAGCCGCCGACCGCCAAGGGCTACACGCCGACCGTGTTCACCGAGCTGCCGAAGCTGTTGGAGCGGGCCGGGCCGGGTACCGGCGACGGCACCATCACCGCGATCTTCACCGTGCTGGTCGACGGCGACGACCACAATGAGCCGATCGCGGACGCGGTGCGCGGCATCCTCGACGGTCATATTGTAATGCAGCGGGCGATCGCCGAGCGCGGCCGCTATCCCGCGGTCAACATCCTCAAATCGGTCTCGCGCACGATGCCGCGGTCGGCCGATCCGAACTTCCTGCCCTACATCAACAAGGCGCGGCAGGTGATGGCGACCTATGCCGACATGGAGGAATTGATCCGGCTCGGGGCCTACCGGCCGGGTTCCAGCCCCGAGGTCGACGAGGCGATCCGGCTGCATGAGCCGCTCGAGGCCTACCTGCGCCAGGCCAAGGAGGAGGCGACCAGCCTTGGCGACGGCTACCGGCAACTCGCTCAAATCCTGTCGGGTTTGGAAACGGAACGCTAACTTTGTCAGGCCATCATCTCCGGCACACCATAGCTATGCCGGCGGGGCCCAGGGGGGAGCCGGTTCTGTCCCGCGTTCAGAATTGGGACTTCTGGGGAGTATGAGTCGATGAAGTCACGTGAAACGCTGATCCGCCTGAAGAAGTTTCAGGTCGATGAAAAGCGCCGTCGGGTTACCCAGATCGAAGGCATGATCGCCGACTTCCAGCGCATGTCCGTCGAACTCGAGCGCGAGATCCAGACCGAACAGGAGCGCGCCGGGATCAACGACCCCACGCACTTCGCCTATCCGACCTATGCCAAGGCCGCGATCCAGCGCCGCGAGAACCTGACCCGCTCGGCCGACGAACTGCGCGCCCAGCTCGACGACGCCAAGGCGCTGCTGTCGGAGGCGTTCGAGGAGCTGAAGAAGGTCGAACTGCTCGACGAGCGCGACCAGGCGCGCGAACGCGCGGAGGAGAGTGCCCGCGAACAGGCCGACATGGATTCGATCGGCCTGATGCGGGCGCGTCTCGGCGTCATCGCCTGATATCTCGCTCCCTCCGCTGACCAGATTGAGAGCCCGGGCCGATCGCCCGGGCTTTTTGTTGGGCGCTGTCCACAAGCCGGCCACTTGGCGCCTACTTGGCGGATCGTGGTGTCCCAAAATATGCTACCACCGGTCCGGACCGGACGATCGGCGGCACGGTGGCAATGGGGGATGCAGGCTTGATGCAGGCTTGGGGGGCGCAAGATGCTGACGCCGGCTGAGCTGGTCTGGCTGATCGCCGCCGTTGCCAGGGGGGACGAGGCCGCCTTTGAGCGGCTGTACGCCGCGACCCGCGCGAAACTCTTCGGCGTCGTGCTCCGTATCTTGCGGCGACAGGACCTCGCCGAGGAGGTCATTCAGGAGGCTTACGTCAAGATCTGGAACAGCGCCGGGCAGTTCAACCCAGCCCTGTCGTCGCCGATCACGTGGATGACGTCGATCGCGCGCAACCGCGCCATCGACGTCGTGCGCAAGCGAGGCGAGTCCTCGCTGGAAGATGAGCCGGCCGCGATGGAAGTCGCCGCCGACTCACCCGATCCGCTGGCGCGACGGGAAATGACGGAAGAGTTGAAGCGGTTGTTGGAGTGCGTCGGTCGTCTGGAGCCGGATCGTCAGAAGCTCGTGCTGCTCGCCTATTACAACGGCTGGAGCCGCGAACAGCTCGCCGCAAAGTTCGAGACGCCGGTGAACACGGTGAAGACCTGGCTGCGCCGCAGCCTGATGGATATCCGGGAGTGTCTTGGACTCTGATTGATGGCCACTAGCGAAGACCATATCGCGCTCGCCGCGGAATATGCGCTCGGTACGCTCGACGCCGAGGAGCGCGCGCAGGTCGAGAGCATGATGGCCGTCGACGCCGAGTTCGCAGCCCTCGTGCAGGCCTGGGAGTTCAGGCTCGGGCCGCTCAACCAGATGGTTGGCTCGGTCGAGCCGCGCCCGGTGGTCTGGGACAACATCAAGGCGGCGATCGGTCATGTGAGCGCGCCGCAGGCGCCGCTGGTGCTGCCCGAGACGCCGGCCGCGACGGTGACACCGCCGCCGCCGAAGCCGATCATGGACGATTCCGAGTTCGGCTCAGCGTTCGATCCGGACGAGCCGCAGCAGCCGCCGGCGATACGGCAGCCAACCGAGATCCGGCGGCCACGGGTCACCTTCGGTGACAGCAACGTGGTCGCGCTGACAAGCCGCGTGAAGCGCTGGCGCGGCATCGCGTCGGCTGCGACCGCGATCGCTGCCGCGCTGCTGGTGACGCTCAGCCTGCAGATCTTCCGGCCCGACGCCTTGCCGAACGCGATCCGGCCGAAGCCGCGCATCCAGACCGTGGAAGTGAAGACCCCGGCGCCGGCATTCGCGCCGTCCGCGCAATATGTAGCGCTGTTGCAGGGGCAGAATGGCGGGCCCGCATTCATCCTCACAATCGACGGCGCGACCAAGAACTTTACGGTCCGCAAGGTCGGCGCCCCGTCGGAGCCCGGCAAGAGTTTTGAGCTCTGGCTGATCTCCGACAAGCTGCCGCAGCCGCGCTCGCTCGGCGTGATCGGCGCTGATGATTTCACCGCACGCCCGGTGTTGTCGGGCTATGACCCCGACGTGATCAACGGCGCCACCTACGCGGTGACCGTCGAGCAGGCCGGCGGGTCGCCAAATGGCCAGCCGACCTCGGCACCGATCTTCACCGGCAAGCTGATCGAGACCGTGCCGGGCGCGCCGGGTTCGACGCCGCGGTAAACTTCAGGCCTCTCGGAAGATGCTGTTGCAGCTCGTCATTGCGAGGAGCGAAGCAACGGAGCAATCCATCTATCCGCTAGGGTTGGCGGGAATGGATAGCTTCGCTTCGCTCGCAACGACGTGGATAGAACGTCGCGTCAGCTATCCGCACAAAAAGAAAACGCCCGTGGGGAGCGGGCGTTTTCGGTAGTCAACTTGGGGGTAGTTGGGGGTCTTAAATATCCACGCAGCGACTTTGGGGGGCTGTAAAGAACACTACGTGAATTCGTGAAACTCTCCTGTTAGCGAGCGAACTGGTCAGCGGACCATCGAGTTGCTCGAGCTTGTGATCGCGACCGGCTTGCCGGCCTTCATGACCCGCGCCGTCTGCGTATAACCGTCGTCCGACGAATTGTGCGCCGCGATGCCGAAACCGGCGACCAGGATACCGGCGAACAACGCCACGACCACAATCTTCAGGTGCGTCATACGATCGGCGCTGTAGATCGAGTGGTTCATGGAAGTCTCCTGCCGCCTTCCTGCTCTGTAAATCTGTCGGTCTGGTCTTATGCCCGGTTCAACGTCTCGTGCCCCACCAACGTAGGATTTGCCGATTCCGTTCCCTAGAGGCCATCACAAGCTGGTGATGAGACGTGATCCGCCGCGATCGAAACTCGCCTCCACCACCCCAAAATCACATTAACTGCACGTAATATCAGTAGCTTGATCGAATGCCGGGTGACAATCACCAAGATAGGGCCGTTTCGGGTGGTTCCACACAAATCAGTTGCCTGTGGCGAGAAAACACAGGCGAAAACGCGAATGATTTGCTCGCGCTAGACGCTGCCGACCGTCTTCAGCCGGGCGCGCGGATGGATCTCGGCCTGGGACAAAACGGTGGTCTGCGAGCGGAACCGTTCCACCAGGGAGCGAACGAACGGCCGGATCGCGGCCGACGTCACCAGCACCGGTGCCTCGCCTTCGCGCGCGGCCTGCTCGAAGGCATTGCGCACGGCGGTCATGAATTCCGACAGCTTGGAGGGCTGCATCGCCAGGCTGCGGTCGTCGCCCTGACCGACGATCGACTCGGCAAAAGCCTGCTCCCAGCGCGCCGACAGCGCGATCAACGGCAGATAGCCGTTCGGCGAGGTGTTCTGGGCGCAAATCTGCCGCGCCAGCCGAGCCCGGACATGCTCGACCATGGCGGCCGGATTGCGCGAGAACGCCAGCGCGTCGGCGATGCCTTCGAGGATGGTCGAGAGATCGCGGATCGAGATGCGCTCGGCGAGCAGCAGCTGCAGCACGCGTTGGATGCCCGACACCGTGACCTGGCTCGGCACGATGTCCTTGATCAGCTCGCCCTGCTCCTTCGGCAGGTCCTTCAGCAGCTTCTGCACCTCGCCGTAGGACAGCAGGTCCGCCATGTTGGTCTTGAGCAGCTCGGTGAGATGCGTCGACAGCACGGTGGCGGCGTCGACCACGGTGTAGCCCTTCAGTGCGGCCTCTTCCTTCAGGCCGGCATCGACCCAGGTCGCCGGCAGGCCGAAGGTCGGCTCGATGGTGTGGATGCCGGGCAGCTGTACCTGGTTGCCGGCGGGGTCCATGACCATGAACTGGCTCGGCCAGATCTTGCCGGTGCCGGCGTCGACTTCCTTGATCTTGATGACGTAGCTGTTGGCCTCGAGCTGGACGTTGTCGAGGATGCGCACCGCCGGCATTACAAAGCCCATCTCGATGGCCAGCGAGCGGCGCAGCGCCTTGATCTGCTCGGTGAGGCGGTCGGTGCCGTCAGGACCGTTGACCAGTGGCAGCAGCGCGTAGCCGAGCTCGATCTTGAGGTCGTCGATCTTCAGCGCGGCGGCGATCGGCTCCTCCGCGGCGGCTGCTGCCGCGGCCGCAGCCGCAGCGGGGGCGGCGGCTTCGGCGGCCTCGGCGGCCTTCGCCGCCCGCTTGTGCTTGCGCGCGTTCCAGGCCAGCGCGGCGGCGCCGGAGCCCAGCGCCAGGAACGGCAGCGTCGGAATGCCCGGCAGCAGCGCCAGCATCAGCATGACGCCGGCCGACATGCCGAGCGCCTGCGGATAGCCGGAGAGCTGGCGCATCAGCGCCTTGTCGGCGGCGCCGGTGATGCCGGCCTTGGAGACGAGCAGGCCCGCGGCGGTCGAGACGATCAGCGCCGGCACCTGGGTGACGAGGCCGTCGCCGACCGTCAGCACGGTGTAGGTGCGGGCGGCTTCGCTGAAGGAGAGTCCCTGCTGGGCGACGCCGATGATGATGCCGCCGACGATGTTGATGCCGACGATCAAAAGGCCGGCGATGGCATCGCCGCGGACGAATTTCGAGGCACCGTCCATGGCACCGAAGAAGCCGCTCTCGTCTTCCAGCGCCTTGCGGCGTTCCTTGGCGGCCTTCTCGTCGATCAGGCCGGCGGACAGGTCGGCGTCGATCGCCATCTGCTTGCCGGGCATCGAGTCCAGTTGGAAGCGTGCCGCGACTTCGGCGATGCGGCCTGAACCCTTGGTGATGACCACGAAGTTCACGATCACCAGGATCGCGAACACGATGATGCCGATCACGAAGTTGCCGCCCATCACGAAGTTGCCGAAGGCCTCGATGACGTGGCCGGCGGCCGCCGTGCCCTCATGACCGTGGCTCAGGATCAGCCGGGTCGAGGCCATGTTCAGCGACAGCCGCATCATGGTCGAGATCAAGAGGATGGTCGGAAACGACGAGAATTCCAGCGGCGCCTGGATGAACAGCGAGGTCATCAGGATCAGGATCGAGATCGTAATCGAGACCGCCAGGAACAGGTCGAGCACGATCGAGGGCAGCGGCAGGATCAGCACCACCAGGATGGTGAGAACGCCGAGCGCCAGCGCGAGGTCGCCGCGCTTTAAGATGTCGCCGATCTCGCCGAGGCTCGGCAATCCGCTCTTGCCCGCCGTGCCCTGACCCGCCGTGACGTCGACCATGGTAGCCGCTCTCCCCCGCGACTGGCGGCTGCGGCCGCCAAGCGTCTGCGCGACGGCCGCAGGGCCGCCGTTCCGAAAGTGAGGCACCGCGCTGGCGTCCACGGGGATCTCCACCCGTTATACGCGATACGCGTTCGACGACACTCGACTTCACTCGGCAATTCTTGCCGGGTGTATGGTTAGCAAAGGGTTAATAAGTGCCGCTGATGGGACCGCGCGGGTCGTCGCAGGCCTCGGGCAGGAGGGATTTGGGCCGCGGAGGGCAGGTCGGACCGCCCGCCCGCTCCGGAGGCGGGTTCACGGCAGCCGATCCCAGAGCACGACGCCCGATGCGGCGATGATGCTGGGCGCGATGACGCTGCGCTCGTCAGAGCGTCGGCGCCCTGTCACCTAATTGGCCGAATGCATCCATCTGCGCCAATGCGTCGGCTGGATATCGAGATGCCTGCTGCTGGCATGATCGACCCATTCGGCGCCGTCCCGGTGGCACGGAAACATGAGCGCGTGGACCATGCCGTCGTAGTCGAGGACACAGACCTCGAGCTCCCGGTCAGATGGCGCAATGGCAACGGGCAACCACTCTGCAGACGACGAATGCATGATGACCCTCCGACAGTATGCGCTTCGATCCTTTACCTTGCGAACTGCGTGACATCCCGGCGAAATGATAGTTCGGGTTGCGCGCCGCCAGTGTGAACCGGTTCGCATTATAGCAGCTTTCTTCGTCAGCATGGATCACCGTTCGACCAGCGATATTCCCGAACCGGCGGAGCCGGAGAATTGAACTTGCCGGACCCGGCGCCGACCAAATGCAACGTAAAGGTCATTGTGGATGCCGAATGCCAAACCAGATGCGCCGCACCATTGCGATGATTGACAGGCGCGGGTTCGTCAAGCGGGGACTTGTCGCGGCCATATCCCTTTGCGTTGCGACCGCGGCGTTCGCGAAACCGCCCGGTGCCGAGGCCGTGATGATCCGCATGATCGCCTGCGAAGGCGAGGGGGTCCGGATGGAGGTCTATCTACCGCTATCGGTCGATCGCCATATGCGGGGCGGACAATCGGTGATCGGCTACTACACGCTGGACCTGACGGATGTGAACAAGGGCAAGCCGCTTGAGCCGGTGCGCGTCACCCTGAGCGCCGACGAGAAGACCGTGACCGTCGATCAATACCTCCGTGGCCTGCCGCCGACCCGGATTCCCGTCGCCGGCGGCACCGTCGACTTCGACCAGCGGTTCGCCAGGCAAGCGAAGTGCGGCGCATTCCAGTCGCAGGATCCCAATTTCGGGAACTGATCCGTCTCGCATGCCGGCGCGGGTGCGCGTCCCGTTGCTGGCGCATGCCTAATCTCTCGGCAATGTGGCTTGACCGGGAGGCAAATGCCGACGAAGTTCCGCCTGCCGTGGCAATTTCTTCTGAATTTTCCCCTGAAGTCGCAACGTTCATTCCCGACTCGCGCCGGGCGTGGCTGCGCCTTGCCGTGGCCGTGGCGATCGGCTCGCTCGGCAGCGTCGGCATGTGGTCCGTGGTGGTGGCGCTGCCGGTGGTGCAGACCGACTTCGGCGCCACCCGCGGAACGGCCTCGCTCGCCTTCACCATGGTGATGCTCGGCTTCGGCATCGGCCAGGTCGTAACCGGCAAGATCAGCGACCGCTACGGCATCGTCGCGGCGATCGGCGCCGGGATCGGCATCCTCGGCCTCGGTTATATCGGCGCGGGCTACGCGCCGTCGATCTGGGCCTTCATCCTGCTGCATTTCGCCATCGGCCTGTCGTCGGCCGCGACCTTCGGCCCGCTGATGGCGGAGGCGTCGCACTGGTTCGAGCGCTACCGGGGACTGGCGGTCGCGATCGCCGCGAGCGGCAATTATGTCGGCGGCACGGTGTGGCCGCCGCTGGTCAATTTCGGCATGCAGAGCGTCGGCTGGCGCACCACCCATATCGCGATCGGCATCTTCGCCGCGATCGCGATGACGCTCGCGCTGATGGTGCTGCGGCTGTTGATGGGCGCGGCTGTCAGGCGCAGCCATGTCAACGCGGCGCCGCCGCGGGTCGATCTGCGGCTCTCCACCAACGCGCTGACCGCGATCCTGGCGCTCGCGTCGATCTCCTGCTGCGTCGCGATGTCGATGCCGCAGGTCCACATCGTCGCCTATTGCGGCGATCTCGGCTATGGCGTGGCGCGCGGCGCCGAGATGCTGTCGCTGATGCTCGGCTTCGGCATCATCAGCCGGATCGGCTCCGGCTTCCTCGCCGACAGGATCGGCGGTATCCGCACCTTGCTGATCGGCTCGATCGCGCAGGGCTCCGCGCTGCTGTTCTATCTGTTCTTCGACAGCCTGACCTCGCTCTACGTCATCTCCGCGATGTTCGGCCTGTTCCAGGGCGGCATCGTGCCGAGCTATGCCATCATCGTGCGCGAGGCGATGCCGGCGTCGGAGGCCGCGACCCGGATCGGCATCGTGATCTTCGCCTCGGTGTTCGGCATGTCCTTTGGCGGCTGGATCTCGGGCGTGATCTTCGACGCAACCGGCTCCTATGCCGCGGCCTTCGCCAATGGCCTCGCCTGGAACCTGCTCAATGTCAGCATCATCCTGCTGCTCCTGATGCGGGCGCGGCAGCGGCTGGCGATAGCGTGATCCGGACCGGAACGGCCGCGTTAGCGCAAAGTGCGAAGCGGTTTTCCGGAAAGATCACGCTTAAATGAGGGCCTGATCAGGCGCTGCTGCGGAAGCTCACCTCTCTCGCGAGATGGGCGTCTCGGTGACTCGTTAAAGGTCGGCCGAGACCTTCAAGATCGCTTTTTCCAGCCGGCTCTTGATGGAATTCATCTTGCCGGTCAGCTGCTGCAGTTCCCGCAGATCGAGGTCGGCATAGACGAACTCGCTCAACGCTTTACGCTGCGAGGACAGCTTTGCCATCTGCTTGTTGGCGTGGTCGGTCAGGGACAGGTTCACGACCCGCGCATCCGCGGTCGAACTCTTGCGGCGCAGGAGATTCTTCTTTTCGAGTAATTTCGACTGCGTCACCACAAACGACTGATCGACACGCAACGCCCGCGAAACTGCACCAACGGGCAGGCCGATGTGGCGGTCTTCGGCATTCGCCAGCACCGTCATGATCATCCACTGAGGACCGGTGATTCCGATCATCTTGGCCCAGATGCTGCGCAACTCCTCCAGGCGGATACTGGTCGACACGATCTCCCAGGCCAACCCCTCAGCCGCGTCCTGCAGTTTGTCGGTCGATCTGCGCTCGCTCATGGCGTTCCTTAACAAAAATTCATCTTCGCTCATATCTGGTTTTTTTTGAAGCGGTGGTCTGGTGAAAATGTTCACCCAGGCGTTGCCTGAATGACACATGACGGCCGAAACATAGAATGATTAACTAATATAAGTTGAACATGCGACCGCCGGATGCATAGTTTCCCGCCGTAGATGGGGGGCATCCGCCATCTCACGCCTGCAGTGGCCGAGTTGACCACGAGCATCTTGAAAATGGCTGCGCTGCAGCGGTTTTCGAGAGGGGTACTTTTTGTCGCTTTGCCAGCAGCGCAAGGCATCACTTGGAGGATAGCATGAAGATGGTAAAGGGCCTTCTGTTGGGCTCGGTGGCGGCGCTCATCGCGAGCAGCGGCGCGCAGGCGGCCGACCTTCCGGTCAAAGCCAAGGCGGTTGAGTATGTGAAGGTTTGCTCGCTGTATGGTCCCGGGTTCTACTTCATCCCGGGCACCGATACCTGCATCAAGCTGGGCGGCTATCTGCGTGCTGACGTTCTGGCCAACACCAACTCGGACGCGTCCGGCAACACGTCGGGCGCCGGTGGCGCACAGAACCGCTTCACGAACGGCTACACCTGGCGTTCGCGTGAAGATCTGAACGTCGATACCCGCACCGCGACCGAGTACGGTGTGGTTCGCACCTATGTCGACCTGACCTTCAGCTGGACGTCGGACACTTACGGTGGGCAGGGTAACGGCGCGACCGTTTACTCGCCGATCGGAACGGCGGCGGCTCCGAACAACGCAACCTCGGGCGGCGTCGCTGCCGGCACGCTAGGCGTCTACTACGCCTTCATCCAGTTCGCCGGCTTCACGATGGGTAAGGCGGTCTCGCAGTTCTCGGCGCCGTGGACCAACTACCCGGGCAACAACTTCGACGGTCTCGTCGGCGGCGGCGGTACGGTCACCGGCGTGAACCAGTTCACCTACACCGCGCAGTTCGGCAACGGCGTGTCGCTGTCGCTGTCGGCCCAGGATCAGTCGGCCTACTACCAGGCTGGCGTGCAGAATCTCGGCGTGCTCGGTACCGGCGCTCTCGGTGCCTATGGTGCGAGCGACTATGCCGGCACGATCGCGCCGGACCTCGTCGCCGCTCTCCGCGTCGACCAGGCCTGGGGTCTGTTCCAGGCATCGTTCGCGGCCCATGACAACCACGCAGCCTACTATGGCGGCACCGAGTTGACCGGTCATCCGGACGACAAGTGGGGCTGGGCCGGTCAGTTGGCCTTGTCGATCAAGAACATCCCGACCGGGCCGGGCGACACGATCAACATCCAGGGCGTCTACACCGACGGTGCGACCCGCTACAACATCCAGGATCTGTCGATCGCTGGTGCTGTCACCTACTTCGGTGGGACCAACCTGCCCGGCGCCTATCAGAGCATCGGGTTCGGCATGGCTCCGGACAGCGTGTTCGTCAACGGCGGCCAGCAGCAGTTGATCCAGACTTGGGGTATGCGCGGTGCATTCATCCACAACTGGAATCCCAACTGGAACACCAGCGTCTACGGTGCCTACGCCGGCATTCACTACAACGATACGGCCAAGAGCGCGATTTGCGGACCGGGCGGCAACGGCGTCGGTGGTTCGTTCGGTGCTGTGTTCGGGACCGCGGGTCTGACCTCGTGCAACCCGGACTACAACATCGCGCAGATCGGCACGCAGACCCAGTGGACCCCGGTCAAGAACCTGACCTTCTCGGCAGACTTGACCTACACCCATCTGGATCAGAAGTACGCCGGCACGATCACCTATCCCGGCAGCGCCGCGATCGGCAAGCCGGCCACGGTGTACGAGCTGAAGGATCAGGACACCGTTACCCTGCTGCTCCGCGCCCAGCGCAACTGGTAATCTCCAGCTGACGTGATCTGACCTTTAAAAAAGGACCCCGACGGGCAACCGTCGGGGTTCTGTTTTTGCAATGAGGCGTTGTCGAAACGAGCCCACTGTATGATTTACTAACATTATTCAATCATATACAAACCCTCAGCGGCTTTTGCCGCCGATGTTGATGGAGAGATAACTAACCTCTTCATGAACGAACCTCCCGAACCTCCGGCAATGCCCTGCCGGAGGTTTTCGTTTGTGCGCGGTCCGATTGCGCTGTCGGCGAGTTCCAGCACGCGCGGCCGACACGGCGGTGCAAAGCCCTTTCGGTGCGCGCAGGCGCGGCGCACGTGTTCGTGAAGCCCGGGATCGAAGGCGGCCGCGAAATCGTGATCTGCCGCACGGCCAAGGCGGCAGGATCATCTGGACGGGAAGTCTTATGCCAGTTATATGACTTTATCATAGAATTGCGGGAGCGTGCTCGGCATGCCGAAGGCAAACGCACAATCAAGCCGTCACCGTAAACCTTCGACTGCCGATTTGCCGGCGGCGGTTCGCTCGACTGCCCGAACCCATCGTGTCGCGAAAGCAACGGAACTGCAGCTGCAGCGCCTCACGGGCTGTCTGCACTCCCTGGCATCGCGCCACCACGATCTGACCCAAGGCTATGCAGCGCATGTCGGCATCGCCGGCATTCAGTACACGATCCTGACCACGATCCGTTATCTCGAGACCAAAGGCGACGTCTTCCCGGTGACCGTCGCCGAGTATCTCGGCTTGGCCAGCGCGGGTGTTACGAAAGCGATCCAGCACCTGACCGAGCTTGGACTGGTCGAGAAGGCCGGGGATTTGGATGATCGCCGCCGGACCAGGCTGACCGTCACACATGGCGGCAGCATCCTTCTCGACTCGCTCGCGCCCATGCAGTCGAATGTCAACGACGTCTGGCTGGACTGCATGAATGATGAAGAATTCTCCATCTTTCTCGATCTCGTCGAGCGCTTCATCAGGTCAAGCGATCGAGCGCTGGCGATGCAAGACTATCTGGCCAGGGACAGCGACATCGTCTCGTTCTAGCGGCATGACTTGCCAGGTTGCCTTACCAGGTCACGGTCGAGTGACCGGCAACATCCCGCTGCTCGCAATTCTGTGAGCGGACTTGCGCCGGCGGCAAGCTCGCCACATGACTCGGTGCGCTTTTGCCGAGCAATTGCTCGGTAACGATTGCGGCGGCAACAATCAGCAATCAGCTATCAGGCATAAGCGCAATGCATTCCTGCGCCGCCATATCAACATTTGCCGCCGACGAATTACTTCAATTATATGAAACGCGCTCGTGTATTTTCTTGGGAGAGCGGGGTGATTGGCGTTTGCGATTTCGGCGCCAGCTTTCCGCGGCTACTGAACCGGCGGCTCGTGGATGCGAATTGGCGCATGCGAGAACGCACATCTGCAGCGGAGCAGGCCGGTCGTAGGAGGGAGCAGATTGCCACACCATTCATCCACATTGGTTACGTCAGCGCTACGGACGCGTCGAAGCGATATTGTCGGTCTGACGGCAATGTGCCCGGCACAGAGTGCCGAGATTGTGGTCACGATGCACAACATCGAGACGCGAGCTTGCTGATCTTATGTGCCGGGCGCTTTTGCTTCGCCGGTCACGTCTCGTGTATCGTTCGCGCCGCCGCTGCCTACCACAAACGCAAACTGTCGCGACCAACCGCACGCGTAGATCTCAGCTGTAGAGGCGAAATCGTTGGCTTGCCGGTAAGCAGGATCAGGGACCCTTCCGAGAAGCGAACGAGTTGATGGAATATGCATGACCACCGGGGGGCGCGCGGCGCCTCGTCAAGCGGCGTCGAGTTTGACGACAAGGGCTGGCCTTCCTGGCCGGGCCGAGAGGATTTGTCGGCGGAGTTCATCAAACTGCTGGCTGCCGCGCAGGAGGGAGGTTCGACTGTTTCCGAATGCTGGTTGACATTGAGCAGGATCGACCTTGCTTCGGAAAATTCCTGGTCCGAAGAATGGATCAGGACCGCGGAACTGAACGAGGCGAGAGCCGATCTTTCGTCATTGAACGGCAATTTGATCACCGCCCGTCACAACTGGCTGCGGGCCACGACCTACTTTCACGCCGCCGCAAGGCTTCCCGGGTGCTCCAGCAATCTTTTGAAATGCGCCGTCGACGGTATGCGGCGATGTGCAACGAATTTCCTGGAGAACAGGATGCCAGCCGGTCAGGTGCTCTCGATTCCCTGGACTGAAGATCTTTTTCTTCAAGCCTACTATTTGCCGTCGGCTTTCCGCGACAATGGGCCCGTCATCGTATGCATTGGCGAGCCGGGTTCCTACAAGGAAGAATTGATCACCAAATACGCCAGCCACGCGAACGAGCGCGGACTGTCGCTGCTGACCGTGGATCTCTTGGGTACTCAAATGGCTCTGTCGCCGGAGCGGCTCGAAGGCCAGAAGTTCGAGACTGCGATGAGCCGTATCCTGGACTATCTCGCGGAGAAGCCGGGTGTCGACAGCAGCCGGATCGCGATCGTGGCCGATGCATGGAATTCCTCTTTGGTCGCGCGAGCCGCCGCAAGCGACGCCCGATTTGCCGCGGCGGTGTGCGACGCCGGCATTTGGGACTCGCACGAGAGAAGCTTCTTTTACCAGCATGCCGCCGGCCGGGAGCAGCCTGGATGGCTTGAAGACGCCAGCTCGATGTCACGGCGGATCGATTGTCCGCTGCTTGTCACCGCGGGTGAAGGCGGCTGGCTTCTCCCCGGCGCCCTGACCGAATTCGGCAATCAATTGGACAGCATTCATCATGACGCCCGGCTGATCCTGTTTCGCTGTGCTGAAACGGCTGCCATGCAGGGACATATCGATAACCCCACATTGGCCAATGAAGTCATATTCGACTGGCTGGAAGACAGGCTCCGGCTGAGAAAGGACTTGTCCTGAGGTTTTCCAGCCTCGGGAGCAGGCCAGCAGATCACACCGCCTGGCCGGCCTTCAGCAGCGAGCAGCCGGTGATCTTCAAGCTGCCGTCCGCCTGCCGCTCCAGCGTGTAGAGCGCCTCCCACGCCTCGCCATTGGCATCGACGATATGGACGCGCTGCGCGATCCGGTCGCCGTCGCTCTGCGCCGCGCCGAACTCGAAGCTCCTGTGGCGATAGACCGGCGCGTACTGGTTCTGCACCATCGACATGAAGATGTCGGCCTGCGGAAAGATCTGCCGGATCGCGGGCGCGGCATAGGAATAGGCGGAAGCGGCATCGTCGCGGCCGAACGCCTGCTCCTGGGCGCGGATCACGTCCTGCGCGGCGCCGACGTCGTCGGCGGCAGCTGATGAGGCGAGAGCGAACAGAAGGGCGGCAATGAGGGCGATCGCGCGCATGCGGGGCTCCACAGGGCTACATGTCGGATTACCTGTGTTACGCATGACACCCCAGGCTGGTTTCCGCTGCAAGCGACAAAGGCGTCGCCTGCATCAGCGCGGCACGCCCCGCGGCGGCCTGGCCGCTAGTCCGGCGTCCCGTGCAGGCTCGGTGTCCCTGGCCGCCGCCGGCTCGCCGGAAAAATAGAACCGGTCCGCGATCGGCGAGGCGGCGACCCAGGGCAATTGCCGGCCATGGGTTGCCTTCTCCACCGCGAGCCCGACCTCGTCGAAGGTCCTGAACAGGCCATAGCCCTGATGCCGCATGGTGACGGCCAGCGCGCGCGTGTACGGGCTGTGGCCGTTGTCGCCATCGAGCGCGACGCTGCGCGGCTGGGTCGCAAACGAGATCAGCGTGCCCGCCGGCGCCTGCATCTGCGCCAGCCCGCCGGTGGCGGAGCGCACGCCGCGGTCGCGAAACGGATTGTTGCGGCAGGCATCGAGCAGCACGAGATTGATCCTGGCGCCGGACTTCTCCATCTGGTCGAGCACGCCGGCCATGGCGATGCCCTGCATGAACACGTCACCCTCGTTGGCGGGATCGGCGTCGACCGGCACCAGATAATTCAGGCCGTGGGTCTCGACGCCGTGGCCGGCATAATAGAACAGCGCCACGTCGGCGCCGGCCAGTTCGCGGCCGAAAGCCTGCAGCACATCGTCGAAGCCGGTTTTGGTCAGGTCGACCTGCGCGCCGCCGCCGACCACGAGGAAGCCGAGCGACGACAGCGTGTCCGAGATCAGCCTGGCATCGCCGGCCGGGTTCGGCAGCTTCGGCGCGCTCCGATAGGCGGAATTGCCGATCACCAGTGCGACCCGCTTCTCGGCCTGAACGGCGGTGCCGATGCACAGCACGAATGCCGCGACGATAAGGCGCGACAGGATGCCGTTTCGGCCGGACATGGTGATGCACTCCGCGGGGCGGGACGTCGGGCTGTTATGGATTGGTCTTTCCGGATCGCCTCAGGTTCGAACGAAGCTGTCGCCCACTATCGGGCGTGCACCGATCCAGATCGAGGAGCCACATCAGTTGACGCGCCGGTTGCGGTGCAGCAGCGCCTCGGCGGTCGGGCATCCGGCCCGCCGCGCTGAGGGCGCCGCGAAGGGCCGCTCGATGGTGACGATCTGGCAGCCGTGCTGCGCCGAAACGTCGGCCACGACGCTCGACACCGCGTCGTCGATCCGTGAGCCGGGCAGATGGGCGACGATCAGGTCGCTGATGCTGAGCCGCTTGCGGACGCGCAGGTCGCTGTCGACGCGGTAGCTGAAGACGGCATGGATGACGCCACGGCGATCGCGGATCGCGATCAGCCCGGTCTCGGGCGAACTGCCGCGGCTGCGCCGGCGCACGAACTGCAGCCATTGCTCCGTGGTAATACTGGCATCATGCATGAACACCAGCGGATAGGCCGCGATCGCGTGCTGATGGTCGATCGGAAGTGCTTGGAAATGCTCGTTCATCGTCGGTTTCCCCGAACACGGGCGAAATTGCTGGGGAACGGGCGGCGCAGCATTGATCTGCATCAATGACCCCGGCGGTTGATCCAGATCAAATCGCGGCTGATAGTGTCGACATCGAAACCATGCGGACCCCCGAAGCCATGAGCATCGCCGAACCACTGCAGGATTCGTGTGCCGGCACGACGCCGTGCGACTGCATGCACGGCCGCGCCACCAATGGCTGCGAGGACTGCAAGGTCAGGCTGTTCAGCGTCTGCGCTGCACTGGAGCCGTCCGAGCTCGAGGAGCTCGACCGGATCAGCCATGCCAAGCAGGTCCCGGCAAGAACGACGCTGTTCGAGCAGAGTGCGCCGGCGGGGAGCGTGTTCAACGTCACCGACGGGGTCGTGCGGCTGTACAAGTCATTGCCCGACGGCCGCCGCCAGATCGTCGGTTTCGCGCTGCCGGGCGACTTCCTCGGACTTGCGCTGCAGGACCGCTACGGCGTCACCGCGGAGGCGGTGAACCAGGTCGCCGTTTGCCGTTTCGCGCGATCGACGTTCCTCGCCTATGTCGACGGCAAGCCGCATCTGCTGCGCCGCCTGCATGAATTCGCCGGGCACGAGCTCAGCCTCGCGCAGGACCAGATGCTGCTGCTCGGGCGGCGCAGTGCCGAGGAAAAGATCGCCGCGTTCCTGCTCAACATGCAGACGCGACACGCCCGGATCGGAAGCATGTCCGTTACCGTGCCGCTGCCGATGAGCCGGCAGGACATCGCCGATTATCTCGGTCTCACCATCGAGACGGTGAGCCGCACCCTGACCCGGCTTGCGCGCGAGAAGGTGGTGCTGATCGTGCCCGATGGCGTGCGGCTGCTCGACCTCGAACGGCTCAAGCTGAGCGGCGCGAGCTGAGGCTGCGGCATCGGTTTTGATCCAGCACAAGGCGATGCGCGCGCAGGCGCGCTAGGTCTCTCCATCATCAGCAGGAGACGACCCATGCCTCTCGACACCATCCTTGTCATGATCGCCGTCACCGCGATGTTCGCCACCATTGCCATCGTCATTGCGTGGGGCGACCGCCAGACGCGCGATCTGTGACGCTGTCCGCGCTTTAGCGGATCGCGCCCTTGAATTTGTCGATGTCAGGCGAAGGGCGGGCGGGAAACAGCCGCGCGGTTGAGGAGATGTCGAGCCGGCGCCGGCACTTTGCCTCGTCGGCGCTATCCTCGGCGCCGTCCTTGCCGGTGCGTTTCTTGGCAAAAACGTCGTCCTGCCGGTTGACGATCAGCATGGCGTGGTCGCGCTCGAGCGTATCGGGGTTCTTGCGCCGCTCGTCGGAGCGAAACACGCCGGTTACGATCTTGCCCGTCATGTCGTAGTCGCAGCCCGCCTTCCAGTCGCCCTGGTCCCACTTCCATCCCGTGGCGCTCAGGGTGCCGTCGCTGTCGGCGGTGACCTTGATGACGGCGTTATAGGCGAGCCAGACGCCGGTGAGCCCATTGCGCTTGTCGTCAAAACCTTCGAGCAGCGCGAGGCGTTCGCGCTGCAATCCGTCGACATGGTCGCGGGCACCGACGGTGTCGTGCACCTGCGAGGTCTGCTTCTCCCAGGCGGGATGCAGGAATTCCGGGTACTCCTCAGTCTGGCTCTTCACCCAGTTGCGCTGGTCGTCGATCAGCGCGCGCCGCGTCGCCTCGTCGAGCCGCGGCTGCAAAGCTTTCCAGGCCCGGTTCAGGCGCTGGTCATTGTCGGCCAAATCAGGGTCGGCGCAGATTTCCTCATCGGTCGCGGTCTCCGGCCTGGTGCAGTCGAAGGTCGGGGTGACGAAAGTGGTATCGGCCTTGTCGGACGCTGCGTCCTTGCCGGCGGCAAAATAGCTGCCGGTGATCTGCCCCATGGATTCGCATGCGGCGAGGCCGCCCTCGTCGTCGCCCAGGATCGCAACGATGCGCAAGCTCTCTCCCTGGCGGCGGACCTTCAACGACGGTGGCTTTGCGGGTTCGGCGGTCTTGGCCGGGTCGGTGAGTGCGGGGCCGGACAGCCAGCCGCTCGCGGCAGGCTTGACCAGCGCGGTCAGCTTGCAGCTTCGTCGCCGGTCGCCGCCATAGTCGCCACGGAGATCGGCGGCGAGGCGATAGGCGCCGCCCTCGGCCGGCGTCAGCGTGATGTTGCCGAAGGCGTTGACCCAGTTGCCGGCGAGGCCATGCCGGCCGGTTGCCATTCCGTCGAGCGCGGCGGCGCGGCGGCGCAGCGCCTCGGCGAAACTCTCCTTCAGCTCGTCCGCATCGGCATCGGCCAAAACCTCCGCGGCGTCGATGATCATCTCGTTGAACCAGGCCTGGTCGCGCTTCAACAGCGGCTTGATGGTCGCCGGCATTTTTGCAAGCGCCGCATCGAACGCCTTGTCGATCTGCGCCACGAGCTTGTCGGTGCCGGCCTTCTTGCAGTCGGCGGTCTTGATCGTGCTGTCGCCGGTATCACCGCACAGCCTGATCGCGGTCGGCGCGTTGCTCGATGCGCGCAGATAGTCGTCCATCGCAATGGACGGGCCGGACGCCAGGATCGTGATGGCCGCGGCAATGGCCGCGAGCCGAGAGGAGCGAGGCATGGGCTACAACCTGCGAGGCCGCGGCATGCGGCCCTTGCGCCTTGGGTCGCCGGCCGCGCGCGCCCGGTTCAAAATGTCGGCGGCGTGCAGGCCGAGATCACCTCGCACGGCTTGGCGCCGATGCAGCGGAAGCGGTGCGGGCGGCGGCTTTCGAAATAATAGGCGTCGCCGGCGTTGAGCACCCGACGCTCGTCGTCGACCGTGACCTCGAGCCGGCCGGAGACCACGATACCGCCTTCCTCGCCCTCATGCACCAGCGGCACCCGGCCGGTGTCGCTGCCGGGCTCGTAGCGCTCCTTCAGGATCTGCAAGGCCCGGCCGAACAGGCTGTCGCCGATCTGGAGGTAGGAAATCGGCTTCTTGCCGATCTCGGTCAGCTCGTCGGCGCGGTAGAACGCCTTGCGCGGCCGCTCCGGCTCGATCGCGAAGAATTCGGCGAGCCCCATCGGGATGCCGTCGAGGATGCGCTTCAGCGCGCCGACCGACGGGTTCATCTGGTTGGATTCGATCAGCGAAATTGTCGAATTGGTCACGCCGGAGCGCTTGGCGAGCTCGCGCTGCGACAGCTTGTGCCGCGCGCGGATGAATCGCAGCCGCCCGCCGATGTCGACGCTCATGACAGTCCCTTTGGCAAAATCGCTGTTGCAGGTGTTGCGGATCGAACAAATCTTCGCAGACCGCCTCAACAAGATCAATGGCTTGCCGTGCGACAGAAAAGGACTTGTTGAGTGCCGGGAAGAGTGGTCCGACTAGGCATCGTCAGCAATGGAGCGCGCCGTGACCGTTCATCAGATTCCGAACACCATCAAGACCGAATCGCTCTGGATGCCGTTCACGGCCAACCGGCAGTTCAAGAAAGCGCCGCGGCTGTTCTCCTCCGCCAAGGGCATGTATTACACCTCCGTCGACGGCCGGCAGGTGATCGACGGCTCCGCCGGTCTCTGGTGCGTCAACGCTGGCCATGGCCGCCCGCAGATCGCGTCCGCGGTCGAGCGGCAGCTGACCACGCTGGACTTCGCGCCCTCTTTCAACATGGGCCATCCGCTGGCGTTCGATTTCGCGGAGCGCCTCGCCGAGATTGCCCCGAAGGGGCTGGATCGCATCTTCTTCACCAATTCGGGCTCTGAATCGGTCGACACCGCGCTCAAGATCGCGCTGGCCTATCATCGCGCCGCCGGCCAGCCGACCCGCACCCGCCTGATCGGCCGCGAGCGCGGCTATCATGGCGTCGGCTTCGGCGGCATGTCGGTCGGCGGCATGGTCGCCAACCGCCGCCAGTTCGCAACCCATCTGCCGGGTGTCGACCATATCCGCCATACCCATGATATGGCGCGCAACGCCTTCGCCAAGGACATGCCGGATCACGGCGCCGAGCTTGCCGATGACGTCGAACGAATGGTGGCGCTGCATGGCGCCGACACCATCGCCGCCGTGATCGTCGAGCCGGTGCCGGGCTCGACCGCGGTGCTGCCGCCGCCGAAGAATTATCTGCAGCGGCTGCGCGAGCTCTGCACCAAGCACGGCATCCTCCTGATCTTCGACGAGGTCATCACCGGCTTCGGCCGCCTCGGCACGCCGTTCGCCGCCAACTTCTTCGGCGTGACGCCCGACATGATGACCACCGCCAAGGGCATCACCAATGGCAGCGTGCCCTGCGGCGCGGTGTTCGCAACCCGTCAGATCCATGACGCGCTGATGACCGGCCCCGAGGGCATGATCGAGCTGTTCCACGGCTACACCTATTCGGCGCATCCGGTGGCCTGCGCCGCCGGTATTGCCACGCTCGACATCTACAAGGATGAAGGCCTGCTGACGCGCGGTGCGCAGTTCGCCGATTATTTCCGCGATGGCCTGCATTCGCTGAAGGGACTGCCGAACGTCGTCGACATCCGCAATATCGGCCTGATGGGCGCGGTCGAAGTCGCGCCGCGCGATGGTGTCGTCGCCGCGCGCGGCTACGACCTCATGGTCGATTGCTTCAACAGCGGGCTTTATCTGCGCATGAGCGGCGACTCGCTCGCAGTCTCGCCGCCGCTGATCGTCGAGAAGAAGCACATCGACGACATGGTCTCGATCCTGGGCGACGCCATCAAGCGCGTGGCCTGATAATTGCTAGCGAGATAATCGCTAGCTCTACAAATTGCTGTCGCCGTTGCGGAGCAGAGTGGTTTCGCAGCGGCGATTGCGTTTGTTGCTGCAGGATGTGAGGAAAAGTGAAGGTCCTTGTTCTCGGCAGTGGCGTGATCGGCGTCACGTCGGCCTATTACCTTGCGCGCGCCGGCCACGAGGTGACGGTGATCGACCGTCAGCCGAAGCCCGCGCTCGAAACCTCGTTCGCCAATGCCGGCGAAGTGTCGCCGGGCTATTCGTCGCCCTGGGCCGGTCCCGGCGTGCCGGTGAAGGCGGTGAAGTGGCTGTTGATGAAGCACGGCCCGCTGGTGATCCGCCCGAAGCTCGATCCCGTGATGTGGCTGTGGCTTCTGAAGATGCTGCGCAACTGCACCACCTCGCGCTACGCGGTGAACAAGAGCCGGATGATCCCGATCGCGGAATACAGCCGCGACTGCTTGCAGGCGCTGCGCAATGACATCGGCATCCGCTATGACGAGCGCGCACGCGGCACGCTGCAGCTGTTTCGCGAGCAGGCCCAGCTCGATCACACCGGCGATGACATCGCGGTGCTCAAGCAATATGGCGTGCCGTTCGAGGTGCTCGATCGCGAGGGCTGCATCAAAGCCGAGCCTGCGCTCGGCTCTGTGAAGCAGAAATTCGCCGGCGGGCTGCGGCTGCCGCATGATGAGACCGGCGACTGCCACATGTTCACGCAGGCGCTGTCGCTGGAAGCCGAGAAGATCGGCGTGCGCTTCAGCTTCAACGTCGGCATCGACGGCCTGAATGCGGACACGACCCGGATCACCGGCGTTGCGACCAGCGCCGGCATGATGACCGCCGATGCCTATGTGCTGGCGCTCGGCAGCTACTCGCCGCATCTGGTGCGACCGCTCGGCATCCGGCTTCCGGTCTATCCGGTGAAGGGCTACTCGATCACGGTGCCGATCAAGGACGCCGCCGGCGCACCTGAATCGACCGTGATGGACGAGAGCTACAAGGTCGCGATCACCCTGCTCGGCGATCGCATCCGGGTCGGCGGCACCGCCGAGATCTCGGGCTATTCGACCAAACTCTACGCCGCGCGGCGCGCGACGCTGGACCATTCGCTGACCGATCTGTTCCCGCGCGGCGGCGATCTTCCCAAGGCCACCTTCTGGTGCGGACTGCGCCCGATGACCCCGGACGGCCCGCCGGTGATCGGCGCGACGCGCTTTGCCAATCTGCATCTCAACACCGGTCACGGCACGCTCGGCTGGACCATGGCGTGCGGCTCGGGCCGGGTGCTGGCGGACATGCTCTCCGGCAAGAAGCCCGACATCGACACCAAGGAGCTGTCGATCAAGCGCTACGATCACCGGTTCGGGTGAGGGCCTCGTCGTAGTAGCCGACCCGCACGGTCCCAGGCGCCCCGCTTCAAGAGGGGTTTCTTGTTGCATCATCGCGAAACAGCCCGGCACGACGGCCGGGCTGGATCATGAATATTCACTAGTTTGCAATACCGGCATCTAACGAGATTATCGCCGTCCGGTCTGTGCACTTCAGCACACTTGCGCGGGCTTATGCGGTTCATATGCCGCGGCGTGTGCAGCGCTCTCGAATTCATATCCCACGCTGAAGATATTGATCCCGATGCAAGCGCTCCCGCGGACGCTGGGCCGCCGCGGCTCGGCTGCACGCGCGAGCGCGAACGGGAACAGGTGATGTCATGTCTTCGCTTCAGATTACCGCCGGCGACCGGATCATCGAGCCGATGATCGCGCTGGCCGGCTGCACGACCCAGCAGCGTATCGTCGTGGCCGGCTCGAAGAGCATGGAGTTGATGTTCGAGCTGCACCGGCGCGGCTATCTGCGCGCGGCGGCAACCGGCAATTGTGGCCGTCCGGCCGGCCAGTACGACGCCGCGCTGGTCGACTGGCGGCGTCGCACGCTTCCTGCGCTCGAGCCGGCCCTGGACTGGCTGGCGAATTTCCTCAGCGCCCGGGCGGTGCCGGTGGTCTGGGTCGATGCGCAGAAGGCCTCGGCCAACCAGAGCCTGCGCGCGTCGCTGGAGCAGCGCGGCTTCGTCGTCGAGCAGGGCATCGTGCATCAATACGGCTGCGCACTGTCGGCGCGGCGGTCGCAAGCCCATCCGATGCAGCTGGCGGCCTGAGGCGCAGTTGATCCCGAAAGGAAACTCCGATGTCCAAGGTACGACGCGCGGTTATTCGCGAATGGATGACGCTGGCGCGCGAGAAACGGCACTCCAGCGAGCAGGCTGCAGCCTTTGCAAAGGCGGCGCTGCAGCGGCACGATTTGCCGCGCAGCCGGCGAACGCCGCACGCGATCATCATGCGGTGGCTGCGGCCGCGCACCGGGCGTCCTTGAGCGCCGCCACTTGCAATCAACAACAGAGCGATGATGCGTGGCCCTGAGTTTGAACTGCCCCGGCGGGAGCCCTGCGGCGCGGACGATCTTGTGGCCGCAGTCGCGAGGTCAACGTCCGACGCTGCGGCACGCAGCGCGGCGGCGCTCGCGCTGGTGTGCTGCGACATCATTGCGGGCGAGGGACCCACCGTGGCCGGCCGGGCGCACTTCTCGCGAACGATCGACGCCGCCGATGCCACGCTATGCGCACGCATTCTCTGCGTTGCCGGTCGCACGGGGCGCTCGGTCAGTCGCGCCGAAGCCGACGCGCTGTTTGCGATCGATGCCGTTGGGAGCGAACGGGTCGATGACGGATGTTTCGATGACCTGCTTGCCAAGGCGGTGCTGCATCATCTGATGGGCGCGGCCGGCGCAACCATTCCCGGCCGCGAACAGGCGCTGGCCCGCGACAATCCGCTTGCTACCTGGGCATCGGCGATCGTGCTCGCCGGGGAGCCGCGATCCTGGCTCGCGGATCATCTTGACTGGATGAAGCCGTCATCCCCTGCCGCGCGCACCATCGACGCCGTGCTTCATGTCAATCCGGCAGGACCCCGGCTGCCGCTCGGCGTTCTCTTCAATCTGGCAGCGTGAACGAATTTCGGCGCGTCAGCGCGCCGGTTTGCGGTTGGCTTTCTTCGCGTCCAGCCCAGGCCCTTGGGGCTTCGTTATCGTGCCCGCCGGCTGCACCCGCAAGCCGTCCACGAACACATCAAGCAGCCGCAGCGCCGTGGTCTGCCAGCCTGGCTGGTCGTGCATGTAGCACATGCCGATCAGCGCGCGCAGCACGTCCTCGGCGCTGATGTCGTTGCGGATCGCGCCGGCCGCGGCCGCGCGCGCGAGCAGGGTGCCGATGGCCTTGGTCAGGCGATCGAACGAATAGGCGTGCAGCTCGCTCGAGCCGGCCGCGACCAGCGCCAGCGCGGCGACCATGCCTTTTTTGGTAGCCACGAATTCGACATTGGCGCGCAGCCAGCGCCGCAGCGCGTCGACCGGCTCGGGCGCGCTCTGCAACTGCTCGGCAAGGTCGCCGAGCTGTTCGACCTCGCGGCGATAGACCGCCTCATACAGCGCCTCGCGGGTCGGGAAGTGGCGATACAGCGTGCCGATGCCGACGCCGGCATGGCGTGCGACGGCCTCGAGGCTCGCCTCGCTGCCGCCGGCCGAGAACACGGCCTTCGCCGCCTCCAGCACGCGCTCGCGATTGCGCACGGCGTCGGCGCGCGGCTTGCGAGCAATTTCTGTTGATGGACCGGCCATTGTTTTTTCTTCTCGCCCTCCCTTGTAAACGGAGGGCGCCTCCGTATATGGCGACCAGCACCCGGCCTGACAAGGCGCGCCGATCACCGATCGGCGGCCACGGGACGGCGTTGCCCTGATTCAACCGACCATACACGGATCGGAGCCCCGCATGAATCTCCCACTCAGTCTCACCATCAACGGTGTCCGCCGGGAAATTGTCCTCGACGACCCCCGCGTCACCCTGCTCGACCTGTTGCGCGAGCGGCTCGACCTCACCGGAACCAAGAAGGGATGCGACCGCGGCCAGTGCGGCGCCTGCACCATCCTGGTCGACGGCCGCCGCATCAATTCCTGCCTCGCGCTCGCCGTCAGCCATGACGGCGCCGAGATCTTGACCATCGAAGGCGTCGCGCGCGGCGATCAGCTGCATCCGGTGCAGGCCGCCTTCATCGCCCATGACGGCTTCCAGTGCGGCTTCTGCACGCCGGGCCAGATCATGAGCGGCATCGGCCTGATCCAGGAGGGGCAGGCCGGCGATGATCCGGAGCGCGTGCGCGAATGCATGAGCGGCAATCTCTGCCGCTGCGGCGCCTATCAGGGGATCACCGAGGCCGTGCTCGAGGCACAGAGCAGTATGACCACCGCAAAACAGAGGCGCTCCGCATGATGAATTTCGATTATGTCAGGCCGGCCAGCGTCGCCGATGCGATCGCGGCGGCCTCGGAAAAGGGCGCGACCTATCTCGCCTCCGGCACCAACCTGCTCGACCTGATGAAGGGCGGCGTCAGCCGGCCGAGCCGCCTGGTCGACGTCACGCGGCTGCCCGGGCTCGATCGCATCGAACATCTCGCCGACGGGAGCCTGCGCATCGGCGCGCTGGTGCGCAATGCCGATCTGGCGCATGACGCCGAGTTCGCCCGTACCTATCCCGCGGTGGCCGAAGCGCTGCTGTCGGGCGCATCCGCCCAGCTTCGCAATGCCGCCACCGTCGGCGGCAATCTGATGCAGCGGACACGTTGTGCCTATTTCTACGACGCCGGCAGCGCCTGCAACCGGCGCTGGCCGGGCGCCGGCTGCGACGCCTTGAAAGGCGAGAACCGCCTGCACGCGGTGCTCGGCTGGAGCGAGGGCTGCATCGCGACCCATCCGTCGGATTTCTGCGTGCCGCTGGTCGCGCTCGACGCGGTGGTCGAGATCGAGGGCAAAAGCGGACGGCGCGAGCTGCCGCTCGAGGCGCTGCATCGGTTGCCCGGCGAGACGCCGGAACGCGAGACCGCGCTGGAGCGTGGCGACCTGATCGTCGCGCTGCGCCTGCCGGCCGAAGCACAGGCCTTTGCCAGGCACGCCCGCTACATCAAGGTCCGCGAGCGCACCTCTTATGCCTTCGCCGTGGTCTCGGCCGCGGCGGCCTTGCGCATCGAAGATGGCAAAATCCGTGAAGCGCGGCTCGCGCTCGGCGGCGTCGCGGCAAAGCCGTGGCGGACGCGCGAGGCCGAGCAGGTGCTCGCCAGTCGCGCGGCGGATGCGGCCAGCTATCGCGAGGCGGCGCGCGCCGCGCTCGCCGATGCAAAACCGTCCGGCGACAACGCCTTCAAGATCGAACTCGCGCAGCGCATCGTCGTGCGCGCGCTCACCCTTGCTGCCGCAGGCACGCCGGACCGTATTGCCGCGCTGCCGGGCTCTCCCTTCTCATCCGTTGCAGGAGCGTGACGCATGACAGCTGAACTCAATCTGACCCGCGACCCCGCCCATCTCCGCCATGGCTCGAATATAGGCCAGCCGCTGACCCGCACCGAGGGCGTGCTCAAGGTGACCGGCAAGGCGCGCTATGCAGCGGACAATCATCCGCCCGGCATGGCCTATGCGGTGATCGCGACCAGCTGCATCGCGCGCGGCCGCGTCACCGCGCTCGATGTCGCCGCCGCCAAGCGCCATCCCGGCGTCATCGACGTGATGACGCCGGCACATAAGCCGCCTCTTGCGGAAGACCCCGACGCCAAGGGCAATCCGTTCGCCTTCCGCATGGAGCTCTTGCAGAGCGACGAGGTGCGTTACGCCAACCAGGCGATCGCGGTCGTGATCGCCGAGACGCTGGAGGCCGCGACCGAAGGCGCTGCGCTGCTGTCGCCGCGCTATCAGGTCGAGATCGCCCGCGTCGGCCTCGACGCCGGCGAGGCTTATGCACCGCCGGTGGTCGGGATCGGCAATCCCGCCGAAGTCCGCCACGGCGATATCGATGCCGGCCTTGCAGCGGCCTCGAAACGGATCGATGCAACGTACGAGACGCCGGCGCAGTATCACAACGCGATGGAGCCGCACGCGATCGTCGCGGTGTGGGACGGCGACCGTCTGTTCATCGACACGCCGAGCCAGGGCATGGCGATGGCGCAGTTGCGAATCGGCGGGCTGTTCGGCATTCCGCCGGCGAATATCCATATCACCAGCCCGTTCCTCGGCGGCGGCTTCGGCTCCAAGGGGCTGGTTTCCGGCCCGCAGGTGCTCGGCGTCATGGCGGCCAAGCTGGTCGGACGTCCGGTCAAGCTGGTGCTGCGGCGGAGCCAGATGTATGGCCCGGTCGGCCATCGTTCAGCGACCCGGCAGCGCATCCGGATCGGCACCGACGATGTGGGCCTGTTGACCGCGCTCGATCACGAGGCGCGCATCACGACCTCGAGCTTCGACGATTTCTACGAGCCCGCTGCCGACGCCTCGCACACGCTCTATGCGAGCCCTGCGATCCGCACCGCGCATGAAGCGGTGCGCGTCGACACCGGCACGCCGCTGTTCATGCGCGCGCCGGGCGAAGCCACCGGATCGATCGTGCTCGAGAGCGCGATCGACGAGGCGGCGTTCGCCTGCGGCATCGATCCCCTGGAGTTCCGGCTGAAGAACTACGCCGAGGTCGAGCCGACCACCGGCAAGCCGTTCTCCTCCAAGGCGCTGCGCCAATGCTACGCGAAGGGCGCCGAACGTTTCGGCTGGGCGGGACGTCCGTTGCAACCGAAGCAGATCCGCGACGACAACGGCTTTCTGGTCGGCTGGGGCATGGGCACCGCGACGTTCCCGGCGCTGATGTTCCAGGGTAATGCCCGCGCCGTGATCCGCGCCGACGGGCGCGGCGTGATGGAAAGCGGCGCGCATGACATGGGGCAGGGCGCCTGGACTGCGCTCACGCAAATCTCGGCCGATGCGCTCGCCCTCGATCTCGATCAGATCTCGTTCCTGTCGGGCACATCGGATCTGCCGGATGCCGGCATCGCCGGCGGCTCGGCGCACACTGCAACGGTGGGCGCCGCGATCCACAATGCCGGTGCCGCCGCGATCGCAAAACTCGCCGAGCTCGCCACCTCGGACGAGCGCTCGCCGCTGTTCGGCGCCGGCAATGCCGGCGTGGTGGCGCGCGCGGGACGGCTGCATCGCCGCGACGACGACGCGCGCAGCGAAAGCTATGCCAAGATCCTGGCGCGCGCCGGCGTCGCCGAGGTCGAGGCCAGCGGCACTGGCGCGGCCGATCCTGCGGCGCAATCGCAATATGCGATGCACGCGCATGGCGCCGTCTTCGCCGAGGTCAAGGTCGATCCCGAGCTCGGCCAGATCCGCGCCGCCCGGCTGGTCGGCGCGTTTGCTGCCGGCCGCATCATCAATCCTCTGATGGTGCAGAGCCAGCTGCGCGGCGGCATGATCTGGGGCCTCTCCTTCGCGTTGCATGAGGAGGCGGTGATGGATCACAGGTCCGGCCGCATCCTCAATGCGAACCTTGCCGAATATCATGTGCCCGTGAATGCCGACGTGCCGCCGATGGACGTCATCACGGTCGACGAGCATGATCCGCACGTCAATCCGCTCGGCATCAAGGGCGTCGGCGAGATCGGTATCACCGGCAGCGCCGGCGCGGTCGCCAACGCCGTCTGGCACGCGACGGGGATCCGCGTGCGGAATTTCCCGATCAAGATCGAGGAATTGGTGATGGGGTTGGGGTGACACGGCTCGACACGATGGCGGGCTAACCATCGTCGTCGTCCCGGCGAAGGCCGGGACCCATAACCACAAATGTTGGTTGTTGGGCGACGCTGGGGCCACAGCCTGCTTCAACAACACGACCCTGTGGTAATGGGTCCCGGCTTTCGCCGGGACGACGTTGGATGGGGCAGGTGGCTTACCCCGCCGCCGTCACGCAATTCACCCACAGCACCACGGCCTTGGCATCATCAGCCGGATTGGAAAACCGGTGCGGGCGGCGGCTGGCGAATCTGAAACTGTCGCCCTGTTTCAGCGTCCAGGTCTCGGTGTCCACCGTGAGAATCATCTCGCCCTGAAGCACGAGGCCGGCCTCCTCGCCGTCATGGGTATAGAACTCGTCGCCGGTGTTGCCGCCGGGCTCGAGATGCACCAGGAACAGGTTGAGCCGGCTCTCGCTGCCGGCGGGGCTCAACAGCTGCTTTGAAATTCCGGTGCGCCACAGTTTCAGCTCGGCGCGCTGCACCTCGCGGGTCACGACGCCGCCGGCGCCGTCATCCCGCGGCGTCGCGCCGAACAGCGCGGCGATGCCGACGCCGAGCACGTCGGCGAGTGTCGCCAGCACACGCAGCGAGGGCGACGACAGGCCGCGCTCGATCTGGCTGATGAAGCCGATCGACAAGTCCGTGCGTGCGGCGACCACCTCCAACGACATCTCCTTGGCTCGCCGCAGGTCGCGGATGCGGCGTCCGACCGCGAGATCCATCGCCGGCTCGGCCGGCTTCACCGCCGGTTTTTTGGCGGCGCGGCGTGCTGCCGCGGGCCTCGCTGCCGCACCTTTGCGCATTCTCTTGCCGCCGCTCACGTCAGTCCGCTTCCTTCATGTGCATGAAAACCGCTTGCATTGGCCGCGGTTTCGTGACCACAATTTCATATTAGTGAAAATAGGCCGGAACGGCGTCGCCCGCAACCGAAACCGCTGCTACAGCGGACGACGCGGCGCCGGCGGCCAGCTTCGGGAGGTGTTGCGATGTCGTTTCAGCGTCTCGTCCAGGCCGCGGTCGCGGCGCTCGCCCTCGGCTTGAGCGCGCCGTCGCAGGCGCAGCAGGTGTTGAAGGTCGGCTCGACGCCGACCGGCATCCCCTTCACCTTCCTCGACACCAAGACCAACTCGATCCAGGGCATCATGGTCGATCTCGCCACCGAGATCGGCAAGGACGCCGGCTTCTCCGTGCAGATCGAGCCGATGCAGTTCTCGGCGCTGATTCCCTCGCTGACCGCGAACAAGATCGACATCATCGCGGCCGCGATGTTCGCCACCGCCGCGCGCAAGGAGGTGATCGATTTCTCCGATCCCGTCTATAGCTATGGCGAGGGCCTCGTGGTGCCGAAGGCCGACACCAAGGCCTATGCCTCGCAGGAGGATCTGAAGGGCACCGTGGTCGGCGCCCAGGTCGGCACCGCCTTCGTCGACGCGCTGAAGAAGACCGGGCTGTTCAGCGAGGTGAAGGTCTACGACACCATTCCCGACATCCTGCGCGACGTGAACGCGGGCCGCCTCAAGGCCGGCTTCGCCGACTATCCGATCCTCGCCTACAATCTGCAGCAGGGCAATTTCGCCGACGTCCGCCTGGTCGACGGCTACAAGCCCGTCACCGTCGGCACGGTCGCGATCGGCGTCCGCAAGACCGACACCGAGCTGCTCGCCAAGATCAATGCCTCGCTGGCGAAGCTGAAGGCTAACGGCACGATCGCAAAGATCCTCGAGAAATGGGGCCAGAAGGCCAGCGCGTCGTGAGAGAGTGTGTGCTCCGAAGTGATCCGTCATCCTGAGGTGCGGGCGGAGCGAGCCTCGAAGGGTCGACGGCCCGGCTGGTGGCCGTCGACCCTTCGAGACGCGCTACGCGCTCCTCAGGGTGACGGAGATAATATTTCGAGCACATGACGGGACTGGATACGTTTGAGCCGATGCAAAAATTCTTCCATGACGCCGTCGAGTTCGTGCCGATCCTGCTGCAGGGCGTCTGGCTGACCATCGTCGTCACGGTCGGCTCGCTGGTGCTGTCGACCGTGCTCGGGCTGGTGTGGGCCTTGATGCGGGTGTCCGGCATTCGCATCCTCACAGGCCTCAGCGCCGCGCTGATCAACGTGATCCGCGGCATCCCGATCATCGTGCTGCTGTTCTACATCTATTTCGTGATGCCCGATTTCGGCATCGCGCTCTCGGCGCTGCAGGCCGCGATCATCGGGCTCGGCATCGCCTATTCGGCCTATCAGGCGGAAAACTTCCGCGCCGGCATCGAGGCGATCGACAAGGGGCAGATCGAGGCGGCGCAGACCATCGGGATGGGCTGGTGGCTCACCATGCGCCGCGTGGTGCTGCCGCAGGCGGTCAGGATCATCCTGCCGCCCTACGGCAACATCATGATCATGATGCTGAAGGATTCCTCGCAGGCGTCCACGATCACGGTCGCCGAGCTCGCGCTGCAAGGCAAGCTGATCGCCTCCTCGACCTTCAAGAACACCAGCGTGTTCACGCTGGTGGCGCTGATGTACCTCACCATGAGTATTCCGCTCATCCTGCTGGTTCGGCACTTCGAGAACAAGGCGAACCGCAAATGATCGAGCTTCGCGACGTGCACAAGAGCTTTGGCAAGGTCGAGGTGCTGAAGGGCATCACCGCCTCGGTCGCCAAGAGCGAGGTGGTCTGCATCATCGGCCCGTCCGGCTCCGGCAAGTCGACTATCCTGCGCTGCATCAACGGGCTCGAGAGCTACGATCGCGGCGAGATCAGCGTCGAGGGTGCGCGCGTCGACCAGGGCGACCGCTCGATCGTGGCGATCCGCACCCAGGTCTCGATGGTGTTCCAGCGCTTCAACCTGTTCCCGCACCGCACCGCGCTCGAGAATGTCATCGAGGGCCCGCTCTATGTGAAGAAGGAGCCGCGCGAGGCGGCCGTCGCGCGCGGCCGCGCACTGCTCGCGCAGGTCGGGCTCGCCGACAAGGCCGAGGTGCACCCGCCGCAATTGTCCGGCGGCCAGCAGCAGCGCGTCGCGATCGCGCGGGCGCTCGCGATGCAGCCGAAGGCGATCCTGTTCGACGAGCCGACCTCCGCGCTCGATCCGGAGCTGGTCGGCGAGGTGCTCTCGGTGATGCGCAAGCTCGCCGACGACGGCATGACCATGGTGGTCGTCACCCATGAGATGGGCTTTGCCCTCGACGTCGCCGACCGCGTGCTGTTCATCGACGGCGGCGTCATCGTCGAGCAGGGCGCCGCCAAATCCGTTCTCAACCAACCGCAGCACCCGCGCACCCAGGACTTTCTGCGCCGCGTGCTGCATCCGCTGTGATCATGACGTCGTTCGATCGAGCTGCTGCCGCATCGGCACTCCACCCCCTCTCCCGCTTGCGGGGGAGGGTTGGGGTGGGGGTCTCACCGCGAGTCAAATTGGGGAGAGAGCCCCCACCCGGATTGCATCTGCGATGCAATCCGACCTCCCCCGCAAGCGGGAGAGGTAAGGGGAGCCCGTGGCTGCTCCGGTCTTCGCCACAACATCTCATCTTGGTTTGGTAACCCGCATGACCTCTCCCACCCGCCTGCCGCTGCCGCCAAGCCTCTATGCCGACACCGCGGTGGAGGCGACGCCAACACCGCCGCTGACATCGGACAAGAGCGTGCCGGTCGCGATCATCGGCGGCGGCTTCACCGGTCTCTCCACTGCGTTGCATCTCGCCGAGCAGGGCGTGCTTGCGACCGTGCTGGAGGCGCAGGAGCCGGGCTGGGGTGCGTCCGGCAACAATGGCGGGCAGACCAATCCCGGGCTGAAGCACGACCCCGATCAGATCGAGCAGGATTTCGGCGCCGATCTTGGCCGCCGCATGATCGACTTCTCCTACGGCACCACCAATTTCACCCATGAGCTGATCCGCCGTTACCAGATCCCCTGCGAGGCGCGGCAGAACGGCACGCTGCGCGCCGCCTACAATGAGGCCAGTGCGGCGGCGATCGAGACGACGGCACAGCAATGCATCCGGCGCGGCATGCCGGTCAAACTGCTCAACGCCGCCGAAATGCGCGAGATGACCGGCAGCGATCGTTATCTCTGCGCGATGCTGGATGCGCGCGGCGGCGACCTGCATCCGCTGAGCTATGCGCGTGGCCTCGCGCGCGCCGCGATCGGCGCCGGCGCCGCCGTCCATGGCGAGACCCCGGCGCTATCGCTGCGCCGTGACGGCAGAAGCTGGCGGATCGAGACGCCGCATGCGGTCGTGCACGCCGACAAGGTGCTGCTCGCGACCAATGGTTTTACCGATGATCTCTGGCCGGCGCTTCGCCGCACCATCGTGCCGGTGTTCTCCTCGATCGCGGCGACCGCGCCGCTGTCCGACGCGATCGCGCGCACGATCATGCCGATGCGGCCGGTGCTCTACGAGAGCGGCCACATCACGGTCTACTACCGCATCGACCAGCACAATCGGCTGTTGATGGGCGGCCGCGGCCCGATGCGCTGGATCAAGGGCCCGTCCGATATCTCTTATCTGATCCGCTACGCCGAGCGGCTGTGGCCGCAGCTCAAAGGCGTCAGCTGGACCCATGGCTGGAACAGCCGCCTCGCCATCACCGCCGATCACTATCCGCATGTCCATGAGCCCGCCGAGAACTTGCTGATCTCGCTCGGCTGCAACGGCCGCGGCGTCGCGCTGTCGACCGCGATGGGCGCACAGCTGGCGCGCCGCCTGATCGGTGGCAGCAAGGCCGAGATCGACATGCCGGTGACCGGCATCAAGCCGATCCCGATGCACGCGTTCTGGCGGGTCGGCGTCACCACGGCGGTGCTGACTGGGCGCGTGCGGGACAGGCTCGGGGTGTAGCTTCGCGCTATCGCGTTCCGCCCTCGCCCAGATGCGTCCTGAAGAACGCGATGGCCGCAGCGTGGAAGCGCTGATGAAAGGCGACGCGATCGAAGCCGGGTGCGTCGGTGCAGATGCGGGCAATCTCCTTCGCTTCCGTCGACGTGCAGGTGGCAAGGAATGAGAAGTGCTTTGCATCCGCCACAAAATGATAGTCGGGTTTTGACGGAAGCCTGTCTTTGACATCAGCGGCGCAGCACCCGGACAGGCCGTCGGCATTCTGTGCGGGGTCGGAGCTCCACAACTGAATGGGGATCACTCCCTTCAGGTTTTCCGTCGGAAAGACGAACACCGGATAGGGATCGACGATGACCGCAGCCTTGATCCGTGGATCGTGGACGACCGGTCCGCTCGGCTTGTCTCCGGCTTCGAGCTCCTTGCACGCCCGCAAGCTCGATGTCTGGCAGTTGGGCAGGCCCTTGCGGAGATCGGGCACACCGCCGATCGCAGCCAGGGCCGTGTAACCGCCCCAGGAAAAGCCGTAGAGACCGATGCGTCCGGCGTCGATGCGCGCCGCATCGGGCCAACTGCCGAGCGCGTAGTCGATCGCGCGTTTGATGTCGGCCGGCCGCTCGACCAGCACGGCAAGGCTGTCGGTGCCGCTGGTGTCGCTGCCGGTATCGGTCGGATGATTGACCGTCAGAACGATGAAGCCGCGTCTGCCAGGGCCGCGGCGGTGTCATGATGACCACCGAGCCATCCGCGCCTTCCATGCGAGATCACGATCAGCGGCAGCTTGTCGCCCACGATCGGGCAGTCGTTGACGCCGAAGAAGGATCTGCCGCCGCGGGCGTCGATCTCGTGCGGGGGCTCGGCGCAGGGATGCCATGCCACCCCTCTGATCGCAGGCCCGTCGGCGCCGGCGGGAACATCGAAGTGTCGTAGCCCGGCCGCCTGTGCCGCGCAGACCGCAAGCAACAACAGGGCTGACAACACCAAGGAAGGACAACGCATGGCTATCGCTTGTCCAGAATTCGCAGCTCGGCCGTGGCGGTGGCGATCGTCACGTTCTCTGCGTCGATCAGGTCGGCCTCGACGATCATGTCGCGCTCTGTCTGCGAGATGACCTTGGCCTTGGCCGTGATCGGACCGACGCGCGCCGGCTTGAGAAACCGCGTGGTGAGGGTTTTGGTCACCACGGTCTTGGTTGAGGGAAGCGCTGCGAGGGCGCCGAGGCCTGTAGCCGAATCCAGCATCGCCGCGAGGAAGCCGCCCTGGATCGTTCCATGCCGGTTAGTGAATAAAGGCTGCGCAGCGAAGCGGACCGAGGCGATTTCGCCGTCGAAGCCCAGCCACTCGCGTCCAAGGAGTTGAGCGCCGGGCGGCACGTCTGCACTTGCATCACTCAAGCCGGTCACCTCGGTTGTTGTCCGGCCAAATGTATCAGCCCGCTTGCGGCCTGCAACGTCTCCCGGCGCGCCCATCGCGAAAGCGCCAATCACTGATTTGCCCGACGGCGCAAGCCCTGCGGCGTCGGTGCGATCCAAGGTTTGGGAGAATCCGGGAACCATCTTTGATGTGGACAGCGGTCGAAGTTTCGGGCCATCTTGAGATTGTTGACTATCCCATGGTGTGCGACCCGCGATGGGGCATTTTTTGTTCCCGGCGTTTGCGTGGAGTAAGCCCGAATTTCCGAATTGATTGCAACGGACTTGAAAGATTCGTCAGCCGCCGCGACGAACGAGCTCCCCGCTGACCTGAAGGCCGACATTCTTGCGATCGGCCGGATTGATGCGGTTCCGACCATCCTCGACGTCGTGTGCCGCACCACAGGCATGGGCTTTGCCGCGGTGGCGCGGGTCACGGAAAGCCGCTGGATTGCGTGCGCGGTCCGGGACAACATCGCGTTCGGACTTGCGCCCGGCGGTGAGCTGGAGGTCCAGACCACGATTTGCGACGAAATAAGGGCGAGCGGACACGGGGTTGTCATCGACCACGTTGCCGAGGACCCGGCTTTTCGCGACCACCGCACGCCGGCGATGTACGGATTTCAGAGCTACATCTCGATTCCAATCGTCCTGGCCGACGGCACGTTTTTCGGGACGCTCTGTGCGATCGATCCGCATCCGGCGAAAGTGAACACGTCGGAAGTCGTCAACATGTTCAAGTTGTTCGCTTCGCTGATCGCGTTTCACCTGCAGGCGCAGGAGAGGGTCGCGACCAGCGAGGCTGCGCTGCTGGGCCACCGACAGACGGATGAGCTTCGCGAGCAGTTTATCGCGGTGCTCGCGCACGATTTGCGCAATCCGCTCGCCTCGATCGATGCCGGCATGAGGCTGTTGCTGAAGGAGCCGCTCAACGAAAAGTCGATGACCTATGTCGGGTTGCTTCAGAACAGTGTGAAGCGGATGGCGACCCTGATCGACGATGTCATGGACTTCGCACGCGTCCGTCTCGGCGGCGGCTTCAAATTGAAGCGCAGCGCCGACGCGCAATTGCTGCCGGCGCTTGAGCAGGTCGTGAATGAATTGCGTGCGGCGTGGCCTGATCGCGTGGTCCAAACCGACTTCGCCATCAATCGCGGCATCAACTGCGATCCCGCCCGGATCGCGCAATTGTTGTCCAACCTGGTCGGCAATGCCCTGAAGCATGGCGATGGCAATTCACCGATCACGGTGTCCGCCGTAGCCGACAGCGAGGGCTTTGAATTGTCGGTCGCGAATGGCGGGGCACCGATCTCTCCGGCTGTCATCGAGAAGCTGTTCCAACCTTTCTTTCGCGTTGCGCACCAGTCGAGCTACGAAGGCCTGGGTTTGGGCCTCTACATCGCCACTGAAATTGCGCGCGCCCACGGCGGCACACTTGAGGTGACGTCCTCCGCTGCCGAAACACGATTCACGTTCCGGATACCTCGCTGCTGATCCGACTGCGCCCGGCCGCCTGAGCGGGCTCGCGCGTGAGACGCTATCGCGAAAACGCCAATCACTGAGTTGCCCGACGGCGCAAGCCCCCGCGGCAAAAATATTTCGCTTTATCAGAAATGCAACTCAGTGTTATAGATCTCCCGTCTCACCCGATCGAGGGGCGCTTCGCGGTCGTCACGAACGCGGTGTGGGATGCGATGGACGCCGAGCGTGTGACTGACGAGAGCACGCGAAGCGGACGGTGAAGTCGTGTGGTCCTGACGCCCTAGTGGCCGGTGTCCCCTTGCGAAACGCGAAGGCGTGTTGCGACGGCGGTGACAAACAAGCCCAGTCTCGCCGGGGAGAGCACGAAGTAAGCCGTAACCCATCGCGCAGGGAAAGCCGGGTTGTTTCCGGTTACACCTGTGGTCCTACCCCCGAGGTTTCTACCCATTGCTCGGGGCCCATGGGTGCGATCGGCACCCGGCTTTCCCTGCGCCCTCTGTTCAAGAGGGCGAAACGAGATGCAAAGCTCGGGCAATTTACGTCGCGAGAATGCGGAACTGCGTCCCACCCACAGCCGTCATCGCCCGGCTCGACCGGGCGATCCAGTACGCCCCGGCCTCTCGGCTCAGACACCGGCGTCTCTGGAATACTGGATCACCCGCATGCGCGGGTGATGACACCGAACGAGCTGTTTGACAGTTGAATCAGAAACCCACACCGTCATTGCGAGCGAAGCGAAGCAATCCAGTTCTCCGCATATGCGCAGCGATGGATTGCTTCGTCGCTTCGCTCCTCGCAATGACGATGAGGCGATTTCCGCGTACTCAACTCTATCACCGTCATCCTGAGGAGCGCGCTCTTGCGCGCGTCTCGAAGGATGAATCGGCCACTAGCCGGGCCGTGCATCCTTCGAGACGCGCGTTCCGCGCTCCTCAGGATGACGGGTCTGGTAGCTTCCGCCGGGACGACGAATTTGATGTGCCGCCCGCGCTCCTACCCCTCCGCCACCGCATCGCCCCAGGGCTGGAACGGTTCGGTGGCGCCGCTGTTGGTGGTGCCGTCGCGCAGCACGAGGCTCGGGCAGGCGAACTTCATCGGCAGGGTCTGGGTACGGGCTTCCTCGAAGTCGAAGCGGCCGCGCAGCGCGTCGCGCACGGTGGCGGGAAGCCTGACGTTGCCGATCACCACATTGCCTTCGCTGGCGTCGATCCGCGGCTGATGGATCGCGGCGTCGAGATCCATGCCGAAATCCATCACGAAAGAAAGCAGCTGCGACACCGCGGGCAGGATGCGGCGGCCGCCCGATGCGCCGGCGGCGAGCCGGCGACCGTCGGCCGTTTCCGCCACGACCGGCGTGTAATTGGTCAGGCAGCGCTTGCCGGGCGCCAGCGAGTTCGGTGCGCCCTGCGTCGGATCGAACCACATGATGCCGTTGTTCATGGTCAGCCCGGTGTTCGGCGTCACGAATCGCGAGCCGAAGTTCGACAGCAGGGTCTGCGTCACCGCGGCCATGTTGCCGTCGCGGTCGACCGCCGAGAAATGCGTGGTGCAGGCCGGCGCGATCGCATCCGCCCCGAGCGCGCGGCGGCCGTCGATGTCGCCCATCTCCTTCAGCCGCTCGCGATAGGCGGCCTGCAGCGCCTCGGCGTAAGCCGTATAGGCGGCCGCATCCGGACCGCCTTGTGCAGGTTCGAACGCCTTCTGCAGCAGGCCGAGCGTGCGCGCCATGGTCGGACCCGCGGTCATCTCCGGCGTCGCATAGACCGTGCCGCCGCGATAGGGAATCCTGAGCGGCTCGCGCAGATGGGCGCGGAACGACGCGAGATCGCGCACCGACAGCGCGCCACCGGCAGCCTGGATGTCGTCGGCGATGCTGCGCGCCAGATCGCCCTCGTAGAAATCGCGCGGACCGGCCGCGGCGAGTTGCGCCATCGAAGCCTTGAGCTTGTCCTGCGGCATGCGGACGCTCGACTTGATGCCCCACGGTGCATTCGGCGGCAGGCCATCCAGCAGATAGGCCGCGGCACTGGCAGGATAGCGCCGCAGATCGATGGCCGAGCTTGCGATCATCGCGGTGGTCCACCAATCGACCAGCAGGCCCTCGCCGGCGAGCTTGACGCTCGGCGCCAGCAGCTCCTTCCACGGCAGTTTGGCGTGGCGGCGATGCGCCTCCTCCATGCCGGCGACGACGCCGGGCACTGCGATCGAGCCGGGGCCGTGCAGATTGCGGTCGTCCTTGACCCGCGCCCAGGGGAACAGGTCGGAGGCCGCGCCGCCGGTCAGCGGATAATCCTCCAGGCGGAGGCCGTCCGGCGCGCGCATGCCGTAGTCGATCACCTCGACGCGGTTTTCCTTGGCGCGGTACAGCACCATGGCGCCGCCGCCGCCGGCGCCGCTCATCCAGGGCTCCAGCACGCCGAGGGCAAACGTGGTTGCAATCACGGCGTCGACGCAATCGCCGCCCGCTGCCAGTACCTCCGCGCCGACTTCGGCCGCCTTGCGCGACTGCGCCGCGACGATGCCGCCTTTGGCGCTGACGGCGGGTTTTCGGATCACTTGCGAGTTGGAGAACTGGTCGGACATGGCGTTGCTTTCGCTGTTCTTGTTGCGGGCGGGGCACGTTGGCGTAGCATGCCAAGCATGGCACAGTAAGCGCAAGAGAGCGGCACAAGAAGCTCAATAACAAGCAATTCCAGGGAGAGGAAAATGACCGCAGTGAAGCGCGAACGGGACGGCAAGGTCGGCATCCTGACGCTTGACGACCCCGCAAGCCTGAACGCCATGACACCGGAATTGCTCGGCGATCTCGCAGCCGCCGTCGGCGAGATGACCAGCGACACGGGCATCCGCGCGCTGGTCCTGACCGGGGAGGGGCGCGGCTTCTGCTCGGGGCAGAACCTCAAGGCGTTCCAGTCGCTCGGCAACGACATCGTGACCGGCGTGATGACGCATTACTGGCCGGCGATGCGCGCCTTGCGCGAATGCAGCCTGCCGGTCGTGGTCGCGGTCAACGGCGTTGCGGCCGGCGGCGGCTTCAGCCTCGCGATGTCCGGCGACATCATCCTGGCGGCGCGCTCGGCGAGCTTCATCCAGGTGTTCAGCCGGATCGGCCTGGTGCCCGATCTCGGCTCGACCTGGCTGTTGCCGCGCCTGATCGGCCGCCAGCGCGCGCTCGACCTGATGCTGCTGAACGAGCCGTTGTCGGCCGAGCGAGCCAAGGAGTGGGGATTGGTGCGCGAGGTCGTCGATGACGCAAGACTGCTCGACGAGGCGAAGGCGCTCGCCCGCCGTCTCGCCGACGGACCGACGCGCGCGCTGGTCGCGACGCGCCAGCTGCTCGAGGAGAGCGAGCACGCGAGCTACGCGGATCAGTTCCGCCGCGAGATCGAGCTGCAGTCGGTGATCCGCGAAAGCGCCGACGCGAGGGAAGGCCGCCAGGCCTTTGTCGAGAAGCGCAAGGCGCAGTTCACGGGACGCTAAGCCTTGGCGGTCCTACCCGATTGCAATCGCGACCTTGCCGAAATGCGCACCGCTCGCCATGTGGGCGAACGCGTCCTTGACCTGGTCGAAGGCGAACACCTTGTCGATCACGGGCTTGACGCCGTGCATGCTGATGCCGTCGCACAGCGCCTGCAGGTCCTCGATCGAGCCGACGGTGACGCCCTGCAGCCGCTGCTGCTGCATCACCATCAGCGGCAGCCGGGAGTCCGCCGTTGCCGGACCCGCGAGCACGCCGATGAAGGCAATCGTGCCGCCGATCCTGGTGGCGCGGATCGACTCGTTCAGCGTGCCGACGCCGCCGACCTCGACGACGAGATCGACGCCGCGCCCGGTCAGCTCGCGCGCCTTCTTGCCCCAGTCGGGCGTGGTCTTGTAGTTGAGCGTGACATCGGCGCCGAGCTGCTTCAGCCGCGCGATCTTGGCGTCGCTGGACGAGGTCGCGATGACGCGGGCGCCGCACATTCTGGCGAATTGCAGCGCGAACAGCGAGACGCCGCCGGTGCCCTGGGTCAGCACGGTCTGGCCCGGCTTGATGTCGCCGAGCTTGACCACCGCGCTCCACGCCGTGAGCCCGGCGCAGGGCAGCGCGGCAGCCTCGATGTCGCTGAGATGGTCCGGCGTGCGCACCAGCGCATGCGCCGGAAATACCCGGTACTCGGTCAGCACGCCGTCGACGCTGCCGCCGAGCGCCGCGCGCATTCGTGCCTCGCTCGGTTCGCCGCCGAGCCAGCTTTCGAAGAAGCTGCCGATCACGCGATCGCCGGCCGCGAAAGTCTTCACGCTGGCGCCGACCGCCTCGACGATACCCGCGCCGTCGGAGACCGGCACCAGCGGGAATTTCTGGCGCGAGCCGTAGCCGCCCTTGACCGTGAGCAGGTCGCGATAGTTCAGCGTCGCGGCCTTCAGCCGTACCAGGACTTCGCCCGGACCGGCTTGCGGAACCGGCTTGTCGACCAGCGCCAACGCGTCGACGCCACCGGGGCCTTGCAACTCATAGCATTTCATGGGGCGTCTCCTGCTGGATGTTGTTGTGATGGGCAGCGCTCCCGCCGCCGCCGCGCATCCGCTCAGCATATGCCAGCCCCGTCGTGCGTGGCCAGAGCGTGTGGAGCGGCCGATGCGATGGCGCCCATGTCCGGACGCGTTGGCGCTGCCGAAAAATACCAATCTGAGCCGATAATGACGTGACCGAGCGGAGGTGACCATGGCTGCCTTGCTTGAGACGAAGCGTAATCTGATTGCCAAGTTCGCTCGCGCGCTACTTGCCGCTGCATTGATCTGTTGCGGTGGCGCGATGGCTGCGGCCGACGACAGCCTCTACCGCGCGCAGACCGTCGTCACCGGCCAGGGCGAGCCGAACCGCATCATCGGCTTCGGTGCATGTCTCGAGGACGTCCTGATCAAGGTCTCCGGGCAGCCGATGCTGGCAGGCGATCGCCGGCTTGCCGCGTACAAATCGAAAGCAAAAGAATTCGTCAGTGGCTTCGACTATCACGACCAGTATGCCGGCAAGCCGCATCATGACGAGCAGGGCACCCGCGACCGGCCTTATGATCTGACGGTGGATTTCGACGACAAGAAGATCGACGGCATTCTCGGCAAGCTCGGCCTCAAGCCGTGGCGGTCGCAGCGGCCGGTGCTCGGCGTGTTCACCGAGATGCAGCACGGCCCGAAGGATTACGTCGTCACCGCGGACGGGACGCAGTCCGATCTGCAGCGCGACGCGCTCGCAGCCGCGGCCGGCAAGCGCGGCATGGGCTTCGTGCTGCCAAGCGCGGCCGCGTTGACGAGCGCCAACGTCACCGCAGCCGAGCTCCTGAAAGTGCCGCCGGCGAAGCTGACCTCGATCGTCGCGCCGCAGGGCGGCGAGGCCACGCTGGTCGGACGGCTGGTCTGGGACGACAAGGATCTCGGCTGGGCGACGCAATGGCAGATGGCGTGGCGCGGCAAGGCCTACAGATGGCAATTTCGCGGCGTCACGTTCGACGAGGCCTTCCGCCGCGGCGTCGGCGGCGCGGCGCAGGTGCTGTCGGGTAACGGCGATCCGGGGCGATCAAAATGAGCTTGCGCGAGCCTGGCGCCGTCATCGCGCTTGAGCGCGGGCTGATCGTTCTACCCGGCGTAGCCGAGCGTCTGCGACGGGTATTCCCCGAACATCGCGCGGTAGTATTGCGAGAAGCGCCCGAGCTCGATGAAGCCTTGTTCGATCGCAACCCTGGATACCGTGGTCTGGTCCGGCGTGCTTTCGCGCAGGATTTCGCGGACCGTGCAGAGCCGCTTGTAGCGCAGGAACGTCACCGGGCCGACGCCGAACACCTCGTGGAAGGCGCGGTGCAGGCTGCGTCGCGACAGCCGAAGCTCGCCGCAGATTTCCGAGACATGGACGGGGCGGGCGCCCGCGGCGTGCAGGTAATCCTCGACGTGGCGGACCAGCTTCATCGCCGACGGCAGATAGCTCGATCCATCTGGAGGCAGCGACGTGATCGCCGTCGCTCTCACGCAGTCGACGATCGCGCGCTTCCAGAATTCGGCCGATGCGTCCGACAGCGCGTCCGGATAGCGAGCGAGATGCGAGACGATCTGCGGCAGCCGGTCCGCCCCGACCATGCCGATCGCGGGGTCGGCGCGAAAGTGGTTCTTCGCTTGCCATGTTTCGGCATCGGCGAGCCGCGGGTCACCGCCGAATATGTCGGGCAGATCCGCCATGTCGAAGCGAATTGCGGCGTAGGACGAGGCCTTGTGAAACACGCCGTCGTGCTCGACCGATGGAGGGATCACCAGCACGTCGGCCGGCTGCATGTCGAAAGCCCAATGCGTGACGCGGTCGGTGGCGTTCAGCAGCATTCCGATGATCAGCTTGTCATCGGCGGACGTGCGCTGGGTGCGAACCCCGACATTGAACGCGCCGATGCTGAGCGAAAAATTGCCGATCCCGACGTGAGACAGCGTACCGCGCAGCCTGCCGCGCTCAAGCTGCATGACCTCGACATGCGAACCTTTGACGGCGTCGTGAAGTCCCTCGAAGCCGTCGAGCTCGCCGGTGCTAACCGTCAGGTGCTCGCCCATATCCACGCCCACAACTGTAGCGCGATTAGTTCACGAATACCAAGTACTCGACGTCAGAAGAAAGTGCGCCCGCGACAACTTGCCCAGATTGATTTGATTCGCGTGGCGAGACCATGATCTCGTTCTACAAACGTGCGGATTTTCGCTCGTTTTGCGCTGCGAAGCAATGCGGACGATGGCGCCGGATTGACGCGCTTGGCGCGTCTTTGCGCTGGGACGGCGCCTTGAGGACAGGATTGGCGTCAAGATTGGCGAAGGGTGCGCGTCAAACGGGCAGCGCGTCAGGCAATCGCTTGATCTCAAAGCGAAATGCGATGCCCGTCACGGGAGCGTGAAGCTCCAGTGGCTAGGCCGCCATCAGTTGCTCAAGCGCAACAGCCTGCTCACGGGTCTGGAATGCGATCGCGGTATGCGTAAAGCCGGACGAGGCCTGGGTCTGCGCAATATGATTGAGGACCTCAGTGCCCTTGACCACGTGAAGGTCCATTCCCGGGCCGGCCGGGAAAATGCCCAGCACGACATCGTAGGCCTCGACGATGGCCTTCAAGGCGCCGCCCTTGTCTTCCGAAGCGTCGATGAAGATACGAACATCCGCGGCGATACTACGAAGTTCGTCAAAGTCGATCACTGGAAGTCTCCCATACGCAACGTACGCGTCGATCCTAGCTACAACTTGCTTACTGAAACATAAATTACGGCCGGTTCCTTCATGCACCCGGCGGTGGATGACCAGAATTTAGGTCCGCTCGGCCGCCGCGCTCTCGGGCCACCGCCGCTAGGCGCCGGTTGGCGGCCTGCGCTTCGCAAGGCGTTTGACCGGCGCATGGGCCGGCTTGGCATTGTCCGACGGATCGCCCATGTGGGGAATGCGCTGCTCGATATGCGCCACGACGCGGAAGAAGGCGTCCAGTGCCCTGGTGTCGAGGCCGGCCGTGAGGTTGCCGTGGCGGCGCAGGATCTCGTCCAGGCTGCGGTCGAGCAGCGCCACGCCGAGTCTGGTCAGCCGGATCTCGGTCCGGTTTCGGGCGCTGCCTCGGACCGGCGTCAGCTCGATCAGCCCCTTCTTTCTGAGCGACGTCGTCTCGCGGCTGACGACCGCCTTGTCCAGTTGCGCGTTGGTCCAGATGTCATAGGCGCTGGCCGGCTCGTGCTCCCTGAGAAAGGACAGCACCCGCCATTCCGCGAGCGATACGCCGTAGGCTTGCGGAAAGAAGGCATTGGCATTGGCACGCAGCTTCGCGACCAGGCTCGACAGCACCGTCGGCACGTAGCGCTCGAAGTCGATCACCAGTTCCGAGCGCGCGTCCTCGCGCGGGGCGCGACGCTGGTCGGGGGCTCTGCTACGAGGTGTGGCGGTCCGGCTTTTCATTCTTTTACGAGTTGAGAGCGTGCGATCAGGACCAGCACCGCCGCGACGAGGAGCACGCTCGTCACCACGAGGAATCCGGTGGTGAAGCTGTCGGAGGCGTCCTTGGCGCGTCCGATCACGATCGGGATCGTCGCGCCTCCGATGCTGCCGATGGTGCTGACCAGGCCGATCGCGCCCGGCGCGCTCTGCCGCGACATGTAGGACTGCGGGATAGTCCAGAACACGGCTTGCGTACCATAGACACCGACATTGGCAACCATGAAACCGATGATGATCCAGAGCGGCGACGTTGAAAAGGCGGCAATTGCGAAGCCCGATGCGGCGATCACGAAGGTCATCGCGGCATAATAGAAGCGCTCGCCGACATGATCGGAGTGCCGCGACAACACGATCATGCCGATCAGGCCGGCGACCGGCGGGATCGCGGTCACGAAACCGACCTGCGAATTCGGCAGGCCGAAGGATTTGATGATTTGCGGCAGCCAGGGAAACAGCGACGCCAGCCCGCAGAACAGGCCGAAATTACACAGGCCGAACAGCAGCACCATCGGCTTGGTGATGGTCTTGAGCACGCCCTCGGCATGCACCACGCCGGTTGCCTTGGCGTCGCGCTCGAGCGCGCCGATCAGCCAGTTGCGTTGCGCGGTCGACAGCCAGCTCGCCTGCTGCGGCCGGTCGGTCAGATAGAAGATGCCGACGATCCCCAGAACGATGGGCGGCAGGCCTTCGAGGATGAACAGCCATTTCCAGCCGGAGATGCCGAACGTCCCATTCAGCTCGAGGATGGCGCCCGAGATCAGCGAGGCGAAAATGTAGGAGATCGGCACCGCATAATTGAACATCGCATTGTAGCGGGCGCGGTAGCTGAACGGAAACCACAGGCTCAGCAGCAGCATCACGCCGGGAAACAGGCCCGACTCGGCAAAGCCGAGAAAGCCGCGGAATGCATAGAGGCTGAGCGGGCCCTGCGTGAAGGCCATCAGCACCGTGGCAATGCCCCAGAGGATCGCGATCCGCGTCAGCGTGACGCGTGCGCCGTATTTGCTGAGGATGAGGTTGCTCGGGATCTCGAAGATGGAATAAGTGAAGTACATGATGCCGACCGCGATGCCGAACATCTCGGCATTGAGCCCGAGCTCCTTGTTCATTTGCAGCGCGGCAAAGGAGATGTTGCCGCGGTCGAGAATGGCGAGGAAGTACATCGCCATCACGAACCACATCAGGCGCAGTGCGACCTTGCGGATCGTGGTGCGTTCGATCTCCGGATCGGCGGTCGTTATCGCCGCCTTGTCCATCACGACTTCGGTCATCCCGGTTTCCCCCGATTCTTTTTGTTGATGGTCGCCTTATGCGGGCAGGCAGACCTCCAGCCGGTCGCCTGCCACGCGCACCGGATAGGTCTGGATGTCGATCTCGACCGGACTGGTCAGCGCCTCGCCGGTCTTGATGTCGAAGCGGCCCATATGCAGCGGGCATTCGATCTCGCAACCGTCCAGAACGCCGTCGGACAGCAGCGCCTCCTCATGGGTGCAGATGTTGCTCGTGGCGTAATACTCGCTGCCGACGCGATAGAGCGCGATGTGGTGGCCGGCGATTTCGACGCCGTATGGTTCGCCTTCGTTCAGCTCGCCGAGTGTTGCGGCCGCGTGCCAGGTTCCTTGGTCTGCCATTGTGCCCTCTCAAATGCTGTAGAAATCGAGAACGGTCGGGACGCGGTCATTGACCAGCGTGATGATCTTGCGCGCGATCTTCCAGGTCTCGCCTTCACGTCGCAGCGTGTGCTGATAGCGTCCGTGGCGCAGATGCTCCTTTGGCACGCGCGGGTCGTAGACGTGGACGGAAAACACCGCGTGGCAGATGATCTGCTCAGGTCCGGCTTCGGACGCCTCCAGGTTCGAGATCTGGTGCACCGTGCGCGGCAGCGGCAGCGCGGTGATCGATTTGCGCGACTCGATGCGCCCGATCCGCTCTTCCAGGCCACGCCGGGCATGGTGATAGAGCAGCGAGACCTGCGTGTTGGGATCATTGGTGGTGCTGTATTCGTCGAGCCATGCCGGCACCCAGTAGACGGCATCCTCGCAGTACATCGCGACCCAATCGGCCCATTCGCCGGCGTCGAGCAGGCGGGCCTCGCGGAAGATGGTCGCGGATGCGATCGCGTGGGCATCCGTTTCCCTGATTGCAGCGGCTGCCATCACGCCGTCTCCCCCGCGGCGTGCCGCAACAGCCTGCGCCACTCGCGGTAGCCGGGATGGAAGTTCGTCTCGCCGCCGAAGCTGGTGGGGCCGAACGACCATTCGGACGGGGTGATGCCGAGCTCGCTTGCATGCGCGCTCTCGCCGCGGCCGACGTCTGCAATGCCGCGCAGATAGCCTTGCGTCGGTGGCGCGGTCGCCGCGTCGTAGCCGGTCTGGCAGAACTCATACATCACGTTGTCGTCCGAGCTTGCGAGCCCGGAAGCGTTGAAGAAGTCCTCGTAATTGCGAATCCGAAGCGTGCGCGCCGCGGCGCTTTCGCCGACCGGAGCCAGGCAATGCGACACCATCTCGGTCTTGTCGGGCGCCAGCGGCCGCCAGGTCCGCACCTGCGCGGACAGGATGTCGATGACCTGCAGGTTTGGAAAGATCGTGAGGTTGCGCTGGCGAAGCATCCATTTGGCGCGGGTGCTGCCGACGCGCTGCCGCACGGCATCCAGACGTGCCGTATCCATGCCGAGCGGCCGGCCATAGAGCTGGGTGCGCTTGATCGACCAGTTCACGGCGTGGCCGTAATCGAAGCTGAAGCTGCCTTGGCCTTCCTGCTCGCCCTCCGGCTCCGCAGTGAAGCCGGCGTCCGGTCCGGCACTGGCATTGCGCTTCTTCAGGATATCGACGTAGGAGCTGTGCGTGGTCGCGAAATGATAGTAGTCGAGACCGTTCTCGAACTGCAGCTTCCAGTTTGCGTCGAACGTGTAGGTGCTGGCGCCCGGCACGAACTCGACTTCGCCGCTGTCGCTCTGATCGATGATGAGGTCGAGGAAGGCGCGGGTGTCGCCGAGAAACTCCTCCAGTTGCGGAACGTCGGCCGACAGGCTCGCGAACAGGAAGCCGCGATACGAGCCAAGGCGTGCAACCGGGAGCAGGTCATGGTTCTGGTTCGAGAAGGACGGCGGATACTGCCCGCTCGCTTCCTCCGTCACGGAGATGTTGCGGCCGCTCGAATCGTAGGCCCAGCCGTGATAGCGGCAGACGTGGAATTTCTGCCGGCCCTGCTTGAAGGGACAGACGATCGTTCCACGATGCCGGCAGGTGTTGAGGAATGCGCCGACTTTTCCGTCGGCGCCCCGCATCACCAGAATCGGATGCCGGCCGATATGCGTGGTGACGAAGTCGTTGGGCCGAGCGATTTGGGATTCCAGGCCGATGAAATTCCACGTGGCCTCGAAGATATGGCGTAGCTCGGCGTCGAACACGGCGGGATCGGTGAAGACCCGGCGATCGACCTCGAAGACGCGCTCGGCAGGCCGGTCGTCGACGAGCCGAGAAATCTCGCTCAGCACATGGTTCTGCGAAGCAGCGCTCATCACGTCCTCCCTTCGACGTACCGCCGGATGCGCAAGGAGCGGACGAACCCGAGGTCGCCCGCGGCATCATTGCAGCTTCACGGCTCCCGTCCTTCGCAGCGGGAATAGCCGGCTTGATCGCCAATCTTGGAACGACTCTATAGTTGTCATGACAACTATCGTCAAGCCGATTGGTTCGCCGAGACCGGAGTTGGACGCGGTGGTGCAGCAAACGTGGCCTGCCCGGACGGCCGCAGTGCGGAATGAGCAGGTCGTCCGGAGTGGTGAGGAGCGCTCAGGCTTTGCGCGCCGGCGCGGTCAGGATAATTCCCTCATCGATCAGGGCGCGGCAGATCTTCTTCAGCGCGGCAATCGCTTCACGTGTTGCCCGGCTGACCGGCCGCCCGCGCGGCAGCGCCAGCACGCGCTCGGCGCGCATCCACGGCAACAGCGCCGCCGAAAGGCTTCCTGCAGCCACTTCCTGGTGAATTCCGGAGAAGGGCAGCAAGGCATAGCCGAGGCCCGAGGCCACCATGCGCTTCATTGGGGTGCTGTTGTCGACCCGTACTGCGCAGAGCATGGTCGACGGGAACGGGTTGCGGCTGAGCGGGGCGATAGCCGATGGCAGGGCGTCGAACTCCTTGCGGGTGAGTTTGCCGCGCTTCAGCAGCGGATCGCGCGACGGACCGATCAGGAACACCTGCTCGACAACCAGCGTTTCATAGTCGAGGTGATCGTTGGGGGAGGGCGTCGTCACGATCGCCAGATCGAGCTCACCCCGTAACAGGCGGTCGGATGCGTTCTCCGTCAGGCCCTCACTCAACTCCAGCCGCACGCGCGGAAACTGCTTCACGAATATCTGGGCAAGCGGTGCGTAGAGGATGTCGCCGAGACTCGGTGGCGCGCCGATCCGCACGGTACCGCTGGGCTCGCGGTTCTCCGTGCGCACTTCGGCCTTGATGTCGTCGATTGTGCCAAGCAGCCAGCGCCCTCGCGCGAGCAGCACCTTGCCGGATTCGGTGACGGAGACACCGCGCGCACCGCGCTCGAGCAACGCGCCGCCCAATTCGTTCTCGAGTTCCTTGACGTGGCGGCTGAGCGCCGACTGGGCGACATTCAGCGTGCTCGCTGCGGCGGCGAAGCCGCCACGCTCGGCGACGGCGACGAAATAGCGAATCTGCCGCAAGTCCATGATGAGGGCTCCATCTCAAATCGAGATGGATACCATATCAAACGTATTCTTGTGAGATACCAAAAAGAGAGCAGTCTCCTGCCAACGATCAAACGGAGGAGAGACGAGGATGGGTATCGCCACCGACGAGGCACGCCAGACGTCAGTATTCATCGCCGGCGGCGGGCCGGTCGGCCTTGCGATGTCACTGCTGCTCGATCGCTTCGGCATCGACTGCGTGGTGGTCGAGAAGAGCCCGACGACGACAGATCATCCCAAGTCGCGCGGCTGCTGGGTCCGCACCATGGAGATCTTCCGGCAGTGGGGGATCGAGCAGGCGATCCGCGACCGCGGCCTGCAGGACAATTCCGACATGTTCGTGTTCCTCGACAGCATCGCAGGTCACGAATTCGGCCGCACCCGTCCCGAACCGAATGTCGGCCATACCCCCGCCTGGAAGAGCCTCGTCGCCCAGGACGCCGTCGAGGAAGAAATTCTGCGGGTGGTAGAGAAGTCCAAACACGCCACGGTCCTGTTCAACACCGCCTGTGAATCGTTCGAGGAGACCAACAGCGGCGTCAGCGTCACGACACGTTGCGAAAAGACCGGCGAGGTGACGCAGTGGACGGCGACTTATTTGATCGCCGCCGATGGCGCCGGCAGCCAGACCCGACGCAGCGCCGGGATCGACATGGTCGGACCGCCCACGCTGGCGGTGATGTCGAACGAGTATTGGCGTGCCGACCTGTCGCGGCTGCCGATCGCGCGCGAGGCCGCCGGCTTCATCATCATCCCGGACAGGCCCGATCTGCCGCGCGCCGGCATCCTGAACACCAATGGCAGGGATCGCTGGTTGACCGTGACCCAAATCGGCCAGACCAAGGACGATCGCGAGCGGCCGTGGACCGACCAGGAGTTCATCGAGATCGCGCGCGGCCATGTCGGCATTCCCGACCTCGATGTCACGCTTCTGAACCGCTCGATCTGGCGCGTCAGCATGCAGGTGGCCGAGACCTTTCGGAAGGGGAGGGTGTTTCTGGTCGGCGACTGCGCGCACCGTTTTCCGCCGACCGGCGGCTTTGGCCTGAACTCCGGCGTTCAGGACGCACACAATCTCGCCTGGAAACTTGCCTTCGTGCTGAAGGGCTTGGCGGATGAGAAGTTGCTCGACAGCTATTCCAGCGAGCGCCGCCCGATCGCGCAGTCCAATGCCAATTTCAGCTATGGGAACAGGTTGCGATTTGGGCTGACCGACGACGCCGTGCGATCGCGGAATCCGGACCGGATCAAGTTCTGGATCAACGATATGGACAATCATCTGCACAGTATCGGCCAGAACCTCGGCCACAATTACGAGGAGGGCGCGGTGATCCCCGATGGCACCGTCGCGAAGGCGCTGAACTCCCGCTACTACACGCCGACGGACCGTCCCGGCGCGCGCTTTCCGCATATGTGGCTCGAACCGTCGCGCAAGAAATCGACGCTCGACTGGTTCGACAAGGAGTTCACCGTCGTCACGGGGCCGCTCGGCAGCGAATGGCTGGAGGCAGGAAAGCAAGTCTCCGAGAAGACCGGCTTGCCGCTCGCGTTGAAGCAATTGCCGGCGGCCGACCCGGCGGACGGATTCCAGCTGGGCATGCGCGGCGCCGTGCTGGTGCGCCCCGATGGGCATGTGGCGTGGCGCATGCCGTGGCTGCCGTCGGATCCGGCGAAGGAATTGGCCGGCGCGCTTTCAACGCTGCTGCATTAGCGGGGGCTCCAATGCAATCGTTCGAAGCCTATGGCGTCGTCACGGCATATGAGAAAACCGGACGTGGTGAGCCGCTTCTGCTGCTGCATGGCGGTGAGGCCGATCATTCGATGTTCGACGGCCTTGCGCCTCTGCTGGCCGCGCATTTCACCGTGATCGCCTATGACCAGCGCGATTCCGGCGCCACCAGAAATCCTCCGTCGCCCTATTCGCTGGCCGATCTGGCCGATGATGCCGCGGCCTTGATCGAGGGGCTTGGCTACGATCATGCCCATGTCATGGGAACCTCGCTGGGTGGCCTGATCGCGCAAATGCTGGCGGCCCGGCATCCCGGCAGGATCGACCGCCTGATCCTGAGCAGCACCTGGAAGGTCAACAAGAGTCCGCTCGACGTCAATGCGGCTGCGTTCCGCACGCTCGCGTCCTACCGCGCGGACACCATAGCCAACGCACCGAAGATTGCGGAGTTCTTCTTTCCGCCGGATTACCTGCGCGCGCGGCCCGAACTGATCGACATCTTCCGGGGCTCGAGCCGCGACGACGGCCAGAAGGCGCGGCGTGGCGCGCTGCTGGCGCAGCCCGTCGCCGCCGATCTGGCCAACTTCGATCGTCCGACGCTCCTGCTGGCCGGCAGCGACGACCGGCTGATCCCGAATGCCGAGACATTTGCGCTCGCCTGCGATCTTGCATGCGTTGAGACCAAGACCATCGCGGACGTCGGCCACGTCGCGTCGATCCAGGCCCCCGAGCGGGTGGCGGAGGCAGTGACAGCATTTCTGCATTCAAAACAATAAGACGGCTTGACAACGACAGGGGGAGACCATGGCTGAGCAAGTGAGCGCAGTGTCGTTCGACGAGGCGCCGGTGACGACGCGTTATTGGCTATCGATCATCATCTTCGCCGTCACCGGCGTGGTCGACTTCTTCGATTTCTTTGTGGTCGGATTTCTGGTCTCGGTGCTGGCGCCGAAATGGCATCTGACGTTCGGGCAAACCTCGATCATGCTGATGAGCGCCGGGATCGGGGCGATGCTCGGGGCGTTCGCTTCCGGATCGCTCGCAGATCGCTTCGGGCGCAAGCCGCTGGCGGTTGCCGGCGTCATGCTCTGCGGCGTGAGCTCGGGCGCGATCGCGTTGATTCCGGAGGACGGCTGGGTTGCCTTTGCGATCCTGCGTTTCTTCGTGGGCTTCGGCCTTGCCGCCGGCGCGGCAGCGGCGGTTCCTGCCATCGTCGAATTTGCGCCGACCCGCCACCGCACGCTGGTCACGAGCCTCGTGGTCGTTCCGGTCGCCTTTGGCGTGCTCGCCGCGTCGGTCACGGCGAGCTTCCTGCTGCCATTGGTTGGCTGGCGCGGATTGGCGGCAGTCGGCTTCTTGCCGATCATCCTCGGGATTCTGACCATGATCATCATGCCGGAATCGCCGCGCTGGCTCATCAGCAAGGGCCGCGTGCGCGAGGCGCAGGCGAGTATCCGAAAACTCTATCGGGTCGGCGGCGATGCGTTCGTCCTGCCCACGCTGCCGCCGGCGAACTCCGCGACATTTGCCGATCTCTTTGCCGAACAGCGGCGCTTCTGGCTGACGGTCCTGATCTGGTTCGGCGCCAGCACGGCGAACTACGGCGTCTTCCTGTGGGGACCGACGATCGTGGCGCTGCTGCTCGGCGTCGCGCCGCAGGATGCAGCAAAGATGTTCATCTACGTCAGCCTCGCCGGTGTCCTTGGCCGCACCGGCTTCGCGTTCCTGGCGCATCGGATCGGCCGCAAGCCCTGCGGCCAGCTGATGGGCTATGGCACCGCCGTTTCGCTGGCACTGGCCGCCTATTTTCACAATGACTTTGCCGGTTCGGTCCCGCTGTTCCTGGTGTTCCTGATTGTCGGCGCCGTGTTCTTCGACGGCGGGTTCTCGAACATCGGGCCTTATCCCGCGGAGATCTTTCCGGTGCAACTTTCGGGACGTGCGGTCGGCCTTGCCCAGCTCGCAAACGGGGTTGGCAAGATCGTCGGGCCGCTGTGCCTCGCCTTGATCGCCGGTGCGGACAATCTGGTGCATCCAGGCGCGACCGCCTCGGCGGTGAGGCCGGCGTTCTTCTTTCTTGCCGGCGCGGGCCTCTTGATCGGGCTTGCCTTCACTTTCCTCGGCGTCGAGCCGCATGGGCGCCCGGTGGCCCTGTTTGGTGAAAACGCCGGTTCAAACGCTGCAGCGAAGCCGCTGGCGGCAAAAACGGCAGCGTGAGTGGAAGATGGAAGGTCAGACCATGGACAATGCGCTCGAACCGATCGCAACAGCGGCGCCGTTCAACACCGCAAAACTCGATCGGCTGATGGAGGAGGCGGGCATTGACGTGCTGATCGCGACCTCGCGGCACAATGTGCAATATCTCCTTGGTGGCTATCGTTGCTTCTTCTTCGACGTCATGGAGGCGATCGGCACCAGCCGCTATCTGCCGGTGTTCGTCTATCAGAAGGGACATCCAGACAATTCCATCTACATCGGGAACGGCATGGAAAAGTTCGAGCATGAACTTGGGCGGATAGCGGCGCCGATTGTCAAAACCGGCAGTTGGGGCACGATCGATGCGATCGGGCTTGCGATCGATCATGTGCGGAAGCTCGGGGGCGGGACAAGGCGCGTCGGCGTCGAGGCAGGCTTTCTGCCGGCTGACGCCAGGGATCATCTGATCGCCGGCCTCGACGAGGTCGAGCTCCGCGAGGCCCACTTCACGCTCGAACGCCTTCGTGCCGTGAAGTCTCCCGCCGAACTCGCGCTGATCAGGGAAGCGTCCGAACGGGTCGTCGATGCGATGCTGGTGACGTTCAAGATCTGTGCACCAGGTATGACCAAGAACGATGTCGTCGCTCGCCTGCGGCGCGAGGAACAGGAACGCGACCTCGTCTTCGAGTATTGCCTGATCGCCGCGGGAAAGAGCCACAACCGTGCGCCGTCGAGTCAGCGTCTTGCGGAGGGCGATGTGATCTCGATCGATTCCGGAGGAAACTACCGGGGATATATCGGCGACCTCAGCCGCATGGGCATCCTGGGGGAGCCCAACAACGAGCTTCGCGAATTGCTGCAGGAGATCGAGGACATCCAGCAGGCCGCGCGCCGCGTCATCCGGCCGGGCGCCATGGGTGGCGACGTGATTGCGTCAGGCGAGGCCGCCGTCAAATCGTCTCCCCATCGTGCCGTGCTCGACTACACCGCGCACGGAATTGGGTTAGTCAGTCATGAAGCGCCGCGTCTGACCGCGACCGGCCCGGTGCCTTATTCGCCGTACGATGCCGATCGGCCGCTCGAAAGCGGGATGGTGATTTCGGTCGAAACTGCGTTGCTGCATCCGGCGCGCGGCTACATCAAGCTGGAGGACACGCTGATCGTCTCCGAGACGGGCTGGGAAGCCCCCGGTGACCATGGCCGGGAATGGAATGCGACGCGTTCCAACGCGTAGATGGCCGATCAGGGCCATCTCGCCAGTCATTTGCGCGACTGTTTCGGTGCGATGCCGGGAGTGTGCGCCGCGGCTTCGAGGTAACCGTTGCGTTGCTTCTTGATCCCGTTCCAGAAACTTTCAGCCGCGTTGGTGAGGCGAGATCGGGAACGAAACAGGCAAATGCTGATCGCAATGTCCCATTCCTCCCCGCCTGCTCTTAGCAGCCGGCCGCTCTGCAGCTCGCGCTGAACGAGGCTGCGGGGCGCCCAGGTGATGCCACGGCCTTCACGCGCCATGTCGACCAGCAACATCACTGGCGCCGAGAAACTCGGAACGAGAACGGCCGCAGGCTCCTTTGCCGCAAGGAACGAGTTGACGATCCGTCCCACACCCGATCCTGGATGGTAGGCAAGGTAGGGCAGCGGAGCCTTGGTGGAACCTGGCAACTGATAGCGAGGCATCGGCTTGCGTCGGCGGCCACCTCGCGGCGTGTGCTTGGAAGCCGGTGCGCTGATCGGAACCAGCACGTCGGTGTCCAGCTCGATGCGTTGAAAGCGATCCGTATCCAGTCGTGTGACGAGGGTTGGGTGATAGTGAGTCAGCAGGAAGTGCGCCTGTGCTTCGAGGAGGAGTCTTTCACACCCGCCAAAGTTGGATGCGACGAGTTGCACCGCCGAACCGGTCCGGGCACGATCCGTCTTTCGTATCCAGTCCGGAAAGAACGACTGCGAGAGCGCGTGCGTGGCGATGAACTGGATGGTTTCGGCTTTCAGGCGCGCCGCCTCCAGTGCCTCCTCCCGGCCGTTCAGGACTCTGCGCAGCACATCCTCCGCGATCGGACGGAAGCTCTGCCCGGCGGAGGTGAGCGTCACGACATGGGTGCTCCGCTCGAACAGCGGTGTACCCAGCCATCCCTCCAATGCCTTGATCCGGCGGCTCAGCGCCGGCTGGGTGACATGGCGGCGCTCAGCGGCGCGCGAGAACCCGCCCTCCTCGGCGATCGCAAGGAAATCCTCCAGCCAAATCAGGTCCATAATGACGTTTTGTCCTCAAATCATGCCGATACGGCATTAGCGCCGGACAGGCTGCTGGTCCAATGTAAGCGCCATCGCAAAACCAGAACAAGGCGCCATCCAGATCCGGCATGGCGCGAACACACTTTTGGGGGAAACGAATTGCAGGTCGCCACAACTCCGCTGTCCGAGTCCGTCTCGAGGCCCGCGTCCGAGCGGCGGCGCAAGCCGCTCTGGCGCGAGCAGTATGTGCTCGTGGTGGCCGGTGCCGCGCTTGGCGCGCTATTCGGCGCTTTGTTCCCGGCTGTTGCCGTCGAGTTCAAGCCGCTCGGCGATATCTTCATCTCGCTGATCAAGATGACGATCGCGCCGCTGATCTTCCTGGTCGTGGTCACCGGCATTGCGCAGGTCGGCGACATGAAGGCGGTGGGCCGGATCGGCCTCAAGGCCCTCGTCTATTTCGAGGTCGTCACGACCCTGTGTCTGCTGCTCAGCTTCGTCGTGGTGCGTTGGGTCCAGCCCGGCGCGGGTGTGGCCCATGCCACCACGCAGCAGGCCGAGACGGTTGCCCGCTACGCGCAAGCCCATGTCGGATCGCTGTCGGCCTACATCCAGCATATGGTGCCGGAAAGCTTTGTCGGCGCGTTCGCGAGCGGCGACGTGCTCCAGGTGCTCGTGCTCGCATTGTTGTGCGGCATCGGCCTTGTCCTGCTCGGCGACAAGGCGCCGCCGCTGCGGTCGGGCCTGGAGCGGGTGACCGAGCTCGTCTTCAGCGTCGTCCATGTCGTGGTGGCGCTGGCTCCGATCGGCGCCTTCGGCGCCATGGCCTTCACGATCGCGAAGTTCGGTGCCACCACGCTTTATGCGCTGGCGCTTCTGGTCGGCACGGCCTGGGCGATGATGGCGTTCTTCATCTTCGTCGTTCTCGGCACGATCTGCCGCATCGCGGGTGTTCGCCTGATGGACCTGCTGCGCCTGTTGCGCACCGAGCTGCTCGTCGTGCTCGGCACCTCATCGTCAGAGACCGCCATCCCCGGGATGATGGAGAAACTGCCGAAGGCGGGTGTCGGGCGGGCGGTGGCTGGCCTCGTCATTCCTTCCGGCTATTCCTTCAATCTCGACGGCGTCGCGCTGACGCTGCCGCTGAGCACGATCTTCGTCGCCCAGGTCTACGGTGTCGAGCTGACGGCCGCGCAACAGCTCAGCCTGTTCGTGGTGATGCTGTTCACCAGCAAGGGTGCGGCCGGCGTCACCGGCGGCGCGTTCGCGGCGCTGGCGACGACCGTGGTCGCGGCCGGGTTGCCCGCGGAAGGACTGGCGCTGCTGCTCGGCATCGACCGCTTCATGTCGTTGGCGCGGGCCATCACCAATACCATCGGCAACGCCGTGGCCGCGATCGTGGTCGCGAAATGGGATGGCGAATTCAACAGCGAAGACTGGGCTCGGTCTTCCGCTCAAATCCAGACAGCAAAGTAAGGACCCATGGCTACCAATACAAATGAACTGCCGATCGTGGCGCTGACCCCGGGTGACTGCACCGGTATCGGCCCCGAACAGACCGCGCGCATCCTCTCCGACGACCGGCTCAGCGATGCTGCGCGCCTCGTCGTGATAGGCGACGCCCGTGTGCTGGACATGGGCATGGCACATGCCGGCGTGAAGCTTGACGTCGAGCGGATCAGCTCGCCCAAGGCGGCTCGCTGGGGACAGGGCACCGTGCAGCTCGTCGATCTCGGCAACACCGATCCCGCGAGATTTCCGCTCGGCAAGTCCAACGCCGAGTCCGGCCGGCTGACCGGTGAGACGCTGTCGCGCGCGATCGAGTTCGCCAGGGCCGGCGAGATCGACGCCATCGCATTCGCGCCGCTCAACAAGCGGGCGATGTTCGACGGCGGCTGGAAATTCCCCGACGAACACAAGATGTTCGCGAACCTGCTCGGGCACAAGAGCTACTTCTCCGAGATGAACGTGCTCGACGGCCAATGGATGTCGCGGGTCACCGGACATCAGTCGCTGCGCGAGGCGCTGGACGGCATCAATGCGGAAAGTATCGCAGATGCGATCGAGCTGGTCGACCGGATGATGCGCAGGGCCGGCGTCGCCAGGCCGCGTATCGCGGTGGCCGCGCTCAATCCGCATGCCGGCGAGGGCGGCCTGTTTGGCCGTGACGAGATCGAGTTGATCCGCCCGACGGTCGAAGCGGCCGCGAAGAGAGGGATCGCCTGCAGCGGACCTTATCCCGCGGATACGGTCTATGTCCGGGCGTTTGCCGGCGAGTTCGACAGCGTCGTCGCGATGTATCACGACCAGGGCCAGATCGCGACCAAGCTGCGCGGCTTCAACCGCGGCGTCACCGTCACGGCCGGGCTCGAGACCGTGTTCACCACGCCGTCGCACGGGACGGCATTCGATATTGTCGGCCAGGGCGTCGCGAAGACCGGCGCCTTCGAAAGCGCCGTCCGCCTCGCGGCGCAGTTGGCCTCGATGAAATCCTCGACGAAGTCTTTGGAGACATCCCATGCCCACTGATCGCAGGACCCTGATCCGGGCCGCCGCCGCGCTTCCGCTCTCGGCGGTCGGCAGCAGCGCGGCCTTCGCGCAAGCCTCCGCGCCAGCGCCGGCGGCCGCGCCGCCCAAGGAGGTCACCCGCGCGCTTGCGCATTATCTCGTCACCGCGAGCTATGACGAGCTGCCGGCCAATGTCCGCAAGGAGGGGGTTCGGACGCTCCTGAACTGGGTCGGCGTCGCCATCGGCGGATCGCATCACGAGACCGTCGACATTGCGGTCGCCGCGCTCGGTCCGTTCTCGGGTCCGCAGCAGGCCTCGCTGTTCGGGCGGCGCGAGCGGTTCGACATCATGAATGCGGCCTTCATCAACGGCGTGTCGAGCCACATCTTCGACTATGACGACACGCATCTGAAGACCATCATCCATCCCGCCGGTCCCGTCGCCTCGGCGATCCTTGCGCTGTCGGAAATGCAGCCGGTCTCCGGCAAGGAGTTCCTGAACGCGCTGGTGCTCGGCGTCGAGACCGAATGCAGGATCGGTAACTCGGTCTATCCGAACCATTACAATGTCGGCTGGCACATCACCGGCACCGCCGGTGTGTTCGGGTCGGCGGCGGCCGTCGGCAAGCTGTTGAAGCTGAACGAGCAGCAGATGATTTGGGCGTTGGGCCTCGCGGCGTCGCAGCCGGTCGGCCTGCGCGAGTCCTTCGGCTCCATGAACAAGAGCTTTAACCCCGGCCGCGCCGCGTCCAGCGGCATCTTCGCCGCCATTCTGGCTTCGAAGAATTTCACCTCGTCCGACGCGATGATCGAAGCCAAGCGCGGCTGGGCCAATACGATCAGCACCAAGCAGGATTACAACGAGATCCTGGGCGACCTCGGCAAGCGCTACGAGGCGGCGCTGAATACCTACAAGCCGTTCGCCTGCGGGATCGTGATGCATCCTGCGATCGACGCGGCAATCCAGCTTCGCAACGAGAACAAGGTGACCGCGGACCAGATCGAGCGCGTCGAGTTGAAGGTCCATCCGCTGGTGCTGGAGCTCACCGGCAAGAAGACGCCGCGGCAGGGGCTTGAAGGCAAGTTCAGCATCTACCATGCCGTTGCGGTCGCGATCGTCGAGGGTGCCGGCGGCGAGAAGCAGTTCAGCGATCGCGCGGTGACCGATCCAACCATCGTCGCGCTGCGGGGCAAGGTTGTGCCGGCGATCACGCCCGGCATCAAGCCGGAGCAGGTCGATCTGACCATCGTGCTCAAGGACGGACGCAAGCTGAACCGCTTCATCGAGCACGCGATCGGCAGCGTCGAGGTGCCGATGAGCGACAAGCAGCTCGAGACCAAGTTCTCCGACCTCGCGGACGGCATCATTCCCGCCGCGATGATCCGGCGCGTCATGGATGCTTGCTGGAATGTCGAGAGCCTGCCGAACGCGGCGGACATTGCCAAGATGTCGGTTTCGGCCTGATCGCGGAGGAAGCAGCATGCCGTCACGCCGCCGTTTCCTGCAATCCGCCGCTTCGGTTGCCGCGATGGCCGCCGCCGGCGGCCGCCCGGTGCGCGCGGCGGGCCCGGGCGTCACCGAACGGCTGGCGCGGTACATGGTCGCCGCGCGCGATCAGGAGCTGCCCGAGCAGGCGGTGCTGGCCTGCAAGCACCGCATTCTCGATACGCTCGGTGCCATGGTGTCGGGCTCGCGCATGAATCCGGGCATCATGGCGCTGAAATATGTCCGCAGCCTCGGCGGCGATGCCCAGGCCTCCGTCGTCGGATCCGATTTCCGGACCACGGCGGTCAACGCAGCGCTGGCCAACGCCATGTGCGCCCACGCCGACGAGACCGACGACTTCGAGCCCGTCACCAAGGCGCATCCGGGATGCTCGGTCGTGCCGGCAGCTTTCGCCTTTGCCGAGCGGGAACATCGCAGTGGGCAGGACGTCATGCGCGCCGTCGCGCTCGGCTACGACCTGTGCCGCCGCCTGCTGATGGCGCTGGGGCCGGATCTCGTGCGTGGCTCGCATCGAAGTGCCGAAGGAACCTCGTCGACCTTCGGTGCGCTCGGCGCCGCCGCGTCGCTGGCGCGGCTTGACGAGAAGGGGATGCGCTATGCGATCTCCTATTCGTCGCAGCAGGTCTCCGGCCTGTGGAGCTGGGTTAGGGATCACGACCATGTCGAGAAGGCGTTCGACTTCGCGGGCATGGGCGCGCGCAACGGCGTGATGGCCGTCGACATGGTCCGCGCCGGGTTGACCGGCGTCGATGATGTGCTCGACGGCACCCACAATCTCTTCATCGCGCTCTCGACCGATCCGAAGCCGGAGGAGATGGTGAAGGATCTCGGTAGCCGCTTCTACGTTACCGAGACGGCGATCAAGACCTTTTCGGTCGGCTATCCCATTCAATCGCCGCTGGATGCCACGCTGACGCTGCGCAAGCAGCATGGCCTCACACCGGACAACGTGCGCAGCATTCTGGTCAAGCTTCCGAGCGATGCGATGGGAATCGTCGGCGAGAGCGCGATGCCGGACGTCAATTGCCAGCACCTTGTGGCCGTCGCCCTGGTGAAGGGGGCGGTGTCGTTCAACGATAGCCACGACGCCGCGCTGATGCATGACCCGAAGATCCTCGAGCAACGCGCCAAGGTGACGTTGGCCGGCGACAAGGCGCTGATGGACCCCGCCGCGCCGCGCGGCGCGGTTGTCGAGGTGACGCTCAACGACGGCAGGAAGGTCGATCACTTCACCAAATATCCGCCGGGCACCAGGGAGAGCCCGGTGAGCACGGAAGCCGTGGCGGCAAAGACGCGGGACCTGATCGCGCCGGTGCTGGGCAGCGAGAAGACCGAGACGCTGATCGAGCAGATCGGCAATCTCGAGCGGATCGACGACATCGGCAAGCTGAGGCCATTGGTGACGGCCTAGAGAGGCTGGTGGCTGCGCGAACAAGGGAGGAGACGCCGGATCGGGCCAGGCAGGACCGAATGAGCGATCGATGTCCTTGATGGGCCCGCGGCAGAACGTAATGGCAGGAGCCTTAGAGCGCACCAAATCTGCCATGATTGCTTTCACGATCGGCTTTGAAGCAAATCGTCGCGGATCTGGCGGCCCTGGTCAGCCGGTCCCGGCACGTGCCGAACAGCCGCACGGGCGCTTAATGAGCGCTTAACGCTTTTGCGCAACAGATAAGGCCACCAGCGCGGAATTAGTCCTAGTTACGAGTGCGAGCCGAGCTCCCGAGGAGGGGAATCGGATGGGACTGCTTTTTGTTGGAGTGCTGGCAGGAGTCTTGATCGGCTTTGGCTGGGTTGCGCCTTCCCGAGGATATTTCCTTGGGTGCGCGTCACAACCCTGTTTCGACAGGGTTGCCGTCGTCCAACCCGCGCAGCCAATGCCAGCGGCATCGGCGCCAGATCCTGCGATCGTCAAATCGAATTCTGCCACTCCGGCAAGGTCCGGCAAGAAACCCCCGAAGAAGCGGGGATCGGCCGACCTCACCAAAGCGGCAGCTCCGCGAACGAGGATCAGCGTCTCGCCATCCGAACGCCCCGCGGGCACATCAGATCCTGTCCTGGACAAGGCAAAGGTCACGATCGCGACGAGGATGGAGGATCCAGGATCGGTCGAATTTAGCGATATGAAGCGCGCAATGCGAAAGAACACGCTTGGACGCCCCGTGGATACGATCTGCGGGCGTGTAAAAGGAAGAAGCGCGTCAGGCAGCGAGACTGGAGATATGCCGTTTCTGTATCTCGTGAAGGAGGATGAAGCATATGTCGTCGACGGCAAGTCAGGGTCGGCGGCTTCAATCGCGTATCGAAATATCTGCAATTAGGGAATGCGTCGACTGCGTCACTGCGCGGTATGCGCCCAAATGATTTGAGCGGAAAGAATTTCCAGCCAAGCGCCAAGTGATCCCGTGCCAAGCGATCCCGTAGTGGATACGGCACCAACACTGGCGCTGTACTCTCGTAGTACCGCATTCGGGACGAATGCAGCATCACGAGAGGCGAAATGGGAATATCGCGGAAATTCTTTTAACTTCGGGGAAATCATGCACGACATAGCGCACTCCTCAAAGCGGCTCAATGAATCCCTTCACTTGCCGGTTCTGGTGATCGTCGAGCCGCTCCTGTTGCCTCGCACATGCATTCTGAACGTCCTCAGGCGGGAACTCGACGAACTCGAGATCCTTGACATGGCGACAGTCCAAAGCCTGGACTGCACGTCAGCCCGTGATGTTCGTCTGGTGGTGCTCAGTATCGCGGACAAACCCATCGGCGATCCCTCGGTTGAGGACGATTTTGCCTTCGTTGCGGAGTGCTGTCCCAACGCCGCCGTTGTAGTCCTGTCAAATCATGACGACGAGCCGACCGTGCAGGCCGCGATGCAGCGGGGCGTGCGCGGCTTTCTTTCCACCTCGCTACCAATCGAGATCGCCATAGCTGGCCTGCGCCTTGTTCTCGTCGGCGGCGTCTACAGGCCGTTGCCCGTCGCCGGGATGAACAAAATGCCGGATTTCGAGCCGCCGAACGCGCGTGGGCTCGCGTCCGCATATCTGATCAACGAGGCAGCCAGGCTGGCTATCGACAGGAGCGTGGCCGATCTCACGCCTCGAGAGCAGCACGTTCTGGCGGAACTGGAGCTCGGCCTGCCCAACAAGCTTATCGCCGCCAAATTGAACCTCTCGGAAAGCACCGTCAAAATGCACATTCAGCACATCATGAGGAAATGTGCCGCCCACAATCGCACGGAAGCGGTCCTCCGTTGGCGCGGCCGGTTGCCCGCGCAGAGTCGTGATCTCGAGCCGGGCGCAGCTCTGACGACGGAGACCTAGTCACCTTGACCAGGATCAATCCTCCCTGAATGCACCGCGGAAGCTATCGAGCAGGGGCCTGAGTGCGTAAAGTGCGACGGTGCCGCGCCCTGTCGTGATGAACACTTCAACCGGCATACCGGGGACGATCCGGATGTCGTTTTCTGCGATCTGCGCGTCGTCGATCCGGATCCTGGTTGCGTAGTATGGCTGGTCGGTACGCTTGTCGAGAAGCCGGTCAGCGGACACATGCACGACAGTCCCCTTCAGTCGCGGCACGCGACGCTGATTGTACGGTACGAGATGCACCTCGGCATTGAGGCCGGCGTGAACCACATCAATGTCCTCGGGTCTCAGGCGGGCGGTCACGATGAGGCGGTCTTGCCGGGGTACCAGGTCCATCAGCGGCGCACCCGCCCCGATGACGCCGCCGGCTGTATGGATCCGCAGGTCGGTTATCACGCCATCCTCAGGCGCCTTGACCTCTGTTCGCGATAGCTGATCCCTGGCCGCAAGCAACCGCTCGCGGAGCTGGAATATCTGGTTCTGCGCTTCACGAATCGACTGCGCGATCTCGCTCTGCCTTTCGCTCTCTAGCTTGAACAATGTGGCCTGCTGCTCGCTGATGACCTGCCCGGCGCGGGAAATCTGTGCGGTGATCTCGCCGCGGCGACCCTCAACGTCGGCCAGTTCGCGCTGCAGGTTCAGAAGCCGCGGCCGCCGTTCGAGTCCTTTGTTGACGAGGGTCGTGACCATGTCCAGTTCCTCCCGGACGATATCGATTCGCTGCCTGGTAGCGCTCTCCTGAGCCCTGAGACCTTCGATCTCCCTTTCAACTTGAAGCATTCGCTCGCGAATGACCGCAAGCTGCGACTCGTGAACCTGCCGACGTGCCTGAAAAATGAACTGCTGCGCCGACAGCGCTGCGGCGGCCACTCCATTCTGCCTGCTGTCCTGTTCCAGCGCGCTGGGGATTGCGATCCTCTCAAATCTCTGCTGCTCGGCCTGAAGCCGTGCGGCACGGGCAATTGCATCCCACAACTGACCTTGAAGGCTTTGCACCTCCGAACCGGCTCGGGTGTCGTCCAGCGCGATCAGCATCTGTCCGCTTCGCACGACATCGCCGTCCGAAACCAGGATCTTCCTCACGATACCTCCTTCCAGATGCTGAATTGTCTTGCGGCTCGATTCTGATTCCACGACGCCGGACGCGATCGCGGCGCTCTCGAGAGGCGCGAGGCTCGCCCATGTGCCAAGCCCCAGCATGAAGAAGGCCACCAGCAGATTGCCCGCGAGCATGATACCGCGAAGCCTCCGGCGCGGAGATGTCGGCGTGGGTGTCGAGCACCATGGATATTCAAGAGGCTCGAAATCATCGATTGCGGTAACCACGGCTCCAAGTCGTCCGGCGAACGGGGGCCTTGCAGGCGTTCGCATGACCTGGTCCCAGATCACGGGAAGTCTCGAGACCGCTGGAAGTTTCGCCAGATAGTGAGAAAAGCTCGAGATCATGGCGCAATCTGCGATGTAAGCTGGGGACGGCTCAGATGCCGTTCGAAAATTTCCTCGCTGTCGCCGAACGCGACGACCGCACCGTCTTCCATGATGGCGATCTTGTCCGTGGCTGCCAGCGGACCCATGCGGTGCGTAACGACGACAAGGATCGCACCTGCGAGCTTCATGCGCTGGATGGCATCCAGCAGCATTCGCTCGCCCCCGTAGTCGAGGCTGGCGTTGGGCTCATCGAGAACGACGAGGCGTGGACTGCCGAAAAAGGCGCGGGCCAGACCCAGGCGCTGCCGATATCCGCGCGAGAAGACTTTCTCACTGTGGACCACCGTGTCGTAACCCTGCGGCAGGCGCATGATCGCCTCATGGATTCCGGCGAGCTTGGCCGCTTCGGAGACCTTCCGCCGATCGGCATCATCGAGCCGTGCGATGATGTCGTTGATCGTATCGCCGATCAGGTCGATGTCCTGAGGAAGATAGCCGAGATGGTGGCCGTTTCGGCCTTCGCGAAGCAGCGAGACGTCGGTATTGTCGAGAAGAACACGGCCATGCGTTGGCATCGACAGCCCGGCAATCACCTGGCCAAGCAGGGACTTGCCTGACCCGGACGGACCGACAATGCCGAGGCATTCTCCGGGCGCGAGCGTGAACGAGACGCCGTTCAGCAGAAGATGGTTGGTCCCTGCAAGCCTGACGCCGACATTCTCGACGACGAGCCCGCTCCGGGCTTGCCGCGGCGAAATCTCCGTATCTCGCTGCCCGGCGGCGGGGAATGCGGCGAGAAGCGCGCCGAGCCGCTGACAGGCGCTCGCGGCTGTCGCGAGTGACTTCCAGCCTGCGATCGCACTTTCGACCGGCGCGAGCGCCCGGCTGAACATCAGCATGGAAGCGAAGATGATTGCCGGACTCTTCCCGTGATCGAGCACAAGCCACGCGGCGGCCCCCATGATCAAGACCTGCGACAGCGCGCGGACCGGCTTGGTGACCAGCATGACGATCTCGCCCCGCCGGATTGCCGCATCGTGCTCCCTGCGCGCCTCCTGCGCGTCGTGATGGATCATGCGCGCAGCGCTATCGAGCATTCCCATGGCGCGGATCATGTGGATGTTGCCAGCGGCAGCCTGGAGGCGGCCGTAGCTTCTGGACAGTGCGGTGCCGGATCTGAGCAGAACGTCTTCCGTGACCAGATCTCCGACAAGGGTGATAGCGAACAGGAAGGCTACGCAGCAGGCACCGACTACGCCCAGCAAGGGATGGATGAGAAAGAGGACAAGAAGGAACAAGGGCGTCCAGAGCGCGTCGAACAGCATCGGACATGCGCCGGACTCAATGAATTGGCGCAGCACGGTGAGATCCCGATATGTCCCGGATGCTTGCGTCCAATCGCTGCGAAACGCCGATTCGAGGCCGGCCGAAAGCACGCAAGGACGGAGCCGATCGTCGAGCCAGGCGCCAAGGCGCGCCAGCAGTGCACGGCGCAATGCATCGAACACCCCTCCGACCACCACCGTGATCGCGACAATGAGCGTGAGCAGGAGCAGTGTGTCGCCGCTCCGGCTCGACAAGACTCTGTCGTAGATCTGAAGAAGGTAGATGGAGGGAGCAAACAGAAGCAGATTGTAGCTGCAACTATACGCGAATACGAGACCGAGCGGTCCCGCGCAGCACCAAAGGGCCGCATGCAGTGGTGTCCGGATCTGCGGCAGGATCGGCATCTGAATGGGCGGCATCAGCATGATCGTCACCGCCTGAAATCGAGGTCCGACGCACTTGCTCGATGGTCGGCGTCATCTGCCAACGGCATCGGCGGGGCATTCGCTTGAACTCTAGGACCGGCGGCGGTGGCCACCGGTCCTGCCAGTCGGACGAACCGGTGGTCAGAGCGTATCGAGATGGAAGCTCACTTCTCCACCCAACGCGGCGTTGCCGTCTCCGCCATTGCCGCCGATGCCGGCCAGGACCTCCTGATGCTGGTCCACCGCGAGCTTGTTGATCTGAGTGGCATCCGTATTGGCGTATACCTTGGAAGTATCATGGCCGCTGTAGGATTTCTGGCTTCCGTTCGACTCGGCGGCTCCGCCGTTGGCTTTCGCAAACAACGAGGCTGTCGCGTTTGCGCCGCCGGCGTCCCAATCCGCCTTCTGAGTCACGTGATCGCCGGTGCTCACATGCACATCGGCGCCTTCTGCCTTGTTGGTCGGATCGAAGTTGACCGTCGGCTTGCTGATGATAGCTCCCTTGAAGGTACCATCGCCGCCATTTCCGACACTTTGACCACCGGTGTTGATCGATTTGAATTCGATCGAATCCGAGATGTGAATCGCCTTGGGCAACATGTGAGCCTCCGTGCTTCTGTTGGCTGTCTCGCATCATCCATCCCGATCAGGCGGACGCGCGCGGCAAGTCTGATCCGCCCATGCGCGATGACGATAGATGTCAAATCGGACACCATCCGGTTCGGTCGATCTACGTACGAAAGTATGTCATTCTTCCCGCAACATCCGGGCTCGAAACGTCCGGGGACGGCGCCTTTGGGTGAGCTCGTATGCACAGGGCCGCCTTCCGACCGGGCCGGCGCGCGCGGTTTGATATTGCGCTATCCCATCAGGTGAAGGTCTGACAGAAGGTGGGCGGTAAGATCGCCACCCAGCGCGAGATTGCTGTAGCCGCCGTCTCCGCCAAGTCCGGCGATCTGCACCGCACTCTGGTCGATGTGCACGTTGTTGACCTGATCGGCCAGGGCCGTCGAATGGGGACCTGCGATTGCGATGTTGATGGGTGCATAGATGGCGACGCTGACATCGACCAGGCTTCCGGCAAAATAGCCGTTGCCGCCATTGCCGGCGCCGTTCGAACCGGTCGCAATCGTGTCGGAGCCGCCCCACAAGCCGTGAGAGAGAAGGTTTGCATGGCCGCCCGTCGCGGCGTTGCCATTGCCGCCGTGTCCGCCAATGCCGGCGATCTGAACTATGGATTGATCCACGTCGGCGTCATTCGTCTGGACCGAATGAACGTTGGAGCCATAGCCCGCGACTGCGATGTTGATCGGGGCGTACAGCACGAAGGAGGTATGGACGAGTCCGCCGTAGAACACGCCGTCGCCGCCATTGCCGGCCTGGCTTCCGCCCGTTTGAAGGTCCGAGACGCCCCCTCCGTTTGATCCCCAACCGGGGTCGAGCGTGATGATGCTGCCGCCGGCGGCCACGTTGCCATTTCCGCCACTTCCGCCGACGCCCGCGATCTGTATGGCCGATTGATCGATGTCGACCGTGTTCGATTGACTTGCTTGCGCAGTTCCGCCCGGGCCCGCCACCGCAATATTGATCGGATGATAGATCACCACAGGAGCGTCCACCAACGCACCCGAGAAATAGCCGCTGCCGCCTTTTCCGGCGCTGTTGTGGCCGGTCGCGATCACGTCGAAGCCCGAGGAAGCACTGACGCTCCCTCCCGATCCAATGTTGTCATTGCCGCCATGGCCGCCGACGCCGGCCATCTGAAAGGCGGATTGATCGACATTCAGATTGTTGGACTGGCTGGCGAGGGCGACCGAGCCGTATCCCAAGCTTACAGAGATGTTGATCGGTTCATAGATCAGCACCGACGCGTGAATGATCCCCCCGTAAAAATAGCCATCTCCGCCGTTCCCGGCCGTGTTCGCTCCGCTCTCGACCTTGGCAATGTCCGTCCCGGGATGGGATGCGCCGGAAGCGGACGTGGTGGGATGCTCGGATTGAACCGGATGGGAGTCATGATGCTGGGTATGCGCGCTCGCCGGGTGCGCTCCAAGGCCTGCAAGTGGGCCGGTGCCATGAACCAGGGCAGCAGCTCCGCCGACCGCGTCAGTCGCGAACGGGGCGCTCGGCGCAGGGCCCGGTTCATCGTCACCATCGTACCCATCGTGGTGAAGAGAGGCGTGATGCAGCCGGATTCCATCCGACATCCGTAAAAAATCCATCATAGCCTTCCTCATCGCAATCGCTCCGCGCAATCGGACGGGTTCTGCACTCCGGACAGAATGTCATCCAGGGAAGGTTGAAAGCCCAGCCGGCAGTTTGGATATAGCGGTTCGTGTGGAGCCGTAACATCGGCTACATCCGTTTGGGTGCGGTTATAGCCTTCTGACTTTGTGCGGGCCGAGACTGGAAAGTGCGAATCCTGGTGCCGCTCGGGCCGATTGGCCAGGGAAGGCCTCGCTTACACGAATTTTCAGAGCAGATGTCGGACGATCATCGACCGCCCGGCGCTTTCGCTCGGCAGTGGCTGGGCAGGCAGCTCGGCTTTGTTGACACTTCGACGAACGTTCGCTTTTCAGATTGTACGTGGGTTGCAACGAGGTAGAGGACACCGGCGATACACAGCGTCGCCAGGCTCGCGACTGCCACGCGCACCCCACCCTGAAGCAACAGCTTACCTAGCTTGCGGATCATCATGTCGGGTGGAATAGAGTTGAGTCGTTAATCGTTCGTAGGCCCGTGCCTATTATCGACCTGAGAGATGGTGATTGCGTTGCTCAACGTCGTGAGAGCTCGCGAGATTGGAAAAACAAGAACCGTCCAACCAGGCTCGTCCAGGCATGACACCGGAACGGACAGAGCGCGTATCTGTGGCGAAAACTGTGGCGGCGCTTTTTTGGCTTGTGCGGGACTGGCTACAACCCTTTGATCTCATTGGTGGGCCCGGCAGGACTCGAACCTGCAACCAGACCGTTATGAGCGGCCGGCTCTAACCATTGAGCTACAGGCCCCGCCGCCTTGCGGGCCGCATGGCGCGGCCGGCAACGGTGCGGGCTCCGTTTACAGGGTGCGCGGGGTTTCGGCAATGCCGCACCTCGCGCTCCCTGACCGTCCGCGTCAGTCGACCGAGACGCCGGCGAACTCGACGACCTTGCGCCATTTCTCGGTCTCGTCAGCCACCAGCTTGCCGAATTCGGCCGGGGTCATCGGCTTCGGGATGCCGCCGACCTCGGCGAGGCGCGCCACCAGTTTGGGGTCCTTCAAGGCCTCGCCGACCGCCTTGTTGAGGATGTCGACGATTTCCGGCGGCGTCCCCTTCGGCGCGGAGATGCCGTAGAACCCGACCGACTCGAAGCCCGGCACGGTCTCGGCGATCGCCGGCACGTCGGGCACGCTTGGCCAGCGCTGCGGCGAGGTCACGCCGAGCGCACGGACGCTGCCGCCGCGCGACTGCTCAAGCGCCGACGGCAGATTGTCGAAGATCAACTGCACCTTGTCGGAGATGATGTCGGGGAAGGCGATCGCTGATCCCCGATACGGCACGTGCTGCATGTCGCACTTGGTCATCGCCTTGAACAACTCGGCCGACATGTGCACCGAGGTGCCGTTGCCGGACGAGGCGTAGGCGATCTTGCCCGGATTGGCCTTGCAGTAGTCGATGAACTCCTGAACCGTCTTCACCGGCATCGCGTTCGAGACCACCAGCATGTTGGTAAGCTGCATGATGCTGGCGACAGGGGTGGTGTCACGCAGGAAGTCGTAGGGCAGCTTCTTGTAGAGCGAGGTCGAGATCGCATTGTTCGGCGCGACGAACAGCAGCGTATAGCCGTCCGCCGGCGAGTTGATCGCGGCGGCGGCTGCGATGTTGCCGCCGGAGCCGGCGCGATTCTCGACCACGAATTGCTGGCCGAGGTGATCCGACAGCCACTGGCTCATGATGCGGGCGACGATGTCGACCGGGCCGCCGGCGGCAAAGCCGATCAGCCAGCGTACCGGACGGTTCGGATAGTCGGATGCGGAGGAGGGGCAACGGAGGCAATGCAACACATCAAACCAAGCAACGCGGCACGCGCAAATCGGATCATCATTTCTTCCCGTCATTTTCTTGTGACTGTTGCCGGCATGGTTTCACAAAACGCTGCCTTTGCCTACGACCCCGCCCGTGCGACGATAGTCTTGCTCACGTGCAATGCTTGAGGCCCGAGATGAAATTCGCTGTTATGATTTGTGCCGGCGCGCTGCTGCTCGCGGGCGGCGCGGCGGCGCAAGAGGGGGGCAAGACCATTTCCAAAACCACGATCAGTTTCGCCACGGCGACGCCGGGCGGCGGCTTTCCGCTCTATGGCAACGCGTTTGCCGAGGTGATGAATGCGGCCGATCCGACATTGTCGATCGAGCCGCGCAACACCAAGGGCTCCAACGAAAACATCCCGCTGCTCGAGGCCGATGGCATCGATATCGCAACCGTCGCCGGCGAGCCGTCCTATGAGGCCTTGATGGGCATCGGCCGGCCGAAGGCCACCAAGCTGAAGATCCTCACCGCGATGTATTCGAGCCCGGGCATGTTCGTGGTCCGCGCCGACAGCCCCTACAAGACGATCCAGGATTTGGTCGGTCAGCCCGTCGCGTTCGGCGCCAAGGGCTCGGGCCTGCCGATCCTGTCGCGCTATATCCTCGACGGCATCGGGCTGAAGCAGGACGAGGACTTCAAGTCGATCTATCTCGATCGCGCCGGCGATGGACCGGCGATGGTTGAAGACGGCCGCACCGCGGCGCTGTGGGGCGCCGGCATCGGCTGGCCCGGCTTCAGCAAGATGGCCGAGAGCGCGAGCGGTGCGCGCTTCATCGCGCCTGATGCCGACGAGATTGTCCGCATCCGTGCCAAGCACACCTTCCTCAAGCCGCTGACGATCCCCGCCGGCAGCTATCCGAAGCAGACGGAAGCAATTTCCTCGGTCGGCTCCTGGAGCTACATCCTGGTGCGCGAGAGCCTGCCCGACGATGTCGCCTATCGGCTGGCGAAGACGCTGCACGGCGTCGAGGCGACGTTCTGCACGAAGCTCGCCCAGGCCTGCGAGACAACAGCGGCGAACACCGTCGCCGCTGCGCCTGACATCAATCTGATCCACCCCGGCGTGCTCAGATATTTCCGCGAGATCGGGGTAGCGAAATGACCACTGCATGGACGCGTCATCGCGTCTATGCAGCGGTCATTCCGGGGCGCGCGAAGCGCGAACCCGGAATCTCGAGATTCTCAGGTGCGCAAGTGCGCACCATAGTTCGATGCTGACGCATCGCCCCGGAATGACGACCTTCGGTCGTCACTTCTTGACCAGCGAGCAGGCCGGGTCCGGCGGGCCGAACGCGTCGTCGCCCGAGATCTTCGCCAGGATCTTGTAATAGTCCCACGGATATTTCGACTCGGCCGGGGTCTTGACCTGGACCAGCCAGAGGTCGTGCACCATCAGATTGTCCTCGCGGAGCTTGCCGTTGCGGGCGAAGAAATCCTCGACCGGCTTCTCGCGCATCTTGGCCGCGACCTTGAGCGGATCGTCGGTGCCGGCATCCTTGACCGCATTCAGATAGGCGGTCACCGAGGAATAGACGCCGGCCTGCCACATCGTCGGCATCCGGTTCATCTTGGCGAAATAGCGCTTCGACCATTCCCGGGTCTTGTCGTCCATGTCCCAGTAAAACGAGGTGGTCAGCAGCAGGCCCTGCGCGGCGTTCAGGCCGATCGAGTGGATGTCGGTGATCAAAGCCAGCAGCGCGGCCATCTTCTGTCCGCCGGCGAAGACGTCGAACTCGGCGGCGGTCTTGATCTCGTTGGTGTTGTTCGGCGGACCGCCGGCAATGCCGATGATCTTGGCCTTCGAGGCCTGCGCCTGCAGGATGAAGGACGACAGATCGGGCGTGGCAAACGGCGGCCGCACGGCGCCGAGCACCTTGCCGCCGTTCTTGGTCACGATGGCGGAGGCGTCCTTTTCCAGCGAGTGGCCGAATGCATAATCGTCGGTGATGAAGAACCAGCTGTCCCCGCCGCGCTTCACCACCTCCTGCGCGGTGCCGACCGCGAGTGCTCTGGTGTCGAACACCCACTGCATCGTATAGGGCGAGCAGAATTTGCCATGGAAATCGGTCGCGCCGGTCGAGTGCGTGATGAACAGCTTCTTCTTTTCGTTGGCGATGTTCTGCACCGCGAGCCCGACCGCCGACACCGGCACGTCGACAATGAGGTCGACCTGATCGACGTCATACCAGCGCCGCGCGATGGTCGCGCCGATGTCGGGCTTGAGCTGGTGATCGCCCACGATCACAGTGATGGGCTTGCCGAGCACCTTGCCGCCGAAATCGTCGACCGCCATCTGCGCGGCGGTGACCGAGCCCTGTCCGGTCGGTGTCGAGGCCGGACCATTCATGTCGGTCAGCACGCCGATCTTGACGACGTCGTCGGACACCTGCGCCGATACGGTCGAGGAGGCCAGCAGCGCGGCTGCGAGCGTCCCGAACATGGCTCGTCTGGTGGCGATCATTCTGTCTCCCTCCTGAATTGGCGCATTGGCCATTATTGGTTGTGCCGGATCTCCGCGACCCGGTCATATTGGTTTCTTTTGCAACTATTTCGGGGGCTTCGTCAACGCGCCTTCGGTCTAATGACGGTGGTCCGGACCGGTCCGAGACAGTTTCTTTCGCCGCCGATTCAGTCCATAGCGGGCCATGGCCACCACCCAGCGCTTGCCGGCTTCGCTCGCCCCGCTCGATGCGGCGCTCGCCGCCGTGCTGCGCGACCTCGCGCCGGTCGAGCCGATCATGTTGCCGCCTGCCGATGCCTTGCATTGTATCGCCGCCGAGATCTCGGCCTTGTGCGCCTATCCGCCGCAGGATGTCGCCGTCAGCGACGGCTGGGCGATGCGTGCCAATGACCTGGTCGGGGCGTCGTCCTATGCGCCGTTGCCACTCGCCGAGCCTCCGGTCTGGGTCGAGGCCGGTGCGACGATGCCTGAGGGCACTGATTGCGTGGTCGATGCCGACGCCGTCGACACCTCTGGTCCACTTCCGCAGGTGCTTGCCGAAGCAGTTCCGGGGCAGGGCGTCCGGCGCGCCGGCAGCGACATTGCGGGAGGGCACGCCGTGATCGCGGCGGGAGAGCCGCTGCTGCCGCGCGATCTCCTGCTCGCGCGGGCGGCCGGACTGCAGCTGTTGCGCGTGCGACGACCAAGGCTTCGCATCGTCAACGTCGCCAACGGTCAGCTGACTGCGCAACTGATCGCCGACACCGCGCGCCTGGCGGGTGCCGAGGTCGTCTGCACCGAGGCGCCGTCGGATGTGGCGGCGATTGCCAACGCGCTCGATACAGCTGCCTGTGATCTGATCATCACGATCGGTGGCACCGGCGTTGGTCGCACGGATGCTGCGGTGAATGCGCTCGCAAGGCGTGACGAATTGATCGCGCACGGCATTGCCCTGCAACCCGGGCGCACCACGGCGGTGGGACGGATCGATACGACGCCGGTCGTCGCCTTGCCGGGCGCGCCGGATCAGGCGTTCGCGGCCTGGTGGGCCATTGCGCTTGCCGTGCTCGATCGCCTGTCGGGCCGGCGCCCGCGCGAGACGCTGGCGCTGCCGCTGGCGCGCAAGATCGCTTCCGGCGTCGGCCTCGCCGAGGTCGTGCTGCTGACGCGCCAGCAGGGTTGCTGGGCTGTGCTTGCGATCGGGGAGCTCTCGCTCGATGCCATCGCGCGCGCCGAAGCCGTGTTGATCGTGGCTGGATCCGCGGAGGGCTTTGCTGCGGGCACGGTCGTCGATGCCTATATGTTGCGGGAGTGAGTTCCCGAGATGACCGATATGTCCACGCCGAAACCCAACCCGTCTGTCGAGCAGGACCAGTTCCTCACCATCCTGTCGCGCGAGGAGGCGCTCGCGCGCTTCGAGACGGCGCTGTTCCCGCGCCAATTGCCGTCCGAGACACGACGGCTCGCCGACGCCCTCGGCCGCGCGCTGGCGGAGGACGTGGTGGCGCCGATCGATGTGCCGCCGTTCGATCGCTCCAATGTCGATGGCTTTGCCGTGCGCTCGGCCGATCTGGTCCGCGCAGGCGAAGCCGCGCCGGTGCAACTTGCGCTGAACGACGAGACCATTTCCTGCGGGACCGCGCCGACCCGACCGGTGCTGCCGGGCACCGCGACTGCGATTGCGACCGGCGGTCCGGTGCCGCGCGGCGCCGACGCGATCGTGATGGTCGAGCACACCCAACCCGCCGGCAATGGCGCCATCGAGGTCCGGCGCGCGGCATCGCCCGGGCAGTTCGTGTCCTATGCCGGCTCCGACATCGCACGCGGCGAGGCGCTGTTGCGCGCGGGAACCATCATCGGGTCGCGCGAGATCGGCATGCTCGCGGCCTGCGGCATCGCCGAGGTGGTGGTGGTGCGCCGTCCGCGTGTTGCGATCCTCTCGACCGGCGACGAACTGGTGCAGCCGGGCAAGGTGCTGCGGCCGGCCGCGATCTACGACACCAATGGCGCGATCGTCACCGCCGCGATTGCCGAGAATGGCGGTGACGCGCATTTTCTCGGCGCGATCGCCGACGACGAGGCCTTGCTCGAAGCCGCGATGCGCAAGGCGCTGGCGGAGAGCGACATGCTGGTGCTGTCGGGCGGCACCTCCAAGGGCGCAGGTGACGTCTCGCACCGGATCATCGCCCGCCTCGGCAAGCCCGGCATCATCGCGCATGGCGTGGCGCTGAAGCCGGGCAAGCCGCTGTGCCTTGCGGTTTGCGACGGCGAGCCGGTGGTCATCCTGCCGGGCTTTCCGACCTCGGCGATGTTCACCTTCCACGACATGATCGTGCCGGTGCTGCGGCGGATGGCCGGGCTGCCACCGCGCCCGGACGCCAAGGTGGCGGCGAAGGTGCCGGTGCGCATCGCCTCCGAGCTCGGGCGGACCGAGTTCGTGATGGTGTCGCTGGTCGAAGGCGCCGACGGCCTGATCGCCTATCCGAGCGGCAAGGGCTCGGGCGCGATCACCTCCTTTGCGCAGGCCGATGGCTTCCTGAAGATCGAGGCGCTTGCCGACCAGTTGCCGGCGGGCAGCGAGACCGAGGTGACGCTGTTCACGCCGCATGTCCGGGTGCCTGATCTCGTCATCGTCGGCAGCCATTGCACCGGGCTCGATCTTGTCACCGCACCGCTGGCGCATGCCGGCCTTGTGGTGCGTTCGATCGCGGTCGGCAGTCTCGGCGGGCTCGCGGCCGCCAAGCGCGGCGAATGCGATCTCGCGCCGATCCATCTGTTCGACGACAAGACTGAGAGCTACAACACGCCGTATCTTGCCGACGGCCTCGAGCTGGTGCCGGGCTGGCGGCGCATGCAGGGCATCGTGTTCCGCAAGGACGACAAGCGTTTTGCCGGCTTGAGCGCGCAGCAGGCGGTGCGCGCAGCGCTCGCCGATCCCGCCTGCATCATGGTCAACCGCAACCAGGGCGCCGGCACCCGCATCCTGATCGATCGCCTGCTGGGCGGCAGCCGGCCCGACGGCTACTGGAATCAGCCGCGCTCGCACAATGCGGTTGCGGCCGCAGTGGCGCAGCATCGCGCCGATTGGGGGATGACCATCGCGCCGGTCGCGGCAGCATCCGGGCTCGGTTTCATTCCACTGGCCGAAGAGCATTACGACTTCGCGCTGGTCACGGCGCGCAAGCAGCGGCCCGCGGTGCAGGCGTTTCTCGAGGCGCTGGCGTCGGATGAGGGTCGCGCTGCTTTGATCGAGGCGGGGTTCAGGCCGGCGTAGCCACGATCCGCGACAGCTCCACCGCTGTCGTCCCTGCGTGCGTTCTGATTCACCAGTCAAACAGCTAGTTCGGTGTCATCACCCGCGCATGCGGGTGATCCAGTATTCCAGAGGCAGGGGTGCTTGAACCGAGAGGCCGCGGCGTACTGGATCGCCCGGTCGAGCCGGGCGATGACAGTGTGGGAGGGGACGCAGCTTCGCATTCTCGCGACATGATTGTCCGAGCTTTGCTCTTCGTTTCACCCTCTCTCGATCAGAGGGCGCAGGGAAAGCCGGGTGCCGATTGCACCCATGGGCCCCGAGCAAAGGGTGAAAGCTCGGGGGTAGGACCACAGGTGAAATCGAACAATCCGGCTTTCCCTGCGCGATGGGTTACGGCTTACTTCGTGCTCTCCCCGGCGAGACTGGGCTTGTTTGTCACCGCCTTCGCAAAACGCGTTCGCGTGTTGCGACGAGACACCTGCCGCTAGGGCGTCAGGACCACACGACTTCACCGTCCGCATCATGGGCACTCGTCAGTTGCCCATTCAGCGTCCACCGCATCTCACCACAACACCGGTGACGATCACGAAGCGCCCCTCGATCGGGTGAGACGGGCGCACTCTACACCCGATTCATTGTTCGTGAAAACAGAATTATTTTCGCGCTGCGGGCTGGACAGGGTATATCGCTTTGAAATTTCTAGGAAAAATGCTGTTTTGGCGCACGCGCGCCGGGCCGTCGCGACGTCAACGGGTATCGGCGTTGCGGTTGCCGATCCGGCTCAGTGCCGCATGGCCATCTCGACGAACTCCAGCACCGAGCGCGGGACTTCATCGTATTCGACGAAACGGCGCCGAAGCTCGTCGGCAATATCGGTCGTCACGTCGCGGGACCATCCTTCGTTGGTGTTGAAGGCCACGATGCGGACCGGATGGCTGTACTGGTCCTCCAGCAGTCGGCGGATCAGCGTTTTCCGGTCAGTGCCTTCGTCGGTCTCGCACCAGGCACGGCCAAGCCGGCCAAAATCGTTCAGCACCAGATAGGTGTCGTGGTCGATTTGATGCGGCACGATCGAAGGCGCGCGAGGCATAGGTTCTACTCCTGCGATGTACGTTATCGTTTTCCGGTCACCCCGTGCATTGGAAACTTGGAGGTATATCCGCTGGGTAGTGGGATGGCGCGTGACGTGAGACGAAGGTGCAATGGTTGCTTTGGATCAAAGCGTCCCGTCGCTGGTTATCCTCCATCACCGACATCGGCCTGTCGTAGGCGTCGGTGGCTGAGCGACCGATGGGGCTCCCACCCGCTCAGGGAGCGGTGCGATGTTAAGAAGGCTTCGATTTAGGAACACAACACTGGAAGAAGTGCTGGCGGTCGACGCGCAGCGCCCGCGGAAGAGGTTGCGGGTGCGTAGCCAGCCCCCGAGAGAGAGCCGATCGGCAAGGGTTGCCAAGCCTGGGCAGCCTGTCAGTCAGCGGACCGACTGATCCTGCGGGATAGCGAGCCGGCGCGGGTCAATCCGGCCGCCGTGCGTCGTTTGCGACCTTGGCCTTGGGGACCTTGGCTTGGGGGTCGTCCGGCACGGCGACGATCCTGTCGGCGCCGGTCGTCTGGCCGGCGAGGCGCTTCACCTGATCATAGCCGATCGCAATGTCGAGGGCGAAATTGATCGCCCGTGCGATGAAAACCACGATACCCCAGAGGAAGTCGATCATCTCACCGGCCGCTTGGTCTTGCGATGCCGGTTTGTCGCGGCCGGTCGCGTACCAGTTCAAGCCGGGGCGGGCCGGCAGTCAGTGAACTCGCCAGGCAAGGGTTGCGACCAAGGGGAATGAGCAATTCCATGACGCCATCCCAGCCCCTCAATTTCCGCCGGATCGCCGCCGTCCTTGCCGCGGCCGGCACGCTGTTCTGGCTCTATACCTTCTATGCCATCGCCCATGTGGCGCCGAGCGACGGCACCGGTTTCCAGTGGCTTGCCGTGATTCCGCTCGGCATGATCTTCGGCCTGTTCTTCCTGCCGGCGTGGCTGTTGGTGGCGATCGGCCGGCTACCGCGGTTCACGGCGGCGCTCGGCGTCGGCGGCCTAATCGCGTTCGCGGTGATCTGGACGCAGCTGCTGCAGGAATTCCCGAAGACCCAGTTCTATTGAGACCCGGTTCTATTGAGCGCCGGCCGCGTCCAGCGCAGCCAGCCGCTCGGCCTCCGCGATGTCGTCCATCGTGTTGGCGTTGAAGAACGGGTCGAGCGGCGCGGTCGGCCAGGCCACGGTGGCGAGCCTGTACCGTGCGGTCCAGCGGTCGATCTTGCGCATGTCATCCACGACCAGTGCGTGGCGGAGCTCGTCGCGCAGGTCGACGCGCCACAGTCCGATCACCGGATGCGACTGGCCGTCGGAGGCCGCGACCGCAAGCTGCGCGTTTTCCTCGGTGAGCGCCCGATGCAGCCGCGCCACCAGGTCGCGCGGCAGGAACGGGCAATCGGCGGCGGCGCTCAGCACCAGCGCCACTTCAGGCCGATTCGCCGCGAACCAATCGAGCGCCGCGAGAATGCCGGCGAGCGGGCCCGGAAAATCCTTCACGGTGTCGGCGATCACGGGCAGGCCGAACGCCGCGAATCGCGCGGGATCGCCGTTGGCATTGAGGATCAGCTCGCTGCACTGCGGCTTAAGCCGGGCGATCACGCGCTCCAGAATGGTGCGGCCGCCGATCGTACGCATCGGCTTGTCGCCGCCGCCCATGCGCCGCGCCAGGCCGCCCGCCAGCAGGACGCCGGGAAACTGCGCCGGGTCAAGGCGCGTCGTAACGTCAGTCGTCACGCGCTTCGCCCTTGCGTTTGTGGCGCGCGGATTCATCCTCGACATAGTCGAGATTCTGGTCGAACACGATGCGCTCCTGTCCGGACAGTGCAATGAAGCGCTTGCCGCGGGTGCGCCCGACCAGCGTCAGCCCGACCTGCCGCGCCAGCTCGACGCCCCATGCGGTGAAGCCCGAGCGCGACACCAGGATCGGGATTCCCATCCGCACCGTCTTGATCACCATCTCCGAGGTCAGCCGTCCCGTGGTGTAGAGGATCTTGTCGGCGGGATCGACGCCATGGCGATAGATCCAGCCCGCGATCTTGTCGACCGCGTTGTGACGGCCGACGTCCTCAGTGTAGCAGACCGGCGTGCCTTCCTTGCACAGCACGCAGCCGTGTATGGCGCCCGCCTCCAGATAGAGCGAGGGCATGGTGTTGATGGTGTGCGTCATCTGGTAGAGCCAGGAGGTGCGCAGCTCGGCCTTGGGCAGCGCGACGCTCTCGACCGCCTCGAGCAGGTCGCCGAACGCGGTGCCCTGCGCGCAGCCCGAGGTCTGGGTACGCTTCTTCAGCTTCGCCTCGAAATTGGTGTTGTGCTCGGTGCGGACGACCACGACGTCGAGGTCGTCGTGATACTCAACCTCGGTGACGACGTCGTCGTATTTCAGCATGTTCTGGTTCAGGAGATAGCCGAGCGCCAGATATTCCGGATAGTCACCGATCGTCATCATGGTGACGATCTCCTGCGCGTTGAGATACAGCGTCAGTGGCCGCTCCACCGGCACCCTGATCTCGACCGCCGCGCCGGTCTGGTCGGTGCCCGTGACGCGCTCGGTCAGGCGCGGATCGTCCGGATTGGGGACGATCAGGGGAACAGGCGCTTTCTCGATTTTCATCATGTTGGTCAGGCTAGCATGACAACGGCTCACAGCCGATATAAAGCGTCAAGAGCTGATGCCTAGTCCCCGGTTCCGGCCGGTAGGGAGACTGCAATGAAAGTGATTGGCCTCGCGGGATGGAGCGGTGCCGGCAAGACCACCTTGCTGTCGCGGGTGATCCCGTATCTGCTTGGCCGCGGCCTTCGCGTCTCCGTGATCAAGCACGCCCATCACGAATTCGATGTCGATGTGCCGGGCAAGGATTCCTGGGTGCACCGGCAGTCCGGCGCGACCGAGGTGCTGGTGTCCTCGACGCGGCGCTGGGCGCTGATGCATGAGCTGCGCGGGGCATCCGAGCCGCGCCTGCCGGAGCTGCTCGCCAAGCTGGCGCCGGTCGATCTGGTCGTGGTCGAGGGGTTCAAGCGCGAGCCGGTCAACAAGATCGAGGTGCATCGCGCGGCCAACGGCAAGCCGCTGCTGTTTCCCGACGATGCGAGCGTGGTCGGCATCGCCAGCGATGTTGCGGTTGAAACGTCGCTGCCGATCGCCCATCTCGACGATATCGAGGAGGTCGCGGCCTTGATGCTGCGATCCGCGATCGCGGTCGACGACGTGCTGGCTGTGGCTTCGGCCGGGAGCTGAAGTATGACCTTTGGTCGGATCGCCCTGTCCACGAATTCGCATCACCTCTCCCGCTTGCGGGGGAGCTCGCATCGCATCGCGAGATGCGATGCGGGTGGGGGCTCTTTCCACAATGTGACTCGTTGTTCAACCGGCATGATTCCCGACATTTTGGACCGGCATGATCCCCGACAGTTTGGGTTAAGCGGTCTGTTCGCCCGGTTCGCGCAGCCCCTCACGAGGCGGAGCGAACCGGGTGAACAGGCCGCGGCGGTCGATGAGACCGACGTCGAGGTCGCAGAAGCGGACGACGTGGTCACCGGTATCGAGTTCGGCGATGCCGACAAGTTCGTTCACCAGCGCCTGACCGATAAAGACGAACTTGCCTTTCCATTTAATCTCCCCATTGCCGCGAACACGGCGGGCCTGGTGATCGGCGTCATACCAGGGGTCTTGCTCGCGATCCGGCATGGTGCGTTGAGATGCTCGATAGGCGTCCTCCGGCGGCCGTTGGCCCAGCGCTTCGTGAGGACGTTCCTTATTGTAATGCTCTCGGAAGGCGTCAAAGCGGGCCTGTTGCTCGGACGCATTATCTGCCGGTGGGCTCGATGTTTGCGCCTTCAAGGTGCGATGCATGCGCTCATGGCGACCGTTCTCCTGCGGCGAGGCCGGACGGATGAAGTGCGGCGTAATGCCGAGCTTCAGCCACCAGACCGACAATGTGGTGAGACCGCCGGCGCCGCGCGAGCCGAACGGCGAACCATTGTCGCAGCGGATTGCCCGCGGCAGGCCATGCTCGCGGAAAGCCCTCTCGAAGCGGGGGCGGACGCCCTCGGTCGTCGGTGCGACGATCTGCAGTTCGATCAGGAAGCGACTGTGGCTGTCAGCCACCGTCAACGGATCAATCCGGCACTGGTCGCGGGTGCGGAACCAACCCTTGAAGTCCACGCTCCACTCGTCGTTCGGCTCCTGCACCGGCGTGCAGGGACGCCGCTGGTCGAGCGGACGGCGGCGGCGCTTCACCGGCGAGATCAGCCCCGCGCGCTTGAGAATGCTCCCAATCGTCGACGCCGCCGGCCAATCGATCTCCGGCGCCTGGCGGTCAAGCAGGGCGAGCAGCTTGCGCGGTCCCAGATAGGGAAAGCGCTGCCGAGCCGCGATCACCTTCTCTGCAATCGCCGCATCGGTCGTTTGTCGGCATTGCTGCGGCGCGTGCGAACGGTCCCTGAACCACTCCGGATCGCCGCTCTGCTTCCGCTGGCGCCATGCGTAAAACGTGTCGCGGCAGATACCGTGACGGCGGCACAACTCCGACACGCTCCAGTTCCCGCTCTCGTACTCCATAAGCATCCGGATACGCTCTTCCATCCGACTGGTCTCTCTGAACGGCATCGTCGGGCCCTCCCGCCGATGCTTCTAGAAACCTGTCGGCAATCATGCCGGTCTAAACTGTCGGGTATCTATCCGGTCTGTACCCGTGGTGGCACCCCCACCCCAGCCCTCCCCCGCAGGCGGGAGAGGGAGCACAATCCCGCTGCGGTTGTAACGCGAGCTCATCTCATTTCACTTTGACGAGGCGGAATGGCGCAACTGTCCGACGATTGCTTTGCCTTTGGCGGGCCGATGATGTCGGTGGACGAGGCGGTGAGCCTGATTGCCGCACGCGTCAGCAGGGTGTCCGATGTCGAGAACGTGCGGCTTGCGGCAGCCGACGGCCGTGTGCTCGCCGGCGACATCGCAGCGCCGCTGCCGCTGCCGCCCTTCACCAACTCCGCGGTAGACGGCTATGCGGTGGCGAGCGCCGACCTGCCGACCACCGAGGCGCAGGCGTTTCCGCTGTCCGGCCGCGTACAGGCCGGCGCGTCGGCGCAGGCCTCCGTGAAGCGCGGCGAGGCGATGCGCATCTTCACCGGCGCGCCGATGCCCGAGGGCGCCGACACCGTGTTCATGCAGGAGGATGTCCGGCTCGAGCACGGCAATGTCGTGCTGCCGGCGGGGCTGAAGCCGGGCGCCAATGTCCGCCCGGCCGGCGAGGACATTCCGCTCGGGCATGTTGCGCTGCAGGAAGGGCAACGGCTGCGGCCGCAGCATGTCGCGCTCGCAGCGGCGCTGGGACTGACCGATCTCACCGTGGTCAGGCGGCTGCGGGTTGCGGTGTTCTCCACCGGCGACGAACTGGTCTCACCCGGCGATCACCGCGCGCCGCCGCAGCTGTTCGACTCCAACCGCTTCATGCTGATGGCGATGCTGCGCCGGCTCGGCTGCGAGGTCAGCGATCTCGGGATCCTGCGCGACGAGCGCACAGCACTTGCCTCCGCGCTGCGCGACGTTGCCGGCGCGCACGACCTGATCCTGACCACCGGCGGGGTCTCGACCGGCGAGGAGGATCACGTCAAGGCCGGAGTCGAGGCGGTCGGCAAGCTCGTGCTGTGGCGGATGGCGATCAAGCCGGGGCGGCCGGTGGCGATGGGCATCATCGACGGCACACCGCTGATCGGATTGCCGGGAAATCCGGTGGCGAGCTTCGTGACCTTCGTTCATGTGGTGCGGCCGACCGTGCTGGCGCTGATGGGCGCGCGGCAGGAGCCGCTGGTGCCGTTGCCGGTGCGCGCGGCCTTTGCCTACAAGAAGAAGATCGCGCGGCGCGAATATGTCCGCGTCAGCCTTCGTCAGGCGGCGGACGGCGCGCGCGAGGCGGTCAAGTTTCCGCGCGAAGGCGCCGGCCTGCTGTCGTCGCTGGTCGACACCGACGGACTGGTCGAATTGGGCGAGCAGCTGACGCGCGTCGAGCCCGGCCAGACGGTCGGCTTCCTGTCCTATGCAAGCCTGATGTGAGCGCCGGCGTTGACGACGCAGGGCGCGTTGACGATGCAAGGCGGCTCCGCCATGGTCGAATCATGACCACGACAAAGCTCGATCTCACCGGCCTGAAATGCCCGCTGCCCGCGCTGAAGACGCGCAAGGCGCTGAAGAGCGTGACGGCGGGCGATTTCCTCGAAGTGCACTGCACCGATCCGCTTTCGGTGATCGACATCCCGAATCTCATTCGGGAGACCGGCGACAAGGTCGAGATCACCGAACGAAGCGACGTTCGCATCGTTTTTTTGATCGAGAAAGCAAATGGCACGATAGATAATTCAAATGCTGCATCGCCGCGTGCGCGCTAGATGCAGCTTGATATCTACCTTTTGCCAATCGACACCTATTTTCCATTCTGCGCGAATTGATAATCTCCACCGGGTTGTGGAGATCAAGTCGTGCCCGGATCAGGGCGCGTGGGGCAATACAGGGCAGGCCTAACGTTCAGAGCGGGCCGCGCGACCGGGGCACATCCGGCCGTGTCGGGGGTTGGCATTTCGGGAATGCGCGTGGCTGATCCCGGCGCATGCAGGAAATGCGCGGAGCAATGTGATGATTGCGCCGCAATGGGATGGGACGGGATCGAACACGGCAGAACGCCTGATGCAACGGCGGCTGCAGGGAGGTTTCAATGACGACGATGAGCAGCGCCGGACGCGTATCGGCTGCAGGCGCAGGTTTCCTCGACAAGGAACACACGATCGCGGCCGCCGGCTTCAATCGCTGGCTGGTGCCGCCGGCCGCGCTGTGCATCCATCTGTGCATCGGCATGGCCTACGGCTTCTCGGTGTTCTGGTTGCCGCTGTCGCGCGCGATCGGCCTGACCGCGCCGAAGGCCTGCCCGGACATCTCGCTGTTCCAGGAATTGTTCACGACCACTTGCGACTGGAAGGTCGCGAGCATGGGCTGGATGTACACGCTGTTCTTCGTCGTGCTCGGTCTATCCGCCGCAATGTGGGGCGGCTGGCTGGAGCGCGTCGGCCCGCGCAAGGCTGGCTTCGTTTCTGCGCTGTGCTGGTGCGGAGGTCTCGTGCTGGGCGCGATCGGCATCATCACCCATCAATTGTGGCTGATGTGGCTCGGCTCCGGCGTGATCGGCGGCATTGGTCTCGGCCTCGGCTACATCTCGCCGGTGTCGACGCTGGTGAAATGGTTCCCCGACCGCCGCGGCATGGCGACCGGCATGGCCATCATGGGCTTTGGCGGCGGCGCCATGATCGGCGCACCGCTCGCCAATCTGCTGATGAACTATTTCAAGACGCCGACCTCGGTCGGTGTCTGGGAAACCTTCCTGACCATGGGCGTGATCTATCTGGTGTTCATGATGATCGGCGCGTTCCGCTACCGCCTGCCGCCGTCTGGCTGGCAGCCGGAGGGCTGGACGCCGCCGGCCAAGGCGAACGCCATGATCTCGACCAAGAACGTGCACCTCGATAACGCGCACAAGACGCCGCAGTTCTGGCTGATCTGGTGGGTGCTGTGCTTGAACGTGTCGGCCGGTATCGGCGTGATCGGCATGGCCTCGCCGATGCTGCAGGAGATCTTCGCCGGCAAGCTGATCGGGCTGCCCAATATCGGCTTCAACGCGCTCGACGCCCCGCAGAAGGCGCAGATCGCGGCGATCGCCGCGGGCTTCGCCGGCCTGCTGTCGCTGTTCAACATCGGCGGCCGGTTCTTCTGGGCCTCGCTGTCGGACAAGATCGGCCGCAAGAACACCTATTACACGTTCTTCGTGCTCGGCATCGTGCTCTATGCCCTAGCGCCGACCTTCGCCGCGATGGGCTCGAAGCTGTTGTTCGTGCTCGGCTTCGGCATCATCCTGTCGATGTATGGCGGCGGCTTCGCCACCGTGCCGGCCTATCTCGCCGACATGTTCGGCACCCAGTTCGTCGGCGCGATCCATGGCCGGCTCCTGACGGCGTGGTCGACCGCGGGCATCATTGGCCCTGTCGTGGTGAACTACATCCGCGAATTCCAGCTCGCCGCCGGCGTGCCGCGCGACCAGCTCTACAACACCACGATGTACATCCTGTGCGCCATGCTGATCGCGGGCTTCATCTGCAACTATTTGATCAAGCCGGTCGATCCGAAGTGGCACATGAGCGACGCCGAGGTGGCGAAGCTGCAGGCGGCGACGGCGACCGGCGGCAATGGTGCGACCGGATCGTTCGGCATCGGCAAGGGCGGTCTGGACGGCAGGGCGGCGCTGTTCTGGCTGTTCGTCGGCATTCCGCTGGCCTGGGGCATCTACATGACGCTGCTCAGTGCAGTCAAAATCCTCTGACCGCGATCATCATCGCCGCGGGTTGCCGGTTCCCGGCGCCTGCGGCGTTCGCTTTATTCAATGAACAGAAAAAGGATTGGGGGATTTTGATGTTTCGCACCCGGATTTGCCTTGCCGCCGCGCTGCTCGCGATAGGGCTTCATGCTGCCTCGGCCCAGACCGCGGCGCCGGCCGCCCCGGCACCGGCCGCCACCACGGCCAAGCCGTCGAAGATCAAGCTGACCATGGAGAAGCTGAAGGCCATGAAGGCGCAGTGGCGCGCCAACAAGCCCAAGCTCAAGGCCTGCCGCGGCGAGGTGAAGTCGAAGGGACTGACCGGTGACGACCGCTGGTTCTACATCGAGGAGTGCATGGGCAAGACGTGAGAACCGCCCGCTCCGCAATGGGTTGGTTTCAAAGGGCGTGACAGCGCCGGCTGCATGCCCTTAATGCTGTTTGGAATGCTTCGAATTTAGTTGGCATCTGGCATGCCAACGGCTAGACTATTGATCTGGCAGCAGGAAACGAGACGCCCTGATGACGACGGATGACGTTCACAAGGTCCGCAATTTCGAGCACCCCGGTGCCGGGCGGAAGCGCGCCAAGGCCACGCCCAAGGGCCGCCAGGTCGATCCGACCGCAGCCCACGAGGTCGAGCAACTGCTCGGCGACCGTCCGCGGCAGCGCGACATGCTGATCGAGTACCTGCATTTGATCCAGGACACTTATCACCAGATCTCGGCGGCGCATCTTGCCGCCCTTGCCGACGAGATGAAGCTGTCGTTCGCCGAGGTGTTCGAGACCGCGACCTTCTACGCGCATTTCGACATCGTGAAGGAGGGCGAGCCCGATATCGCGCCGCTGACGATCCGGGTCTGCGATTCGCTCACCTGCGCGATGCTGGGCGCGGAGCGATTGCTCGAAGAACTCAAGGACAAAGCGGGCCCCGGCATCCGAGTCGTGCGCGCGCCCTGCGTCGGGCGTTGCGACACCGCGCCCGCCGCCGAGGTCGGTCACAATTTCATCGACCATGCCACCGTCGACAATGTGCTGGCGGCAGCGAAGGCCGGCGACACCCATGCGCATCTGCCGGCCACGATCGGCTATGATGCCTATGTCGCGGACGGCGGCTACAAACTGCTCAACCAGCTGCGCTCAGGTGAGCTCGCAAGGGAAGACCTGCTCAAATCGCTCGATGACGCCAGCCTGCGCGGGCTCGGCGGCGCCGGCTTTCCGACCGGGCGCAAATGGCGCGCGGTGCTGGGCGAGCCCGGCCCGCGGCTGATGGCGGTCAACGGCGACGAGGGCGAGCCCGGCACGTTCAAGGATCGCTATTATCTCGAGACCGATCCGCATCGCTTCCTCGAGGGCATGCTGATCGGCGCGCATGTGGTGGAGGCGTCTGACGTCTACATCTACATCCGCGACGAGTACCCGGCGTCGCGCGAAATCCTCGAACGCGAGATCGCAAAGCTTCCCGCCGGCGGCCCGAAGCTGCACATGCGCCGCGGCGCCGGCGCCTATATCTGCGGTGAGGAATCCTCGCTGCTGGAGAGCATCGAAGGCAAGCGCGGCCTGCCGCGTCACAAGCCGCCTTACCCGTTCCAGGTCGGCCTGTTCGGCCTGCCGACGCTGATCAACAATGTCGAAACGCTGTGGTGGGTGCGCGACATCGTGGAGAAGGGCGCCGAATGGTGGAAGAGCCATGGTCGTCATGAGCGGCACGGGCTGCGCAGCTTCTCGGTCTCCGGCCGGGTGAGGAATCCCGGCATGAAGCTCGCACCTGCCGGCATCACGGTGCGCGAACTGATCGACGAATATTGCGGCGGCATGGCCGACGGCCACGTCTTCCACGCCTATCTGCCGGGCGGCGCATCGGGCGGCATCCTGCCCGCTTCGATGGACGACATCCCGCTCGATTTCGGCACGCTGGAGAAATACGGCTGCTTCATCGGCTCGGCGGCGATCGTGATCCTGTCGCAGCAGGACAGCGTCCGCCTGGCTGCGTTGAACCTGATGCGCTTCTTCGAGGACGAGAGCTGCGGCCAGTGCACGCCGTGCCGCGCCGGCACCCAGAAGGCGGCGCAGCTGATGGAGCGGCCGGTCTGGAACCGGGCCCTGCTCGACGAATTGAGCCAGGCGATGCGCGATGCGTCGATCTGCGGCCTTGGCCAGGCCGCCTCCAATCCGCTGACATCGGTGATCAAATACTTCCCCGACGAGTTCAAGGAAGCTGCCGAATGACCAAGATCACGTTCGAGCTCGACGGCAAGCAGGTCGAGGCCAATCCGGGCGAAACCATCTGGCAGGTCGCCAAGCGCGGCGGGCAGGAGATTCCGCATCTCTGCTACTCGCCGGCGCCGGACTACCGGCCCGACGGCAATTGCCGCGCCTGCATGGTCGAGATCGAGGGCGAGCGCGTGCTGGCAGCGTCCTGCAAGCGCACGCCGTCGGTCGGCATGAAGGTCAAGACCGCGAGCGCGCGCGCCGTCGCGGCGCAGAAGATGGTGATGGAGCTTCTGGTCGCCGACCAGCCGGCGCGCGAGACCTCGCACGATCCGGATTCCAAGTTCTGGCACTGGGCGGAGAAGACCGGCGTCACCGAAAGCCGCTTTCCGGCGGCGGAGCGCTGGACCGCCGATGCCAGCCATCCGGCGATGCGGGTCAATCTCGACGCCTGCATCCAGTGCGGCCTGTGCGTGCGTGCCTGCCGCGAGGTCCAGGTCAACGACGTCATCGGCATGGCTTATCGTAATCACGGCTCGAAAATCGTATTCGACTTCGACGACCCGATGGGCGAGTCGACCTGCGTGGCCTGCGGCGAATGCGTGCAGGCCTGCCCGACCGGCGCGCTGATGCCCTCCGTGATGCTCGACGACAAGCAGACCCGCGTCACCTATCCGGATCGCGAGGTGGATTCACTGTGCCCGTATTGCGGCGTCGGCTGCCAGGTCACCTACCAGGTCAAGGACGAGAAGGTGATCTATGCGGAAGGCCGCGACGGCCCGGCCAACCACAACCGGCTCTGCGTCAAGGGCCGCTTCGGCTTCGACTACATCCATCACCCCAATCGCCTGACCAGGCCGCTGGTGCGGCTGCCGGGTGTCAAGAAGGACGCCAACGATCAGGTCGATCCGGCCAACCCCTACACCCATTTCCGCGAGGCGACGTGGGAAGAGGCGCTCGATCTTGCTGCGGCGGGCTTACGGAAAATCCGCGACGAAAAGGGTGCGAAGGCGCTCGCCGGGTTCGGCTCGGCCAAGGGCTCGAACGAGGAAGCCTATCTGTTCCAGAAGCTGGTCCGCACCGGCTTCGGCTCCAACAATGTCGATCACTGCACGCGTCTGTGTCACGCCTCGTCGGTGGCGGCGCTGTTCGAGGGATTGAGCTCCGGCGCGGTGTCGGCGCCGTTCGCGGCCGCGGCCGATGCGGAAGTGATCTGGGTGATTGGCGCCAATCCGACCGTGAACCATCCGGTCGCTGCGACCTTCATCAAGAACGCCGCCAAGCGCGGCGCGAAGCTGTATGTGATGGATCCGCGCCGGCAGACGCTGTCGCGCCACGCCACGCAGCACCTCGCATTCAAACCGGGCAGCGACGTCGCGATGCTGAACGCGATGATCCACACGATCATCACCGAAGGCCTGACTGACGAGCAGTACATCGCCGGCTATACCGAGGGCTACGAAGAGCTCAAGGCCAAGATCGTCGACTTCACGCCCGAGAAGATGTCGGCGATCTGCGGCATTCCCGCGGAGACGCTGCGCGAGGTGGCGCGTGCCTATGCGCGTGCCAAGTCGTCGATCATCTTCTGGGGCATGGGAATCAGCCAGCACGTCCACGGCACCGACAATGCACGCTGCCTGATCGCGCTGGCCTTGATCACCGGCCAGGTCGGCCGCCCCGGCACCGGGCTGCATCCGCTGCGCGGGCAGAACAACGTGCAGGGCGCCTCCGACGCCGGCCTGATCCCGATGTTCCTGCCGGACTATCAGCCGGTCGGCCGTGACGACATGCGCGGCGCCTTCGAGAAGCTGTGGGGGCAGGAGCTCGATCCGGTGCGCGGACTGACCGTCGTCGAGATCATGAACGCGATCCACGCCGGCGAAATCCACGGCATGTATGTCGAGGGCGAGAATCCGGCGATGTCGGATCCGGACCTGCAGCACGCGCGCGGCGCGCTGGCCATGCTCGATCACCTCGTGGTGCAGGACCTGTTCGTCACCGAGACGGCGTTCCACGCCGACGTCATCCTGCCGGCCTCGGCGTTCGCCGAAAAGTCCGGCTCCTTCACCAACACCGATCGCCGCGTACAGCTGGCGCGCGAGGTGATCAGGCCGCCGGGCGATGCAAGGCAGGATCTCTGGATCATCCAGGAGATCGCCAAGCGGATGGGATTGCCGTGGAATTATGCGGGGCCCGGCGAGGTCTTCACCGAGATGGCTCAGCTCATGCCGTCCCTGAAGAACATCACGTGGGAGCGCCTGGTCCGCGAGGGCGCGGTGACCTATCCGGTCGACGATCCGGACAAGCCGGGCAATGAGATCATCTTCACGACCGGTTTCCCGACCGAGAGCGGCCGCGGCAAGATCGTGCCGGCCAAGGTGATCCCGCCGGACGAGCTGCCCGACGCCGAGTATCCGATGGTGCTGTCGACCGGCCGCGTGCTCGAACATTGGCACACCGGCTCGATGACGCGTCGCGCCCAGGTGCTCGACCAGATCGAGCCCGAAGCAGTCGCGTTCATGACGCCGAAGGACATGCGGAAGAAGGGGCTCGCAGCCGGCGACTTCATCCGCCTCGAGACGCGCCGCGGCGCCGTCGAGGTCAAGGTGCGCGCCGACCGCGACGTGCCGGAGAACATGGTGTTCATGCCGTTCTGCTACGCGGAGGCGGCGGCGAACCTGTTGACCAATCCGGCGCTCGACCCGTTCGGCAAGATCCCGGAATTCAAGTTCTGCGCGGTGCGCGCCGAGAAGGCCGAGTTCCGTTCGGCGGCGGAGTAGAGCGAGCGCCTAATATCCCATCCTAGAGTCCCATGGCGCATCCGTCGCCACGCGGATCGTGTGCGCCTTTGATCGTGCCATCGTCCTGTATCACGATGGCTCCGGCCTGTCCGGCCAGCGGGCTAAGCGCGGGAATCGTCGCGATGCTGTGGCCGCGCCTGGCCAAATCATCGAGCGCGGCGCCGCTGACGCTGGCCTCGAGCTTGAGGCTGTCGCGTTGGTCCGAGAATGTCTTGCCAAGCAGGAAACGCGGGCGCGCCAGCGCTTCCTGTGGGTCGAGGCGATAGTCCAGGAGACGTGTGAGCAGCACCGCCAACGTTTGCGGTTGCCCGTCGGCTCCTTGCGTGCCGCACAGAGCGTATGGCGTGTCCTCCTTGAGGACCATGCTTGGATTAAGCGTATAGAACGGACGCTTCCCGGCGCGAACAACGTTCGGGCTGCGCGGATCAAGGCTGAAGGCGGCTCCCCGGTTCTGCCAGAGAATGCCGGTATCCCCGACAACGATGCCGCTGCCCCAGTCGTAATAAGTGCTTTGCAGGACGCTGACGCTGTGCCCGAACCGGTCGGTGACCGCAAAGTAGACCGTGTCGCCGGTCTTGAACGGATGCGGCCAGTCGAGCGCGCGGTCCATCTTGATCGATTGCGCCTTGCGCTTGAGGTGGCCGGGAACCAGCCATTGGTCAGGCGGTTGCGCAGTAAAATTCGGGTCCGCAATGCGGGGGCGGTCCAGGAACGCCTGCTTCACCGCTTCCACACACAGATGGTAGTAGTCCGCACTGCCTTCAGGAATTTTGCCGAGGTCGAATTCGCGCAAGACCCCCATGATCGCGAGGGTCGAAATGCCCTGCGTCGGCGGCGGCGGCGCGAGTAACGTGAAGCCCCGGTAATCGAGGCTGACCGGTTGCTCGAGGGAAGATCGTGTCTTGCGAAGATCGTTCGCGGTCACCGGAGAGCCGACAGCTTCCAGTCCCTTGGCAATCCTTGCGGCAAGCTCTCCCTCGTAGAACTCCCGCGCGCCGTGCCGGGCAATCGCCTTGAGACTGTGCGCCAGGTTCGGCTGAGCAAAGCTTTCACCCTCTTTGGGACGATGCCCGTTCGGCATGAACGTCGCGCAGAAGTTGGGCCAGCGGTCCACCTCGGTCTTTCTGAAGTCCAGCCAATACAGCTGTGAAGCAGTGATCGGAAAGCCGTTTTCGGCGTAACCAATCGCTGCATCCAGCAGCGACGGGAAGCTGAATTGCCCACGCCAATGTGCCCTCGAATAGGCGTGAGCCTGCTCCCAGCTGTCGACCGCACCTGCCGTGACGATCGTCGAGCCGGGACCGCGGAAGGGGATCGCATCCTGGAAGTTCGGCAGATGCTCCACCGCCTGGCCGAGCCCCATAAGGACATTCTTGCGCCCGCTGCGGTCGGCGATGATCCAGATGGCATCGCCGCCAATTCCGCAGAAGTGCGGGCAGGTGACGGTGATCACGGCTCCGACGGCGATCGCCGCCTCCATGGCGTTGCCGCCGTCACGCAGCACCTTCAGACCTGCTTCGGTGGCCAGCCCGTGCGGGCTCGCCACCATGCCGTGGGTCGAGCGGGCTTGTGTCAGCGATTCAGGTGCTGCCTCGGCAACGCCGTCAGATCGACCGGAGGTTCTATCGACATGGAGATTCATCGCGTTCTTTCAATTCACTTGCAGACAAGGAGCGGCCGGCACTTTCCGGATCGTGATGCGATCCAATAAAATCGCATCACGATCCTGCCCGCTTTGCCTGCATGATTTCCGCACACAACTTCACGCCTGTCGGGAGGGAACAACCTCAGGCAGGCGTTGATCTGCGGTTTCGGCATGATGGTGGTGAGCTCCGAAGTGCGCGGTCAGCCAGGCGTAGATCGGTCCCAGCAGATTCATCAGGAGCGAGGCCGCCAGTGCGGCGAGCGGATCGCCTGGTACCGGCCCAAATCCTCCGAACACGGTTGCGAAGTACGATGCGAAGCCGAAGAACATTCCCGGGACGAAGCTGAGGGCAGGAATGCGTCCCAGCAGCATCATTGCGCCGTTGAAGACGAACAGGATGACGCACTCGGCGAGGATCTGGGCAGTCCCCGTCAGATGCTGCGCCGAGAACTTGAAGCAAACCACGATGATGTAGGCGAAAATGCCGCCGATGATCATGGTGGGCCAGAACTTCTTCAACAAGCCGATGGAAGGCCCGCCGGCCGCGAATGTGCCCGCCCAGGTGATGAAGATCGCCCACGGCGGGAAGTGGAATGAGGTCATGCTGATGAAGATCGTGGTGACGGCTAGAAGTGACGCGACAACTTCGGCTGGCAGCTTTGTCATGTGTGGTTTCCTCGCTTGGTGCTTTTGCTTGTTTGTTCGGCTTCCGCTACGGCTCGCCATCACGAATGAGCGTGGCCGCATCCCCTGCAGATTCGACTTTCGTGCCGGGTAATAACCGTCACGCGTCCGCGCTTGAGAACCCAGGAGCGCGGCGGAATGTCCAGCAACACATCCGCGAAGGCGAACGTGTCGAAGATCACGATGTCCGCCGGCTTGCCCACCGCCAGACCGTACTGATCGGACAACCCCACCGCACGCGCGGCGTTGGAGGTGCCCATCCTGAGAACCTCGAGCTGATGTTCGGGCGTGCCAAACTGGATGAGGTGGGCCAGCAGACTGCCGATCTGAAGCGGGTCGGCTTTCCCGAACGGGGTGAAGGCGTTGCGGATGTTGTTCGAGGAGTAGGCAACATTGACGCCCGCCGCATGCAACGCGCGCACCGGTGCCAGGCCACGACGTGGCCGCGCATCGTCCTTCCGTCCGCCGAGATAGGTGTCCGTGGCGGGCAGGGTGACAATGGTGATGTCTGCTTCCCGCAGCAGATCAATGACCGGCTTCGCCTGTTCGGACGTCAGAGCACCAAGGCTCGTCATGTGGCCCAGGGCGACCCTGCCTCGATAATTCGTATCGATGGTTTTTCGCGCGATGTATTCCGCCGCGGCGAAGCGCCTGTCGTCGGTGTCGTCGGCAAAGTCGGCGTGCATGTCGATGTCGAGATCGTGCTTCAAAGCCAGATCGAACACCTTGTCGACATGTTTGCACGTATCGTCCCAGCTCAACTCGTTATAGGGACAGCCGCCGACCACGTCGGCGCCCATCGCTATTGCCTGCTCCATGAGGTCGATCACACCCGCGGTCTTCAGCAGGCCTTCCTGCGGAAAGGCAACGATTTGCAGATCGAGCAGATCCTTGTACTCGTCCTTCAGCTCCAGGGCGGTCTCGACTCCGATCAGTCCCTGGATCGGGTCGACATCCGGATGGGCGCGAACGAAGACCGTGCCGTTGCGGACCGCCATGTCCAGAACCCTGCGCGATCGCTCCAGCACATCGCTTCGCTCCTGCTTCGCCTTGAGGATTCCGGTGACCCGGATGGCTTCTTCGAGGGTTCCGGAACGAGCGGGCAGTCGGCGATGCACAAATGCCTTTTCGAGATGCAGGTGCGGTTCGATGAAGCCCGGCATGGCGACGCGGCCCTCCGCATCGATCTCCTCTTCACCCACCCTGTCGAGGCTCTCCTCAATCGCCGCAATTCGTCCTCCGCGAATTCCGATATCCATGAGGGGCTGCTCGTCGCTAAGCCGAACCTGGCGAACGACCATTTCCATCGATGATTCCTCCCTGGCTTCGTCGGAGCTTTGTTTTTTGTTTCTCCGACGCGTTGAGAAGCCTAGGGCAGAACCTGCCGCGAGATAATCGGTGGGTTCCTAGGAGGCGGCTAGGAATAATCCTAGAAATGCCGGCGTGAAGTCCTTGCCGGCGCGTCCCCGGGTTTGCAGGAGTGCCGCGTAAAACCGGTCGGATGCCGGGCGGATCACTCGACGAGCTGATTTCGGAGCGCGTAATGAACCAGGTCGACGACCGTTGCAGCCCCCATCTTTTCCATCAGGTTCGCCTTGTGGGTGCTCACGGTCTTGATGCTCAGATTGAGCCTGCGGGCGATGTCGGTGATCTTGCGTCCAAGAACCAGCATATCGAAGACTTCGCGTTCGCGTTTCGTCAATCGGATATGCGGGAATTCCGTCACCGGCGGCCGCCGGGCGGCTTCTCGCGTCGCCGCGCTGACAAACATTTCATCTCGCGCAGCGGTCCTGATTGCCTGGATCAGCTGATGACTTGCGCTATTCTTGGTGACGTATCCCGCAGCGCCCGCCTTCAGCGATTCGATGACGTACTGATGCTCCTCATGCATGCTGAGGACGACGATGCGAATCCCTGGATGCTTGGCCTTGAGGAGCTGGAGCAGCGGAATCCCGCTGATTCCAGGCATGGAGAGATCGAGCAGCACTATTTCGCACGGCGTCGTTTCCAGCAGCCCCAGCAGTTCCTCGCCGCTTCGCGCCTCGCCGACGATGTCAATATCTGCCTGATCCGCGAGAATCTGCTTCAATCCCTCGCGGAAGATCGTGTGGTCGTCGGTGATGATGAGACGTGTCATCGCCCGGTCCGGACTTCCTCGGAGACGTGGAGCGGAATGCGCACCGACACGCGCGTTCCGCTATGCGTAGCGCCGGAAACGTCGATCGATCCTCCGAGGGAAAAGGCGCGCTCACGCATACCCACGAGGCCCAAGCCATCGCGCGGCAATATCACGTTGTCGATACCGTAGCCATCATCGACGATCTCGAGCTGCAGCTCGTCCGCGACGTGCCGTGCGCTGATGTCGACCTGCCTGGCATGTCCGTGGCGGAGCGCATTCGTGAGTGACTCCTGGACGATACGGAACACGCCCGTGCTCACATCCTTGCTGTAGGCAATATCCTCCCGATCAAAGGACAAGGAGACGTCGAGCCCGCTCATCTCGGTGGAGTTCTGTGTCAGCCACTTGATCGCAGAGACGAGACCGAGCTCGTCCAGCATGATCGGCCTCAAGTCGGCCGCGATGCGTCGAAGGTCCGTCACCGAACGATCTGCGACAGAAACGAGTCGGTCGATATGGAGGCGCAGGACGTCTGGCGACGAGAACAGATGGTCCCGGATCCAGGTCAACTGGATCTTCATCGCTGTGAGTGCTTGACCCAGCTCGTCGTGGAGCTCCCTTGAGATTCTCGTGCGCTCCTCCTCCCGGACCGACTGAAGGTATGAGGAGAGCTCGCGCAACTGCGATCTGGAGCGGCGAAGCTCGTCTTCTGCCGCCCTTCGCTCGGTGATATCGCGGGATATGCCCACAGTCCCGACAATGCGCCCGGCTTCATTGCGAATGGGGGCTTTGATGGTCTCGAACCAACGCGGTTCGCCGTTGTTGTCGGGACGGGATTCCTCGTACCGTCGACGCCTGCCGCTCTTCAGGACGGCGCGGTCGGTGCGCAGATAGACATTGGCGATCTCCGGCGGCCATACTTCCGATGGGGCTTTCCCGATCACCTCTTGTTCAGGCAGGCCGACGACTTTCAGATAGGCCGAGTTGACTGCAAGATAGCGCGACTTGCGATCCTTGAGCCATGCCATGTCAGGAATATTGTCGAGCAGCGCTCGTTGCCGCTCCTGTTGTCCATCGCCGGTCATCGTTGAACACTATCAACTTCGCGATACCTGCATAGTGGAAAATCGTCTGTAGTATTTGCGCGAGGCGCCGTTGCTTTTCTCGCAAATGCGAAACGGATGGAGGGATGGTCAATCACCGCTTGCCGCGGCGTGCGATCGCTTCGTCGACGCGCGCCAGCCAGATGAACTCCAGCTTGGCGTGGGCGCCGGCGGGGATGTCGTCGTAGTCGCGCTTGTTGCGCGCCGGCAGCATCACACGATCAGACCCGCGGCGGCGGCGGCGACCAACTTCTCCTTGATGCCGCCGACCGGCAGCACGAGGCCGGGGTCGCCGTCTTCGAGGCCAGCCCTCACGGACGGTCCACAGAAGGCCACCTGCGAAAATCAAGTAAGCGGGCCTGTCGCATCGCTGAAAAAATGTTGGGGCGCCTGATATCGGGAAGGCGCTAAGGCTGTGTTGCTCGCTCGGATCGCGCCGGGGACGACCCATCGCGCAGGTCAAAGCGAGTCAGAGACAGACAGCGTTGGAGGCGTAACCATGTCACGTCACCACAAGATGCCGCCGATCCCGCCGGCCAACCGCAGCCCCAAGGGCACGGGTGGCGGAGTGGAGGTCAAGAAGGACACGTCATCCACCAAGGCGGTGGGCAACCCTGCAGAGCAGGGCGACACGGCCAACATCAAGCAGAACACGACGAACGCCGGATATTTCAAGGGGCGTCGTGCGGGCTAGCCAGAGCGTTTTCGAGCGAAGCCTGTCCCGCACTTGATGCGGGATGGACCGCGGTTCGCGTGAAGAAAACGCGTCAAAACAAAAAGCTAGAGCTTCGGTTCTGATTCAATCAGAACCGGAAATGCTCCAGCCAGGTGCTGCTCGCTTTCATTCCGCGGCGGCAGGCGTGGTCTTCGCGGCCTCCAGGGCCGCAGCGATTGCGTCGTCGACGCGCTCCAACCAGATGAACTCCAGCTTGGCGCGGGCGCCGGCGGGGATGTCGTCGTAGTCGCGCTTGTTGCGCGCCGGCAGCATCACCCGGGTCAGGCCCGCGGCTGCGGCCGCGACCACCTTCTCCTTGATGCCGCCGACCGGCAGCACGAGACCGCGCAGCGAGATCTCGCCGGTCATCGCGGTGTCGCTGCGCACGGTGCGGTCGGTCAAGAGCGAGGTGAGGGCGGTGAACATCGCAACGCCCGCGCTCGGGCCGTCCTTTGGCGTAGCACCAGCGGGAACGTGGACATGGATGTCGCTCTTCTCGAACGCGCCGGGATCGATGCCGAGCTGGGCGGCGCGGCTCTTCACCAGCGTCAGCGCGGCCTGCACGCTCTCCCGCATGACGTCGCCGAGCTGTCCGGTGATCATCAGCGCGCCGCGGCCCGGCGTGCGTGAGGCCTCGATGAACAGGATGTCGCCGCCGACCGGGGTCCAAGCGAGGCCAGTGGCAACGCCGGGAATGCTGGTGCGCATCGCGATCTCGTTCTCGAAACGCGGCTGGCCGAGCAGCGTCACGATGTCCTTTGGCGCGATGGTGACGTGGCTCGTGCTGCCTTCGGCGATCTGCACCGCGACGTTGCGCAGCACCTTGCCGATCTCGCGCTCGAGATTGCGAACGCCGGCCTCGCGGGTGTAGCTCTTGATGATCAGCCGCAGCGCGTCCGGATCGATCTCGACCTGTTCGGCCTTGATCCCATTGGCTTCGAGCTGGCGGCGCACCAGATAGCGCTTGGCGATCTCGAGCTTCTCGTCCTCGGTGTAGCCGGGAAGGCTGATCAGCTCCATGCGGTCGAGCAGCGGGCCCGGGACGCCGTCGAGCATGTTGGCGGTGGCGATGAACACGACGCGCGACAGGTCGAACGGCACGCCGAGATAATTGTCGCGGAAGGTGCCGTTCTGCTCGGGGTCGAGCACTTCGAGCATCGCGGCCGACGGATCGCCCTGGATGCCGCGGCCCATCTTGTCGATCTCATCCAGCATCATCACGCAATTGCGCGCGCCGGCCTTCTTGATCGCCTGGATGATGTTGCCAGGCAGCGCGCCGATATAGGTGCGGCGATGGCCGCGGATCTCGGCCTCGTCATGCACGCCGCCGAGCGAGACGCGGACGAACGGCCGCGACATCGCGCGCGCGATCGATTGCCCGAGCGAGGTCTTGCCGACGCCGGGCGGTCCGAGGAAGCAGAGGATCGGCGCCTTGCCGCCGGGCGCGAGCTTGCGCACCGCGAGATATTCGATGATGCGGCTCTTGATTTTCTCCAGCCCATAATGATCCTGGTCGAGGATCTTGCGCGCCTCGGCAATGTCGATCGGCTTTTCCTCGGGAAGGCTCCAGGGCAGGTCGATCAGCCAGTCGAGATAGCTGCGCACCATGCCGGACTCGGCGGCTGCCTCCGGCATCCGCTCGTAGCGGCGCAGCTCTTTCTGGGCCTGGCTCTCGGCTTCTGGCGGCATCTTGGCCTCGGCGATCGCCTTGGTCAGTTCCGCGACTTCCGCGGCCTTGCCGTCGCCTTCACCGAGCTGGCGCTGGATCGTCGCCATCTGCTCGCGCAGGATCGCCTCGCGTTGCCGTTCGTCGAACACCGCCTTGGTCTTCTGCCCGATCTCCTGGCTCAGCCTCAGCACCTCGATGCGCTCGGCGAGATGCCGCGACACCTTGTCCATCCGCGCCGCGAGATCGATGGTTTCCAGGATGTCCTGTTTCTCCGGCGGCTTGATGTCCATGTAGGAGGTTGCAAGGTCGGCGAGCGTCGCCGGCGAGGTCGCGCTCTGCAGCGCGGCGATCAATTCGGGCGGCGTCTGCGGCAGCAATTGTGCGGCCTCGAGCGCCTGGCGCTGCAGGTTGAGGAAACGCGCCTCGATCTCGGGCGAGGTGGTGGTGGGCTCGGGGATCTGCAACACGCGGGCCGCAAGGAACGGCGTGCCGGGCAGATAGTCGAGCACGCGCATGCGCTGCACGCCCTGGCAGACCAGATGATGGGTGTCGTCGGCGCCGGTGATGTAGCGCACGATGTTGGCGACGGTGCCGACACGGTACAGCCCGTCCGGGCCGGGATCGTCAGCCTCGGGGTCGCGCTGCAGCAGGATACCGATCTGGCGCTGCTCGCGCACCGCCTGCTGGGCCGCGGCGATGGATTTGGCGCGGTTGATCGAGATCGGGATGATGACGTCGGGAAACAGCACGGTGGTGCGCACCGCGATGATGACCAGCGCGTCGCTGGGGATCGGCGCCGATGCCGTGGTCGAGCCTGAAACGTCTGAAGCAGCCATGTCGAAATCCTCAGCTCGATTTGCCAAGCCGCAGGCCGACGCAGCCATGCGCGGCAAAGCGACTGATGGTGTAGCGACCGGTCGGCAGCGCGATCCGGCGCTCGAACCGGCCCTGCGGCAGCTCGAGGCGCAGGATGCGGGCGTCGCGGAGCTCCGCGGGCAGGATGCGTCGGCCGGAGATCACGAGCGTGCCGCCGTCGAGCGCGGCCTCGACCTCATCGGGGTCGACCCCCGGCAGCGCGACCAGGATGAGGATTTCCTCGTCCGTCTCGATCACGTCCATCGGCGGTTCCCAGCTCGGCTCGCTGCCCGCCTGCGGGCGCAGGTTCAGGAAACTCTGGTGCAACCGTTCGGCCCGGGCGAGCGCCTCGATCGCGTCAGTCAGCATCCAGTTGATCGGATCCTTGGGGCCCATGGGCAGTCTCCACGTCGCATTGGGAGGCGAGGTTACCGGTCTTGCCGCCGACCGTAAACCGGCCCCTCGCGTCGCCGTTCGGGGGTAAAATTGTCCGAAATCTCGCGATTTGCGGCACGTGTGCGATGCCCCGCTGCACTCTGCCCGGACCAGAATGGCTCGATGTTCGGATCGCTGCCTACAGCCAGCCGGAACGCCTGAATCGCCAGAACAGCCCGCCGCATGCGACCAGCATCAGGCCCATCACGACGAAATAGCCGTACTCCCATTGCAGCTCCGGAATGTACTTGAAATTCATGCCGTAGATGCCGGCGACGGCTGTCGGCACGGCAACAATCGCTAGCCATGAGGCGAGCTTCTTGGAGATCGCCGTTTCCTGCGCCTGACCGACCAGCAGGCTTGCTTCAAATGCAAAGGCGAGCACCTCGCGCAGGGCATCGATCCGTTCCTGGATGGTGCGGACGTGATCCGTGACATCCCGGAACAGCGGGCGCATGGTCTCGCGCACCATCGGCAGGTCGTCGCGCTCCAGTCTGCGGCAGACCTCCACCAGCGGCCCGACCGCGTTGCGCAGACGCAGCAGGTCACGTCGCAGCAGATACAGCCGCTCGATCTGCGCCCGCGTCATCGCGCTTGCAAGCACCTCCGCCTCCATCGCCTCGACCTCCTCCTGGATCGTCTCGAGCACCGGTGAGTAGTTGTCGACGATGAAATCGAGGATCGCATAGAGGATGTAGTCCTCGCCGCGGGCGAGCGCGCGCGGGCAGCTCTCGCAACGTTCGCGGACCGGCGTGTAGGACGTCGAGGCGCCGTGGCGCACCGAGACGATGTATCCCTCGCCGACGAACAGATGCGTCTCGCCGAAGGCGATGCTCTCGCCGTCGAGCTGCGCGGTGCGTGCCACGATGAACAGCGCGTCGCCGTATTGCTCGATCTTAGGCCGCTGATGTGCATGATTCGCATCCTCGATCGCGAGGTCGTGCAGCTGGAACTGCCGCTGCAGGCTTCTGAGCAGCGTCATGTCCGGCTCGTGCAGGCCGATCCACACCACATGGTCCGGCTTGCTGCGCCAGTTCGCGGCTTCGTCGATCGCGATATTGGCGATGCGTCGTCCTTCGACGTAGACGCCTGCCGCGATCACGCCATCGGAATTGACGGGCCCTGCGGTTGCGACGGTTGGCGATACGAGGTCCATGGTCTCCACCCTCGGTTATCGAACCCGCTTGACGCTATTCGTTGCCAAAAGGCTAGCACTGAATGGGCGCCGGTCAACACGCCGAGACGTTGCGTCCCGGCTTGTGGGGGCGGCATGGGGCGCATCCCATTGCGGATTGGCTGGTCTTTATACGGCTCCTATGCCGCATCGCGGCGGGTCCTCTCGAATTCCTACGGTGTTGTCGGCATCTTTTGGGCTGACGCGGTGCGCTCGCGCGCCGCCAACAGGAAGGTGGGACATGACCTTGCTCCAACTCCACGATGTCCGGCCGCACCGTTCGGCCGCTGCCATCCACCCCGTACTGAAGCGGACGATCCGGCGGATCGTCCTTGGCTTCAGGGCGATCCACCGCTCGATCGCCGCCGCGAAGATCCATCGTCTGCGCAACGAGCTCTTGCTGCATCGCGGCCTGGAGGACTGGGTGCGGATGAACCTGAACACGCGCGGCGACGATGCCGAGAAATATCCGCGCCCGCCGGTCGTGCTCGGCGAGAAATGGGACTACTGAGATGCGTGTCGTTTCATCGATCCGTGTCCTGCAGCGCAGCGCGGCAGAGGGACTGTTCAAATTCCTCGCCTGGATCGGCGAGGAGCCGATCAGCGTTTACCGGCCCGAGGCGCACTACATGCTCGGTCCCGGACCGGCCTGGCGGGCCAAGCATCAGCCGGGTCAGGTTGCCTCGCTGCGGCGCGTCAGGTGATCGAGCAGATTCATCGGCACCGGAAACACCACGGTTGAGGAGCGCTCGCCGGCGATGTCAAGCAGTGCCGCGAAATAGCGGAGCTGCATCGCCTGCGGCTCCTGGGCGAGGATCCGCCCGGCTTCGACCAGCTTCTCGGCGGCCTGCTGCTCGCCCATCGCGTTGATCACCTTGGCGCGCCGCAACCGTTCCGCCTCGGCCTGCTTGGCGATCGCCCGCACCATGGTTTCGTTGAGATCGATATCCTTGATCTCGATTCCGGTCACCTTGATGCCCCAGGCGTCGGTCTGCTTGTCGAGGATTTCCTGGATATCGGCGTTGAGCCGGTCGCGTTCCGCGAGCATCTCGTCGAGCTCGTGCTTGCCGAGCACCGAGCGCAGCGTGGTCTGTGCAAGCTGACTGGTCGCAGCCATGTAATCGCTGACCTTGATGATGGCGCGTTCGGGATCGACGATGCGGAAGTAGAGAACGGCGTTGACCTTGACCGAGACGTTGTCGCGCGAAATCACGTCCTGGGGTGGCACCACCTGCACCACCACCCTGAGGTCGACCTTCACCAGCTGCTGCACGATCGGAATCAACAGGAAGAGCCCGGGGCCCTTCACACCCGTGAAGCGGCCCAGCGTGAAGACGACGCCGCGCTCATATTCGCGCAGGACACGAACCGCCTGCGTCAGGAATACCACGACAACCAGCGCCAGTGCCGCATAGCCGAAATAATCAAGCATCATGCTGTACCTCCCTGCCGGTGGCGATCGGCGCGCGCCGCACCACCAGCGTCAAATCGATCAGTTTGGCGACCTCGACCGTCTCTCCGGACTGGAACGTCTCGGTGCCACGCGCTTGCCAGCGCTCGCCATTGGTGAAGACGTGACCTGATGTCCCGGACCAGTCGAGCACCTCGGCCGACAGGCCCTGCATGGCCTGGGCACCGAGGCGCAGCTGCTCTTTCGCGGCGCGGCGCAGCGCGCCGAGCACGGCAACCAGGAAAGCGGCAAGCGCCGCCGCGGTGATGCCGATGACCCACCATGACAGGCCGTAGCCCGGCGTCTCGTCCCGGAACAGCATCAGCGCGCCCAGCACGAAGGCGACAAGCCCTCCGGCGCCGATCACGACCGTCGGGTTGAAGGCCTCGATGGCGAGCAGCGCGATCCCGACCAGCATCAGGGCGAAGCTCGCGTAGTTGGTCGGCAGCAGATTGAGGGCGTAGAGGCCGAGCAGCAGGCAGATCGTGCCGACGACCCCCGGGGCGACCATGCCGGGCGACATGAATTCGAAGATCAGCCCGTAGATGCCGACCATCAGCAGGATGAACGCGACGTTGGGATCGGTGATGACCGCAAGCAGGCGCGAGATCCAGCCCGGCTCGATCGCTTCGATCGCGATGTCCTTCGTCGCAAGCCGTTGCGTCTTGCCGGCTGCGACCTCCACCGTCCGACCGTCGACCTGTCTGAGCAGATCGGCCGGATCACGTGCGATGATCTCGATGACATTGGCCTGCAGCGCAGCGTTGGTGGACAGGGTGGCGGCCTCGCGCACCGCCTTCTCGGCCCAGTCGGCGTTGCGGCCGCGCAGCTCGGCGAGGCTACGGATGAAAGCGACGGCGTCATTGGTCGCCTTCGCCGTCATGGTATCCTTCGGTTGCTGCTGGCGGTCACCATCCTTGGCGTCCTTGTCGGGACCGGGCAGGCCCGGTACGCCGCCGATCTGCACCGGCGTTGCGGCCCCGATATTGGTGCCTGGCGCCATCGCCGCGATGTGCGTCGCATAGAGGATGTAGGTCCCGGCGCTTGCCGCATGGGCGCCGGAGGGGGCGACATAACCGACCACGGGGACAGGAGAGGCAAGCACGTCGGCGATGATCTCGCGCATGCTGGTGTTCAGACCACCCGGCGTATTCAGCCGCAGCACGACAAGCTCGGCGCGCCGTTCGGCGGCCTTGGCCAGTGCGCCCTTCACATAGCTGGCCGACGCCGGCCCGATGGCTCCATCGATCGAAACGGTCACGGCGAGGCGGCTGTTGCCCTCCGCGGCACCGGGACGGATGGAGACAAAGAGGGCGATGAGCGCGGCCGCCGCAACGAGGGCTGCCCTTAAGGTCTGCACGGCAAGCACTCCCTTGCCGAAAATATGGGGCGCCGCTTCGGAACCTCAATATGGGGCGTGCTGTCACGGGCGATGCCGGCGCGGGCCATTGTGCATTGCGATGACTAGCGCCGGGGCCGCCAATCTCACTGCGCGGCGGCGAGGTACTCGTCGGCAAGCTCGGCCATCGCCTGCGCGAGCTCGGCTTTCGCCGATCCGTTGAGTTGGACGATCGGCAGCCGCGTCGACGGCTGCATGAACCCGAGCAGCGCCAGCGCGAATTTCAATGCGGCGGGATGCTCGCGCTCCAGCAGGGTCGCAAGCGGCACCAGCCGCTGGTGCAACTCCCGCGCCTGATACAACCGTCCCGCGCGGAAATGCCTGTGAACCGCCACATACAGATCGGGCGCGACGTTCGCCACAGCTGAGATGCAGCCATCGCCGCCGGCCGCGATATAGGCGAGCGACGAATTGTCGTCGCCCGTCAGCATCCGGAACGTTGCCGGCAGGCGTGAGCGCAGGCGCGCCAGGCGGGCGACGTCGCCGCCGCCGTCACGCAATCCCACGATGCGTGGCGCTGCGGCGAGCTCGAGCAGCGTCTCGTCGATGAGGCCCTTCACCGTCCGCGACGGGATGTCGTGCAGGATCACCGGCAGCGTGGTGGCCGCGGTGATGGCGCGGAAATGCGCCGCCATGCCCTGCGGCATCGGCCTGTTGTAATAGGGCACGACCGACATGATGGCGTCGGCGCCGGCCGCCGCCGCGGCCCGCGTGAACATGACCGCGCGATCGGTTGCGTTCGACCCGGCGCCGGCGATGATGCGGACCCGCTTGCGCGCGACGCCGGCTGCGATGCGAACCAGCTGCACGCGCTCCGCAGGCTCCAGCGTCGAGCTTTCGCCCGCGGTCTCGCCGACCACCAGCGCGGTCGCGCCGGCCGCGATCTGGCGCTCGCACAGCCGGCCGAACGCCTCGGCGTCGATCTCGCCCTGATGGTTGAAGGGGGTCGGAAGATCGGGGATGAAGCCCGACAGCCATTCGGCCGTGTCCGCTTTCGAAGCCGCTTTCGCAGTCACCACTTTCGCAGTCATGGGGGTGGCTCAGGCCACGCGGCTTGCGGGGAGGTTCGCGGTCTCGCCGCGCATATCGAGCTCGATCTCGCGCGACAGCTCGACGATCATTTCAGGGTGCTGGCCGTTCTCGAACAGCGCGTATTTGACGGCCTGGGCGCGGTTGACGAACAGGCCGCCATAGAGGCCGTTCTGTTGCTGGGCGACCCACTGGCCGCGGTGGTTGCGGCCGATGAAGACGATGGTGGACCCTGCGCTACACGAGGGAGGCTCGACGAGTTTCACGGTGGTAGTCCTTGCTCTTTAGTTTTTGACGCGTTTTCTTCACGCGAACCGGTATCCACTTCGCTCGAAAACACTTTGGTCACAGTCACGCGATCAAATGTCTGATTTGCCGGATATGAAATCGAGCGCGTGCGACCAGCGACTTCATAGGAGCGGCATAGGATTTGAGGGTGATTTCAGAGGCGCTGGACGATGCCGGTGCCGAGCGCGCACAGCGCGACATAGGCGGTCATCTCGTCCCAGTGATTGAGGTTTTTGGCAAACGGCATCTCGCGCCTGACGAGCCCGGCCAGCGCGCAGATCAGCGCCGACATCCACAATAGCGTGACGAGGCCCTTGCCGAAGCCTGCGCCGGCAAAGACGGCAAAGCCGATCATGATGGCGAGCCGGAAGCCGAACCGGACCAGGACCTGGGCCGATTGCAGCTGCCGCGGCAGTTGCTTGGTGTTCACGACGGCGCCGCCATCAGCCGATATTGTCAACGAACAGCGGCTCGTAGAGCGAGCGCGTGTCGCGACGGACGGCGGGTACGCTGGTCCGGCTGTCGGGCGCAGAGATCCGCTGTGCCTCGACGAAGGCGCTGAGGATCGCCAGCGCAAGATCGGTATGGTGGGTTTCGATCGACTGGTCGAGCCAGTCCGGAAGTTCGCGTTCGCGCGACAATGCGCAATGCCATTCGCCCTCGTCATAGACCAGGCGGCGGACCTGCCATTGCGGCAGTTCGAGATCGAGCAGCGCGATCGCTGCATCGGTCCAGGCGCCGGACTGGATCAGGCGCTCGACCCGGGCGCTCTTGCCGTTCTGCCCGACCGAGGGAAAGCGCCGGCAGGTCTGGCTGATGATGTCGGCCATGAACTCGGCAGTGACCGCATACGCGTCGCGCAGCCGGTCGCCGAGGTCGGTCGAGGAGTTTTGGGATAGCACGGACATGACGTCATCTCGTTCTACGCGCGGCCCAAGAAGGAGTGGCTCGAGGCATTGGCCGCAGGCCCAAAATGGCCGGATAGCCATTTGAAAACGAGATGAAGCGAGGGGCGGAGATATAGGGATTCCATAAAGATGGAACGGGTCCTGTCGTCCTGGCGAAAGCCAGGACCCATAACCACCGCATTCGGTGATGAGCGGGATCGTGGCCCCAGCGTCGCGCAACGATTGAGATTTGGGGTAATGGGTCCTGGCTTGCGCCAGGACGACGCCGGAGAGCCCGCGGCACTTATAGGATTCCTATAACGTCCTTATGCGCCACATCTCGAAAACCTATGCCCCGGATGGCACCTCACCACCATCCGGCGCGGAGCGCTTATGCGGTTGCCCGCGCCCTGTGACGCATAGGAGTCTCACATGATGGACATTCTCATGGCGGCGCTCGGGATCGGCTTCTTCGCGGCCGGCATCGGCTACGCCTACGCCTGCGAACGACTGTAAGGGAGGCGGCGATGATCTTCGATTACTCGCTCGCCGGCCTCGTCTCGCTCGGCCTGTTGTTCTACCTCACCTACGCTTTGCTGCGGCCCGAACGCTTCTAGGCGATCGCGATGCTCGCGCTTTGCACAATTCTGCTAGCCGACGCGGTGCTGACCGGGCTGTTGCTCGGCCTGTTCGCGTCGCTGCTGCGCTTCGCACCCATTCGAAAGGCTTGACGCAATGACCGTCATCGGCTGGATTCAAATTATTCTGTTTTGCGCGATCGTGATCGCGCTGGTCAAACCGCTCGGCTGGTACATGACCCGCGTGTTCAACGGCGAGCACACCTTCCTCTCGCCTGTGCTGCGCCCGGTCGAGCGCGCGATCTACTGGGTCGGCGGCGTCGACGAGCGGCGCGAGCAGCACTGGCTGACCTATACGGTCGCCATGCTGCTGTTCCATGTCGGCGGCTTCGCTCTGATCTACGGCCTGATGCGGCTGCAGGCGGTGCTGCCGTTCAACCCGGCCGGACAGTCGGCCGTGGCCGAGGATCTCTCGTTCAACACCGCGATCTCGTTCATCACCAACACCAACTGGCAGAACTACGGCGGCGAGAGCACGCTGTCCTATCTGGTCCAGATGCTCGGCCTGACCCACCAGAACTTCCTGTCGGCGGCGACCGGCATCGCACTCGCGATGGCGCTGATCCGCGGCTTTACCCGCTCGTCGATGCGCACGGTCGGCAATTTCTGGGTCGACGTCACGCGCTGCACGCTCTATGTGCTGCTGCCGATCTGCATCGTCTATGCGCTGTTCCTGGTCTGGCAGGGCATGCCGCAGACGCTCGGCGCCTATGTCGACGCCACCACGCTGGAAGGCGGCAAGCAGACTATCGCGCTCGGACCGGTGGCCTCGCAGGTCGCGATCAAGATGCTCGGCACCAATGGCGGCGGCTTCTTCAATGCCAACGCCGCGCATCCGTTCGAGAACCCGACCGCATTGTCGAACCTCGTGCAGATGATCTCGATCTTCGCGCTTGGCGCGGCGATGACCAACGTGTTCGGCCGCATGGTCGGTAACGAGCGCCAAGGCTGGGCGATCTTCAGCGTGATGGGCATCCTGTTCCTCGCCGGCGTCATCGTCACCTACTGGGCGGAAGCCAACGGCACCTCCGCGCTGCAGGCGCTCGGGCTCACCGGCGGCAACATGGAGGGCAAGGAGGTCCGCTTCGGCATCGTCGCGTCCTCGCTGTTCGCCGTCGTCACCACCGCCGCGTCCTGCGGCGCGGTCAACGCCATGCATGACAGCTTCACCGCGCTCGGCGGCATGATCCCGCTGATCAACATGCAACTCGGCGAAGTCATCATCGGCGGCGTCGGCGCCGGCTTCTACGGCATGCTGCTGTTCGTCGTGCTGGCGATCTTCGTCGCCGGCCTGATGGTCGGCCGCACGCCTGAGTATGTCGGCAAGAAGATCGAGGCGCGCGAAGTCAAGATGGCGATGCTCGCGATCCTGGTGCTGCCGCTGATGTATCTCGGCTGGACCGCGGTCGGCGTGGTGCTGCCGTCAGCAGTGGCCTCGATGGCCAATGCCGGCCCGCACGGCTTCACCGAGGTGCTCTATGCCTTCACGTCGGCGACCGGCAATAACGGCTCGGCGTTCGGGGGCCTGACCGGCAACACCCTGTTCTATAACCTGACGCTCGCGTCTGCGATGTTCGTCGGCCGCTTCTTCATGATCGTGCCGGCGATGGCGATCGCGGGATCGCTGGTCGAGAAGAAGTCGATCCCGGCCTCGGCGGGCACCTTCCCGACCACCGGCGGCTTGTTCGTCGGCCTCGTCATCGGCGTGATCCTGATCATCGGCGGCCTGACCTTCTTCCCGGCGCTGGCGCTCGGGCCGATCGTCGAGCACCTCGCCATGAACGCCAACACCCTGTTCTGATCGAATACGTTCGGAGTAACATCCATGGAAACCATGAAACTGCAGAAGCAGGTGACGGCGTCGACCATGCTCGACCCGAAGATCCTGGTGCCGGCGATCTGGTCGGCCTTCGTCAAGCTCGATCCTCGCCTGATGGCGAAGAACCCCGTGATGTTCGTCGTCGAGGTCGTGGCCGCGCTGACCACCGTGATCTTCGTGCGCGACCTCGTCACCGGTGGCGCCAACCTCGGCTTCACCTTCCAGATCATCCTCTGGCTCTGGTTCACGGTGTTGTTCGCCAATTTCGCCGAAGCGGTCGCTGAAGGCCGCGGCAAGGCGCAGGCGGAATCGCTGAAGAAGACCCGCACCGAGAGCCAGGCCAAGCTGCTGACCGGCACCGACCGGACCTATCGCATGGTGCCGGGCACCTCGCTGAAGGTCGGCGACGTCGTGCTGGTCGAGGCCGGCGACAACATCCCGTCGGACGGCGAGGTGATCGAAGGCGTCGCCTCGGTCAATGAAGCGGCGATCACGGGCGAATCCGCGCCGGTCATCCGCGAATCCGGCGGCGACCGTTCGGCGGTCACCGGTGGCACCCAGGTGCTGTCGGACTGGATCCGCGTCCGCATCACCGCGGCGCAGGGCTCGACCTTCATCGACCGCATGATCAAGCTGGTGGAGGGCGCCGAGCGGCAGAAGACGCCGAACGAGATCGCGCTCAACATCCTGCTCGCGGGCCTCACCATCATCTTCGTGTTCGCGACGGTGACGATCCCGAGCTATGCGGCCTATGCCGGCGGCTCGATCTCGGTCGTGGTGCTGGTGGCGCTGTTCGTCACGCTGATCCCGACCACGATCGGCGCGCTATTGTCGGCGATCGGTATCGCCGGCATGGACCGCCTGGTGCGCTTCAACGTGCTGGCGATGTCCGGCCGCGCGGTGGAAGCCGCCGGCGACGTCGACACGCTGCTGCTGGACAAGACCGGCACCATCACGCTCGGCAACCGCCAGGCCACCGCGTTCCGCCCGATCCGCGGCGTCTCCGAGCAGGACCTTGCGGACGCGGCGCAGCTCGCCTCGCTGGCCGACGAAACGCCGGAGGGCCGCTCGATCGTGGTGCTCGCCAAGGAGAAGTACGGCATCCGCGGCCGCGACATGCATGAGCTTGCCGCGACCTTCGTGCCGTTCACCGCGCAGACCCGCATGAGCGGCATCGATGCCGGCTCCTCGTCGGTCCGCAAAGGCGCGGTCGACGCGATCCTCAGCTATGTCGACGGCGGCTCGCCCCGCACCGTCGCATCGGGTAACACCGTCCGTGCGGTTGCGGCGACGATGAGCGCGGAAGCGCGCGAGATCCAGTCGATCGCCGACGAGATCGCCAAGGCCGGCGGCACGCCGCTGGCCGTCGCCAAGGACGGCAAGCTGCTCGGCGTCGTGCACCTGAAGGACATCGTGAAGGGCGGTATCCGCGAGCGCTTTGCGGAATTGCGCCGCATGGGCATCCGCACCGTGATGATCACCGGCGACAATCCGATGACCGCGGCCGCGATCGCGGCCGAGGCCGGCGTCGACGACTTCCTGGCGCAGGCAACGCCCGAGGACAAGCTCAAGCTGATCCGCGACGAGCAGTCCAAGGGCAAGCTGGTCGCGATGTGCGGCGACGGCACCAACGACGCGCCGGCGCTCGCGCAGGCCGATGTCGGCGTCGCCATGAACACCGGCACGCAGGCCGCCCGCGAGGCCGGCAACATGGTCGACCTCGACTCCAACCCGACCAAGCTGATCGAGGTGGTCGAGATCGGAAAGCAGCTGTTGATGACCCGCGGCGCGCTCACCACGTTCTCGATCGCCAACGACGTCGCAAAGTATTTTGCGATCATCCCGGCGATGTTCCTCGCGTTCTATCCGCAGCTCGAGGTGCTGAACGTGATGCGGCTGGCAAGCCCGCAGAGTGCGATCCTGTCGGCGATCATCTTCAACGCGCTGATCATCATCGCGCTGATCCCGCTGGCGCTGAAGGGCGTCAAGTATCGCGCCGTCGGTGCCGGTGCGCTGCTCGGCCGCAACCTGATGATCTACGGCCTCGGCGGCATCATCATCCCGTTCATCGGCATCAAGGCGATCGACCTCATCGTCGCCGCCCTGGGCCTGGCTTAAGGAGCCGCAATCATGTTGAGAGAAATTCGTCCCGCCATCCTCGTGCTGGTCCTGCTGACCGCGATCACGGGCCTTGCCTATCCGCTCGCCATTACCGGGATCGCCGGCGTCATCTTTCCGAGGCAGGCGCAAGGCAGCCTGATCGAGAAGGACGGTAAGGTGATCGGCTCCGCCCTGATCGGGCAGGAGTTCAAGGAGGACAAATACTTCCACGGCCGGCCGTCGGCGACGGTGGCGCCCGATCCGAACGACTCCTCCAAGACCGTGCCGGCGCCGTACAACGCAGCCAATTCCGGCGGCTCCAACCTCGGCCCGACCAGCAAGGCGCTGAACGACCGCATCAAGGACGATGTCGAGAAGCTGAAGGCGGAGAATCCGTCCGCCAGCGTGCCGGTCGATCTCGTCACCACCTCGGCCAGCGGCCTCGATCCGGACATCTCGCCGGATGCCGCGCTGTTCCAGGTGCCGCGGGTCGCCAAGGCGCGCAGCATGTCCGAGGACGCGGTGCGTCAGCTGGTGGCGCAGAACACCCAGGGCCGCTTCGCCGGCGTGATCGGTGAGCCCCGCGTTAACGTTCTTGCGCTCAACCTGGCGCTGGACGCGGCAAACGCGAAATAGGGGAGTAGGCCGCCACTCGCAGGATGACTATATTGCGGTATGGCCAATCAGCGCGACCCTGAAAAACGACCCTCGCCGGATGCGCTGCTGGAGGCGGCGCGCCGCGAGGCCGATCGTTCGGGACGGCTGAAGATCTTCATCGGCGCAGCCCCCGGCGTCGGCAAGACCTACGAGATGCTCACGAGCGCCCACGCCCGCCTCAAGGCGGGCGTCGACGTCGTGGTCGGTGTGGTCGAAACCCACGGACGGGTGGAGACCGAGGCTCTGCTGAAGGGCCTCGAAGTGCTGCCGCGCAAGCGGCTGGCCTATCGCGACCAGACGCTCGAGGAAATGGACCTCGACGCCTTGATCGCGCGGCGGCCGCAGCTCGCGCTGGTCGACGAGCTTGCCCATACCAATGCGCCGGGCAGCCGGCATCCCAAGCGCTATCTCGACGTCGAGGAGTTGCTGTCGCACGGCATCGACGTCTACACCGCGATCAACATCCAGCACATCGAGAGCCTCAACGACGTCGTCGCGCAGATCACCCATGTGCGGGTGCGCGAGACCGTGCCGGACTCGGTGGTCGATCGCGCCGACGCTATCGAGCTGATCGACCTCACGCCGGACGATCTGATCCAGCGGCTGAAGGAGGGCAAGGTCTATGTGCCCAAGCAGGCCGAGCGGGCGCTGGAGCACTATTTCTCGCCCGGCAATCTGACCGCGCTGCGCGAGCTGGCGCTGCGCCGCACCGCCGAGCGGGTCGACGAGCAGCTGCTCACCCACATGCAGGCCAATGCCATCCAGGGTCCCTGGGCGGCGGGTGAGCGCATCCTGGTCTGCCTCAGCGAGGACCCGCGCGCGGCCGGCCTCGTCCGCTACACGAAACGTCTGGCCGACCGGCTGCATGCGCAATGGACTGCCGTCAGCATCGAGACGCGGCGCAGCCTGCAATTGACCGACGAGCAGCGCGACCGGCTCTCCGACACCATGCGGCTTGCCGAATCGCTCGGCGGCGAGGCGCTGACGCTTCCCGGCGTCGGCCGCCGCATCGCCGACGACGTCATCAATTTTGCCCAGGCCAACAACGTCACCCAGATCATCATCGGCAAGTCGACGCGCTCGCGCTGGTTCGAGCTGACGCACGGCTCCGTGGTGCACGATCTGGTGCGCCGCGCCGGCAATATCAGCGTCAACGTGATCGCCGGCGACGAACTGCCGGTCGGCAAGGCGGCGGTGCAGACCGCGCAGCGGCAGGAGCCGTTCAATCCGCGGCCCTATCTGATGTCGCTGCTGCTGGTGGCAATCGGCCTCGGCGCCGCCAAGCTGATCCAGCCGTTCTTCGGCATCGAGAATGTCGACCTCGTCTTCCTCACCGCCGTGGTCGGCGCCGCGGCGCGTTACGGCCTGTGGCCGTCGCTGCTCGCGAGCGTCGCCGCCTCGCTGTGCTACAATTTCTTCTTCCTGCCGCCGGTCTATACTTTCACCATCACCGACCCGACCAATGTCGCGGCGTTCTTCTTCTTCATGCTGATCGCGCTGATCGTCTCCAACGTCGCGGCGCGGGTGCGCGTCCAGGCCGACACCGCGATCGGCCGCGTCCGTACCACTGAATCGCTCTACGCTTTCAGCCGGAAGCTCGCCGGCACCGCGACGCTGGACGACGTGCTGTGGGCGACCGCCTATCAGATCGCCCTGATGCTGAAGGTACGGGTGGTGCTGCTGCTGCCGGAGGACGGATTGTTGGCGGTCAAGACCGGCTATCCGCCGGAAGACCAGCTCGACCAGGCTGATCTTGCCGCCGCCAACTGGGCCTGGGGCAACGATCGCCCGGCCGGCCGCGGTTCCGACACGCTGCCGGGCGGAAAACGGCTGTTCCTGCCGATGCGCACCGGCCGCGGCCCGATCGGCGTGATCGGCATCGACGACGACCGCACCGGGCCGCTGCTGACGCCGGACCAGCGCCGGCTGCTCGATGCGTTGGTCGACCAGGGCGCGCTGGCGATCGAGCGCGTGCTGCTGGTCGAGGACATGGACCGGGTCAAGCGCACGGTCGAATCCGACCGGTTGCGCGGCGCGCTCTTGACCTCGATCTCGCATGATCTAAAGACGCCGCTCGCCTCGGTGCTCGGCTCGGCCTCGGCGCTGCGCGATCTCGGCGCCAGCCTGAGCGACGCCCAGAAGCATGATCTGCTTGCCACCGTGATCGACGAGTCCGAGCGGCTGAACCGCTTCATCGCCAATTTGCTCGACATGACCAAGCTGGAATCGGGCGCGATCGTGCCGAACACGGCGCGGCACGATGTCGGCGAAATCGTCGGCAGCGCATTGCGCCGGGCGGGCAAGATCCTGGTCCACCACAGGGTGTCGCTGGAGCTCGCGGCCGACCTGCCGATGCTGGAGCTCGACGCCGTGCTGTTCGAGCAGGTGCTGTTCAACCTGCTCGACAACGCCGCCAAATATGCCCCGTCGGACACCACGATCTCGATCCGCGGCGGCCGCGACCGTGACGCGGTGACGCTGCAGATCCTCGATGAAGGCAACGGCATTCCGGCCGCCGAGCTCGAAAGCGTGTTCGACAAGTTCTATCGCGCCGAGAAGGGCGACCATGTCCGCCCCGGCACCGGCCTCGGCCTTGCGATCTCGCGCGGCTTCGTCGAGGCGATGCGCGGCACGATCGCGGCGGCCAACCGCGCCGACCGGACCGGCGCCGTCATCACCATCCGCCTGCCTGTTACGGCCGACACCAACGCGCTGGACACTGCTGCATGAATGCTATCCCCATCAAGGTCCTGGTCATCGATGACGAGCCACCGATCCGCAAATTGCTGCGGATGGGGCTGAGCACGCAGGGCTACGACATCCTCGAGGCGTCCAACGGCAAGCTGGCGCTGGAGATGCTGGGCGAGGGCCCGGCGCTGATCATCCTCGATCTCGGTCTGCCCGATATCCAGGGCCACGATCTCCTGCGCATGATCCGCGGCCGCAACGAGAGCGTCCCGATCGTGGTGCTGTCGAGCCGCGGCGACGAGGCCGGCAAGGTGCAGGCGCTCGACCTCGGTGCTGACGATTACCTGACCAAGCCGTTCGGCATGGACGAATTGCTGGCGCGGCTGCGCGCGGCGCTGCGGCACCAGCTGCAGGTGCAGGGCGAGCGTCCGGTGTTCCGCTCCGGCGATCTCTCGGTCGATCTGGTGCGCCGGATCGTCAAGGTCGGCGACAAGGAGATCAAGTTGTCGCCGAAGGAATACGACCTGCTGCGCGTGCTGGTGCAGCACGCCGGTAAGGTGCTGACTCATCGCTTCCTGCTGAAGGAATTGTGGGACGAACTGACCGACGCGCAATATCTGCGCGTCTATGTCCGCCAGCTCCGCCAGAAGATCGAGGCCGATCCCGAGCGCCCGCAATTCGTGCTGACCGAGACCGGCATCGGCTACCGCCTGCGCGCGGCGGACTGAGCTGTCATGCCCCGCGAAGGCGGGGCATCCAGTACGCCGCGGCTTCTCCGTTCAACCGCTGACGTCTCTGGAATACTGGGTCGCCCGGTCCCGTCTACGCCAAGGCTTCGACGAGGCCATGCTCCCCGGGCGCGCCGAAGCTTTTGCGAAGGCGGCAAGCCGGGCGACGACACCGAGCGGAACTTTCGCTCCTATCGAGGCTTGGTTTCGCTTAGCGGGAGAGAAGCCATGGCAAGGAAATATTCGCGGAAGGCATCTGATGATGTCGAGCGTGTGATGAAGAAACGCAAGGCCGGGACGCTGCGCAGCGGCCGCTCGAAGAAGAAGGTGACGAGCCGCAAGCAGGCGATCGCGATCGGACTATCCGAGGCCCGCGCCAAGGGGCGGAAGGTGCCGAAGAAGGCCACCAGGAAGACGGCCAAGAAGACGGCGAAGAAGCGCAAGGCTGCGAAGAAGCGGTAGGGCGCCGTCCGTCTACCTTCGTCATGGCCGGGCTTGACCCAGCCATCCACGTCTTTCTGGCCAAGAGGATGGATGCCCGGGTCAAGCCCGGGCACGACGCGTGAAATTCAATTCACCCCGCCTTCCGCGACCGCGCGCTCGACTGGTGCGCCCTCTTCGCCGCATGGCGGTGCGAGGTCGGGCGGCGCGCACTGGAGTGCGCGCGCTTTGCGCCGCCTTTCCGGTCTTTCAGGCTCTGCTTCAGCGCGTCCAGCAGGTTCACCACATTGCTGGGCTTCTCCTCACGCTCGACGGCCTTGATCGGCTTGCCGGCGGCCTTGCGGCGTACCAGCGCTTTCAACGCGGTCTCGTACTCGTCCTTGAATTTCGATGGGTCGAAATGCGCGGCCTTGCTGTCGAGGATGTGGCCGGCGAGTTCGATCATGTCCTTGGTGACCTTCGGGCTCTTGATGTCGTCGAAATAATCGTCGGCATCACGGACTTCGTACGGGTAGCGCAGCGTGGTGCCGAGCATGCCCTTGTCGAGCGGCCCGATCGCGATCACGTGCTCGCGGTTGGTCAGCACGATGCGCGCCAGCGCGACGCGGTCCTGGTCCTTCATGGCGTCGCGGATCACCGCGAACGCGTCGGCGCCGGCCTTGCCGTCCGGCCTGATGTAGTAGGGGTGGTCGAGATAACGCTTGTCGATCTCGCCCTCGGGCACAAAGGAATCGATATCGATGGTGTGGTTGCTCTCGATCTGGACCGCCTCGAGCTCGTCCTTCTCGATCTCGACATATTTGCCCTTGCGGACCTCGTAGCCGCGGCCCTTCTGGTCGCCCTCGACGACGTCGCCGGTCTCGGCATCGACCATCTGCTGCTTCAGCCGGTTGCCGGTCTCCCGGTTGATCATATGGAAGCGGGTCTTCTCGACCGCCGTCGAGGCCGGGTAGAGCGCCACCGAGCACGACACCAGCGACAGTTTGAGCGTGCCTTTCCAGTAGGCGCGGGGAGCGGCCATGATCGCCTCCAAACAGCTTGAGTTTGGAACTTGAACGGATACCGTAGGTTTTGGTTCCTGATGGCCGCAGGCTCGCGGCGGCCGCCGTTTGCGCCGAGGCCTGTACGTGTCGCTGAGAAACCTCACCACTTATCGCAAGAAACGCGACTTCGAGAAGACCAATGAGCCGTCGGGCGATGTCAAGGTCGCGCCCGCGACTCAGCGGCGCTTCGTGATCCAGAAGCATGACGCGACGCGGCTGCATTATGATTTTCGGCTCGAGTTCGACGGCGTCTTCAAGTCCTGGGCGGTGACGCGCGGGCCCTCGCTCGATCCGCATGACAAGCGGCTCGCGGTCGAGGTCGAGGATCATCCGCTCGACTATGGCGATTTCGAAGGGACGGTTCCCGAAGACCAGTACGGCGGCGGCACGGTGCAGCTCTGGGACCGCGGCACCTGGGAATCTGTTGATCCCGAGCGCGGCTTCAGGAAGGGCGACCTGAAGTTCACACTTCATGGCGACAAGCTGCACGGCAGCTGGGTGCTGGTGCGGATGAAGAACGACCGCTTTGGCGGCAAGCGCACCAACTGGCTCCTGATCAAGCACCGCGACGAATATGCCGTGGACGGCAACGGCGAGGCGATCCTCGAGGAGGACCGCTCGGTGGCCTCCGGCCGCTCGATGGCGCAAATCGCCGCCGGCAAGGGGCGGGCGCCGAAGCCGTTCATGCTGGCCAAGGGCAACGGCAAGGCCAAAGCGGACGCGGTCTGGCACTCCAATCATGGTATGGCCGCGGACGCGCGCGCGAAAACCAAGGCGCCGCCGCCCAAGGAAAAACTAAAGGTGCAACTGAATGCACAATTGAAGGCGCCGTCAAAGGCGCAGCCGAAGCGGGTGGCGGAGATGGCGGATTTCGTTCCGCCGCAGCTCTGTGCCGCGGTCGAGAGTCCGCCTAACGGAGCGGGCTGGTGCCACGAGATCAAGTTCGACGGTTACCGCGTGCAGCTTCGCGTCGAGAACGGCGAGGCCGTGCTTAAGACCCGCAAGGCGCTCGACTGGACCGACAAGTTCGGCGCGATCGCAAAGGAAGCCGCCAAGCTGCCTGACGTCCTGATCGACGGTGAGATCGTCGCGCTCGACGAGGGCGGCATGCCGCATTTCTCGACGCTGCAGGCGGCATTGTCCGACGGCAAGACGGATCACTTGATCTTCTACGCCTTCGACCTGCTGTTTGCGGGCAATGAGGATCTCCGCCCGCTGCCGCTCACCGAGCGCAAGGCGCGGCTGAAGGAATTGCTTGCGGCACGCAAGGGCAAGAACCCCTTGATCCGCTATGTCGAACATTTCGAGGAGAGCGGCGAGGCCGTGCTGGATTCCGCGCGCAAGCTCGGGCTGGAAGGCATCGTCTCCAAGCGGCTCGGCGGCGCCTACCGCTCCGGCCGGTCCGATGACTGGACCAAGGCAAAAATCCGCGCCGGCCATGAGGTGGTGATCGGCGGCTGGAAGACCACCAACGGCAAGTTCCGCTCGCTGATGGCCGGCGTCTATCGCGACGAGCATCTGGCCTTTGTCGGCATCGTCGGCACCGGCTTCGGCCAGGACACGGTTCGCCGCATCATGCCGGCGCTGAAGGCGGCGGCATCCGACAAGAGCCCGTTCGGCGGCAAGGACGCGCCGAAGAAAACCCGCGACGTGCACTGGCTGAAGCCGGAGCTGGTCGCCGAGATCGAGTTCGCCGGCTGGACCGATGCCGGCAACATCCGCCAGGCCGCATTCAAGGGCCTGCGCCAGGACAAGCCGGCGCATGAGGTCGAGGCCGAGCGGCCGATCGTGACCAAAGTGGTGAAGCCGATGGCCAAAGGAAGATCATCCGGGAAATCCTCCGGCGAGGTGATGGGCGTCGCCATTTCCCATCCGGACAAGGCATTGTGGCCCGATGCCGGCGACGGCACGCCGGTGACAAAGCTCGACCTCGCCAACTATTTCGAGGCGGTCGGCGCATGGATGATCGGCTATCTCAAGGGCCGGCCATGCTCGATCGTGCGCGCCCCTGATGGCATCAAGGGTGAGACCTTCTTCCAGCGTCACGCGATGGCCGGCACATCGAAGCTCCTGAAGCTCGCCAAGGTGTCCGGCGACCGCAAACCCTATCTGCAGATCGACCAGGTCGAGGGGCTGGCGGCGGTGGCGCAGCTTGGCGGGCTCGAACTGCATCCCTGGAATTGCGCGCCCGATGCCTATGACACGCCGGGCCGGCTGGTGTTCGATCTCGATCCCGCGCCCGACGTCGCGTTCAGCGACGTGATCGATGCTGCCAAGGACATGCGCCAGCGGCTGTCGGCCGTTGGCCTCGAAAGCTTCTGCAAGACCACCGGCGGCAAGGGCCTTCACGTCGTGACACCGCTGCTCGCAGGCGCCAGGGACAAGGTGACGTGGAAGGAAGCCAAGGCATTCGCGCAAGGCATCTGTCAGTGGATGGCGCAGGACGACCCCGAGCGCTATCTGATCAACATGTCCAAAGCCAAGCGAACCGGAAAGATCTTCCTCGACTATCTGCGCAACGACCGGCTCTCGACGGCGGTCGCGGTGCTGTCGCCGCGGGCGCGTCCGGGCGCGACGGTGTCGATGCCGCTGACCTGGCCGCAGCTGCGCGGCGATCTCGATCCGAAGAAGTATACGGTGCGGACGGTGCCGGCGCTGCTGGCGAAGACCAAGGCGTGGGACGGCTACGAGGATGCGGCATCGTCGATCAAGGCGGCGATGAAGAAGCTCGCGGCACAGTAGCAAATGTTGGGCAAGTCTGTGTCGCTGGCTTAGGTCGTCGTACCCCGCGAAAGCGGGTCCGGTACGCCGCGGCTTATCGGCTTAATCGTCTACGGCTCTGGAATACTGGATCACCCGCTTTCGCGGGTGACAGTTGTTGATGTGGATGTGGATCGGGCACAGCACTGCCACGCGCTACAGCCTTCCGAGCAGCAGCAGGATCAGCAGGATCACGATCACGAGGCCGAGACCGCCGCCGCCATAATAGCCGGTGCCGTAGAACGGTCCGCCGCCGATGCCGCTGAAGCCGCCAAGCAGCGCAATGACCAGAATAATAAGGATGATCGTTCCAAGTGACATCTCAAGCTCTCCTCAGCTCCGTGGGCCTGTGGTCTCTGCCCTTCGCGTGAGGAAACAAACCGGAACTGTGAAGGTTCCAGCACTCGCGGCGCGATAAAGTCCACATATCTTCCATTTGTGAGGAACAGAACTACATGATCGGAATCCATGGAGGAGTGTACCGCGATGTCGGCGCCGCTGATCGTTTCGATTCCCCACAGCCTTGGCCGCGACGAGGCCATGCGCCGCTTGAAGACGGGCCTGTCGCGAGCGGCAGTTAACGTGCCGGCGCTGAGCGTCGATGAGGAGCGCTGGGACGACAACCGCATGAGCTTTCGCGTCCGCGCGCTGGGGCAGGTCGCGGCCGGGCATCTCGATGTCGAGGATAGCCATGTGCGCCTCGAGGTGACGCTGCCCTGGCTGCTGCAGCGCTTCGCCGAAGTCGCGCAGATTGCGATTCGGAAGCGCGGACAGTTGCTGCTGACCAAGCGCTGATCCGCGGGGCTAGCCGTGCGAGCGCGCACGCCTCGAGGCTTGCTTCGCGCCCGCCGCGACCTTCGCCTTCAGTACCGCGACCGGCAGATTGGCGAACAGCGCTGAAAGCTGAATCCTGTTTTCGCCGCCCGGGAGCGCGTATCCAGCCACGTCGATCTCGCCTTCGAAGGCCTCGGGACGCGGCCAGCTCCGTCCGCCCTGGGTAAACGGCGCAAATGATTTCGCCACCGCGACGATGACCGCCGCGCGGCCATGGCGCCGCGCGAAGGCAATGACGTGGTCGCGGTGCGGGCCGTTGACGGCGAGCGGCTGGTAGTTGCCGCTGGTGAAGACGTCGGGCAGCTCGTTGCGCAGCCGCAAGAGATGCCGCGTCCACGCGAATTTCAGGCGGCCGTCGCGCCAGCTCTGCGCCAGTGCGCCCCAATCCGGCATCTCCAGCGCCGCCAGCGTTCCTGCGCGTTCGGCAAAATCAACCGGACGGCGGTTGTCGGGGTCGACAAGCGAAAGATCCCAGCCTTCGGTGCCCTGGTAGAAATCCGGCACGCCCGGCATCGTCGCCTTCAGCGTGATCTGGCTGAGCGAGTTGAGCGCGCCGATCAGCGCGGTGCGTAGCGCCAGTGTCTCCAGCGCGTCGAGGAATTCGGGCGAGGTTTTGCGATCGAGGATCCGCTCGATGAAGGTCTTGACGCCGGCCTCATAAGGTTCGTGCGGATTGAGCCAGCTGGTCTCCTGCTTGCCCTCGCGTGCGGCCTTCAGCGCATAGGCCTGGATGCGCGCAACGAGGGAGTCATCGTCCGGATCCCAGGCGCCGATCAGGGCTTGATACAGCATGTATTCGAATGTCGCCGATGGCGCACGCGTCTCGCCGTCGAGCACCAGATGCGGCGCATTCAGGACCTTCCAGCGCGCCACCGCACTGGTCCATTCGCCGGGGATTTCCGCAAGCGCCATGATCCGCGCACGGGCGTCCTCGCCGCGCTTGGTATCGTGGGTTGCGGTCGACGTCATGCCGTGCGGCCATTCGCTGATACGGGCCGTCATCATGGCGTGGAAGCGCTCGGGCGCGATCGCGCTAGCCGCGGGATCGCCGCCGACCTCGTTGAGCGCCAGCAGGCGGTGGTAGCGATAGAAGGTAGTGTCCTCCAGCGACTTCGCCATCATTGGCCCGGTGAATTGCTGCACCTTCAGCGCGAAGCGGCGCACCCGCGGCGCGCTGTGCGGGGGACGGCCGGGCTTCAGCAGGTCCATGGTCAGCGCGTCGCGCAGGAAATCGAAAATGCCTTCGTCGGCGGCGAACCAGTTGGCGCGGGCGCGCGCGATGGTCTCGTCGATCAGGGCGCGGTCATGTGCGGTCGGGCCGGAGGCGGTGAGATAGGTGCGATAGACCGGAAAGTGCAGCACGTAGAGCTCGAGTGCCTGCCGCAGACTGTCGGCGGAGAAGTCGCGCGAGGAATAATGGCCGCCGGCGATGCGCGCCAAAAGCCGCGCCAGCACGGTGAATTCGCTGGTCAGCAAGGTCTCCAGCACGCGCCGCTTGGCCGCGCGCAGCACCGGCGTCAGGTTCGGCGACTGGTTGCTGATCTGGCGCCAGATCTCGCTGAGCGGCTCGAGGCCTTTGGCATCGACCAGCACCTGACTGATCGTGTTCATCCATTCATAGCCTGTGGTGCCGTGGACGCCGCTGAACTTCGTCAGCTTCTCGTCCTCGCCGAGGATCTTCTCGATCACCATGTAGAACGGCCTGGCCTTGGCGCCCTGCGCGGAGCGGATCAGGCGGCGCAGGCGATGGAAATACTGCGCGGGATCGCGCAGGCCGTCGATATGGTCGAGCCGCAGGCCCTGCAGCCGGTCCTCGGCGATCAGGCGCTTCACCAGGCTGTGGCTCGCCTCGAAGGTGGCGGCGTCCTCGACCCGGAGGCCGGCCAGCGTGTTGACGTCGAAGAAGCGGCGATAGTTGATGTCGCTGGAGGCGAGCCGCCAGTGGCCGAGCTTGTAGTGCTGCCGCTCCAGCAGGTGATGCAACGCCAGCGTCTGGGCAGGGCGGTCCTCGCCGGAGCTGTAAGCATCGAGCCCGCGCGCGATGATCTCTGCGCTGCCCGCGATCGCCTTGATCCCCTCCTTCAGTGCCGGGGCCTCGACGCGGTTGGGGTGACGCAGTCCGCGATACCGGGCGGCGAGTTCGAGCATCGCGCGTCCGGCCGGACTGTCTTCGGCGGCGGCCTCGCGGACAATGGTCCGCAACACCTCGCCATAGCGCTCCGGCGCGATCGGCAGCCGGTGCTCGAAATACCAGGCCGAGAAGCTGCCTTCGCTTGCGTCGTAGCGCAGCGCGATCTCGCCGCGCTCCAGCGCCTGGCCATAGGACGAGCCGAGGATCGGCAGCAGCACGCCGCCGCGCGCGCGATAGGGCAGCAGGTCCCAGTCGATATCGAAGGAGGCCGCATGCGGCGACAGCGGTCCCCATTCCAGCACGTCGAGCCACCACGGATTGTCGGCAAAATGCACGCCGACATGGTTCGGCACGAAATCAAGGATCAGGCCGAGGTCGTTCTGCTTCAGCGCATCGCTGAGCCGCGCAAAGCCTTCTTCGCCGCCGAGTTCCGGGTTGAATTTGGTGTGGTCGACGACGTCATAGCCATGGGTCGAGCCCTTGCGCGCCTTCGTGAAGGGCGAGGCATAGAGATGGCTGATGCCGAGCGCCTTCAGATACGGCACGACGCCGGCGGCGGCATCGAAGTCGAAATCGGCGGTGAGTTGCAGTCGGTATGTCGCGATCGGGATCGCCGAAGGCATTATGCTATCCGATGTGCCAGCGCACCGCCCAGCCGGGGAGGTCGCTCGACAACGCGCCGCCCCAGATCGCAGTTCCCTTTGGCTCCACTTCGCCGGTGATGGCGCGATCCGATAGATTGGCCATCAGCCACAGCGTGCGGCCGTCTCCCATCCGCCAATGGGTGGTCAAGAGGTCGCCCGCCACGCTGGCGTCGCCGAAATGGGCTCCTGCAAGCCGCGGCGTGATCTCGCGCCGGCGGACGGCGAGCAGGTCGCGCACCAGCGCAAGCCGCGCGCGCGCCGGATCGTGGCCGAGCGCCGCCCAGTCGAGCACCGCCGATCGCACCGTCTCGTCGGCGAGCGGATCGGGAATGTCGTCGCCATATTTGGCATAGGCCCAGGCGAACTCCTTGCGCCGCCCGGCGCGGACGGCGTTGGCGAGGTCGCCCTTGAAATCGCAGAAGAACGGGAAGGGCGTCGTCGCGCCCCATTCCTCGCCCATGAAGAGCATCGGCGTGGTCGGCGCGATCAGCGTGACCGCCAAGGCCGCCTCGACCGCTTCCGGTTTCGCAATGCTGACAAGGCGATCGCCGAGTGGCCGGTTGCCGATCTGGTCGTGGTTTTGCAGGAAGTTGATGAAGCAGGTCGGCGACAGCGCGCCGCTCGGCTCGCCGCGGGCCTTGCCGCCCCAGAACTCCGAGACTTCGCCCTGGTAGATGTAGCCGGACGACAGCGCGCGGGCGAGATCCTGCTTCGGCGCCCGGTAGTCGCCATAGTAGCCCTGCGTTTCGCCGGTCAGCAGCACGTGCCAGGCGTGATGATAGTCGTCGTTCCACTGTCCGCGGAATTTGCCGTGCGGCGGGTCTTCGGTGGCATCCAGCAGGCTTGCGATGTTGTCGCCATTCTCGAGCACGAGATTGATCTGCCGCCCGGTCTCGGCGGCGAGCTTGCCGGCGGCCTTGCTGAAGTCATGGATGACGAAGATTTCGCCGGCTTCGACGATGGTGTTGACCGCGTCGAAGCGCAGCCCGTCGAAGCGATAGTCGCGCAGCCAGCTCACCACGCTGCCGATCGCAAACGCGCGCACTTCTGGCATCCGGTAATCGATCGCATTGCCCCACGGCGTATGTGCGTCACTGAAGAAGGTGGGCGCATAGCGGCCGAGGTAATTCCCCTCCGGGCCGAAATGGTTATAGACCACGTCGAGCATCACCATCAGCCCGCGCAGATGCGCTTCGTCGATCAGCGTCTTGAGGTCGTCGGGGCGGCCATAGGCGCTGTCGGGTGCGTACCACAGCACGCCGTCATAGCCCCAGTTGCGCTTGCCTGCGAAATCCGCGAGCGGCATCAGTTCGAGCGCGGTGATGCCGGTCGCGACCAGGTGATCGAGCTTGTCGATCATGGCGCGGTAGGTGCCCTCCGGGGTGAAGGTGCCGACGTGAGCTTCGAGAATCACGGCCTCGTGCCAGGGACGTCCGCGCCACTCGGTCGCGCGCCATTTGAAGGCGGAGTGATCGATCACCTCGCTCGGGCCGAACACGTCGTCCGGCTGGAAGGCGGAGGCCGGATCGGGCACATCGACCTCGTCATCGACGCGGAATTTATAGCGCGTGCCGGCGCGCGCACCCGGGATTTCGGCGACATACCAGCCGGCGGCGTCACGCGTCAGCGCGTGCTCATCGCGGCTCCGCGTATCCGGCTTGTCGAGCAGCAGATCGACGCGCTTGGCCGCGGGCGCCCACAGCCGGAAGCGGGTGCCATCGGGTGTCAGCTCAGCGCCGAAATGCTGTGTGCTCATGCGGAGCCTGCAAATGCCAGCACCGAGCGCGGCGGTGCCGTGGCATCGGCGCCGGATGCGAATTGCTCCGCCGTTTGCTCCGCCCTGGTCGTGCTCAAGACCTGCTGCCAGCTGCTGTATTCCGCTATCCTCGGCATCCTGAACACGATCTCCTGCGGCGCGGCATTCAGCACGATAAAGATCGGCTCCTGCCCTGGTTCGATCGGCCCCAGCACGTAGGCGAGGAACCGGCTCTCCGGGAATTTCCAGTCGGATTCCTTCATCTCCTCGGCCGCGGGCGTCAACCACAATACGCCATAGCTGCCGTCGGTGCGGCGGCCGTCGAGCCAGCGCTGGCAGCGGATCTGGCCGAAGCGGCGGCGCAGCGCGGTGAGATGGCCGATGAAACCGATGGCGTCGTCGTCGGTGCCGAGGTTCTCCCAGCCGATCCAGCCGGTCTCATTGTCCTGGCAATAGGCGTTGTTGTTGCCCCCTTGCGTGTTGGCGACCTCGTCGCCGGCGAGCACCAATGGCGTGCCCTGTGCGAGCAGCAGGCAGGCCAGCGCGTTCTTCCGGAGCTGGCGCCGCAGCGCGATGATCGCGGGATCGTCGGTCGGCCCTTCGTGCCCGCAATTGTTGCTGTGATTGTCGTTGGAGCCGTCGCGATTGTCCTCGCCATTGGCCTCGTTGTGCTTCTCGTTGTAGCTGAAGAGGTCGGCGAGCGTGAAGCCGTCATGCACCGTGATGTGGTTGACGCTGGCGCGGGTCGCGCGGTTGTCGTGGTGAAACAGGTCTGACGAAGCGGTCATGCGGCCCGAGATGTCGCCGATCAAACTGCCTTCGCCGCTCCAGTAGCGCCGCATCGCGCTGCGATAGCGGTCATTCCATTCCGACCATTGCGACGGAAACGCGCCGACCTGGTAGCCGCCGAGACCGAGATCCCAGGGCTCGGCGACCATCTTCACGGTCGCCAGCACCGGGTCCTGGCGGATCGCGGCGAGGAAGGGATGGTTGCGATCGAACCCGTTCGGCCCGCGCGCCAGCGTCGTGGCGAGATCGAAGCGGAAGCCGTCGACGTGGCAGACCTCGACCCAGTAGCGCAGCGAATCCATCACCATCTGCAGCACGCGCGGATGGGTGAGGTTGACCGAGCTGCCGCAGCCGGTGAAGTCGTCATAGAAGCGCGGGTTCTCGCGGTTCAGCCAGTAATAGGAGGCGTTGTCGATACCGCGGAAGCACAGCGTCGGGCCCATATGGTTGCCCTCGGCGGTGTGGTTGTAGACGACGTCGAGCAGCACCTCGATGCCGGCATCGTGCAGCCGCGCCACCGTGGTGCGGAAGGAATCCAGCGCATTGTCCTGGGCGTAGCGCGCCTCGGGCGCGAAGAACGCGATGGTGTTGTAGCCCCAGTAGTTCGACAGTTTCTTCTCGACCAGGACGCGGTCGTCGATCAGGCCGTGGATCGGCAACAGCTCGATGGTGGTGACGCCGAGCCGCTTGAGGTGATTGATCATCGCAGGCGACGACAAGCCGCCATAGGTGCCGCGCAAATTCGGCGGCACGTCCTCGCGCTTCTGCGTCAGGCCCTTGACGTGGGCCTCGTAGATGATGGTGTCTTCCCAGGGAATGTGCGGCCGGATCTCGCGGCGGCCCCAGTTGAAGGTCTCGTCGACCACGATCGCCTTTGGCATGCCGCGGGCATTGTCGCGCCGGTCGAACGAGAGATCCTCGCGCGCGCTGCCGGTGCGGTAGGCGAAATGCGCATCGCTCCACACCAGCCGGCCGGCGAGCCGCTTGGCGTAGGGATCGAGCAGCAGCTTGTTGGCGTTGAAGCGGTGGCCGCGCTCCGGCGCATACGGCCCGTAGACGCGATAGCCGTAGAGCTGGCCGGGCGAGACATCGTTGAGGTAGCAGTGCCAGACGTCCTCGGTGCGCTCCGGCAGCTCGATCCGCTCGAGCTCGCGGCGGCCCTGGCCGTCGAACAGGCACAGCTCCACCTTCTCCGCATTAGCCGAGAACAGCGCAAAATTGGTGCCTCTGCCGTCCCAGCTTGCACCAAGCCGCGCGGACGTTCCCCCGCTCAGTCGCATGAATCAGCTTTCCGGTACGAGGAAGATCGCAGCCAGCGGCGGAATGGTCAGGTTCAATTCCGGCGTGGCGCCCTCCGAGGTACGCACCTCGCCGATGTTGCCGACATTGGTGCCGCCGTAATGTGCGGAATCCGAGTTGAGCACCTCGTGCCACTTGCCCGCGAACGGCACGCGGACCCGATAGTTGCGATAGACGTTGGGCGAGAAGTTTGCGACCACGAGGCAGCGTGCGCGCGCATCATTGCCCCTGCGGATCCAGGCGAACACATTGTTGTTGGCGTCGTCGGTGATGACCCATTCGAAGCCGGCCTGGTCGCAGTCCAGCTCATGCAGTGCCGGCAGCGCGCGATAGAGCCGGTTGAGGTCGCGGATCAGGTTTTGAACGCCCCGGTGTTTCGGCTGGTTGAGCAGGTGCCAATCGATCGAGTGATCGTGATTCCACTCGCGCTCCTGGCCGAATTCGCAGCCCATGAACATCAGCTTCTTGCCGGGGTGGCCGAACATGAAGCTGTAATAGGCGCGCAGATTGGCAAAGCGCTGCCAGTCGTCGCCGGGCATGCGGCCGAGGATCGAACGCTTGCCGTGCACGACCTCGTCATGCGACAGCGGCAGGATGAAGTTCTCCGAGAAGGCGTAGTGCAGGCCGAACAGGATGTCGCCGTGATGGAATTTGCGGTGGATGGGATCCTTGCCGATGTATTTCAGCGTGTCATGCATCCAGCCCATGTTCCACTTGTAGCCGAAGCCGAGCCCGCCATATTCGACGGGACGCGACACCTGCGGCCACGCGGTGGATTCCTCCGCCGCCGTCGTCGCCTGCGGAAAATGCGCGAACAGCTCGGTGTTGAAGCGGCGCAGGAAGTCGATCGCCTCGATGTTCTCCCGGCCGCCATATTTGTTCGGGATCCAGCCGCCCGCGGGACGGCTGTAGTCGAGATAGAGCATGGAGGCGACGGCATCGACGCGCAGCCCGTCGATGCCATAGCGCTCGAGCCAGAACAGCGCGTTCGACACCAGGAAGTTGGTGACCTCGGTGCGCCCGTAATTGTAGATCAGCGTGCCCCAATCGAGATGACGGCCCTGCAACGGGTTGGCGTGCTCGTAGAGCGCGGTGCCGTCGAAATGGCCGAGGCCGTGCGGATCGTCGGGGAAATGCCCGGGGACCCAGTCGAGCAGCACGGCGAGGCCTGCACCATGGCAGGCATCGATCAGCGCGGCGAAATCATCGGGTGAGCCGAAGCGGCTGGTCGGCGCGAACATGCCGGTCGGCTGGTAGCCCCAGGAGCCGTCGAACGGATGCTCTGATATCGGCAGGAATTCGATATGGGTAAAGCCCATGTCGCTGGCGTAAGCCGGAAGCTGCTCTGCCATCTCGCGATAGGTCAGCCACTCATTGCGGCCCTTGCGCCGCCACGACCCGAGATGGACCTCGTAGATCGACATCGGCGAGCTCAGCGCATTGACGCGATCGGGCGCCGGGCGCGGGTGCGGGATCTTGCGCTCATCGATCACGATCGAGGCGGTCTTCGGACGCACCTCGGCGGCGAACGCCAAGGGATCGGACTTCAGCGGCAGATGTTGGCCGTTCCGCGCGACGATCTCGAACTTGTAGTGGTCGCCGACGCGCGCACGCGGGATGAACAGCTCCCAATAGCCAGGGCCGCGCACCCGCATCGGATGACGCCGTCCGTCCCAGAAATTAAAGTCGCCGACCACGCTGACCCGCCGCGCATTCGGTGCCAGCACCACGAAGCCGATGCCGTCCACGCCGTCGAGCGTCATCGGATGCGCGCCGAGCGTGTCGTAGACGCGCTGATGGGTGCCCTCGCCGAGCAGGTAGAGATCGAAATCGCTCAGGATCGGCGGAAAGCGGTAGGCATCCTCGAGCTCGACCACATTGTCGCCGAAGCGGGCGCGGAGCTGGTAGCGCGTCGAACCGTTCGGCAGGGGACCCGCGAACAGGCCGGAATCATGGATTTTGGCCAGCGGCGCCGCCTCGCCATGCTCGCCGATCGCCTCGACATTGCTGGCATCAGGCAGGAACGCGCGCACGACGCTGCGATCCCCCTCGGTGTGCAGCCCGAGATAGTGGAAGGGATCGGAGTGGCGGCCCTCGATGATGGCATAGGCCTCGGCGGGCAATTTGGTCATGCAACCTCATGCGGCTGTTGGGCCAGGAGTCTCAACAGGCCAGTCAGTGGGACGCGGAGCCAATCTGGCCGGTTGGCCAGCTCATACTCGATCTCGTAGAAGGCTTTCTCAAGCAGGAAAAAGTTGAGCAGGCGATCGGCCGCCCTGGCATCTGTAGGCCACAGTCGCTGGCCGGCCATGGTCTCGCGATAGGCCGCCAGCAGGGCATCCCCAGCCTGGTCGCGCCATTCGGCCAGAGCAAGGCTCAGCCTGCCGCTCTCGTCAGGGGCGACCTTGAGCGCCCGCTCTAGCGCGGCGGTCGCCGCATAGTCGATCGAGCGGATCAGGCCGGCGACATCGCGCGCCGGCGGCGCCTTGCGGCGGCGCTCGGCGATGGTCCGGCCGGGGCCGCCGTCGAAATCGATGATGAAGACGTCGTCCTTGACGACCAGCAACTGGCCGAGATGCAGGTCGCCATGATGGCGGATGCTGAATCCATCGGTCTCGCGTGGCAGCAGCGCCTTGAGCCGTTCCGGCAGCATGTCGTGCTGGGCCTGCAACTGATCGGCCAGCAGACGGTCGGATTCTTTCAGCGAGCCACGCCGCTGCCTCAGCGTGTCGAACACGCGCTCGGCGCGCGCCATGATCTCGTCGCTCCAGCGCAGCAGGTCCTCGGGCCGGGTTGGCTCGGGCGCGAAGTCCGGCAAGTCACGGTTGCTGGCAAGCGCCAGATGCAGCTCCGCGAGACGCTTCCCACTGTGCGACATGTGGCGCAGATAGGCGGCATGGTCGCCGTTCTCCGCCGGGTCCTCGCTCACGGCGAGCAGGCGCTGCCTTTCGACCAGACGGTCGAGGTGCGCGGCGGCGACCGCCCAGAGCTCGCCCTGGTTGACAACCATCGCATGCAGCACGGCGATGGCGCTGCGCTTGTCGGCCTCGATCAGCTCGGCGGTGCCGAGCAGGGCAGGGCTGTTCGGAAAGCCGACCACTTCGGTGAGGAAGCGGCCCATCTCGATCTCCGGATTGATGCCGACCTCGAGCTTCCGGTAAATCTTGGTGACATATTCGTTGTCGACCAGCGCGGTCGAGTGCGGCTGATCGTTCTCGAACACACGGATCCGCTCCGGCTGCCGCACCGGCCGGTCGGAGAAGCGGCTGGTCGGCCGGAATTCGAGCTTCAGGCCCTGCTCGCTTTCGTCGACCGTGAGGTTTTCCCGGAGATTGCGCAGGAACAGGCCGGTGAAAATCTGGTCGGTGGCGACATCAAGCAGCGTGCCCTCGCGCGCGCCCTGGCGCACGGCGGCGAAGGCGCGCGGATTGTAGCGCTCGCGGTCGAAGCGCACCCACTCGATCTGCATCGGCAGCACGTAGCGGCTGGTGGTACCGCGCTGCGTCGTTTCGAAGCAGATGAGCCAGGGCCGGTTGTCGCCGATGTCGCAGAACGGGATCGCGGAGACCAGCGCCGCCTGGATCGCCTTGGCCGAATGCTCCGGGTACCATCGCGTCCGGGCGAGATGGCCAGGCAGCACATCGTGCTCGAACACGCCGCGCTCTCGCGCCAGCGAGGTCCAGGTCGAACCGAGCGGCACCACCAGCGTCTCGAATTCCGGCACCGCCCGCGGCGTCACCGGCTCGGACTTGTCGCGCTCCTGCAGCTGGAACCAGTAGAAGCCGTAGGGCGCGAGCGTGATCATGTAGGGCAGCTCGCCGATCGCCGGGAAGCGCGTGCGCCCGAGCATCTCGAGCGGGATGCGGTCCTTGAAGGCGGAGAGGTCGAGCTCGGTGGCCTGCGCCGAGCGCGACAGATTGGCGACGCACAGGATCGTTTCGCCCTGGTACTGGCGCACATAGGCCAGCACCGAGCGGTTCTCCGGGCGGATGAAGGTCATGGTGCCGCGCCCGAAGGCGAGCGTCGACTTGCGCACCGCGATCAGCCGCTTGGTCGCCGACAGCAGCGACGACAGGCTGCGCGACTGCGCCTCGACATTGACGGATTCGTAGCCGTAGACCGGGTCCATGATCATCGGCGCGTAGAGCCGTGCCGGATCGGCGCGCGAGAAACCGCCGTTGCGGTCCGGCGACCATTGCATCGGCGTCCGCACGCCGTTGCGGTCGCCGAGATAGATGTTGTCGCCCATGCCGATCTCGTCGCCGTAATAGATGATCGGCGTGCCCGGGAACGACAGCAGCAGCGAGTTCATCAGCTCGATCTTGCGCCGGTCATTGTCCATCAGCGGCGCAAGCCGGCGGCGGATGCCGACATTGATGCGGGCGCGCGGGTCGTTGGCGTAGGTCGACCACAGATAGTCGCGCTCGACGTCGGTGACCATTTCCAAGGTCAGCTCGTCGTGATTGCGCAGGAACAGCGCCCACTGGGCAGCGGCCGGAATGTCGGGCGTCTGCCGCAGGATGTCGGTGATCGGAAAACGGTCTTCCTGGGCGATCGCCATGTAGATGCGCGGCATCAGCGGGAAGTGATAGGCCATGTGGCACTCGTCGCCATGGCCGAAATATTCCTGGACGTCCTCCGGCCATTGATTGGCCTCGGCCAGCAGGATCTTGCCCTTGGCATAGGCGTCGAGCTCCTGGCGCAGCCGCTTGATGATGGCATGCGTCTCCGGCAGGTTCTCGTTGTTGGTGCCGTCGCGCTCGCACAGATAGGGAATGGCGTCGAGCCGGAAGCCGTCGACGCCGGTGTCGAGCCAGCGCTTCATCACCTGCACGATGGCGCGCACCACGCGCGGATTGTCGAAGTTCAAATCCGGCTGGTGCGAGAAGAAGCGGTGCCAGTAGAACTGGCCGGCTTCCGGATCCCAGGTCCAGTTCGACTTTTCCGTGTCCGTAAAAATGATCCTTGTATCGAGGTATTTCTGATCGGTGTCGCTCCAGACGTACCAGCTTCGCGCGCTCGAATTCGGCGGGCTGCGGCGTGCGCGCTTGAACCAGGCGTGCTGGTCTGAGGTGTGGTTGACGACGAGCTCGGTGATGACGCGCAGGCCGCGCTTCTTGGCTTCCTGGATGAAGCGCTTGAAGTCCTTCATCGTCCCGAAATCGGGATTGATGTCGCCATAGTCGCCGATGTCGTAGCCGTCGTCGCGGCCGGGCGAGGGATAGAACGGCAACAGCCACAGCGCGGTGACGCCGAGCTCCTGCAGGTACCCGAGCTTCTCCGTCAGCCCCGTGAAATCGCCGATGCCGTCATTGTTGCTGTCGGCGAACGCCTTGACGTGCAGCTGGTAGATGATCGCGTCCTTGTACCACAGCTGGTCCGCGGTCTCGGTCGCGACCTTCTCCTGGGTATTGACGGAGGAGAATACGTTCATGTCGGCTCCTTCAGGCGACACAGCGCAACAGCAACGCGGGATCGCGCGCAGGATCGATGCGTAGACGGACGCCTCCCCATTCGAGCGCGTGGCGCTCGCCAGTGACGAGGTCTTCCACTTCCGTGACGGGGCGGCGAGCTTCGCCACGGCCGACCATGACGTCGCCGAGCGGAAGCCAGACCTCACGCGGCTCTGGCGACAACGCAATCGCGGCCGCGATCACATTGCTCTGGTCGGTCGCCTGCTTGACGAAGCCGATCACGCCGCCGTCATCGACATTGATAAAGCGCAGATCCGCGAATTGTTGCAAGGCCGGATTGGCACGCCTGATCCGATTGAGGGCGGCGATGTAGGGCTTGATGTTCCCCAGCTGATCCCAATCGCGAACCCTGATCTCGTATTTCTCGGAGTTGAGATACTCCTCGCGGCCGGGGACCGCCGTGTGTTCGAGAAGCTCGAAGCCGCTGTAGATGCCGCAGCTGCTTGAGAGCGTCGCGGCCAGCGCGACACGCGACTTGAACATCCAGGATTCGCCGCTTTGCAGGTGGAAAGGCAGTATGTCTGGTGTGTTGACGAAGAAATTCGGCCGAAAGAAGTCACGCTCGGGGTAGCCGATCAACTCGCCGAGATATTGCTCGAGCTCGACGCGTTGCGTGCGCCAGGTGAAGTAGCTGTAGGACTGCGTGAAGCCGAGCTTGGCGAGACCTTTCATCAGTTTCGGCCGCGCGAAGGCCTCCGCAAGAAAGAGCACATCCGCATCGCGGTCCTGCACCTCGCGGATCAGCCATTCCCAGAATGCCAGCAGCTTGGTGTGCGGATTGTCGACCCGGAAGATCTTGACGCCCTGCTCGACCCAGAACAGCACGACGTCACGCAATGCGCGCCACAACGCGCCGGCATCCTCGCAGCCCAAATCGGGGTTGACGACGTCGTCCCAGCGCTGCGGCGGATGTTCGGCCGTGCGCATCGATCCGTCCGGGCGCCGCTTGAACCATTCTGGATGCTCGGTCAGCCAGGGATGATCGGGCGAGCATTGCACGGCAAAATCGAGCGCGACCTCGAGGCCGTGCATCTCGCATACCGCCACGAAAGCGCGGAAATCGTCGAGCGTACCGAGCTCTGGATGCACGGCGTCGTGGCCGCCCTCGGCCGCGCCGATCGCATAGGGACTGCCGGGATCATTTGCTTGCGCGATGGCGGCATTGTTGCGGCCTTTGCGGTGTTGCTGCCCAATCGGATGGATCGGCGCCAGCAGCACGACGTCAAAGCCCATCGCGGCGATGTCGGGAAGCCGCGCGGCGCAATCGTTGAAGGTCGCATGCGCGCCCGGCGTCGTGCCTGATGTCTTGCCCTGGCTGCGCGGAAACATCTGGTACCACGCGCCGCTGCGGGCCCGCGGCCGGTCCGCGGTCAGGGGGTAGAGCTGCGATCGCACCAGGTCGCGGCGAAACTGGCTGCCCGCCATCGCCTCCCGCAATTCCGGCGCCAGCAGCGCGCCGGGCTCGCCGGTCTGCAGAAAGATCTCGCACTGCCTGATGATGACGGCGGCTGCCGCAGGTCCCCCTGCCTGCGCCTGGGTCAGCATGCCCGCACCCTCGAGCGCGTCGAGCGTGTGGTCGCTGCCGTCGCGCTGCTTCTGCTCGAAGCGATGCCGCCAGCTGGCGAATTGGTCGGTCCAGGCTTCGATCGCGAACGAGTAGCGGCCGGGCCGCTCGGGCACGAAGGCGCCGCCCCAGCGGTCGTCGCTATGCGGCGTCATCGGGGCGACCTGCCACTCGCCGTCGCCCTCGCGCCGCCACACCAGAGCTGCTGATATCACGTCATGTCCGTCACGGTAGATGTCGGCCCACACCGCGACGGCTTCACCCGCGATGCGCTTGACCGGAAAGCGGCCACCATCAACCGACGGATAGACATCGGTGATATGAAAAGTGCCGTGGGCACTCTCGACAGGCCGGGCGGTTTTGTTCACGGTGATGCCGCCATTGAATAGGCAAATGAAGTCCCCGCGCCGGGAAGGAGGCGCGCCAGATCCATATAGAAAGCCGCTCGTCGGACAATGGTTCCCGGCGGGAACGCCTGATAGGGTAGAGCGTTGAACATCAACTATCCCTTTCCCGTATCTGTACAATTTAGCAACGATCCCAATACCGTTGCGAGCAAGTAGCGTGCCGAATGGACCTTTACGCCAAAGCCCAGACCCTGGGAATCCAGACCGAGTATATCGATGGTAGCGGTCACCGCCGTGTGACAACCCCCGAGGCGCTCACCGCGATCCTCGACGCGCTGCCGCCCCAGACGCCGCGGCGGATCGTCGCCGATCCCGTGGTCGTCAGGCCCGGTCATGGCGGGCGAACACAGCTCTCGGAGGCGGCCCAGCTACCGGTGCGATGGAAGATCATGAACGGCACCGGCGTCCTCGCGCAAGGCGAGACGCATGAGCGGAATGTGACGTGGCCGTCCGGTCTGGGCGAAGGCGTGCACCGGTTGCAGCTATCGGATGCATCGGGCAGCGAGGAGCTGCCGCTCCTCGTGGCGCCGGAAGGCGCGTTCGGCGGCGAGTTCGATCGCTGCTGGGTGATCGCGGTCCAGCTCTACGGCGTGCGTTCATCGCGCAACTGGGGCATCGGCGACTTCACCGATCTCGAAGGCCTGCTCGCATTCGCCCGCCGGCTCGGCGCCGACGGCATCGGGCTCAATCCACTGCATGCGCTGTTCGACGATCGGCCCGGCGATTGCAGCCCATATTCGCCGAACAGCCGGCTGTTCCTCAACGCGCTCTATATCGACGTCGAGAAGATTGCCGAATTCCGCATCGATGCGGAGACGCAAGCCGCGCTGGCGCACCTGCGCTCCCACGACATGGTCGACTATGTCGGCGTCGCGGCGCTGAAATGGCGGGCGCTGCGGGCGGCCTTTGCCGCCTTCAAGGCCAATCCCGGGCTCGGCCGCTGGCAGGATTTTGAGAATTATCGCAAGGAGCAAGGCGCGCTGCTGACGCGCTTCGCCTGCTTCGAGGTGATCAGGCACAAGCTCAACACGCCGTGGTGGGAATGGCCGGATGAATGGCGGCAGCCCAACGACGCGGCCTGCGCCAAATTGCGCCGCGCGCGCGACTCGGCCGCCGAGGTCGAGTTCGTCGAATTCGTGCAATGGACCGCGGACCGCCAGCTCGGCGCCTGCCAGGCGCTTGCGCACAAGCTCGGCATGCGGGTCGGGCTTTATCTCGATGTCGCGGTCGGCGTGCAGTCGGACGGCTTCGACGCCTGGAACGAGCAGACCGCGATCTCGCGCCATCTCGGCGTCGGCGCGCCGCCGGACCCGCTCAACACCGCGGGTCAGGACTGGGGACTTGCCGGCTTCAACGCCGCGGGCCTCGAACAGCGTGCCTTCGAGCCGTTCAGGCAGATGCTGCGCGCCTCGATGCACCATGCCGGCGCGATCAGGCTCGACCATGCCTTCGGATTGAAGCGGCTTTACCTGGTGCCGCGCGGCTTCGGCCCGGCCAATGGCGCCTATGTGCTGATGCCGTTCGAGGCGCTGCTGGCGGCGACCGCGCAGGAGAGCACAGCCAACCGCTGCGTCGTGATCGGCGAGGACCTCGGCACCGTGCCCGAAGGCTTCCGCGAGCAGATGAACGGTTGGGGCATCTGGTCATATCTGGTGATGATGTTCGAGACGGACGACCATAGCGTTTTCCGCAATGCCGACTATTATCTGCCGAACGCGCTCGTCACCTTCAACACCCACGACCTCTCGACCTATGCCGGCTGGCGCTCGTTCAGCGACCTCAAGACCAAGCGCGCGCTCGGGATCGATCCCGGCGAGACCGACGAAGGGCGCTGGCACGCGCTCGGCCGGCTCGACGAGGTGCTGCGCCGGCACGACATCCACAGCCACGATTTCTATTCGGTGGCGAGCTTCCTGGCGCGGACGCGATCGCGGATGATGGCGGTGTCGATGGAGGATCTGCTCGGCATCGTCGATCAGCCGAACATCCCGGGCACCGTCTACGAGCATCCGAACTGGAAACGGCGGCTGTCGGTCTCGCTCGAGCATCTCGCGTCGGCGATCGATATCGACGCACTCAAGCGCGCAACCCGGGAACGGTCGCACGCCTGACAACGCGGAGCACGGCGCGTGGCTTCCCGTATCGAAGACTACGGACTGATCGGCGATTGCGAGACCGCGGCGCTGGTCGGCCGCGACGGCGCGATCGACTGGCTGTGCTGGCCGGCATTCGATTCCGACGCCTGCTTCGCGGCGCTGCTCGGTACGCCGAGGAACGGCCGCTGGCTGCTGGCGCCCGCCGGGGAGATCAGGCGGACCTCGCGCCGCTATCGGGACGATACGCTGATCCTGGAGACGCGGTTCGAGACCGAAGGCGGCGTGGTCGACCTGATCGACTTCATGCCGCCGCGCGGCAATGCCTCCGACGTGGTGCGTCTGGTTCGCGGTATCAGCGGCCGCGTCAGGATGCACATGGAGCTCGTAATCCGCTTCGGCTTCGGGGTCGATGTCCCCTGGGTGAAGAAGAACCCCGACGGCGAGGGGCTGCTCGCAATCAGTGGCCAGGACATGACGGTGTTGCGTACGCCGGTTGCGACATCGGGCAAGGATCTGACCACGATCGCCGATTTCGAGGTCGGCGCGGGTGACACCGTGCCGTTCGTGCTGACCTATGGAGCGTCCTATCAGCCGGTGCCCGAGCCGATCGATCCCGAGGCGGCGCTCAGGGATACCGAAGACTACTGGAAGGAATGGTGCGGCCGCTCGACCTATGACGGCGGCGATCAACGCGGCCTCGTGATGCGCTCGCTGATCACGCTGAAGGCGCTGACCTTCAGGCCGACCGGCGGCATCGTCGCGGCGCCGACCACCTCATTGCCGGAAAAGCTCGGCGGCGCGCGCAACTGGGACTACCGGTTCTGCTGGCTGCGCGACGCCACCTTCACGCTGCTGGCGCTGATGAATTCGGGCTACACCGAGGAGGCGGCGGCCTGGCACAATTGGCTGCTGCGGGCCGCGGCCGGCGCGCCGGCCAACATGCAGATCATGTACGGCATCCTGGGGCAGCGGCGCCTGCTGGAATGGGAGGCCGGATGGCTGTCCGGCTATGAAGGCGCGCAGCCGGTCCGCGTCGGCAACGCCGCGCACGCGCAGCTGCAGCTCGATGTCTATGGCGAACTGATCGACGCGTTCCACCAGTCCCGCATGGCCAAGCTGAAGCTCGACGAGGAAAACTGGTCGCTGGAGTGTACGGTCGTCAATCATCTCGCCGAGGTCTGGGACCAGCCGGATCACGGCATCTGGGAGCGCCGCGACCAGCCAAGACATTACGTGTTCTCCAAGGTGATGTGCTGGGTCGCCTTCGACCGCGCCATCAAGAGCGCCGAGCGCTTCGGCTTCAAGGCGCCGCTGCTGAAATGGCGGGTGCTGCGCGAGGCCATCCACCGAGATGTCTGCCAGCGCGGCTTCGATGCCGGCCTCAACAGCTTTGTCGAGAGCTATGGCTCGAAGCTGCTCGACGCCAGCCTGCTGCTGTTGCCGTCGGTCGGCTTCCTGCCGCCAGCCGATCCGCGCATCCGCAGCACGATCGATGCGATCGAGCGGCACCTGATGCGTGACGGCTTCGTGCTGCGCCACGATCCCCGCGAAGTATCCGATGAGATCCAGCCGATCGAGGGTGCGTTCCTGGCCTGCAGCCTGTGGCTCGCCGACGCCCATGTGCTGGCGGGCGATGTAGACAAGGCACAGACCATGTTCGACCGCGTGGCGGCGGTCGCCAACGATCTCGGGCTCCTGGCGGAGGAGTTCGACTCTGGCGCCGGCCGGCAGACCGGCAATTTCCCGCAGGCGCTGACCCATATCGCGCTGATCAACACCGCGCACAATCTCAGCGACGCCCGGGCCGCCGCCGAGAAGCCGGCGGTGCAGCGGTCGACCTAGAGCGATTTCGAGCGAAGTGGAAGTGGCGTATCACGCTGCGGCCCGCGTTCGATCGCGCGGGGTACGATCGCCTGAAAGCTTCAGCGAAGCTGCAGCACCACATCCATCGCGCGGGCGAAACCGTCATGCTCGTTGGTTTCGGTGACATGCGTGGCGCGTGCCTTCACGTCATCGCTGGCATTGCCCATCGCAAAGGAGACACCGCTTCTCGCGAACATCGGCAGATCGTTCTGCATGTCGCCGATCGTGGCGACATTCTCGAGCGACACGCCAAGGCGTTTCGCGATGCCCTCGACGAAGGTGCCCTTGTCATGACCGGGCGGGGTGACGTCGAGATAATAGGTCTGCGAGCGGACGGCGGTCGCATCATTGCCGACCATCCGCTGCATCTCCGCCTCGCAGCGTTGCAGCAAGGGCGCATCCGAACTGGCGCCGACGATCTTGCAGGCCTGGCCGAGATAGGGCGTGAAGTCGTCGACGATGGTCGGATCGTGCTTGATGGTGTGCTGCTCGTGGGCGGTGTATTCGCCGTTGGGATTTCGCGTCAGCCAGCGCTCATTGGTGAACAGCCAGATGTCGACGCCGTAGTTGCGCAGCAGGTCGACGCAGCCTCTTGCCGTCGCCGCGGGGATCAAATGCTGCTCAAGCGGCTTCATTTGCGGATCGACGATCGAAGATCCGTTGAAGGCGCCGATCGGCTGCGTGATCGCGAGCGGCGCGACCAGAAAGCTCATCCCGATGGTCGGGCGGCTGGAGACGATGGTGAAGCCGATGCCGGCCTCATGCAGCCTGCGCACCGCCGTCCGGGCGCCGTCGGTCAGGGTCTTGTTCTTGGTGAGCAGCGTGCCGTCGACATCGGATACGACAAGGGCGATGCGGGTCATGGGCGATCCAGCTTCAGTTGACTGACAATGTCTTCGATGATGGCTTCGACCGAGCGGTCGATCGCAACCGTGATCGGGCGCTCGTCCGGCGTCGGTGGCTCCAGCGTGCGGAATTGGCTGGCGAGAAGCCCCGGCGGCATGAAATGGTCCTTGCGTGCGGCGAGCCGCGCGGCGATCAGCTCCTGCGTGCCGTCGAGAAAGACGATGCGGATATCGTCGCGGCCATGCACCAGGATGTCGCGATAGGCGCGCTTCAGCGCCGAGCAGGCGATGACGGCAGGTTCGCGGACGCCGCAGCTGCGGTCGATCTCATCGGCGATCGCGCGCAGCCAGGGCCAGCGGTCCTCGTCGGTGAGCGGCTGGCCGGAATGCATCTTCGCGACATTGCTTGGCGGGTGAAAACTGTCGCCGTCCTCGAAGCGCCAGCCGATCCTGGTCGCGAGGCGGTCGGCGATGGTGCTCTTGCCCGAGCCGGAGACGCCCATCACGACCAGTGCGCAGGGGTTTTGCCCGTCAGCCAAGAAAGTCACCCAGGAAAATCCTCCGGCAGCGCGGCCTGATCGATCAGCCAGACGGTCTCGCCCAGCGATCGCGCGCGGTTTGCCGGCAGGTTCTCGCCTGCGAACAGGCGCGTCAAGATCGCGCGCTTGCTTTCGCCTGCTACCTCGAACAGCATCTCGCGGCAGGAGGCGAGGGCGGGCAAGGTCAGCGACACGCGCGGCACGAACGGCTCGACATTGGCCTTGGGCACGCCGACCACCCAGCGCCGGGTTTCCTCGACTGCGGGGTAGCCGGGAAACAGCGAGGCGGTGTGGCCATCGGGCCCGATGCCCATCAGCACCAGGTCGAACAGCGGCCGCGCCGGGTCGAGCTGCTCGGCGCCGTAGAACGCCATCAGCTCGTTCTCATACAGCGCCGCGCTGACGTCGGGATCCCTGAGATCGGCAGTGTCGGTTGCGATCGGGTGCACATTGGCGGCAGGCGCACAGCTGTCGAGGAAGGCCTGGCGCGCCATGCTCATATTGTGCAGCTTGTCCTTGCGCGGCACCAGGCGCTCGTCGCCGATGAACCAGTCGACGCGGTCCCATGGAATCCTCTCACGATAATCCGGCGTTGCCAGCAGCTGGTAGAGCGCCTTGGGGCTGGAGCCGCCGGTGAGACACACCGCAATCCGGCCGCTGTTCTCGGCAAGCCTCGCGATCACCCGTTCGGCGGCGACTTTCGCCAGTGCCGCCGGATCGACGACCGTGATGATCTTGCGCTGGCCGCTCGCGGTCATGATCAGCCGAGCTTCCGCCAGCTGCGGCCGTCGCGCGTCAGCAGCGCGTTGGCGGCCTCCGGGCCTTCGCTGCCGGCCTTGTAGGGCTGCAGGCCGCGCCCGCCGGCACTCTTCCAGGCGTCGAGGAAGGGCTGCACTGCCTGCCATCCGGCCTCGACGCTGTCGGCGCGCTGGAACAGCAGATTGTCGCCGATCATGCAGTCATAGATCAGCGTCTCGTAGCCGGTCGACGGTTCGGCCTTGAAGTAGTCCTTGTAGCGGAACTTCATCTCGACGCCGTCGATATTGATGGTCGGGCCCGGCACTTTGGTGTTGAACTGCAGCTCGATGCCTTCGGTCGGCTCGGTGGAGATGACCAGGTAATTCTGCGACAGGCGGTCGACCGCCGTATCGCGGAACATTGCGAACGGCGCCTGCTTGAACTTGATCGCGATCTCGGTGCGCTTGCTGGTCAGCGCCTTGCCGGTGCGCAGGTAGAACGGCACGCCGGCCCAGCGCCAATTGTCGATGGTCAGCTTCAGTGCGGCATAGGTCTCTGTCGAGCTGTCGGGCTTGACGTCCGGTGTCTTGAGATAGTCCTCGATCTCGGTGTCGCCGATCCGGCCTGCGCGGTACTGGCCGCGTACCGAATTGGACAGCGCCTCCTGCTCGCTCTGGGTCTGGATCGCGCTCAGCACCTCGGCCTTCTCGGAGCGTACGGCGTGGGCATCGAAGCGCGCCGGCGGCTCCATCGTCACCAGCGACAACAGCTGGAACAAATGGTTCGGCACCATGTCGCGCAGCGCGCCGGTGGCGTCGTAGAAGCTGCCGCGATGGCCGACGCCGAGCTTCTCGTCGACGGTGATCTGGATGTGGTCGATGTGGTTGCGATTCCAGATCGGCTCGAACATGCCGTTGGCGAAGCGCAGCACCAGGATGTTCTGGACGGTTTCCTTGCCGAGGTAATGGTCGATCCGGTAGATCTGGTGCTCGTCCATCAGCTTCAACAGCGCGGCATTCAGCGCCCTGGCCGATGCCAGATCGGTGCCGAACGGCTTCTCGATGATCAGCCGCCGCCAGGCGCCGTTCTCCTCCAGCATGCCGGTGCGTCCGAGCTGCTCGCTGATCGGCAGGAAGGCGCTCGGCGGGGTCGCGAGATAGAACAGCCGGTTGCCGCCGGTGTCGCGCGCCGTCTCGAGCCTGTCGAGCCGTTCGTTCATGGCATCGAACGACGCAGGATCGCGCGGATCGGCCTCGACCGAGGTGACACATTCGAACAGCCGCTTCGCGATCGCCTCATCCACCGGGCGGGTGGCGAATTTGCGAAGCCCCTGCATCAGGCTGTCGGTCAGCTGCTCGCTCGACATCCCCTTGCGGACAATGCCGACGACACAGAATTTGTCCGGCAACAGATTGCCTGCGGCAAGATTGTAGAGCGCCGGGACCACCAGCCGGTGTGTCAGATCACCGGTAGCGCCGAAGATGATGAAAGAGCAGGGATCGGGTTTCTTCTGCACGTGACCTTCCGCGGTTGTCTTCTGGAGCCCCCGTTCCGATTGAATCGGAACGGGGGCTCGAGATTCTGGTTTTGACGCGCTTTCTTCACGCGAACCGGTGCCCATCCCGCATCAAGTGCAGGACAGGCTTCGCTCGAAATCTAGGCCTTCTTCGGCGGCTCCTTGTGGCCGCCGAAACCTGCGCGCATCGCCGAGAGGATCTTCTCCGCGAAGGTGTGATCCTTGCGCGAGCGGAAGCGGGTGTAGAGCGCAGCCGTCAGCACCTCGGCCGGCACCGCCTCATCGACCGCGGCATTGACGGTCCAGCGGCCTTCGCCGGAATCCTCGACAAAGCCGGAATAATTGTCGAGCGTATGGTTCTGCGCCAGCGCCGAGGCGGTGAGGTCGAGCAGCCAGGACGGGATCACGCTGCCGCGCCGCCAGACTTCCGCGATGTCGGCGATATCGAGATCGAACCGATGCTCCGGCGGCAACGCCTCGATACTGGCGTTCTTCAGGATGTCGAAGCCTTCGGCATAGGCCTGCATCAGGCCGTACTCGATGCCGTTGTGGATCATCTTGACGAAATGCCCGGCGCCGACAGGGCCGGCGTGGATGTAGCCCTGCTCGATCCTGGCATCGCGGCCCTCGCGGCCGGGGGTGCGTGGGATGTCGCCGATGCCGGGCGCCAGCGTCTTGAAGATCGGGTCGAGTCGATCGACCACTCCCTTGTCGCCGCCGATCATCATGCAATAGCCGCGCTCGATGCCCCAGATGCCGCCGCTGGTGCCGACATCGACATAGTGCAGCCCGCGCTCCCTGAGCGCCTTGCCGCGGCGGACGTCGTCCTGCCAGAAGGTGTTGCCGCCGTCGATGATGACGTCGCCGGGCTGCATCAGCTTTGCGAGCGCGTCGATGGTGGTTTCGGTGATCTTGCCGGCCGGCAGCATCACCCAGGCGGTGCGCGGCGGTTCCAGCTTGAGGACGAAATCCTCCAGCGACGAGGCGCCGGTGGCATTGTCCGCCACCAGCGCCGCGACCGCCTTAGGATCCTTGTCATAGACCACAGTGGTATGGCCCTGGGTCATCAGGCGGCGGACGATGTTGCCGCCCATCCGCCCGAGGCCGATCATGCCGAGTTGCATCCTCGCCTCCGTCAGTTCAACGCAGCCGAGATCGCGGCGTCGAGCGCCGCGAGCCCGGAGGCGAGGTCACCCTTGAGATGCACGCGCAGTGCCCGCCGGCCGCGCTCGGTGAGCACGTCGAAATCGCCGCGCGCCTGCGCCGCCTTGATCACGCCGAAGCTCGCTTTCTGGCCGGGCACCGCCAGGTCCTGGGCATCGTCGGTCGTGACCTGCAGGAACACGCCGCTGTCGGGGCCGCCCTTGTAGGCCTGCCCGGTCGAATGCAGGAAGCGCGGGCCGAACTCGGCGCAGGTCGCAAGGCGCTTGGTATCACGCACTTTCAGCCGCATCGCCTGCATGGCGTCGATGGTGTCGCCGTCACGCTCGATATAGGCGAGCAGCGCGACATAGTCGCCGCGGCCGGAGCGCGAGAGATGGGCCTTGATCCAGGAATTGAGGTCGCCATTGGCGCCGGCCTTGCGCAGGTCCTCGGCGTTCTGCGCATCGGTGTAGAGATCGACCCCGTCGGCGGACACCACCGGCTGCTCGGCCGGCAGCGATCCGGTCTTCTCGAAGGCTGCGGTCAGCTCGCGCGTCTTGATCTTGGCGGCCTCGACGTCGGGCTGGTTGAACGGGTTGATGCCGAGGATGGAGCCTGCCACCGCGGTCGCGATCTCGAACCGGAAGAATTCCTGGCCGATATGGTCGATCGACTTCATCACGATGCGCACGACGGGATGGCCCGCAGCCTCCAGCGCGGCGAGTTTTGCCTCATGGGCAGCATCGTGCTCGCCCTCGGTGCGCAGGTCGATGAAGAAGCGGTCGTTGCCGTAGACCGCGGCGTCGCCGATCGTCTCGCCCTCGATCGGGATCAGGCCCTTGCCGTCCTTGCCGGTCGATTCCGCGATCAGCTGCTCGGCCCAGGCGCCGAAATCGGCGACGTCTGGCGAGGAGAAGATCGTCACCTTGTCGCGGCCGTCGAGCCCGGCGATGCCCATCGCAAGCCCGAGCTGCACGCCCGGGTTTTCCTGCGGCGGCACGTCGGCCCCGCAGGAGCGCGCCATGGCGAGGGTATGGCCGAGCAGGCTGCGGACGTCGATGCCTGCGGCGGCCGCCGGCACCAGGCCGAACGGCGACAGCACGGAATAGCGGCCGCCGATCGCAGGATCCCCGTAGAAGATGCGGGCGAAACCCTGCTTGATCGCGACCTTCTGCAGCGATGAGCCCGGATCGGTCACCGCGATGAAACGGTGGCCGGCCAGGTCCTTGCCGATCGCCTTGGCCACCCGATCGAAGAAATAGTCCTTCATCACGTTCGGCTCGGTGGTGCCGCCGGATTTGGAGGAGACGATGAACAGCGTCCTGGAGATGTCGACATACTCCTCCATCGCGCGCACCTGCGCCGGGTCGGTGGAGTCGAGCACGTGCAGCCGCGGGAAGCCTGTGCGGTGCGGGAAGGTTTGCGCCAGCACCTCCGGCCCAAGGCTCGATCCGCCCATGCCGAGCACGACGGCGTCGGTGAAGTTCTGCCATTTCACGCGCTGCGCGAAATCCTCGTAGTCGGCCACGTCGGCAGAGGCCGCACTGGTCAGCCAGCCCAGCCATTTGTTCTCGTCGTCGCCGGTCCAGACCGACTTGTCCTTCTGCCACAGCCGTCGGATCTTGGCCGAGACGCGCCATTCCTCCGCGCTCTTCTCGACCGCCTTCTCGATGGTGGCACCGAGCGCGAGCTTCTGGTGGTCGATGCCGCCGCCGAGCGAGGTCGCGCGCTTGTGGGCAACCGCGCCGTAAAGCTTGTCGGCCGCGTCGGCGAACAGCTTGACGCCGTCCTTGACCAGTTCCTCGGTGATCGCATCGAGCGAGATGCCGGACTTCTCCAGCTCCTCCAGCACGTGACGGGCGTCGTCGACATTCTCCTCGAGGCTGTCGCGCACCTTGCCGTGATCGCGGAACGCGTCGAGCGTTGCCGGCGGCACGGTGTTGACGGTGTCGGGGCCGATCAGCTCCTCGACATAGAGCACGTCGCTGTAGTCCTTGTTCTTGGTGCCGGTGGACGCCCACAACAGCCGCTGCGGCTTGGCGCCCTTGGCCTTGAGCTTGTCCCAGCGCGCGCCCCAGAACAGGCGCTTGTAGTCCTGGTAGGCCAGCTTTGCGTTTGCGATCGCGACCTTGCCCTTCAACGCCGCGAGCCGCTCCTTTTCGTGCGGATCGTTGGCCTTCGCTATCTTCTCGTCGAGCTGCTTGTCGACAGCGCTGTCGATGCGGCTGACGAAGAAGCTCGCGACGCTTGCGATATGGGAGGGGTCGCCGCCCTTGGCGACGTATTTTTCCAGGCCCTTGAGATAGGCCTCCGCGACCTGGCGATAGACCTCCTGCGAAAACAGCAGCGTGATGTTGATGCTGATGCCTTCGCCGATTAGATGCTCGATCGCAGGCAATCCCTCCGACGTCGCCGGTACCTTGACCATCAGGTTCTTGCGGTGGACGTCCTTCCAGAGCCGCTCGGCCTCCGCGATCGTGCCCTTGGTGTCCATCGCGAGATAGGGCGACACTTCGAGGCTGACGAAGCCGTCGCCGCCGTGGCTTTTGTCGTAGACCGGGCGCAGCACGTCGGCGGCGTGCTGGATGTCCCCGACCGCGAGATGCTCGAACAGGTCGGCGATCGAGCGATCGCCCTTCTTGAGGGCCTGGCCGATCGCGCCGTCATACTCGTCCGAGCTGCCGATCGCCTTCTCGAAGATCGAGGGGTTGGACGTCACGCCTTTGACGCCGTCGGTCTCGATCAGCCGCTTCAGGTCGCCCTTGGCGATGAAGCCGCGGGCGAGGAAGTCCAGCCAGACGGCCTGGCGGTGATTTTCGAGTGCTTTGACGGGGTTCATGGGTGCCTGTTCTCGTTCGATCGAGGGTCGATTTTTGGGTTCCCGGGCAGCTTTCGGGGGCGGAGGCGGATTGTCAACATAGGGTGGAGCCCGGGCGGAATATCAGCATTCCCAAGGGATAACGCCATTCACAACAGTTCGATCCCTTCTCGATCCCTTGGGAGGCGGTCCGAGCAGACCCTGATCTCGGCACATTTTTATGACGCATCGCGGCGCACGGCTGCACGTCAGGGCCCCAGGTAGAGGTAGCTCTGGGAGTGCAGCTCGGCGAGGCGGACCACGCCGCCGCGCTCGGCGGCAACGAAGCCCGGGAGCAGGTCCTTCAGGCCGATGTTCTGTGATTTCATGGTGTTGCGGCAGGCGGCGAGTTCAATTCCGGACCCCGTGAACTGTCCGACACGCTTTGCCAGGTCGGGGTTGGCTGCGGCCGAATGAAACGCCTTCAGCGCCTGGCCGTGCACCACGAGCGCGATCGTCACATTGTCCGGGCCGCCGACGCCGTCGAGATGGTTCTGGATGTTGCCGATCACGAAATTGACCTTGTCGAGGTCATCGAGGTGACAGACCACCTTCAGCTTCTGCGGCGGTGCCGCGGTGGCGGCGTTCGCCCGTGACGCCGCGAAGGCGGCGCCGATCCCCGAGAGCGTGCCCCACAGGATGCTGCGTCGGTGCATGGCGTCCCCCCGCGCTGATGTTGTTGATTTGGTGTTTTCGACTTGGTGTTTTCCGCTTGGGCAAGCCCATCATTTGTGGCGGAGCGCAGCGAGTTCCTGGCGGTCGGTCACAAGTTCGGCGCATTCGCTCGAGTTCGCGCGGTCGACGCGAAAGATCTTGTCGTCGGCGCCGGCGAACAGCGCTTCGCGCGCGTCGTCGTCGGGCTTGTCGCGATTCCACACCATGATGCGGCCAAGGATGCGGCCAAGGCGCGCGGTCGCGGATTTGTTGTCCTTCGACAGCGCCACGGTGATGCCGCCGCCCTCACAATCCACGCCGCATTCGAAGCGCACCTCGTGGCCGGACTCGATCGCGTGATTGCAGTAGCCGCTGGAGTCGAAATTGCCGGGGCGGTGGCGGTAGGTGACGCCGAGGCGGAACGAGTAATTGGTGGTCTTGTCCTCCGGCGCGTCTTCGGCTGACACCAGAAGCTTCATCGCGCTGACCTTCTGCTTCGGGTGCTGCGCCAGATGATTTGCATCGTAGCGCCTCGCAAAGCAGGCATAGGCTTTCGCGCCGGGCGGGCCGGCGAACATCCTGTTGTCGAAGGCGGCCGCCGTCGCCTTGTCGACGGCTTCCTTCGTCTGGGCGGTTAACGCCGCGCCGGCGCAGGCCGCGGCTGCGACAACAAGGAACGTCCGCTGCATGACCGTCTCGGGAATATGCCGTGCCTCCAAGGTGTCACATCTAGGCGCGGCAATGGTGCCGCGCGGAACTGCGCGGGCTCGTTGCCTTAGTCGCGGCGACAAGGAGGCACGTTCAACGCTGTCTGACAGATTGTTCATGCAGCTTGTGAGGCATGCATCTTGACGCCAAGGCTGGACGGTCACACCTTTTCAGGGAGGCTAACGTTCATCGCCGGACGGGGAAGTTGCCCCGCTCGGATGTCCGCCTCGGAGGCCTGGGCCCCGGTAAACCACGGATGTTGCGGAGGCGCTACAACCGTCAAAAACAGGCTACTGTCGGGGGATATTGATGAACCATTAAGCTTCCTGCCTGTTGATAAGGCAGAGGCTGCACGCGCCGTGCATTGCCGAAGTGAGTCGGTCGAGTGTCCAATGGACCCAGCGTGCCGACGCTGATTCGATCCTTGGATACTCTGGTTGCGACTCGTGTCAGTCGTGCGGCGATACATATCGTGGAGAGAGGGATCATGTACAACGATTCTTTGTTCAACGCCTTCGCAAGGTCGTTTGAAGCGCGAAGCCAGACCGACATGTCGATGGCCGAGTATCTGGAGTCGTGTCGAAGCGATCCGATGCGATATGCCAATGCGGCCGAGCGGTTATTAGCGGCGATCGGTGAGCCTCAGATGATCGACACGGCCAAGGACCCACGCCTTGGCCGTATCTTTTTGAACCGTACGATCAGATCGTATCCAGCCTTCGCCGGCTTCTACGGCATGGAGGACACGATCGAGCGCCTCGTCGGCTTCTTCCGCCACGCCGCGCAGGGCCTCGAGGAGCGCAAGCAGATCCTCTATCTGCTCGGGCCGGTCGGCGGCGGCAAGTCGTCGCTTGCCGAGCGCATCAAGGCGCTGATGGAAATTCATCCGATCTACGTGCTGAAGGCGGGTGACGAGCTGTCACCGGTGTTCGAGAGCCCGCTCGGGCTGTTTGATCCCGAGACGCTTGGCCCGATGATCGAGGAGAAGTACGGCATTCCGCGCCGCCGGCTGAGCGGGCTGATGTCGCCCTGGGCCTACAAGCGGCTCGAAGCCTTCGGCGGCGACATCTCGCAATTCCGCGTCGCGCGCATCCAGCCCTCCCGGCTGCGCCAGATCGCGGTTGCCAAGACGGAGCCCGGTGACGAGAACAACCAGGACATCTCCTCGCTGGTCGGCAAGGTCGACATCCGCAAGCTCGAGACCTACGCCCAGAACGATCCCGACGCCTACAGCTATTCCGGCGGCCTCAACCGCGCCAACCAGGGTGTGCTCGAGTTCGTCGAAATGTTCAAGGCGCCGATCAAGATGCTGCACCCGCTGCTGACCGCGACGCAGGAGGGCAACTACATCGGCACCGAGAACATCGGCGCGATCCCGTTCACCGGCATCATCCTCGCGCACTCCAACGAGGCGGAGTGGCAGAGCTTCAAGACCAACAAGAACAACGAGGCCTTCATCGACCGCATCTGCGTCATCAAGGTCCCGTACGTCCTGCGGGTGACCGAAGAGCAGAAGATCTACGAGAAGCTGATCCAGGGCTCCGAGCTTGCCGCCGCGCCATGCGCTCCGGCGACGCTGGAGACGATGGCGCGCTTCTCGGTGATGTCGCGGCTGCGCAAGCACGAGAACTCGACGCTGTTCGGCAAGATGCGGGTCTACGACGGCGAGAGCCTCAAGGAATCCGATCCGAAGGCGCGCAGCGTGCAGGAGTACAAGGACGCGGCCGGCGTCGACGAGGGCATGGACGGCGTCTCCACCCGCTTTGCCTTCAAGGTGCTGGCCTCGACCTTCAACCATGACACCACCGAAGTCGGCGCCGATGCGGTGCACCTGATGTATGTGCTGGAGCAGGCGATCCGCCGCGAGCAGCTGCCTGACGAGACCGAGAAGCGCTATCTCGAATTCATCAAGGCCGATCTCGCGCCGCGCTACGCCGAGTTCATCGGCAACGAGATCCAGAAGGCCTATCTGGAATCCTACGCCGACTACGGCCAGAACCTGTTCGATCGTTATGTCGACTACGCCGATGCCTGGATCGAGGATCAGGACTTCAAGGATCCCGACACCGGCCAGCTGATGAACCGCGAGCTCCTGAACCAGGAGCTGACCAAGATCGAGAAGCCGGCTGGCATAGCCAACCCGAAGGACTTCCGCAACGAGGTCGTCAAGTTCTCGCTGCGCTCGCGGGCGCACAACAATGGCAAGAACCCGAGCTGGACCTCGTACGAAAAGGTTCGCGACGTGATCGAGAAGCGGATATTCTCTCAGGTCGAGGATCTGCTTCCGGTCATCTCGTTCGGTTCGAAGAAGGACGGCGAGACCGAGAAGAAGCACGGCGAGTTCGTCGAGCGGATGGTGGAGCGCGGCTATACCGAGCGCCAGGTCCGCCGGCTCGTCGAGTGGTACATGCGGGTCAAGCAGGCCGGCTAGTGCACGATCCGGAGAGCCGGCACCGGCTCTCCGTTCCGTCCCGTCCAAAAAGAATGCGATGCGACTGGTGATGATCGCATCCGGCGCGAGGCAGATGCAAAGTGGTCATGCATATCGTCGATCGGCGGCTGAATCCGGGTAGCAAGAGCCTGGAGAACCGTCAGCGTTTCCTGCGGCGCGCCAAGGCGCTGGTGCAGGGGGCTGTCAAGAAGTCGTCGCAGGACCGGGACATCAAGGATGTCCTGGAGGGCGGCGAGGTGACGATCCCGCTGGACGGCATGGACGAGCCGCGGTTCCGGCGCGAGGGCGGCACGCGCGACATGGTGCTGCCCGGCAACAAGAAGTTCGTCGAGGGCGACTGGCTGCAGCGCCCGAACCAGAGCGGTGCCAAGGGCTCCGGCGCCGGCGAGGGCGACAGCGAGGACGCCTTCCGCTTCGTGCTCAGCCGCGAGGAGTTCGTCGACCTTTTCCTCGACGACCTCGAATTGCCCGACCTTGAAAAGCGCAAGCTCGCGGAAACCGAGAGCGAGGGCCTCCGGCGCGCGGGTTATGCGACATCGGGCTCGCCCGCCAACATCTCGATCAGCCGCACGGTGAGCCGGGCGCTGGCGCGGCGTGTGGCGCTGCGCCGGCCGCGCAAGGACGAGGTCGAGGCGCTCGAGGCCGAGCTTGCGGAATGCGATGACGAGACGCGGCGCCGTGAGCTCGTGGCGCAGCTCGAAGCGCTGAAGGCCAAGGTCAAGCGCATTCCGTTCATCGATCCGATCGACATCCGCTACCGCCGCTTTGAGACGGTGCCGAAACCGGTGGCGCAGGCCGTGATGTTCTGCCTGATGGACGTCTCCGGCTCGATGTCCGAGCACATGAAGGACCTGGCAAAGCGGTTCTACATGCTGCTCTACGTGTTCCTGAAGCGGCGCTACAAGCACGTCGAGATCGTCTTCATCCGCCACACCGACCGCGCCGAGGAGGTCGACGAGGATACGTTCTTCCATGGACCGGCGTCCGGCGGCACGCTGGTGTCGAGCGCGCTGGTTGCGATGAACGACATCGTCCGCACCCGCTTCCGCCCGGCCGACTGGAATATCTATGCCGCCCAGGCCTCCGACGGCGACAACATGACGTCCGACAGCGGGCTGACCGGCCATCTCCTGACCGACAAGATCCTGCCGGTCTGCCAGTTCTTCGCCTATCTCGAGGTCGGCGAAGCCGCCAACTACACCTTCGACATGCCGGACTCCTCGCTCTGGACGCTCTATGAGCGGCTCCGCAACGAGGGCGCGCCGCTGTCGATGCGCAAGGTGAGCGAGCGCGGCGAGATCTTCCCGGTGTTCCAGGACCTGTTCAAGCGCCGCAGCAAGCAGGAAAGGGTAGCGTAATGGGTTCTTCCGGCGAACGGCTGTTCGAGGGCGCCGACTGGGATTTCCAGACGCTGCAGCGGATTCACGACGCCTGCGAGAAAGTCGCACGCACCGAGCTCGGGCTCGACGTTTATCCCAACCAGATCGAGGTGATCACCGCCGAGCAGATGCTCGACGCCTACTCGTCGGTCGGCATGCCGCTGTTCTACAAGCACTGGTCGTTCGGCAAGCAGTTCGCCTTCCAGGAAGCATCCTATCGCAAGGGCCTGATGGGCCTCGCCTATGAGATCGTCATCAATTCCTCGCCGTGCATTTCCTATCTGATGGAGGAGAACACGGCGACGATGCAGACGCTGGTGATCGCGCACGCGGCGTTCGGGCACAATCACTTCTTCAAGAACAACTATCTGTTCAAGCAGTGGACCGACGCCGACGGCATCCTCGACTATCTCGAATTCGCCAAGGGCTACATCGCGGTCTGCGAGGACCGCCATGGCCGCGAGACGGTGGAGCGGACGATCGATGCCGCGCATGCGCTGATGTCGCATGGTGTCGACCGCTACCCCGGCAAGAAGACGCTCGACCTGCGTGCCGAGGAGAAGCGCGCCGGCGAGCGCCGGCAGCACGAGGAAAGCGTGTTCAACGATTTGTGGCGGACGGTGCCGAACACCAAGGCCAAGAGCAAGGCCGCGCTCACCGCCGAGCGCCGCCACGCGCTGCTCGGTTTGCCGCAGGAGAACATCCTCTACTTCCTCGAGAAGACCGCGCCGCGTCTCGCACCCTGGCAGCGCGAACTCATTCGCATCGTGCGCCACATCGCGCAGTACTTCTATCCGCAGGGCCAGACCAAGGTGATGAACGAGGGCACCGCGACCTACGTCCATTACCGCATCATGAGCCGGCTGCATCAGCAGGGCCGGCTCACCGACGGCAATTTCCTCGAATTCCTGCAGTCGCACACCAATGTGGTGTTCCAGCCCGAGTTCGACGACCGTCGCTATTCCGGCTTCAATCCCTATGCGCTCGGCTTCGCCATGATGCAGGACATCGAGCGGATCGTGAAGACGCCGGAGGACGAGGACCGCGAATGGTTCCCCGACATTGCCGGCAAGGGCGACGTCGAAGGTGTGCTGCGCGAGATCTGGAGCAACTACCGCGACGAGAGCTTCATCAGCCAGTTCCTCAGCCCGGCGCTGATCCGGCGCTTCCGCATGTTCCATTTGCACGACGACCCCGCGGAAAGCCAGGGGATCAAGGTCGATGCGATCCATGACGAGCGTGGCTACCGCCGGGTCAGGCGCGAGCTGGCGCGGCAATACGACGTCGGCTTTGTCGACGCCAATATCGAGGTCGTGGATGTCGATCTGGACGGTGATCGCCGTCTGATGCTGCGTCACTCAACCGTGAAGGGCGCCCAGCTCAACGAGATCGACACGCGGCGCGTGCTGCAGCATCTCGCCGATCTCTGGTCCTACGACGTCGCGCTGACCGAAGTCGACGGCACCGACAAGGTGCTGAAGGAGTACGTCGTCAGCCCGCGCGCGGCTGCGGTTGCGGCTTGAGGACAACACGAGCGAACGGATAGCGCGGCGCCGACCGCCGCGCGGAATGACTGTCTTGCTTGGTGAACCTTCATTTCTATCGAAGGCTCACATCATGAACATCCCGGCAACATTCCGGAGTTGAAAGCGCAAGCGTTCCGCGCGCGAACGTGATTGCCGGCATGCGGAAATTGCGCAGCGATCCTCTTGGAGCTTCTTGGCGATTGCCTGCGCGGGCGCGATTGATAATGTGCGCCGCGTCAAGAAAACCAAGAAAAGGATATGCCCTTGTCAACTCGCTCCCGCCTGGCGGCCTTTCTCGCCTTCACCGCGCTCACGGTCGCGTCGATCTCACCGTCCGTTGCCGCCGACACCGCGATCAGGATCGGAAACACCGCGCCCTATAGCGGCCCGGCATCGGCCTACGGCACGATCGCACGCGCCGAAGCCGCCTATTTCCAGATGCTCAACGATCAGGGCGGCATCAACGGCCGCAAGATCGACTTCGAGAGTCTCGACGATGCCTATTCGCCGTCGAAGACCGTCGAGCAGACCCGAAAGCTCGTCGAGCAGGACGAGGTGCTCGCGATCTTCAGCGCGGTCGGCACCGCGCCCAACATCTCCGTGCAGAAATATCTGAACATCAAGCACGTGCCGCAGCTGTTCGTGTCCTCCGGCGCGACGCGCTGGAACGACCCGAAGCAGTTCCCGTGGACGGTCGGCTTCAATCCGACCTACGAACTGGAAGGACGGCTCTACGCAAAATACATCCTGAAGACCAAGCCGGACGCCAAGATCGCCGTCATCACGCCGAACGAGGACGCCGGCAAGGATTATCTCAGGGGTTTCAAGGATGGGCTTGGCGAGCATGTCGGCCAGATCGTCGCGGAGACCACTTACCTCACGACCGACCCGACCATTGATTCCCAGATGGTGACGATGCGCGAGTCCGGTGCGGACGTGTTCTTCGCCGAAGCGACGCCGAAATTCGCAGCCCAGGCGCTGCGCAAGGCGGCGAGCATGGGCTGGAAGCCGCTGACCATCCTGCCGACCGTCTCCAACTCCGTCTCCGCCGTGCTGGAGCCGGCCGGGCTCGAGAACGTCATCGGCGTCGTGACCGGCCTTTATCTGAAGGACCCGACCGATCCGCGCTGGGCCGACGATCCCGCGCAGAAGGAGTTTTCGGCCTGGATGAAGAAGTACCAGCCGAATGCGAGCCCGGGCGATCTCTTCAACGTGCAGGGCTACACGGTCGCCCAGGTGATGACGGCGGTGCTGAAGAACTGCAACGGCGATTACAGCCGCGACAACATCATCAAGCAGGCCACCAATCTGAAGGCGCTCGAACTGCCGATGCTGCTGCCGGGCATCAAGGTGCAGACCGAGCCCGACAATGTGACGCCGATCCGCCAGATCCAGATGGCGCGGTTCGACGGCAAGTCCTGGGCACTGTTCGGCGATGTGCTGAGCGACAAGTAGCGGCATGAACGCAAACCGGGCCTTCCGGCAAAGTCCGGAGGGCCCGGTTTGAAACCAGATTCAAGCTCAGCGCAGGCTGGCGTTGATCTTGTCCAGCACGGCCGAACCGGGGCAAAGCGCCTGTTCGTCCATGGTGTTGAGCGGCGTCTCGACGGTGTCGAGATGGGTGTGCAGATCCTCGGCGTCCGGATCGACATAAAGCAGGCCGGTGACGATCTGGCCCTTGGCCGCATGCTTCTGCAGGAAGGTCTGTGCTCCGAGCCGATCGTGCGGATCGTAGTCGGCGTCGAGCTTGCGCAGTGCGAGCCGCGTGCCGTCATGCTGCTCGACCACCTGCACCGTGCCGGGCGCGTAGTCGACGCTGATCGGCTCGCGGCCGACCAGCACGTCGAGGCGGTTCACCGCGTCATTGTGCTCGCGGACATAGTCAAAACTCTTGGTCGAGCCGGCGTGGTTGTTGAAGGCGATGCAGGGGCTGATCACGTCGATGAAGGAGGCGCCCTTGTGGCGAATGGCGGCGGCGATCAGCGGCACCAGCTGGGTCTTGTCGCCGGAGAAGCTGCGCGCCACGAAGGTGGCGCCAAGCTGCAGCGCGATCGCAACCAGGTCGATCGCGTTGTCGGTGTTGGTGACGCCCTTCTTGGACTTCGACCCGCGGTCGGCGGTCGCGGAAAATTGGCCCTTGGTCAGGCCGTATACGCCGTTGTTCTCGACGATATAGGTCATGTTGACGGCGCGCCGGATCGAATGCGCGAACTGGCCGAAGCCGATCGAGGCGGAATCGCCGTCGCCGGAGACGCCGAGATAGATCAGGTCGCGGTTGGCGAGGTTGGCGCCGGTCAGGACCGACGGCATGCGGCCATGCACCGAGTTGAAGCCGTGCGAATTGCCGAGGAAATAGTCCGGCGTCTTCGACGAGCAGCCGATGCCGGAAATCTTCGCCACCCGGTGCGGCTCGATCGAGAGCTCGTAGCAGGCTTCGATGATCGAGGCGGTGATCGAATCGTGGCCGCAGCCGGCGCACAGGGTCGAGATCTTCCCCTCGTAATCGCGATGGGTATAGCCCAGCTCGTTCTTCTTCAGGCCGGGATGATGAAACTTCGGCTTTGCAATGTAGGTCATGTCACGGCCTTGCGGAGAGGGGTCACCTTGAGATGATCCTGGTGGTCGCCGATCGAATTGGCGATGAAGCGCGCGGTGATCGGCGTGCCGTCATAGTGCAGGATCGGCACCAGCCGCACAGGGTCGATGCCGTTCTCGTTGACGATCAGCTGGCGGAGCTGCGCGTCGCGGTTCTGCTCGACCACATAGACGAAGTCGTGATCGGCGATGAAGCTCGCGACGCTGGAGTGGAACGGGAAGGCGCGGATGCGCATGCGGTCGAGCTGATGGCCGCGTGCCTCCAGGATCCCGATCGCCTCGTCCATCGCGGGCGAGGTCGAGCCGAAATAGATCACGCCGTACTTGGTCGGCTTCGCCGCATTGGCCTGCAGCGGCCGCGGCACCATGTCCTGCGCGGTCTCGAATTTGCGCACCAGGCGCTGCATGTTGTCGGCGTAGACGGCGCCTTCCTCGGAATAGCGCGCGTAGCGGTCGCGCGAGGTGCCGCGGGTGAAGTAGGAGCCCTTGGTCGGATGCGTGCCCGGATAGGTCCGATAGGGGATGCCGTCGCCGTCGACGTCGAGATAGCGGCCGAAGTCGCGGCCTTCCTCGAGCATCTCCGCGGTCATCACCTTGCCGCGGTCATATTGCCTTGCGTCATCCCACTTCAGCGGGCGGCACAGCCGGTGGTTCATGCCGATGTCGAGATCGAGCATCAGGAAGATCGTGGTCTGCAGCCGCTCGGCGAGATCGAACGCGGCGGCGGCGAACTCGAACGCCTCCGCCGGATCTTCCGGGAACAGCAGCACGTGCTTGGTGTCGCCGTGCGAGGCATAGGCGCAGGCGATCACGTCGCATTGCTGCGTGCGGGTCGGCATGCCCGTCGAGGGGCCGGCGCGCTGGATGTTCATGATCACGGCCGGGATCTCGGCGAAATAGGACAGGCCGATGAACTCGGTCATCAGCGAGATGCCTGGGCCCGAGGTTGCGGTGAAGGCCCGCGCGCCGTTCCAGGAGGCGCCGATCACGATGCCGATCGAGGCGAGCTCGTCCTCGCCCTGCACGATGGCGTACTTCGCCTTGCCGGTCTCGGGATCGTGACGATACTTCTTGCAGTGGCTGGTGAAGGCTTCCGCCACCGACGATGACGGCGTGATCGGATACCAGGCGCACACGGTGGCGCCGCCATAGACGGCACCGAGCGCGGCCGCGCTGTTGCCTTCGATGAAGATACGGTCGCCGACCTTGTCGGACTTCTTCACCCGGAGCCCGGTCGGGCATTTCAGGTTCTGCAGCGCCCAGTCGCGGCCGAGATGCAGCGCATGGACGTTGGAGGAGAGCAGCTTCTCCTTGCCCTTGTACTGCTCGCCGATCAGCTGCTCGACCAGCTTGGGGTCGAGGTCGAGCAGCGCACAGAGCGCGCCGAGATAGATGATGTTCTTGAACAGCTGGCGCTGCCGCGGATCGGTGTAGGTCGAGTTGGTGATCGCGGTCAGCGGCACGCCGATGACGGTGATGTCCTCGCGGAATTTCGACGTCGGCATCGGCTTGGTCGAATCGTAGAACAGATAGCCGCCGGGCTCGATCGAGGCGACGTCCTTGTCCCAGGTCTGCGGGTTCATCGCCACCATCATGTCGACGCCGCCGCGGGCGCCGAGATGGCCTTCCTCGGTGACGCGCACCTCATACCAGGTCGGCAGGCCCTGGATGTTGGAGGGGAAGATGTTGCGCGGGGACACCGGCACGCCGTGGCGCAGGATCGAGCGCGCGAACAGCTCGTTGGCCGACGCCGAGCCCGAACCGTTGACGTTGGCGAAACGGACGACGAAGTCGTTTACGCTGCTGATCGGGCTTTGGACTGACATGTTGATCCCGCTTGAACCATATCGATGAGGTACTTCTGCATGTCCCAGGCGCCGGTCGGGCAGCGCTCGGCACACAGCCCGCAATGCAGGCAGACGTCTTCGTCCTTTGCCATCACCCGCCCGGTCTTCAGGCCTTCTGCGATGTAAAGCGCCTGGTCGTGATGCGGCGAGGGGGCTTTCAGCCGCTGCCGCAGATCATCCTCCTCACCGTTCTCGGTGAAGGTGATGCAGTCCATCGGACAGATGTCGACGCAGGCGTCGCATTCGATGCAGAGCGGCGCGGAAAACACCGTCTGCACGTCGCAATTCAGGCAGCGCTGGGCCTCGCCAAGCGCGAGCTTGAGGTCGTAACCGAGCTCGACTTCGGCGCGGATGTCCTTCAGCGCGATCACCTTATCGCGATGCGGCACCTTGAAGCGCTTGTCGGCGGAAATGTCGTTGTCGTAGCTCCACTCGTGGATGCCCATCTTCTGCGAGGAGATGTGCACCTCGGGCAGTGGGCGTTCGTTGATGTCCTCGCCGGACAACATCTTGTGAATGGACAGCGCGGCGTCGTGGCCGTGCGCCACCGCCCAGATGATGTTCTTCGGCCCGAACGCCGCATCGCCGCCGAAGAACACCTTCGGATTGGTCGAGACGAACGTCTTGGGGTCGACCTTCGGCATGTGCCACTTGTCGAATTCGATGCCGCAATCGGCTTCGATCCAGGGGAACGCATTTTCCTGGCCGACCGCAACGAGCACGTCGTCGCAGGGAATGGTCTGGTCAGGCTCGCCCGCCGGCACCAGATTGCGGCGGCCCTTGGCGTCGTATTCGGCCCGCACCTTCTGGAAGGTGACACCGATGAGCTTGCCGGCCACGTGCTTGAATGCCACCGGCACCATGAAATTGAGGATCGGGATGTCCTCGTGGATCGCGTCTTCCTTTTCCCAGGGCGAGGCCTTCATTTCCTCGAAGCCCGAGCGCACGATCACCTTGACGTCCTCGCCGCCGAGGCGGCGCGCGGTGCGGCAGCAATCCATCGCGGTGTTGCCGCCGCCGAGCACGATGACGCGGCGGCCGATCTTGTCGACATGGCCGAACGACACGTTGGCCAGCCAGTCGATCCCGATATGGATATTGGCGGCAGCCTCCTTGCGGCCCGGAATGTCGAGCTCGCGGCCGCGCGGCGCGCCCGAGCCGACAAAGATCGCGTCGTAGTTGTCGGCTAGAAGCTGCTTCAGGCTGTCGACGCGCTGGCCGCCCTTGAACTCGACACCGATGTTGAGGACGTAGTCGGTCTCCTCGTCGATCACGCTGTCAGGCAGGCGGAACTTTGGAATCTGGCTCCGCATCATGCCGCCGGCCTTGGGGTCGCCGTCGAACACGGTGCAGTGATAGCCGAGCGGCGCCAGATCGCGCGCCACCGCGAGCGAGGCGGGGCCGCCGCCGACCAGCGCAATGCGCTTGCCGTTCTTCGGTCCCGGCTTCGGCAGCCGATGCTTGATGTCGTCCTTGAAGTCGGCGGCGACGCGCTTCAGGCGGCAGATCGCGACCGGAGTTTCCTCGACCCGGCCGCGGCGGCACGCCGGCTCGCATGGACGGTCACAGGTGCGTCCCAGGATCCCGGGGAACACGTTGGACTGCCAATTGATCATATAGGCGTCGCTGTAACGCCCCTCAGCAATCAACCGGATGTACTCGGGAACGGGGGTGTGTGCGGGACAGGCCCATTGGCAATCGACTACTTTGTGAAAGTAATCCGGCGCCGAGATATCAGTCGGTTTCATTCCTACCTTTGACCCGCGCGAAAAGCCTGACCGCGCGGCCTTATCGTTGACGACGAACGCTCACGTGGCGTTGTTCTGGTTTTTGAATTGGATCATAGGTTTATCTTATTAGAGCCGTTCCAGTGAAGGCAAAGGCTAAATTGTCCGATCATCCGCTTTCGCGCGGCTGATGTGCGTTTGGCGTTAATCTCGATTGCGTTATGTGGCGGTGCAGCATGCGTGCACCGCCACATCGCCCTGATTCGAGCATGATCTCCGCGCAAACGCTGCGCGTTTGTCGCGAGGAAAACCGCTTCGCACTTTTCCGGATCATGCTTTAGGCGCGCGGAAGGTCGCTCTTCGCGATATCCCACAACAGCCGGTAGACGCCGCTGGTGACCACCAGCGGTTTCAAGGCTGCGTTGCCGGTAATAGCTGCAGCGGCCGCAGGGACCGCGCCGACATCGGTGGCGTCGATCAGCACGAACCAGTCGGCGGCACCGGGATCGGCCTTCGCCGCATCCGGCGTGAGCGGCTTCGACAGCACAGGGTCGTTCTCCAAGAGGTGCATCGAGATGATGCCGTCGCGCGATGCTGGATCGAGTCGCTCCCGCAATGCAGCGCGGAGTTTGTCCGCGCCCTCCGCCGGCGGGCGCAGCCGGATGATGCCGAGCGCAGCGCCCCTGCCGACGCCGCGGCTGATCGTGATGCGCGCAACGCCGCGGATCATGTTCTGAAAGCGCGCGATATTGGCCTTCGACCAGTCGGTCTGGTTGGCGAGCGCCGTGCGGTATGCCGGGCTCTCGAGCACCTCGAAGGTCGTGGTCGAATAGAGGCTGAGATATTTCGGCTTGCCGTCGTGGGCGACGTAGCGGCGTGCTTCCACGAATCCGTCGATGGCGACGCGTTCTTCGAGATGCTCGCGATCGTACCAGCGATTGAATTCAGCCTCGTGTAAGCTGTCGATATCCATCGACGTCAGCAGCATGCCTTGTCCGGCGATCGGCATCGAGTGCTCCTTTTTTGCCTGTTTTATCTGCGCAATATCGCCTGATAGCGCGGGCCGGGGAAGCAGGTTCCCCAGTGCCCGAGAGCGTGCATACCAAGGATTGCCACAATTGCTGCAATCCTGTTCAGCGCGGGTTCACAGAGGTAGCATTTCCATTCGTTTCGCCAACTCTCGAGAAGCAAAGGGACGACCGCTATGGCGCGAATTTTATGGGCATTGATCGTCGGCCTGGTGTCGCTCGCCTCGCTTCCCGTGCACGCGCAGGATCAGGAGAAACGCCTCGCGCTCGTGGTCGGCAACGGCGCCTATGAGGCCGGCGCGCTGCAGACCGCCGCCAACGGTGCCGGCCTGATTGCGCAGACCTTGCAGGCTGCCGGCTTCGATGTCATCGGGGCCCGCGATCTCGACGGCGAGACGCTGCGCAAATCGTTCCGCGATTTCATCCAGAAAGTGCAGGACGCCGGACCGAACACCGTCGCCTTCGTCTATCTCGCCGGCTACGGCGTGCAACTGACCGGCGAGAATTACTTCGTGCCTGTTGATGCCAAGATCGCCCGCGACACCGACGTGCCGGTCGAGGCGATCCGCATCTCGGATTACAGCCATCAGCTGTCGGCGCTGCCGATCAAGGCGGGCGTGATCGTGCTCGATGCCGCGCGCAGCAATCCGTTCGCCAAGGAAGGCCAGCCGCTGGCCGGTGGCCTTGCGCTGGTCGATCCCGATCCGAAGATGCTGATCGCCTTCAACTCGGCGCCAGGCACCGTCGCGCCTGACGGGGCGCCGCCTTACGGGCCCTACGCGCAAGCGTTGGCGGAAATGATCCGCGCCGGCGGCCTGACCCTGCCCGAGGTGTTCGACCGCGTTCGCCTGCGCGTCAACGAGATGACCAAGGGCGCCGAGATCCCCTGGAATGCACAGAAGGTCGACGCGCCCTTCATGTTCTTCGAGCGCAAGCCGGATGCGCCGCCGCAGCAGGTCGATGCCGGTCTGCGTACCAAGCCGATCCGCGATTTCCCGGCGCAGGATGCCTATGCCGCGGCGCTGGAGCGCGACACGCTGCAGGGCTACGAGGATTATCTGCAGGCCTATCCGACCGATCCGCTGGCCAAGCGGGTGCGTGTGATCGTGGCGGCGCGGCGCGAGGCCATCACGTGGCGGCGCACCTACAACGCCGATACGCCGGATGCCTATTGGTCGTACCTGCGGCGTTATCCGCGCGGGCCGCATGCCTACGACGCCCGGCGCCGGCTCGCCTATCTGTCGGCCGCGCTGGAGCCACCGCCGCAGTTCACGGTGCTGGACTATGACGTGCCGCCGCCGCCGCCCGACGAGATCGTCTATGTCGACCGCCCGGTGCTCTATTACAGCGATCCGGTGTTCGCCTTCGCGCCGCCACCGCCGCCGCCAGTGTTCTTCCTGCCGCCGCCGCCGCCGGACTTCGTCGTGCTGCCGCCACCACCGCCGCCGATCGGCCTGTTCGTGCTGCCGACGCCGTTCTTCGTGGCGATCCCGGCCTATGTCGCTGCGCCGGCCTATGTCGCGCCGCCGCAGAACAACATCGTGTTCAACAACATCCACAACACGACCGTCATCAACACGGTGATCAACAATCCCAACCCCACGCCGGCGCAGCTCCATGCGGCCGGGGTGACCGCGGCGATGGGCAGCGCGCCGGTGACGGCGGCGCCGCAACTGCCGGCGGCGGCGATGCAGCGCGCCAATCTGACGCGGCCGGGCGCGCCGCAAGGCGTGACGCCGGCACAGGGCGCGGCGATGGGAGCCCCTGGCGCCGCGCCGAACGCGGCGGCTGCGCCGAACGCGGCGGCTGCGCCGAATGCGATGGGTGCGCCAACCGCACCGGGCGCGCAGGGTGCGCACACTCTGCCGGGCGCGAAGAACGGCCCGCCGCTGCCGCAGTCGGCGACCGCGCCGGCCAACGCCACGCCGCATGGCGCCGTGCAACCGGGCGCCGCGCAACCTGGCACATCGCAACCGGGCGCAAAGCCGAATGCGCTCACACCGGGCAAGCCGGCGACCGCGATGGCGCCTGCCAATGCGCAACCTGCGCCTCCGGCCAAGCCCACGGCTGCCCCGGCGGCAAACGCGCCGGCGTCGCCTGCGACCGCTGGCAAACCGGGCAGGCAGCCGCTCTCGCATGCCGCGACGGCGCCAACCGGCAATGTGAAGCCCGCGACGGCGTCGTCGCCGGCGAGCCGCGCGACACCGGCACGGCCGACGCCGGCCGCGCGGACGGCACCCGCGCGTGCCGCGGTGTCGCCGCCACCGGTCTCGCGGCCCGCGCCGCAGCGTGCCGCAGCTCCGCCGCCTCGCGCCGCAGCCGTTGCGCCGCGTCCGGCGCCGGCACCGGCTCCGCGCGCTGCACCGCCGCCGCCGCGGCCTGCGGTGCAGGCGCAACGCGCAGCGCCGCCGCCGCGGATGGCGCCGCCGCCGAGGCCCGCGCCCGCACCACGTGCGGCAGCGCCGGCATGTCCTCCCGGCAAGTGCAAACACTGAGGGCGTGACGTCATGCGCGGAGCAGGTCAGTATCCATGAACATCACGGCCTCGCTGGGGTCGCGGAGCGTCGCGAAATTCCTGATCGGTGCAATCGTCGGGCTGGTGGCGTGCCGCCAGCCCGCACAGGCGGCCGAACTCGCAGCGCAGGACGTCGCGCTGCTCGATCGCCTGAGCTGGGGCGTCAACGCCTCGAGCGCGGCGCATCTGCGCGAGGTCGGCGTCGAACGCTGGCTGCAGGAACAGCTGCATCCGTCCAACGCCGTGTTGCCGGCCGCCGTTCGTGCGCAGATCGAGGCGATGCCCGACGTGCATCGCTTTCCGTTCGATATCGCGGTCGCTTTCGACCTGCAGGCCAAATCGGCCAACCAGGTCGCCGACCCCGACCAGCGCCGGGCGGCGCAGACGGTGTTCCAGCAGGGCATGAACGATCGCGTCAAGCAGGCCGCGGCCCGCACCATCCTGCGCGCGCTCTATGCGCCGGATCAGCTGCGCGAGCGCATGACCTGGTTCTGGTTCAACCACTTCAACGTGTTCCAGTACAAGGCCATGATCCGCGTGCTGCTGGGCGACTACGAGGATCACGCGATCCGCGACCATGCGCTCGGCAAATTCCGCGACCTGCTCGCCGCGACGCTGCATCATCCGGTGATGCTGCGCTATCTCGACAATGCCGACAACGTGGCCGGCCACCTCAACGAGAACTACGCCCGCGAGATCATGGAACTGCACACCATGGGCGTCGGCTCCGGCTATACCCAGGCCGACGTCGAGGCGCTGGCGCGCATCCTCACCGGCGTCGGCGTCGACTTCGCGTCGGAGGATCCGAAGCTGAAGCCGGAGCTGCAGTCACAGCTGGTCCGTGAAGGCGGTTTCGAGTTCAATCCGGCGCGCCACGACTATGGCGACAAGACCTTCCTCGGCCATCAGATCAAGGGCCGCGGCCTTGCCGAGGTCGACGAAGCCCTCGACATCCTCTGCCGTCACCCGGCCACCGCCACGTATATCGCAAGGCAGCTCGCGACCTATTTCGTCTCGGACAATCCGCCCGACGCGCTGGTGCAGCGCATGGCGCAGACCTTCCAGAAGACCGACGGCGACATCGCGGCCGTGATGTCGACGCTGGTGCATGCGCCCGAGTTCAGCGCGACGCTGAAGGACGGCGCCAAGTTCAAGGACCCGGTGCTCTATGTGCTCTCGGCCGTGCGGCTCGCCTACGACACCAAGATCATCCTCAACACGATGCCGATCCAGGGCCGGCTCAATCGGCTGTCGGAAGGCCTGTTCAATCACGAGACGCCCGACGGTTATTCGATGCTGTCGACGGCCTGGAACGGGCCGGGGCAGATGATGCTGCGCTTCGAGATTGCACGCGCGATCGGCTCGGGCTCGGCCGGGCTGTTCAAGCCGAACGAGCCCAATGCCGTCGACCAGCCGGCGTTTCCGCAGGTCATGAACGCACTCTACTTCAGCACCATCAGGCAGACGCTGAGCCCGACCACGCTCGCAGCCCTCGACCAGGCGGTCTCGCCGCAGGACTGGAACACGCTGTTCCTGTCGTCACCGGAGTTCATGCACTGAAAGGGAGGTTCGCCAATGAACCGCCGCGAACTGATCAAGGCCTTCGCTGCTTCCGCGTCTCTCACCGTCGCCGGCCGGGTCTGGGCGGCGCCCGCGACCGACGCGCGGCTGCTCGTCGTGTTCCTGCGCGGCGCCTATGACGCCGCCAATGTGATCGTGCCGGTCGGCAGCGAGTTCTACTACGCCACGCGCCCGACGCTTGCGATCGCGCGGCCGGATGCCGGCAATCCGAATGCGGCGCTGGCGCTCGATGCCGGATGGGGTCTGCATCCCGCGCTCCGCGACTCGATCTATCCACTCTGGGCCAAACGCGAGATCGCTTTCGTCCCGTTCGCCGGCTGTACCGACGACCTCTCGCGCAGTCATTTCGAGACCCAGGACACGATCGAGCTCGGCCAGACGGCCGGCGGCAGCCGTGACTACCGCTCCGGCTTCATGAGCCGGCTGGCGAGCGAACTGACGCGGGTGAAGCCGATCTCCTTCACCGATCAACTGCCGCTGATCTTCCGCGGCCGCGCCCAGGTCCCGAACACCAGCATCGCGAGCGTCAGCAAGCCCGGGGTCGACGACCGCCAGGCGCAATTGATCAAGCAGATGTACACGCAGGGCAGCTTGGCAAACTCGGTGTCGGAAGGCTTTCGCGTCCGCGACGACGTTTACAAATCCGTCTCCGAGGAGATGACGACGGCGAACCGCGGCGCGGTCTCGCCACGCGGCTTCGAGCTGTCGGCGCGGCGGATCGGGCATTTGATGCGCGAGCAGTTCAACCTCGGCTTTGTCGATGTCGGCGGCTGGGACACCCATGTCAACCAGGGAGCGGCGACCGGCTATCTCGCCAGCCGCCTCGGTGAGCTCGGCCGCGGCCTTGCCGGTTTCGCCGAGGAGATCGGGCCGGCGATGTGGCGCGACACCGTCGTGGTCGTGATCTCCGAGTTCGGCCGCGCCTTCCGCGAGAACGGCAATCACGGCACCGATCACGGCCATGGCAGCGTCTATTGGGTGATGGGCGGCGGCATCAATGGCGGGCGCATGGCCGGCGAGCAGGTCAAGGTCGCGGAGGCGACGCTGTTCCAGAACCGCGACTATCCGGTGCTGACCGATTACAGGGCGTTCTTCGCCGGCCTGCTCCAGCGCGTCTACGGCCTGCAGCAGCCGAGCCTCGAGCGCATCTTCTCCGGCATCAAGCCGAAGGATCTGAATTTGGTTTGAAGGGGCGCGCTGCCAAAATATCGAAAACAACCCCATGCAAAGTAGCCGTCGGTTGCCGGTGTTCGACACGGCAACTTGACACGTCGGGCAAATCAACGGTATTCTTCTATTATTCAGAAATAGTGCGGGTGGCGGAGGCGGGCCCGATCAATCCTCGGTCAGGCGCGAGACGACATGCAGCGGGAGAGTGATCCCGAGCTTTTCGAGCATGCGCTGGAAGTCGTTTGCCGTGTAGCGGTCGTTCTCGGTAACCAGGCCCAGGATCTGCCCTTGGCCTTCAACTGCCAAAGGCACAACGGCGCCGAGCACGCTGTCCAACGGATCGAGGAGGGGCCGTTCCGGTGCTGAAATCTCCAGAAAGCTCCGCAGCCAGGGCAGATGCGTGCTGGACAGCGTCATCGCTCCGATGCCCGGATGTCGTGCGTCCAGCGCCGAGACAAATGCGTCGACCTTCTCCTGCACCCCGATGTGGTCGAACAGGAACGCTCCGCTCTCCACCAGCTCCACGAGCGGCGAAGCGTTGACGAGATGAACGCGGTCAACCTGTTCGCCGGCCTCGGCGGCAGCGAACGTCCGCATTTCCGCACTTTCGACAAGGGATTGAACGCCGAGGACCGCGACGTCTCGCTCCTTCGCGCGCTGCAAGGCTTCCCGCACCGGTGGGTGCACCCCGAACACCGGCACCGAAACCATATCCTTCAGGTCGTCCAGGACGGTTATCTACGGGGCATTGGACGCGACGAGGATGGCGGCGGGATCGAAGCCGCAAAGGAAACGAAGGGTTCGGTTCAGAATCCCCAGAAGCTGTTCTCTGCTCTTGCTGCCGTAAGGAAAGCTCGCTCTGTCAGCGAAATAGAGGATGTCCTGCTTGGGCAAAGCGCGCTGCAACGCGGCCACGGCCGCATAACTGCCGATGCCCGCGTCAAACACTGCAACAGGCTTTCTCAGACTGTGAAGATTTTGACCGGTCATTGCGGTTCCAAGCTACGGCTCCAGGCGTCGATCACACTTTTGACGCCAGATCGGCGATCGCCTTCATCACGGCGTTGCGGATGCCGGGGTCGTAGAGGATGTGGCCGGCGCCATCGATGATGCGGACCTCGCTGCCCGGCCAGCGCGCGGCGAGCGCGTGCGAGGTTGCAGGCGGGCACAGCAGATCGTAGCGGCCCTGCACCAGGATGCCGGGAATGCCGGCGAGCTTGCCGGCGTCGTCCATCAGCTGGTTCGGCCGCATGAAGCAATCATTGGCGAAGTAGTGCGCCTCCATGAACGGCGTCGAGGGCAGGGTGCCCGATGACTTGAGATCGAGCCGCGTCTGCTTCGGCGTATGCTCCGACAGCGTGCGTTCGGTGTCGTGCCAGGCGCGCGCGGCCGGCGCATGCACGGCGGCGTCGGGACCGAGGATGCGGCGGTAATAGGCCGCAAGCGGCGCGGCACGCTCCTCCTCGGGCAGGAAGTTGAGGAAATCCTCGGAGAGCGAAGGATAGAAGCGCGGCAAGGTCCGCAGGAAGACATCCTCCAGCTCCTCGGCGGTGCCGAGAAAAGTCGCGCGCAGCACCAGGCCGCTGACGCGCTCGGGATGGGCTTGAGCATAGGCCAGCGCCAGCGTCGCGCCCCAGGAGCCGCCGACCACCATCCAGCGCGCGAAGCCGAACCGCTCGCGGATCTTCTCCATGTCCGCAATCAAATGCTGCGTCGTGTTGTGGTCGCGGCTGCCCTTCGGCCGGCTACGGCCGCAGCCGCGCTGGTCGAACAGCACGGCGTGAAAGCGCTCGGGATCGAACAGCCGGCGATGATCGGGCTGGCAACCGCTGCCGGGACCACCATGCAGGTAGACCGCGGGAACGCCGCCTTCGCGCCCGACGCTCTCGACATGGAGGTTGTGGCCACTGCCGACATCGAGCCATTCCGATGTCAGGGGCGCAAACGGATCGGCGCGCCTCGCGGCCTTGCCGGCGTCGGCGTCAGGCGCCATCACGTTTGTCCTGGCGTTCATCCGCCTCCAGCGTGCCGCCGGCGAAGTTGCGATAGAGGAAACGGTTCTGCCTGCCGGCGGATTCCTGCTCGGCCTGCTTGAAGATCTCCTCGTGCCGCGGCGACAGCGCACAGGCCGGATCGGTGTTGCCCGCGTCGCCGGTCAGGGCAAAGGCCTGGCAGCGGCAGCCGCCGTAGTCGACCTCGCGGAATTCGCAAGACTTGCACGGCTCCGGCATCCAGCCGGTGCCGCGATAGCGGTTGAAGGCCTCCGAGTTCTGCCAGATCCAGGCGATTGAATGGTTCGAGCGCACCGATTCGAATTCGAGCCCGGTGATGCTTTCGGCGGCGTGGCACGGCAGCACCTTGCCGGCCGGCGAGATGTTGAAGAACTGGCGGCCCCAGCCACCCATGCATTTCTTCGGCCGCAGCGCGTAGTAATCCGGCACCACATAGTCGATCGCGAGCGTGCCCTTCAGGCGCGCCTGGGCTTCCTCGACGATGCGGCTGGTCTCCTCGATCTGCTGTAGCGTCGGCATCAGCGCGGCGCGGTTCTTCAGCGCCCAGCCGTAATACTGCACGTTGGCGACTTCGAGCCGGTCGGCGTCGAGGTCGACGGCCATCTGGATGATGTCGGGGAGCTGATGCAGGTTCTGCCGGTGCATCACGGCATTCACCGTGAGCGGCAGTTCGAGCTCGCGCGTCCATTTCGCGACCTCGAGCTTCTTTTTGTGCGCGTCCTTCAGCCCGGCCACGCGATCGGCGACGATGGGCTCGTTGCCTTGGAAACTGATCTGCACATGGCTGAGGCCGGCATCGGCCAGCGCCGCGAGCTTGTCCCTGGTCAGCAGCACGGCCGAGGTGATCAGGTTGGAATAGAGCCCGACATCGGTCGCATGCTGCACCAGCTCGACGATGTCCTTGCGCGCGGTCGGCTCGCCGCCGGAGAAATGGATCTGCAGCACGCCGAGTTCGGCAAGCTCGCTCAGCACCTTCTTCCATTCGTCGGTGGTGAGCTCGGTAGAGCCGCGGTCGAGCTCGACCGGATTCGAGCAATAGGGGCATTGCAGCGGGCAGCGGTGGGTGACCTCGAGCAGCACCGCAAGCGGGATGCCGTAGGTTTCGGCCGCCGAGCGGGCGCCTTCCAGCACCGCGAGCCCGTCGCTCGGGCCTGATGGTGTCGTCTTGTTGTCGGCGAGCGTGTCACTCATGCTGTGCTCTCGCGCGCTTCGGTGAGAAAGCCCTTGTCGGCCAGATCCTGCAGCATCGCGATCACGTCGGTCGCGATCGCCTCGCGCGGCGCTGCGTATTTTTCCGCGAGCTGGTCCACCATCTCGGCGACATTGCGCACGCCGTCGCAGAGATGCAGCACCTCGACCGCGATCTCGTCCGGCGCCAGCACGCGCTCCGGCGCCAGGATCACCCAGACCTGCCGCGTCTCGTCGAATTTCAGCTTGGTGTGGCGCGGCAGTTTCGGCCGGCTGGTCTCGCTGACACTGATGTTGCGGCTGGCCATTATGTGCCCCTAGCTCGTCTTCGGCACGAAGGCGCCGGGCGGAATGTGGCCGTCGACATAGGCGTGATACAGCGCGTCGAGCTGCACCCACAGCACGTTGGTCTTGAAGATCAGCGCGTTGCACGCCGCTTCGCGCTCGGCCGGCGTCTTCGCATGCTGCTTGACGTATTCGAGCGCAAAGCCTGCGTCGCGCGGCGCCTGGGTCAGGCGGCGGCTGAAATAGCTCATGATATCGGGGTTGACGAAGTCGTAATGCTTCAGCATCCCCGAGATGCGCTCCTCGTGCAGGTTTGGCGCGAACAATTCGGTGAGCGAGGAGGCGATCGCCTCCAGCGGCGTGCGGTCGCGGCAGAAATGCACATAGGCTTCGACGGCAAAACGCGTCGCCGGCAGAATGCCTTCGGTGGACTCCACGTAAGCCGTGGCGAGGCCGAGGCCTTCGGTCAGCTTCAGCCAGCGCTCGATGCCGCCCTCAGTGCCGAGATCGCCGTCATGATCCTCGATGCGGTGACGCCACTCGACCCGTGTGTTGCGGTCGCGGAAGCGCGAGATCACCATCGCGTCCTTCAGCGGGATAGTGCTCTGGTAATAATAGCGGTTGAGCGCCCAGGCCTGGACCTGGCCCTTGTTGAGCTTGCCGCCGTGCAGCAGGCGGTGGAACGGGTGCAGGCTGTGATAGCGCGTCGCGCCGATCTGGCGCAGCGTCGCCTCCATCGCCTCGGCGCTGTCGAGCGTGATGCCCTTGCCGATCGAGAGCGCGGTCATTCCAGAGGTCAGCACGACATTCACAGCACGATCTCCGTTCCGTCGGAAGGAATCTGCCAGCCCGCCTGTTCGGCCGCCTTGCGCTCGGCCGAGGTCCCAAGCAGCGCCGGGTTGGAGTTGTTGATATGCAAAAACACTTTTCGTCCGATGTCGAGCCCGGCGAGGCTCGCGATCGCACCCTGATCGCCCGACATCGCGATATGTCCCATGCCCTGGCCGGTCTTGTTGCCAAGCCCCGCCGCGATCAGTTCGTCGTCGCGCCACACCGTGCCGTCGAAGAACACGAGGGGCGCGCCCCTGAGCCGCGATTTCAGGTCGTCCGTGACCCGCGCGCAGGCGGCCAGGAAGTAGAGATATTGGCCGCTGCGCTTGTCCGCAATGCGCAGGCCGAGCGTATCGCCGACGCCGTCGGCGCCCGCAGGGTGCGCCTTGCCCTCGAGATACCAGGCGCCCTTGCCGGGAACCTCGAACGGCAGCACCTCGAGCCCCGACGGCGATCCGTCGGGCAAAGCCGGTTCGAAGCCCTGATCGACCGCGATCGGCCGGCGCGCGACGTTCTTTTCACTGAGCACGTTGAAGATGCTGTTCGAGCGCAGGATCGCGAGCACCCGCTCATGGGCGTAGATCGCAAATGGCGAACCCTCGCGCATCGACAGCAGCCCCGCGACCGCATCGATCTCGCCATTGGTGAGGATGACGCCGGCGATCGGGCTGTGGCGCAAGGCGCCGGGTTTCGGATGCAGCTGCGGCGTGGCGATCAGCTGCTGACGGAGATCGGGGGAAGCGTTGACCAGGAACCAGTGCGCGCCGTCGCCGCTGACGGCAATCGAGGCTTGCGTGCTCTGCAATTCCGGATGATCGCTTCGCGCCGTCCTGCAGACGGCACAGCCGCAGTTCCACTGCGGAACGCCGCCACCTGCCGCGGCACCCAGGACGACGACACGAAGCATGATCCGTCCCCTGGAGAAGTTTGGCCCTAACGAGGCTTGATTTGGGCCAGAAACGTTACGAGGTGGACCCCGGATTTGAAACACACCCCCATGTTCGGGAGCGTGTTACGCCCGGATGTCCACCTGCGCTAAAACGCTAAACGTGTATAGGGCGCTGCCGCTTACTTGCGGGTGGCGCACATATACATGTTGATTTCCATGCCGACCGACACTTCCACGATCTTCGGTGCTTTCCAGGCCATTTGGCTCTCCATGTTGCAACCGGACGAACTTTCCGCCCTGCAGTTAAACTACTGCGGTTGGAAAAGTTCGCCACTTAAATTTTTTGCAACGTGCCCTGCTCAAAGGCATGCTGCACTGCGGCAAACGGAACTGGCCCGGTCACAAATTTGTGCGCGCATTTCCCGTCAAAAGCCCGTGCCATCAGACCTTTTTCCTGTTGTTCGCCACACGGTGAATGGTGATGTTGGGCTAACAAACAGGGCCGCGCGGTCCTCCGAAGGTCCTGATGACGATTCTACAGCTTCCGGCGACGGGAGCGACTAACGAGCCGAGTTCAGCCGATGCCACGCTATTTCTTCAATACCCGTATCGGCGACGAGCTGATCTCCGACCCCGACGGCGAAATCCTGCGCGACCCGGATCGCGCATGGGAAATGGCGCGGGCGATGATTCGCGAATTGCTCAAGACCGAGGGCGCCGACGGCGCACTGCTCAGCGCGGTGATCGAGGTGACCGACGACGAGGGCGAGATCGTGCTGGAGTTTCCCTTCACCGAGGCGATTCTCGATCGCCCGGACCGCTCCCTGACAAGGCACTGAGATAAGGCATTGACGCACGCCGACGGGGCCGCGTGGTCACAACCATGCGTTGGCCGATGCCAGCATGTATCCGATTGCAATTGTCCGGACAAACTCGCAAGGCTATGAACGGAAAGCCGAACCGCGCCGATCGACCTTAATGGCGCAATCAACAACGGCTTCCACCCAGGGGAGAACAATCATGAAAAAACACTCGTTCGCACCGCGCAGCCTGCTGCTTGCCGGGGCGATGTTGGGGGCATTCACGCTCTCTGCTGCGGCGCAGCAGCCGGCGACCCCGCCGGCGGCAGGCGCGGCCCCTGCCGCGCAGCCGCTTCCGCCCGGCTCACCGATGATCGGGCGTCCGGACAATGAGGCCGCCGCCAAGCTCGCGCCGGTGGCGCCGCCGCCGCTGCCGTCCGCGCCCGACAAGCTGCCGCTCGCCAAGCTCAAAGTGCCGGCCGGCTTCAATGTCGAGGTCTATGCTGCGGGCATGGCCAATGCGCGTTCGCTGGCGCTCGGCGACAAGGGCACCGTGTTCGTCGGCAGCCGGCTCGTCGACAAGGTCTATGCGATCGTCAACAAGGACGGCAAACGCTCGGTCAAGGTGGTCGCCTCCGGCCTCTATCGTCCGAACGGCGTCGCCTTCAAGGACGGCACGCTCTACATCGCCGAGCTCTCGAAGGTCTCCAAGATCGACAAGATCGAGGACAATCTGGACAACCCGCCGAAGCCGACCGTCATCTACGACAAGCTGCCGAAGGACGAGGCGCATGGCTGGAAGTTCATTGCGATCGGTCCCGACAACAAGCTCTATGTCCCGGTCGGGCAGCCCGGCAACAACGTGCTGCATGACGCCGACCACGGCCAGATCCGCCGCATGAATCTCGACGGCTCCGGCGCCGAGGTCTACGCGCTCGGCGTGCGCAACTCGGTCGGCTTCGACTGGAATCCCGAGAACAAGCAGATGTACTTCACCGACAACGGCCGCGACTGGCTGTCGGAGACGGTGCCGGAAGACGAGCTCAACCGCGTCACCAAGGCCGGCGAGGATTTCGGCGCGCCGTATTGCTGGCAGGGCAACATCATCGACCAGGAGCTCGGCTGGGGCAAGAACTGCAAGGACTACACGGCGCCGGTCGGCCTGATGGGCCCGCATACCGCTTCACTCGGCATGCGCTTCTACACCGGCAGCATGTTCCCGAAGGCCTACAAGGACGCGATCTTCGTCGCGCGCCACGGCTCCTGGAACAAGTCGCAGAAGCAGGGCGGTGACATCGTCGTCGTCAAGCTGAACAAGGACGGCACCGTGAAGTCGGTCGAGCCGTTCCTGACCGGCTTCCTCGAGGACAACAAGTATGTCGGCCGCCCGGTCGACGTGATGCTGTTGAAGGACGGTTCGCTGCTGGTCTCCGACGACTGGAACGGCGCGGTCTATCGCATCAGCTACGGCAAGGCGAAGGTCGCCAACCAGTAAGTTGAAACCAGGGATCGGGGGCAGCGTCCGCTGCCCCCGATTTTCTTTTTTGAAGTGCATGCAAGGATGGACCGATGCGTAAGCTCGCAATCGCTGCGGCGCTCGCCACTCTCAGCTTCTCCGCAAATGCCGAGACCATCCAGGAGCGCACTGCTGCGTGCTTTGCCTGCCACGGCGAGCATGGCACCTCGGAAACCGAGAACACGCCCTCGCTCGGGGGCCAGCAGGCGCCCTATGCGCTGATCCAGCTCTTCATGTTCCGCGAGAAGCTGCGCACCTTCGAGCCGATGAACGAGATGGCGAAGTCGATGACCGACGACGATTTGCGCGCCTTCTCCGATTTCATCGCCACCCTGCCGAAGCCCACGCCGCCCACGGAGGCCGGCGATCCGGCGCGGATGGCGCGCGGCCAGGCGCTGGTGCAGCAGAACCGCTGCAACGCCTGCCATAACACCGATTTCTCCGGCAAGGAGAACGTCCCCCGCATCGCCAACCAGCGCGAGGACTACCTCGCCAAGACCATGGCCGAATACAAGGACAATAGCCGCCACGGCTACGACGCGACCATGGCCGACGTGATGCAGCCGGTCGCCAAGGAGCAGATCGCCGACCTTGCCTATTACATCGCGCATGTCCGCTGAAACAACGGGCGGCGGGCCGCTGGCCTTGTTCTCCGTGCGGCGCTAAAACGCCTGCGTCACACGGAGTTGCACATGCAGGATCTTTGGCGTCTGTCGGCGGCTGAACTCGCCGGCCTCATCAAATCAAAGAAGGTATCGGCGAAAGAGGCCGCCGAGGCCGGGCTTGCCCGGCTCGACGCGGTCAACCCGAAGATCAACGCGGTGGTCGATCACCGGCCGGACGACGTGCTGGCGCAGGCCGCTTCGATCGATGCGGCAATTGCGCGCGGCGAGGCGGTCGGTCCGCTCGCCGGCGTGCCCATCACCATCAAGGTCAATGTCGACCAGGAAGGCTATGCCACCACCAACGGGCTGAAGGCGCAGCGCGACCTCATCGCCAAGGTCGACAACCCGGTGGTCGCCAATCTGCGCAAGGCCGGCGCGGTGCTGCTCGGCCGCACCAATTGTCCCGCGGTCTCCTATCGCTGGTTCACCACCAATCTCATTCACGGCGACACCAAGAACCCGCGCGATCCCGGCATCACCCCGGGTGGCTCGTCGGGCGGCGCGGGCTCGGCGGTTGCGGCCGGCATCGGCCATATCGCGCACGGCACCGATATCGCTGGCTCGGTCCGCTATCCGGCCTATGCCTGCGGCGTGCACGGCCTGCGGCCGAGCATGGGCCGTATCCCGGCCTTCAATTCGGCGCTGCCGGAGCGGCCGATCGGCCCGCAGATCAGCGCGGTGTCGGGTCCGCTGGCGCGCACCGTCAACGATCTGCGCATCTCGCTTGCCGCGATGTCGGCGCCTGACTATCGCGATCCCTGGTACGCGCCGGTGCCGCTCGAGGGCCCGCCGCGGGAAAAACGCGTTGCGATGTGCCTCAATCCCGATGGTCTCAATCCGGTGCCGGAAGTGGTCGCCGCGGTGGCCGATGCCGGCAGGCGACTGCAGAAGGCCGGTTGGATCGTCGAGGAGATCGCCGACACACCGTCCCTGCGTGAGGCGGCCGAGATCCAGACCCGGCTCTGGCTCGGCGACGGTTACGAGGCCCAGCTCGCATTCGCCGAACGCGAGGGCGATCCCGGTGCGCTGGCCTGCCTGCGCGGCGTCCGCGCCAGGGTGCATCCGTTCGACCTGTCGCAGGCGCTGACCCGCCGCGCGACCTTGACCCGCGAATGGTTTGCCTTCTTCGACAAATATCCGGTGCTGTTGATGCCGGTGTCCGGTGAGCTGCCGTTCCCCGATCATCTCGACCGCAAGGACGAGGCCTCGTTCGCGCGGGTGTGGCACGCGCAGCTGCCGCAGATCGCGATCCCGTTCATGGGGCTTCCCGGGCTCGTCGTCTCCACCGGCCTCGTGGGGCGGATTCCGGTCGGCGTGCAGCTGGTGGCCGGCCGCTACCGCGAGGACCTCTGCCTTGCCGCGGGCGAGGCGGTCGAGGCGGGCGGCACGCCGTCGTCGCCGATCGATCCAGCGGGGTAACGGCAATGACGATGTCACGCGTCTATGATTTCACCGCCAAGTCGCTGTCCGGCGACGACGTGCCGCTGCAGCGCTTCGAGGGGCAGGTGTTGCTGATCGTCAACACCGCGAGCGCCTGCGGGTTCACGCCACAATACAAGGGCCTGCAGGAGCTGCACGCCGACCTGTCGCCGCGCGGCTTTGCCGTGCTCGGCTTTCCGTGCAACCAGTTCGGCGCGCAGGAGCCGGGCGACGCAGCGCAGATCGCCTCGTTCTGCGAGACCAACTATTCCGTGACGTTTCCGATGTTCGCCAAGATCGACGTCAATGGCGCCGGTGCGCATCCATTGTATGAGCACCTGAAACGTGAGAAGTCGGGCCTGCTCGGACCCTCGATCAAGTGGAACTTCACCAAGTTCCTGGTCGATCGCTCCGGCAAGGTCGTGGCGCGGCACGCGCCGACCGCCCGGCCCGAAGGATTGAAGAGGGAGATCGAGGCGCTGCTATGAGCGACAACAACGACGATACCACCAACGAGCAATTTCCGGACCGTCTCTCGATCGATCCGAAGAGCCCCTATTACAACGAGGCGATCCTGTCGCGTGACGTCGGCATCCGCTTCAAGGGTGCCGAGAAGACCAATGTCGAGGAGTACTGCATCAGCGAAGGCTGGGTGCGGGTCACCGCCGGCAACGCCAAGGACCGTTACGGCAATCCGCTGACCATCAAGGTGCACGGGCCGGTCGAGCCGTATTTCCGGGACAAGAAGTAGCCGCCGTCATTCCGGGGCGATGCAAAGCATCGACCCCGGAATCTCGAGATTCCGGGTCTGGTGCTTGCGCACCATCCCGGAATGACATGCCTAACAACTCCGAAGGCAACACCATGTCCGTCCGCATCGTCGACGTCCGCGAGGTCACCAAACCGATCTCCTCGCCGATCCGCAACGCCTATATCGATTTCAGCAAGATGACCTCGAGCCTGGTCGCCGTGGTCACCGATGTGATGCGCGACGGCAAGCGGGTGGTCGGCTATGGCTTCAATTCCAACGGCCGCTACGGGCAGGGCGGTCTGATCCGCGAGCGCTTTGCGCCCCGCCTGCTTGAGGCCGATCCGAAATCACTGCTCGATGCCGACGGCAGCAATCTCGATCCGGACAAGGTCTGGTCGACGCTGATGTCGAACGAGAAGCCGGGCGGCCATGGCGAGCGCTCGGTCGCGGTCGGCACCATCGATATGGCGGTGTGGGACGCGGTGGCGAAGATTGCCGGCAAGCCGCTGTTCCGGCTGCTCGCCGAGCGCCACGGCGTGACCGCCAATCCGCGCGTCTTCGTCTATGCCGCCGGCGGCTACTACTATCCGGGCAAGGACCTCGGCGCGCTGCGCAAGGAAATGCGCGGCTATCTCGACCGCGGCTACAACGTCGTGAAGATGAAGATCGGCGGCGCGCCGCTCGCCGAGGACCGCGAGCGGATCGAGGCGGTGCTGAAGGAGATCGGCAGTAACGCGCAGCTTGCGGTCGACGCCAATGGCCGCTTCGATCTGGAGACCGCGATCGCCTACGCCAAGATGCTGCGCGAGTATCCGCTGTTCTGGTACGAGGAGGCCGGCGATCCGCTCGACTACGCGCTGCAGGCAGCACTGGCCGAGTTCTATCCCGGCCCGATGGCGACCGGCGAGAACCTGTTCAGCCACCAGGATGCGCGCAACCTGATCCGCTACGGCGGCATGCGGCCGGATCGCGACTGGCTGCAGTTCGACTGCGCGCTGTCCTACGGTCTCTGCGAATATCAGCGCACGCTTGCGGTGCTGAAGACCCACGGCTGGTCGCCGAGCCGCTGCATCCCGCATGGCGGCCACCAGATGTCGCTCAACATCGCGGCCGGCCTCGGCCTCGGCGGCAATGAGAGCTATCCCGACCTGTTCCAGCCCTATGGCGGTTTCGCCGACGGCGTGCGCGTCGAGGGTGGCCACATCGTGATGCCCGACCTTCCGGGCATCGGTTTTGAGGGCAAGTCTGATCTCTACAAGGAGATGAAGGCGCTGGCCGCGTAGTCCGTGCCCAATCCGGCCGGCCAGGCATCCTTGAGTCTGCTTGCAAAATAATGTGAGCGGCGCTCAAGAAAATGTTGAACGTTGCTCACGTTCCGGTATACTCATGCAGGAGAGACGCCTCTTTCCGGGTCACCGGGTGAGGCGCGGAACCGGCCGTGAGGATAGCCGCATGCCATATTCAGCGAAGAATCTCCGGGACGCCGCCGATGCCGGGGTGATCAGCACGGCTGATCTGGAACGCTTGCTCACCTTCCTGGCGAGCAGCGACGGGCAGGGCGCAGACAGTGGCGCCAGCCCGGCGGCGAAATTCGATGCCGCGCATGTGCTCTGGTACGCCGGCGCGCTGATCGTGATCGGTGCCATGGGCCTGTTCTCGACCCTGGCGTTCACCCAGATGGGCGGCCGGGCGCTGACGGCCTGCGCGATCGCCTACGCCACCGCTTTCACTGTCGCCGGTCACCACCTCTGGTACGGCAAGAATCTGCGGGTTCCCGGCGGCCTGTTGATCGCGATCGCGGTCTCGATGGCGCCGCTCGCGGTCTATGGCGTCCAGGATGAGCTTGGCTGGTGGGGCAAGTTCGGCAAGCCCGGAACCGTGCACGACTTCTACGTCTGGGTGAAGGGCAGTTGGATCTTCATGGAGATCGCAACTGTTGCGGCCGGCATCGTCGCGCTGCGCTACTTCCGCTTCGCCTTCATCGTCGCGATCATCGCGTTCGCGCTGTGGTTCATGTCGATGGATCTGGCGCCGTGGTTCAGCGGCATGGATTATGCCGACTTCGAGACGCGGCGCCGCGTGTCGATCTGGTTCGGATTGGCCGTGCTCGCGGTGGCGTGGATCGTCGACTATCGCAGCCGCAACGGCGACTTTGCGTTCTGGCTGCATCTGTTCGGCCTGATGGCGTTCTGGGGCGGAATTACCGCGTCCGAAGGCTCGACCGAACTGGGCAAGGCGGTCTACTGCCTGCTCAATGTCGGCCTGATCGCGCTCGCCGTGATCCTGATGCGGCGCGCCTATGCGGTGTTCGGCGCGTTCGGCATCTGCATCTATCTCGGACATCTGGCCGACGTCGTGTTCAAGGACTCGCTGTGGTTTCCGTTCGCGCTGTCGCTGATCGGAATTGCCGTGATCGCCGCCGGCCTGCTCTACCATCGCAATGAGCGCGCGATCGCCGGCTGGATCGATGCGCATCTGCCGGCGGGGCTGCGGCCGCGATCCGCGATCGCGTGAGGCCGCTCTTCGTCGCTTTAGAACCGATACAATCTGGAATCCCTACAAGAAGGGCGGCGCGCAAGCGCCGTTCTTCGTTTCCCGGCGCAAATCCGGAAGCCGACAGAAACCATTTGCATCCTTGACTTTTCCAACGCTGTGCGCGCCGCGAGGCGTACTTGCGCGCTTTCGTCGCGATTTTATTCCGTTCTCGCGCAAAAATTTTCTTAAGTCCGTCGTCTGGACGCACAGCGCCCCACGTCTCTAGAGGACGGCGCATCGCCTTCGTGCAAGGCGAGAGTTGCTTCGAGAATTGCTTGGGGACGACGTCATGGCATCGAGATCACAAACCAACCGCCGCACTGTGTTGCTGGCGAAGCTTTCGCTGCTTACGGCGAGCTATCTCGCGCTGAGCGTACCGCTCGCAACCTCAGTTGCGCGGGCGCAGTCGGCGCCGGCGCAAGGCGTCTCGACGTTGCCGCCGGTCACCGTCACCCTGTCGGCGGCGCAACGCCGCCGCAGCGCGCCGAAGACTGCGCGCAACACCGCCGCCACGCGCGGCCGCCGCACCCAGACCGCGCGGCGGATCGAGCCCGCGGCTACGGCAAAGCCGTTTGCGGAATCGCAGGACGCGCGCACCGGCACGTCAGGCTATTTCGCCAACAGCACCTCCGTTGCGACCAGGACCAACACCGCGATCGTCAACATCCCGCAATCGCTCAACGTCATCACGCGGGAGCAGATCCGCGACCAGAACTACCAGGGCCTCACCGACGTCACCCGCTACGTCCCCAGCGTCGCCGTGCATCAGGGCGAGGGCAATCGCGACGAGCTGGTGATCCGCGGCGTCGATTCCAGCGCCAATTTCTTCGTCAACGGCTTCCGCGACGACGTCCAGTATTTCCGCGACATGTACAACGCCCAGAGCATCGAGGTGCTGAAGGGGCCGAGCGCGCTGACCTTCGGCCGCGGCGCCGGCGGCGGCCTGCTCAACCGCACGCTCAAGGAGGCCGACGGCAACCGCGTCTACGAGGCAACCGCGCAGACCGGCTCATGGGGCGATCGCCGCGTCACCCTCGATGCCGGGCAGGCGATCAACGAGAACGTGGCGGCGCGGCTCAACGTGTTCTACGAGGGCGCCGACGCGTTCCGCGATTTCAATCATCTGGAACGCTACGGCATCAATCCGACCGTGACGCTGAAGCCCGACGACAACACCAAGATCAAGCTGAGCTACGAGTATTTCCACGACGAGCGTACCGCCGATCGCGGCAATCCCTCGCAGGGACTGCCGGGCGGCGCGACCCGCTTCAATCCGACCACGCCGTTTGCGCCGAACGGCGATTTCTCGACCTTCTTCGGCAGTCCAGCGCTGAACACCGCGCAGGCGACGGTGCAGACCGGCATGGCAATCATGGAGCACGATTTCGAGAACGGGCTGACGGTGCGCAACGGCACCATCGCCGCCGACTATCAGAAGTTCTACCAGAACGTCTATCCGACGGGCGGTGCGCTCGCCGGAGCGGTCAATCCGGCCGACACCGCGGTCAATCTCGGCGCCTATCAGCACACCACCAACCGCGACAACGTCTTCAACCAGACCGATTTCACCTACAAGACCTGGACCGGACCGCTGTTCCACACCGTGGGCTTCGGCACCGAATTCGGCCGCCAGACCGGCGTCGACATCCGCAACACCGGCGTGTTTCCGAACGGCACCAACACCATCGTGCAGAACCCGTTCGCGCCGACCTATTTCGGCCCGGTGACCTTCATCCACCATTTCACCGGCACCAACACCGACGGCGTCACCACGCCCGACTCGAACAGCCGCTACGCGCTGAACATCCAGTCCGGCTATGTCAGGGACACCATCGAGATCTCGCGCGCCGTGCAGATCATCGCCGGCGCGCGGTTCGACCGCTTCGACATGTCGGCCACCGACATGAACACCAACATCAACCGCGGCCGCGTCGACAATCTGGTGTCGCCGCAGGGCGCCCTGATCATCAAGCCGATCGAGCAGATGTCGGTCTACACCGCCTACAGCATCTCCTATCTGCCGGCCTCGGGCGACCAGTTCAGCGCGCTGACCGACGGCACGCTGATCCTGCAGCCGCAGCGCTTCGAGAATGTCGAGCTCGGCATGAAATGGAACATCAATCCGAAGCTGCTGTTCTCGACCGCGGTCTACAATCTGAACCGCACCAACCAGCCGATCGCCGACGGCAACAATCCCGGCTTCTTCTTCCCCTCCGGCAGCACGCTGACCCGCGGCGTCGAGGCGAGCCTGACCGGTTACGTCACCGAGCAGTGGCAGTCGTCGCTGGCCTATGCCTATACCGATGCGAAGATCACCGGCGCGACGTCGGCGACCGTCGTGCCCGGCAACCGCGTCCAGCTCGTGCCGTATAATCAGTTCGCCTGGTGGAACAAATATCAGTTCACGCCGATGTGGGCGGCCGCGCTCGGCGTGATCTATTTCGGCGATTCCTTCGCCTCGTCCGACGACACCGTGCGGCTGCCGAGCTTCGTCCGCTTCGACGCGGCGGTCTATGCCAAGATCGACGAGACCTGGAGCGCCCAGCTCAATGTCGAGAACATTTTCGACAAGGGCTATTGGGCCTCCGCCGACGGCAACAACAACATCTCGCCGGGACAGGGCCGCACGGTGCGGCTGATGGCGCGGGCGAGGTTTTAGGCGGCGAGGGCCTCGACTACGTGCCGTCATTGCTGTCGATGTTCACGGCCCCGTCATCCCCGCGCAAAGGCGGCTTCGCCTTTGTCGCTGGAGGAGCCGCGAAGCGGCGTCTCGAAGGATCGACGGCCACCGGCCGGGCCGTGCATCCTTCGAGGCTCGCTCCGCTCGCACCTCAGGATGACGGTGTTGGAATGCGCTCTCTGTCGTCGTTGCCATGACGCGGATGGAGCTGGGTCTCATTACCCCAACCGCATGTCCAGCAGCCGCCGGCCTTCGCCCTTCAACAGCTTCTTCACCGCGCTCGAGGCGATCACCTCGCCATTGTTGGCGTAGGCCTCGTGGTTCTTCTCGATGTCGTCGAGGCGGTAGAGGTAGTTGACCATGACGCCGGCGGATTCGCGCAGGCCCTTGGGCGAGAGGTCGCCGAGCCAGTTGATCCGCTCCAGCCGTGCGCCGTTGCCGAGATGGAAGCGCGCGACCGAATCGATCAGCCGTCCCTTCGGCGTGCGCGCCTTCAGGAAGTAGTAGGCGGCGAGCGGCTCCAGCACGGTACGCAGCTGCGCGGCGAACTCGGGGTTCTCGGACCAGCCGGGCTTGCCGAGGCTTTCCAAGAGCTGGCGGTCCTCATCGGTGAGCGGCACGTCGTCGGCCTGCTTGACCCACTGCATGAAGCCCGGCACCGGCGACAGCGTCACGAAGGTGTCGAGTTTCGGCAATTCGCGGCGCAGCTCCTCGACCACCTGCTTGATCAGGAAGCTGCCGAAGGAGATGCCGCCAAGTCCGCGCTGGGTGTTGGAGATCGAATAGAACACCGCGGTGCGGGCCCGCTCGACCGCCACCGGCTCGCGCTCTTCGGCGAGCAGCGGCGCGATCGCGCCCGGGATGGTTTCGGTCAGCGCGACCTCGACGAAGATCAGCGGCTCATCGGTCAGCGCCGGGTGGAAGAACGCGTAGCAGCGGCGATCCACCGGATCGATGCGGCGGCGCAGATCGTCCCAGTCGCGGATCTCGTGCACGGCCTCATAGCGGATGATCTTCTCCAGAATATTGGCCGGCGATGACCAGTCTATCCTGCGCAGCACCAGAAATCCCCTGTTGAACCAGGATGAGAGCAGATGCACCACGTCGCGATCGAGCGCGGCGAGGTCCTTGTTGCCCTTCATCAATGAAAGCAGATCGGATCGCATCGACACCAGCTCGCCGGTGCCGCCCGGCGCGCGATTGAGCCGGCGGATCAATTCCTGGCGGCGCGGTTCGGAGGCGAAATGCAAGTCGCTGGCGTCGTCGCCATTGGCCTTGTCGTTCACCTTGGCGCGCCAGCTTTCGATCGCCTGCGCCAGCCTGGCGTGATCGGGCCCGAAGTCGCGCGCCAGCGTCTGGAAGAACGACAGCTGCCCGGGGGTATCGAGATGGTGGTAGCGGTCGAGCACTTCGCGCGCCATCGCGGTACCGGAGGCTTCGCCGCGGCCGGACAATAGCGCCTCGCACAATTCCAGCAGCTCGGACGGATCCTGCTTGTCGTCGGCCGGGCTGGCGCGGCCGAGCAGCACGCGGCCGCGTTCGGAGATCGTGGAGAGCAGGTCGGAGAAAAAGGCGTTGGCCATGAGCAGGTCGTATCCAGCGGGTCGCATCCAGTGAAGCCGGACCTTACACGGGATTTAAGGTCGGGAGGACTGCAATCAAGCGCAGGGATCGTACGGAAATATGTCGCAGCCCGACAGCGGTATAATTCGTCATGACTACTCCCGATGACGAATCCCGTTCACGTTTTCTCGCACGTTTTCTCCGCGAACGCGGTCGGTGTCTTGCCGGTGACCTGGCGGAACGCGTGGGAGAATGCCGGCACGCTGGCATAGCCGAGGTCGGCGGCGACCTGCTTGACCGAAACATTCGCGTTGGTCGACAGCCGCTCGATCGCGGCCGCGATGCGGGCGCGCTGGCACCAGCTCTTGAAGGAGAGCTGCGTCTCCACCGAGAACAACCGCGATAGCGTCCGCGCCGAGGTGCCGACCATGCGCGCCAACGCGTCGATCTCGTGATCCCCCGTCGGATCGGCGAGCACGATATCGGCGGCGCGGCGGCAGCGCGGCTCCTGCGGCAGCGGGATGAAGGTCGCGGAATCCTCGGCCTGGTGCAGCTCCAGCATCACGAGGCGGATCAAGAGGTCGGTGCGCTCGCGTCCGCATGATGTGTCGAACAGCGCAAGGATCGCCTGGTGCACAAGGGGCGAGACCCGCACCACGAATTCGTGGTCGAGGCTGTCGCTGCGCTCCTCGCGTGCGAGCCAGGCCTGGTCGAAATACAGCGTGCGCATCTCGATGTCGGCGAGCACATCGATCGCATGCGGCAGCAGGGCAGGGACCCACACCGCGCGGTCCGGCGGCACCAGCCAGCGGCCCTTCGGCGTGGTCACCTGCATGGTGCCCGAGGCGGCATAGACCAGCTGGGCCTCGCGGTGCATGTGCGGGTCGAGCCGGACGCCCTTGGGATAGTTGCGCGCGACCAGATGCACGCCATCGCCGGTGATGCGCCGGTCCTTGTGGAGCGCTCTGATTGGCGGTTCAGCGATAGTCATTGGCGACATCCCGTCAGGACAAGCACCTATAACCTATTTTTCGAGCAATTGAAGAATCGCGTGAGAGACGTGCCCATGAATAGCCCAAGCAACAGTCCGAGCCGGGTGATCACCTTCGTCAACGCCGCCCATTTCATCGATCACTACGCGATGCTGATCTTCGCCGCCGCCGTCATCATCATGGGCCCGGCGCTCGGCATGGCCTATTCGGAACTGCTGCCCTATGCGACGCCGGGCTTCATCGCCTTCGGTGCCGGCTCGCTGATCACGGGCTGGCTCGGCGACCGCTGGAGCCGCCGCCACATGATGCTGATCTTCTTCGTCGGCATCGGCCTGTCGATGATCTCGGTCGGCTTCGTCTCGAGCCCGCTGCAGCTCGGCGCGGCGTTGCTGGCGATCGGCATCTTCGCCTCGATCTACCATCCGGTCGGCACCGCGATGATCGTGTCCTATGCCGAGAAGCTCGGCGCCGAGATGGGAATCAATGGCGTCTGGGGCAATCTCGGCGTCGCCTCGTCGGCGCTGGTCACCGGCGTGATCGGCCAGTATCTCGGCTGGCGCTGGGCGTTCATCGTGCCCGGCACCGTCACCGTGCTGATCGGCATCGCCTTTGCGATGACGGTGGTGCATGAGGACCGCAAGGGCTCCAAACAGGCCGCAGCCCAGGCGCGCGTCGCCAAGCAGGACATGTGGCGCGTGGTGCTGTCGCTCTGATCGTGGTGATTGCGATCTCGACCACCTTCAACGCGGTGACGGTGGCGCTGCCAAAACTGTTCGCCGAACGGCTCGCCGACTTGACCGGGAGCCCGGCGCTGCTCGGCGTGATCGCGGCCGGGGTCTATGTGTTCGGCGCGATGACGCAGTACACGATCGGCAAGCTGCTCGACAGGCATTCGCTGAAGACGGTGGCGCTGCCGCTGTCGTTCATGCTGGCGCCGTTCCTTTATCTCGCCGCGAACCTGTCCAACCTGCCGCTGATCGTGGTCTCGATCGGCATCGTGATGGGTGCGTTCGGCCAGGTGACGGTGAACGATGCCATGGTCGGCAAGTACACCACCGAGGAATGGCGCTCGCGCGCCTATGCGGTGCGCTATTTCGTCGGCTTCACCGCGGCCGGCGCCTCGGTCGGCCTGGTGGCCTGGCTGTACGACCAGGGCGGCTTCGCCATGATGCTGCGCGCCTTCGCGGCACTCTGCCTGCTGGCGATTGCGGCCGCGATCATCCTGCCGCGCGAGATCCGGGCGCCGGCCGCCCAGGCGGGCTGACGCAATAGTGTCTTGCCACCCGGTTTGCCGTTGAGATAGTACCCGCCCGCTCGCCCGGCGGGTGCGCGGCTCATGCGCGGGCGGCAATCCGTGAGCTTGGTCACGCTTCGCGAAACTTTGTTCCAATCCGAAGGTGTGGTAGGTTTAACCGAGCCTCGGGGACGAAGGCGCCGGTTGCGCCTCGAGCACAAATTTTTTGGAGCAGCCGGAGCCCCATGGGAGAAATTCGCGACTTCAAGTCAGGCCGGTCTCAGCCTCCCGGCGAGACTCCCGGCAATTCGATGCCGCGGCGCCTCGCAGCGATCGTTGCCGGCGATATCGCCGGCTACAGCCGGTTGATGCAACTTGACGAAGAGGGCACGCATACCCGCGTCAAGCGGATCGAGCGCGATCTCGTCGAGCCGACCATTGCCGAGCACCACGGCAAGCTGGTTAAGACCACCGGCGATGGCTTTATCGCGATATTCGACAGCCCGGTCGAGGCCGTCCGTTGCAGCATCGTGATCCAGCAGAACATGATCGGCCGCAACGCGGCGATCGCGAGAGATCACTGGATCGAGTACCGGATCGGCGTCAACCTCGGCGACGTCATCATCGAACCCGACGATATCTATGGCGACGGCGTCAACGTCGCCTCGCGTCTGGAAGGGATTGCGGCGCCGGGTGACGTCTTCATCTCCGGTGGCATCTACGAGCAGATCAAGCACAAGATGGTCTGCGGATACGAATCGCTCGGCGACCGCAAGGTCAAGAACATCACCGATCCGGTCCGGGTTTATCGCGTGTTGCCGGACGCCGCCGCGTACCAAAGGACGCGCCGGCGCCGTGAGTCCATCCTGCTCACGCTGCTCGGATTGGCGGTCGCAATCATCGCCGGCGGTGTGCTCTGGTACATGCTCGCGCAACCGCGCGGCAAGCAGGCTGAGGTGGCGCAGGCGCCGCCGGTATCGCCGGCTTCGCCGACCGTTCAGCAGCCGGCACCGAGCCCGGCTCCAACTCAATCTGCAAGTCCGCTCCCAAGCCAGAGCCCAAGTCAGAGCCCAAGTCAGATCCCAAGCGCAGCGCCAACACAGCAGGCGTTGCCTCAGGCTGCACCGTCCGCCAGTCCCGCCGTGTCGGTGCCGGAGCCCGAAATGGTCTCGCTGCAGGGCGGCAGCTTCTCGATGGGAAGCAATGACGACCCTTCGGAGCGGCCGGTCCGCAAGGTGACGGTCAAGCCGTTCGCCATGGGAAAATATCCGGTCACCGTGCGCGAATGGAATGCCTGCGCGGAGGCCAAGGCTTGCGGCTTCACGGTCACCGGCAAGGACGACGTTCCGGTTACCAATGTGAGCTGGAATGACGCGAAGCAATATGTGGCGTGGCTCGCCGAGCGCACCAAAAAGGCCTATCGGCTGCCGAGCGAGGCCGAATGGGAGTATGCGGCGCGTGGTGGAACGCAGTCGAAATACTGGTGGGGCGACCAGATGCAATCGGGCAACGCAGGTTGCAAGGATTGCGGCGGTAGTGCTGCGACCGAACAACCGGTCAAGGTCGGCAGCTTCAAGCCGAATCCGTTCGGTCTCTACGACATGGGCGGCGGGGTCGATCAATGGGTGGAGGATTGCTGGCACAGGAACTACCAGGGCGCGTCGGCCGACGGTGCGGTCTGGTCCGGCGGCGACTGCGCCTCCCATGTCCTTCGCTCCGGCTCCTGGAAGAACGACGCCCGCTATGTGCGTCCGGCCAATCGCGACAATTACGACGCCAATGTCCGTTACCCGACCCACGGTTTCCGGGTCGCGCTGTCTCCCTGAGCGATCGTCTGCAATCGCGGGGTTTCATGGAGGGGATATGAAAAGTACAGGCTTGATCATGCTCGCTGCAGCACTGACGTTGTTCGCGGCTCCGGCCAATGCGCAGAACAAGCCGGCAGGGAAGGACACCAAGCTGTATTTCCTCTGGCCGCACAACGGGGTGACGGTGAAGAGCCCATTCTGGTGTCGCTTCGGGCTGCGCAATATGGGCGTCACCCATGCCGGCGACGACTATCCGAACAGCGGCCACCACCATCTTCTGATCGACGTGAACGAGCCGTTGAATCCGAATGAGCCGATCCCGTCGGACAAGTCTCATCTGCACTTCGGTGCAGGACAGACCGAGACGCAGCTCGACCTGCCGCGGGGCAAGCATACCTTGCAGCTGGTGCTGGGCGACGCCAAGCACTATCCATTCAGCCCGCCCGTCGTTTCCGAGAAAATCACCATCCGGGTCAGATAGGCCGATACGGATAGCTCCCCTGCGGGACCGGCGCTTGCGCCGGGCCATGCCGTGCGGTTTGTTGCGCGCCTGCCGGACAAGCAAGATTCGGCGTGGAGGGCACCGATGTCGTCTCGATTGCAGCGTCTGGCTGGCCTCGTTCTGGGAGCGATGATGATGGCCACATCTGCCAATGCCGACGCCTTGAAGGATCAGATCGCGCCGAGCGGAAAGCTCCGGGTCGCGATTGCGATCAGCCCGGCCGGCGGCGCGTTCTGGTCGACCAAGACCGAGAACGGCTATGCCGGCGTTCCCGTCGATCTCGGCAAGGAGATGGCGGCACAGCTCGGGGTATCAGTCGAATACGTCGTGCATCAGAATTCCGGCCAGATCACCGACGCGGCGTCGAACAACAGCTGGGACGTCACCTTCCTGCCCAAGGATCCCGATCGCGAAACCAAGATGACGTTCGGGCCGATCTACGAGGTCGCCGACGCCACCTATATCGTCAGGCCGGGTTCCAAGATCACGAATTTCGCAACGCTCGACCAGGACGGCGTCAAGGTCGCCGCCGTCAACAACACCACGACCATGCGTGGTGCGATCGCGCATCTCAAGCACGCCAGGGTCACGGGTTATCAGACCTATGACGAGATCTTCCATCTCCTGGAGAATGGTGACGTCGACGCCTTCGCGCTATCGCGCGATCAGCTGATCGCGATGGCGAAGAAGATTCCGGGCACGTGCGTGCTGGACGAAACCTTCAAGCAGACCGTCACCGCGGTCGCGGTGCCGCTCAACCATCCGCTCGCCGCGGCGTTCGCCACCAAGTTCATGACGGAGGCAATCGCCAACGGCACGCTGCGCAAGGCCTATGACAATAACGGGCTGAAGGACTCGCCGGTTCGGACCGAGGTGAAGTAGCGGCGCATATCGACCCTATCCCCGTCATCCTGAGGTGCGAGCTCTTGCGAGCCTCGAAGGATCGACGGCCACCAGCCGGGCCGTCCATCCTTCGAGACGCGCGCAAGAGCGCGCTCCTCAGGATGACGGAGACGGACAGGCGCGCTGCCGTGGGTGACATCTGTGCAAGCTGCATAATTCGGCGCCATCGCGCCCGCCTGCCTCTCGGGTGGCATGGTAAGTCATTGTATTAACACGAATTTTAAACTGCGGCCGACGCCTGCGGTTGGCACATGCATTGCTTTTGATTGCATCAGTCAATGACGACTGCCGTCCTCCGGATTGCCGAAGCCAGTGAAGGCCAAGGCGAGGGGATCAAGGCGCCCGGTCCGGGCGTCTCGAGCAATCGTTAGACCCCATCTCCCCGGCCGGACGAGCATTTCAATCAACCCGCGTCGCTTCCGGCAATTGCATCCGGCGCGGCCGAATTGCGCAAGGGGACTTTACGAATGGCCTATCTCGCACCGTCCGAATTCGTCACCAAGATGGTCGACGCCGGCGAATCCAAGATCTTCATGTCGACCCGCGACACGGTGATCCGCGCCTACATGGCCGGCGCGATCCTCGCGCTGGCGGCAGCGTTTGCGGTCACCATCAACGTCAACACCGGCGTGACGATCGTCGGCGCCGCGCTGTTTCCGGTCGGCTTCTGCATGCTCTATCTGTTCGGCTTTGACCTGCTGACCGGCGTGTTCGTGCTGTCGCCGCTCGCGCTGATCGACAAGCGGCCCGGCGTCACGCTCGGTGGCGTTCTGCGCAACTGGGGGCTCGTGTTCATCGGCAATTTTGCCGGCGCTTTCACGGTGGCGGTGATGATGGCGATCGTCTTCACGTTCGGCTTCTCCTCGCCGCCCGACAAGGTCGGCCAGGTGATCGGCACCATCGGCGAGAGCCGCACCGTCGGTTACGCGGCGCATGGCGCGGCCGGCATGCTGACGCTGTTCATCCGCGGCATGCTCTGCAACTGGATGGTCTCGGCCGGCGTGGTCGGCGCGATGATCTCGACCACGGTCAGCGGCAAGGTGATCGCGATGTGGATGCCGATCATGTTGTTCTTCTACATGACCTTCGAGCATTCGATCGTGAACATGTTCCTGTTCCCGTCCGGCCTCATGCTCGGCGGTCACTTCACGATCATGGATTACCTGATCTGGAACGAGATCCCGACCGTGGTCGGCAATCTGGTCGGCGGCCTCGCATTCACCGGGCTCACGCTCTACACGACGCATATCAAGACGGCGCCGAAGCGCCAGCGCCTCGCGGCTTGATCCAGGCCGGCTGATGGGGCTCTCTGTCATGGAGGGCCCCATTCGCATTGGGACGGTCGATGCCGCGTGCGCTGAAAATATCGGTCGGGCAATTCTCTGATAAGGGCCGCAAGGACACCAATCAGGATTTTCACGGCGTGCTGATCCCGGACGAGCCGCTGCTCGGCCTGAAGGGCATCGCCGTGGTGCTCGCCGACGGCATCTCCTCGAGCAGCGTCAGCCGCGTCGCCGCCGAATCCGCGGTCAAGAGCTTCCTGACCGACTATTACTGCACCTCGGAATCCTGGTCGGTGAAGAGCTCGGCACAGCGGGTGCTGGAGGCGACCAATTCCTGGCTGCACGCCCAGACCAGACGCAGCCAGAATCCCTACGACAAGGACAAGGGTTACGTCTGCACGCTGAGCGCCATGGTGATCCGGTCGACCACGGCGCATCTGTTTCATGTCGGCGACAGCAGGATTTACCGCGTCGCCGGCACCAGTCTCGAGCAATTGACCAACGACCATCGCGTCGTGATCTCCTCGCAGCAGAGCTATCTCGGCCGTGCGCTGGGCGTAAACCCGCAGCTCGAGATCGACTACCAGCATCTCCCGCTGGAGCGCGGCGACACTTTTCTGCTGGTGACCGACGGCATCTACGAGCACGTCGCCCCGCGCCAGCTTGCGAAGACGATTCTGGACGGCGCTGGCGATCTCGATGCTACAGCGAAATCGATCGTCGAGCAGGCCTATGAGAACGGCAGCCCGGACAATCTCACCGCGCAGATCATCCGGATCGATGCCTTGCCCGACGGCGATGCCAGCGAGGTGTTCGGCCAGCCGACCGAGCTGCCGCTGCCGCCGCTGCTCGATGCAAGGATGCTGTTCGACGGCTACCGCGTGGTGCGCGAGCTGCATGCATCGCACCGCAGCCACATCTATCTCGCGGTCGACGAGGACTCTGGCACCACGGTCACGATCAAGATCCCCTCGATCGACTTGCGTGACGATGGTGCCTATCTGAAGCGCTTCGTGATGGAGGAGTGGGTCGCCAAGCGGATCGACAGCCCGCATGTGCTGAAGCCGTTTCTGCCGCAACGCAGGCGCAATTTCCTCTATGTGACGATGGAATATATCGACGGCCAGACGCTGACGCAGTGGATGATCGATAATCCGTCGCCCGCGCTGGAGACGGTGCGCGACATCACCGAGCAAATTGCAAAAGGCCTGCGCGCGTTCCACCGCAAGGAGATGCTGCACCAGGACATCCGGCCCGACAACATCATGATCGACCGGACCGGCACGGTGAAGATCATCGATTTCGGCTCGACGCGGATCGCGGGTGTCGCCGACGCGGCGCCATCGGGCGGCGAGGATATTTTGGGCACCCAGCAATACACCGCGCCGGAGTATTTTCTGGGCGAGGCCGGCACGGCGCGCTCCGACCTGTTCTCGCTCGGCGTCGTCACCTATCAGATGCTGACCGGACGCTTGCCCTATGGCGCGCAGATCGCCCGCGCCCGCACCCGATCAGACTTCAACAGGCTGGTCTATCGTCCGGCCGGGCATGGCGGCCGCGACGTCCCGAACTGGGTCGATGGCGCGCTGGAGCGCGCCGTGCACGCCAATCCGCTCAAGCGCTACGAGAGTTTTTCCGAGTTCCTGTTCGACCTGCGCAATCCCAACGCTAAATATCTGACGACGTCATCGACCCCGCTGATCGAGCGCAACCCGGTGCTGTTCTGGAAGTCGACCACGCTGCTGCTGGCGCTGGTTGTGGTCCTGCTGCTCGCCTACGGCGCGCATCATTTGCGGTAGGGGGACAAGTCCTCTACCTATCTCCGTCATCCTGAGGTGCGAGCGAAGCGAGCCTCGAAGGATGAATCGGCCACCGGCCGGGCCGTGCATCCTTCGAGACGCTCTGCGCGCTCCTCAGGATGACGGGAAGAGAGTGGGCGATGCCTTCTTGCTAATGCGTCGCGCTCGCCGGAATCGGATCCAGCCCGCTCTTGACCAGCGCGTCGCGCGCGTCCGGCGAGGCGAGGAAGCTGATCAGCGCCTTGCCGGCGCCGGGCTCCTTTGAGACCGACGCGATGCCGGCGGAGAACACCGTGATCTTCTGCAGCGGCTCCGGCAGGGGGCCGACGATGTCGATGCCGGCGACCGGCTTCAGCTCCGAGATCTGCTGCAGGCCGATCTCGGCTTCGCCCTTGGCCACGATCTCGCCGACCGGGGTCGCCGGGATCATCCGCGCCTTGTCCTTCATCTGATCGGCGATGCCGAGCTTTGCGAACATCTCGGTCGAGACATAGACGCCGCTGGCGCTGTCGGAATAGGCGACCGACTTCGCCGCCAGCAGCGCCTGCTTGACGGTGTCGGCCGAGCTGATGTCCGGCCTCAGTGCGCCTGCCTTGACTGCGATCCCGATCGGCGATTTCACGAGGTCGACGCGGCTGTCGGCTGTGACCTTGCCCTGCTTGACGAGGTCGCCGAGCGCATAGCCGACCATGATCAGCACGTCGGCCGGCTCGCCGCGCTCCAGCCGCACCGGAATGGCGTTGGTCGTGGTGCCCATCGACGGCCCAAACGCGGTCACCACCTTGTGCCCGGTCTTGCGCTCGAACTCCGGCACCAGCGCCTTGTAGGCCGCGGTCAGCCCGCCCGAGATCATGACGTGGACTTCGGCGGCGGAGGCGGCTGACGTGAAGGCGAGGGCGCCGATGACGGCGAGCGTGAGGGCGCGGAAGGCGGTGGCGGAACGCATGGAGTTTCTCCCAGGACGATTCTTGGGACGGGGTCGTCGTGGAGAAGGAGATTACTGCCCGGAAAGAGGCGTGACTAGGTATTCGCTGTCAAGCAATCCATGCCACTGCGCATGCGGAAACATGGATTGCTTCGCTGCGCTCGCAATGACGGGGAGAGAGCGTCGTCAGCCCTTACGAATTCACATGCACGAAATCGCGCAGCAGCGGGTAGATCTCGTTGTTCCAGCGCTTGCCGGAGAACACACCGTAATGGCCGACCCCGGCCTGCATGTGGTGCACCTTGCGATAGGTGCGGACGCCGGTGCAGAGGTCCTGGGCGGCGAGCGTCTGGCCGATCGAGCAGATGTCGTCCTTCTCGCCTTCCACCGTCATCAGGCCCATGCGCCGGATCGCCGCCGGGTTCACCGGGCGGCCGCGGTGCATCAGCATGCCCTGCGGCAACAGATGCTCCTGGAACACGTCGCGCACCGTCTCGATGTAGAACTCCGCCGGCAGATCCATGACCGCGAAATACTCGTCGTAGAAGGTCTTGATCACCTCGGCCTTGGCGGTCTCGCCCTTGGCGAGATGGTTGGCGAGATCGATGTGCTGCTTGATGTGCCGCTCCAGGTTCATCGACACGAAGGCCGTGAGCTGCACGAAGCCGGGATAGACCTGACGCAACGCGCCCTTGCACTGCATGGGCACGTAGTTGATCAGATTATCCTCGAACCATTTGATCGGTTTGCTCTTGGCAAACTCGTTGACCTTGGTCGGCTGGATCCGCGTGTCGATCGGTCCGGCCATCAGGGTCAGCGACGCCGGCCGCGCCGGATGATTGTCCTCCGACATGATCGCAGCGGCCGCCAGCGCCGACACTGAGGGCTGGCAGATCGCCACCATATGCGCGCGGGGACCCATCTGGCCGAGGAAGTCGATCAGATGGTCGGTGTAGTCCTCGAGCCCGAACCGGCCTTCCCTGCGCGGGATGTCGCGCGGATTGTGCCAGTCGGTGATGTAGACGTCGTGGTCCTGCAGCAGGGTCTTCACCGTGCCGCGCAGCAGCGTGGCAAAATGGCCGGACATCGGCGCCACCAGCAGCATCTGCGGCTGCTCCGGTCCGTCGACCTTCCTGAAATGCAGCAGCGAGCCGAACGGCGTCGCATAGGCGACCTCCTCGGTCACCTGGTATTCCCTGTTGCCGGAGGTGACGCTGCCGATGGCGTAGTCGGGACGGGCGTAGGTCAGGGTGGAGCGCGAGATCAGCTCGAGCGCCGCCGCGAGCCGGCCGTACACCCGGTCGGTGGCGCCCTGCGGCACCAGATTGAGGTATTTCAGCGCCGCTGCGGCCCCGGTCCGCCATGGCGCCGTGAAGTCCATGTGGTTCTGGTAAGCTTGGTACATCATTGACATCATACGCATCCGCCCCTGGCCCGGCTGGCTATGCAATATCGACGCCAGAGAGGGGGCGGGCTGCCCGGCAAATTGGCACGTGGCTTGCTGCAAAAATGAACGGCTTCGGGGGCGCGGCGGCTTGGACCGGCGCGCAGGTCCGGGGGCTAAGGACGCGTTCAGGGCGTGAGGAGCGGGCATGGCGAAAGCGACACTCACCATCAGCAGCAAGAATTATTCGTCGTGGTCGCTGCGCGGCTGGCTGCTGGCGAAATTCGCCGGGCTGGAGTTCGAGGAGGTGGTCACGGCGCCCGACGACGCCTCGGCACGGGCCGAATTGCTGCTGTTGTCATCGTCGATCCTGGTGCCCTGCCTGCGCCACGAGGGCGCAACCGTCTGGGATACGCTGGCGATCGGCGAGTATCTCAACGAGATCATGCCGCATGCCGGGCTATTGCCGGACGACCGCATCCGGCGCGCGCATTGCCGCTCGATCTCGGGCGAAATCCATTCCGGCTTCACCACGCTGCGGGCCTCGCTGCCGGTCAACCTCAAGGGCCATTTCCCCGGCTTCAAGATCTGGTCGCGGGCGCAGGCCGACATCGACCGCGTCTGCGTGATCTGGCGCGATTGCCTCGGCATATCAGGCGGGCCGTTTCTGTTCGGCGAACGCCGTACCATGGCGGACGCGATGTATGCGCCGGTCGTGACCCGCTTCATGACCTATGACGTGAAGCTCGATCCCGTGCTCGCGGCGTATGCCAAGACCATCATGGCGATGCCCGAGATGCAGGAATGGATCGAGGCCGCGAAGGCCGAGCCTGCCGATGTCGAGGAGCTCGAGGTCGAATATTAGGCAGCGCGCACTCGGCCTGCCTGCGTCGGCGGCTCAAGCTCCAGGCAAGCCTTGCTCAACAGACGTGCCGTCGGCGTCAGGTCCTGGCGGCGCGCGGGGCGCGCGACGCGATCCGCGCCGAATGAAAATTTGCGCTTTGCGCCAGATGCTTCCACTGCGACATCAGCTCACGGCAAGACCGAACACTGCAGCACAATCGGGCTGGCAAGGATTTCGCATAGCAACATCGAGCTGTGACCGCGACGATGCGACGCTGCCGAAAATTTGGACGCTGAGCCCGCGCCGCGATCTCGCGAATACGAGAACCGTGGAGGCTTGAAATGAATCAGCACGCCGTCGTCAGCAAATTCTCCCACGTCAAACCAGGTGACACCGAGTTCAAGGGCGGAGGTCTGCGCGACTTCTTCCTGTATCGTGATCTCGGCATCGCCGACGCCACCGGCGGGCAGGTGATCTGCCATCTGGTCAAGGCCAATCCCGATCTGCCGCCGGAGCAGGGCACCGGCTGGCACAAGCATCTGTGCGATTTCCAGATCGTCATCATGACCAAGGGCTGGGCCCGCTTCATGTACGAGGACAAGGAGACGCTGGTCGAGGCCGGCGACGTCATCCATCAGCGCCCCGGCATCACCCACTATCTGTTCGATTACTCGAAGGACATGGAATACCTCGAGATCGTCAGCCCGGCCGATTTCAAGACCGTGGATGTGCCGCCGGCGACCGAGACGGTGCCGCCGGTCACGCCTTGGAAATGACCGCGAGGAGGGTTCGCAATGTAGTCTGCGGAGGAATTAACCTTTGTCGTCGGTCGCTGGCTGCCGCCGATCGTGATGCTTCTGTATGTGGTGCGCAGCATCGGGCTGATGACCACATCTAGCCGTGAACAACGGAGTACGGCGCTCGATCAGTGATTCGGACGCGGTTCGTTCCACCCGCGTTCCAAATCTTAAAGTCGTGCGCGTGCGCGTCGCGTTTTGAAACAGCGCTTGTGCGCTGTTACGCCATGCCCGCCTGCTTCACGCGCGGCATGCGCCAGGCAATGACATTGACCTCCAGCGCGCCGCCGGTTGTGTCATTGCGCCACCGGCCGTCGATGAACCGGCAGGCGAACGGCAGCTGATACGTTCCGCTGTGATCCTCACAAAGCACTTCCACGCGTTGTTCCGGCGAAGGTTCGCCATTGCCGTCGAATTGCGCCAGCCGTTTTTCGCGCGTAGCCATACGATCTGTCTCCACTGCCCAAGGTCGAGCCAAAAGGGGTCGAACCAAACGAGTTCCGAAGGCCCCCGTCCCCACGAGTAGTCCCCGTAATGGGTGAAGCACACCGCTTGAATGCGGTTTCAGTGTGGTATGTCTGCCTAGCTTTCAGCGTCGTGAGCACAAAACTGTGAAAGACGCTTCTGATCGGGGATGATGATGTTCGCTCGTATGGCTGTTGCCTTGCTCGCGCTGATTGCGCTCGGCGTCGTCGGAACCGCGCATGCGCAAGACGTTCCCGGCATCGAGATCTGCACCGTCGAGAAGACGATGGAGCGGCGCACCAGCTGTCTGCAGAGCAATGTCGATTTCCTGCAGAAGACCATCAACAAGCTGACATCAGATCATCAGCAGAAGCTCGACGCCGCCAACCGGCAGATCGAAAGCCTGAAGAGTTCGGTCGCGAGTTTGCAGAAGCTCGTCGCCGACCAGCAGGCGGGGCAGGTCAAGCTGACGGAAGATTTGAAGAAGAAGGCTGACGCTCCGCCGGCGAAGGATGCTGCGCCTGCCGCGAAGGACGGGACGAAGTAGCAAAGGTCGATCCGCGAATTGCCTTCGCCTCTCCCGCTTGCGGGGGAGGCCGTATCGCATCGTCAGATGCGATACGGGTGGGGGCTTTCTCCGCACGAAGGATATCGCTTGCGGTGACACCCCCACCCCAACCCTCCCCCGCAAGCGGGAGAGGGGGCGCACTTTCTTCGCTGCTCATCTCGGCTCACGCCACCCGATACTGCTCCATCACATCGCGATCCGGCTCGTAGCCGAGCCCGGGGCCCTGCGGCACGGCGACATGGCCGTTGGCGTCGACAGCGATGCGGTCGCCCCACAGGCAGGCGGGGCGCTTCATGAAGAACATTTCGATCAGGCCTTCGTCGCGGATCGCCATCAGATGCAGGGTGGCGAGGAAACCCGGCCCGAAATAGGGCGAGTGCGGAATCACCTGGACGCCGAACTCGTCGGCGAGCACGGCCACCTTCAGGAATTCGGTGACGCCGCCGACCTTGATCACCGACGGCTGCGCGTGACTGACCGCGCCTGCGGTCATCATCTGGCGGAATTGATGCACGGTGCAGGCGTTCTCGCCGGCCGCGATATCGAGCCGGCCCTCCCGACGCACCTCGGCGAGCGTCGCAAAATCCTCCGGCGGCCAGACCGGCTCCTCCAGGAACATCGGCGCGGCCTGCTTGCAGTCGCGGGCGAATTGTATCGCCGCCGGCCCGTCCAGCGGGCAGTTCATGTCGACCATCAGCGGCACGCCGGGGCCGCTCGCCTCGCGTGCGGCGGATACCGCCGGCACGGTGGTCTCGTGCAGCTTGATCGCGGCATAGCCGAGCTTGATCGCCTTCCTGCATTCGGCGGCGATCTGCGCGGGATTGCCGATCCGCATCAGGCTTGCATAGGCCGGGATGGAGCTGCGCCGCGCGCCGCCGATCAATTGATGCAGCGGTGCGCCCTTGACCTTGCCGGCCAGATCCCACAGCGCGATGTCGAGCGCCGAGATCGCAAACATCGTGATGCCGTAGCGGCCGAACAGATGCAAATTGCGCTGGATCTGCTCCATCACCGCGGGAATCTTTGCGGCGTCCGGCACGTCGAGGCCGCGTGCCTGCGGCGCGATCATCTCGGTCACCGCCGTGCAACTCGTCTTCGGGCAGACATAGGCGAAGGCATCGCCCCAGCCGGTCAGGCCGGCATCGGTCGACACCTCGACCAGCACCATGTCGAGCGCCGAGATCGCGGATGCGCCCTGGCGGAAGCTCGCGGGCCCTGCGTCATAGGGAATGCGGATATGGTGGGCGCGGACATCGGTGATCTTCATTGTTGTTGTCCTTCCGATCGCAGGATGTGCCTGGTTCCAGCCATCCCAACTCTTGCTTGTGACGAGTTTTGCTCGGCAATCGTGTCGAAGGCGTGGATGCCCGGCTTCGGGCCGGGCATCGGGGACTGCGAAATTGCGGAGAAAGCTGTTACGAGCTCTTCTCGCCGCTCATGACGGGACCGAACCGCTCCCAGCTCTCGCCCTTGAAGCGCATCATCTGCAACTGCTCGATCGGTGCATAGTCATCCGGCCCGGTCTTGATCTTGGTGCCGGGCAGGTAGATGCCGATCTCGAAGTTGAGGCTGGCCGCCTGCTTGATCAGGTTCTCGCGGGTCAGGTCGTCGCCGCATTGCCGCAACACCTGCTCCAGCCCCTTGGCGACGCCATAGCCGAACACGGTCGAGGCGTCGTTCTGGTCGCCTTCAGGATACCACTTGGTCATGAAGGCACGCCACTCGTTCATGGCCGAATCGCTCTTCCACTCGTGATCCGCGGGATCCTTCAGATACTGGGTCGACAGGATGTCCTGGCTCGCCTCGTAGCCGGCCGGCTTCATCACGCCGCCGATCGAGACCGAGACGTTGGTCAGGAACTGGACCGGATGCCAGTCGAGCTCAGCGGCCTTCTTGATCGCCTGCGCCGCGAATTTCGGGGTTGCGATGTTGACGAAGATGTCGGGGTTGGCGCCCTTGATCTGCACGATCTGCGAATCCACCGTCGGTGACGAGGTCTCGTAGGAGGATTCGACGATGATCAGCTTCTTGGCCTGATCGCCGAGCCCGTCGTGCAGCCCGATCAGATAGTCCTTGCCGAAATCGTCATTCTGATAGAGCACGCCGATGGTCTTGCCGGGATATTTCTGCAGAATGTATTTGGCATAGATGCGGGCCTCGACCTGGTAGCTCGGCTGCCAGCCCATGGTCCACGGGAAATTCTTCGGGTCGTTCCACTTGGCGGCGCCGGTGGAGACGAACAGCTGCGGCACCTTCTTGGCATTCATGTATTTCTGGATCGCGGTGTTGCCCGGCGTGCCCAGCGGATTGAAGATCAAGAGCACCTCGTCGCTCTCGACCAGCTTGCGGGCCTGCTCGACCATCTTCGGCGGGCTGTAGGCGTCATCATAGGAGATGAAGTTGACCTTGCGACCGTTGATGCCGCCTTCGCTATTGAGCTTGCTGAAATAGGCGGCTTCGGTCTTGCCGATCGTGGCATAGGCGGACGCCGGACCCGAATAGGGCATGATGTTGCCGACCTTGATCTCGGTATCGGTCGCGCCCGGATCATACTTCTTCTGTGCGTTGGCGGCGGTTGCGACGGCGATCGTCAAAAGCCCCGCAAGCGCCGCTGATTTGACGCAGTTGACATAGCTCAGGCGTGGGTAGTGCATCATTGTCCTCCCTGACATGCTGGCCGCGGCTCGTGCAGTCTTGATTTTCGGGCAGCTTGATGAGCCGTCGGATCGATGCAACTGCGAGTATGCACGATTGCAACGGTGTTACCAGCGACGGCTTTGCGGTAAATTTCCGTGGAGCGGAACCAGAGTTTCCGCCGTTGCGCAGCAAGGACTGTCAAGCGCCGCGTTCGGCAGGCGCGCATGATGTGCGTGCTTTGAAGGAAGGCCGTCGTCCATGAATCCAGCCCAGAAGGCGCTCTGGTACATCGAGAGCCACCTCCGTCGGCCGATGACGCTCGATGACATCGCAGCCGTCGCCGGGGTCTCGCGCTTTCATCTGGTGCGGGCATTCGCGGAAGCAACCGGGTTTTCGGTGATGCGCTATTTGCGGGCGCGCCGCCTCAGCGAGGCCGCGCGCGAGCTCGCGGCCGGGGCGCCCGATATTCTCAGCCTGGCGCTTGATGCGGATTACGGCTCCCACGAAGCATTCACCCGCGCGTTCCGCGACCATTTCGGCGTCACGCCCGAGACGGTGCGCGCCACGACGTGCCTGACCAAGCTCAAGCTGCAGGAGCCGATCACCATGATCTCGACCGCTCTCGATCACATCGATCCGCCGCGCATCGCAACCGGCAAGGCCTTTCTCGTTGCCGGCGTCGGCGAGCGCTACAACCACGCCAATGACAGCACCGCCGGCATCCCGAACCAATGGCATGGCTTCCACCAGCAATGCGCACACATTCCCCGCCAGGTCGGCAACATCGCCTACGGCGTCTGCTGCAACGGCGACGACGCCGGGAATTTCGATTACATCGCAGGTATCGAGGTCGCCGATTTCTCTGACCTGCCGCGCGAGTTCGCGCACGTCAGAATCCCGGCGCAGAGATATCTCGTGTTCACCCACGCCGATCACATCTCGACCATCCGCCGCACCGTCAACACGATCTGGAATCGCTGGCTGCCGCAGTCCGGCATGAAGGTCGCCGACGCCCCGAACTTCGAGCGCTACGACGAGAAGTTCGACAAGAATACCGGCAACGGCGGGCTCGAGATCTGGGTGCCGGTGGAGGGGTAGAGAACTTGTCCCGTCATCCTGAGGTGCGAGCGGAGCGAGCCTCGAAGGATGCACGGCCCGGCTGGTGGCCGTCGATCCTTCGAGACGCGCTGCGCGCTCCTCAGGATGACGGGGCCAACACCGACGCATCGGGCCGGAACAGTCTCAAGTCATCCCTGCTTTCGCAGGGACGACACCGTCTATGATGCTCAGTGAGTGCGAGACCTACTCAATGCGAGCGCGCGAGGCAGAACGCGACGACCTCTTCCAGCGCCGTCTTCATCGGCGAGGGCGGGAACAGCGCCAGCGCGTCGACCGACATCGCGCCGTAGTGCTGGGCGCGGCTGATCGTGTCCTCGAGCGCGCGGTGCTTGGTCATCAGCCCGATCGCGTGGTCGAGATCGGCAGCGCCGATCTCGCCGCGCTCGAGTGCGCGGATCCAGAACTTGCGCTCGGTGTCGTTGCCGCGGCGGAAGGCGAGCACGACGGGAAGGGTGATCTTGCCCTCGCGGAAATCGTCGCCGACATTCTTGCCGAGTTTTGCCGATTTGCCGCCATAGTCGAGCACGTCGTCGACGAGCTGGAAGGCGATGCCGAGATTCATGCCGACCGAGCGGCAGGCGGTCTGCTCGGCCTTGGGCCGGTTGGCGATCACGGGGCCGACCTCGCAGGCGGCGGCGAACAGCTCCGCGGTCTTGCCGCGGATCACGGCGAGATATTCGTCCTCAGTGGTCGCGGTGTTCTTGGCGGCGGCAAGCTGCATCACCTCGCCCTCGGCGATGGTGGCGGCGGCAGCCGACAGGATGTCGAGCGCGCGCAGCGAGCCGACTTCGACCATCATGCGGAACGCCTGGCCGAGCAGGAAGTCGCCGACCAGCACGCTGGCCTCGTTGCCCCACAGCATCCGCGCCGACAATTTGCCGCGGCGCAGCTCGCTCTCGTCGACCACGTCGTCATGCAACAGGGTTGCGGTATGCATGAACTCGACCGCGGCGGCGAGCTTGATATGGCCGTCGCCGGAATAGTCGGCGAGCTGCGCCATCGCCAAGGTCAGCATCGGACGCAGCCGCTTGCCCCCGGAGGAGATCAAATGATTGGCGACCTCGGGGATCATGGTGACCTCGGAGCCGGTCCTGGAGAGGATCGTCGTGTTGACGCGCTCCATGTCCGCGGCGAGAAGTCCCACCAGCCCGTCGATCGAAGCATTGGACGGGCTTTCGAAGGGTACAATAACCGCCACGCTGGTCTCCAATTTTGCCGATTTCTCACTATGCTCAGCTATAACAATAGAAACTGCGCGGTGCAGCGGCAAGGCCATCAAGTTATTGACATGTGGCGCATTGGCCGCACAGCCGGGCCAACAGGAGAGTGCGTTTTGCGGGAATTGGTACGGACCAATGACATTGTGCTGGTCTCCGCCATCGGCGCGTTGCTCGACAGCGCTAACATCCATCATCTGGTGCTGGACCAGAACATGAGCATCATCGAGGGCTCGCTCGGCGTGCTGCCGCGGCGGATCCTGGTGCATGAGGACGACAACCACGAGGCCCGCCAGCTCCTGACCGACGCCGGCCTCGGCCACGAATTGCGGGCCGATGATTAGAGCGTTTTCAAGCGAAGTGGACCCCGGTTCGCGTGAGGAAAACGCGTCAAAAAAGGAGTCTCCGGCCGCCGACGTCACCGAGGACGGATTTCTCGGCGGGCAATTGCGCCTGCGGCAGCCGCGCGGCGGCCACCGCGCCGGCCATGACGCGATCCTGCTGGCCGCGGCGACGCCGGCGCGATCCGGCGACCGCGTCGTCGATCTTGGTTCCGGCGTCGGCGCCGCCGGGCTCGCCGTGGCGCGGCGGGTGAGGGGGATCAATCTGGTTCTGGTCGAAATCGATCCGACGCTGGCCGAGCTCGCACGGAATAATGCCGGCCACAATGCGATCATGGCCGACGTGATCGTGCTCGATGTCGAGGCCCGTGCTGCAGCCTTCGATGACGCTGGTCTTGCACCCGACAGCGCCGACGTCGTGCTGATGAACCCGCCGTTCAACGATCCGTCGCGGCACCAGGCCTCGCCGGACGGCGTGCGGGAGCGCGCTCATGTCGCGACCGCGACCACGCTCGCCGGCTGGGTCCACGTCGCACGGCGGATTCTCAGGTCGAACGGGCAGCTTGCGCTGATCTGGCGGGCCGACGGGATTGCCGAGGTGCTGGCCGCGCTGGAGCGCGGCTTCGGGAGCCTCGAGATCCTGCCGGTTCACGCCGACGCGACGTCGCCGGCAATCCGAATCCTGGTGCGGGCCGTCAAGGGCGGCCGGGCGCCGACGCGGCTCCATGCCGCACTGCTGCTCAAGGAAGAGTCAGGTGTGCCCAATAAATGGGTGCAGGAGATCTTGGCTGGAAAGGGAGAATTGCCGCTGGCACGGCGCTAGCGGGCAGGCGCGCTGCCCACGTCGTCTGGCACTAAACTACTGCGAGGCCGTTTCTGACTGGCGATCAGGCGTCGAAGTGAAGTGGATCGCGGTCAGCAGTGTTCCGATCAGCAAAATCAGCAGATAGATCTTCATGGGTCCCTCTCCGCCCGCGCGTTGCAACCCCAATGACAAAATGCAAAACGCGTTCCACGGATTCCAATGACAGTGGCGTGATAAAAAATGGTTAATTCGAGGTAACGGCATGAGTGAACAAATAAGTGATCGCGCCAGACGTCCGGGACTGTTCGAGCGTGCGCAGAAAATGCTTCCGGCGCGGTTCAGGCGCGGCACGGCGGTGGTGCCGGTGGTGCGGCTGTCGGGCGTGATCGGCGCGGTGACGCCGCTGCGGCCCGGCATGACGCTCTCCGGCGTCGCCAAGATGCTGGAGCGCGCCTTTGGCACTCGGAATGCCAAGGCGGTGGCGCTGGTGATCAATTCGCCGGGCGGCTCGCCGGTGCAGTCGCGGCAGATCTATTTGCGCATCCGGCAACTGGCGGCCGAGAAGAAGCTGCCGGTGCTGGTATTCGTCGAGGACGTCGCGGCCTCCGGCGGCTACATGATCGCCTGCGCGGGCGACGAGATCTATTGCGACCCGTCCTCGATCCTGGGCTCGATCGGCGTGGTCGGCGGCAGCTTTGGCCTCGAGGGGCTGATCAAGAAGATCGGGGTCGAGCGCCGGCTCTATACGGCGGGCAGCCACAAGGCGATGCTCGACCCGTTCCTTCCCGAGAACCCTGATGACGTCGCCCGGCTGAAGGCGATCCAGCGCGAGATCCATGCGATCTTCATCGCGCTGGTGAAGCAGAGCCGCGGCAGCCGCCTCAAGGGTGCCGACGACGCGCTGTTCACCGGCGAGTACTGGGCGGGCGACACCGCGATCGGTCTCGGGCTCGCCGACGCAATCGGCGACCTTCGTTCGACCTTGCGCGCCCGCTATGGCGAGAAGGTGCTGACCCCGGTGATCGCGCCCGCGAGCGGCATGCTGTCCGGCCTGCTCGGTCGCCGGGCGGCGGGGGCGGGCTCGCTGGCGGCGCTGGACGGCATCGCCGCGCTGCCGGACGATCTGATCTCGGCGTTGGAAACACGGGCGATTTGGGCCAGATTCGGGCTGTGAACACACGGTTGTGAGCGCGCCATTTAGTCCCAAAAGTGCGATTGCGGCGCAGGCCGGCTTGCGTAAGAATGCCTGGTATTGGGGGTCTGACAGACGTGAACGACAAGGATCGACCGATGCCGCCGCTGATTGCATTCGCAGGCGTCCTGGGTGGCCTGGCCGTGGTCCGCTGGGCTTACAAGACGGCCGTCCGGATCAACCAGGAACTGGAAGAGGCGCGATTGTCCCGCGTGGCCGAAGCCGCGCATGCGGGCGAAATCAAGACCCTGCGCCGCGACCCCGTGACCGGGGCCTATCGCCCGGGCTAAGGCCTGGATCTCCCAATCTTGCCACTCAGGGATTGTGCTCCCTCTCCCGCTTGCGGGGGAGGGTCGGGGTGGGGGCTCTATCCGCGAGTCGTATCGTGGATAGAGCCCCCACCCGGATCGCATCCAAAGATGCGATCCGACCTCCCCCGCAAGCGGGAGAGGTGACGACAGCTCGCAGAAACATCCCCATCGCCTTGATTCCATTGGCTGCCGCCGATACGGTCCCGCGCGCTTTACAACCCCCCTCGCGAGACCTGTCGTGACGATGGACGCCCTGCCTGACCACATGCGCCCGGAACGTTCGTTCCAGGGCTTCATCCTGGCTCTCCAGCGATTCTGGGCCGAGCAGGGTTGCGTCATCCTGCAGCCCTACGACATGGAAATGGGCGCCGGTACCTTCCATCCCGCGACCACGCTGCGCGCGCTGGGGCCAAAGCCCTGGAACGCGGCCTATGTGCAGCCGTCGCGGCGGCCCAAGGACGGCCGCTACGGCGAAAACCCCAACCGCCTGCAGCACTACTACCAGTTCCAGGTGATCATGAAGCCGTCGCCGCCGAACCTTCAGGACTTGTACCTGAAGTCGCTCGCCGCGATCGGCATCGATGCCGCCGTCCATGACATCCGCTTCGTCGAGGACGACTGGGAGAGCCCGACCCTGGGCGCCTGGGGTTTGGGGTGGGAATGCTGGTGCGACGGCATGGAAGTGTCGCAGTTCACCTACTTCCAGCAGGTCGCCGGCGTCGAATGCGCGCCGGTCGCGGGCGAGCTCACTTACGGGCTCGAGCGGCTCGCGATGTATGTGCAGGGCGTCGACCGCGTCTACGACCTCAACTTCAACGGCCGCGAGGGCGCCGAGAAGGTCACCTATGGCGACGTCTTCCTGCAAGCCGAGCAGGAATATTCGCGGCACAATTTCGAATATTCCGACACCGCGATGCTGTTCGAGCAGTTCAGGATGGCCGAGGACGCCTGCCGCAAATATCTCGCCGCCGGCTGGCGTGAGGGCGGCAACAGTAAGGAACATCTGATGGCCTTGCCGGCCTACGACCAGTGCATCAAGGCGAGCCATGTGTTCAACCTGCTCGACGCCCGCGGCGTCATCTCGGTGACGGAGCGGCAGAGCTATATCGCCCGCGTGCGCGATCTGGCGAAGGCCTGCGGCGAGGCGTGGATCCACACTGAAACGGGCAGGGCGGTCTGATGCCCGATCTTCTCCTCGAACTGTTCTCCGAAGAAATCCCCGCGCGCATGCAGGCGAAGGCGGCGGACGATCTGCGCCGCATGGTGACCGACAAGCTGGTCGCCGAGGGCCTCGTCTATGAAGGCGCCAAGGCGTTCGCGACCCCGCGGCGGCTGGCGCTCACCGTGCACGGCATTCCCGCGCGCCAGCCCGACCTGAAGGACGAGCGCCGCGGCCCGCGCGTCGGCGGCCCAGAGCCCGCGATCCAGGGATTCTTGAAGGCCACTGGTCTCACCTCGATCAGCGAGGCAAAAATCCAGACCGATCCGAAGAAGGGCGATTTCTACATTGCGCTGATCGAAAAGCCCGGCCGCGCCGCGATCGACGTGATCGCGGAAATGCTACCGGTGATCATCCGCACCTTCCCCTGGCCGAAATCGATGCGCTGGGGTGCGCGCTCGGCGAAATCAGGCTCGCTGACCTGGGTGCGCCCGCTGCACGCCATCACCGCGACCTTCGGTCTGGAGACCGAGGAGCCCGATGTCGTGACATTCTCCGTCGACGGCATCGAAGCCGGGCAGACCACCTATGGCCACCGCTTCATGGCACCGGCCGCGATCTCGGTGCGCCGTTTCGAGGACTACGAGGCCAAGCTGAAGGCCGCAAAAGTCATCCTCGATCCGCAGGCGCGCAAGGACATCATCCTCGAGGACGCCAAGGAGCTCGCGTTCGCGCAGGGCCTCGAGCTGGTCGAGGATCAGGTGCTGCTCGACGAGGTCTCCGGCCTCGTCGAATGGCCTGTTGTGATGATGGGATCGTTCGAGAAGGAATTTTTGGCGATTCCTGACGAGGTGATCCGCGCCACGATCCGCAACAACCAGAAGTGCTTTGTGGTCAAGGATCCCAAGACCGGCAAATTGACCAATAAGTTCGTGCTGACCGCCAACATCGAGGCGCCCGACGGCGGCAAGACCATCGTCGCCGGCAATGAGCGCGTGATCCGCCCGCGTCTGTCCGACGCAAAGTTCTTCTACGAGACCGATCTGAAGACCAAGCTCGAGGACCGGCTGCCCAAGTTCGAGCAGATCGTGTTCCACGAGAAGCTCGGCACGCAAGCAGAGCGGATCAAACGCATCGAGCGGCTCGCCGCCGAGATCGCGCCGCTGGTCGGCGCCGATGTCGAGAAGACCAGGCGCGCGGCACGCCTCGCGAAAGCGGATTTGCTGACCGAGGTCGTGGGCGAATTCCCGGAGCTGCAGGGCTTGATGGGTAAGTATTACGCACTGGCGCAGGGTGAGGATGCCTCGGTCGCAGCCGCGAGCGAGGAGCACTGGAAGCCGCAGGGGCCGACTGATCGCGTGCCGACCGATCCGGTGAGCGTCGCGGTGGCGCTGGCGGACAAGCTGGATACGCTGGCGGGGTTCTGGCTAATCGACGAGAAGCCGACAGGGTCGAAGGACCCATTTGCGCTGCGGCGAGCTGCCTTGGGAGTGATCCGGATAGTTCTCGATAACCGGATTAGAATTGGGTTTCGCAATCTGGTCGAATCTCATTTCAAGAACTCATTCGGCAAAGACTATTTGAATGTGGCTGATATCATCGACAATCTGATGATGTTCTTCGAGGATCGGCTCAAGGTTCAACTAAGAGATCAGAAAGCGCGTCACGATTTGGTGGACGCGGTGCTTGCTACAGGGTCGCTACTGCAAGGACATCCGTTGACTCCAATCGTCGATCGTGTCGACGCGCTTGGAAGATTTCTTGATACGGATGACGGCAAAAATCTACTCGCTGGTACGAAGCGCGCGAGCAACATTCTCACCATCGAAGAGAAGAAAGATAAGCGCGAGTTTGACAAGGAACCTGACGCTGCGCTCTACAAGCTCGACGAAGAGAAGACGCTCGCGAAAGCGATCGACCAGGTGAAGGCCGAGGCCTCCGCCGCCGTCGACAAGGAAGACTTCGCCGCTGCGATGAGTGCGATGGCCAAGCTGCGCCCGGCGGTCGATGCGTTCTTCGACAAGGTCAAGGTCAACGACGACGACCCGAAGGTGCGCGAAAACCGCCTGAAGTTGCTCAACGAGATCCGCGCCGCGACGCGTGCGGTGGCGGATTTCTCCAAAATCGAGGGCTGACCGATGGACCGCGCAACGCTCGCCGCTTACGACAAGGAAGCGGTGGCGTTTGCGCAGGACTGGCACGAGCAGCCGTCGCCGGTCGATCTGCAGGACATCGTCACACGTTTCTTCGTCAAGGGCGGCACAACCGCCGATATCGGCTGCGGCAGCGGCCGCGAGGTGACGTGGCTGAATGCCAATGGCTTTCCGGCTGAAGGTTTTGATGCCTCCGAGGGACTGCTGGCGGAAGCGCGGACGCGCTATCCGGCGCTGCGCTTTGCGCGTGCCGAACTGCCTGAGCTATCCGGCATCGCCTCCGGCAGCTTCGACAATGTGTTGTGCGAGACCGTGATCATGCATCTCGATCCCGCGCTGATCGCGCCGTCGGTGCGCCGCATGTTCGATATCGTCAAGCCCGGCGGCGTCTTCTATCTCAGCTGGCGCGTCACCGCGGGTGACGATGCGCGTGATGCACACGGCCGGCTCTATGCAGCTTTCGATGCGGCCCTGGTGCGGACTGAACTGGCGGCGGCCGAATTGCTGCTCGATGAGGAAGTCGTCAGCGCGTCGTCCGGCAAAGTCATTCACCGGCTGGTCGCAAGCAAAGGCAGGTGATGATGGCGAGGCTCGCGACATGCGCCTGCGGACAGCTCCGCGTCACCTGTCAGAGCGAGCCTCTCAGGATATCGCTGTGCCATTGCCTGGAGTGCCAGAGGCGGACCGGCAGCACCTATGGCGTCGCGGCGTTCTTTCCGCGCGCCGATGTCGAGCCGCAGGGCGAGGCGCGCGAATACAGCCGCATCGGCGACAGCGGGTCTGCGGTGGTGTTCCATTTCTGTCCGAATTGCGGAACGTCGGTCTATTGGGAGCCGGGCCGCGCGCCGGATCTGATCGGCGTTGCGGTTGGTGCCTTCGCCGACCCCGACTTTCCCGCGCCGTCGCAATCCGTCTTCACCCAGCGTCGCCACCGCTGGGTCGCGGACAAATGAGGGGGCGCCGCCGAGCGGCGGGTCGCGCCGGAAATATTTGGACACAATTTGCAATTTGTTAACCATGCCCTGCGAAGGTCCTGCCGGGTCAACGATTTCTTAAGAAATCGCCCTTTGCGCCAATGCAGAGACCTCCCCGATGACCTCGATCGGCACCACGCCCAATCCCTACGCCCAATATGGTTCGGCCTATGCGCGGGCCGCGGCGACGCCCTCGCTGGCGGCGACCTTGTCGGGCGACGGCACGGCCGGCGATCTGTCGGCGTCGTCGACGTCAAATGCCGCAACCAACCTCACGCTGTCGGATGCCGCCCGCGCCCAGCTCGCCAAGGCGCCGCAGCCCGACTTCGCGACGGTGACGAGCGATGCGCGCGTCACGCTCGATCGGCTCTACACGGTGGCCGGCGTCAAGGTGCCGATCGTCGACGGCAAGACCACGATCGATCTCTCGACGCTGGATCGCCGTTCGCTGTTTGCGATCTCGACCAACAATGGCGGCAAGTTCACGCCGGACGAGCAGGCGGTTGCGGCCACCGAACTGAAGCAGCGCTTCGACACGGCGCTGGCGCCCTCGCTTGCGACCACGCGCCTGACCGGCGACTTCAGCGTCAGCTACAAGGCAGCGCTCGATTATCTCGATGGCGCCAGCGACGAGGAGAAGGCGACCGCGACCTGGGCCAGCCAGCGCGCCGCGGTGTTGAAGGGCTATCAGGCGACGCAACAGGATCCGAACACGGCGCCATCTGGAATTACTGGTGACCCGATCGCGGCCGCGCTGGCGGGGACCACGTCTCCTGCGACGGGCACGACGCGCGACTTCAGCAGCGTGGCGAGCGACGTGCGCGCCTTCCTCGATCGGCAGAAGGGCCAGGCTGCGAGCAACGGCAAGGAACTGGTCTACGATGCCAGGCGCAAGACCGGACGGCTCGCCGACCTGTCCTCGCTCGACAACCGCTCGCTCTCGGCGATCTCGCTGAACCAGGACAAGAAATTCTCCACCGAGGAGATCTTCGCGGCCAAGCAGGAACTCAACACACGGACGCGCCTTGCGGTGCTCGACGCGCTGAAGCAGAGCCAGTCCGCTGGCGATCCGCGCCAGTTCAGCCTCGGCATCCTCAAGCAATATTCCTCGATGAGTGCGGAAGAGCGGCAGGCGGCCAACTGGACGCAGGATTTCCAGGACGCCGCGATCAAGAGCTACAAGTCGACCTCGACGCTGCTCTCGATCCTGAAATCGTAGGTATCCATGAAAAACCCCACCCGGTGGGGAGGCCGGGCGGGGCTTTCAAGTCCGGTCGATCTGCGCGCACATCCGCTTGCGCGGCGCCCGGACATCGCGTTCAGGCGGCTGGGGGCTTATTCGACCACCTGAACGATCCGTCGCGAACGCGGCTCGACCAGAACGGTCTCACCGTTCACGACGGTGTAGCGATAGGGCGTCGCGCCGAACCGTTGCGGCACGTCGTAATAGGTCACGCCGGCATCCGGCAGGACGGTGCCGACCACGACGCGATCAGGCACCGTGTAGTTCGGCACGCGCTCGCGTACGATGTATTCGCGGAATGCCGGACGCTGCTCGACCGCGATTGCTCCGTCATCCTCGACGGCGACCGCCGGACCACCGCGGACGATGCCGACGGTCTGGGCCTGTGCGGCAACAGCCGGCACCGTGATCGCAGCAGCAACCGCTGCAACGGCAAGTATTCTGTTTCGCATGGCTCGCTCCATTGTTTTCACGCGGCACGCCGGCCTTCACCAGCGCACATGGCGAGCCAATGCATCCGGTGTGGTGATGTTCCGGAAAAACTGCCGCCATACACGCGGCATTTTGGAGCAATTTTCGTGAGTTGCGGGAACCCGCGGGCGTGACGGGCGTCTTGATGTGGGAACCCCCGCAGCGGATAAACTGCCGCTCGATTCGCTCCTCCAAAAACCGCCGGAGAAACTTCAATGGTCATCACCGCTGGGCATTTGCCGCACATTGTCGCTCTGATTGCAGGCATCCTGATCCTGATCATGCCGCGGCTGCTCAATTACATCGTCGCGATCTACCTGATCTTCGTCGGGCTGGTGGGGATGGGCCTGTTGCGCTGGCTGCACCTGTAGCGGGAAAGCGGGGTTTCGCGGCTTGCGCGGAACCCCCCAAAATGGTGTAAGGCGCGCATCTTCGACCCCTCCTTCCGGATTGTTGTCTGACATGGCCAAAGCCGTCGCGAAGTCCAAGAAAATTGCTGCGAAAACTGCCGAGAAAACTGCAGCGAAATCAAAGCCATCCGCAGCGGCCCGCAAGGCCGCGCCGGCGCGCAAGGCGCTGAAGAAGAGCGCCCCGAAGGCGGCGCCGAAAGCCGCTGTCAAGCCGGCTGCAAAGCCCGCCAGCAAGGCGCCGGCGAAGGTGGCCACGCCAGCGAAAAAGGCGGTCCCGGCTGCGATCAAGGCCGGCAAGTGGGTCTATACGTTCGGTGACGGCAAGGCCGAGGGCCAGGCGACCTTGCGCGATCTGCTCGGCGGCAAGGGCGCCAACCTCGCGGAAATGGCCAATCTCGGCCTGCCGGTGCCTCCCGGCTTCACCATCCCGACCTCGGTCTGCACCTATTTCTACGAACACGACAAGACGTATCCGAAGGAATTGAAAGCTCAGGTTGAGAAGGCGCTCGACTATGTCGGCAAGCTGACCGGCAAGACCTTTGGCGATGCCAGGAACCCGCTGCTGGTCTCGGTGCGCTCGGGTGCGCGCGCCTCGATGCCGGGCATGATGGACACCGTGCTCAATCTCGGCCTCAACGACCGTACGGTCGAAGCGCTCGCCGAGCTCTCCGGCGACCGCCGCTTCGCCTATGACAGCTATCGCCGTTTCATCACGATGTATTCCGACGTGGTGCTCGGCTTCGAGCATCATCACTTCGAGGACATCCTCGACACTTTCAAGGACGGCCAGGGCTATTCGCTCGACACCGACCTGACCGGCGACGACTGGGTCGAGCTGGTCGGCAAGTACAAGGAAGCGGTTGCCAAGGAGACTGGCCACGACTTCCCGCAGGATCCGCACGACCAGCTGTGGGGCGCGATCGGCGCGGTGTTCTCATCCTGGATGAACGCGCGCGCGGTGACCTACCGCAAGCTGCACGACATCCCGGAATCCTGGGGCACCGCCGTCAACGTGCAGGCGATGGTGTTCGGCAACATGGGCGAGACCTCGGCGACCGGCGTTGCCTTCACCCGTAACCCCTCGACCGGCGAGAGCAAGCTGTACGGCGAGTTCCTGATCAACGCGCAGGGCGAGGACGTCGTCGCCGGCATCCGCACGCCGCAGGACATCACCGAGGAAGCGCGCCAGGAATCCGGCTCCGACAAGCTGTCGATGGAAGCCGCGATGCCGCACGCCTTCAAGGAGCTGACGCGGATCTACACGCTGCTCGAGAAGCACTACCGCGACATGCAGGACATGGAGTTCACGGTCGAGCAGGGCAAGCTGTGGATGCTGCAGACCCGCGGCGGCAAGCGCACCGCGAAAGCGGCGCTGCGCATCGCGGTCGAGCTCGCCAACGAAGGCCTGATCTCGAGGAAGGACGCGGTGACGCGGATCGATCCCGCCTCGCTCGATCAGCTGCTGCATCCGACCATCGATCCGGCCGCCAAGCGCGACGTGATCGCGACCGGCCTGCCGGCGTCGCCAGGTGCGGCCTCCGGCGAGATCGTGTTCTCGTCGGACGAAGCGGCCAAGCTGCAGGCCGACGGACGCAAGGTGATTTTGGTCCGCATCGAAACCAGCCCGGAAGACATCCACGGCATGCACGCCGCGGAAGGCATTCTCACCACCCGCGGCGGCATGACCTCGCACGCGGCGGTGGTCGCGCGCGGCATGGGCAAGCCCTGCGTCTCCGGCTGCGGCACCATCCGCGTCGATTACGGCCGCGGCACCATGAGCATCGGTTCGCGCACCTTCAAGACCGGCGACGTCATCACCATCGACGGCTCGGTCGGGCAGGTGCTGGCCGGCCGGATGCCGATGATCGAGCCGGAACTGTCCGGCGAGTTCGGCACGCTGATGGGCTGGGCCGACGAGGTCCGCAAGCTCGGCGTCCGCGTCAACGGTGACACGCCCGATGACGCGCGCACCGCGGTGAAGTTCGGTGCCGAAGGCATCGGCCTCTGCCGCACCGAGCACATGTTCTTCGAGGAGACCCGCATCCGCACCGTGCGCGAGATGATCCTCTCCGAGGACGAGCAGTCGCGCCGCGCCGCGCTGTCGAAACTGCTGCCGATGCAGCGCGCCGACTTCGTCGAGCTGTTCGAGATCATGAAGGGCCTGCCCGTCACGATCCGTCTGCTTGATCCGCCGCTGCATGAATTCCTGCCGCACACCCAGGCCGAGATCGAGGAAGTGGCGCGCGCCATGAATACCGATCCGCGCAAGCTCGCCGACCGCGCCCGCGAACTGTCCGAGTTCAACCCGATGCTCGGCTTCCGCGGCTGCCGTCTCGCGATCGCCTATCCGGAGATCGCCGAGATGCAGGCGCGCGCGATCTTCGAGGCGGCCGTCGAGGCCGGCAAGCGCACTGGCAAGCCGGTCGGTCTCGAGGTGATGGTGCCGCTGATCGCCACCAAGGCCGAGTTCGACCTGGTCAAGGCGCGGATCGATGCCATGGCCAAGGCGGTGATGAAGGAAACCGGGGCCAAGCTGAGCTACCAGGTCGGCACCATGATCGAATTGCCGCGCGCCTGCCTGATGGCCGGCGAGATCGCAGAGACTGCGGAGTTCTTCTCCTTCGGCACCAACGACCTGACGCAGACCACCTACGGCATCAGCCGTGACGACGCTGCGAGCTTCCTCGGCACCTATGTCGCCAAGGGCATTCTCGAGATCGATCCGTTCATCTCGGTCGATCGCGACGGCGTCGGCGAGCTGGTCAGGATCGGCGTCGAGCGCGGCCGCAAGACGCGTCCGAATCTGAAGGTCGGCATCTGCGGCGAGCACGGCGGCGATCCGGCGTCGGTCGTGTTCTGCCACGAGGTCGGGCTCGACTACGTGTCCTGCTCGCCCTACCGCGTGCCGATCGCGCGTCTCGCCGCGGCCCAGGCCGCGCTCGGCAAGGCCGCCGCTAGCCAGGCGTGAACGATCGAACAATTCGGTGACAACCATGGCCGGGACCAAGTCCCGGCCATTTTGTTTGTGGTGCGCTGCCTCAACACCACGCAGAGACGGTCGCGCGTAACGCCTTGTTCACCATCTTCGTTAACCGGATGTTCACGACCTTCATGCGCCGCGCATTTACCAAGGCGCGCGATGCAACGCGCGAAGACTCTGCGATCGCTTGAGTGTAGCGCGCGGGCAACGTCGATTAACTCCGCGGCAACCTAAACAAGTTAGCAACGGGAAAGGTCGAATTGCGCGGATGTACCGCGTTCGATTGCACTCAGTAAGCGTTGCGTGAGCGTACGATGTTTGTGTCGCGTAACCAGCCGAAGGGCGCACGTCTTGCGCTCTTCGGTCTCGGTCTAGGCATCTTCGCCCTGATGCCGACCGAGATCGGATATCAGGATATTGCTTCGCTCCTGGCCCGGCAGCCCGGCGTCGCCGAGCGCTGGCAGAAGCGCGTCTTCGCATCCGCGGTCGGCTCGATCCAGGTCGCCACCTACAGCTTCGGCCGTCCGATCGGAACATCCGCGCCGCAGGCCCCGCAAATCCTGCTCGCCAGGCTGGACAATTCGAGCGTCGACATCACCGGCACGGTGACGCGCAATCCGATCGCGGCGCCGCCGCCGCGTTACGCGGCATCCGATTTCCCCAAGGTCGATCGCACCCTGAAGGGCGATCGTCTCGTGGTCAGGGGGCCCGATCAGGTCGAGCCTTCCGAGCCCGCAAACACGGCGCCGGCGAACGAGGATCCTGCAACATCGAATTCGTCGGTCAAGGGCATGAAGACCGCGACCGCGCCGGCCGACAGCGCGCCGCTCGATCCGGAATTGCAGGAAGCGCTGCGCGCGCCGCCGCTGCCGCAATATGCCAAGCCGTCGTCGCAGCATTACGACGTGTCGCTGTCGCTCGAGGCCAGCCCGCTCGACGATCTGAAGCCGGCGCCCGCGAAGCCTGCTGCTGCGCCCGCCGATGCAGCGCATGAGCGCGACCCGTTTGCATTCAAGACCGCCAGCCTGTTCTTCGGCTCTTCGCTCGGCACGCCCGAGAATCTCGAGCGCTGGCAGCCCGGCGAGGCGCCGGTCGTCGTGATGCCGGTAGCGCAGCCCGATCCCGACATGAAGGTGATGGCGTCATTGCCGGTCGATGCCGACGGCCCGGTCAGGGCCGGCGAGATGGGCGAGAGCATCGCGCCGAAGGGCGAGGTCAACGCCGACGACCAGCACACCAAGACGCCGGCGGAGCGGCTCGGCCTGTTCGACGACAAGTCGCGCGCCAAGTCGGAGAAGTGCCTGGCTGAGGCGGTCTACTTCGAAGCCCGCGGCGAAGCGGTGCGCGGCCAGATCGCGGTCGCCCAGGTGGTCTTGAACCGTGCCTTCTCCGGCAAATATCCGGAGACGGTGTGCGGCGTGGTCTACCAGAACAAGAACCGGCACTACGCCTGTCAGTTCACCTTCGCCTGCGACAACACTGCCGACGTCGTCCGCGAGCCCGATATGTGGGACCGCGCGAAGAAGATCGCGAAAGCGATGCTCGACGGCAAATTGTGGCTGCCCGAAGTCGACCGCTCGACCCACTACCATGCCTATTGGGTGCGACCGTCCTGGGTCAGCGAAATGAAGAAGATGTACAAGTTCGGCGTCCACACCTTCTATCGCCCGCGCGCCTGGGGCGACGGCAGCGATGCGCCGAGTTGGGGCAACCCGGCCGAGACCGCCAAGATCTCGGCGCAGCTCGCCGAGGCGGCCCAGAGTTCTGCCGAGCAGGCCAGCGCCAAGCGATAGTGGTCTTTCGCCCTGTTCCGGGTGGGTGCGGCATGCCCCGGAATGACGCGCATCATCCTTTCCAATTCTGCAGAGCAGCCCTGCGGGCGAAGATTTTTCTCCCGGGCCCTCTTGGGGTTTTCATGCAGATGCATTAACTCCCCGTAATGTTCGGCGGGGCGGTTCCCCCGCAGCAGCTGCGGGGGAAGACAACATGGCTGTTACCACCGGCGATCTTCGACCGGCGTCCGGCACCTGGCGCACGCCGCTTGTGATCATCGTCTGCGGCTGCGCGATCGCATTGTTGAGCTTCGGCCCGCGCTCCAGCCTCGGCTTCTTCGTGCAGCCGATGGGCCGCGAATTCGCCTGGGGCCGCGATGTGTTCGGCCTCGCACTGGCGCTGCAGAACCTGTTGTGGGGTCTCGGCCAGCCGATCGCCGGCGCCATTGCCGACCGCTTCGGCGTGCTGCGCGTGATGATCGTCGGCGCGCTGCTTTACGCTGCGGGCCTGCTGCTGATGCGCTACTCGACGACGCCGCTGTCGCTCGACATCGGCGCCGGCGTCCTGATCGGCTTCGGGCTGTCGGGCTCCTCGTTCAACCTCGTTCTGTCCGCGTTCAGCAAGCTGCTGCCGCCCGCGCAGCGCGGCATCGCGCTCGGCGCCGGCACCGCCGCGGGCTCGTTCGGCCAGTTCCTGTTCGCCCCGTTCGGCGTTGCGATGATCGACAATTTTGGCTGGCAGACTGCTCTGCTGGTGTTCGCCGCGCTGATGCTGCTGATCCTGCCGCTGTCGCTGGCGCTCTCGACGCCGCCGGCAGAGACGCATGAGGCCGCGCCCGCCGATCAGCAATCGTTCAAGACCGCGCTGGCCGAAGCCTTCGGCCATCGCTCCTACGTGTTGCTGGTGCTCGGCTTCTTTACCTGCGGCTTCCAGCTCGCCTTCATCACCGTGCATCTGCCGGCCTATCTCGCCGACCGTGGCATTCCGGCCTCGACCGGCGGCTGGGTGATCGCGGCAATCGGCTTGTTCAACATCATGGGCTCGCTCAGCGTCGGCTGGCTGCAGAACATGTTCCCGAAGCGCTACATCCTGTCGGTGATCTATTTCACCCGCGCGCTGTCGATCATCGCCTTCATCTCGTTCCCGATCACGACCTTCTCGGCGATTGCGTTCGGCGCGATCTCTGGCCTGACCTGGCTCTCCACGGTGCCGCCGACCTCGGCGCTGGTGGCGCTGATGTTCGGCACGCGCTGGTTTGCGACGCTGTACGGCTTCGCCTTCGTCAGCCATCAGGTCGGCGGCTTCCTCGGCGTCTGGCTCGGCGGCATCGTGTTCGAGCAGGTTGGTTCCTACACGCCGATCTGGTGGCTGTCGGTGGTGTTCGGCGTGCTGTCGGCGCTGATCAATCTGCCGATCGTCGAAAAGCCGGTCGTGCGCCCGGTTGCGCAGCCCGCCTGATGGGTTAAACACTTTTCCGAAACCAAGATTACGGGGAGTGCTCATCGTGGCAACGTTCAAGGCAATCAGGATCGACAAGGCGGACAAGGGTACCACCGCCGCACTGACCCAATTCGACGAGGCGGAATTGATGGATGGCGACGTCACCGTCCGTGTCGAATGGTCGACGCTGAACTACAAGGACGGCCTCGCGCTGACCGGCAAGGCGCCGGTGGTGCGTCGCTTCCCGATGATCGCCGGCATCGATTTCGCCGGCACGGTCGAGCAATCAAGCCATCCGGACTGGAAGGCGGGCGACAAGGTCGTCTGCAACGGCTGGGGCATGGGCGAGACCCATCTCGGCGCCTATGCCGAAAAGGCCCGCGTCAAGGGCGACTGGCTGGTGCGGCTGCCGGACGGCATTTCGGCCCGCGATGCGATGGCGGTCGGCACCGCCGGCTATACCGCGATGCTGTCGGTGCTGGCTCTGGAGAAGCACGGTCTGACCCCGAAGAGCGGCCCGGTCGTGGTGACGGGCGCTGCCGGCGGCGTCGGTTCGGTCGCGATCGCGGTGCTGTCGAAGCTCGGCTACCACGTCATTGCGTCGACCGGGCGGATGTCGGAGACCGACTATCTCAAGGGGCTCGGCGCCAGCGAAGTGATCGACCGCGCCGAGCTGTCCGGCGCCCCGAAGGCGCTTGCCAAGGAGCGCTGGGCGGGCGGCGTCGACAGCGTCGGCTCGACCACGCTCGCCAACCTGCTTTCGATGACCAGATACGGCGGCGCCATCGCGGCATGCGGCCTGGCGGCTGGTATGGACCTGCCGTCGTCGGTCGCGCCCTTCATTTTGCGCGGCGTGTGCCTTCTCGGCATCGATTCCGTGATGTGCCCGATCGAACTCAGGCGGACCGCCTGGCGCCGCCTTGCCAGCGATCTGGATAAGGCAAAACTGGCTGATATCACTCATGAAATCGCCCTGGATGAGGTCATGGGCTTTGGTGCGAAAATTCTCGGCGGCCAGGTCCGCGGGCGGATCGTGGTAAAAATAGTCTGAGGACGTTCAGACTTTACCAACCAAGCTGCTCCAATGTTGCCACGGTTGGTATGGTAAGCAGCGGGTAAAGAGACTTGCAGCATGATCCCGGGGGGCCGGGTTTCCTCGCGCGGACGTCGAGAAGCGTCGGTCGCGGGGATCATGCTCAACAAGGAGCGGGTGCCCGCGCTCGTAAGTGGAGTAGCTCATGCTTGCGCGTTTGGTGTTGGGGGCCGTCACGGCCGGGGCAATGGTCGTGCCGGCGTTCGCAGGCATGATGAACGCCGATGAGGCCCGCAAGTTTGTCGCGGGCAAGGTATTCGCCTTCACCTGTTTCGATGGCACGCGCGGCGCCGGCCGCATCCTCGACGACATGGGCGCGGCTGGCTCGATCCAGTTCTCCGGCTCCGGTCCGATCCGCCATGTGCGCCTGCCCGGCAACACGCTGCAAATCCGCGGCCAGAGCGTTTGCGCCTCGCTGAAGGGCATTCCGTTCGAGCCGTGCTTCAACCTCGACAAGCAGGACGAGCGCTCGTTCCGCGGCTCGGTCTCCGGCATGGGCTTCGCCTATTGCGAATTCCGCCATCAGGGCGGCCAACAGATGCTGATGGCGCGCGCGGTGGCGCGGCCACGCTCGCTGCACCCGCGCACCCGATCCGCGGATGCCTCGCAGACTGAAGTGTCGCGCGTTGAGACGCCGCAGGTCGGAAGCGCGAAGCTCGAGCCGGTCAAGGCCGAACCCGCCAAGGTCGAGAGCGCGCCGGAGTTGCGCCGCTCCACCGACTAACGCTCTGCTGACCAACGTTTCATCTGCGCGCTAACGGGAATAGCGCCGCCAAGCCGTAGTCATACGGATGGCGGTCGCCACGCGTTGTTATCTACTCAATACCTAGCGTTCGCCAGGCGGCGAGATGTTGGGGGCTCCGATTTTGAGTAGTCATATGGCGCAGTATTTTTTCCGGATCAGTGACGGCGATTACGCTGGCGCGTCCGACCACGCGACGGAGTTTGAAAGCCGTGATGTGGCCTGGGCCGAGATGACCAAGGTCTGCGGCAATTTCCTCGGCAGCATTTCGCGCAATCTGAAGCAGAACAGCGAATGGCACATGGAGCTGCTCGACGAGGGCAGAAAGCCGGTTTTCAGGATTCGCCTGGTCGCCGAGTCCGTCGACTGTGAGACTTGCGACTGAGGCTCACCTTTCACGACAAGCGGTTCTAACCCCCAGCCTGCGGCACAGGCGGCGCGGCCCGCCTGCGAAACAGGATCCGCTGGTACAGCCAGCCGATCGCGACCAGTACGATGCCAAGGCACATGAACGACAGCGCCCGGTAGACACCTGACAGTGTCGACATGTCGACCAGGAACGCTTTCAGGATTGTCAGGCCGATCACGGCAGCGGACGCAAGCCGCGCCCGCTCCGAATTGACCACGATGCCGATGCCGAGCAGCGCGACGCCGAACATCAGCCAGGCGATCGAATAAGTATATTGCTCCGCGCCCGTGGTCTCGCCGCGCGCCAGCACCGGCCCGTGATAGAGCCTGCGGATCTCAAGCGTCACATAAGCGAGCGCGAGGATCAGCGCGCCGGCTGCGATTGTGTTGGCGTAAGCCGCGGGACGATGGCCCGCAACCGCGTAGGACAGCAGCAGCGCGAGCACGGCCGGCAGCGCATAGGCGAGCAGCAGCAGGTTGATGAAGCTGCCGCCGACGTCATGCGCCCATAGCATCGGATTCTCCAGAAACAGCAGCCCGAACACGCTGGCAAGCCCGGCAAAGGCAGTCAGCAGGACCGCGCCGACATTGTGGACGATGCTGCCGGTGCGCAGGCGCAACCGCTCCAGCCCGATCGCCATCGCGAGCGTCACGCCAACTTGCAGCGCAACCTCGGTCAGCCCGGCGCTGTCGCGATAGACGTCGCCGCCATTGACCGCGTGGCGGATCTCCATGAAGGCTAGCAGCACCGTGAACAGGATTGCGGCGGATTCGATGATGCGCAGCGGGACGTCGTCGCCATTGCGGCGCAGGAAATGGCTTGCGGCCCAGAACGACAGCGCCGGGACGCCATAGCCCCACAACAGCCAGTTGAAGATCGGCGTGGTGCCGACGGCATCGCCGGCGATCCGCGGCTCGTAGCCGATGCGCAGCACCACGATGCCGGCCAGGATCGCAGCGAGCCAGCGCAGGAACGGGATCGGCCGCTGCACCGACAGCCATGCCGTGCCCATCGACACCAGCGCCAGCGCGATGGTGAGCCAGCCCTTGTCGAGCGCGAAGGTCAGCGCAAGCGCCAGCGAGGCGAGAGCGCCGGTCGCCGACAACGCAATCGAGGGCGACAGCTCCGGACGCTCGCCGCGCCGGGTCAGCGCCTCGGTCGCGGCCGCGTAGGCCGCGGCCAGCAGCACGGCGAGGATCGCGAACGGGATCGAGCGGTCGAGATGCGCGATGCGCGCATAGAGCGCGACCAGCAGCGCGACCGGCGTGAACACGGCCGCCGCGGCCCAGGTCACCGTGACCCTCGTCGTGGCAAATCGCAGTTGCGCGAGGAAGCCGGCGATGCCGAAGGCGGCCGCGAACAGCGCCGCGGTGACGAGATGCAGCGACACCGAACCGTCGGTCGCGGACGGGCCGATGCCGGGGATCGCGCCGCCCGGCAGCACCAGCATGTCGACGTTGCGGCGGACCGCCCATTCGCCGAATACGATGAACACGAAGAGTGACGCGGCGCCGATCGCACGGGTGGCAGCCGGTGCGCGCCAGGCGACGAGCAGGCTGCCGGCTGTGAGCAGCGCAAAGCCGATCATCGCGATGTCGGCGTGCGCGCTGTTGAGCACGATCAGCATCGCGCCGAACAGATAGGCCGCGAGCGATCCCGACGAGATCGGCTCGATTTCCTCGCCATCGCCGTCGGGGCCGAGCATGAAGCCGCAGACCACGAGCAGCGCCGCCAGCACGAAGCCCGCGATCACGTGGAAGACGTGCGGCGCGACCATCTCCGGCCCGCATTGCAGGCACGGGAAGGTCCACAGCAGTGCGAAGGCGATGGTCGTCACCGCAAGCCAGCGCCACAGCCGGATGCGGGCGAGGGCGAAGGATGCGGCGGTGACGATGGCGAGATAGATGTAGAGCGACCAGAAGTCGGGCTTGTCCGATGAGACCAGGATCGGCGTGACGAAGGCGCCGACGATGCCGAGCCCGGCCAGCGCCGGCCCGTGCAGCAGCGCGGCCGCGAGCGTGCCGAGCGCGACCATGCCCAGCAGGATGAAGGCGGTTGCGGGTGCCAGGAAGTCGTACAGCGCGTAGGCGGCGTAGACGGTGGCGAATGCCACCGCGGTGCCGGCGGCGGTGAGGATCGCCGGAATGTTGGCGATCGGCAGCGCCGCGATGTTGGAGATGCTTTCCTTGCGCCGCGTCCATTCACCGGCGCCGAGCAGCGCCAGCGCAAACAGCCCGCCGAGCATCGTGCGCACGCCGGGGCCGAGCAGCCCGGCCTCGATCGAGTAGCGCACCATGAAGAAGCCGCCGAGCGCCAGCGTCAGGCCGCCGATCCACACCACCCAGCGCGTGCCGAGCGTCTCCTCGAAGCCGGGCGTTGGCTCCGGCGCGGGCGCGGGTTGCGGAATGGGCGGTGGCGCGGCGCCCGCAGCATCCGCGGTCGGCTCTGTCTGCGCGTCCGGCCCGCTCGGTACGGCCTCGGGGAGCGGTGGCGGTGCGATCGGAGGTGCCGCCGGGAGTGTCTGCTCGAACTCCTGCAGCGGTGCCAAAGGCGGCGGCATCGCCGTCCGTGTGGCGGCTGCACCCGCAGTCTCGACCGCATCCAGCCGCCGCTGCAGCAGCGCGATCTGGCCCAGCGCCTGGCGCGCAAAGATGAGCGCGACGATGGCGATGACCAGCGTGAGGAAATCGAACGGCGAGTCGAACATCAGGCCTCCGGCAGCGCGCGCCGGAGCCGTGGCCAACCAGCGGGGGGTCGCAACCTAGTAGTGCACTTGAGAGGACCGGAAGTTCAAGCGATCGGGTGTGCGAGCCGCGCTATTCCAGGTCGATGTGGAAGGGGCGGCCTTCGACGCTCATGCTGCCCGGACCCATCGCATCGAGCGCGCGCAGCATCCGGCCCTCGCGTCCCAGCGCCTTGTCGGCGAGGCTGACGATCAGCCGGTTGGGCGCCGCGATCGGCGAGGCCTCGCGGATCAGCCGGGCGATGGACATTTCGTCGCGGTGCGGATTGAGCGCGCAGACGGTGGCAAATGCGCTCGCGGTCGAGCGGCTGATGCCGGCGTAGCAATGCACCACCATCGGTGCGCGGCGATCCCAGCCGCGCACGAAGGTCAGCACCTTCTCGATATGCGTCTCGTTGGGTGCCACGAACCCGTCCATCTGTTCGATGATGTCGTCCATCGACACTTTCAGATGGTTGGCCGGCAGCACGGAGGGCGGCCGTTGTACCTGGTCGACATTGGCCATCACGGTCAGCACATGGCTGGCGCCGGTGGCACGAACCGTGTCGGAGAGCGCGGCGAGCGAGCAGACGTGAAGCATGATGGTCCTTGGGTATCGGGTGCGTCCGATTATAACGGCTGCTCCCGGGTGGGCAAAGGCGGGCGGCGCCGTGCCCGCGCCTCGTTTTGCGCCGCAACCGGCGGCACGTTTCGCGGTGCCGCGCCTACGACGCGTGCAATGCCTTGAAGCGCTCGAGGAACTGCTTTTCGGCCCTCGCTGCGGTCCACGGCGTTAGATAGTCGCGCTCGGTCGCCTCCGGCAATTCCGGATCGCGGCCGAACAGCCGCTTGGCTTCGGCCTGCGAAAATCCCGCCAGATGCGTCGCCTCGAGATAGGCGGCGCCGCGATCGGCGGCCTTGATCTGCTGGGTGATCTCATCCGCCAGCACGGGCGGCAGGCCGAAGCGGATGTGGATCGCCGACAGCAGCCGCTTCTCCACCGCCTTGTATTCGCCGGCGAGCACCGCCTTGAACGGCGAGATCATGTCGCCGATGACATATTCCGGCGCGTCGTGCAGCAGCGCGGCAAGCCGCACGCGGATGTCGACGCGCGGCGTCTGCTGGCGCATCACGGCTTCGACGAGCAGCGTATGCTGGGCCACCGAGAAGATGTGCGCGCCGCTGGTCTGTCCGTTCCAGCGCGCGACCCGCGCCAATCCATGTGCGATGTCGACGATCTCGATATCGAGCGGCGACGGATCGAGCAGGTCCAGCCGGCGCCCGGACAACATCCGCTGCCAGGCGCGGGCGGTCTCCGTCGAGTTACGCGCAGTCATTTCGTCTTGAGCCGCGGTGTGCGGAGTTTCCCGCTGCAGGCCTCATGGCAGAAGCAGGTGACGAGGTGATCGTTGACCATGCCGGTGGCCTGCATGAAGGCGTAGACGATGGTCGGGCCGACGAACTTGAAGCCGCGTCCGCCGAGCTCCTTGGAGACCTTGATCGACACCGGCGTCGAGGCCGGCACGCTTGCCGTGGTCTTGAACTGATTGACCTTCGGCTTGCCGTCGACGAAGTCCCAGAGGAATTTCGAGAAGCCGGGGCCTTTCTCCATGATATCGAGATACGACTTGGCGCTCGCCACCGTGCCTTCGATCTTGGCACGGTTGCGGACGATGCCGGCGTCGTTCATCAGCGCGTGCACCTTCTTGGCGTTGTAGCGCGCGATCTTCTCGGGCTGGAAATCGTCGAAGGCTTTGCGGAAATTCTCGCGCTTGCGCAGGATCGTGATCCAGGACAGGCCGGCCTGGAAGCCGTCGAGGATCAGCTTTTCGTAGAGCGCGCGGTCGTCATATTCGGGCACGCCCCATTCATTGTCGTGATAGGCGACGTAGAACGCGTCCTCGCCCGGCCACGGGCATCGCGTCTTGCCGTCGGGATGCAGTTGCGCGGTACGGCTCATGCGACGGTCTGCTTGGGTGTGATGCGGACAGCGTCGGGCTCGGCGAGATGAAGCGCGAGCCCGCCCGCGGTCAGCGGCAGGCCGGCGTCGAGCGCATCGGCGACGCGGTCGATGCGCACCAGCGCGAGGCCTTTCTCGCCGGCGGTCGAGCCGATGGTGCCGACCTGCTTGTCGCCGGCGAGGATAGTAGCGCCGGTCTCAGGGGAGGGGCCGTCGAGAATGATCTTCACCGTGCGGGTGCGCGCCGTGCCGCGGTGCTGCATGCGCGACACCACTTCCTGGCCGACATAGCAGCCCTTCTCAAAATCGACGCCGTTGAGGCGGTCCATATTGGTCTCGTGCGGGAAGGCGTCGCCATACATGAAGTCGAGCCCGCCGCGCGGCACGCCGGTCGCGATCCGATGCGCCTCATAGGCGCTATCGTCGACGAGATCGGCGCCGATCAGGCCGGCGAGTTTCTGCGTCAGATCTTGCGGGATCAGGATGCGCCAGCCGAGCGCCGGGTTGCGCGGATCGGCGAAGGCGAGATCGGGGATCGCCGCCGGCTCGCCATCCCAGGCCGCCAGCACGCCGAGGCTGTCGGTGAGGTTCTCGACCACGACCTTGGCGCGCAGCTTGTAGAAGCCGAGCTTGTCGGCGAGCCCCTTGGCGAGCGCGCGCGGCGCGTCGATCAGGAAGCCGCCACCATGGCCTGTGGGTATCTCGGTGATCAGGAAATCGACGATGATCTTACCCTGCGGCGTCAGCAGCGCGCCAAACCGCGCCTGTCCCGGGCGCAGCTCGTCGACATCCGCCGTGATGAGGCCGTTGAGGAAGTTGCGGGCGTCCTCGCCAGAGACCTTGACCACGCCCCGATCCGGAAGAAACGCTGCTTTCATTCGCAAAATTGGCTCTTTTCAAGTTCCTTGGGAAACGCGCAGGCCGCGGATATCCCCTGCCAAGCTAAGGCGCTAGAGTGCGCCGAACAAGGCCCGCGCGACAACGGAAAGCGGGCGCCGAGGACCGATGAATCAGCATTTTGACACCATTCTAAAATCCGGCACCGTGGTCAATCAGGACGGCGAGGGCGTGCGCGATATCGGTATCGCGGGCGGCCGCATCGCCGCGATCGGCTCGCTCGGCCAGGCTTCGGCCGGCGAGGTGATCGACTGCAAGGGCCTGCACATCCTGCCCGGCGTGATGGACACCCAGGTGCATTTCCGCGAGCCGGGGCTGACGCAGAAGGAAGACCTCGAGACCGGCTCGCGCAGCGCCGTGATGGGCGGGGTCACCGCTGTGTTCGAGATGCCGAACACCAACCCGCTGACCGTCACCGCAGAGGCGTTCACCGACAAGATCAAGCGCGGCCACCATCGCATGCATTGCGATTTCGCGTTCTTCATCGGCGGCACCCGCGAAAACGTGCAGGACCTGCCGGAGCTCGAGCGGGCGCCGGGCTGCGCCGGCGTCAAGGTGTTCATCGGCTCCTCCACCGGCGCGCTCTTGGTCGAGGACGACGAGAGCCTGCGGCGGATCTTTCAGGTGATCCGGCGCCGCGCCGCGTTCCATGCCGAGGACGAATACCGCCTCAATGAGCGCAAGCCGCTGCGCATCGAGGGCGATCCGCGCTCGCATCCGGTGTGGCGCGACGAGACCGCAGCGCTGATGGCGACAGAGCGTCTGGTCAATCTCGCCCGCGAGACCGGCAAGCGCATCCACGTGCTGCACATCTCGACCAAGGAAGAGATCCTGTATCTGCGCGACCACAAGGATGTCGCCTCCTGCGAGGCGACGCCGCATCACCTCACCATGGCCGCGCCCGAATGCTATGAGCGGCTCGGCACGCTGGCGCAGATGAACCCGCCGGTGCGCTCGGCCGATCACCGCGCCGGCATCTGGTACGGCATCGAGCAGGGCATCATCGACGTGCTCGGCTCCGACCACGCGCCGCATACGCTGGAGGAGAAGGCCAAGACCTATCCGGCCTCGCCGTCAGGCATGACCGGCGTGCAGACGCTGGTGCCGTTGATGCTCGATCACGTCAATGCCGGGCGGCTGTCGCTGGCGCGGTTCGTCGATCTCACCAGCGCGGGGCCGGCGCGGCTGTTCAACATCGCCTGCAAGGGCCGCATCGCGGCGGGCTATGACGCCGACTTCACCGTGGTCGACCTCAAGCGCAGCGAGACCATCACCAACAAATGGGTCGCCTCGCGCGCGGGCTGGACGCCCTATGATGGCGTGCGGGTGCAGGGCTGGCCGGTCGGCACTTTCGTGCGCGGCAGGCGGGTGATGTGGCAGGGCGAACTGACGACGCCGTCGCTCGGCGAGCCGGTCCGGTTCCTCGAGACGCTGAAGCCGTAACGACTGGTGCGATTACTGCCGGGCGAGCGCCAGCGAGAACTCGCCGTTGCGCACGCGCGCGGCGAGGCCCTCGGCGAATTTCGCCACCGCATCCTCGCCATAGGTGCCGACGAGCTCCGCCAGCGCCGCAAACAGGCTCGCCTGCGCGAGGCAGTCGCCGTCGACGCCGTCGTGACGCGCTTCCGCCCAGGCCTCGTTCAGGTAGCCCAGCGCGGCTTGCTTCTGCTCGTGATCGGGACGCGGGTCTTGGTGATGGGGAAAGGACGCTGGATGGCGCATGGAACTCATCAAAATGAATGCGCGCGGTCCGGACGCGAACCACTGCGACGCGCGAGATGTATCACGCATGCGGGTACCGCCTAGCCCACATCTTTCGAAAAGGTTAACGCGCGCTTCGGCATTTAAAGGGGAATTCCGGATGGTGCGGCCGCCGTCAGCCAAATGAGCTGTGGATATGGTCCCCTACCGCGCGCGGCGAGGCGCACAGCTGGCTGGCGCCGGCCTCGAGCAGCTCCTCGGGCGTGCCGTAGCCATAGGTCACGCCGACCGCACGGATGCCGTTCCTGATAGCTCCGATCACGTCGTGGCTGCGGTCGCCGATCATCACGGCCTTCTCCGGATCGGCCCCGGTTTGCTCCAGCGCATAGGCGAGCAGGTCGACCTTGTTGACACGGGTTCCGTCGAGTTCGGAACCGAACACGTGGTCGAAATACCCGTTCAGGCCGAAATGCGCGACGATCCGCGTCGCGAACACATGCGGCTTCGAGGTCGCAACGTACATGCGGCCCGGCCGCTCGCGAAGCTCCGCCAGCACCTCGGCGATGTCAGGATAGACGCTGTTCTCGAACAGCCCGACATCGCCGAATCGCTCGCGGTAGAACTCCACTGCGCGATCGGCGAGCTCCTCGCCGCCGAGCAGCAGCGCAAAGCTCGCCCGCAACGGCGGCCCGATGCACCAGGTCAACTCGTCCTGCGAGGGAACCGGCCGGCCGAGCTTTCCCAGCGCATACTGGATCGAGCCGGTGATGCCGGGCTTCGGGTCGGTCAGGGTGCCGTCGAGGTCGAAGAAGATCGCGCGGTCAGTTGGCATAGCGGGCCGTCAGGTCGCGCGAGATTTTCGAGCCTTCCTCGATGTAGCGGCGGATCGCCACGGTGGCTGCGGGGGTGCAGGACCGGTAGGTCTGCTGGAAGCCGTTATAGCCGCGGTTGAAGCCCGCGATCATGCGGGCGCGGCGGTCGCCGGAGGGGGTTTCGGCGTCGATCAGCGCCTGCATCTCGTTGCGCCATTTGGCGCCCTCGTTGGAGCCGCAGATGCCGCGCAGATAGTGCAGGGCGCCGAGGATCTCGGCCAGCCGCTGCAGGTCGCCGTCGAACGGCGCAGCCGCGTCCTGCGCCCGGGCGGGCGAGGCAAGGCATGCCGACATCAGGATCACAACGGCGAGAAAGGCTCTGATCATCAGGGGTTCCGGAATGGCGGTGGTATGCCCCCTCAATGCGCCCGAGGCAAGGCGGCAAAGGGCTGGCAATACCGCCTCCAATACCGCCCCAAAACAGGCCTCAAACCAGCCGCCGGGCGGCCGCGATGACCTCGTGGAGGCCGCCGGTGACCTTGAGGTCGCCGATCGCCTCCGGCGCCAGCCATTTGAAGTCGTTGTGCTCGTCGTTCAGGACAGGCTCGCGGGACGCCCAGCGCGCCGCAAATGTCATGATCAGATAATGCCCGGTGCCAGGGCCGGTCGGCAGCACCTCGCGCCAGCCGGCCATGCCCAGGATCTCGACCCGCAAGCCGGTCTCCTCGTCGATCTCCCGGTGCAGGGCGCTGTGCAAGGACTCGCCGAACTCGACCCGGCCGCCCGGCAGCGAATAGAAGCCTTTTCCGGGCGAGCGGGCGCGGCGGACCAGCAGCACCTTGCCGTCGCGAAAAATCACGCCGGAGACGGCGAGCTGCGGGCGGATCGGAGGTTCGGGAGAGGTCAAGGCAATCAACAATCAGCTTCAAGCACTATATGCCCGATAAATCAGGCGCCCGCCATGATGCTGTCGACATCGGCCTCCGCGGCGCCGTTGATGATGCCGGCGGTCAGCATCACCAGCGGCTTGACCCAGACGATCGCCTGCTCGGCGAGCGCGACCCGGCTCTTGTCCTGATGCAACTGCCGCATCGCGGAGCCGACCTCGGTCAGGATCTTCGTCATGCTGTCGGTGAGCTGGTCGAATTCGGCCCGGATCCTGGCGTCAGCGGTCTCGTAGGACTCGATCGCGAGGTCACGCGCCTTGAAATTGGAGGCGGTGAAATGCTCAGCATAGGACAGTGGCTGCCATTCCAGGAAATCGCTGGCGCATTCCGGCAGGTCCGGAACCATCTCGAGCAGCATGATGGCTTCGTTGAAGTGATTGAGGTAGTCGGTGGCAAGCCCGGTCCGGGGATTGATGTTGGCGGCGCGCAACAGCGTCGCCCGCGCCTCGTCGGGGTACGTCGGTCGCGGGGAAGAGCCCGCTATGGCGGCCGTTGAGGTCATTGATCGCAGTCTTTAACGTTCCAAGTTAAGGCAGAATAAACGGATACCACTCTGGACGGGAAATGTGCGGACGCTTTGTCATAACCTCGCCGCCGGCGGCCTTGCGCGAGATGTTCGGCTATATCGAGCAGCCGAATTTTCCGCCACGGTATAATGTTGCGCCGACCCAGCCGATCCCGGTGGTGCTGCTGCAGAATGGCGGCCGGCATTTTCAATTGATGCGCTGGGGCCTGATCCCGTCCTGGGTCAAGGACCCCCGAACGTTCTCGCTGCTGATCAACGCCCGCTCCGAGACGGTGCGGGAGAAGCCGGCCTTCAAGAACGCGATCAAGCGGCGCCGCGCGCTGATCCCGGCCGACGGCTATTACGAATGGCAGGATGCCGGCGGCCGCAAGCGGCCGTTCTTCATTCATCGCCGCGACGGGCACCCGCTCGCCTTCGCCGCGCTCGCCGAGAGCTGGATGGGGCCGAACGGCGAGGAGCAGGACACGGTGGCGATCGTCACCGCGCCCGCAAGCCCCGACCTCGCGCAACTGCATCACCGCGTGCCCGTCACGATCCGGCCCGAGCAATTCGCGCGCTGGCTCGATTGCCTGCCCAACGATGTCGACGACGTGATGCCGATGCTGAGGGGACCCGATGTCGGCGAGTTCGCCTGGCACCAGGTCACGATGCGGGTGAACAGCGTCGCCAATGACGACACGCAATTGCTGCTGCCGATGAGTGCGGAAGAGATCGCCGCTGAGGACGCACCGGCGAAGAAGTCCGCGCCGCGCAAGACGACTGTGCGGGAGGATGACGGGCAGGGGTCGTTGTTTTAGCGATCGGTTGGAAAAGCGTGGAGCGTGGCGCGAATACAGGTACAGATTTCTCCACATCGTCGTCCTGGCGAAAGCAAGGACCCATAACCACCGCAGTTGATCGTGGACGGGATTGTGGCCCCAGCGTCGCGCAACAATTGTGATCTGGGGTAATGGTTCCTGGCTCCCGTGCGCAATTGCGCACTAGGCCAGGACGACGATGAAGATGGTCCTCGATTCAACCTGCCAAACAGCTTGATCGGTGTCATCACCCGCGCATGCGGGTGATCCAGTATTCCAGAGACGCCAGTGTTTGAGCCGAGCGGCCGCGGCGCGCCCTCAGGTGCGCAATTGCGCACCGGGGAATGACGAAGGGAGCCTTCACCCCTTCACCGACGCCACGCCCTCGATCTCGATCAGCATCTTCGGATTCGGCAGCGCCACCACGACGCAGGTGGTGCGGGCGGGGTAGGGCGCGGGACCGAACGCGCCGGCATACAGGACGTTCATGGTGGCGACGTCGGAGGCGCGGGTCAGCAGCACGTTGACCTTGACGAGATCGCGCATCGTTGCGCCCGCCTCGTTCAGCACACGTTTGAAATTGGTAACGACATTGGCGAACTGCGCCTCGAAACCGTCAGGCAGCTCGCGGTTGGCGTCGAAGCCGGGAATGCCGGAGATGAACAGCAAATCGCCGACGCGGGCGCCGAACGAGAGCGGCGGCGCCTGGACGCCGGGCGGAGGAGGGAAGTGCTTGATCGCTGTCGTTTCTGTCATTGGGATCACCCGTCTGCGCGAGATGGAAGGGAAGCGGTGTCAATGGTGTGCGGCGCCACCGCATCGCGGCGCCAGAGATTCTTGCCGAACAGATTCTGGCCGATCATGCCTGCGAGCATCGCGACGACGAAGACCACGATCGGCAGCGACAGGCCGGCGAGGTTGACCAGCGCCGGTCCGGGGCAGATGCCGGCGAGGCCCCAGCCGATGCCGAACAGCACCGCGCCGGCGACCAGCGGCGCATCGATGTCGTTGCGGTCGGGCCAGAGGAAGCGCGCCGAGAAGGCGGGCGCGGTGCGCTGCCGCGCGATCGCAAAGCCTGTCGCCGCGACCGCGACGGCGCCGGCCATCACGAAAGCGAGCGTCGCATCCCAGGCGCCAAACAAATCGAGGAAGCCGAGCACCTTCTGCGGATCGGTCATGCCCGAGATCAGCAGGCCTGCGCCGAAGATCAGGCCGCAGACGAAGCTGGCAAGAAGCGGCATCGCTAGCCTCCCAATCCATGTCTTGCGATCGCAACCGTCGCGATCGCCGCCAGCATGAAGACGATGGTGGCCGCAATCGAGCGGCCGGACAGCCGCGCGAAGCCGCAGACGCCGTGGCCCGAGGTGCAGCCATTGCCCATGCGGGTGCCGAACCCGACCAGCAATCCCGCGATCGTGATCACCGCGAGGCTCGCATTCATCGCCGGCCGCGGCAGCGGCGCGCCGAACAGCGCCGCGATCAGGGGCGCCGCGACCAGCCCCGCGATGAACGCGACGCGCCAGGAGCGGTCGGCGGTATCGGCCTGCAGCAGGCCGCCGACGATGCCGGTGACGCCTGCGATTCGTCCGGTCAGCAGCATCAGCACCGCCGCGGCGAGCCCGATCAGCGCGCCGCCGGCGAGGCCGGAAAAGGGGGTGAAATCGTGCATCGATGCTGATCCCTGTTGCGCGAACACCTCAGCGATCCGGCAAAGTGGCGGCTGCGGATGCGCCAACGGTCGCGCGACTGTGCACCCGATGATAGACTCCGCCAGATCAGGAACAAGCGCAATCCCGCGTGTTTGCCGGCATTTCAACGATGCCACCAGCCGGATTGCCGCAATTCGCTTCTCGCTCTCACTTCGTCCGGAGAACACCCCATGAGATTGTCATCCGCCATCCGCGCCGCGCTGTTCGCGCTGGCGCTGCTCACCGGCTCGTCCGCCGCCTTGGCCGACGAGGGCGCCGTGACGCTCGTGATCTTCAAGGGCGGCTGGATCTTCGGCGGCTCCGCCGGCAAGGGCGTTTTGACCTTCCACGGCCAGACCTACGGGCTCACCGCCGGCGGGCTGGACTACGGCCTCGTGTTCGGCGGCTCCCAGACCACCTTGCAGGGGCGGGTCCGCAATATCCGCCGCGCCCAGGACATCGCTGGCGTCTACGCCGCGGCCGGCATGGGCGTTGCCCTCGGCGCCGGCGTGCGCGGCATCCTCTTGACCAACCAGAACGGCGCGGTGCTCGAATTGAGCGGCAAGCAGGTCGGCCTGATGGCCAATGTCGACCTCAGCGGGCTTGCGATTACGTTGAAGGAGTAACGGGCGCGCGGGCTTCGTGGTCCGTAGGGTTGGTTAGCGAAGCGTAACCCACCGACCTTCACGAGCACATGGTGGGTTACGCCTTCCGCCTTCGCTCGTTGAGCTACGGCGGACGTGGTCGGCTAACCCACCCTACGGCCCTGCGATCCACTGCGCCAACTCGCGCCACGGCTGCAGCGTCCAATGTCCGGACGCCGCGCCGGACGGCGACGGCAACACGAACACATCCGGGAAACCATTCATGCGCGCCTGCCGCCCGAGCACGACCGCGCTGGTCGGCCTGCCGTAAAACAGGCTCGCCGCCTTCTTGCTGGTGAAGGCGATCGTCTTCGGCCGATGCCTCTTGATCTTCGCCCTGAAGCCTGCGACATCGGACGAGCCCCGCGCGATCTCATGATCCATCCCGGCGCCGGTCTTGGAGAGATCGGTGAAGCCGATGCCGAGTTCGAGCAGCGCCGCGAACTCATCCGGCCGATAGCGCCGTGGCGTGATGCCGGCCTCATGCAGCGCACGCCAGAACCGGTTGCCGGGATGCGCGTAGTAATGCCCGACCGCGGCCGAGCGCGTGCTGGCCGCCGTGCCGACGAAGACCAGGCGCAGATTGGCGCGGAGCTGGTCGGGGAGGCGGTGAAGGTTATTAGCGGGCATCTGACAAGAGACTGAACGGCGTATCCACGCGCTAGCGTATGATGGAATTAGGTTGAGTGGCAGTCGCACAGGCGGTGCGCTCCTTCTCCCGCTTGCGGGGGGCTGGGGGGCTCTCTCCACGAGTCACATCGTGGAGAGAGCCCCCACCCGTATCGCATCTTCGATGCGATCCGACCTCCCCCGCAAGCGGGAGAGGTGGAGCGTGTCTGCGGCCTGACCGGTTCAACCTAACGTCATCGTTGTTTAGCGCGTCGGCTCCTTGATCTCGTCTTCAGTCGTGACCGCCTGCGCAGGCCCGGTCGCGCGCACCATCAGGAACGTTCCCGAGAACCTCGTGCCGCGGATGCTCCAGCGTCCGTCGATCTCCGTCGCGTCGGCATTGACCGAGCCTTCGTAGTGGACGGTGCCGTAGCCGTAGCCGGGCGGCTCGTAGCGTTTGACGAACGTCACCGCGCCGCCGGAGCGATGACCCGACAGCGAGGCATTGTGGGTGGCGAGCGGGCAGCCCGGCGTCAAGCAAGGCTCGGTCACGCTGCCGCCGAGCGAGCCACCGGCGTCGATCAGCGTCGCCAGGAACGTGACCATGCCGGAGCCCGGCTGAACATAGCTGCCGTCCCAGACGCCGGTGAGATTGTCGGTCATGGCGGTCCCGGTGAAGTGTGGGCGATCAATCGTCCGCATGATGTGGAGCGCCCAGCGCCTCAACGCAAGTTGCGCGTCGCTCTGCCGGGCGCGGGCGGTTGCCTGCGCTGGCAAAAGGGTCTGTAATCCGCCCCAACAGATCAAGAAGAATTTTGGGAGCAGGACATGACGGGAGAGGCAAAAACCCATTACGAGGTGATTGTCGTCGGCGCCGGCGTCGCCGGGATCTACCAGATCAAGCGGCTCGCCGATCTCGGCATCGACGCCACCGTGCTCGAAGGCGCGCCCGATCTCGGCGGCACCTGGTACTGGAACCGCTATCCGGGCTGTCGTTTCGATTCCGAGAGCTACACCTACGGCTTCTCGTTTTCGCGCGAGCTGCTCGACGAGTGGCACTGGAAGGAGCGCTTCTCCGGGCAATCAGAGAATCTGCGCTACCTCAATTACGTCGCCGACAAGTTCGACCTGCGCAGGCACATGCAGTTCAACTGCAAGGTCGAGGCCATGCAGTTCGACGAGACGCGCGATCTCTGGCAGCTCAGGCTCGGTGATGGCCGCCAGTTGACCTGCCGCTTCGTCGTGCTCGCGATCGGGCTGCTCTCGGCGCCGACCATGCCGCGCGTGCCTGGCATCGAGGACTTCAAGGGCCGCTCGTTCCACACCTATTACTGGCCGCACGAGCTGGTCGACCTTGCGGGAAAGAAGGTCGCGGTGATCGGCACCGGCGCGACGGGCATTCAAGTGATCGGCGAGATCGCCGACAAGGTAGGCCAACTCACCGTGTTCCAGCGCCGGCCGAACTGGAGCGCGCCGCTCAACAACTCCGCGATCTCAGTGGAGGAGATGGCCGACATCCGCGCGCGCTACGACGAGATCTTCGCCGCCTGCGCACTGACGCCCGGCAGTTTTGTGCACGGTCCCGACAAGCGCGGCTTCTACGAGGTGAGCCGCGAGGAACGGCTGGCACTGTGGGACAAGCTCTACGACGAGCCCGGCTTCGGCATCTGGCTGGCGAATTTTCGCGAGATTTTCATGGACGAGGCCGCCAATGCCGAACTGTCGGCGTATATCGCGGACCGTATCCGCGGCCGCGTCAACGATCCCAAGGTCGCCGAGAAGCTGATCCCCAGGGATCACGGTTTTGGCGTGCAGCGCCTGCCGCTGGAGACCAACTATTTCGAGGCCTACAACCGCGACAATGTGCAACTCGTCGATCTCGGCGAGACGCCGCTGGTGCGCGTCACCGAGACGGGGCTGCGCACCTCAGCGCGCGACTACGAATTCGACATCATCGTCTACGCCACCGGCTTCGATGCCATCACCGGCGCCTACGACCTGATCGACATCACCGGCATCGGCGGCGAGAAGCTCGCCGACAAATGGAAGCAGGCGCCGTCGACCTTCCTCGGCATGCTCGTGCACGGCTTCCCGAATTTGCTGATGCCGACCGGCCCGCAAAGCGCCTCCGCCTCGACCAATTTTCCACGCGGCATCGAGAATGGGGTGAACTGGTGCACCAACCTGCTGCAATACATGTGGGACCGCGGCCTGACCCGCGCCGACGCCACGCTCGAAGCGCAGGAGCGCTGGACCGCGCATGTGGCAAAAATGTACGAGATCCTGCTGATGCGCAAAGCCAAATCGTGGTTCACCGGCTACAACTCCAACGTCGCCGGCCACGAGGAGGGCACCGTCCGCTACTTCGTCTACAACGGCGGCACGCCGAAGTTTTTGGGGATCATCAATGGGGTGGCGGAGAAGGGGTATCGGGAGATTGAGTTTGGTTCTGGGGCGCGGGCTGGCGCGCAGGCGGCGGCTGTTGGCGCGTCGGCATCGTAGGGTGGGTTAGCGACTTGTCCGCCGTAGCTCGACGAGCGAAGGCGGAAGCGTAACCCACCATCTTCTCGCGGTCGTTATCGCGATCATTACGATGGCTCGCAAAGGTGCTGTCGCGGGCCACCGAACCGCTCTGATCGTCGTTCAACCTCGCCGCGCGGTCGAACCAGGAGGCGCGAAGCGACGATGGCAATCCGGTGCAGTAGACAGCTATCTACAGTGTCCGCATTTAGGACCTTCGATAGTCGATCATCCACGTCGCTCTCAGGCCGTCGCCACCGATATCACATCGAGCAGCGAACATACGGCGTCTCCATTGGCACCGGCTCCTTGGCGCTGAGTGTGATCTTATTCTCGCCAGAGAGTTTCACGTCGATTGCTACGTCTGAAATCGCGACGCCGTCCGAGCACGACGCAATCACTCGAACATTCTGCCCGTCATCGTGCAACGATTTGACAGTACATTTTTGAAACGTGCCGGTGATTTGCTTTCCCTGGACGATCAAGCTGCCCGCGTGGAGATCGGCATCTTTCTTGAACGCGAGCTTGTTGTTCTCCTTGGTGAATACCTTGTCGCAGGCCGAGGCGTCGATCGTCCAGGCTCCGTTCAAATCGGCAGCCTGTGTCGAGGCCGATTGCGCAACGAGAAGTACGAATAGTAGCGCATTGAAGGTTCTCATGAAAATCTCCAATTAAATGGTCATTAGGCTACTGGACCCTCGGTGAACCGGACGTGGAGGTCGCTAAATCGCTTATTTGAAGGGAGCATGATAACATCATCGACGCGGCACTTCATCGCTTTTGAGCATCATGGCATGCGATGAGACAACGGATTTTTCGTTGATCCAAGTCAATGGTTCTGCGCAGCACGTGGCGGCCTTGGGCCGGTTGCTGTCGTGACTGCCCCTGTACAATCCGCACACAGGCGATGGATTTATGAGTGCGCGCCGTTGAAGCGAAGAGGCCTGGCTCTCGCCCGGCCTCTTCGTTCTGGATGGATGCCTGGGTCATCTGGCGCGAAGACGCGCTTCGCGCTTCTGCCCCGGGCATGACGAGCGGAGAGGGCGAGCCCTCACAACACCCGATTGCTCTCCTTCACCTTGTCCGCATCGAGATACAGGCTCTCGCCCATCTCCTTGAACTTGGCGCTCATCTGCGCCATGCCGTCCTCTATGGTGCCTGACATCGACGCCCCGACGCCCGTCGGGTCGTTCAGCGTCGCCGCATAGTCGCGGACGTCCTGGGTGATCTTCATCGAGCAGAATTTTGGGCCGCACATCGAGCAGAAATGCGCGACCTTGTGGGCTTCCTTCGGCAGGGTCTCGTCGTGGAAGTTCTTTGCGGTCTCGGGGTCGAGGCCGAGGTTGAACTGGTCCTGCCAGCGGAAGTCGAAGCGGGCGCGCGACAGCGCGTCGTCGCGGAGCTGGGCGGCGGGGTGGCCCTTGGCGAGATCGGAGGCGTGGGCCGCGATCTTGTAGGTGATGACGCCGACCTTGACGTCGTTGCGATCGGGCAGACCGAGATGCTCCTTCGGCGTGACGTAGCAGAGCATCGCGCAGCCGAACCAGCCGATCATCGCCGCACCGATGCCCGAGGTGATGTGGTCATAGCCCGGCGCGATGTCGGTCGTCAGCGGGCCTAACGTATAGAAGGGCGCCTCGCCGCATTCCTTGAGCTGCTTGTCCATGTTGATCTTGATCTTGTGCATCGGCACGTGGCCGGGGCCCTCGATCATGACCTGGCAGCCCTTGTCCCACGCGATCTTGGTCAACTCGCCGAGCGTCTCGAGCTCCGCGAACTGCGCGCGGTCGTTGGCATCGGCGATCGAACCGGGGCGCAGGCCGTCGCCGAGCGAGAACGAGACGTCATACTTGCGCATGAGGTCGCAGATCTCGTCGAAATGGGTGTAGAGGAAGCTCTCCTTGTGATGCGCCAGGCACCACTTCGCCATGATCGAGCCGCCGCGCGACACGATGCCGGTGACGCGGTTGGCGGTGAGGTGGATGTAGGGCAGCCGCACGCCGGCGTGGATCGTGAAATAGTCGACGCCTTGTTCGCACTGCTCGATCAGGGTGTCCTTGTAGAGCTCCCAGGTCAGCTTGACGGGATCTCCGTCGCACTTCTCCAACGCCTGGTAGATCGGCACGGTGCCGATCGGCACCGGCGAGTTGCGCAAAATCCATTCGCGGGTGGTGTGGATGTTGCGGCCGGTCGAGAGGTCCATCACGGTGTCGGCGCCCCAGCGGATCGCCCACACCATCTTGTCGACCTCTTCCTCGACCGACGAGGTCACCGCCGAGTTGCCGATATTGGCGTTGATCTTGGTCAGGAAGTTGCGGCCGATGATCATCGGTTCGAGCTCGGCATGGTTGATGTTGGAGGGGATGATGGCGCGGCCGCGCGCGATCTCGCTGCGGACGAATTCCGGCGTGATGAAGGCCGGCACCGCGGCGCCAAAACTCTCGCCGTCGGCGAGCGCGGCCTCGGCGCGCTCGAGCTGTTGCTTGCGGCCGAGATTCTCGCGCTCGGCGACGTAGATCATCTCCTTGGTGATGATGCCGGCGCGGGCGAACTCGAGCTGCGTGATCTTGTGGCCGTCGAGCCCGCGCAGCGGCGTGTGATGCGCGGTGAAGGCTTTTGCAGCATGCGAGGCGCCGACGTTGCCGTTGTCCTCCGGCTTGATGGTGCGGCCTTCATATTCCTCGACGCCGCCGCGCTCCTTGACCCAGGCCAGCCGATTGCGCGGCAGGCCGCTGTTGACGTCGATCGTCACCGCCGGATCGGTATAGGGACCCGAGGTGTCATAGACCGGCAGGTTCGGCTCGCCGGCGCCTTCGGACAGGATGATCTCGCGCAGCGGCACGCGGAGGTCGGGCGCGGCCTCCGGCGTCGCAAAGATCTTGCGCGAGGAGGGCAGCGAGCCTGTGGTGACGGCGGGACGTGTGGTGTCGGGGTTGGAGCGGATGTTCATAGCGTATCCTCCGTTTAATTCGTGTGCGTAATGTTGTTCTCGTCACCCTGAGGTGCGCGCTCTTGCGCGCCTCGAAGGGTCGACGAGCCGGGCCGTCGCCCTTCGAGGGCCGCTGAAGAAGCGGCCACCTCAGGGTGACGGGATAAACAGTGTGCGGTAGGCAGCATCACGCGGCCTCCGCGCTGAGGCCGAGCCATTGTCTGACCCGCGCGTCGGGGTCGGCGTTCTGCGTGACGTCAGAGACGACGGCGATCGAGTCGGCGCCGGCGGCGAAGATCTCGGCCGCGTGCTCGAACTTGATGCCGCCGATCGCGACAAGCGGGATCGCGCCGATGCGCTTCTTCCACTCGGTGATCTTCGCAATACCCTGTGGTTCGAACCGCATCGACTTCAGCGTGGTGAAGAAGATCGGGCCGAGCGCGACGTAGTCGGGCTTGGCTGCGAGCGCGGTGGCGAGTTCAGCATCGTCATGGGTGGAGACGCCGAGCGTCAGCTTGGCTTTGCGGATTTCACCGAGGTCCGCGTCGGCGAGGTCTTCCTGGCCGAGATGCAGATGCTCGGCGCCGGCGACGATCGCCGCGCGCCAGTAGTCGTTGACGACGAGCTTCGTCGGCGTGCCCTTTGTGATCGCCAGCGCGTCGCTGACGATCTGCAGCGCCCCGGCATCGTCGAGCTCTTTCGCGCGCAGCTGGATGGTGCCGACGCCGAGCTTGGTCAGGCGTTCGACCCATTTGATGCTGTCGACGACGGGATAAAACGGATCAGGATACGGCATGCCAGAACGGGGTCCCAACGACAGGGGTGGAGGGGGAGGCGAAGTCGCGGGCTTCCATCAGCCCGGCCTCATAGGCGGTGCGGCCGGCCTCGACGCCGAGCCGGAAGGCGTTGGCCATCGCGACGGGATCGGCGGCTTTGGCCACGGCGGTGTTGAGCAGCACGGCGTCGTAGCCGAGCTCGAGCGCTTCGGCCGCATGCGACGGCGCGCCTAGGCCCGCGTCGACCACCAGCGTGATGTCGGGCAGGCGGTCGCGCAACAGCTTCAGCGCGTCGCGGTTGGTGATGCCTTTTGCACTTCCGATCGGCGCGGCCCACGGCATCACCACCTTGCAGCCGGCATCGACGAGGCGCGAGGCGACCGAAAGATCCTCGGTGCAATAGGGGAACACCTCGAACCCGTCCTTGATCAGGATCGCGGCGGCCTCGACCAGGCCGACCACGTCCGGCTGCAGCGTGTCGTTGTCGGCGATCACCTCGAGCTTGATCCAGGGCGTGCCGAACAATTCGCGCGCCAGCTTCGCGGTGGTCACCGCCTCCTTGACGCTGCGGCAGCCCGCGGTGTTCGGCAGCACGGTGACGCCGAGTTCGCGGATCAGCGACCAGAACGCATCGCCGGTCTTGCCGCCGGCGGCTTCGCGGCGGAGCGATACGGTGACGATGCTGGCGCCGGAGGCGCGGATCGCGCCCTGCATGATCGCGGGCGAGGGATACAGCGCCGTGCCGATCAGCAGGCGGGAGGGGAAGGATTTGCCATAGAAGTTCACCATGTCCGAGGTGTCTCCTCAAATGTGGTCGTCATCCCCGCGAAGGCGGTGATCCAGTATTCCAGAGGCCATGCCGTGAACCGAGAAGCCGCGGCGTACTGGATCGCCCGGTCAAGCCGGGCGATGACAGCGGAGTGAATGGCGCGATCGCGCATCATCATCACCCTCCCTGCCGCGGCGTGATGATCTCGATCTCGTCGCCGGCCTTGAGTGCAGTGTCGGCCCAGCGGCTCTTCGGCACCACGTCGTAATTCAGCGCGATCGCGAAATGGGTGCCCTCGTAGTCGAGCTCGGCCAGCAGCGCATCGACGCTGGAAGCCGCGATCTCCCGCTGCTCGCCATTTACAATCACACGCATTGGACGATCACGCGCATTGCATCACCTCATTGTCGATTTCGCCGCGCGCGAGATAGCTCAGCGTCAGCTCGGCCAGCGCCGGCGCCAGCAGGAAGCCGTGACGGTAGAGCCCGTTCACCGTGATGCGGTCCTGCTCGATCCTGATCTTCGGCAGATTGTCGGGAAATGCCGGGCGCAGGCCCGCGCCGAACTCGACGATGCGCGCCTCGGCGAAGGCCGGATGCACCACATAGGCGGCCCCTAACAGCTCCAGCGCCGAGCGCACGCTGACGCCATTGTCCTCGGCCTCGATCGAGGTCGCCCCCAGCATGAAGCGGCCGTCGCCGCGCGGGATCACATAGAGCGGCCAGCGCGGATGGATCAGCCGCACCGGGCGCGACAGCTCGACCTCGGAGGTCTCGATGATGATCATCTCGCCCTTGACGCCGCGCAGGCTCGGCTCGCGGTCGCGCGCGGCAAGGCCGCGGCAGTCGATCACGAGGCCGTCGAGATCTTGGACCTCGGCGTCGCTGCCGAACTTGATGGCGCCGCCGGCTTTGGCGATCGCGGCATGCAGTTGCGGCAATACGCGGCGCGGCTCGACATGGCCCTCGTCGGGATAGAACAGGCCGTCACGGAAACGGCCCTCGAGCGACGGCTCGAGCGCGCTCACCCCTTGAGCGTCGAGCCGGCAGTGATTGGTGGTGAGGCGGGCAAAGCGCTCGAAATCGGCGCGGTCGCGCGGATGCGCCACCACCAGCGAGCCGTTGAACGGAGTCTTGGGGAAATGCTGCCGCCACAAATCGAGCGCGCGGATGCCGAGCCGCGAGATGACGGGCTCGGACGCCTCCGCCTCGCACCATGGCGCGAGCATCCCGCCGGCCCAGTGGCTCGTGGATTCCGTCATCGCGGCGTCACTGCGCTCATGCAGGGTGACGGCACGCCCGGCCTCTGCGAGCAATAGCGCATGCCAAGCGCCGGCTATGCCTGCGCCGATGATGGAGACGGGGGAATCCCCCCGCGGTCTTGACGTCTGATACATCCCTGTCCCTTCGCCGGCATGACCCGGATCAGGTTCAAAGGGTCACCGCGGTCCCGAACTGATCGCCGTGATGGCGAAGTCCAAGCTTGCGGTATCTCAGCTCCTCCTTCGGAGCACCCCTCGGAACGCCCCTAATGTAGGCGGATGGGCGGGTGTGTCAACTTGTATGCCAAGGACCGGCGCACCGTGGCGCGCGCAAAGCTCTCGTGCCCCGGACGCAGCGCAGCGCGACAGCGGTGCGCTGCTGAGCCGGGGTCCACCATCCTGTCGAACATAGGTCCCGGCTCTGCGGAGCAACGCTGCGCGTTGCACCGCGTCCGGGACACGAAAGCACTTATTTTTCCGCCTGTTCCGCCGTCGCCTCGGCGGCATTCGGCGTCATCTGGTCCTGGCTGGCGTCCTGTTTGGCGAGTTCCTTCGGTGCTGCACCCGCGCTGCCATGCTTCGCCTGCTTGAGGTGATCCCCGCGCTGGCGCTTTGCGACATAGTAATAGCCGCCCGCGAAATAACGCACGGCTCGGTCGTGATCGCCATTGGCGGCGCGAAAGGCGCCGGCGAGGTATTTGACGCCGTATTTGAGGTTGGTTCCGGGGTCGCGCAGACCTTCTGCGGTACCGGTGTAGCCGAGGCCGCGCGCGGTGCCGAGCTTGATCTGCATCAGTCCGATGGTGCCGCCGCGCCCGATCAGCTGCGGATGGTATTTGCTCTCGCGCACGATGACGCGATGCACCAGCTCTTCCGGCACCAGGTTCGCCTGCGCCTCGGCCGCCACCATCGCCTCATATTGCGCGCGCGATTGTGCATGCGCGCTGGTGCTGCAGGCCAGCACCGCAATCGCGGCAAGGCAGCTGAGAAGGCAGCTAAGGGCTTGTACGGTCTTCATCTCGGTCGCTCGGGGCTTTCAGATGCGCGTCGGTTCTGCGGTCTGAATGGTACGGCGAGCGGGCAGGAATGTGGCAAAACCTTCGCATCAGCGAACGTTCTGCGTCGGTAATTGTTCGGGTGCCGGTCAAATGGACGACGCGATTGTGAAGACAGATGCTTCAAATTGTTCGCTTCAATCGTCTCAGCCAAAAATTGTCTTCGCTTCTAATTTTGTTGGCCGCTTTTTGCCGCACGCTATCCACAAAGGTTTTTCGTGCAAACGATTCGGTGAAGGTTTACACTTCATCTATAGCAGCGCGCGCTCAGTCAGCGCGTCTGTCCCTTCCAAAGCACGCAAAAAACAACATTCGGGAGATGCGCCATGGTCCGTCAGGACACCGGCTATATGCCTCGCGAAAATCCCTGCGCGCAATGCGGCAAGCCAATTGCCCGCCCCGATTGGGTGGAGCACAGCGAGGGGCGCACGTCATTCCTGTGGAATTGCCGCGCCTGCAATTACCGCTTCGAGGCGATCGCGATCTATGACGTAGCTCAGCTCACGCCACTCGCCGCCTAAAATCTTTGTTGTCGCTCAGATCAGCCTGATCAGGCCGCAGATTTCTGCGGCGGCTGCAACTGTTGCTGCTGACGCGCCGGCAATTCGATCCGGACCACGAGCCCGTGCGGCTTGCGATCGTGCAGCGACAGCGTGCCGCCATGCGCGAGCACGATGGCGTTGGCGATCGACAGGCCGAGGCCGAAGCCCTCGGCCTCGTCCATGTTGCGCGCCTGGTCGCCGCGCACGAACGGCTCCAGCACGGTCGCCTTGTGCGCGTCCGAAATGCCGGGGCCGTCGTCCTCGATGTCGACGACGAGACTGCTGGCCTTGACGTCGAGCCGGACGGCGACTTCGCCGCCGAAGCGTGCGGCATTTTCCACCAGATTGGTGATGCAGCGATGCAGGTCGGCGGGCCGTGCGGTCGCCATGGCGTGCTGCGGCCCCTCGTAACTCACCTTGTGCCCCATGTCGGCGAACTGGTCGGTGACGAGGTGCAGCGTGCTCGCGATGTCGACCAGCGTCATCTCCTCGAGCTTGCGGTCGTTGCGCAGGAACGACAGCACCGATTCCAGCATCGAGCGCATCTGGTCGAGGTCGCGCAGCATGCGGTGGCGATGGGTCTCGTCCTCGATGAACTCGGCGCGCAGCCGCATCCGCGTGATCGGCGTGCGCAGATCGTGGCTGATCGCGGCCAGCATCTTGGTGCGGTCGTCGATCAAGGCGGTGATGCGCTCGCGCATCCGGTTGAGCGCCTTGGCCAGCGAACGGATCTCCTCGGGGCCGCGCTCGGGCAGCGGCGCGGAGGCGCCGTTCAGGCTGAAGGTCTCGGCGGCCTTGACGAAGGACGACAGCGGCGCCGTCAGCGCCCATGCCGCCCACAGGCCGAGCAGGGTGACGCTGATGACGGCAAACAGCACCGTCATCATCCACGGGCCACCCCAGAACGGCCGCATATGCTGGTCCGGCATCAGGTTGGCGGCGAACATGGCGCCATCGGGCAGGCGGATCGCGACGCGGCGGATGTCGCCGTCATGCGGCGCATTGCCCGCCTCGCGCGGCAGCAGGAAGACGTGATAGCCGGCGCCGAGCCGGCGCAGCGCGTGCAGGCTCGGCGTGTCGGTCTCGGTGAGCGCGCCGGTATCGGTTGGCAGGTCGCCGATTGCGAGTTGCGGGAAGGCGCGGGCAACGTCGGCCACGAGCCGCGGCCGCTCCGATGCCGGGGCATGCCCGAGCAGTTGCGCGGCAGCGGCGAGCTGGGTGTGCCAGCGGTCCGAAGGCTCCGGCCGGTCAGGGCGATGGATCAGGAACGTGGCAGTAATGATCAGATGCAGCGCGACGATCGAGACGACAACCAGCGCCGCCATCTGGGCGCCGATCCCCCGCAGACTCAGCACGCGCAGCAGCTTCATGGTCAGTTGCTCGTGGCGGCAACCGCCTCCACCCTCGGAGTGAACACATAGCCGCCGGAGCGCACCGTCTTGATCATGGTGGCTTCCTGCGGATCGGGCTCGATCTTGCGGCGAATGCGGCTCACCAGCACGTCGATCGAACGCTCGAACGAACCGGCGCTGCGGCCCTGCGTCAGGTCGAGCAGGCTGTCGCGCGACAGCACGCGGCCGGGCCGCTCGCAGAAGGTGCGCAGCAGGTCGAATTCGGCGCTGGTCATGGCGACGCGCGCACCCTCCGGGTTGCGCAGCTCGCGCAGGCGGATGTCGATGCGCCAGCCGAGGAAGCTCAGCGTGGTCGCGCCCTCGATCGCGCTGGCGTTCCGCGCGGCGGCCTGCCGGCGCAGCACCGCGTTGATGCGCGCCAGCAACTCGCGCGGGTTGAACGGCTTGGCCAAATAGTCGTCGGCACCCATCTCGAGGCCGAGGATGCGGTCGACGTCCTCGCCGCGTGCGGTCAGCATGATGATCGGTGTCTGCGACTCCGCGCGCACCTTGCGGCACAGGCTGAGGCCGTCCTCGCCGGGCAGCATGACGTCGAGCACCAGGAGATCGACCCGGTGGTCGGTCATGGCCTTGGCCATTTCGCGGCCGTCGGAGGCGGTCGTGACATGGCAGGAATTGGTCCGGAGATATTTTGCGATGAGGGACCGCGTCTCGCGGTCGTCCTCGACGACTAGGATATTGGGCGCAGCCTGGGTCATACCGACTCTTTTGTCCGTGATTCGGGGGAAGCGGCTCAGGATTTTTGTTTCAGTATATTTCTGAAATCTTGCCCGGCTGATGGAGTTTACAGGTCGCCGGGGCGGAGAAAAGTTATCGTTCTGTCATCAAGCCAATGCGTTGAAATTCGGGCCGATCTGTTGCCGGCCGGAGCCCCGGGGTCCGTGATCGCCGCGGCCCGAAAGGGAAGGTTGGCTGTCATATCCGGGGCCGGAACCCGAACCCCCGGCGACGCGTTGTTTCTACTTTCAGGCCAGGAGGGTGAGATGGCTGTCGAGGTCAGGACCGAGACGGAGACCGACACCAGCATCAGACCGCATCAGCTCATTGCAAGCGATCGGGTCGAAGGTACCGCGGTGCGCCGGGCCAACGGGGACATGGTCGGCCACATCGAGCGGCTGATGATCGACAAGATCTCCGGCAAGGTGTCGTACGCGGTGCTGAGCTTCGGCGGTTTCCTCGGCATCGGAACCAATTTGCTTCCGCTGCCCTGGGGCCGGCTGCACTACAATCCGAAGTTCGAGGCCTACGAGCTCGACATCGAGGATGACGAGCTGAAGCGCGCACCGTCGTTCCGCGCCGACAGGGACTTCGACTGGGGCGACCGCTCGCAGGAAGTCGAGCTGCATCGCTTCTACGGCGTGCCGCCTTACTGGGGCGGCTTCTGAGCGCGCGGCACTTCGCGCAAACATTGCGGCGAGCGCCAGCCTGCGCAGCGCGGTTCGCCGGGACGACTTAGTGAGCCAAACATCGTCACATCAGGGACTGCGCGTCCGGCGCAGTCGTGAGGCTCAACCGCAGCTTACTTGAGAGATCAAGATCGCTCTCGTCAAGCACCGCAGCGTTCCATGCGCTTGACGTCCACACGCTCCGGTTTGCTGCATCGCTTCCACGGCGTTCCTCCGCAGTGGGGCGGCTTTTGATCGCAGGCCCGGTAGGAACGGTTGCCGAGATGATGGGTTTTCCCTGCATCGATTTTCGAAATGAGGAGAGCCACATGTTGATGAAATCCATCATCGCCGGCGTTGCCGGCACCGCGCTGCTCGCAACCGCAGCCTTTGCGCAGACGCCGACCGACAAGGGCGACAAGATGTCTCCGGCGGCATCGACGACATCGACCACGTCACCGGCCTCGTATCAGGGCAACTGGCGCGCCTCGAAGGTCGTCGGGCTCAGCGTGTACAACGACAAGAACGAGAGCGTCGGCTCGATCAATGATCTGCTGATGGACAAGGACGGTGCCATCAAGGTGGTCGTGATCGGCGTCGGCGGTTTCCTTGGCGTCGGCGAGCATCTGGTCGCCGTGCCGCTCGACAAGGTGAAGTTCGCAAGCGAGCCGATCGCCTATACCGGCGCCGCTGCGTCGAACACCGGCAGCACGACCAAGTCGACGACCACCACGGGCGCGGCACCTGCTGCCGCGACGGCGAAGCCGAATCCCCGGTATCCGGACCACGCGGTGTTCAATGCGACCAAGGATGAGCTGAAGGCGATGCCGGAGTTCAAATACGCGACCGAGTAACGCGCATCGCATGCTGTGAAAGCCAAACGCGCCCGGTGCTACCGGGCGCGTCTTGTTGTGCCTTGCACGAAAGTCGGCTCGTCTGCTGTCGCACGAGACGCCGCGGACTCATACTTGATGTTGCGGAAACCTCCGCCTGGTTCATACTGCCGCCAATCCCTTCCTCCAGAGCTATTTCCGTTCCGATGGAATCGGAACGGAGCTCTAGATTCTTGTTTTGACGCGTTTTCTTCACGCGAACCGGTATCCACTTCGCTCGAAAACGCTCTAGAGTGCCTCGACTTCACGATCCATTGGCCGAGGAAGAATATTCCGACGCCTGCAAGAGGTGACGACCATGGACGTCGACAAGGCCACCGCAGTGATTTCCGCAGCTGGTATTGAGCTGACCGATCGGCGCCGGAACGGCACGGATGATGGCTGGTCCCTCAGTTTCTCCAATGGCGCTGTCGTGGAGGTCAGGGACAATGGGGACGTCTCCGCTTCCGGCAAAGGGGCCGAGGCGGTAGCAGGCCTTCTCGGGTTGCCCAAAAAATCTGGCTGAGGCTGAGGCCACGACCGGGTGGCGGGCGCCGGGCTCGGTGTGAGCCTTCACTTCGCCGGCTGATATCCGTCGGTCAGCGTCCCGAGAAAGGCAACGACATCGTCGATCTCGGCCGACGTCAAGGCTGGCTCATCTCCAGCCTTGCGGTCAAACGGCGGATCCATGCAGACGTTGGCCTTTGGCCTGTCGGGCAGATCGTCATATTTGTCGATGCTGCCTTCGGCGTTGCGCGGGTACCAACGCTCGGGCCGGGTTTCCCGCTCGACATAGAACCGCACGGCGTCGCGCAGGGAATGGACCGCGCCGTTGTGAAAGAAGGTCTGGCGTAGCGCGACATTGCGGAGTGTCGGGGTACGGAAGAGGCCGCAATAGTCCTCGCGCTTCAGGAAATCCGTGCGCAGGGGTCCACAGAGGCCGAGGTCGAAATAGGCCGGGTCCTTGTTGGCGGGAATGTCGGGATTGCGCGGCACGCCGAGTGCAATCAGTCCGTAATCGGTGAACTGGGGCGGGGTGCCGTCATTGCCCCGCCGGCTGATATGGCAGGAGGCGCAATTGCCTTTGTTCGCTGCATTGAACAGGTCGAGCCCCCGCGCTTCCGCGGGCGTGAGTTCGGCCTTGCCCGCCAGCACCGCGTCATATTTGCTCGAATAGGGATAAAAAGTCCGATAGTCCTGCTGGTACACTTCGAGTGCCTTGAGGGCCGTCTTGTACACGGTGGCGGGATTGGCGGCCTTCTTGGGCCCGGCAATGGCCGCGATCGCCTTGCCGTGGCCTGCGGCGAGCACCCGGCGGGCCACGTCGGCCTCGTTCCGATTGCCCATTTCGAAATCCGAGAGCAGCGGAATCCTGGCCTGGTCGGCACCACGGTCGACCCGCCCATCCCAGGTGAGGCCACCCGTCGGGCCATTGTCGACGCTTTCGTCGGCCTCGTCCTCGGAATCATGGAAATGCTCGGTGAAGGACGGCACCACCTGCAGATATTTCAGGGAGGGGACTGCGCGCACCCCTGGCTGACGCAGGTCGCCACCTCCCAGTTGCACCGCCATGGCATTGGCCGGGCCGAAACCGTGGGCGGGATCGTGGCAGGATGAACAGGCGAGCTTGCCGGACGGCGAGAGAGATGGATCGAAGAACAGGGCCTGACCGAGTGCGCTGAGCCGCTCGGCCAACCGGCGCGCCTCGGCACGCGACATTTCCTGCCTGGCCTGGCCGGGACCGATGGCCAAAGCCAGCAGCACGATCGCGGACGCGAAAGCCCGATACTTAATCCGCATGTTGCAAACCGCGCCTTTGGCTGGACATCGTCATGGCGATCCGAAGGTGCCTTTGCCGAGCGTCTGGGCTATGACGAAGACCGAACGGAACGATAGCAACAATCCGGTGAGTGCAGGGGGCTGGAATGCGAACGAAATCGGCGGTTGTCGTTTTTGCATCGAGTTTCTTGATCGGTGCGTGCGGTCCGGCGCTGGCAGCCGGGGACAGTCCGGGCGCCAAGAAGGATGCCGCCGTCGATCTGGCGCTGATCGACACGGTCGTCGTGATCTATGCGGAGAACCGCAGCTTCGACAATCTCTACGGCAGTTTTCCGGGCGCGAATGGCGTGGCCAGGGCGTCCGCCTCGACTCGGATCCAGCGCGATCGCGACGGCAAGCCGTTCCGTGAGTTGCCGCCGATCTGGGAAGGCCTGACCGCCAAGGGTGTCACGCCGCCGATCACCCAGGCCGAGACCGAGCATCTGCCCAATCGCCCCTTCTATGCTGACGATCCGAAGGGCTTCAGGCTGAGCTACGGCACCATCACGCGCGACCTCTGGCACCGCTTTTATCAGAACCAGATGCAGATCAATGGCGGGCGTAACGACAAATTCGTTGCCCATGCCGACTCGGGCGCCCTGGTGATGAGCCTGTGGGACGGATCGAAATTGGCGATGTGGAAGCTGGCCGAGAAATATGTGCTGGCCGACAATTTCTTCATGGGGGCCTTCGGCGGCTCCTTCCTCAACCATCAATGGCTGGTCTGCGCCTGCGTACCTTACTATCCCCGTGCCGATACCAACCCCGCCAAGCCGTCGATCTCCGTTGTCGAGCGCGACGGCGTGACGTTGACGCAGGCCGCCAACTCGCCGAAATCGGCGATGGACGGCATTCCGAAATATGCCGGCGACGGCAATCTCACCCCTGATTTCTACGCCGTGAACACCATGCAGCCGCCCTATCAGCCGAGCGGCAACGACCCCGCGAAGGACGGCGACAAGGCCTATGCGGATCCGAAGAATGCGACGACGCTTGTGCCGCAGATCGAGCCGACCATCGGAGACTTGCTCAGCCTCAAGCACGTGACGTGGGCCTGGTATGGCGGGGCCTGGCAGGATGTGCTCGACCATGGCAACAAGTCGCCGGTGCCGAACTTCCAGTATCACCACCAGCCTCTCAATTACTATGCGAGCTTCGCCCCGGGCACCGCTTCCCGTGCCGAGCATCTGCTTGACGGCGGCTTGGCGGGCAAGGAGTTCATCAAGGCGATCGACGACGGTAAGCTGCCGCAGGTTTCCTTCTACAAGCCGCAGGGCGACCTCAACGAGCATTCGGGCTATGCCGATATCCAGGCCGGCGACAGCCATATCGCCGATGTCGTCGCGCATCTCGAGAAGAGCCCGCAATGGCCGCATATGCTGGTCGTCATCACCCATGACGAGAATGGCGGCCTGTGGGATCACGTGGCACCCCCCAAGGGCGATCGGTGGGGCCCTGGCTCACGCATCCCGGCCATCATCGTCTCTCCCTATGCGCGCCGCGGCTTTGTCGATCATACGCCGATGGACACGACATCGATCCTGCGCTTCATCACGCGCCGCTTCGAACTGCCGACGCTGCACGGCATCACCGTGCGCGACGCTGCGATCGCCGCGCATGGTCAGAAGCCGCTCGGCGACCTGACCAGCGCGCTGGCGCTCAAGGGGAACTGAGGCGGAGGTTGTATACCCGTCCGGCCGCGCTCAGGAGCCGCAGCGCGAGGCGCTTCCGTTCGCGCCTTGCCATCGGCCACAGGCCGGACAGTGTCGCTTTCAGATGAAGGTGTGACCGCGGTGCTGCACGACATGCATCCGCGGCCTTCGCATGGCCGGCATCACCAGCCGAGTTCACGCAGATAGGCCGCCCGGGCGGCGACTCCGGTGTGGGTGAAATCCGTGAAGACCCCGTCCACGCCGAGACGGAAGAACTTCAGATATTCCAGGCCCGGATCGCCGCGATAGTCGGCCGCCAGATATTTCTTCTCGTTTCGGAAGGTGAAGACATGCACGAACAGGCCGAGCTTGTGCGCATCGGCAATGACGCTGGTTGCGTCCTGCGTCGAGGCCTCCGGCGTCGATCCCTTGTAGGGCTTGCCGTCGGCGTTGCTGTCCTTCCAGGGTGAGATCTTCAACGGAACGATATAGGCCTTCCACGGACCGATGCCGTCGGCATAGGTCTTGATCTCCGCGAGGCCCTCAGGGGTCAGCATCGCATCGAAGCCGCGCGAGTCGCCCGCAACCGTCCAGTCGTACGGACGCGACGTGGCGATGTTGTTCAGCAGGACCTTGCCGGTCTTGAAGTCGACACCGTTGCCGTCCATCAGCTGAACCTGCCGCGTCTGAAGCCCGTGACTGCGCATGTATTTCAGGCTGCCGGGCTCAAAGCTCTGAACGATGATCGGAGCGTCCTTCGCGTTGAGGCCGTTATCCCTGATGATCTTGATCAGGGCATCCTCGAGCGGGCGGCTGCCGGGCGCGCCGCAGCCATTGGCGATGGCCTGGGCATTGTTCCAGGTCGGATTCTTGGTCTCCGGATAGACCATGATGGGACGCCCCACAGCCTTGCTCTTGGCCTTGGCGATGTCGATGACGTCCTGGAAACTGATGATCGGGAATTTGCCGTTGAACAGCTTCGGCCTTTCGTTGGCCGCATCATAGGTGGTGCCGGCGATCCAGTCCTTCAGCTCGGCCATTGTGAAGTCGGTGATCGACCAGTCATTGGTATGGTCATCGCCGTCGACGATCAGCGCTTTCAGCACCGATTTGGGATCGGCCGGATCGATCAGGTCGGTGGGGAATTCGGCAGGTCCGCCGGTGGGAAGCTGGGTCCAGTTCGGCTTGAGACGGACGCCCGGCGCCGTGCGCTTGCGGGCCGCAACCGCGGCATTGGTCTTCGCCACCTCGGCAACGTTGGTGTTGTCGCCGAGCCACGGGTTGTGACGCGCCACCAGCACGCAATCCTTGGTCAGGTGCAGGTCCTCTTCGAGCGCGTCCGTTCCGAGATCGGCGGCGAGCTCATACGATGCCTCGGTCTCCTCGGGCACCAGGCCCGGCACGCCGCGATGCCCGATGACGAGCGGCGGCTTTCCATCGAGGGTCAGGAACGGCTTGTTGCCGGCCGGCACTGACGTGGTTTGCGCTGACGCGATCGATGGCGGGAGCATCGCCAAAGCCGCCGCACCGAACAGCATCGCTGCAAGATGTACTTTCCGTCCTGAACGAATGTGCTTCACGGCCACGCCTCCATCTTTGGTGTAGCGTCGGGTCGAGTGCCACAAGGGCCGAGCCGTTCGACGCTGCTGTCTTCTTGTCTCAATCTCCTGACAGCTGGATGACTGTCGGGCGGGGTGGGCCGACAAAAGCTTTTGAAATGCATCGCGGCGACGCGCACGTCACCGCGGTTCGGGGCCGAGCGTCGCGCGCTTCATCGCTCGATCCGGACGGTCATGCCGGGCTCGAGGCCTTCCGCGGCGCCGGCGAGATCGAGACGCAGCCGCAGCGTGCTGCGGTCATGATCGCCGATCACGCGCTCGGCCTGCCAGGTGGCGAAGGTGCCGAGCGGCCGCAATTCGGTGATGGCGGCCTTGGTGGCGCCGGCGGCGGCATTCCGGATCACGTTCACGGTCTTTCCGATCGCAAGGCCGTCGAGATGATCCTCGCGCACGTTGAACGACAGCCATTGCTTGCCGGCCGCCGCGACCATCAGGATCGGCTGGCCCGCGCGAACGTTCTCGCCCACTTCCGCAGCGATGACACTGACCACGCCGTCGGCCGGCGCGCGCAACACCATCTTGTCGAGCCGGCGCTCGAGCACCGCGACGGCGGCCGCGGCCGCCTGCACCTGCGCGTCGGCGATGGCGCGCTCCTCCTTGGTCGGCCCGGCCACCGCGGCGTCGTAATTGGCCTGGGCTGCCGCCACGCCGGCGCGTGCCGCGGCAACGTCATTTACCGCCTGGTCGAGTGCCTGCTGGGTTTCAAAACTCTGGCTCGCTAACGTGGTGATCCGCTTGAGCTGGACCTCGACATATTCGAGGCGCGACTTGGCCTTGGAGATGGCCGCCTGCAGGGAATCGACTTGCTCGCGGCGAACGCCGGCATAGACGTTGTTGCGGCTTGCGACGGCAGCGGCGAGCGCGGCCCGCGCCTGGTCGGCCTGCGCGGTCAACTCGACCGCGGAGAGCTTCGCCAGAACGTCGCCTGCATGCACCCGCGCGCCTTTCTCGACCGCGATCGATACCAGCTGGCCGTTCACCTCCGGCTCGACCCTGACCTCGGTCGAGCGGACGACACCGACGGTTGCGGGGGACGACCTCGCGCGCTTCTCGGAATAGATCAGCGCGCCCGCGACGAGCACAAGCGGGACCGCGATCAGGGCGATGCGCCTAGCGTTGGGCATGTTGCTGTCCTCTCTTGAACACCAGCGCGGAGATCACGGCGAGTGCGAAATAGCCCAGCGCCAAACACCACAGTCCGAGCCAGTCATGCGAGACCTCCCAGATGCTGGCGCCGAGCTGGTTAATGCGCACGAGGCCGTCGATCGCGGAGTCGGCCGGAAACAGCCGGCCCAGCGCGGTGGCCGCAGCGGGGATGGCCTCGCGCGGCCATGCAAAGCCGGCGGTGAAGAATTGCGGCAGGCTGGTCGCCAGCAGCAGGATGGTGGCGTTTTCCGGCCGCGTGAACCAGGCGCCGATCGCCTGTCCCATAAAACTCGTCGCCAGCAGGAAGACGGTCGCCAGCGCAAAGATCTGCGGCAGATGGCCAAGCGTCGAGAAACCGTAGATGCGTGGCAGCACGATCAGATAGAGCGCGAGCGCCGGCAAATAGATCGTCAGATGGGCGATGCCGCGCCCGAATACGCCGGCGAACGCGCCGCGGCCGCTGGCCAGCGCGGTGCCGGTCAGCATCGCCGCTCCGATCAGGAGCGTCTGCTGCAGGATCAGGATGAACGCCGCCGGGACGATGTAGCTCGCATAGCCGCCGACCGGATTGAAGATCGGTTGCAGCAGAACGTCAGATGGGCTGAGGCTCGCGAGCTTCGCCTTGACCAGGCTGCCGTCGGCGCGGCCGCCGCGCGACACCAGCTCCGATGTCAGCGTGCCGATCGCGGTGGCGACGCCGCTTGCGGTCGATCTGAAGACGAACAGATAGGTGGCGTCGGCGTAGACCGGAATGTGGGCGGTGATGCCCTTGAGCACGTCGCGTTCGGTGCCGGGCGGGATCTGCACCGCGGCAAACGCATCGCCGCGGTCGATCGCGGTGCGCGCCTCCGCCAGCGTGCGGGCGCGCACCGTCACGCTCAACGTGCCGCTGGCATCGAGCGTCTCGACGATCTGGCGGGAGAGATCGCTGAGATCATTGTCGACGACCGCGATCGGCAGCTTGCGCAGGATCTGGTTCAGATAGGGCTGCGGATAATAGATGCCGTAGATCAGCGGGGCGATGAACAGCAAAGTGAAAGCGCTGCGTGTTCCGAGCACGCGCCGCCACTCCCCGATGAAGGCGCCGCCGACGCCTGACGGTGCCTGTTCGCTGACCGGCGGTTCGGCCGGCCGCTCTGTCGCAAACCAGCCTCTGCGCGTCAGGCTCGCCATCCGCAGCCATGCGAGGCCGGCAAACAGCAGCGCGAGCCCGGCGAGCGCGGCGAAGGGAACAGCGGATTCCGTTGCCGGCAACCCGCGCGCCGCCTGTCCCATCAGCACCGCCATGTACCAGCGCAGCGGCAGGATCGCACTCCAGACCTGCGCAAACGTATTCATGCCGATGGTGGGAAAGCCGACGCCGGCGTAGCCGAACGCAGGCGAGGCGATCAGGCCGGCAAGTCCCAATCCGGTCGCGAGATCGCCGACCAGAAGCTGCAGCAGCGCGCCGACCGACAGATAGGCGATGATGAGGATTGAGGCGGCGGCGATCATCAGCAGCGCGTCGCCCTTGAAGGGGATCTGCAGCACGCCCTCCAGCACCAGCGGCTGGGCCAGCATGATCACGACGAAGATCAAGAACAGCGGCGCCAGCTTGCCGGCAAGTGCTGCGACCGGATCGCCGCCGGCGCTTGCGAGCCACTCTCGCGCATTGCGGCGGCGGAACTCGGAGCCGACCGAATAGCCGGCAGCGAGCGTGATCACGACATGGATGATGGTGGGCAGCAGCGCGCGCAGCAGGAACTGCGCGTAGTTCTTCTGCGGATTGACCAGCGCGATGGTCTCCGCGCTCAGCGTGCCGATCGAGGACGGCGCCGGTGCCGCGCGCCTGGCGGGAGCTGCCGCGTTCGCGGCGGCGGTCAGCGCATCGCTCAGCCCCGAGGAGGCGATGCCGGCCGCGGTCAGGAACTGCTGGTTGTAGAAGCCGACCAACTGCGGACGGCGATCGGCCTTCAGGTCGCGCTCGAAATTCGGCGGGATGAAGATCGCCGAAATCGCCTTGCCGGACCGGATGTCCTGCACCGCGGTCGACAGCGATCCGGAATCGTCGACGATGCGCAAGCTTGGCGACGCGGCGACATGCTGCATCAGCGCGCGCGAGGTATCCGACTTGTCGGCGTCGACGATGGTGACGCCGAGCCCGCGGATCACCGGCTGGCTGAACACGGTGGTGAGCACCACGAACGCGAACAGCGGCACGCCGAAAATCAACAGCAGCGCGACGCGATCGCGGAACAGCCACAGGCATTCGCGTTGCGCGACCAGCCAGAATCCCGGCTTCGATGCCAGCCTCATTGGCGCGACCGCCAGTCGAGATAGGCGCTCATGCCCGGACGCAATTCGGGCACCGGCTGCACCGGGTAGGCGCGGATCGAGAATGTCCGCAAATCGAAATCGCCGGTGGCGCGCGTCGCCCGCCAGCTCGCATACTCGCCCTTGGTTGCGATCAGCTTGACCTCGACGGTGACATGACGGTCGTCGAGCGCGGGAATGCGGACGTCGAATCTGTCGCCGACCTTGAGGCCCTTGACCAGATCCTCGCGCAGATCGAAGTGGATCCAGAGATCGCCGAGATCGATCAGCGTCACCAGCGGCACGCCCGGTGAGACATATTCGCCCGGCTCGACATTGCGCTGATAGACCTGCGAGGCGACCGGCGCGTAGACCGCGAGCTGATCAATGACCGATTTGACACTCTGAATGTCCGCTTCGGCCTTCTCGACATTGGCTTTCGCGATCGCGCGCTCTTCCTTGGTGTAGCCGTTGACCGCCTGCTCATAGGCCGACTTGGCCTGATCGAGCCCGCGCTCGGCTTCATGCAGCGCATCGGTGGTCTGGTCGAGACGCGCCTGCGGCGCGTTGCCTTGCTCCGTCAGCGTCTTGGCGCGATCGAAGGTCTTCTGCGCCAGCACCTGGGCTGCCTCCGCGCGCTCCATCTCGGCCTTGCGCGCAGCGATGGTCTCGGCCCGCGTGCCGACCAGCACATTGGCGAGCTGGGCGTCGGCGACCGCCTTGGCCCCGCGCATCTGGTCTTGTTTTGCAAGGGTTTCCGGATTGTCGATGCGCACCAGCACGGCGCCGGCGGTGACGTTCTGGCCGCGCTCGACCGGGATCTCCTTGACCCGTCCGTCGACGCGCGCGGCGATATCGAGCCGCGTGGCATCGACCTCACCCTGCACCAGCAGCGGTTCCGGCCGCAGCAGATAATAGATCGACAGCGCAATGATGATGGCAGCAATGACACCGACGATGATGGCCGGCGTGCGCGTCGCGGCGTGCGGATTCGCAGGCGGATTCTCTTGGCCTGGTGCAGGTGCCGGCTCGGGCGTGCTTTGGTTTTCGTTACCAGAGGCTTGCACGTCCATGGCTCACTCCACTTGGCTCACGATCACGATAGCCATTCACTATGGCGCGGATGTTAAGCCCTGCCAACCTCGGCCGCTTGTCCGATCCGGCTCGAATTTGACCGGCTTCGAAAGCAGTGCATCGGTGCTGCCGAAAGCATCTCGTTGCAAGGTTCTCATCGGCGGGCGGTTGCATGCACAATTCCGGCAGCAGCGGGAATTGGCGTCGTGCATCGGCCGGACGTCTCCAAGCGCGAAGCTTGAATGCTCGTGCACGCGACCGGCAAGCCTGCCGTGCGTTGAATCCGATTTTGCGCGGATCTGCTGATGCGATCACCCGCATGCCGGCTGACGCGACTTCGGCGCCAGCGACGCCACGCAAACACAGCAGCCTTGCCTGCCGCGCATAGCCTGCCGGATCACACGGATATTTGACGCCCCGGGCCCGAATAAATCGTATCCGATTAAATCGGGATACTTGAAGTCAGCTCGCGCGCTGCCTTTATCAAGCGCGAACGAACTAATCGTATGCGATGCAAATCGCGGGAGCGTTACCATGACCACCAGGATTTCCCACGTCGGAATCACGTTCAAAACCATCGCGCTGGCCCTGGCGCTGTCGGCCGTCACGGCGACGGCGGCCTCGGCCCAGGCTGCAATCTCCGAGCCGGCCGCCTACCAGGCGCTCTATCCCTATCGCGACGTGCTCAATAACGGCGCGCCGACGCCGGCGGCAAAACTGGTACTGGAGCCGCCCGCAGTGCTGCAGGCGCTTCAGGCCCAGGAGAGCGGCATCGGCATCGTTCACGCGCCGCGCCACGGTTCGCATCGTGCAGGCCGATAGAGCTAGCGCTTTCAAAACGAAGCGGATCGATTGCGCGGTCCCGGTGATCGCGTGGTCGAAGCTCTGCACGGTGCCGGCGCGCCGCCCTGCACGCTGATTGGTGCGGCGCATCCTATCAGCCCGGAAATCCCGATGTTAGGCTGGTCGCGGCAGGAGCGTTTGCGTCCTGTCTGACAGCAACGGGAGGACGACATGGCTGAGAGCGTCTACAAGGTTATCGAGCTGATCGGTACCAGCAAGGACTCCTGGGAAAAGGCCGCCACAGCGGCGGTCAGCAGGGCCGGAGAGTCCCTGCGCGATTTGCGCGTCGCCGAGGTCGTCCAGCTCGATCTGCAACTGGACGCCGCAGGCAAGGTCGAAGCTTACCGTGCCAAGTTGAAAGTCTCATTCAAGTTCGAAGGTTCGTAGGCGCACGCAAAGCCGCTCCCCACGAATTCGCGATGGCGTCTAGAGCTTCGGTTCTGATTTGAATCAGAACCGAAGCTCTAGCTTGTTGTATTGACGCGTTTTCTTCACGTGAACCGGCGTCCACTTCGCTCGAAAACGCTCTAGTTCGATTTCACCAGGGGGCAGCCGCCCTTGTCGAGCGGGCGGAAGGCTTCGTCGCCGGGCACGGTGGCGATCAGCTTGTAGAGGTCCCACTCGCCCTTGGATTCCTCGGGCTTCTTGACCTCGAACAGGTACATGTCGTGCACCATGCGGCCGTCGATCCGGATATGGCCGTTCTTGGCGAAGAAGTCGTTGACCGGCGTGGCGCGCATTTGGGCCATCACCTTCGGCGCCTCGTCGGTGCCGATTGCCTCGATCGCCTTCAGGTAATGCATGGTCGCCGAATAGAGGCCGGCCTGGATCATGGTCGGCATGTGGCCGACCTTCTCGTTGAAGCGCTTCGAGAAGGCGCGGGTCTCGTCGTTCATGTCCCAGTAGAAGGCGTCGGTGACGATCAGGCCTTGGGTGGCCTTGATGCCGAGCGAATGCGTGTCGGTGATCTCCTGCAGCAGCGCGATCATCTTCTGGCCGCCCTGGGTCAGGCCGAACTCGGAGGCCTGCTTCAGCGCGTTGGTGGTGTCGCCGCCGGCATTCGCCAGCGCCACGACCTTTGCCTTCGAGGCCTGCGCTTGCAGCAGGAACGACGAGAAGTCCGACGAGTTGAGCGGATGCCGCACGTCGCCCAGCACCTTGCCGCCGCTTTCCTTGACGACGTTGGCGGCATCGCGCTCCAACGCCATGCCGAAGGCGTAGTCGGCGGTGACGAAGAACCAGGTGTCCTCGCCGCGCTTGACCATTGCCTTGCCGGCGACGTTCGACAGCGCGTAGGTGTCGTAGGTCCAGTGCACCGTGTTGGGCGAGCAGGCAGTACCGGTGATGTCGGAGGAGCCGCCGCCGGAGTTGATGTGGATCTTGTTCTTCTCGCGCGTCAGCGCCGAGATCGGCAGCGCGACCGAGGAGGTCGGCACGTCGAATATCGCATCGACCTTGTCATTGTCATACCAGTTGCGTGCGATGTTGACGCCGACGTCGGGCTTGTTCTGGTGATCGGCGACGACCACCTGCACGGGCTTGCCCTTCACCTTGGCGCCGTAATCGGCGACCGCCATCTCGACGGCTGCGACCGAGCCCTTGCCGGTGGCGTCCGCATAAAGGCTCGACATGTCGGTGAGGACGCCGATCTTGACAACGTCGTCGGAGATCTGGGCGTTGGCCGCGGTGCCGGAGGCCGCCAACGCGAGGCCGGCCGCTGCTGCGGCCAAGAGCGATTTCATCGTGTTTTCTCCCTGATTTTTCGTTCGAGTTACTTGGAGGGTTGCTTCCACGGGGCACCTTCTATCTGGTGCGGCAACCTGTCGCAAAGACGACTTTTTGGGCATACGCGGCCGGATGGAACAGCCGGATCCGCGCCCTTACTGCGCCGGGAGCGCGGTGACGGCGGCCTTGATGGTGCCGTCGGTTTCCACGATGACCCGGATCGTCTTCGAATCGAACTCGATGCCGGCGAGCCGGATGCTGTTGACCTCGGCGTCGACGCGGATGCCTTCCTCGTTCTTCTGCAGATCGGCGATCGCGGCGGCGATCTTGCGTTGCGCGTTGCTCGCGAATGGCTTCTGGTCGACGACCAGGCGGTCGGCGAGCGCCTGCTGCAGGTGCGGGATCGCCGCGCGCGCGGCGGCGCCGAGCAGGCCGAACGCGGCCTCGGATTCGACCGCCAGTTCGACGTCGGCCAGCCGCAGCGTCTGCGCCTGCTGGTCGAGCCGCGGCCGGCCCCAGATGTACACGGTCGCCTCGGCGCCAAGGCCGAACCAGCTGGTCTTTTCCTTGGCGTGCACCAGGAGCGAGATCAACAGCCGGTCGCCGGAGGCGGCGATGCTCGCGCTCTTGACGGTCACGTCGACCGCGCCGGAACCGTCCTCGGGGAAGGTCTTGCCCTTGAGCTGCGCCTCCACGAGCTGGGTCAGCGTGGTGAAGGACATGTCGACCGGCAGGCCGACTGCGACCTGGCTCGGCATCGGCGGCACGATCGAGAGTTTGTCCGGGAACGGGCAGTTCGGGGTGGTCTGCGTCTCCGTGATCCGCGTCTCGGCCTCGATCCCCATGGTGAGGATCATCGCGGACGCATCGACCTTCGGCTGCGCGGCGATGGCGCGGATCGGCTTCAGCTCGAGCCACATCGGCGGCATCGACGAGGTGCCGCCGGTGCCCTGCAGCGGGATCGAGCGGCAGGCCTTGGTCCATTGCGCGCGGGCGCTGTTCTGGAACACCGGGTCGTTGTGCAGCCGCGCCTCGACCGCGGAAATCTGGTCGGCGACCGCCTTGTCGATCACCGGCTTGACCTGGGCCGGCACGCTGATGCGCACGCCGGCGGCCGACAGGCTGGTGTCGCCGAGATTGACCTGCGCCTGCAGGTTCGGCTCGATCCGCCAGGACGCACCGAGCTTCGGCCGCGAGGTCAGGGTGACGCTGCCCTTGATCTCGGCGTTGGCGTTGACGTTCTTGATGTTCACCGCGCCGATCTGCTTGGCGACATTGCCACCGAGCAGGCTGCCGAGTGCGTTGCTGACCGCGCCGGTCGCCTGCGCTGACAGCGAACCGGTAACCTTGAGCGTCCCGCTGATCGGGGTCGTCAGCGTCAGCACGTCCTGCGCGCCGGTGGCCGCGATCGGCCCGCGCGACGCCGTCCAGCCGATATCGGCATTTTGCAGGATCTGCTGCACCGGATTGTCGGCCTTGCCGCCAAAGGTCTTTGGCGCGCCGCGTTCGGCGGCGTCGCGGATCGCCGACAGCGCGACCGAGACTTGCGCCACGACCGTCGAGGAGCGCGGCGCCTGCGGCAGCGGCGGCAGTTGCGTGAGCTGCGGCGACGGCACGGTGGCGCTCGGCGCCAGCCAATCCATCGCCTTGAGGCTGATCACGAACGAGATCAGCACCACCGTGATCCCGAGCGCTATCGTCCTTGGATGCATCGGTAGACGCATCATCCCCCCGGTAGAAATGAACTTGACCGGGGTTGTACAGGCCCCCCGAGCAGGGCACCAGTGTGGCCGGATCAAGCTGGTTCGGGGGCGGAAGCAGGTCGCGGCCAGAGATCGCCAAGCGATCGCCACGGAGGTTAACGATTATGAACGCGACAACGGCCCCGGCGTGGCACCGGGGCCGTTGTCGATGTCTCGATATGTCCGGCTTAGCGGGTGGCCGAGCCGAGGTCGGCGCGGCGGTCGGTCATCGGCAGCACGATCACCTTGGTGCCGACGCTGACCCGCGAATAGAGGTCGGAGACATCTGCATTGGTCAGGCGCAGGCAGCCCGAGGAGACGCGGGTGCCGATCGTCTCTGGCGCGTTGGTGCCGTGGATGCGATAGATGGTGCCGCCGAGATACATGGCGCGGGCGCCGAGCGGGTTGCCGGGGCCGCCGGCCATGTGGCGCGGCAGATAGGGCTGGCGGGCGATCATTTCCGGGGGCGGGGTCCAATCCGGCCATTCCGACTTCTTGGTGATGGTCTGGGTACCCGACCAGGTGAAACCGTCGCGGCCGATACCGATGCCGTAGCGCATGGCCTGGCCATTGCCGAGCACGAGGTAGAGATAGGTGTTCGGGGTATCGATGATGATGGTGCCCGGCGCCTCACGGGTCGGATAGGTGACGACCTGGCGGCGCAGCCGGGCGGGCAATTCAACCGAACGGTCTTCCTCCTGCGCCTGCGGCATCGACTGCACCGGCGGCTGCACCGCCTGGGTCGGCGGCGTCAGGATGAACGGGAAGATCGGCAGCGGCGCGGCCGCGGCGGAATTCGAGAAAGCGACGGTACCGATCGCCAGCGCACCGAAGGCGGCGGCAGCGAGACGTGCGTTCAGCTTGATGGAATTGAACATTGTCGACCCCTGTTGTTTGCGCCCTGCGCGCCAGTTCCGGCGCGTCGTTGGGTCAAACAAGTACAGATCAGGCGTTTCAGGACGTTTGCACGAAATCGCCAAAATGGTTTCGTGCCGTTAGGGATTTGTTTCGTCCGTGTTTCGTCGAACGGTTAAGGGCGGGTTGCCGGGAGCGACGGCAAGACCTCAGGGGTGGATGCAGCCGGCCAATCCGTCCCACAGCAGCTTGGCTGCGGTGATGACCAGAATGGCGTAGCAGGCGCGGTAGAGCGCGCGCTGGTCGAGGCGTTCGTGCAGCCGCCAACCGGCCCAGACGCCGACCGGCACGGCCGGCACGCAAAGCACCATCAGCATCCACAGGCCGCGCGAGGGCGTGGCGAGCACGAGCCACGGACCGGCCTTCAGCAGGTTGCCGACCGTGAAGAACAGACTGGTGGTGCCGGCGTAAAGCGTCTTCGACATGCCGAGCGGCAGCAGATAGATCGCCAGCGGCGGTCCGCCCGAATGCGCCACCATCGTGGTGACGCCGGAGGACAGGCCGGCGAAGGTCGCCTTGATCGTCGAGCGCGGGCGCGGCTTGATCTCGCCGCCGCCGAGAAACCACAGCGCGGCGAACACCAGCGTCACCAGTCCCATCACAATCTCGACGGCATGCCGGTCGAGATCGCGCAACACGAAATAGCCGAGGCCGATGCCGATCACGAGCGCCGGCAGCAGCATCGCGAGGTCCGTGCGCGACCAGGTGCTGGGGCGCCAGAACCGCAGCGCCGTGATGTCCATGACGACGAACAGTGGCGCCAGCAGCGCGCCCGCCGCGATCGGATCCATCGCCAGCGAGAGCAGCGGGATGCCGACGATGGCAAAGCCGCCGCCGAACGCGCCCTTCATGAAGGCGATCAGGAACACGCCGGCGACGGCAACGGTGAGCACGAACGGCGCGGGCATGTCTGTCATGGCGGAGGCGATCATCATGGTGTCGTGCGGAGCGTTGTGGTCGCACTCAACATGGCCACGCGCGCATGCACGCGCAATCCAAACATTGCTCTCGGTGCACATTGCTCTCGGTGCAATCGGCGTGCGCGCGCCTAGCCGGCGCGCATCCTCGGCAGGCCCGGCCGGTCACCGTTGATCGCGGCGCGGCGATCGGTGACGGCGTGGTGGAACTGCTCGAGCGTCAGTCCGATCACCGAGAGATCGCCTTCCTCGATCGCGCCGTCGTCATAGCAATCGAGCGCCTCGCGCAACAGCGCGTCCGCATCGCTCTGCATCGCCGCGAGTTCCTCCGTCGTCTCGGCGCCGCGCACCCGCGAGATCAGCGTCAGCAGATTGTCGCGATGGGTGATGTAGTGCTCGCGCTCCTCGCGCTTCATGTAGTGGCGCAGCCAGGCGCCGGCCGAGCCGAGGCCGGAGATCAGCAGGATGCCGCCCCAGATGTAGTCGGAGTATTTTTCGAGGAAGGTGCGCTCGGTGCCGTCGATATAGGCCGCCGCGCCTTGATGAGCCGGCAGCGCAGCATCTTTGTCGGTGTCGGGCTTCTCGATCTTGGACGCCGCCGGCAGATCGCGCGCGACCTGAAGCCGCAGCGTGAACAATTGCCGGTCGAGCGCGCCGACCGTGGCGTCGTCCAGCCGATGCTGCGCGATGATGAGGTGATTGACGCTGACGGTCTCGACCTTGTCTTCCGGTCGCGCCGGCGACGACGAGAAGATGCTGCCGGCGATCTCTTCGGATTCGTAGCGCGGATGCTTCTGTGCAATGGCTTCCGAGACATCGATCGGGAGGAATACCGGCTCGCCGCGCGCGGCCGCCGTCGCCGTGATCGCATCCGACGTGATCCTGCTGTCGAGCGGGCCGACCGTCATGTAGGCGTCGAGCGAGGGATCGCGCGCGAGGTCGGCGATCTGGTTGGCTTTGAACTGGCTGACCGCGACCTTGTCGGGGTTGACGCCGGACTCGGTCAGGATCACGCGCAGCAGCGTGACATTGGCCGGGGTGCTGCCGACCACGCCGACCTTGTGTCCGGCGAGATCGTCGATGCTCTTGATCTTCGCGGATCGCCGCTTGCCCTTGCCGCCCGAGGGCGCCCACAGCACGACGACGTTCTTGCGCAGGATCGCAACCGACTCCGCACTCGCAGGCAAATCGAGATCGCCGCGTACCACCGCGAGGTCGACCTTGTTGGCGGTGAACAGCGCGATGCTTTCGGCGGAGCCCTGCGTCGTGACCGGCTTCAGCCGCACCGCACTGCCGTCATGCGTGAAGGCCTGTGCGAAGCCCTGGATCAGCTTGACGTCTTCGCTGCCGGTCGGGCCGACCGCGATCGAGAGCGTCACCGGACGCAGCCCGTAGAACAGCGCGCCGGCGGCGAGGCCGAACACAAGCATGCCGGTCGCAAGGATCAGCAGCGACGAGTTTCGTCGCCGGAGCCTGCGGCGCGTGGTGCCTGGATTTTCACTCTGCTCTGACATCTCACTGTCACGATACACGAAAAACCGGCGGTTTGCCGTGAAAAACAACCTAACATTTCGATGACGTCATACGTTTGAAACATCCATGTCAGAACGTCGTGCGAGCAGAATCAAGATTAACGATTTGGATCTCCCGCGATGCGCATTCTCGTTGCGACCGATGCCTGGCATCCACAAGTTAACGGCGTGGTCCGGACGCTGACGTCGCTTGCGCGCAGCGCAGCCGGGCTCGGCGCCGACATCGAATTCCTCACTCCCGACGGTTTCCGCTCGGTCGGCGTGCCGACCTATCCGGGCCTGCGGATGGCGCTGCCGAACCGCCGCGAGATCGCGCGCCGGATCGAGGAGGCGGCACCCGAGGCGATCCATATCGCGACCGAAGGGCCGATCGGCTGGGCGGTGCGTGGCTATTGCCAGCGCAACAAGCTCGCCTTCACCACGTCCTACACCACGCGCTTTCCGGAATATGTCTCGGTGCGCACCGGCATTCCGGACAGCGTCGGCTACGCGGTGCTGCGGCATTTCCATGCTGCCGGTTCGATGACGATGGTCGCGACCGACTCGCTGCGGTCAGAGCTTGCCGAGCGCGGCTTCCGCAGGCTCGGCTTCTGGACCCGCGGCGTCGACACAGGGATATTCAATCCGGACCAGCCGGCCATCCTCGATCTGCCGCGGCCGATCTTCATGACCATGGGTCGCGTCGCGGTGGAGAAGAATCTCGACGCCTTCCTGTCGCTCGACCTGCCGGGCTCCAAGGTCGTGGTCGGCGACGGCCCGCAACGCGCAGCATTGCAGCAGAAATATCCCGACGCGATTTTCCTCGGCGAGAAGAAGGGCCAGGATCTGACCTCGCACCTGGCCGCCGCCGACGTCTTCGTGTTCCCGAGCCTGACCGACACCTTCGGCGTCGTGCAACTCGAGGCGCTGGCCTGCGGCACGCCGGTCGCGGCGTTCCCGGTGACCGGCCCGAAGGACGTGATCGCCGACCATCCGATCGGCGCGATCGACAACGACCTGCGCGCTGCCTGCCTGCGCGCGCTGACGATGTCGCGCGCCGACTGCCGCAATTTTGCGTTGGAGCGTTCCTGGGAAAACAGTGCGCGTCAGTTCATCGGCAATCTGGCCACGTTGCAGCCGAGCCGCGCGCCGCGGCCCGCCCGCCGCGTTGCCGGCCGCAGTGCGGTTCCGAATTAACAGTTCAATCGAACGAGAGACGAGAAACGATCTATGGCTGAAATCATCAAGCTGGGTGCCGACCGTTCCATGGACTTCGACCGCGAGACGGTCGAGCAGGCCTATGACCGCTGGGCACCGATCTACGACCTCGTGTTTGGCGGCGTGTTCAGCAAGGGCCGGCAGGCTGCGATCCAGGCCACCAACAAGATCGGTGGCCGCGTGCTCGAGGTCGGCGTCGGCACCGGCATCTCGCTGCCGCTCTATAGCCAGAACGTCCGCATCTTCGGCACCGACATCTCGGAAGCGATGCTGGAGAAGGCCAGGAAGCGGGTTGCCGAGCAGGGCCTGAAGAATGTCGAGGGCCTCGCGGTGATGGACGCCGAGAAGCTCGAATTCCCCGACAATTCGTTCGACGTGGTGATGGCGCAGTACGTGCTGTCGGCGGTGCCGAACCCGGAGGCCGCGCTCGACGAGTTCGCCCGCGTGGTGCGCCCGGGCGGCGAGCTGATCATCCTGACCCGGGTCAGCGCCGATGCCGGCGTCCGCCGCTTCATCGAGCAGAAGCTGCAGCCGGTGGTGCGTCCGCTCGGGTTCCGGACCGCCGAATTCGCCTGGTCGCGCTACACCAAGTGGCTCGCCGGCGCGCGCGGCATGGAGCTCGCGGAACGCCGCCTGATCCCGCCGCTCGGCCACTTCTCGCTGGTCCGCTTCCGCAAGGCGGATGTGGCCAAGGCGGCCTGAGGCAGCCCAGGCGGGCCAAGCCTCGATCCTGCCGGGTGAGGGAGCGCACCGCGCGGCCCGAACCGGGAGGCACCAATATCTTTCGCCTCATCCCTGTGAGCCTGTTCGGGATGAGGCGAGACCCTTCTCCGGTTGCGTCAAGGCGTCGCTCCGCATTGTCATATGTCATTATGATGATGTCACACGCGCTACATCGAATCCCTGTAAATCCAGTCCCGAAAGATGTTGGGGGAACCAATGATCAAGAACTTCCTGCAAGAGCTCCGTACCCAGCGCTGGGATGACCACCGCTTCTACCATCACAGCCGGATCAACCAGAGCCTGCACTTCGTCAGCGCGCTGAGCTTCCTGTTCGCCTATGTGATGCTGTTCTTCGATCCGGTGGTGTCGGCGCTGGTCGGCTGGCTGGTCTCGATGACCTCGCGCCAGGCCGGTCACTTCTTCTTCGAGCCGAAGGGCTATGACCACGTCAACCAGGCCACCCACGAGCACAAGGAAGACATCAAGGTCGGCTACAACCTGCAGCGCAAGGTCGTGCTGATGGCGATCTGGGCGCTGTCGCCGATGGTGCTGTACTTCGATCCGACCTTGTTCGGGCTGTTCAAGCCCTGGGTCACCATGGGCGACTTCACCCGTCAGGTGGCCAAGGTCTGGCTCTTCGTCGGCATCGGCGGCCTCCTGTTCCGCACTGTCCATCTGTTCTTCATCCGCGATATCGAGACCGGCCTCGTCTGGATGACCAAGATCGTCACCGACCCGTTCAACGACCTGAAGCTCTATCACAAGGCGCCGCTGTTCCTGATGAAGGGCGAGCTGATCGATCCGGGCCTCGAGAAGCACGTCAAGCACGCCTGATCGTTGATCCCTCATCTTTCCGAAATGCGTCATGCCCGGGCTTGTCCCGGGCATCTACGTCTTGGGACACCTGTGAAGAGACTAGGCCGAACTGCTCGTCGCGACGGCGCTGCGCTCCCTCTCCCGCTTGCGGGGGAGGGTTGGGGTGGGGGTGTCACCGCTTGCGATAATCTTTGTGGGGAGAGAGCCCCCACCCGGATCGCATCGTTCGATGCGATCCGACCTCCCCCGCAAGCGGGAGAGGTGAAGGAAGGCTGTGGATACGTCAGGGCCGATAAGGCCTCAGCGGCCGAACTTCACGGCGACCATCTCTTTCAGGATCTGCCGCTTGATGTTCTTGTTGGTGAGGCCTTCCTTGTGCCACCACCAGCCGTCACGCTTCATCTTCTCGGCTGCCGCGACGAAGCGGTCGGCAACCTCGGAGAAATCGGCGTCGGTGTAGTTCAGGCTGAAGATCAGGCGGCCGGTGCCGACCCAGCTCAGCGCCAGCCCCTCGGCCCGCAGATAGTATTGCAGCATCCAGTTGTAGCGGGACGGCTCGGTGTAATAGACGGTCCAGATCGACGAGATGTTGCCGACGCGAACCGGCCGGCCCTGAGCGGCAAGGCGGTCGTTGAGCGCCGTCGCGCGGCCGTCCCAGGTCTCGTCCAGCCCGTTGTAGATCGAGCGGAAGTTCGGGCTGGCGAGCCGGCTCAAGAACTCGTCCATCGCCGTCATCACATAGGGATGCGAGTTGAAGGTGCCGCGGGCGAAGCAGATGTCGGCCGGACGGTCGTCGCGGAAGCGCCGCATCAGATCCTTGCGGCCGCACACCACGCCGACGGGGAGGCCGCCGGCGAGGCTCTTGCCGTAGGTCGCCATGTCGGCCTTGACGCCGAAATATTCCTGGGCGCCGCCGGCGGCGAGCCGGAAGCCGACGAACACCTCGTCGAAGATCAGCACGATGCCGCGTTCGGTGCAGACCTCGCGCAGCTGTTTCAGCCATTCGGTATAGGCGGCGCGGTCGTATCGGGAGGAGCGCGAAGAGTCGACCAGCGCGGAATCGCCGGGCGCGTTGGCATTCGGATGCAGCGCCTGGAGCGGATTGACCAGCACGCAGGCGATGTCCTTGCGCGTGCGCAGCACGTGCAGCGTCTTCTCCGACATGTCGGCGAGCGTGAAGGTCTCGTGCGGCGACACCGGATTGCCGACGCCGGGCTGCACCTCGCCCCACCAGCCGTGATAGGCGCCGGCGAAACGGACCAGATCCGTCCGCTTGGTGTGGTAGCGCGCGAGCCGCACCGCCTGCATCACGGCCTCGGTGCCGGACATGTGAAACGAGACCTCGTCGAGGCCGGAGATCTCGCAGAGCCGCTTGACGTTGTCGGCAATGACAGGGTGGTAGGGGCCGAGCACGGGACCGAGCGCATGCGCGCGCTTCTCACCCTCGGTGATGCACTCCTTGTAGAAGTCGTTGCCGAAGATGTTGACGCCATAGGAGCCGGTCAGGTCGTAGAACTGATTGCCGTCGACGTCGGTCACGGTGACGCCGCTGGAGGCCTGCACGAAGGCCGAGGTGCCGAGATGCTCGCGCACCAGGCGGCTGTACTGGAACGGCACGCGGTAGGTTTCGGTGAACTGCAGATCGGAGATGCGCTCCGTCACCTCGGCGGTGAGCGCGCGGCCCTTGGGGTAGCGGTCCTGGTACACTCCGGCGAGCCGGAAGAAGCCGTCCTGGCGCTGCATCGCGACCTCGGCGGGCGCGCCGTCGGAGCGGAAGAACTCGTCGATGTCGAATTCGTAGTGCGGCACCAGTCGCGCCACCATCTTGGACATCTTGGAATGCCCAGTCAGCGAGCGGTGCTTGGCGCGCGACAGGGCAAGCCGGGCTTTGACTTTGGGGAACGCTGCGGCGGCGCCGGCAAGCGCGGCGGCGGACAGCGAGAGAATCGGAAGGGATGTTTCCATGACAGAAGCGCTAGCGTCAGCACCTAACAAATTCATGACAGTCAAGGGCCTGATCTCGGCTTTCACCCAGCAGGAGGACCTCAATTTCCTGCTCACCAACCGGATTCCGCGGGCGGCGCTGACCCGCTTCATGGGCTGGTTCTCCAAGGTCGAGAACCCCTTGGTGCGCGACGCCTCGATCGCCTGCTGGAAGCTGTTTTCCGACCTCGATCTGTCGGAGGCGAAGAAGACCGAGTTCACCAGCCTGCACGACTGCTTCACCCGCGAGCTGAAGCCCGGCCTGCGACCGGCAGTGGCCGATCCCGTGATCATCGCGAGCCCGTCGGATGCGATCATTGGGGCGCATGGGCGGATCGAGGACACCCAATTGTTCCAGGTCAAGGGCGCGCCCTATTCGCTGCTCGATCTCCTCGGCGATCCCGCGCTGGTCGAGCAGCACCGGAACGGCCGCTTCGTCACGCTGCGGCTGACCTCGAGCATGTATCACCGCTTCCACGCGCCCTATGACCTTGCGATCGACAAGGTAACGTTCATTCATGGCGACGTCTGGAACGTCAATCCGATCGCGCTGAAGCGGATCGAGCGTCTGTTCTGCAAGAACGAACGCGCGGTGCTGCGCGGAAAGCTCGCGACCGGCGAGGCGCTGACGCTGGTTCCGGTCGCCGCCATCCTGGTGGCGAGCCTTCGCCTGCATTTCCTCGACATCACGCTGAACGCGCAGTCGCGGGGGCCGGTCGATTTCCCCTGCGACGCACATGTCAAGAAGGGCGATGAGCTCGGCTGGTTCGAGCACGGCTCGACCATCATCGTGCTCGCGCCCGGCAATTTCGAATTCTGCGACAATGTCGCGGAGGGAGCGCGGATCAAATGCGGCGAGCCGCTGCTGCGGAAGCCTGCGATGTGATCGCTTTTTTGCCCGACGCGTCATTTTTTGAGCATGAAAACCGGTTTCCACTTTTCCGGATCATGCTTTAGAATAGCCGGGATCGTCGTGCGACGATCTCAAATCGCAAACTTTGGGACACGAGATGGCGCGGACGCCGGTGCTGGCGGCGGGAGGCATTGTGCTGCGGCGGGAGACTCCGCCGCGCTTCGCCGTCGTGCGCCTGCGCAAGCGCAATGAGTGGGTGCTGCCGAAGGGCAAGCTCGACGACGGCGAGACGCCGCGCGATGCCGCCGAACGCGAGGTGCTGGAGGAAACCGGCCACGACGTCGACGTGCACGAATTCCTCGGCACGCTGGTCTATGATTCCGGCGGCCGTTCCAAGGTGGTGCATTACTGGCGCATGGAAGCCGGCGGCAAGCCGGTGCGCGCGCTGATGAGCGACATCAGGGAGGTCGACTGGCTGCCGCTCGATGCGGCGCTCGAGCGTCTGTCGCGCGGCTATGAGCGTGCGTTCCTGGAAAATGTCGGACCGATCGCGCTGCAGGCCGCAGCGGACGCCGAGCGTGAGCGGCGGGCGCTGGCACGCGCTGCGGCCGCGGAGCGGCGGCGCAGCCGCGCGGCGATGGGGGCGCCGGTCATCGAGGAGCAGGACGCCGTCAACCCGCCTGACGTCGCTGATGCCCCCGTGCTGGCGGAGACGCCGGCCATCGAACCGACGGCGTTGGCGCAGAGCGAAGGCGATACGCCGGCCATGGCGCCGGACCGCAGCGCCACGGAGGCTGGCGACGTGGTCGAGGCGGAGCATGTCGCGGAGGCGGCCCTATCCGAAGCGCCGTCGTCATCCTTGCGCGACATCGCGCCGGGTGCGACGATCGTTCAGCCCAGGCCGCGCAAAAACCTGATCGAGCGCGTGCGCGACTGGTTGCGCCGAGCGGCCTGATCAGCGGCCGATGCCCTGACGTCGTACAGCCGGAGCCGTGGCTGGCTGCCAGCCGTTAATCTCACGCTGCAAGGCCATGCAGTCGCCGCTGAGCTTGGGCGAACCCAATTCACGTGCCACGAGCTGAGCGGCATGAACCTCGGCCATGGCGCCGCGAATGTCGCCGTGCTCCAGCTGGAGCCTGCAGATCTGCAGCCTCAACCGCACGATCTGGACCCGCCCGTCGATGCTCGACCAGAGCTGGCGGGCGAGATGGAGATGCCGCATGGCTTTTTCGTGATCCTGCCGCGACAGCGCGAGGATCGCCTGCGCTTCGTTGGTGAGCGCGCGGATCGAGGGCATCGGCCAGCGATCCGGACTTCCCGAAAGTTCGCAGATCAATGCCTTGGCCTGACCGGCCCGATTCGTGTGTGCCGCAACCAGCGCCAGATGCGCGAGCAGGATTCCCCGCCGCTGCAGGGTCCACCAGCTCTTGCCGATCAGGCTCCGTTCCAGGCTCGCATGGGCGGCTTCCGCTTCGCCTCTCGCGAGCAGCAACATCGCGCGGCCCGGCTCCGGGCACCAGCCCAGCGTGTAGGCCCTGTCATAGGCCTCAAGCGCTGCGTCCTCATTGCCGATCGCAGACAGAATATCGCCCAGCACCCGGTTGGCATCGCCCATCGACCATGGCGCATCGCTGGTCAGGCGCGCGAGCGCGTCCTGAATCCGAGCCAGCGCCTCGTCGAGCGAGCCCCTGACGCCGAGCACCTCGGAACGATGCAGCTGGCATGAACCCGTCAGTTCCATGCCGCTGCTCGAACAGAAATTCTGGTAGCTCCGTGTCCACTGGTCGGCCCGTGCCCAATCTCCGAACATCCGGGCCGCCCAGAGAATGTTGCAGTAGAGGTTGCCGCCCATGATCGGGTCCAGATTGTTGCTGGACAGTGCGACCGCGGCGGCATGGTCCTGATCGGCCAGTCCGCCATGGGTGTCGCCGAGGCATAGCCGATAGAAGCCGCGATAGGCCAGGCTCAGAGCTTCGATGTTGAGTGCATCCTTGTATCTGACGGCAGTGTAGGCGGCGTCGGCCAACGCGAGTGCCTGTTCCGGCTCGCCATCGAAGGCGGCAAGTTTCGACTTCATCCATAACAGCAGGGCCGTCGTCGGAGGATCGTCGAGCGTTGCGGTCCAGTCTTCCGCGCGCGCGAGCCAGCCTTTTCCGATCGCGGCCTGACCGCTCTCGAAATGCAAACCCGCGAGCGCGATCGCGTCGACCGCTGCCCCGGCAGCGTCGCCCGCCTTGCTCTTTGCGCCGACCGCGCGGATCAGAATCGGAATGGCTGCCGCGGCTCTGCCGAGGCATTGCAGGGCGAGCGCCCAATCGTGCAGATCTTCGGCGCTGAGCGCGCCTTCTTCATCCGCGCTCTCAAACAGGGTTGCCGCCTGCAGCCATAATTGTCCGGCCGCTGCGCGTCGGGCGAGACCGATTGCTCCGATTGCACCGATTGTGCCGTTTGGATTGTGCGCAGCAGGTTCCGGCTGCTTGATCTCGGAATCGTGAAAGAACCGATATCCCTTGCCTGGGAGATTTCGGATCGCTCCGTCCATGCCACCCTTGCGAAGCGCGGCGCGCAACGAACTCACCGCGCGCTGCAGCGAGTTGTCCGTGACCGTCACATCCGGCCAGATGGCTTCAAGCAGTTCTTCCTTGGAGATGACCCGGTCGCGGTGCCGAACAAGGTAGACCAGCAAATCGAACACGCGCGGCTGCAATGGGACCTCTTGCCGCGCGCACAGCAGGACGCGGCCAGCTTCATCAAGCTCGAACAGTCCAAATCCGAAGGCCATGTCTATGTGTGCGGGCTCGGCGGAAAAGGTTCAGGCAAAGATCAGGCAATGATCAGACAATGATCAGGCCGCGGTAAGGACAGTCAGCGTCGACGGCGCCTATACATCCCTCACGGCTCGCGATCATCGGAGCCAGGCCTGCTGTTCAACACTCGCAACTGAGGAGATTTCGATGGAACTCTATGTCATTCGCCGTCCGAGCGCCTGGGCAAACATGAGCGAGCTGGAGCTTGCCGGCGCAACCTCCGCCAGGATCGGCGATCAGCAGATGCCGGACCGCGTTCGTTGGATCCGTAGCTACGTGGTGCATGAGGCAGATGGTCGCATTGGCACATTCTGCATCTACGAGGCGCGCGACGGCGACTCGATCCGGGAGCATGCGCGCTGCGTCGGCATGCCGGGCGAAGAATTCTACAAGGTCGCGACAACCGTGGTGGTGCGTGGTGATCCGGTCCAACCGCCCATTGCAGCCGAGTGACGCCTGGGGGGCGTCGCATGGCGTATCCCGGCCAATCGATTATCCGGGACGCCATCACTATTTGATCAAGGAAACGATTATGTCGATTTCATTCATGGAGTCCGTGTCAAGTCCGGTACGTAGGCATATTTCCATCCTGCTTTTGCGCATCCGCCGGATCGTCAATCAATTGGTCGCAGGCATGCTTGCAAACCGCGAGCGGCAAGTCAGCGGCCTGATGCCGCGTGAGCCCGGCGACCGCTGCTCTCGGCCGATCATTCGAAGCGGGCTTCTCGGGCTGGTGATAGCGGGTTTGTCTTCACCCGTGTTCACCAGAGCGGAGGAGCCTGTCGTTCGGGAGCATCGTGCAGCTCCAGTGCAGCAGGCCGTCGTCTGGCCTCAGCGTAGCAAGCACGGCTGCAACCATCGCTCTGATTGGAGCATTGTTGCCGCGTCGACCATCCCGGTCTTTCTCGACCGTCGCACGTAGTCCGCCGCATCGCAGGGCCAATTGCACTGCACGACGCATTTCAACGCCACTTACGGACTTTCGGCGAGGCTGCGGCCTCGCCGAAAGCCGCACCGCATACTCAAAGGAGATTCACATGAACGTTCAGACCGAAATGCCCGCCGTCGATCTCGCCGCCGTCAAGGCACGCCAGCAAGCCACCTGGAGCTCGGGTGACTACGCCATCGTCGGCACCACGCTTCAGATCGTCGGTGAAACGCTCTGCGAGGCAGTCGACCTGCGCAGCAATCAAATTGTCCTCGACGTCGCCGCCGGCAACGGCAATGCGACGCTGGCAGCGGCGCGGCGCTTTGCCGACGTGGTCTCGACCGATTACGTCGGAGCGTTGCTCGAGCGCGGCCGCGAGCGCGCGGCCGCAGAACGGCTGCCTGTCACGTTCCAGGAAGCGGACGCGGAGAAGCTGCCGTTCGCCGATGCGAGCTTCGACGTCGTGCTGTCGACATTCGGCGTCATGTTCACCGCCGACCAGCAGCAGGCCGCGAATGAGCTGCGCCGTGTCTGCCGCATCGGCGGCAAGATCGGCCTTGCGAGCTGGACGCCGGAAGGTTTCATCGGCCAGGTGTTCAAGACCATCGGCAAATATGTGCCGCCGGCCCCGGGCGTGAAATCTCCCGCGCTATGGGGCACCGAAGCCCATCTCGTCGCCTTGTTCGGTCCCCAGGCGACGGTTGAGGCCACGCGCAGGCACTTCAATTTCCGTTACAGGTCGCGCGAGCATTTCCTCGAGATCTTCCGCACCTATTACGGTCCGGTACTGAAAGCATTCGGAGCGATCGATGCCGTCAAGCAGCAATTGCTCGCCGCCGACATGTTCCGCCTGATGGACCAGTTCAATGTCGCGAAGGACGGGACGCTGGTCATCCCCAGTGAATATCTGGAGGCCGTGATCACCAGGCGGGGCTGATCTGCTGCTTGCTGCTTTTTCGATCGGAGCGTGGCGCCGGCGTTTTTCGCCGGCGCCACATTCGTTCAGCTACTGGCGCTTGTCCTTGGGCGGCGGCCTTGCCGCGCGCGGCGGCGGTGCGCGCCGTTGCACGAAGCCGGGGCGTGGCTGCAGTGCGGGCCGTTGCATGCCGGGGCGGATGCCCGGTGCGGCCTGCTGGATTCCGGGTCGGATCTGGCCGGGTGCCTGCGGCACCGGCTGCGCCGTGCCTTGTCGCGGCATGCCTGGCTGACCCGGCTGAGCCGCCGGTTGTCCGGGCTGGCGCACGCCGCCCGGCGCCGCTGTGCGGCCGGGCTGCAGGCCGCCCTGACGTGCAGGCGACTGTTGTCCGCCGGGCTGCGTCGCGCCGCCTTGGCGCGCAGGCTGTTGACCCGCAGGCTGTTGTCCGGCCGGCGTCTGGACACCGGGCGCGTGCGGCAGCGTCGCGCCGCCGGGTTGGCCGGGCAGCGCGTGCTGCGCGCCGCCTTGCTGCTGCGTGCCCGGCTGTTGCTGCGAGCCCTGCCGGCCGGGCGTGCCCGGTGGCTGCGGCTGGCCGGGACGGTTCGGCTGACCGGGCTGCTGCGGCTGGCCTGGGCGATTCTGCTGACCCGGTTGTTGCGGAGCATTGCGGTTCTGGCCCGGCAGGCCGTTCTGGCGCTGCGGGTTCGGCTGCACCGGCTGGCCGCGGTTCGGATAGGGCGCGGCCGGATTGGCTCTGCGGAAGTCGGGATTGGCGCGGCGGAAGTCGCGCTGCTCGGACACCACCTGGCGGCCCAGCGTCTGCGCGCTGTGGACCTGGCGCACAAAACCCTGGTCGCGCGTCATCTGCTGCGGCGAGATCGTCAGCGGCACCGCGGCGAAGCGGGCGCCGCCGCTGCCTGGACGAATCGCAAAGCCGCTCGCGCCGCGCGTCAGCACGCCGAGCGAGGCGCCGCTGTGGTCGTTGACCTCGATGCGGCCGACATGCCCGTCGGCGTCGGGATAGAGCTTGATGCCGACATTGTTGCTGGTCGCGGTCGCGCCTTCGGGCACCTCGACAAGGCCGGTGGTGCCGCGGATGCCGAGTGTCGCGGTCGGCGTCGAGATCTTCATGTCGCCGGTCCTGGCGACCGCGGCGGCGACGAAGGCCGCCGTTCCCTTGCCGACGTTGAACAGCGCGCTGTTCTGCTGGCCGCCGTCCTCATAGACGTAATTGTCGATCGTGATCCTGGCGTTGGCGCGCAGGTTGAACGTGGTGCCGTCGTTGAAGGTGATGCCGAGCGAGGAGGTCGCTGATGTCGCGACCTCGTCATTGGCAAAGATGTCGTCGCGGATCTGCAGCGGCGTCGTCGCGTTGTTGCGGATGACCGTGGCGGTGCCGGTCAACGTCGCGACGTTGCCGATCGGCTCGGGCGCTGCGGCCTGCGGCGTCGCGGCTGGAGCAGGTGTTGCAGGTGCGGCCGGTGTCGCGCTCGGCGCCGGGGCAGGCGAAGGCGCCGGCTGCGCTTGCGCAAGCTGCATCAGGTCGGGCGCGGCATCGGCTGTTGTATGCCAACCAATCGTGGCGCCGATGCCAAGCAGAAGCGCGAAGAGGAAGGTGCGGCGCATCACCATCGATTCCCGGGAGGCACTTGGGGCTCGCAATTGAGCCGCGTCCGGCTGAATGCCGAATGAACGGTCCCGCCTTGTTGTCATGGCAGGCCGCAACGATCAAGCACCGCGCTCCCTCGCGGGAAGCACGGTGCTTGGTCGCAGTCGGGGTTTGGTTAGCCGCGCTTGTGAGGGGTGATGTTGAGTGGTTTCGCTGGCTTGGCCGCAGGCGTATAGCTCGCGGGCTGCGGGGCCGCTGCCGGCGGCACATAGTGGAAAACCGCCTTGCAGCCGTCGCTGAGCAGCGCACGCTGGCGGACCATGCAGGCGGTGACGCGATCGACGTCGGGGATCTCGGAGCTGCACAGCCGCATCGCGTCGCCGGTGCACATCTGCTGCTGCTCGTCGGTGTAGGCATAGGACGCCGAGGTCAACAGACCGAGCGTGAACGCCGCCAGCAATTTGCCATGACGGAGCGCGGAAGCGGTGAAAGCCATGATGTCCCCCTTGTGGTGATCGCGCCGAAGCAGCGCGTTGCCGGGTGCATGACTACGGAGGCCCGGTTTCAGCAATTCTTCGTCAGCACCGCAAAATCGTTTCGTCGCGCGCCCGATTGTTTCGTCCACCACGCCCCGGACGGGGTACGTCGGCGGCTACGGCGTCGCCGTCGCCGGAGCTCCCTCGAGCGCGAGCACGGCCTCGCGCTGGGCCTCCGGCATGGCGCGGATGCGGCGCCTGGCGGTGAAGCGCATCGCGGCAAAGCCGCCGAGGAACACCACGATCTTGCTCACGATGCCATAGATTGGCATCACGATCGCCCATGTCGTGATCTCGCAGGTCAGCGCGACGAAGGCGTTCACGGCGGCGGAGACGAACATCAGGCCCGCCCAGGCATAGCCGACCATGACGGCGACATCGGGCACGACGGTCTGCGCGATCTTGGGCAGATAGCGATTGAGCCAGCCCGGCTTCAGCATCACGACGCCGACGATCGCGTAGATGATGCTCGGCTTGAACAGCACGAAGCGCGGGTCATGGGTGAGCAGGGTCGCGGAGCCGGCGGCGACGACCAGGAACAGGCTCAGCCACTCCATGGTGTCGATCCGCTTCCCGCGCATGAGCTGGATGCCGATCTGTGCAACGCCGAACGCGATGCCGAGGCCGACCGCGAGCGCGGTGTTGTGGGTCAGCAGGAACAGAACAAGAAAGACCAGGGTCGACGCCAGGTCGAGGGCCAATAGCCTGGCCGCGTTGAGGAAGTGCTTCATCGGGCGTTGAAACTCCGCTTGCCGTGTCGCGGCGCCGCACAAGCGGTGCATGCGTCGACAACAGTGAGGCAGATTGTGGTGCTGCAGGCCTATCGATTTCTGAAATCGAGGAGAGAATTCTCACTCCGAGCGGGCAATTTCCGCCGTATCAGCGGTTTGCGCGGCCGCCGCCTGCCGGCGAAACTCTGATGGCGTCAGCCCGGTGTCCGCCTTGAAGGCGCGGTTGAACGGCGCCAGCGACTGGAACCCGGCATCGAGCGCAATCGTCAGCACCGGCACCTCGGCCTGGCTGGTATCGGCGAGCGCCGCCTTGGCCTCGTCGAGCCGATAGCGGTTGAGGAAGGCGTTGAAATTGCGGTGGCCGAGTCCCTCATTGATCAGCGTGCGCAGCCGGTATTCCGGCATCCCGAGCCGCGCCGCCAACAGGCCGATGGTCAGTCCCTCCTGCCGATAGGCGCGCTCGGTGGTCATCAGGTGGTTGAGGCGATTGAGCGACGCGCGGTCCTGGGGTGACGGGCCATCGGGCTCGAACGATCCGGACGGCCGGCCAGCCTGGCCGCCGGTGCCGGCCGCGGCCGGCTCGCCGACGGGCGGATCGAACAGCATCATCCAGATCGACATCAGCGCGAATGTAGCCAGGCCGAGCGCGGCGCTCAGGCTGATCGACCGCGTCGGAATTGCCGCCAGCCCTGCCGCGGCGGCGAGCACCATCTGCAGGCCGACGCCGATCACCAGCGCGATCAACAGCCGGCCGCGCGCCGTCGTCACGGCGGTGCGCCAGCCCTTCGGAATTTGCGTGACCCCGAGCACGGCGAAGGCGATCGTCGCCAGCGCGAGCATGCGGCCGCACGTCTTGGCGACATCGGGCCAGATCGTCCAGCAATTGTGGCTGACAACGCCTAGGCCGGCGAGGAGCGTCCATATGGCAGCGTGCCAGGGCCGCAAGACGAACTGCTCGTCGAATATCGCGCGAGCCCACAGCCAGAAGATCACCGGAGAGCCCATGGCCAAGGCGATGAACGGCGAGCTCCAGCCGAATGACGCTGCGGGAAAGAATGGTGCGGTCGAAATCGCATAGGCCGCGCCGGCCGCGCCCATCGCGGCGCCGAGGCTTGCGGCGCGATTGACCGCCGCGTAGCGCAGCAGCAGCACCGCGCAAACCACCAGGAACAGTGCGACCACTGCTCCCCGGAGACCGAGCTCAAGAGCCGTCAACGCCATCGTAAGCCGCCCGCAGGTTCAAATTCACCCTCGACAATGCTGTTCTTATAGCGCTTCAGGCGATCCGCATGAAGGGATGGGTACGAGCCGCGATAAAGCGTCAGGGCGGATGTTCAAAATCCGATGTCCGCCAGCCGGTTGCGCGGCAGCGGACACCGGAGGGATCTCGAATTGCGACGGCCTAGCTGACCCGCTTCCAGGTCTGGCCGCCGCAGAACATGCCGCCGAAGGCGCAGCCCTGCACGCGCATCGCATTCGAGCCCTTCATCGCGACCGTCGAGTCGTAGTCGCGGCCGGAGTCGGGATCGTGGATGCGGCCGCTCCATTTGCTGCCGTCGGGCTTCATGTTGATCAGGATGCGTTCGTTGGTCTTCACCGAATAGCCGCACAGATTGGCGCCGCAGGCTTCGACGCGGACATTGCCCTTGTTCTCTTCGGTGACCCAGACGCCGACCGGTCCGGTCGGTGCCGGGGCGGCGGCAATGGGAGCGGGCTGCGGTGAGGGCTGTGCCGCGACCGGGGCCGGAGGAGGCGCTGAAGGCGCGACCACCGTTGCAACCGGCGCGGCCGGCACCACCTGCGCCTGCACCGGCGCAGGCGCAGGTGGTGGCGCTGCAGGCGGGGCGTCCGACGACGCCACATCGTCATCATCGTTGGACTTCGAGCCAAGGCCCTTGAGGTTGATGTTGCCAATCGTGCCGCTATAGCCCGGCGCCAAGATGCGGATGCAGGACAGCGCGCTGCAATTGCGCGGCGCCTCGACATGGATGCGCTGGCCGTCGATCTGGAAGGTGATGCCGGAGCCGCCGGCATGGGCTGATGTGGTGGCCATCAGCAGCGCGGCGATCGCAACGAACGTCTTCATGACAGTCTCCGTGGGCGTTGGGCGGCGGGGTTCGATTGATCCGGACGCTACACGCCGTCGGCGCCGGCTTCCGTGATCGATGTCACGTAGGGCGAGCCGCGCTCCTGACTACGCAGCTGTCCAGTTTGTAATTGAACGCCTTCGAACCTGAGGCTTCGTCGCGCGCGACCGACGGAGGTCAACGCTCTTCCGCAAGCGATGGAGGCAAACATGAAACGCTTGAGCCTGGTCGCGCTGCTGCTCGTCGCCGGCAGCGCCGTCGCCGCCCATGCCGACAACGACATCTACACCAACATGCTGAAGCAGCGGCGCGGCGACGACGCGCTGCATGTCGACACCGCATTCTGCGATGCTCAGTTCGGCGCGCCGCAGAACGGCACGCCGACGTCGCGGCAATACAAGAGCTGCATGCGCGCCCGCGGCTGGCGCTTCAGCCGAACCATCCGCGAGCCGCGCCGTCGCGACGACTTCTATCCCGATCCCGACAATCCTGGCCTCGTCTGCCACGATTTCACGATCGGCGGCATCACCGGATCGAGCTGCTCCAATTTTTGAGATGATGGCGCGACGTGGCTCTTTGACCTGTCATCCTGATCCGTCGTCCCGTCATCCTGAGGAGGCCGCGCAGCGGCCGTCTCGAAGGATCGACGGCCCGACTGTGGCCGTGCATCCTTCGAGGCTCGCAAGAGCTCGCACCTCAGGATGACGGAGTCAGTTGGCGTCCACAAAAACAGCAAAGCGCCCGGCGGGGCGACCGCCGGGCGCTGAACTCAATGCCAAGTCGAATGTCCCAGGAGCCGAATGTCCTAGAACACGCCGAGAATGATGGCGCCGACGAAGGCGAACGCGATGTACGCGGCCACAATGCTCAGCTTGCTCAGCAGAGGACTCGCGAAATCCATTGGGGGTGCTCCCTTGGTTCACAACGCTGCCCGCATTAACGCTGAAGCTAGCAATCGGTTCCTGGTCGAAAAAGTCAGCGTGGCTGTCCGGCCCGCTGTTCCCTAGCAATGCCGCATTGCGGCGCCCGGATCAAAACAGCGTCGAATCAAGGCCTTGAAGCGTCCCCAAATATATTCCGGGGACCTGTGAACCTGACAGTGCTTGTGGGTCCTTCCGGGCGGTTGCTGACCTTCGAAGGCGAGTTCTCCGACGTCACGTCGTCCTATGGCGGCAAGGGCGTCGTTCGTTACACCTAGTGATGGAGATAGATCCCGGCAGCGCGCGACTTGCTCGGTCGGGTTCCGGCGCATGGTTAAGGGGCGTTGAAATCAACGCGTCGAATTGCGTTGAAGAGTCTTTAATCAAATTCGCAGAACCTCCGCGCCATGACGCGTGGAGTTCGTTTGTATCTCGTCGGCTCCCTTGTCCTTGTGTCGCTTGCTGGTTGCGGGCGCGGTCTGTTTCAGACCGCCGAGCGCGAGCCGTGGCGGGCCGAGGCTGAGGCCGCTTGCCTGAAATCCGGCGCGGTCAAGGAAAGCGCCGACCTCGTCCGAATCGATCCGATCTCCGGGCCCGGTGTCTGCGGCGCCGAGTTCCCGCTCAAGGTCGCCGCTCTCGGCGAAGCCAGCCCGGCCTACGGATTTGCCGACGACAGCCTGCGTCCGCCAGCCGCGGTCGGCAACCAGCCGCGTTGGCCGATCAACCGGCAACCCCCGCCGCCCGCGCAGGCGCCATACTCCGATCAGGCGGTCGGCCAGCCGAACTATGGCAGCCAGCCGAACGGGCCGGTCTCGCTGTCGGCGCCTGGCGTTCCACCGCAACAGGACGAGATCGACCTGCCGCCTGACGGCTCGCCCGACTCAAGCGGTGAGCGACCTTATTATCCGGGCCTGCCGTCCAATCAACGGCGCGACAGTGGGGCCGCGCCTTACTCGCCGGCGCCTTATTCCCAGCAGCCATCAGGCGCGCCGCCGCCACGGCTCGGTCCGTCAGGCGGCAACCCGGTGATGACGGTCGGCCCGGTCGCAGTGAAGCCGGCGGCGACGCTGGCGTGCCCGATCGTCTCGGTGCTCGAGCGCTGGCTCGCCGATTCCGTGCAGCCGGCGGCGCAGCGCTGGTTCGGCGCGCGGGTCGTCGAGATCAAGCAGATCTCGGCCTATTCCTGCCGCGGCATGAACGGCAATTCGCACGCGCATATTTCCGAGCACGCGTTCGGCAATGCGCTCGATATCGCAGCCTTCACGCTCGCCGACGGCCGCCGCATCTCGGTCAAGGATGGCTGGAAGGGCTTGCCGGAAGAGCAGGGCTTCCTGCGCGACATCCAGGCCGCCGCGTGCCAGCAATTCACCACCGTGCTGGCGCCAGGCTCCAACGTCTATCACTACGACCACATCCATGTGGATCTGATGCGCCGGGCGAGCCGGCGCCTGATCTGCCAGCCGGCCGCCGTCTCCGGCGAGGAGGTCGCGGCACGCGCCGGCGGACGTAACCCCTATGCAACGCGCGAACCTTATGTCACAGGATCGCTCGGCGGCAGAAAGCCGGCCCCGCGGGGTAAAGCGGGGGTCAACGAAGAAGACGAATTCGCCGACGAATAGGGACGCGTCTGATACCCGTATTTTTACTGGGGATGCCGTGCAAACGGTAGCCACTATTTTCTGCGTATGCTCGCGCGCCGGGCGCACCCGGCTGGTTACTGGGGGATAGGTTTTGCAAGACGTGCCGATCATTCTCGTCATCGAAGACGATCGTGATCTTCAGATGATGGTAGAGGACGCCCTGAGGGACGGCGGCTATGAGCCGGCGATCGCAGGCTCGGGCGAGGAAGCTCTGACGCTGCTGAAGGCGTTCCGAACCAAATACAGTGCCCTGGTCACCGACATCCGCCTGCTTGGCCGGCTCGACGGCTGGCGCGTGGCGCGCGGCGCCCGCGAGATCGATCCGTCATTCCCGGTGCTCTACATCACCGGCGGCGGCGGCGACGAGTGGCCGACCCGGGGCGTGGCGGACAGCGTGCTGCTGAACAAGCCGTTCTCGCCCGACGAGCTGGTCGCGGCCGTGACCAAGCTGCTCAAGAACGGCGCGCCGGCCTGAGCGATTGATCGCTCCGCAACATGAATGACTTCGCACAGTCCATCACGGCGGCAGCGTCACTGATCGCCAGTCGCGATCCGGTGCTGCTCGGGATCGTCGCATTGTCGTTGCGCGTCAGCCTGCTGGCGAGCCTGCTCGCGCTTCTGATCGGCGCGCCGATCGGCGGCTGGCTTGCGATATCCAGGTTTCGCGGACGGCAGGTGGTGATCGTGCTCGCCAATGCCTGTCTCGGCCTGCCGCCGGTGGTGGTCGGGCTCGGGCTATATCTCCTGCTGTCGCGTTCGGGACCGCTGGGCTTCGCCGGTCTGTTGTTCACGCCGACGGCGATGGTGGTGGCGCAGGTCATCCTGGCCACGCCGATCGTGGTCGCGCTGGTGCATCGTCCGGTCGCGCTGCTGTGGGCGGAATACGCCGACCTGATACGCACCGACGGCCTGTCCCGCCTGCGCAGCCTTGTGCTGCTGTTCTCGCTCGGCAGCGCCTCGCTTCTCACCGCATTCCTCGCCGCCTTCGGCCGCGCCATCGCGGAGGTCGGCGCCATCATCATCGTGGGCGGCAATATCAGCGGCTATACGCGCACGATGACGACCGCGATCGCGCTGGAAACCAGCAAGGGCGAACTGGCGCTCGGTCTCGGCCTCGGTGTGATCCTGCTTGCGCTGAGCGTCAGCGTCAGCACGATCGCGTTTCTGCTAGTGCGCGGCGTTGGGGAAAAATAGCTGCTCGCCGCCGACCTTGTAGCCGGCGATGGCCGACTGCCCGGCCTGCGAGACCAGCCAGTCGATGAAGGCCTGTCCGTCGGCGGCCTTCACCGTCGGATGCTTTGCCGGATTGACCAGCATCACGCCGTACTGATTGAACAGTCGCTTATCGCCTTCGGTCAGCACGGCGAGCTCGCCGCGATTCTTGAATGACAGCCACGTGCCGCGGTCTGATAGCACATAGGCATTCGACGCCGACGCCATGTTGAGCGCCGGACCCATGCCCTGGCCGATCTCGCGATACCACTGGCCCTTCGCGGAACCGAGATCGACACCGGCATCCTTCCAGAGCCGCAACTCGGCCTCATGCGTCCCGGAGTGGTCGCCGCGCGAGATGAAGGCGGATTTCGTCGCGGCGATCTTGCGCAAGGCGTCCGCGACGTCCTTGTCGCCGGCAATGTGCGCCGGATCGGCCTTCGGACCGACGATGACGAAATCGTTGTACATCACGTCATACCGTTTGGTCGCAAAGCCCTCGGCCAGGAATTTGTCCTCGGCCACGCGATCGTGCACGAACACGACATCGGCATCGCCGCGCCGTCCGATGTCGAGCGCCTGACCGGTGCCGACAGCGACCACCTTCACGGCAATGCCCGACGCCTGCGTGAAGCGCGGCAAGAGATAGCCGAACAGGCCGGACTGCTCGGTCGATGTCGTAGAGGCAACGACGATGGAGGGCGTCTGCGCCAGCGTGGGACCGGCGACCAGCAGCACGGCAGCGATAACTAGGTATCGGAGGAGGGATGTCATGCGGTCAGGATAGGATGGAGGGCCGACGGTCACCATGCGTCAATTGATCCGGTGACGCAACGCGGGCCGGAGACGCCGCGTGATCCCCTGTGATTTGGCGGCGCTTATTCCGTCTTTACACCATAGCGGGGTATCCCACCTCGAATTCATACGTCCTCCTGTCCACATTCGGGCGAGCTCACTAGCAGAGCGCAGTCCCTGGAGGCAAAGATGACGACCTATCGCGCCTATATCGTCGGACCGCACAGCCGATCCATCGGCGTGGTCAATATGGATTGCAGCGACGACGACCAGGCCATCACATCGGCCAGCCGTCTTGTCGATCACCATGATGTCGAGCTGTGGCAGATGGACCGGCCCGTCGCCCGGTTCGAAGCCTGCTCAAAGCAGGTATTCCGCAAGTAGTGCGACACTGCGCGGCAGACCGGGTGTCGCGTCCCGCGATCCCTGATGATAGACCTTGCGCCAGGTTCGTCATCACAGGGATATCAGGTCATGGCTTTGGAGAAGGTCGCACTCGTTACCGCAGGTGGCAGCGGCATGGGCGCTGCGGCGGCGCGGCGGCTTGCCGCCGATGGCTTTCGCGTCGCGATCCTGTCGTCATCGGGCAAGGGCGAGGCGCTGGCCGGCGAACTCGGCGGCATCGGCTTCACCGGCTCCAACCGTTCGAACGAGGATCTGAAGCGCGCCGTCGACGGCGTGATGGCGCGCTGGGGCCGCATCGATGCCCTGGTCAACAGTGCCGGCCACGGCCCGCGCGCGGGTGTGCTGGAACTGACTGATGAGCAGTGGCACACCGGCCTCGACGTCTATCTGATGAACGTGATCCGCCCGACGCGTCTCGTCGCACCGGTCATGCAGGCGCAAAAATCCGGCACAATCGTCAACATCTCCACCGCCTGGGCATTCGAGCCGAGCGCGATGTTTCCGACCTCGGCGGTGTTCCGCGCCGGGCTCGCCGCGTTCACAAAACTGTTCACCGACAGCTACGCAGCCGACAATGTCCGCATGAACAATGTGTTGCCGGGCTGGATCGACAGCTTGCCGGCAACCGACGAGCGCCGCGACAGCGTGCCGATGAAGCGCTACGGCAAGGCGGAGGAAATTGCCGCAACCATCGCGTTCCTCGTCTCCGACGGCGCGGCCTACATCACCGGCCAGAACATCCGCGTCGATGGCGGCCTGATGCGGTCGATTTGAGGCTCAAGTGACCCAACTCGGAATACGTTCCGATGATCCGTATCGCTATCAATTCCGCCTGGTTTACTGTCGCGCAATGCTCTCTGCGCGCGACGTCGCTCGCTTTCGCCACACCCGCAAGTCAGCCATGACTTTGATGGTCGCGCCGAGGACCAGTGCGCAAAGGGCCGCCTTCGACACCATCTCCATCGTCCCCTCGACCAGCATGCCATGGACCACACTCCCCGCGACGATAACCACCGCAAGGGACATGTGAGCAATGCGCCACGTTCGCGGTCGGAGTCCCAATCGCCGACGCAGTGCCGCCAAAAGCGCAACGGCGAAGATTGCCCACATGGCGATCACACCCCACGGCGAAAACGGCGTCGGCGATGAGAAGAGAAGGGCGTCAATCATGTCCGGCGGACTGGTGATCCAAAGGCCCCCGACGTGGACCAGCACCGCCACGACCAGCGTGCCTCCGATCCAGTGATGTGCGCGCCGTCCGCGATAGGCCGCCAGTCCCGGCAAGTAGCCGCCAATCAGTAAAGGCTGAACGAGCACAAGACCCAGTGCGATAATTCCTGCGAATCCGGCCAGGATGTAGACCGGACCGCGCCATGCGAGCAGCGGGCTCGCCGCTGCAGCGGCGATCGGCACGCAAACGGCGGCTACAAGAGCGGCCCAGATCAGGGTTACCCGGGCCAATCTCATCCTTTTTGATCCCAACCCGGTCAGGCCGGCTGAAGCACGAAGTGCGCCTCCAGGCTGGTATCTTTTGCGCTTCGCATGATGGGACGCAGGAAGACGGTTTTGAATTCACCGCTGTCATAGGCGAGGTGACCATGCGGTTGGCCAAAGACGGGAATGATCTGCGGCATCTCGAGACGGAACGCCCCATTCTTGTCGGTGAGCGTGGCTCCATGACTCTGCGGCTCGTGCTCCTGCCCCTCGGTCGTGTGCGCCCATATTTGGATGCGCTGCCCGGCAAGTGGAGTCCCGTCGCCTGCGCGGCGTACGGTGCCGCTCATCCAGAAGCCGCCCTTGCCGATCCGGTCCACGATCGGCGCGCCCTTGCGGTAGTTGTTCGCCCCGCCCAACATCGAATCGGTCGGTGCGAGGCCTTCCGCGCGGGCGGGCAACAGGAGCCCGGCAACTCCGGTTGCCAGGACGGAGCCGCCAGCGGCGAGGAGGTTGCGACGGTTGAACACGACGGTGGTCATGTAAATTCCTCCTGGCGATCGTGCAGTTGCTCCGCCCAGGCTACAACAACAAGCGCGAGGTGCCCAGTTGGGGGAGGCGGAGGGCGCGATCGGTCGCAATAACAGAGTTGTGAACGGGTGTGCCGGCCGCTCAACCCGCGTCGTTGACGAGGCAATCCATGCGTCCGCATATGCGGTGCGGTGGATTGCTTCGGTTCGCTCGCAATGATGGGATGCGGCTCGACCTTCCTCATGTGCTCGGGGCCCGCAACAACACCACTTGCGTCTACGCGCTGCGCGTTTCGTTCCAAGGCGCGCGCGCCACAATTGCGGCGACCTCTGATTGCGTTTGTCGTGATGACAAACTGAAAGCGCAGGGCTAGCCTTCCGTCAAATCAAAACATATGGGAGGAATGGCATGCCAGACGCAGCAGTTGCAGCACGCGCTTCGGACTCCACGCACAGCGGAACCACGCAGCAGGTCGACGTCGCGGTCGTCGGCGCCGGTTTCGCCGGTCTTTATTTGCTGCATCGGCTGCGCAAGGCGGGCTTCTCGGCGGTCGCGCTCGAAGAGGGCGCCGACGTCGGCGGCACCTGGTATTGGAACCGGTATCCCGGCGCGCGCTGCGATATCCAGACCATCGACTACAGCTACACCTTCGATCCCGAACTCGATCAGGCCTGGACCTGGTCGGAGAAATACGCGACCCAGCCGGAAATCCTGCGCTATCTCGGCTTCGTCGCCGACCGCTACGATCTGCGCCGCGACATCCGCTTCGGCACCAAGGTGACGCAGGCGACCTGGAATGATGCGACCGCGCGCTGGCAGATCTCGACCAACAACGGCGCCAATGTCTCGTGCCGCTATTACATCATGGCGACCGGCTGCCTGTCGGCGCCGAAGCCGCCGGAGATCGACGGCGTCAAGGATTTCAAGGGCCAGATCTATTTCACCGGCCGCTGGCCGCATCAGGGCGTCGATCTCAAAGGCAAGCGGGTCGCCGTGATCGGCACCGGATCGTCGGGCATCCAATCGATTCCGCTGATCGCCGAGCAGGCCGCGCAACTCACCGTGTTCCAGCGTACGCCGAATTTCGCATTGCCTGCCGGCAACGGCCCGGCGCCGGAGGATCGGAAGACCTTCTTCGAGACCGACCGCGCGGCCTATCGCGAGCAGGCGCGCTGGTCGATGGCCGGCGTGCCGTATCCGCAGCAGACCGTGGTGAGTTGGCAGTTGAGCGATGCCGAACGCCGCGAGCGCTTCGAGAAGGCGTGGGCGGCGGGCGACCTCGTCCATATCCTGACCCAGCTGTGGGCCGACCAGGCGGTCGATGTCGACGGCAACCGGCTGGTCGCCGATCTGATCCGCGAGAAGATCGGCGCCGTGGTCAAGGATCCCGAGATCGCCGCGGCGCTCGCTCCGCACGATCATCCGTTCGGCGCCAAGCGTCCCTGCCTCGATACCAACTACTACGCGACCTACAACCGTCCGAACGTGACGCTGGTCAATCTGCGGCAGGAGCCGATCAAGGCGATCACGGCGAACGGCATCGCGACCGGCAGGCGCAGCTTCGATGTCGACGTCATCGTGTTCGCCACCGGCTTCGACGCGATGACCGGCGCGATCATGGCGGTGCATCCGATCTCCGGCCGCGGCGGCAAGTCGCTGTCGGATGTCTGGGCGCACGGACCGCAGACCTATCTCGGCGTCACCGTCGCGGGCTTCCCCAATCTGTTCATGATCACCGGCCCCGGCAGCCCGTCGGTGCTGTCGAACATGGCGGTGTCGATCGAGCAGCATGTCGACTGGGTGGTGGAGCGGATCGCCGCGCTGCGCGACGCCGGCTTCACCACGATGGAGGCGACCGAGAACGCGCAGGCCGGCTGGGAGCGGCACATGGCCGACTGCGCGACCCTGACGCTGCATCGGCTCGCCAACACCTGGTACACGGGCGCCAACGTGCCCGGCAAGCCGCAGGGCGTGATGCCCTATACCGGCGGCGTCGGCCCGTATCGCAGCATCTGCAATGAGGTGGTCGGCCGCGGCATGCTCGGCTTCAAGCTGTCGGGTCCCGGCGTCGCCGAACAGTGCAATGACGGCGAGGTCGTGCGGCTGCAGCCGGACGTGCGGCTGGTGCTCGGCATGCTGGCCGAGATGAACCTGCCGCCGATCGAGACCATGGGTGCGCAGGGCGCGCGCGACTTCCTGACCGAGTTCAACAAGGGCCGTCCTGCCGGCCGTCCCGTCGGCGAAGTCGGCACCGGCATGTTGCAGGGTGCCGACGGCCCGCTGCCCTACAAGCTGTATCGGCCGGCGACGCCGGGGCCGCATCCGATCGTGGTCTATTTCCACGGTGGCGGCTGGGTGCTCGGCGACGAGCTGTCGGACGATCCGTTCTGCCGCGATCTGTGCCGGCGCACCGGCATGATCATCGTCAGCGTCGGTTATCGCCACGCGCCCGAGCATCGCTTCCCGGCGGCGGCCGAGGACGGCTATGCGGCGACGCGCTGGATCGCCGCCCACACCGCCGAACTTGGCGGCAGGGCAGGGCCGGTGCTGGTCGCGGGCTGGAGCGCCGGCGGCAATATCGCGGCTGTCACCTGCCAGCTCGCGCGCGATCGCGGCGGGCCCGAGATCGCGGGCCAGCTCCTGATCTGCCCGGTCACCGACTCCTCCTTCGACCGGCAGTCCTATGTCGACAACGCGGCCGGCTACTTCCTGACCCGCGGGCTGATGTACTGGTTCTGGGACCTGTACTGCTCGCCCGCCGACCGCACCGATCCGCGCGTCGCGCCGTTGCGCGGCAAGCTCGACGGCCTGCCGCCGGCGTTCATCGCGACCGCCGAGTTTGATCCGCTGCGCGACGAGGGCATCGCCTATGGCGACGCGCTCGCCAAGGCCGGCGTCAAGGTCGAGCAGCTCAAGGGGCACGGCCACTTCCACTCGTCCTTCGTGATGGTCGATGTCATCATCACGGGCGTCAGCGGTCGCGTGAAGATGGCGCAGGCCCTGCGCCGCTTCGCCGGACTGCCCGAAGGGCTGGAGCAGGGCAGTGCACCGCCGCAGATCAACGCGGCGGCGAACTAGACTGGGAGTCTTGCGGCGCTTCGGTTCTCAACCAGGACCGAAGCGCTAACCGAGCTCGAACGTCGTGACGCCGAACACGCGATCGATCCGCAAGGGCGGGATCGCGCCGGTATACATCCGCGCGGTCTCGAACACCGGCGAGAGCCCGAGGCCTGCCGCCAATGCGACGGCGTCGCGGTTGACCGCGGGGACATCGAGGAAGATCTCGCCACTGCCGGCGCTTGCAAGCAATGCCGACAGGATGGTCTCGGCGCCGGCGCGGTCATCGGCCACAAGAGGACCGATCTTGCGGCCGGTGCGGCACGGGCGGATCACGCCCCAGCCGGCGAGAGCGCCGTCGCGCAACAGCGCGCGCCCGAGATGTCCTGGTGTATTGATCCAGGCGTGCAGGAAGGCCGGACGCGGCGCCGGAAACACCGTGGCGTCATCGGCCTCGATCCGCGCCGCCGGCACATCGGCCAGCGCGACGATGTCAGCGTTCGGCGCCGGCGGCGCGGCAACCGTGCCGCCATAGCGCACATTGGCGTAAGCGAGCGCGAAGCCGGATTTTTGATAGTTCGCCTGCTGCGCCACCACGCCGTCGAGCCCGATCACGCGTGGATGCGCATGCGCGATGGCCGCATTCCATATCTTCAGGCCATGGCCGCGGCCGCGCAGATCCGGACGCACGATGTAGAAGCCGAGGAACGCAAACTGCGCGCCGTAATTGACGCAGGAGACCACCGCGGCCGGCCGCCCGTCGAGCTCGCCGATGAAAAATCCGTGCGGGTCCTCGGCGGCAAAGCACGCGGCATCGGCGAGACCGGGATTCCATCCCTCTGCCGCGGCCCAGTCCACCGCGAGCGCGATCTCGTCTGGCCGCATATGCCGAATGCTGAGGTCGTTCATGGATGGCCATCCTCGAATTGGCGCCGCAACGGCCATGGTAGCGCGCTAATCTCTCCCCGTCATTGCGAGCGAAGCGAAGCAATCCATCGCGCCGCGAGGATGAAGAGTGGATTGCTTCGTCCCTGACGCTCCTCGCAATGACGGTGCGAGATCAGTTCGCCTGCTTCGGCCGGTACGCGGCGAAGAACACCCGCGTTGCGCTGTCGACGACAACAGCGATCCGCTGCGGCGAGGGCGACGGATTGGCCTGGAAGATGAACGCCTGGAACAGCGTCGCCTGGCACATCTGCATGAACTGCCATGCCGCGAGCTGATAATCATCGATCACGAGCTCGCCGAGCGCGGCGCGCGCCTCGAGATAGGCGGCGAAGCGGTCGACGGTGTGGGCGATCACATGGGTGTAGAACCGGCTGCCGAGTTCGGGCATCCGCTCGGCGATCGCCATCACGGTGCGGATCGCCGAACCGCCGCCGGGCCGGCACAGCACCGCGACATAGGCGCGGCCGAATTCGGGGAGGGTGGTGTCGACGTCGCGCGTCGGATCGAAATTGAAGGCGACCTTGCCCTGCTCGAGCTTCTCCTCCTCGACGATCGCCGCGAACAGCCCGGCCTTGTCGGGGAAATAGACATAGAGCGTGCCCTTGGAGACGGCAGCGGCGCGGGCGATCTCGCCCATGCTGGCGCCGTCGAAACCGAGCTCCAGGAACACCTTGCGGGCGCCGTCCAGGATCTGGCGTCGTTTTGACGGTTCTTCCTCGCCGACGGGCTGGAGGGAGGCTCGGGGGGCTGCAACCATTGATTTAGCTTCTCGCCAAAGAACTCAACCCGGAATGCGCAAGGTTAAGAATCGAAGCGTTATAATCCCTGCCGAGGGAATATAGATTGACCGAACCGTTCGGTCAATGCTATTGGTGGGAGTGACGATGAGCCGCACGGCCCTTATTCCGCCATTGCGGGCATCGAGACTATTTTGGGGAGCCTCGGCTATGGCCGCAGCACGAGATCAGGCTGCACGCATTGTTCGTTCCGGGCCTGAGATGGCCGAGGACGCGAAGGCGCGCGATGCATCCGCCGATCTCGGCGAGCAGGCCAGAACTGACGAAACTAAAAGGGCCGACGAATTCAAGCGTCCCGCCGAGGCGCCGCCCGCTTCTGCGCCCGAGCAGCCGGCGGCTTCGCCCGCTGCTTCTGCGCCGCCGAAATCCGGCAAGCGCAAATTCGTCATGATGGGCGTGGTCGGCCTGCTCGCGATCGCGGCCGCAAGCTATGCCGCCTATTACCTGATGGTCGGACGCTTCTATGTCTCGACCGACGATGCCTATGTCCGCGCCAACAACACCATGCTCGGCGCGCGCGTCGCGGGCCATATCGCTGCGATCCTGCCCGGCGACAATGCGCTGGTGCGCGCCGGCGATGTGATCTTCCGGATCGACGACGGCGACTATCGCATCGCAGCCGATGCCGCGCGCACCCGGATCGCGACCCAGCAGGCGACGATCGAGCGCTTCGGCCGCCAGGTTGCGGCAGCCGAGAGCACGGTCGAGCAGGCGCAGGCCCAGCTGGTGTCCGCCGAAGCCGGCCTGAAGCGCGCCGGTCTGGATTTCGATCGCCAGCAGGAGCTCAGCACCAAGGGCTTTGCCTCGCGCGCCACGTTCGAAGTCTCCGAAGCCGGCCGCGATCAGGGCGCCGCCGCCGTCCGCTCGGCGCAGGCCGCCTACGACACCGCGAAGAGCAATGTCGAGGTAACCAAGGCGCAGCAGGCCGAGTCCCGTGCCCAGCTTGCCGAATTGCAGACCCAGCTCGCCAAGGCCGAGCGCGACCTCGATTTCACCCAGGTCCGCGCCCCGGTCGACGGCACCTTTTCCAACCGCCTGGTCAATACCGGCGACTACATCAATGTCGGCCAGCGGCTCGGCAATGTGGTGCCGCTCGACGGCGTCTTCATCGACGCCAACTACAAAGAGACCCAGCTCAAGCGCATCCGTCCCGGCCAGCGGGTGACGATCAAGGTCGACGCATACGGCTTCCGCAAGTTCACCGGCATCGTCGACAGCATCTCGCCGGCCGCGGGCTCGGTGTTCACGCTGCTGCCGCCCGACAACGCCACCGGCAATTTCACCAAGATCGTGCAGCGCCTGCCGGTCCGCATCCGCGTGCCGAACAGCGTCGCCAAGCAGGGCATGCTGCGCGCCGGCATGTCGGTCTACACCACCGTCGACACCAGGGAGGGCGCGGCCGACGCCGACGCCGATACCGATCTCGACGCGCCGATGATGATCCATCCGCAGTGATGCCTTGAAGCTTCGAACCTGAGGGTTCGAAGCGCGGAGCCTGATAAGCCCATGGCCGACGCGACCACTGCTTCCCCTTCGATGATGGCCGGCGCCTCGGAGTCCGAGCGCCTCCAGCCGAAACGGGTGGTTGCGTTCATCATCATGGTGTTCGGCATGTTCATGTCGATCCTGGACATCCAGATCGTTTCGGCGTCGCTCACCGAGATCCAGGCCGGCCTGTCGGCGTCCTCGACCGAAGTGTCGTGGGTGCAGACCGCCTATCTGATCGCCGAGGTGATCGCGATCCCGCTGTCCGGCTTCCTGTCGCGCGCGCTCGGCACCCGGCTGCTGTTCGCGATCTCGGCGTTCGGCTTCACGGTGTCCAGCCTGCTGTGCGGCTTCGCCTCCACGATCGAGCAGATGATCCTGTGGCGCGCGCTGCAGGGCTTTCTCGGCGCCGGCATGATCCCGACGGTGTTCGCCTCGGCCTACACCATCTTCCCGCGCTCCAAGTTCTACATCGTGGCGCCGATCATCGGGCTGGTCGCGACGCTCGCGCCGACGGTCGGGCCGACGGTCGGGGGCTTCATCACCGATCTGATGTCGTGGCACTGGCTGTTCTTCATCAACATCGTGCCCGGCATCATCATCACGATCGGCGTGCTGGCGCTGGTCGATTTCGACCAGCCGAACTTCGCGCTGCTCGAGCGCTTCGACTGGTGGGGCCTGATCTTCATGGGCGGCTTCCTCGGCTCGCTGGAATATGTGCTGGAGGAAGGCCCGCAATATGAATGGCTGCAGGACACCTCAGTGGCGATCTGCGCCGCGATCTGCTTCGTCTCGGCGATCGCCTTCTTTTGGCGGGTGTTGACCGTGGAGGAGCCGATCGTCGATCTCTATGCCTTCTCCAACCGCAACTTCGCGGTCGGCTGCGTGCTGCAGTTCTGCATCGGCATCGGGCTCTACGGTCTGACCTACGTCTATCCGCGCTATCTCGCGGAGGTCCGCGGCTACAGCGCGCTGATGATCGGCGAGACCATGTTCGTCTCCGGCATCACCATGTTCTTCATGGCGCCGGTGGTCGGCCGTCTGATGCAGAAGGTCGATTTGCGCTACATCATCGCCTTCGGCCTCGTCACCTTCGCGCTCGGCTCCTGGCAGATGACCTGGATCACGCGCGAGTACGATTTCTACGAGCTGCTGGTGCCGCAGATTCTGCGCGGCATCGGCATGATGTGCGCGATGGTGCCGACCAACAATATTGCGCTCGCCACACTGCCACAGGACCGCGTCAAGAATGCCTCCGGCCTGTTCAACCTGATGCGCAATCTCGGCGGCGCGGTCGGGCTCGCCTTGATCAACGAAGCGCTCAACCACCGCACCGATCTGCACATCTCGCGGCTGCAGGACCGCGTGACCTGGGGCAACACGACCGCGGTCGAGACCCTCAACAATTTCACCCAGCGTTTGCAGGGCATGGGCGATTCCACCTTGATGGCGATGAAGCAGCTCTCGCAGATCGTGCACCGCCAGGCCCAGGTGATGAGCTACGGCGACGCCTTCTTCATGCTGTCGCTGTTCTATGTCGGCCTCAGCCTGCTGGTGCTGTTCGTCAACAAGCCGCCGCCGATGACCGACGCCGGCGGCGACGCGCATTGAGAGCATCGGCATCGCGCGTCGTGTGCACCCGTTGGCGTGCGGAGCGTTGCATCGCCGACACAGTGGCGCACTTGGACGCACTCACGCGCTTGTCATCTTGCCAATCGCGCCTGATGCATTTATAAGCAGCGCATTCCTTACTCGAACCCGGGAGATGCGCATGAAGTCGTTTATTTCGCAGATCGTGCGCCCGCGTTCGATGGTGCTGGACGCACTTACGCGTTAGCTCCCGGCGCTGATCGGGCCTGATCCCCGATCATCAAAGCTTCCCAACAAATTACCGATTGTTTTCAGCGACTCCTGCGGCCGGATTCCGTCCGCCAGTCGCCTTAAGTGGAGCCGGCTTGCGCTGCAAAGGCGTGGCCGGAATGTGCCATGACCTCTCTGACATCCAAGCGACCGGCCGCGATCCGGATCGTCTTGCCATTCGTGTTCCGCCATTGGCTGGAGCAGCCGCTCCGCGCCTCCGCCGTGACCGCGGGCTTCCTCGGTGCGACCGCCGCCGACCTGTTCATGCCGGTATTCTCCGGTCATCTGGTCGACGCATTGACCGCGGGTTCGACGGATGCCGCCGCGCGCCATGCCGCGATGCTGGCATTCGGCGCCATCGTAGGCCTCGGTGCACTGTCGCTGATGCTGCGGCTGGTCGGCATTACGACCATCGTGCCGTTCACGCTGAAGACGATGTCCGATGTCGGGCAGCGGGCCTTCATGCGGGTGCAACGCTTCTCGACCGACTGGCACGCCAATTCGTTCGCCGGCTCCACCGTGCGCAAGGTCACGCGCGGCATGTGGGCGCTCGACCTGTTGAACGACACCATCCTGATGGCGCTGCTGCCGTCGCTCGTGGTGCTGCTCGGCTCGATGATCCTGCTCGGGCTGCACTGGCCGCAGCTCGGCGCGGTGATCGCCATAGGTTCGGTGATCTATGTCACGATGACCATGGCGTTCCAGGTGAGCTACGTCGCGCCTGCCGCGCGCGTCTCCAATGCATGGGACACCAAGGTCGGCGGCACGCTGGCCGACGCCTTGACCTGCAACGCGGTGGTGAAGTCGTTCGGCGCCGAGACCCGCGAGGATATCAGGCTCGACGGCGTCATCAGCCGCTGGCGCCGCCGGGTGCGGCGGACCTGGCTCCGCTACAACCACACTTCGACGGCGCAGCTGCTCGTGCTGCTGTGCTTCCGTGCCTCGGTGATCGGCGGTGCGATCCTGCTGTGGGCGGCCGGCCGCGCCACGCCGGGCGACGTCACCTATGTCCTGACCAGCTACTACATCATCCACGCGTACTTGCGCGATGTCGGCATGCACATCAACAACCTGCAGCGTTCGGTGAACGACATGGAGGAGCTGGTGCAGATCCACGGTGAGCCGCTCGGCATTGTCGACGCGGTCGACGCTGGAACGATCGACATCCAGGGCGGCCGCATCGTGTTCGACGACGTCACGTTCCACTATGGCGGCCATCGCCGGCCGCTCTATGACGGATTGTCGGTCGACATCGATGCGGGCGAGCGCGTCGGTCTCGTCGGGCGCTCCGGCTCCGGCAAGACGACCTTCGTCAAGCTGGTGCAGCGGCTCTACGACGTCACCAGTGGAAAAATCCTGATCGACGGTCAGGATATCGCGCAGGCGACGCAGCAATCGCTGCGCAGCCAGATCGCGATCGTGCAGCAGGAGCCGATCCTGTTCCACCGTACGCTGGCGGAGAACATCGCCTATGGCCGGCCGGGCGCCGGCATGGAGGCGATCGAGCAGGCGGCGCGGCTTGCCAATGCGCACGACTTCATCATGCGGCTGCCGAAGGGCTACGGCACGCTGGTGGGTGAGCGCGGCGTCAAGCTGTCGGGCGGCGAGCGGCAGCGCGTGGCGCTGGCGCGCGCCTTCCTGGCGGATGCGCCGGTCCTGATCCTGGACGAAGCGACCTCGAGCCTCGACTCAGAGTCCGAGGCGCTGATCCAGCAAGCGATGGAGCGGCTGATGAAGGGCCGGACCTCGATCGTGATCGCGCACCGGCTGTCGACCGTGCGCGGCATGGATCGCATCCTGGTATTCGATCGCGGCGAGATCGTCGAGCAGGGCACCCATGAGGCGCTCGCCGCACGTCCCGGCGGCATCTACCGCGGCCTGTTCGAGCGGCAGGCGACCGAGTTCGGCCAGGCCGCGGCGGCGGAGTGAGCGATGGCGCGTGGCTGACGGATTCATCTCCGGCAGCCACGCGGCCCAAATTGACCTCAGAATCGATTTGAGAATGGAATTGAAATGAAAGACCTTACGCGCGGCTCCATCGTGAGCCACATCTTGGTCATGGCTCCCCCGATCGTGGTCGGCATGATCACGATCATGATCTGCCAACTGGTCGATTTGTATTTTGTCGCCGGTCTCGGCGAGGCCGCCGTGGCGGGGGTATCTGCAGCCGGCAATGCCGGTTTCCTCGTCAACGCGCTGATGCAGGTGCTGGGCGTCGGCACCGTCTCGCTGATCGCGCATGCCGTGGGACGCAAGGACCGCAGCGATGCCAACCTCGTGTTCAATCAGTCGATCGTGTTGTCGGTGCTATCAGGGCTGTTGACGCTGTGCGCGGGGGCATTGCTGTCGCGCCTCTATATGCGCTCGGTCGCTGCCGACCAGGCCACCATCGAAGCCGGCACCACCTATCTCCTGTGGTTCATGCCGGCATTGGCGCTGCAATTCATCACCCAGGTGATGGCGTCAGCGCTGCGGGCTACCGGCATCGTGCGGCCCAGCATGCTGGTGCAGGCGGTCGCGGTCATCATCAACATCGCGCTGGCGCCGGTCCTGATCGCAGGCTGGGGCACCGGTCACGCGTTCGGCGTCGCCGGGGCAGGTCTGGCAAGTTCGATCGCCGTGCTCATCGGCGTGCTGATGCTGTTCGTGTATTTCCGCAAACTGGAACGCTATGTCGGATTCGATCCCGCGCAATGGCGTCCACAACTCCGGCAGTGGAAGCGGATCCTCAATGTCGGCCTGCCTGCCGGCGGCGAGTTCGCGCTCATCTTCGCCTGGATGGGTGTGATCTATTATGTGCTGCGCGATTTCGGCCCGGCGGCCCAAGCCGGGTTCGGCATCGGGACGCGCGTGCTCGGCCTGATCCAGATGCCGGCATTGGCGGTGGCGCTTGCCGCCGGCCCGATCGCCGGACAGAATTTCGGCGCCGGCAATGGCAAGCGCGTGCAGGAGACCTTCGTCAAGGCGGTGCTGATCGGCACGGTCGTTATGATAGTCTTCACTGTTCTCGCGCAGTGGAAGCCAGGGCTGTTGCTCGAGGGCTTCTCGAACGATCGGGAGACTATGGCGGTCGCCGCCCAGTTTCTGCACTTCGTCTCCATGAATCTCGTCGCGCAGGGACTGATCTTTACCTGCAACAGCGTGTTCCAGGGTCTCGGCAACACCAGACCGGTGTTGCTGAGTTCGGTCGTGCGCCTCGTCACCTATGCGGTGCCGGTGATCTGGCTCTCGACGCGGCCCGGCTTCCGGATCGAGCATGTGTGGTACCTGTCGATCGTGACGACGACGCTACAGGCCGGTTTGAGCTTGTCGTTGCTCCGTCGCGAATTCAGCAAACGTCTCGTGCCGCCGCCGCGCGACGTTGCTCCGGAACGCGTTGGTCTTGAGCCGGTGGGATGACCGGCTCAGCCAATTTGCGATGGCGGTTGATCATCGCGGCGCCAGCCCGTTCCAGACCAGCGCGACGCCGGACAGGAACAGCAGCACCAGCACCACGTCGGAGAAATTGCGGTCGCTGAGCGCGTGATAGAGCCGCGCGCCGAGCCAGGCGCCGAGCAGCGTGCCGGGAAACGCGCAGGCCACCAGCCAGATCAACTCCGGTTTCACCAGGCCGCTGGCGATCTGGATGAGAAGCGCGGCCGCCAAAATTGTGAAGTTGAAGATCTGGAACACGCCGCGCCGCTGCTGCTTGCCCCAGCCGCGCAGGCTCGCCCACAGGATCGGCAGCGGACCGGACAGTCCGGCGAGGCCGCCGAGGATGCCGCCGGCAAATCCGATCGCGCCATCGGCCCATTTGCCGCCGAACGAGATCGACATCGGCTTGCGCTGCAGGAACAGCAGGGTCGGGAACACCAGCAGGAAGATGCCGATCGTCAGCTTGAACACGCCGGGGTCGGCCCGCGCGATCAGCAGAATGCCGATCGGCACGCCGGCGAGGCCGCAAATGACGAACGGCCAGACCAGGCGGAAATCGATGCTCTTCCAGATCGACGGCAGCGTCGAAACCTGCGCGATCACAGAGCAGACCAGCACCAGCGGCACCGCAAGTGTCGGCGGCAGCACATAGAGCCAGATGCCGAGCGCCATCAGCGCGGTGCCGAAGCCGGCAAGGCCGGAGACGAAACCGCCGGCCAGCGCGCCGAAGAACAGGATCGCGTAACCAGCCGGGGTCATCCTCGTCTCGTTCTTCTGATCATTTGCAGCGACGTTTACACGACGCGCGTGGCGGGTACACTTCGAAATCGCGGCTCATCAACCATAATCGGAATGGAAGCATCCCAATGACTTCGAGTTCGTCGAAAACCTTTCTGGTCTGTCACGGCGCCTGGTCGGCAGGATGGGTCTGGAAGAAGATGCATCCGTTGATGCAGGCTGCCGGGCACCGGCTGATCACGCCGACCTACACCGGGCTCGGCGAGCGCGCGCACCTCGCCCATCGGGGGCTCGATCTGGAAGCGCATATCGGCGACATGCTCAACGTCATCTCATACGAAGACCTGCGTGACGTCGTGCTGATCGGCCATTCCTATGGCGGCATGGTCGCGACCGGCGTCGCCGACCGGGTGCGCGAGCGCATCGCGCAGCTGATCTATCTCGATGCCTTCGTGCCGCGCGACGGCCAGTCGCTGTTCGACCTCAATGAGCCGGTCATCGAGACCATGCGTGAGCTTGCGCACGATGGCGACGGCTGGCGTATCCCGCCGATGCCGACGCCGCCGGACACATCTCCCGCAGACGTCGAATGGCTGACCGCGCGCCGGGTCGACATGCCGATCAAATGCTTCGAGCAGAAATTGAAGCTGCAGCACGGCGAGACGAATTTGCCGCGCAGCTACATCTACGCCACCCGCACCACCCAGGTCGACACGTTCGGCCAGTTCGCCCGGCGCACCAGGAACGAAGCCGGCTGGCGCTATTTCGAGATCGACGCCAGCCACTCGCCGAACGTCACAGCGCCGGAGGCGCTGATGGCGCTGTTGCAGGAGATCGTTTCCTGACGAGCCGTCGTTCCGGGGCGATGCGAAGCTTCGCGCCGGAATCGATCAGGTGCGTTTGTTTGGCCAGGGTCATGCACCACGCGCGTCGCGCACGGCCTGAGCGACTTTCGTCGCCTGCGATACTCGTCCGATTTTCGCGCCTGCAATGATCTTTCTTCGGCGTTCGCTTGGCTTCGGCACCATGCCGTCGCCCGCGGTAGCGCCGGCCGAGGGACGAGTCATGAAGTTCGCGGCTCGGTGCAGTGCGAGGGCCTTTCGGGCTGCTTCGACATGCGCGGTCCGAGCTGCGAGGTTATGCAGACGCCTGAGCTCCGTGTTCACCCGCTTCACCGCCGCCGCGAAGACTTGCTTTCGTTCTGAAGCATGCTTGTCGGTTCCTGGAAAGCTTGTCCCGCGAGCCTCGGCTTTTCCGCGGCTCTCTCGCTGCTTTTGTCGGCTGACCGTTCGCTCCTTGTCGCGCATCTTGCGCAAGCGGGGTCGCATAGCCTCAAGCTCAGCCACCTCGACGTTGTAGATGGCGGGATGATGCGTCAGGCGGATTGCCTCATATTCTTCGTGGCTGAGAATGCTGCGCTCGAACTTGCAGGCGACCGACATTACCATTCCTCCGTTTGATTTTCTGAATCCCGGGCAGAAGGAGACGTCCAGCTCCAGCTGATCATAACTCTAACGCCGCTGGATGGCTAATTTGCCACCGCATTCGAAGCTCTATTTGCCGGGCATTCTGTTGACGCTGCCGCTATCGTCCTAACTGGCTGATGGCGTTGTTTCCGAGCTTCACGAGCAGCGCATGCGATCGCGCTCGGGCCTGCAACTCGGCGTTCAGAGTCCGCAGGAGATTGTTTACGTGAGATTCCGGACCCGATCAGGGCTTGCTCGGCAACCCCTCGACAAACTTTCGATGCTCCGCCAGCCACTCCGGATGGTCGGCGGCAAAGACCTGCACGCACAATTGGACGCATTCGTTGCAGATGAATGCCCTGGGTCCTGCCACCAGTTGCAGGACCTGCGGCGCGGCCTTTCCGCAGAACGAGCATGATGGCCCCGTCGATGCCTCCTCCTCATGGTCCGCGAGGCGGATTCCTTCACTCTTGAGCGCGCCGAGGAGCGCTTCGACGTCGTCGGCGCTAAGCTCTTTCGGGCACAATTCATTCAGTTGATCAAAAGTGATGAAGCCTGAGCGGCGACTGATCTTGCGTGCCGCCTGAATGATCTTCTGAAGGTCCATCTGCGATCCTCCGCGAAGGGCGCACTCTACGCCCGCCGCCCCATGTATGTCGCCTTTTAAGAAACGTGGGCCTATGGCGACGCTGAAGCGATTGGGTCGCTTCGCTGCGGGATGAGGCGACGTCGTTCGAAGTTCGCCATCGGAACCAGGCGGTGACCGCAACTTTGGCTCGCATGTTCGGCCAAACCGCGACATAATGAGCGTCTCGCGTGCTGGTGAACGTGGTCTCATGAACCGTAGCCCCGTGCTCGTAGACTTGGCGCTCCAGGGTGGAGGATCGCATGGTGCGTTCACATGGGGCGTCCTGGATCGGCTTCTCGAAGAGCCATGGTTTCAGATTGCGGGCATATCCGGGACATCGGCCGGAGCGATGAACGCCGCCGTACTGGCGGACGGGTGGACCGCGGGCGGCGCTGCGGGCGCACGCGAAGCGCTTGAAAAATACTGGCAAAGCGTCTCGCGCGCCGCCGCATTCAGTCCGTTGCAACGGTCGCCGCTCGACCGCCTGATGGGACGCTGGTCGCTCGATAGCTCTCCGGCCTATCTCTTCACCGATTTGATGTCGCGGATGCTTTCACCCTACGATCTCAATCCGCTCGGCTTCAATCCGCTGCGCGACATATTGAACGACAGCATCGATTTCGAGCGTCTTGCGCGCGCGCCGATCAAGCTCTTCATAACCGCCACACGCGTGCGTACGGGGCGCGGACGGATTTTTCGCAACGCGGAGATTACCGCGGATGTCCTGCTCGCGTCGGCCTGCCTGCCAACGATGTTTCCTGCGATCGAGATCGATGGCGAGCCCTATTGGGACGGGGGCTATGCGGGTAATCCCACGATTACGCCGCTCGTTCGCGAGACCGACGCGCGCGACACCGTCCTCGTCCAGATCAACCCGACCGAGCGGCTGGAGCAGCCGCGCACGGCCGCCGACATTCTCAACCGACTCAACGAGATCTCGTTCAATTCGCCGCTGGCAAAGGAGCTGCGGATGATCGCGTTGCTTCGTCAAGTTGCCGACCCCGGCACCGGAGAAGGTGCCCGCTGGGCGCAGATGAAGACGCACCGGATCAAGAGCGACATGCTTGCGACGTTCGGTTCGTCATCCAAGCTTAATGCCGAATGGGCGTTCGTGGCCAAGCTGCACGAGGAAGGGCGGCGAGCCGCCGGCGAATTCCTCGACGCGCATGGCGCCGATCTCGGTGAGCGTTCGACCGCCGATCTCGATATTCTGCTGACGGAGTGCTGAGGCGATGGGCCTTCTCGGCATTCTCGTCGGGCTTGGACTATTGGTCTGTCTTGCTTTCCGCGGTTGGAGCGTCCTGCTGCTCGCGCCGCTCTGTGCGCTGGTGGCCGCAGCCTTCGGTGGCGAGCCGTTGCTTGCCAACTGGACGCAGACCTTCATGGGCAGTGCGTCGGAGTTTCTCGCGCAGTTCTTTCCCATTTTTCTGCTTGGCGCCGTATTCGGGAAGCTCATGGATGACAGCGGCGCGGTCACTGCGGTCGCGGGCTTCATCTCCCGATGTCTGGGCGAACGCCGGGTCATCCTCGCGGTCGTGCTCGCAGGTGCACTGGTCACCTACGGCGGCGTCAGCCTCTTCGTCGCGTTCTTTGTCATCGTTCCGATGGCGCAGTCGCTGTTTCGCACGGCGGGGATTCCGCGTCGTCTGGTACCGGCGGCGGTGATTCTCGGGACTTCGACCTTTACCATGTCGGCGCTGCCGGGCACGCCGTCGATACAGAATGCGATACCGATGCCTTTCTTCGGCACGACCCCCTTTGCCGCACCGGGCCTCGGCGTTGTCGCAGCGATCATCATGCTGGGCGTCGGGCTGTGGTGGCTGCTTCGCGCAGAGAAAGCAGCGCGTCGCGCAAATGAGGGCTATGGCGACGAGCCGCCGGTTTCGGCGGATGCAGCCGACGATGAGCTGTTGCGCGAGCGGGCCACGACGGCGCGAGAATTCGATCCGGCGGAGATCCGTCACGGATATCACAGCAACGCCGCTGTCCCGATTTTCAACGCCATCCTTCCCCTGATCGTCGTCGTCGCCGTCAATCTGGTGACGTCGCTCGTTGTCCTGCCCCGGCTTGATTTCTCATTCCTGGCCGAACAGCGGTGGGGAAATACATCACTGGCTGCCGTGGCCGGTGTTTGGTCGGTTGTCGTGGCGTTGGCGGGAGCGATCGTGACGGTCATCCTCTGCAACTGGACGCGACTGCCTGAACTACGACGAACCATGGATGCCGGTGCCAACGCGTCGGTCCTGCCGGCGCTGAGCGTCGCAAGCCTTGTCGGATTCGGCGCCGTTATCGCTTCGCTTCCCGCTTTCGGCGTGGTGCGGGACTGGGTGCTGCGAATTGAAGGCGGCCCACTGGTGTCGCTCGCGGTCGCGACGAACATCCTTGCCGCACTGACGGGGTCAGCTTCCGGCGGCTTGACGATTGCGCTCGATGCGTTGGGCCGGACCTACATGGATCTTGCCGCGGAGGCGGGTATTGACCCCGGCCTTTTGCATCGCGTCGCGGTGATCGGCTCGGGAACACTGGACATTCTGCCTCACAACGGCGCGGTCGTCAGCCTGCTCGCGATCTGTGGGCTGAAGCATCGCGAAAGCTATCTCGACATTGTCATGGTGGGCATTGTGAGTTCCGTTATCGCGCTCGCAGCGGTGATTGCGATCGGCACCGCATTCGGGTCGTTCTGACGCGAGGCGACGGGTCGGCACTGCTGGTCGCAAGGCGCGCCCTGGAATGACGGTCACTGTAAATGGCGAGGGGCCCGGCGTGTTGCGGCGAGCCCCTCATGGACCACCTTGGCAAAACGCGTTTTCTTGACGCGAACCGAAACTCCACTTCGCTCGAAAACCGCGTTGCCGTTCCTATTCGGTTTTGCTCCCGTTGTGGTTTGTCATGCCGCTCGAACGGGCTCCCGCTAGATGGGGATGCTGCCGCCACAACGCCAGCAATGGCGCGGTCCGCATCGCGATCGCCGCCCTGGGTTGGCAGCGGCCGCCTACGCGGCCATCGCCGTCCGTCGGCAGAAGCAGGATGCCTTGATCGGGATCTCCGCCCGCGCCTGCGCGAGATCGAGCCGCTGCTTGATCAGCGCGCTCTCCGCCTTCTCGCCGCGGCGAAGCAGGCATTCGTGCAGGCCATGGAGCGACCACAGATTGTCGGGATGCTGGCAGGCCCGGCTGAGCTTACCGTCGAGACCGAGATCGGAACGGTAGACCGCCTCGGCTTCCGCGATATGTCCCTGCTCGAGCAGCAGCGCGCCGAGCGCGTGACGGGGCGGCTGCATCCATCCCCAGGGCTCGTCATAGGGCAGCGCGTCGGAGAGCTCGACCGATTTGCGCAGCTCCCCGAATGCGACGTCATAGTTGCCCTTGCGGTACTCCAGCTCGCCGTTCAGCATCGCTTCGGCGACGTTGAGCAGGTTCACCATCTTGTTGTTATGCACGAGGCGGCTCTCCGGCACCCGGGCCTTCGCCGCCACGAACGATGCCTTCTCGGCCTCGGCCTCCGCGACATTGCCGAGCGCCGAATGCGCGACCGCCTTGGCGTAGTGGATCATCGCCGTTACCGAGCAGTAGAGGTCGCGATCGTCGGGCAATTTCTGCTCGATGATCTCGCGCCACTTTCCGAAGCGCACGAGCACGTGCTGCTTCATCGTCAGATAGCCTTCGAGGAAATCCGCCATCGGAGGCGACGGAATGCGCAGCACCGGCTCCGGCACGGTGGCGATCAACTCCTCGGCAGCAGCGATCGCGGGCGCGTACTGGCCGAGGAACATCGCGCCGTAGATCGCGAAGTGGAAGTTATGGATGACGTAGACGAGGTAGACGCCGGGATCGTCCGAATAGCGAAGGAAACTGCGGTCGGTCGCCAGTGCCTTCTGATTGTGGCGCAGCACGTCGTTGTAATGCCCGCACAGCACATCGAGATGCGTCGGCATGTGAATCAGGTGACCGCTGTCGGGCACGATCTCGCGCAGCCGGTCGCCGGCCCGCAGCGCGAGCTGCGGGAACGGCGACATCTCCATCAGGTGGACGTAGAGGTGCAGCAGGCCCGGGTGATCCCACGCCGCCGGAATTTTGTCGAGTGCCTGTTCGAGGATCGATTTGCATTCTTCGGTGCCGGCAGCCTCGGCCGGCTTGCCGGAGGGCAGGTCCCACATCTGCCACGGGGTCTCGTTCATGATCGATTCGGCGAGCACCGCGCGGACCTCGAGATCGTCGGGAAAGGCCGCGAACACCTTGCGCATCTCCCTGGTGTAGGCCTTGTCCCACGGCGCCATGTCCTCGATCGCCTCGCGCTGCGGATAGCGTGCGGGCAGCGCCTCGACCATCGCCCGTTCCAGCGCGCTTGCTTTTCCCGCATGCGCGAGCGCGTCCTGCATCGTGTCGTAGGAGGCCTGTAGCGCCATCTGGCGTCCCTGTGCGTCATAGCGAACCCAGGGCAGATTGTAGTTCGGCCCCGCGGCGTAGCTGATGCCCCAATGCGCCATCGCGCATTCGGCGTCGTAATCGAGAGCCTTGCGGAAGCACTTGATCGCTTCGCCGTGGTTGAACCCGAACAGCCAGTTGAGCCCGCGGTCGAACCAGAGCTGGGCGTCCGGCGAGGATGTCGTGACTTTGCGGCTGTACGGCCCGAGATCAAAATAGGTCATGCCTTTTGCCTCCTGCGTGTGCCCTGCGTTGCGGATTGTCCTGGCGAAATCAGCAGCGTGGTTTGATGCCCTCGAAGGTGCAGTGCCGTGCCCGCAGTTTAGCAAAGAGGCGATCAACATCACAGCGCGCAACAGGTGGCACATCGGAAATGGCGAGGGGCCCGGCGTGTTGCGCCGAGCCCCTCATGGTCCACCTTAGCAAGACGCGTTTTCTTGACGCGAACCGGAACCCCACTTCGCTCGAAAACGCTTTAGGATATCAGCCGGCCTGTAAGCCGGGTTCTGTAGGGCACCATTCTTGCGAATGGTACGTGACGGCCATTCCTCTGGGACAAGGTTTGCACCTTGCCTCGAGCAACCTACCCGGACAGCGGGCCTGACATCGCCCTGCGGTGTTATCGCGCGTGCGCGAACTAACCGCGTTGCCGTCCCTATTCGGTTTTGCTCCCGGTGTGGTTTGCCATGCCGTCTCCGTTGCCGGAAACGCGGTGCGCTCTTACCGCACCTTTTCACCCTTACCCGGCCAAGCCCGAAGGCGAAGCGAGGCGGTTCGTTCTCTGTGGCACTTTCCCTGGGGTCGCCCCCGCCGGATGTTATCCGGCACCGCATGTCGATGGAGCCCGGACTTTCCTCCCCCGCGGCCTTTCGGCACCAGCGGGAGCGGCCGTCCGGCCGACTGACGGGCTACGCATGCGGGCTTTGGCGGTCCGCGTCAAGCGATAGCGATGGTTAACTCGGGCCGATTTGCCCGGTTTTGACATTCGCGAAGGATAACCCTTTGATATCGAATTCATCGATCCAAGGGTTTCGTGCCAAAGGGTTTCGCGCCATGGACACCGAACTGGCCCGAACGTTCCTGACGGTGGTGAGCGCCGGCAACTTCATTACCGCGGCAGAACGTCTTCACGTCAGCCAGTCGACGGTCAGCACCCGCATTCACACGCTGGAGCAGCAGCTCGGCTGCGTGCTGTTCGTGCGCAACAAGGCGGGCGCCACGCTGACGCCGGCGGGCCGGCAGTTTCAGCGGCACGCCTCGGTGCTGGTTCGCACCGTCGAGCAGGCACGCCACGATGTCGGAATCCCCAAGGGGTTTTCCGCGACGCTGGTGGTCGGCGGTCGCATCGGACTTTGGGAAGAGTATTTGCTGCGCTGGCTGCCGCTGATGACGCAGGCACATCCCGACGTCTCGATCCGCGCCGAGAGCGCGCTCGAGCCCGAATTGATGCAGGGGCTGGTCGAGGGCCGCATCGATATCGGCGTGATGTACACGCCGCAGAGCCGCCCCGGCCTCAAGGTCGAACAGCTGTTCGAGGAGCAGCTCATCCTGGTCTCGACTGATCCCAAGAGCGCACCGGAGCCGGGGCAGGGCTATGTCTATGTCGATTGGGGCGCTGAATTCTACGCGCGTCACTCTACGCTGTTTCCGAACTTCGCCGGCCCCGCGCTGACGGTGAACATCGGCTGGCTTGGATTGCAGCACCTTCTGGAGAATGGCGGCTCCGGCTTCTTCGCGCGCCGCATCGTCGAGCCGCTCCTGAAGGCGCGGCGGCTGCACGCCGTCGCCGGCGCGCCCAGCTTTGCGATGCCGGCCTATGTCGCCTATCCGGCTGATAGCCAGGACGACCATCTGGCGCGTGCGATCGAGATCATGCGTCGCCTCGCGGCATCCCAGGCCCGCTCCGGCGCGGACGTCGCACGGGCGAAGTCGGGCGTGCGGAGGCGGCGCGATTGATATCGGTATCGCCGATCGATCGCATCGCGATTCTTCGCTTGTCAGCGTGAAGGTCCGAGTTCAGAGCAAGATCGGGATCAGCTGGAGGTCAAGCGATGGATATTGCGGCAGCGGTGGGAGACGCGTTGCTCAATGGCGCGTCCGACGCGATCGTTGCGACCGATGCGAGAGGCCGCATCACCTTGTGGAATCCCGGTGCGGTCAGGATGTTCGGCTTCACGGCCGACGAAGCGATCGGGCAATCGCTCGACCTGATCATTCCGGAAGCCTTGCGTGCGCGTCACTGGGCCGGCTACCGGCACGCGATGGCGACCGAGACCAGCCGTTACGGTCAGGGCGATCTGCTGTCGGTGCCTGCGCTGACGAAGCTCGGCGCGCGCATCTCCGTCGAATTCACCATCGTGATGCTGTACGACGCGGGACACGTCGCCGGCACCGTGGCCGTGATGCGCGACGTGACCAAGCGTTTCGAGGAGCTCAAGGAACTGCGGCGCCGCGCGGCGCAGCAAGCCGGATCGTCATCATGAAGCCGGCCGTGCGAACGCCAGCTATTTTCCCGATCGAAGACGAGTTTCGGCCAGCGCCGTGACGACGCCGATGATCAGCATCGAGACCACGATGTCGGCTTCCGCACGGAAGCCAAACGCGATCACCGTGACGGACGCGACTGCCGTCAGGATCGCGATGGTCAGCCCTTCGTCGGCGATCAGCTGACGCAGCGCCTTCAAACGCGCGGTTACCCGTCGCATTGCCGGCCTTACACGCCCAGGGGATTGCCGCTCGCTGCGATGGCGGAAGCGACCTGGCTGGCGCGGTGGCCCGGTCTTGTCACGATCCGGCTGCGCAGGATTCGGTACAGCGTCCGCAGCAGGCGGCGCGAAAGGTACGTTGCTGATTGCGGCAGTGATCTCATGGCGGGTCCTCCGAGCATCGGCCGCAAGGCTACGCGCCGCGATGAATTAGACAAACGAATAATACTGGCTGTTACTATCGAATTATCCGATATAAGCTTGGGCCTTGTCCGACCATCGTCAGGCGGGAGATGCATTCACGCCGGCCGGCCAAATAATTTATCCTGACGATGTCGTCTTTCGTGTCGCCCGTTCGACTGGATGTCGGCGATCCAGCCGATCAAGAGGAGAGATGAGATGCAGTATTTGTTGCTGATCTACCGGAGCGACGCGCAATACGCGCACATGACCCCTGACGACCGCAAGGCCTTGTCGGCGGAGTACGGAGTCTACACCCAGTCCATCATCCAGAGCGGCCACTTCAAGGCAGGCGACGGGCTGCAGCCGGTGTCGACGGCAACCACGGTGCGGGTCCGTGATGGCAAGACGCTGACGACGGATGGTCCGTTCGCGGAAACCCGCGAACAGCTCGGCGGCTATTATCTGGTCGAGGCCAAGGATCTCGACACTGCGCTCGGCCTTGCGGCGCGGATCCCCGGCGCCAGGGACGGATCGATCGAAGTCAGGCCGGTGATGATCTACGACAACCCGCGATGACGCCATTGTCGCGTCATGAATGCAGCGGCCGCGTCGCCTGGCGCGGCCGCTGAGTAACGATGGATGGACATGACTCCGAGCCAGATCGAGAAAATCTTCCGCGACGAGGCGGGCCGGGCGCTCGCGACGCTGATCCGTCTCGTCGGCGATTTCGATCTGGCGGAGGATTCCCTGCAGGACGCCTTCGCGGTCGCGCTGCAGCGCTGGCCGATCGGTGAATTCCCCGCCAATCCGCGCGCCTGGCTGGTCAATGTCGGCCGCAACAAGGCGATCGACCGCGTCCGCCGCGCCGTCAGCTTTCGCGGCAAGCAGCAGGAGCTGACGCATCAATTGTTGTTGGATGCGGAGGCGCCGCCCGAGCCGGCCGATGCGACGCTCGACGACGACATGCTCAGGCTGATCTTCACCTGTTGCCATCCGTCCTTTGCCGCGGAGGTGCAGGTTGCGCTGACCCTGCGTACGGTGTGCGGGCTGACCACGGCGCAGGTCGCGCGCGCGTTCCTGGTCAGCGAGGACGCGATGGCGCAGCGCCTCGTGCGCGCCAAGCTGAAGATCAAACTCGCCGGCATTCCCTATGAGGTGCCGGAGCGCGAGGCGCTGGAGCCGCGCCTTGCGGGCGTGCTCGCGGTGATCTACCTCGTGTTCACCGAAGGCTATGCCGCGACCTCCGGCGAGGATCTGATGCGGCCTGATCTTGCGCGCGAGGCGATCCGCCTGGCGCGGCTGCTCGATGCGCTGATCCCGGCGCGCGGCGAGATCAAGGGCCTGTTGGCGCTGATGCTGCTGCACGATGCGCGCCGCGCCGGCCGCCAGACCGCTGATGGCGACATCGTGCTGCTCGAGGAGCAGGACCGTTCGCTGTGGGATTTCCAACAGATCGCCGAAGGCCTCGAGCTGGTCGAGGCGGCGCTGCGAATGCCGGGCCGGCCGCAATCCTATGCGGTGCAGGCCGCGATCGCCGCGCTGCATGCGCGGGCGCCGAGCTATAAGGATACCGACTGGCCGCAGATCGCCGGTCTCTACGAGGTGCTGCTCCGCATCAGCCCGTCGCCGGTGATCGAGCTCAACCACGCCGCCGCGGTGTCGATGGTCGACGGCCCGGCGCGCGCGCTCGACCTGATCGATGCGCTGGACGCGCGCGGCAGCCTGAAGGTATACGACCAGCTGCCTGCGGTGCGCGCCGATTTGCTGCGCCGCCTCGGCCGCAAAGACGAAGCGCGCGCGGCGTATCTGGCCGCGACCGCCGCGACGCAACTCGAGCCGCTGCGGCGGCTCTATGCGCGGCGGATCGCGGAACTGGGGTGAAGTCACCTCGCCCCGCTTGCGGGGAGAGGTCGGATTGCATCGCAGATGCAATCTCCCCGCAAGAGCGGGGCGAGGAGCAGATTCGGTGAGCGCCTATTGCCTACTTCGCCTTCGCCACCATCGTTGGCGCCGCCGCATCCGGCGGCAGGCTCTCGAGCAGCGCGTGCAGCGTCGCCATGGTGGAGCGGTCGGCGATGCCGTCGATCCGCTCCGGACGGAAGTGACGCTGGAAAGCGGTGACGACCTCCATGGTCGCGCCGTCGAACTTGCCGTTGGTCGGGATGTTGTAGCCGTAGCGGCGGAACGCGGCCTGCATGTTGGAGACGTTGTCGCTGATCGCCCCTAACTGCAGCGCGTCGCCGCGCACGATCGGCGCCGGCTGCACCCAGTGCCCGACGCCGGAATTGGCCAGCGAGTGCCACGGGAATTTCTCGCCGGGATCCTTCTTGCGCGCCGGCGCCACGTCGGAATGGCCGAGCACCCGATGCGAGACCACCTTGCGGCGAAGCATGATGCCGCGGCACAACGCGATGACAGCGGCGATCTGGCGCAGCGGAAAATCGGGATAACCCCAATCGTGACCGCGGTTGACGATCTCGACGCCGATCGAGCAGGAATTGATGTCGTCCTCGCCGGCCCACGCCGCCACGCCGGCGTGCCAGGCGCGCTTGCTCTCCGGCACGCACTGCACGATCCGTCCGTCCTCGAGCACGATGTAATGCGCCGAGACCTCGGTGCCGGCGGTGCAGAGCTGGGTGATCGCGCCCTCGACGTCGGGCATGCCGGTGTAGTGCAGCAGGATCATGTCGGGCTGCCGGTCATTGGCGCGGTCGCCGAAATTGACCGACGGGATCACGTCGGAGGCGATCGAGGAATCCGGCGTGAACGTCTTCGCGTCGGCCACTCCCTTCGGAACAGGGAGGGCGCGCTGACGCTTCTGATCAGCGTTGCCGGACGAAGACGAACCTGAAGCCATACGAATCACTCAAACCCGAACAGGAGAAAGCATTTTGACATATGGATAAACAAATAGGCGTTTACTATTCCTTTACCGTGCAGGGCCGCGCAATCGGCCCGCCGGTTCCAGAGCGCACAATTATGCCCGGAGTGAGGGCCAAAGGTATCACTCGAAAGTGGATCAAAGGCGCGCGATTCCGCTAACCGATCATCAACGTTTTCTTAACGTTAAGTGCCGTTACTGAGAGCTGAAGTGCCGAACCGTTTTCGGGGGACGGCCAAGGTCCGCTTTTGCGCGAAATCCCATGGAAACCCTCCCAATTCCGGTCGGATATCAGGATTTGCGGCCGAGGACGGGAGTTGGCGCTGGTATCACACAGCGGCTTTTTCGCAGGAACGGTCAGGTAAAGCGCGAGGATTCGAGGCGCAATGAGTCGGCGCGCAGCCAGCTTGCATGCCAGTTACGCGGCCCTGCCCAGGGGCGGCGCATGAGCGAGCGTGCGCCCCGTCACATTTCGGTGCTGGGCCGCGAGGCGGTCGCGTATCTCGATCCGCGCGCCGGCGGCATTTATGTCGACGCGACGTTCGGCGCCGGCGGCTACAGCCGTGCGATCCTCGATGTCGCCGACACGCGCGTGATCGGCATCGACCGCGACCGCACCGCGATAACAGGCGGCTTCGATCTGGTCGACGGCGCCGGCGGCCGCCTGACGCTGGTCGAGGACCGCTTCTCGGATCTTGCCGAGGTCTGCGCCGCGCGGGGGTGTGATGCGGTCGACGGCGTCGTGATGGACGTCGGGGTGTCCTCGATGCAACTCGACCAGGCCGAGCGCGGCTTCTCGTTCCGCCTCGGCGGTCCGCTCGACATGCGGATGGGACAGAGCGGCCCGACCGCAGCCGATGTGGTGGCGACCGCTTCGGAGAAAGAGCTCGCCGACATCATCTATATCTTCGGCGAGGAGCGCCATTCGCGCGGCGTTGCGCGCGCCATCGTCGCCGCGCGCAAGGACGCGCCGATCACGACGACGCAGGCGCTGGCCGACATCGTCGCCAAAGTCGTGCGCGCCAAGCCGAACGAGATCCATCCGGCGACGCGCACCTTCCAGGCGCTGCGCATCTTCGTCAATGAAGAGCTCGACGAGCTGCATCGGGCGCTCGCCGCGGCCGAGCGTGTGCTGAAGCCGGGCGGACGGCTCGTCGTGGTCTCGTTCCACTCCCTGGAAGACCGCATCGTCAAGAATTTCCTCACTGAACGCGGCAAGGTCGCCGGCGGCTCGCGGCATCTGCCCGAGGTCGCGCAGGCAGCGCCGAGCTTTCAGATCCTGACCAAGCGTCCGGTCACGCCGGGCGAAGCCGAACTCGCCGCCAATCCGCGCGCGCGTTCCGCAAAACTGCGTGCGGCCGAACGCACCACAGCGCCAGTGCATGCCGACGACGACCTGCCGTCATGGCCGCGGCTGTCAGACCTGAAGCGGGGAGGGTGACGATGCGCCTTCTCCATCTCCTCGTCATCGGCATGCTGATCTTCGCGGCGTCCTATGTTTACCGCATCAAGATGGAATCGACCGCCCGCGTCGAACGCGTGCTGCAGCTCAACGCGGAAATCCGCGAGCAGCGCAACGCGATCGCCACCTTGCGCGCCGAATGGGCCAAGCTCGACGCGCCGCTCAGGCTGCAGGGGCTTGCCGAGCGGCATCTGCCGCTGAAGCCGGTCAACGCCAACCAGTATGATTCCCTGAAGAACCTGCCGGAGCGGCCGCCGAACTTCACGCGGCCCGGTTCGCGCGATCCGATCGGCGCGATGATCGACACCATCGAGGCCGCCGCGGCGCCCGACAGCACCACCGGGTCGATTGCGAAGCCGGCGTCAGACCAACCGACCGCCGACCAGCCTGCGCCCACCGCGGACACCGATCAGGGCGGGGGAGATCAGCAATGACGGGACCAGCCATGACCGATCCGGCACCCGCCAACAAACCGGCCGGCAAGCCCGAGCCCAAGCCCGAACCCTGGAGCCAGCGGCTGATCCGCACGCTGCTGTACGGCAGCAATGTCGACCGTGCCGCGAAGGCACGCGCGCGCGTCGGTTTGGCCATTGTCGCCTTTGCTGTGGTCTATTGCGTGCTGGCCGGACGGCTGGTGTTGTTCGCGGTCGGCGCCGACAGCCATGGCGCGCGGCGCGCCGCCTCGCAGGATGCGATCGCAACCGCCAGGCCCGACATCACCGACCGCAACGGCGAAATTCTCGCCACCGACGTCAAGGCGCCGAGCCTGTTCGCCGAGCCGCGCCGCCTCATCGACAAGGACGAGGCGATCGAGCTTCTGACCGCGACCTTGCCCGATCTCGACACGGGCGAGGTGCGCGACCGCCTGTCGTCGCGCAAGGGTTTCGTCTGGCTGAAGCGCGAGATCACGCCGAAGCAGCAGTCCGACATCCACCGGCTTGGCCTTCCCGGCGTCGGCTTCCTGCGCGAGAACAAGCGCGTCTATCCGACCGGCAACGAGGTCGCCCATCTGATCGGCCTGGTCAACATCGACAACCAGGGCATCGCCGGGATGGAGAAGTGGCTGGACAGCAACGGTCTGGCCGATCTGCATCGCGCGGGCTTCGCCACCGATCGGCTGCAGAAGCCGGTTGAATTGTCGGTCGACCTGCGCGTCGAGCACGCGCTGCGCGACGAACTGATCAAGGCCAAGGAGAAGTTCAAGGCCAAGGCCGCCTCGGGCCTCGTCTCCAACGTGCGCACCGGCGAGATCGTGGCGATGGTGTCGCTGCCGGATTTCGATCCGAACAATCCGAAGGAGGCGCACGATCCCGATCGCATCAACCGCCTGACCACCGGCGTCTACGAGATGGGCTCGACCTTCAAGGCGTTCACGCTGGCGATGGCGCTGGATAGCGGCCGGTTCGACCTCAACTCGATGTGGGATGCGCGCGGCCCGTTGCATTACGGCAAGTTCGCGATCCATGATGATCACAACATGGGCCGCATGATCAACATGAAGGAGGTGTTCTACTATTCCTCCAACATCGGCGCCGGGCGCATTGCGCTGGCGATGGGCGTCGACGCGCACAAGGCCTTCCTGCGCAAGATGGGACAGCTCGAGCGGCTGCGCACCGAATTGCCGGAGAGCGCCTCGCCGATCGTGCCGAAGAAATGGGGCGAACTGAACACCGTCACCATCTCGTTCGGTCACGGCGTCGCGGTGGCGCCGCTGCAGGCGGTGATGGGCATCGACGCGCTGGTCAATGGCGGCTACCTGATCCCGCCGACCTTCCTCAAGCGCACCGAGCAGGAAGCGATGGCGCTCGCCAAACGCGTCATCAAGCCCGAGACCTCGGACAAGATGCGCTATCTGATGCGGCTCAACGCCGAGATCGGCACCGCCAAGAAGGCCGACGTCAAGGGCTACTATATCGGCGGCAAGACCGGCACCGCGGAGAAGGTGATCAACGGCCGCTACGCCAAGAAGAAGGTGTTGAACGCGTTCACCGCGATCCTGCCCGCCGACAATCCGAAATACCAGCTCTTGATCATGCTCGACGAACCGCAGCCCCTGAAGGAGACCTACGGTTTCATCACTTCGGGCTGGAATGCGGTGCCGACCGGCGGCAATGTGATCGCCCGAATTGCGCCGCTTTTGGGCGTCGAACCGCGATTCGACCTGCCGCCGTCCGACCGCCTTATTCTTGCGGCATCCAGAACAACCCAGTAAGGCGTACATGAACGCGGCGCCAGAACAGCGCCGGCCAGACTGGAAGATCATGAGACTTCGCGACCTCTTCAGCGATGACGCCACGATCGATCCGAGTGCCTCCTCTGTCACGGTCGGAGGGCTTGCGGTCGATAGCCGTGCGGTGAAGCCGGGCGACCTGTTCTTCGCGCTATCAGGCAGCCGGACCGACGGCGCGCGGTTTGTCGATGCGGCGATTGCCGCAGGCGCGGTCGCAGTCGCCAGCGACCATCTGCCGCAAGGTCAAGGCAAAGGCCAGGGTCATGCTCGCGCTCCGTTCGTGATCACGCCCAATCCGCGCCGCGCGCTGGCGCTCGCCGCCGCCAAATTCTTTTCCCGCCAGCCGGCGACGATCGCGGCGGTGACCGGCACCAGCGGCAAGACTTCGGTCGCGGCATTCACGCGCCAGATCTGGCAGCGGCTCGGCCACTCCTCCGCGAGCATCGGCACCATCGGCCTGGTGTCGGACAAGCGCACCGTCTACGGGTCGCTGACCACGCCGGATCCGATCGCGCTGCATCGCCAGCTCGACGAGATTACGGGCGACGGCGTCACCCATCTGGCGTTCGAGGCCTCCTCGCACGGTCTCGACCAGTATCGCCTCGACGGCGTGCGCATCGAAGCCGGCGGCTTCACCAATTTGTCGCGCGACCACATGGATTATCATCCCGACGTCGCGCATTACCTGAATGCCAAGCTCCGGCTGTTCCGCGATCTCGTCGCCGACGGCGGCGCCGCCGTGATCTCGGCCGATCATGACTGCTCGGCCGAGGTGATCGACGCGGCACGGGCGCGCGGCTTGCGCATCATCACGGTCGGGCGCAACGCCGATGCGGGTGAGGGCATCCGTCTCGCCGACGCCGCCATCGAAGGCTTTGCCCAGAAGCTCGCGATCGAACACCGCGGACGCAAATACGCGATCCGGCTGCCATTGGTCGGCGAATTCCAGATCGAGAATGCGCTGGTCGCGGCGGGCCTTGCGATCGGCGCCGGCAGTGCCGCGGATGACGTATTCGGCACTCTCGAACATCTCGAAGGCGCAAAAGGCCGGCTCGAATTCGTCGGCGAGCACAATGGCGCGCCGATCTTCGTCGATTATGCACACAAGCCCGATGCGCTCGCCAAGGCACTGCAGGCGCTGCGGCCCTATGCCAAGCGCAAGCTCGTCGTGATCTTCGGCGCCGGCGGCGACCGTGACGCCGGCAAGCGTCCGATCATGGGCGCGATCGCGGCCGAGAATGCCGATCACATCATCGTCACCGACGACAATCCGCGCAGCGAGAAGCCCGAGGCGATCCGCGCCGCGATCATGGCGACGGCGAAGGGCGCGCGCGAGATCGGCGACCGCACTGCTGCGATCCGCGCCGGGATTGCCGGCCTCGAACCAGGCGATGCGCTGGTCATCGCCGGCAAGGGCCACGAGGTCGGGCAGATCGTCGGCAGCACGACCTTGCCGTTCAGCGATCATGAAGCAGTCGCCAATGCATTGGCCGAGGAGGGCGCATGAGCGCGATGTTGTGGACCTCGGATGCGATGGCGAAGGCGATGCGCGCCGCGACCCAAGGCACGCTGCCGGAGGGTGTCACCGGCCTCTCGATCGACAGCCGCACCATTGCAAAGGGCGAAGCCTATTTCGCGATCAAGGGCGACGTCCATGACGGCCACGCCTTCGTCGAGGCGGCACTGAAGGCCGGCGCGGCACTCGCCGTGGTCGAGACCACGCAACGGGCAAAGTTTCCTGCCGACGCGCCGCTGCTGGTGGTCGACGACGTGCTCGCCGGCCTTGTCGAACTCGCCCACGCCTCGCGCGCGCGGCTCAACGCAAAGATCATCGCGGTGACAGGCTCGGTCGGCAAGACCTCGACCAAGGAGGCGCTGCGGCGTGTGCTGTTGGCGCAGGGCGAGACCCATGCCTCGGTGGCGTCGTTCAACAATCACTGGGGCGTGCCGCTGTCGCTGGCGCGCTGCCCGGCGAGCACGCGCTTTGCGGTGTTCGAGATCGGCATGAACCATGCGGGCGAGATCACGCCGCTGGTGAAGCTGGTGCGGCCGCATGTCGCCATCATCACCACGATCGAGCCGGTGCACCTGGAATTCTTCTCCGGGATCGAGGCGATCGCCGACGCCAAGGCGGAGATCTTCGCAGGGCTCGAGCCCGATGGCGCGGTCGTACTCAACCGCGACAATGGGCAGTTCGCGCGGCTGCAAAAGCAGGCCAAGCAGGCCGGCATCTCGCGCATCGTCTCGTTCGGCACCGACAAGCGCGCCGAGGCGCGGCTGATCGACCTCTCGCTGCACGCGACCTGCTCGGCGGTGCATGCCGATATCCTGGACCACGACATCACCTACAAGATCGGCATGCCCGGCCGCCACATGGCGATGAACTCGCTCGCGGTGCTCGCGGGCGCCTCGCTGCTCGGCGCCGATATCGCGCGCGCGGCGCTGTCGCTGTCGCAGCTCGAGGCGCCGACCGGGCGCGGCCTCCGCCGCACGCTCGAGGTCGGCCATGGCGAGGCGACGCTGATCGACGAAAGCTACAACGCCAACCCGGCCTCGATGGGCGCAGCCCTCAACGTGCTCGGCCAGGCCAAAACCGGGCCGCATGGCCGCCGCATCGCGGTGCTCGGCGACATGCTCGAGCTCGGGCCGACCGGGCCGGATTTGCACCGCGGCCTCAACGAAGCCGTGACCGCCAACCGCATCGACCTCGTATATTGTTGTGGTCCGTTGATGCGGAATTTGTGGGATGCCCTTTCCACCGGCAAGCGGGGAGGCTATGCCGAGAGCTCGGCGGCGCTCGAAGCGCAGGCGGTCGCCGCGGTCCGTGCCGGTGACGTGATCATGGTGAAGGGCTCGCTGGGATCGAAGATGAAGCTCATTGTCAGCGCGCTGGAAAAACGCTTCCCCGGCAAGGCCGCGCACGAAGAAGCGGTATAGGACCTTTTCAATGTTCTACTGGTTGATCGAGCTGTCCAACACCGTTCCGGGGTTTGGGGCATTCCGCAGCGGCCTGAACGTGTTCCGCTACATCACCTTCCGCACCGGCGGTGCGATGGTGACCGGCGCGCTGTTCGTGTTCCTGTTCGGGCCATGGATCATCGATCACTTAAGGCTGCGGCAGGGCAAGGGCCAGCCGATCCGCACCGATGGTCCGCAGTCGCATCTGATCTCCAAGAAGGGCACGCCGACCATGGGCGGGCTCATGATCCTGTCCGGGCTCGTGGTGTCGACGCTGCTCTGGGCCAATCCGCTCAATCCCTATGTCTGGATCGTGCTGGCGGTGACGCTCGGCTTCGGCTTCGTCGGCTTCTATGACGATTATTTGAAGGTCACAAAGCAGTCTCACTCTGGCTTCGCCGGCAAGCTCCGGCTGCTGATCGAGGCCGTGATCGGGATTGCCGCCTGCTACGCGCTGGTCCGGCTCGGCCGCGACGTGTCCTCGACCTCGCTGGCGATCCCGTTCTTCAAGGACATGGTGATCAATTTCGGCTGGTTCTTCGTGATCTTCGGCGCCTTCGTGATGGTCGGTGCCGGCAATGCTGTCAATCTCACCGACGGCCTCGACGGTCTTGCCATCGTGCCCGTGATGATCGCCGCAGCAAGCTTCGGCATGATCTCGTACCTCACCGGCAACGCGGTATTCTCCGACTATCTGCAGATCAATTACGTCGCCGGCACCGGCGAGCTCGCGGTGCTGTGCGGCGCGGTGCTCGGCGCGGGCCTGGGCTTCCTCTGGTTCAACGCGCCGCCGGCCTCGATCTTCATGGGCGACACCGGCTCGCTGGCGCTCGGCGGCATGCTCGGGGCCACCGCGGTTGCGGTGAAGCACGAGATCGTGCTCGCCGTGATCGGCGGCCTGTTCGTGCTGGAGGCAGTCTCGGTCATCGTCCAGGTCGCCTCGTTCAAGCTCACCGGCAAACGCGTGTTCCGGATGGCGCCGCTGCACCATCATTTCGAGCAGAAGGGCTGGACCGAGCCGCAGATCGTGATCCGGTTCTGGATCATCTCGGTGATGCTGGCACTCGCCGGGCTGTCGACGCTAAAGTTGCGCTGATGATGAAGAAGCCCTCCTACTGTCATTCCGGGGCGTGCGAAGCACGAACCCGGAATCTCGAGATTCCGGGTTCGCGCGAAGACGCGCGCCCCGGAATGACGGAGGTCACATCATGATCCCGGTCACCTCCTTCGCAGGCAAGACGGTCGCAGTGTTCGGGCTCGGTGGCTCCGGGCTTGCGAGCTGCCATGCGCTGAAGGCCGGTGGCGCGGAAGTGATCGCGGCTGACGACAGTGCCGACAATGTCGCCAAGGCCGCGCAGGCCGGGTTCACCACCGCGGATCTGCGTAACCTGTCGTGGGCGAATTTCGCCGCGCTGATCCTGACCCCCGGCGCGCCGCTGACCCATCCGGCGCCGCACTGGAGTGTACTGAAGGCGCGCGATGCCGGCGTCGAGGTGATCGGCGACGTCGAATTGTTCTGCCGCGAGCGGCGCCGTCACGCACCGAACGCGCCGTTCGTCGCCATCACCGGCACCAACGGCAAGTCGACCACCACGGCGCTGATCGCGCATCTGATGAAGGTGGCCGGCTACGACACCCAGATGGGCGGCAATATCGGCACCGCGATCCTGTCGCTGGAGCCGCCGCGGATGGGCCGCGTCCATGTCATCGAGATGTCGTCCTACCAGATCGACCTCGCGCCGTCGCTCGATCCTTCGGTCGGCATCCTGATCAATATCAGCGAGGACCATATCGATCGCCACGGTACGCTGGCGCATTACGCCGCGGTGAAGGAACGCCTTGTCGCCGGCGTGCAGCAGGGCGGCACCGCGATCGTCGGCGTCGACGACGGCTGGTGCCGCGACATCGCCGACCGGCTCGATCGCGCCGGCAAGCGCGTGGTGCGCATCTCCGTGAAGAACCCGCTGCCCGACGGCCTCTATGTCGAGCATGAGACGATCGTGCGCGCGTCCGGCGCGGCGCGCAGCGAGGTCGCACGTCTCGGCGGCATCGGCTCGCTGCGCGGCCTGCACAATGCGCAGAACGCGGCCTGCGCCTCGGCCTGTTCGCTGGCGATGGGGATCGCGACCGACGTGCTGCAGAACGGCCTGCGCAGTTTTCCGGGTCTCGCGCATCGCATGGAGCAGGTCGGCCGCCGCGGCAACGTGCTGTTCGTCAACGACTCCAAGGGCACCAATGCCGATGCGGCCGCGCATGCGCTGTCGTCCTTCGCCGACATCTACTGGATCGCGGGCGGCAAGCCGAAGGCCGGCGGCATCGCGGGTCTCACGAGCTATTTCCCGCGCATCCGCAAGGCCTATCTGATCGGCGAGGCGGCGGCCGAGTTTTCCGGTACCCTCGGCGAGCACGTGCCGCACGAGATGTCCGGCACGCTCGACGTCGCAATCGCCAGCGCCGCGCGCGACGCCGAGGCGTCGGGGCTCTCCGAGGCCGTCGTGCTGCTGTCGCCGGCCTGTGCCTCGTTCGACCAGTACCGCAATTTCGAAATCCGCGGCGCCGCCTTCCGTGACATTGTCCAGGCACTGCCCGGCGTCAAGCCGGTGGTGTGACGATTCCGACGTCGTAGTCTGGACATCGTAGGATGGATAGAGCGCAGCGAAACCCATCGCTGCTTGGCCGGACAGTATCGATGGGAATTGGTTTTTTCTTCATCGTATGTGAGGTGAGCACGTCTCTCAGGCTCCCTCCCCCCTTGCGGGGGAGGGTGGGGAGAGGGGTGGCCCCGGGCTGAGCTGATTGTTGAACGCATCGCTCTTGCAACTTGTTCGCTTGCCTCGGCAACAAATGCGGAGAGAGTACGTCGTGTGGACCCCTCTGCCTAACCCTCCCCCGCAAGGGGGGAGGGAACCCTTCCGCCGGTGCCTCCCTTACGCGCCAATCACTGAGTTGCCCGACGGCGCAAGCCCCCGCAACAAAAATATTTCTATTTATCAGAACACCCAACTCGGTGTATGGTTCGCCCGTCTCACCCGATCGAGGGGCGCTGCGCATCGTCACGGGTGTTGCGGTGAGATGCGGTGGACGCTGATCATGCAGGCGACGAACGCATGTGACGCGGACGGTGAAGTCGTGTGGTCCTGACGCCCTAGCGGCCGGTGTCCCCTCGCAAAACGCGCGGGCGTTTTTGCGAAGGCGGTGACAAACAAGCCCAGTCTCGCCGGGGAGAGCGCGAAATAAGCCGTAACCCATCGCGCAGGGAAAGCCGGGATGTTTCCGGTTACACCTGTGGTCCTACCTCCGGTGCTTTTTGTTGCACCGGACCCATGGGTGCGATCGGCACCCGGCTTTCCCTGCGCCCTCTGTTCAAGAGAGGGCGAAACGAGATGCACAGCTCGGACATGCATGTCGCGAGAATGCGAAGCCGCGTCCCCACCCACACTGTCATCGCCCGGCTCGACCGGGCGATCCAGTACGCCGCGGCCTCTCGGCTCAAGCGCATACGTCTCTGGAATACTGGATCACCCGCATGCGCGGGTGATGACACCGCGATTTTTGACGGCGATCGGCATGTCGTCTCTGCGCAAGGAGGGCGGTTGGTGTGTTGCCTAACTCCCTCCCTCAAAAGTTACCCAACCCGTTAACCCCTTGGAAACCATCCTGCGCCACCAATGGACGTTATCTCTGCCATCTGGGGACGCCCATGCTCGCCCGTGACCAACGCACCCCGTTCTCGGACTGGTGGTGGACTGTCGACAAGCTGCTGCTTGTCGCGATCGCCGCGTTGATGCTGGCCGGCGTCATCCTGTCGCTGGCGGCGAGCCCGCCGGTGGCGACCCGGATCGGGCTCGATCCGTTCCACTTCTTCAACCGCCACGTCATGTTCCTGGCGCCGTCGCTGATCGTGCTGATCGGGGTGTCGTTCATGACGCCGCGGCAGATCCGGCGCACCGCGCTGATCGTGTTCGCGGTCTCGATCGCGCTGATCGTGCTCACGCTGCTGATCGGGCCCGAGGTCAAGGGTTCGCGGCGCTGGATCACGCTGCTCGGCGTCAACATCCAGGCCTCCGAAGCCGCCAAGCCTTCTTTCGTGATCGTCGCGGCCTGGCTGTTTGCGGAATCGACCAAGCGGCCGGAGATGCCGGCGACCTCGATGGCGCTGGTGCTGCTGATGACGCTGGTCACGCTGCTGGTGATGGAGCCCGACTTCGGCCAGACCATGCTGATCCTCACCGTGTGGGGCGCGCTGTTCTTCATCGCGGGCATGCGGATGATCTGGGTGTTCGGGCTCGCCGGCGCCGCTGGCGCGGGCCTGTTCGGCGCCTATCTGCTGGTGCCGCACGTCGCCGGCCGCATCAAGCGCTTCATGAATCCTGCCTCCGGCGACACCTTCCAGGTCGACACCGCGATGGAGGCGTTCTGGAACGGCGGCTGGTTCGGGCTCGGGCCGGGCGAGGGCATCGCCAAGCGCAGCCTGCCCGACAGCCACACCGACTTCGTGTTCGCGGTCGCGGCCGAAGAGTTCGGCATCATTCTCTGCCTGATGCTGGTCGCGCTGTTCGGCTTCATCGTGATCCGCACGCTGACCCGCGCCTATGCCACCGAGGACATGTTCTCGCGCTTCGCGGCGTCGGGACTTGCGATCCTGTTCGGCGTGCAGGCGACGATCAACATGGCGGTCAATCTGCAATTGATCCCGGCCAAGGGCATGACGCTGCCGTTCATCTCCTATGGCGGCTCCTCGTTCGTCTCGCTCGCCTATGGCGTCGGCATGATGCTGGCGCTGACGCGGCAGCGGCCGCGCACCGAGATCGAATCGATGGAAGGCGCCAGCGCTCGGCGCGCCTACGCGTAGGTGACTGTGACTGCGGCGTCGGTTATCTGAAGGCCATGGACAACGCGCCCCTGATTCTGCTGGCGGCCGGCGGCACCGGCGGCCATTTGTTCCCGGCCGAAGCGCTCGCCGTGGAATTGATCAGACGTGGCCTGCGGGTCCGGCTCGCCACCGACGGCCGCGCGCTGCGCTATTCCGGCCTGTTCGGCCGGGAGAGCATCGACCTGGTGCCGAGCGCGACCGTGCGCAGCCGCAACCCGCTCTCGCTGGCGCAGACCGTGCTGATGCTCGGCTACGGCACGCTGGTTGCCGCCAATCTGGTGCGCCGGCTGAAGCCGTCGGCCGTCGTCGGCTTCGGCGGCTATCCGACCTTGCCGCCGCTGATCGCCGCGCGGATGCTCGGCGTCCCCGGCATCATCCACGATGCCAACGCGGTGCTTGGCCGCGCCAATCGTTTCCTCTCCGGCCGCGTCAACGCGATCGCGACCTCGCTGCCCGGCGTGCTCGATCGTGATCCCGCGCTCGCCGGCAAGGCGACCACCGTCGGCACGCCGATGCGGCCGGCGATCCTCGCGGCCGCCGCGGTGAAATACACCCCGCCCGAAGTCGACGGTCCGCTGCGCCTGCTCGTGGTCGGCGGCAGCCAGGGCGCGCGGGTGATGAGCGACATCGTGCCGCCGGCAATCGAGCAGATCGCGCCCGCGCTGTGGAGCCGCCTGATCGTCACCCAGCAGGTGCGCGAAGAGGACATGGCCAGGGTGCGCGCGGTTTACGACCGGCTCAGGATCGATGCCGAGCTCGCGCCGTTCTTCGCCGACCTGCCGGCGCGGCTGGCCTCGAGCCAGCTCGTCATCTCGCGCTCGGGCGCCGGCACCGTGGCCGAGCTCGCCGCGATCGGCCGGCCCTCGATCCTGGTGCCGCTGCCGGGCGCGATCGATCAGGACCAGTTCGCCAATGCCGGCGTGCTGTCGCAGGCGAACGGCGCGCTGCGCATCGCGCAGGGCGACTTCACGCCCGAGCGGCTGGCGGCCGAAATCTCGGCCTTCGCTGCCGAGCCCGAGAAATTGACCGCGATGGCAGAAGCCGCGCGCGGCGTCGGCCGGCTCGACGCCGCCGAGCGGCTGGCGGACCTCGTTGCCAAGGTGGCCGGGATTTGATGCGCCAAACCGGCAGGACGCCGGGGGAGACTTGATCATGACGGGCCTGTTGATTCACTCCGTCTCGGAATTCTCGGATCTGATCCTCGAGGCGCTACGCCTGGCCGACGCGCAAAACATCGTCGAGATCGGTGCGGAGTATGGCGGCATGTCGGCGCTGCTCGCCGAGCACTGCCGGGCACGCGGCGGTCAGCTCACCAGCGTCGATCCGGCGCCGAAGCCCGAATTCCTCGATTGGGTGAACGCCAATCCGGATGTGCATCACGTTGCGAAGACCAGCCTCGATGCCTTCGCGGAACTCGATGCCGCCGACGCCTGGATCGTCGATGGCGACCACAATTGGTACACGGTCTATCACGAGCTCCGGCAGATCGAGGTGATCAGCCGCCGCGCCGGCAAGCCTGTTCTGGTCTTCCTGCACGATGTCGGCTGGCCCTGCGGGCGGCGCGACATGTATTACGCACCCGAGCAAATTCCCGCGGCGTATCGCCATCCGCACAGTTACGACGCGGGCGCCACGCTGGATCGCCCGGTGCTGGTCGAGGGGCGTGGCTTTCGCGGCGCGGGCCTCGCTGCATTCGCAAACGTCGCCGGCGGCGCGCGCAACGGCGTGATGACCGCGATCGATGATTTCCTGGCGGAGGAGCTGGCGCAGGGCAAGGAGTTCGGCTTCGCCGAGATCCCCGCCGTGTTCGGCCTCGGCGTGCTGTTCGACATGAATGCGGCCTGGAGCGCATCGTTGGCCGAACTCGTGCTGCCCTATCACCAGAACAAGCTGCTGCGTGCGCTCGAGACCAACCGTCTGCGCAACTATCTTCGCGTCATCGAGATGCAGGATGAACTGGCGGCGCGTGCCGTGCGATTGGGAGCGGCGTAACCGCCGGGCCGGGATGGAGATGTCCGTGATGCTCGATCTGAGGCACTGGCCGGTAGTCGGCGATCGCGACATTTCCGCGGCCGAAGGCCGCAAAAAGCCCTTGTCACGCATGGGAAAAGCGGGGCATCCAGTGGTCAGCGCCGCCGATGTGAGGCGCACAGAGAAGCTCAATCGTCCGCTCCGCAGCGGTGCCCGCATTGGGCGGATGATGATGTCAGGAACCGGATCATGAGACTGCCGCGCGAGATCGGACCCATTCACTTCGTCGGGATCGGCGGCATCGGTATGAGCGGCATCGCCGAGGTGCTGATCAATCTCGGCTACACCGTGCAGGGCTCGGACGCGTCGGACAATTACAATCTCGACCGGCTGCGCAAGAAGGGCGCAAAAGTCTCGGTTGGCCACACCGCCGAGAATGTCGACGGTGCCGATGTCGTCGTGGTCTCGACCGCGATCAAGCGCGACAATCCCGAGCTGATGGCGGCGCGCGCGCAGCGCATTCCCGTGGTGCGGCGCGCCGAGATGTTGGCGGAGTTGATGCGGCTGAAGAGCTGCGTCGCGATCGCCGGCACCCATGGCAAGACCACCACGACCACGATGGTCGCGACCTTGCTCGATGCCGGCGGGCTCGATCCGACCGTGATCAATGGCGGCATCATCAATGCCTATGGCTCCAACGCGCGGCTGGGGGCCGGCGACTGGATGGTGGTCGAGGCCGACGAGAGCGACGGCACCTTTCTGAAGCTGCCGTCGGATGTTGTCATCGTCACCAATATCGATCCCGAGCATCTCGATCACTTCAAGACCTTCGAGGCGATCCAGGACGCGTTCCGCAATTTCGTCGAGAACGTTCCGTTCTACGGCTTTGCCGTGATGTGCACCGATCACCCCGTGGTGCAAAACCTGGTCGGCAAGATCGAGGACCGCCGCATCATCACCTACGGACAAAATCCGCAGGCCGATGCGCAGCTCCTGGATCTGACGCCGATGGGCGGCGGCTCCAAGTTCACGGTCGCGATCCGCGATCGCAAGACCGGCGCGACGCACGAGATCGCGGATATCATGCTGCCGATGCCGGGACGCCACAATGCATCGAACGCGACGGCGGCGATCGCGGTCGCGCACCAGCTCGGCGTGACCGACGACGTGATCCGCCAGGCCATGGCCCGCTTCGGCGGCGTCAAGCGGCGCTTCACCAAGACCGGCGAGTCGAACGGCATCACGGTGATCGACGATTACGGTCATCATCCGGTCGAGATCGCAGCGGTGCTGAAGGCGGCGCGGGAATCCACCAACGGCAAGATCGTCGCCGTGGTGCAGCCGCATCGCTACACCCGCCTGCAGTCGCTGTTCGAGGAATTCTGCACCTGCTTCAGCGATGCCGATGCGGTCGTCGTCGCCGAGGTCTATCCGGCCGGCGAGACGCCGATCGCAGGCATCGACCGCGATCACTTCGCCGCCGGCTTGCGCGCGCACGGCCATCGCAGCGTGGTGCCGCTCCCGAACGCGGGCGAGCTCGCGAAGATCGTTCACGGTCTCGCCAAGTCCGGCGACCTCGTCGTCTGCCTCGGCGCCGGCAACATCACGCAATGGGCCTACGCATTGCCCGGCGAATTGAAGGCGCTGGGGTGATGATGTTCGCTCTTGCCGCTGCCGAACAGCTGCGCAGTCACGAAGGCCGGCGTATGCCGCCACCCCTCTCCCTAACCCTCCCCCGCAAGGGGGGAGGGAACCCATCCGCCAGTGCGTCCCTGACTCGTGCAAAGAGTCAGAGTGCAGCTGTGACGCTACGTGAAGTGAGTACGCTAGTCAGGCTCCCTCCCCCCTTGCGGGGGAGGGTTGGGGAGAGGCGTAAGCCCCGGGCGCTGACGGCAGGCGTAACACGATGCGGTATCAACCCGTTCCATGAGCCGATTGACCCCGCATGACCTTCCCCGACATCACGCCCGATCTCAAAGCCGCGATGCCGGAGCTGCGCGGGCGGCTGCTGGCGAACCAATCGCTTGCGGAGCTGACGTGGTTTCGCGTCGGCGGTCCGGCGCAGGTGCTGTTCACGCCGGCGGACGAGGATGATCTCGCCTATTTCCTGACGCGCCTGCCGCAGCAGCTGCCGGTCTATGTCGTCGGCGTCGGCTCCAATCTGATCGTGCGCGACGGCGGCATGCCAGGCGTCGTGATCCGGCTGGCGCCGCGTGCGTTCGGCGAGACCAGCGCGGCCGATGATGTCGTCACTGCGGGTGCCGCGGCGCTCGACAAGCGCGTGGCTGAAACGGCGGCGGCCGCCAACATCGGCGGCATGGAATTCTTCTTCGGCATTCCCGGCACGGTCGGCGGCGCGCTGCGCATGAATGCCGGCGCCAATGGCGGCGAGACCAAGGACGTGCTGGTGGAAGCGACCGGCATCGGCCGCGACGGCACGAAGCATACGTTCGGCAATGCCGACATGAGGTTCGTCTATCGCAACAGCGGCGTCGATCCGTCCGTCATCTTCACCTCGGCGCGCTTCCGCGGCAGGATCACCGCATCAGATGCGATCCGCGCCCGCATGAACGAGGTGCAGACCCATCGCGAGACCGCGCAGCCGATCCGCGAGAAGACCGGCGGCTCGACCTTCAAGAATCCGCCCGGCAACAGCGCCTGGAAGCTGATCGACGCCGCCGGCTGCCGCGGCCTCAAGGTCGGCGGCGCGCAGGTGTCGGAGATGCACTGCAATTTCCTGATCAACACCGGCAACGCCACCGGGCACGACATCGAGACGCTCGGCGAGACGGTGCGTGAACGGGTCAAGCAAACCAGCGGGATTGAGCTGCACTGGGAAATCAAGCGGATCGGGAACAGCTGATGCAGGTCACCATTCTGTTCGGCGGCACCAACAAGGAGCGGCTGGTCTCGGTGGCGAGCGCGCAGGCGCTGCATCGCGCGCTGCCCGACGCGGGGCTCTGGTTCTGGGACGTCGACGACACCGTGCATGCTGTGACGTCGGAAAAGCTGCTCGGTCACACCAGGCCCTTCGAGGTTGATTTCAAGCCCGACGGTCGCGGCATCGCGCTCGACCAGGCGCTCGACAAGGCTAGCGCTGAGCAGCGTGTGCTGGTGCTCGGCCTGCACGGCGGCCGCGCCGAGAATGGCGAATTGCAGGCGATGTGCGAGATGCGCGGCGTAGCGTTCACCGGCTCCGGTTCGGCGTCGTCGCATCTGGCGTTCGACAAGCCGTCGGCCAAGCGCTTCGCGGCGATCGCAGGCCTCAACGCGCCGCAGGGCATCGCCGTTGAACAGCTCGATGCGGCCTTCGCTCAACACGGCAGGCTGATCGCAAAGCCCGCCAAGGACGGATCGAGCTACGGCCTGATCTTCGTCAACGCAGAGCAGGACCTTGTCGCCGTTCGCAATGCCGCCAGGCATGAAGACTATCTGATCGAGCCGTTCGTGTCGGGCGTCGAGGCGACCTGCGGCGTGCTCGAGCAATCCGACGGCACGGTGTTCGCGCTGCCGCCGATCGAGATCGTACCGGCGGAGGGCAGCTTCGACTACACGGCCAAATACCTTCTGAAGTCGACCCAGGAGATCTGCCCCGGCCGCTTCGAGCCGGAGGTCAGCGCCGCGATCATGGATCATGCGCTGAAGGCGCATCGCGCATTGTCCTGCACCGGCTACTCACGCAGCGATTTCATCGTCTCAGTGAACGGGCCGGTCTACCTCGAGACCAACACGCTGCCGGGGCTCACGGCGGCGTCATTGTACCCTAAGGCCTTGAAAGCGCAGGGCATCGCCTTTGCAGACTTCCTGATCGACCAGATCGAGATCGCGCGCCGCCGCGTCCGGAGTTAAGGCCGACCGGGCGGGAACCCGCGAGACTTGGCCGGATGGAACCCGGACGCTGTTGCTAAAATGCTAACGGGTTCGCGGCAAAGTCCTCAAAGCGTTGATCAAAACACACTCCAGGCTGAAGTCGTTTACCGTTTGTTTACCAGGAAGCCCGAAGGTTAACGCTGGCGGCGCATGTAGCGCTTGGCTGCCGGGGCGTGAGCTGTCGCGGATTACCGCTTCGAGGATCGCAACCAGGGAACAGGGGGCCACTCTAATCCCACCGGTCTAGCCGAGACGTGACCTGTGCCGGGACCCGCAGGGTTTGGCGGGCACAACATGACGAGCTCGTGCAATGGATGGTGCAGGACGCCTCACTCGATCGCTGCGATCGCTGGGGCCTCAAGCTGACCTGAAAGCAGCCGCTATTGGAGCGGCGGTGCTGCTGCGCGAGTATGTCGGCGCCCATCTCGCACGCCGCCGCCGGCGTCCCGCCGCCAGACGGCCGCAGGTGATCGATCGCGAGCCGCCGAACCGCTTCATCCTGACGGTCGAACGCTATCTGCCGCGCCGCATCGGCCTGGTCGCGACGCTCGCGATCCTGTTCGGCAGCGCAGGCTTCGGCATCGTCCGCGGCGGCCATGTCGAGGAATTCACCACGGCGCTCAGCGATACCCGCAACGCGCTCGCCAACGCCGCGGGCTTCCGCATCACGACCGTCGGCATCAACGGCCGCAAGCAGCTGAGCCAGGACGAGGTGCTTGCGATCGGCGGCGTCAACGGCCGCTCATCGCTGCTGTTCCTCGACGCCGACACCGTGCGCGCCAAGCTGAAGGCCAATCCCTGGATCGCGGACGCCACGATCCTGAAACTCTATCCGGGCCGGCTGCAGATTGACATCGTCGAGCGCACCGCCTTCGCGCTGTGGCAGCAGAACGGCCGCCTGTCGGTGATCGCCTCCGACGGCGCGGTGCTCGAGCCCTACGTGTCACGTCGCTTCCTCAACCTGCCGCTGGTGGTCGGCAAGGGCGCCGACACGCGCGCCCAGGACTTCCTGGCGCTGCTCGACCGCTACCCGCAGGTGCGCTCGGTGACCAAGGCCGCGATCTTCGTCGGCGAGCGGCGCTGGAACCTGCGGCTGAAGGACGGCCTCGACATCCGCCTGCCGGAGAACGACGTCGGCAATGCGCTGGCCGCGCTCTCCAGGCTCGACAAGGACGAGAAGCTGTTCTCGCGCGACATCGTCGCCGTTGACATGCGCCTGCCGGATCGCCTGATCGTGCAATTGTCCGAGGACGCCGGCAAGGCGCGCGACGAGCTGTTCAAGGACAAGAAGTCCAAGAAGAAGGCCGGTGACTCCGCATGACCGGCCTCGATCGCAACCTGACCCCGAAGACCCGCCCGATGCAGAAGCGCACCGCGATGGTGGCGTCTCTCGACGTCGGCTCCAGCAAGATCGCCTGCATGATCGCGCGGCTGAAGCCGTCGCCGCCGAACGAGGCGCTGCGCGGCCGCACCCATGCGGTCGAGCTGATCGGCTACAGCCAGATCCAGTCGCGCGGCGTCAAGGCCGGCTCCGTGGTCGATCTCGCCGAATGCGAGAAGGCGGTGCGCCATGCCGTGGCGTTGGCCGAGCGCATGGCCAAGGTCCGCGTCGAATCCGTGCTGCTGTCGGTCTCCGGCGGCAGGCTGCACGGCCAGCTGGTTGAAGCCGCGGCCGATATCCGCGGCGGCTCGGTCACCGCGGACGATATCAGCCGCGTCACCTCCGCCGGCATGCGCCACGCCGCCGGCGCCGGCCGCACCGTGCTGCATGCGCTGCCGGTCGGCTACGCGCTCGACGGCGTCAAGGGCATCCGCGATCCCAGAGGCATGGTGGCGCGCCAGTTCGGCGTCGACATGAACGTGGTGACGTCGGATGCGACGGTCGCCAAGAACCTGATGCTGGTGGTCGAGCGCTGCCATCTCAACGTCGAAGCCATGGCGTCGAGCCCCTATGTCGCGGGCCTCTCGGTGTTGACCGATGACGAGGCCGACCTCGGCGCCGCCGTCGTCGAGATGGGCGCCGGATCGACGACGATCGCGACCTACTCGGGCGGACGCCTCGTGCACGCATCGGGTTTTGCGCTCGGCGGACAACATATCACGATGGATCTTGCGCGCGGCATCGGCGCGTGCATTGCGGATGCCGAGCGAATCAAGACTTTATACGGCACGGTGCTGACCGGCGGTTCGGACTCGCGTGAGCTGATGTCCGTTCCCACTGCAGGCGATGATCGGGAGACTCCGCAAATCGTGTCCCGCGCCACGATCGCGAACATCGTCCGGCATCGCGCCGAGGAGATCTTCGAAATGGTCCGTGACCGGCTCGCGGATTCCCCCTTTGCGGCCGAGCCGAGGGCGCGCGTCGTGCTGAGCGGCGGCGCATCCCAACTCACCGGCACCATCGAGCTTGCCACCCGCATCCTGAACCGCCAGGTCCGCATCGGCCGCCCGCTCGGCTTCGGCCGGCTGCCGAACGAGGCGAAAGGCGCCTCGTTCTCGGTGCCGACGGGCCTCCTGGTCTATCCGCAATACGCTCATCTTGAACATGTCGAACCGCGGCGCACGCGGCAGCTCAGGACAGGGACAGACGGCTACTTCGGAAAGGTCGGACGATGGCTTCGCGAGGGCTTCTGATGACCGCATCCCGGCTCACCCCATTTTCACCAACTCCCGCGCCCCGTGGCCGGGGCGAACCCACGCGCGCGTAATCTAGAGAGGCAACCATGGCACTCAATCTGACACCCCCTGACATCAGCGAGCTGAAACCGCGGATCACTGTCTTCGGCGTCGGTGGCGCGGGTGGCAATGCCGTCAACAACATGATCACTGCCGGGTTGCAGGGCGTCGACTTCGTCGTCGCCAACACCGACGCACAGGCGCTGACCATGTCGAAGGCGCAGCGCATCGTCCAAATGGGCACCCAGGTCACTCAGGGCCTCGGCGCCGGTTCGCAGCCCGATGTCGGTGCTGCGGCCGCGCAGGAGGTCATGGACGAGCTGCGCGATCATCTCACCGGCGCCAACATGGTGTTCGTCACCGCCGGCATGGGCGGCGGCACCGGCACCGGTGCTGCGCCCGTGATCGCCAAGGCGGCCCGCGAAATGGGGATCCTCACGGTCGGCGTGGTCACGAAGCCGTTCCACTTCGAGGGCCAGCGCCGCATGCGCACCGCCGAGCACGGTATTTCCGAGCTGCACAAGGTGGTCGACACGCTGCTGATCATCCCGAACCAGAACCTGTTCCGGGTCGCCAACGAGAAGACCACCTTCGCCGACGCGTTCGCGATGGCCGACCAGGTGCTGTACTCGGGCGTCGCCTGCATCACCGACCTGATGGTCAAGGAAGGCCTGATCAACCTCGACTTCGCCGACGTCCGCGCCGTGATGCGGGAAATGGGCAAGGCGATGATGGGCACCGGCGAAGCCACCGGCGAGAAGCGCGCGCTGACCGCAGCCGAAGCTGCGATCGCCAACCCGCTGATCGACGATAGCTCGATGAAAGGCGCCCGCGGCCTCCTGATCTCGATCACCGGCGGCAAGGACCTGACCCTGTTCGAGGTCGACGAAGCCGCGACCCGCATCCGCGAGGAAGTCGATGCCGACGCCAACATCATCGTCGGCGCCACCTTCGACGAATCGCTCGACGGCGTCATTCGCGTCTCGGTGGTCGCAACCGGCATCGAGCAGGCGGCGATCGCCTCCCGTGCCGCGGCTCCCGCGCAGCAGTCGGGCGGCTCGCCGGAGAGCCGGCTGGCCGATCTGACTGCTCGCCTACGGGCCGACAATCAGCGCATGGCCGAGCGTTCCCAGAAGCTGGAGCCGCCGACCGGCGTGACGGTCGCGCCGATTGCGGCTCCTGCCGCCGCCCAGCAGCGTCCGGCCGTCGAGCGCGCGGCGCTCGCGGCGATCGCGGCCGCGGTTGCTCCGGACAGCGCGCCGGCTCAGGCGCCGATGCAGCCGGGGTCCTATGGTGACGTCACCGTGCGGCCGATCGCCCAGAAGCCGACCTTGTTCCCCGACCACGAGGCAGCCAAGGCCGAGCAGCACGAGCCGATGCCGCCCGAGACCTTCATCCCGCAGGCGGCCGAGCGTTCGCCGGTCCGCGCCCCGCGGATGCCGAAGTTCGAGGATCTGCCGATGCCGGCGCAGGCGGAGATCCGCCAGGCCCATGACGGTGAGGCGGAGCACCCGCAGAAGACCCGGCTGTCGCTGCTGCAGCGGCTGGCCAATGTCGGCCTCGGCCGCCGCGACGAAGAGACCGAGCCGCCGATCGCGGCCCGCGCCTCCAATCCGGCGATGCCCGCGATGCCGCCGCTGCCCGACCGCAAGCAGGCCCGCAGCGTCGCGCAGCAGATCTCGGCGAACGAATCGCCGGTATCGGAATATGCGAAGCGTCCGGCGCCGCAGGGATTGGACGCTCACGGCCGCCCGGCACCTGTTGCGCCAACGCCACAGGGTGACGACCATCTTGATATCCCGGCCTTCCTGCGCCGGCAGGCAAACTGAAGTTTGTTACAACCTTGGCGACAAAGAAGGCCTCGGCGGGGAACCGCCGGGGCCTTCTCCTTTTTGCGGGCAGGCGGTTGTGGTTGCCAAACAAGCAACTGATTTTAAATCATTAATTATTCTTTCGGTGATCTGATGGCCGCGCTTCGAGGGCCGGTTTCGCTGCCGCAATTAGGTTAACCTTGGGCGTGAATGCGGCCGAGATGGGGTAACAATCGGTAAAGAAGCGTGAGTTGGCGCGGTTTAGGAAATCACTATGGTCTGCCGTGACTTGGGGAGCTCAAGCGAGTCGGCCTGGGGAAATTTGGCCACTTGAATTGAGTGAAGTCGGGTAGTGGGCATTATCGAATGAAGTTTAGCCGTCAAACCACGCTTCGGTCGCAAGCCACCGTGACTGGCGTAGGCGTTCATTCCGGTCTTCCTGTCAGTCTTACCTTGGGACCGGCGCCCGTTGATTCGGGCTTTATTTTTGTCCGCACCGGTCTCGACGGTGCCGACCGCGAAGTCGCCGCCACCGTTGACGCTGTGATCGCAACCGAGTTCGCGACGGTGCTGGGTGACCGCGAAGGGCCGCTGGTTTCGACCGCGGAACACGTGCTCGCTGCGCTGCGCGGCATGGGCGTCGACAACGCCACCATCGAAATCGACGGGCAGGAAGTTCCGATCATGGACGGCAGCGCTGCGGCGTTCGTCGCAGCCATCGATCAGGCCGGCATTGTGACCCAGCCTGCCGTCCGCCGCTTCATCCAGGTGCTGAAGCCGGTGCAGGTCAAGATCGGCGACGCGATGGGCGAGCTGCGTCCGTTCGCCGGCGGGTTCCGCGCTGAAGTCGAGATCGAATTCACCAACAAGGTGATCGGCCACCAGACCTTCTCGTTCGACCTTTCGCCGGAAGGCTTCCGCCGCGATGTCGCCCGTGCCCGCACCTTCGGCTGCATGAACGACGTGGCGCGGCTGTGGGGCGCGGGCTTCGCGCTCGGCGCCTCCTTCGACAACACGGTGGTGTTCGACGAGGCCCGCCTGCTCAACACCGAGGGCCTGCGCTACGCCAACGAGTGCGCCCGCCACAAGGTGCTCGACGTGATCGGCGATCTCGCACTGGCCGGTCTGCCGCTGCTCGGCAGCTACCGCTCGGTCCGGGGCGGTCACAAGCTCAACAACGCGGTGCTGAAGGCGCTGCTCTCCGACCGCAGCGCCTGGCGCGTGGTCGAATCGGAAACCGCCCGGCGGCCGGTCCGTGGCCATGTCGAGGCCGGTGCAAGCACCGTGGGCGGCCTGGTTTCCCCGGCCTATGGTCCGGACGTGTCCTGATCGCCGCAGGCGGTTGGGCCCCAATTTCCGTAACAACCACAGCAGGCTGTGAGCTTCGTCAGGTCGCCTTATTCCGGGCGGAATGGCTTCGTATTCGGTTGGTCCGAGGTCATTTTTCGGCTAAACAGGCCCGCGGTTGCGAGTGACGGCACCAAAGCTGCGGGAATATTGCATCCATGACCGCGGTTCATGGGTGGAGTGGGGTTGCCGTTAACCGCATCAAAGGCGTCAGGTTTTACAATCCATGTCGGCAATGCGTATGGCGCTCGAACCACGCTCCTCTTCTGACGTCACCGGCCTGACGAAGGCCGCGCGCACGCTGCGTTTTGCGGCGGGCCTGATTGTGCTGGCACTGCCGCTCTCAGGCTGCGGCACCGGCGCGCTGTGGGACAAGTTCATGGCCAAGGACGACACGTTCGTCGATGAGCCCGCGGACAAGCTCTACAATGAGGGCTTGTACATGATGAACGAGAAGAAGGACCTGAAGGCCGCCTCGAAGAAGTTCGAGGAAGTCGACCGTCAGCATCCCTATTCGGACTGGGCGCGCAAGTCGCTGTTGATGTCGGCCTATTCGTTCTATCAGGCCGGCGACTATGACAGCTGCATCGGTTCTGCCACGCGCTACGTCACGCTGCATCCCGGCAGCCCGGACGCGTCCTACGCCCAGTACCTGATCGCTGCATCGCATTTCGACCAGATCCCGGACATCTCGCGCGACCAGGGCCGCACCGAGAAGGCGATCGCGGCGCTCGAAGAGGTGGTGCGCAAATATCCGACCTCGGAATACGCCACCCAAGCCAAGTCCAAGATCCAGGCGGCACGCGACCAGCTCGCCGGCAAGGAAATGGCGGTCGGGCGCTACTACATCGAGAAGCGCGACTTCACCGCCGCGATCAACCGCTTCAAGACCGTGGTCACGCAGTACCAGACCACGCGCCACGTCGAAGAGGCGCTGTACCGGCTCACCGAGGCCTATATGGCGATCGGCATTGCCGGCGAGGCGCAGACCGCCGCCGCGGTGCTTGGCCACAATTTTCCAGACAGCCGTTGGTACAAGGACGCGTATAATCTAGTAAAGTCCGGCGGTCTCGAGCCGAGCGAGAATCAGGGTTCCTGGATCAGCAGGACCTTCAAGAAGATAGGTCTCGGCTAGGAATTGTCCTCGCATGCTGGCGCGTCTGTCGATCCGTGACATCGTCCTGATCGAACGGCTCGATATCGAATTTTCCCGTGGGCTCGCGGTGCTGACCGGCGAAACCGGCGCAGGCAAATCCATCCTGCTCGATGCCTTTGCGCTGGCGCTTGGCGGCCGCGGCGATGCCGGACTTGTGCGCCACGGCGCCGAGCAGGGCCAGGTCACCGCCACGTTCGATGTTCCGAAGGCGCATCCGGCGGCCAAAATCCTGGCCGAGAATGGCCTCGACGACACCGGTGAGATGATCCTGCGCCGCGTGCAGCTCGCCGACGGCCGCACCCGCGCCTTCATCAACGACCAGGCGATCAGCGTGCAGACCCTGAAGGCGGTCGGTGCCGTTCTGGTCGAGATCCACGGCCAGCATGACGAGCGCGCTCTGGTCGACGCCTCCACCCATCGCCAGCTGCTCGATGCCTTCGCCGGCCATGAGAAGGACGTCGCGGCGCTGGAAGCGCTGTGGGATATCAGGCGGACCGCCAATGCCGACCTCGACGAACATCGCGCCGGCATGGAACGCGCCGCGCGCGAGGCCGATTATCTGCGCCATGCCTCGCAGGAGCTGAAGGCGCTGGCGCCGAAGGAGGGCGAGGAGACCGAGCTCGCCAACCGCCGCACCACCATGATGCAGGGCGAGAAGGTCGCCACCGATCTGCGCGAGGCGCAGGAGGCGATCGGTGGCTCGCATTCGCCGGTGTCGGCGCTGTCGGCCGCGGTGCGGCGGCTGGAGCGGCGCGCCGCCAATGCGCCCGCCCTGATCGAGCCCGCGGTGAAGGCGATCGACATCGCGATCAATGCGCTGGAAGAGGCCGACCAGCACCTCAACGCTGCGCTGGCGGCGACCGATTTCGATCCGGCCGAGCTCGAGCGCATCGAGGAGCGGCTGTTCGCACTGCGCGCCGCCTCGCGCAAATATTCGACGCCGGTCGATTTGCTGGCCGCGCTGGCTGCGCAATACGCGGGCGACGTCGCGCTGATCGATGCCGGCGCCGACCAGCTGAAGAAGCTGGAAGCGGCCGCCCGTGAGGCCGACCAGCGCTACGCTGCTTCTGCCGTAAAACTGTCGGCGGCGCGCACCAAGGCGGCCGAGAAGCTCAACAAGGCCGTCAATGCCGAGCTCGCCCCGCTCAAGCTCGAGCGCGCGAAGTTCATGACCCAGGTCGAGAGCAACGCCGCCGCGCCGGGCCCGCAGGGCATCGACCGCGTCGAGTTCTGGGTCCAGACCAATCCGGGCACCAAGCCGGGACCGATGATGAAGGTCGCCTCCGGCGGCGAGCTGTCGCGCTTCCTGCTGGCGCTCAAGGTCGTGCTGGCCGATCGCGGCTCGGCGCCGACCCTGGTGTTCGACGAAATCGACACCGGCGTCGGCGGCGCGGTGGCGGACGCCATCGGCTCGCGGCTGGCGCGCCTCGCCGGCAAGGTTCAGGTCATGGCGGTGACGCATGCGCCGCAGGTCGCGGCGCGCGCCAGCCAGCATCTCCTGATCTCCAAGGATGCGCTCGACAAGGGCAAACGCGTCGCCACCCGCGTCAACGCGCTCGCCGCCGACCACCGCCGCGAGGAGATCGCGCGCATGCTGGCCGGCGCCGAGATCACCGCCGAGGCCCGCGCCGCCGCCGAACGCCTGCTCAGGGCGGCGAGCTAGTCGCGCCCATGGCTGTCAAGGCGAAGAAAGCGCTGGTCGACGTCGACAAGCTCACCAAGCCGCAGGCCAAGGTCGAGCTGATGCGGCTTTCACTCGAGATCGAGGCTCACAACGAGCGCTACTACCAGAAGGACGCGCCGACCGTATCCGATGCGGCCTATGACGCCTTGCGGCGGCGCCTGGAAGCGATCGAGGCCAAATTCCCCGATCTCGTCACCAAGGATTCGCCGACGCAGACGGTTGGCGCGGCGCCGGCGCGCGGCTTTGCCAAGGTGCAGCATGCCGTTCCAATGCTGTCGCTCGGCAACGCATTCAGTGACGAGGACGTCACCGAGTTCGTCGAACGTATCAGGCGCTTTCTCAAGCTGGATGCCGACCAGATTCCGGTGCTGGTCGCCGAGCCGAAGATTGACGGCCTGTCTCTCTCGCTGCGCTACGAAAATGGCGAGCTTGTCCGCGCCGCGACGCGCGGCGACGGCTTCACCGGCGAGGACGTGACCGCTAACGTCCGTACCATCAAGGACATTCCGCACACCCTGAAGGGCCGCAACGTTCCGGCAGCCTGCGAAATGCGCGGTGAAGTCTATATGCTCAAGAAGGATTTTCTTGAGCTGAACAAGAAGCAGGCCGCGGCTGACGACACGATCTTTGCCAATCCGCGCAATTCGGCCGCGGGGTCGCTGCGTCAGAAGGACGTGTCGATCACCGCGTCGCGGCCGCTGAAATTCTTCGCCTACACATGGGGCGAGATGAGCGAGCCGCCCGCCGACACCCAGCACGGCATGCTGGAGTGGATGGACAAGGCAGGCTTTGTGGTCAATCCGCTGATCACGCTCTGCAAGAGCGTCGATGATGTCCTGGAATTCTACAACAAGATCGGCGAGGAGCGGGCCTCGCTCGGCTACGACATTGACGGCGTGGTCTACAAGGTCGACCGCCTCGACTGGCAGGAGCGCCTCGGATTCGTGTCGCGCAGCCCGCGCTGGGCGATCGCTCACAAATTTGCGGCCGAGCAGGCAACGACGATTCTCAAGGGGATCGATATCCAGGTGGGGCGCACCGGCGCGATGACGCCGGTCGCGCGGCTCGAGCCGGTCACGGTTGGCGGCGTCGTCGTTTCGAATGCGACGTTGCATAACGAAGATTACATCAAGGGCATCGGCAACGATGGAAATCCCATCCGGGACGGCGTGGACCTTCGCGTCGATGACACGGTTGTCGTGCAACGCGCCGGCGATGTGATCCCTCAGATCGTCGGCGTTGTTCTGGACAAGCCGCGCGGGAAGAAGCCCTACAAGTTTCCAGACACATGCCCGGTATGCGGCAGCCATGCGATCCGCGAGGAAGGTGAGGCGGTGCGCCGCTGCACCGGTGCGCTGATCTGTCCGGCGCAGGCGGTCGAGCGGTTGAAGCATTTCGTGTCGCGACTCGCCTTCGATATCGACGGTCTGGGCGAGAAGCAGATCCAGGAATTCTACGAGGACGGGCTGGTGATGTCGCCTGTCGACATCTTTACCCTTCGCGAGCGGGACGCACGATCGACCAGGAAATTGATGGAGCGCGAGGGCTACGGCGAAACCTCGGTGCGCAATCTGTTCGACGCGATCGATGCTCGCCGCAACATCGAGCTGCACCGGCTGATCTTTGCGCTCGGCATTCGCCATGTCGGGGAAGGCAACGCCAAGCTGCTGGCGCGGCACTACCACACGATCGAAAACTTCCGTGAGGCGATGCTGGCCGCCGCCAAGGGCAGCAAGGACGAAGAGAATACCACCGAGGCCTACCAGGACCTCAACGATATCGATGGCATCGGCGAGATCGTCGCAGATGCGGTGGTCGAGTTCTTTGCCGAGCCGCGCAACGTCAAGGCGCTCGGCGAATTGTTGCACCAGATCGAGGTGAAGCCCGCCGAGCAGCCGCGCAAGAGCTCGCCTGTCTCGGACAAGACCGTGGTGTTCACCGGGTCGCTGACGAAATTCACCCGTGACGAAGCCAAGGCGATGGCAGAGCGGCTCGGCGCCAAGGTCGCCGGCTCGGTGTCCAAGAAGACGGATTACGTGGTGGCCGGCGAGGACGCCGGCTCGAAGCTGACCAAGGCGCGCGAGCTTGGCGTTGCGGTGCTGACCGAGGACGATTGGCTGACGCTGATCGAGGAGTAGGGCGCAACGTCGCCGCAACTCTCCGCTGTCATCACCCGCGAAGGCGGGTGATCCAGTATCCCAGAGACAGTCATTGTTGAGCGGATGGGCCGCGGCGTACTGGATCCCCCGCATGCGCGGGGGATGACGAGGTGAGGGCGTGGCGCGCGCACGCGCCTTACATCATCCCGCTCTCATCCTCCTCCGCCTGCGCGATCAGCTCTTCGCTGACCACCACGTTCCGCCGCGGCACCACGAAGATCATGGTGCAGGCGCAGGCGATCGAGATTGCGAAGATTGCCGAGGTCAGCGGCAGCGTGGTGGCGGAGTGGCCGCCGAGATAGGCGCCGAACTGCGAGATCAGCGCACCGATGCCCTGCTGCAGGAAGCCCATGGCGCCCGACGCGGTGCCGGCGGCTTCTGGGCGGATGCTGATGGCACCGGCGGCGGAATTGGCCATCACGAAGGCGTTGGCGACCATCACGATCATCTGGGTGCCGAACAGCCAGAGCGGCGCCTGGTTTACTCCGGCAAAACTCCAGATCAGGTTCAAGAGGCTGCCGCCGAGCTGCAGCGCGAGGCCGAACCAGATCAATTTCTCCAGCGAATGCCGCGGCGCGAAGCGCACGCAGAGCAGATTGCCGACAAAGTAGCCGAACCCGGTCATCGCGAACCAGGCGCCATATTCGGCGCTGCTGCGGCCCATCTGGGTCACCACGATGTAGGGGCCGCCGCCGGCGAAGGCGAAGATGATCTGCGACGACAGCACCTGGCACAGCAGGTAGCCGACGAAGGCGCGGTTCGTTATCAGCTTGCCGAGGTCGCCGCGAAAGCTCGCGCTGTCGGCGCGGTCGCGGCGGGTCTCGGGCAGTGCTAGCGCGATGAAGATCGTTGTCGTCAGCGACGCCGCGGTGATGAGATAGAGGATCGCGCGCCAGCCGAATGCGGTCTCCAAGAGACCGCCGGTCAACGGGCTCACCATCTGCGCGATCATCAGCGCGGCGACCACGAGGCTGATCATGGCGCCGACCCGCTCGCGCGGATAGAGATCGCGGATGATGGCACGGCTGATCACCATGCCGCTGGCGCCGCCGAGCGCCTGGAAGAAGCGCGCCGCGATCAGCTGCGGCAGCGTTTCGGCAAACACCGAGCCGATGCCGGCCACCACCATCAGGCCGAGGCCTGCGAGCAGCACCGGGCGGCGGCCGAATCTGTCGGACAGCGGCCCCATGATCAGCTGCGAGAGCGCAATGCCGACCATGTAGAGCGACACCGTCATCTGCGCGATAGAGATGTCGCGGCCGAAATCGGTCGCGAGCACCGGCAGCGCCGGGACCAGCATGTAGAGCGAGATCGGCGCGACGCCCGTCATCACGACGAGCATAAGCAGCATGACCTTCGATGTCGCGATGTTGTCCTTGACGTTGTCTCTGGCCGCGCCGGGCGGCTTGCCCATCACGCCGTGCATTCAGGTCCGATCCAGCATTGTGGAAAGACTGTAGCGTGCCCGTTCGCGCGGAATACGGGTGTTTCGGCATACGCCCATGCGATTTCGGGAGACGCGGCGGTGATGTTTCGTCTCGCGCAATAAGCGCGATGGTCGTCGCCGCGAATTCCGCTGTCGTCCTCCGCGAAAGCGGGGGACCCAGTATTCCAGAGACTCGTGTATGAACACGTCATTCCGGGATGGTGCGTTAGCACCAGACCCGGAATCTCGAGATTCCGGGTTCGATGCTGCGCATCGCCCCGGAATGACGGAACGTCACTTCAGCACAGCCGTCGCCTCATCCAGCCACAGCTTCGTCGCGTTGTCGTCGAGATGCGGACGCACCACGCGCGCGACGCGGGCGTGGTAGTCGTTGAGCCAGGCCAACTCGTCTTGGCTCAGCAGGCTGACCTCGATCAGGCGGCGATCGATCGGCGCCAGGGTCAGCGTCTCGAAGGCGTTGACCGGCTTCTCGGCGCCGGCAATGTCGGTGCCGATCACGAGCTCGAGGTTCTCGATCCTTATGCCGTAGGCGTCGGTCTTGTAGTAGCCGGGCTCGTTGGACAGGATAATGCCGCGCTTCAGCGGCGTGGTGCCGAGCTTCGAAATCCGCGCCGGCCCTTCATGGACGCTGAGATAGCTGCCGACGCCGTGGCCGGTGCCGTGCTCGAAATCGATCCCGGCCTGCCAGAGATATTGCCGCGCGAAGCTGTCGAGCTGCGCACCGGTGGTGCCGTCGGGGAAGATCGCGCGCGCGATCGCAATATGGCCGCGCAGCACGCGGGTGAAGCGGTCGCGCATCTCGTCGCTCGGCGTGCCGATCGCGATGGTGCGGGTGACGTCGGTGGTGCCGTCCTGATATTGCGCGCCGGAATCGATCAGCAGCAGGTCGCCGGGCGCGATGCGGCGGTTGCTCTTGCGCGTCACGCGGTAATGCACGATGGCGCCGTTCGGCCCGGTGCCGGCGATGGTAGGGAACGAGACGTCCTTCAGCGCGCCGGTCTGGCGGCGGAACGTCTCCAGCGCCTCGACGGTGTCGATCTCGGTGAGGTGGCCTGTGGGCGCCTCGCGGTCGATCCAGGCGAGGAAGCGCGCCAGCGCCACCGCGTCACGCTGATGCGCTGACCGGGTGCCCTCGATCTCAGTGATGTTTTTCACCGCCTTCAGCAGGCTGACCGGGTCGTTGCCGCGCACCGGCTTGCCGCCGGCGCCAGCGATCAGGCGGCTCAGCGCGTCCGCGGCGGTCGCGCTGTCCAGCGCGATCGAGGCGCCGCGCTTGGCGAGCTCGGTGAGTTTTGGCGCCAGCGCCGCCGGCTCCTCGACATCGGCGGATTGCTCGAGATGGTCGCGCGTCGCGTTCGACAGCTTGCGGTGATCGATGAACACCAGCGGCCGGCCGTCCTTCGGCACCAGCGCGTAGGACAGAGGCAGCGGCGTATGCGAGACGTCGGCGCCGCGGATGTTGAAGGCCCAGGCCACCGCGTGGCTGTCGGACAGCACCAGCGCGTCGACCCCGAGCTTGTTGATCTCGAGCCGGATCCGCTTGAGCTTCTCGGCCTCGATCTCACCCGAAAACTGCGCGCCGTGGATGCTGACCGGCCCGAGCGGCGGGGCCGGCCGCTCGCTCCAGATCGCATCGACCGGGTTGCGGTCGACCGCGACCAGTTCGGCGCCGGCCTTGGTGCAGGCCGCCGCCAGCCGTTCCGCTGCCGCAGAAGTGTGCAGCCACGGGTCAAATCCTAGGCGGTCGCCGGCTGAGAGGTGCCGCGTCAGCCAGTGCTCCGGCGGCGGCTCGACCAGCGGCTCGACCTGCCAGGCCTTGGCGTCGACCTGCTTGGCGGCCTGCAGGGTGTAGCGGCCGTCGACGAACAGGGCGGCCTGCTTGCTCAGCACGATCGCGAGCCCGGCCGATCCGGTGAAGCCGGTCAGCCAGGCGAGCCGCTCCTCGGACGCCGCAACATACTCATTCTGCTGCTGGTCGGCGCGCGGAACCACAAACCCGGTCAGCTTGCGCCGCGCCAGCTCCTCGCGCAGCGCGCTCAAGCGCGCGGTCAGCGCCACGCCGCCTTCAGGCTCTTCGAACGTCTGGAAATGGGCTTCGAACATCGCTGTCGCACTCTCTTCGGATGGCGCATGATCTTCGCGCAAACGCGGCGCCTTGGTCGCGCCGGAAAGCCGGTTGTCCACCTTGCGCCACGCGGTCAGGCCTGACCATTATTTTGGCATAACTTATGCTTGAATCGTGGCATAGTAGAAATGACCGGACGATGTCCACTGCGCGTCCTTGGTCAAGCGTACGGGGGGTGTCCAGGAGTGTCTCAACTCAACGGTGAGGAGATGCACGATGCCTGCATTCACGTTTGAGAAGATCTCGCCGCCGGTCCCCCGCGGACCGGTCGCGCCGGTCCCCCGCGGACCGGTCGCGCCGATCGAACAGAAGCAACGTGGCGTCATCGTCCAGATGCTAGACCGTTTCGTTGAGGCGCGTGCCAGGCGCGCAGCCAGTCAGGACAAGGTCGAGACTCCCGGCCGCGATCCAGCGCCGTCCAAATAGCTCTCCTTCAATCGTCGTGACGCTGGCCGAGGTACACGCCTCGGTCCCGGTCTTCGTACTCCAGAGGATATGATCCGCTGGGCCAGCCACGCTCGCGACCGTCATTGCGTACCCGCGGCCGGCTGTCATGACGCCCGGTTGGATGACCGCGATAGGGTTCGCCGGCATGGCTGCGGTCGGTGACGAGGCGGATGCCGGCGCCTTGGGCGTTGGCGACCGCCGGAGACGCGACAGCGAAGATCGCCGCGATGGTGAAAGCGCGAGTGGGACGTTTCATGCGGACGGTCTCCTTCGCCGAGATCACGAACGGGATCGCGGACCAACGCTTGATGATGCCCGCCGTTGCAGGGGTCTGACTATTCCAGGTCGGACGCCTTCGCCACGGTCACGTTGACGACCTTTGTGCCTTCGAGCTCGCGCACAATCCGCGCATCGGGCCCGACGATCCCCAGATCGAATTCACGCTCCGCCGTCAGCAGCGTGATGCGCTGACCGACGATGACGACGACGGTCATGTCGAGCGTCTCGCCGGACAGCGCCCATTCCCTCAGTTCATTGCGGAACGGCTCCCTGCGCCAGGCGTCCGGGAAGCCCGGATCGCATCTGACCTCGAGGCCGTCGTCCGATGTGGTCAGGACAAGCTTCGACCGGGAGGGCTTCCAGTGCTCCTCCAGGAGTTCGTTGACGAGCCAGACGCAGCTGAACGAGCGGCATTCCTCCGGCCGGCTCGGGTAGATCCGGCAGCCGCGCCCCGGCTTGCAATGCGCGCACCAGGCGTCGGCGGGCTTCGCCAGTTCCTCGATCGCCATCACCTTGCAGCAGAGCGTGCAGTCGCCGCACTGTCTGCCGGTCGCGGTCATGTCACCTCACCGAGCGCAGCAGCAGGCTGCTCCAGCCCTCGATTCTGAGATGCCGTAGCGGCACCAGCCCGCGGGCGCGGTAGGCGGCGATGACAGCCGGCGCCTGGTGGGTCAGCAGGCCGGAGAGGATGACCTGCGCCGACGAAGCGAGGTGGCGAGCCATCGGCCCCGCCAGCTGGCGCAGCGGATTGGCCAGGATGTTGGCGAGCACCAGATCGAACGGCCCGTCCCCGGCAAAGCGCGGCGACGCAAAGCCGGTGGCGCGGATCACGTCGACCAGATGACCTGCCCCGTTGAGCCGGGCGTTCTCCGCGGCGACCTGGACGGACGGCGGATCGATATCGCTGGCCAGCACCCGGCCGTGCAGTGCCTTGGCGGCGGCAATCCCCAGCACGCCGGTTCCGGTGCCGAGATCGAGCACGCGCCGGGGCTGATAGGCCTTCAGCACGTGGTCGAGCAGCAGCAGGCAGCCGCGCGTGGTGCCGTGATGGCCGGTGCCGAAGGCGAGCGCCGCCTCGATCTCGATCCCGAGCTTGTTGGGCGGAATCCTGTGCCGGTCATGCTGGCCGTGGACGATGAAGCGGCCGGCCGCGACCGGGACGAGGTCCTCCAGGCTGGCCTTGACCCAGTCCTTTGCCTCAACAATATCAAAGACTAAAGTCTCTGCGACATCCTGCCGCACTACCTGTCCGATCAGCTCGCGCAGCAAGGATTGGTCCGGCGGGTCGGCAAAATGGACGGTGACGTCCCAGCGGCCGTCCGGCCGCTCGAAGGCTGCAAAGGCCGCCTGATCCTCGAAAAACAACTCGGAAAGCGCGTCGACCACGCGTTTTGCGGTCGATTCGTCTGACAGGGTGATGCTGGCGCGGTGTGTGGATGGGGTCATCGAAGGCCGGTAGCGCGGTTTTTGTTAAAATTTCAAGCGGGATTCATTCGAATATCGCGAGAATTGATAGGTTCCCGGTTCAGACAACCTTAGATGTTACCGTACTAGTACTGGTTCCGGCAGCGGAACTCTCCCGTTGCTCCAAGGCATCACAACCAAAGGGCAGGGCTGCAATGAAGGCTTTTATCGTTAAGTTCTTGAAGAACGAATCCGGCGCGACCGCCATCGAATACGGACTGATCGCGACCGGCATTGCCATCGCCATCATCGCTGCGGTGAATGGCGTCGGCACGGCGCTGAGCGGGACCTTCAACTCGATCAGCGGTTCCCTGAAGTAATTGCGCAGACGGCGTTCTCGAGCAAACACCGGGCAACGACGCCCGGTGTTTTCTTTTGAACCGGTCGTCCGGTAATGCCTCAGTTTGAAATTCGGGCGCTAGCCAATGGGCGTCATCGGGGCATTTTATGGCCTTATCAGCTTCAATGGATATGCAGTTTGTGCCAATCTCGGTGGCATGAACCGAGAACGGGATCGACGTGCCCTAGAAGCGCAGTTGAAATTCTGCCGCACTCTCGCCGGGGCGTATCCGGACGGCCCGACCGCCGACAATCTGCAAAAATTGGAGAGCGAGATCAGACGCCAGCTCGACACGCTTGCTGATGAGGGTCCTACCGATCAGGCCAAGGGCGCCGCCCAAGAGTACGCCGACAGTCAGCGAGAGATTATCGGCGAACTTCGAAAGAAATTGAATTGAGACCGCCTCAGTTGGCGACCTCTAGGCGCTTCCTGTAAGGGCCTCGCTTCTTCGGCGCACCTTCCGCCTTGTCGATCAGTGTCACGGTGTCGCTCATTTCCAGTGGAGACGAAACGAGCCCAGCAGCCATGGCGGGCGGTAGTGTCTCAGTATGGAGACACTACCGGTCGTCCACAGAGCCACACGCGACTTGCCAACAGGATATGCGGGGCGTTGTCCCCTCGGTTGTCAGCGACTACTGCACAGCCAGTCCACCGGGACTTCCACCGGCTTTCCAGCGCAACGCACCGCGGTTCACTCGCGGCCCATCCACAGCTTCTCAACAGACCTGTCCACAGCTTGCCACGCCATGACCGCGCGGTCCGTCGTCCGCCCTATGCGAACAGCGCGCGGTGGTCCGATAGAATCGCTCGCGCGGCGTTGTGGCCGGGGGCGCCGGTGACGCCGCCGCCGGGATGGGCGCCGGAACCGCAATGGTAGAGGCCGCGGAGCGGGCCGCGGTAGTCGGCATGGCCGAGCATCGGCCGCGCCGAGAACAACTGGTTCAGCGTCAGCGCGCCGTGAAAGATGTCGCCGCCGAGGAGGCCGAACTGTCGTTCCAGGTCGAGCGGCGACAGGATTTGGCGGCCGACCACGCTGCCTGCGAAGCCGGGGGCGTAGCTGTCGACGGTTGCGATTATCAGATCGGCGACCTCCTCGCGATGGTCGTCCCAGGATTTTCCGTCCGGCAATTGCGGCGCGACGTGCTGGCAGAACAAGCTCGCGACATGCTGGCCCGGCGGGCTCAGGCTGTCGTCGAGCGTCGAGGGGATCAGCACCTCGACGACGGGCGCGCGGCTCCAGCCGAATTCGCGGGCATCGCGCCAGGCGCGATCCATGTAGCCGAGGCTTGGCGCGATGATGATTCCCGCGGTGAGGTGATCGCCGGGGCCGGGCAGCGCAGTGAACGAGGGCAGGGCGCTGAGCGCGACGTTCATCCTGAACGTGCCTGAACCATTCTGCCATCGTGAAATGCGCGCGAGGAATTCGGATGCCAGCGCGCCTGCCGGCACCAGGCGCGTGTACAGCAGCTTCGGATTGACGTTCGAGACGACGTATTTGGCGCGGATGGTCTCGCCATTGTCGAGGATGATGCCAGTGGCGCGATCCTTCTCGACGATCACCTCGCGCACGGGCGCATCGGTTTCGATCTCGACGCCATGGCCGCGTGCGGCGCGCGCCATCGCCTGGGTGATCGCGCCCATGCCGCCGATCGCGTGGCCCCAGACCCCCTTCTTGCCGTTCACCTCGCCAAACGCATGGTGCAGCATCACATAGGCCGAGCCGGCGGCGTAGGGGCTGGCATAGTTGCCGACGATGGCGTCGAAGCCGAACAGCGCCTTGACGAGATCGCTCTCGAAACGCTCGTCGAGCATCTCGCCGGCCGAGCGCGTGAACAAATCGAGCAGATCGCGCTGCTGCTCGAGCGACAGCCTGCGCAGGATGTTGGCGGTGCCAAGCGCGTTGAAGACCTCACTCATCGCAGTGACGCCAAAGCCCTCGACGAGGTTCGGCGGCGCACGCAGCACGAATTGGCGCAGCACGTCGGCGATGGCTTCGAGTTCCCCGGAGAAGACGCCGATTGCACCCGCGTCGTGCAGGCTGAGCTTCGCGACCGATTGCTGGGTGCGGCCTTCGCCGGTCAGCAAATAGCTGCCGTCGGGCGCGGGGAGGAAGTTCTGGGCGCGGCGCTCGACGATCTTGAGGCCATGATCGGCAAGTTTCAGGTCAGACATGATTTGCGGGTTGAGCAAACTGACCGTGTAGGCGGCGACCGAATTGCGGAATCCCGGACAGAACTCCTCGGTGACGGCGGCGCCGCCGACCACCTTGCGGCGTTCCACGACCTTCACCCGCAACCCTGCCATCGCAAGATAGGCCGCGCAGGTGAGGCCGTTGTGCCCCGCACCGATGATGACGACGTCTGTCTCGTTCATGTCCGCTTCAAGAAGCAGTGATTAGAGCACGTGCTGTGGCGCCGCAGCGCCGCGTCGTCAAGTCCGCGTGACCGTGGTTTCTTGTCCGTGATACTGCCTTATGCTCAATTCGCCTCCTCCGGTGCGCTGCCGCCGGACCGTCCGCTTCCGGCGCCCGCCGGGTCCATGCCGGAGCTTTCATGACATCTGAGCCGTCCGCCTCGCGAAACCGGCTGGTGCTGGTCGTCTATACCGCCGCGATCTTCGTCAGCGCCCTGTTGCTGTTCTCGGTGCAGCCGCTGTTCACCAAGATGGTGCTGCCGCGGCTCGGCGGCTCGCCTGCGGTGTGGTCGGTGGCGATGGTGTTCTTCCAGTCGCTGCTGCTCGGCGGCTATGCCTATGCGCATCTCCTGATGAAGCTGAACAGCCGTGTCGTGCCGATCGTGGTGCATCTCGTGCTGCTCGTCATTGCGTTGCTGACGTTGCCGCTGTCGATCAAGAGCGGCTGGGGCGAGCCGCCAACTTCGGGCTATGCGATCTGGCTGCTCGGCCTGTTCGTGGTCTCGATCGGCCTGCCGTTCTTCGCGCTCGCCGCCAACAACCCGCTGCTGCAGGCCTGGTTCGTGCGCACCGGCCACCCCAATGGCCCCGACCCGTATTTTCTTTACGCGTCCTCGAACATCGGCAGTTTCCTGGCGCTGTTGTCCTATCCGGTGCTGCTCGAGCCGATGTTCACGTTGCGCACCCAGAACCTGATCTGGACCGGCGGCTATGGTCTTTTGATCGTCCTGATCGCGGGCTGTGGCGTACTGCTGTTGCGATCGCCGGCCAATGCTGGCGCGCTCAACATGTCGGCCGACGACGCCAACGCGACGGCGCCGTCCTGGCCGCAGCGGGCGCGCTGGGTCTTCCTCGCCGCCGTGCCGTCCGGCCTGCTGATCGCGGTGACGGCGCATATCTCGACCGACGTCGCCGCCGCCCCCTTGCTCTGGGTGCTGCCGCTGTCGCTGTATCTCTTGACCTGGGTGCTGGTGTTCCAGTCGCGGCCGCTGCTGCCGCACAAATGGATGCTGCTGGCACAGCCGCTGGCGATTGCCGGCGTCGTGATCCTGCTCGCGGTCGGCGGCGAGCAGAACCTGCTGCTCACGCTCGGCGGCCATCAGCTCTGCTTCTTCATCATCGCGATGGCCTGTCACGGCGAACTCGCGCGCACCCGCCCGGCCGCGAAATATCTCACCGGCTTCTACGTCGCGCTGTCGTTCGGCGGGATGGTCGGCGGCCTGTTCGCGGGGCTTATTGCGCCTTTTACTTTCTCCTGGGTCGCCGAATATCCGATCCTGCTGGCGCTCGCTGCGCTGTGCCGGCCGCCCGGCGGCGCCGAGCGGCTGCCGCGCTGGAGCGCCTGGTACTGGCCGTTCCTCGCGGTGCTGGCGGTGGCGCTGATCGCGCCATCCTGGTCGGCGGGCGACATCTTCAACTGGCTCGACGACCGCAGGGTCTGGATGATCGGCGCCGTCGGCGTGCTCTCGGCGCTGCTGGCGCTCGCGCTCAACGCCAATCGCTGGAAGATATTTGCCACCGTCGTCGTCGCGCTGGTGGTGCTGCGCGCCTATCCGTCCGACGACGGCCGCGTCGAAACCGTGCGCAGCTTCTTCGGCGTGCACAAGATCGTGGTGACGCCGAACGGGCAGTATCACGTGCTGATGCACGGCACCACGATCCACGGCGTCGAGAAGTTCAGGAACGACGACGGCACGCCGGTCACCGGGCGGCCGGAGCCGATCAGCTACTACCACAAGGATGGCGGCATCGGGCAGGCGATCACGGCGATCCGCGAGCGCAAGGGCGCGCCGCTGAAGGTCGCAGTGATCGGGCTCGGCTCGGGGACGCTGACCTGCGCCTCAGTGCCCGGCGAAGACTGGCGTTTCTTCGAGATCGACCAATCGATGGTCGACACCGCGCGCGACCCGAAATACTTCACCTACATCCAGAACTGCGAGCCGAACCTCAAGCCCGTGATCGGCGATGCGCGGCTGACCTTCGCCAAGGAGCCGGACGGCGTCTACGATCTCATCATCGTCGACGCCTATTCGTCGGACGCGATCCCGATCCATCTCGCCACCGAGGAGGCGATGGCGATCTACAAGGAGAAGCTGGCGCCGCAGGGCGCGGTCGTGATGCACGTCTCCAACCGTCACCTCGAACTGTCCAGCGTCGTGGTCGGCATCGCCGATGCCAATGACATGAAGAGCTGGGTCTATAGCGAGGATTCCGGCCGCGACAACGAGTACATCTTCTCGACCTCGGTCGTGGTCTCCGCCCGCGAGGAGGCCGATGTCGGCAAGCTCGCATCGTCGGATGTCTGGACCGAGACCGAAGCCGACGAGAAGCAGCGGGTCTGGACCGACGATTATTCGAACGTGCTGGGTGCGGTGTACCGCCGCCTGCGCGACGGCGAGCAATAGGCTTGGTCGGACTTGGTCTAGCGGCCCGGTCCCAGCAGCTTCGCGATCTGGGAGTTGACGATTGCGACGAACAGCTTGGGATCGTTGAACGCCCGCGCAGAGAGCATTGCGCCGTGAACCGATGCCATCAGCATTTGAGCCTCATCTTCCGGCCGCTTGTTCAAGTGGAATAAGTGCTGCTCTGCGCCGGCCTGCAGCACCGACGTCAGCCATCTTGCGAGACCATGGAAATGAGCCCGGACGCGTGAAGCGACCTCGTCCGGCAACATCGGCATCTCGCCGGCAAGCATCGCGCAGACGCAGAAGGGCAGCGAGGCATCCCGAATGCACGTCTGCCAGAAGTTCAGATAAGACTGCAGTTGTTCGGTCGGGCTCGAGAACTGCTCCTGGAGAGACCTCAGGCCCAGTTCCGCCTGCCGCCGGTAGCGATCCACCAGCACCGAGACCAATTCGGCCTTGGTCGGGAAGTGATGGTGAATGCTCGCCTTCCTGATGCCGATCGCATCCGAAATGTCGGCATAGCTGAACGCGTTGTAGCCTCCCGCGACGATGAGAGACTGGGCGACATCGAGAATTTTTTCCGAAGTCGAAATCGTCGGGTTCATAATGGCGCCTACCTTCCAGTAGGTAAGCTTGTCAAGCTATCCCAGCTCTCCCGTCCCACACAAGAAGGTGTCCGAGCGTCGCATTGACTCAAAAGCGCCATCTACCTACTAGTAGGAAGGTAAGCAAGGAGCCTGTCAATGCAAAGCCACCTTTCGACCCAATCCACCTGGTTGCGATCGTATTATTTCGGCCGCGGCATATTCTCGATCGCCTGGGTTGCCGCCGCCGTTCTGTTCAGGGGGCAACCCGGCGTCACCGCGTTTTTGCTCGTGATCTACCCGGCATGGGACGCCATCGCCAATCTGGCAGACGCCCGGGTCAATGGCGGTCTGAAGGCCAACCCATCCCAGGCATTGAACGTCGCGGTCAGCACGGTAACAGCGCTCGCCGTGATCGCAGCGGTCAGCCACAGCACATATGCCGTGCTGGCCATATTCGGAGTCTGGGCGATCCTTTCCGGTCTGCTGCAGCTGTACACGGGAGCAAGGCGCTGGCGTCATTACGGTGCGCAATGGGCAATGATCCTGAGCGGCGCGCAGTCGGCCCTCGCCGGTGGCTACATGATCAGCCAATCCATTGGCACCGTCGCGCCAACGATTCTGGATGTCGCTCCCTATGCGGGGTTCGGCGCGTTCTACTTCCTGGTGTCCGCAATCTGGCTCGTTGCGACAGCTTATCGCAACGCGCATGCGTAAGAGGGGCCTCGCATCGGAGAGCGCGCAGGCACTGAAGCTTCGGTTCTGATTGAATCAGAACCGAAGCTCGAGCTGGCGGTTCGACCGCCCGTTACTTGTCGTCGGCCACAGCCGCCGGCTTGTCCTTGTCCGGGCTTGACGCGGCGAGCAGCGGCATCGTCGGCGAGGTCTCGCCGGCGTCCTCGTCGAGGAATTGCTCCACCCCCGCCTGGATCGATGACTTGGCGCTGTCGGGGCCGCGGTCGCTGAGGTCGTTGTGCTGAAACTCGGTTCGGACCACCTTGATGCCGAGCCGGGCGCAGGTCTCGTCGTCGGGGACGACGCCCGGGTCCGCCTTGAAATGAGGGTCCTTCGAGCGGAACGAGAGGATCTTGATCCTCGCGTCGGTGATGAAGGGGACGCGCAGATTGTCCAGCGTGACCACCTTCTTGACCAGCTCGGGATGCTGCTTGGCGAAGAACATCGAGATGTCGCCGCCGTTGGAGTGGCCGATCAGCGTCAGCTGGCGATAGTTTGCGTTCGGATAGAGCTTCTTGAGCTCATCGATCGCATACATGATGTTGAAGGCGCCGCGGTTGTATTGCATGCGGCGGCCGACATATTCCTCGCCGACCTGGGTCACCATCGGCGCATCGCTGTCGAGATCATGCTGAATGCTGACCACGAGGTAGCCGCGCGACGCGAACAGATTGGTGAGGAACGAATACTCGGTGTTCTTGACGGTGTTGCCGTGGCTCAGGATCGCGACCGGCAATTCGATCATCTCGGCCATCGCCTGCATCTGCCGGTCACGCCGGACCGCGACCTCGACCGTGACGTTGCGGTCGTCGCGCAGCACGTCATGGAACGTCAGCATCGTGTGACGGATGGCCCATCGGTCCGTCGTGAAATAGCCGGCCATCGCCACGACGCACAGGCAAAGGACAATGAAGCCCCGTTTCATTTCGACCTCTGATACTGCCTACGTGACCCGCGCTTCTCGCCCTGATGTCATCAGGTACTCCGCGTGAATCGGCCTCCAGAGGCCAAGGCGGGCGCTATTGCCGCCGAATATCGGGCTAATTTTACAATCAGATGACGATGCAACGACGGGCCACGGCGCACGACGAGGTGGGCTCTTTACGACGGTCACAAGCGGGTGAGGGGAGCGTGAACTGACGGCGCGCGGCCTGCGGCGCCGTCAGCGGATCAGGAGAGCGTCTCAGTCCTGATAGTTGTTGCCGTAGAAGCCGCGCTGCTGCTGGTAGTACGGCCGCGGCTGGTAATTGCCCTGCGGCGCCGGCGCGTAGCCCTGGTTGCCGTAGTATTGTTGCTGGCCATAGCCCTGCGCGTCGTAGACGCGGCGGCTTGACGGCGGCGCCGGGTAGCGCTGCGCAGTCGAGCTGCCGTCGGCCGGATAGATGTAGCCGTCGTCGGCGCGGGCCTGCGCCGGATATTCGCGCGGCTGCGGTGTCAGCACGACGGGGTCGCCGGCGGCGGCGGTGCCGTACTGCTCGTCTTGCTGCGGCGCGCGGCGGGCGACGGCGGTGCCGTTGCGCCCACGCGGATTGCGCGCCAGTGCGACCTGGGATGAGCCGGTCAGCGTCACCGTGGTGTTGAGCACGCCTTGCTTCTGGACCAGCGCGTAGAGCGTCGTTGCGTTGTCGCGCGACAGTCGCACGCAGCCATGCGAGGCCGGCGAGCCGAGCCGGTTCACCGAGTCGGTGCCGTGAATCGCGTGCCCGATCTTGGTGAAGAAGATCGAGTGCGGCATCGGTGCGTCGTCGAATTCCTTGGAGTAGTGATCCTCTTCCATGCGGAACGCGCGGAAGCTGCCGTTCGGCGTCTCGCGCGAGGGGATGCCGGTCGACACCGGCCAGTGATAGCGCGCGACGCCGTCGACCGCGACGGTCATCTGCTGGTTGTCCTTGTCGATGGTGATATCGACCTTGGCCTGCGCGGCGCCGGCCGCAAAAAGCATCACGGAAGTGAACGCAATGAGGAACGAACGCATTTTACCTTTGGCCTCCGGGCCTGATCGCGATGCCGCGGCTCTCCGTCCCCGGCAACCAATATGCACGGAATCCGAACTTGGTTCCAGTCGCGGACCCAGGCCATCTTTGAGCGCCATCGTTAATCCCGCGCACGGCGCAAACAAGGCCGAAGCCGGGCCCGCCGGTCGCGGCGGCCTGACTTTTTCGCGAGCAGGCCGCGACGATGCCCGCAATTGGCCGCCAACACGCAACCATCTGGCCGCATGGGCGTTTCACAATCCCGCCCCGGCGGCGCGATCGCGCCGAGCTTCAAGGAATCCAGATGAACAATACCAAGGTTAAGACCGCGGCCGTCGTACCCGCCGGCCTCTCCGCGCGGCTCCTGCTTGCGGCCGCAGTCCTCGCTTTGGCGCTGGTGGCAGTCCCCCATGCCGGCCATGCCCAGGGCATCGTCCGTGGCGCCCATGAGGGTGCCTATGAAGGCAACCGGGTCGCCGGTCCGGTGGGCGGCGTGGTCGGTGGCGCCGTCGGCGCCGGTGTCGGCGGCGCCATGGGCGCGGTCAAGGGCGTGTTCGGCATCCCGGATCGTGGCTACCGCCGTGGCTATCGTTGCCGCGGCTATTACCGCCACGGCCATTTCCATTGTTATTGATGAAGAGGTGCGTAGCCCGGATGAAGCGCAAGCGAAATCCAGGGCCGCTCTTGCCAAATCGCCAGGCGCCTGTCATCGGGCGCGCGTTGGCGCGACCCGTTGGCTTCATCCGGACTATGGACGTCAATTCTTCAGCCGGTAGCCGGTCCTGAAGATCCATGCCACGACGGCCATGCACGCCACCAGGAAGCCCACGGTCATGCCGAGGCTCAGCGGCACGCTGACATCGGCGATCTCGTAGAAGCTCCAGCGGAAGCCGGAGATCAGATAGACCACGGGATTGAGCAGCGTGATGGTGCGCCAGCCCGACGGCAGCATGTTCACCGAGTAGAAGCTACCGCCGAGGAAGGTCAGCGGCGTCACCACCAGCATCGGGATCATCTGCAGCTTCTCGAAGCCATCGGCCCAGATGCCGATGATGAAGCCGAACAGGCTGAAGGTGACGGCGGTCAGCACCAGGAATGTCAGCATCCACACCGGATGCTGGATATGCAAAGGCACAAAAAGTCCGGCGGTCGCCAGGATGATCAGGCCGAGGATGATCGACTTGGTGGCGGCGGCGCCGACATAGCCGATCACGATCTCGAAATAGGAGATCGGCGCCGACAGGATCTCGTAGATCGTGCCGACGAATTTCGGAAAGTAGATGCCGAACGAGGCGTTGGAGATGCTCTGCGTCAGCACCGACAGCATCACGAGCCCCGGCACGATGAAGGTGCCGTAGCTGACGCCCTCGACCTCGGTGATGCGCGAGCCGATCGCGGCGCCGAACACCACGAAATACAGCGAGGTTGAGACAACGGGCGAGACGATGCTCTGCAGCAGCGTGCGCCAGGTACGCGCCATTTCGAACAGATAGATGGCCCGGATTGCGCGGTAGTTCATGGCGCCCTCACGATGCTGACGAAAATATCTTCAAGCGAGGACTGCTTCGTATCCAGATCGGAGATGCGGACACCGGCATTGCGGAGGTCGCTGAGCAGGCTGGTGATGCCGGTGCGGTCGCCCTTGGTATCGTAGTCGTAGGTCACCGCGCGGCCGTCGTCGGACAATTCGAGATGGTAGGCGGCAAGCGCGGGCGGAACCGCGTCGAGCTTGCTCTGCAGGTGCAGCGTCAGCTGCTTCTTGCCGAGCTTCTGCATCAACGTCGCCTTGTCCTCGATCAGAATGATCTCGCCCTTGTTGATGACGCCGATGCGGTCGGCCATCTCCTCGGCTTCCTCGATGTAGTGCGTGGTCAGGATGATGGTGACGCCGGCAGCCTGCAGCGTGCGAACCACTTCCCACATGCCCTTGCGCAATTCGACATCGACGCCTGCAGTGGGCTCGTCGAGGAACAGGATCTGCGGCTCGTGCGACAGCGCCTTGGCGATCATCACGCGGCGCTTCATGCCGCCCGACAGCGTGATGATCTTGTCGTCCTTCTTGTCCCACAGCGACAGGTCGCGCAGCACCTTCTCGATATGGGCGGGGTTCTTCGGCTTGCCGAACAGGCCGCGGCTGAAGCTGACCGTCGCCCAGACCGATTCGAACGCGTCGGTGTGCAGTTCCTGCGGAACCAGGCCGATCATCGACCGCGCCGCGCGATAGTCGCCGATGATGTCGTGGCCGCCGATCGTGATGCGGCCCTCGCTCGGATTGGCGATGCCGCAGATGATGCTGATCAGCGTGGTCTTGCCGGCGCCGTTCGGCCCGAGCAGCGCAAAGATCTCGCCTTTGGCGATATCGAGGTTGATGCCCTTCAGCGCCTTGAAGCCGGAGCCATAGGTCTTTGAAAGATTGGATACGGAAATGATCGGCGACATGAAGGATCGAAAGCGTGAGGGAGGGGGGCGCGCGCGGACTGGAGCCTGGGCGGGGCGGGATGCGGGTCAAGCGCAGATAGGAACGCGCAATCTGTTCCGCAATCGCTCGCCGAGGCAGAAAATTCATTCTGCAGTGTGGCGGAAAAGCCGCGCTAGTGTCTCTTGGCTGGCTTCGCCGGCTTCTTGGCGGCCGCCGCCGGCGCGGGGTGCGCGGGCGGCTCGTCGGCGACCTTCGCGACCAGCATGATCTGCAGCTGGTTGTTGACCGGCGCGTTGGGGCGGGCGGGGTCGAGCAACTGCTCTTCGCCGAGCCCGACCGATTGCAGGCGCTTCGGCGCGATCTTGAAGGTGTTGACCAGGATGTCGCGGATCGCGTCGGCGCGCCGCTGGCTCAGCAGCACGTTGTTGTCGCGCCGTCCGGTCGATTCCATGTGGCCGACGATCAGGAAGGTGTAGGGCAGCAGCGCGGAATGCGTCAGCGCATCAGCGATCCGTCCGACGGTCTGATACGATTCCGGCATCACGATCGGCGTGTCGACGTCGAACGCGATGTCGGCGTTGAACGCCGGCAGCTTGGTCAGGTCGGGAGCGATCGGCGGGCGCTTTTGCGGCGGCGGCTCGTTCTTCGATCGCGACTTCGATCGCTCGAGCGTCTGCTGGCGCAGCGCCGGGACGTCGATCGCGGCGTCGGTCTCGAAATGATTGAGCTTGGCGATGACGTCGTCGCGGGTGACCGCGGTCTGCGCCTGCGCGAGCGGCGCCGCCAGCAACGTCAGCGCGCCGAGCAGACCCAAAAGGCCAAGATCGCGCAAGCCGCCCGTCGACAGCCGCATCATTGATACCCCGCGTCATTGATCGCCTGGGCGCAATTGCGGCTGACGCCCTTGGCTGCGACGAGGCAGGGGACCGCCTTGCTGGTCTCCTTGGTCGAGCCGTTGCAGACCTTGACGATCTCGCGGGTGCAGGCGTTTGCCACTGTCACGCGCGCCGCGATCCGCTTCTGGATCGCATCGAGGGTGGAGAAGTACGTCTCCTTGCACTGCGGCGATATCACGTCGCGGTTGCGCGACAGGCACTCCTTGAGGCGAGTGGCGTCGAGATTGACGCCGCGGCAGTTGGCGGTGATGTCAGCGCCGCAGGCCTTGGCGAGCTGCGCGGCCGAATCGCCAAAGCTCATCGTCTCCGCGACCGCCAGCGACGGCGCAGTGAGCGCGATGACAAAAAGGAAAAACCCACCCCGGATCATGAGGACATCTCAACCCATGAAATCAACTGGGGTCAAGGGCTACGAACAGGGAAGGCCGCCAAGGAGGGCCACTCTGTCACACCCGTTCCACAAAGCTGTCGACCACCTTCTTCTCGCCGGCCTTTTCGAAGGCGATGGTCAGCTTGTTGCCGTCGATCTTCACCACATGGCCGTAGCCGAATTTCTGGTGAAACACCCGATCCTCCAGCGAGAATTCCGACACCGTGCCGGTGGATTTCGCCACCAGCTCGCCCTCGATCACCATGGGGCCGCGCTTACTGCGATTGAAGCCGCCCGAGGAGCCATCGCTCCGCGAGGTGGAGGTATCGCTTCGCGAACCTGAAAATGACGACTGCCGCTCCTCGAAGCCGCCGCTGCGCCCCCCGCCACCGCGGTTGCGGTTGGCCTGGGCGCGCTGCCAGCCCGGGGTCGAATAGCTCGAGCCGAATGATTCGAGGTTGTCGAAGCGCGAGGCGCCATAGCCGCCGCTGCCCCCCCAGCCCGAGCTGCCCTTGGATTCGGTGATCTCGACATTGTGCGCCGGCAACTCGTCGAGGAAGCGCGAGGGGATCGTGGTCGACCAGGTGCCATGGATGCGGCGGTTGGTGGCGAAATAGATTTTTGCGCGGCGGCGGGCGCGGGTCAGCCCGACATGGGCGAGGCGGCGCTCCTCCTCGAGCCCGGCGCGGCCCTGTTCATCCAGCGTGCGCTGGCTCGGGAACAGACCTTCCTCCCAGCCCGGCAGGAACACATTGTCGAATTCCAGCCCCTTGGCCGAATGCAGCGTCATCAACGACACCGCCTCGTCGCCGGCTTCGCCGTCGCGGTCCATCACCAGTGAGATATGTTCAAGAAACCCTTGCAGGTTCTCGAATTCCTCCATCGAACGCACCAGCTCCTTGAGGTTGTCTAGCCGGCCCGCGGCGTCCGCCGAGCGGTCCTTCTGCCACATCTCGGTATAGCCGCTCTCGTCAAGCACGATCTCGGCGAGCTCGGTATGTGAGACAACCTCGCGCTGGGCGCGCCAGCGGTCGAACTGCATGACGAGATCGCGCAACGAGCCGCGCGCTTTCGGCTTCAGCTCGTCGGTCTCGACCACGGTGCGCGCCGCCTCGAAAAGCGGAATGCGGCGCTTGCGGGCATGGTCGTGCAGCAGCTGCACGGTGGCGTCGCCGAGCCCCCGTTTCGGCACGTTGACGATGCGCTCGAAGGCGAGATCGTCGGCCGGTGAGTTGATGGTGCGCAGATAGGCCAGCGCATCGCGGATTTCGGCGCGCTCATAGAATCGGGGACCGCCGATCACGCGATAGGGCAGGCCGAGCGTGACGAAGCGGTCTTCGAATTCGCGCATCTGGAACGAGGCGCGCACCAGAATGGCGACGTCGTTGAGGTTTTCGCCGGCGCGCTGCAGCTCCTCGAGCTCCTCGCCGATCGCGCGCGCCTCCTCCTCCGAATCCCAGGAGCCGGTGACGGTGACCTTCTCGCCGTCGACATCCTCGGTGCGCAGCGTCTTGCCGAGCCGGCCTTCATTATGCGCGATCAGATGCGAGGCTGCGGCCAGGATGTGGCCGGTCGAGCGGTAGTTGCGCTCGAGCCGGATCACCTTGGCGCCCGGAAAATCGTGGTCGAAGCGCAGGATGTTGTCGACCTCGGCGCCGCGCCAGCCGTAGATCGACTGGTCGTCGTCGCCGACGCAGCAGATGTTCTTGAGGGGAGCCTGCTCCCTCTCCCCGTCCTTCACGGGGAGAGGGTCGGGGTGAGGGGCTGCTTCCGCGAGCACGGTCTGCGGAGAGTCCCCTTCACCCGGATTGCTGCGCAATCCGACCTCTCCCCGCAAGCGGGGCGAGGTAAGGTCGCCCGGAATCACCGCCGACAGCGGCAGGCCGGGCTGCGTCGGCGCCTGCGACAGCAGCCGCAGCCACAGATACTGCGCGACGTTGGTGTCCTGATATTCGTCGACCAGGATGAACTTGAAGCGGTTCTGGTACTGCCGGAGCACATCAGGGTTCTCGCGGAACAGGCGGATGTTCTCGAGCAGCAGATCGCCGAAATCGGCGGCGTTGAGGATCTTCAGCCGCTCCTGATAGGTCGCGTAGATCTTGCCGCCCTTGCCGTTGCCGAACGAGGCGGCCTCGCCCGACGGCACCTGCGACGGCGACAGCCCGCGGTTCTTCCAGCTGTCGATCAGGCCGGCCAGCATCCGCGCCGGCCAGCGCTTATCGTCGATGTTCTCGGCCTGCAGAAGCTGCTTGAGCAACCGCACCTGGTCGTCGACGTCGAGCACCGTGAAGTTGGATTTGAGCTGCACCAGCTCGGCATGGATGCGCAGGATGCGGCCGCCGATCGAGTGGAAGGTGCCGAGCCACGGCATGCCCTCGACCGCCTGGCCCAGCATCTGGCCGAGCCGCAGCTTCATCTCGCGCGCTGCCTTGTTGGTGAAGGTCACCGACAGGATTTCGTGCGGCCGCGCGCGGCCCTGGCTCAGGATATGCGCGATGCGCGTGGTCAGCACCCGCGTCTTGCCGGTGCCGGCGCCGGCGAGCACCAGCACGGGGCCGTCGAGCGTCTCGACCGCCTCGCGCTGCTCCGGATTGAGGCCCTGGAGATATTGCGGACCCGCCGCCGCCCGCGCACGCGCGGCGATGCCCCCAGCCACCGGCTGGTGCTCGGGAACGCCGTGGGGGGGCAATTTGCTCGGCTCGGTCATCAGCGAATCGTCTCGGCCCCACGATGGCACCGCGGGACGGTGAAGGGGAGCCTTCTTAACAGGGATTGAGGGGCATATAGGGCCTGATCGGCCGTTTTGACAGGTTTTATCGCGGCCGACAGGAACGCTTTTGGCAGCAGCGTACAACCGGCCTGGTTCCTGAAATCGGCGAAAATTTCGCGGTTTCGCGGTCGGGAACCAGCGTTTCCCCGCAGGATTGTTTCAACAGGCTCGGCGCCGGGCAGAGGTTCGCGCCAGCAAACGAACGAGGAAACGAAGCGGAGGTTTGATCATGCTGAGCTGGGTCGTCACATTCCTGGTCATCGCCCTGATCGCGGGCATTCTGGGCTTCGGCGGCATCGCCGGCGCCTCGATCGAAATCGCCAAGGCGATCTTCTTCATCGCCATCATCCTGTTCCTGGTGTCGGCGGTGGTCGGATTGGCGCGCGGCCGCACAAGGGTGTAGCGCGGCGCTTGGTTACTTCTTGGTGGAGGGCATCGCCACGTTGCGGCCGATGCCCTCCGGACGCGGCACGCCCGCATAGCTCTCCACGATCGCCCGGGCGCGCGCCTGGATGTCAGGCGGAAACGGCGCTACCTTGCGCGCCTCCATGTCGATGTGCAGCGTGAGGTTTTCCGAGGTCGCCGAGAGCCAGCCCTCGGTGGCGTGGCGCAGCTCCTCGAAGGTGTGCAGCCGCTTCTCGTCGGCGGCGAGCAGGAACACCGAGACCTGCACGGGATCACCGAGATGAATCTCTCGCAAGTAGCGGACGTGACACTCGGCGGTGAACGTCGAGCAGTGCCGCGCCTTCATGTAGGCCGGCCCGATCCCGAGCTGCAGCCACATCTCGTCGATGGCGCGGTCGAACATCACGTTGTAGTAGGCCATGTTGAGATGGCCGTTATAATCGATCCATTGCGGCTCGATCTGCATCAGCGAGGATTTGAACGGGGCCGGCGGAATCGGCACCTCGCTTGCGGCAGTCACTGACGTCATCATCCATCCCCGGTTTGCTGGCGTTCGAGCATGAGCTTTTCTGTGACTCCAGCGGCCACTTTTTCAAGTCCGGCTCTCTTGACCCCTTATACAAGCTTTGCCACGGTCGGCTAAAGCCGGGAGGAAATTTGACGTGGCGACAACGATTTCGAGCAATTTGACGCGACCTGAGCCGCAGGCCCTGAAGCGCGCGATCGACGCGCTGGCGGCACGGTTCGGCAACCGGCTCGTCACGTCTTTAGCGGTGCGCGAACAGCACGCCCATACCACCACATGGCTGCCGAACCAGCCGCCGGACGCGGTGGTGATGGCGCAGGAGACGGCTGACATTCAGGACGTGGTGCGGATCTGCGCCGCAAGCCGCGTGCCGGTCATCGCGTTCGGTACCGGAACCTCGCTCGAGGGCCAGGTCAATGCGCCGGCGGGCGGCGTCTGCATCGATCTGCGCGACATGAATAAGGTGCTCGAGGTGCATGCCGAGGACCTCGACTGCGTGATCCAGCCCGGCGTGACGCGCAAGGCGCTGAACGAGCATCTGCGCGACCAGGGCCTGTTCTTCCCGATCGACCCCGGCGCCGACGCTTCGCTCGGCGGCATGACCTCGACCCGCGCCTCCGGCACCAACGCGGTGCGCTACGGCACCATGCGCGAGAACGTGCTGGCGCTGAAGGTGGTGCGCGGCGACGGCGAGATCATCACCACAGGCACGCGGGCCAAGAAGTCGTCGGCCGGCTACGACCTGACGCATCTGTTCATTGGCGCTGAAGGCACGCTCGGCATCATCTCCGAGCTCACCATCAAGCTGCGCGGTATTCCCGAAACGATCGCAGCCGCGGCCTGTTCGTTCGAGACGGTGCGCGGCGCCTGCCAGGCGACCATCCTCGCCATCCAGACCGGCATCCCGGTCGCCCGCATCGAGCTGCTCAACGCCGAGCAAGTGAAGGCCTGCAACAGCTATTCAAAACTGTCGCTGCCGGAGACGCCGCTGCTGCTTTTGGAATTCCACGGCAGCGAGGTGGAGGTTGCCGAGCAGTCGAAGAATTTCCGCGACATCGCCGCCGAATGCGGCGGCGGCGACTTCTCCTGGACCACCAAGCCGGAAGACCGCACCAGGCTGTGGCAGGCCCGGCACGACGCCTACTGGTCGGTGAAGGCGCTGCGTCCCGGCGACCGCATCGGCGTCGTCGCGACCGACGTCTGCGTGCCGATCTCGCGGCTTGCCGACTGCGTCACCGAGACCGAGGACGATCTGAAGCGGCTCAATCTGCTTTCGCCGATCGTCGGCCATGTCGGCGACGGCAATTTCCACTGCTCGCTGGTCTGCGACATCGACAACAAGGACGAGATGGCGCGTGGCGAGGAGTTCATGCATCGTCTGGTCGAACGCGCGCAAGCGATGGGCGGCACCTGCACCGGCGAGCACGGCATCGGCCAGGGCAAGCAGAAATACCTGAAGGCCGAGCTCGGGGTGGAGGCGCTCGACGCGATGCGGGCGCTGAAGCAGGCACTCGATCCGCAGAACATCTTCAATCCCGGAAAGATCGTCCCGGCCGCCTGAGGCGTCATTACTCAGCAGCGCAGTATCCGCGAGCGGTTGCGCGCTGCGATCGCGGGGAACTTTTCCGTCCGTCCGGCGTCTTTCCTGTGCCGTAGTGTATTGGCGCGGAGCGAGACAGAAGTGATCGGACGGGCAATCGGAATTGCAGTCATGATCGTTGCCATGGCGCTGTCGGGCGACGCGATCGCCCGCGGTGGCGGACACGGTGGCGGCCATGGAGGAGGCCATGGTGGCGGTCATGGGCACGGCGGCGGTCATGGGCACGGCGGTGGCCACGGACATGGCGGTGGTCATCGACATGGCGGGCATGGCTTTGGCCACATGCATTTCGGCGGCGGCCATCATGGCGGGTTCGGCCGTTCGCACGCGATCCCGCGATCAGGCTTCGCCGGCCATGGCGCCTTCGTGTCGCGCGGGGCGGCAAATTTCGGCCATCCCGGCAACATGCGCAATGCGTTCAACTCGCTGTCGCGCAACGGCGCATTGCGCAACGGCCGGCTGTTGAGCAACCCGGCGGCGCGTGCGCAGATCGCCGCGGCCGCGGCGCTCGCCGGCTGGCACGGCGGGACGGTTGCCAATGGCTGGTGGCAGCATTCCGGCGGCGGCTATGGCTGGGTCGGCCCGCTGTTCTGGCCGTTCGCCTACAACGACATCTATGACTACGCGGTCTGGGGCGACGATCTCGGATTCTGGGGCTACGGCTATCCGGACATCTATGCCGGCATCTTCGGTCCCTATGGTTATGACGATCTCAGGGGCTATCTGCCCGATCGCAGGCCGGGCCGCCGATATCGCGGCGGCGGACGGATCGAGGAGATGTGTGGCAATGACAGCCGCTCGATCGCCGGCCTGCCGGTGGATCAGATTGCGGATACGGTGCAGCCGACCGAGGCGCAGCTGGCTGCGCTCGGCGAACTCGGCGAAGCATCGCTCGCAGCCGCCCGCAGCATTCGGGCGGCATGTCCTGCGCAGGTGGTGTTGACCGCGCCGAACCGCCTCGCCGCCATGCAGCAGCGGATCGAAGCGATGGTGACGGCAGTCGCAACCGTCAGGCCGCCGCTGGAGAAATTCTACGGCCTGCTCGACGACGAGCAGAAGGCGCGGTTCAACGCGCTCGCCGACAGCCAGCGCAAGGAAGCCGCGGCGCGCGATCCCAAAGGTGATCAGAACGCGGCGGTTGCCCGGAACTGCGGCGCTGCGCAGGGCGCCGCGCAGGACTGGCCGACGAGCGAGATCCAGGCCCGGATGCAGCTCAACGACACCCAGCGCGCGGCGCTCCAGGCGCTGCAGGACACCAGCGCCGATGCGGCCCGCAAACTGAAGGCGGCGTGCCAGGCCAACGAGGCGATGACCCCGCCGGCGCGTCTCGCCTCCGTTGCGAAGCGGCTCGACGTCATGCTGCAGGCCGTCAAGGATGTCCGTGCCGCGCTTGAGAGTTTCTACGCCACCCTCAGTGACGAGCAAAAGGCGCAGTTCGAGGCGATCGGGCCGCAACGATCGGCTTGATGCGCGTGTGATATCAAGTCACTCGCCGGATCGGCTGTTCCGGTGTGGCCATGATGCCATAGCCAGCATCTCGCTCTTGCGCCGAGAGGACTCTGCGGTTCACAGGTTGTGCCTAGGCCAGCTATGCTCGCCGCGCTTTCGGGGTACGGCGATGTGGATGTTCAGCAAGGCGAAGCGCAAAGACATCTGGGATGATCCCGTCGAGCAGCCGCTCGGCGATATCGAGGCTGCGCAGCGGATCCGCGCGATCTGCCGCGATGCCGCCGGCTGCGCCGAGGCGGTCGGGGCGCCCGAGAAGCGTTCGCCGAACAAGCATCGGGTCGAGCGAGAGCGCTACGAGCGTGCCGCCAGGACCGCGATGGAGATCGCGATGAAGATAACCGACGAGATGATGCGGGATTCCGCGGTGCGCGAGATCGTCAGCCTCTGCATGAAGGCCAACAACATCAAGACGGGGCGGGCGCTGTTCCGCGCCATCCACACCAATTCCATCAAGGCCGACGTCCTGAAGGAGCATCCGACGCTCGAGGGCGAGCCTTCGCCAGGCTAGCTCGGGCCCAGCGCCCGCACCGCTTCGTCGACGCTGCGGAAGACGTGATCCCGCGGCAGAACCGCGTAGAGATCGAAGCGCTCGAACGCGTCCTGCGCGCGTGTGGATTCGAGCCTCGCCACCGCCACCGTCACGCCGTCATCGCGGCATTCGCGAAACAGATCGCGCAGCGCCTGCGCCGCCGTGAAATCGATCTCGATCATGCCGCTGGCCTCGATCACCAGCAGAAGCGGCTTCGGCGTCGCCGTGCCGATGGTCTTGAGCACGTCGCTGTGAAAGCCTTCCGCGTTGAGGAACGACAGCGGCGCCTGCAGGCCGACGACGGCAATGCCGGGCTTGCGCTCGCCGGTGACGTGCGGACCTGTCGGCCACCAGATCGTGGTGCTAGCCACGTGGACGAATTCCACCAGCTGGCCCCGCGTCGTGGTCCAGATGCCGTGCAGCAGCGACAGCGCGATGCCGACTGCGACGCCTTGCTCGATCGGCAGCACGATGATCGCGGCCGCCGTCGCGATCACCAGCAGGAATTCGTAGAACGACTGGCGGAAGATCGCGACGATCTGTTTCACGCGGATGATGCGCAGCGCCACGAACAGCAGCACACCGCCGAGCGCAGCGTCAGGCACGTGCTTTAGCAGCGTCGCGCCGAACGCGAGCAGCGCGAGCACGATTGTCGCGGCGAACAGCCCGGCGAGCTGGGTGCGTCCGCCGGTCTCCGAGACGATGCCGGTGCGCGGCGGACTGGAGTTGACGGGGAAGGCGCCGAACAGGCCGGACAAGAGGCTGCCGGCACCGGCGCCGAGGAAGTCGCGATCGACGTCGGCCGGCTTGTCCGGATCCGACAGAAACGAACGCGTCGTCGCCGCGGTTTGCACCATGACCACGATGGCGATCAGGATCGCCAGCGACAGCAGTTTGATCCATCGCTCCGGTGCGATGTCGGGAAACGACGGCTTCGGCAGCGACCCCGGCACGATGCCGACCACCTTGACGCCCTTGCTTTCGAGATGGCCGGCGATGACAGCGATGGTGGCCACGACAAGGCCGATCAGCGCGCCCGGAATGCGCGCGCTGATCTTCTCCGATCCCGCGACCAGCGCCAGCACGCCGAGGCCGATCGCCAGCGTGTAGAAATTGGTGCGGCCGATCTCTGCAGCGAGAACCCCGAGCTTGTACAGCGTCGGCCCGTCCGGCGTGGTCAGGCCGAGCACGCCGGGCAGTTGCGAGACCAGGATGTGGACGGAGATGCCGGCGAGGAAGCCGACCGTCACCGGCGTCGACAGCAGATTGGCGACCCAGCCGAGCTTGAACAGGCCGCCGGCGATCATGATCGCACCGACCATCAGCGCCAGCGCCATCGCCAGCGATTGATAGTCGGGTGAGCCTGCGGTCGCCATCAGCGCGAGCCCCGCCGCGAAGATCGGCGTGATCGTGGAATCGGCGCCGCAGGACAGGAAGCGGTTGGCCCCGAGCATCGCAAAGCCGAGCGAGCCCGCCATGAAGGCAAAGAAGCCGATCTGCGGCGAGAAGCCGCCAAGCCGCGCGGTCGCCATCTGCTCCGGGATCGCGATCGCGGCAAGCGTCAGCCCGGCGATCAGATCGCCGGGCAGGTCGCTCGGCCGGAATGCGGCCAGCGAACGGAAGACCGGCCAGCTGGCGCGTGTCGGATGATCCTGGCCCATCGGTCTCCCACGTGGATGACAGCGATTCCTGCGGAAATAGTCCGACATCGCGCGCGTAAAAGCCAGCGGCGTCGGGCTGTGTGCAGCCGCGAAGGGTGACGACTAGAACATGATGAGATTAGCTTGAATAGCGGTCGCGACGGCGGTGCGCTCCCTCTCCCGCTTGCGGGGGAGGGTTGGGGTGGGGGCTCTCTCCGCGGTACAGACCGGATAGATACCCGACAGTTTAGACCGGCATGATTGCCGACAGGTTTCTAGAAGCATCGGCGGGAGGGCCCGACGATGCCGTTCAGAGAGACCAGTCGGATGGAAGGGCGTATCCGGATGCTTATGGAGTACGAGAGCGGGAACTGGAGCGTGTCGGAGTTGTGCCGCCGTCACGGTATCTGCCGCGACACGTTTTACGCATGGCGCCAGCGGAAGCAGAGCGGCGATCCGGAGTGGTTCAGGGACCGTTCGCACGCGCCGCAGCAATGCCGACAAACGACCGATGCGGCGATTGCAGAGAAGGTGATCGCGGCTCGGCAGCGCTTTCCCTATCTGGGACCGCGCAAGCTGCTCGCCCTGCTTGACCGCCAGGCGCCGGAGATCGATTGGCCGGCGGCGTCGACGATTGGGAGCATTCTCAAGCGCGCGGGGCTGATCTCGCCGGTGAAGCGCCGCCGCCGTCCGCTCGACCAGCGGCGTCCCTGCACGCCGGTGCAGGAGCCGAACGACGAGTGGAGCGTGGACTTCAAGGGTTGGTTCCGCACCCGCGACCAGTGCCGGATTGATCCGTTGACGGTGGCTGACAGCCACAGTCGCTTCCTGATCGAACTGCAGATCGTCGCACCGACGACCGAGGGCGTCCGCCCCCGCTTCGAGAGGGCTTTCCGCGAGCATGGCCTGCCGCGGGCAATCCGCTGCGACAATGGTTCGCCGTTCGGCTCGCGCGGCGCCGGCGGTCTCACCACATTGTCGGTCTGGTGGCTGAAGCTCGGCATTACGCCGCACTTCATCCGTCCGGCCTCGCCGCAGGAGAACGGTCGCCATGAGCGCATGCATCGCACCTTGAAGGCGCAAACATCGAGCCCACCGGCAGATAATGCGTCCGAGCAACAGGCCCGCTTTGACGCCTTCCGAGAGCATTACAATAAGGAACGTCCTCACGAAGCGCTGGGCCAACGGCCGCCGGAGGACGCCTATCGAGCATCTCAACGCACCATGCCGGATCGCGAGCAAGACCCCTGGTATGACGCCGATCACCAGGCCCGCCGTGTTCGCGGCAATGGGGAGATTAAATGGAAAGGCAAGTTCGTCTTTATCGGTCAGGCGCTGGTGAACGAACTTGTCGGCATCGCCGAACTCGATACCGGTGACCACGTCGTCCGCTTCTGCGACCTCGACGTCGGTCTCATCGACCGCCGCGGCCTGTTCACCCGGTTCGCTCCGCCTCGTGAGGGGCTGCGCGAACCGGGCGAACAGACCGCTTAACCCAAACTGTCGGGGATCATGCCGGTCCAAAATGTCGGGAATCATGCCGGTTGAACACACGAGTCACGTCGTGGAGAGAGCCCCCACCCGCACCGCATCTTCGATGCGATGCGACCTCCCCCGCAAGCGGGAGAGGTGGAGCCAGTCTGCTGCGAAGCCGACCTTCATCCCGCGCTAGCGCGGGCGTGCCTCGGTGATCGCCTTGCGGATCGCCGCCAGCGGCGCGTTGTCGTCGAACGCAATACTGTCACCCTGCATCTTGACTCCGAGATCGCGCCACAGCACGGCAAGGTCGGGTGTCACCGGCTTTGATCCCCATTCGTCGTGCAGCCGCGTCAGCACGTCGACGCCGACCGCCTTGTCGGCGGTGGAGAGCACGCGCGCGATCGGCCAGTCCTTTTCGTGATTGCCGCCTGCGGCGAGCACGCCGCGCATCGCATCCTGCAGGCCGAATTTGTTGCCTGTGCGCTTGCGGATTTCGACATCCGCGAACAGGCAGAACATCGCGCCGCCCCAGTATTTCCGGCCCCAGGTGTCGGTATTGTCCAGCCCTTGGTCGCCGGCCTGCGGCAGGCCCTTAGGCATGTCGCGCACCATCGCCTGCCAGATGTCCTGCGCCGTCAGGTCGCCGGCCTGCACGCGCGCGACTGGTTCGACATAGACCGCGAGCCCTTCCGACAGCCAGGCGTAGCGGTCGTCGAGATCGGGCAGGGCGGTGTGCACCATCTCGTGCACGATCACCCAGTCGCGCTTGAGGTCGTCCGCGTCGGCATCGCGGCCGATCGGCAGCCGGATCGCAGCGCCGCGATAACCCCATGTGGTGCCGCCGCGCACGCGCGAGCCGTCGACCGGCACCAGCAGAAGCCGCAGCGAGCTGACGGGAAACCGGCCGTAGTAAATCGAGACCGCGTGAGCGGACGCCTTGATCCAGTCGAATATCTTCTCCTTGGGCAGCGCCATGTTGCCGGGCGCGAACCCGACATGAATGGTGCCACCAGACACTTCGAGATCGGTCCTGGGCAGCCGGTCGAAGGCGTCGTAGGGCATGCCTTCGCCGCGCATGAACTCGGACTGTGCCTTGACGTGACACGGCGCGATGCCGATGAGGATCGCCGCGACCAGCATCGCGGCTGATATCACGCGATAGGTCGGGATGCTCTTCATCGCGGCGTGCCACGCGGCTGTGGCCTGTCGTTCTCGCCGAGGGCCGCGGTCACCTGCTCGTTGAGATCGTCGAGAATGGCCGCGAGCAACGCCGCGCCCTTGGCTGATGTCGCCAGCGTCGGATCGCCGTAGCTGCCGGACCGGCTGTAGTTCGGCGAATTTCTGTCCGACGGCGTCAGGCGGCCGGGCACCTCGTGCTGCAAAGCAGGGCTGGCTTCGGCGCGTTCCGGATCGACCAGCTCCGGCGCCAGCGCCAGCATCAAAGATGTCTCCAGCTCGTCGGCGTGGCTGCCATGGCGTTGCTCGGAGATCTGCTCGGCTGTGCGGCGGAAGCGCGGGCCCTGATAGAGCCGCAGATGCCTCACCTTGGCCGGTTCGAAGCCGGCCAGCGCGCGTTCGACCGGAGCCAGGGTGCTTACTCCCGTGTTGAGCACGAACAATGTGCTGATACCGCTGTCGAGGATGCCGGCGGCGATCTCATTCACCATGGCTTTGAACGTTGCTGCCGACAGGCTGGCGCTGCCGGCATATTCGACGAAGGCGGGGTAGTGGCCGTAGGTGACGGTCGGCCAGACCAGCGCGTCGATGCGTTCGGCCAGATGCGCCGCAAACCACTCGGCCTGCAAGCGGTCGGTGTTGAGCGGCAGATGGAAACCGTGTTGCTTGGCGGCGGCGCCGATCGGCAGGATCGCCGGGCGGCCAGCTGCAATGCGCCGCGCGACCTCGTCCCAGGTGAGGCGTTCGACGAAATGGCTGATGATTTCGGCGCTCATGCCGCGCGTCCTATTCGCGGATCGATGCCGCCGTCAGCAGTCCCGCCGTGATCCAGCCATGCAGATAGCCGGCGCCGCGCGCTGCGGCACCGTCGGGATCGTCATAGGTCGCGAGCATCTCGCAGAGCACGCCGAACGGAATGCCGGCAGAGGCTTCGTCCCACATCATCGCTTCCTCGGTCGGCAGCTCGCGGAACATCGGTGTGGTGTCCTGGCGCCAGATCAGGAGGCGGGCGGGCTCGGCCAGCATCTCCGCCTCGGGCGGCGTCTCGTCGTTCTTCAGTGCGATCCAGATCGCGGCGGCATTGGTCGACAGGTCGATCCGCGCAGCGCTCGGATGCGACTGGAACACCAGGTCGTTCCAGACCTCGGGCGCGAAACCGGCCATCGTCTCCAAGGCGAGCACGTCGCCTTCGCGCGCATCGAAGGCGTCGTTCAAGGCCTTCTCGAGCGCGGCAAGGTCGGCGAGCACGGGGTGATGGCTGTAGGGTTCGGCGGACTTCAGGAAATCCGGCAATCCTTGCGAGAACCAGCGCAGGTTGGGATGTTCTGATGGCCGTGCCTTGACGTAGGCGTGGCCCATCTCGTCGAACATCTCGTCGCCAAGAAAGCGATGCAGCAGCTCGTGGTCGTTGCGCATCGCTTCGACCAGCCGCGAGCCATAAGCATGGCGGTAGACGCCGAACAGCGTCGCGCGCGTCTCCCTGGAGCTGTCGAGGATTTCGGTCAGGATGCCGTCGTCGCCGGTGAGGATGGCGCGCTGGAAGTCGTCCTGCTGGCGTGCGAAGTCGCTCATGCCACAGGCGCGCCCGCGCCCAGCACCTGCGCCGCGATCTCGCGGGTGCGCTCGACCTCGAGCAGCAATTCGTCGAGCGGCGGAATGTTGTCGTCGCGCTCGATCATGGTCGAGACCCGGCCGAACCGCTGCAACGCCGCGACATAGAGGTCCCAGACATCCTCGCACACCGGATGGTCGTGCGTGTCGATGATGTGCGTCCCCATATGGCTGTGGCCCGCCATGTGGAATTGCACCACGCGGTCCGCCGGAATGCCGTTGAGGAAGGCCATCGGATCATAGCCGTGGTTGAAGGCGCTGACATAGACATTGTTGATGTCGAACAGCAGCCAGCAGCCGGAGCGGCGCGACAGCTCGGAGAGGAATTCCCACTCCGTCATCTCGGAATTGTTGAACTGCACATAGGTCGAGACATTCTCGAGCACCAGCGCGCGGCCGAGGACATCCTGCACCAGCTGCACGCGGCTCACGACATGATCGAGCGCCTCCTCTGTGTAGGGGATCGGCAGCAGATCGTGCAGGTTCTTGCCGTGCACGCCGGTCCAGCACAGATGGTCCGACACCCATTTCGGCTGCACACGTTTTGCGAGGTCCTTCAGGCCTTGCAGATAGTCGAAATTCGGCGGCGCGGTGGAGGCGATCGACAGCGAGACGCCGTGCATCACCACGGGATAGCGCTCGCAGATCCGGTCGAGGATGCGCAGCGGCTGGCCGCCCGGCAGCATGTAGTTCTCGCTGATCACCTCGAACCAGTCGATCGGCGGATTGCCGTTCAGGATCTCGTCGTAGTGCTGCGCGCGCAGGCCGAGGCCAAAGCCCAGGAACGGCGGTTTGGCCGCTTGCATCGTTTGCCCCGTGTGCGCCGTCGTGGGCAATCGGCTTGCGACGTTCATGGCGTCTCCGCGTGGCAGGCGCTGCAATCGCAGCGTCTCGTCTGCAAAACTAACATGGAAACGAGGCCCGGCCTATGCCGGGCCTCGTCCCGCTCGATCGGTTCAGGCGGGCTCGAACTTGCCCTTGGCGGTGGTGCACTGATCCTTGGTCATGGACGAGAAGCCCTGACCCTTGCAGGCATTCTGGCCCTTGCAGGCGTGGTTGCCGCCCTTGCAGGAGCTCTGGCCCTTGCAGGCATTGGCGCCGATGCATTTGCCTTCGCCCGCGGCGTAGGACGGCGTCGACACGACAGCACCGGCGAGGAACAGCGTGGCTGCAGCGGCGGCAAGTGTGGCGCCGGACTTGGTCGTAACCTTCATGAGCGTCTCCTTACGGACGATGGTTGAAGGTGCGCCCCCGCCGGCCTGCGACAGTCCCGGACCAGGGCTGCACCCGATTGATAGCTACGCACAGCAGTCCGTCCTGGTTACACCAAGGACGGACATTTTGCTGCTCGCAATGAAGAAAGCCCGGTTTGCGTGCCGGCCCTTCTCCGGCCGTTAACCGCTGCGATCAGCCTTTGACGAACTTGCCGCCCTGAGCCATGCACTGCTTCTCCGAGGCCATCGAAAAGCCGGTGCCCTTGCAGGCGTTCAGGCCCTTGCAGGAATTGGCGCCGCCCTTGCATGCACTCTGGCCCTTGCAGGCGTTGCCGGCCATGCACTTGCCGGCAGCGGCATTGGCGGCCGTCGAGGTGGTCGAAACCACGGAGCCGGCGAGGAACAGGGTGGCCGCAGCGACGGCGAGCGTGGCGCCGGACTTCGAATTCAACTTCATGACGATCTCCTCGGTGATTGTTTGATGCAGTAAACGTGGCCCGTGAGTATCCGATGATTGTTCGATCCCGGACCGCACAACGGATGGACAATCGGAGAACAATCAGATCGCAGGGGCGTCCGCGGCGCGGTGCTTCCCGCGATTTGAGTGCTCGTCCAAGATCAGCTACGGGGTATCAGGCGATTTGGTTACAGCGCTTCAAAAGAAAATTTTGTTCGACGCGGGTCTGATGCCCGGTTCATGTCAAACACCGCGGATCAAAGAGTATTTCATTGCGCAGTGCCGATCGGTTTGCTGCATCGCACTCTCTGCATTTTAATCAGTTTTGCGCTGATCGCGCCGGCCTCAGCTTCGCCATCTGTGCCACGTTCGTCCGCAATTCCTCGGCACTGAACGCCGGGAATGAGCAGATGCGGTTGCTGCAGGCAAACGCCGCGGGCTCGCCGAGATCGGGATAGTCGACATCAGGGTTGGGCAGCTTGCCTTCGCGGAGGTCGAGCCATTCGAGCCGCTTGTAGCGGGCGGGCAGGGCGCGGGCGATCGCATGCAGGCTCTGTGCGCGGCCGTCATCCTTGTGTCCGACGATCGTCACATGCGTCGGCTCGACCGCGAGCTCGTCGTCGGCGAGCAGCACGCCGGGCAGCGGACGCGGCATCTCGGCCGACGCCGCGCTCAGGTAACGCATGGCATGCGAGGCCTGCTCGCGGGTCCCGTCGTTGCCGGTATAGCGATTGAGCATGTTCATGAAACGCGCGACCTGGATCTGGTCGTCGATCAGTTTTGCCGGTTTTGCAAAAACGCCCGCTTCTCCCTCCGACGTCTTCGCGGTGAAGAAGCCGCCGGCCTCGTCGCGGAAGCTCGCGACGAAATCGCCGGCCTTCGTCGCCGACGCCAACCAGTCGCGATTGCCGGTCGCGGCGTAGAGATCGAGCAAGGCCTGTCCCATCGCGACGGTGTCGCCGAGGAAGGGGCCGCCGCGATCCGTCTCGCCATGGCGGAAGCCGCCATCCGGCAGCGCCCGATTGGCCAGCACCCATTTTGCCGCCCGCTCGGCGATCTCAAGCGCCTTCGGATCGTCCCTCGCGCCGTAGTAGGCTGCGAGCCCCGAGATCGCCCAGCCGTTCTCCCGCGCATAAAGGTTCTTGTCGATGCGGGGCATGCCGAGCTTGCGGCGCTCGGCATCATCAAGCGCGTAGTATGTGTGGCCGTCGACATCGTGATTGAGATCGGCGCTTGTCAAATAGCGCTCGACGTCGCGTGCGGCCGCGAGATATTTCGGGTCCTTCCATTGCGCGTAGGCCTGGCTGTATTGCCGCAGATATTGCGACTGGAACGAGATGATTTTCTCGAAATGCGGTCGGTTCCAGGAGCCGGCCTCGGAATACTGAAACACGCCGCCCCACACCGGATCGATCAGCGCGATCGCGGCATCGAGCGTTTGCCGGGCGCGTTTTGTTGCCATGGCGTCGCCGGCTTCGGCGCGGCTGATCGCTAGGTCGAGGCTGTCGGCATCGATATATTTCTGGTTCTCGCCCCAACCGCCGAGCTTCTCGTCGTAGGAAGAGTCGAAGGTCTTGGTCAGCTCAGTGCGCTGCGCCTTGCCGAGAAACGCCGAGACGGCGGGCTTGATCTCGAAGGCCTCGCCGACTGACGGGCCCGGCGAGGGATCGTCGATGATGGCCTTGAGCAGCGACTGCATCCGCTCCGGCTCGATATAGCCCCTGATCTTCGCGATCTCGGTGCCGTCGGGCGCGAACACGATGGTGGCCGGCCAGCCCCAGTCGCCGTAGCGGCTCGAGAGGTCCGGATTGGCGTCCTGGTCGACGCGGACCGGGAGATATCTTGCCGACAGCAGTTCCTGCACCCTGGGGTCGGCGTAGGTCGTCTTCTCCATCACGTGGCACCAGTGGCACCACACCGCCTCGAGATCGAGAATGACGAAACGCTTCTCGGCCGTGGCGCGCGCGAACAGATCGTGGCTCCAGTCGCTCCATGCCGGGCCGTCCGCCGCGAGCGACGGCGACGTGCTCAACGCCACGAGAATTGCGATGGTGCGGACAAGTCTCATGGCGCGCTCCTGGCGGCGAGGGGTCGTGTGAGCTACGCGCTCGCCCGGATCGGGGCTCGCCATGTCACGGGATTGTGAGCCAGCCTCTCAGGTCGCCGCCTTTTGGCCCGCCACCGCGTTGACCAGCAGGCGGTCGAGCGAGGCGGCGCCGGGACCTGTAATCGCAAGCCACATGAAGGCGGCGAAATAGGTCGCCTCCTCGAAGCCGAGCAGCGTCTCCAGCGAATCGACGTCGCCCCATTTCGCCGACCTGATCGCGACGATCATCACCACGGCGAGCATCGCGGCGGGGATGCGGGTGAACAGGCCGAGGATCAGCATCGCGCCGCCGAAGCATTCGACGCCTGACACGAAGGGGGTGAGGATGGTCGGGAACGGAATGCCCCAGCCGACGAAATTCTCGGTGACCTGGGCGAGGTTGGTGAGCTTGCCCCAGCCGGCCAGCATGAAGGTGTAGCCGACGATGATCCGCATGATCAGCGGCCCGGCCCAGGAAAAATGCGAAGCGATCCGTGCCGGCAGCAAAATCAGCAAATTGACGATGAAATTCATGCGAACCCTCCCGAATATCTCGCCAGGCCGCCTGCGCCGGCGGTTGGGCGCACGCGCACCAAAGGGCACGAGCTGAAAGCTACGGGCCCGTCATGGCAGGAGTTTCGCCGGTCGTGGCGGGCTTGTTACGCGCCTAGCCGATATTTTGCAGTGCCGGGAAGGTTTCCAGCAGCCAGACGCTGACGCCGGAGACGGCGCCGGTCAAAAAGCCGATGCCGGTCACCACCATCAGCACGCCCATCACGCGCTCGACGGTGTCGAGATGGCGCTTCATCCGCGCGAACAGCGAGGAGAAATGCTTGATCATGAAGGCCGCCAGCAGGAACGGGATGCCGAGCCCGGCCGAATACACCGCGAGCAGCCCCGCGCCCTTCGTCACCGTGGCCTCCGCGGCCGCGATCGAGAGGATCGCCGCCAGGATCGGCCCGATGCAGGGCGTCCAGCCGAAGGCGAACGCCAGGCCCATGACATAGGCGCCCCACAGCCCGACCGGCTTGGGCGCGGTCATCCGCCCCTCGCGCATCAACAGGCCGATCCGGGTCACGCCGAGGAAGTGCAGGCCCATGATGATGATGACGATGCCGGCCACAATCGAGAGCTCGGCCGACCAGGCGCGCACCAGCCCACCGACGATCGAGGCGCTGGCGCCGAGCGCGACGAACACGGTGGAGAAGCCGAGCACGAACATCAGCGCCGCCGTCATCACCGCGCGCTTGGAGGCCGCGGTGGCGCCGTCCTGATTGACCTGCTCGATGGTCGCACCGGTCAGATAGATCAGATAGGGCGGCACCAGCGGCAGCACGCAGGGCGACAGGAAGCTGACTAGGCCGGCGATCAGGGCTGCCGGGATCGAGACGTCGTGCATCAATGAACCTTCGAGGTAACTGTCTTGTCTTGGCGTGTACGCGGCCAACAATCCAGAAGTTTCGTCGCCGGCACATTCAACTATGGTCACAGGGCCGTGTCCGGGCGCTGCGCCACCGCCGTGCGGGTGAAACAAACCCTGATATGTTCCGTAGTGCGGTAATGAAACCGTTGATACGGACCCCAACGATGCGCATCGGCATCCGCAGCGCCATCTCCGCCCTTGTCCTGACGTCGATCATGGTCAGCGCCGTCGGCGTGCATCTGTTGTGGTGGCGCACCGCACAACGGGTGAGCCAGACCCTGGCCGACACCATCAATGACCAGATCGTCTCCGCGGTCGGCGACGAATTGCAGTCGATCACGACCGAAGCGCGTTCGTCGATGACGGCGGTGCGGACGTTGTTGACCGAGAAGGTGCTGGACGCAAGCGACGCGCGCAAGCGGCAGTTCATGTTCCTGTCGCAATTGCAGTCGCAACCGACCATTTCATGGGTGGCATTCGGCTGGCCGGACGGCTCGTTCTTCGCCGGGCACAAGCTCGGCGATGCCGGCGTCGAGATGCTGACCATCTCACCCGACCGCAAGCTCAAGGCCGATCAATACGACTATGCCGGCATCGACATCAAGCTCAGGGACAGCACCGTCGAGGATGGCAAATATCTGGTCACCGACCAGCCCTGGTTTCGCGATGCGATCGCAGCCCGCGACCAGCAATGGTCGACGCTGACGACGCTACCCCGCGGCGAGCGGCTGGCCGCGATGCTGGCGGTGCCGATCGACGTCGACGGCAAGCGCACCGGCGTGCTCGCCATCATCATCGAGCTGACCCGGGTGTCGAACTTCCTCTCGCAGCTCACGGTCGGCAAGTCTGCGGGCGCCTTCCTGCTCGATCGCGACGGCAGCGTGATCGCGTCTCCCGATCCCGACGCCGACGAGCTGAATGCGCTGAAGACCGACCACCCGCTGCTGCCGGTTGCGGTCGCTGCGGTCAGGCAGGCCGGCAAGGCCTACGATCCCGGCGAGGGCGAGGCGTACCGCTCCCAGGTCACAAGGGACGGGCAGGCCTATCAGGCGGTGCTGACGCCGATCTCGTTTCCGGGCTGGTCGCTGGTGACGGTGGTGCCGGAATCCGAATTCCTCGGTCCGGTGCGGATGACGATCCGCAATCTCCTGATCGGGCTCGCGGCGCTGATCGCCGCCGCCGGGCTGTTGTCGGCCTGGCTGGCGCAGCGCCTGATCGCGGCGCCCCTGATCAAGGTGGTCGGCGAGATCAGGCATGTCGAGCGCTTCGACCTCGACAAGGTCGAGCGGCATCCGTCGCGCCTCGCCGAGATCGAAAACCTCTCGGGCGCGATCGGCGACATGGCGCAGGGGCTCGCCGCGTTCCGCAAATACATCCCCGCCGATCTGGTGCGGCGTCTCGTCAGCGACGGCAACGGCGCGCGGCTCGGCGGCGCGGTGCGGCCGATGAGCGTGATGTTCATCGATCTCGCCGGCTTCACCGGCATGTCGGAGCGGCTCGGCGACCGCATCATCCCCCTGCTGTCGCGCTATTTCGACGTCGTCTCCGCGGCGATCCAGAAGGAGGGCGGCACCATCGACAAGTTCATCGGCGATGCCGTGATGGCGTTCTGGGGCGCGCCCGCGGCCAACCCGGATCACGCCGCGGATTGCTGCCGGGCGGCGCTCGCCTGCCAGCGCGCGGTCGCGCAGGCCGGCCTCGCCGACGACAAGGGAGACGCAGTCGGGATCCGCATCGGCATCAATTCCGGCGACATGCTGGTCGGCAATATCGGCTCGGAGGTGCGGCTCAACTACACCGTGATCGGCGATGCCGTGAACATCGCAAGCCGCCTCGAGAGCACCAACAAGGTCTATGGCTCGACCATCATCATCGGTCCGGAGACGCGGCGTTTGGCCGGTGACCGCATCGTCGTCCGCGAACTCGACCGGCTCGCCGTCTACGGCCGCGCCGGCGGGCTCGACATCTACGAGTTGATCGCAATGGCCGACGAGGGCGCGATCGCGCGCGACTGGATCGCGTCCTATGAGGCCGGACTGTCGGCCTGGCGCGCCGGCGATTTCACCGCGGCGATCGCAGCGTTCGAGACGTGCCGGCAGCTCCGCGGCGCGGACGCTGCCTCGACACAGATGATCGAGCGATGCAGGCATCAGCTCGCCAATCCCACCGACGAGGACTGGGACGGCACCACGGTGGCACGCTCGAAATAGTGTGTTGCGACGAGGTTCGGCTGGTGGATCGTGGTAGATCGTAGGATGGGTAGAGCGCAGCGAAACCCATCGTTTTATCCGCGCGTTGAGATGATGGGTTTCGCTGCGCTCTATCCATTCTACGATGCACATCGTGATGGCAACCAAGTGTTGCCAATTCGACACGTCGGGCGACACAGCAAAAACCTGTCAATCCCCGCGCGCAAAAATAATTCGGTTTATCAGTAGGGCAACTCAGTGCTATAGGTTCACCCGTCTCACCCGATACGAGGGGCGCTTCGCGATCGTCACGAACGCGGTGTGGGATGCGGTGGACGCCGAGCGTGGAACTGACGAGAGCACGCGAAGCGGACGGTGAAGTCGTGTGGTCCTGACGCCCTAGCGGCCGGTGTCCTCTCGTAAAGCGCGCAGCGCTTTGCGAAGGCGGTGACAAACAAGCCAAGTCTCGCCGGGGAGAGCACGAAGTAAGCCGTAACCCATCGCGCAGGGAAAGCCGGGTTGTTCCCGGTTACACCTGTGGTCCTACCCCCGTGCTTTCTACTTTTGCACGGGGCCCATGGGTGCGATCGGCACCCGGCTTTCCCTGCGCCCTCTGCTCAACGAGAGGGCGAAACGAGATGCAAAGCTCGGACAAATCATGTCGCGAGAACGCGAAGCTGTATCCCCACTCACACTGTCATCGCCCGGCTCGACCGGGCGATCCAGTACGCCGCGGCCTCTCGGCTCAAGCACCGGCGTCTCTGGAATACTGGATCGCCCGGTCGAGCCGGGCGATGACACCGAGAACTCGGCTGTTTGACATCATGAATCGAGAACCTCCTTCATCGTCGTCCTGGCGAAGGCCAGGACCCATTACCCCAAATGCAAATTGCTGGACGATGCTGGGGCCTCGATCTCTCTCCCAATACACGTCGGTGGTTATTGTTCCTGGCCTTCGCCAGGACGACGTGGAGGTGTCGACGTGAGGATGTCGCTTACACAGCGACTACCGCCTGCGCGCAGGTTTGCCCGCCGGCGTCTCGAACTCCCGGCCGCGAATTCTCACGAGGTCATCGGCGGAGTTCGTCAACAGCACGACGGTGGCCGCGCGCGCCGCCTCGACCTCACCGGCGGCGATCGCATTCAGCACCGCGCGGTGTTCGCGCAGCGCGCGCGGGCGATGCGAGCCGGGGGCGGCGATGGTAAAACTCTGGCGCAGGGTGATCTCGAACATCTGCGCGATTGGCCAGAAGAACTCGTTGCGGGTCGCGAAATAGATCGCCTGATGGAACATGATGTCGGCGGCGACGAAGTCCTCGTTGGTCCTGGCCGCGTCCATGCCGTCGCAGCCGGCGCGAATGCGGGCGATGTCGTCCGCCTCGGCATGGGTCGCCGCCAGCGCCGCGGCGGCGGGCTCGACCGCGGCGCGCAGCTGGAACAGCTTGGCCAGATAGCGATCGATCTCCGCGGTCTCGAGGTGCCAGCGCAGCACGTCGGGATCGAGCTGGTTCCACTGCTCGGGGGGCCGCACCCGCGTGCCGCTCTTGGGGCGCGACTCGATCAGGCCCTTGCCGGTCAGGGTGCGCATCGCCTCGCGCACCACGGTGCGGCTGACGTCCATCATCTCGCAGATCTGCATCTCCGGCGGCAGCGTTTCGCCGACGCCGATATCGCCGCGCACGATGCTGCTGCCGACGCGGTCGGTGACCTGGCTGTGCACGCTCCGGCGCAATGCGTTGGATGTCTGGAACATCGGAAGCCTCGCTGCGGTTGGTGCCTGCGCCGCCGCCGCGCCGCGCTCTTGCACAACCGTATCTGTTTTGTCATACATTATGACAAATGGGCTGCCAAGCTCACGCCGTTCAGGCGGGCGGCCAACACAAACGGCCAAGACAACAAAGATCCGTTCCTGGGGAGGAGCACCATCATGACGACGAACCGGGTGAGCCGCCGCATTGTGCTGCGATCGTCGGTCACGGCCGCGGCGTGGCTCGCCGCCGCACCCGCCATCGTCGGCCGCGCCGAGGCCGCGATCCTGAAGATGCGATGCTCGTCGTCGCTGCCGAACGATCCCAAATACGCCAACGGCCGCGTCTACTACGACAATCTGGTCAAGAGCCTGAAGGCGAACGGGCTCGGCGAGCAGATCGACGTCACCTTCTTCCCGGACAACCAGCTCGGCCAGGAGATCGACGTCATCAACTCGGTGAAGCTCGGGGTGATCGACCTGATGGTGTCGGGCTCGTCGATCTCGGCCAATCTGGTGCCGCTGGTCGGCACCTTCGACCTCGGCTACCTCTTCACCAGCTATCAGCAGCAGACCAAGGCGTTCGACGCCGGTGCGGCCAAGCCGATCGAGGATGCGCTGCTCAAGGGCGCCAGCATTCATATCATCGGCTGGGCCTATAATTTCGGCGCGCGCAGCGTGCTGGCGAAGAAGCCGGTGAAGACGCCGGAAGATCTCGCCGGGTTGAAGATCCGCACGCTGCCCAATCCGATCATCACCGAATGCCTGCGGCTGATGGGCGCCGCGGCGACGCCGCTGGCGTTCGGCGAGATCTATACGGCGCTGCAGGCCGGCGTGCTCGACGGGCTCGAGCATGATCCGCCGACCATCCTGGCGAGCAAGTTCTACGAGACGGCGAAGCACTACGCGCTGACCCAGCACATCTTCTCGCCGCTCGCGGTCTATTTCAGCGACACTTCTTTCAACCGCATGGCCCCCAAGCTGCGCGAAGGCTTCCTCGATGCGGCGAGCAAGGCCGCGATCGACACCCGCGCGCACGGCCTCGCGGTGGAGAAGGAGGCGCTGGCGACCTTGGTGGAAAAGGGCGTCACCGTCGTCGAATGCGACAAGGAGGCGTTCCGCAAGCGCGTGCTGCCGCAGACCGACAATTTCATCAAGGCGCGGCCCGAGGCGAAGGCCGTCGTCGATCTGATCCGCGCCACCCAGGCCTGAGGTCGGCGCATGTCGGTCGCCGCAGTCGCGACGAGAAGCAGCGCTGAGCGGATCACGGCGCCGCTGCTCGCCGTCAGCGACGCGATCGCCGCGATCCTGCTTGCCGCAGATCTCGTGGTGGTCTGCGTGTCGGTGCTGGCGCGCTTCCTGTTCAATGCGCCGGTCGAGTGGTCCGACGACGTCGCCCGCGGCCTGATGGTCGGCTCGAGCTTCTTCGGCGCCGCCAGCGCGCTGGCACGCAGCGAGAATCTCGGCGTCGCCTTCTTCGTCGACATGCTGCCGACGGGCGTGCGGCGGGTCGTCGATGCGGTCGGTGCGCTGCTCGTCGCCATCATCGCCTTCTACGTTGCGTTCAACGCCATCAAGATGGGCTGGCTGACCACCGGCCAGACCTCCGGCTCCGGCCTGCCGCTGGAATGGACGTTCTACCCGATGGGCGCTGGCGCTTCGTTCATGACGATCTTCGCGTTCGAGACCTTCTGCGGCCGGCCGCTGCGCGACATGGTGGCCGGCATCGCCGTGACCGCCGTCATCGTGGGCCTCTATCTGGCCTGGGATGCGCTGGCGCCGTCGTCGGTGCCGTCGTCGCAGGCGCTGATGCTGATCGGCTTCTTCCTCACGCTGTTCGGCGGACTGCCGATCGGCTTTGCGCTGGCGCTGGCGGCGCTGATCTTCATCTGGGTGGAGGGCACGCTCCCCGGCGTGATCTTCGCCCAGCAGATGGCGCGCGGCATCGACAATTTCGTGCTGCTGGCGATCCCGTTCTTCATCCTGGTCGGCTATCTGATGGAAGCCAACGGCATGTCGGTCCGGCTGATCGAGCTGTTGCAGCGCGCGGTCGGACGGATGCGCGGCGGGCTCAACGTCGTGATGGTGATGTCGATGGTGCTGTTCTCCGGCATCTCGGGCTCGAAGATGGCCGATGTCGCCGCGGTCGGTTCGGTCCTGATCCCGGCGGCGCGCCGCTCGCGGCAGAATCCGGGCGGCGCGGTGGCGCTGCTTGCGGCTTCCGCTGTGATGGCGGAGACCATTCCGCCCTGCATCAATTTGATCATCCTCGGCTTCGTCGCCAATCTCTCGATCGGCGGGCTGTTCGTCGCCGGCATGCTGCCGGCCGCGCTGATGGCGCTGGCGCTGATCGCGGTGTCGATCATCTTCGGCAAGCGTCCTGCCGCGAACCAGGACGCTGAGCCGCGCACCGCGGTGTCGGGGCTGTGGACCGGCGCGATCGCCTCGTTCGGGCTGATCTTCATGATCTTCTTCGGCTTCAAGAGCGGTTTCGCCACCGCAACCGAGATCTCCGCCTTCGCCGCCGTTTATGCCATCGCCGTCGGTAGCCTGCTGTTCCGCGAACTCAGCGCGAAGAGCCTCGCGCACTGCTTCGTGCAATCGGCCACCCGTTCGGGGCTGGTGCTGTTCATCGTCGCCGCCGCGCAGTCGCTGGCCTTCATCCTGACGCTGCAGCAGGTGCCCCACGCGGTCGGCGACCTCATGCTGGCGATATCGGGCAGCCATGGCGTCTGGCTGTTCATGCTGCTGTCGATCGCGGTGCTGGTGGTGATGGGGTCGGTGCTGGAGGGCGCCGCGGCACTGATCATCTTCGGGCCGCTGCTGCTGCCGGTTGCCGTCAAGCTCGGCATCGATCCCCTGCATTTCGGCGTCGTGCTGGTGATCGCGATGGGGCTCGGGCTCTTTGCTCCGCCACTTGGCCTTGGGCTCTATGGCGCCTGCCTGATCGGCAATGTGCCGATCGAGCAGACCGTCAAGCCGATCTCAGGCTATCTCGGCCTGCTGTTGCTGTGCCTCCTGGTGATCGCCTTCGTACCGGCGATCAGCACGGCCTTGCCGCATGCGTTGGGTTATTAGAGCATGATCCGGAAAAGTGGGAACCGGTTTTCCGAAAAGATCATGCTCAAACAAAGAGACGAGATCGTGATGCGATTTCTCATAATCGCATCACGATCGAGGGGAAGAGAAGCGTGAAGGTACTGCTCGCCCATACCCCGCAGATGCGCCGCGACTATTACGGCGAGCGCAGCCTGAACGACCTGCGCGCGGTCGCCGACGTCAGGCTGCATGACGGCGATGAGGCGCTGGACGCGGCTGCGCTGGTCAGGGCCGCGGCCGATGTCGACATCATCGTCGCCGATCGCATGACGCAGGGGCCCGGCGAAATCTTCCCGCTTCTGCCGAAGCTCTGCGCCTTCGTCCGCTGTGCGGTCGATATCCGCAACATCGACGTCGCGGCAGCGTCTGCCGCCGGCGTGCTGGTGACGCAGGCGAGCGCCGGCTTCGTGCAGTCGGTCGCCGAGCTTGCGCTCGGCTTCATGGTCGATCTGTCGCGCGGCGTCTCGCGCGCGACCGCGGACTACCATGCGGGCAGGGCGCCTGAGGTCGTGATGGGCCACCAGCTTGCGGGAAGCACGGTCGGCATCATCGGCTATGGCAGCATCGGGCGCTATCTTGCCGGGATCGCAAAAGTGCTCGGCATGAATGTGCTGGTCGCGGATCCCTTCGTGACGTCAGACGATGCCGCGATCCGGCATCTGCCGCTCGACGATCTCCTGGCAAGCGCCGACTATGTCGTCTGTCTCGCGATCGCCAACGCCGAGACCGAGAATTTGATCGGGCAAGCCGCACTGGCGCGGATGCAGAAGCATGCATTCTTCATCAACCTGTCGCGCGGCAATCTGGTCGATGAGGCGGCGCTGGCGGCCGCGCTGCGCGATGCCCACATTGCCGGCGCGGCGATGGATGTCGGCCGTGCGCCCGATCAGATGCCGACGCCGGAGCTCGCGAAGCTGCGCAATGTGATCGCAACCCCGCATGTCGGCGGCCTGACCCCGCAGGCGATCGAGCATCAGTCGTCGGAAACCGTGCGCCAGGTCGCGAAGATCGTCGCCGGCGAGATACCTGTCGGCGCTGTCAATGCCGAGCGCTGGACGCGGCGGCCGCGGCCATGAAAGTTCGACTGATCCCAATACCGTCCGCGGGGCTGGACAAGACCTTTACATCCAGCTCAAACTTGATCCTGCAAAACCGCGGCCCCGAGCGCGCGGACAATCAATCAACGGACGTCCCGCAACAAACGACGGGCGCCGAGAGGGAAACAGGGAGTGCATCACATGGCCATTTCACGCCGTGACGTTTTATTGGGCAGCGCCGGCGCATTGGGCGCCGCATCATTCTCCTTCCCGGCTCCTGCAACAGCACAATCGGAACCGATCAAGATCGGTTGTCTCGCGGCGATCACCGGCCCGAGTTCGGCGCCGACCGTCGGATTCAACCGGGGCGTCAATTTCGCGGTCGATGCCATCAACGGCGCCGGCGGGGTCAAGGGCCGCAAGATCGAGCTCGTGATGCGCGACACCCAGGGCGATCCGACCAAGGCGGTCAACGCCACCCAGGAGTTGATCAGCCAGGCCAAGGTTCACGCGATCTGGGGCCCGTTGAATTCGGGCGAGGCGCTGGCCACCACGCCGATCATGGCGCGCGCCAAGATGCCCGACCTGCACCCCTGCGTCGTCGAGACCCTGATCGATCCGGTCAAGTTCCCCAATGCGTTCCGCATCGCGCCGTCGAACAATCAATGGGACGATGCCGTGCGCAATTACTGCCTGAAGATCCTCAAGGTGAAGAAGGTCGCGGTGATCGGCGACACCACCGGCTATGGCGTCACCGCGGTCGGCGCGTCGGTCGCGGCGTTCAAGAAGGACGGCGCCGAGGTGTCCTATCAGGCCAATATCGACGCCACCCAGCCCGACATGACGCCGGACATGCTGCGCGCCAAGAATGCCGGCGCCGAGGCGATCGTGGTGTGGAGCGTCTCGACCGGCATGGAGGCGCGCATGTTCAACACCCGCGCCGCGATGAACTGGGACGTTCCCTTCGTCGGGCATCCGTCGATGGCCTCCGGCGAGCTGGCGAACCTGGTTGCAAAACCGGAGAGCTGGAAGAAGGTCTATGCGATCGGCTACAAGAGCTGCAGCTATGACGGCGCCGGCAAGCTGCCGCCGAAGAGCGCGGACCTGGTCGCGCGCCTGGCCAAGGCCAATGTCGCGCTGAATGATACGCTGTTGTGGTGGGTCGCGGGTGGTATCGACTGCATCGAGCTGATCGCCAAGGCGGTCGCGGAGAGCGGCTCGACCGACAGCGCCGGCATCATCAGCTACTGGAATTCGCTGTCGACCTATCCCGGCTATTTCGGCAACTACCGCTTCTCGCCGACCCAGCATAACGGCTATTTGACCGAAGAGATCGTGATGTCGGAGGCCTCTACCGCCAAGGACGGCACCTTCGCGCTGGCGCCGGGGTACACATAGCAGGGCGAGGACGCAGCCGATGCTGGCCTCGATCCTTGCATCCGGTCTCGCGGCGGGCGCGATCTACGCGCTGGTCGGCGTCACCTACAACACGATGTTCTCGACCTCGCGGGTGATGAGCTTCACCGCGGGACAGCTTGCGATGTTGGGCGGCGTGTTCGGCTCGATGTTCACGCTGAAGCTCGGCCTGCCGATCGCGGTCGGCTTCGTGCTGACGCTGCTCTGCTGCGCGGTGATCGGGATCATCACCGAATTCGTCGCGGTGCGGCCGGTGCTCAAGAGCCTCGACCAGCATCTCTACGTGCTCTCGACGCTTGCGGTCGCGCTGATGATCCAGCAGGTCACGGCGATCAAATGGGGCACCGAGCCGCAGCCGTTCCCGCGCATCGCAGGATTCGGTGAGGGCGTTTGGGACGAAAAATTCTGGCTGCCGGTTGCCGCCTGCGCCGTCACCATCATCGGCCTCGAATATCTCTACCGCCGCACGCTGGTCGGTCGCGCGTTCCTCGCCATCGCCGAGGACAATTTCGCGGCACGGGCGCTCGGCCTGCCCGAGCGCAATCTGCGTGTTGCGAGCTACGCGCTTGCCGGCGTGGTCGGCGGCATCGCCGGATTTTCCGGCGGGCAATTGTTGCTAGCCTTCTTTGCCAATGGCGCGCTGCTGAACTTCTACGGCTTCGTGCCGGTGGCGCTCGGCGGGCTCGGTAACAACAGAGGCGCGATCATCGGCGGGCTGGCGCTCGGCTTGTTCCAGCAGGCGGCGAACTTCCTGGTCGGCGGCATCTTCTCCTCGGTCGCGGTGTTCACGCTGTTCATCGTGGTGCTGCTCGCGGCTCCCCAGGGGCTGTTCGGCGCCTCGACCGCGCGGAGGGTGTGATGACATCGGTCGCCGCCGCTCCGCCCCGAACCGATAGCGGCGCATGGCGTGCGGCGCTGCCGCACCTCGTGCCGTTCCTCGGCATTCTGGTGCTGGCCCTGCTGCTGCCCTTCGTCAGCAATGATTACTGGGTGCTGATCGGCACCCGCGCGGCGATCTACTGGGTGCTGGTGTCGGGCCTCAATTTGGTCGTCGGCTTTGCCGGCCATCTTGCGATCGGCTATGTCGCGCTGCTGACGCTCGGCGCCTACACCACCAGCGTGCTGGTCGCCGGCAATGTGATGCCGGCAATTCCGGTATTTGCCGCCTTGCCGATCGCAGGCCTCATCGGCGCGATCTTCGGCGTGATCGTCGGCCTGCCGGCCCTACGCCTGCGCACCTTCTACTTTGCGATGTCGACGCTGGGCTTTGCGACCATTGTGACCCAGATCGCACTGGCCTGGCAGAGCGTGACCGGAGGCGGCATCGGCATTGCCGGTCCCGAATTCCCGGCGCCGTTCAACACGCCGTGGGGGTTCTACGGCCTCTGTATCGCTTTCGCGGTCGTCACCACCTGGATGAGCGCCAATGTGGCGCGCAGCCGGTTCGGCCGGGCGCTGATCGCGGTGCGCGACGCCGAGGTGGCCGCCGAAGCCAGCGGCATCTCCAAGCCGAAAATGCTGATCGCGATCTTCCTGTTCGCCGGTGCGCTGGCGGCGATCGCCGGCGGATTGTTCGCGACCTTGCAGACCTACATCACGCCAGACGCGTTCACCTTCGATCTCTCGGTGCTGTTCTTCATCGCGATCCTGATCGGCGGCCGCGGCTCGATCCTCGGGCCGATGCTCGGCACCATCATCCTGACCATCCTGCCGGAGATCGCGGCGCCGCTCGCGGCCTGGTCGACCTTCCTCTACGCGGTGCTGCTGCTCGTGATCGTGCTGGTGATGCCCGGCGGCATCGCCGCGCTGCTCGATTTCCGCAACCGTCGCCCGCTCGCCAGCAACCGCACCATCGTGCCGCGCCCGGCCGCGCTCGCCGCCATCGTGCGCCGGCGCGATTGCGGCAAGACGCTGCAGCTGCGCGGCATCGCGCTGAGCTTCGGCAATGTGAAGGCGATCGACGGCCTCGACCTCGACGTCGCGCCCGGCCAGATCCACGGCCTGATCGGGCCGAACGGCAGCGGCAAGACCACCACGCTGAACGTGATCTCGGGCTATTACGCCGCGAAGGCCGGCAGCATGACGCTCGGCGATGCGGTGCTGGCCGCGGGCCAGCCGGTGATGCGTGCCGCTTGCGGCATCGCGCGCACCTTCCAGACCCCGCGGGTGATCGGCGAAGCCTCGGTGCTGGAGAACGTCATGATCGGCGGTTCGATCGAGGGCAGGGCCAATTTCGTCGAGGCGATGCTGGCACTGCCGCGCAACGGCGCCGACGAGCGTCTGCTCGCCGCCAAGGCGCGCGCGTTGCTCGGCGTCGTTGGCCTCGAGGCGCTCGCCGATGTGCGCGCCGACCGTCTGCAGCACAGCGAACTGCGCTTCATCGAGATCGCGCGGGCGCTGATGCTCGATCCGGACTTCCTGCTGCTCGACGAGCCCGCGGCGGGCCTCTCCAATGACGAGATCGAGCGGCTCGCGATCCTGATCAAGGCGGTCTGCGCCCGCCGCACCGGTGTGCTGCTGGTCGAGCATCATGCCGATCTGATCTTCGACATCTGCCACCAGGTCACCGTGCTCAATCTTGGCCGCACGCTGGCGGCGGGAACCCCGGCGGAGATCCGTGTGCACAAGGAGGTCGTCAGTGCCTATCTCGGCGGCTGAACCCCTGCTTAACGTGAGCGCGCTGGAGTCCGGCTACGGCAAGATCCGCGTGCTGCACGGCATCGACCTGACGATCGCCGCCGGGGAGGTCGTCGCACTGCTCGGTCCGAACGGCGCCGGCAAGACCACGTTGCTGCGCGCGATGTCGGGACTGTTGCCGGTCACTGCCGGGCAGGTCCGGTTCGGCGGACGCGACATGACCAACGCCTCGCCGCGCGATGCCGCGCGTGCCGGGCTGGTGCACGTGATCGAGGGACACCGCGTGTTCACGCAGATCTCGGTCACCGACAATCTGCTGCTCGCCGGCTACGACCTGCCGCGCGCCGAACGGACTGTACGCATCGAAGAGGCGTTGGCGTTCTTCCCCGAGATCGCCGAGAAGCGCCATGAGCGCGGCGGCGCGTTGTCGGGCGGACAGCAGCAGATGCTGACCGTGGCGCAAGGCCTGGTTCGCCGCCCCCGGCTCCTGATGCTGGACGAGCCCTCGGCCGGACTGTCGCCGGTGCTGGTCGATCGTGTCCTCAATGTGATCGGCCGGCTGCGGGAGCAGGGCACCTCGGTGCTGCTGGTCGAACAATTGCTCGAGAAGGCGCTGGCCTGTGCCGATCGGGTCTACGCGCTGGTGCAGGGTGCGATCGCGCTGGAGGCGCCGACCGGCGAGAGTGACCTCGCGCACAGGCTCGAGCGCGCCTATTTCGGCCATGAAAGCCACGCGCTAGGTGCTTGAGCCCGCCTTACCCCGTGTGCTCAAAGGTAAGACTTGGCGCCGGACGCCGATTCTGGCTTCATGAGGCCTCATGCGGCCGGCCCCCCGATTGTGTTAGGATGTGCCGGAGCCTGTAAACGGACGGGATCGGGAAGGTGGTGTGAATGCTGTGCCCGGCCTGTCAAGCCGAGACCCTGACCGAAGATGGCGTCTGCCGGTCGTGCGGGCTGAATTTTTCTGCCGTCTGCCCGAATTGCCGGCATCCCAATCTCGAGGCGGCGCGATTTTGCGGCGCCTGTGGTGAGCGTCTCGACCAGGCCCAGACGGTTGGCGAACGCAAGGTCGTCACCGTGATGTTTGCCGACATCGTCGGCTCCACCGAACTGATCGGCGACAACGATCCCGAGCTTGCGCTCGATCGCCTGCCGCCCGCGCTGGCGCGGATGGGCCATGCGGTCCAGCAGTTTCACGGCACCATCATGCGCAGCATGGGCGACGGATTGATGGTGATCTTCGGTATTCCGCACGCCCAGGAAGACCATGCGCTGCGCGCCTGCCAGGCCGCGCTCGCCATGATGCAGTCGTCGCGGGACAACGGCATCGTGCTGCGCGTCGGCATCCATTCCGGCGAAATCGTCGCGGGCGTGCCCGACAAATTCACCAAGGAGCAAAGCGTCTACGGCGCCGCCGTGCATCTGGCGAGCCGGCTTGAGCATATGGCCCAGCCGGGCGACATTTGCGTCACGGAGTCGACGTTCAAGCTGGTGCAGGCATCTTGCGATGCGCGTGCCCTGGGCCATCAGAACGTGAAGGGATTTCCGCGGCCGATCGGCGTCTACCGGCTGGTCGGCATGAAGCCGTCTCGCGCGCCGTTCCGTGATGCCGTCGTCGGCACCTATCGGGGGCGCGATGCCGAGCTTGCCATCCTCCAGGAGGCATTTGCCGGAGCCGAGCAGGGCGCCGGCAAGGTGATCGGAATTTCGGCGCCGCCAGGTCTCGGCAAGAGCCGCCTGTGCTTCGAAATTGCCCGCAGCGTCAAGGAACGCCTGGTGCCGGTGCAGGAGGCAAGCGCATCGCCCTACGACCATTCCGGTCCGCTACAGCCGCTGCTGGAATTCTTCCGCAATTTCTTCCGGATCGCCTCGATCGACGATGCGGAGACGGCGCGCGCCAAGGTCGCGGCGCGGATCGAGTCCTCGGTCCCCCACTTGATGGAAGACGTGGCGTTGCTCGCCGATTTTCTCGGCATCCGCGACACCCAATCGCCGGCGCCCGCGCTGGATCCAAAGACGCGGCATACGCGGCTCGTCAATCTCGTCGCAAGTCTCGTACGTGACGGCACCCGCACACCGTCGGTGATCATCATCGAGGACATCCACTGGCTCGACGAAGCGAGCATCGAGTTCGTCTCGGCGCTGGTGAATGTTGCGCAGGTCAGCCGCGCCCTGATCATTCTCACGTATCGGCCGACCTATCATGCGCCGTGGCAGGAGGGGCCGGGATTCCACGAAATCCGGCTCGACGAACTGCGCGACGAGGATGTCTCCGCGCTGATCAGCGACATGATCGGCGATCATCCATCCACGGCCGCAATCTCCGACCGCATCGTTGAACGAAGCGGCGGGAATCCGTTCTTTGCGGAGGAGTTGGTCCGTTCGCTGATAGACAGTGGCGATCTGACCGGCCGGCCCGGCGAATACGAGATGTCCGGGCAGGCATCGCCCGAGACGCTGCCGGCTACGGTCCAGACTGTGATCGGTGCACGCATCGACCGTCTCGCGCCGATGGACAAGGAAGTGCTGCAGGTCGGCGCCACGATCGGGCGGGAATTCCCGTTTTCAGTGCTGGCCGAAGTGGCACGTGCAAGCTACCACGATCTCGTCGGTATCCTCGGCCGATTGTCGCATCTCGAGTTGATCCAGGAGGTCGCCAGCGAGATCGAGCACGATCGATACGCGTTCCGCCATCCGCTGATCCAGGAGGTCGCGTATGCGATGCAGCTGCGCACCCGCCGCGTCGAACTGCATCAGGCGGTCGCGAGCGCGCTCGAGCGATTCTACCATAACCGGCTGGGCGAATACGCCAATCTGATCGCGTATCATTTCGAATCGGCCAAGGATTTCGGATCCGCAGCCAACTATCTGGCCCGTTCGGCGAGCTGGATCGGCACGACCAATTCGCGGCTGGGGATGAAGTCGTGGCTCAAGGTTCGGCTGTTGCTGCAATCGTTGCCGCGCTCGCCGGAAACCGATCGGCTGCGCATGCACGCATCCGGTCAAGTGTTGATCCTTGGCTGGCGCGAAGGTATCAGCGCCGAAGAGGCTGCCCCGTTCTTCCGCGAGGCGTTGGCTGCCGCGCGGGACCTCAAGGACTCGCTCTGGGAGGTCCTGCTGCTCGCCGCCTTTGGCCGGGTCTCCGCCGGTACGGGCTCGGCGGACGAATATGTGAGGCAGCTGCTGGAGGCGATCGAGGTCTCCGAGGACCCGAGCATCAGGACGATGATGCAGGTGTTCCTGTGTCAGGCCTACGGCTATGCCGGCAAGCTTCGGGAAGCACTTGCGGCCGGCGAGACCGCGCTCAAGCACATTGCGAGCATCGAGAAGGCCCACGAAGCGCCGCTCGGCTTCAATGTGAAACGATGGGTTGAGGGTCTGCATGCGCGGTTGCTGGCGCGGACGGGCAGTTTCGATGTCGCGCGAGAGAGAATCGCCAAACTGGTCGCCAGCGAGAGCGGCCATCCCGATCCGGCGGTCCTGTTCATTCCGCATCATGCCGGAGTCGAGATGGCCTGGCTGACGCGGGACGAAAAGCTTGCCGATCTTCACAGCCTGCGTATCGAGGAGATCGCCAGGAGAAACGACACACCCTATGTCGCGGTGTATGCGAGCGTCTGCCGCGGACTGGCGCTGTCGCTGGCGGGGGAACACGTTGCGGCGATCCAGAAGATTGAATCGGCGATCCGGCTCGCGCGGGAGGCTTTCGCCGGCCTCGAATATGAAAGCGACATGCTGGCATTCCTCGCCGAGATTCATCTGAGGAGCAACAGCCTGGCCGCGGCCTTCGGCGCCGCTGAACAGGGGATCGCGGTCGCGAGGGAGCGGCGGGCGCGGCTCGCCGAATGCCGCTCGACGCTGGTGCTGGCGCATGTGGTCAACGCGGATAGCTTGCGCTACCCGCAGTATCGGTTGAGCGAGCTGCTTGCGCGGGCCCGGCTTCTCATCGAGGAGACCGGCGCCTCACCCTATGAACGCCTGTTTCCGGTCGTGCAGTCGTCGTCCTGCGGACAAGAAGCGTGAATTCGGGCATGCCGTAGTCGGCGACTGTTTCGACGTGACCGAACTGCTCGCAAAACCGGATCCAGCGCTCCGGCGCGATCCGATAGAGCCCGGTTTCGGCGCGCCCTTCGTCACGCGGCAGCATGAAGTTGACGGCGAAGCCGATCCCGCTGTGGGCCGCAAGATCGGCGAGAATCGCCTCGACATACGTTTCCCACGCCGCGACCGGATGACCGAGCCGGACGTTGAATATCCCGCTTGCCAGAGAATAGTCGGCGAGTGCGCCACACTGCGAACCCTCGGCGAACACGGCCTGCGTGTTGCCGGCCCAGCGGGCGCGGGCGGCCGCGATCATCGCCGGCGAAATGTCGATGCCGCGATAGGTCACCTCGGCATCGCCATGCCGCATTGCCAGGAACTCCAGCAACGCGCCATAGCCGCAGCCGAAATCGTTCAGGCTGAACGGCCGCCCGAAATCGCACAGCTTCACGAGCTGCACGAAGCGCAGATACTGCGAGAGCACGTTCGGCCAGTCGACCCCGAGCGGGGTCGGGCCGTGACGCTCCAGTGTTCCTGAATAATAGTCGCGAACCTTGGCGTGCGGATCGAGCATCGCCGAGGTCAGGTCACTTCTTGCGCGCGCCGGCCTTCGGGCGGTCGGCGTTGATCATTGGCATCGAGATCGTGAGAAAAACCAGAGAGGAAAAATTGAAGACGCGATCGCCTGAGGTCACCTTCACGACGCCCTTCGGAGACTCCGCTGGGTGCGAGGTAAAGTGCACCGACAACGGCCTGCTGCTCTCGAGATTGCCCTGCAGCGATGCGATGATCTGATCGTGTCCAGTCAGCTTCGTTGCCTTGCCGTCGACTGACGCGCCCGTCTTCTTCAGCAGGCCCAGAAACTTGAAAAACCCCTTGCGATCCGCATCGCCAACCGGCGCGATATTGAGCAACTTGAAGGACGTCTCCAGCGTATGCTGCGATGAGAAGACCTTGAACTCCTTCTGAAACTGGACCATTTCGGTCAGGGCTTCGCCAATAAGCCGGGAATTCATCTGTTGCAGAACGTCGGGGACGTAACTGTCGGCAACCAATCCACCCATTGTGTTCCTCCTGAAAAAGCCATGATAGCCCGCTTCCCGGCTTCCGGCTAGCTGTGAGCGGATGGCTGTCCGATGGTACAACCACCGGTTTGCTCCGCTGTCTATGAATTGCTTCACAGAGTTGACCGTGCATGATGCAAAGGCAATGCTTTTCGTGAGCCCCCGGTCCGGTTGGCTTCTTATCCATCCCATTCCACAGTGTTACCATGCGACTCCCCTTTTACTACGGCTGGATCATCGTCGCGGTGACCTTCGTTACCATGGCGATCGGCGTCAACGCGCGCACCGCATTCTCGCTGTTCTATCCGCCGATCATCTCCGAGTTCGGCTGGGAGCGTGGTGTCACGGCGGGGGCATTCTCGTTCGGCTTCGTCGCCTCGGCGATCGCAAGCCCGCTGATCGGCCGGCTGATGGACCGCAGCGGTCCGCGCGCAGTGATGGAGCTTGGCGTGCTGCTGATGGGCTCAGGGCTGCTGCTGGCGCCGCTGACCACGCAACCCTGGCACCTCTATCTCACGATCGGCGTGCTGGTCGGCTCCGGCAGCGTCTGCCTCGGCTATTCCGGCCAGTCGCTGTTCGTGCCGAACTGGTTTATCCGCCGCCGCGGGCTGGCGATCGGGCTCGCCTTCGCCGGCGTCGGCATCGGCTCGGTGACCCTGCTGCCATGGGTGCAGCACATGATCGAGCAGACCGGCTGGCGCACCGCCTGCACCGCCATGGGGATCGTGGTGCTGGTCGTGCTGGCGCCGATCAATCTCTTGCTGCACAAGCGGCCGGAGGATATCGGCCTGCAGCCGGACGGCGATGCCGCGCCGACGGCGACATCGGCCAAGCCGGCATCGAACATCGTCGATCCGGTGTGGGCCGGCACCGACTGGACGCTGTCGCGGGCGCTGCGCACCGCGCGGTTCTGGTGGATCGCGATCGGCTATTTCTGCGGGCTGTACATCTGGTATGCGGTGCAGGTGCACCAGACCAAATTCCTGCTCGACATCGGCTTCAGCTCCAATGTCGGGGTCTGGGCACTCGGCGTCGTCAGCCTGCTCGGCATTCCCGGCCAGATCTGGCTCGGGCATCTCTCCGATCGCATCGGCCGGGAATGGGTGTGGGCGATCGCATGCTTCGGCTTCGTGATCTGCTTTGCGGCGCTGGCTGCGCTGAAATACTGGCCGAGCATGGCGCTGATCTATCTGATGGTCTTCACCCAGGGCGCGCTCGGCTACGGCCTGACATCGGTGATGGGGCCGGTGGTGCTGGAGATCTTCCAGGGCAGGCATTACGGCAGCATTTTCGGTACCGTAATGCTGGCGGCGCTGGCCGGCGGGGCCGCCGGTCCCTGGATCACCGGCCAGCTCTATGATCTGTCGGGCAGCTATACCAGCGCGTTCCTGCTCGGGATCGCCGTCAGCCTGCTGTCCGCCTTCGCGATCTGGCAGGCGTCGCCCGGCAAGGTGCGCGCCGTCGCCGGACAAATACACAAGATCGCGAGCGCGGCCTGAGCCCAGAGCCTTTTCCGTTCCGATGGAATCAGAACGGGGACTCCAGATTCTTGTTTTGACGCGTTTTCTTCACGCGAACCGGTAGCCACTTCGCTCGAAAACGCTCTAGCGGGCGGACGAAACGCCGATAGCGCGCTGCAGGTCGGTGATCGCGCGCAGGAAGCTGTCCGCCGGCGTGGTCTCCGGATCAATCAGGCGGTGCAGCCGGAAACCGTCCTCCAGCGCCAGCACGATCGCGCCGGTCCATTCCGGGTTGAGCGCGCCGTTCCGGCCGGCATTCTTCACCGTGGTGGTGACGATATCCGCGATCAGCTTGCGCCGCGCGCGCAGCCGTTTTGCCAGTTCGGGCCGCCGCTTTTCCGCGCGTGCGACAAACAGGATCATCTCCATGTGCAGCAGCGGTGAGCGGCCGAGCGGGTCCTGCCGGCTGCGATCCATGGTGCGGAGCGCCTCGAGGAAGTCGGCAAGGTTCTGGTGTTGGGCCAGCAGGTCGAGACATCGCCGGATCGATTGCTCGACGTGATCCTCGAGCATCGCGATGATCAGCTCGTCCTTGCTCTTGAAGTTCGAATAGAAGGCGCCGCGGGTGAATCCCGCCGCGGCCGCGATCGCCTCGATGCTGGCGCCGCCGATTCCCTGTTCCTCGAACACCCGCGCCGCCGCCTCGAACAGCTTCTCGCAGGTGTCGTCCCGTGTCGGTCTGGTTCGAACCCTTGACATCCGCGCATTTTAGGGCACAATGCAACTCGATACAAGAGTGTATCGAGTTGCATTTGACAGAAGCTGAATTGCCGCACCCGTGATGGTGCGGTCTTGAGGATGACACCAAGGCGCGCCAGGGTACAGGCACCGGCGCAGCGAACGAACGAGGTCACCATGAACGAGCAAGTTCAGCCGGCCAGCGGCGAGCCGCTTTTCAATCCACTGGCGCCCGAATTCATTCGCAACCCCTATCCGTATTATGAGCGGTTGCGGCGTCTCGACCCGATGCATGTCAATGTGCACGGCGCCTTCGTCGCCAGCCGTCACGCCGAGGCGAGCCTCGTGCTGCGCGACAAGCGGTTCGGCAAGGATTTTGCCGAGCGCAGCATCCGCCGTTACGGCCCGAAGATCCTGGAGGAGCCGGTCTTCCGCAGCATGAGCCACTGGATGCTGCAGCAGGATCCGCCGGATCACACCCGCCTGCGTGGCCTCGTCGTCAAGGCGTTCACGGCGCGCCGGGTCGAGGACATGCGCCCGCGCATCCAGCACGTCGTCGACGAGACGCTCGACCGCATCATCCCGCAGGGCAGGATGGACCTGATCGAGGACTTCGCCTTCCGCCTCCCGGTGACGATCATCTGCGACATGCTCGGCATCCCCGAGGAACACCGCGAGGCCTTCTACAACGGCTCGCGCGACGGTGGCCGCATCCTTGAGCCGGTCCCGCTGTCGCCCGAGGAGATCAAGCAGGGCAACGCCGCCAATGCGATGGCGGCGATGTATTTCCGTCAGCTGTTCGAGCTGCGCCGCAAGCAGCCCGGCGACGACCTCACCACGCAGCTGGTGCAGGCGGAAGAGGACGGCCAGAAGCTCACCAATGAGGAGCTGACCGGCAACATCATCCTGCTGTTCGGTGCCGGCCATGAGACGACCGTGAACCTGATCGGCAACGGTCTGCTCGCGCTCTATCGCAACCCGGACCAGCTCGCGCTGCTGAAGGCCAATCCCGGCCTGATCACCAATGCGATCGAGGAGTTCCTGCGCTACGATTCCTCGGTGCAGCTGACCGGCCGCGTCGCCCTCGAAGACATCGAGGATCTCGGCGGCAAGCGGATCCCGAAGGGCGAGAGCGTGCTGTGCCTGTTGGGCTCGGCCAATCACGATCCGGCTGTCTACCCCGATCATCCCGAAAAGCTCGACATCCAGCGGCCGAACGTGAAGCCGCTGTCGTTCGGCGGCGGCATCCATTTCTGCCTCGGCGCCCAGCTGGCGCGGATCGAGGCCGAGATCGCGATCTCGACGCTGTTGCGGCGAATCCCGGATCTGCGGCTCGATGACGCGGAAAACCCGGAGTGGCGGCCGACCTTCGTGCTGCGCGGGTTGAAGCGGCTGCCGGCGAGCTGGTGACAAACCGGATTTGCGGCAGGACGGCGATCCTGCCGCGACGGCCGGCGTGCACGCAGGCTTGAGCGATAATCCACCTTCGCCTGACGTCGCCGCGGTAAAGCCGCTGTGACTTCGCCATACTTGTCTCTATATTTGGGCTGCTCCGGCCAACGGTTCAGCATCAGCAGGCTGCCGCGGAGCTGGCTCAAAGGGAGACACCGTGCAGACGACGCTGCTCGGACTGGCAATTGCCTTCATCCTTGCACTGGTCGCCGCGCTGGTCGGTCCGTATTTCGTCGACTGGAACCAGTTCAGGCCGCAGTTCGAGGCGGAGGCGAGCAAGATCATCGGCGCGCCGGTCCGGGTTGCCGGCAATCTTGACGCGCGCCTGCTGCCGGCCCCCTCGCTGCGGTTGAAAACCGTCACCGTCGGCGGCGCCAATGATCTCGGCAAGGTTCGCGCCGCCAGCCTCGACGTCGAGTTCAGCCTGAGCTCGCTGATGCGCGCCGAGTGGCGGGCGACCGAGCTCACCGTCAATGGCGTGTCGCTTGATCTCGGGCTCGATCCGAAGGGGCGGGTCGACTGGTCGCCGTCGAGCGGCACCTTCAACCTGGCTTCGCTGGCGATCGACCGTCTCAATCTGACCGGCCGCATCGCGCTGCATGACGCCGCGAGCCACACCACGCTGGAGCTCAACGACGTCGCCTTCAGCGGCGACGTCCGCTCGCTGGCCGGCGCGATCCGTGGTGACGGCAACTTCATGTTCGACGGCAACCGCTACCCGTTTCGGATCTCGTCCGGCCAAACTCCGGATGGCAACGGCATTCGCATGCACTTCAACATTGATCCCGGGCAGCGGCCGGTCTCGGCCGATCTCGACGGCATCCTGAGTTTCGAGGCGCGTGCGCCGCGCTTCGAAGGGGCCCTGGTGCTGGCGGGTACGCCGGGCCAGCGCGGCGGCAGCGATGCACCGCCGTGGCGGATCGCGGCCAAGGTGAAGTCGGATTACTCGGCAGCGCGGCTCGACCAGGTCGAGGTGAGCTATGGCGCCGAGGACCGCGCGCTGAAGCTCGCAGGCAACGGCGATCTGCGTTTCGGCGCAGCGCCGCTGCTGCGCGCCTCGCTCACCGCGCGGCAGCTCGACGGCGACAAGTTTGCCGCCAAGGATAGCAACAACGGCAATGTCGAGCCGGTGCGGGTGCTGCCGGCGATGCGCGCGGTCCTGGCGGGCCTGCCGCAAATCCCGATTCCGGCACAGCTCGAGCTGGCGTCCGAGCAGATCATGCTCGGCGGCCGTCCGTTGCAGGATATCTCGGCAGAGCTGCAATCGGATGCGAAATCCTGGACGGTGCGCCGGCTGGAATTTCGCGCGCCGGGCTCGACCCGGGTCTCGATGAGCGGCGCCAGCGCGCAAGCCGGAGTTGCCAACAGCTTCAAGACCGGGCTCAACATCGAATCGTCCGATCCCGACGCGCTGATGACCTGGCTGCAGGGGCGGAGCGATGTTGCCTATCGCAACCAGAAGCCGCTGCGGCTGCGCGGCGACGTCACGGTGTCGCCGGCCGGTTTTGCGATCGATGCGATGAAGGCGGAGATCGACGGCGGCACGGTCGAGGGCCGTGTTGCGGTCGTGCATCGCGAGGCGACCAGCGGATCGAAGGTCGAGGCGCAGTTGAAGGCGGAGCGGCTCGATCTCGATGCGACCGCTTCCTTCATCCGCTCGCTGGCCGGACCGCAAGCCGAATGGCCCGACGAGGCGCAGCTGTCGCTCGATATCGGGCGCGCGATCTCCTCCGGGCAGGAATTGCGGCCGCTGCTGGCGAAGGTCGCCTATACTCCGAAGGACATCGTGCTCGAGCGCGTGAAGGTCGGACAGCCCGACAATGTCACGCTCGACGGCAGCGGCAATTTCGATCGCGCCAATGCAACCGGCAAGCTTGCGGTCGATGCGACCGCTGCGTCGCTTGGCCGGCTTGCCGCTGTCGTGCAGCCGTTCGCGCCGGCGCTCGCCGCGCGGCTCGGCGTGCTCCGCGCCGATGCCGGCCCGGTCCGCGCCAGGCTTGTGCTCGACCTCGGCAAGGGCAAGGCGGCCGATCGGGTCAGCGCGCGCGCGGCGCTCGATCTCGACACGCCGCAGCTCAAGGGCAATACGGTGATTTCGGCGACGCCGCAGGTCGCTGCGATCCATGCGCTGGATTTCGACGCGCTGACCCGCAGCGATGTTGCCGCCGAGGCAAGATTCTCCGCCGGCGAGGGCAATGCCTTGCTCGCGCTGCTCGGACTTGACCGCGCGGTCGCGGCCGGCGCGGGCCCGGTGCAGATCGAGGGCACCGTGAGTGGCGCGTGGCGCGCGCCGTTGCGGCTCAAGGTCAGGCTCTGGGGGGCGGGGCTCGACGCCGACGCCGACGGGACCGCAGAGCCGTGGGCCAGGGAGGCCACCAAGGACGCCAAATCGAGCGTCAGCCTGCGCGTCCGCAGCGCCGACATCAGTCCGCTGCTCAATCTGAAATCATCCGACCCGGTCGCAAGCATCCGCCTGTCGTCGCGCGTGACGCTCGCAGGCGACCGGCTGATCTTCGATGATCTCGACAGCATCGTCGCCGGCTCGCGGCTGCGTGGCCGCCTCGCGCTGACGCTTGCCGATCAGAAGAGCGTCGAAGGCGAAATCGGCCTCGATCAGATCACGCTGGCGCCGATATTCGCGACTGCGATCGGTGCCGCCGGGCACGATGCGACGGAGCCGCTCGGTGCGGGGCTCACCGGCGCCTGGCGCGGCAAGGTCACGTTCGAAGCGCTGCATGGCCTACTGCCGGGCGGCGCCGAGCTGCAGCCGGTCAGCGGCACCGTCAAGTCGGACGGACAGTCGCTGACTTTCGACGGCATCAAAGGCAAGATCGGTGGCGGCGAAGCGACCGCCACCATCGATGTGCGACAGGGCGGCAACGGACTGGCGCTCAATGCAAACGTGCAGCTGTCGGGCGTCGACGCTTCGGCCTTGCGCTACCGCAGTCTCGCGATGCCCAAGGGACGCGCCTCGATGCAGATGACGCTGTTGACGCAGGGCCGCAGCGCCGCGGCTTTGACGGGCGCGCTGTCCGGCAGCGGCACCGTGACGCTGGAGGGGTTGAACCTTCCGGGTCTCGATCCGCGCGCATTCGACACAGCGATCCGCGCGAGCGATTCCGGGCAGGCGACCGACGACACGCGGTTGAGGCAGATTGTCGAACCCGTGCTCGCAGCCGGTGCGCTGTCGATCGCCTCGGCGCAAATTCCCTTCAACATCCGCGACGGCCGTCTTCGTGTCGCGGCCACCACGCTTGCGGCCAACGGCGCCAACGCCATCGTGTCCGGGGGCTACGACATTCCGGCCGACCAGGCCGACATCCGCGCCGCACTGGCATCGACGCAGGTTGGCACGGCCACTAGCCGCCCGGAAATCCAGCTGCTTGCGATCGGCACGCCCGACGGATTGTCGCGCAGCATCGACATTGCGGCGCTGTCGTCATGGCTTGCGGTGCGCGCGATCGATCGCGAGACCAAACGGCTCGACGCGATCGAGCGCGGTGAACCGGTGCCGCCACCGATCCCGGCGGCTGTTCCGCCACCGGCCGGGCCGGCGCCGGATGCGTCCAACCCTGCCGCGGCGGTGTCTCCTGCGGATGCGCTGGCGCCTGGCCGCGATCCGCGCCGTGTGCCGGCGAAGCCGAAGATCGTGGCGCCAAGACCGTCGATCACCCCGTCGATCATCCCGCCGATCGAGCCGCCGGTTGCCACCGCGCCCTCTGTCGTGCCGCCTGCGCCGGTTGCGAGCCAGCCGCAGGTCGCGCCGTTGCCGCCACCGATCGAGGTCAAGCCACTGCCCGGCGCACTCAGGCCGAAGCCGCTGCGGCCGCCGCTATCGCTGACGCCGCAGGTTGCCAATCCACCACCGCGGCCGGCGTTGCAGAACTAAAGGCCTCTTAAAGCGAAGTGGGTGCCGGTTCGCGTGACGAAAACGCGTCAAGCGACGCGCTGGCTCACGATTGGTGCTGGAGAATATTGATCAGCCTGCCGAAGGGATCGCGGACGAAGAAGCGCCGCACGCCCCACGGCTCGTCGGCCGGTCCGTATTCGATCGCAACCCGCGCCGACTGCATGCGGCGCAGCGCTTCATCGAGATCATCGACCACGATCGAAAGATCGGGCACCGGCGTGCCCGAGCCACCTTCGGATGCGAAGCTGATTTGAACCTGCATCGTTTCGGATGAACCGTAAGTCGCAACCCAACCGAAATCCATCAGCGGCTTGAGGCCAAGGATATCCTGATAGAACGACTTCGCTGCCGCGATGTCTGACGCGGCAACGTTCGCGACGATGCGATTGACCTTCATGCTGAAGCTCGCTCAGCGAGCGACCGTCGGCTCATTGCGACGGTCGGAGAGGCCTCAGGCCTGCTGACGCGTATCGACCTGTTGCGGCCTGACATCGGTCGGCACGGCCGGCGTGGCGCGTGAGCGGAAGTAGTCGAGCACGAAGAGCCGGATCGCCGAGGACAGATTGCCCTGCTGACGGTTGTTGTCGATCTCGCCGACCAATTCCGACAGCGTCATGTTCCGCAGACCGGAAATTTCCTTCATGCCGTTCCAGAAGGCTTCTTCGAGGCTGACGCTGGTCTTGTGCCCGGCGACGACGATCGAGCGCTTAACAACGGGAGACTTCATGATGCGTCTCCGCTTTCGATGCGATGCTGATCGAGTTGTCGCGCGCTGCGCTCGTCGTGAAATTGGTCACGCGCGCGTTCGGATTTGGTGCGACCGAATAGCGCACGATTGGCTTCGGCCTGCTTTGCCGCTTGTTCGCGCTCACCGCGCTTCTTGAATCGTTTCAGGTTGACCACGTCGCCCATGCTCGTCGTCCTCATCGTCCCCACAGCGGACTTGGTGATGCATCGTGACGAAAGCAAGAGCGATCGCGCTGCGCGCCCGGCTCGATATTCATCCCGAATCCCCATTTGATGCCTCTGATAGCATCAAAGAATCCGTTTCGCTCTGCGAAAACTAGACGTCTGTACCACGCGCCAGCGCAGGGCTGATAGGTAAGCAGCCTTAGTCTTTAGGCGTTATGATCCATAATTATATCACGCGCGCTGACCGTAATTATCCGGACATTGAGCGCCTCGCTTTAGCCCGGGTGTGTCATTTTGTCCGGCTGCACAAGGCGATCAAATTCATCCGCGGAAACAAATCCGAGCCGCAAAGCCTCTTCCTTCAACGTCGTTCCGCGCGCGTGCGCCGTCTTGGCGACCTTGGCTGCATTGTCGTAGCCGATCTTCGGCGCGAGCGCCGTCACCAGCATCAGCGAGCGCTGCATCAGTTCGTTGATGCGCTTTTCGTCGGCGCGTATTCCGACAACGCAATGCTCAGTAAATGAGCGGACAACATCAGACAGCAGTTGAATGGAATTTATCATACAATATGCCAAAACGGGCTTGTACACGTTGAGCTCGAAATGGCCCTGGCTGCCGGCGATGGTGATCGTGGTCTGATTGCCGAACACCTGGCAGCAGACCATGGTCATGGCTTCGCACTGGGTCGGGTTGACCTTGCCCGGCATGATCGACGAGCCCGGCTCGTTCTCGGGCAGGATCAATTCGCCGAGGCCGGAGCGCGGGCCGGATCCGAGGAAGCGGATGTCGTTGGCGATCTTGAACAGGCCGGTCGCCACCGAATTGATCGCGCCGTGCACCAGCACATAGGCGTCGTTGGAAGCCAGCGCCTCGAACTTGTTTGCCGCGCTGGTGAACGGCAGCTTGGTGATCTCAGCGACATGCCTGGCGAAAGCGCCGGCGAATTCCGGCTTCGAGTTGAGGCCGGTGCCGACGGCGGTGCCGCCCTGCGCCAGCGGAAACAGCTCCTTCACCGCGACGTGCAGCCGCGCGATGCCGCTCTCGACCTGCGCGGCGTAGCCGGAGAATTCCTGGCCGAGCGTCAGCGGCGTCGCATCCTGGGTATGAGTGCGTCCGATCTTGACGATCTTGGCGAACGCCTCCTGCTTCTGGTGCAACGCCTGATGCAGCTCGGTGAGGGAGGGGATCAGGTCGGCGATGATGCGGCTTGCGGCTGCGATGTGCATCGCGGTCGGAAACGAGTCGTTCGACGACTGGCTCATGTTGACGTGATCGTTCGGATGGATCGGCTGCTTGGCGCCGAGCTCGCCGCCGAGCATCTGGTTGGCGCGGTTGGCGATCACCTCGTTCACGTTCATGTTGGTCTGCGTGCCGGAGCCGGTCTGAAACACGACCAGCGGAAAATGATCGTCGAGCTTGCCGTCGATCACTTCCTTGGCGGCGCTGATGACGGCGTCGGCGCGGCGTGCATCGAGCTGGCCGAGTTCGCGATTGGTCTCGGCCGCCGCGAGCTTGACGATGCCGAGCGCGTGGATGATCGCGATCGGCATCCGGTCGTGGCCGATCTTGAAATTCTGCCGCGAGCGTTCGGTCTGTGCGCCCCAGTAGCGATCGGCGGGGACGTCGATCGGGCCGAAGCTGTCGGTCTCGCTGCGGCTGGCGGCGCTGGATGGTGTCGTCGATTGAGCCATGGATGCTCTCCGTTGCGTCATCAGAACGTGAACCGGCGCGGCGCCGGTTTTCCCGTGCGGCAACGCGATGCGTCGGCGCGGAGGCACGTTCATGCCGAAGATAATCCGGGATGACGATCTGTCATCCCGGTCCTGGCAGGCATCCTACAAGGTCGCGGAGCGATCTGTGCTTAGATTATTTCTTGCGGAAGCGATCGAGACGCACGACCTCGGCGCCTTCGCTGGGCTTCGCGGGCTCTTGCTCGGTCTCGGCCGTCTCGATCTCGACCGCCGCGCGGGCGGCAGGTGCGGGGAGGGGAGAAGCCGGCGCCGTGGCGGGAGGCTCTTCGGACAACGCGTCCGAGACATCGAATCGCAGATCGAACGGCGCTGACGGATCGAGGAAGCGCGTCACCGCGGCAAACGGCACGGTCAGCCGCTCCGGAATCCCGCCGAACGACAGGCCGACCTCGAAGCGATCCTCGGTGACCACCAGATCCCAGAACTGGTGCTGCAGGATGATCGTCATCTCTTCCGGATATTGCGCGAGCAGCCGCGTCGACAGCTTCACGCCGTCGCCGTGCGACAGGAAGGTGATGTAGAAATGGTGCTCGCCCGGCAGGCCATGTTCGGCGGCGTCGGACAACACCCGGCGCAGCACCCCGCGCAGCGCGTCGCGCGCCAGCACGTCATATCGGATGTGATCGGTCGCCATCGTAATCCTGTCGCTTCGAAAATTGGCCGGTAAGCATCGCCGGATCGTCCGACTCGCCCATTTGGCCATGCTACCCCGCCGGGAGCCGGAAATCAGCAGGGTGGGTGGCTGAAATACGGGCGGACGCCCGTTCGGAAATTAAAGTGGAGGCTTCTGTTGCCAGGTGCCTCCGAACCCCGCCTAACGGAGCTTAACCCGTTAGGACTTTAAGATGGTCTTTCAAACTGCGTTACGCAGCCTGAGCAACCGGAGCAAAGTTGTCGTTGGCAACTATTGCATTAGCCCGATAACGGCGGAACCATACCGAGAAAAAACACGCCCTTTACGCCCTCGTCGATCCTATTTCGCCCCCGCCAAAAGCCACCCATGATGGGTTTTGGTGGAGGCGCCGGGTACCGCCCCCGGGTCCGAATGGTTTATTGCGACGGCCATTTATTTCCATAGCCGGCGAACCGGCACCCCCAATATAGGCGGCGCGGACGGAGAAAAACAGAGCCGATTCAGGCTTGTTCAGGTGTGAAAACACGCCGATTTGGGTTGGCCGGGGTCCGCCAGCCGCTTTAGATTTCGCCCATGCCCCCGGAATCCCCGCCGGTCGCCGCCCCGGCGCCGGCTCCCTCCGCACCGTCGCCGCCCCACCAGCCCGGCCTGCTCGAGCTGTTCCTGGCCTTTGCCAAGATGTCGCTGGCCGGTTTTGGCGGGGTTTTGGTCTGGGCCCGGCGCTCGATCGTCGAGCAGCACCGCTGGATGACGGCGGAAGAGTTCAACGAGACCTTCGCGCTGTGCCATTTCCTGCCAGGTCCGAACATCGTCAACCTGTCGGTCGTGTTCGGCGCGCGGTTTCGCGGCATCGCCGGCGGGCTTGCGGCCTTCGCCGGGCTGGTCGGCCCGCCGATGGTGATCGCGACCATCCTTGCCGCGCTCTACGCCCGCTACGGTGATATCGACGTCCTGCGCCGGACGCTCGCCGGCGTGGCCTGCGCCGCGGTCGGGCTGCTGTTCGCCGTCGTCACCAAAATGATGATGCCGCTGTTGCAGCGGCGCGATGTCACAGGCCTGGTCATTCTGGCGGCGGTTTTCGTCGCGATCGGACTGATCCGTTGGCCGCTGCAGATCGTGCTGCTGATGGCGATCCCGCTCAGCATTGCGATCACGATCCTGACACGCCGCATGGTGAGGGCATGAGCCCGGAGCCCAACCCGATCGCGGCGCTGCTCTGGACCTTCGGCCTGATGTCGCTGTTTGCGGTCGGCGGGGCCAATTCGGCGATTCCCGAAATGCACCGTGCCGCTGTCGACGTGCATCACTGGCTGACCGACAAGCAGTTCGCCGACGTGTTCGCGATCTCGCAGCTCTCGCCGGGGCCGAACGTGCTGATCGTGACGCTGATAGGCTATTCTGTCGCAGGTGTCGCCGGAGCATTGGCCGCAACGGTGGCGATGTGCGGGCCGACCGCTCTGCTTGCCTATTATGTAAGCCGTTTCCTCGATCGCTCGCGCGGCGCGCGCTGGCCGGCGATCATTCAGGCGGCATTGGTTCCGCTGTCGATCGGCCTGATGGCCGCCTCGGGCCTGATCGTGGCGCAGACATCAGACCAAAGTTGGATCGCGGTTCTGATCACCATTGTCACGGCGGCGCTCGCGTTTGCGACGCGGATCAACCCCTTGTGGATGTTGCTTGCCGGAGGCCTCTTGGGTTTTGCTGGCGTTATCTGACGAAAATCGCTAGCAAGGCTTGCGGTCAACGCACCACAGCCAAGCCATGCAATCAAAACGGGCGGGACAGCCCTGACGGGGGAAGCGAAGTCATGAGCGATACGCCGAGCGAGGCGCCGGTCAAATCGATCTTGCCGAAATGGGTACGCGGTCCGCAGGACTTTGTCGGCGGGCTCGCCATGATGGCGGTGGCGCTGTTTGCCTTGTGGGCCTCGAGCGATTTGCAGGGCATGCACGGATTTTCGTTCGGCGCCGGAACCGCGCCGCGCATGTTTGCCGTGCTGCTGCTGCTGCTCGGCGGCGCCGTCGCGCTGATGGGACTTCTGCAGGACGGCCCGCATATCGCCGCCTATTCCTGGCGCGGCCCGCTGTTCGTATCCGCGGCCATCGTGTTCTTCGCCGTGGCGATCCGTCCGCTCGGGCTCGTCGTCTCGGCCTTTGCCGCCTTCCTGATCGCAGCGCTTGGCTCGCATGAGACAAGATGGATCGAGGCCATCATTGTCGGCGGCTGTCTGACGCTCGGTTGCGCGCTGCTGTTTCCTTATGTGCTGGGACTTCCGATGCCGATGTTCCCGCGTTTCCTGATTCAGTGAGGGCGAAATGGAGCTGTTTGCCAATCTCGCCCACGGTTTCGTCGTCGCGTTCTCGCCGATCAACCTTCTGATGTGCCTGATCGGTGCGCTGGTCGGCACGCTGGTCGGCGTGTTGCCGGGCATCGGCACCATCGCCACCGTTGCGATGCTGCTGCCGATCACCTTCGGCCTGCCGCCGGTCGGTGCGCTGATCATGCTCGCCGGCATCTATTACGGCGCGCAATATGGCGGTTCGACCACCTCGATCCTGGTCAATATTCCGGGTGAGGCGACCTCCGTGGTCACTGCGCTCGATGGCCACCAGATGGCCCGGCAGGGCCGCGCCGGCCCGGCGCTGGCGATCGCCGCGATCGGCTCGTTCTTCGCAGGCTGCGTCGCGACCGTGCTGATCGCCGTGCTCGGCGCGCCACTGACCAAGCTCGCGCTGGCGTTCGGCCCGGCCGAATATTTCTCGCTGATGGTGCTCGGCCTGATCTTCGCGGTGGTGCTCGCAAAGGGCTCGGTGCTGAAGGCGATCGCGATGATCGTGTTCGGCCTGTTGCTGTCGATGGTCGGCTCCGACATCGAGACCGGCGCCTCGCGCATGGCCTTCAACATCCCGGAACTCGCAGACGGCCTCGGCTTTGCCACCGTGGCGATGGGCGTGTTCGGCTTTGCGGAGATCATCCGCAATCTCGACGCGGGTGCCGAGATGAGCCGTGATCTGGTGCAGCAGAAGATCACCGGCCTGATGCCGACCAGGAAGGACCTTAAGGACTCCGCGCCTGCGATCGTGCGTGGCACGATCCTCGGATCGATTCTCGGCATTTTGCCGGGCGGCGGCGCCGTGATTGCGTCGTTCGCGGCCTATACGCTGGAAAAGAAGATCGCGAAGGATCCATCGCGGTTCGGCCGCGGAGCGATCGAGGGCGTGGCGGCGCCGGAAAGCGCCAACAACGCCGCCGCGCAGACCTCGTTCATCCCGCTGCTCACCCTCGGTATCCCGCCGAATGCGGTGATGGCGCTGATGGTCGGCGCGATGACCATTCATGGCATCGTGCCGGGTCCGCAGGTGATGGTGAAGCAGCCCGATCTGGTCTGGGGCATGATCGCCTCGATGTGGATCGGCAATCTGATGCTGATCATCATCAACCTGCCGCTGGTCGGCATCTGGGTCCGTCTGCTGCGCGTGCCGTACCGGCTAATGTTCCCCTCGATCGTGATCTTCTGTGCGATCGGCATCTACTCGGTGAACAACGCGCCGGTCGACGTCGTCCTCGCAGGCGCGTTCGGCCTGGTCGGCTACTGGCTGATCAAGCACGATTTCGAGCCGGCGCCGCTGCTGCTCGGCATGGTGCTGGGCCCGCTGATGGAGGAGAACCTGCGTCGTGCACTCTTGATCTCGCGCGGCGACTGGAGCGTGTTCCTGTCGCGGCCGCTATCGGCTGTGCTGCTGGCGATCGCGGCAGGCCTGCTGGTGCTTGCCGTGCTGCCGAGCTTGCGTGCCAAGCGCGACGAAGTGTTCGTGGAGTCCGAGGGCTGAGCGTACTGCCGGCCCTGCGTCGGCGCGCCGCAGGCGGAAGTCCAATCGACACTCGATGTCGTCTCGTGAAATGAAAATGCTGGCCGATTTGGCCGGCATTTTTATTGGTCAAACGTTCCCGGGAGGATTCGAAATGATCTCCATTCGCTCGCTTGCGGGCGCATGCCTTTCGGCATTTGCCGCACTGAGCGCCGCAGCCGTGCCGGCGTCCGCGCAGAACTACCCGACCCGCACCATCACCATGATCGTGCCGTTCGCAGCCGGCGGTCCGACCGACGTCATCTCGCGCATCGTCACCGCGAACATGGCGCCGACGCTCGGACAGAGCATCGTGATCGAGAACGTGGTCGGCGCCGGCGGCACCACCGCGACGACGCGCGCCGCGCGCGCCGCCAATGACGGCTATACGCTGGTTACCGGGCATATGGGCACGCACGCCGCCTCGGTGCCGCTCTATCCGAAGCTGGCCTATCACCCGGAGAAGGATTTCGAGCCCGTCGCGCTGCTTGCGGGCACGCCGATCCTGATCCTTGCCCGTAAGGATTTTCCGCCGAAGGATCTCAAGGAATTCGTCGCCTATGTGAAGGCCAATGCCGAGAAGGTCAACGCCGCGCATGCCGGCATCGGCTCGGTCTCCCACGTGTCCTGCGAGCTCTTGAACTCGATCCTCGGCATCAAGCCGGTCGGCGTGCCCTTCAACGGCACAGGACCTGCGATGAATGCGCTGGTCGCCGGCCAAGTCGATTACATGTGCGACCAGATCGTCAACGCGGTGCCGCAGATCAATGCCGGCACCATCAAGGCCTACGCGATCGCGACCGCCGAGCGCAATCCGTCGCTGCCTAATGTCCCGACCACGGCGGAAGCCGGCCTGCCGGATTTCCAGGCCCAGGCCTGGAACGCGATCTTCGCGCCGAAGGGAACCTCGCCCACCATCATCGCCACCCTGAATGCGGCGGCCATCAAGGCGCTCGACGACGAGACCGTGCGCAAGCGCCTGCTCGAGCTCGGCAGCGTGATCCCGGCGCCCGCCAGCCGCACCCCGGAGGCGCTCGCGACCCTGGTCAAGAGCGAGATCGCGAAATGGACGCCGGTGCTCAAGCCGGCCTCTTAATTCAATGCGATCAAGTGGATAGGCAAGGGCGGAACGCAAGTTCCGCCCCTTGTCGTTTGCCGGAAGAGTGTTCATTTTTCAGGGTATAATCGGTGCAATCAGCCGAATCGGCGTGTCGGCCGGCGGCCGCGGCCGCTAAGTTCGCCGCTTCCCCTTGAAGGGTCCGAAACCAACGCCATGAACCAGTATCACGACCTGCTCGAACGCATCCTCGCTGATGGCGCGGAGAAGCACGACCGCACCGGCACCGGCACGCTGTCGATCTTCGGCCACCAGATGCGCTTCAATCTGTCGGCCGGCTTCCCGATGCTGACCACCAAGCGGCTGCCGCTGAAGGCGATCGTGCACGAGCTGCTCTGGTTCCTCGCCGGCGACACCAACATCAAATATCTCAACGACAACGGCGTCACGATCTGGGACGAGTGGGCCGACGCCAATGGCGATCTCGGCCCGGTCTACGGCTCGCAATGGCGCTCGTGGCCGGCGCCCGATGGCCGCAGCATCGACCAGATCGCCAACGTGATCGAGATGATCAAGCGCAATCCGGATTCGCGGCGGCTGATCGTCAGCGCCTGGAATCCGGCCGAGGTCGACAAGATGGCGCTGCCGCCGTGCCACTGCCTGTTCCAGTTCTATGTCGCCAACGGCAAATTGTCCTGCCTGCTCTATCAGCGTTCCGGCGACGTCTTCCTCGGCGTGCCCTTCAATATCGCCTCCTATGCGCTTCTGACCATGATGGTGGCGCAGGTCACCGGGCTGAAGCCCGGTGATTTCGTGCACTCGCTCGGCGATGCGCATCTCTACTCGAACCATATCGAGCAGGCGCGCCTGCAGCTGACGCGGCCGACGCGGCCGTTGCCGACGATGACGATCAATCCCGATGTGAAGGATATCTTCGCGTTCCGCTATGAGGACTTCAAACTCGAAGGTTACGACCCGCATCCGCACATCAAGGCTGAAGTCGCGGTCTGAGGGGCTGAATGTCGCTGACCATCCGCCGCGCGCGGCCCGATGAGGCCGGACTGGTGTTCTCGCTGGTCCGCGAACTCGCCGAATACGAAAAGCTCCTGCACGAGGTCCACGCCAGCGAGGCCGATATCGCCGAGGCGCTTTTCGGCGCGAACCCGCGGCTTTATTGCGACATCGCGGAATGGAACGGCGAGCCGGCCGGCTTCGCGGTCTGGTTCGTCAACTTCTCGACTTTCGCCGGCCGCCACGGCATCTATCTCGAAGACCTGTTCGTGCGCCCGGCGCTGCGCGGCAACGGCATCGGCAAGGCGCTGCTGGTGCATCTGGCGAAGCAATGCCTCGCCAATGGCTGGGCGCGCCTGCAATGGGCGGTGCTCGACTGGAACGCGCCGTCGATCGCGTTCTACAAGTCGCTCGGCGCCGAGATGATGGACGAATGGACGATCTGCCGCGTCTCCGGCCCGGCGCTGTCGACGCTCGCGGAAGGGACACGCTGATGGAGATCGTGCTGGTCGTTGCGGTCGCCGAGAACGGCGTGATCGGAAGCGCCAACGCCATTCCGTGGCGGCTCAAATCCGACCAGCAGCGCCTCAAGGCGATCACGCTGAACAAGCCCGTCGTGATGGGACGCAAGACCTTCGAATCCCTGCGCAGGCCGCTGCCGGGGCGCACCAACATCGTGGTGACGCGCGATGCGAACTACCGCGCGCGCGGCGCCATCGTCACGACGTCGTTCGAGAACGCCCGCGCCATTGCGCTTGGTGACGCGCTGCGGCGTTTCGCCACTGAGATCGCGATCATCGGCGGCGCGGAGATTTACGCGCAGTGGATGGGTGTGGCCGATCGCCTGGAGATCACCGAGGTCCACGCCAGGCCGGACGGCGACACACGGTTCGACAAAATCGATGCGAAGGAGTGGGACGAGGTCGCGCGCGTGCGAAATCCGGCAGGTCCGGACGACAGCGTCGACTTCTCCTATGTGACATATCGTCGGCGCAGCCAACGTTAACTAATGTTTGCATTGACAATTATGGCCCGGCGCATAGCTCGTCCGGCCAGGAAGCTTGCGTTGTAAGGGCCCTAGCGGTCCCCTATAACCGGGCCGGACATTCGAGGCCGGGCGTCCCGTCCGGACTTGTCGAGGAGATGTTTGATGCCGTGGAAAAATCAAGGCGGGGGGCCCTGGGGCTCGGGTCCGAAAGGGCCGTGGGGCACCGGTCCGCAGTCAGCCGGGCCGAGGCCGCCGGATCTTGAGGATCTGCTGCGGCGCGGCCAGGACCGGCTGCAGCAGTGGCTGCCCGGCGGTCATTTCAGCGGCATGGGCGTCGCGCTGGTGCTGGTCGCCGCGCTGGCGATCTGGTTCGCGACCGGCATCTTCCGTGTGCAGTCCGAAGAGCTTGGCGTCGTCCTGCGCTTCGGCAAGTATGTCCGCGATGCGCAGCCGGGCCTGCGCTATCACCTGCCATATCCAATCGAGACGGTGCTGCTGCCGAAGGCGCTGCGCGTCAACACGATCTCGATCGGCATGACCCTGATCGACGATCCCGCTCGCCGCGGCCGCACCATGCGTGACGTGCCGGAGGAGAGCCTGATGCTGACCGGCGACGAAAACATCGTCGACGTCGACTTCACCGTGCTGTGGCGTATCAAGCCGGGCGGGGCCGGCGCCTATCTGTTCAACATCCAGAATCCCGAAGGCACGGTGAAGGCGGTTGCCGAAAGCGCGATGCGTGAGGTGATCGGCCGCTCGCAGATCCAGCCGATCCTGACCGGGGCGCGCAACGTCACCGAGCAGAACGTCCAGGAACTGATGCAGAAGACGCTCGACGGCTACAGCGCGGGTATCCAGATTGCGCAGGTGCAGATGCAGAAGGTCGACCCGCCGGCTCAAGTGATCGACGCATTCCGCGACGTGCAGGCGGCGCGCTCCGACCTCGAGCGCAAACAGAACGAGGCGCAGACCTACGCCAACCGGGTCGTGCCGGATGCGCGTGGTCGTTCCGCGCAGATCCTGCAGGCGGCCGAAGGTTACAAGGAGCAGGCGGTCGCCGAGGCCAAGGGCCAGAGCGCCCGCTTCCTGAAAGTCTATGAAGAGTACAAGAAGGCACCCGACGTGACGCGCGAGCGCATCTATCTGGAGACCATGGAAAAGGTGCTCGGCAGCTCCGAGAAGCTGGTCTATGACGGTGGCCAGGGTCAGAACATCGTGCCCTATCTTCCGCTCGGCGAGTTGACGCCGCGGCGTCCGGCGGCAGCACCGGCCACGACCGGCCAGCAGGGAGCCACCCGATGAGGTCCCCTGTCACCGGCATTGTGTCCCTGATCATCCTCTTCATCGTGCTTGCCGTCGGCTACAGCTCGGTGTTCACCGTGCAGCAGACCGAGCAGACCATCGTCCTGCGGTTCGGCGAGCCGGTCGATGTCGTCACCGATCCCGGGCTGCACTTCAAGGCGCCGTGGAATTCGGTGATCAATGTCGACAAGCGCATCCTCGATCTCGAAAACCCGTCGCAGGAGGTGATCGCCTCCGACCAGAAGCGGCTGGTGGTCGACGCCTTCGCGCGCTATCGCATCAAGAATGCGCTGCGCTACTACACCAGCGTCGGCTCGATCCAGGCTGCCAATCTGCAGCTGACCACACTGTTGAACGCGTCGCTGCGCCGCGTGCTCGGCGAGGTCAGCTTCATCACGGTGGTGCGTGACGAACGCGAGCGGCTGATGTCGCGGATCCGCGAGCAGCTCGACAAGGAGGCTGACGGATACGGCATCGAGGTCGTCGACGTCAGGATCCGCCGCGCCGACCTGCCGGAGCAGAACAGCCAGGCGGTCTACGACCGGATGAAGACCGAGCGTCAGCGCGAGGCGGCCGAGTTCCGTGCCCAGGGTGACCAGAAGGCGCAGGAGATCCGCTCGAAGGCCGATCGCGAAGCAACCGTGATCGTCGCGGAGGCGAACTCCACCGCGGAGCAAACCCGCGGTGCGGGCGACGCCGAGCGCAACCGGTTGTTCGCCGAGGCCTACGGCAAGGACAAGGACTTCTTCGCATTCTATCGCTCGATGACGGCCTACGAGAACAGCCTCAAGTCCGGCGACACGCGTTTCCTGTTGCGGCCGGACTCGGAATTCTTCAGATACTTCGGCAGCGCCAACGGCAGGCTGCCTGAGGCGGCCGCCGCGCCGAAACAGTAACCTCACGACTTGAACTTCACGGCGTGAACATCATGATTTGGTGGCGATGCGGACAACGCGTCGCCGCCACTCAAACAACAACAAGCATCGAGCGGGAGGCTGCCATCCGATGAAGTCCATAGCGTTCGGCGACTTCCTCATCGGTCTGGGAATCCTGTTCGTGCTCGAAGGCATCCTGTTCGCGGCAAGTCCCGCCTGGATGCGCCGGGCGATGAAGAGTGCGCTGGCGACACCCGACAATTTGCTGCGTATCGTCGGCATCGGTTCGGCGGTCGCAGGCCTGGTTCTGATCTGGGCGGTGCGACGCTGAGCGTTGCATGTTCCGTCGCGCCGATCGTGCCGGAATGAACATAATCGTGAGCCTCTTGCGGCCGGTTTTTCGCCGAAATATCCGGCTGAGATGCTTGCGCCGCCCGCCCGTTCGGGCGCACTCTGTAACCAGCTGATTTCGAACCCGTTTGCCTGGAGAACTTCCGACATGACCGCTGCCAGACCAGCCCTGAGCCGTCGCCTCCGCATGGTGGGAGCCGCGATCTCGATCGGTGCTGCGAGCATGCTGAGCTCTGTGCCGGCGTTCGCGCGTGGTCCAGACGGCATCGCCGACATCGCCGAGAAGGTGATCGACGCGGTCGTCAATATCTCGACGTCGCAGACGATCGAGGCCAACAAAGGCGGCGGCGCGATGCCGCAGCTGCCGCCGGGCTCGCCGTTCGAGGAATTCTTCGACGACTTCTTCAAGAACCGCCGCGGGCCGCCCGGCAAGGGCGGCGACAAGAGCGGCGAGTTCCAGCCGCGCAAGACCAACTCGCTCGGCTCGGGCTTCATCGTCGATACCGCGGGTATCGTCGTCACCAACAACCATGTCATCGCCGACGCCGACGAGATCAACGTCATCCTCAACGACGGCACCAAGATCAAGGCCGAGTTGGTCGGCGTCGACAAGAAGACCGACCTTGCGGTGCTCAAGTTCAAGCCGCCGAAGCCGCTCGTCGCGGTCAAGTTCGGCGACAGCGACAAGATCCGTCTCGGCGACTGGGTGGTCGCGATCGGCAACCCGTTCAGCCTCGGCGGCACCGTGACCGCGGGCATCGTCTCGGCCAAGAACCGCGACATCAGCCAGGGGCCGTATGACAGCTACATCCAGACCGACGCCGCCATCAATCGCGGCAATTCCGGCGGTCCGCTGTTCAACCTCGAAGGCGAGGTGATCGGCGTCAACACGCTGATCATCTCCCCGACCGGCGGTTCGATCGGTCTCGGTTTCGCCGTGCCGTCGAAGACGGTGGCCGGCGTCGTCGACCAGTTGCAGAAGTTCGGCGAGCTGCGCCGCGGCTGGCTCGGCGTGCGCATCCAGCAGGTCACCGACGAGATCGCCGACAGCCTCAACATCAAGCCGGCACGCGGCGCGCTGGTCGCCGGCGTCGACGACAAGGGCCCGGCCAAGCCGGCCGGCATCGAGCCCGGCGACGTCGTCGTCAAATTCGACGGCAAGGACGTCAAGGACCCGAAGGATCTGTCGCGCATCGTCGCCGACACCGCGGTCGGCAAGGAAGTCGACGTCGTCATCATCCGCAAGGGCAATGAGGAGACCCGCAAGGTCACGCTCGGCCGGCTCGAGGACAATGACAAGGTTCAGCAGGTCAACGCCAAGTCGAAGGACGACACCGCCGAGAAGCCGGTGACCCAGAAGGCGCTCGGTCTCGACCTCGCGGCGCTGAGCAAGGACCTGCGTACCAAGTACAAGATCAAGGACAGCGTGAAGGGCGTCGTCGTCACCGGCGTTGACGGCAATTCCGACGCCGCCGAGAAGCGGCTGTCGGCCGGCGACGTCATCGTCGAGGTTGCGCAGGAGGCGGTGGCGAGCGCCGCCGACATCAAGAAGCGCGTCGACCAGCTGAAGAAGGACGGCAAGAAGTCCGTGCTGCTGCTGGTCTCCAACGGCGACGGCGAACTGCGCTTCGTTGCGCTCGGCGTGCAGTAACGGCGTGCGCTGACGCCTGACCCTGTCATCCCCCGCGAAAGCGGGGGATCCAGTACGCCGCGGCCGTTCTTGTTGAGGAAGTGGGCAACGGCTTTTCTAGATTAGCCGGCATCGGTGGCTATGGGTCTCGGCTCCGTGCGCAAGCGCGCACTCGGCCGGGACGACGCCAAGGATCACCCCGCCACAAACTCGTCCCGCCGATAGCCCTGCGCGTACAACAGCGCGGTGAGATCGCCGTGGTCGATCCGCACGGCGGCTGCGGCTGCGACCGCCGGCTTGGCGTGATAGGCGACGCCGAGGCCTGCGGCCTGGATCATGCCGAGATCGTTGGCGCCGTCGCCCACCGCCAGCGTGTCAATATCGTCGAGGTCGAACGCTTCGGTGAGCTCGATCAGGGTGGCGAGCTTGGTTGCGCGGCCAAGGATCGGCTCGACCACTTCGCCGGTCAGCTTGCCGTTCTCGACCTGCAGCTGGTTGGCGCGGTTCTCCTGAAAACCGACCTTCGCCGCGACCACGCTGGTGAACTGGGCGAAGCCGCCCGAGATCAGGCAGCTATAGGCGCCGTGTGCGCGCATGGTCATGACGAGGTCGCGGCCGCCCGGCGTCAGCGTGATGCGCTTGTCCAGGACCTCGTCGACCACGCTGACCGGCAGGCCCTTGAGCAGTGCGACGCGCTCCCGCAGCGCCGACTCGAACTCGATCTCGCCGCGCATCGCCCGCTCGGTGATGTCAGCGACATGGGCTTTCAGCCCGGCGAAGTCGGCGAGCTCGTCGATGCACTCCTGGCCGATCATGGTGGAATCCATGTCGGCCAGAAAAAGCTTCTTGCGCCGGCCGATCCGAGGCTGCACGACAACGTCGATCGGCAGGTCGCTGCGGGCCCGGCGCAGGCGCTGCTCGATCGCCTTGATGTCGTCCCTGCCGGCGTCCTGGCTCTCGAAGGGAATGTCGACGGCGACTTCGTTGAACAGCCACTGCGCCGGGCCGGGTGAGGGCAGCACGGCCCGCGCACCGTCGACGATGGTGGAGTCGAGCGCGGGGCTTGCAGGATTGCAGATCAGCGTGGCAACGAGGGACATGCAGGCGCATTCGGGATTGTTGGACAAGGCAGTGCTTATCGCAGGGCCGACCGCCAGCGGCAAGTCGGCCCTGGCGCTCGCGCTCGCGCAGCGCACCGGCGGGGTCGTGATCAACACCGACTCCATGCAGGTCTATCGCGATCTGAGAATCATCACCGCGCGGCCGACGGCGGGCGAGGAGGCGCTGGTTCCGCATCAGCTCTACGGCCATGTCGACGCCGGCGTGAATTTCTCCGCCGGCGCCTGGGTGACTGACGCGGCCAGGGTGCTCGGCGAGGCCCGTGCGGACAAACGCCTGCCGATCTTCATCGGTGGCTCAGGCCTGTATTTCAAGGCGCTGACGCGCGGGCTGTCCGCGGTACCGCCGATCCCGGCCGAGGTGCGCGACGGCGTCCGCGCCAGGCTGGAGCAGCACGGCGTCGAGGTGCTGCATGCCGAGCTTGCCGAGCGCGACCCGGTGTCGGCCGAGCGGCTGAAGCCGCGCGACCGCACCCGCATCGCGCGCGCGCTCGAGGTCGTCGAGGCCACCGGCCGCCCGCTGCCGGACTGGCATCGCGAGGGCCTGCCACCGCTGCTGCCGCCGGGCCAATTCCACGCGGTGTTTCTCGCGCCGGAGCGAGATTGGCTTTATGCGCGGATCGACGCGCGGTTCGGCGCGATGCTCGATGCCGGTGCGCTCGACGAGGTCGCCGCATTGGCGGCGCGCGGGCTTGATCCGCTGCTGCCGGCCATGAAGGCGCACGGCGTTCCGGGGCTGATCCGGCACCTGAAGGGGGAGATCAGCCGGGAGGAGGCCGCCGAGATCGGCCGCGCCGACACCCGCCATTACGCCAAGCGCCAGTTCACCTGGTTCCGCCACCAGCTCCCCGAGTTCGAATGGGTCGCGCCCGAGGCGGCGAAGGAATGGCTGCAAGAGCGGACCTCGTAGGTGCTGCATGCCGAGCTTGCCGAGCGCGACCCGGTGTCGGCCGAGCGGCTGAAGCCGCGCGACCGCACCCGCATCGCGCGCGCGCTCGAGGTCGTCGAGGCCACCGGCCGCCCGCTGCCGGACTGGCATCGCGAGGGCCTGCCACCGCTGCTGCCGCCGGGCCAATTCCACGCGGTGTTTCTCGCGCCGGAGCGAGATTGGCTTTATGCGCGGATCGACGCGCGGTTCGGCGCGATGCTCGATGCCGGTGCGCTCGACGAGGTCGCCGCATTGGCGGCGCGCGGGCTTGATCCGCTGCTGCCGGCCATGAAGGCGCACGGCGTTCCGGGGCTGATCCGGCACCTGAAGGGGGAGATCAGCCGGGAGGAGGCCGCCGAGATCGGCCGCGCCGACACCCGCCATTACGCCAAGCGCCAGTTCACCTGGTTCCGCCACCAGCTCCCCGAGTTCGAATGGGTCGCGCCCGAGGCGGCGAAGGAATGGCTGCAAGAGCGGACCTCGTAGATGGGGTAACGGGCCGGCCGCCCGCTCGCTACGGCGCGATTTGGAAGCGCGCTCGCGAGCGGCCTGTTGGTTGGAAGGCGGTCGTCCCTCAAACTGATGGTGTCAATAAACGGAGTCGGGCAAGCCCGCTCCAAGCATCATTAAGGGACGACCATGTACCACTATGCAGGAATCGACGTGTCTTTGGAATGCTCGAGCGTCTGCCTTGTCGATGGGACAGGTAAGATTTTGCGCGAGGCGAGGGTTGCGAGTGAGCCGGAGGCCTTGATCACCTGGTTGCGGTCGCTGGGGTTGGTGCTGGAACGGATCGGGCTGGAGGCTGGTCCGCTGTCGCAATGGCTCTACGCAGCGATGCGGGATGCGGGCCTGGCAGTCGAACTGTTGGAGACGCGGCACGTCCGCGATGCCTTCAAGGCGATGCCGGTGAAGTCGGACCGCAACGATGCCCGCGGGATCGCGCAACTGATGCGGCTGGGCTGGTTCCGGCCGGTGCACTGCAAGTCGATCGAAGCGCAGGAGACGCGGGCGGTTCTGACGGCACGCAAGCTGCTGCAGTCCAAGCTGCGCGACATCGAGAACAGCCTGCGCGGCGTGCTCCGCGGCTTCGGTCTGAAGGTCGGCACGACCACCGAGCGCACGTTCGCCGAACGCATCCGGGAGCTCGTAGCGGGCCATCCCGGACTTGAGATCGTGGCACAGGCGCTGCTCGAAGCCCACGCCGTGCTGCGGCGCGAGTTCAATGGCCTGGATAAGCACACCCAAAAGCTCGCCAGGTCGCACCCTCAAGCCCGCCTCCTGATGACGACACCGTCCGTCGGCCCGATCGTGGCGCTTACCTACGCCTCGGCGGTCGACGACCCGAAGCGCTTCCGGTCCTCGAAGGCGACGGGAGCGCATTTTGGCCTCACCCCGAAGAAGTACCAATCGGGCGAAACCGACTATACCGGCCGCATCAGCAAGATCGGCGATGCCTCCGTGCGCGAGGCGCTCTATCAGGCGGCTCACGTCATGCTGACCAAGCCGGTCAGGAACTGCTCGGCGCTGAAAGGCTGGGCGATGCGGATCGCCCGGCGCGCAGGCCTGCGCAAGGCCAAGGTGGCGCTCGCACGCAAGCTCGCCGTCGTTCTGCATCGCATGCTCGCCGACGCCAAACCGTTCAACCCGATGGCCAAGGCCTCGGCAACCTAAGCAAGGAGCAGCAATCGGTTCTGGGCGGGCCACGACACCAGGCTCTCCCTGAGCGAGGTCCCTGCGCCGGGACGATGGATCCGGTCAGGCCGCCATCCGGGAAGTGGCTCACAACCACGCTTCCGTAGATTGGCCGGCCGGCTCCTCAATGCACCCCATCAGGCGACGGCCTTCGCGCCGATCCCGTACAGAAGCAAGTGCCCGGCGAGTGGATCACGCAAAAAGGGATTGACTTACAAAGGCCCGTTACAGAAGCCCGGATGGAGCCCGCTCCGCCGGGCCCGTGGCGGCGCGCGCCCGTCTGCCATGCGCATTGCGCCGCGCAAAAATGCTCGCCGAACGGCTGGAACCCCGTTACACTCCAAAAATCGCGAAAGTGCTTGCCTTGCCTTGACATTCGGGCTTTGGCCGCTATGTTCGCGCAACCTTTGGGAAGACTGGGTCGTATCGTGCGCAATATTATTACCAAACTCCTTATCGCCGTCGTACCCAGGCACACCGCCGGGGATGGCTAGCGGCCATCCAAATTCGGGCGGTGTGCATGGGGCCTCTGGGGCCCCTTTTTATTGCCCGAAGCCGAACTGACGAGAACTGACAAAAGCCGCGCAAAAACAAGCGCATCCGGAGCGAACCATGACCGACAAGAGCCACGATCCCAATCAGATGACCGGCGCCGCGATGATCGTGCGCGCGCTCATCGATCACGGCGTGCAGCATGTCTTCGGCTATCCCGGCGGCGCGGTGCTTCCGATCTATGACGAGATTTTCCAGCAGAGCGAGGTCGAGCACATCCTGGTCCGCCATGAGCAGGGCGCCGGCCATGCCGCCGAGGGCTATGCGCGCTCGACCGGCAAGCCCGGCGTGGTGCTGGTGACGTCGGGTCCCGGCGCCACCAACATGGTGACGCCGCTGACCGATGCGCTGATGGATTCGATCCCGCTGGTCTGCATCACCGGCCAGGTGCCGACCCATCTGATCGGTAACGACGCCTTCCAGGAGTGCGACACGGTCGGCATCACGCGGCCCTGCACCAAGCACAACTGGCTGGTGCGCGATGTCAACGACCTCGCCAAGGTGCTGCACGAGGCCTTCTACGTCGCCACCACCGGCCGGCCCGGCCCGGTCGTGGTCGACGTGCCGAAGGACGTGCAGTTCGCGACCGGCACCTATCATCCGCCGCGCAAGTCGGACGTGCACATCTCCTACACGCCGCGCGTGAAGGGCGACGCGACCCAGATCCGCAAGGCGGTGGCGCTGCTCGCCAATGCCAAACGTCCGGTGATCTATTCCGGCGGCGGCGTGATCAATTCGGGCTCCGAGGCCTCGCAACTGCTGCGCCAGCTGGTGGAGGCGACCGGCTTCCCGATCACCTCGACCCTGATGGGGCTGGGCGCCTATCCGGCGTCGGGGCCGAACTGGCTCGGCATGCTCGGCATGCACGGCACCTACGAAGCCAACATGACCATGCATGATTGCGACGTCATGCTGTGCGTCGGCGCGCGCTTCGACGACCGCATCACCGGCCGCACCGACGCGTTCTCGCCGGGCTCGAAGAAGATCCACATCGACATCGACCCATCCTCGATCAACAAGAACATCCGCGTCGACGTGCCGATCATCGGCGACGCCGGTAACATACTCGGCGACTTGCTGCAGGTGTTCAAGGCGGAAGCCAAAAAGCCCGACATCAAGGCGTGGTGGCAGCAGATCGCGCAATGGCGCGCGCGCAAGTCGCTGTCCTACAAGAAGAACAACGATATCATCCTGCCGCAATATGCGATCCAGCGCCTGTTCGAGCTGACCCGCGGCAAGGATACCTACATCACGACCGAAGTCGGTCAGCACCAGATGTGGGCCGCCCAGTTCTTCGGCTTCGAGGAGCCGCACCGCTGGATGACCTCCGGCGGTCTCGGCACCATGGGCTACGGCCTGCCGGCCGCGGTCGGCGTCCAGGTGGCGCATCCGGACAGCCTGGTGATCGACATCGCCGGCGACGCTTCGGTGCAGATGACGATCCAGGAGATGTCGACGGCGGTCCAGTTCGAGCTGCCGATCAAGATCTTCATCCTGAACAACCAGTACATGGGCATGGTGCGGCAGTGGCAGCAGCTATTGCACGGCAACCGCCTGTCGCATTCGTACTCGGAGGCGCTGCCGGACTTCGTCAAGCTCGCCGACGCTTATGGCTGCGTCGGCCTGCAGGCGACCAAGCCTTCCGATCTCGACGGCGCGATCAAGGAGATGATCTCGATCAAGCGTCCGGTGCTGTTCGACTGCCGCGTCGCCGCGCTGGAGAACTGCTTCCCGATGATCCCGTCGGGCAAGGCGCATAACGAGATGCTGCTGCCGGAAGAAGCCACCGATGAGGCCACCGCGAGGGCCTTCGCGGGTGGCAAGGCGCTGGTGTGAGGTGAGGACGGATCATGTTTGACCTCAACGAGCTCGAGCGCGCGCACAGGATCGTCGGCACCGCGGTGCCGGCGACGCCGGCGCATGCCTGGCCGCTGCTGGCCGAGCGGCTCGGCGCCGAGGTCGTGGTCAAGCATGAGAACCACACCCCGACCGGCGCCTTCAAGGTGCGCGGCGGGCTGGTCTATCTCGAACGTCTGAAGCGCGAGCGGCCCGATGTGCCCGGCATCATCTCGGCGACGCGCGGCAATCATGGTCAGAGCCTGGCCTTTGCCGCGGGCCGTCACGGCGTGCCGGCGACAATCTATGTGCCGCGTGGCAACTCGGTCGAGAAGAACCGCGCCATGCACGCGTTTGGCGCCGAACTGGTCGAGCACGGCGAGGATTTTCAGGCGGCGCGGGAAGAGGCCGAGCGCCGCGCTCAGTTCGCCGGCCTGCACATGGTGCCGTCGTTCCACCCGGACCTGGTGCTCGGCGTTGCGACCTATGCGCTCGAACTGTTCCGCACCGCGCCCGACCTCGACATTCTCTACGTGCCGATCGGGCAGGGCTCCGGCATCTCGGGCTGCATCATGGCGCGCGACCTACTCGGGCTGAAGACCGAGATCGTCGGCGTGCAGTCGACCGAGGCGCCGTCCTATGCGCTGTCGCTTGCGGCCGGAAAGATCGTGACCACCGAGACCAGCAACACCCTTGCCGACGGCATGGCGACGCGGATTCCGGACGCGGACGCGTTCGCCCTGATCCGCAAGGGCGCATCCCGCATCGTGCAGGTCACCGACGACGAGGTCGGGCAGGCGATCCGCGCCTACTGGACCGACACCCATAATCTCGCCGAGGGCGCAGGTGCTGCGGCGCTTGCGGCTGCGCTGCAGGAAAAGACCAGGCTCGCCGGCAAGCGGGTCGGCCTGATCCTGAGCGGCGGCAATATCGATTTCGATCTGTTCCGGACCTGGATCGGGACGGATGCCGCGCCGGCCGCCCAGCGGGCGGTGGCGTGAAAAGCATGTAAGGGGACGACCATGAACCAGCCCGCATCCGCCTACTTCCTCGAAGAGCGCCACGATCCCAACGAGACGCACACGCTGTCGGTGCTCGTGCAGAACGAGCCCGGCGTGCTCGCGCGCGTGATCGGGCTGTTCTCCGGCCGCGGCTACAACATCGAGAGCCTTACCGTCTCGGAGACCGAGAGCCAGAAGCACCTCTCGCGGATCACGATCGTCACCACGGGTACGCCGATGGTGATCCAGCAGATCAAGCATCAACTCGACCGCATGATTCCGGTCTACCGCGTCGTCGACATGACGCTGACCGGCAGCTCGATCGAGCGCGAACTTGCGATGGTCAAGGTGAGGGGCGGTGGCGATCACCGCGTCGAGGCGCTGCGGCTGGCGGACGCGTTCCGCGCCCGGGTGATCGATGCCACGACCGAGAGCTTCGTGTTCGAGATCACGGGCAACTCGTCCAAGATCAGTCAGTTCATCGACCTGATGCGCCCGCTGGGGCTGGTCGAGGTGTCACGAACCGGGGTGGCCGCGATCACGCGCGGGCCGGAAGGGATGTGAATCATGCTGGCGCGCGACTGGTACTACACCCAACGGCGGCAGGTCGGTCTCGATACCGCGGTGGCCTCGATCTATGACGTCAGCGAGGACAGCGACGTCCGTGCCCGTCAGGCGCTGACCATGCTCGGCGCCAAGCCGGGCTGGCGGATCGCCGATATCGGCTGCGGCAACGGGGTGCTGGCGACCGAGGCGGCGCTGCTGGGCGCCGAGGTCGACGCCATCGACATCTCGCCCGCGATGATCGGGCTCGCCGAAATCTATGCGCGCGACCGCAAGGCGAAGATCCGGACCCAGCCGGCCGGCCTGCTGTCGTTCGCATATCAGCCGAATTCCTACGACCTGATCGTCAGCGAGTTCACGCTGCATCATTTGCCCGACTTTTGGAAGGCGGTGGCGCTGTCGCGGATCTTCAACGCCCTGAAGCCCGGCGCGAACTTCTATCTGCGCGACATGGTGTTCGTCAGCATGCCCGACGGCGTCGATCGCGATGTCGAAGGGTGGGCCGATTTCTCGATCAAGAATCACGATTTCGAGCGCGAAAGCGTGATCACCCACATGCGCGACGAATACTCGACCTTCGGCTGGGTGATGGAGCGCATGCTGACCGAGACCGGTTTCACGCTGGTCTCCGTCGATTACCACGCGCCGCTGCACGGTACCTACCTGCTGCGCAAACCGATGCCGGACCAACAAATCTAGATCCCGACCGTAACGGAAGCAAAAGAAGAACAACAATGAAGCCGGCCGATGTTGGCATCGCCGTCATGGTCGCGGTGATCTGGGGACTTGCGTTCGTGGCAAGCCGGATCGCGCTCGATGAGCTGCCGCCCGAATTGATGACGGCGCTGCGCTTCGGCATCGCGGCCCTGCCGTGCCTGTTGCTGCGCAAGCCGCGCCAGGTCTCGTGGCCGCTCCTGATCGGAATCAGCCTCACCTTGTTCCTCGGCCAATTCCTTGCGCAGTCGATCGCAATCGCCCATGGCGTGCCGGTCGGGCTCACCAGCGTGATCGTGCAGAGCCAGGCGCTGTTCACCATCGGCTTTGCCGCGCTGCTGTTCGGCGAATTGCCGTCGCGGCCGCAGACCGTCGGCATCGCCATCGCCGCGATCGGCCTGCTGATGATCTGCGGCACCGTCGGCTACGATTTCAGCGTCACCGCCTTTGCCATCCTGATGATCTCGCCGGTCTCGTTCGCAATCGGAAACCTGCTGCTGCGGCCGGCGCAGGGCGCGCGGATGTTCGATCTGTTCGCATGGCTGTGCCTGTGCGCGGCGGTCCCGTTGTTCGGCCTGTCGCTGCTGACGCTGGGCGCGAAGCCGATCTGGCAGTCGCTGTCGCATCTGTCGCCGGCCGGCATTGTCTCGATGCTGTTTGTCGGCGCCATTTCCACCAGCATCGCCTACTGGCTTTGGGGCCGGCTGCTGCGGGATTATCCGGCGGCGCAGGTGGTGCCGTTCGCGCTGCTGGTGCCGTTCGTCGGCTCCGCCGCCTCCAGCGTCGTGTTCGGCGAGAAGTTCGGGCCGCTGCGGCTGGCCGGCATGGTCACTGTCATCGCCGGCATCGCCGTGATGCTGCTGTCGAAACGGCCAAAAACTCTGCCGAAAGTCGCGTGAGGGCACAATGTCGAATTCGCTGCTGTTCGCCTTTGTCGTGTTCGCGGTCGTGATGTTCTTCACGCCGGGCCCCAACAACATCATGCTGCTGTCGTCGGGGCTGACCTATGGCTTCCGCCGCACCGTGCCGCACATCGTCGGCATCACGGTCGGCTTCGCCTTCATGGTCGGGGCGGTCGGGGTCGGGTTAGGGGCGGTCTTCCTCGCCTATCCGGTGCTGCAGACGATCCTGAAATATGGCGGCGTGGCCTACCTGGTCTATCTCGCCGCCGTCATCGCCATGGCCGAGCCGCCCTCGGCGGACAAGGACGACAAGGGCGGCCGCGGCCCGATGACGTTCTGGGGCGCGGCCATGTTCCAGTGGATCAATGCCAAGGGCTGGGTGATGGTGATCGGCACCATCACGGCCTATGCGGCGATCGCTGCCTTTCCGTGGAACATCGCGATCCAGGTCGGCCTGAGCCTGATCCTGGGGACGATGTCCTGCATCGTCTGGGCCTTGTTCGGCACCGCGCTGCGGCCGATCCTGACCTCGCCCCGGGCGATCCGTGCCTTCAACGTCGTCATGGCCATCCTGCTGATGGCCTCGCTCTACCCGGTCTTCATGGACGCATGATGCCGCACCGCGCCATGCGAGATGGGGGTTTCCCCTGAGGGGGAAAATGCTCTAGACAACGCCGGAAATTCGCGGGCGCCCGGCGGTTCTGACCTTCCGAAAGCCTGATTCATCGGCCGATTTTGGCCCCCTTCAAACGAGGAAACCACGATGCGAGTTTACTACGATCGCGATGCCGACCTGAACCTGATCAAGGGCAAAAAGGTTGTTATCGTCGGCTATGGCAGCCAGGGCCACGCCCACGCGCTGAACCTGAAGGATTCCGGCGTCAAGGAAGTCGCCATTGCGTTGCGCAAGGGCTCGGCCTCGGCCAAGAAGGCGGAAGCCGCCGGCTTCAAGGTGATGGAAGTCGCCGAGGCCGCCAAGTGGGCCGACCTCGTGATGATGCTGACCCCGGACGAGCTGCAGGGCGACATCTATCGTGAGCACCTGCACGACAACATGAAGAAGGGCGCGGCGCTCGTGTTCGCCCACGGCCTCAACGTGCACTTCAACCTGCTCGATCCGCGCGCCGACCTCGACGTGCTGATGATCGCGCCGAAGGGCCCCGGCCACACCGTGCGCTCGGAATATCAGCGCGGCGGCGGCGTGCCCTGCCTGATCGCGATCGCCAAGGATTCGTCGGGCAACGCCCATGACCTCGGCCTCAGCTACGCCTCGGCGATCGGCGGCGGCCGCGCCGGCATCATCGAGACCACCTTCAAGGAAGAGTGCGAGACCGACCTGTTCGGCGAGCAGGTGGTGCTCTGCGGCGGCCTGGTCGAGCTGATCAAGGGCGGCTACGAGACGCTGGTCGAGGCCGGCTACGCGCCCGAGATGGCCTATTTCGAGTGCCTGCACGAAGTGAAGCTGATCGTCGACCTGATCTATGAAGGCGGCATCGCCAACATGAACTACTCGATCTCCAACACCGCCGAATTTGGCGAGTACGTCACCGGTCCGCGCATCGTCACGGCCGAGACCAAGGCGGAGATGAAGCGCGTGCTCGCCGACATCCAGGGCGGCAAGTTCGCCCGCGACTGGATGCTGGAGAACAAGGTCAACCAGACCTCGTTCAAGGCGACCCGCGCCAAGCTCGCCCAGCACCCGATCGAGGAAGTCGGCGCCAAGCTGCGCGACATGATGCCCTGGATCAAGAAGGGCGCGCTGGTCGACAAGACCAAGAACTAAGCGCTGGACGCGAACTTAGGGCGGGTTAGCGAAGCGTAACCCGCCGCTGCTTCGCCTCGGCATGGTGGGTTACGCCTTCGGCTAACCCACCCTACGCATCAAATCAAAAAGGGTGGGCAAACGCGTTGCCCACCCTTTTTCGTTGTCACGACGACGTAGCGGCAGTTAACCCGCCGCGATCGGCTGCTTCTCGATCCTGTTGTGCAGCTGCCAGAACCGCACGGTGCGCTGTGCGGTCTCCAGCGACAGCCGCCGGTAATCGCGCTGTGCGATCTCGAGCGTTGCGTTGTCGATCGAATGCGGCAGCGGCCGCTTGCGCAGGATGCTTTCGACCGTCGGCCAGTTCAGCCGTGCCGAACGGCACGGGATCAGGATCAGGTCAGAGCGCAGCCCGAGCATCAGGCGTTCGATCATCGCGATCGGCATGTCGTTGAGCACGGCGAGCGCGACCGTGACCTCGTCGAACTTGCCGGATTCGGCGAACTTGTAGACGGCCGCGTCATCGAGCTCGTTCAGCTGCTTCATCAGCTTGACCAGCTCTTCGGCGATGCCGTAGTTGCGGCGCGGAGCAGCGGCCTCTTCCTGCGCGATGTCGTTCAGCACCCGGCTGATTTCCTCGCGCGCCCTGGGCGACGCGATCGCGAGCAGGCGGGCGCGCACCGTATCCTTGGCGCGCTGCAGCAGGTCGCGCAGCAGCTTGGCTGGAATGTCGATGCGCAGCCCGAGGATCTCGACCAGCTCGTCATCGCCTGCGGCGCGGGCGACGATCGAGGAATAGCCGTTGTCCGAGAACTGCGCGCCGGCGTTGTTGGCGAGCCGCCGGATCACTCTGTCTTCGCCGCGGTCGATGATCACGTCGGTGACGGAGGCGGGCAGGTTTTCCCGCGCCGAGATCGCGAACAGATGATCCTGTCCCTTGCTGCTCGCGATCTCGCGCAGTGCGTCGCTTGAGAGGCGGCTGGAGTGGGTCAGTACGTCGCCCGCGACGCCGATGTCGTCGTCCCAGGCGAGGTGCTGAATCACCTCAAACGGCGCGTAGTCGAGCGGTGCGAGCCGCTTGCTGAGCTCGGCCCGCGCCCGCGTCTCTACGCGCGCGACGAGCAGGCAGAGCACGTCGTCGAACACCTTGACCTGTTCATCGTTGAGGCGGTCGCCGTCGTTCAGGAACAGATCGGTGACCTGCCGCAGCGTCTGCACGCGCTTGGCGGATGTCCCGTCCCTGACCGCATCTTCGAGTTCGGCAATAATCGATTGTGACGCCTGTTGCGCCATCGATGGGCAACCTTGTTTTTGTTGAATGACACCTGATCTGCACCATGCAGGGCGCGGTCTTACACGTGCGTTAAGGTGGAACCCGGTGCAAATACGGGTGCATCGCATCCTTAACAGGGCGCGACCGGACACGATGCAATTTACGCTTTCGACGGAGCCGTCGGAGCTAGAGCTTCGGTTCTGATTGAATCAGAACCGAAGCTCTGGCTTCTTGTTATGACGCGTTTTCTTCACGCGAACCGGTGCCCACTTCGCTCGAAAGCGCTCTAATGCGCATTAAGAGATTATTTAGGACGACGCACGCCGCGCGACGGCAAAGATGTCGATCGATGCGGCGCGCCCGCGCAATTGCGTCCAGCCGAGCGGCTCGATGACGAAATCCTGTTCCGAAGGCAGCAGGCGAAGCAACTCGCCCGAGATCAGCAGCGGCCGGCCGGCCTCCTTGCAATGCGCCTGCAGCCGCGCCGTGACGTTCACGGTGTCGCCGAAATAGGCGATCTGCCGCCGCGAGTCCCCGCATTCGCCGATCACGACCGGACCGGCATGCATTCCGGCCCGAAATGCGGGCACCACGCCGAACTCCTTGCGATAGTGATCGGCCCGCCTGGCCAAGCGGTCCTCGATCGCGAACACGCAGTCGAGATAGCGCCGCGATGTCTCGTCCGCACCGGCCGGCCATGTCACGATGACCTCGTCGCCGACATAGGCATGCACCTCGCCGCCATGCGCCACGATCGCGTCGTCGATGTCGAAGAAGAAGCGCGTCAAGAGCTCCTGCACGCGCAGTTCGCCCATCGCCTCCGCCAGCGACGTCGAGCCGACCAGGTCGAGAAACAGCAGCACGCGCTCCTCGCGCACCGGTCGGCGGTAGCGCCCGAGCACGACATTGAGCAGCGTCCGACCGCCGATCATCCGGACCAACTCGTAGATCGTCGTGATCGGGATCGACATCAAGAGGCCGACGCCGATGATCTTCAGGAAGGTGTCGCGAATCCACTTCGCCTCGAGCCCATGCCCGTACAGAACGATCTCCAGCACGATCGCGGCGACTGCGACGATGGCGGCCAGGATCACGGAGCGGCCGATCAACTCGACAATGAGCGGCCGCCGCCGCAGCCAGCCGCCGCGCGCGACCAGATAGAGATGCGACGCCCAGACGATCAGGGAGATGGCGGCGCCCTCGAGGCCGCTGCGCGAATAGTTCGCGACCGAGGCCTCGTCGGATTCATCGAAGGCGTAGCGAAACAGTCCGCCGACGAGCAGACCGAACACGGCCAGAACGATCGCAGGCGTCACCGCGCGCCGCATGGTCCCTCCACATCCATGAAATATCCTGCGCGGATCGGGAAGGCTAGCGGTTGCACGGCGCGGTCGGGGGTGAACGGGATACGCTGCAGCGGCACTAATGTATGGTTCGATGGCGGGGATCGATCGGAAAGGGACGGCGGCATGAAAACGGTGTTTAAGCTAAGGCCTCTGCTCACGGCCGTGTTCGTCACCGCCCTCGCAGCGGCGGCTCATGCCGGCGACCAGGGTGATCCCGAGCCGTCCTGCGACGGCAACACCTACCAGATGGTCGAATGCCTGAAGGCCAAGACCGCGCAGTGGGACAAACGGATGAACGTCGCCTATCAGCAGGCGCTGAAGGATGCCGCCGGCGACAAGCAGCGCGAACAGCTCCGCACCGCGCAACGGCTGTGGATCCAGTACCGTGACGCCAATTGCCTGTATTACGACCTCGGCGAGGGCACCATCGCCCGCCTCGATGCCGGCGAATGCATGCGCAGCATGACCGAGACCCGGGCCAAGGAACTGGAGAATCTTGGCCATCAGTGAGGCATGTTCCGGTGTCACGACCGCGATCATGACCGACGGAAAAAGCCAGGACGAACTGACCCAGCTCGCGGAGGACGCGCTGCGCGCCCAGCCCGGCTGCGAGACCGCGCGCGTGCCGGCGGTCGCCGCGCTGCCCGATGCGCAGATCGGGCGCAATTGGGAGATTCCGAACGTCGTGCTCGGCGACAGCTTGATCAGCGACGTCGATCGCGCGGTGCTGTCGGTGCATCGCCGGCTTGGCCGCCAGTTTCACCTTGTGTGAGGGGACCTGATCCGGTCGTGCCTCAGTTCGCCGACGCCCGGCGTGGCGCGGGCCGCGCGGCCATGCTGATCATCCTGAGCGCGAACACGACGGCAAGCGGCACCAGGAACAGCGCGTAAAGCGGCATCTCCGGAATCCGCTTGCCGAACGAGACCATGAACTGCAGCAGCAGATAATAGCCGCCGACCAGGTGCAGCGTGCGCCAGGCGCGCGGGCCCAGCATCGCAGCCGTGCGATCGAAAGAGGTCGCGGTCAGCGCGATGATGACGACATAGCCGATGCCGCCGAAGACGTACGACACCACCGAGCTCGCGGCCGCGAAGCCTGCCGGATCGAGCACCGCGAACGCGGCGATCGCGACCGCATGGATGGCGTGTGAGGCCGCGAAGGTGACGCCGAGGTAACGGCGATTGCGGCGCTGCCAGTGCGTCCAGGCGTTCGGCCAGAGCCGCGCCAGCGCGGCGGCCGAGAAGGCGAGGCAGAACAACAGCAGCGAGGTCCGCGCCGTGAAGCGGATCACCATCCGCACGCCCTCGACCTCGAACTGCCGCATCGCGGCGATCCAGATCGAAAGCCCGATCAGGGTCAGCGTGAGCAGGCCGAACAGCCGCCAGCCTTCGAACCAGTTTCGACCCGTCGCCATATCCCGCCTCCCGCTGTTGATGTAATCACCAGTTACATATCGCGGGTGCGGCAGGTCAATCTGTGTAATCGGTGCTTACATTCACAAGCGGGTGATGCTAGAGGTGCGCCATGCGCCGTCCCGCCAAGAGATCCCCCAGCAGCCAGCCTGCCGGACGCCGGTCGTCCAAGCCGCGTCCAGCGCGGGCACCGGCGGCCAAGCCCTACCACCACGGCGACCTCCGCCGGGTCCTGATCGATGCCGCCATGCAACTGGTCGGCGAGGGCGGGCCGGAGGCGGTCAGCGTGCGCGAGGCCGCCCGCCGGGCCGGGGTCTCGCCGGGGGCACCGTTCCGGCATTTCCCGAGCCGGGACGCCCTGATGAAGGCGGTGGCGGAGGAGGCGCAGCGCCGCTTCCGCGCCGAGATCGGGGCCGCGCTGGCCGAGACGCCGCCGGACGATCCGCTCGGCCGCTTCCGCTGCCTCGGGATCGCCTATCTGCGCTGGGCGATGAAGAACCCGACCCATTTCGAGATCATCTCGAGCCGCCGCTTCTTCGACCACGACCGCTCGGCCGGCGTCTCCAGCGACAATGCCGAGCTGATCGGCTTGACCGAGCGCACGCTGGCCGAGGCATTTGCGGCCGGTCAGCTCGCCGCGCGCGATCTGAAGCAGGTCCAGATCGCCGGCCGCGCGCTGGTCTATGGCTTTGCGCGGATGCGCATCGACGGTCACTTGCCGCGCTGGGGCGTCGGCGAAACAGAGGTCGAACAGATGGCCGCTGACATCGTCGATCTCTTCATTGCCGGCATCGCGGGGAGCGCGGCGCCTGCGGCCAAGGTCTAAGGCGCGCGCTGCCTGCTGCGGCACTCCGGGGCGGGCAAATTCATTGCGCGTTCATGACGATTCAATTACGATTTTGTGACACGGCGCAGACACCGGCTGTGCGGTGTGCCTCCTGGCCATTGCCAGCCAAGGCCGTGCCATTGCGCCGGGTTGTATTGCGTCCCGCCCATGGCGCCCGCGCCTCAGCAAAACTCTTCGGTTGCCGCGCTCGCCGGCGGTCTCGCTGCGCTCGGCATCTGGCGGTTGATGGCGGTCGCCGCGCCGCATCTCGGCGCGCTGATCCTGATGCTGCGGACCGAGACCGATTTCGGCTCGCGGTTCTGCTTCCTGCTCACCTGGGGAATTCTCAACTTCGTGTTCATCGCGCTGCTGCGCCGGCCGGCGCTGTCGGGCGCGCTGTCGCTGACGCTGGTCGTGGTGCTGGTGCTGCTGTCGCGGTTCAAGCACGACGTGGTGCAGATGACCGCGAACTTCGTCGACCTGATGGTGATCGATCGCGACACCGCGGCGTTCCTGCTCACGATTTTTCCGAACCTGCGCTGGTCGATCATCGGCGCCGGCCTCGTCACGCTGCCTTTGATGTACGCGTTGTGGTGGCTCGATCCGTTCCGCATCCGCCGCCTGCCGGCCGCGGCCGCCTGCCTGGCCTGCACCGCGGCGCTCTCCGGCTATGCCTTCGCCTGGCCCGATGAAGCCTGGCGCGGCTATTACGACGACGGCTATCTGTCGAAATTCGCGCGCTCCGGCGTGACCGCGGTGTCCGACTTCGTCGCCTACGGCTTCATGGAGTCGGATCCAACCGCGAGCGAGCAGCTCAAGGTGCCGCTGGTCGACGCCTGCCATCCCGCCGGGCGACGGCCGAACATCATCATGATCCATGATGAATCGAGCTTCGACATCCGTGCCGCCTCCGGCATCAAGGTGCCGCCGGGCTATGGCAGCCAGTTCAAGTCCTATGACGGCGTCGAGCGCAAATTCCTCGCCGAGAGCAATGGCGGGCCGAGCTGGTTCACCGAGTACAACGTGCTGGCGGGATTGTCGTCGCGCTCGTTCGGCCGGTTCTCCTATTTCGTCACCCGCATCGCATCCGGCCGGGTCGCGCGCGGCCTGCCGCTGGCGCTGCGCCGCTGCGGCTACGAGACGCTCTCGCTGTATCCGGCGTTCGGCGCCTTCATGAGCGCGCGCAACTTCCAGACCACGACCGGCATCCAGCAATTCTACGACGCGCATGATCTGCATGCCAAGGACGTCGAGCCCGACAGCTTCTTCTACGACAAGGCGCTGAAGCTGATGGCGGAGCAGAAGACATCGACCACGCCGCTGTTCACCTTCGTCTATCTCGCCGCCAACCATTTCCCGTGGGAGACCAAGTTCCGGCCGGACCTGCTGCCGGCCTGGAAGCGGCCGGGCAACACGCAGTCGGTCGACGAATATCTGCGCCGGCAGGCGATGAGCGCCGGCGACTATGCCGGCTTCGTCGCGGCGCTGAAGAAGAAGTTTCCGGCGCAGCCGTTCCTGATCGTGCGCTATGGCGATCATCAGCCGGAGTTCTCGCCGCAGCTGCTCGATCCCAAGCTCGACGAGGCCGGCATCGGCAAGAAGCTGATGGATTACGATCCGCGCTACTACGCGACATATTATGCGATCGATGCCGTCAACTTCGAACCGGTGAAGAGCCCGGCGGTGATGGACACGATCGATGCCGCCTATCTGCCGCTGGTGATCCAGGAGGCCGCGGGCATTCCGCTCGATCCGTCGTTCGAGGAGCAGAAGGCCATCATGCTTCGCTGCAACGGCGCGTTCTATTCCTGCAAGGACGGCGCGGAAGCGCGCCGCTTCAATCGCATGTTGATCGACGCCGGGATCATCAAGGGACTTTAGCGATCCTGCGATTTTCCCCCGACCTTCTCCCACAGCCAGCGCGCCACGATGTCGGGCGACGATGATGCATCATTGCCCGACGCGCGCAGGTTGGCCTCGCGCATCTCGGCGATGCCGATCTTGCCGAGCAGCGGCCGCAGCGCGGCCTTGAATGCCTCGTCGTCGCGCCGCTTTGGCGACAGCAGCACGATCGCGTCATAGGGCGGAATGGCGTGCCTGTCGTCCGAGAGCGTGACCAGGTCGTATTTCGCGATCAGCCCGTCGCTGGTGTAGCCGGCGATGACGTCGACCTCGCCGGAGGCAACGGCGGCGTACATGAAATCCGGCTGCATCTGGCGCTGGCCGCGGAACGTCAGGCCGTAGGCCTTCTGGATGCCGGCCCATTCCGGCCGCGAGAAGAACTCATAGTCGCCGGCGATCGACATCGTCGGGGCGCGCGACGCCAGGTCGGCGATCGAACGGATGCCCAATGCGTCGGCGCGTTTGCGCGGCATCACCAGCGCATAGGCATTCTCGAAGCCGAGCTCGCCGAACAGCGTGATGTCCTGCTTCGCCAGCGTCGTCTTGAGCTCGCCCAGCAGCTCGGCGCGCGGCTTGATATCGGTATGGTGGAACTGGTTGGCCCACAGCGTGCCGGAATAGTCGATGTAGACATCGATATCGCCGGATGCGAGCGCGTCGAAGATCACGTTGGAGCCGAGGCCGGCGCGGGTCGTGGCCGAAAGGCCGGCGGCTTGCAGCCGCTGCGCGATCAATGCCGACAGCACATATTGCTCGGTGAAGGTCTTGGCGCCGACGACGTAGCGCGCATGTGGACGCGCGATCGCCGGGACCAGCGTTGCCGCGATCAGGGCGGCGATGCCGAGCCCGCCGAGCGCGGTCCGGATCCGGCTCCGGTTGCGCAGGCCGTTCTCGATCAGCGCCAGCAACTGGTCGACCACCAGCGCGAGCACGGCCGCGGCGAAGCAGCCGAACAGCACGAATACCCAGTTCTGGGTCTGCAGGCCTGCGAAGATGTAATTGCCGAGGCTGGTCTGGCCGATTGGCGTCGACAGCGTCGCGGTGCCGATCACCCACACCGCCGCGGTGCGGATGCCCGCCATCATCACCGGCAGCGCCAGAGGCAGCTCGACCATGGTGAGCGATTGCCGCGGCGTCATGCCGACGCCCTGGGCGGCCTCCAACACGGCGGGGTCGACGCCCGACAGTCCTGTGATGGTGTTGCGCAACACCGGCAGCATCGAATAGAGCGCGAGCGCCAGCACCGCGGGCAGAAAGCCGAAGGCGGAAAAGCTGAAGCCGAGCCACGCCGCCGTCAGCGCGGCGAGCGCCAGCAGCAGCGGATAGAACAGCGCAAGCAGCGCAAGACCGGGCACGGTCTGCACGATGCTGGCAAGCCCGAGCAGGGCGGTGCGCAGCACCGGCCGGTTGCGGGCGATGATCGCGAGCGGCAGGCTGATCAGAAGTCCGAGCGCCAGCGCGGCGACGCTGACCCGCACATGATTGCCGAGATAATCGGGCAGGTGGACAAGCGCCTCGCTCCAGCGCGGATCGGCTGACAGGCTCATGCCGCGCCGTCCCGCGGCAGCAATGCGCCCAACCGCTCGGCCTGTCGCCGCGGCGTGCGCAAGAGTTCGCCGACATAGCCATCGGTGCTGGCCGTGAGCTCAGCCGGCGTGCCCAGCGCAAGCAGCCTGCCGCCGTGCATCACCGCGACACGATCGGCAAGCAGCAACGCCTCGGTCATGTCGTGGGTGATCATGACCGTGGTCAGGCCGAGCTCACGGTGCAGGGTTCGATAGTCGTCGCCGAGCGCGTCGCGGGTCAGCGGATCGAGCGCGCCGAACGGCTCGTCCATCAGCACGATGCGCGGCTTCGCAGCCAGCGCGCGCGCGACGCCGATGCGTTGCCGCTGGCCGCCGGACAGCTCGTGCGGCAGACGGTCGCGATATTGTGAGCGGTCGAGCCGCACGAGGTCGAGCAGTTCGTCGATCCGGGCCGAGATCTCCGGCTTGGGCCAGCCGAGAAGTTTTGGCGTGATGCCGATATTGCCGGCGACGGTGAGATGCGGAAACAGCCCGCCGCTCTGGAAGACATAGCCGATGCGGCGCCGCAGCAGGATCGGGTCGATGCGGCTGACGTCCTCGCCCTCAACGGCGATGTTGCCGCGATCGGCTTCGATCAGCCGGTTGGCGAGCCGGAGCAGCGTCGTCTTGCCCGAGCCCGAGCCGCCGACAACAGCCAGGAATTCGCCCTCGGCTACGTCAAGCGAGACGTCGTCGACCGCCACCACGCGACCATCGTCAAAACTCTTGCCGACATGCGCGTAGGCAATCAGCGGCGTTGCGGGCATTCCAGTGCAACCTCATGTCTCACCATCGTGAACGACAGTGATAGCCCATAAAACGGACTTTGACTTGAGGCGCAGCTGCGCCGCGTGGTCCCGCAGGCTGTTCCAGTCGGGCAACTGAAGTGGATCAGCCCCTTCGGGGGCTGTGAGCATACATCACACTTCGTTCTTGGGTACGTACTTGCCCATGATGCACTTGTAACTCTGCAGGTGCCATTCGTGATACGGCCCCTTGGCGAGCCAGTCGGCGATGCCGATTTGCGCATTCACTGCGCAGGCCCCCATGGTGATGCCGGATTGGTCACTGGTGGTAACGACCTTTTCCATACAGAGCTGAGAATTGCAGAGGATGGCGACGAGCGTAACGAGCATGATAGCCTTTATCGGTGGGGTTAACCCGGTCTGTACCGACTCATGCAGGGTTCATGCCACTATCAGCAGCCTTGACGTCGCGCCCGGCTAGACCGGGAAAGTACGGCTGGAGCGAATCACCGCGTCCGCCAGCGCGTAGCCGCACGCGCGCAGATACGCTATAGTTGCCGCCCAACTACGACGTGAGATCGGGGCCAGCGAGGGACGTTGCGCGGTCGGGGCTGCATCGATGATGACGTTACCTGAGTTGGCGGCAGGTGCTTTGGAGAAGTTTCTCGCAACGCATGTGAGCCGCACCTTTGGAGCTTCGCAGGCGCGCTTCGGCGAACTGCTGCCGGCCGCCGCTCGCATCGCGCTGGAATGCATCGGCAACAGCGATGCGCTGTATCACAATGTCGAACATACGATGCTGGTCACGCTGGCCGGGCACGACATCATCCGCGGCCGCGCGCTGCACACCCACGTCACCGCCGAGGACTACACCCACACGATCATCGCCTGCCTGACCCACGACATCGGCTATGTACGCGGCCTGCTGAAGGGCGATGGGCCGGACGGCTACGTCATCGATGCCTCCGGCAAGAAGGTGGTGCTGCCGCGCGGCTCGTCGGATGCGGGCCTGATGCCGTATCATGTCGACCGCTCCAAGCTGTACGTGCTTGATAGACTCGAGGCCGTGCTTCCGCTCGATCGCGAGCGCGTCGCGCGCAACATCGAGGGGACGCGGTTTCCGGCGCCCGAAGGCCAGCAGTATGACGATGAGGCGGCGATCGTCCGGGCGGCCGATTTCATCGGACAGCTCGGCGATCCCAACTACATCAGGAAGGCCAACGCGCTTTATCACGAGTTCGAGGAAGTCGGCATCAACCGTCAGCTCGGCTATGAATCGCCGGCCGATATCGTCGACCGCTATCCGCAATTTTACTGGAATATGGTTGCGCCGCACATCCAGGGCGCCATCAACTGCCTGAACATGACGGCAAGCGGCCGCCAGTGGATCGCGAACCTCTACAGCAACGTGTTCCGCGCCGAGCGCGAGGTCACGCTGTCCGGCCCGCAGATCTGACGCCAGGCGCACGCGGGCCGCGGCCTTTCAGCACGGATCGCGCTTCCGTTCCCCGACCGTTCGCGGAGTCTCCACATTTAGGCCTGCTTCATCGTTGCACAGTCCGTGGAAATCAGCGACTTTGCGCCATGGACTTCTCCAACGACCGCGTTTTCGACCGTTTCAGCATGATCTCCCGTTTCGCTCAACTAATTGCGATCGCCATTGTCTGCCGGCCTGCGCTCGCTGTTGCCGCCGGGCCGGTCTACGATGTCGACCTGTATGCGCTGATGTCGGGCACCTGCCGCAATGTCACCGTCGCGGGCCGCAGCTACAGTTGCAAGGCGGTGGCCTATTTCCACACCCTGCGCGGCCGTTCCGAATTCACCGTGGTGCTCGACGATCCCGCCGACAAGAGCCACATCATCTCGTTCTCCGGCGAGAGCACCGAGCGCACCCAGGATAATCTGTTCGAGCTTGCGGTCGACCGCATGCTGCTGAAGTCGAGTGACCGCCCGCGCGTCGACGGCCTGCCGGTGCCGCTGGTCGAGATGTCGACGGGTTCCTGCCGCCAGGTCGGAAGCTTCATCACGCGGCAGGTGTCCACCATCACCTGCGCCGCCACCGACCAGAACGGCAAGAAGTACGAACTGAGCTTCGAGTCGGATGGCTCGCCGATGACGCTGCGCCGGTTGCGGCAATCAACGCTGCCGTCGGAACGGCAACGGGCGCGCCAGATCGCGCAGCTCGAATGCCGTCTCAAGGCGCGCGCCGCGCAAGTGCTGCCGCGGGACACGACGGCCTTCATGATCCGCTGTCTCGGCGAAGACGACAGCAAGCCGGCAGACGGCCAGCGATAATGCCCGGCGCTCCGGATCAGGCGTGAGGAGAACGCGATGCGCATGAAATTCACCGTCGCCGCCGCGCTTGTCACCGCGGTCCTTGGCGTGTGCATCGCCGGGCCCGCCGCCGCACAAAGGTACGATCCGAACTATCCGGTGTGCATGGAAGTTTATGAGGGCAGGATGACGCCCGAGTACATCGATTGCAGCTTCACATCGCTTCCGCAGTGCCAGGCAACGGCCTCCGGGCGATCGGCGACATGCTCGGTCAATCCCTTCTACAAGGGTCCAAAAACGGCGCCGAAGAAGGGGCAACGCCAACGCACGGAGTAGCGCGTCCGGGCACTGGCATATTGTTCGCCCGTGCCGGCCCGTATGGCGGACGCTTCGCCGGTGCTGTTGACACACTCCGGCAGTTGCGTGGAAACCTTCCGGACGACAAGGAGAGACCGATGCGCCTGAAACTGTTCGCGATCGCCGCATGTGCGGTCGCCGCTTTTGGTGGTGTGCTTGCCGGACCTGCCGCCGGGCAGGCCTACGATCCGAACTATCCGGTGTGCATGCATGTCTATGGCGGCCGGTTCGGCGGAAACTACATCGATTGCAGCTTCACCTCGATCCCGCAGTGCCAGGCGAGCGCATCGGGCCGTGGCGCAATGTGCTCGGTGAATCCGTTTTTCGCCCCGCAACCGCCCCCGAAGCGCCGGGCGCATCGCGGACGGCATCATCGCGCTTACTGACGCGGGACGCCGTCAGACCGGCACGTTCAGCGCATCGTAGGTGAACAGCCAGTCATAGCGCTCGCGCACCCGGTCCGGCTGCCATTCGCGCGAGACATAGGCGTCGGCGCCTTCGGCGTCGGCGAGCGCCGGATTATGGAAGCGCTTGGCATTCTCGGCCGACTTCACCACGATCGTATTGGTCCGCGCGAGCCGCGCGGCCTGGTAGCGCTGCAGCCCCTCCTCGGGAGGGAAGCGTTCGAGGCAGCGCGCCAGCACCATGCCGTCCTCGATCGCCATGTTGGCGCCCTGGGCCAGGAACGGCAGCGTCGGATGCGCCGCGTCGCCGAGCACGCAGGCGCGCCCCGCGACGAAGCGATCGAGCGGATCGCGGCCGAGCAGCGCCCATTTGTAGGGTACATCGAGGTTGTCGATGATGCTGTGGATTTCGCCATTCCATCCGGCAAAGGCACCGCTGCAAGCCTCGCGCGTGCCGCGTTCGGTCCAGGATTCGACCGACCAGCTCTCGCCCTCGAAGATGCCGACGAAGTTCAACAGCTCGCCACCGCGCACCGGATAGGTGATGACGTGGCCGCCCGGGCCGACCCAGTTGGTGCCGACGTCGCGCCTGAGGCTTTCCGGCAGCCGTGCCATCGGCACCAGGCCGCGCCAGGCGGCCACGCCCGAGAAGAACGGTTTGGTGTCACCGCCGATCTGCCGGCGAATTTCGGAGTGCACGCCGTCGGCGCCGACCACGACGTCGCCGCGGTGGCGCGCGCCATTGGCGAGACGCAGCCATATGCCGTCGCCGTCCTCGTCAAAGCCGGCGCAGCGGCTGTCGAGATGCAGCCTGCCAGGGGCGCGTGCGTTGAACGCGTCGACCAGCACGCGGTGAAAGTCACCGCGATGCACCATCCAGTAGGGTGCGCCATAGATCGCGCGCGAGGAGGCGCCGAGATCGAACAGCTTCCAGGTCCGCCCGGTGCTGAACAGCCTGATCTCCTTGCCGGATGGCTCGCAGGCGATCGCCTGCATCGCCTGCTCGAGGCCGAGCGCAATCAGAACGCTGGTGCCGTTGGCGCTGAGCTGGACGCCGGCGCCGAGCTCGCGCAGCTCGGACGCCTGCTCGAAAATCTCGACCTCGATACCTCGCTGCAGCAGCGCCAAACCCGCGGTGAGGCCGCCGATCCCGGCGCCGGCAATCAGGACTTTTGGTGTGCGTTGTTCACTCACGCGCCATGCCGCCGTTATCTGCGCGTGATCAGGAAGTCGTCGGTGAACTCGCCGCGCGACAGCTTGACCGGAATTTCGCCCTCGCTGCCGATCTCGACGATTTCCGAGCCCGACTTGTTATCCTCTGATGTCAGCAGCTCGATGCGCTCGGCGATCCGCACCGCTTGCCAATCCGTCAGCTTCCAGGCAAAGGCGCCGCCGAGATCGCGCATACCGAATTCGTCGTCGGCAGGCACCAGTACCAGCGCGTTGCGCGAGATGGCGCCGGGAATCCGCTCCGCCACAGCAATGGTTTGCGGGTTCTCGGCAAAGCGCCGCAACAGTTTTGCCAGCGCGGCGAGATCGGCGGCCTCGCCGAGGAACAGGAACAGCGGATTGAAATCGCTCGGCATGTATTCAAATCGCAGCATGATGGTTGGTCCGTTGGCCGGAGCTACTCGCTGAGCACCTTGAGGACATCCTGGGCGTGGCACAGCTCGACCATGCCGACGTCGCCGGGCCGGGCAGGGGATTCCAGATAGCGCACCTGCAGCCATTGCCCATCGTCCATGTTCTCCACCACCTCGGCGACGACGCCCGCCTCCAGCTTCAGCCGCGTCCCCACCTTGATCGCCGTCACGTCAATCATCGCTTCCCTTGCTTTCCTTGGCCTCGCTCAGAAGAACGTGGTGAGATTCTTGGCCAGCAGGATGTTCTGTTCAAGCAATATCTCGCGCCTTGCGATCTTCCAGCCATGGTCGGTCAGGCGCAGCGTGTCGTTGCGGCGGCCGACGAAGATGTAGGTCTCGTACTCGACGCGGTTCTGGTAGACGAGGAAGCGGCTCGTGACATCGAGCTCGCGCGCGGTGTCGATATCCGGTCGCGCGCCCTTGATCTGCACATTGCTGACCATGTGCGTGATCCGCGACAGCGGCTCCTCGGCATAATGCACGCCGGTCAGGATCTGCTCGACCCGCTTGGTCAATGTCCACTTGTCCTCGTCGAACCAGCTGATGCCTTCGCCGCGTCTGGTGTTCTCGCGTGCGGCCTGCTGGCCGAACTTCACATTGCGCCGGATCGGCATGAAATAGCTGATGTCTTCAGTGAGCAGCTCGAGCCAGTCGCGGAAGCGCCGGTCATCGAGCAGGTCGGCCTCGTGGTAGTAGAAATCCTCGACATCGGCCTTCAGCCGGTAGTAGGCCGCCGAACGTTCGATCGTGGCGTTCGAAGCCTGCGCTTGTCTGTCCTGATCCTGAACGGTTGTCGTCATCATGATCTCCTCATCGGGTATCGCTGACTTGTCACAGCGCCGGCTTGGGCGGAATCGGTCCGCCCTGCTGGGCGAAGCAGCCGACATCGATCACGGTGCCGGACAGCGTTTCCGCCTCCGGCGACAGCAGGAACGCCACGACATTGGCGATGTCGTCGCCGGCGGCGACACGCCCGGCCGCGGTGCCCTGTGCGCCCTTGCCGAAGCGCGCCGCATCGCCGCCGACACGGCCGAGGCTCATGCCGCTAACGATCCCGCCGCCTCCGGGGATCACGGTGTTGACGCGGATGCGCTGGTGGAAGAAGTCGTAGGCCATCGCCGCGCTGAGCGCGACAACGCCGCCCTTGCTCGCGCTGTAGACCGCCATGTTCGGCTTGCCCCAGCCGGCGCCGGATCCGATGTTGACGATCGAGCCGCCGCCTTGCGCGATCATGTGGGGGATCGCGGCGCGGCTGGTCAGATAGGGTCCCTTCAGGTTGACAGCGATGATGCGATCGAACAGCGCCTCGTCGGTGTCGAGCACGGTGCCGAGCGGGCCGATCGCCGCGTTGTTGACGACGCCGTCGATGCGGCCGAACCGCGTCATGGCGTGTTCGACCACCCGCGCGACGTCGCGAGACTGCGACACATCGGCTTCCATCAGTTCGGCGGAGAGGCCCTCGCGATCGAGCTCCTCGCGCAGGGACGGAATGGCGTTCTGCGCCGTGCTCGAGACCTGCGGCGCCTCGAGGCCGAACGCCACCACCATATGGCCGCGCCTGGCGAGGCCGAGCGTGATCGCGCGGCCGATGCCGAAGGTGCCGCCGCTGACGAGGACGGTTTTTCGGGGCGCGGTCATTCTGCGGCCTGCCGGTTGCTTGCGGGCGATCCAAGCAGCTCGTGCCAGTCGCCGCCCTGCATGTAGGTGGTCCAGCGGCGGTAGAAGCCGCGTGCAATCTGCTCGGTGACCTGGGTCGAGACATCGCCGCCGAGCGGATGGTCGCTCGTGTAGGCGCCCATCGACTGCTGATAGTTGAAGGGATAGCGCCGCGCGACGGTGCCGGTGCTCGCGGCGGTCGCATAGAGCCAGTTCTCCATATCGTCCTGCTCGGTCATGCCGGCCGGGCCGGAGTAGCGCATGTAGTAGTGGCGCAGATAATCCTTGGCTTCCTGCGGCGCGTCCTTGTCGACCAGGAAGAAGCGCCAGCCTTCGGTCGAGGTCGGGCTGTGTGGATGCCAGGCGCACAATCCGCGCGGCTGGCGGCCGTGATAGGACGTGTTGGGGAAGATCGTGCCGACGAACGGCAGCAGCCTTGCTCCTTCGCCGAGCCGCCGCTTGCGCTCCTCGAAGCAGTGCCGGAAGTATTTTTCGAGGATCGGATTATCGAGGAAGGACTCGGTATATTCGTTGGCCTCCGGCTGGATCGCGCTGTGCACGCCATGGCCTTCCGGAAAGCTGATCCAGACGTGCTGCGCCTTCTCCAGCTCGTCGTCGCGGCGGCCCTTCTTGCCGGCGGCAGCGCTCGGGCCGATGCCGATCAGATCGACCGAGCGGTGGCTCGGATTGTGATAGGTGTCGCCGAGGAAATTCTCGGCGGCGAATTTCCAGTTGGCGGGGAACACCCATTTGTGGACGCCGATCACCTCGGAGCCGCCCTCGCGGCCGTCGCGGCAGTCGAGCGCTTGGTCGAGATGGATTTTTGCGTCGCCGAGATAGGTGATGAAGTCGGGCGCATCCTTGTCCCAGGTCGCCCAGATCGAGCCCTTGTAGTTGCAGAGCTTCGCTACCGAGACCAGCGAATTGGCCTCGCGGTCGAGCACGCCGTCATAGAGCGTCCGGTGCAGCGGAACGCCTTGCAGCTTGCCGTCGGTGGTGTAGGTCCAGCTGTGATAGGGGCAGGTGAACAGCGACGTGTTGCCCTGCTCGTAGCGGCACACCTTCATGCCGCGGTGCCGGCACGAATTCAGGAAGACGTGGATCTCGCCCTTCTTGTCGCGGCAGAGGATCACCGACTCCTCGCCCATCCGCGAGGTGTAGAAGTCGCCGGGATTGGGCACCAGGCTTTCGTGCCCGACCAGGAGCCAGGCGCGGGTGAAGACCTTGTCGAGCTCCTGCCGGTAGATATCGGCGTCCACGAAGATCTCGCGGCTGATGAAGCCACCCTTGACGTCAACAAGCTGATCGAAATCGTTGCGAAGCGGCATCGGCTTCTCCTTGTCTGGCTTGCGCGACGCTGCGTCGCGTCGAATGATGGTGCGTCCTATTTGTCGAGCTTGCAGCTGCCGGTACCCTCTGGGCGGAACGCCTTGTCGCCGGGGATGACAGCGATCTTCTGGTAGTAGTCCCAGGGGTATTTGCTCTCGTCCGGCTTCTTCACGCGGTAGAGCGAGAGGTCGTAGACGACCCGGCCGTCTTTGCGGATATGCGCGGGGCGGCCGAAGAAATCGACCGGCAGCTTGCGCATCTCGGCATTGACCGCCTTCACCTCGTCGCTGCCGCCGGCCTCGATCGCCTTCAGATAGTGGCGCACGGCGGCATAGGTCGCGGCCTGCAGCTTGGTCGGCTCGCGCTTCTCGATCTCGATGAATCGCTTGGCGAAGGCGCGGGTGCCGTCGTCGTCATCCCAATAGTATTGCGATGCGATGTACATGCCCTGCGCGTCGCGCAGCCCGATCGAGTGGACGTCAGAGATGAAGGTCAGCATGCCGACGATGGTCTGGCCGCCCTGTTGCAGGCCGAATTCGTGGGTCTGCTTGACCGCGTTGACGGTGTCGGCGCCGGTGCCGGCCAGCGCCACGACTTTGGCGCCGGAGCTCTGCGCCGCCAGCAGGAAGGACGAGAAATCGGTGGTGTTGAACGGATAGCGCACCGCGCCGAGCACCTTGCCGCCGGCATCGATCACCGCGCGCGAGGCGTCCTTCACCATCGCGGTGCCGAACGAATAGTCGACCGCGACAAAGAACCATTCCTTGCCGACGCGGCGGCCCAGCTCGCCGACCAGGCCGGCCGACAGCGCGTAGGTGTCGTCGGCCCAATGGGTGATGACGGGCGAGCATTTGTCGCCGGTGAGGTCGGAGGTCGCGGCGCCCGAGACCAGCGCGGTCCGGTTGCTCTGCGTCGCGAGCCCGGCAACGGCGAGACCGACCGAACTCACCGCAAGGTCGGTCACCGCGTCGACATGCTCGACGTCGAACCACTGCCGCGCGATCCCGACCGCGACGTCAGGCTTGTTCTGGTGATCGGCCGAGATGATCTCGATCGGCTTGCCCAGCACCTTGTTGTGAAAATCCTCAGCGGCAAGCTTGGCGGCGGTCACCGAGCCCGGCCCGCCGAGATCGCGGCCGCTGCCGTAGTCGCCCAGCACCGCAATCCGCACCACGCCGTCCGAGATGCCCGAACCGTCGGGCGCGGCATGCGCCAGCGGCGTCGAGAGCATCAGCGTGGCGATCGTGGCGGCGGCCCATCTGCGCGAGGCGTCTGTCTGAAGCAATTGCAATCCTCCCGTCGACTTTTGATATGTCCATTTGGTGGACACAATTCTCATAATATGAGATAGTATCCGCGCGGGCCGATTGGTCAAGCGCGCTGGATGCAGCGCGCCCTGCGGAATTTGCGGATGTGGACGATGGCGAAGAAACCGAAGGCGGAAGCGCAGGACACGGCACAGGCCACGGAACCGGACGCGGAGCAGGTCGCGTCAGGCGTCCGGGCGGTCGATCGCGCGATCGCGATCCTGCAATGCTTCACGCCCGATCAACCGGCGATGAGCGTGATCGAAATCCAGAAGCGCGTCGGGCTGAGCCGGCCGACGCTCTATCGCCTGCTGCAGACGCTGGCGCAGCGCGACCTGATCCAGGCCGAAGGCGATCCGCAGCGCTTCCGGCTGTCGCACGGCGTGATGAAGCTGTCCCATGTCTGGCTGAAGGGGCTGGAAGTCGTCACGGTCGCGCGCCCCGTTGTCGAAGGCCTGCGCGAGGCGACCGGCGAGACCGCCGCGCTGTTTCGCATGCAGGAGGATCGCGGCATCTGCATCCTCGAATGCGAGAGCCGTCACGTGCTCTCGATCAGCCGCGGCGTCGGCGACAGTTCGAGCCTGACCCGAGGCTCGACCGGCAAAGCGATGCTGGCCTTCATGGACCCGGCGCGGCAGGCCGCACTCCTCGCCACCATCCCGAAGAGTACCGACCGTGCGCGGCTGGAGGAAGCGTTGGCATTTGCCCGGCGCAACGGCTATGCGACCAGCCACAGCGAGATCTTCGCCGGCACGGTCGCGGTCTCCGCGCCGTGCTTCGATCACCGCGGCAGCGTCGTCGGCTCGGTTGGTCTGTACGGACCGAGCGCGCGCATCGATGAGCAGAAGCTGCTGGAATTTTCCAGGCTGGTCCGCGCGGCGGGCCGGCAGATTTCAGTCCTGCTCGGATATCAGGACGGCGCGCCCATCGCATAGGGCTTCAGCACGGCATAGAGCATGTCGTGCGTCGGCGTCGGAACGCCGAGCCTGCGGCCGAGCTCGACCACCTTGCCGTTCAGCCAGGGCAGTTCGAGCCGGTTGCCGCGCTCCAGATCGAGCGCCATCGAGGCCTTCATGGCCGGCGGCGCGTGCCCGATGAAGGCGAGGACCTTCTCCAGCGCATCCGGCGGCAGCTTGATGCCGCTGGCGTGGGCGACGGCGATGGTCTCCTCGCAGGCCGACACGAAGTACGGCCGCAAATCGGGATCGTCGCGCAGCCTACCGATCGGCAGCCTGGTCACGGCCGTCATGCCGGCATTGGTGGCGAGGCCTACGAACTTCATCCAGAGCTCGGTGTTGATCGCTTCGCTCAGCGTCGCATCGAAGCCGGCCTTCAGGCAGAGCTCGAGCAGGGCCTTGCCGCGCGGCGTGATGCGGCCGTCGAGCTCGCCGAAGATCATGCGCATGAAGGTGCCGACCTGGTTGATCACGCCGGGCTTGATGATCGAGGCTGAGATCTGCGCGACGCCGCCCATCACGGCGTTAGGTCCGAGGATCGGGATCAGCCGGTCGGGCGCGTCGATGCCGTTCTGCAGCGGGATCACGGCGGTGTCGGGACCGACCATCGGCTTGATGTGCGCCCCGGCGCTTTCGACGTCCCACAGCTTGACGCAGAACAGCACGATATCGACCGGGCCGACGCTTGCGGGATCGTCGGTCGCCTGGGTCGGGACCAGGTGGGTTTCGCCGCGGCCGCCCTGAACCTTCAGCCCCTCGCTGCGCATCGCGGCGAGATGGGCGCCGCGCGCGATAAAGGTGACGTCGGCGCCGGCATGCGCGAGCGCCGCACCAAAGCCACCGCCGACACCTCCGGCGCCTACCACTGCGATCCGCATGTCTTTATCTCCTGCCTGTCACTTTGGTCGCACCCTCGACGATGTCGGATCAATGCGCAACCCGGTCTGCCGTGAAAACGGCGTGAGCGCAGTCTCGTCGGCGCGTCCTGCGCCATCTTCCTGCGTTGAACTTGCCTGCCCAAACCGCTAAGCCATCTTGCAAAGTTCGGGAGGCAGTGCGGTGGGGATGACGGAGCCGACGGCGGTCGCGCTTGACAATGCGACGGTGGCGTTTCGGTTGGCGGATGGACGCGTCTATACCGCGGTCGAGCAGGCCAATCTTGCGGTGGCGCATGGCGAGTTCGTCGCCATTGTCGGCCCGACCGGATGCGGAAAGTCGACGCTGCTCAATGTCACCGCGGGGCTCTTGAAACCCGTCGCCGGGTCGGCGCGGATCTTCGACAAGCCACTGGGCGGCCTCAACCGCGACGCCGGTTACCTGTTCCAGGCCGATGCGCTATTCCCGTGGAAGACCGCGATCGACAATGTCGCGATCGGGCTCGAGATATCAGGCACGCCGCGCACCGAGGCGCTCGCGCGTGCGCAGAAATGGCTTGTAGCGGTCGGGCTCGGTGCCTTTGCGGGCCGCTATCCGCATATGCTGTCGGGCGGCCAGCGCAAGCGCGTCGCGCTGGCGCAGGTGCTGATCCGCGATCCGAAGATCCTGCTGATGGACGAGCCGTTCGGCCCGCTCGATGCCCAGACCCGGCAGATCATGGGAAATCTGCTGCTGGAATTGTGGACCGCCGACCGCAAGGCAGTGCTGTTCGTCACCCACGATCTCGAGGAGGCGATCGCGCTGGCCGACCGCGTCGTGATCATGTCGGCAGGTCCTTCCGCCCGCATCATCGGCGACTGGCGCATCACGCTGCCGCGGCCGCGCGATATCTCTGAAATCAGGATGGAGAAGGATTTCCATGCCCTGCACCGCGAGATCTGGGGCGTGCTGAAGGACGAGGTGATGAAGGGCTATGTCCAGTCGACGCAGGCGGGGGCGGCCTGATGTCGCGCGTCACGCTATTGTTCCTGCAGATTCTGGTCGCCGTCGTCACGCTGGCGTTGTGGCAGCTGTTTGCCACCGTGCCGGTGTTCGGCAAGGTGCTGCTGCCGCCGTTCTTCTTTTCCAATCCGGTCGACGTCTTCAGCCAAATTGTAAAGTGGTTCTCGAGCGGGGTGATCTGGAAGCATCTTGCGATCACGCTGTGGGAATCGATCCTCGCTTTCGTGATCGGCTCGGCCAGCGGCATCCTGGTCGGCTTCTGGTTCGCGCGGCAGCCGCGCGTCGCCGCGGTGTTCGATCCCTATGTGAAGATGGTCAACGCGCTGCCGCGCGTCGTGCTGGCGCCGATCTTCGCGCTGTGGTTCGGGCTCGGCGTCTCGTCCAAGGTCGCGCTCGGCGTGACGCTGGTGTTCTTCATCGTGTTCTTCAACGTCTATCAGGGCGTCAAGGAAGTGCCGACCACGGTGCTCGACAATGGCCGCATGCTCGGCATGAACGAACGGCAGTTGATGCGCCACGTCTACTGGCCGTCGGCGCTGTCCTGGATGTTCTCCTCGCTGCACACCTCGGTCGGCTTCGCGGTGGTCGGCGCCGTGGTCGGCGAATATCTCGGCTCCGCGGCCGGCCTCGGCTATCTGATCCAGCAGGCCGAAGGCGTGTTCGACGTCGCCGGCGTGTTCGCCGGCATGTTCGTGCTGTCGGCGTTCGTCATCCTGATCGATATGGCGGTGACGATGGTCGAGAAGCGGCTCTTGGTCTGGCGGCCGACGGCGGTCACGCGGGACTAGCACGTGTCGCGCGGTCCGAGCCTACTTCCATAGCGCGATCCGGGCGTTGGGCTGATGCCAGCGAGCTGGCTACGTCGGACTGCAATAAAAGAGGCCGCCAGCGTTGGCGGCCTCACGCGTTCTGGGTGCGAAACCGTCAGGTCTTGTATCCCTGGCTGTGGCACCACCACGAAATGCCATTGGTATCGTGGCCAAACTTGAGCAGGGATTCTCTACATTCGTTGAAGTTGTGGAAACGTTTGACGCCCTCTGGCCAGCAAACCACTGGCGTAGGATTGGGCCAGCTACTGGAGACGGAACAGGGTGCTCCCGAGGTTGCCTGCTTAGCGAGTGCGGGTTTGTTCTCGGCATTTGCGGGGGCAATCGACAAGATCGCGACAGCTAGGCCCGCGAGGAGTAACGAGGCTTTCATGGCTATCTTCTCCCAAATCCCACCGTTGGCTCGGTGGGTGGGGCATTATACTACAGGTCGTACGGCGGGAGCGATTCAATTCGCGTTTCGCGGTGTGAAAGGCGGCGACGATCATCTCCGTTCGTCTGCCGCGTGCAGTTGAAAAGATCTGCGCTACTCATCGACGCGGCGGCTCGGCCGTGCCAGGCCAGTCATTGCGTTTCAAGCGATAGAGCGCCTGTCGCCGGAGCGGGTCCGATTCCTTGACGCGCGGATGGTCAAAATCGTCGGCCGGGTTGTGCGTCATCCCCAATTTGGACATGACGCGAAGAGAGCGCGTGTTGTGGACGCTCGCATGCGCGACAATCTCGGGTAGACCCAGCTCTCGGAAGCCAAATTCAAGCGCCTTGCGACCTGCTTCCGTGGCGAGCCCCTGTCTCCAACAAGCCCGTGCCAGACGCCAGCCAACTTCCACGGCGGGCGTGAAGTGGGCCGGGAAATTGACAACCAGCAGTCCGACCGCGCCGACAAAAGTCCCGGAAGGGCTCAATTCCACGGCCCACATGCAGAACCCATGGGTTGATTGATGCTCGATCTGGAAATCAACCCAGGCATCGCTGGATTCTCGTGTCGGGAGAGGGCGCAGATGTTGCATGACGGCGGGGTCTGCTGACATCTCCGCAAATCGAGCCCTATCGGTTCTTGCCATGTTCGCAACGTCAGTCGGTGCGAGGATAATCTCATTCAATCGACCACGCGCGCTCGTGCTCCGGCGCGGCCTCCATCAACCCACGGATCTTCTCCGCCACCTCCGGGTCGACAGGATTGTAGATGATCATGCTGAGGTCGGGCCGGCCATCGACCGCGAACGCCGAATATTCGAACTTGACCGGGCCCAGGATCGGGTGCCGGAGCTGCTTGATGCCCTCGCCATGGGTTCGCACGTCGTTGTCGCGCCACAGCGCCGCGAATTCGGGGCTCAGCCGGCAGAGCTCATCGACGAACGGTTGCACCTCGGCGGCAGCTCCGGCGCGCGCCGCGTCCACCCTGAAGGCGCCGACGACGAAGCGCGCCACGCTTGCCCAGTCGTGCTGTGCGGCGCGGACGCGCGGATCGAGGAACATGAAGCGCAACACGTTGCGCTCGCGCGGCGGCAGCGATCCATAGTCCGTCAGCATCACGGTCGCCGCCTGGTTCCAGGCGACGATGTCCCACGTCGCGGTCCTGATCACGGCGGGGCTCGGCAGCAACGCGTCGAGCACCCGCTGCAGCCGCGGCGTCACACCTTCGCTTCTGTGGTAGCGCACCTCGGGCGTGCGGCCGAGGCCGAGCAGGAACAGATGCTCGCGTTCGACATCGGTTAGCATCAGCGCCCGCGCGATGCGGTCGAGCACATCCGCCGACGGCGCGCCGCCGCGGCCCTGTTCGAGCCAAGTGTACCAGGTCGCTGAGATGTTGGCGCGCTGCGCCACTTCCTCGCGGCGCAGGCCCTGCGTGCGCCGCCGCTCTGGCGGAAAGCCGAACGTCGCGGGATCGAGCTTGCTGCGGCGGTCCTTCAGATAGGCGCCGAGCAGGTTCTCATGCAGCTTCTCATGCAGATTCCCTTGGGTGCGCGGCTTGATCATCGTGTTAGTCATTATACCATGATAAGGTCACTACTTTACCACGATAGCGCTGCGACCCAGATTTGTCTCCAGCAAACCTGGAGACTTGCTGATGCGCGTGTTTGTTACTGGAGCGACCGGCTGGGTCGGCTCGGCCGTCACTGACGATCTGATTGCCGCCGGCCATCGGGTGCTCGGCATGACCCGTTCGGACAAGGGCGCAGAAGCGCTCGCCGCCGCCGGCGCCGAGGTTCACTACGGAACGCTGGAGGATCTCGACAGCCTCAGAACCGGCGCCGCGCAGGCGGATGCGGTGATCCACTGCGCCTTCAACCACGACTTTTCGAAGTTCGCAGAGAATTGCGAGACCGATCGGCGCGCGATCGAGACTCTCGGTGCGGTGCTCGAAGGCTCGCAGCGTCCGTTCATCACGACATCAGGCGTGGCGCGGGTCGGGCAGGGTCGCGTCGCGACCGAGGAGGACCCGCCGATTCCTACCTCGTCTGCTTATCCGCGTGCGTCTGAGGCGACAACGATGGCGCTGGCATCGCGCGGTGTGCGCGCGTCCGTCGTGCGGCTGGCACCCTCGGTGCATGGTCATGGCGATCATGGTTTCGTGCCGCGCCTCGTCGCCATCGCGCGTGAGAAGGGCGCCTCGGCCTATATCGGCGAAGGACTCAACCGCTGGCCGGGCGTGCATCGCCTTGATGCGGCCCGCGTCTACCGGCTTGCGCTCGAACGCGGCGTCGAACGCGGTCCGTTCCATGCCGTCGCCGATGAGGGCGTGTCGTTCAAGGCAATCGCTGAGGTGATCGCGCGCCGGCTCAACGTGCCGCTGGTCTCAAAATCACCTGAAGAGGCTGCCGAGCATTTCGGTTGGTTCGCCAGGTTCGCGGCCTTCGACGTGCCGACCTCGAGCGCCCGCACCAGGTCGCGGCTCGACTGGCAGCCGCAGCAGCCAGGGCTGATCGCCGACATCGATCATCCCGCTTATTTCGCGTAGCAAGCAGAGTAAGGTGGGTTAGCCGAAGGCGTAACCCACCATGTCGCGGCGAAAGAGACGGTGGGTTACGCTTCGCTAACCCACCCTACGCAGCGACGCTGCGGGCTCAGAGCGGGAAGCACCGCATATAGGCCGCAAACAATGTCTCATCGCTGTAGCTCACCAGCTCTGCGGCGATCGCATCGGCAAGCGTAAGGTCGCGGTTTTGCAAGCTTAACCATGCCTTTGTATCGGCGGTAACAAGCAAGCCAGCCTCTCCCACATGCCGGCCCGGCACCACCTGGAGATTCCTACCCTTGATCGTGACCGTCATATCGAGCGCGCTTGCCCCGGTGAAGCGCAGATGTGTCACGAGATCCAGGCCGCGCGCCCTGCCGCGCTGAAATCCGAGCGAGAGCGAGAAGATATAGGCCTGGAGGCTGCCGGTATGGCGGCCGGAGGTGACATGCTGAACCTTCTTGTGCGGGAAGCGCCGCGTCACCGTGTCCTCGGCGTCGGTATCCGGGATCACATAGACGAACTCATCCTTGTCGATCAGCGGCTGCACGACGTCGGCGAAATGGCCGTCGCGATCGCTGAGGAAAGGTCCGATCACGTCTTCGCCGGCCGGGCAGGCCGAGATGCAATAGGCCGCCTTGTAGCCCGGCTTGAACGACAGCGATTGCCAGACATTCAGCGTCTCGGTGCGGGGAACGCGGGCGCGATAATCCCTGGCGTCCTTTGCATCCGCGACCTTCTCCACCCACTGCGCGAAGTTGCCGAGAAAGTCGTGATAATTGTGGGTGTGGCAGGACAGGAAATCGAAGCCGCCGTCCGGCTTGATGGCGCCGACCGGGCAGGCGGCCACACACAATTTGCATTCCAGGCAGGGATTGTAGTCGATCGGCTGGTCGTAGGCATCCGCCTCGCATCCGAGCAGGATGGTGCCGAGCAGAACGAAGCTGCCGAATTTCGGATGGATGACGCTGCGGTGGATGCCCATGCGTCCCAAACCGGCTTCGACCGCGATCGGCTTGTGCTGGACCATCATGATCCTGGGCAGGTCCATCTCCATCGGGAAGGCGGCGACCGAATTGCAGGACGGGATGCCGTGTTCGTCGAGCGCGCGAACGATCGCGCGTGCGGTCTCGTTGACGTGATCGTAGGTGCTGTGGAATTCCTCGTTGGCAACCGAGCGCGAAGGCGAGCGCACCGGCTCGCGGTTCATGTGGCAGGCGATCGCGAGCAGCGAGCGCGTCCGGCCATAGACCTTTCGGATGAAGTCCCGCTGCGGTGCGATGGCCGCCCGGTCGAACTCGATGATGCCGACATCGTCGGCGCTGCACTCCCGCGCGATCCGCTTGATGAGTTCCGAGGAAACCGGGACGTCGTGGACGTGCCGGCTGCTGCGAGCGCGCACAGCCCTGACCGTAGGGTGATCGTCCAGGCTCATGGTTCCGGCTCTCTATAAAATGACTATCATCATATTATGAGTCGGCCTGGCGTGAAGCAAGTGAATTATCTGTCAGTGGTCATGTGATGGAACCGCTGCTGGTGTTCGTGCGCCCGTAAGCTGCTGTCATTGCGAGGAGCGAAGCGACGAAGCAATCCATCGGTCCGCATATAGGGAGAGATGGATTGCTTCGCTTCGCTCGCAATGACGTGAAGGGGGCTGCTGTCAATCCAACAGCTTGGTATCATCCGGCGCCTGCGGCGGCGTCTTGATCGCGATCGACTTGATGGCGCGGCCGTTCGGCTTGTTGCCGCCATGCGGCGTGCCCTTCGGGATCACGATCAGATCGCCCGGCTTCACCGTCACTTCCTTGTCGCCGAGCCAGACCGTGCCGGTGCCTTCAAGCACGAACTGCATCTCGTTGGTGTTGGGGTGCAGGTGCTTCGGCACATTGCCGTCCTGGATCGAGACAGTGGCGCCGTCGGCCGAGACGAACATCTTGGAGCGGAAGCCGACCTTGTTGGCGTCGCCGAGCTTGTCGCCCTCCATCTCGCCGGTGTGGATGACCTGCGCCGTGATGCTCTCGGCCGCGAGCGCCGGCCGCAGCACATGGGTGACGCCGCAGCCGGCGGCGAAGGCGGCGCCGATCGACAGCGCGGTTGCAATCCGATTCATGAAGACCTCCCTTGGTGTTTCCCTTGAAGTATTCTTGGTGCTTCTTCGGCGTTTCCTTGTATCCGCGATGCTATGCCGCCGCCGCAGGCTTGACCAGCTGTCGGAAAGTCGCCTTCTCAAGCCGCGCCGGCTCCTCTATCTTGCCGGCCGGTCGAACGGAGGACGTCATGAACAAACTGCTTGGCAAGCTTGCCGGAACGCTGCTGGCGCTGACCCTGTCCACGGGCCTTGCCGCGGCGCAAAGCAAGATCACCATCGCGGTCGGCGGCGGCGCCTGCCTGTGCTATCTGCCCACCGTGCTGGCCAAGCAGCTTGGCGAATATGACAAGGCCGGCCTTGCGGTCGAGCTGGTCGACCTCAAGGGCGGCTCGGATGCGCTCAAGGCCGTGCTCGGCGGCAGCGCCGACGTCGTCTCCGGCTATTTCGACCATTGTGTCAATATCGCCGCCAAGAAGCAGGAGATGCAGGCCTTCGTGGTCTATGACCGCTATCCCGGCCTCGTGCTGGTGGTCTCGCCGAAGCACACCGGTGAGATCAATTCGATCAAGGATCTCGCGGGCAAGAAGGTCGGCGTCAGTGCGCCGGGCTCCTCGACCGACTTCTTCCTGAAATATCTCTTGAAGAAGAACGGCCTCGATCCGGCCGGCACCGCCGTGATCGGCGTCGGCCTCGGCGCGACTGCAGTGGCCGCGATGGAGCAGGGCCAGATCGATGCCGCCGTGATGCTCGATCCCTCCGTCACCGTGCTGCAGGGCAGCCACGCTGACCTCAAGATCCTCAGCGACACCCGCACCCAGCACGACACGCTTGCGGTGTTCGGCGGCGAATATCCCGGCGGCGCGCTCTATTCGACCACCGCTTGGGTCAACGGCCACGAGAAGGAGGTGCAGGCGCTGACCAATGCGATCATGGCGACGCTGGCCTGGATTCATTCGCATTCCGCCGAGGACATCATGGCCAAGATGCCGGAGGAACTCGTCGGCAAGAACAAGGAGCAATATCTGGCCGCGCTGAGGAACACGATCCCGATGTATTCGGAAACCGGCAAGATGGATCCCAAGGGCGCGGAGGCCGTGCTCGCGGTGTTCAGCGAGGGCTCGCCCGAGGTCGCGAAGGCCGCCATCGACGTCACCAAGACCTACACCAACAAATATGTCGAGCAGGCCAAGAAGACGACCGGAAGCGCGAAGTAAACTACTTGGCGAGTGACATGCAGTCTCCACTCATCTGTCGCGTCACCGCGCTCGACCTCGCATTGCAGCGGCGTCCCTGGCCCTTCGCGGACCAACGGCGCGCCGAGATCGACGCGCATTTCGCCGAGCAGCAGCGGCTGAACCCGAAATTGTGGAACGGCCGCGTCCTGCTCGGGCGCGATCCGGTGTTTGCCAGCGAGCGGCTCAGCGCGAGCTATTTCGAGACCGATTTCGCGAGCTTCCTGGCCTGGCGTGACTGGGGCTTTCCGGACAAGGAGATCTTCAATGGTTTTGGCATGGGCGCGCTGCTTGCCAGCGACGGCGCCTTTGTGTGCGGGGTGATGGGCAAGCACACGGCGAATGCCGGCCGGATCTATTTCCCCTCCGGCACGCCCGATCTCGACGATATCAGGGGCGAGACGGTCGATATCGCCGGCAGCGTGATGCGCGAGCTCGAGGAAGAGACCGGCCTCACCGCCGCGGATTGCCATGCCGATGCCGATTGGCACTGCATCTACACCGGCGTTGCGCTGGCGATGATGCAGATCCTGCGCGTCGACATGCCAGCGGACGCGCTGCGTGCGCGGATCGAGGCCAATCTCGCGCGGCAGGAGCATCCGGAGCTCGCCGGCATCCATCTGGTGCGCAGCCGCGCCGATCTCACAGCCGCAATGCCGCGTTTCGTCACCGCGTTCATCGAGACGCAGCTTCCGGCGTAGGCGCGTACGCGTAAAGCTCCGCTTCCGAGGATGAAGCGGTCGTTGCCTGGATCGTCCGTCATTGACGGCTTTTGACCCGACGCTGACACTAGCACCCCTGTACGGTGGTTTAGACCAGTTGTAACATTGCATCAAAAGGAGGCAAGGCATTCGGGGCGCCGGCCCGCGAGCGGTCTAAATATTTCCAGCAACTTACCGCGGTCGCTCGGTAGTGCGACATCAGGTGTCGGGGCAACCTGCTGCAATGAATGGCCGGGCGGGCGCGTGGTTTCGGTACATCACGATCAACGCCATCATGGAGATATCATCATGTCAAACGTGCAGCGGCGTGACGTTCTTATCGGCTCAGCGCTTGCTGCGGCAGCTGTGGCCGCAGCAAAGCCAGCGCTGGCCGGCGATCCGAGCTTCATGAACAACGTCCCCGATCCGCTTCTCGCGGCCGATGACCTGCCGACCTTCAAGTTCGCCCTGGAGAAATCTGAGGGAAAAGTTATCGGCGAAAGTTACGGCAAGGAGGCGACGGTCAAGCAGCTGCCGATCTCCAAAGGCATCGCTGGGGTCTCCATGCGGCTCGAACCTGGCGCGATGCGCGAGCTTCATTGGCACGCCACAGCAGCCGAATGGGCATTCGTCATCGAGGGCGGCGTGCGCACCACGGTCATCGATCCGCAGGGCCGGGCGGAGACCAACGAATTCGAGCCTGGCGATATCTGGTACTTTCCCCGCGGGCACGGCCACATGCTGCAGTGTCTCGGTAGCCAGGCCTGCCACTTTATTCTCATTTTCGACAACGGGTATTTTTCTGAGTTCGGCACCTTCAGCATCACGGACTGGATCGGCCACGCGCCGAAGACTCTTCTGGCCAAGAACTTCGGCGTGCCCGCGGCGACGTTTGACTCGTTTCCGAAGACGGAGGTCTATTTTGCCCGCGGGGCAATCGCTCCGGCACAGCCGGCCGCCCCGTTGCAAGGCGTAAATCTGCCGCCGCAGACGCACAAATACCGTTTGCTCGCCCAAGAACCACACGGGGTCTACAAGGGCGGCCGGGAGTGGCGCGTCGATGCCAGTCGGTTCCCGATCTCGACGACTGTGACCGGCGTCATCCTCGATCTCGATCCTGGCGCGTTACGCGAGCTGCACTGGCACCCTAACGCGGACGAGTGGCAATACGTCATCGACGGGCGGGTGTCCGTCACCCTGTTCGGCTCCCACGGACGGTTCCGCGTCGAGACGCTGGAGAAAGGCGACGTTGGCTACATTCCGCAGGGCTACGGGCACTCGATCGAAAATGTTGGCAATACGCCTGCGCGCATCCTGATCGGGTTCAACACTGGCACTTACGAGACGATCAATCTGTCGCAGTGGATTGCCGGCAACCCCGCTGACGTGCTCGCCGTCAATTTCGCGCAACCGCCGGAATTATTCGAGAAGTTTCCCAAGCACGACGTGTTTCTCGCGAGCGCCAGCGGCCCTGACAAATCGGCGCGATCAGATGGGCGGTAGTGGGTGAGGGTCCACAGCAGCAATCGGGACACGGAGCTTCTAACCGCGAAGGGCCCGAACTAAATTTTTGTGTCGATCCGTTGATGAGCTGCGCCACTTCTGCAGCGCGGCATTTACGGAGATCGCCCCGACATGAACCGACCAACACCGAAAACGTTGCAGCCCAGCGCTCACCAATGCCGGGAACGGAGGCGAGCGATCTTAATATCGATGAGGTGATCAAGTAAGAGTGCTGTTTGCTGCATTGGATGAGTCGGCTCATGGCCCTTTTCGGAAGCGTAGCGCTTGCTATCGAAAGTCCGGCGTCGGGGGTGAAGCGGACGTCACGGTTGCGCGCTCCGACTTCCGCGTTTGACCCATTGCGGCCGTGTTCGGAAGCTGGCTTTCAGCGCATCGGGCCAATCGTCTCCGCGGTTCTAAATCGCAATCTGCTATTTCTCCTGCCGCGCGCTTTCGAGCAGCGTCATGCAGGCGTCGAGGCAGGCTGCAGCAATCGTCCGGCCGAGGGGACCCGGCTTCTTGTTCAACAGCCGATGCATCACCACGCCGTGCAGCATCATGATGATCGGATAGGCGACGTGCGCGGCCCTGCTTTCGTCGACACCGGCGCGCACGATATGGGTGGTGTATCGTTCGATCTCGCCGGCCTGCGCACTCGTTGTGACGCGCTCCATCCAGCCACGCCCGTAGAGCAATTCATAATCGCGCGGGTGGGTGCTGCCGAACTCGAGATGTCGTACGCAGGTGTCCTGAAAGTCGCGGGATTTTGCGAGGTAGGCCGAGAAGCGCTGAAAGGCCAGCGTGCGCAACGCCGTCAGCAACGCCTCCCGGTCGGCGTAGTAGCTATAGACCGTCGGCGTCGTGGTGGCTGCTTCTGCCGCCACGCCGCGGATCGTCACGGCCTCCTCGCCGCCCGACTGCCACAGCGTGTCGGCGGCCTTCAAGATCCTGTGAGGCAGCTCCGGATCGGCAGTTCTCGGCATTGGCCCTCTTGCTTTTACAATGTATAAATTATACGTCGTCTAAATAATAAACCCGTCCCCAGGAGCAGGCAAATGGCTCTTTCCGCGAAACTGATTGACACCATGTACAAGCTCACGGCGAAGCACCCGTGAACACGCGCGATTTCGTGAAGCTCCATGCCGCCGAATTCAAGTACCGTGGACCGGCGCTTTGATGAGGTGTTCGGCACAGACCGCAAGCGGAATCCGACTGTTGAGGCGCCCGGATGGTCCGCTTTGGACCGAGGCTGTGCAACGGCTCAGCCGACCGAAATTCCAGCGCAATAATCTGCCCACGGTGTCGCTCTGTCGTCGGTCTGGCGCAAAGCGTATCGAGGCAATCCGACGCGGGCAATCCAATGAGACCTATGAGGGAAGGGCAGGCGCTTCTGACACGCTTCGTTCTGCTGCTGTTGTTGAGTGGCTGTGGAGAAGCGGCGGACCAGATGGCGGAGCAGGAGTGTCGTTCTTCGGATGCCCGCAGTTCGGTACTCAAGACATTTTCGGACGATCAAAACAACAAGCTGGTGACTTTTACCCTCAAATACTCAAGTTCACTTGACGCAATGATGAATGCTGCGAAATCGGAAACTGAAAAATCGGCGATTTTGGACGGTGCAAAGAAAAGCGCTGTCTACAGCCTGGATGGCACGATACTCGTGAAGTCAAGGGACAAGGCAACGCGAGAAGTCACGTGCATTGCGATACTGTCTGTCAGCGTTTTGGACACGAGCGCGGAAAAAGAAATAGAGTTTAGAGTGAGGCAAACGACCGACGGAACGCCGCTCGTTTCAGTCAGTCCTTTTCTTTTCTCGGTGGACTAGTCCCGAAACCCCGAGCGGCCATGCTCTGTATTCGGTCTGGTGCCCGCTTCTGATAGAGGAGCCGACCGACAGGCCGGCGAGTCACCAAACCTTGTCGGTCAGCCCGGTAATGCTAGTTTCGCCTCAGTAAGCAAGGAAGATGCAATGATCGAGCAACCCGCCACTGCTGCGGCATCGACGCCGGCAATCTCCGACACCCCCGCGACGATCAAGGTCATCATTTCCGGCGGTTTCGCCGCGGTTTACCGGGAAGTTCTTGCTGAATTCGAGCGAAGCACGGGCATCAGGGTGGAAACCGGATCAGGTGCGTCGGAGGGCACCGGTCCGAAGACGATCAGGCATCAGCTTGCCCACGGCATCAAAGCGGACGTGGTGATCCTGTCGCGAGAGGGACTTCGAAAGCTCAACGAAGACGGGCGGATTCGTGCGGGATCCGAAACCGGTTTGGCGACGGCGCCTCTGGCCGCCGCGGTTCGGGCAGGCTCGCCCAAGCCGGATATCGGCAATGATCTCGCGCTCAGGAAAGCCTTGATCGACGCAGGCCAGATTGTGGCGCCGAGCAGCACGAGCGGACAATATTTCCGCGACAAGGTCTTCCCAAAGCTGAATTTGCCGGACTCGGTCAGGCTCACCCTGGAGGCGCGTGGCACTGAGGCGGCCGAAGCGCTCAGGGCCGGCAAGGCAAATCTCTCGATAGGCCCGACCAGCGAACTGGTCCAAGAGCCCGGCATTGAACTGGTTGGTCTGCTGCCGCCAGATCTTCAGCTTGTCCAAACCTTCACAGCCGCTGTGGTCAGCGACTCCAAGGCGGCGGAAGCAGCCAGGCGCCTGATCGATTTTCTTTCCTCGGACAGCGATATCATGCACGCGGCAATCAAGCGGGCGGGCATGGCGCGGCCCTAGCGAACACTGCCTGCAGAGCCTAGCGCAGGAATCGTTGGCATGCCAATGTAGTGTTGTGCCAAACCCGCAGGAGGTCAAACATGCGAACAGACATAATGGGAGCACTTTGCGCCATCGCAATGGTCGCGAGCGCACACGCAGCAGTGAAGGAAGAGCCGGTCACCTACACGGACGGCGAGACCACGATGAAGGGCTTCGTCGTCTACGACGACGCCACCCAGGCCAAGCGGCCCGGCATCATCATGGTGCACGAATGGTGGGGCATCACCCCGCATATCCATAGTGAGGCGCGGAAGTTCGCGGAGCAGGGCTACACGGCCTTCATCGCGGACATGTACGGCGACGCCAAGACCGCCGACAACCCGAAGGACGCCGGCGCGCTCTCGGGGTCGGTGATGAAGAACCCGAAGGTGATGGAGCAGCGCTTCAACGCCGCGCGCGAGCAGCTCGCCAAGCAGGCCTCGGTCAATCCGCAGCGGATCGGCGCCGTCGGTTACTGCTTCGGCGGCGCGGTGGTGCTGAACATGGCGCGCACCGGCGCTGATCTCGCCGCCGTTGCGGGCTTTCACGCAACACTTGGTCTCAACACGCCGGCGCCGGCGCCGGGAACGGTCAAGGCGAAGATCCTCATTCTGAACGGCGCGGACGACCCGTTCGTGAAGCTCGAGCAGTACGATGCGCTGAAGAAGGATTTCGACGCGGCGAAGGCCGATTACCGGATCATCGAGTATCCCGGCGCTGTGCACGCGTTCACCAACCCCGAAGCCACAGAACTCGGCAAGAAGTTCAATTTGCCGCTCAGATACGATGCCAAGGCCGATCAGGAATCGAAGGCCGAAGCCGCCAAGCTGTTCGCCGCAAGCCTGCAAAAGTGAACCAAAAGGCCACCCACAGGGTGGCCTTTTTTGATTTGAGGGCAAAGCGGCCGCGGGTTTGATGAGCACCCGCGCCGGCGCCGCGCGTCCGCGATGCTCCGCCGAAAGTTTACGCAGGCCTGCGCCGTGGCGACGCAGCCATCGCGCTTGACATCATCGGCCGCTCCCCCTGTGATAGGGCCGCACGAAAACAAAAAATGCAGTGCACAATCTCTGGGGAGGGATTCATGCCGGTCAGGAGGGCTGTCCGCTGGCTCGCGGGTCTGTCTGTCGCGATTGCGGCGCTCGGCGTGGCCAATGCCGCCCATGCGCAGGACAAGAAGATCAAGATCGGCGTGATCTTCGATCTGACCGGCCCGCTCGCCGGCGGCGGCTCCGAGCTGCAATATACCGGCGTCAAGATCATGCTCGACCATTACGTCAAGACCGGCGTCGAGGGCTACAAGGTCGAGGCGGTCTATGCCGACGCGCAGAGCAAGCCCGACATCGCCATCAACGAGGCCGTCCGCCTGCTCGAGCAGGAGAAGGTCGACCTGGTGATGGGCTTCTTCTCCTCGGCGCAATGCGTGCCGGTCTCGGCCCGGGTCGAGCAGATGAAGAGGTTCATGTGGATCACGACCTGCATCTCCTCGGGCGTGTTCGACGGCAAGAACTACAAATACGTGTTCCGTCCGCAGGCCGCCGGCAACCAGTACGGCATGATGACGACCGACTTCATCGCGCAATATTCGATGTCCAAGTTCGGCAAGGAGCCGAAGGACCTCCGCGTCGCGATCATCCATGAGGACGGCGCCTATGGCGTCGACGTCGCCAAGGGCAATGAGGCCGGCGCGAAGAAGGCCGGCTTCAACATCGTGCTCAAGGAGGGCTATTCGGCGACCGCGCCCGATTTGTCGGCGCTGGTCACCAAGCTGAAGCGCGCCAAGCCCGACGTGATCTTCCACACCGGCTACAATCCGGACATTACCCTGTTATTCCGCCAGGCGCGCGAGCAGGGGCTGAAGTTCGGCGCCATCGTCGGCCATGGCGCGGGCTATGGCGTCTACGAGAAGCTCAAGGAAGGCCTTGGCGCCGACGCCAACTATCTCTTCAACACCGACCCGATCTCGATCTGGCTCGCCAACCAGAAGGGCATGGATCCCAAGCTTCCGCCGGTCATCAAGATGGTCGGCGAGGAATTCGATAAGCTCAAGCCGGGCGTGCCGATCCGCTCCGCCCATGTCGGCATCGGCGCCTCCAACGCCTATGTGTTCTTCGACGACGTGCTGCCGCGCGCGATCAAGAAATATGGCGGCGTCGATCCGGATGCGCTGCGCAAGGCCGCGCTCGACACCGACATTCCCGAGGGCGGCACCATGCTCGGCTACGGCGTGAAGTTCTTCGGCGAGGGCGAGCAGTACGCCGGGCAGAACGAGCGCTCGTTCCCGGTGGTGCTGCAATATATCGACGACAAATCCTATGTGGTGTGGCCGAAGAGCCAGATGCAGCGCGAGACCGAGCTGCCGCTGCCGGCCGGCACCACCTACAGCTACAAATAATTCGGCTGCGAAAGGGATCGCCGTGCTCGCCGTCGAAGGCCTGGTCAAGCGGTTTGGCGGCTTTTGCGCCGTCAACAACGTCTCGTTCCGCGTCGCGCAGGGCGAGATCCTCGGCCTGATCGGCCCGAACGGCTCGGGCAAGAGCACGATCTTCAACATGCTGTCGGGCACCTTGCCGCCGACCGAGGGCTCGATCCTGTTCGACGGCCGCGAGATCGCAGGCCTTGCCCCGCACCGCATTATCGTCGGCGGCATCGGCCGCACCTTCCAGATCCCGCGGCCGTTCCATCGCCTCAGCATTTTCGAGAACGTCGTGCTCGCCGGCTTCTACGGCCAGGGCCGTCACAGCCGCACCAAGGCCGAGGAGGCGGCCGAGCGCGCGCTGGCGATGGTTGGGCTGCCGACCGATCGTCACAGCAGCGTCGAGGGCCTGGGGGCTGCCGGATTGAAGAAGCTCGAACTGGCAAAAGCGCTCGCCACCGGCCCGAAACTCCTGCTCGCGGATGAAAGCCTCGGCGGCCTCGACGAGACCGAGATGGACGCGGCCGCCGACATGCTGCGCCGGATCCGCGACGAGCTCGGCATCACCATCATCTGGGTCGAGCACATCATGGGCGTGTTGATGCGCGTGGTCGATCGCGTGATGGTGCTCGATCACGGCGAGAAGATCGCCGAAGGGCTGCCGGCCGATGTCGCCGGCAATCCACGCGTGATCGAGGTCTATCTCGGCACCGATGCCGACGCGAGCCTGGCTGCCGCCGTCGCCGAGCAGGCGCGCCGCCGGATCGGGGCGTGAGCGGCATGCTGGAACTGAAATCGATCGATGCAGGTTATGGCAGCTTCCAGGCGCTGTTCGACGTCAGCCTCGACGTCCGGGCGGGCGAGGCGGTCGGGGTGATCGGCCCGAACGGCGCCGGCAAGACCACCCTGATGCGCGTGATCTCCGGATTGATCCGTCCGATCAAAGGCACCATCGCGATGGAAGGCACCGACGTCGTCGCGACGCCGCCGCATCGCATCGTCAGCCTCGGGATCGCGCATGTGCCGGAAAATCGCCGGCTGTTTCCGCGGCTCACGGTATCAGACAATCTGAAGATGGGCGCCTACATGCCGGGCGCCCGCGCGCATTACGCCGAGCGGCTCGACTTCGTGTTCGAGCTGTTTCCGCGCATGAAGGAGCGGCAGCACCAGATGGCCGGAACGATGTCGGGCGGCGAGCAGCAGATGTGCGCGATCGGCCGCGCGCTGATGTCGAATCCGAAGCTGCTGCTGCTCGACGAGCCGTCGGCCGGGCTCGCGCCGGTCGTGGTGCAGCAGGTGTTTGAGCTGGTCAAGCGCATCCGCGCCAGCGGGCTGACGGTGTTGATCGTCGAGCAGAACGTGCAGCAGGTGCTGCGCGTGGTCGACCGCGCCTATCTGCTGGAAGCCGGCAGCATCCGCGCCGCCGGCACAGCGGCGGAGCTCGCTGCAAGCGACACCATCAAGCAGGCGTATTTGGGGGTGTAGGGGATGATGACCGAACGTTATCGAGATGCGGCCGCTCGGACGGTTCACCTCTCCCCCTGTGGGAGAGGTCGGATCGCATCGCCAGATGCGATCCGGGTGAGGGGTGACGCTCTCCCGTGGGACCTGCAGCCCTCACCCGGCGCTGCGCGCCGACCTCTCCCCGACGGGGAGAGGTAAGAAAGGCAGCGACGATGCAATCCTTCCTCAACATCTTAGACATCTACCTGCTGGAGGCCGTGATCAACGGCATCCTGCTCGGCGGCGTGCTGGCGCTGCTGGCGCTTGGGCTCAACCTGATCTTCGGTGTCATCGACGTCACCTGGATCTGCTACGCCGAGCTCGTGATGATCGGCATGTACGGCATGTACTATCTCGTGCAGTATTATCATTTGCCGTACTGGGCCGCCGCACCGCTCGTCATCCTGCTGGTGGCGTTGTTGGGCGCCGCGTTGCATTTCCTGGTCATCGCGCCCTTGCTGACGGCGCCGCCGATCAACCAGCTGCTCGCCACCGGCGGCGTGCTGTTCATCCTGCAGAGCTTTGCCACCGTCGCCTTCGGTATCGATTTCCGCAATCTCGGCATCCGCCTGCCGGTGCTTGCGCTCGGCGAGATGAATTTCAGTTACGCGCGACTGTTGTCGTTCGGCGCAGCGCTGGTCGGCATGATCGGCGTCTATCTGTTCCTGACCCGCACCTTCACCGGCACCGCGATCCGCGCCATCGCGCAGGACCGCCAGATCATGCCGCTGATGGGCGTCGATCCCAAGCGCATCTATCTCGTCACCTCGGCGATCGGCGGCGGGCTTGCCGGTCTCGCCGCCTGCCTCCTGGTGCTGCAATATGACGTGCATCCGTTCGTCGGCCTGTCGTTCGGGCCGATCACCTTCCTGATCTGCGTGCTCGGCGGGCTCGGCAATTTCATCGGCGGCTTCATCGCCGCCTTCGTGTTCGCCGAGATCATCTCGCTCGGCGGCCTGTTCTCCGATCTCGAATGGGGCTACGTGCTGGCCTTCGCCTTCTTCATCGTCATGATGTTCATCCGGCCCGCGGGCCTTTTGGCGAGGCGCTCGTGAACAGCAAGCTCGCCTTCTGGGTCATCGCGCTGATTGCGCTGGTCGCGTTGCCCTTCGTGCATCGCGATCCCTATCATCTGCATGTGCTGGTGCTGATCCTGATCTGGTCGTTCGCCTACACCTCATGGTCGATCATGGGCCGCTTCGGCCTGGTCTCGCTCGGCCATGGCGGTTTCATGGGCATCGGCGCCTATGTCACCGCGCTGCTTTGGAACCACCTCGGCGTCTCGCCCTGGATCGGCATTCCCCTGAGCATGGCAACCGCGGGCGTGCTCGCGCTGATCGTGGCCTATCCCTGCTTCCGCTTCCGCATCACCGGGCATTATTTCGTGCTGGTGACCCTGGCGCTGTCGGGCATCGTGCTCCAGGTCATCACCGCGACCCGCGACTATACCGGCGGCTCGCTCGGCTATACGCCCCAGCGCGCCCAAAGCGGCAAGGGACTATTTGCGCTGCAGTTCGACGACAAGATCACCTGGTACCTGATCGCGCTTGCGGTCTGGGTCTTAGGGCTCGTGATCTGGCGCGCGATCGACCGCAGCATGATCCGCCACGCCATGGAGGCGATCTCGGAGGATGAAGACGCCGCCGCCGCGGCCGGCGTCAACGTCACCGCGGAGAAGCTGAAGATCACCCTGATCAGCGCGCTGATGACCGCGCTCGCCGGTGCGCTCTACTGCCAGTACCAGATGTTCATCTCGCCCGACACGGTGAGCGGCATTGCGGTCTCCCTGCAAATGGTATTCGCGGCGATCGTGGGCGGCGTCTATGTCGCGCTGGGGCCCACGGTCGGCGCCGTCATCACCATCGTGCTGGCCGAGGTGCTGCGCATTGGCTTCGGCACCAAGGCGGTCGGCTGGGACAATCTGGTCTATGGCGTGCTGCTGGTGCTTTTCATCATCTTCCTGCCCAAGGGGATTCTTGGTAGCGTGATCGACCTGGTCAAATCGCCACGCAAGCCGTCGAGAGGTCATGAGCAACAAACCGCCCCCATCGCTCGCCGATGAACTGAAACCCTACGTCGCACCGTTCCGCTTCGACGGTTCGAGCGAGTTTCACCTCAAATCGTACCCGACCGCCGAGAAGGGCGGCATCGACAAGGATGCCGGCGGCAAGATCATCGAGGCCAACCGCAAGCGGCTGAACGACTACCAGGAGAAGCTCTACGCCCAGGACCGCTGGTCGTTGCTGCTGATCTTCCAGGGCATGGACGCCGCCGGCAAGGATTCGGCGATCAAGAGCGTGTTCGAGGGCGTCAACCCGCAGGGCTGCGAGGTCTCCTCCTTCAAGCAGCCGTCGACCAGGGAGCTCGACCACGACTTCATGTGGCGCGCCATGATCGCGCTGCCGGAGCGCGGCCGCATCGGCATCTTCAACCGCTCCTACTACGAGGAATGTCTCGTGGTGCGGGTGCACGCCGACGTGCTCGCCAAGCAGAAGATTCCGAAGCGCCTCGTCACCAAGAACATCTGGCGCGAGCGTTTTGAGGATATCTCCGCGATCGAGCGCTATCTGTCGCGCAACGGCACCATGATCCTGAAGTTCTTCCTTAACGTCTCCAAGGAAGAGCAGCGCCAGCGCTTCCTCGCCCGGCTCGAGGAGCCGGCCAAGAACTGGAAGTTCTCGATGGCCGACATTTCCGAGCGCGCGCTGTGGGCCAAGTATCAGGCCGCCTATCAGGACATGATCCACCACACCGCGACCAAGGAAGCGCCCTGGCACATCGTGCCCGCCGACCACAAATGGTTCGCCCGCGTCGTGATCGGCTCGACCATCATCAATGCGCTCGACCGGCTCGAGCTGAAATTCCCCGAGGTCGACAAGGCCGACTTAAGCGAATTCAAGCGCGTCCGCGCGGCGCTGGAAGCGGAAGGCAAGGGCGGCGCGGCGGAGAAGAAGGTGGCTGTGAAGAAGTAGTGCGCGTCCTTTGCCATTTGTGCCGCCATCACCTGAGGTGAGCACCTAGCAAGTGAGGTGAGCACGCTAGTCAGACACCCTCCCCCCTTGCGGGGGAGGGTGGGGAGAGGGGTGGCCCCGGGCGGGATCGTCGACGTGAGCGCTGTCTTCGCAATTCGATCGCGGGCGGTCGAAAGACGAATCGAGAGAGCACGCCGTGTGGCACCCCTCTCCCTAACTCTCCCCCGCAAGGGGGGAGGGAACCCTACCGCCGGTGGCTCTCTTACTCGCTTGTCGCGTCAACAGAGCACAACAGCCGTCACTACCCCTTGCGCGACGGCATCCACGCGGACAAGAGATAGAACCCGATCGCCACGATGAGGAGATAGCGGAATCCGAGTAGCGTCGAGCAGGACTCGGCGAGGCCGCCGATCACTGATCCCGCGATGTTGGATCCGAACGCCTGGTCGGGATTGGCCTCGTCGCGGAAGGTGCGGGCGAAGATCACGCCGGCGAAGAACATCGGGCCGAGCGCCAGCGCGCAGGGGATCACGTAGCGCCAGACGAGGCCGCCGCTCAGGAAGGTGTCGAGCGGCACCAGCACCGCGACCGCCAGCAGCACCAGCAGTCCGGCATAATGCAGCACCAGCCGGGTCGACGGCACCTTGATCACATAGAGATTGGCGGCGAGGATCAGCACGAGCGCGGTGAAGAACACCGCGGAGTTGACCAGCCAGGTGCTGCCGAACAGCAGCGCCATCTGCACCACGGCCTTGGTTTCCAGCAGCATGAAGGCTGCGCCGAGGAAGAACATCCGGTTGTTGGGCCGCCATACGCCCTTCGGCTTGAACAGATAGACGAGGCCAAGCCCGAGCACGCCGAGCAGGATCATCGAGCGAACGGTCAGGTCGGGGATCAGCCTGCCGCTGACATACAGGAACGGCCAGTCGTCGCTGGTCGGTTGCGCGGCGCCTGCATTGTCGACCACCAGTTTCGCCGGCGCCAGCGGCACCCAGTCGCCGTGCTTGGCGGCTGTCTTGTCTTGCGCCTTGACCTGTACCTTGTCCTGCGGCTTGTCGAAGCCGTCGACCGACAGGTTCTCCGGCGGCAGGCTGTTCAGCCAGAACTGGCCACGGTCGCGGAACGAGGTGGAGATGCGCGGATTGCAGCCCGCGATGATGGTGGTGAAGCCGACCGCCTCCGACGATGTCAGCGTTTCCTTGTAGGACAGGGGCAGCACCAGCGGATCGCAACCGAACACCTGTTTCGCCATCGCTGCGACGCGTTGCACGATCCAGCCCTGGCGGTAGTAATTGTACATCACGAAGATGCCGTCCGGCTTCAGCACGCGGCGGACGTCCTGGAACGCCTGTTCGGTGAACAGATAGCTTTCGAGGCGGATGTTGGCGTAGCCGCTGTGCAGGATCAGCGAGTCGACCAGCGCGTAGACCACCAGATCGTATTTGCGTTCGGTGGTGCGCAGGAAATGCCGGCCGTCATCGAGATGCGGCACCACCCGCGGATCCTGATAGGGCTTGTCGGGGTGGTTGTTGATGCCGATGTTCTGGATCACCGGATCGATCTCGACCGCATCGATGCGGTCGACGCCGAAGCGCAAGGCGTGCGCCAGATCGTTGCCGGAGCCAGCGCCGATGATCATGACGTCCTTGAACGGCGCGCCGCCGCTGTGCTTCTGCAGCAGATGGATCAGCGAATAGGACGAGCCACGATCGCTGAACGGCATCATTTCCTGATGGCCGATATTGTTGACGGTGATCTCGCCGCTCGATTTGTTGAGGTCGACGGCGTAGTAGGGCGACCAGCGGTTTTCATGGGTCTCGGAACGATCGGTGTAGAACCCGATGAAACCCACCACGACGATCAGCGTCACCAGACGCAGGATCGACAGCGCCTTGTCCTGGTAGAGCAGATAGACGATGCCGGCACAGCTGATGCCGAACCAGACCACCGGCGGCGCCTGCGCGAACGACAGCAGCGAGAACCCGACGATGCCCGCGAGGCTGCCGCCGATGTTCAGCGAATAACCGGCGACCCGGTTGGGATAGGCGTCGAAGGCGCGGCCAAGCGCCTGGCCGGGGCCGACGAACATCAGCGCGATCAGCACGAAGAACAGTCCGGCGATCGCCTCGATCGGCACGACGAATTGGGCGAGATCGGGGTTGCGATACTCGGTGCCGAAAAACACCTCCTGCGGCGAAGCCTGATTGCCGACGTCGACCGCGAGCCCGCCCCAGTAGGAATACAGCACCATGATCGCGACCACGGCGGCGAAGGTGACGAAGGCGAGTCCTGGAAACAGCGCAAGCCAGTTGGTGCTGCGCCGCGCGGCGAGGCAGCCGCAGGACATCCCGAGGAAGGCCGCGAGCAGCACGATGTTGGTGAAGAACTGCAGGAAGACGACCTTGGCCGAGAACCAGCGGATGCAGGCCAGCTCGAGGAACAGGATCAGGAATCCGACGAGGAAGAGATTGAAGCCGACCTGTCGCTGGTTGAGCCCTTCGGCCAATTTCGTCGCGGGCATCATATCTCCTTAACCAAAAAGTCTTCGCCTGGATCGTCGGCAAAAGCGCCGCGGCTACCAGGTGGTCGTCTCGTCGGCCATGAAATGAGTCCGCTCGGGTCGCCGCCCGCAGACTAGGTGCAACCAGTTGAACAAAGATTGATTGATCGGGAGGCGGACGTGCCGTGGGTGGCGCCTGATGATGTCGCTTATGGTGTCATGGTGTATGTCAGGTTTCGTCGCACTTGTCCCGGCACGGATGTGAGCGCGCGCTGCGCGGGATGTCCGGCTTCATACGTGCAGCGCGCTCAGCGCCTAATAGCGCCGACGATGCGCTGATCGCGTGACAACGTCGGAAGGCGATGGGTTTCGCTGCGCTCTACCCATCCTACGATTCAGGGCGTCGATCTCGTGAGGTGAGCACATCTCTCAAGCTCCCTCCCCCCTTGCGGGGGACGGTGGGGAGAGGGGTGCGCCCCGGGCGAGACGATCCAGTAACGAACCCGTTCTCACAATCTCGATCGCATCGTGATGATCCAGGCAGAAGATGGAGAGAGCACGTCGTGTGGCCACCCCTCTCCCTAACCCTCCCCCGCAAGGAGGAGGGAACCCTCCCGCCGGTGCGTCCCTCATGTGCCTCGGCGTCTGGCCAACCCGCCGCCCGCCTTTAGGTCAATCCCACTGACCATCTTTACCCATTGCGGCGGCTTGCCATAATCGTCTAGAACGACGGCGCGTAAGCGCTCCCGGCAACCAACCGTCAACGGTTTTGCCCGAGGATTTTGGCGCTCAACAGGGTCTGGCAATGCTGCTTCGCGGCCAAATCGATGGGATTTCGGGGGAGGTGGCCCAGGCTACCGCCACGATCCCGGCCGCGCGGCCCACCCTGCTTATTGGCGGCCTGCTTCTTACCTGCCCCTGAGGGCCGGCTGGGCGTTTGCGCCTGGGCACTCAGGGGTTTGTACGAGATCACCGGACCCTGATATTCGCCCAGGCAATCGCTCAAGCAGCAACATGACGGGCGCAAAAGCTCAAAGGAATTTCTGACATGACCACCGCGAACAAGTCCGACAAGGACCGCGTCATCATTTTCGACACCACCCTGCGCGACGGCGAGCAGTGCCCCGGCGCCACCATGACCTTCGAGGAGAAGCTCGAGGTCGCCGAGTTGCTGGACGACATGGGCGTCGACGTCATCGAGGCCGGCTTCCCGATCACCTCGGAAGGCGACTTCCAGGCGGTCAGCGAGATCGCCCGCCGCTCCAAGAACGCGGTCATCGCCGGCCTGTCCCGCGCCCATCCGGCCGACATCGACCGCTGCGCCGAAGCGGTAAAATTCGCCCGCCGCGGCCGCGTCCATACCGTGATCGCGACCTCGCCGCTGCACATGCGGGTCAAGTTGAACAAGACCCCCGAGGAGGTCATCGAGACCTCGGTCGCGATGGTCGCCCGCGCCCGCAACCAGATCGACGACGTCGAATGGTCGGCCGAGGACGGCACCCGCAGCGAGATGGACTATCTGTGCCGGATCGTAGAAGCCGTGATCAAGGCGGGTGCCACCACGGTGAACATCCCCGACACCGTCGGCTACACGGTGCCGGAGGAATACACCCACTTCATGCGGACGCTGATCGAGCGCGTGCCGAACTCCGACAAGGCGATCTTCTCGGTCCATTGCCACAACGACCTCGGCATGGCGGTCGCCAACTCGCTGGCCGGCATCGTCGGCGGCGCCCGGCAGGTCGAGTGCACCGTCAACGGCATCGGCGAGCGCGCCGGCAACGCCGCGCTGGAAGAGATCGTGATGGCGATCAATGTGCGGAACGACAAGTTTCCGTACTGGAACAAGATCGACACCACGCAGCTGACCCGCGCCTCGAAGGTGGTGTCGGCCGCCACCTCGTTCCCGGTGCAGTACAACAAGGCGATCGTCGGCCGCAACGCGTTCGCCCATGAGAGCGGCATCCATCAGGACGGCGTGCTGAAGGACGCCTCGACCTACGAGATCATGCGGCCCGAGATGGTCGGCCTGAAGCAGTCCTCGCTGGTGCTCGGCAAGCATTCCGGCCGCCACGCCTTCATCCACAAGCTGGAGGAGATGGGCTACAAGCTCGGCGCCAACCAGCTGGAAGATGCCTTTACGCGGATGAAGGCCTTGGCCGACCGCAAGAAGGACATCTACGACGAGGACATCGAGGCGCTGGTCGACCAGGAGATGGCGGCCGCCCACGACCGCATCAAGCTGACCTCGCTGACCGTGATCGCCGGTACCCATGGTCCGCAGCGCGCGACCATGAAGCTCGACGTCGACGGCCAGATCAAGATCGAGGAAGCCGAGGGCAACGGCCCGGTCGACGCCGTCTTCAACTGCATCAAGCGCCTGGTGCCGCACGAGGCCAAGCTCGAACTGTACCAGGTGCACGCGGTGACCGAAGGCACCGACGCGCAGGCCGAGGTCTCGGTGCGCCTCGCCCATGAGGGCCGCTCGATGACCGCGCGCGCCGCTGACCCGGACACGCTGGTCGCCTCCGCAAAGGCCTATCTCGGCGCGCTGAACAAGATCGTGATGAAGCGCCAGCGCGACGTGCCGGCCTCCAAGGTCGCGGGCTGACGGTTCGCCCAATCAACGCATCCGGAAACGCGGCGCCCCGGCGCCGCGTTTTTCGTTTGAGCACACATTCAACCCGTCATCCCAAGGAGCGCGGAACGCGCGTCTCGAAGGATGCACGGCCCCGCTGCTTCGGCGCGTGACGATCGCCTTGTGGAGAGGGCCGGGCCGTCGCCCTTCGAGACGCGCGCAAGTGCGCGCTCCTCCAGCGACAAGGGCTAAGCCGTTGCGCGGGGGTGACGGTGAGAGGTTTGCTTGCGAGCTGTTCACCTTCGCAAGGGCGGTTCCAATTGGACGGCTTGGGATGAAATCTGGCTTCTAGGCACTTTCTTGGAATCATTTACCAACAATTCGCGCCATCCCGCACCGCTTTGGAATCTTCCGCGCCACCCCCGGGGCTAACCTTGCGTCCTCTCCCGCCAGGACGCCGCCCATGCCGCTCGCCTCGCTCGTATCAGACACGCAACGCAGCTCCACGCCCGCAGAGACCGCGCTCACCCGCCGGGTCGATCTCACCACGCTTCGCCTGTTCGTCGCGGTCTGCGACGAGCAGAATCTCACCCGCGCCGCGCAGCGCGAGGGGATCGCGGCGTCGGCGGTGTCGAAGCGGATGAACGATTTCGAGCTGGCGTTCGGCGTCACGCTGTTCAAGCGGCTCGCCAAGGGCATGGCGCTGACGCCCGCCGGCGAGGCGCTGCTGCATCACGCCCGGGTCACGCTGCTCAATGTCGAGAAGATCGCGGTCGAGCTGTCGGAATATTCGCACGGCGTGCGCGGCCATGTCCGCATGCTCGCCAACCTTTCGGCGATCGTGCAGTATCTGCCCGAGGATCTCTCGGCCTTCTTCGGCGCGCATGAATTGCTCCGCGTCGACCTGCAGGAGCGGCCGAGCGGGCAGGTGGTGCGCGGCATCGAGGAGGGCGCGGCCGAGCTCGGCATCTGCTCGGCCGAGGCCGACAGCCGCGCGCTCGAAGCCTTCCACTACCGCTACGACAATCTGGTGGTCGTGATGCGGCCGGACCATCCGCTGGCCGGCCGTCAGAGTCTGCTGTTTACCGAGACGCTCGATTTCGACCATATCGGCCTGCACACCGCGAGCTCGATCTATCTGCGCTCGCAATATGCGGCGACGCAGGCGGGCAAGACGATGCGGCTGCGGATCAACGTGCCCGGCTTCGATGCGGTCTGCCGCATGGTGCAGGCCAATATGGGGCTTGGCCTGATCCCCGATCGCGCCTTCGAGGTGGTCGGCGCCGGTATGGGGCTTCGCGCGATTCCGCTGCGTGACGCCTGGGGCCGCCGCGAATTGAAGATCGTGATCCGCGACTCAGCGCATCTGTCGGCCACCAGCCGCCTGATGCTGGATCATCTGCGCGCCGTCGAGACAGACCAGAGCCGGCGGGTTGGCGGGCTGGCATTAAACGCGTAGTTCACGCCCAACACCGTTGAAGCCTGCCTGCCTTCGCGCAAGTTTTTCTCGCGTGTTGCGCGAATATTTCTGAATTGTCCGGCTCACATTCCAGGGATACGCTTTGCGTTGAAGTCAATCTCAATCAGCACAGGCAACATGGTGAGCGACACGAACATTCGGGCTGGCCGGTGCCATTGCGGCGCGGTGCGTTTCGAGGCAACGCTCAGCGACGGCCTCAATTCGATCCGCCGCTGCACTTGCTCCTACTGCCGGATGCGAGGCGCCGTCGTTGTCATGGCGGAGATGGGCGGGATCAAGCTCCTGCAGGGTGAAGACGCGCTGACAAGCTACCGCTTCCATACCGGATCGGCGCAGCACTTCTTCTGTTCTCGCTGTGGAATCTACACCCATCATCAGCGACGATCTGACCAGAGCCTGTATGCCGTGAACGTGGCTTGCCTGGACGGGGTCAGCCCGTTCGATTTCCCTGAAGTGCCCGTCATGGACGGCGTCAATCATACCAACGACACCGGCAGGCCGACGCGTCGGGCCGGCACGCTGCGCTTCATCCCGGCTGACTGACCGTCGCCGTCGGCCGACGACCGCGCGGCAATGCCGCCACCCGTCACTCCGCCGGAAGGCCGCGCAGAAACTCGAGCAGCGCTGCGTTGACCTCGGCCGGCCGCTCCTGTTGCAGCCAGTGGCCGGCGTCCTCCATCCGGACCAGGCGAAGGTCGGCGCAGTGCTGACGCATCAAGTCGACCATGTCGACGCCGGGGACCATGCGCAGGATCGGCTCGAGGCTCCCGGCCATGAAGGCGGTCGGCTGCGTGATCTGCTTGCCGTCGAAAACGGCCATGTCCTCGAAGTCGCGCTCGGAGTTGCGGTAGCGATTGAGCGGGCCGCGGAAGCCGCTGCTCTGAAACTGGCTGGCGAAATAGTCGAGATCGGCCGCGCTCAGCCAGGTCGGAAGCGGATCGGGATCGACCAGGCGATCGAGCAGGCCGCGCGCTGCCGGATTGTCGATCTTCGCGCCGGCTCTTTGCCCTTCGCCCGAGCTCCAATAATAGAGCTTGCGCAGGCTGGTCGGGACGTCGGCCTCCAGTTCGGCCTCGGCCACGCCGGGCTCCTGAAAATAGAGCTGGTAGAAGAAGCGGTCCTTGTAGATGTTGCGAAACAGCTGGACGCTCGGCATCGGTCCCCGGCCGAGGGCCGGTGCGCTCAGTCCTGCCACGGCGCGCACGCGCTCGGGATGAAACGAGGCCGTGCCGTAGGCAATCGGCGCGCCCCAGTCGTGGCCGACCACGACGGCGCGTTCCGCGCCGAGTGCCGCGATCAGGCCGTCGATGTCGGCTGCGATTGTCTTGAGCGCGTAGGCCTCGATCGGATGAGGCTTGTCGCTGCCGCCATAGCCGCGGACATCAGGCGCGGCAACGCGATAGCCGGCGGCTGCGAGCGCCGGGATCTGGTGCCGCCACGAATACCAGCTCTCCGGAAAGCCATGGATCAGGACCACAAGCGGGCCCGCGCCGGCCAACGCCACGCGAAGGCGGATGCCGTTGGTCTCGATGGTCTGCAAGTCCGGTGTGACGGCAGGCGGCATGGGCTGTTCCTGATCAAGGGCGAGGACCATTTTCGGTCCACCAAGGACAACGCGTGCCGACAGCTTAGCGCAATTTCGTGTCAGTAAAGCCGCATGGGGAGGGGGACGCCGGCCGGACCGGCCAGCAGGCCCCAGGTCTCGTCGGCCGCGACCTCGAACTCGCGGCTCTCGGCCACGCCGCTCGCGACCTTGAGCGTGACCTTGACCTTGCCGGGCGGCAGATCGACCTCCGGGCTATCAGGCGATTTCCGTCCGGTTTCGCGGGTGTGCTCCAGATCGCATCCAGCGCGAGCCGCCAAATTGATGGTCCGCGCGTTGACGGTGATGACGGCCGCTTCATTCATCGCCCGTTGGCTGTTTGCTGGAAAAGGATTGATCCAGATCAAGCCTGAGACGGCCCTGTTTGGAATTCTCCATGGCGTTGAATGACCACCTAGTTATTTGGCGCAATAATTTATCAATGGAGGGGAAAATGCCTGCAGTTGTTATGCAGTTCGTTTCACATCCAAAACCCGGTGGCGATCTTGCGACGGTCTTGCAGCTTGCAAAGGACGGGGCCGTACTCTGGAGGAAACACGGGGCCGACGTGAGCTATTGGTCGGTGATCGGTGGCGAGGTCGGGAACTACGCCTTTGTCGCTCGCTTCGACAGTATAGAGGCTTATGGGCGCACCTTGGCCTCACTTGGTGCCGATCCAGCTTTCGCAGAATTTCAAGCCAAGCGGCTGAAGGCCGGACAATCGGATTGGGTACGCTCCAGCCTTTCCATCCAGGTCGATATTTGACGGAGCGCCTTCTTCCTTGAGTGCGAGACCGCCTTCGGGTGGTCTCTTGCTGGCCATCGCGGTGGACGCGCGGAGACAAGGGGTCGCGCCACGGGGCTCGCGGCCTGCGCGGGATGCTGCATCCGGCTCAATATCCCAGTGTCGAATCTTCATGCGGCACGGGGCTTCCGGTCCACCATTCGCGCGCTAGGTAGTGATCGACGATTCATCGCAGCAGACAGGAGCGCAACGATGGCCGAGATCATTTCCGGCGTTCGAATCCCGGATAGCAGGATCGCACGCGAAGCCGCCGAGCTGGTGCGGCAGCACGAGACCGAGATGTTGTTCAATCACTCGGTCCGCGTGTTCATGTTCGGCGCGCTCAAGGGCATCAGGCAGAACCTGAAGTTCGATCCCGAGCTGCTCTATGTCGCGGCGCTGTTCCATGATTTGGGTCTTGCCGACGCTTTCCATACCGAGACCAAGCGGTTCGAGGTCGACGGCGCCGATGCGGCGCGCGAATTTCTCCGAAGCCATGGCATTCCCGAGCCGAAGGCGGATCTGGTGTGGGAGGCGATTGCCTTGCACACCACGCCCGGCATCCCGCAATACATGCGGCCGGAAATCGCGCTCACCAATGCCGGCGTTCTGGTCGACGCCGTCGGCGTCGGATACGACGACTACACGGCAGAGCAGCGCGACGGCGTCATCGCGGCGTTTCCCCGCGGTGATTTCAAGAACGAGTTCATCGCGGTCCAGACCTGCTCGGCGTTGAAGAAGCCGCATACTACGTTCGGCACGGTTAACTTCGATTTTGTCTGCGAGCACGATCCGACGATCCACAGGCCGAACGCCTGCACGCGGATTCGCAATACGCCGTGGCCGAGCTAGGTCGTCATTCAGTCCGGTGAGGCGTTGCGGATGACGATCAGTGGGCGCCGCTGGCGTCGAGACGATCGGGCTTCGTGAGCATGAGCGCCGCGATCAGCGCGACGATCTGCGAGACGCCAAGCAGATAGAAAGTATCGCTGAAGCCGAGAATAAAGGCTTGCTTCTGGATCACCTTGCCGATCGCGACATAGGCGTGGTGGACGGCGTCCACCCGGTCGACCACACCATGGCTGATGAAATACTGCGTCAGCTGATCGAGCCGGGTGCGGGTCGCCTGCTCGAGCATGGTGACGTGCTGCGAAAGCACGTTGGAGTGGTATTGCTCGCGCTTCGTCAGCAACGTCTGCAGCGCCGCGATACCGATTGCGCCGCCGAGGTTTCGCATCATGTTGAACAGGGCGGAGGCCGAGCCGGCGTTCTCCTGCTCGATGCCCGCGGTCGCAACCGCGGAAAGCGGCGCGAACACCAGTGCCTGACCAAAGGCGCGGATGACATTCGGCCAAAGCAGCTGGTCCGCCGCATAGTCGTTCGTGATATGGATGTTCATGAAGTTCGAACCCCCGAACAACACGAAGCCGATGCCGATCACCAGACGCGGGTCGAAGCGCTTCATCAAGCGAGGCACCAGCGGGATCAGCAGGAGCTGCGGCAGGCCGGTCCAGGCCAGCACCATGCCGATCTGCTCCGAATTGTAACCCTGGATACGGGACAGGTAGACCGGCAGGACATAGACCGAGCCATACAGTGAGACGCCAAGCAGGAAGTTCGCGAGAACGCCGAACCCGAAATTGCGGCGGAGCAGAATGCGCAGGTTGAGCAACGGCCGCTTCGCAGTCAGCTCGATCGCGAGGAACAGCGCCAGCGCGACCGCAGCAATGACGGCCAGCCGTACGATGAAGGGCGAACCGAACCAGTCGTCCTTGTTTCCCTCTTCCAGCACGGTCTGCAGCGCGGCGAGCCCGATCGCCATGGTGATGATGCCGGCCCAGTCGCCCTCGCGCAGCAGCGACAGCTTCATCGGCGCAGCCTCCAGCGAGACGTACAGCATGGCGATCATGACCGCGCCGGGGACGACGTTGACGTAGAAGATGTACTGCCAGCCGAAATTCTCGGTGAGATAACCCCCGATGGTCGGACCGATCGCAGGCGCGAAGGTTGCCGAGATCGCAAACATCGCGAGCCCGATCGGCTGCTTCGCCTTCGGCAACAGCGTGATGATGAGCGTGAACGCCATCGGGATCAGCACGCCGCCGGTGAAGCCCTGCACGGCGCGCAGCACGATCATCTGCGGCAGGTCATGTGCCAGCGCGCACGCCGCGGAGAACACCAGGAACAGGAATGCATTGGTCAGCAGATAGATGCGGACCGAGAACACCTGGGCGAGCCAGCCGGAGAGTGGAATCACGACAATCTCGGCGATCAGATAGGACGTCGAGATCCAGCCGCCGTCGTCGATGCCTGCACCGATTCCGCCCTGAATGTCGGCAAGCGAGGCATTGACGATCTGGATATTGAGCACCGCCATGAAGGCGCCCAGCGTCGCGCCCGTCACCGCGAGCCAGGTCTTTGCGGAGATAGCGGGAGGTGCGGCCGGCAGCGGACTCGCGCTGGCGGGAACGGCATCGCTGGTGGCTTGCAGTGTGGTCATGGTGGTCTCACCGCGTGCGAGGGATGATGCGTCAGTCGGCTGTCGAGCCGGCGTCGCGCGTTGCGAGCCGTTTCTTGTCGGAGAGACGCTCGGCGACAGCAGCCGATTTCGTATCGACGGTCGGCTCAGCCGACATGCCCGGCCGCAGGCGGCCGTTCAGACTCGCATCGTCGAGGACGATCTTGACCGGCACGCGCTGCACGATCTTGGTGAAGTTGCCGGTGGCATTTTCGGGCGGCAGCAGCGCGAATTCCAGGCCGCTCGCCGGCGACAGGCTGTCGACATGATCTTTCAGCCTGGTCGAATGGAAGCTGTCGACCCGCAGCTCGACCGGCTGGCCATTGCGCACATGGGTGAGCTGGGTCTCCTTGAAATTCGCGACCACATAGACCGCGTCGAGCGGCACGACCGCCATCAGCTGGGTTCCGGCCTGCACATACTGGCCGACGCGGAGCGTTCGTGCGCCCACCGTACCGCCGACCGGTGCCGTGATCTCGGTATAGGAGAGGTTCAGGGCAGCCTGCTGTTCGACGGCCCGGGCGTGGCCGAGTTGCGCGACGGCTTGCGCGCGCTGGGTCGCGAGGACCTCGATCTTCTTGTTGGCCGCGATCAATCCGGCCTTGCCTTGCTGCAGCTGCGCAGTCTGTGCGCGCAACGCCGCGTCGGTCTGCTGGGCGCGCTGGATCGTGCCGGCACCGGTCTTCATCAGCTCGTCGTAGCGGGCGCGTTCCTGCTGCGCGAATTTCAGGCTGGCATCGATCGCATCGACTTCGGCCGCCTGTTGCTGAATCAGCGGCTCCTGCAATTCGATCTGCACGTTGAGGTTCTTGACGACGGCGTCGGAGGCGGCGACATCCGCCTGGGCCTGTTGCAGCGCGGCCCTGAAGTCGCGATCGTCGATCCGCGCCAGCGTTTGGCCGGCCTTGACCGGCTCGTTGTCGGATACGAGCACCTCGGCGATGTAGCCCGAAACCTTGGGTGCGATGATCGTGGAGTCGGCCTTGACATAGGCATCGTCGGTCGTTTCCAGGTAGCGGCCGGTGGTGATGTAGTAGTAGCCGAAATCGGCAGTGCCGGCGACGCCGAGCGCTGCGGCGAGTGCGAATGCTGCGCGCCGGATGGCATGGCGCGACGGAGACGGGTGGATGCCGGCTTTCTGCTCGGCGGCGTAGGGAAGGGTCGACATGCTGTCCTCCGAAAGTTGTGGCGCAAGAGTTCAAACGGGTGAGTGGCGCAGGCCGTGCGGCCGGATGCACGCGTCATCGTCGCGTCTCGGAGAGACCCGCGCGATCGCCAACGGTGCGAAGCTGTGAGAGGAATCTATCCGGCGCTTACGGCGCGCCGCATGTCGGCGCCAATGCCATGGGCATGGCGCGTCCACACCCCGCGTGACAGCGCCCGGCAGCCGGTGGCTGGGTGAGCCGCAGAGCGATCGGCTGCGCCAGTCTCAGCGGCCAGCCATTGTCGGATGATGGCGTATCGTCTGTTGTCATGATGGACGCCGTGGTCAGCGAGTGAACTTCCACCTGTTCGCCCGTGGCTGAGGTGAAACGGACGCCCAGTGAGAGACCGTAGACGAGGGCGGTCGCAAGGGCTCGCCGTGGCGGAACGATTGCAGGAAGGGCGGCGACGCATGTCTTCCAGTTCATCGCTAGTCTCCATCCGTTGCGGGTCTTGGGTACCGTGATGATCTATCGGATCGACATTGCGGCTGCTCCAGAGCGATTGCCGTACTTGCAGATCAATTGCGGCTAACGCGCGCGTCGCCGCCAATCGCGCGGCGCTTCGCCGGTCAGTTTCTTGAACGCGGCGGCAAAGGCGGTCTGCGAGGCATAGCCGAGCTCCGCCGCCACCGAGACGATTGGCTCATCGGTGTTTTGCAACATGTTCATCGCTTGCTCGAGCCGGTGCTGGCGCAGCCAGGCATGGGGTGACAGCCCGGTGCTCTCCCTGAAGGCGCGACAGAAGTGGAAGCGCGACAGGCCGGCCTCCGAAGCGAGCGCGGCCAGGGACACGTCAGCGTCGCTGTCCGAACGCAGGCGCTCGATCGCGCGAAGCAGCGCCTTCGGCGCCAGTCCTCCCCTGATTGGCTGGATCGTGGTCGGCGAACTGGCGTGCGCTAGCAGGAGACGCGTGGCCAGCAGTTCGGTCAGTTGCTGCCTGAACAACGTATCCAGCGCGTCGTTGCTCTCCACGATCTCCGATGCGCTGAGTAGCAATCGAGACGTGATGGCATCGGGATGCCCCGTGCGCTCCAGGATGTCCTTCGGCGCGGCCGCGTCGGCTTCGTCAGCAACGCGTGTGAGCATGGCGTGCGGAAGATAGAGCTGAACCACGTCAACAGGTTTTGGAATATCCCATCGCGAGCTCGATCCTTCCGGAATGATGATCACGACGCCGGGCCGGAACTTTCCTGTCGCAACCGATTGTCCCGACCGCCGCTCCACGTGCTGTACCGTGCCGTTGTAGGCCATGATGACGTGATGGGTCATCGGCTCGACGACGTCGTGCAATGGATCATGTTTCCAGTGCGCGATCCCGGCACCCGAGGAGTCCAGAGCCATGTGAAACGGCGTGGTCCCGAGCACGCGCGCCATCTCGGCATCCGCGGTACGGTGCTCGTTGCTCGGCACGTCGGTTTGACGCGCCTCGGGTGCTGCCTGCGAATGCTCTGGCGCATCGTGCTGGATCGGTTTGCTCATCGGCTTGTACTCGTATTGCGAGGCCATGCGCGCGCCGCCGGCCCGACGTCCCGGGCTGGCGTGACGTCGTTGCTTCGGGTGTTCGGTATTGTTGCCGGTCAATGCTGCGAGCTTTGGCTGCGCGTTTTAGGCCCGGAGAACTACGGGTTCTTTCCCAAAACGGCCGCGCCTTGCCTGATCCTGCTGCAAGCGTCGTGTGACGGGTGGGCCCGCGGGCGTTAGGTCAGCATCGTTGATCGATGTCATCAGCGCGATCGCATGCCGTGCGTTGAAATCACTACGGAAATCGTCCCTGTCACGAGACGGTCACAATGGCCGCGCGATACGCCACAGACCTAGACCACAGCGCGTCGATCCCGGATAATGCAGGCGACCGCGCAGGCGAACCAGAGCCGCCTGGCCCAGCTCCTCACGATGAGATCGACCCACATGACCCAGGCAGGCACCTTCGGGCAGAGGGTAGGGCGTTACCTGCATTTGAAGGATGCGCCGAGCGCGGTGATCACGCGCTCAATGCGCGGCATCGATCTCGCTGCCGCCGAAACGCAGAATGATAATCCCGTGCCGGGTCTGTCCGGGTCGATGGCAGACGAGGCCTATATCGTCAGCTTGAAACTCCATGACTATCCGGACTGCGAACTCTGGAAGCACGGCAAGTGTGTCACCAAGGCGGATGTCAGGGCGGGCACGACGTGGCTGTACGATCTCAGGCAGGATCCGCGCTATGTCATCGACAAGCCGTTCCGTTCCATCCAGTTTTATCTGCCGCGTTCGGCGCTCGATCGTATCGCTGAAGAGGCCGGCGCGCCGCGCGTCGAGGACCTCGCCTGTCAATTCGGCACCGGCCATGACGACCAGGTGATGCGTCATATCGGCGCTGCGCTGCTGCAGGGGCTGCGCCGGCCGGACGAGCCGAACCAGCTTTTCATCGATCACATGATGCTTGCGTTCGGCGCGCACATCGCACAGGCCTATGGCGGACTGCAGCGCGTCACCAATTCGGTCCGCGGCGGTCTCGCGCCCTGGCAGCTGAAACGCGCCTGTGAAAGGCTCGACTCCGATCTGGGCGGAGAGCTTTCGCTGCAACAAATCGCGGCTGAATTCGGCCTCTCGGTCGGGCATTTTTCACGGGCCTTTCGCAGCTCCACCGGCCTGCCGCCGCATCAGTGGCTGCTTCGTCAGCGGGTGAAGGCCGCAAAGCAGCTGATGACGGTGCGCGAGTTGCCGCTGGCCGAGATCGCGATATCGGCCGGCTTTGCCAACCAAAGCCACTTTACGCGGGTGTTTACGGCCGCGGTCGGGATCAGCCCGGGCGTGTGGCGCCGCGAAAAGCTCGGCGTGTCCGGAGGGGATGCGTGATTTCCGGGCAGCGCGGCGGCTCGTCCGATCAGCGGCGAGTCTTCAATGAGATGGCGCAGGCGACAATGCGAGTGAGAGCAGCCTGGCCCAACTCCTGACGATGGGACGGCCCACATGACGCAGAGGGGTTTCTACGGTCAGAACGTCAGGCGGTTCTTGCATCTCGAGCATGAACCACCCTCGTTGATCACGCGTTCACTGCGCAATACCGAGATCGCCGTCACTGAAACCCGGGATGATGCCCCGGTGCGGAGCCTTTCCGGCGGGATGGTCCTTGAGGATTCCTATGTTGTCAGCCTGAAGCTTAACGATTACCCGAGCTGCGAGCTCTGGGCACGCAGCAAGTGCGTCACCAAGGCCGATATCCGAGCGGGCGCAACATATTTGTACGACATGAAGATCGATCCGCGATTCGTCATCGACAAGCCGTTCCATTCCCTCCATTTCTATCTTCCGCGCTCGGCGCTCGACGGCATCACGGAGCAGTCCCGCGCACCGCGCGTTGGCGATCTTCCCTGTCAGTTCGGCGTCGGCCATGACGACCCGATCATCCGTCATATCGGTGGGGCGCTCCTGCCAGCGCTGCGTCGGCCGACTGAGACCAATCGGCTCTTCATCGACTACTCGCTGTTCGCATTTACAGTTCATGTCGCGCAGACCTATGGCGGAATGCAGCGCAGAGCCGAGCCGGCTCGCGGTGGCCTCGCGCCGTGGCAGACGAAACGCGCCTGCGAAAGACTGGATTCCGACCTCGGTGGAAAGCTTCCATTGCAACAAATCGCGGCCGAGTTTGACCTCTCGGTCAGCCATTTTTCGCGCGCATTTCGAATCTCCACCGGCCTGCCGCCGCACCGGTGGCTGCTCCGCCAGCGTGTCGAGGTGGCCCAACAACTGATGACGGTGCGCGAGCTGCCCCTGGCCGAGATTGCGATATCGGCCGGCTTTGCCAACCAAAGCCACTTTACGCGGGTGTTTACGGCCGTGGTCGGGATCAGCCCGGGCGTGTGGCGTCGCGAAAAGCTCGGCGTGGCCGGAGGGGATGCGTAATTCCGGACAATGTGCAGCGGCCCGTCTGATCAGCGACGCATCTTCAGTGAGATGGCGTAGGCTGTGGCGCGCGCTGCAAAGATCTCGTCATGCGGGTGACCGATACCCTCGGCGAGATTTGCCGGATCGAAGATGGAGCCATCGCAGGTTTCGTTTGGCTCGATGCCGGTGATCACGATCGTCCCCAGTCGCACGGCTTCGCGATGATCCTCATCGGGCCATCGGACAGTCAGGTCCATGGTGGGGTCGCCGGGGCGGTCGAGCAATGCGAGCACGCTGAAGCGAATGTTGCCCGTAGCAACCCGCTGTTCGAGCTCGTCGTGCAGGAAGTCGGCAGACCTCGCCTTGGCTTCCGGTCCCGTCAGCGTCACGTCCCCGCCGACCGGCGCGATCTTGAATTTGATGAACCGTGTCTCGTCCATCGTATTGGTGGCGGGAAAGGCGTGCACACCCCAATAGGTCGTGCCGGCAAAACTCCCAGGCGGCCGCGTGGCGATGTAGTTCACTTGATGCAGCGTTTCCGGATTGGCGGCAGAGAATGCTCTGACCTTCTCCATATCCGGCTTTCCATCGGGGCCCGGGATGCGCGCCTCCAGGAACGCCAGCATCTGCGCGAGCGTCCGTGCATAATGAACGGGAGAGTTTTGCGCGACGATATCCGTGCGATGGCCGATGTCGCCGAGCCTGAAGCTGAAGCCGCGCGGAACGAGACTTTCGGTATCCGCCACATCGGGATTGCCGCCGCCCACGGAGAAGCGCGCCAGCACGCGGGATGGTCTCGTGAAGCTCAGCGATTTCGTGATTTCCTCCGCCTGATGGGACGGTATGTAGGTGCCGTGGACGCATTGGCCTTTGGCAAAGCTCGCGCGTGCCTTTGGCGGATCGCCGGCCACAGCTTTCAGTGCGTCAACAATCGAGGCGGGCGTAATAGCGCCCCTCGGGGATTCGGACATAGCGACCTTTGTTCGAAGCTCGGTAATCGTGAATATCTACCGTGCCATGCGTGCCGCTGCCCCCGAGCAATTGACCTGATTGCAGAGCGATTGCTGCGAATGCCTGAATCTTGCTCCGAGGTGTGTTGCCGGTTCGACACGACGGGCAACTCAACCTGTCAAGCCCGCCCGCTGAAAATATTTCGCTTTATCCGAAAATAGACTCAGTGCTATAAATCCGCCGTCTCACCCGATCGAGGGGCGCTGCGCATCGTCACGGGTGTTGCGGTGAGATGCGGTGGACGCCGATTGCGCGACTGACGAGTGTGCATGAGGCGGACGGTGAAGTCGTGTGGTCCTGACGCCCCAGTGGCCGGTGTCCCCTTGTAAGACGTAATCGCGTCTTGCGAAGGCGGTGACAAAAAAGCCAAGTCTCGCCGGGGAGAGCACGAAGTAAGCCGTAAAACCATCGCGCAGGGAAAGCCGGACTGCTCCGGTTACGCCTGTGGTCCTACCCCCGAGCTTTCTACCCGTTGCTCGGGGCCCATGGGTGCGATCGGCACCCGGCTTTCCCTGCGCCCTCTGATCGAGGAGAGGGCGAGACGAGATGCAAAGCTCGGACAAATCATGTCGCGAGAATGCGGAGCTGTGTCCCACCCTCATCTGTCATCGCCCGGCTTGACCGGGCGATCCAGTACGCCGCGGCCTCTCGATTCAAGCACGGATGCCTCTGGAATACTGGATCACCCGCATGCGCGGGTGATGACACCGAATACATGGTCTTCGTTGCTCGCAAAAACAGTGGTGGAATTCTGGGTCGCGCAACGGCCTTTCTTGCTCCCCGCTTTCGCAGGGACGACAGCGCAGCATTCGCGCCCGGCGAACTCGCCATTGCCAAACCTCGCATTGACCGTATCGCGATCGCCGGGCACAGCGTGCGGGCGGTGTCATTGAACGGTCGCAAGAGCCGAAGGGGATACCGCCGCATCGGATTTTGCAGTGCAGCAACGGCGCATTTAGCCCCTGCTAAAGGGGCAATGGCAATCGCCGCGGCTTCTCTGTAATGGTGCGACCGGATGTCTCGGGGCCGGTAAACGTGCTCCGCAATTACGCGGGAGGAAACATGCGTAAACTCATATTGGCTGCGGCTTCGATCGCGGCCTTGACCTTTGTCGGGCCGGCGTCGGCGCAGTCGCCTGTTGTCATCAAGTTCAGCCACGTGGTGGCCTCGGATACGCCGAAGGGCAAGGCGGCCGACAAGTTCAAGGAACTTGCCGAGAAGTACACCGGCGGCAAGGTGAAGGTCGAGGTCTATCCGAACTCGACGCTTTACAAGGACAAGGAAGAGCTCGAGGCGCTGCAACTCGGCGCCGTGCAGATGCTGGCGCCGTCGAACTCGAAGTTCGGCCCGATCGGCATCAAGGAATTCGAAGTCTTCGATCTGCCCTACATCCTCCCCGACCTGAAATCGCTGCGCAAGGTGACCGACGGCCCGCTCGGCGCCCAGCTGCTGAAGAAGCTGGATTCCAAGGGCATGACCGGTCTGGCTTATTGGGACAACGGCTTCAAGCAGATGAGCGCGAACAAGAAGCTGGTCGCGCCCGCCGACTACAAGGGGCTCAAGTTCCGCATCCAGTCGTCGAAGGTGCTGGAAGCCCAGTTCCGCTCGCTCGGCGCGATCCCGCAGGTGATGGCGTTCTCGGACGTCTACCAGGCGCTGCAGACCGGCGTGGTCGACGGCCAGGAGAACACCTGGTCGAACATCTACACCCAGAAAATGCATGAGGTGCAGAAGTACGCCACCGTCACCAATCACGGCTATATCGGCTACATTGTGGTCGTGAACAAGAAGTTCTGGGACGGCCTGCCGGCCGATGTCCGCGACCAGCTCTCCAAGGCGATGAAGGAAGCGACCGAGTTCGGCAACGGCCAGTCGGCCAAGGAGAACGAGGACGCGCTCGCCGAGATCAAGAAGGCCGGCAAGACCGAGATCATCGCGCTGACGCCGGAGCAGGACGAGGCGATGCGCAAGGCCATGATGCCGGTCTACAAGGATGTGGCGTCGCGCGTCGGCCAGCCGCTGATCGACGAATTCCTCAAGGAAACGGGCCGCGGCCCGATGAACTGAGGCGGATCGCCTAATAGCCGCCAAGAAGGCGGTGCGCTCCCTCTCCCGCTTGCGGGGGGAGGGCTGGGGTGGGGGTATCGCCGCGAGTCATTCTGGTGGAGAGAGCCCCGACCCGTATCGCATCTTCGATGCGACGTAGCCGAAGCTTTGCTTCGGCGTTCTTCAAAGACGGCCGCCGAAGGCGGCCTACGCTCCCCCGCAAGCGGGAGAGGTGAAGGGAGTTTGCGGATCGGTCTCTCGACCGAGAACCGTCAGGTAATCGAATAAACGCCGCGGCCGTGCGAGGCCGCGGCCTGGGTGCCGTGGCCGGTCGCCGCATCAGGCCATGACAGGGGAGATCAATGCTGCTGAAAATTCTGGACCGGCTCGAGGAAATCATCATCGCGAGCCTGATGGGCGCCGCGACGCTCTTGACCTTCGTCACGGTCGTGCACCGCTTTCTGGTCGACGTGCCGGTGCTCTATCCGTACCTGTTCGGCATCAATCTCGCCTGGTCGCAGGAACTCTGCATCTACATGTTCATCTGGATGGCGAAGTTCGGCGCGGCCTATGGCGTGCGCGCCGGCGTCCATGTCGGCGTCGACGTCCTGATCAACCGCCTCAATGATTTCTGGCGCAAGCGCACCATCATGTTCGGCCTGCTCGGCGGCGCGCTGTTCACCGGGATCGTCGGCACCATGGGCGCCAAGTTCGTGTTCGAACTGATGCATACCGACCAGGTCTCGCCCGATCTCGAGATCCCGAGCTGGATCGTCTACGCCTGCATCCCGCTCGGCTCCTATCTGATGTGCTTCCGCTTCCTGCAGGTGTGCTGGAACTATTGGTGGACCAACGAGCTGCCGCACCATGACGCCTCCCATGTCGACGGCGTCGAGACCAGCAAGAATGCGCCGATCGCGCTTGGAGAAGCGTGATGAGCGCCGCCCTTATTTTCGGACTGTTGTTTGCCCTGATGCTGACGGGCATGCCGATCTCGATTTCGCTCGGCCTGACCGTGCTGACCTTCCTGTTCACGATGACCGAGGTGCCGATCGAGAGCGTCGGCCTGAAGCTGTTTTCTGGCCTCGACAATTTCGGCATCATGGCGATCCCGTTCTTCATCCTGGCCGGCACCTTCCTGACCCGCGGCGGCGTCGCGCGGCGCATGATCGCGTTCACGACCTCGCTGGTCGGCCATCTGCCGGGAGGCCTCGGGCTTGCCGGCGTCGCGGCATGCGCGATGTTCGCGGCGATCTCGGGCTCGAGCGTCGCCACCGTGGTCGCGATCGGCTCGATCATGATGCCGGCGATGGTCGATCACGGCTATCCGAAGCGGTTCGGCGTCGGCGTGATCTCGACCTCGGGAGCGCTCGGCATCCTGGTGCCGCCCTCGATCATCCTGGTGCTGTACGGCGTGTCGACCAACACCTCGATCGGTGCGCTGTTCATGGCCGGCATCGTGCCGGGCGTGGTGCTCGCATTGATGCTGGCCGCGGTGACGTTCTTCGTCGCGCAGCGCAACGGCTATCCGAAGATGCCGAAGGCGACGATCGGCCAGCAGTTCACGGCGTTCCGTGAGAGCATCTGGGGCCTCTCGCTGATCGCGATCGTGCTCGGCGGCATCTATGGCGGCGTCTTCACGCCGACCGAGGCGGCTGCTGTCGCCGCGACCTATGCCTTCTTCATCACCGTGTTCGTCTACAAGGAGCTGAAGCTCTCCGAGGTGCCGAAGGTGCTGCTGCAGGCGGCGAGCATGAGCTCGATGCTGCTCTACATCATCACCAACGCGGTGCTGTTCTCGTTCCTGATGACGCATGAGCAGATCCCGCAGGAGATGGCGGCCTGGATCATCGACAAGAACTTCTCGGTCTGGATGTTCCTGCTGGTCGTCAACGTCATCCTGCTGCTCGCCGGCAATGTGATGGATCCGTCGTCGATCCTCCTGATCATGGCGCCGATCCTGTTTCCGCTGGCGACCAAGCTCGGCGTGCATCCGGTGCACCTGGGCATCCTGATGATCGTCAACACCGAGGTCGGGCTGTGCCATCCGCCGGTCGGGCTCAACCTCTACATCGCGAGCAGTATCGCCAAGATGGGCATCAGCGAGATCACGATCTCGGTGCTGCCGTGGCTGTGCGCGATGCTGGTATTCCTCGGCCTGATCACCTACGTGCCGGAGATCTCGCTGTGGCTGCCGCGGCTGTTGGGAATGATCTAGCGACAACAAGAAATCCAAAGCGCGACCTCGCGCTCTGGATGTTTCTGGCGGGCAAAGAAGGGGATTACATCTTGGTAAGAGAGGTCTCTCTGTCCAATCCGTAAGTTGAAGGCGTGGGCAGGGCGCATCATCTTCGAGCAACCTTCAAAGGAGGTTCGTATGAAGAAAGTTCTGCTCGCCGGCGTCGCGGCGCTCACGATTGCCGGTTCGACCGTGGTCTATGCCCAGCATCGTCCCTGGTTCCACGGCCATATGCGGATGAGCCCCGAGGATCGGGCCGCCTTCCTCGACGCGCGGATCGCCGCCGTCCACGCCGGGCTGAAGCTGACGGCGGATCAGGAGAAGCTGTGGCCGCCGGTCGAAGCCGCGGTGCGCGACTTCGCCAAGGCGCGGCTCGATCGCGCCAATGCGCGGATGGCCGCGGAGAAGGCCGACGCGGACAAGCCCGGGAACAAGGCCGAGAAGCCAGACGATCCGGTCGCCCGTCTGCGCGAGCGCGCCGACAACATGGCGGCGACCGCGACGTCGCTGAAGAAGATCGCCGACGCCGCCGACCCGCTCTACAAGACGCTCGACGACAACCAGAAGCGGCGGCTGACGATGCTTACCCACATGGAGGGGCGCGGCTTCGGCGCCGAGGGCTGGCGCCGCCACCGCCTCGAGCGCGGCATGGACCGCTGGGAACGCGGCGGCCGCGACCACCATTTCGACCGTGACGACGGTCCGGATCAGGGGCGCTCCGGCCGGCTCTGAGAGCCGTTCACCGGGCTCTTCACCAAGCTACTGAAAGGCCGCCGGAATCCGGCGGCCTTTCGGCTGTGAGGAGGGCTGGTAAAAGTCGGGAAAAGTTGCGCCCATTTGCTGGACATCGGGGAATCGCTTTGCTAAACGACCGCTCTCTTGCGAGGGTCATTTCCGGACAAGTTCCGGGCGCATAGCTCAGTTGGTAGAGCAGCTGACTCTTAATCAGCGGGTCCCAGGTTCGAGCCCTGGTGCGCCCACCAATCAAGCCTTAGCGAGAGAAACCGTTTGAGAAGCTGAATTCTCAAACGGTTTTTTAGTTCGGATTACTGATTCAACCGGCGAGCGCCTCCCTCGCCCGGGCGCGTGGCTTGTCGCGTTGCTGGCGATTGCGACGGTGCGGAATCGTTGGCCGCCCGGATGAAATGTTGCCAAATGAGTAATGATGCCGCGGAGGGAGTGCCCGACGGCATGAAGGTCGATGAGACCGGCAGCGCTCACTGCGCGGGTCCTCGCAGCCTCTGGATACTTTCACCCGAGGGTTGAGACGAGGCGTGACACACGCCAGGGAGCGACTTGCGAATTTGACCTTCGGGCGCTGTGGGTGACGGGGCCGTCTTTGCTTTAGCACTCACTCAAGGAGCCACCCGCCAAAGCAGGCGCTGGAGGCAAGAGAGGCTATCCGATCGCAGCTAGTCTGGCCGGCACTTTCACGGATTTGCGCAATATATCGACGAACGCCTCGGCGGCGGGGGAGAGGGATCGGCCGTCTCGGGTGATCACCGCGACAGAACGCATGATTTGGGGGTTCTCGAGAGGCCGGACGGCAATGGAAGAATCAATCAGCACGCCAACGCATTGGGGCAGGATCGCTATGCCCAAGCCGACCCGAACCAGGGCGAGCGCCGTCCCCGCATAGGCGACCTCATATGCCGGTGATAAGGAGAACCCGGCTTGGGAAAAGCCATCTTCGGCTAAATCGCGGAAGATGCTGTCGCGGTTAAGCGAGATCACCGGCAGGCCGGCGAGATCACCCCAGTTGAGTTGCGCCAATTCGCCGATCGGATGGTCGCGCGGAAAGACCGCCACCAGCGGTTCCTGAAACAGGGGCTTCCATTGCAGTCCGGGCTCCCACTCGCGGAAACTGCCGATGCCGAGATCAGCTCCACCGCTTCGGACTTGCATCAGGACCTGCTCAGGCAAGGAATCTTTCAGGTGCACCGAGATGGTCGGAAAGCGCGTCTTGAACTCGGCGATCACTTCGACGAGGAAGGTAGTGGCGAGGATGTAGGGAGCGGCAATCACGACCTTGCCGCGTTGCTTTGCCCCTAGCTCCGCTACGTTGGCAAGCGCAGTGTCAAGATCGTCCAGCAGCCGTTCGGCGCCGCTCATCAGCTCCAGTCCGGCAGCGGTGAGCTCGACCTTCCGGGTGGAGCGCTCGATCAGCTGGACCTGCAAATTGTCCTCGAGCTGACGGATGAGCAGACTTAGAGCAGATTGCGTCAGGTGCAGGCGCTCCGCCGCTTTCGTGAAGCTCTTCAGCTGAGTCACGAAGACGAAGGCGCGCAGCTGGCGCACGGTCACATTCATTGGAAAAGCTCATAGATCCAGCAAATAAACTCGTTTGCATTATAGGTTCGCTCTGCGCCACACACAACGCCGACGCCTTCGGGAAGATCAGGCCGCCGGTTCTCAATTTTCCCGTTGCATAAACAGAACGAAGCAGTCGGGGAGAGTGACGTGGTTGCGCAGGCAAGGGAAGCTGAGTGCATTCCGGAACACGCGGTGCAAGTGGAGGATGCAGCCTTCGCCAAGGTAGCCTGGAGGCTGCTTCCGATACTTGTCGTCTCATTCACCTTGAATTTCCTCGACCGCACCAACGTCGGTGTGGCGGCACTGACGATGAACGAGGACGTCGGACTGAGCGCCTCACAATTCGGCCTCGGCTCCGGCCTGTTCTTCCTCGGCTACTGTCTGTTTGATGTTCCGAGCAACTTGCTGCTGTATCGTTTCGGCGCGCGGATCTGGCTCTCTCGCATCATGGTGACGTGGGGCATTGCGTCCGCCGCGACCATCTTCGTCACCGGGCCATACAGCTTCTATCTTGTTCGATTTCTGCTTGGTATTGCAGAGGCAGGATTTTTCCCTGGGGTGGCGTTCTATCTCTCCGCCTGGTTTCCCAAGGCCAGCCGCGCCAAGATCCTGACCTGGTTCTTGGTCGCCATTCCTGCCTCATCGCTGATCGGCAGCCCGCTGTCGGGCCTGCTCCTGGAAATGGACGGCGTCGCTGGACTGGCAGGCTGGAAGTGGCTGCTCATCATCGAGGCCTTGCCGACCATCCTGGTCGGCCTGCTTCTTCTGAAGGTGCTGGCGGACGGACCGGAGAAAGCCAAGTGGCTGACCGGGGTGGAACGTTTGGCGATCCTGAGGCGCTTGGACAACGAGCGATCCGAGCAGGCACATCATTCTCTTCACAAGCTGCTGCCGGCTCTCATGGATACCAGGGTGCTTTTGCTTGCTGGCGTATTCCTGGCTCTTTCGACCGGCTCGTTCGGTGTGCAGATCTGGCTGCCCCTGATCATCAAGCATGAGCAGCAGCATTTCTCCAACCTGACAATCGGCCTCATCAGCGCGATTCCGTTCCTGTTCGCTACTGTCGCGATGGTGATCTGGTCCGCCGTCGGCAGTCGCCGCGGCAGCGCGGCGGGCAATGTCATCATCACCTCCGTGCTGGCTTCCATCGGGTTCGCGGGCGCACTGATTCCGGGTTCCTTCCTCGTTTCCATGGCCGGAATCACGATCGCGCTGGTCGGGATGAACGCCTCCCGCGGCTTCTTCTGGGCGATCCCGTCGCAGTTCCTGACCGGCGTCGCAGCTGCCGGCGGCATAGCCTTCATCAATATGATTGGCGTTGCGGGCGGCTTCATTGGTCCCTGGTTGATGGGATCGCTGAAAGATCTCACCGGGTCCTTCGAGGTTGGCCTGGCAGGATTGGGTGGCTCTCTGCTGATCGCCGCGCTCTTGGTCGTTCTGCTGAAACCGCGGCTGCAGAACGAGTAGCCGAGGGCACCCATCGGTTTCTTGTCCACCTCTGTCGCATGTTTCATCACGTGCGGGCCTCATCATCACGACGCTCGTGTCAAGGTCTTCGATATCGCGGAGACGCGCGGCGCGCTGACCACGTCGATCAGCGCAGCCGAGCGCTATCGCAAGGGCTCGTTGATGAGTTTACCCAATCATTCAATCGGAATTACTCGTTTGCATCAAGGTTCGCGGACGCCTCTAATGAGCACAAGGACGCAGCAGCCAACACGAGGAAACGACATGGACCGGCGCCAGTGCTTTGCGGCGATGCTGCTTGCAGCGGCTGCTGCCATCGCGCCCGCAGCCTGGGCGCAAGACAGCTACCCCTCGCGCCTGGTCAAGGTGGTCGTCGGCTTTCCAGCCGGAAGTGCCACCGATGTTGCAGCTCGTGCCGTCGCGGAAGCGCTGGCCCGTCGGCTGGGCCAGCCCTTCATCATCGACAACCGGCCCGGCGCCGCGAGCAACATCGCGGCCAAGGCGGTTGCGACGTCTGCCCCCGACGGCTACACGTTGTTCGTGGGAACGGTCGCGAACTCCATCAATGCGGCATTCCCCAACGCCGGTTTCCCCGACCCGGCCAAGGATTTTGTCGCGGTCACCATGATCGGCAGCATGCCGAACGTGCTGGTGGTGAACCCCTCGCTCGGCGTTGCATCGGTCGACCAGCTGGTTCGTGCAGCGAAGGCGAAGCCGGGTCAGATCACGTTCGCTTCCTCGGGCCACGGCACGTCGCCCCATTTGTCGGGTGAACTCTTCTCCTCCATGGCCGGCATCAAGATGCTGCACGTGCCGTACCGCGGCAGCACCCCGGCCGTGACGGACCTGCTGGGCGGTCAGGTGCAGATCATGTTCTCGCCAGTCTCGAGCGTGTTGCCGCATGTTCGCGCCGGCACATTGAAAGCGCTGCGGCGACTGGCGTGAAGCGAACCGCGCTCGCACCCGATCTGCCGACGCTGCAGGAACTCGGCTTCAAGGATTTCGAAAGCTCGGTGTGGTTCGGTTTCCTCCTGCCCGTGGGCACGCCGCCTCACGTGGTGGCAAAGGTCCAGGCCGCTACCCATGCCGTGCTCGGCCAGCCGGATGTCCAGGACCTGTTCGGCGCCCAGGGTATCGAGGTCATCAAGTCCACGCCCGACGAGTTCGCTCAATACATCCGCAGCGAAACGATCAAATGGCGCAACGTCATCCAGACCGCTGGCATCACCCGCGAATAACCGTTCAACGAAGGAGATTGCACATGGCCAAGCTGCTAGCCGCGGAGTGCCGCGAGTTCATCCAGGCTGTCACCGAAAAGGCAGCCGAAATGGGCGTTCCGATCTCGGTCGCGATCGTCGGGCCCGAGGGGCACCTGATCGCGCTTGAGCGCATGGACGATGCCGGCTTCATCACGCCTGACACGGCGCGCGCCAAGGCGTTCACCGTCGCCGCTTTCCGGTCGATGAGCCCGCGCTTCCCGGATGGGCTGGTCATCCAGCAGTGGTTCAAGGAACGCAACCCGCAGATGCTGATGAACGCTGCGGTATTCACCAATGGCCAGATCGTCGCCTCCGGCGGCTGTGCGCCGATCTTCAGGGGTGCCGAGATGGTCGGCGCCTACGGCATCAGCGGCGCCACCAGCGACCAGGACGAGGAGATCGGCCGGCACGCGCGCGCGCGAGTGGGCTGGGCGCACCAGCCGGAGCACGACACGACTCCCGACAGTGTCAAGCAGCATGTCAACGAGATCTACGCCAAGGTGGGTCTCGGCGACCGTTCCCTCTGACGATCACGAACGATAACGCCATGTCCACATCTTCCATCGATATCGCCTGCGCCGCGCGCTCTCTGCGCCGCGCTGCTCGCATGGGCAATGCCATCGCCCCGCTGCGCGAGACATTCCCACAGATGACGGCGGCCGAGGCCTATGCGATCCAGCGCCTGAACACTGAGCATCGTGTGAGTGAGCAGGGCGCACGCATCGTCGGCTGCAAGATCGGACTGACGGCGAAGGCGGTGCAGGCGCAACTCGGCGTCGATCAGCCCGACTTCGGCATGCTGTTCGACGACATGGGGTTCGGCGACGCCGAACCGATTTCGATGCGCGGACTGCTGCAGCCAAAGGTCGAGGCGGAGGTCGCCTTCGTCCTCGGACGCGACCTGGACATGGATAATCCCGGACACGTAGATGTCATCCAGGCAATCGATCACCTGCTGCCCGCACTGGAGATTGTCGGCAGCCGCATCGCAAACTGGAACATCCGCTTCGTCGACACCGTGGCAGACAACGCCTCGTCCAGCGCCTACGTGCTTGGAGGCATGCCGAAGAGGTTGTCTGATGTCGACCTCAGGCTGTGCGGCATGGTGATGAATCGGCGCGGCGAGCCCGTCTCCGTCGGTGCCGGTGCGGCGTGCCTCGGCAACCCGCTCAATGCAGTGGTCTGGCTTGCCCGGACGATGGCTGCTCTGGGGCAGCCGCTCCGCGCCGGTCACCTGGTGCTTTCCGGCGCGCTCGGACCCATGGTCGCCGTCAACCCAGGCGACATCTTCGATGCTCACATCAATGGTTTGGGCAGTGTCAAGGCTGTGTTTGAGGCCGACCAAGCGGGAAGACAACTCACATGATCCAAGTGGACGAATTGGCCGAGCGGCTGGACAGTGCGGCGCGCGCCTCTCGTGAGGTCACGCAGATCGACCCCGAGGGAAAGATGCCGCTGGAAGATGCTTACGCGATCCAGCGTGCGTCCATCCAACGCCGCATCTCCCGCGGCGCGCGACGCGCCGGCGTGAAGATGGGATTCACGAGCCGCGCCAAGATGGTCCAGATGGGCATCGGCGACGTCATCTGGGGCCGTCTTACCGACGACATGCTGATCGAGGAAGGCATGGCAACTTCGTTCGCGCGCTTCGTGCATCCGCGCGCAGAACCCGAAATCGCGTTCGTGCTGAAGAAGCCGTTATCGGGCCATGTCACCGCCGCCGAAGCGCTTGCCAGCGTGGAGGCGGTCGCGCCTGCGCTCGAAGTCATCGACTCCCGCTATCAGGATTTCAAATTCACGCTGCCCGACGTGATCGCCGACAACGCGTCATCCAGCGGATTTGTGGTCGGGCCGTGGTGCAACCCGCGCGATGACTTCAGCAATCTCGGCCTCACCATGAGCATTGACGGCCGCGTCGTCCAGGTGGGATCGACAGCGGCGATCCTTGGTCATCCGCTCCGCTCGCTGGTTGCCGCTGCGCGCCTGTCGGAAGCTGCCGGCGAGCCGCTACAGGCAGGCTGGGTGGTGATGGCCGGCGGTGCTACTCCGGCGGAGTGGCTGAAGCCGGGCCAGTATATCTCGATCGAGATGGAAAGGCTGGGCGTCGCCGGCTTCCATATGCAGGCGTGATCGACGCCCTTCATAAGCTCACAAGCCATGGACATGAGCAGCGCATGAATCACAAAGTCAAAGCCGCGATCATCGGATCCGGCAACATCGGCACCGATCTCATGATCAAGCTGATGCGGCACGCCAAGCACCTCGAAATGGGCGCGATGATAGGTGTCGATCCCAAGTCGGACGGCCTCGCGCGGGCCAAGCGGCTCAACGTTCCGACCACCGCCGACGGCATCGACGGACTGCTCAAGCTGAATGCGTTCGAGGAGATCGATGTCGCCTTCGACGCCACTTCGGCGGGCGCTCACCGGCATCACAATGAGGTGCTGCAGCGTCTGGGCGCCCAGGTGATCGACCTCACCCCCGCGGCTGTCGGTCCCTACGTGATTCCGGCGATCAATCTGGAGGCCGAGAACGCCTCCAACATGAACATGGTGACCTGCGGCGGACAGGCCACGATCCCGATCGTCGCTGCCGTGTCTCGCGTTGCAAAAGTTCACTATGCGGAGATTGTAGCGTCCATCTCGAGCAAGTCGGCCGGGCCGGGCACGCGAGCCAACATCGATGAGTTCACTGAAACAACGCGCGCAGCGATTGAAAAACTCGGCGGGGCCGAACGCGGCAAAGCCGTCATCGTGCTGAACCCCGCCGAACCGCCGCTCATGATGCGCAACACGGTGTTCGTGCTGTCCGAACTTGCGGAGCAGGCCGCGATCGAGGCAAGCATCGCTGGGATGGTCGCGCGCGTGCAGGCCTATGTGCCAGGTTACCGTCTCAAGCAGCAGGTGCAGTTCGATATCATTCCACCGGCTGCGCCGCTCAACGTGCCGAAGCTTGGGCCGCGGCATGGGTTGAAGACGTCCGTATTCCTCGAGGTCGAGGGCGCAGCACACTACCTGCCTTCCTACGCCGGCAACCTGGACATCATGACCTCGGCGGCCCTGGCCTGCGGCGACATGATGGCGCGCCGGCGTATCGAGGCAGGCATCGCGCGCGGGTTAAAGCAAACGGCGTGAGTTCCGGCGAACCATAGGGGAGTGTTGGCATGAGCAAGAAGCTCTACATCTCGGACGTGACGCTGCGCGACGGCAGCCATGCGATCGGCCATCAGTATAGCATCGCCCAGGTGAGGGCGATCTCCGCGGCGCTGGATGCAGCCGGTGTCGACAGCATTGAGGTAGCGCACGGCGAAGGCCTCGAAGGGGCCAGCTTCAACTATGGATTCGGGGCGCACACCGACGTCGAGTGGATCTCTGCCGTCGCCGAAACGGTCGCGCAGGCAAAGGTCGCCACACTGCTGCTGCCAGGCATCGGCACCACGCATGATTTGCGCCACGCCTATGATGCCGGCGCACGCGTCGTGCGCGTAGCTACGCATTGCACCGAGGCGGATGTTTCGCGCCAGCATCTGGAGTATGCGCGCGAGTTGGGCATGGATCCGGTCGGGTTCCTGATGATGAGTCACATGACGACGGCTCGGAAGCTCGCGGAGCAGGCCAAGCTGATGGAAAGCTACGGCGCGACTTGCGTCTACGTCGTCGACTCCGGCGGAGCACTCAGCACGAACGACGTGCGGGATCGCTTCCGGGCTTTCAAGGAGGTGCTGAAACCTGAGACGCAGACGGGCATTCATGCCCATCACAACCTCGGCCTGGGCGTCGCCAACTCGATCGCTGCCGTGGAGGAAGGGGCCGACCGCGTCGACGCCAGCCTGGCCGGGATGGGCGCCGGTGCGGGCAACGCTCCGCTGGAAGTCTTCATCGCCGCAGCCGACCGCATGGGCTGGAATCACGGCACGGAACTGTATGCCCTGATGGATGCGGCGGACGACCTTGTGCGGCCCCTGCAGGATCGGCCGGTGCGCGTTGACCGTGAGACGCTGTCGCTCGGTTACGCCGGCGTATACTCGAGTTTCCTGCGTCACGCGGAGACCGCGGCACGCAAGTACGGACTGAAGACGGTCGATATCCTGGTCGAGCTGGGCAAACGCAAGATGGTCGGGGGCCAAGAGGACATGATCGTCGACGTCGCACTGGATCTGCTGAAGTCCGTCCAGCATGAACGCCCTGCATGAGAGCCAGCGATGAGCAAAGTGGCCTGAACGTCCCAATCTGACGATCAAACACATTGGAGGCCTCCATGCACCTGCTGTCGCGCGCGCTATTCGGAATTGGGATCCTGGTTGCCGGCTGTGCCACAGCCGACAGGGCGCTGGCGGCATCTCTTGGCGGGCCGCTTAATCTGGCGGACGAAGGAATGTTCTTCGTCAATGGAACGAACGTGCTCTCTTCGCATCCGGGCGCCTCCCCGGCGGGGCCGTCGAAGCTTGGCACGGTGACGGTCGACCAGATGTATGTGCACTATCGGATCCCGGCCCAGCTTGTCAGTCCGACGCCGATTGTGCTCGTGCACGGCGGCGGACTGACCGGCATGAGCTATGAGACCACGCCGGATGGCCGCGAGGGCTGGGCGACCTACCTGGCGCGCAGAGGCCACGCGGTTTACGTCGTGGATACACCCGGGCGTGGTCGCTCGGGGTTCAACGCAACCGCGATCAACCAGGCAAAGGCCGAGTCCAGCGTGGCTCCATTGCCAGGCAACGTCCTCATGGTAACGAGTGAGCTTGCGTGGCCGCTCTTTCGTTTCGGGCCGGCATACGGCACGGCGTATCCGGACACTCAGTTCCCGGTTGAGGCGTTCGGCGCCTTCGGGTCGCAAGCTGTGCCGTTCGGAGAGGCGACGCTCGAGGGCGGTGCGATGGCAACTGCGCCCCGAGCACTTGCGGCGCTGCTCGACAAGATCGGTCCAGCCGTGGTTGTCGTTCATTCGCTCGCTGGCCCATTCGCAGATGCGCTTGTTGAGATGCGACCTCGTCTGATCAAGGCCATCGTCAACATTGAAGGCGCGCAGGCCATCGTCCCGACGGAGGCGCAGATCGAAGCTTACCGGGGCATCCCGGTGCTCGAACTGTTCGGCGATCACGTCGACTCTCCCGTCTTCACCGGTCGCCCTCGCTACGAAGGCCGAAAGGCTGTCGTGGAACGCATCAACGAGCAGCAGGAGGGCAGGGCTACCCTCATTCGACTTCCCGATGTGGGGATCAAGGGCAATTCCCACATGATGATGCAGGACAGAAATAACCTCCAGGTAGCGGATTTCGTGCTCGGGTGGATCGCGAGCAACGTCAAGTGATGACACTTCCGGAAGAGGTTACGCTCCCTACGGTCGGTGGGTGTGCGACTTGTTGTTCGCCCCACGCGAGCGAGCTTGAGATATGAGCAGGAGAGTTTCCATGGCTGACGGAGCCGAAATGTCCACTTGGCGGGTGGAGGTCGAGCAGTGGTTCGATGAGGCGAAAGCCGTCGGTCCGGTCCGGCCCAGCAAGCGCGGCGGACCAAGCCTAACCCGCCGCGCATTTTTGCTGGCCGGTTCTATGTGCGTGTGCTGCCAGCCCGGGCTGGCGTCGGCCGACGCGCCAATGGTGAAAAGACAAGCGCCGGGGTTCTATCGCCTGACGCTCGGTGACTTTGAGGTGACGTCGCTATCCGACGGCACCAACATGCTCCCTGCCAGAAAGCTGCTGCAAGGCAACCCCACTCGTCTCGAGGAGATGCTGAAGTACAACTACCTCGGCGACCTCGTCGAGACATCTCACAATTCGTTTCTCGTGAACACCGGTGCCAAGCTGATCCTGGTCGACGCAGGCGCCGGATCACTGCTGGGGCCAGGTACAGGTCACCTGTTGGACAACCTTCGCGCGTCGGGTTATCAGCCCGAGCAGGTTGACGAGATTTATCTCACCCATCTGCACGCCGATCACATTGGCGGCCTGATGGCCGAAGGCCAGCGAGCCTTTCCCAACGCGATTGTGCGCGTCGACAAACGGGAGGTGGAGTTCTGGTTGAGCGACGCAAACATGCGTGCCGCGCCGGAGGAAGCGAAGCGATTCTTCCAGGCCGCAACCATTTCGATCACGCCATACCAGCGAGCGGGCAAGCTGATCGTTTTCGAGGGCAACACCGCTCTCGTTGCTGGCGTTCGCGCGCAAACCGCCTATGGCCATACGCCCGGGCACACGATGTACATGGTCGAGAGCGGGGGCGAGAAGTTGTTGCTCTGGGGTGACGTCGTGCACGTCGCTGCCATTCAGTTTGAGGACCCCACGGTCACAATCCGGTACGATGTGAATCCGTCGGAGGCCGAGCACGTCCATGAGCTCGCCTTCGCGCAGGCGGCGGGGAACGGCTACTTGATCGGTGGGGCCCACATATCATTCCCTGGACTTGGCCACGTGCGACGCGATGGCGCGACAACCTACACCTACGTGCCGCTGAATTACTCATTCGGATAGACCGGCGAACGACTGTCGCATTTGCGCGATCGCGGCTTCTAACAGGCCGGATCGAATGGCGAGCTACGCGCGGGCCGTGGCCGCCGTTCCCCTCGCCTGGGAACGAACGCGGTGTGGTGCTGGCAAGAGGGCTCCCCGGAATGCAGCTATTTTCGTGGGGAGGGCGGGCTTGACACCACAAGCTTGGCCGATTATGCAAACGTTAGCATAAGATTTTCGCCTTAGATCGTGCATCATATGAACAGTATAAGGCGATCGTTAGCGCAAGTCTCATCATCTAATCTGAAGCCGAGTCCGTACCACCATGAGCCAAAGCATCCTCGTCCTTGTCGGAAGCGCGCGTAAGACTTCCATCAATCTCAAGCTCGCAAGAGCTCTGGTCCGTTTGGCGCCTCAGGGACTTCAGTTCGATTTCGCCGCGCTCGACGACCTGCCGCTCTTCAATCAGGACCGCGAGCAGGGCATGCCATCCGAAGTCGTGCGGGTGCGGCGGCAGATCGAGACGGCGCGCGGACTGCTGTTCGTGACGCCGGAGCATAACCGCTCCATCCCGTCCATGCTGAAAAACGTCATTGATTGGGCTTCACGTCCATATGGCAAGAGCTTGTGGTCGAGAAAGCCGGCCGCCATCGCGGGAGCGTCGGTTGGAACGATCGGTACCGCGGTTGCGCAGGCGCATCTGCGTTCAATGCTTGGCTATCTCGACGTTCCGACCCTTGGTCAGCCCGAGGTTTGCCTCCGGTTCACTGAAGGACTGATCAGCGACGAAGGCGATATCGCGAACGAAGGTACGAGAGCCTTCCTGCAAACATTCATGGACAAGTACGCCGAGTGGGTCGCCGGATTTGAGAGGAGCCGTTTGGGAGGCTGACGGTAGTCAGGGCCTTCTCGCAGATTGGCAACGACACGAGATTGCAGAGAACAGATGAACACTGCTTCGCATAAGCCAGCATTTCAATGGGACGATCCGCTTCTGCTCAATGTCCAATTGACGGAAGACGAGCGGGCGGTCTGCGATTCCGCGCGCTCTTACAGCCAGAAGCATTTGCGCGCGCGTATGCCTGAAGCGTTTCGAGGGGAGCGAACTGACCCCGCCATCTTTCGGGAGATGGGAGAGTTGGGTCTGCTCGGCGCGACAATCCCGGAAGCCTACGGCGGAGCCGGCTTGAACTATGTCTGTTACGGCCTGGTCGCCCGCGAGGTCGAGCGGGTAGACTCGGGATACCGTTCGATGATGAGCGTGCAAAGCTCTCTCGTCATGGTGCCGATCAGCGAATTCGGGACCGAGGCGCAGAAGCAAAAATATCTCCCAAAACTCGCAACCGGCGAGTTGATCGGATGCTTCGGTCTGACGGAACCAAATCATGGTTCGGATCCGGGAAGCATGGCGACCCGCGCCCGGAAAGTCGCCGGCGGCTATTCGATCTCTGGATCGAAGATGTGGATCACCAACAGCCCGATCGCCGACGTCTTCGTCGTGTGGGCCAAGGATGACGCAGGCGAGATCAGAGGTTTCCTGCTCGAGAAGGGCTGGAAGGGGCTGTCTGCGCCGGCGATCCACGGCAAGGTCGGCTTACGCAGCAGCGTCACCGGAGAGATCGTCATGGACCAGGTCTTCTGCCCGGAGGAGAACGCTTTCCCCGACGTTCGCGGCCTCAAGGGGCCGTTCACATGCCTGAACAGCGCGCGCTATGGCATCGCATGGGGCGCGCTGGGGGCTGCGGAAGACTGCTATCTGACGGCGCGTCAATACGTAATGGACCGCAAGCAATTCGGAAAGCCTCTCGCCGCCAATCAGCTGATCCAGAAAAAGCTTGCTGACATGCTCGCCGAAATCTCGCTCGGGATTCAAGGTTGCCTGCGTCTCGGTCGCATGAAGGACGAGGGGATTGCGGCGGTGGAGATCACCAGCATCATGAAGCGCAATTCCTGTGGAAAGGCGCTGGAGATCGCTCGCGCCGCGCGTGATATGCTCGGCGGCAACGGCATCAGCGATGAGTTCGGTGTCGCGCGCCACTTGGTGAATCTGGAGGTGGTAAACACCTACGAAGGCACCCATGATGTGCATGCCCTCATCCTGGGGCGCGCCATCACCGGCATTGCGGCATTCTAGTCCGATGACCGCAGCCTCCAACATCTCGGGAGCGCTTGCCGGCCTGCGGGTGCTTGATCTGTCGCGCGTACTTGCCGGGCCATGGTCGGGTCAGTTGCTGGCAGATCTTGGAGCCGACGTCGTCAAGATCGAGCGGCCGGAGAGCGGCGACGACACGCGGTTGTGGGGGCCGCACTGGCTCAGGGATGCCGAGGGGCAGGAGACGTCGGAAGCCGCTTACTATCTTTGTGCCAACCGCAACAAGAGATCCGTCACCGCCGATCTCAATCATCCGGATGGACGGCTCATCGTGCAGCGGCTCGCCGCCAGCGCGGATGTCGTCATCGAGAACTTCAAGGTCGACGGACTGCGGCAATATGGATTGGACTATGAAAGCCTGAAGTCCGCCAATCCGCGGCTGATCTACTGCTCGATCACGGGTTTCGGCCAGACAGGGCCTTACGCGGCTCGGCCGGGCTACGATTTCCTGATCCAGGCCATGGGTGGGCTGATGGACCTGACCGGCTTGCCCGACGGCGCGAACGGGGGAGGCCCGGTGAAGGTCGGCGTGGCATTGGTCGATGTCATGACCGGTCTCTATGCCACCATCGCGATCCTGTCGGCGCTGGCGCATCGCGAGCGAAGCGGCAATGGCCAGCACATCGATCTGTCCCTGCTCGATGTTCAGGTCGCCACCCTTGCCAATCAGGCGCTGAATTTTCTGGTCGGCGGTCAGCGCCCACGGCGTCTCGGCAATGCCCACCCAAACATCGTTCCCTATCAGGATTTTCCGACCGCCGACGGCCACATGATCATCGCGGTTGGCAATGACCGCCAGTTCGTCAAGCTTTGCGCCGTGCTGGATCGGCCTGCCTGGTCCGCGGACGCGCGCTTCGCAAGCAATCCCCAGCGGGTGGCCAACCGCGACGAACTGGTGGAATTGATGCGAGGCGTCACCGTGACCCGCACGACCAGTGCCTGGGTGTCCGCAATGGATGCGGCCAGCGTGCCGTGTGGCCCCATCAACAGCGTGGAGCGTGTGTTCGAAGATCCGCAGGTTCAATCTCGCGGCATGCGCGTCGAGATGGATCATCCGCTGGGCGGAGTCGTGCCGCTGGTCGCCAATCCCATTCGCCTGTCCGCAACGCCGGTCGCGTATCGACACGCCCCGCCGGTGCTGGGGCAGCATACCGATGAGGTGTTGCAATCATGGCTTGGCATCGATTCGTCGGAACTTGTCGCGCTCCGCGCGCGCCGCGCGGTTTAGACCGCGAGCCGGGTGTCACCATGCTGATCAGCAGTCAAATCGGGAAAATTGCGGTACGCAGTGCTAACGTTAGTGATCCAGTTCCTCGATATGTTGGCGATGGTTCTCTGGCGGCTGCAATATATAGCCGGCATAGCTGGATATTGCGCTGGGCGCATTCTAGATTTGTGCTATCGTCGTCACACAGCGTGCGCGCTTTTCGCGTGAAAGAGACGTTCAGCAGGCTCATGGTCACCATCAAGGACATCGCAGCTCGTTTGCAAGTGTCGCCCTCGACGGTCGGACGGGCGTTGGCGGATGACCCCCGCATCAGCCGTGCGGTCAAGCAGAAGGTTGCCGAGGTCGCAGACGAGATCGGCTATGTCGCCAACCGGGCCGCGCAGATCATGCGCGGTGTCTCCAGCAATCTCGTAGGTCTGGTCGTTCCGGATATCCGCAACAGCTTCTATTCGACGATCGCGCACGGGCTGTCAAAATGTCTGGAGGAAGCTGGCTACCAACTGACGCTTTCGGAAACGGATGACGACCGGATGACCGAGTTGCGTCACATCCGCGAACTGACCAGTGCGAATGTCGCCGGCGTCATCATCGTGCCCAGCGCAAAGCCGCATCCCAGTTCGGTCCGTCTCCTGAAGGCCATTCCGCACATCCAGCTGCTGCGAAGGATCTCCACTCTCGGAGAGCAGTGGTTCGGGATGGATGACACGGCAGCGATGCATCAAGCAACAAGACACCTTGTTCAATTGGGCCATCGCCGCATCGGCTATATCGGCGGCCTCGCCGAACTGCCGACAGGCGCCGCGCGCCTGCATGGATACCGCAGTGCTCTTGCCAACCCGTCCGCGAAGAATGATGGTCTGGTAGAGCTTGGGCCGCCATCCTCGATGGAGTTTGGTAGCGAAGCGTTGCGCCGAATGCTGGCCCTGCCCAAGCCACCCTCGGCCGTTGTGATCGGCTCCGTCCAGATCACCCAAGGTGTTCTTGAAGAGCTGCATGTGAGGGGCGTCCGGATACCCCAGCAGCTTTCCGTCGTCGGCTTCGGCGATGAACTCGGCTTTCGTTGGTGGGGCCCCGGCCTGACAACGATCAGCCTGCCGGTATCGGAGCTGGCTACAGCCTGCGGGCTTTGGTTCGTCCATCAAATCAAGCACAAATCCGTCAACGCCGCCCCATACAGCTCGATCACGCCACCGACACTGATCGTGCGGGGCAGCACCTGCGAGTTTTCGCGGGCGCCGGATGGCCGCGCGGCGAGGGGCGTTTCCGCGTCCGCGGGCTGATGAATCCAGCGGGACGTGACCCGCGCGGACTGCCATTGATAGCAATGGGTTTTCGACGATGAACAGCACTGTGCTACTGACCGACTATGCGTGGCCGGACGATTCCATCGAGCGCGGAATCGTCGAGGACGCCGGTATGCGTCTGGTCAGCGGTCCGGCGACGCCCTCGTCCGCCGAAGCCATCGAAGCACTTGCCCTGGAGCATCAGCCTGCCGCCATCATGACATGCTGGGCGCCGGTATCGGCCAACGCGATCGCCGCCTCTGCCGGGCTGGAGATCGTGGCAAGGCTAGGGGTCGGACTTGACAATATCGCGGTCGAAGCTGCGACCAGCCGCGGCATATGGGTCACCAATGTGCCCGATTATTGCGTCGAGGAGGTCTCCGATCATGCCGTCGGCTTTGCGCTAGCCTGGACCAGGGGGATTGTTCTGTTCGATCGGGAGGTGCGTGCCGGCAGCTGGAATCCCTCCGGGGCAAAGCTTCGCCGTCTGTCCGAACTGACCTGTGGTATTGTCGGCTTCGGACGTATTGGTCGCGCGACCGCGCGCAAGCTTGCCGCGTTCGGTTGCCGCCTGCTCGCTTTCGATCCTCACATAACAGGTGAGCCTTCAGGTGTGCAGCCGGTCAGTCTGGAAGCCTTGCTGTCGCAGAGCGATGTTGTCGTCGTTCACGCACCGCTGACCGGTGCGACGCGTCATCTCATCAATCGCAAGCGCATCGCATTGATGCGTCCTGGAAGCCTTCTGATCAATGTCAGCCGCGGAGGAGTGGTCGACACCGAGGCGGTCATCGAAGCGCTCGAGGGCGGGAGAATCTCCGGCGTGGCGCTCGATGTTCTCGAGACGGAGCCGAGCGTTCCTCTACGGTTGCTTGCCCAGTCCGGCGCGATCATCACCCCTCACGTCGCGTTTTCGTCGGATGCATCCTTGCGCGAACTTCGCGAGCGAGCGGCCGAAGATGTCGTCCGCGTCCTGAAGGGTCAGAAGCCGCAACAGCCGCGCAACTCTCCCGTTCCGCGCAATGGCGGGGGGGGGGGCGGCATGAACACCGTGAGCCGCCCCATCGGAGCCGTCGTCGGAGCCAGCCCCGATCCGAAGCTTGATGCCTTTCTCGTCTCGAAGGGGCTTGCAGGCGCCGACGAAACCGCGCGCTGGTCCGCCCTCGCGGGCGGTGTTTCCTCGGACATCTGGCGGGCCGACTTGCCCGGCCGGTCGCTTTGCGTGAAACGGGCGCTGGCGAAATTGAAGGTCTCTGCCGATTGGCAGGCGCCGGTTTCGCGCAACGCCTACGAATGGGCGTGGATGCTGTTCGCGGTGGAGCATTGTCCCGACAACGTCCCGCGGCCGCTGGCCCACGATCCGGAGGCCGGCCTGTTTGCGATGTCGTTTCTTGAGCCCGCGCAGCATCACGTCTGGAAGGATCAGTTGCTGGCCGGGGAGGTCTCAAGCGAAACTGCGGCGGCCGTCGGCCGGCTCGTCGGGCGTCTTCATGCCGCAAGTGCCGGGCAAGCGCGTCTGGCGAAAACGTTCGACACTCGTGACAACTTCTATGCCTTGCGCATCGAACCATACCTGATTGCGACGGCGAAGGTGCACGCCCCGGTCGCAGGGCGGCTGACTGACTTGGCCCAGCGCACTGCTGCTGCGCAAATCGCGCTGGTGCACGGGGACGTCAGTCCGAAAAACATCCTTGTCGGCCCGCGAGGACCGGTGTTGCTTGACGCGGAGTGCGCTTGGTTCGGCGATCCGGCGTTCGACCTGGCATTCTGTCTCAACCATTTGCTTCTGAAGTGCCTGCCTCTCGACGCGCGCCGCAGCGAATTGATGTCGGCGTTCGCAGCCCTTGCCGAAGCCTATTGCGCGGAGCTCAATTGGGAATCGCGCGCGGCGCTGGAAGCTCGGGCCGCCGACTTGCTGCCGGGGCTCTTGCTGGCGCGGGTCGATGGCAAGTCGCCGGTGGAATATCTCACCGACGAGCAACAGCGGGATCATGTCCGTTCGTTTGCGGTGCCGCTGCTGCGTCAGCCTGTGACCCAGCTGTCTGATATCAGCGAGCGCTGGCTTCGATCATTCCGCTAGAGCGCAATCGCGCCGATCGAAGCCGAGCCGGAAGCGCTGGTCAGATGCGCTCTGCCTTCACGTCGTTACGAAGCACGCCGATCCCGGGAATCTCAACCTCGATCGTGTCGCCGATCTTGATCGGACCCACGCCCGCTGGCGTGCCGGTCATGATCACGTCGCCCGGCAGCAGGGTCATGAACCGGCTGAGATAGGCGATGGTGGTGGGGACCGAGAAGACCAGATCCGCGGTGCTTGCGTCCTGACGGACGGTGCCGTTGACGCGCGTGATGACACGCAGGCTTGACGGATCGAGCCCGGTGACGATCGCCGGTCCCAACGGGGCAAAGGTGTCATACCCTTTGCCGGCGAGTAGACATCCGAAGGCACTCTCGCGGCGCTGGACCACGCGGTCGCTGACGTCATTCCCGCAGGTGTAGCCAAATACGAAGTCGAGCGCGTCGGCTTCGGAGATGTGCCGGCCCTGCTTGCCGATGATGACCGTCAACTCGCCTTCGAAATGGACGATCTCGCCATCGTGAGGGTAGATGATCGAGTCATCGTGGCCGACCACCGCCGTGCTCGGTTTCATGAAGAGAACGGGTGCCTGCGGATCAGATTTACCCGTCTCTTGCGAATGAGCTCTGTAATTGTAGGCGAGGCCGAACACTCGGGGTCGATCGACAGGCGCAAGGATGCGCGCGTCGGCAAGGCTGTCCGTCGGTCCCGCCTTGTCGAGGCCGTCGAAGGGCGAGCCTTCCAGGCGCGTGATTTGGTTGCCGTCAAGAATTCCGTAGTGCGCCCGACCGTCCAGAGCGTATCTGACGATATGCATGATCATCCTCGCCTTGCCGTGATTTGTGCTAACGTTAGCTATCTCGCCGCAGCTTGGTCAAGCGGTATGGGCACAGGTTCATTGGAATTAACCGAGTTGACAGTCGTGTGTGAGTTGTGCAAACGTTAGCATTAAGATGGATTGATCTTCAACAAGCTGCGTCGACGTCTTGCCGTCGCGCGCGCCAAGGGCGGAAACCAGAGGGGCGGGATGAGCTTTACGTTGCTCGCGCAGTCGACAATCGGTGGCGTGCTGCTCGGCGGCATATACGGATTGCTGGCTCTGGGGCTCAGCTTGAGCTGGGGGTTGCTGCGCCTGGTCAATCTCAGTCACTTCGCGCTGGCGTTTCTTGCCGCCTATATCGGCTACGGCCTTGGTACGAGATTCGGGTGGCCGATCTGGGTTTCCGGATTGGCGATCTTGCCCGCGTTTTTTCTGATCGGCGTCGCGTTGCACGCGGTCTTCGTTCGCTTCAAGGTTGGCGAGTTCGCGTCGATGCTCGTGACGTTTGGGCTGACGGTTCTCATTGAATCGTTCATCCAGTGGGTTTGGTCGGCCGACTACCTCAAATATGAGACAAGCCATACGCAGGATACACTGCGGCTCGGCTCGCTCTACATTCCGCTGCTGGAGCTGGTCGCATTTGGTTTCGCGGCAGCGCTCGCGCTTGGCGCCTGGCTTGGCTTGAACCGAACGATGCTTGGAAAAGCGTTACGCGCTGTGGCGCAGGACGGGCCGGTCGCCGCCGCATTCGGCATCAATGCAGCCGGCCTGTCCTATCTGCTCGCTGGTCTATGTGCGGCGTCGGCTGGGGTTGCCGGCGTATTCATTGCGCTCACCTCGACGCTTGCGCCGTCGCAGATCGAGGCGTGGATCGGCGTCATCTTCGCTGTTGTGATTATTGGAGGATTGGCGAACCCGCTCGGTGCGCTTGCCGCCGGCGTGCTGGTCGGCGTCTCCGAGGCCGTGACGATGGCGCTCGTCAATCCGGCCTGGGCGCCGCTGGTCGCGTTTTCGATCCTGATCGCTCTCTTGCTGTGGAAGCCACGATGGCTCTGATCGAGAAAAGTGCTCGCGTGGCGATCCCGGCTGCGATCTTGCTGCTGGTGCTGCTGCCATTTACCGGTGTCGCGGACTTCTACCTGTCATATCTGTACGTCGTCTGCTTCTGGGTCGCGCTCGCCACAAGCTGGGGCATCCTGAGCGGCTACACGGGCTATTGGAGTTTTGGCCACGCTGCGTTCTTCGGCGCCGGAATCTATACGACCGCGACCCTCTGCGGAAAGTTCCAGGTGCCGTTCCTCCTGACCATTCCGCTGGCAGCGGCAGTCGCGGCGCTTCTTGCCGTGGCGATCGGGCTTGTCGTGTTTCGCAACAAGGGGCTGCGCGGGGAGTTCTTTGCGCTGCTGACACTGTCGGTCACCTTCGTGCTCGCAGCCATCATCTCGAATACCTCGATCGACGGCGGCGCCGGCGTCTATCTCAGCAATGTCCCGGTCCCTCAGATCGCGCCCTCGGTGTCCGGCTCGATTTATCTGATGGGCTTGCTGCTGGCCGCGATCGCACTGCTCGTTTCTCGTCAAATCCTCCGCTCGAGACTTGGCGAAGGGCTGCTCGCCATTCACGATGACGAGGACGTCGCAGAGGTGAAGGGAGTTCCGGCGCTCCGCTACAAGCTGATCGCCTTCGCCGTCTCTTCGGCGATCGCGGGGGCGGCAGGTTCGATTCAGGCGATTTATGTCGGGTACGTCACCGTTGGCGAGACATTCTCGGTCACCGTGCCACTCTACGTCGTGTTGATGAGCGTCCTTGGCGGAGCGCGGCATTGGGCGGGGCCCGCGATCGGTGCGACGCTGATTACGGTGGCGCAGAGCCTCGCGGTCGGCGGCGGGCACGCCGAGCTTGGGCGGGCCGTCGTTGCCCTGGCGCTGATCGTGGTGATCCTGACGATCCCTCAGGGGATCGCGCCTCGGCTGTTGCGCCTCTTCTCTCGTGGCGGGGTATCGCAGCGAACCGACATTCAGCAGCTGCGCGTGATCGAAACGAAATCCGACGATGTGACGCCGCTTCAGAGCGGCAACGTGATCCTGGAATGCCGCGATGTCGCGAAATCGTTCGGCGGCATCCGGGCGCTGCGTGGGGTCAATCTTCAGGTCAATGAGGGCGAGATCCTCGCGCTCGTCGGTCCGAACGGATCGGGAAAGTCGACCCTGATCAACATGATCAGCGGCCACTTCAGATTGACGGCGGGCAGAATCGAGCTCGACGGCGCCGTCATTTCGGGCCTGCCGCCGCATGAAATCGCGTGTCGTGGCATCGCGCGGACCTACCAAATTCCCCGCTTGTTCGACAGCATGACGGTGCTCGAGAACGTCCGGCTGTGCGCCGGCTTCAGCGGTGCCAACCCGGGCGACAAGGAGACGCCTGATGATGCGGCGCGGCGATGGCTCGCCTTTACCGGGTTGTCCGCGAAGGCCGATCTGCTGCCGTCGACGCTGAACCTGCACCAGCGCAAGTTCCTCGAATTCGCACGCGCGCTTGCCGCGCAGCCGCGCCTGTTGCTGCTGGACGAGGTGCTCTGCGGATTGACGCCGCCTGAGGTTGACCAGGCGGTTGCCATGATCCGCAAGATCAGGGCCGGTGGCACCACCATCATCTTTGTCGAGCACCTGATGCGGGCGGTGGTTGCGCTTGCCGATCGCATCGCAGTTCTCGACCAGGGAACGCTGCTTGCGCTGGGGCCGCCGCGCGAGACCATGCAGAATCCGCGCGTCATCACCGCCTATCTCGGGGCCTCCCATGCTGCTTGAGGTTCGCAATCTCCAGGTGAAGTACGGTGACGCGCCGGCACTATGGGATGCGACGCTCACCGTCGGCGCCGGCCAGATCGTCTCGGTGGTCGGGCCAAACGGGGCCGGGAAGAGCACGTTGATCAACGCCATTGCAGGGCTGCTGCGGCCAAGCCGCGGTGAAGTCCTGATCGAGGGCGTCGACACCGCGCGCCTTCCCGCATATCGCGTCTGCGATCATGGCATCGCCATCGTTCCGGAGGGGCGGCGTCTGTTTGTCCAGATGACCGTCATGGACAATCTTGAGCTCGGAAGTTACCGCGCGGCCGCGCACGCCTCGCGCCAGGAGGCGTTACACGAGGTCTTTTCGCTGTTTCCGGTGCTGAAAGAGCGAAGCAACCAGATTTCGGGCTCGATGTCCGGCGGGCAGCAGCAGATGGTGGCGATTGCTCGCGCCCTGATGGCGCGGCCGCGGCTGTTGTTGCTGGACGAGCCTTCGCTCGGCCTGTCGCCGGCCGTCGTTGAAGACATGTTCCGCATCATTCGCACCATCAACGAACGCGGGGTGGCGGTGTTGCTGGTTGAGCAGAATATCACCAAGGCGCTCGAGCTCGCCCATCATGCCTATGTCATCGAGGACGGGCGCATCGCAACCTCGGGCGACCCTGCACTGCTGCTCAATGATCCCCAGATTCGAGAGGCTTATCTTGGCGTCTGACCCGCAAGGGAATGGTGTTCCCGTTGCGATCAATCGGATCGTCACCGGGTGCAATGGCGAAGGGAAGGCGGATGTGGTGCTGGACGGTGCGCCGCCGCGTACGGATGTGTTTCAGCGCATTCCCGGCATGGTTTCGCGCCTGGTCTGGGCGACCGCGGAGACGGCGCTCGTGCCCGTCAAGAACGTGGACCCAACGATGTCGGTGACGAGCATTGCTCCGGCATCCGGAGAGACCCGTTTCCTCGTCGTCACGTTCCCGCCCGACAGCGTGTTCGCGGCGCCGGACTTCGATCCGGCAGCGGCGACTGAGGAGAACCTCCGCCTCAATCCAGGTCTCGCCGAACATTTCGAGCCGGACGGGATGCACGCGACCGACAGCGTCGATTACGGTATCGTGCTTGACGGTGAAATCTGGCTGGAACTCGACGACGGGCGCCAGACTTGCCTGCGTAAGCACGATGTGGTCGTGCAGAATGGCACACGCCACGCTTGGCGCAACAAGAGCGATCGCCCGGCGACGCTTGCTTTCGTTCTCATCGGCGCGAGCCGGATGGCCTTGTCGAAATCAATTACGCGATAAGAATTAACAAGATTGAAGAACAGGAACTTGAAATGACTGACACAACGATCGCCCGAGTGCATGGGCGTCGAGTTTGGGATTCCCGGGGCCGGCCGACGGTAGAGGCCGAGGTAACGCTCACTTGCGGCGCGACTGGACGTGCCACGGCGCCGGCCGGTGCTTCGACCGGCAGCGGCGAAGCGCTCGAACTCCGTGACGGAGGCGCGGCTTTCGGCGGTCTTGGCGTGATGAAGGCGCTCGCGTCGATCAACGGCGATATCGCGCAGGCGTTGGCTGGGCAGGACGCCTGCGATCAACTTCGACTGGATGAGAAGCTGGTCGCACTTGACGGGACGCCGAACCGAAGCCGGCTCGGCGGCAATGCCATCGTCGCGACCTCGATGGCCTTGCTGCACGCGGCGGCGGCGGCGAGCCGGCAGCCGGTTTGGCGCTATCTCGCAAAGGGCAGGGCGGTTCGTCTGCCGCTGCCCGAAATTCAGATCTTTGGCGGCGGAGCCCATGCGGCGCGGCGTGTCGACGTGCAGGATTTCATGATCATGTGTCCGGCCGCGCGCAGCTTCAGCGAGGCGCTCGAATGGACCGCCGAAGTCTACCGCGCAGCCGGCGCACTGATGAAGAGGACCGGCAAGCTGCAGGGCGTCGCCGATGAGGGCGGCTATTGGCCGGCTTTTACCAGCAATGAAGAAGCACTCGATACCCTGATGCAGGCCATCCAGGATGCAGGCTTGCGGCCTGGGGCCGAGGTCGGCATCTCGCTGGATATCGCCGCATCCGAGTTCGGCGAGAACGGATACTACGTCCTCGCCCTCGATGGCCGTCGTCTCGACACCAGCGGATTGATTGACATGCTGGGCGGATGGCTCGATGCCTATCCGATCCTTTCGATCGAAGACCCGGTAGCTGAGGACGATTCGCATGGCTTCCGCGCCTTCACCAGCCGATACGGATCGCGGTGCCAGATCATCGGTGACGACTTCCTCGTCACCAACGCCGAACGCGTCGCGGCAGCGGCGGCCGAAGCCAGCACCAATGCGGTTTTGATCAAGCCCAATCAAGCGGGCACGGTCAGCGAGGCGCATGCCGCGCTGCTTGCGGGCAAGAAAGCCGGCTTCGGTACCATCGTGTCGGCGCGTTCCGGCGAGACCGAAGATGTGACGATCGCGCATCTCAGCGTCGGGTGGGATGCGGGACAGCTCAAGGTGGGGTCGTTCTCGCGCTCGGAGCGGATGGCCAAGTGGAACGAGGTCGTGAGGATCGAGGAGGAACTCGGCGCCGACGCGAGGTTCAGTGGCTGGTCCGCCCTGCCCTTCAAGGTTTCTCCCGTGGCGGCGCGAGCGGTGTGAGGGCGTAGCGCTTCGCGCAAACGTTCGCAGGATTCGCGCAGAAAAGTCATCATTCTGTCTCCCCGCGAGAATGGCACGGTGCGGCCTGATCTGCATCGAAGACCGGGAATTTAGCTGGATCGAGGCAAGTTGGCTGTTGACAATCCGTCGAGCTCTGCACAATAGTGAATGCTAACGTTAGCATAAAAACTTGAGGAAAAGCCTGAGGCCCCGATGTTGCCGCCCGTCAATCTGCGTCCGCCATTCAACATCACCCGCGCCAGTCACGTCATCCTGCACGTGGCCGACCTCGCGAGGAGCAAGGATTTCTACGTCAAGATCGCCGGGCTCGTCGTCTCCGATGAGAGCGACGGCGTTTGCTATCTGCGCGGTCTCGCTGAAGCCTGTCACCACAGCCTCGTGCTGGTCCAGTCACGCAAAGGCGCGACCTGCAAGCGGATCGGAATGCGCGTGTTCTTCGATGAGGAGCTCGAACTCGCCCACCAGTTCTTCACAGCGCGCAATCTCCCGGCTTCATGGGCGGAGGTGCCGCACCAGGGGCGTACGTTGCATGTGGAAGATCCCGCCGGAACCAAGATCGAGCTCTGCGCACGGATGGAAACCCGCCCGCGGCTGCATCTGAAGCGCGAGATATTCGCCGGCGCGCAGGCGCAGTCGCTGGATCACTATCAGTTGCTCGCGCCCGATGCGTTTGCGCTGTGCGGCTTCTATGGCGAGCTTGGCTTCCGGAGCTCCGAATATCTCGCGCATGGCGACAAGTTGCTGGGCTCGTTCATGTACCGCAAGGGCACGGTGCTGGATCTTGCTGTCGTCGAGGGGCAGGGGCCGCGGCTGCATCACTTCGCCTATCTGGTGCCGGGAGCCGACCAGATCTTTGCGGCCTGTGATCTCGCCGGCAATTACGGGCTCGCTGATAGCGTCGAGCGCGGGCCAGGCCGCCACGGACCCGGCGGCGTGCTGTTCGTCTATCTGCGCGATCCGGATGGACATCGGATCGAGCTGTTCACCGACCACTATCGGACCATCGATATCGAGATCGAGCCGGTGCGCTGGGAGGCGGCATCGCTCAGCACCCGCGCGCACTGGGGATTGCCGGCGCCGGCCCGCTGGTACTTCGAGGCGACCGACTTTGACGGCTCGCCGGTCGTCGATCCTGCGGTGCGACCCAACCCTGAAACACTCGAGAGCTACGCTCAAAAGCTCTCGTCACAAAGCTGACTGCGAAAAGGAAAGTACCGCGATGGCACGGGTCAAATATCTTCAAGCATCCGATCTCGGCGATGAAGGCAAGCCGCTGTTCGAGCGCCTGCTGCGCGAGCGCAAGGTGCCCACGGCGAACATCTTCCTGGCGCTGGCGCATGCGCCGCAAATTCTCGATCAGTTCCTGTCCTACGCCAATGCGATGCGAGGAGCGAAACTGAGTCCGAAACTGCGCGAGATGGCGATCCTGACGGTCGGTCACTGCACGGCCTCCGAATACGAGATCGCTCATCATCAGTCACACGGGTTAAAAGCCGGCATCAGCCCGGAGCAGCTCAAGGAGATCGGAAAGTTCGACACCTCGCCCCTGTTCAGCGCGGAGGAGCGCGCCGTCATGGAATTCGCGAAAGAGTCTACCCTGCGTGTCAACGTGAGCGATAGCAGCTGGAATCGCGTGGCGGCCTTTTTGAGCGAGCGCGAGCTGGTCGAGCTCGTGCTGACGGTCGCCTGGTACAACTCCGGTGTCCGCATCATGGGAGCGCTCGCGATCGAGCTGGAAGAGGGCTACCGCTGAGCGGACGTGCGGGCCCCGCCGTGCACGGCGGGAAGACCAGATAACCACCACAGGGAGGGGACCCCAGTGACACAATCGCAGATGCAATTTCGACGCAGAACATTCCTTGCTGGGGTGGGCTCACTTGCGATGTCCGTCGCCCTGCCGGCGCTTGCCGAACAGGGCGCCGGAACGATCAGGGTCGGGCAGACCCTTCCTCTGACCGGACCGCTCGCGTCGGTCGGCGGTATCCACAAGCTGGCCGCCGAAGTGTTCGTCGAGACGGTCAACAAGCGCGGCGGTGTGCTTGGCCGCAAGCTGGAACTCGTGCTGCTCGACGATCAGTCGCAACCGGCGAACGCGCGCACGCTGTATGAGCGGCTCATCACCGCCGACAAGGTCGATTTGCTGATGGGGCCATATGGCACTAGCTCGATCATTGCCGCGATGGGGGTCGCACAGCGTTTCGGAAAGCTTCTGATCCAGAGCAGCCTCGGCGATCCGAAGCTCGCGCCCTACGACATGCAATTCCCCGTGCTTCCGCTGGGACCCGATCCCTTCCGCGCCGATACCGAGGTTGTGCTTGATGCATATGCGGCGACACGCGAGCCGCCGAAGACGATCGCTTTCGTGACCAGCAAATTCCCCTCGGCGCTCGAGCTTGCCAAGGGCGGTCAGGACGTCGCGCTCAAGCGCGACATGAAGGTGCTGCTGTTCCTCGAATACGAGTTCGGCACCCGCGATTTCGGGGGGATTGCAGCGCGCATCAAGGATGCCAGTCCCGACCTGCTATGGTCAGGCGCGATCGGCCTGGAAGCCAGCCAGTTGCTCGATGCAATGGCCCGCATCGACTACAAGCCGCGGCGCCAATTCTATTTGTTTCCCGCACCGGGACCGACCGTTGCCAACCCGAACGCGAACGGGCTCACCAGTCTCACCTGGTTCGAGGACCACGAGCCGTTCACCAGAAACGGCGGTGCGGCGGAGTTCATTACGCTCTACACGGAGCGCGCGAAGGCGGCAGGCCTGCCGTGGCCGCGCGCCGAATCTCAAGCCGCAGCCGAGTTCGCCGCCTGGCAGGTGCTCGAAGCGGCCGCAACCGCGGTCGGGCAAGTCAATGACAAGGCCATGGCCGCCTGGCTGAAGACCAATTCCGTGAACACGGTTCTTGGCGTCCGCAGCTTCGACGGGCAGTTCAACACCGGTCCGGCGAACACAAAGGTCAGGCAAGTCCAGGACGGCAAGTGGGTGGCGATATGGCCAGCCAGCTTCCGGCCGCCTGGTACCGATTTCATTGCTCCCTGATAGCGAGCATCACGGCAACAGCTACGAAATAAAGGAAGGTCCCCATGGAACGGACGATGGTCGCAGCGAGGCTGCACGCGCTTGGACAACCGATGTCGCTTGACACGATCCCCGTGCCGAAACCCCGGCCAACCGACGTGCTGGTGCGCGTCAAGGCGTGCGGCATCGTCCCGAACATGGCGAATGTCATCAACAACTGGCCGACCTGGTTTCCGCATCAGCCGTTGCCGAAATTTCCGGCTGTGTTCGGGCTTGATCCGGCTGGCGTCGTCGAGGAAGTCGGTGAGGCCGTCATCAACGTCAAGGCCGGCGACCGCGTCTATGTGAGCCCGCTGCGCTCCTGCGGATCGTGCAAGGCCTGCCGCGCCGGTCAGCGCAGCTATTGCCGGTATTTTACGCTCAACGGCTACTTCAGCACCAGCAGGGACGGCCAGCGCATCTTCGACCTGTATCCGTATGGCGGATTTAGCGAGCTTATGACGGCGCCCGAGTACGCGATCGTCAATATTCCGGACAATCTCAGCTTTGAGCAGGCCGGCAGGTTCGGATACCTCGGAACATCATACGGCGCTCTGAAGAATGCGGGAGCAGGTCCAGGCCAGGTCGCGTTGATCGATGGCATCACGGGAACGCTCGGCGTGGCGGCCACCGTGCTTGGCCTCGCCATGGGCGTCTCGCGAGTTCTCGGGACGGGGCGTGATGAACAGCTTCTCAGCCGCGTCAAGGCGATCGCGCCTGGCCGCATCGACGTCATGACGCTCGGAAGCGGCTCCGCCGGCGAGTGGGCGAAGGCATCGACCGGCGGCGAAGGCGTCGACTTCGTCATCAGCGCGCTCGGCGCCAAGGCTCCGGCCGCGACCATGCTCGATTCGATGAAGGGCGTCCGCCGCGGTGGCCGGATCGTCAACGTCGGTGGCGTCGCAGAGGATCTGCCGATCGACGTGAAGTGGCTGATGGACGAACAGGTTCAACTGATCGGATCGAACTGGTTCACGACCGCGCAGGGACAGGAAATGGCGGAGATGGTCCGCTCCGGGACCATCGATCTGTCGTATCTCGAACACCGGCGCTTTCCGCTGGCGCGCGTGAACGAAGCGATCTCCGGCTTGAAGGACCGGGACGGTGGGTTCAGCAACTACGTGGTCATTCCGTGAAACAGTACGCCGTGGGCGGCGTCGCCCACGGCTTGCCCGTGACTGCCTGCAGGTGCGGCGCGGAGCGCCGTGCATGGGAGGGGACCGTGCAAAGTATGAGGATACGTTCAGTCAGGTCTGAAGCGGCGCGACCGAGGTGCAATTCCATGATCTGGATGCGATGGCCCCAACACGAATTATACAGCCTTCAATTCATGCGCATCCTTCAGTTCGCTGAAACCGGGGCCAGTACCGTCCGCGAGTGTTACTCGGCCGCTGATCAAATCCGGCCGGGCGACAGCGAGAGCTGGTACCGCGAGTGGAAACGGCTCGCGGACGACAATCGAGCAAGAGCCGTGCGGATGCTGGGCGAGGGGCATGTCCGGCTTGCGCAAGGCATGTTTCTGAGAGCGGGAGCCTACTACCGATCGGCCGAACTGTTTCTCGCGGATTGCGATGAGCGTCGATGGCGCGTCCTCGACGCCATGCAGAATTGCTCGCTGCAATACCTGCGAGCTCTCGATCCGGCGGCCGAGTTCGTCGAGATCCCGCATGCGGACGAACCGATCGCCGGCTACTTTATTCCCGGCGCATCTGGTGGCCGGAAGTGGCCTGCAGTGATCTGCGTGAATGGAGAGGGAGAGCCGAAGGACGCACACCTCTTCACGATCGCGGCTCGCGCTGTCAGCAGAGGGCTGTCTCTTCTTTTGGTCGATCTCCCCTGCCAGCCGGCGAATGCGCGGCGTGGCGTCGGCTCCGATCGACATGAGATCGAAGCAGGAATCAGCGCGTGTGTTGACTATCTGGTGACGCGCGGCGACGTCGACGAAAAGCTGATCGCAATCTACGGCGATGGATTGGGCGCGTCCTACGCCGCGCGAGCCGCGAGCCTGGATACGCGGTTTGCAGCTGCTGTATGCGACGGTGGGTTGTTCGACAGCAGCTATGGTCATTCTGTCCTCGGGTCTTTTGCCGGGCGGCCTCACGGCCGGCTGCCGGACCGGGGGCGCCACCATGGGATAGCGCGCAGTATCGCGTGCCCATTCCTCATCACGATCAATTGGGAGTGTCTGCCCGATACCGACGCCGCCGTGAGGCTGTTCGACTACTGCAAGTCGTCGGGTATTTGCGCCGACCTGGAGCCCTCGCTGCTGAGCGGGTCGCTTCCCGATCGACAGACCTGGATCGAGCCCGATCGAAACTTCATCTTCGATTGGATCACCTTGAAGCTGGCTGAACGGCACTAGGCCGGAGGGGGATGACATGTCAGCACGAGGCGAATGGTCATTCCTGCAAGGTAGCGGGGTGTTCGAAGTCCGATCGCGCGTTACTCAGGCATCGACCGCACTCCTCAGCGCGCGCTCCGAATTTTTCCGGATGATCGCAAGTGTCGAGTTCAGATTCGCCAAGGTCCGCGCGTCGACGTTCGCAAAAATGGTGCTGTTGAGCGCTTCCCGCTTGTCCGACAATTTCTGGATCTCCGCGCGGGCCTTGGCCGTCAGCGACATCAAAACCAGCCTGCCGTCAATCGGCGATGATTTTCGTGACAGCAGGCCAGCCTTCTCCAATTGCTTCGTGTGCATCGCGATGAACGTGGCGTGGGTACGCAGCTTTGTCGCGATGTCGACCCCGGAGACGCCGCCGTCCTTGCCGAGATCATCGATGGCCATGAGGATGAGCCATTGAGCTTCGCTGACCCCGAGTTGCTCAGCCCAGGTTTTGCGGATGTCGCCGAGCAGTGAACCTATTTCCAGCATATTCCAGACGAAGTCCGTCATTGCTGCATCAAGTTGTTTTCCGACCATTGTGAATTCCGATCGTGTTGGTGTCTGGACCGTCGGCGGTCTCTTCGATTGAAGCCATGCTACGGCTTCATAGCCGGAAAAAGCTAGCCCGAAAACTCATCTTGTGCGTGACAATTCAGCAACGGCTTCACAAATTATTGTAAGAAATTAAAATCATGAAGGTACTTCATGAATGAAATGCATTATATTCTCGAAGTGGACAGCGAAGAGGTTCAGACGGTGAGCGTTGCGCTTGCCGTCGGGCAATTTCGACAGAACCAGGAGTCTGGCGATGTCCTTTGGTTTGGCGGCTTCGTGTGGAGGGTTGAAATGCCGTTTCGTTCAAATATCCGAACTCTTGTTGTGGCGTTCTCATTGATTGGGGGCGTCGCCTCTGGCCATGCTGCTGACGTCGACGATCAGCCGGTCAAGGCTGCTCCCAAGCCTGCGGCGCCGGTGCCGTTCTTCTTCGTCAATGATAACAGGCTTACCTACGCTTACATGCCCAACGGCACTGATCCCGGTGTAACGGCATCGACCGCGAAGCAAGCGTACGCATTCACCCATTTCGACGCGTGGCAGTACGGCACCAACCTGATCAACCTTGCCCTCTACAAATCCGATCACAACGATCCGGCAGCGCCCTGTGCCCCTGGAGGCAGAGTTGGGTGCGCTGGCGCCAGCGACTTCTATGGTTACATCCGCAGCACTTTCGGATTCAACCAGATATTCGACACCACGGCTTTCACTGTCGGGCCGCTAAGGAACATCTCGTTTGAGGTGGGAGCAGACGCTGGGGTTGAAAACAATCCTTTGTCGCCCGCCAAACGATCCGGCGTGGTCGGATTGCTGTTCGCATTCGACCTGCCTTACAAGGGATTCTTCAACGTCTCGCCGTTATACTACAAGGAGACAAACCACAGTGCTTTCTTGCCGGCTCCGTCCGACGGGACTTTGGATTTCCGCGGCACCTGGGCGCTCGAGACCAACTACTATATGGATGTCGGCTTCCTGCCACAGAACATGCAGTTCTGGTCGATCAGCGGCCGCGCCGCCTGGTACGGACCGAAGGGGCCCGGCACCAGTGTACCCGGCACGCTTGACAGGAAAACTGAATTCAACAGTGAGCCCATTCGACTGACGCTCGATGCCAGCAAGGCGGTGTGGGGGGACAAGTACTCGCACTTTGTCGATGTCTGGGTCGCCTATCGGTACTGGAAGAACAAGTTCGGTCTCGATAACAACCTCTCGCCCTCGTGCATCGGTAAATTTGCTGGCAGCTGCGTCGAGTCTACCTTGTACTCAGGCGTTACGGTGAAGTTCTGACTCCCTGCACCTCAACAGCCGATCGCGCGCGGCACGAAGGACACCTCCGGCAATGCCCTGCCGGAGGTGTCGATTTGCCGAGTGTCGACTGCAGCGCTCGATCAGTCAAATCGCTTCGCCCGTGAGTGCGGCGGATCGGGACGTCGATGGACTTGTTGCTGGTGGTGGTCGATTCGCTCAACCATGTGCCACGCGAACATTGAAGCTGCGGTGCCTGCGGGGAAGTGGTGGGCAGACGAGAAAAGCGCGTGAACGATATGCAGCAGATCTGGCGTGCGGGCTGCGGCCACGAACGCCGGTAACGGATCGGGGAGGTTGGCATGCTGGCTCATCAAATTTCGAGGCGGATACTTCAGAGCAGCTGGACGCGCGCCGGCGCCGCCTGGCTGTTCTCGATGATCGGCTTGGCTGGATCGTGCTGTCCGGTTCACGCGGACGAGCGTCAAGTTCAGCGTGGCAAATATCTGGTCGGAATTGTGGGCTGCGGTGATTGCCATACGCCGGGCCACTTCTTCGGGAAGCCGGATCTCAGCCGCGCCCTCAGCGGCTCCGAGGTTGGTTTTGAAGTCCCGCAACTTGGTGTGTTCTATGGTTCAAACCTGACACCAGACAAGGAGACAGGCCTCGGCAACTGGTCGGTTGCTGAGATTGTTGCGGCGTTCACAAGGGGCATCACCCCGGACAATCGAGAACTTTCACCGGCAATGCCATGGCGGGGGTTCTCGGCAATGACGGCGGCGGATGCCAATTCAATCGCTGAATACCTGAAAACGCTGAAGCCGATCAAAAACGCGGTGCCCGGTCCCTTTGGACCCACCGAGAAGCCCACGTCCTTCGTGATGAAGATCGTTCCGCCCTCGAATTAGCGGGTGGATGAAAGTTGGGTGGCTTTACAGCGCATCGGGGCAGTTCTGCCCACCGAACTCAAGAAGGACTCTTGCAATGTTCCCTGGCTACTTCCGCCGACGATCGCCCGCGCGCTGATCCGCAATTTGCTGCAAGAGAACTCGTCGGTCTGTAGCGAGCTGGCGAACGGTTTAAGACAATCGAGCGCAGCTGGAGCCGGTAACGCTGAGGGGGGCAGTATTGCGGGTGAGCTCAGTCGTCCATGGTGTTCGCAGGAAAATTGAGTGTGACAGTCAGGCCGCGACCGCCGATGCCCTCCGTTAGCGTTATCGTACCGGCACTTTGCCCCACCAAGGCGCGGACGATGGAGAGCCCGAGCCCAGAGCCGGGAGGGCGGGTGGCCGCGGGTATGCGGTAAAAGCGATCGAATACTCGCTCGCGGTACTCTCGCGCAATGCCCGGGCCATTGTCTGCGATCTTCACTGCATACCGGCCAAGGCTGGCGACAACACTGACGACCACGCTACCACCCTCGCGATTGTACCTGATCGCGTTGTCGATCAGGTTGGTAAGAATGTCATGCAGCGCCGCTGGATCTGCGTAGAGCGGTGCATTGTCGATCTCGCAGTCAAACGCCAGCTCGACATTCTTTGCAGCCGCGAAGGGCGCCATTGTGGCGATGGCCTCGCCCGTGCTGGCGACGAGATCGGTGGAAGGCATATCTTCGGTTGGCGCGGCAACCGCAGCCTGCTCTACGCGCGCCATTACGATGAGCTGGGCAACCAGCCGATCCAGATGTTTGGTCGATTTCTCGATCTCGGCGATGGTCTCGACATTGGTTGGCAGTTGGCTAGTGTCGCGTTGCAGCAGCGCCAGATGGACGCGCAGCGAAGCGAGCGGCGTCTTCATCTGGTGCGAGGCATCGGCGATGAAGTCCCGGATCACCTGGATCGCGACTTCGAGACGAGCGAACAGCTCGTTCATCGCGCGCACCGGCGGATGTGCTTCGATCGGGGATGTGTTCCAGGTCGAGCCGGTCCAGGCTTGCTCCCCTTCCGAATTGCCGCGTATCGATCTCGCGTCCAAGATCGACCAGCGGTGAAAGCCCGCGCCGGACAGCAAACCAGACCAGGATGGCGGCTGTGGCGATGATGGCGACTTCCAGCGCGGCCAGCGCGAGCAGGAGCTGACGCTGCACTGCCGTTCGCCCGTTCATGGTCTCCGCGACTTCGATCAGAACGGGGAGCGGCTTGCCGTAGACCGCCTGGGTCGTCGCCGCGACACGAACCGCTATTCCACGGTAGGAGGAATCGAAATGCTTGACGTCCCCGATTGGAATCGCAGCGACTTCCGCGCGGGGCAGATCTTGATAACCCGTGATGAGAGCCTGTCCGTGAGATACGCTATAATAGACGCTGTCATTGGCCCTGCTCTCGAGCATCCCAAGCGCGACCTGAGGCAGATCGACGGTGATTTCCTCGTCTTCGACGGCGACCTTTTCCGCGATCGCTTTCGCCGAACCGTCGAGAACACGATCATAGGCACTTTCGATGGTCTTGTTGATCAACAGCAAACCGGCGAGCCCAAATGCGACGGCAAGCGCGCTGGTCGGAACCAGCAGGTTGAGAAGCAGCGCGCGGCGTAGTGAGGGAGCTCGCTTGGCGATCACTTGTTCTCCATCAAATAGCCGAGGCCGCGTACCGTCTTGATTGTGGGTCCCCTGGGCCCAAGCTTTTGCCGCAGCCGCCCGATATAGAGCTCGATGGCGTTTGGTGCGACCGGTTCATCAAAGCCGAAGATTTCCGAGATCAGCCGTTCCTTGCGCACGAGCCGGCCAGCGTGTGACATCAGGATCTCGAGAACCGTCACTTCGCGGCGGCGCAGCGGCAATGGCAGGTCGTCGATCATGGCTGTCGCGGACGAAGTGTCCAGCATCAAAGACCCGCATCGCAGGATCGGATCGAGGCGGCCCTTGCCGCGCCGCACCAAAGCCTTGACCCGGGCCTCGAATTCATCGAGGTCGAATGGCTTGGTCAGGTAATCATCGGCTCCAAGGTTGAGGCATTTGACTTTGTCCTTTACCTCACCGAGCGCAGTAAGGATCAGGATCGGCACCTCGCACCCATTGCCGCGCAGCCTGCGCAGCACCTCCTGGCCCGGGATGTCGGGCAGGCCGAGGTCCAGCACGATCAGCGAGTAGGCTTCGGATGGTACGATCTCGACTGCGTCCGATCCACTCGATTCGTGATCGATGGCAAAGCCCGAAGGTGCCAAGGCCTTCTTGAGGCCTTCGACCAACGACGTGTCATCCTCAACGATTAGAATACGCACGACGATGAACCTCGAGCCGGAGCGGCGGGCGTTGCCAAACGCGGCAATGTAAGTTCAGATGCGTCACGAGGTCAAAAGATTGCGCATCATCCGAGTGAATTTGTCACCACGCTTGCCGGCGTATCGTCTAATCGCCAGCCTGTGCGGGCTTGCCGTGTCTCTCCTTTTTGGCACCGCCGCGCTCCGCGCCGAGACCGGTGCCAAGGCGACCGACAATGCCGGCCGCGCGCAGCTTCGTCTTGCGGTGCAAGGTACGACCGACAGGTCCGAAGTCGCCGATCTCCTGACTGAATTCATGAAGCGGAACCCTGACGTTCTGGTTCAGTATTCAAAGGTGTCGTCGACGGAACTGTTCGATGATGTCGTCAGGCATTCGGGGGCACGAGGTACGGCCGATGTGACCTGGAGTTCGGCGATGGACCTCCAGATCAAGCTAGCCAATGATGGATATGCGGCCGAGTACCGCTCGCCTGAAGCCGACGGGATTTTCGACTGGGCGCGTTGGAAGGATCGTGCGTACGGCGTCACGGCCGAGCCGGTAGTGATGGTTTACAACAAGCGTCTGCTGCAGGACGGTCTGGTGCCGAAAGACCATGCCGACCTGTTGCGCCTGCTGACCGATCATCCAGCGGTGTTCCGCGGCAAGATCGCGACCTATGATCCCGAGTTGAGCGGCACCGGCCTGCTGTTCATTACCCAGGACGTGCGTGTCACGACCCAGACCTGGAAGCTGGTGACAGCGATGGGACAGGCTGGAGTCGAGCTCTATGCATCGTCTGACCCGATGATCAACCGTGTCAGCAGCGGCCAGCTGCTGCTGGCCTACAACGTGCTAGGCTCCTACGCGCTCGAACGTGCCAAGCGCGATCCCGATCTTGGCGTCGTCCTTCCCTCCGACTACATGCTGTTGCTGTCACGGATCGCGCTGATCCCGCAATCGGCGCCGCAGCCGGAGCTGGCTCGCCGCTTCGTCGATTTCTTGCTGTCACGCAGTGGCCAGACCCTGTTGGCCGGGCATTCGCTGGGGTCCGTTCGCAGCGACATGAAGGGCGCCATTCCCGGCTATGCCGATGGGGCCCAAGCGTTGCGGCCGATCGCGCTGAGCATCGATCTCATGACCTATCTCGATCAGGCCAAGCGTCATCGCTTCCTGAAGGACTGGAAAGAGTCACTTCACGGGCGCTGAGCAGAGCCGGTAAGCGCCGTCGGGATCACCAGCAGCGAGCGCAGTGCATTGATCGTGGTTTTCCGTATGCCACGACAGATCCATCGCGGATGACGCAACGTGACAGCTTGCTGACAGGTTGGCCGACTTATGCTGCCGCCCGATAACACGACCGGAACGACATTCATCCCCTGCGTGGCGGGGGTCCGTCGATATCTGGCAAAAATACCGGGAGGAGAGCGGACATGGCCTCGCAGGACGCAGGCGGAATTGCTTCGCACCATGAGAGCACAGTGCGGTCGGTCGCCGAGAGTTCGGCGGACCCTGTGCACCGTTTCTGGCCTGAGGGATGGTGGCGCCTGACCGATATCCGGATCGGAATAGTGCCGGTTCCGATCTATGCCTTGCTCATCGTTCTCGTTGCCGCATTGGTCTACACCGGTGAGATCAAGCCGGACGGGCCGACGATGATCGTGGTGCTGGTGCTCGGCGGCTTCACCTGCGCCGAGATCGGCAAGCGGATCCCGGTGCTGCGTAGCATCGGCGCTGGTGCGATCTTCGCCACCTTCATCCCGTCGGCGCTGGCCTTCTATCACCTGATCCCGGCGCAGGTCGAAAAATCCATCATCGACTTCACCAAGTCGACCAACTTCCTTTACCTATTCATCGCGTCGATCATCGTCGGCAGCATCTTTGCGATGGACCGTGAGGTCTTGATCCGTGGCTTTCTGAAGATCTTCGTGCCGCTCGCGGTCGGCTCCGTCGCAGCCGCAGCTGTCGGGACCGCAGTTGGGACGGCACTCGGACTTGGCGCCTCGCACACATTCTTCTACGTGGTCGTGCCCATCATGGCAGGCGGGGTTGGCGAGGGCGCAATTCCGCTGTCGATCGGATATGCGGCGTTGACGGGCATACCGCAGGGCGAGGTCTTTGCGCAGGTCCTTCCGCCGGTCATGCTGGGGAGCCTGACGGCCATCCTGCTCGCCGGCACGCTCAATTTCGTCGGCAAGAAATACCCGAGTCTCACCGGTGAGGGCCGCCTCCAGCCGCATCACGACGATGACATCGATGTGCAGGCGGTGCACGAGGAGGGCGGCACCGAGCAGGGTGTCGGCCATGTCGGCGTGAGCACGATTGCTGCGGCGGGCCTGACCGCGATCATGCTCTATCTGCTCGGCGTGCTCTGCCATCATCTGTTCGGCCTGCCGGCGCCGGTCGCGATGCTGTTCCTGGCGGTGCTGGCCAAGCTGACCCGTGCGGTGTCGCCGGAGCTGCAGCGCGGCGGACTGGTGGTCTACGAGTTCGTACGGACCAACATGACCTATCCGCTGCTGTTTGCGATCGGTGTCGCGTTGACGCCATGGGACAAGTTGGTCGCGGCGTTTCATTTCGCCAATATCGTCACGATCGTGTCGACCGTGGTTACGATCATGGCGACCGGATTTGCGGTCGGCAAGTTCATGAACTTGTATCCGATCGAAACGGCGATCGTGAATGCTTGTCACAGCGGGCAGGGCGGCACCGGCGACGTCGCCATTCTGACCGCAGCCAACCGCATGCAGCTGATGCCGTTTGCCCAGATCGCCACCCGGATCGGCGGCGCGGTTACCGTCACGGTGGTCCTGCTTATCATGGGCTACCTGAAATAACTCGTGCGCCGCATCAAGCGGCTCTCGTCGAAGTTCGTCTGCGTGAAAGGTTGGTTGACCCATGAACAGTCTTGACAGCTTCAAATGCCGGAAGACGTTGACCGTCGGCGGCCAGACCTACACCTATTTTTCCTTGCCTGACGCCGAAAAGAACGGCCTCGCGAGCATGTCGCGCTTGCCGTTCTCGCTGAAGGTGCTGCTCGAGAACCTGCTGCGGTTCGAGGACGGCGGCTCGGTCACGCGCGCCAACATCGAGGCGCTGGTGCGATGGACCGAGGATCGTGGATCGGCCGGCGCCGAGATCGGCTTTCGCCCCGCACGGGTCTTGATGCAGGATTTCACCGGCGTGCCCGCCGTCGTCGATCTTGCCGCGATGCGCGACGGCATGGAGAGGCTCGGCGGCGATCCGTCACGGATCAATCCGCTGGTGCCGGTTGATCTCGTGATCGATCATTCAGTCGTGGTCGATCACTTTGGCAATGCGCATGCGTTGCAGGACAACGTCACCCGGGAATATGAGCAGAACGGCGAACGCTACAATTTCCTAAAATGGGGACAAGGCGCCTTCGCCAATTTCCGCGTGGTGCCGCCCGGCACCGGCATCTGTCATCAAGTCAACCTCGAATATCTGGCGCAGACGGTCTGGACCATGGAACGGGGCGGCGAGACCATCGCCTATCCTGATACGCTGGTTGGCACCGACAGCCACACCACCATGGCCAATGGCCTCGCTGTGCTTGGCTGGGGGGTCGGCGGCATCGAGGCCGAGGCGGCGATGCTTGGCCAGCCGCTGTCGATGCTGGTGCCGCAGGTGATCGGCTTCAAGCTGTCGGGCAAGCTCCGCGAGGGCGTGGTCGCAACCGATCTCGTCCTCACCGTGACCCAGATGCTGCGCAAGAAGGGGGTGGTTGGAAAGTTCGTCGAGTTCTTCGGGCCAGGCCTCGACCATATGACGCTCGCCGACCGTGCCACCATCAGCAACATGGCGCCGGAATATGGCGCGACTTGCGGCTTTTTCCCGGTCGACCGGGAGACGCTGAACTATCTCGAGCTCTCAGGCCGCTCCAGCGACCGCATCGCGCTGGTCGAGGCCTATGCCAAGGCGCAGGGCCTGTTCCGGACGCCGGGCATGCCGGATCCCGTCTTCACCGATACGCTTGAATTGAATCTCGACGATGTCGTGCCGTCCCTCGCCGGTCCGAAGCGTCCAGAGGGTCGGGTCGGCCTCAGCGTCGCCAAGGCCAATTTCCTTGCGGCGCTCGAGAGCGAGTATGGCAAGCAGGGGCAGGCGGCGAAGCAATTTGGCGTCGAAGACAAGGATTTCAAGCTTGGCCACGGTCACGTCGTCATCGCGGCGATCACATCCTGCACCAATACGTCAAATCCGTCGGTCCTGATCGGTGCCGGTCTCCTGGCACGAAGCGCGGCGCAGAGGGGTCTCACCGCAAAACCCTGGGTCAAGACCTCGCTCGCGCCGGGTTCGCAGGTCGTGGCCGAGTATCTCGAAAAGTCCGGGCTGCAAAAGGATCTCGACGCCCTCGGCTTCTATCTTGTCGGCTTCGGCTGTACCACCTGCATCGGTAATTCCGGCCCGCTGCCGCGCGAGATATCGAAGTCGATCAACGACAACGGCGTGATCGGCGCCGCGGTGCTGTCCGGCAACCGCAATTTCGAAGGGCGCGTCTCGCCTGACGTGCAGGCGAACTATTTGGCATCGCCGCCGCTCGTGGTCGCCTATGCGCTGGCAGGCTCAATGCAGATCGATCTCGCGACCGAGCCCCTAGGGACGGGATCGGACGGTACGCTGGTTTATCTGAAGGACATTTGGCCCTCAAATGCCGAGATCGAGCAGTTCATTCGCGAGAATGTCACCCGCGAGATGTTCGTGAGCAAATATGCAGACGTCTTCGAGGGGGATGCCAACTGGAAGGCCGTCAAGGTCGCCACCGGCATGACCTACCGCTGGAACATGTCGTCGACTTATGTGCAGAACCCACCCTATTTCGAGAGCATTACGATGACCCCGGTGCCGACCGGTGACATCGTCGGCGCGCGGATCCTTGGCCTGTTCGGTGACAAGATCACGACCGACCATATCTCTCCGGCCGGCTCGATCAAGGCGTCATCGCCGGCTGGCGAATTCCTGCGCGGCCGCCAGGTGCGGCAGGAGGATTTTAATCAGTACGGGACGCGGCGCGGCAATCACGAAGTGATGGTGCGCGGCACCTTTGCCAATATCCGCATCAGGAATTTCTCCGTCAAGGACGAGGGCGGCAACACGCCCGAGGGCGGCTGGGCCGTGCATCAGCCGTCCGGCGAGCGGATGTCGATCTTCGATGCTGCGATGCGCTACCAGCGCGAGAACGTTCCGCTCGTCGTGTTCGCTGGCGTCGAATACGGCAATGGCTCGTCGCGTGACTGGGCCGCGAAGGGCACCAAGCTGCTCGGTGTCCGCGCCGTGATTGCGCAGAGCTTTGAACGCATCCATCGCTCCAACCTGGTGGGGATGGGCATCCTGCCGTTCGTGCTGGACGAGGGTGCCTCCTGGAAGAGCCTCGGCCTGACCGGCAGCGAACAGGTCTCGATCACAGGGCTCTCCGACATCGCGCCCGGCCAGCGCATGACGGTCGACGTCACGACGGGCGACGGCTCAGTGATGCGGGTGCCGGTCACCTGCCGCATCGATACGCTGGACGAGCTCAACTACTACAAGCACGGCGGCATCCTGCCTTACGTGCTGCGTCAGCTTGCGGCGTGATAAGCCGCTGATCCTATCGAACGCACCTCGATAACTCTGAGGAAACAAAGATGTCAGGCAAAATTCCAGCGACGTTGATACCCGGTGACGGGATTGGTCCAGAGATCACGGAAGCGGTGACGCGCATTCTCGATGCAATGGGCTCGCCGTTCGAATGGGACGTGCAGCAGGGCGGCATGGCTGGTATCCAGAGCGCCGGCGATCCCCTTCCGGGGGCATTGATCGACAGCATCCGCCGCACCAAGCTCGCGTTGAAGGGACCACTGACGACGCCCGTTGGTGGCGGCTTTCGCTCGGTAAACGTTCGATTACGCGAAGAGTTCGAGCTCTACGCCAATCTGCGGCCGGTGAAGACCATGGTGCCAGGCGGTCGCTACGAGGATATCGACCTCGTTCTGGTCCGCGAGAACATCGAAGGTCTCTATGTAGCGTTCGAGCATTTCATCGCCGTTGGCGATGACCCACATGCGGTTGCGATCTCTTCCGGCGTCAACACGCACGCGGAAGCGCGACGGATCGTCCGCTTTGCATTCGAATATGCGCTGGCTCACGGGCGCAAGAAGGTCACCGTGGTGCACAAGGCGAACGTGCTGAAGGCGCTGACCGGGCTGTTCCTGCAGGCCGGCCGCGAGATCGCCAAGGAGTACGAGGGGCGCGTCGCGATGGACGACCGCATCGTCGACGCCTGCGCCATGCAGCTCGTGATGAATCCCTGGCAGTTCGACGTCATCGTCACCACCAATCTGTTCGGCGACATCCTGTCCGACCAGATGTCTGGCCTCGTCGGCGGACTCGGTATGGCACCTGGCGCCAATATCGGTGAAAAGGCCGCGATCTTCGAAGCAGTGCACGGCTCGGCTCCGGACATTGCGGGCAAGGGTATCGCCAATCCGCTGGCGCTGCTGTTGGCTGCGGGCTTGATGCTCAAACATGTCAACAGGGACGATCAGGCAACCAGGTTGCGAACCGCCATCGAGCAGACCTTGCAGATCGACAACGTGCGGACGGCTGACCTTGGTGGCAAGGTGTCGACCGCCGATTTTGCCAATGCTGTTATCAAGCGCCTCGCGGCATGAACCACCTGGGCTGTGCGAACGCGTGGCCCGTGCGGCTGTTCGCGGCACCTGCACGACGCAGGGCCGCCTTTTGCAATGGACGAAACCGTCGCTCGAGCGCTGGCATCTCGCCGTGGCGGATCGATCGACAGCAGGGAGTGGATGAATGACAAAAGGCTCTGACCTGTTGGTCGCTGCATTGGAGCATGAAGGCGTCGACTGCATCTTCGGGGTGCCGGGCGAGGAAAATCTCGATGTTGTGGAGTCGCTGAGGAACTCGAAGATCGAGCTGGTGCTTACCCGGCACGAGCAGGCTGCGGCGTTCATGGCGGCGACTCATGGCCGGCTCACCGGCCGTCCGGGCGTGTGCATCGCGACGCTCGGCCCCGGCGCGCTCAATTTCTCGACTGGGGCGGTCTATGCGCATCTCGGCGCCATGCCGATGCTGATGCTGACAGGGCAAAAAGCGATCATGAGCAGCCGCCAGGCGCGCTTCCAGATTGTAGACGTGATCGCGTCGATGAAGCCGCTCACCAAGATGTCACGGCAGATTGTCAGCGCTGCGAGCATTCCGACGCTGGTCCGCGATGCATTCCGTGTTGCGATGGAGGAGCGGCCAGGACCGGTGCTTCTCGAGCTCCCTGAAGACATTGCCGGAGACGAGGTCCAACCGGTCCCGATGGTGCCGATCCACCCGATCGATATTCCGGTCGCGCACCGCGCTGCGCTCGATCGCGCGGCTGAGATCATTCTGGCCGCAAAGCGGCCGTTGATCATGCTGGGTGCGGCGGCAAGCCGACCGCGATCGACATTCGGTATCGCTGGTTTCGTGCGGCGCACCGGCATCCCGTTCTTCACGACGCAGATGGGCAAGGGGACGGTGCCCGGCGGCACCAGCCAGTACATGGGAACAACCGCGTTGTCCGAGCGTGACTATGTGCATGATGCGATCGACCAGGCCGACCTGATCATCGCCATCGGTCACGACACCGTAGAGAAGCCGCCCTTCATCATGGGACCGCACGGACCCCAGGTGATCCATGTCAGCTATACGCCGGCCACGGTGGAGCAGGTCTATTTCCCGGACGCCGAGGTGGTCGGCGACGTCGGACCGAGCCTTGAGCTGCTCGCTGACCGGGTGGAGGGCAGGCTGCCGAATGCCAAGGCCTTGCTGCCGCTGCGCGAGAGCATCCTTGGCCGCATCGCGGATCGCGCCACCGAAAGCCGCTGGCCGGTGACGCCGCAGCGGCTGGTCCACGACATCCGGCAGGTGATCCCCGAGAACGGCATCGTCGCGCTCGACAACGGCATGTACAAGATCTGGTTCGCGCGCAACTACCGGACCTATGTGGCCAATACGCTGCTGCTCGACAACGCGCTTGCCACCATGGGGGCTGGCCTGCCGTCGGCCATGATGGCGGCGAAGCTGTATCCAGATCGTCGGGTGATGGCGATCTGCGGTGACGGCGGTTTTATGATGAACAGCCAGGAGCTGGAGACCGCGGTCCGCCTCAAGCTCAATTTGGTGGTGCTGATCCTCAACGACGGCGCCTACGGCATGATCCGCTGGAAGCAGGCGGTCGACGCATTCCCGGATTTCGGCCTCACGTTCGGCAATCCCGACTTCGTCCGCTATGCCGAGTCCTACGGTGCCAAGGGTTCCCGCGTCACCTCGGTCGACGGGTTGGTGCCGACACTGGAGGCCGCCTTCAAGGGCGGCGGCGTCCACCTCGTCGATGTGGCGATCGATTACTCAGAAAACACCCGCGTGCTGGTCGATGAGCTCAATGGCCGCAAGCTCGATGTCAGGCCGTCCTGACGAGAGAGCGATATTGCAGGTCGTGCCGGCAATGGCTGGCCGGCGCCGCGCGTGCCGGCGATTCATCCGTGGGCCGAGAGCGTAAGCCGCGCGGCGAGACACAAGGATCGGGAACATGATCGGAAGATTCACTTTCCAGGCACCGTCGAACATCCTGTTTGAGCCAGGCGCCTCGCGGAAGATCGACGAGCTGGTTGCTGGCTACGGCGCGCGGCGCGTGATGCTGGTGACCGACAAGGGCGTGCGCGGGGCAGGGTTGACCGGGGGTGCCGAGGCCTCGCTTGCGGTAGCCGGCATCGAGGTCAGCGTTTTCGATGATGTTGTCGCTGATCCTCCGTCCCATGTTGTGGAAGCCGCGGTTGCGGCCTCTCAGGCCAACGACATCGAGCTTGTGCTGTCGATCGGCGGTGGCAGCGCGCTGGATACCGCCAAGCTCGTCGCTTATCTCGCGAAAACGCAGGATCGCCTCGATGACATCTATGGCGTTGGGCTCGCCAAAGGAAAGCGCCTGCCGCTTCTGCTGGCGCCGACCACGGCCGGTACCGGATCGGAAGTGACGCCGATCGCGATCGTCACCACCCCGACCACCGAGAAGAAGGGCGTGGTCTCACCCGTGCTGATCCCGGATTGGGCGATCCTCGATCCTGAACTGACGCTGGGCCTCCCGGCGCCGGTCACGGCTGCAACCGGCATCGACGCCATGGTGCATGCGATCGAAGCCTATACCAGCAAGGTCAGGAAGAACCCGATGTCCGATCAGCTTGCGCGGCAGGCGCTCGGGCTGCTGTCGGCCAACATACGCCGCGCTTGCCAGAACGGCGCCGACCTGGCGGCGCGCTCGCAGATGCTGCTGGGATCGATGCTCGCCGGCATGGCCTTCGCCAACGCGCCAGTCGCGGCCGTCCACGCGCTGGCCTATCCGATCGGCGCAATCTTCCATGTTCCGCACGGGCTGTCGAACGCGCTCGTCCTGCGCCACGTGCTCGAGTTCAATCTGCCGGCGGCGGAGGCGCTCTATGCGGAGCTCGCCGAGCTCGTCAGGCCTGGCCTGCACGCGACCAGCCAGGCGGAACGGGCGCGGGCCTTCATCGACGAGATGGCGTCGATCGGCCGTGATTGTCAGGTTCCGGCGTCGTTGTCGGCGGTCGGTATTGGCCGCGATGATCTGAAGAAGCTCGCCGAGGATGCGATGAAGCAGACGCGTCTCCTGGTCAACAATCCCCGCGAGCTGACCTTGGACGACGCCTATGCGATCTACAGCGCCGCTTTCGATGACGGTAGCAATCGCTCCGTGCAGGCCCCCCATGGCTGACAAGGGCGACGTCAACCCGTTCGGGCCGATCGCCGCGCAGTGGATGGAATCCTGGCGTGCGATGGCCGGCACCGGCGGGATCAGCGAAAGCTGGTCGAATTCGATGCTGCCCTTCATCATGAAGCGTGCCGCCGAGAGCGGGTTTGGCTTCGGGGCAGGCAACGATCTGGCCGAGGCCATCGAGCGGATGGCCAAGGGGCCGCGGCTCGCCGACGTTCTGGATTTCGACCGTAAGTTGGCTGGCGTTGCGACCGCCTGGGGTGAGCTGCAGAGCAAGCTTGCGGCATATCATGTTGTCGCCTCGCGGCCCTGGGTGCGCGCGGCTGAACAGTACAATGCGCGCGGATGGCAAGAGGGCGGCGCCGATGCGACTGCGGGCTGGCGTGAGCAATTGGGCGCCTGGAACAAGCTTGCCAACGAAGAACTGATCGCCAACCAGCGCACCGAGGACTTCCTGGTCGCGCAAAAACAGCTGTTGCAGGCGGCGACCGAATTTCGTGCCCGGCAATCTGATATCGCTGACACCATCGCATCCGTGCTGGGGCTTCCGACCCAGCGCGATTTCGACGACGTCACCCGCCAGCTCACCGAGCTCAGGCGCGAAATGCGCGCCTTGGAACGCCGGATCGGCGCATTCGGCGCAGCACGAGGTGAAGCATGAGCAGCCAGACGCCAGACAAGGGTGCGGCCGGCGGGTTCGCCGAGATGACGGACAAGCTGCTCAAGGCCGGCAAGCTGCTGTCGAACATCAGGGATCAGGACGTCGATGTCGGAGCGACCCCGAAGAAGCTGGTGATGCGTCGCGACAAAGTCGAGCTGTTTCGCTATGAGCCGCTGGCCGAGCAGCGGGTCAAGACGCCGGTGCTGCTGGCTTACGGCCTGATCGGCCGCTACACCATGGCCGACCTGCAGGAGGACCGCTCGCTGGTCCGCAGCCTGCTGTCGCAGGGACTGGATCTCTGGCTGGTGGATTGGGGGCAGCCCAACCGCACCGAACGCTGGCTGACGATCGACGATTACGTCGACGACTATATCCACGCCGCGGTGGAGCGTGTCTGTCGCGAGACCGGGCATGACCGGATCACGCTGCTCGGCATCTGCGAAGGCGGCGTGTTCACGACCTGCTATGCGGCGCTTCACCCGGACAAGGTCAAGGGTCTGGTCCTGACCATCACGCCGATCGACTTTCACGCCGATCGTGACGATCCCGACACCCATCACGGCTTCCTCAATCTCTGGACCCGAAGCCTCGACAGCGCCGATATCGATCGGCTGGTGGATACCTACGGCGGACTCCCCGGCGAATTCATGAGCTCGGTCTTCTCGCTGATGACGCCGATGCGCTCGCTGACCAAGTACAATATCGACCTGATCGAGGTCATCGACGACAAAGCCAAGTTGATGAATTTCCTTCGGATGGAGAAGTGGCTCGCCGACCGACCGGCCCATCCCGGCGAAGCGGCCAAGCAGTGGCTGGAGGATCTCTATCAGGAGAATCGGCTCGTGAACGGAACCTTCACGCTGTCCGGCCGCAAAGTCGATCTTCGCGTGATCTCGGCGCCGACGCTGAACGTCTTCGCGCTCGACGACCACATCATTCCGCCGACCTGTTCGAAGGCACTCGGTCCGTTGATCGGTACCAAGGACTACACGGAAATCCCCCTGCCGGGCGGCCACGTCGGGCTGTTCGTATCGAGCAAGTCGCAGGGACGGCTGAGCAAGGGCATCGCGGAATGGCTGGCGGCCAGGGATTGAGGCGCATCCATGAAGGACAAGATCGTATCCGCAGACGAAGCCGTCGCGATCATCCGGGATCGCGACACGGTCTGCACGTCCGGTTTCGTCGGCGTCGGCACGCCCGACGAGCTCTTGATTGCATTGGAGAAGCGGTATCGGGAGACGCGTCATCCCGCCGACTTGACGCTGCTGTTTGCTGCGGCCCCGGGCGATTCCCGGGAGCGTGGCTTGAACCGGCTCGCACATGACGGTCTGGTCAAGCGGGTTGTCGGCGGGCATTGGGCGCTGGTGCCGAAGCTCGGCGAACTGGCGCTCGCCAACCGTATCGAAGCCTACAATCTGCCGCTCGGCTGCATCTCGCACCTCTACCGCAGCATTGCTGCGCGTGGTCCCGGCACGATCTCGAAGGTCGGGCTACGCACCTTTGTCGATCCGCGGCTCGAAGGCGGCAAGCTCAACGAAAAGACCACCGAGGACCTGGTCGAGCTGATGACCATCGATGGCGAGGAATGGCTGCGCTACAAGGCGTTCCCGATCAACGTCGCAATCCTGCGGGGGACCACCGCCGATCCCGCCGGCAACATCACGATGGAGCGCGAAGCGCTGACGCTCGACAATCTCGCAATGGCGATGGCGGCCAAGAATTCGCGTGGGTTTGTCATCGTGCAGGTCGAACGCATCGCCGCCGGCAATTCACTCAATCCGCGCGAGGTCCAGATTCCAGGGATTCTGGTCGACTGCGTCGTGGTCGCCGATCCCGAGAACCATCCGCAGACCTACGGCACCACCTACAGCCACGCCTTCTCCGGCCGCCAGCGGGTGCCGATGGATCGCGTCCGGCCGCTCGAGCTCGACGAGCGCAAGATCATCGCGCGCCGCTGTGCGTTCGAGCTGCCGCCGGGCGGCGTTGTCAATCTCGGCATCGGCATGCCGGAAGGCGTTGCGGCGGTCGCCACCGAGGAGCACGTGCTGAAGTACCTGACGCTGACGGCGGAGCCCGGCGTCATCGGCGGCATGCCGCAGGGCGGCCTCAATTTTGGCACCGCGCTCAACCCGGACGCCGTCATCCACCAGAACCAGCAGTTCGATTTCTATGACGGTGGCGGGCTCGATCTCGCCTGCCTCGGCATGGCGCAGGTCGATAGCGCTGGCAACGTCAATGTCAGCCGGTTCTCGTCGCGGCTGGCAGGCGCGGGTGGCTTCATCAACATATCCCAGAGCGCCAAGAAGATCGTCTTTGCCGGCACCTTCACCAGCGGCGGGCTCAAGCTCGCGGTCGAGGACGAAGCGCTCCACATCCTGCGCGAAGGCACGATGCGGAAATTCATTGCCGAGGTCGAGCAGATCACCTTCAGTGGCGACTACGCGGCTGAAACCGGCCAGTCGGTGTTTTACGTCACCGAGCGTTGCGTTCTGCAGCGGACGCCTGCAGGGCTCGAACTGATCGAGGTGGCGCCGGGCATCGATATCGAACGCGACATCCTCGGCCAGATGGATTTCAAGCCGCTGATCCGCAACGTGCGTCCGATGGACGCGCGGATCTTCCGCAACCAGCCGATGGGGCTGGACCATATGCTGCTCGGCCGCAACCTCGCCGATCGCATCAGCTACGATGCAGAACGCAATGCCCTGTTCGTAAATTTCGAAGGGTTTGAGGTCCGCACCGTCGAAGACGTCGATCTGGTCCGGCGCGAGGTCGAGAACGCCTGCCGGGTGGTCGGGAAACCGGTTGCGCTGATCGCCAACTACGATGGATTCCATCTCGAGCCGCAGGTCAGCGACACCTATTTCTCGATGATCGCCTATCTCGAGAAGCGCTACTACAGTTCGGCGTCCCGCTACACCACGAGCGCATTCATGCGGATGAAGCTCGGGGAAGGGCTCGCCGAGCGGCATGTTGCGCCGCATATTTTCGAGACGCAGGCGGAAGCCCAGCGCTTCGCGCATTTTCAGGCAGGCGGCGATGCATCGGGCAGATAAATCGTGATGATGGGGCGTCATTGAGGGGGCTTGCTCGCGGATGGGGAGCGCCGCGCATGGCGACCCTTTCCGCGGCCGCCTGTCGGGAGACGGGATGCTTGACGGAGAATATGAGGTGGCAGGGAAGGCTTCGGGCGGGACATCCGAAGGCCCGCAGCCGGATCGCGCGGGTCGGCTACTTGGCCTTTCGCCGTCGGGCTTTCACGAGATTGCGTACGTCGATTGGGGGCCAGTTGACGATATCAGGCCGGTGATCTGTGTCCACGGCGTGACGCGGCAGGCGCGGGATTTTGACCATCTCGCCGCTGATCTCGCGGCGAGCGGCCGGCGGGTGATCTGTCCAGATTTGCCGGGTCGCGGCCGAAGCGGGCGGATCAGCAATCCCGACGACTATTCGCTGCCGCAATATTGCTCCGATATGAATGCGCTGGTCGCACGCCTCGGCGTGAGGGAGGTCGATTGGGTCGGAACATCGCTCGGTGGTTTGATCGGGATCGTGATGGCTGGCTTTTCCGGAAGCATTGTCCGCAAGCTCGTGATCAATGATATCGGCCCGTTCGTGTCCGCGACCGGGTTGCGGCGGATCGGCGGTTACATCGCGGACATGCCGACGGCGTTCGCGACCATCGAGGACGGCGAGAAATACTTCCGCACGGTGCTCGCGCCCTATGGCTATCTCGCCGACGAGCATTGGCGGCATCTTACGATCCATAGTCTGCGCTGGGAAGAAGCCAACGGGCGTTACGCGGTGCTTTGCGATCCGGCGATCGCCAAGGCGTTCAAAATGCCCTGGTTCTACGCGCCACTCGATCTCTGGAAGTACTGGGAAGCGATCAAGGTGCCGATGCTGGTGCTGCACGGCGCCAAATCGGACCTGCTGTCGATCGATCTGACGAATGAGATGAGGCGCCGGAATCGGCGCGCTGATATTTTCCGGTTCGATGATCGTGGTCATGTGCCACCGCTGGTGACGCCGGACCAGATCAAGGTCGTAACGGATTTCCTGAAGGCCCCGCCACGTGATTTCTCGGAGGTTGGTTGATGACGACGAGCTTGGACAAGTCCGCAGAGCAGGTTCATCCGGTGTCGGCCGATTGGGCCAAGCGCGCTTACGTCAACGACGCCAAATATCGCGAGATGTACGCGCACTCGGTCAAGGACCCCAACGGCTTCTGGGCCGAGCACGGCAAGCGGATCGACTGGATCAAGCCCTACAGCAAGGTCGAGAACGTCTCCTTCGCGCCCGGCAACATCTCGATCAAATGGTTCGAGGACGGCGTTTTGAACGTCGCCTGGAATTGCATCGACCGCCACCTCGAGAAACGCGGCGACCAGACCGCGATCATCTGGGAGGGCGACGATCCCTCCGAATCCAAGCACATCACCTACCGCCAGCTGCACGACGAAGTCTGCAAGATGGCCAACATCCTGCGCACCCGCAACGTCAAGAAGGGCGACCGCGTCACGATCTATCTGCCGATGATTCCGGAAGCGGCCTATGCCATGCTGGCCTGCGCGCGGATCGGCGCCATCCATTCGGTGGTGTTCGGCGGCTTCTCGCCTGACAGCCTCGCCCAGCGCATCAAGGACTGCGATTCCAAGGTGGTCATCACCGCGGACGAAGGCCTGCGCGGCGGCAAGAAGGTGCCGCTGAAGGCCAATGTCGATGCTGCGATCGCCAAGACCGGCGGCGTCGATTGGGTCGTGGTGGTGAAGCGCACCGGCGGCAAGATCGACATGAACCCGACCCGCGACCTCTGGTATCACGAGGCCGCCGAGATGGTGACGACGGAATGCCCGGCCGAGCACATGCACGCCGAGGACCCGCTGTTCATCCTCTACACCTCGGGCTCGACCGGCACGCCGAAGGGCGTGCTGCACACCTCCGGCGGCTATCTCGTGTTCGCCTCGATGACGCATCAATACGTGTTCGACTATCACGACGGCGACATCTACTGGTGCACCGCCGACGTCGGCTGGGTCACCGGCCACAGCTACATCCTCTACGGACCGCTCTGTAACGGCGCGACCACGCTGATGTTCGAGGGCGTGCCGAACTATCCGGACAATTCGCGCTTCTGGAACGTGGTCGACAAGCACAAGGTCAACATCTTCTACACCGCACCGACCGCGATCCGCGCGCTGATGCAGGGCGGCGACGAGCCGGTGAAGAAGACCTCGCGCCAATCGCTGCGCCTGCTCGGCTCGGTCGGCGAGCCGATCAATCCGGAAGCCTGGGAGTGGTACTACCGCGTGGTCGGCGACGACCGCTGCCCGATCGTCGATACCTGGTGGCAGACCGAGACCGGCGGCATCTTGATCACGCCGCTGCCCGGCGCCACCAAGCTGAAGCCGGGATCGGCGACGCGGCCGTTCTTCGGCGTGGTGCCGGAGATCGTCGACGCCGACGGCAAGACTCTGGACGGCGAGACCTCGGGCAATCTCTGTCTCACCAAGTCATGGCCGGGCCAGATGCGCACGGTCTATGGCGATCATGCGCGGTTCGAGCAGACCTACTTCTCGACCTACAAGAACAAGTATTTCACCGGTGACGGCTGCCGGCGCGATGCCGACGGCTATTACTGGATCACCGGCCGCGTCGACGACGTCATCAACGTCTCCGGCCACCGCATGGGCACCGCCGAGGTCGAGAGCTCGCTGGTCGCGCATGAGGCGGTGTCGGAAGCCGCGGTTGTCGGCTATCCGCACGACATCAAGGGCCAGGGCATCTACGCCTATGTCACGCTGATGAAGGGCACCGAGCCGACGGAAGCGCTGCGCAAGGAGCTGGTCGCCTGGGTCCGCAAGGACATCGGCCCGATCGCCTCGCCGGATCTGATCCAGTTCGCGCCCGGCCTGCCGAAGACGCGTTCCGGCAAGATCATGCGCCGTATCCTGCGCAAGATCGCCGAGGACGAGCCGTCGAGCCTCGGCGACACCTCGACCCTGGCCGATCCCGCCGTGGTCGAGGACCTCGTCGAGAACCGGCAGAACAAGCGATAGGCGTGAGCATCCCATGAACATCGATGCGATTGCAATCGGCCACACGCCACCCGACGACGTCAATGTCGTCGTCGAGGTGCCGCTCGGCGGCGAACCGATCAAATACGAGATGGACAAGGCGTCCGGCACGCTCTTTGTCGATCGCTTCCTGTACACGCCGATGCGCTATCCCGGAAATTACGGCTTCGTGCCGCGGACGCTCTCCGACGACGGCGATCCGATCGATGTGCTGGTCGCCAATACACGCCCGATCATTGCGGGCGCCGTCATCAACGTGCGGCCGATCGGCGTTCTGAAGATGGAGGATGACGGTGGCGGCGATGAGAAGATCATCGCGGTGCCGTCGTCACGGCTGACCCAGCGCTATCAACATGTGCAGACCTACACAGACCTGCCCGAGATCACCTGGAAGCAGATTGAGCACTTTTTCCTTCATTACAAGGATCTCGAACCCGGCAAGTGGGTGCGACTCGCAGGATGGGGACATGCCGACGAGGCGCGCACGCTGATTGAAACCGCGATAGGCCGCGTCGCCGTGCGCAAGCCTGGTTGACGGAGAAGCGATATGAGACTTGTGCTTTTGGGACCGCCGGGCGCCGGGAAGGGTACGCAGGCATTCAGATTGTCCCAGATTCTCGCGATTCCGCAGCTGTCGACCGGCGACATGCTTCGGTCGGCCGCGTCGGCGGGAACGACGGTCGGGATGAAAGCAGCGGATATCATGAAGCGGGGCGAACTCGTTCCCGACGACCTGGTGGCGAGGGTGATCATCGAGCGGATCGCGCAGCCCGATGCGGCGAGAGGCTTCATCCTCGACGGGTTTCCGCGCACCGTGTCGCAGGCCGAAATTCTTGACGGGCTTCTGGTCGCCGACGGGCACGAGCTCAATTGCGTCCTCGAACTCAAGGTCAATGAAGCGAAGTTGCTCGACCGGATCTTAGGACGTGCCATCCAGGCTCGCGCCAGCGGTGAAGCAGGGCGGGCGGACGACAACGAGGAAGCGCTCAGCGTACGTCTAGCGGCTTATACAAACCAAACGAGCCCACTTACTCACTACTATTCCGCGAAGGGACTACTCAGGAGCGTTGACGCATCACAGCCGATCGACTGCGTAACAGCGGCTCTGATCGAAGCGATCGAGTGAAAGGGTCGAGCAACATCAAGCGACCAATTGGAGGAGATATCGCCGGTCAGCCTTTCGCTCGTCCGAGACGCTGGATCGGGTTGCTTTTTGCAGATTGCGGGTTGCTTTTGGCAGATAAGTCATTCCGCCGGTTGCGGAAACGACGAAAGTCATTCTCCGAGGGACCGTCGATCCGCAGCGAGTTATTGGCCCAGGTTGCTAAGCCTTCCATCGACTTGAGCCTCCGACATTCCTGCGATCAGGGCGCGAGCGGGACGTTGGCACGCGCAGATGTCGACGTTTCTGGTTTCCTACGACCTCCGTTGTTTGGCGGGAGGCTAGACCAAATTTGAGCAACGGGTCGGACCTGAACCCCGCTTCCGATCGGGAATGATGCTCTGGGTCGCACGCCGGTACGCACCTTTCCCGAGCCAGCTCTGCAGCGCCGCCTCATTCCGCGATCGTTTTTGCATCATGCGTCGTAGCATGCCCGCCGTTGCGGGCGGACTCTCGCCGACGTTTTGCGTCATCAACGTTCAGCGTCGGCCTCAGTCTGAAGAAAGTCGCGCCGGGCGCTCCGGTCACGGCTCTGACAAAGCCGGCCGCGAGCGGCTGGAGCGATGTGTAAGGCGTTGGGCGAGGGGCAGGCGCGCGCCGAAGGATAGTTGACAGGGAGGCCGGCCCATCTTAATCACTCCACCAATAAACTAATTAATCAATTAATTAAGGCAGAAACCCTAGGGAAAGAATCCGCCTGATGCTGGCCGGCCAAAGATATCCGAAGCTGCTTGCCCCGCTCGGTGGCGGCTTCACCCGGCTGGAAAACCACGCGCTCACGGGTTCCGTGCAGACCGGCCTCGAACAGGCCGGGACGGTGTTGTCTGGCAGGCCGCATTCCTTGCCGAACCTGCGCGGCACGGCGTCGGTACAATCAACACGACCGGCATTCCGCCGAATGCCGAAGCAGCCGGCCACCACGTCAAACCGTCGATCCCGGAACAAGCCGACCAGCACCGCTGGGACACCGACGCGGCGTCCGCCGATCCTTGTCGTCAGATCCTGCACGCTTGGCCGCTCGCGCGCGGGCCGCGCCACGTTGCGCGCCCGGCAGGGACATCTCGGATCGGGCCTTCTGCTCGAACCAGCGTGGGCTTTGTTCACCCGTATGAAAACGAGGATTGAGGCGTAAACGATGGGACGTCGATCTGAAGTACTGATGGCGCAAGAGACGGCCGGCACGGACAACAGACGCGTGATACAGGTGGTATCGCGCGCATTCGACATCGTGCGCTGCTTCGAGGGTCGAAGCATGCGCCTCGGCAATCGCGAGATCGCCGATCGCTGTGGGCTTCCGCGATCGACGGTCTCTCGTCTCACATTGACCCTCACCCAGATCGGCCAACTGATCTACCTGCCGCACGAGCAGAAATATGCCCTGGCTCCCGACGCCAACACGGCCGGCGCCCCGTTGCTCGCAGCGAGTTGCAACGAGCCGGCCTTTGCCGAAGAGCGGGAACTCCATGAGGCACAAGCATCCGTGCGGCGAGGGATCGGCTCGCGCTTCGGGTACTTCGAGGACGAGCGCAACGCGGTTGCCGAGCCGCTTGCGGTGATGCCACCTTACCGCTGACGCTCGGCTTGTTCCGAGGCAGAATGATCGGGACCATCGCCCGCGAGCTCACAGTCACGAAACATCTGAAACGAAGGGGAAACGCATGTCTGAAGCATACATCATCGACGCGGTCCGCACGCCGCGGGGCATCGGCAAGCCGGGCAAGGGAGCGCTGTCGCACCTGCACCCGCAGCAACTGGCAGCAACAGTGCTCGGCGCGCTTAAGGAGCGCAACAAGCTCGATACGTCGACCGTCGACGACATCATCTGGTCGACGTCGACCCAGGAAGGCAAGCAGGGCGGTGATCTCGGACGCATGTCGGCGCTCGCGGCCGGCTACGACATCAACGCTAGCGGCACGACGCTGGATCGCTTCTGCGGCGGCGGCATCACCTCGGTGAACCTCGCGGCAGCTTCGGTGATGTCGGGAATGGAGGATTGCGTCATCGCCGGTGGCACCGAGATGATGAGCTATCAGCAGACCCTCGCGGCCGAGCGCTCCAAGGCCGGACAGCCGGCGCGGATGATGGGCTCGGGCAATCCGGCGCTTGACGACATTCACCCGCAGTCTCACCAGGGCGTCTGCGGCGACGCCATCGCCACGCGCGAGGGAATCAGCCGCGAGGCATGCGATGCCCTGGCACTGGTCAGCCAGCAGCGTGCCAAGCGGGCGATCGATGAAGGCCGCTTCGCCAAGTCGATGATCCCCGTCCTCAACGACGACGGCAGCGTCGCGCTCAATCGCGAAGAATTCCCGCGCCCCGAGACCACTGCCGAAGGACTGGCGTCGCTGAAGCCGAGCTTCGAGCAGCTTGCCGATTTCGATCTCGGCAACGGCGTGACATTCAAGAAGCAGATCCAGCGCCGCTATCCGGACCTCGACTGGAAGGGCGTGCATCATGCCGGCAACAGCTCCGGCGTGGTGGACGGCGCCGCCGCGGTGCTGATCACCTCGAAGATGTATGCCGAGAAGCACGGCCTCAAGCCGCGCGGCCGCATCGTGGCCTACGCCAATCAGGGTGACGACCCGACGCTGATGCTCAACGCGCCGGTTCCGGCGGCCAAGAAGGTTCTCGCCAAGGCCGGCCTGAGCAAGGACGACATCGACGTCTGGGAGATCAACGAGGCCTTCGCGGTCGTCGCCGAGAAATTCATTCGCGACCTCAAGCTGGATCGCGAGAAGGTCAACATCAATGGCGGCTCGATTGCGCTTGGCCATCCGATCGGCGCGACCGGATCGATCCTGATCGGCACGGCGCTCGACGAACTCGAGCGCAGCGGCGGACGTTACGGTCTCGTCACCATGTGTGCCGCCGGCGGCATGGCACCGGCCATCATCATCGAACGCATCTGATCGCGAAAGGAACCTGCCATGAAACTCGATTCATCGGTCGGCGCCGTTGTCACCGGCGGCGCTTCCGGCCTCGGCGCAGCCACCTCGCGGGCGCTCGCCGCGCAAGGCGTGAAGGTCGCGATCTTCGACTTCAACGAGGAGAAGGGTGAAGCCATCGCCAGGGAAATCGGCGGTGTGTTCTGTAAGGTCGATGTCACCTCCGACGAGCAGGTCGATGCGGGCTTCGCCAAGGCCCGCGCGGCACACGGCCAGGAGCGCATCCTGGTGAACTGCGCCGGCACCGGCAACGCGGTGAAGACCGCCGGCCGGGACAAGAAGACCGGCGAACCCACTCACTTCCCGATCGACGCCTTCAACCGCATCATCCAGATCAACCTCGTCGGCACCTTCCGCTGCATCGCCAAGTCGGCGCAGGGTATGCTGTCGCTGACGCCGCTGGAGCACGGCGAGCGCGGCGCGGTCGTCAATACGGCGTCCGTCGCGGCCGAGGACGGCCAGATGGGGCAGGCCGCCTATTCGGCCTCGAAGGCCGGCGTCGTCGGCATGACGCTGCCGATCGCGCGTGACCTGATGGCCGAGGGAATCCGCGTCAACACGATCCTGCCGGGCATCTTCAACACGCCGCTGCTGCAGGGCGCCCCGGAGAACGTCAAGGCCGCGCTCAGCGCGTCGGTGCCGTTCCCGAAGCGTCTCGGCATGCCGGAGGAGTATGCGCAGCTGGCGCTGACCATGATCACCAACGGCTACTTCAACGGTGAAGACGTCCGCCTCGATGGCGCCATCCGTATGGCCCCGCGCTAGGTGACTACAGGAGACGAAAGCGATGTCCGAAGAAACGCCGGTCCTCACTGAAGTCCGCGGACCGATACTGATCATCACCCTGAACCGGCCGGAAGCCAAGAACGCGGCCAACCTCGCCCTCTCCAAGGGCGTGGCCGCGGCGATCGACCGGCTCGACGCCGACGATGCCCTTGGCGTCGGCATCATCACCGGCGCCGGCGGCACGTTCTGCTCGGGCATGGACCTCAAGGGGTTCCTGAAAGGCGAGCGGCCGTCGATCCCCGGCCGCGGCTTCGCCGGCCTCACCGAGGCGCCGCCGAAGAAGCCGCTGATTGCGGCCGTCGACGGCTACGCACTCGCCGGCGGGATGGAGATCGCGCTGTCGTGCGACATGATCGTCGCCAACCGCAACGCCAAGTTCGGAATCCCCGAGGTGAAGCGTGGGCTGGCCGCCGCGGCGGGCGGGCTGATCCGCATGCCGCGCCAGATGCCCATTCGCGTGGCGATGGAGTTCGCACTGACCGGCGAGTTCTTCGGCGCCGAGCGAGCCTACGAACTAGGCATCATCAACCGCGTGACCGATGGCCCCGCGCTCGACGCCGCGCTTGAGCTTGCGGCAGCGATCGGCGCCAACGGCCCGCTCGCGGTGAAGGCATCCAAGCAGGTGATCGTCGAATCCCGGCTCTGGCCGGAAGACCAGATGTGGAAGAAGCAACAGGAGATCGTCGGTCCTGTCTTCGTCTCCGAGGATGCCCGTGAGGGCGCGGCGGCCTTTGCGGAAAAGCGCGCGCCGAACTGGAAGGGCAAGTAAGGCGTCGACTGTTTCGACAATGGAGCGCCGGTTTTGATTGACTGAGAACCGGCGCTCAGAATTTTTGCGCCGGCCGGTATTCACGTCGCTTGAAACGTTAGCTTCTTATTTTGACGCGTTTTCTTCACGCGAATCGGTGCCCACTTCGCTCGAAAACGCTCTATTGGGGGAATGATGCGCAGCTTTACCGAAGATCAGGTCATTTTCCGCGACTCCTACCGCAAGTTCCTCGCCAGCGAGATCGCGCCTCATATGGAGGAGTGGCGGGAGGCCGGCATCGTCGACCGCAACGCGTTCAAGAAGGCCGGCGACCTCGGCTTCCTGATGATCTGGCCTGAGGAAAAATACGGCGGCATGGGCGACGCCGATTTCCGCTATGAGCAGATCATCATCGAGGAGACCGCGCGCTCCGGCTGCAAGGGCTGGTACAACACGCTGCACAGCCGCCTGGTCGGTCCTTACTTCAAGCGCTTCGGCACCGAGGAGCAGCGTGACCGATTCCTGCCCAAATGCGTCAGCGGCGAGACGATCCTGGCGATCGCGATGACTGAGCCCGGCGCGGGCTCAGATCTCGCGGGCATGCGCACGACGGCGGAGGACAAGGGCGATTATTTCCTGCTCAATGGCTCGAAGACCTATATTTCCAACGGCATCAATTCCGACGTGGTGATCGTGGCCGCCAGGCTCGCAGGCGCAGAGAAGAAGCATGCCATGGTGCTGCTGATTGTCGAGCGGGGCATGGAAGGCTTCGAGCGCGGCCGCAATCTCAAGAAGATGGGCATGCCGGCGCAGGACACCGCCGAACTTTTCTTCCATAATGTGAAGGTGCCCAAGGCCAACGTGCTGGGCGAGCCCGGCAGGGGCTTCTACTATCTCATGGAAGGCCTTGCCGAGGAACGGCTGATCTCCGCAGTCGGATCGATCGCCAATGGCCGCAAGGCGTTCGACATCACGCGCGCTTACGTGATGGAACGCAAGCTGTTCGGCAGGCCTCTTGCGGAACAGCAAAATACCCAGTTCCGCATGGCGGAGATGGATGCCGAAATCGATCTGGTGCAGGTCTATGTCGATCACTGCGTGGCCGAGCACAACGCGGGACGCCTGACCAGCAATATGGGCGCCAAGGCCAAGATGATGTCGTCGGAAGTCGAGTGGAAGATGCTCGACCTCGGCGTACAGCTGCATGGCGGCGCAGGTTACATGGATGAATATCCGATCAGCCGCATGTTCACCGACGCGCGTGTCAATCGGATCCTGGCGGGAAGCTCCGAAGTGATGCGGCTGATCATCGGCCGCGATGTCTTCTCGGAGCACTACAAGAGCATTCTGGATTAGCCGATCGCCGCCGCGATCGGCTGTCTGCCTCGCTCCGCGTCAGCCGCGCGCCTGGCGCAGCGGCTCGCGCACGTGCTCCTTCGAGCGCAGCAGCGCATCGACGAAGATCGGCTCCCAGGAGCGGATGTGGCTGCGCAGCAGGGTCGGCAGCGCCTCGGTCTCACCGGCGAGCGCGAGTTCGATCAGCCGGTAATGCTCCGGCACCGACGCCAGCTGTCGCTCGTGGCCGGCGCGGGAGCTGATGCCGTAAAGCCGCATCTTGTCGCGCAGGCCCATCACCATGTCGGTCAAGAGCTCGTTGCCGGCAGCCGCAATGAACTCACGATGATAGTTGCGGTCGGCTTCCAGATAGAGCTGGACGTCGTCGGTCTCGACCGCCTTGGCGATCTGGTCGGCCCAGCCGCGCACGGCCGGAAGATCCCGCGGGGGATTGGCGGCGACCAGCACCGCGGCGTGCAGCTCCAGCACCTCGCGCATGTCGAACAAATTGCGCAGCTCGGTCAGCGTCGGCTCCACGACCTTGAAGCCGCGGTTGCGCATCGGCTCGACCAGGCCGCCGCGGCTGAGCTCGAGCAGCGCCTCGCGCACCGGCGTCGAGGAGACGCCGAGGCTCGCGGCGAGGCTAGGCACCGAATACATCGTGCCCGGTAGGCTCTGCCCGGAAATGATCTCGGCGCGCACCCGTTGCAGCACCTGTTCTCGCAAATTCTGGTCCATGGGTGGTCGTCCGCCGCCTCTCGCTCCGAACTCCGATTCGTCCCTGATTATTACTTAGCCTTGACGGGGGCGGTAGCGTATGACGTAAATGTGTAACGCGTTACTAACATGCGTCACTAGGGTGACTGATCGTGAGATGGCGGTGAAACAGCGGCTACCCGGCTATTGCACGCTTTGCCGCTCGCGCTGCGGTGCCGTCACCGTGGTCGAGGACGGACGTCTCGTTGGTGTAGAGGTATTAAATAACCACCCTACCGGCGGCGCGCTTTGCGCCAAGGGCCGCGCCGCCCCCGAAATAGTTGCGAGCCCGCGCCGCCTGACCGTGCCGCTAAAGCGGACCCGTCCGCGCGATGCCGCCGATCCGGGCTGGGTCGAGGTGTCCTGGGACGAGGCGTTGACCGAGATCGCCGACCGGCTCGGCACGATCCGCGCCGAGAGCGGTGCCGAAGCCGTCGCATTCGGCGTCACCACGCCGAGCGGCACGCCGATGGTCGACAGTTTTGAGTGGGTCGAGCGCTTCATCCGCGGCTTCGGCAGCCCCAATTTGATCTATGCGGTCGAAATCTGCGGCTGGCACAAGGACTATGCGCACGCGCTGACGTTCGGCCGCGGCATCGGCTTTCCCGATTACGACAATGCCGATGCGATCATCCTGTGGGGCCACAACCCGGCCCGCACCTGGCTCGCCCAGGCGACGCGGATCGCCGATGCGCGGCGGCGCGGCGCCAAGGTCGTGGTGATCGACCCCAAGCCGAACGGCTCGGGTCAGCAGGCCGATCTCTGGCTGCGCATCCGGCCGGGCGCCGATGGCGCGCTCGCGATGGGCGCGATCCGTTATCTCGTCGCGACCGGCAGCTTCGACGCGGACTTCGTCAACGCATGGACCAATGGAGCGCTGCTGGTCGATCGCACGACCGGGCGCTTCCTGCGTGCCGACGCGTTGTGGGCAGATGGCATGGCGGACGCCTTCGTTCGTCTCGATGCGTCGGGCGCGCCGGTGCCGTGCGACACAAGCTACGCGCCGGAGAGCGGCGGCCGGCTGCGTGGCGCGCTATCGATCCGTGCGCGCGACGGCCGGATGATACCGGCGGCAACCGCGTTCGAATTGCTGGCCGAGCGCGTTGCGCCTTACACGCCGGCGCGCGTGGCGGAATTGACCTGGCTTCGTACCGAGGATGTCGACGCGTTCAACGCGTTGCTCGAGGGCCGGCCGCGGCTTGCCTATCATTCCTGGACCGGCGTCGGCCAGCACACCAATGCGACCGCGATCGAGCGCGCGATCGCAACGCTCTACGCGCTGACCGGTGCGTGCGATCGGCCCGGCGGCAATCGCTGGCCGGTGCCGCCGCCGACGCGCGCCCTCAACGACTACAACATCCTGTCGCCGGCGCAGCAGGCCAAGGCGCTCGGCATTACTGAGCTGCCGCTCGGCCCGCCGGCGAAGGGCTGGATCACGGCGCGCGACTTCAGTCGGGCTGTGCTCGACGGCGAGCCTTACCGGGTGCGCGCGCTGGTCGCGTTCGGGACCAACTTCGTCGTCTCGCAGGGCCATTCCGAGCGCAACCGTGCGGCGCTGAATGCGCTGGAGTTCCAGGTTCATATCGACATGTTCATGAACCCGACCGCGGAGAGCGCCGATTTCGTGCTGCCCGCCAGCACGCCGTGGGAACGCGACGCGCTCAAGATCGGGTTCGAGATCACGCAGGAAGCCGTCGAGACCGTGCAGTTTCGCCCGCGCATGGTCGAGCCGGTCGGCGCCGTGAAAGCCGATTACGAGATCGCCGCAGCGCTCGCGCTGAAGCTCGGCATGGGAGAGCTGTTCTTCGGTGGCGACATCAAGGCCGGCTGGAACTACCAACTGGCGCCGCTCGGCGTCGGCGTCGATGAGCTGCGCGCGCATCCCGAGGGACGCCGCTTCCCGCAGGCCTTCCGCGATGAAAAATACGCCGTCGCGCGCGAGGACGGAACGGTGGCGGGATTTGCGACGCCGACGCGCCGCGTCGAGATCTATTCGGAGCTGATGCTGGGACACGGGCACGATCCCTTGCCCGATCATGTCGAGCCGGTCGGAAGCCCGCTCACCAGTGCCGCGGATGAGCGCTTTCCGCTGGTGCTCTCGACCGCCAAGAGCGGCTGGTTCGTCCACTCCTCCTATCGGCATGTGGCTTCGCTGCGGCGTAAGTCACCGGATTCGGCCGTCGAGATCAGCCCGCAACTCGCCGAGCGGCGCGGGCTGGTGGAAGGCGACTGGGCCGTGGTGGAGACCCAGGGCGGTGCCGTACGCCTGAAGGTGCGTCTCAATGCGGCGCTCGACGATCGCGTCGTCGTTGCCGAATTCGGCTGGTGGGAGGATTGTCCGCCGCTCGGCCGCGATCGCTCCACGACGGCAGGCATCCGAACGCGCAACATCAACGCGGTGCTGCATGACGATGCGCGCGATCCCGTTAGCGGCTCCGTCCCGCTGCGCGCGATCGTCTGCGATATCAGGCGCGACGCCGATGCAAGCCGCGGCGTGTGGAGCGGCCGGCGCCGCTTCACGGTCGGCGAACGCCGGGCCGAGGCCGATAACGTGGTCGTGCTTAGCCTGCGGCCGCTTGACGGTGGCCCGCTGCCCGACTTCCTGCCGGGCCAGCACGTGATGATCTCGCTGCCTGGCGCGGCGGAAGCGCGAGCCTATTCGCTGACCGGATCGGGCGAACTGCCGCAAGCGCTGTCGATTGCGGTGAAGGGACGCTTCCTTGATGAACCGCGGCGCGGCGATGCGGCGTTCTTCATGCCGGATCGTCTGCACCGTCTCTCGGTCGGAGATGAGGTTCTGCTGGAGCCGCCGGGCGGCATCTTCACGCCGCCATTGAAGGGGCCGCGGTCGCTGATCTTCCTCGCCGCCGGCATCGGCATCACGCCGTTCATCAGCCATCTCGAGACGCTGCAACACGTTGCGCCGGATGATCGTGTCGGCGAGATCCTGCTGCTGCACGGCTGCCGCAGCGGCCGCGAGCATCCGTTCGCGCGGCGGCTCGACGAGCTCGAGGCCAGCACGCCGGCGCTCAAACGCCTGACGTTCTATTCGGCACCGCTCGCGCAGGACCCGGTCGGTTCGCATTCGCTGCGCAAGGGACGGCTTGATCTCGAACAGGTCAAGCGGCTGTCGGCGCGCCGGCCGCTGGTCTACATCTGCGGCTCGCCCGATTTCGTCGCGGCGCAGATCGAGGCCGTGACGGCGCTCGGCGTGCCGCGCTTCGACATCTTCGCCGAGAGCTTCGTGTCCCCGCCCGCGGTGCCGAGCAATCTTGCGCCGCGCACCGTCCGGCTTGCCGGCAGCGAGCAGAGCTTTTCGTGGGCACCGGAGCAAGGGACGCTGCTCGACGCTGCCAGGGCGGCGGGCGTCGCGTTGCCGAGCGGCTGTCGCGTCGGGCAATGCGAAAGCTGTGCGGTCGAGGTCGTCGATGGCGAGTTCACCCATCTCGGGCCTGTCGATGCAAGCGAGGGACAATGCCTTGCCTGCCAGGCGGTCCCTCTGACCGACCTCACGCTCGCGCTTTGATGACCAAATCACACTGAAGGCTGTCACCGCATCACCGGTAGGGGGACGAGATTAATGACGAATGCAACGCACGACCAAACCGTGAGCCTGCGAAAACCTGACGTGGACAACATCCTCGCGCGATTTTCGCAGGCTCTGGTAGTGTTCGCGGAACGCTGGTTTCCGGATGCTTATGTCTTCGTCCTGATCGCGGTGATTGCGGTTGCCGTCGGTGCGATCCTGCATGGCGGCTCGCCGCTCGCGGTCAGTCGCGCGTTCGGCGACGGGTTCTGGAATCTGATTCCCTTCACGATGCAGATGGCGCTGGTCGCGATCGGCGGCTATGTCGTGGCGATGTCGCCGCCGGTGGCGGCCGTGCTTGCGCGGCTGGCGAGCGTGCCGAAGACCGGGCGCGGCGCAGTGGTCTTTGTCGGCGTGCTCAGCATCTTCCTCTCGCTCTTGAACTGGGGCCTCAGCCTGATCTTCTCCGGCCTCTTGGTGCGGGAGATCGCGCGGCGCACCGACATTCGGCTCGACTATCGGGCGGCCGGCGCGGCCGGCTATCTCGGGCTCGGCTGCGGCTTCACGCTCGGCATCACGTCTTCCGCCGCACAGCTCCAGGCCAATGCCGGCAGCATTCCGGCGTCCCTTCTGCCGATCACCGGCGTGATCGGCTTCTCGGAAACCATCCTGACCTGGCAGAACATGGTCACTGTCGTGATGGTGACCGTCGTGTCCGCCGCAATCTGCTATTTCACGACGCCGGCGCCCGAGCAGGCCAAGACGGCGGAGGACCTCGGCGTTGCGCTCGGTAATGATCGGATCGAGGCCAGGAAGCCGGCCCGTCCGGGCGACTGGCTCGAGTTCAGTCCGCTGCTGACGATCCTGATCGCGCTGCTTGCCGCCGGCTGGCTATGGCAGACCTTTCAGTCGGGCAATCCGCTGATCACCCTGTCCGGCCTCAACACCTATAATTTCGTTTTCCTCATTCTCGGCATCGTGCTGCACTGGCGCCCGCGCAGCCTGATCGGGTCCTTCTCCAAGGCGATGCCGAGCGTCTCCGGCGTGCTGCTGCAGTTTCCGTTCTATGCCGGCATCGCGCAGATCCTGACCAAAGTGCCGAACAGCGGCGGCACCACGCTGTCGGACACGATCGCGCACTGGTTCGTCGGCGCCTCCAGCAACTCCACCGTGTTCTCGTTCCTGGTCGGAATCTATTCGGCGCTGCTCGGCTTCTTCGTGCCGTCGGCGGGCGGAAAGTGGATCATCGAGGCGCCCTACATCATGAAGGCGGCCAACGATATCGGCGCGCATCTGGGCTGGACGGTGATGGTCTACAACATCGCCGAGACCCTGCCGAACTTCATCAACCCGTTCTGGATGCTGCCGCTGCTCGGTATTCTCGGCCTGAAGTCGAAGGATTTGATCGGCTACACCTCGGTGCAGTTCTTCATCCATTTCCCGATCGTAATGCTGCTGGCGGCGATCCTGATGGCGACCTTCAGCTATCACCCGCCGATCCTGCCTTGAGGAATCACGGCCGGGCACCGTAGGGCTCGGTGCCCGGCCGTCGCTTTGCCAGTTTAGCGGTCCGCAACCGTCATCACCAAATCTGTGCTGTTTTTCTGCCCGCCGCGAATGGATGCATCGCGCCGCGCGGTCAACTTTGGACAGCCATTTCATTGACCGCAGCGCGCTTCGGCTGGATATTGATGCGCGGTATCCTACGATGTTCAAGGTCACCGCAATGAGACATGACGACCGCAGCCTGATGTACGACATGCGAAGCCGCATGCAGCATCGCTGCGTCTCGGCGGCGACCGGCGTCTGTTGTTGATCGCTTCGACAAATCCAGAGTCAGCGACAATCAGACAGGAGCGCCGTCACCCGGCGATTGAGCACGCATGTCCCAAGCCCAGATATCCCAAGCCCAAAAATCCCTAGCTTACGTCATCGAAATATCGGATCGCACAGCAGGTATCGTTGTCAGCGACAAAAGCGGCTTCTGCTTCTTCTCCTCCGACCGCGCCTTTGACGGCCTCGATGGCGGCTATTTCGGCTCCGCACGGGCCGCGGAGCGCGCGGTGAGGGCGCTGTTGCAGCAGCAACGTGAGTCCCGGAGCCGCAGGTAATGTCGTTGAGGCCAATCCTCAGGATGCCGCGGCGAGCGGCGGCGAGACCACCTGCGGTGCCTCGGGCGCCTGTGTGGCTGATGTCGCGAGCTGGAAGCGGATGCCGTGCAGAGAGACGGTCAGCGGGATGCCGCGGAAGTCGTCGTGGAAGGCGCGAATCCGGCGGGCCAGCTCGCCGGCGCTGATGCCGGCGGGAAGCTCGCACATCTCCCGGTACATCCGCCGGGTGCTCTTGATGCCGCACCAGGCGATGTCCAACTCCTTCAGCGGCGCGCCATCGCAGGCGAGGTCGCGCGACATCCGCCAGAACAGATGGGCAAGCCGCACATAGGCAATCTGCTCGAGGCCGCGCACGCTGATCTTGTCGGGAATGATGAAGGACTCGACGCCGACGATCGGTCCGCAATCGACGCGCGCGGCCATCACATGGGCCGTCGCGCCGAAGGTGCGGGCGCCGTCATAGAGCGCGAAATGCGCCGGCGCCCAGCCCGGATATTGCGGCGGGCCGGGGTGGAAATTGTAGGCGCCATGGCCGAGCGCGGCCAGCATGCTTTCAGGCACGATCACGCTGGTGGTGAACGCCAACAGCCGGGCGTCGCGCAGGACCTCCGGCTCGATCGCGGCGAGGTCGTCGGCCGTCACCGCGCAGCGGAACGACAGCGCGGGATTGTGCGCCTTCAACAGCTCGGTGAGCGCGAATTGCTGGGTGGCGACGCCGGTGAGAAGGATGATGGTCTTCATGATGCGGATGTCCTTCCCTTGTTCAGCCCTTCAGCCGATATCAGCCGCGCTGATCGGCCATAACGACGACACTGCCGGCATCGCGGGATTGACCCACGGTGCGGAACAGATCGGCCGGCAGTGTCTGCCAGGGCGCAATCTCGATGATCCGGTTGTTCGCGCTCTTCGCTGCCGATTTCGCCGCGCGGATATCGTCCTGCCACGGGCAGAGCGCGAGCTCGAGCCGGCCGAACCCGCCGCAGTCGGCGGCGAACGCGCCGGTCACCGCCTCGATGCTGGCGGCCATCTCGCGCGCGTCGCTGGTCGCGATATCGCGCATGATCACGGTGATCGCGGCATTCGAAGCTGCCTGCGAGTTGATTACGATCATCGCGTCGCGGCCGCCGCTGCGGCAGGCGCGCCGCGCGGGGCGCATTGCGACGCCGAATTCGGCGTCTGGTCCAAGATCGCTGTTGTCGGTCGGCAGATTGTGAACGACGGTGGTGTGGCGGGGCGTGCCGACGTCCTCAGCGGGCGCATGGTACGAGCGCGGCAGCCAGGCGGCGTCGAGCGCGATCTGCGACGACGTCAGGCTCCAGGCCTGGTCGAGCAGATAGCCATCCCAGACCGCGGGATAAGCGGTCGCGATGTGATGCCAGTTGCGCAGCAGCGCTTCGGCGGCAGGCGACCGGCCGAAATAGAGCGTGCGCGCCGACATCTCCCATCGGTTCCATTTGTGGAGCGCGACGTCGCAATCGAGATATGACGGCAGCAGCGGCGGCTCGCTGAGCGTTGCATCGGCTTCGACGAAGAGCAGCGGCTCGCGATGCTCCTCCCACATCCGTAGCATGAAGGCAGATTTCTCGGATGCGCGTATCTGCTCGCCGTCCGCGGTGTCGATCGGTACGATGTCGCAGGCGATCTGAAATTCGGCGAGCTTCTGCCGGAGCGTGCCGGCATGATCGTCGCCGAGGGCGCGAGGATAGCAGGAGACTACGCGCAGCGATGCGTCGGATCGGGAGCCCTCCTCGGGTGCGATCGGGCGCCAATTGAGGCCGCCCCACCACATCTCATGCGGGCCGTCTGAGCTCGGCCCGATCGTGCCGAAGTCGGTGAGCTTGGATTTGAGGAAGTCGAATGCCGGATTCTCGCCGAAGGGGATAACGACCGCACAGTCGGCGCGGAGCGACCGGTAAAGCATCTCGGCGGCGGGGCCGCTCGGCGGCTCAACGAGGATGACGACGCCATGATCCCGCGCCGGAACTGAACCGGGCTGATGGACGGCCGCGCGTCCGAGCCGCGCGGACAGCCATGCGAGCCGCCGGCGCTGCGCCGCGTTGATCCGGATGCCGTTCGCCGACAGCAATTGGTCTAAATTCGTCTGCAAGCCGTCCGCTTGCGCCGTGTCAGCCGATGTCATGCCCGCGCTACCCCTCGTTAACCTTCTACGAGCGGGGCGGTCAGATCAGGCGGACAAATCACTTGCCGTTCGCGGCCGGCGTGCGATTGGCGCTGCGCCAGGTGAGCGTGGCCGAGGCGGCCTCGTTGCCGTCGCGGTCCCCGAGCGCAAGGATGCGGTCGTGGTCGAGGGCGGTCAGCGCGACCGTGTAGATCGCAACATCCTCTTCGAAGCCGTCGACCGGGATCAGCAGCATGCCGTCGTCACCGGCGGCACGGAAGTGACGGCCGCTCCTCTCGATGCCGGCATCGGTGAGCCGTCCCTCGACGATCGTCTTCATGTTCGAATTGTCCGCGGCCTTTGCGGCGCTCTCGCCGTACTGCACCGTGATGCCGTGGAGTATCCCGTTGCTGGTGAGCTTTGCCAGCGGAAGTGCGATGGTCGCCACCGTCATGCGGCCTGACAGCGGAATCCGCAGGCGAAGATCGCCGAGCCCGGTGTGATAGACGTTGATGGCCTCGAGCGACGCCTGGCCATCGTGGCGGAACAGGCCGACCTGCAGCGTCCCGCATTGGGCTTCGCCGAACACGTTCGCGGACAGGCGGTTGGCGCCGAACAGCGTGTAGAGGTAGGCATGCGCCGGTGACAAGGCGGCAAAGCTGCCGGCCAGCCACATCGGAGGCGCCGGGGCGGTGCAGGCGGACACGAGCCCGCGGGCGACGATGCAGTCGTTGACGAAGCTGGCGTCGAGCAGGGGCGCCAGCGCCTGGGTGCCGAGATTGACGTCATGCTTGATGCCGCCGAGCAGCACGAGCTCGTCGTCGTCTGGCAGCAGCAGCAGGCGTCCAAGTACAGCGGCGGCCCAGCGTGCCGCAACAGTGGGGTCCGCGTAGGGCTGCAGCGCGTAGCGCGGTGCCAGCTCGCGGGCGCGCGCGGCATAGGCCAGCACCCCCGACTGCACTTCGGTTGCGAGCGCCAGCTGCGCGGCCGGGCGCTGATCACCCTCGCGCAACACCTCGCCGCCACGATAGTCGCGCGCCGATCCTTCCGCAGAACAGCATAGCTGCTCCAACAGCGCGACGTTGCGGATCAGCATGCGTTTTACGTGCGGCGTGACGACCCGATCGGAAATCAGCCCCTCTGCGGTGTCGTCATCGGCGATGTCGTCGAAGGCATCGTCAAGCGTCAGCAGATAGGCGCCGTGCAGGCGGGTGCGAATGCCCTCGCGATCGAATATCCGGCGCAGCGACTTCTGCACGCTAGCGGAATAGCCGAGATCGACGAGGATCAGGTCGGTGCAGTTGTCAAAATCCTGGATGCGTGCGCGCAGATAGGCGAGCAGCCGGGCGCGGACGCCGGCGGCGATATCGGTGATCTCGCGCGGGTCCATCAGATCGGGCAGGGCGTCGGCAAGTTCGCGGCCGCTCGCGATGCCATCGGGGTATTGCGCGAAGAAATTCATCACCGCGGGCGGCTGCACCTTGACGATATCGACGAAGGTCGCCGCATCGATCTTGACGACCCGGCTCAACAGCTCGCAGAGCGGTTCGAGCGTATCGGCGGATCCGACCAGACTGACGCGGCGATTGATCTCGACATAGGCGCCGCTCTCGCCATGGTCCGCCTGCCAGACACGATGCGGCAGCAGTCCGTCGCGGCCGAGGAATCCGATCGCAACCCGCGCGCCCTCGCGGGCGAGCGCGGAGCGTCGTGCTTCGATGAACGCGTCGAACGCCGCCATCACCGGGCCGAGCACGGTGACGCCGAGATGGAAGGCGGGAGAATGCTCCGCGCTCTGCGCCGTCACCGCGCGCCGCAGCGTGCGGGCGCCACAATCGAGCCGCGACGGCTGATCGGGACAGAGCAATTCGTAGATCGATGTTTCACGCTGAAACTTGGAGGCCAGTGCCGCGCTGGCCTGCGGATAATAGCGCGGGCGGATGCCATGACGTCGGGCACCCTTGATATCGGCGTTGTGGTTGTCGCCGATATGGAACGAGCTTGCCGCATCGATGCCTTGCTCGGCGAGATAGACCTCGAACAGCGCCTCGCTCTTGCCTGAGCCGTGATCGCAGGATGCGTAGAGGAAATCCCAGGTCAGTCCGGGGCTGCAGCTGCGCAACAGCTGCGCGAGCTGGTCGGTGCTCCAGTAGGTGTCGGAAATGAAGCCAGTGCGAAAGCCGCCGCGCTTCATGTCCAGATATTGCTCAAGCATTTCCGGATTGACGCGGCACAGCTCGAGCTCGACCCCGAACTCGGTTCGCGCGAGATCGGGCAGCGCATCGCGGTTCAGGCCGAACAGCCTGAACGGAAAGTACTTATAGATGTCGGCGATGTGCACTTCAGTGGAGCCGCTGCGCTCCAGCGCAACCTTGCGCGCGCGCGCTTCGGCCTGGATTCGATGCTGAACGAAACTGACGGACATACTTGGAAATTCTTCAGCAATGGGCGAAAGCTGAAAAACCCTTTCAAATACGCCATCTGGCGTCGTGCACGCACGCAACAGAAATGTATCGAAAACATCGAATGAACATGCAGAAACATTCTGCGCTCGACGCGTCGCGTCGACCGTCATGATCGTCATGCGCAAAATTCCCGCCAGTCCTCATGCGTTGAACGCGTGCGTGAGACAAATCAGGCGCGCTGATCCAAAAAAGTTGATGCGCGATTCAAAAACGCGCGCTTCGCGACTGACAGATTCAAAAAATCCGATAACGTCGAAAAGGTGATTCGGAAAAAATTGCCTAGTCGCAATCGTCGAATGCAAGATGGCGACCAACGGCGACGGATCACTCGCATGCTCCGCGCATGCATGTGTGTTCGCGTGGCGTTAGTTGGTGTGACAACAGCGTTTTCCGGCGCGACGATCTCTTCCCGCGGGCATGCAAGGCGATGCTGAACGACTGCTCCAGATCCCGTCGAACTTTTCCCTGCGCGCTGGCGCAGCGGCAGCTTTTGCCGGGCAGTCGGCAAAAACATCCAGCTAAGCATTTGAAAAATAACAAAAAATCTTCGCCTGGTTTGTCCGGCGCCTCCGTTCAACGCTCAGAAGCCGCATGGGATGTGTGCCAGCGGCGCTGGTTGGAGAGCGGGGCATGAGTTACGCGCTTGATATGACGGCAGCGGCCGAGATCGAGGCCACGACGGCCGCGGTCGCGCCAGTCGAGACGGCTGCGCCCTGGAGCGACGTTCCCACGGTCGCCGATGCAGGCCCGCTCGACACCGTCGAGATCCAGGACGAGGACAAGGAACTGCTCGACCGCCTCGCCGCCGGCGACGAGGCGGCGTTTCGTGCTCTGGTCGAACGCCATGTCGATCGCGCCTACGCGATCGCGCTGCGCATCGTCGGCAACGCCGCCGACGCCGAAGACGTGGTGCAGGACACGATGCTGAAAGTGTGGACGCATCGCGGCCGCTGGCAGCACGGCCGCGCCAAGTTCTCGACCTGGCTGTATCGCGTCGTCAGCAACCGCTGCATCGATCTGCGCCGCAAGCCGCGCACCGAGAATGTCGACGTCGTGCCCGAAGTCGCCGATACCCAGCTCGATGCCTCGACCGTCATCGAGCGCAACGAGATCGGCAATCTTCTGGAGGTGGCGATGCAGCGGCTGCCCGAACAGCAGCGCGTCGCGGTGATCCTCTCCTATCATGAGAGCATGAGCAACGGCGAGATCGCCGAGGTCATGGATACGACCGTGGCCGCGGTGGAGTCGCTGTTGAAGCGCGGGCGGCAACAGCTGCGCGAAATGCTGAAGCGGCACGAGCGCGACCTGCGCGGCGCGTTTACCGACTGCTAACCATAAATTCCGGCTTCTGAAGTTTTTGCGCCTGACCACCGGCGGCCGACCCGTTTGATCGGGCGGACGGGGGCTGGATCCGCGTCACCTCTCTTTTTCACGATGCGGCATGCCATGCCCCATCACCACAGGAGCTACTCATGCCGGCAATTTCCACCAACACCGCCGCGAACTCCGCGGTCCGCTACCTCAACATCAACTCGCAGCAGGAAACCAGCGCGCTGTCGAAGCTGTCGAGCGGCTCGCGTATCACCTCGGCCTCCGACGACGCGGCCGGTCTCGCGATCTCGACCCGCATCTCCTCCGACATCACGACGCTGCAGCAGGCCGCCACCAACGCGGCGCAGGCGACCTCGATCCTGCAGACCGCCGACGGCGGCGCGTCCAACATCTCGGACATCCTGGCCCGCATGAAGTCGCTGGCCTCCGAGTCCGCCTCGGGCACCGTGGCTGACTCCAGCCGCGCCTACATCAACTCGGAATTCACGCAGCTCAAGGGCGAAATCGACTCCATCGCCTCTGGCACCCGCTACAGCAGCCAGAGCTTGCTCGACGGTTCGAGCGTGTTCTCCTCGGGCGTCTCGGTGCTGGTCGGCTCGACCTCGGCCGACACCATCACGATCACGCTGACCAGCCTGACGGCGTCCTCGCTCGGCGTCACCTCGCTCGACGTCTCCAGCCTGTCGAGCGCGACCAGCGCCATGTCGGCACTCGACAGCGCCATCGACACCGTGTCGTCGGCCCGCGCCGAGATCGGTGCCCAGGAATCGCGCTTCAACTTCAGCGCCGACTCGATCTCGACCCAGACCCAGAACCTGCAGTCGGCCAATTCGGCGATCAAGGACGTCGATATCGCTTCCGAGCAGGCGACGCTGTCCTCGGCCGAAGTGAAGACCCAGGCCGCGGTTTCGGCGGAAACGGCGGCGAACCAGATGCCGCAGTACCTGCTCAAGCTGCTCGGCTAAATCCAGGGATAGATCGGGCCGGCATGATGCCGGCCCGATTCCCATTGCGGCGGAAGTGTCGACATGACGGTTAGCAGCGCCACCTCGAGTACATCAGGCACGACGTCGTCGAGTTCTGCCAGCTCTGCCAGCACGGTGACCACGACCGGCACGACCAATTCGACCAGCATCGACTGGGACGCCCTGATCGAAGCCGAGGTCGACGCCAAGCTCGCGGCGGCGACCTCGATCACCACGACGATCACCGCGAACCAGGCCAAGGTCACCGCCTACCAGTCGCTGCAGACCGAGCTGTCGACTTTGGCAACCGGGTTGTCGTCGCTCAGCTCGTCGATCATCAATTCGATCGCCACCAACGCCTTCGCCACGCGCTCGGCGACGATTTCGTCCACCGGCGACGTCAGTGCCTCCTCGGCGCTCAACATGAGCGTGAACAGCGGCTCGGCGACCGGCGATCACACGCTCCAGATCACCCAGCTCGCCACCGCGCAGAAGGTGATCGGCTCCTCGCAGTCGAGCTCGTCGACGGCGCTGGGCCTCGCCGGCACGTTTTCGCTGGGGCTCGCGGGCGGCAGCAGCACCGCGATCTCGATCACCAGCGGGATGACGATGCAGGATGTCGTCGACACCATCAACGCCCAGACCTCAAGCACCAATGTCCAGGCCTCGATCGTCCAGGTGTCGAGCGGGTCCTACGAGATGGTACTGACCGGGACCGAGGACGCCGCCGACATCACCTATTCCTCGACCTCCGGCGACGACATCCTGAACAAGCTCGGCGTCACCGACACGTCGGGTGCCTTCACCGACGTGCTGCAGAAGTCGCAGTCCGCGGAATTCACCCTCGACGGCATCGCGCTTACCCGCAACACCAACGACATTTCCGACGTTCTCTCGGGCGTCACCTTCGATCTGCTGCAGCCGACGCCGAGCGGCACCAGCCTGAACATCAGCATCCAGACCGACACCAGCCAGATCACCTCCGCGCTGCAGACCTTCGTCACCAATTACAATGCATTCCGCGACCAGGTGATCGCGCAGTCCGCGCAGAATTCCGACGGCACAGCCGCATCGAGCGCGGTGCTGTTCGGCGACAGCACGATGCGCGATATCATGACTCAGCTGCAGCAGGTGCTCAGCGGCTCGGTGGGCGGCATGACGATGGCCGACCTCGGCCTGTCCTTCAACGAGAACAACGAGCTGCAACTCGATACCGGAACGCTGTCGACCGTGCTGACGCAAAATCTTGCCGGCGTCACCCAGCTGCTGTCGGCGCAGACGACCACCTCGTCCAGCCAGCTCAACGTCGTCAACACCGGCACATCGCCGCAATCGTTCACGCTCGACGTGACGGTGGATTCGACCGGCACGCTGACCGGCGCGTCCGTCGGCGGCGACAGTTCGGGCTTTTCGGTGGTCGGCAACAGCATCATCGGCAATGCGGGCACGATCTACGCCGGCATGGCATTCACCTACACCGGATCGACCTCGCAATCGATCACCGTGACGTCGACGTCCGGCCTTGCATCGCAGCTCTATCAGCTCGCGCACACCAGCTCCGGGACCAGCGGTCAGTTGCAGACCATGATCACCAATTTGCAGTCGCGCGATACCGATCTGCAGTCCCAGGTCAGCGACATCCAGAGCAATGCCGCGACGTTCAAGGCGCAGCTGCAGGTCCAATACGCCAATTATCAGGCTGCCATCGAAAGCGCGAACAACACGCTGGGCTACCTGAAAGCACTCCTGGATTCAGCATCGAGTAACTGATGACACAGAACGCTACCGCCTACCTTGCCAACAATGCCTACCGATCCGCCGCAGTGGCGGTGCCGCCGCTGAAGGCGGTGGTGATGCTGTGCGACGGCGCGATCACGCTGTTGCAGAAGGCGCTGGACGCGCACGAGGCGAAGCGCTTCGAGGAAGGCCACACCTATCTGACGCGGGCGACCGCGATCCTGCGCGGACTGAGCCACAATCTCGACTTCACCCGTGGCGGCGCGATGGCGGATCGGCTCTACCGCACCTACAACGCCCTGATCATGGCGTGTCTGCGTTCTTATGGCCGGCCGCAGGCCAGGGAGAATTTCCGGCGCATCATCGCCAGCCTGACGGAACTCCGCGACGCCTGGAAGTACGTCGAGGCCACCGCCGGCAAGGCCGCCAAGGCCAAAACGCTCGAATCAGCCGCCGGCCGCTAGGCGCGGCTGAGGCACGAATCGCCCGGCGAGACCGCTTCGCCGGTGGTGCAGGACGCCCCGGGGAAGGCGTCCTGGTGGGGAAAATAGCCGCCTGACGGACACCATGCTGGACCTGACGCACCGGCGGCGGAAATTGATTTCCGCCGTCCCGCGAATGCTTTATGACAGCCTTGGCGACGAGGCTGGATCTACGCGCGCGATGGACGTTGCGACATTCGAAGACCTGATCGACCGGCTGGGGGAGGATCTGTCCCGCTGGCCCGACGATCAACGTCTTGCCGCCGTCCAGCTCCTCGCATCCTCGGCCGAGGCGCGGACGCTCTATGAAGAGGCGAGCGCGGTACGCCGGGCGCTCGCCGCGCCGCCGGTTCGCGCGCCCAAGGTGCTTGTCGACCGCATCGTGACCGCCGCGGCGAAACTGCCCCAAGAGACGGCACAGGAGATGGCCTCGGAGCCGGCCGCGCCGGCGGATCAGCCGGGCGATGCGCAAGCTCCGGGTGATGCGGCACAGCAGGGCAAGGTGTTGCCCGCGCTGTTGCTGGCCCTCTGCCTGTTGCCCGCATTGGCGCCGCCGGCATTGATGCTCGGCGAACCGGATCTGCCGATCAGCCTCTCGCTCTAGGCTCTCCACATTCCTTTTGCGCCCGCGGCCCGGTGTCCGCGGCAGATCGCTTGCGCCCGCTCGGCGCGCCGTGAAGCCGCAGCCGACGCGGCAAATTCTGCCGATTAATCAAGTGATTCCGCGCGGATGAATCCGCGCCTGAAATCGGCGCGTCGTCCGTTTTATCTGCGAACGACTTCACGATCCCAATGTTCCAACGCGTTCCGCCGCCTTAGCCCGCGGCGAAGAGAGCCTTGTCATGACCGTCTCCTCGGCAACCTCTGCTGCAGCCTCCGCCGCCTCGAGCTCGTCGAGTTCATCGTCGAGCGCATCGATGGGGATGAGCTCGACCGATTTTCTCAATTTGCTCGTCAGCGAGCTGCAGAACCAGGATCCGCTGAACGCCACCAGCACGACCGACTTCATCAATCAGCTCACCTCCTACGCAAACTTCACCGAGCAGCAGTCGACCAACGCCAGCATGACGTCGCTGGCGAGTTCGTTCTCGAGTCTCGTGACGCTGAACTCGGTCAACTATATCGGCCACACCGTCGAGGCGAAGACGAGCACGGCGGAGCTGACCAATGGCTCGGCGACCTTCGGCTACTCGTTCACCTCGGCCGCTTCCAACGTCGCGATCACGATCCAGGATTCCTCGGGCAACACGGTCTGGAGCGGCAAGGGGACCGGAAACGCCGGCTCAAACAGCTTCACCTGGAATGGTCAGACCACGAGCGGCACCCAGCTCAGCGATGGCGGCCAGTACACGATCCAGGTGACCGCGACCGACGCCGCCGGAAACTCGCTGCTCAGCTACACCACGATGACCGGAACGGTGACCGGGATCGATGCCTCCGGCTCGACGCCCTCGTTGCTTGTGAATGGCGTCCCCGTCAGCGCCGCCAACATCATCGGCGTCACGTCCTGATTGCTTCCGGAGTATTATCATGAGTCTCACTGGTGCTCTTTCCTCGGCGATCTCGGCGCTCAATGCGCAGAGCCAGTCGCTGGCAATGATTTCCGACAACATCTCCAACGCCGATACCACGGGTTACAAGACCACTTCGGCGATGTTCGAAGATCTGGTGACGGCGTCGAACAGCGCCACCTCATATACGTCCGGCGGCGTCACGGTGTCCGGCCGCGCCAACATCACCCAGCAGGGATTGCTGGCCGCGACCACCAACGCCACCGACGTGGCGATCCAGGGCAGCGGCTTCTTCGTCACCACCAACGCGACGTCGGGCGGCACCACCTCCTATACGCGCAACGGTGCGTTCACCACCGACAACGCCGGCTATCTCGTCAACAACGGCAATTACCTCGAGGGTTGGCGTACCGACGCTGACGGTAACATCGTTGGCAATGCCTCGGCCGCGAGCCTCGGGCCGATCAACACCCAGGTGGCATCGACCAGCGGTAGTGCCACCACCAAGACCACAGTCGCGGCGAATCTGCCGGCCGATGCGGCCGTCAACGCGACCTTCAACAGCTCGATGACGGTCTACGATTCGCTCGGCACGGCGAGCACGATCCAGATCGACTGGAAGAAGACCGCCGACAATACCTGGCAGGCCAGCTTCGAGCAGCCGAAGCTAGCGTCGGACTCCAGTACGGCCAGTGCGAACGCGATCACCGACACGGTGGATATCACCTTCAATAGCGACGGTTCGCTCGCCTCGACGGTGCCGAGTCCGCCAACAATCTCGGTGACCGGCTGGAAGGACGGTGCGGCCGATAGTTCCGGCACCAATGCCATCACGCTCAATCTCGGTACGGCCGGCAAGACCGATGGCCTCACGCAATATTCGTCGGGCGAGACCACGCCGGCGGTCGATCTCACGAGCATCACGTCGGACGGCCTGCCTTACGGCAAGCTGAGCAGCATCTCGATCGGAAAGGGCGGGGTGGTCGACGCGACCTATTCCAATGGGCAGACGATCGCGATCTACAAGATTGCGGTCGCGACCTTCAGCGATCCCAACGGATTGAGCGCGGCCAGCGACGGCATGTACTCCGCGACGGCAGCCTCCGGCAACGCCACGCTGCAGACTTCGGGGAGCAACGGTGCCGGAACGATCTACGGCAGCGAGCTGGAATCAAGCACCACAGACACCAGCGGCCAGTTCTCCAACATGATCTCGGCGCAGCAGGCCTATTCCGCGGCATCGCAGGTGATCACCACCGTCGACAAGATGTTCGATACGCTGATCTCGGCGGTGTCGCGATGATGACCGCAAAGAATGACCGCTTGCTGGTCCGGCTTCGGCGGCTGAAGGCGAGGGCCGCTTCGGTTCAGCCGAATGACCGGGCGCAGCTCACTGCGCTGCTCGACGATGTGGAGACATTGCGCGGCGAGCTGATGCGCGAATGCACGCGGCTCGACCAGGAACTCAACCGGGCCACGGTCCGGGTAACGGCGATCACCGCGTATGGGCGCAGCGCACAATCGGTCCGCGCCCTACGTCGCGGACACTAGCTTGAACGGGAGCGATGACATGACACCGGAACGCAACATCAAGATCAATCCCGCGGGCAATGACGAGCGCGCGAGGTCGTTGATCGCGCTGATCGACAATCTGATCGCGATCGTCAACGAGGAGAACGTCGAGCTCGCCAAAGGCCTGCCGGCCTCGCGGCTGAAGCATGTCGACGAGAAGAACCGGCTTGCCACCCTGTTCGAGCAGTGCGTGGCCGAGGCCGTCGGCAAGACCGCAAACCTCAACGTCCAGGACCGGGTGCTGCGCGAGCAGCTGATGGACCGGATCCTGAAGCTCCGCGGGGCGATGGACGAGAACGTGATGCGGTTGCGTGCGGCGATCGATGCCAGCAACCGCCGGATCGAGGCGATCATGCAGGCGATCCGCGAGCAGATCGCCAACGTATCGCCCTACGGGGCCGGCGGCCGTCGCGTCACGCCCGCGATGTCCTATGGCACTAACGTGCGGGCCTGATCTGGTCCGCGCCGGAGGGAGTTAGCCGTGTCGTCGCTCGATATTGCACGAAGCATTGCATTCAGCGGGCTGTCGGCCACGCAGGTGCAGATCAGCGTGACCTCGGCAAATATCTCGAATGCCGACACCAAGGGCTACACCGAGAAGACCGCCAACCAGAGCGCCAGCGTCACCGGTGGCGTCGGTACCGGCGTCACGATCACGGGGATCACCAGCGCCGTCGACAAGCTGCTCCTGAAGTCGCTGGTCGGGGCCGATTCCGATCTCGGCGCCGCCGACACCACCAACAGCTTTCTGACCGAGCTCCAGCAGCTCTATGGCAGCACCTCGAGCGGGGACAGCTCCACCACGGGCACCTCGCTTGCCAACACGCTCGCGGCATTCGAGTCGGCATTGTCGTCGCTGGCGAGCACGCCGAGCAGTGCGTCGCTGCAGTCGAACGCGGTCAGCGCGCTTGCCGCGGTCACGACGCAACTTCAGCAGACCTCGAGCGGCATCCAGACGCTGCGCTCCAATGCCGACCAGGATATCGCGTCGTCGGTCACCGACATCAATTCCGATCTGCAGCAGATCTCCGACCTCAACAAGCAGATCAAGCAGCAGGCCGCAGCCGGGCAGTCGACCGCCGATCTGGAGGACCAGCGCAACAGCGCGCTGCAGGACCTCGCGTCGATGATGAATGTGAGCTATTTCAACACGTCGACCGGCGATCTGCAGGTCTATACCGGATCGGGGCAGGCGCTGGTCGACAGCACGGCGCATCCGCTGAGCTATACGGCGCTGCCCAGCGTCACGGCTTCAACGACCTACAGCGCTGGATCGTCCAGCGGTTTCAGCGGCATCACCGTCAACGGGGTCGACATCACCTCGCAGATTTCCTCCGGCAAGGTCAGCGCGCTGATCACGCTGCGCGACCAGACGCTGCCGGCCGCTCAATCGCAGCTCGATCAACTCGCCCAGCAGCTTGCCGCGAGCGTCAACGCGGTGTCGAACCAGGGCACGTCGGTGCCGCCGCCGTCCAGCCTGACCGGGACCGCCACCGTGAGCAGCGCGACGGCGCTGTCGGCGACCGGCACGGTGCGCATCGCGGTTGCGGACAAGAGCGGCAATCTCGTGTCCTACAAGGACCTGGATCTGTCGTCCTACGCGACGGTCGGCGATCTCGTTACCGCGATCAACGGCATATCGGGCCTGTCGGCGTCGGTCGATGCCAACGGACATCTGTCGATCTCGGCGACCGGGTCCGGCAACGGTGTCGCCATCAATGAGATGACGAGCTCGGTCGGCAGTTCCGGTGAGGGCTTTTCGGATTATTTCGGGCTCAACGACCTGATCACGGGGACTGGCGCGTCGGATATCGCGGTCCGCAGCGACATCCTCAACGGCACGGCGGCGCTGCCGACCGCGACGCTCGATGCGTCATCCACGCTGACGGTCGGAAACTCGGTGCTGTCGCCGGGCTCCGCGACGGTGGTGAACGCGCTCTCGAGCACGTTGACGGGGTCGACCAATTTCGCCATGGCGGGCGGGCTCGGCGCCACCACCGGCTCGTTCACCGATTATGCCGCCGCGATCGTCGCCAACGTCGCAAGCAAGGCGACCCAGGCGTCGGCGACCTACACCGCCAAGCAGACCGCGCAGTCGACCTATGCGAGCTCGCTGTCGTCGCAGTCCGGCGTCAACCTCGATCAGGAAAGCGCGAATCTGAGCTCGTTGCAGAACAAATACGCTGCCGCGTCCCAGATCATTACGACCATCAACGCCATGTTCTCGGCGCTGATGACCGCGATGAGCGCAAGCTGAGTGTGAGGGCGTTATCATGATGATGCGTGTTGCCACCTTTGCACAGTCGGAACAGATGATCACCAGTGCGCTGCGGGTGCAGGCGGTGATGGCCAACGAGCAGGTGCAGGAGTCCTCCGGGCTGCAATCCGAGGATTTCGGCGGTTACGGCTCCGGCGCCGGGCGTGTCATCAATCTGCAGGTCTCGGTGACGCGCGCCCAGTCCTATATCGATGCCAGCAATCTCGCCGACAACAAGGTGCAGGCGATGTATTCGGCGGTCGGCTCGGTGACCGATATCATCACGCAGCTTCGGACCCAGCTCAGTGCTGCGACCACCGGCAGCAGCACGGCGACGGCGTCGGTGATCAACTATGCCCAGCAGGCGATATCGCAGATGCAGGGACTGCTGAACACGCAATATGACGGCGAATATGTCTTCAGCGGCGCCCGCACCGACACCGCCCCTGCGGATCTGTCGACCTTCGACACCGGCACCGGCTCGCTGACGACATCAGACACCAGCTACTACAAGGGTGACAGCGAGATCGCGTCGGTGCGCGTCTCCGACAGCCAGTCGATTTCCTACGGCGTCACCGCTGACAACCCGGCCTTCGAGCAGGTGATGCGGCTCTTGAAGTACGTCGGCAACAGCACGACACTGTCGTCGAGCGATATCTCGCAAGCGCTCGACCTTGCCAGCAATGCGCTGGATGCGACGTCAACGGTGCAGGCGAAGCTTTCGACAGCGGCTTCGCAGATCGAGACCGCCAGCACCAACCAGAGCGACTACCAGAATTTCGCAAAGACCCTGTCGACCAACCTCACCAGCGTCGATGTCGCTGCAGTGACGGCGCAGCTTTCGACCTATCAGGCGCAGCTGACCGCATCCTATTCGGCGATCTCCAAGATCCAGAGCATGAACCTGGCGAGCTATCTGCGATAGCGGGCCACAGGTCGCATCAGCGGTTCAGGATCTTCAGCCAGACATCGCCGAGGATGATCGGTTCGCGTGGGGGAAGCCAGGTGAGGCCAGCCGCCTGGCCAAGCTGGCCGATGCTGCCCTTGCTTTGCATATCCTCAAGCACCTTGTTGACGGCATCCAGCAGCGCCTTGTCGGTTTCGAGCGCAACGTAGCCGCGGTTGGCGCCGATCGGATAATAGTAGCCCGAGGCCGTGATCCTGGTGTCGGGATGCTCGGCGCGGTAGGCGTCGAACCGGCGCAGGTCGAGCAACGTGGCGTCGAATTCGCCGCGCTCGAGCTCGCCCAGCAGGTCGCTGCGTCCCGGAACGAGGTGGGTGATGTCGTCGATCAGCTTGCCCTTGTCGAAGGTCATCAGGATGGCATCGCCGAGCGTGCCGCTTTCGATCGTGAGGCGAAGCCCGGCGAGATCGCCGATATCGGTGATCTTGCGGTCCTTGAGCTTGTCCTTGGCCTTGGGACCGAGCACGACGGTCATCGGCGAGTAGATATAGGGCCGGCTCGGCACCAGCACGCCGATCGGGATCCGCCGGCGCCGATCCTCGCGGGTGGCGCCGTCGAAGCCCGGCAGCTTGGCCGTCGTGACGCCGGGCACCCTCAGCGAGTCCGTGGTGAGGGCGTAGCCGCCGACCAGCGAGCAGCGTCCGTCCGACAGCAGCGCGTTGGCTTCGAGCGCGGGACTCGAATCCTCGTCGAGCTTGCTCTCGAACCACTGGATCTTGAGCGGCCGTCCGAGCCGCTCGGCAATGGCCTGCGCGAGCGCCACGTCGAAGCCGGCATCCGGCTTGCCGCGATGATGCGCCGACAGCGGCGGCAGATCCTCGTCGAGACATACCTTGAGCGGGTCGCCGGCGGCATGCGCCACCGGCATCGCGGCGAGCAGCAGAACCGTCGCTGCGCCCGCAAGCAGAGCCCTCATGGCGTCCTCCGGCTCGACACGAAGGCCCAGACGTCGGCGATCTCCTGTTCGTTCAGGATGTCGACCCAGGGCGGCATCTTGCCGTTCTTGCCTTGCTTGACGGTCGTCACGAAGCGCGTCTTGTCGTCGGGGAAGGCGCGCAAGTCCGGCGTGATGGTGCCGGAGTTGACCATGTTGGGCCCATGGCAATGCGAGCAGTTCTTGGCGTAGGTGACCTTGCCCTGGTCGGCCTGACCGGAAAGATCGATTGCACTGGTTTGCTGTGCGGCAGCCGGGATCAGCATGATCAAGGCCGGCCGCGACGGCGGCGAAGCTCGCCGCCGTCAACAGAGTTACTCTTTCAGTCACGTGCGCTCCGCGCTCAGTTCTTGACCGCGAAGACCCACAGCGACCCGCCGGGCGGCACTTTCGCCAGCCGCTCGTCGCCGGAGAACAGTGCGTAGACGCCGCCATAGCCGCTGGTCACCGCGACATACTGCACGCCGTCCTGCTGCCAGGTGACGGGCTGCCCTTCGATGCCGGAGCCGGTCTGGAACTGCCAGAGCTTCTTGCCGGTGTCGGCGTCGAATGCCTCGAACTCGCCGGTCAGCTGACCGGAGAACACTACGCCGCCGGCGGTGGAGAGCACGCCGGAGAAGCGCGGAATGTCGCTCGGCGCTTCCCACTTGGCCTTGCCGGTCATCGGGTCGATCGCCTTGAGATGGCCGCGCGGTCCGGTGCCCCATTCCCAGGGATCGGTGAGGTCCATGCCGAGATACCACTCGCCCTGCTTGAACGTCACCGGCTCGGCCTTGTACTTGCCGCCGAACGCCAGCGTGTTGGCGTAGGCGAGGCCGGTCTGCGGATTGTACGACATCGGCTCCCAGTTCTTGCCGCCGAGGATCGACGGATAGACGGTGACCTTCTTGCCGTCGCGCGCATCCTTGCTGACGTCGGTCTCGATCGGGCGTCCGGTCTTCATGTCGATGCCGGTGGCCCAATTGACCTTCACATAGGGATTGGCCGCGAGCAGCTTGCCGTTGGTGCGATCGAGCACGTAGAAGAAGCCGTTGCGGTTGGCATCCATCAGCACCTTGGTCGGTTTGCCCTCGACATTCATGTCGGCGAGCACCATTTCGGCCACCGAGTCATAGTCGAACGGATTGTTCGGCGAGAACTGGTAGTGCCACTTGATCTTGCCGGTCTTCGGGTCGAGCGCGAGCACCGAGCAGGTGTAGAGGTTGTCGCCCGGGCGCACCGCCGAATTGAACGGGCCGGGATTGCCGATGCCCCAATACACCGTGTTCAATTCGGCATCATAGGAGCCGGTGATCCAGGTCGATCCGCCGCCGAGCTTCCAGGTATCGCCCTTCCAGGTGTCGCCGCCGGGCTCGTCCGGCGTCGGGATCGAATAGGTACGCCAGAGCTTCTTGCCGGTCGCGGGATCCCAGCCGTCGATGAAGCCGCGGGTGCCGAATTCGGCGCCCGAGATGCCGGTGATGACAACGCCGTCGGCGACCAGCGGCGCCACCGTCATCGAGTAGCCTTCCTTGATGTCGGCGGCCTTCTCGCGCCACAGCTCCTTGCCGGTCTTGGCATCGAGCGCGATCACGTTGGCGTCGAGGGTGGTGCGGAACACCTTGCCGTCATAGAGCGCCGCGCCGCGATTGATGATGCCGCAGCAGACGATACGCGGCGTCTCGGCGGGATACTCGACCTTGGTCTTCCAGATCTGCTTGCCGGTCTTGGCGTCGATCGCGATCGTGGCGCTGTGGGTGGTGACGTAAAGGACGCCCTGGTAGACGAGCGGCTGCGATTCCTCGCTGCGGTCGTCGTTCAAACTGTAATTCCAGACCGGCACCAGATTCTTGACGGTGTCCTTGTTGATCTGGTTCAGCGGCGAGAAGCGCTGAAGATTGTAGCCCATTCCATAATTGAGAACGTTAGATGTATCAGTCGCCCCCTTGACCAACTGTTCGTTGGTCTGCGCGCTTGCACCATACGATGCAAGAATCACGAGGCTTGCGGCCAGCGCAATGCGTCTCATCATATCTCCTCCCAATGAACCTTTTTGCTGCACGCCTATTCCCTGACGTTGCGGATGCAACCATCGGCCTGAAAGCAAAACGGGTCAATACGAAAACGTGAACGAACCCCAGCGAACGCGGCGACCCGGTCAAGAACGTCAGGTTTTTCGCAGATGCGTCCGTAGCTTACCGCGGCGTGGAATACACAACACCACGCGTGGCCCGCGGTTATGTCGCAACGCGCACGGTTCGATCAGCTTGACGGCGAATGGGGACAGGCACTCGGGCGCGGCTTCGTGCCCCGCTTGTCCGGTGGCACATTGCAATTGTCGATGCGCTGCTCGTCGGTCCATTTGCGGCCGAGCCGCTCCTTGCCGGTGAGCGTGCGTTGCTGGACCGCCTCCGCGGATCGGTCAGGGGCTCTGGTCTGTGCCGACACCGGCGCGATCAGGCCAAGCACGACAAGGCAGCCCAACGCATTCCTGCAAATGCCGCTCATGGATGACCTCGTTCATTCTGGTGCTATGCGTCAGGACTCCAGAGATGACCGGTGGGGCAGTCTCGTTCCACCCGAAACCCGACGAGGGCTTACCGGCTGTGCAAACTGTACGGCGCGTCTCCAAAGCTGCTATGCTTTGTCTCGATTTGCAGCGCGCGCTTCGTCACGTCGCCGGAGCGGCACGCAAGGGAGACGAATGATGATTTCGCGCCGATCGCTTGCTTTGACTTTGGGCATGGCCGCCCTCGCGGGCCCCGCTTTGGCGGCATCCGGCCGCGGCAGCGTGCTCAAGATGCTCGATCCCGACAATGACGGGACGGTCGACCTTGCCGAAGCCAAGAAGGCGGCCGCCGACCTGTTCGCGAAGCTGGATCCTGACCATGATGGCACGCTCGACGTGCGCGAATTGCGCGGACGGCTGACCGCGAAAGAGCTGGCGATGGCCGATCCCGATCACGACGGCACCCTGACGCTCGACGAATATCTCGCGGTCGTCGAGCAGCGCTTCAAGGCCGCCGATCCCGACAATGACGGAACGCTGGATGCGAAAGAGCTGAAGTCGCGCGCCGGCCGGGCACTGCTGCGCCTGCTCAAATAAGCTTCCGGCAGCACCCTCCACGGGGCCGATTCCGGTCATTGACGCTGGAATCCGGCGCATAACAAAAAAAGTTGCGATTTCGCTCTTGGGCAAGACTCGGCTGCCGTGATCGGGTCTCCTTATCCGTGCGCCGCTGCCCGGCAGCCGGAAAATGCCTGACAGAACAGTGTCGGAATTTCCCAGCCGTTCCAAAGCCGGGCAGGCGTCAGCGAGCCGTCGTCCGTTCCGGCATGTCCAGCAGCGAAGTCGGGTCCCGACCACCCCGGCTTGCGCGCTGGAAAAGCCAGCCCTAGCTTGCCGCGCGGCGCGAAGCTTGCGCCAACTTATACTTGGGAGAAGGAAATGGCCTGGAAAACACCGAAGATCGTCGAAGTGCCGGTGGGCATGGAAATCAACATGTACGCCTGCGCGGCGCGCAAGTAACGCAAGTAATGTGAGACAGCCTGCCCGGCTGGTGCAGCTTGCTGCATCGGGCCGTGGCAGGCGTCTTTCGCGCAAAGTACTTTCGCGGCTCCGACGCAGTCGCTCGAACAGCTTCCCTCACATCGTTCCCACAGGACCTTGAGATCGACATCGCCCGTGCGATTGGCGGGCCGTGCCGCTTTGTCCTACAGTGCGGTTCAAGGTGGTGCTAGGGGACGATGAATCTCGCAATCAAGATCGGGCGTTGGGTAGGCGTGGTGTGCGCGGCGGTTGCCGGCGTCGCCGCGGTATTGCCGCTCGGCGCCTATGCCGAGGGTTTTGATACCGAGCACATCTTCGGCTTCATGATCGGCTCCGATGTGGGGGAGGTCGGCGAGCGCGAGTTTCAGACTCAGACCACCGGACGCTTCGCCAAGGTCGGCGGCCGGTATCGCACGCTCAATCAGGAGCTCGAGCTCGAGCTCGTTCCGGCGCCGAATTTTCGCGTCGAGCTCGGAACCTCGTTCTCGGCCTACGACATCAACCGCGTCCCCGGCTTTGACGATCGCCGCCAATTGTCGTGGCAGAGCGTCTCGGCCGATTTCCGCTATCGCTTTCTCGATCGCGAGTCGGCGCCATTCGGTATGACCGTCGCGTTGGAGACACGTGCCGACCGCGTCGACGAAGTGACAGCCGCGGCCGTCCGCAGCTACGGCACCGAGCTCACGCTGGCGTTCGACCGCGAAGTGATCCCGAACTTTATGGTGGCGGCCTTGAACGTCAGCTATGAGCCGGAATGGACGCGGATGCCGCGCACCGGCACAGCAGAGCAGGATGCCACGGTCGGCGTCGCGTTCGGGCTGATGGCCAAGGTGAAGCCGGATATCCTGCTCGGCGGCGAAGTGCGCTATTTCCGGAAGTATGAGGGGATCGGGCTCGATGAATTGTTCGGGCAAGCGCTGTTCATCGGGCCGACCGCCTATTTCCAGATATCCGAGCGCTCACGCCTGACGGCGACCTGGAGCGTCCAGGCCTGGGGACAGCACGCCGGGAGCAGCGGCGCCCTCGATCTGGTCAATTTTGAGCGCCATCAGGCGCGGCTGGTGTACGGTCTCAACTTCTAGGTTCCCACGTCCTCTCACGGGGCTGTGAAACTCTGTCTTGGCTGATTACGTATTCCGTCGTGTTATCTACTTCATGAGCACGCTTAGGGATCGCGCATGAACCCGATTGATCTGATCGTCACTGTATGTGCCGTGCTGTCGCCCGCCACCTGCGAGGAGCAGCATCTGGTGTTCAACTGGAGCGGCTCGCTGCAGCAATGCGCCATGGCCGCGCCGCCTTACATCGCGCAATGGGTCGGTGAGCATCCGAAATGGACCGCGGTGCGATGGCGCTGTGAATATCCGCACAGCAATGACCGCGCCGGCACCGGTGGCGAGCCGCCGGCGGGCTAGGCGCTCTACTTGTTGCAGTCCTTCAGGTCCTTGTCGGAAACCGAAAACACGGCGTCGGCCCTGATCTCGATGTCGCGGACGAAGCATTGCTTGGCACCGCTGTAGCCGACCTTGGCGTCGAAGCGGCCGGGCTCGACGCCGGTGATGCGCAGCCGCTCGTCGTGGTCGACTTCCTTGTCCTTGTCATTGAGCGTCTGGTTGGGACCCCACTCGTTCTTGCCCGCCGGCGACAGCTCGAAGCTCGAAATCGTGGCGCTGGTCAGATTCCACAGCCGGATGCCCTTGCCCTTGCTTTGGGCCAGCACCGCGCCCGGCAGCACAAGCAACGCAACCCCAGCAGCAATCAACGCGCGCGACATCCAATTTCTCCCTTACGCTTTGTCCAAGGATGACGGCGTCTCACATATTTGCAAGGTCCAACTGTGAGAGCTGCCGCTTGATTTCTCCGATCTGGGCATCATCGCGCGACGCGCGCGGTGCGGCGATGGTCTCGACGTGAAGGATACGCGCCGGCCGCGGCGACAGGAAGAACAGGCGGTCGCCGAGGCGGACTGCATCGTCGAGATCGTGGGTGACCAGGAGCGTCATCATCTTCCGGCTTGCCACCAGAGTCGCGATCTGATCGCGCAGCCGCCCCGCGAGTGCATTGTCGAGCGAGGCCAGCGGCTCATCGAGGATCAGGAAATCCGGCTCGATGGCGAAGGCGCGGGCGAGCGCGACGCGGCGGGCGAGGCCGAGCGACAACTCGCCGGGGAAATGGTTGCGGTGCACGGTCAGTTCGAGCACCTCGAACAGCGTCGAGAGTGTGCTGTCGTCGACGTGAGGTGCGGCCAGCCGCACATTCTCCTCGACGGTGCGCCAGGGCAGCAGCCGCGGCTCCTGGAACACCATGCCGAGGCGCATGCCGGGCGAGCGCGCGACGTGGCCCTGGTAGTTGCCGTCGAGCCCGGCGAGGATCCTGAGCAGGGTGCTCTTGCCGCAGCCCGACGGGCCGAACAGCACGCCAACCTCGCCGGCGTTCAACGTGAAGGTGACGTTGTCGAGCACGTCGTGCCGTTTCCCGGCCGCGCTCGCAAAACTCTTGCCTGTGATATCGACCTCAAGCTGCACGGAGCCGCCACCGCGTTAGCCTGGTTTCAAACGGCTGCACCAGCAGGGTCTCGATGACGAGAACGACACCAGCAAAGCTCAGCGAGTAGGCGAGCAGCAAGGGGATATCGAACAGCTGGAAGGCGACGCCGATCTCGAAGCCGACGCCGTTCGGCCGGCCCAGATATTCGGCGACCAGAACGATCTTCCACACCAGCGAGAGTCCCGAGCGCGCCGCGGCCGCAATGTAGGGTGCAAGCTGCGGCAGGATCACATGTCGGAAGGCGCGGCCGCGCGGCAAGGCAAACGCCGTTGCCATCTCGTCGAGCGCGGGATCGAGTGCGCGGGCGCCCTCACGTAGCGTGACGACGGCGGTCGGCAGCTTGTTGATGGCGATCGCCACGATCGCGGCGACTTCGGTCAGCCCGGCCCAGATATAGGCAAGTACGATGACGACGAGTGCCGGCAAATTGAGCAGCAGGATCAGCCAGGGGTCGCCAAGGCGGTTGGCCAGCGAGACGCGGCCCATCAGGTAACCGATCGCCGAGCCGAGCGCCATCGCGAGCGTGAAGGCCAGCGCGACGCGCGCCAGCGTTGCACCGAGATTGACGAACAGCGCCCCCGATCGGGCTTCGGCGACGAGCACGGACAGCACCGCCGGCGGTGCCGGCAGCTTCGCATCGCCGATCAGCAGCGAGGCGATCCACCAGGTCGCGATGAATAGCGCGAAGGACAGGAGACGCAGCACCGCTAGTCTCCCGGGATCGCTTGATAGAATGTGCCGGGATCGAGCTCGGTTGCCGTGCCGACCAGATCGCGGCCGCCGAGTTGCGCCAGCACCCGGTAGAGTACGCGCGCATCCGCTTCTTCGTCCGCGATCGAACGACGCGGGATGCCTTCGCGGTAGCGGTCGCGATAGGCATGCAGGGTTGCGGCATCCTGCGCACCGGTGAGGGGCGCGATCGCCTCCCATTCGGCGTCCGAGGTTGCCAGGATCTGCTTCGCGGCGCGCGTCACGGCGATGAAACGAGCCACCAGATCCCTGTTGGCGTTGGCCCAGGCTTCGTCGAACACGTAGCCGATCATTGCGATGCGGCCCTTGCTGCCGAGCTTTTGCAGGATTTCTTCCATGCCGGCGAGACGGCGGAAGCCCTTGGCTTCAAGCGCGGCGCAGAAATTCCAGTAGTTGAGCGTCGCGTCCATCTCGCCGTCGAGCGTCTTGGCCGTAAGCAGCGGCGGCGCGCCATAGACGATGGTCGACTGCGACTTCAGGTCGACGCCGTCCTGCTTCATCGCGGCCTGCAGCAGCAGCCAGTTCTTGTCGATCGCGCCGCCGGCGACGGCAAGCTTGCGTCCCTTGAGGTCCGCGAGCGTCTTGAGTGGCGAGGCGGCGGGGACCATCACGGCCCCAAGCGCGCTCGAATAGGGATAGAACTGCAGCTTGGCGCCGAGCGAACGCTCCCGCGACACCCAGGGCCAGTCGGACACCATCACGTCGGCCGAGCCGGCGCGCAGCGCGATCTTGCCGGCCTCGGGGCTGGCGAGCTCGGTGACGTCGATCGACAGATTCGCCTTCTTGTCGAGGCCATGGGAGCGAATGATGGCCAGTTCCCAGGCCAGCGTTCCGGTCTTCTGCGCTGCAATGCGGATGGTCTCCGCGTTGCACGAGGTGCCGAACTGCATGACCGCCAGGACCGCCGCAGCCAACACCATGCGAACAGAGATGATCATCGTTTCTTGTGCCACTTCCCCGAATGTTTTCTTTTCTGATCAACATCCATAGCATAGCTTGCGCGAAGAGAAGAGGAAGCAGGACCATGGCAGGAGCTGGCATGCTACGACCGATTGTCGCCGTCTGGGTGCTCGCCGGGACGGCCATCAGCGTGCGGGCCCAGGAGGTCAACGACTATCCGACCTCGGCGCGGGCGGAATATGTGTTCGGCTGCATGAAGGCCAATGGCGAAAGCCGGCAGTCGATCGAGCAATGTTCCTGCTCGATCGACGTCGTCGCATCGATCATCCCCTATGATCGCTACATCACCGCCGAGACCGTGCTGAGCATGTCGCAGGTGCGCGGCAATCTGGGCGGCCAGTTCCGCTCGTCCGAGCAGGCCGCGAACGCCCTCAATGACCTCAGGCGCGCCCAGGCCGAGGCCGAAGTCAGGTGCTTCTAACGTCTATAGTGAGATCGACGGTGCCTCAGGTCCCGGGATTCTCGACCTTCCATTCGTGCTCGAAGACGTGCCCGTCGGTGTCCTTGGCTTCGGCACGGAAGAGTTTTGCGCCGTTCGAGACGTAGGTGAAGCGGATATTGGGATCCTCGGAAATCGAGATTCCTCCCTCCATCGCCAGCACCGGACTGTCGTCCTGCCAGATGTGCAGCTCGTTGACGAAGAAGGCCGGGATATAGAGCTGCGTGACCTGGTCCATCTGCAGGCCCGAATTGTTCGGATGCCCGATCATGATCTGGGCTTCCCGCGTGCTGGTCGCCGGACCCCGTTCGGACTTCGTGAACTGGCGGTAGCGCATCTGGCCGAGGCGGTTTTTCGCCTCCTCGACGTTCTTGCCGGCCGGCGCCGAGCAGCCGCCGGATGCCTTGACATAGACCTTGCTGACATAGAGCTTGCCGTCGCTGAGCTCGGCGACGGCGTGCACATTGGTGTAGTTGTTGACGCGGACGCGGGTCGAGATCTCGCTGACGTTGGCGCTCGGCCCCAGCGTGAATTTCGCGGCCATCGGCGCCGGGTTCTCGTCGATGACAAGCGTGATCGCGACGACGCGGCGGCTGTCGCTGGGCAGCAGCTTGGTACGCAGCGTCACCGGGACGATCGCGGCGTCTTCCGCGCGCGCCGGCATCTCGATGCCGATGACGTCGCCGCCGTCGTTCATCGGGCGGTTGCTGAAGATGTCCTGGACGAGGCCCGGCCAGGGATCATAGGCCTCGGCGGCGGGCGCAGCCGATGTGCCCAGCGTCATCGTGAGAAAGCTGGCGATGCAAAGCAGGCGGGCGCGATGTCGAGGCATGTTCGCGAAATCCTATGCGAGCTGCGTCATTATAGGACCAACAGCTACTCCCATTCAATTTCCGAGAATGCTGCAGTTGCGTTGCGGGCGTTGTAATCGTCGAACAATTGCCAGCGCGGCCGCTCGGCTTCGCCGGCATGCTCGGCGGCTGCCGTGATCGGCTTGCCGCTCGCGAGAAGCGCACGGACGTCTGAGGTCAGCGTACCCAGATAACGCCGCTGGTCGGCGAGCGCCGCAGGCCATGCGCTCACGGGGCCGTGACCGGGAACCACGCGCTCGGCGGCAATCGCCGGGAGGTCGTCAAGCGCACGCAGCCAGCCCTTGAGGCTGCCGTCGACCACGGGAATATGGATGAGAAACACCATATCGCCGGCGAACAGGGTTTGGGTTTGTTCGTCGAGCACGGTGAGGTCGTTGTCGCTGTGCGCCGGCGGCCACGCCTTCAGCGTCAGGCTGCGTCCGCCGAGGTCGAGCTTCAGCGTGTCCTCGACCAGCACGGTCGGGGGAATGATCCTGACTTCGTCGATCAACGCGTCGCCCATCGTGCGCCGAAAGCCGTCGAGATAGAATTGCCCGCGCGTCGCCAGCGCGCGGGGCAGGGTCTTGTGGCCGACGAAGCTGGTCCCGTCGCCCACGAAGGCCGCGTTGCCGAAGCTGTGATCGGGATGCGCATGGGTGTTGATCACGTAGCGGATCGGCTTGTCGGTGTGGCTGCGGACCGCGGCGAGCAATTGCCGCCCTTCGCGGACACTGCCGCCGGTGTCGATGACGGCGACGGCGCTGTCGCCGACCACGAATCCCACATTGGCGATGGCGCCTTCGTTCTCGCGCGTCATCAACGCAATGACCCCAGTGTGAACGAATATTCCGGGGGCGACTTCGCTCACAGGCAATTCCGCCTCTTGCGCCCACGCTATGGTCGGCGCCCAAAGCATCAGGAGCAGCGCAAGCACCGAACCGCCATGAGCCATGTTTCAGCCTCAGTTTCTCCGGGACGCGCGATCAATGTCGGCGCGCGCCAGTTTGCGCTGCAACAAGCAACGCGGCGCTGTCGCGATCATTATCCCTGTTGCACGTCATGGTACGCCCTGCAATTGCTGGATGACGGCGAAGCGTCCGTTCGAGAGGAGACCGCGTGATGAGAATTGCCGGATACCGTCCTGTTCTGCTCGCGCTTGCAGGCTTCATCGCCTGTCTGGCCGGGCGCGACATCGCGCACGCGCAGGTCAATGATCAGGGCGAACTCTCCATCGAGCTGATCGATGCCAAAGTGCTGCGTATCTGCGCCGATCCGCGCAACCTGCCGTTCTCGAACGAAAAGGGCGAGGGCTTTGAGAACAAGCTCGGCGAGCTGTTTGCCGAAAAACTGCAGAAGAAGCTCGACTACATGTTCTTTCCGCAGGCGACCGGCTTCGTGCGGATGACGCTCGCGGCGCATCGCTGCGACGTGATCATGGGATTTCCACAAGGCGATGACCTCGCGCAAGGCACCAATCCCTACTATCGCACGGCCTATGCGATCGTCGCCAAGCCTGGCAGCGGGCTCGACGAGGTCACGACGCTCGAGGACGCGCGGCTGAAGGGCAAGCATATCGGTATCGTTGCGGGAACGCCGCCCGCCACCAACATGGCCATCAACGGTCTGATGAGCAACGCCAAGCCCTATCCGCTGATGATCGACACGCGCTACGATTCGTCGGCCGAGGCCATGATGAACGATCTCGCCAAGGGTGAGATCGACGCCGGCATCCTGTGGGGACCGATGGCGGGCTATTACGCCAAGAAGGCGAACCCGCCGCTGCATATCACGCCGCTGGTCAAGGAGACCACGGGACCGAAGCTTGTCTATCGCATCGGCATGGGCGTGCGTGGGTCCGATCAGAACTGGAAGCGGCAGCTCAATCGCCTGATCCAGGAGAACCAGCCGGCGATCAACAAGATCCTGCTCGATTACGGCGTTCCGTTGCTCGACGAGAACGACCGTCCGATCGGGCCGGAGACCGCAACCAAGTCGCCATGATCAGGTTTGCGGCCATGCTTGCGGTGATGTTGGTCGCCGCTTCGCCTGTCCGCGCGCAGGACCATCCCGCAGAACCCGAGGGCTATCGCACCGAGGACTATCGCGCGCCGGTGCCGACAACGCTTGCCGGCGCACAGGTGCTCACGACCGCGGAAGCGGAAGCGATCTGGCGCGAGAAATCCGGCGCCTTCGTCGACGTGCTGCCGCGCGCGCCGAAGCCAAATCTGCCCGCCGGCACGGTGTGGCGCGAGCGGCCGCATCAGAATATCCCCGGCAGCATCTGGCTGCCCGACACCGGCTACGGCAGGCTCGCCGCGCCGACGGAAACGTATCTGCGACGCGGACTGACCCGCGCCTCCGGCGACGACAAGGCGAGACTGCTGGTGATCTACTGCCAGGAGAATTGCTGGATGTCGTGGAATGCCGCCAAGCGCGTGCTGTCTTACGGCTACCGCAACGTGGCGTGGTATCCGGATGGAACCGACGGGTGGGGGCGCGCCAAACTGCCGCTGGCGGATGCGGAGCCCGAGCCGCGCGTCGGCGAGCAATGAGCCCGCCCTCACGCGCGGTTTGCGAGCTACTTCTGCTTGTCGAGCTTGCTGATCGTCTTGCCTCCGTCGCCGTCCGCCGCGGTGAACGTCACCTTGTCGCCGGCGTGAAGCTCCTCCAGCGACTGTCCTTTGGGTACCTTGTATTCCTGGATCGCGCCGCTAGCCGCGCCAACGGTTCCGCTCTGTGTCTGCTGGATCGAGATGGTTCCGCTCAATCGGTCAATCTTGGTGACCATTCCCGACATGGGTTGCTGGGCCAAAGCCGCTGACGTGACCAGACTCGCGGCCGCAAGGCCGGTCATGACGATCTTGGCTGCTCTCATCGAGGCCTCCCAACTTCAGATATAGTTGGAGACAACGAGCGGAGCGCGCAGTTTGTTCCGGATCGGCGCCGCCCAAGTGAACACATTGGGAGGCATGTTCATGACCGCCGGGGCGATCGGTCGCAGCCTCAATCCAGCTCCTGCTGGATGGTGCGGGCCAGCGCGAACAGGCGCTGGTCGATGGTGGTCGGCACCTCGCAGACGAATCGCACCACGCGTCCGCGGTCCTCGAAAATCCGCGTCTCCCAGACCAGCTGATTGCCGAGCTCATCGACCTTGGCCTGATCCGGCGGTGTGGCGTCCTGCAGTGCCTGCAGCGCGAGCGTATCGGCGCGAATCTTTTCCGCGGCCTCCCGCTGCTTGCGCATCACGCGTTCGAGCCCGTTCATCACCGAGGCCCGCTGCCCGTTGAGCGTGTTGAACAGGCCCGCGAACAGCAGCTTTCCCGCATTGGCCTTGTCGGCCGCGGCGGCCGACAGGAACTCGGTGATCTCTTTCTGCGCGTCCTCCAGCGGAATGCGGCGTGCCGCGAGCTTGGCCGCGAGTGCGCTGATCTTCGGATCGTCCTTCCATTTGGTCTCGGCATCGCCCAGCGGCGGCCCGGCCCAGACGGCGGCGAGCGAGATCTCGGGCACCTTGGCCTGTGCGCAAGGCCAGTCCGGATAGCGCGGGTCCGCGGCGGATGCGACCTGGTTCGACAGAACCATCGCGCACAGCGCGCCCAGTCCGATTCGTAGACCTCTCATGCCTCGCCTCCGCCGGGTCCGCGGCGCACCAGGCCGCGCGAGGGATCGTAAGCCACGATCGCGCCGATCATGAACACCACCGTGCAGCCGCCGACCACCGCGAGCGAAACCCAGTTCATCTTGCCATACAGCGCGAACCGGATCAGCTCCACCGCATGGGTGAACGGATTGCACTGGCAGACATAATACAGCATCGGGCTGCCTTCCTGCACGCGCCACAGCGGGTAGAGCGCCGACGATGCAAAGAACATCGGGAAGATCACAAAGTTCATCACGCCGGCGAAATTCTCCAGCTGCTTGATGCTGGCCGAGATCAGCATGCCCAATGCGCCGAGCATCAGGCCCGACAGCACCAGCGCCGGAAGCACAGTGAGATAGCCGATCGTCGGCGGCGCGATATCCCAGAACCACGCAATGACGAGGAAAGCGTAGACCTGCAGCAGCGAGACCGCCGTGCCGGCGAGCAGCTTGCAGAACAGGAGGTAGCCGCGCGGCAGCGGGCTGACCAGCAGCGTGCGCATGTTGCCCATCTCGCGGTCATAGACCATCGACAGCGAGGATTGCATGCCGTTGAAGAGCTGGATCATCGCCATCAGGCCGGGCGCGATATAGACCTCGTAGAGGATGTAGGTCTCATAGGGCGGGATGATCGAGATGCCGAGCACCTGACGGAAGCCGGCGGCGAAGATGAACAGCCAGACCAGCGGCCTGACCAGCGCCGAGACGAAGCGCTCGCGCTGATGTAGGAAACGCAGCGCCTCGCGCCACACGATGCCGTTCAGGCAGACGATGTATTCGGACAGCGAGAAGCCGCTTCGCTCGGGCGTCACCGTCGTACTGCTCATGACGGCGGTCTCCCCGAAAGTGTGGCCGTTCCGGTCAGGCGCATGAACGCGGTGTTGACGTCCTGGGCGCCGGCCTCCGCGATCACGCGCGACACCGGGCCGTGCGCCAGCATCCTGCCCTGATGCAGCACGACGAGGTCGTCGTTCGCATGATCTCGTCGAACAGATGGGTTGCCCAGAGCACGCCGATGCCTTGTTCGGTGACGAGCTGCCGGACATGGTCGAGAATGTCGGCGCGCGCCTTGACGTCGAGCCCGACGGTGGCCTCGTCCAGCAGCAACAGCTTGGGACGGTGCAGCAGCGCGCGGGCGATCTCGAGCCGCCGCATCTGGCCGCCCGAGAGGTCGCGCACCTTGCTGCCGGCGCGGTCGGCAAGGCCGATGCGGCCGAGCACCTCGGCGCTGCGCATCCGCGCCTCGCGCCGCGAGATGCCGTGCAGCGCGGCGTGATAGAGCAGGTTCTGCGTCAGCGAGAGATCGAGATCGAGCGTGCGCGGCTGGAACACGACGCCCATCAGCCGCAGCGCTTCACCGGGCGTCCGACTGATGTCGTGGCCGAAGATCTTGATCTGGCCGTTCTGGATGCCGAACAGCCGCGTCACCAGCGAGAACAGCGTGCTCTTGCCGGCGCCATTGAGGCCCAGCAGCGCGGTGAAACTCGCCGGTGCGACCGTGAAACTGACATCGATCAGGGCGCGCCGCGGCCCGTAGCTGTGGCTGACATTGCCGATCGACAGTGCCGGCTGCACGGCCGCTTCTGCTCCGGGGGCTGAGTCCGGCGAGGGCTGGCTCGCGATATGGGCGTCGGTTGCGGTCATGGCTGCGCGATCGTGATCCCCCAGGGCAGTTCGCCGACCTGAATGGTCTTGATCACCTTCTGGGCCGCGACGTCGATCACCGAGACATCGTTCGAGACGCCGTTGGTGACCAGCAGATATTTTTCGTCCGGGGTGAAGTCCATGTGCCAGACCCGTTGGCCGACCAGGAGATATTTGATCACCTTGTGGCTGGTGGCATCGACCACCGCGACGCGGTTGGCAGGGCCAAGTGCGATGAACGCCGTCTTGTCATCCTTGGTCATGCCGATGCCGACCGGCTGGATCGCCTCGCTCCGCAGGCCCGGAATCTCGAAGGTGATCTTGCCCGTCACCTCGTGCTTGACGGGATCGACGATCGACACCGTCCCGCCGATCTCGGACGATACCCACAACTCAGAGCTGTTGTGCTTGAACTGGGCAAAGCGCGGCCGCGAATCGACCAGCACATTGGCGACGATCTGGCGCGTCGCCGTGTCGATGAAATGCGCCATGTTGGTGGTTTCGGAGGTGTTGATCAGGATCTTGCCGTCCGGGCTGATCGTCATGCCCTCGGGCTCGACGCCGACCTGGATGTCGCCGATCCGGGCGCGTTTCTCGAGATCGATCACGGTGACCGTGTTGTCGTTCTCGTTGGCGACATACATGGTCTTGCCGGCGGCATCCTGGGCGAACAGTTCAGGGTCGGGGCCGGAGGGCAGGGTGTCGACGATCTCCTGGGTCTTGGTGTCGATCACCTGGATCGTGTCGTCATCGCCGACCGCGACCATCACGAATTTGCCGTCGCGTGAGAACTCGATGCCGCGTGGCCGCTGGCCGACCTTGATGGTTTTTGTCACGGTCCAGCTCGTGGTGTCGATCACCGTGACCGTGTTGCCCTTTTCGTTGGAGACATAGGCAACAAAAGCGGATGCCGGCGCCGCGGCAAGCCAAATCAGCATCCCGGTCAACAGACAGCGGCGCCACATAAGTTGGTTCTCCTTCACTGCAGCTTGCACTTCGTTTCAGGCCGGTCAACACCGAGCGTGTCGAGTTCGGAGACCTGATGCAGGAAACCTTCCTGCGGCGAGACCGAGACCACCATACGACCATCGGCCAGCAGGATCGGCTGGCGCAGCTGCAGATTCCAGTTTCGCAGGGTCAATCGCGTGCCCTTGAAGGCGGCGATCGAGAAGTCGGGGCCCTTGAGGAAGGCGATGACCTTCCTGAGATCCCCCGAATTGGTGCGCGACGTGGCTTCCCCGATCATGCGCGCGGCGGTCCAGGCCTGCATATCGATCGCCGTCATGCGGCGCATGTTCAGCTTGATGAAGCGGTTCTGAATCTGGACGGCGCCCCATTGATCATGCGCCGCGTCCCAGCTGGTCGGCACCAGGCCGGCCGAGCCCGCCACCGGCCGCGGGTCCCAGGTCCGGTAAGGCAGATAGTTCGCGAACACCTCGCTCTCGTCGGCCGCGACCAGCACGTCGTAAGCCGGCGCCTGCTGCGTGAACACCGGCATCTGGCGCTGGATTAGCGTGACGCCAGAGTCGGTGCGGCGTGCGCCGCCGGTGTCCTCGAATGTCCGTTCCTGGACGATCTTGGCGCCGAAACGCGTGGCGGCGCGGCGCAGCGCGTCGGCATAGAGTTTGTCCTGATCGTGCGAGCCGACCACCAGGACCCAGCGCTTCCACTGCTTCCACACCAGGTACTGGCCAAGCGCGTCAGCCAGCATCGAGCGGGTCGGTGCGACATGGATGACGTTGCCGCGGCAGTCCTGCTCGCGCAACCGATCGTCGATCGCGCCTGCATTCAGCAGCACGGTGCCGCGGTCGCGCAGCGCATCGGCGACCTTGAGCAGGGCATCGGCGGGCAGGTCGGTGATGATGTAGTCGTTGCGGCCGGCGAGATCGGTCGCGACCTTGGCGACGTCGTCGCTGTCCTTGACCTTGATCTCGTCGAGCACGAAGCGCTGGTTGAGGAATTTCCCGGTCGTATTGTTGTCCTCGATCGCAAGCCGTGCGCCGGCGATGCCGTCATTGTCGGCCGGCTGGTCGAGCAGCGAAAGCGTCGATTTGACGCCGGCGTGGCCGAGATAGCCGATATGGACCTCGACGGGATCAGCCGCCAGCGCTCCGGTCGCCATCATGCTGAGCGCGATCGTGCCGATCAGCCATCGGAACATAACTCCTCCCGCAGTCTTTCTTCACCGGGCATGGCGATTGTCGGACCATGCGTTGACGTGCAAGATGACCGAATTGGCCTAGCTTGCAACCCCGCTTTTTGTCGTTGCGAGGTTACAAATTTCGATTGGTTCACAATCATGAGATCAACGTTCGCCTTCGTCGTCGCTTTGCTGGTGATGTCTGCGGCGGCCGCGCGCGCCGAGCCGCCCAGGCTCGCGGTGTTCGACCTCGAGATGATCGACACCAGCCTGCAAGGCGAGGTCAACGGGCCGCGGACTGACGAGCAGGCACGGCTGCTCCGGACCGGCGATCAGGTGCGCAAGGAGCTCGCGGAATCAGGCAGGTTCCGCGTGCTCGACATCTCGCCCGTCAATGTTGCGGCACACGGCAGCAATCTTCAGGCCTGCGGCGGGTGCGATGTGAAGCTGGCCGGCGAGCTGGGCGCCGATCTCGTGATGACAGGCGTGGTGCAGAAGGTCTCCAACCTGATCCTCAACATCAATCTCTATCTGCGTGACGTGCACAGCGGGCAATTGCTGGCCGCGGCGAGCGCCGACATGCGCGGCAATACCGACGAATCCTGGTCGCGCGCCACCAATTACCTCGTGCGCAACCGCCTGCTCGCCCCGAATTACGGCGTGCCGCAATCGCGATAGCTTCGCGCACGGATTTTCCCCGTCATCCTGAGGAGCGCGTAGCGTGTCTCGAAGGATGAACGGCCCACCTCCAGCCGCGCGGAGAAAGTAGGGGCCGTCGACCCTTCGAGACGCCGCTTCGCGGCTCCTCCAGCGACAACGGCAAAGCCGTTGCGCGGGGGTGACGGAGATGGACCGGCGTTGTCCTAAGTGATGATCACGCCTTCAGCCGCGCGGCGTGCCAGCGCAGATGATCGGCCATGAAGGTCGAGATGAAGTAGTAGCTGTGGTCGTAGCCCGGTTGACGCCGCAGAGTGAGGGGAATGTTGGCCTTCTCGCATGCGGCTTTCAGCAGTTCGGGCCGCAGCTGCTCGGTGAGAAAGCCGTCGGCATCGCCGTAGTCGACCAGCAGATCGGAGAAGCGGGCGCCGTCCTCGATCAGCGCCACCGCATCGTGCTTTCGCCACGCCTGCTTGTTGCTGCCGAGATAGCCGCCGAGCGCCTTGTTGCCCCACGGCACCTGCGACGGCGCCACGATCGGCGCAAACGCGCTCGCCGCGCGATAACGATCGGGATGGCGCAGCGCCACCGTCAGCGCGCCATGGCCGCCCATCGAGTGACCGAGGATCGATTGCCGCGTCGTGTCGACCGGAAAATGCTCGGCGATCAGCTTTGGCAATTCCTCGGTGACGTAGCTCCACATCCGGTAATTGGTCGCGAACGGCTGCTCTGTCGCATCGACATAGAAGCCCGCGCCGAGGCCGAAATCGTAAGCATTGGCGGGATCACCGGGGACGCCTTCGCCGCGCGGGCTGGTGTCGGGCGCAACGAAGATCAGGCCGAGTTCGGCGCATGCCTGGCGGAATTCGCCCTTCTCGGTGACGTTGGCGTGCGTGCAGGTCAGGCCCGACAGATAGGTGACGACGGGCAATTTGGCGCCGGCCGTGTGCGCCGGGACAAACACCGAGAAGGTCATATCGGTCTTGGTCTCGCGGCTTGGATGCCGGTACACGGCCTGCGTGCCGCCATGCGACTTGTTCTGGGAAACCGTCTGCATTGTCGTATTCCTCTGGGTTGGAGTGCTGCGCGTCAGCCGACGCCGCTCTCGATCGCGAGGCGCACGAGCTCTGCCGAGGTGCGCACGCCAAGCTTCTGACGCATGATCGATGACGTGTTCGCGACCGTCTTGTACGACGAATGCACCAGCCAGGCGATCTCCGACAGGCTCTTGCCGGAACTGAGCAGGCGCAGGATCTCCATCTCGCGCGACGTCAGCTTGGACAGCGGATTCTGCGCAAAGCCCGGCCGCGCAAAGGCGACATTGCGTGCGATCGCAGGCGGCAAATAGACGCCGCCATTGCCGACCTCGCGCACCGCCTCCACCAGGTCGTTGGGATCGCCCGTCTTCGAGACGTAGCCCTTAGCGCCGATATCGATGGCGCGGGCGGCGAACACCGGGTCGTCGTTCATGCTGAACATGATGAGGCGCACGGACGCATCGTGCGACAGGATGCGGCGCGCCAGCTCGAAGCCGGAGACCGTCGGCAGGTTGATGTCGATCACGCAGAGATCGGGCTTTTCAGCGACGAAAGCCCGTTCGCCGCTCTCGGCATCCGCGGCTTCCAGCAGGATGATCTCGGGATCGTCGGCGAACACGGTGCGACAACCCGAGGCGACGATGGGATGATCATCAACAATCAGAATGCGCATGGCGTTGTTCCGCGGCCTTCCTTGGCTCACTCATCATCACATCGGTTAGCACGAAGCACACGTCGGTTCCGGCCGCTTGTGCACCTGGCGCGAGATTGCGATAGGCTGCGATTAGATAGCCGGGCAAATTTGGCTGTCAACGATCCTCTCGGAGGAGGGATCGCGGGTCGGGGGCAACGTCATGTGGCAAAAGCTATCCTTGCGCGCACGGATCAACCTGCTGCTGGCGCTGATATTGGCGCTTGGACTGGGCGTCAATATTGCGCGGCTCGTACTGGAAGCGGGGCCGCGTGTCCAGGCCGAGGATCAGAGCGTGATCAGGCTGGCGCGCGAGTTTGTCGCGACGATCGTGGCCGGTCTCGACGAGGCGCCGGACCCCGATGCGCGGCTCGATCAGATCGTCGAGGACCTGAGCCGGCTGCGCCATGTCAGCATCTCGCGGCAGGATGACGCGACCGCAAAGCCGGCGGAGCGGGCGGAGGAGGCCGGCGATCCGCGCGCCCCACCGGAATGGTTCGTGGCGCTGGTGCATCCCGAGCAGACCTCGGTGCGGGTGCCGATCTCGGTTCACGGCAAGCCGCAATCGCTGGTCATCACCTCGCATCCGGATGATGAAATGGCCGAGATCTGGGACGGCATCGTCACCCAGCTCGAGGTCGGCTCCGCGATTGCGGTGGCGCTGCTTCTCGTCACGATGCTGGTGGTCGGCCGTGCGCTTGCGCCGCTCGAGGCGCTGTCGCAGGCCATGACCGGCATCGAGGCCGGGGATTATGATGCGCGCGTCGAGCCCGGCGGATCGCCGGAATTGGCGGCAATCTGTGCCAAACTGAACCATTTGGCGGCGACCCTTGGCGAAGCCGTGGACAGCAAGCGGCAGCTGGCCGAACGCGCGGTGTCGCTGCAGGATTCCGAGCGCAAGGAGATCGCGCGCGAACTGCATGATGAGTTCGGGCCGTATTTGTTTGCGCTGCGCGCGCATGCCGCCGCGCTGAACCGGCTGTCGGAGGTCGAAAAGCCCGATCCCTCGGCGCTGCGCAAGCACGGCAATGCCATCCTCGAGCAGGTCAATGCGCTCCAGCAGTTCACCCGCCGCATCCTGGAGCGCTTGCGGCCGGTCGGACTGGCCGAGCTCGGGCTTGCGGAAGCGCTTGGCGCGCTGGTGCGGATGTGGGGTGAGTCGCACCCCGAGGTGGAGATCGAGAGCTGCATTTCGCCCGATCTCGGCGAGACCGGCGAGATGGCCGATTTGACGATCTATCGCATCGTCCAGGAGGCGCTCACCAATGTGTTCCGCCACGCCGGCGCAACTGAAGTCGACATCATGATCGAGCCTGCGGAGCGGCAGGCAGGCCCGCGCGGCAGCCGTGGCTGCGCGCTGGTGCGGGTTCGCGACAACGGCCGCGGTATGCTCGGGGATCACCGGCTTGGGCGCGGTTTATCCGGCATGCGGGAGCGAATCCTCGCGCTTGGAGGCACGCTCAATATCACTTCAGGCGATGACGGCGTGACGGTCGAGGCGCTGGTGCCGAAGGCCGCACCGTCCTAGGGGGCGGATCGCGGCAAGTATGCGAAGGCGGCCCAGACAAGCGCCAGTGCGCCGGCGATCCAGAGCACGATGATCGCGGTCATGCCGGCCCGGCTGGTCGGGCGCTGCAATATGGTGCTGGCCTTGGCGCGGCATTCCGCCATCACCTCGTCGGGAACGAGCGCGATCGCAAGCCGGATGCCGAGCGGCAGCAGGATCAGATCGTCGAGATAGCCGATGACAGGGATGAAATCCGGAATCAAATCGATCGGCGACAGTGCGTAGGCGGCCACCGCGACCGCAACGGCCTTGGCGTACCAGGGCACGCGCGGATCACGCGCTGCGAGATACAGCGCGACGCTGTCCCGTTTGAGGTTTCGCGCCCAGGTTTTGAGTGAATGCTTGATCGAGGAAAGTTTGGTCGCGGACAGCATGGCGTGACGCCTGCACGCCAGGCGGAAACGCTATTCCAGCACCACGTCGGCCGGCATGCCGCCGTGCAGACCCTTGTGGACGGAGGAGGGCGCGATGCCAAAATACTTCCGGAACACGCGGCTGAAATGCGAGGAGCTTGAGAAGCCCCAGGAGAACGCGACATCGGTGATGGTCTTGCCGTTCTGTGATTCCAGCTCCTGCCGGCAATTCTGCAGCCGGGCCTTCCAGATGTAATCACTGACGGTCATGCCGCGATCGCTGAACAGCATGTGCAGATAGCGCTTCGAGCAGCCGAGCGCCGCGGAAATGCGGTCGATGCAGAGATCGGGATCGCGCAGATGCTCGCGGATGAAGCCCTGGGCCCGCACGTAGGTCGCCTCCGCGCTGCCGCGGTCGAACATGGCGCCGGTCTCGCGCAGCGGCAGCAGCAGCAGGTCGATCAGCGCATCGGCGACGCCGACCGCGTTGACCGGGGTCAGCGTCGGGGCCTCGCCGAACGCGGCATGGACGAAATCATAGGCGATGCGGCCGGTGCCGTTGCGCGCCGACAGCTTGCACGGCGCCATCTTGGAGAGCTGGAAGCCGCGCTCCTTCAGCAGGTCCTTCGGCACGATGACAACCTCGTGACGGGTCAGGGACGGGCTGATGATCGTATGCGGGCAGGACACATCGTAGGCGAAGCAGTCGCCCGGCATGATGTCGAAGTGCAGGCCGTCCTGCTCGAAATGCGAGACGCCATGGGTCTGGAACACGATCTTGATGTAGGGGTGCTCGCTCAGCTTGATGCGCGAGATGGTGTGCGCGATCCGGTGCTGGCTTGCCTCGATCTGGCACAGCTTCAATCGCGAGACCGTCGTGAAATTGATCCGGCCCTCGAGCGAAGATCCCTCGAGCGCATCGACGTCGAACTGACCGCAGAGGTCAGTGAGCGCATCCGACCAGCGCTGGATCTGACGCTTGGGCGTCAAACCGTTCGTGCTGAGTGAATGGACTGTATCGGTCATCTTTCCAGCCACCGATTCGATCCCCAACGTGACTGCTCACCGAGCTTAGGTCTGGCCCGGGATGATGCGCCTTCTCCCTGATTCTGAACAGCTTAGGGAGGCGGCGGGATTTCTTCCCGGTTAATGTCGGGTGATCCTCCGACTTAGTTCTGGGCGCGTCAAGCGCAACCTTGGGCCGCTTCCATCTGACGCTGGAACGGCACCGAGGGCGTTTGATGCCCTGCAACATGAGGCGGCCTTTCCTGCCAATTGGGGGCCCGGCCGCAAAAATCTGACAAAGCTTCGCTTCTGAGCAAACGGCGCTTCGCTGCTGGGCAAGTCAGCGGGGTTCGATCGGACTACGACTGAGCAACCAAAATGGAAGAAGTGGGGCCGTTTCGGCGGAAACCCTTGAGCTCTTGAACCCTGGGAGGAAATCCACGATGCGCAAGTTGCTTTACGCGACCAGCCTTGGCGCCATGGCGGTGTTCGCCGCCGGAGCTGCCAATGCCAATGAAGAACTCAGCAAGATGTCGCAGAACCCGAAAGACTGGGTAATGCCGGCTGGCGACTACGCCAATACGCGCTATTCGAAGCTGAATCAGATTAACGCTTCGAATGTCGGAAAGTTGCAGGTCGCCTGGACGTTTTCGACCGGCGTGCTGCGCGGCCACGAGGGCGGTCCGCTGATCATCGGCAACATGATGTACGTCCACACGCCGTTCCCAAACAAGGTCTATGCTCTTGACCTTTCGCAGGACAACAAGATCGTCTGGAAGTATGAGCCGAAGCAGGATCCGAACGTCATTCCGGTGATGTGCTGCGACACGGTCAACCGCGGCGTTGCCTATGGCGACGGCAAGATCTTCCTGCACCAGGCCGACACCACGCTGGTGGCGCTCGATGCCAAGACCGGCAAGGTGGAATGGACAGTGAAGAACGGCGATCCCAGCAAGGGCTCGACCGGCACCTCCGCGCCGCTGGTGGTCAAGGACAAGGTTCTGCTCGGCATCTCCGGTGGCGAATTCGGTGTCCAGGCTCATGTGACCGCCTACGACATCAAGACCGGCAAGCAGGTCTGGCGTGGCTTCTCGGAAGGTCCGGATGACCAGATCCTGGTCGACGACAAGACCACCGAGCTCGGCAAGCCGGTCGGCAAGGACTCGAGCCTGAAGACGTGGCAAGGCGATCAGTGGAAGATCGGCGGCGGCGCGACCTGGGGCTGGATCTCCTACGATCCCGAACTGAACCTCGTCTACTACGGGTCGGGCAACCCCTCAACCTGGAATCCGAAGCAGCGTCCCGGTGACAACAAGTGGTCGATGACGATCTGGGCACGCAACCCGGATACCGGCGTCGCCAAGTGGGTTTACCAGATGACGCCCCATGACGAATGGGACTATGACGGCATCAACGAGATGATCCTCTCGGATCAATCGATCAACGGCACCCCGCGCAAGCTCTTGACGCATTTCGATCGTAACGGCCTCGGCTATACGCTCGATCGCGCCACCGGCGAACTGCTGGTCGCCGAGAAGTACGATCCGAAGGTGAACTGGACCTCCGGCGTCGACATGAACAAGAGCTCGCCGACCTATGGTCGCCCGAAGGTTCTTGACGCAGCGTCGACCGACAAGGCCGGCGAGGACGTCAACGTGAAGGGCATCTGCCCGGCGGCGCTCGGTTCGAAGGACGAGCAGCCGGCAGCCTACTCGCCGGACACCCAGCTGTTCTACGTGCCGACCAACCACGTCTGCATGGACTACGAGCCGTTCAAGGTGAGCTACACCGCAGGTCAGCCCTATGTCGGCGCGACGCTGTCGATGTATCCGCCTCCCGGTGAAACCCACATGGGCAACTTCATCGCCTGGGACGGCAAGACCGGCAAGATCGTGTGGTCGAACAAGGAGCAGTTCTCGGTCTGGTCGGGTGCGCTCGCGACCGCCGGCGGCGTGGTGTTCTACGGCACGCTGGAAGGCTACCTGAAGGCAGTCGACGCCAAGACGGGCAAGGAACTCTACAAGTTCAAGACCCCGTCCGGCATCATCGGCAACGTCACCACCTATGAGAACGGCGGCAAGCAGTACATCGCCATTCTTTCGGGTGTTGGCGGTTGGGCGGGCATCGGCCTCGCGGCCGGTCTGACCGATCCGACGGCCGGTCTCGGTGCGGTCGGTGGCTATGCCGCGCTGAGCAACTACACCGCGCTCGGCGGAACGCTCACCGTGTTCTCGCTGCCGCAGCAGTGAGCTGAGTAAGCTCGTTCCGGCGCATGGAGCGATCTCCATGCGCCGGACCGTCTTCAATCTGCACGCGAGGATATGCTTTTGCGTAAGATCTGGTTTGTGAGTGCCGCGATCTTTGTCGTGGCAATGGGTGGAGTTGCCTCCGCCGAGGACGCGGGTGATCCGACCGCCGTCAAGTCCGAGGACGGCAAGTATCTCGACAAGGATGGAGACCCGACGTTCAAGGTGGCGCCCGACGGCACGGTGGACTGGTACACCTACTCCGGATACCGCCGCTATCATTCGGAGTGCCACGTCTGCCACGGACCCGATGGCATGGGCTCGACCTACGCGCCGGCGTTGAAGGATTCGCTGAAGACCATGAGTTATGCCGACTTCATGGGCGTGGTCGCGAGCGGCCGCAAGAATGTCTCTACGGCGCAGGAGAACGTGATGCCGGCATTCGGCGATAACCCGAACGTTGCCTGCTACATGGACGACCTCTATGTGTACCTGCGCGCCCGCGCCAATGATGCGACCGGGCGTGTTCGGCCGGCCAAGCACGAAGACAAATCGGAAGCCTACACCAAGGCGGAAGACGCCTGCATGGGCAACAAGAAGTGAGCGTGTCCGGCGCGAACGGCAACCTGTTTAATATTTGTTGGAGACCAAGATGAAGACCCGCGCCGCAGTCGCATTCGAAGCAAAGATGCCGCTTGAGATCGTCGAGCTCGACCTGGAAGGCCCCAAGGCCGGCGAGGTCCTTGTCGAGATCAAGGCGACGGGCATCTGTCACACCGATGCCTACACGCTCGACGGCTTCGACAGCGAAGGCATCTTTCCGTCGGTCCTCGGGCACGAAGGCGCCGGCATCGTTCGCGAGGTCGGCGCCGGCGTGACGTCGGTGAAGCCGGGCGATCACGTGATCCCGCTCTACACGCCCGAGTGCCGGCAGTGCAAAAGCTGTCTCAGCCAGAAGACCAATCTCTGCACCGCGATCCGCGCCACCCAGGGCAAGGGCGTGATGCCCGACGGCACCTCGCGCTTCAGCTACAAGGGCAAGCCGGTTTTCCACTACATGGGCTGCTCGACCTTCTCGAACTTCACCGTGCTGCCCGAGATCGCGGTGGCCAAGATTCGCGAGGACGCGCCGTTCGACAAGAGCTGCTACATCGGCTGCGGCGTCACCACCGGCGTCGGTGCGGTGGTGAACACCGCCAAGGTGACGCCAGGCTCGAACGTCGTCGTGTTCGGCCTCGGCGGCATCGGCCTCAACGTGATCCAGGGCGCCAAGATGGTCGGCGCCGACAAGATCATCGGCGTCGACATCAACGACTCCAAGGACAATTGGGGCCGCCAGTTCGGCATGACGCATTTCGTCAACCCGACCAAGGTCTCCGGCGACATCGTCCAGCACCTGGTTGGCCTGACCGACGGCGGCGCCGACTACACCTTCGACTGCACCGGCAACACCAACGTGATGCGCCAGGCGCTGGAAGCCTGCCACCGCGGCTGGGGCGTCTCGGTGGTGATCGGCGTCGCGGAATCCGGCAAGGAAATCGCGACCCGGCCGTTCCAGCTCGTCACCGGACGGGTCTGGAAGGGCACCGCCTTCGGCGGCGCGCGCGGTCGTACCGACGTGCCGAAGATCGTCGACTGGTACATGAACGGAAAGATCCAGATCGATCCGATGATCACCCACGTGCTGAAGCTCGAGGAGATCAACAAGGGCTTCGACCTCATGCACGAGGGCAAGTCGATCCGTTCGGTCGTCGTGTTCTAAAAATCAAAACACCAAGCACTAGGAGGATAGGTCAATGACTGTTCATATCCACCCGTCAATCGACAACGGCGTCAAGCAAGGCTCCGGCAGTTTCGCCGGCGGCACGCTTGTCTGCAAATGCGCGGACAAGAAGGTCAAGGTCGGGGTCAAGGGCGACGTCGCCCATAACCACGCCTGCGGCTGCACCAAATGCTGGAAGCCTTCGGGCGCCACCTTCTCGGTGGTCGCGGTGGTGCCGCGCGAGAACGTCACCGTGCTGGAAAACGGCGACAAGCTGAAGATCGTCGATACGGCGGCGGTGATTCAGCGCCACGCCTGCTCGGGCTGCGGCACTCACATGTACGGCCGGATCGAGAACAAGGGCCATCCGTTCTACGGCCTCGACTTCGTCCACCCCGAGCTGTTCCAGGAGTCCGGCTCGGCGGCTCCGGGATTTGCCGCTTTCGTCTCGTCGGTGATCGAGTCCGGCGTCAAGCCGGCCGATATGGCCGGGATCCGGTCGCGGCTGAAGGAGCTTGGGCTCGAGCCCTATGATTGCCTGTCGCCGCCGCTGATGGACGCAATCGCCACCCACGTGGCGAACTCCAAGGCGGCTTAAGGCAGCCTAATCTCAAGGCAGCCTAGCGGAGGCGGCCTGAACGGTCGGGCCTGACGAGATCCTGCGCCGGCAGAGGGCTGCCGGTGTTGGGTATGCTGGTAGTACCCGTGACCTTGAACCTTGCATGCCCTGCGGGCGACCACAGGGCATGCATTTTATTTTCCGCCTTGCCCTCGCGCTTTCCCCGATCCTGGTCCTTTCGCACGCCCACGCGGCGTCGCCGGAAGACCGCTACATTGCCGCGCGTGACGCCGCGATCGCCAAATTCGCCAAGCAGGCGAATGACGGCAAGACCGGCGAGGCCGTCGACAAGGCCGAGGCGGCGGCGCGCGACGAGCTGAAGACGCAGCTCACCGCAATCCTGTCCGAGCCCGCCCGGCCGGGCTTTGCGCCCGCCCAGCTCAACCTCGACACTCTCTATAAGGGCGATATGGGGTTCGGCATGCTGGACGGCCTGCGCTTCGATGCCGACAAGGGCAGGGACGGCGGCAAGATCGGCGAGCAGCGCCCCGACGGGAGCTTCGTCGAGCCGAAGGCCCATATCATCGTCACCACCGAAGCCCTGTTCACCCGCTGGCTGCACGAGCACAAGACCTGGTGGGACAAGGGCAGCAAGAACGTGCCGCAACAGATCGAAGCGGCTCTGAAGTTCGAAGGCCTCTACACCCAGGCGATCTCGACCGATGCCGCGGTGATCAACTTCGACCAACTGCCGGTCGCCAAGCCGTCGTCGGCCACCCTGACATACGGCTTCCTGGCCGGCCGCACCCAGGATTCGACCCCCGAGGCCGCCGACGAGGTGTTCGTCGCGGCGCTTGCCAACGGCAAGTTCTACATCGCCTATGGCGAGATCGCGCCTGCCGTGCAGGTGCCGGCCTGCGCGACCATTCGTGCCGACTACAACAAGAAGGCCGACGCGGCGGCCGAGAAGCTCGATCGCAAAGAGATCACGAAGAAGGCCTATGACAAGCTCGGCGATTTGCGCCAACAGGGCGACGACGCCTTCAAGCGCTGCTTCGTTCAGCACGCGCCAGAGCAACCGGCATTCGCAGAGGCCACCAAACAGGCCCAGGCGCTGCTGCAGACCGCGATCGGCAGGTAATTTGACCGATCTATTCCCATTCTCCGAACAGCAGACACATCCACACCACCTGCAAGATCGGCCAGGCCGCGAATGCGCTACATAGCAGCCCATTGCCGAGCGGTGCTCTCCGTCGGCGCACTCGCACGAGGGAGATGATTGCGAATGGCAGCAGCAGAAGAAATGTCGGTGCGAAAATCGCGCCGTATAAGATGACGAGCTCCGCGTGAGCGGCAATGCCTTCCTGCATGACGGATTGCAGCAGCAAGAAGTACATGACGAGGAGTATAGGGGAAAACAGGGCCGACGACGCTGCCGGCGAAAAGCCTGACGAATCGATGCCAGGCCTGTTCACCCATGTCCCGATGATGATCCACCCCGACAAGAACATGACGACAAGCGGCACGCCCAGCTTCAACAGAACGTCCTGGGCGTTCATGATGCTCGTCAAATAGAGTGCCACATCAGCTCCACGCGCTGCGCCATGAGTGCTTCGATCGTCCGCGATTGATGTCGATCGATCGCAGCCTTCGTCTTAACAACATGGCGAGGCCGATGATGGATTTTGTCGTGCAGAATTCGCGGTTTGTCGTGCAGGGTTCGTGCAGAGGGCGGCTAGGGTCGCGGTAAATGGCGCGGCGCGGGTTTGATCGGCGACCCGCGCGCCCCTATCTTCCCCGGAAAGGTCTGCATCCCGGGGAGACGCCATGACTACCGCCATCAGCCCGTTTCGCATCGCCGTCAGCGACGACGTCCTCGAGGATCTGCGCACCCGGCTGCGCCGGACCCGCTGGCCGGAGGCCGAACTGGTCGACGACTGGAGCCAGGGCGCGCCGCTGCAGTGGATCAGGGAGGTCTGCCACTATTGGGCCGAGACCTATGATTGGCGGCAGCGCGAGGCGCAGCTCAACCGTTTCAGCCAGTTCACGACCGAGATCGACGGGCTCGACATCCACTTCATTCATGTCCGCTCAAAGCATCCGGAGGCAAGGCCGCTGATCATCACCCATGGCTGGCCCGGTTCGGTGGTCGAATTCCACAAGGTGATCGAGCCGCTGACCGATCCGACCGCGCATGGCGGCAGCGCGGCCGATGCCTTCCACGTGGTGTGCCCGTCATTGCCGGGCTTCGGCTTCTCCGCCAAGCCGGCCGCGACAGGCTGGGGCGTCGACCGGATCGCCAGGGCCTGGGCCGTCCTGATGGAACGGCTCGGCTATGCCAGCTATTTCGCGCAAGGCGGCGATTGGGGCTCCGCGGTCACGACCGCGATCGGCGGTCAGGACGCTGCACACTGCGCCGGCATTCACATCACGCTCGCGATGTCGACGCGGCCCAATGTCGAGGGGAAGCCGACGCCGGAGGAGACCCGCGCGCTCAACGGCATCAAATACTATGCCGACTGGGATTCCGGTTATTCCAAACAGCAGTCCACCCGGCCGCAGACGCTTGGCTATGGCCTGACGGATTCGCCGAGCGGGCAGGCGGCCTGGATCCTGGAAAAATTCTGGGCCTGGACCGACTGCGACGGGCATCCGGAGAACATCCTGGGCCGCGACGAACTGCTCGACAATGTGATGCTGTACTGGGTCACCGCGACGGCCGCGTCGTCGGCGCGGCTCTACTGGGAAAGCTTTGGGCCGGGCAAGCGAACCCTCCACAGAGTGAGCGTGCCGACCGGCGTTGCGGTGTTCCCCAAGGAGATCGTCACGCCGGTCCGCAAATGGATGGAGACGAGCTTCACCAACATCCAGCACTGGAGCGAGATGCCGAAGGGTGGGCATTTCTCGGCGTTCGAACAGCCTGAGCTGTTTGTCGGTGAGGTCCGGGAGTTTTTCAGGAAACTGCGCTGACGATAGGCTAGCCGTGTAGGATGGGTGGAGCGCAGCGATACCCATCGTTCGCGCCGCGAATCTGAGTTGATGGGTATCGCTGCGCTCCACCCATCCTACGGAGGGACGTCAGCGTGCTGCTTGACCCCCGCGACGGTGACTTTGAGGACGATGCCGCCAGTCCCGAACAGCGTTCGTTGTTCGCGATCGTGGGCAGCCTTCTCGTTGAGATCAGCCCGGCGAAGCTGTTATTCGCCTGGACGGTTTCGCTTCTGGTTCCGGGCGTGCTACTCGGCCTCGCGCCGCTGGTCGCGTCCGCCTGGATTTCGGGCCTTTCCCAACACGCTCTTGCACTGTCCGAAGCGGGCGCCGTGTTGGCGCTCATTGTGATCGCGGCGTTAGGATGGCTCGGCGGGCGACCGCTGTTTCAAATCGCGGAAACCAGCTTCTGGTCACTTAACGCGCTCGCGGTCCAGCCGAGCTACGCGTTCGCGCGCGAGGCGCTGGGCCATCTGGCCGAGCTATTCTGGCACTCCGGCGCAACTCCTGCCTCCCGCATGCGGCTGCGCCGCAGTTGCTCCGTCGGCGCCGGCATACTGCTCGCTGCGGGTGCGGCATTGATCGCCGTCCTGGCCTGGCCTGCTTCGCAATGGAAGGCGACCATCAATGACCTTGTTCTGATCCATCATCTTGTGGTGCCGACGTTCGCGAACGCTGTGGTGCTGGTGTCCTGCTATCTTGCGGTGGCATCACTGGCCTGGAGTGTGGCCGACGCCAGCATGGATCAACCGGCCGACCTTGCCGGGTTCGACGCGACGCCGTCAGGAGGCCGCGTCTGGCGCGTTGCACATCTGTCCGATCTTCACGTGGTCGGCGAGCGATACGGCTTCCGCATCGAAAGCGGGACGGCCGGTCCGCGAGGAAACGAACGCTTCAATCGCGTGCTGGCTCGGCTTGCCGAAATTCACGCCGTTGATCCGCTCGACCAAGTGCTGATCAGCGGCGATATGACCGATGCCGGCCGGCCCGGCGAATGGGCGGAATTTCTCGATGCATTGGCAGGTCATCCCGACCTTGCCGCACGCATCATCATGCTTCCGGGGAATCATGACGTTAACGTCGTGGATCGCGCCAATCCCGCGCGTCTCGACCTGCCGTTCAGCCCAAGCAAGCGGCTGCGGCAGATGCGTACGCTATCGGCGATCGCGGCGGTCCAGGGTGATCGCGTGCGCGTCATCGATGGTTCCGGCAAGCCATCGGCGACGCTGAACCAGGCACTGGCGCCCTCCTATGATCGGATCACGCAATTTGCGCAGCACGGGGGCGTGCGCCGCGCAGCGGCGCTCCGCGGCCTGTTCGATGATCAGTTTCCAATGATCGTGCCGCCGGACGGGGACGGCGGCCTCGGGATCGCCGTTCTCAACTCCAACGCCGAAACCCACTTCTCCTTCACGAACGCGCTCGGTTTGGTTTCGGAGGCGCAAACGCGGCGATTGGAGGCTGCGATCCGTCATTTCCCGACGGCGTACTGGACCATCGCCCTACACCATCACCTGATGGAATATCCCATGCCGGTGAAGACGTTCGCCGAGCGCATTGGGACGGCGTTGATCAACGGCAGTTGGTTTGTGCGCAGGCTGCAAAGGTTTTCCGACCGCTCGGTTGTGATGCACGGTCACCGTCATATCGATTGGATCGGTACATGTGGTGCATCGAAGATCGTCTCGGCCCCGTCGCCGGTGATGGGGGCCGATGATGCAGCCAGCTATTTTTACATCCACAGAATGATGGTCGGGCCGGACCGGAAGCTCTGCCTCGCCGAGCCCGAGCGGGTGGAGATTGCCAAGAGTTAGAGCGTTTTCGAGCGAAGTGGATACCGGTTCGCGTGAAGAAGACGCGTCAAAACAAGAATCTAGAGTCGTTCCGATTCCATCGGAACGGCTCTAGGCCGTTTTCGGCTTGTCTTCGTGTGATCCGCCGAAGAGATCGGCGATCCAAGCGGCCGGGGGATACTCGGCGCAGAAGGTCAGAATAGCGAGCGTGATCGGCACGCCGATGAAGGTCCCGAACAGGCCCCAAAGTGAGCTCCAGAAGAAGATCGCAAACAGAACCAGGAACGGCGAGATCGACAACGTCGAGCCGGCCACCCGCGGTTCGATATAGCTGCCGACCACGAACTGGATGACGTTGAGACAGGCGAACACACCAAACACCGCAGGCCAACTGTCGAACTGCGTCATGGCCAGCAGGGTGGGGAACAGCGTCGCGATGAAAGGGCCGATGAAAGGAATGTAGTTGAGGACAAAGGCGATCACGCCCCATTCGAAAGCGAATGGCAGTCCGGTCACGGCAGCGAACAGGCCGACCAGCAGACCGGTGACCGCGCTCATTTGCGTCCGCACCAGCATATATTTGCGGAACTTCGCGGCCGTGGCTTTGCTGCCCTTGAGCAAGACGCGCGCAGCTGTGCGATTCTCCAGCCGCCCAATTCGTCGACCAGCGTCCTCGACCTCGAGAAGTCCCAGCACGACATAGACCAGCGCGATGAGCCAGAAACTCAGCGTGGTGTTGATGCGACCCGTGACATATTGAGTGGTGCGCAGCAGCCAGCCGACATTGAAGTGCTCCGCCCAAAGGCCGGCGAATGAGACGCCATGGCCGTCCAGCCACATCACTGCGGCGTCGTAGAAGGCCTGATACCGCGCCGCGTCCGCAATCAAATTGCGCCCGACGCGGCCGAATCCCCATGCCGCCAGCGAAGCAAACGCGACGCAGGTTGCAGCCGTAACAACGACCGTAATGGCGAGCGCGAGGAGTTTCGGCAGCCACGACTGAAGCCGCTTCTGAACGGGCCAGACGATCGCAATGATGAACAGGGCGGCCGCAAGCGGGGCGAGCACACTGCGCGCCTGGGCCACTGCCGCAGTGACCAGCACCACGGCGATGATGCCGGTCGTGATCTTCAACCCGCCACCCATCTTTGGATTCTCCCAGAACACAAAGATTGTCAGTCTGTCTCGCAGTGCGACGAGGCCGGCACCTCCGTCAAGCTGACGGAGACCTCGCGAAAGGTACGACCCATCGCAAGTGTGCCATGTTCCTACGTACGTTGCCAGATGCGCAGGACCGCGGCGATCGCCAGGCGTGTGCAATTGAAATCGGAAGGGAAGATCAAACATTCAACCGTCGGCGCGCGGTGCGGATCGTCGGTCAGCGCTGCGGCTGCCCTGACAACACTACTCCGCGAGGTCGCCGACGAACTGCCTGACGTTATCAAGCACCGCTTGCCGATCGCCGGCGAAAGCCCAGTGATCGGCGCCGTCGAGCTCGACGAATCGCGCGTGTGGGATGTTGTCGGCGAGATGTCTCCCGGCACCGATGCGGACGGCGCGGTCGCCGCGGCGGTGCAGCACCAGGGTCGGAACGGTAACCCGCCCCAGAAGATGTCGCACATCCGTGTCGCGCAGCGTCTCCAGCACGCCCCTGATGGCGCCAGGGCTTGAGGCCGCACGAAGCAGGCCGGCCCACCAGGCCCTCGCCTTGGCATCGCCGGCCAGACTCGGCGCAAAAGTTTCGATACCGGCAGGGCCGCCCCAGGCCGAAACGAGCTGCTGCAGCCACGCATCATACTGCTCGGCGTTCAACGCATGCGGATAGTCGGGCGCGGCACTTCCCTTCGCGAGCGAAGCGAACAGGATTAGTCCGGCGACGCGGTCGGGATGATCGGCGGCGAACCTGATGCAGGCCGGTCCGCCTTCGGATGCGCCGAACAGCACGACCCGGCGCGAGCCCGTGGCATCAAGCACGGTGCGGATGTCCTGCGCAGTTGCCTCGGCGTTGGGGGTGAACCCGACCCGGTCAGACAGGCCGACGCCACGGCGATCAAGCAGGACGAGACGGCCCATCGCCGCAAGCGAGGAAAGGAAGGCTCGGCACCTTGCGTCCTCCCAGACCCGTTCGACATGAGACACGAAGCCGGGCAGCATCAGAACGTCGGTGGGCCCTTTGCCATAGGTCTGGAATGCGAGATGCACGTTGCCTCCGCTGACATATTGCGTCGTCGGCGGCTCCGCGGCGCCGGCCTCGAGCAGCGCGCTGGTCTCGGCTTCGGGCGCCACGTCGAGTTCGTTGCGCAGACGCCGCGTCAGCGCCTTGAGCTGGCGCTCGGCCGCGGCCCTGTCGCCCCCCAGCAGGAGATTGCGGATGAAGTGGCGGGAATAGATTTCGCTGAGCGGATCGAGTGCCACCAGACGGCCGGCATGTGCGGCGGCGGAGGCATAGTCGCCCGCCGCGTGCTTCTCCTGCACAACCCGCTCGAGCGCCTGGATCGCGCGGCCGCGCAAGGCCTCTCTTCGAAAGAACGCCCATTCGTCGAATTGCGGACAATCGCCGGGCGAGAAGCCGTCGAGGAAATCGGCTTGATAGAGACCGCAGGCGCGCTCGAACTCGCCGCGCTCGCAAGCCTGTTCAAACAGGCGTGAATCGATGTCCAGTTTGATCCCCGCCGATAATCGAACTGTGGATCTGTCGGATGCGATGACATCGCCGAGCGCGAGCTGCAGGCGATGCAACAGCCGACGCAGCCGGGCTCTTACCACCTCGGCGGGGCTTTCCGGCCACAACATGGTCGCAATCGCATCGCGTCCGACCGGGCCTTTCGCCTCAGCCAGATAGACCAGCAGTGCAAGTCCCTTGCGCAGCGCCAACGGGCGCAGGCGGTCATCACAACGAACCTCCGGAAATCCGAGCGTCCGGACACTGAACGAAGCCATACCGATGCGATCTTCGATGAAGGCGTCCGGGGACGCTCAAGGGACGCCGCGATGCTAGCACCGGGGGCATTGCGCCGCCACCTTCTGGAGAAACGTCATGACCGGACGCGCCGTTGCCCTCATCTATGGCCTCGCGAGCTACCTCGTCTTCTCGATTTCATTTGCCTATGCGTCGGTTTTTACCGGCAATTTTCTTGTCCCGAAGACGATCGATGTCGGACCGGACAGCGGGTTAGCGCAGGCGCTCGCGATCGACGCGATTTTGCTCGGGATATTCGCGATCCAGCACAGCGTCATGGCGCGTCAGGGCTTCAAGCGCTGGTGGACGCGCATCGTCCCGGCTTCCTGTGAGCGCAGCACCTATGTGCTGATATCGAGCTTTCTGTTGATCCTGATCTTCTGGCAGTGGCGTCCGATCGTCGCGACAGTCTGGCGCGTCGAGGGTTGGCCGGAAGTAATGCTGACATCAATCTTCTGGATGGGCTGGCTGATCGCGCTGATGTCGACATTCCAGATCGATCATTTCGAGCTGTTTGGATTGCGCCAGGTCGTCGATGTGCTACGCGGAGCAGCCGATCGCATGCCAGCGTTCAAGACGCCGCTACTGTACCGGCTGGTCCGTCACCCGCTGATGCTGGGTCTGCTGCTCGCCTTCTGGGCGACGCCGCACATGACGGCCGGGCATCTGTTGTTTGCTGTCGCGACCACCGGCTACATCTTTATCGGCGTCAGGCTCGAGGAACGGGACCTGGTTGCGCAGTTCGGCGCCAGCTACGAGCAGTATCGCCAACGCGTTCCGATGCTGCTGCCGCGTCTTCCTGGCGGTGCCCCGATCGCTCCAGAAACCCGCCACGGAGGCTGATATGCGCGCTATTGTTTGCAAGGCCTTCAAAGGTATCGAAGACCTGAGCTTCGCCGAGATCGCCGAACCGCGCCCGGCAGCAAACGAGGTTCTCGTCGATGTCCATGCCGCGTCCGTCAGCTACATGGATTACCTGATGAGTTGCGGCGGCTATCAGATGCGGCCGGCGCTTCCCTACGTGCCCGGTACGGACGCTGCCGGAATCGTGCTGGCTTGTGGTGACCGGGTCACGCGCTTCCGGCCCGGCGACCGTGTCAGTTGCGGAAACTGGTTCGGTGCATTTGCGGAGCGGATGGTTGCCAGGGAGAGCAGCGTCGCATTGCTGCCGGCCAACGTAGATTTCACCGTGGGGTCAACAGTGCTGCACACCTATCTCACGGCCTGGTACGCCCTGATCGAGCGGGCGCGCCTGCAGGCGGGCGAGACGGTGCTCGTGACGGGCGCTGCCGGCGGAGTTGGTCTCGCCTGCGTCGAGATGGCGCATTTGATGGGCGCGCGGGTCATTGCCGTCGTGGGCAGTGCTGCGAAGGCGACCATGGTGCGCGCGCATGGCGCTGCCGAGATCGTCGACCATTCGCGCGAAGATGTGCGTGAACGTGTGAAGGCTCTTGCGGGGGACAAGGGCCTCGACATTTGCGTCGACAATATCGGCGGTGCGCTGTTCGCGACCCTTGCAAGGTTTATGGGCTGGAACGGTCGGCTGCTCCCAATCGGATTCACCAGCGGCGAAATCCCGTCGCTCGCGATGAATCTACCTCTGCTCAAGAACTATTCGGTCGTCGGCGTCTTTGTCGGCGCCTGGATGGAGCGTTGTCCGGAACAAGCGGCCCGCGCGACGGAAGCCGTCATGGCATGGGTCGGCGAGGGCAAGCTGCGGCCGCAGGTCGACCGGGTGCTTCCGCTCCAATGTGCCGGCGAGGCGATGAGCCTGGTTGCGAACCGGCGCGCGATGGGGCGAATTGTGCTGCAGGTCAGACAAGACCTTTGACCGATCTCTGCGCGAACTTCGTAGAATGGGTGGAGCGCAGCGCTACCACCAGGCCGCATCGGAGGCTGGAACGACGGGTATCGCTTCGCTCCTCCACCCGGGCTGTGCGGCGCGTGGTGCGGATCGCCGGTCAGCGCTGCGATTTCCGCTTTTGCTTGTTCGAGGTCCTGACTTCACGCGCAACTGCCCAAAAATACCCGCCGCAGAATGCAACGATCGCGACGATCACACTGGCGGCGATAATCTCTTGCATGTCTGCGGTTCTCCAAGTACACGTAGCACATCTGCGTGGGAAATAGACCCACGTAGAGCCGGAATCGGTTTCGAGATGTATCGTGCTGGAGCGAATGCATGGTGAGAGTAAGCGCTGCGGACAGGCGTCTTCGGGCGATCGTCGCTCTCGTCGTCCTTGCCGGCATCGGTTCGGCACAAGCCGCCCGAACAGCCGATAAATCGGATGCCAGCGGGGGCACCGTCTCGATTCCGATCGAGACGCGGAGCCAGACCTCCGCGGCGGATGGCGTGGTCCGCCCCGTCCAGCTTCCCAAGGGCGCTTCCGCGATCAGCGAGACTTATGGAGACTGGATCGTCAAATGCCTGCTCGACGGCGGTGCAAAGCTGTGCACCCTCGGTCAGACACAGCTCTCCAAGGAGACCAATCAGCAAATCTTCGCCATCGAACTGATTCCCAGCGACGGAAAGGCGGAAGGCAACATATTGATGCCGTTTGGGCTGAAGCTCGACACCGGGGCCGTCGTCAAGCTTGACGGCAAGGATCTGGAGCAGACGCGCTTCTCCACGTGCACCGCGCAAGGGTGTTTGCTTCCGGTATCATTTCCAACAGTGGTTACCGACACCATGAGCAAGGCCAAGACGCTCACCGTTGCCGCGCAGAACATCAACGGCGGGCAGGCTGTCGCCTTCAACGTCCCCCTCAACGGCTTCGGCGGGGCGCTGGAGCGCACCATTCAGCTCGGGAGCTGATCGACATGCGCGCCGCGCAAAGGCGCAGCTACAGCAGTCCCCGATAGATCCCCGGCGCGGAGCCTTCGATGGCCACCGCGCCGACGGCTTTCGAATAGAATTCCGCCGGGCCGACGCCACCGATGATGGCGTAGCCGAAGCCCTGGTGTTTCATGTCCTCGAGACAGGCGAACAGCAGCGCCTTGCCGATTCCGCCCTGCTGCGCCTTGGGCGCGACACCGGTCGGACCGAAGAAGTTGCGACAGGCCGCGTCGTGGCAGGCGAATCCCACGATCTTCTTCTGCTGGATCGCGATGAAGCAGGAGACCGGTTGGCAGCTGAACGCGACCTCGGTTTCGCTGGCCCATGCCTCGCTGAATGTCTCCCGCACCCAGGCCACGACCTTGTGCTTTTCGGGGGCAAGCGCACGGCGCATCACAATTCCGGCCTTAAGCAATCGATCGTAGGCGGGCTGGGAATCGGGCAAGGCATAGAGCTTGACGAGCATGTCCATCCGGCGACCTTAGTTGAAAACGCGCCCCGCAGGCAAATCACGCGAGGACGGCGGGCGGGTTGGCGATGGCGTAACCGGTCCTGCGACAAATCAACCCGACGGGCAAATCGGCGCTTCCGTCGTCGGGCAACTCAGTGGTCCAATTCCGCCCGTCTCACCCGATCGAGGGGCGCTTCGCGGTCGTCACGAACGCGGTGTGAGATGCGGTGGACGTCGATTGTGCAACTGACGAGTGCGCATGACGCGGACGGTGAAGTCGTGTGGTCCTGACGCCCTAGCGGCCGGTGTCCCCTTGTAAGACGCAATTACGTCTTGCGAAGGCGGTGACAAACAAGCCCAGTCTCGCCGGGGAGAGCACGAAGTAAGCCGTAACCCATCGCGCAGGGAAAGCCGGATTGTTCGGTTACACCTGTGGTCCTACCCCCGAGCTTTCACCCTTTGCTCGGGGCCCATGGGTGCGATCGGCACCCGGCTTTCCCTGCGCCCTCTGCAAGTGAGAGGGCGAAACGAAGAGCAAGACTCGGGCAATTCATGTCGCGAGAACGCGAAGTTGTGTCCCCACCCACACTGTCATCGCCCGGCTCGACCGGCGATCCAGTACGCCTCGGCTCCTCGGCTCAAGCACTGGCGTCTCTGGAATACTGGATCACCCGCATGCGCTGGTGATGACACCAAGCTGTTTGACAGTCAAATCAGGCCAATACCGTCATCCTGAAGAGCGCGCTCTTGCGCGCGTCTCGAAGGATGCACGGCCACCAGCGGGGCCGCACATCCTTCGAGGCTCGCTCCGCTCGCGCCTCCAGCGACAAAGGCGAAGCCTTTGCGCGGGGATGACGGTGATGGAGCTATATCCAGGCGGTGACGGACGATCCTTCCGCCCCCTAAAGATACCAGGCCAGCACGGCCTTGAGCCGGGCGCTCTCGATCACCGGCAGCGCGACCACGTGGTTCATACCGGAGGCGCGCGCCAGTGCGGCCGCAATCGATTGATCCTGCTTCAGATGTTCGGTGAGCGCGGGCATGCCGGTTGCCCATACGCCGCCGATAGAGCCTTCGCCGCGGCCGATCGTCTTTGCCGCGTAGAGCGTGGCGAGGTCGGACTGCTCGCTGCAATCGCCGGTGTGGAACACCAGCGCCGACCGCTCTTCGTTCGGCACCCAGATCTCGAACCGGCGTGCGATCGGCGTCGCCTGGGCCGACAGGAATGTCACCACCCAGGTCTGGTCGCCGGTCGTGTAGGGGATGCCGACACCGCAATTGATGCCGATCTCGGATGCGTCCTCCCAGCGCAGGAATCCCTTGGCATTGTGCAGGTCCTTGATGATCAGCGGCATGCCGGCCTTCCAGGTCCGGCCGGGCAGGCCGAAGCCGCGCGGGAATTTGGTGTGGCGCGAGTTGAACTCGAACATGTCGGCGGTGCCGTAGTAACCGTCGACCAGCGCCATTTCGTGGGATCTGTCCGGATCGTTGTGCCAGAGCTCGATCGCGCCGACATGCTTCCTGTCGTCACCGCACAGCAGCACCATCACCGCCATCAGGAATTCGCCGGCGAACACCGGAAGCGCGACGCCGCAGGTCAGGCCGGCTTCGCGCGCCTCGTCGGTTCGCTTGAAATAGGAATTGGCGAATTCGGTCAGGATGACCGGATGGCCGCTCGCCCAGGCCTTGCCGGGAAGGCCCTCGTCATAGGCGAACAGTGCGTTCTCGCTGACCGCGTTGAACTCCGTGAACTCGCCGCTGTGGAGGCTGCCGCCGAACTCCAGCCGCGTCCGGGTTTTATCGGGCACCCACAGTTCAACAACGCGAATGAAGGTTTTCATCGCACGCACCTGCCGTCTCGCCGAGGGCTAGCATCGGCGATCTCGCGACAAAGCGTGCGCTCAAATAGCGGGCAAGCGACGCCCAAAGTTGATGCGAAGGCGCGATTTCGCCTCAGTCCCGATACGACGGATCGACGCGATCGAGCTTTCGCAGCAAAGCGGGCCAGGCGAGCTCACCGTTGCGCGCGGCGCGGCCGGGCTTCGGCTGCATCCGCTCATAGGTGTCTTCGAGGATGTTTCGCGGCGGATAGATCAGCTTGGTGTTGCAGGACAGCGCCATCACCTGGGTCTGGCAGGCGCGCTCGAGCCGGAACAGCACGTTGAAGGCGGCGGGCACGGTGCGGCCGACGACCAAGAGGCCATGATTGCGCAGGATCATCGCCTCGTTGTCGCCGAGGTCGCGGACCAGACGTTCGCGCTCGTCGACATTGTCGGCGATGCCTTCGAAATCGTGATAGGCGATGTGCAGGAAGCGCATCGAGGTCTGCGCGAGCGGCAGCAGGCCGCATTCCATCGCGGAGACGGCCATGCCAGCCGGGGTGTGGGTGTGCGCGACGCAATCCATGTCGTGCCTGGCCATGTGGATGGCGCTGTGAATGACGAAGCCGGCGACGTTGACGTCATAATCGGTGGCGTTGAGCAGCGTGTTGCCCTCGACATCGACCTTGATCAGGCTGGAGGCGTCGATCTCCTCATACAGCATGCCGTAGGCGTTGATCAGGAACTGGTCGGTGGTGCCCGGCACGCGGCAGGAGATGTGGTTCGCGATCATCTCGGTCATGCCGTACATCGCCGTCAGCCGATAGCAGGCGGCAAGATCGACACGGGCCTGCCACTCCTCGGCGCTCACCTGCTCGCGAACCGATTTGACGACCTTGATCGCGGGCGAGCTGACGGGGGGATTCATGGCGTTCTCTCCTTGAGACATCTGCGGGGCCGAGGCCCGATTGTTGGCGTGGACCATAGCAGAATCGGCGCGGCGGCAAGCTGTGGCGCGTCTGCGTATTTGCAGGGCTGGCGGGCAAAAACCGAATGCGGCATTGGCGCGCCGCGCCTTCGATGTCAGGATACGGAAAAACAGCCGAGGCGCACAAAATGAGCGAACGCAAGATACGTATCGCCGTCCTGCATTTCTCCCACGAAACCGTCTCGTTCCTGCCGAACGAGACCACGCTCGACGACTTCATCTATCCGGGCTCGCCGGCGAGCGGCGAGGCGCTGCTGCAGTTCGATCCCAGGAACTACATGGGCGGCTTCGTGCAGGTGGCGCGCGAGTTCTCCGAGGTCGAGCTGGTCGGCATCGAATCCCCGCTCTGGCCGAAGACCGGTACCGGATCGGGCTGGATCACCGAGGGCGCCTATCGCACCTTCGTCGGCAAGATGATGGCCGGACTGAAGGAGGAGGGGCCGTTCGACGGCGTCTATCTGTGTCTGCACGGCGCCATGGCCGTGCATGGCGTGCCGCGGCCGGAGGCCGATCTGGCGCGGCAGGTGCGCGAGGTAGTCGGCCGCTCTGCCTTCATCGCGGCAACTTTCGACCTTCACGGCAATGAGGACGAGGCGTTCCTCGAACAGGCAGATATGGCGTTCACTGTGAAATATTTCCCGCACTATGACGCCCATCTGCAGGGCGAGCGGACCGCGCGCGTGCTGGTGCGGGCGATCCGCGGTGACTACAAGCCAACGCATCGGACCATCAAGGTTCCTGTGATCTCGCCCACCGTGCTGCAATGGACCGGGGCGCGGCCGTGGATGGATCTGGTGCAGCGCGCGCTGGTCTGGGAGGCCCGCGAGGTCGACGTCTACGTCAACATCTTCTTCGGCTTCCCATTCGCCGACGTTCCCGACGTCGGCATGACCGTGCAGGTCCTGACCAACGACAATCCAAAACTCGCCGAACAGGTCGCGCGCGACCTCGCCGGCACGATCTGGCGGCTGCGTGAGGCGCTGCTGCAATCGACCAAGCTGCACAGCATCACCGAGGGCGTCACACTGGCCAAGCAGGCCGTCGCTGACGGCAACACGCCGGTGGTGCTGGCCGATCACAGCGACCGCTCGGGATCGGCCACCTGGCTGCTGCGCGAGATCATCGCGCAGGACCTCGCCAACACGGTGATCGCGACCATCGCGGATGGCAGGGCGACTGCAGCGCTGAAGGCCGTCGGCGCCAAGGCCGGCGATGCCTTCGACATGGCGATCGGCGGCCGCGCCGACGAGTCGGCGGGCGAGCCGGTTCGTATTCAGGGGACGATTACCGCCGCCGGGGAAGGGTACGGGCAGTTCTGGGTCTGCGTGCGCTTCGGGCGCAACAATGTGCTGGTCCTCTCCACCTATCTGGTGCAGGTCATGGAGCCGTTCTCGCTGAAGACGCTGGTGCCCGACATTGGCTCGTTCGATGTGATGGCGATCAAGTCGCGGGTCCATTTCCGCCGCGGCTTCGACGACAACGGCTTTGCCAAGACGATCCTGCTGGTCGAGCCCGACGGGCCTTTCCTCGGCACGACGCGCCTCGACAAGTTGCCTTACAAGAACGTCGATCTTGCGCAGTTCTATCCCTACGGCAATCCGGCGTTCTCGGAGACGTCGTCATGACCGAGGGCCGCTATCGCCTGATCGGATCGACCGCGTCGCCCTATGCGATCAAGCTGCGCGCGCTGATGCGCTACCGGCGGATCGCGCACGACTGGGTGATCATGACCAAGGCCCTGCGCGCGGCGACCGCGCATTTGAAGCAAATGCTGATCCCGGTACTGCAATATCCCGACGGCAGCTATCGCGGCGAGACCACGACGCTCGCCTACGACCTCGAAGCGCGCCACCAGGGGCGTTCGGTGATCCCCGAGGACAAGGCCGTCGCGTTCGTCTGCGACCTGCTCGAGGACCTCGCCGACGAATGGGCGGTCAAGCCGCTGTTTCTCTATCGCTGGTGGGATCCGGAAGATCAGGCCTATGTGTCGCGCTGGGCCGGCGAGGAATGGTCGACATCGGACGCCGCGGCCGGCAGCCGCGAGGAGATCGAGCAGTTCCGGCAGCGGCAGATTTCGCGCATGGTCATTCTCGGCGCGACCGACGAGAACAGGCCGCTGCTGGAGGAGAGTTACCGCCGGACCCTCGCGGCGTTCGAGCCGCATGTCGGCATGACGAACTATCTGTTCGGCAGCCGGCCGTCGCTGGCGGATTTTGCCTGGTTCGGCCAGCTCAGCGAGATGGCAACCGATCCGACCCCGATGCGGATCATGCGCGAGCGGGCGCCGTTCACCGACCATTGGGTGCGGCGGCTCGATGACGCGTCCGGCGTCGAGGGCAAATGGTATCCGCGCGAGCAGGCGCTCGGTGGGTTCGCCGAGGCGTTGCTGCGGATCGCGGGCGAGCTCTATCTGCCGTTCCTGGCGGCCAATGCGGATGCATTCGCGAAAGGCCTCGAGCGGCTCGAGATCAACGTCTGGGGGCTGCCTTACGCGCTGGTGGCGTTCAAATATCAGGTCAAATGCCTGCAGCAGCTGCGCGAGAAGTTTGCCGCGCTCGATGCCGGCGATCGCGCTGCGTTGAGGCCCGTGCTGGAACGCACGGGATGCTGGGCCATCCTGGATGGAGGCTGATTGATCAGGAGGCGGCTTCCAAACACCCGGCACCTAGGTCCGGTGGTGCCTGCTCCCAAGCGCAACCGCGATCGACTCCGGCCGCTTGATCCGTTCGATCAGCATGTCGATGCGGTCGCCGCCCCAGAACAGCTCGCCGTTGAACACCATGCTGGGTACGCCGAACACGCCGAGCGTCTCGGCCTCGTCGATGATGCGATCATGCTCCGCGCGCGCAGGGCCGCGAACATAGGCTTCGAACGCCTCAGCGGAACCGCCGACCGCGGCAATCACGCCGGAGATCTCCGACAGCTCGTCGATCTCCAGCTCATGGTTCCAGAACCTCTGGAACACCGTGTCATGATAGGGCCGGAACAGCCCGTGACGCTGTGCGAACAGCATCCCGGCGCTGGCGTAGAACGCGTCATAGATCCGGCGCGGGCCCTTCATGGTGAGCCCCTGCGCGTTGGCGAACCGCCGCGCGTCCATATAGGCGTAGCGCACCTTGCGCCAGAAGTGCGGCGTGCGCGCCTCCACCGTGCCCATGAATTCAGGAATGCGCAGCGTGTAGGGCAGCCATTCCAATTCGACGCCGTAGGTCTCCTCAAGTTCGAACAGTCGCTTGTTGGCGACATAGGCGTAGGGAGACTTGTAGTCGGTGTAGATCCGTACAAGCGGCTTTTCCATCGGCGTTCCTCATCCCGTCACGACAATTGTTCCCGATCCACGGCGGTGGCGCAATGCGGGGTGACGAAGGGGAGATGGCAGGCAAACGAATGGGCCCCGGTGCATTCAAGCATCGCGGGGCCCTGCTACTTCGTTTTAGCGAAGGATCTCTGGTGTAGACCAGTGGTGATTCTGGACCTAAAAGCGCTTGGCCTTTGCGCTCTCGTCCTGCGGATATGTTCAGATTGTCGGCGGTACACGCGGCTAGCAGCTGCTGTTCGCCTCACGTGCACCGAGACCTTGCCGAGCAAGGTCGCTGGCTTTCGCCGGTGGCGTCATGCTCCTCTCCAAGGGTGGGCCGACGGACCTCTGTCCGCTTCTGCTGCCTGGCGGCCGATCCCATAATCGTCCGTCAATTCCTGCGACGCGGGGAGCAGGCGCTCCCGCACCCCAACAGGTGCAGTCAGCGAAATGCTGCGGCAGTTATGGTCGTCTGTCAAGTTAACGAGAGGGGTAATTCAGGTCAGGATTCCTGTCGCGACTTGGTCTGGCGATACTGCGTGAAATCCGGATCGTGCGTCATTTTCCAGTAGTCGACGAACCGCCACGGCATCGCAGAGAACACGCGGCCGCTTCTGTTGCGGTAGTAGGTCGTCATGCCCGGATGCGTCCAGATCAATTGCTCATGCTCGGCATCGACCTCGCGGATGTACCGATCATGCGCATCAGGATGCACGTCGATCGCAGCGATATCGTTCTCGATCATCTCGACGAGGCAGGCGGAGATATAGCGGCTCTGGCACTCCGACTGGAAGATCACGCTGCCGCCGTGCGCAGGTCCCGAATTGGGCCCGAGCATCAGGAAGAGGTTGGGGAAGTCAGGCACAGTGAGACCGAGATACGCGGTCGGATTGTCGTGGTCCCACACCTGCTTGAGAGTCTTGCCGTCGCGTCCCGTGATGTTGAGACGCGCCGCCATCTCGGAGACCTTGAAGCCGGTCGAGATCACGATGACGTCGTGCTGCCGCGACTTGCCGTCAGCCGTGACGATTCCTTCTGCAGCGAAATGGTTGATCTTGTCGGTGACGAGCTCGACATTCGGCCTGGTCAGGGTCTTGAACCAGTTGTTGTCGAGCAGGATTCGCTTGCCGTAAGGCGGATAGGTCGGCATGCACTTCTCGATCAGGTCAGGGCGATCCTTCAGCTCGGACAGGATGAAGTCGGCGAGTTCCTGGCGATGCCGGTCGTTGCCCTTGTTGACGGCACGGTCCGGATGCGGCCAGGCCGGATCCTTGCGCAGGAACGGCAGCAACCCGTCGCCGTAACGCCAGAACATGTTGAAGCGATACCACTGCACATAGAACGGCAGATGGGCGAGCAGCCACTGCGCGCCTTCGGTGATCGGATCGGAATAGCCCTTCACCGGCCGCGCCCACTGCGCGGTGCGCTGGTAGACAGTCACCGAGGCGACGCGGTCGGCGATCGAAGGCACCAGCTGCATCGCGGTGGCGCCGGTGCCGATCACGGCGACATGCTTGCCGTCAAGCTTGACGTCGTCGGACCACAGCGCCGAATGGACCTTCAGACCGGCAAAATCGTCGTCTCCCTCAAAGCGAGCGGGCAGGGGATCATTGAGTTGCCCGATCGCGCTGACCAGCGCGGTGGACTCGAACGTCTCCTCGCCGCTCGCAGTCTTCAGGGTCGAGATCCAGCGCCGCCTGGCTTCGTCCCAGTAGGAGGCAACGAGCTCGGTGCTGAGGCGGACGTGCTTGCGGATGTGGTATTCGCGCACGACCTTGAGCAGGTAGTCGAGCAATTCTTGGCGTTGCGCGAAATAGCGGGTCCACGGATTGCGCGCGCCGAACGAGAAGGAATAGGAGTGGTTCGGCGTATCGACGCCGCAGCCGGGGTAGCGGTTGACGTACCAGGTGCCGCCGATCTCGTCCTGCTTCTCGACGATCGTATAGGGAATGCCGAGCCGGCCGAGCGCAACGCCAAGCGCGATCGCGCACACGCCGGCACCGACGATCAGCACGTGCTGCTGCGCCAGCCGCCCGTCGGAGGGCCGCTCGCGCCAGCGCGCATCGCGCGGGGTGAAAGCCATTTCCTCGCGCATCAGCGGGGCGTATTCCGGTGCGACGTTCTCACCGAGCGTCGCGCGCATCATCCGCAGCATCAGCTCGTTGCCGGGATCGGTGATGACGGGCTTCGGCATGCCGTTCGCGAACAGGTTGAGGACGGCGGCGCGGATCTCGTCCTGGATTTCCTTCGGCACGCCGGCGTCCGGATCGGGGATCAGGCGGACGTCGCGCTTCGGCTTGTACGGCGGCTCGAGCCACTTCTCGTCGCCGGTCATGTGCACCAGCACCATCAGCAGCACGCGGATGTCGCCCTCGGCGATGGCGGAGGACAGATCGAGGTGTTTGCGCGAAAGCTCGATGTTCATGCGTTGTCCTCAGCTCGCCGGAGCGTCCGGCAGACCGCCATAGGCGGCCCAGGTGGTGCCCACGATGTAGCCGGCGTCGACCGGCAGATTGATGCCGGTCACGCCGCTGCTCTGCGGCGAGAGCAGCCAGGCGATCGCCTGCGCCACCTCGATCGGCTCGACCAGCCGGTTCATCGCGGTCGGGCGCGTCAGCAGGTCCCTGTTCAGGGCGCCCGACGCGATGCCGGCCTCGAGCGCGGCCGTGCGGGTGAAGCCGGGCGACACCGCGTTGACGCGGACGCCGGCGCGGCCCCATTCGGCGGCGAGCGTCTGCGTGATCTGGATGACGCCGGCCTTTGCCGCGGTATAGGCGTGGATCGGACCCGACGTCATGCCGGCCACCGAGGCGACGTTGACGATCGCGCCATGCCGCCGCTTCGCCATCGCGACGCCGACGCTGCGCGCGACCAGGAAGGTGCCGCGCAGGTCGATGTTCACCTCGCGGTCCCATTGCTCCATCCGCACCCGCTCGATCGTGTGCATCTTGCCGAACACGCCGGCCGCGTTGACGAGGCCGGTGATCGGGCCGTGCGCCTTCTCGATATCGGCAATGCCCGCGACCACGGCGGCTTCGCTCGCGACGTCGAACGGCGCCGGCCAAAGGATGGCCGCCGTTCCGGCCAGCGGCTCGGGCGCGATGTCGACGATGACGACGCGATGGCCCTGATCGGCAAGCAGCGTTGCGGTCGCCGCGCCGATGCCGCGGCTGCCGCCGGTGACGAGGATGGTGCCGTCGGCGCTCATGATTGTCTTCCCTTGTCGCTCGTGGTGAACAGGCCGCGCGTGACCAGCTTCTGGTAGGCAGTGATGACGTAATCGGGGACGGCGGTGACGCCCTGCTCGGAGTAGGAATAGCGGCGGCTGAGATAGCCGCGCGCGCCCATCAGCACCTGGACGATGGCCTCGAACTCGTCGTCGCTGAAATTGTTGGTGGCGCCCGCGGTACGCGCACGCTGCAGAATCCGCAGATAGGCGCTCGAGATGTTGTCGAAATGCTTCTGGTAGCCGATCGGCGCGAAGAACTCGGCCTCGTTGAGGATGCGCAGGAATTCCGGTACCTCGCGGATGAAATCGAAGAAGGCGCTGAAGCGCTCGATCTCCTGCCGGGCTGCGCTGGCGGTGCCGGTTCGCGCGCGGATGAAGCGGACCATGTCGAGGCCGATCTTCGGCAGCAACTGGTCTAGCAGCTCCTGGCGGTTCTCGAAATGATTGTAGAAGGTGCCCTGCGCGACACCGGCGGCTTCGGTGATGCGGGCGACCGAGGCTTCGGCGTAGCCGTATTTGCCGACGATCTTGGTCGCGGCGTCGAAGATCTTCTGCTTGGTCCAGGCGTTGCGCTCGACCCGGTTGAGCTTGGTGACTTTGGCGGATGTCGCTTGTGTCATGCGATGGCCTCGAGTTCGGCGCGGAGCACGCGTTTGAGCACCTTGCCGGATGGATTGCGCGGCAGGCTGTCGCGGATGATCAGCTGCCGCGGCACCTTGAAGCCGGCGAGCCGCGAACGGCAGAAGTCGGTGAGATCAGGCAGGTCGAGCTTCGCGCCATCGGCCAGCACCACGATGGCGACCGGCTTTTCGCCCCAGCGCGCGTCCGGCAGGCCGATCACTGCGACCTCGCGCACTTCAGGCATTTCGTAGATGACGCGCTCGACCTCGGAGGAGGCGATGTTCTCGCCGCCGGAGATGATCATGTCCTTCTTGCGGTCGGTCAGATAGAGGAAGCCATCCGCGTCGAGATAGCCGACGTCGCCGGTGCGGAACCAGTCGCCGAAGAAAGCGGATGCGGTCTTCTCGGGATCCTTCCAGTAGCCCTGCGTGACCTTCGGGCCGCGCAGGCAGATCTCGCCATTCTGCCCGGCGGGCAGGCGCTTGCCGGCATCGTCGCGGATCTCGATCTCGACATGGGCGATGGCGCGGCCGGTCGAACCGATCTTCTCGATCTCGCGGCCCGCGTCCATGAAAGTGTCGCCGCCGCAGCTTTCGGTGAGGCCGTAGGCATCGATGTAGCGCGCATTCCCAAAATAATCCGAGAAGGCGCGGATGCGCACTTCCGGCGTCTTCTCGCCGCCGCCGATCGCCCATTTCAGGCTGGAGACGTCGTAACGCTCGCGGTTCGGGCAGGTGAGGAGGGACGTGGTCATGACAGGCGCGAACCACGCCGCGTTCAGCCTCTCTCGCTCGATCGCGGCCAGTGCCGGCTCGGGCTCGAAGGTGCGGTGAATGCATAGCATGCCGCCGTGCCAAAGCACCGCAATGCCGGGCAGGTCGAGTGCGCCGACATGATAGAGCGGGCCGACGATGAGCAGCCGCGTGTCGGCGCTGAGCCCGAGCACCAGCGTCTGGTCGGCGGATTTCCAGTAGATGTTCTCGTAGGTGAGCATCACCCCCTTGGGACGATCCGTCGTGCCCGAGGTGTACATCAGCCGCATCAGGTCGCGCGGCTGGCGCACATGCATCGGCGCCAGTGCGATATCGGGCGCGAGATTAGTGATGCTGGCCTGCGCGCCTTCATCAAGCAAAACGACGGGCGCGTCGCCGGCTGCGATGGTGGCAAATTCCTCGTCGGCGACGAGCAGGCGCGCGCCGGAATTGCCGACGATGTAGCCGACCTCATCGGCCGACAGGCGAAAATTGATCGGCAGGAACACCGCGCCGATATGGCTGGTCGCGAACGCCAGCTCGAGAAAAGCCGAACTGTTCTTCATCAGGACCGCGACGACATCGCCGGGCGCGATCCCGCGCGCCGCGAGCCAGCCGCCGACCTGGCGGATGCGCAGATCAAAGTCGGCATAGGAGACATCTTCGCCGCGATATTTCAGCGCACAGCGGTCCGGAGTCCGCCTGGCATGAAATGCGATGAAGCTGGAAAGATTGATCATTTGCCGCCCGTCGGGCCGATTTCCGGCGCCGTTTCTCCTTAGATGAATTATGAGTCGTAATTCATCTTTGGCTTGACGTCACCCCCCTTGCTCTGAAAACATTGCGGTCACGGAGACGGAACGATCTCCGACAGGGATTTTGGGAACGCCAACACCCGACAGGGAGGGGAATATGAAGAGGACCCGGAAACCGGGCATCACCCGGCGCTCGACGCTTGCGTTGATGGGTGCCGGCGCGGCGAGCCTTGCCGCACCGTGGGTGGCGCGTGCCCAGGCCAAGACCATCAAGATCGGCATGCCGACCATTCTCTCGGGCCGCGTCGCGCAGCTTGGAACGTCTTCGCGCAATGCGGTGATGCTGGAGGTCGAGAAGGTCAATGCCGCCGGCGGGCTCGCCGGGCGGCAGATCGAGATGGTGATCCGCGATTCCAAGGGACAGCCGCAGGAAGCCGCCCGCATCGCGCGCGAGCTCGTCAACACCGACGGCTGCGAGATGCTGCTCGACGGCGAGGCGTCGTCAGGATCGTTCGCGGTTCATGAGGTGGCGCGCGATCTCGGCGTGCTCTGCATCCACACTTGCTCGGAAGCGTCGTCGCTGACCGCCGATCCCAAGCAGCACATCCCGAACGCCTTCCGTTGCGTGCGGCAGGGCATTCACGACTCGATCGTCGGCGCCGGCTACGCGGCAGGGATCGCCAAGGCCAAGGGCCTGAAGAAATGGGCGACCTGTTCGCCCGACTATGCCTATGGCCGCGATACCACCGGCGAGTTCGTGCTGTACCTGAAGAAGTTCGCACCTGACGCAGAGATCATCAGCGAATCCTGGCCGAAGCTGTTCCAGCCCGACTACACCGAGGTGGTGACCAAGATCCTGCAGGCGAAGCCGCAGGCGCTGTATTCCTGCCTGTGGGGCGGCGATCTCACCTCCTACATCGACCAGGCCAACATCTACGCGATGTTCACCCAGATGGAGGTGTTCGCGGTCAACATGGCCGATTACACCGCGCTCACCGTGGTGAAGAACCTGCCCAAGGGCATCCACTCCGGCGACCGCTACATCAAGACATTCCCGCCGACGCCGGAGAATGCGGCCTGGGGCGATGCCTACAAGGCGAAGTACAACGAATACCCGACCAACTGGTCCTGGCAGAATGCGACGGCGGTGATGTTCCTCAACGAGGCCGTCAAGAAGGTGAACTCGACCGATGGCAAGAAGGTCGCGGAGGCCCTCACCGGGCTTACCATCAAGTGCCCGTTCGGCGCCGACGGCACCGTCACCATGCGCGCCGACGACCACACGCTGGTCGGCTACGCGATCGGCTGGGGCACCACGATCCCGCAGGAGCCCTACGTGCCCGACGTGAAGGCCGGCGACTGGAAGACCATCTTCGAGCTCGAAGCCGAGTGGAAGAAGAGCAAGGGCTACACCTGATCCGCATGCGGGGCGGAGACAGCGTGCTGTCTCCGCCTTTCATCTGAAGTTTGTCGCGCGCCGGCATTGCGGCCCGCCGTAATGGATGATTTCCCTTGGACCTCGACGCGCTCGCCAGTTGCCTCGCCAGTCCTGCATGCCTGGTGACGCAGACCACCAGCGGCCTGATCATCGGCATGCTGCTGTTTCTCGTCGCCGTCGGGCTGACGCTGATCTTCGGCGTGCTCAAGGTGGTCAATTTCAGCCACGGCGCCTTCTATATGTTCGGCGCCTATTTCGCGATGACGGCCTATCAGTTCACCGGCAGCTTTGCGCTGGCGATACTGAGCGGCGCAGCGGGCACCGCGCTCCTCGGCCTGATCTTCGAGCGCGTGTTCATGAGCCGGGTCTACGGCCGCGACGTGCTGATGCAGCTTCTGGTCTGCTACGCCTTCGTGCTGATCTTCGACGACGTCGTCCGCATGATCTGGGGACCTGAATTCCGCTCGATGGGCATGCCGGCCGCATTCCAGGTTCCGCCGCTGTTCATCGCCGGCGGCGTGGTGCCGCCATATTATCTGCTGCTGATCGGCGTGGCGCTCGCTGCGGCTGTGGTTCTCGGGCTGGCGCTGGCGCGCTCCAGGATCGGCAAGGTGATCCGCGCCGCCGCGCATAATCCCGGGATGGTCTCGGCGCTCGGCATCAATACCGGGCTGATCTATGGCGGCGTGTTCGCGCTTGGCGGCATGCTGGCGGGACTGGCGGGAGCGCTTGCCGCGCCGGTGCGCTCGCTGACCCCGGGCATGGGGTTCTCGGTGCTGATCGAGTCCTTCATCGTCACCGTGATCGGCGGCATGGGCTCGATCCTGGGGGCGCTGATCGGCGCGCTGCTGATCGGCCTGATCCGCTCGTTCGGATCGCTCGGCTTCCCGCTGTTCACCGAGGGGCTGATGTATCTCTTCATGGTGATCGTGCTGGTGTCGCGCCCGACCGGCCTGTTCGGAAGGGAGGTCGCATGACCGAATTGCAGGCAGGCCAAAGCGCGCCGCCCCTCGAGGTTCCCCGGATCGATGCCAGACCGCAGCGCTATCGCGATGTGCTGATCGCGCTCGCGGCGTTTGTCGTGCTCGCGCTGCTGCCGATGGTATTCGGCAGCAAGCAGCTGCTCGACTTCGTGATCCGCTGCGCGGCCTACGGATTGTTCGCGACGTCGCTCAACCTGCTGGTCGGTTACACCGGACTGATCTCGTTCGGGCACGGCATGTTCTTCGGCCTCGGCGCCTATGGTTTTGGCCTCATGATGCAGAAGACCGGTGTGCCGATCCCGGTGGCCTTCGTCGGCACGCTGGCGATGACGCTGGTCGTTGCCGCCGTCATTGGCGCGATCTGCGTGCGGCTGAAAGAGATTTACTTCGCCTTTGTCACGCTGGCGTTCCAGATGCTGATCCACTCGACCATCCTGTCGTGGCAATCGCTGACCGGTGGCGACCAGGGCTTGCGCGGCGGCATCCCGCGGCCGCCATTTCTCGGCATCGATCTGTCGAACCATTTGCATTTGTACATCACGAGCTGCGCGCTGTTGGTGATCGGGTTACTGTTGATGCGCCAGATCGCACAGTCGCCGTTCGGCTACACGCTGCGCATGATCCGCGACAACGCCACGCGGGCGAGCTTCATCGGCATCGACGTCTGGCGCGCCAAGCTGACAATCTTCGTGCTGGCGGCGCTGTTCGCTGCGACCGGCGGCATGATCATGGCGCTGTTCGTCTCCGGCGCCTATCCCGAATTCGCCTACTGGACGATTTCCGGCGAGGGCATCTTCATCAACATGCTCGGCGGCGTGACCACCTTCCTCGGACCGATGGTCGGCACCATGCTGTTCCTGATCCTGAATGACACCGTCACGCGGCTGACCGAGTATCACGGCATTGTGCTCGGCATCGTGATCCTGTTCTTTGCCATCGGCCTGCGGAAGGGCCTGATGGACTTCGTCGTCGAATGGTTCGCGCAGCGCCGCGGAGCAGCCGGGGAGCGCGCGCTATGAGTACCAAAGGACGGATCAGCGTTGTCACCGGCGGCGCCAGCGGCATCGGCGCGGCCTGCGTCCGTGAGCTGGCGGCGGCAGGCGATATTGTGGCGGTCGTCGACCGCGACCTCGCCAAGGCGCAGGCGGTTGCAGCGGAAGTTGGCGGCAAGGCTTTTGCCGCCGATGTCGCAGACGAGCGCAGCGTCGAGGCCAGCGCCGCCGCGATCGAGCGGGACTGCGGCCCCGTGGATGTGCTCGTCAACAGCGCCGGCATCATCCAGGTGCCGGTCCGGCCGCACGATCTGCCGATGTCCTCCTGGGACGACGTCGTGCGCGTCGACCAGCGCGGCACCTATGTCGCCTGCGTCGCCTTTGCGCGGCAGATGATCGCGCGCAAGCGCGGCAGCATCGTCAACATCGCCTCGATTGCCGGAATGCGCTCGATGCCCTTGCACGCCTATGCGCCCGCCAAGGCCGCGGTGATCGCCATCACCGAATGCCTGGCGGCCGAGTGGGGGCCATCGGGTATCCGTGTCAACGCCGTGTCGCCCGGCTACACGCTGACTCCGGCATTGAAGAATGCCATCGATCGCGGCGAGCGGGATGTCTCCGCGCTCGCCGCCAACGCAGCGCTTCGCCGTCTCGTCGATCCCTCGGAGATCGGCCGCGTGGTCGCGTTCCTGGCTTCCGATGCGGCCTCCGCGATGACCGGCGCCAATGTGCCGGTCGATTGCGGCTGGCTCGTCGCCACATCGTGGAACAGCTATGGCGGCCTGCGGGAGGCGGGCGGCTAGCCATGCTGGAAATCCGCGCCCTCTCGAAATCCTTTGGCGGCGTCAAGGCGACCGACAACGTCTCGCTCGACTTCGCCGACGGTTCGCTCACCGCCGTGATCGGCCCCAACGGTGCCGGCAAGAGCACCTTCTTCAATCTGATCACGGGCGCGCTGCGGCCCGATGCCGGGCAGATCCTGCTCAATGGCGTCGATATGGCGGGCAAGACGCCGCCCGAGATCGTGCGTCATGGCATCGGCCGCGCCTTCCAGGTCGCAAGCATCTTCCCGTCGCTGACGGTCGAGGAGACGATGCTCGCAGCGGTCTGCGCCGATCAGCGCCGCGCCGGCGTGATGCATCGCCGCTTTCCGCTGGCCGAGACGCGCGATCGCGCCGAGCATGCGATGGAGCTGCTCGGCCTCGCCAGCAAGCGCAACCGGACCGCGGCCACACTGTCGCATGGCGACCAGAAGCTGCTCGACATCGCGCTCGCGCTGGTGCTCGAACCCAAGGTGCTGCTGCTGGATGAGCCGACCGCGGGCATGGGCACTGAAGAGCGCTGGCGCATGATCGACAAGGTGCGCGAGCTCTGGGAAACGCAGAAGATCACCGTCGTATTCATCGAGCACGACATGGATATCGTGTTCAAGATCGCGCCGCAGATTGTCGTGCTGTGCTACGGGCGGATCCTTGCGACCGGGACGCCGGACGCGATCCGGCGAAACGATGCCGTGATCGAGGCCTATCTCGGCAGCGACGACCACGCGGGAGCGGTGGTATGAGTGCGCAGCCGGTGGTGCAGGTCGAGGACCTCGACGTCTATTATGGCACCAGCCAGATCCTGTTCGGCGTCGGCCTCTCGGTGCGGCAAGGCGAGACCATGGCGCTGCTGGGCCGCAACGGCGCCGGCAAGTCGACCACCATGAAGGCGATCATGGGGCTGGCGCCGGCGCGCCGCGGCAAGGTGACCTTGCGCGGCCGCGTGGTGTCCGGGATGAGGCCGCATCATATCGCGCGGGCCGGGCTCGGCTTCGTGCCCGAGGACCGCCAGATTTTTCCCGAGCATACCGTCGAGGACAATCTCGTCATAGGCCAGAAGAAAGGGCCGGATGGCGAGGACGAATGGTCGATCCGCCGCGTCTACGACGTGTTTCCGCTGCTGGAGCCGCTGCGGCACCGGATCGCCGGACGGCTGTCCGGCGGCGAGCAGCAGATGCTGGCGATCGCCCGCACGCTGATGGGCAATCCGGTGCTGCTGCTGCTGGACGAGCCGAGCGAGGGGCTGGCGCCGATCATCGTGCAGCGCATCGGCGAGCTGCTGCGGCAGCTCCGCGGCACCGGTGCCACAGTATTGATCGCCGAGCAGAACATGCATTTTTGCCTTGGCCTTGCGAGCCACGCGACGGTTATCGACAAGGGACAGATCGTCTACACATCCTCCATCGAAGAGCTGAAGGCCAACGACAACATCCGGCAGCGCTATCTGGCGCTGTAAGGCTCCTCGACGGATGTGGGAGGACAAATGGCGGGCGAACGCAGGCTGACGCCGACGCACGAGGCGCCGTATCGCGGGCTGAAGGTGCTCGATTTCGGGCAGGGGATCGCCTCGCCCTATTGCGCGATGCTGCTCGGAGTCTACGGCGCGGACGTCATCAAGGTCGAGCCGCCGGAAGGCGACTGGTCGCGCTATCTCGGCACCACCTACGGCAATCAAACGACGCTGTCGGCGGTCTACAACCGCGGCAAGCGCAGCCTGTGCCTCGACATGAAGCACAAGGACGGCATCGCGATCGCGCAGCTTCTGGCGCGCGAGGCAGACGTGCTCATCGAAGGATTTCGCCCTGGTGTGGCGGAGCGGCTTGGGCTCGGCTATGAGAGCCTGTCGCGCGACAATCCCGGCCTGGTCTATCTGTCGGTCAGCGGCTTCGGGCAGAGCGGGCCGTATTCGAAGCGGCCCGGATCGGACTCGGTCGCGCAGGCGTTCTCCGGCCTGGTCTCGGTCAATGTCGGCACCGATGGCGTGCCGCATCGGGTCGGCACCACCATCTCCGACGTCGTCACCGGCGTGTATGCGTTCCAGGCGATTGCGACGACGCTGTTCGCGCGCGCGACGGTCGGCACCGGTCGCTGGATCGACGTCAATCTCTGCCAGTCGACGTCGGCGCTGCTCGGCCACAAGGTCGCGGAGTTCATCCTGGAGGGCGGTGCGCCGCGCGCGCTCAACGTGCCGGCTGGCACCTACCAGACCCAGGACGGCTGGATGATGGTGACCTTGGTGAACGAGCCGCAATACAAGCGGCTGTGCACCGCGATCGGCCGCGAGGATCTCGCCAGCGATCCGCGCTTCGCCGATTTCGCCCGGCGCGCCGATGCGGCCGACACGCTGATCCCGCAGCTGCGCGAGGTGTTCCTGACGCAGCCGACCGACGCCTGGCTGACGCGGCTGCACGTCGGCGATATCATAGCCGAGCGGATCCTCACCCCCGGTGAATGGTTGCGCAACGCCCATGTCGAGGCGACCAGGGCGTCGGTGCGCCAGGATACGCCGGGCGTCGGTGCGGTCTACACGCCGCGGACGCCGGGCATCGCGAGCCTGTCCGAGGATCAGCTCTGTCCTGCGCCCGATGTTGGACAGGACAGCCGCGCCGTGCTGATAGAGGCTGGTTTCGGCTCCGCAGAGATCGACGGCCTGTTGCTGTCAGGCGCCGTGCGGCAAGCCAAGCGATAACGGGAGGCAATACATCATGAGCACGGACCTCGTTCGTTACTCGGTCACCGATCAGATTGCGGAGATCGTGCTGGATCGCGCGCCGGTCAACGCACTCAGCATCCCCCTGATCGACGCGTTGCTGGCGGCCCTTGCGAAGGCGCGCGATGATGAGGGCGTGCGCGCCGTCATCATCAGCAGCGCGCACAAGGTGTTCTGCGCCGGCCTCGACCTCGATATCGTCAGGGGCAAGCCCGCGATCGAGACCAAGACATTTCTCGAGCGGCTGTATTTTGCGCTGAACGATACGCAATACCGCATGGGCAAGCCCACCATTGCGGCGATCGATGGCGCGGTGCGGGCCGGCGGCATGACGATCGCGATTTCTTGCGACATGATCATCGCGGGCGACGGTTCGACTTTCGGCTACCCCGAGATCGATGTCGGCCTGATCCCGGCGATCCACTTCGTGCAGCTGCCGCGGCTGGTCGGGAAACACCAGGCGTTCGGCCCGTTGTTCCTCGGCGAACCCTTCGATGCGGCGACCGCCTATCGCATGGGCCTGCTCAGCGAAGTGGTACCGAAGGGCACTGCGCTGAAGCGAGCGCGCGAGATCGCACGGAAGTTTGCGGCGAAGTCGCCGATCGTGATGAAGATCGGCCGCGACGCCTTAATGCGCGCAGTCGATGCCGATTTCCGCCGTTCGGTCGAGAATGCGGCTGAGAGCTTTGTCGTGGTGGCGTCGACGGAAGACTGCCAGGAAGGGCTCAATGCGTTCGTCGAGAAGCGGACGCCCAACTACAAGGGACGCTAAATGGCTGGATTGTATTTCGAAGAGTTCGAGGTCGGGCAGGAATTCCATCACGAGTTCAGCCGCACCGTGACGGAGATGGACAACACCATGTTCAGCCTGCTGACCATGAACCCGCAGCCGCTGCATCTCGATGCGCACTTTTCCGAGAAGACCGAGTTCGGCCAGCGGCTGTTCAACAGCCTCTACACGCTCGGCATCATGATCGGCATGAGCGTGTACGACACGACGCTGGGCACCACGGTCGGCAATCTCGGCATGACCGACGTTAAGTTTCCAAAGCCGGTGTTCCACGGCGACACGCTGAAGGCGCACACCAGGATCATCGGCAAGCGCGCCAGCAAGTCGCGGCCGACCCAGGGCATCGTCGAATTCGAGCACACTATGACCAATCAGCGCGGCGAGGTGGTGGCGAGTTGCCGCCGCACCGGCCTGATGCACTGCAAGCCGAAGGCATAGACAATGCGATCGTTCCTGTTCGTTCCCGGTGACAGCACCCGGAAGTATGAAAGCGCGAAGAAGACCGCGGCCGATGCGCTGATCCTCGATCTCGAGGATTCCATCGCACCGGACCAGAAGGTGGTTGCGCGCGGTATCACGCGCGAGATGCTCGATGCGCGCAATCCGGACCAGAAGCTCTATATCCGGGTCAATGCGTTCGACACCGATTTGACGCTCGGCGACCTCGCCGCCGTGATGCCCGGCAAGCCCGACGGCATCGTGCTGCCGAAATGCGCTGGCGCCGCCGACGTCAACAAGCTCGCGCTGTATCTTGACGCATTCGAGGCCGCCTCTGACATCGCGCAGGGCACCACGCGGATCGTCACGGTCGCGACCGAGACGGCGCGGGCAGTCTTGAAAATCCTCGACTTCGAGAATATGAGCTCGCGTCTCTGGGGCATGATGTGGGGTGCGGAGGATCTCGCGGCCTCGCTCGGGGCAACGCGCAACCGCACCGACGGCCGCTATCATTCCCCCTTCATCCTGGCCCGCGATCTCTGCCTGATCGGCGCGGCCGCCGCCGGGGTGGTCGCGATCGATACCATTGCCACCGACATCAACGATCTGGATGCCTTGAAGGCGGAGGCGATCGCCGCGCGGCAGGACGGCTTCCTCGCCAAGGCCGTGATCCATCCCAAGCATGTCGACGTCGTCAACGCGGCCTTCATGCCGACGGATGAGGAGATCGCGTGGTCGGAACGGGTGATCGCCGCGTTTGCCCGCAATCCGTCCGGGGTCGCCAAGATGGATGGCAAGATGCTGGACAAGCCGCACCTTCGCGCCGCCGAGAAGATTTTGGCTTCGCGCCGAAAATAGTCAGGAAGCGGGTTCGATCGGCGCGCCCTCGGCGATGAGGGCGGCGATCATCATCAAGCGGTTCTGACCGGTCAGACGGCGGGAAACTGCAACTCGAAGGCGGCGCCCCGGCTGGAGGGCAGGAGCCGGATCGAGCCGCCATGGCTCACCATGACGGCTTGCGCGATCGCCAGCCCCATGCCTGTGCCGCCGCTGTCGCGGCGCGTGGTGAAGAAGGCGTCGAAGATCTTGTCGCTGTTGGCGTCGGAGATCGGGTCGCCATCATTGCTCATCGTCACTCTGACGCTGGAGGCGTCACCGGTCGCTTCTATCTCCACCGACTTGGCATTGTGACGGAACGCGTTGTCGGCCAGATGCGCCAGCACGATCAGCGCCTTCTCGCCGGACATGCCGATTGAGCGGTCGAGGCAGCCGCTGGCCGCAATGGTACGGCCTTCAAAGCGGCCCTTCAGGTTTTCGATGACGGGAGAGAGCGGGGTCTGCTCGTTCTGTGGGGTGCTCTCCGCACGGGCGAGCTCGCGCAGCCGCTGGCTCATCGCATCGAGCCGCTCGACGTCGCCAAGGATGTTCGAGATGAAGCTTTGTTGTTCGGAGCGGGTCAGCGTATCCGATTTGCTCTGAAGCGAATCCTGCAGCAGCTCGGCTGCGCCCCTGATCGATGTCAGCGGCGATTTCAACTCGTGCGTCAGGTGTGCCGAGAAGGTGGCGATGTAGTCGGACCGCCGCGACAGCTGCTGGGCCATGTCCAGAAAGCTGTCGGAGAGCTGGGCGAGTTCGCGTGTGCCATAGTGCTGCAGCGGCTGGAAGGCGTTGCGGTCGCCACGGCCGATCCGCACGGCGCGATCGACGAGCTCGCGCATCGGGCGCGTGACCGTGCGTGAGAACATCAACCCGATCGCTATCGTCGCCAGCAGCACGGCCGATGTGGCGAGCAGGAACTTGCCGCGCTCCTGATAGAGATGGTCGAAAATGTTGCTCGGCGTCCGCGACGTGTAGATCACGCCGGCAACGTGGTCGTTGACGATCACGGGCATCGCGGAGAAGACGTGAACACCGACGCCGCGGCTGATTGAATAGATCGGTGGTGGAGGCTTGTCGGGCATGCGGATGCGCAATGCGGCGCTATACTGGCCGTGCAACGCCGCGGCCACCTCCTCGATATGGGAAAGCGACTGTCCGACCTCCTGGCGTCCGGCGATCACCACGCCCTGCGGATCGAGAATCCGGAAGCCTGCAAGCGTCACCTTCTGGGTCTCCAGGATGATGGGCATCAGCCGGGTGCCGATCTCGACATAGGCCGGATCCGCGGCCCTGGCCGCCGGCAGTGCGTCGGGCCGTCGCCGCAGCAGGTCGTTGCCGGCGAGGTCGAGCGCGGGCCGGATCGGCGTCACCTGATCGCCGGGATCAGGCAACGCCTCCGGGGGGACCGCGGGGCCGAGCGGGATGCCGTTGCCCAATCGTGCCTTCACTTCTTCGGCGTAGATCGCGGCAAGAACGCGGCTTTGCGCGATCAGCTCGGCCTGGGTCTGGTGAATCAGCTGGTTGTCGTAGAGGCGGAAGAAGAACAGACCCACCAGCGGCAGCAGCGCGACCAGGGCAAGCACGGTGAAGATGACCAGACCAAGCGACGGTCGCCACTTCTGGCGGGCGCGGAAGGATGTCATGCCTGCAGCTCGCAGCGACCGAGCTTGAAGCCGACGCCGTGAACGGTCTCGATAACGTTGTCGCAGCTCGCGGCTGCGAGCTTGGCTCTGATGTTGCGGATGTGGCTGTCGATGGTGCGGTCGGAGACCTGGATGTTGAGCTGGTAGGCCGCGCTCATGATCTGTTCGCGGTTAAATACCACCGTCGGTCGCGTCAGGAAGGCGCGCAGAATTCCGAACTCGATTGCGGTCAGGCGCAGCGGCGCGCCCGCGAACGTCGCGATGTGCTGCTCGGGATCGATCGAGAGCTGCCCCCGCGAGAGCACGGCGGCCTCTGTCCTTGTCGCCGCTATCCGTGGGGTCAGCCGCCGTAGGATGACATTCACCCGCGCGACGAGTTCGCGCGGGCTGAACGGCTTGGTCACATAGTCGTCGCCGCCGATCTCGAGGCCGAGGACGCGGTCGATCTCCTCGTCACGGGCGGAGAGGAACAGGATCGGCACGTCGGACGATTTGCGAATTTCACGGCAGACGTCGAGGCCATCGAACTCCGGCATGCCGATGTCGAGCACGATCAGGTCCGGCCGCTCGCCGGCAAACCGGGTCAGCGCCTCCTTTCCGTCGCGGGCCTCGGCCACGCTCATGCCGGCTTTCTTGAGGGCGACGCGGATGACCTCGCGGATATGCAGGTCGTCGTCGACGATGAGGATGCGGTGCGTCACGAGTCGTCTCCGAAAACCGGCGCTTCGACTATCCCGGCGCATTGGTCTGCTGCCTGTCGAGGAAACGCCGAAGCCGCCAGCCGCGAAAGCCCCAGCTGCGCCATGAGGCCATCTGCTGGCGTTGCTGTTCTACAAGGCTATTGCGGCGCGAGACAAGGACCGGGTTGGCGTAGCGGAGCTGGATCGCCCGGTCGATGGCCGGAAGGGCTTGGGGGCCGAGCTGGATCAAGTAGTCCATATCCAGATTGGCGCCGCTGCCCGAGGCTGCGCGACTGTGGCCGACATTGTAGTCGGCGATGACGGCGGCGAAATTAACCAGGGAGCAGACATAGAGCAGGATGGTGAGTACCAACAGGTTGGTGCGGACCAGCCATTCATTCGACGCCCGCAGGACGATGCGCACCAGAATCAGGATCAGCCCGACGGCGACGAGCAGCATCCAGACGAATGCTGCGACGCGCCAGTAGGTGAGCAGGTAGGTTTGGACGTAGAGATCAAGCCGGAGCATCGAGGAGATCACCAGCAAGACATTCTGCCCGACCCAGACGTAGACGAGCGGTCGGATCACTCGCGATTGTTCGGCCGGGCCGCCCGGGCGCATCGCGAGCAGAACGAAGGCCGCGGCCAGTAGCGCCGTGACGATCAACGGATAGGCGCCACGATGGGCGTAGGACGCGTAAGTGATCGCGGCAGGAAGCGTCGCGTTGCCCCAGAGATAGATCGCATCGAGAATGGTCTGAATCGAAAACAGCAGGTTGAACAGGATCAGGGAGCGCAGGATGGAGCCTGCGCCGAACAAGTCGATGAAATGATCGGGTTCGGCGGGATCCCTCGCGGAAGATCGAGGTCCGTTGGGCACGACGTTGGTGTAGTGCCGCCATTTGACATGGATGAAGGGCCAGACCAGCGCCAATGCGAGGATCCAGAACAGCGTGCGGCCGAGGCTGAGGCTGGCGGCGGGATTGCCCGGGTTCAGCTGGCTGATCCATATTTCCAGCACTGGATTGGCGGCGACGAACAGAAAGACAAACACGGTTCCGAGCAGCAATGGCACCAACCATAGGATGAAACCCTTGGTCAGGCCCGGCAGGCTGAATGCGCTGACGACGTCCCGGAACAACCTGAAAGGGCTGACCAGCAAGAGGTCCACCAGCGAGGCAGCTCCCTTGGCCACACTGTCGAGACAGGGATTGGTCGTGAGAGTGAGCGCGGCGCCGAGCGCAAGAACGGCGAAGGCCAGCGAGGCTGCGTTGAACTCCTCCAGGGCAGGGAGCAACCCGGCCACAACGATCGCGCCGGCCATCAGCAGCCTGTGGCGAGCGAGGTGACCAAAGTTGGAGGCCAGTGACACGCCGGCCAGCGCGACTGCGAACAGGACCACCGAGAGTCCGGCATTCTGATCATAGAACAACCAATCGGCCAGCGCGGCGAGAGTAAGCGCGGCGGCGGCCTTGGCCGGCGGCAAGCCGTTGGCAATCGATTGTGTCTCGGTTTCCGGTGACTCAAGGCTTGTCATTGTGACCTCAGGATTGAAGGACGTTTGGACTCCGGCGGTCGCGCTGACGTCATCGACGGGTGTGCGAACGCGATCCCGGCTGCAGCATGGCGAACCTTGGGTTGGCTGCGTGCAGACAGCGGAAAGGCGATCAGCAGGAGTTCAGGAGTCTTATGCAGATTGCGTGCAGAGGGGTCTTATCCGCTAGCTGCGGCGAATCCGGTCTGATACGGACGACACGTTCGGTTTGTTCAACCCTTCGTCTCCATGCAAATCATCAAGCGAGTCAGCATTGCCCTAGCCTGGATCGTCGGGCTCGCATTCGTCTTTGCCGGCGTCAACCACAACGATCCCTATCTGGTCCCGCTACGCGGGATCGGCAATCTGCTGCTCGTGGTCGCAAGCGTCGCCGTCGTGCCCATGCTGGTCCGCCGCGGCGCCTGGCGGGCCTGGGCGGGGAAGCTTCTCGTCATCCTGTGGTGCCTGCCGCCACTCGCAATGCTGGCCGCGCACGGTGTGTTCGAGGTCCGCAAGCACCGCGTAATGCAGACTGAGCCGCTTCTTGCGCGGTCCCTTGGGCAGCATTTCATCGTTGGCTACCGGTCGTTCGACGAGGTCGCGCCGCTGGCGGAGAGCGGGTTGATTGCGGGCATCTATGTCACCGGGAGCAATGTCGCCGGCCGGACGGTCGATGCACTGAAGGCGGAGATCGCTGCACTGCAGGCGAAGCGGCGCGCGGCCGGGCTGCCGCCGCTGCTGGTCGCGACGGATCAGGAGGGTGGCATCGTTTCGCACCTCGCGCCGCCGCTGACGAGGCTGCCCGCGCTTGCCTCGCTGGCCGAATTGGCGCCGGAGCAGCGAACGGCAAAAGCCGAGGAGTTCGGACGCATCCATGGACGCGAACTGGCGTCGCTCGGCGTCAACCTCAATCTGGCTCCGGTGCTCGACCTTCGGCCCGAGGCGACGCGCAACCGGTTCGATTTCAATACGCTGACCAATCAGCGCGCGATTTCCGACGACCCCGCCAAGGTGAGCGCGATCGCGGGCGCCTACATCCATGGCCTCGAGTCCGCGGGCGTCAATGCCACCGTGAAGCACTTTCCCGGATTGGGCCGCGTGCGCGCCGACACGCATCATTTCAACGCCGATCTCGATACGCCGGTCGGCGAACTGGAGGTGACCGACTGGCGTCCGTTCCGCGATGTGCTGTCGACCACCGGTGCGCGCCTGATGGTCGGGCATGTGGCGGTCAGCGCTCTCGACCCGGCGCGGCCTGCCTCGCATTCGAAGGCCGTCATCGATGGGCTGATCCGGAAAAGCTGGAACTACCCCGGCCTCGTCATGACGGATGATCTGGTGATGGGCGCGATCTATCAGCACGATGTCTGCACCGCCGTCGTCGAGGCATTGAACGCAGGCGTCGATCTCTTGCTGGTCGCCTATGATGGGGCCCAATTCTACCGCTTGTTCGCCTGTGCAAGCGATGCAGCCGGTCGGGATGCGCTAGACGCTGCGATGTTGCACGACAGCGAGACGCGGCTGCGGCGGTCGCTGGCGCTCGACTAGAGCTGCGGTTCCGATTGAATCAGAACCGCAGCTTGGCTGGTTGTTTTGACGCGTTTTCTTCACGCGAACCGGTGTCCACTTCGCTCGAAAACGCTCTCAATCACCTGATTCACGAATGGGCTCCCACAGCCGACTTATGATCCTGCTGCTTCGACCACGAGACGTAGTAGGCGACTGCAATCATCGCCGCGATGCCGGCGATGCTGACCGCGACCTGCCTCGCCACCGAGTTCGGGCCGGTGATCAGGATAAGGTGCGCGGCAAAGGAGAGGAAAACGCCTGCACAGAACACGGCGAGCCACTCCTCGCCGCACTTGATGATCGGCTGCAGGGCGTGTGATCGCAGATACCCCCAGTCCCGCGGCACCAGCAAGGTGAACAGGAACATCAGGGTCAGGAAATGCAGGATGCGATGGGGTGCAACGTCCTCCCGATCGCTTGGCAGGAGCATATCGCTCAGTCCATCCGGCATCATCTGGGCGAGGGCTGGGATATCGCCAACTGAGACGATCGTCAGCGCGAGCACCAGATACAACAGGGCCGCGGCGCGCAGCGCTGGAGTAGCCTGCAGCGAGCGGATATCGGAGGCGTACCGCTTGCCGATAAGTGCGAGCCAGCCGCCCATCACAAACAGCAATTGCCAGCAGAACGGGTTCAGGTACCAGTGTCCGTCCGGGTATGATGACAGATTCCAGTCGAGTACGCGGGCGGTCGCATAAAGCGCAACGGACCCGGCAAGCGTCGCGTTCGGCACATAGAGCAGTCCGCACACGATAATGGGCTGGAAGGCCATCAAGGCGATAATGAGTTGCAGCACATCGAGATTGAGCGGCTTGGCTTGCAGGAACAGGCCGTAGATCAGCGTTCGGATCCCGTGGTCGATGAAGCCGGTGATGTTGAACTCGCTGATGATCTCGGGCGCCGCGGTCCGGGCTGCGACATAGCTGATCAACTCGACATAGATCACGAACAAAACGATGTAGGCGGCATAGAGCTGCCACACGCGCCTGAAGATGCGGGTGGCCGCCACCAGCATTCCCCGCTCCACCGCCATCCCACTGTAGATCAGCGTCGTCGCGTAGCCGCCAACGAATACAAACAGGTCGGTGGCGCCGCTAAAGCCGAAGTTGCGCATGGTCAGCGTGTTGACGACGTTGTGCGGAATATGATCGAGGAATAGAAACCAGTTCGCGATGCCGAGCAGCAGCGCAATCCTGAGATCGCCATCGCCTGCCGCGATCCCGGCATCTTTTGTCGGAGTCATTTGAAGCAGAAATCTACCGGCCCGAGAAACGAATCGCTAATCTAAAGGGAACCCACGCCCGGTCCGAATAGACTTTGCGTGAACCCTATCTAGTCCGTTTCCGGTTCCGGCCAAGTGGCCGGCTCAAGAAAGATCACGTTTTCGAAATCACCATGTGAGGTCTCGACGTCAGACCGGCTCGTGCTTGCGCAGGTCGCCGATGTGATCGAGCGTATTGGCTTGCATATCAGCGGCGGTCAGGGGGACCTCCGGCAGGGCAGCCTCGGCAAGGATGTCGTTCGTGACATCCTCAACCGAACATTCGGCAATCTCGTGGATGAAGCTGATGTTGGTGTATTCACCCGACGCGATGCGCGAGACCACCTCACGCCGGGTCATTTCGGGGTCGACGATCGCTTCCCGGCCGCGGCGGCCATAGTCGATCATCACGACAAAATACTGCATGCCTGATAGTTCGATGCCTTGACTGTCATCGGCCATTATTTCCGATAATCGGAACTATGTCAAGAGAAATTGCCGATAACCCGAATTCCGACGCCGCTGGTCCGGCCGATTCGGTCCGGAGGTATCCGAATCGGCCTGGTCGGCCCTGAAGTCGCGCCGCTATTTCTCCGATCGCCCCTGCGTCCGGGCAGATTTGCGGCCCTTCGCCGTCTTGCCGCGCAGCCGTTCGATCTGGCCGCGGGGCAGGGTGACGCAGATTTCCCCGATCCATTCGAGCTTTACGCCGTTGATCGGCTTGGCGTTGAAGCTCTTGAGGTTGACCAGGCCGGAAGAGCTGCCGCGTTCGATCGTCTTCAGGTAGCGCTCGCCGCTCTTCAGCCGGACCGCAGCTTCTTCGCCGTAGAAGCTCGACAGCGGATGGCGCTGCTCGCGATAGACCACGATGACGTCGCCGTTCTCGTATTTTGGCAGCATCGAATCGCCCGAGACCTCGAAAGCGATGGTCTCCTCGGTCACCGGGAACGGAAGTTCGACCTCGCCGAGACCCTCCGGCGGTACCTGCTCGAGGTCCGGCTCGATCGAGGCGCCGGCGCCGACCCGGCCCATGATCGGCACCGAGTTCAGCTCCAGATATTCGATGATCGGAGCGATTTCCGACGCCTTGATCAACCGTATCCCCGACAGTATCTCGGATACCGCCCCTGCCCGTACCCCCATTGCGCGGGCAAGCCCGCCCTTGCTCTTCCCTGTCTTTTCCAGTGCTCGTTCGATCAGTGCCGCGTCCAGCATGTTTCATCCTCTCCAAATCCTGCCATATCCATACCGTTACGATTATCAGAATTCAAGCTTGACTTTTCCTTCGGAATATCGGAAGTTATGCAAGGCGCCGGCGGAATGACAAAAATGGGAATCTGGAATGGAAATGACGAACTGGCTGCCGGAGCATTCGGCAGCCCTGCAGGACCTGCGCGCCCGCGGCTTGTCCTACTCGGAGATCGCTGACACCATCAACGCAACCTTCAACACGGCCTACACACGCTACGCGGCCCTCAGCCGGGCCCAGCGCATGGGGTTGGTAGGCCTCGATCGGGTGGAGCCGTCCCTGCCGGGGCGCCTCGACCCACCGAAACCGTCCCTGCCGAAGCTCCCGGGCATCGGGCGCCTGCGGGAGGGGCGGGCCGAGCTGAAGCCCGATCTGCTTCGCTGGCCAAAGATCTTCGCCGAAGCGGTGGAGATGCCCCAACTTCGTTGCGCGGCGGTCGAGCCGCGGCATCTTTCACTGCTCGACCTGAAACGCGGCGACTGCCGCTATCCCTATGGCGGGGATGCCGACGGCGAGACGGTCACCTTCTGCGGTCATCCGTGCCGGCCGGGCACGAGCTACTGTCCACCGCATTTTCACCTAGGCCGCGATCCGGAGGCCTCGGCGAGGCCGGTATTGAACGAGGCCTGGCTTCAGGCCGTCGGGGCCATCTGAGGCGATTCACCTCCCGACCGCCGGACTTCAGTCCGTAACCGCAATCGCGCGGATGACTCCGCGCGCTCTTCACGCAAATATTTGGAGACCAGCAATGCCGCGAGCCAAACGCCGGAAACCGTACGATCCCGCCGGAGCGCACGATCGACGCTCCCAGGATCTGCCCTTCAATGCCGAGGTGGCGACGGTCGAGATCGACGACCCCCTTGCGCTCGAGCCGGGCGACAAGATCGTTGCGTTCCGCTCGATACGCAACGATCCGCTCGGCCGGTTGCACGCGCATCGACAGATCGACGATACGCAGTATCGGAGCGGCAGGGCCTTCCAAAACGATTGGGAGAAGGCCGAGCGTGGCCCTCGCGCGGTGGACACGACACGCGAATACGTCGACGGCGGTCAGCAACGCGAGCCGATCACGGAGGGGCAGCGTCAGGCGACCCTGCGGTTGAATCGTGCCGAGCATGAACTCGGCGCCGACGGCTCGGCGCTGGTGCACGACGTCCTGATCCTCGGCATGACCATGGAGCAGGTTGGGCAGCGGCGCGGGCTGCGCACGCAGCGCTGGCAGGACTATTTCGCGCGGCGTCTCAAGGAATGCCTGGATCGGCTGGCGCTGATGTACGGGCTTGCCACGCCGAACAGGGTTCCCGTGAAGGGATCGCCGATGCTGATCTGAAGTGATGTGCTTGCGTGCCGGTTGCGACGCAGGCCTCCGGCACGGCAACGCTTCATCACATTGCGGGACTGTGCCTGGCCTCACATTGCGCTCCATCCTTCGTGTGTGATGGGCGTTGCACTCGGCCAGGCCGTGAAGAAGGTCGACAGCGGCGCGGACTCTCATGTAACTTCGCCCACGCCTATGACCTGCCTGCGTTCGAGCGAAGTGTGATGGCCTCGGGGGCCGGGAATGGGTCTGGCGCGTCACCTCAAGGGAGTTCGCAGCGGCTACGCCTCTCCATATCTTCCTCCTGCATCACGAACATCACGAGCAACGTGGGTCGGTGCCGGCGCGGAGCCCCAATCAAAATTCACCCAAGGAGAACCGACCGATGAATCACACTGGAAACTGCTTTTGCGGCGCCGTCGAACTCAAGGTCACGGGAGAGCCTGAGGCGATGGGTTACTGCCACTGCCGCTCGTGCCGTTCCTGGTCCGGCGGTCCGGTGAATGCGTTCAGCCTCTGGAAGCCTGAGGCGGTTGAGGTCACCAGGGGCGCCGACCATATCGGGACATTCGAGAAGACGGCGATGAGCCAACGCAAATATTGCACCAAGTGCGGCGGTCACCTGATGACCAACCACCCGACGCTTGGGCTCGTCGACGTCTTCACGGCAACGATCCCGACGCTGAAATTCAGCCCTGGCGTGCACGTCAACTATGCCGAGGCGGTGCTGCCGATACGCGATGGTCTGCCGAAGTTGAAGGATTTTCCGGCCGAGTTCGGCGGGTCCGGCGAAATGATCGCCGAATAGCACGACGGTTCTCGATGACGAAAGCGGGTGGCGGCCGGACGCCGCCACCCATCGAATCTACATTCCTCCGCTGGCCGGAAGCCCTCACGGACCCGCTATCCGGTAGTCTTCCTCGACATTCGAATGGTCCGACCGTGTCGGCACTGCCGGCACCGCGGGATCTGCTCTGCTGATGACAGCCATGTCAGGCGAAGGTCCCGCCCTGCAAAATCCGGGTTTGGTTTTGGTGACGGGCTTCCGCTAAAAAGGCGCGCAGCGTCGGTCGTGGGAGGGCCGTCGTATTTCGCCTGACAAAATAACAGAGGAAGCGTCAGATCATGACCGGACCAGAATTGCCAGGGCGCGCGCCGCGCGGGGAGGGAGTTCCGACGGCGCTCGATGGGCTGCTGGTTGTCGATTTCACCCGCGTTGTCGCCGGTCCGGCCTGCACGCAAACGTTGGCAGACTTCGGGGCCGAGGTCATCAAGATCGAGAACCCGGACGGCGGAGACGATACGCGCGCTTACGAGCACGCCGAAATCGGCGGAGAGAGCGCAGCTTATCTGAGCCTCAATCGCAACAAGCGCGGCATTGCGCTCGATTTCAACAATCCGGCCGCGCTCGAGGTCGCGCGCGCGTTGATCACCAAGGCCGACGTCGTGGTGGAGAATTTCTCCGGCGGCGTGATGAAGAAATTCGGGCTCGACTATGCGTCGGTGGCGCCGACCAATCCGCGGCTGATCTATTGCTCGATCTCCGCTTACGGCCGCAAAGGTGATTTCGCACTACGTCCAGGTTTTGACCCGATCACCCAGGCCGAAAGCGGCTTCATGTCGCTCAACGGCTTTCCGGATGGCGAGCCGGTGCGCACCGGGCCGCCGATCGTGGACATGGCAACGGGCATGTCGGCCTGCAACGCCATCCTGCTGGCGCTGATCGCGCGCGATCGGCTCGGACGCGGTCAGCAGGTCGAGGTCGCGTTGATCGACACCGCGGTCTCAATGACCGGCTTCTACGGCATGGCCTATCTCATCAACGGCAACAACCCGGGCCGTTTCGGCAATTCTCCGAACGGTTCGCCGACCGTCGGCGTCTACCGGGCGTCCGATGGTCCGCTTTACATGGCCTGCGCCAATGATCGGCTCTATCGCCGGTTGGTCACCGACGTGCTGGAGCGTCCGGATCTCGTCACTGACCCCGAATTTGCTCACCGCAAGGCGCGGACGGCCAACAAGGAGAAGCTCCGCGCCATCATTGCCAGCGTGTTCGCGAGCGACACGCTCGAGCACTGGATGGCGAAGATGAAGAAGGCAAACATTCCGGTTGGCTATCTGCGGACGGTCGAGGAAGGGTTCAACGCACCCGAGGTGCGCGATCGGCATCGCCTGAGCAGAATCGCGCATCCGACCGCCGGTTCGGTTCCGAACATCGAGTCGCCGGTCAATATGAGCCTGACGCCGGCGGTTGATCCTGTTGCGGCTCCGCTGCTCGGTCAGCACACGCGGGATGTGTTGAGCAAGGCGCTTGGCTATGACGACCGGCGCATGGCCGCCTTGGCCGAGGCGGGCGCGTTCGGCAAGGCAGGGAACACCGGCTAGCGTGGCTGGCCTGCACCGAAGATCGAATATTCGCAAAGCCTGAGCGCAGGCGAGAGGCAAGCCTCTCGCCTCACAGGACGTCGTTCAGACGTCACAGGCCTCCGGCGCATGCCGGCGGCCCCGGAGCCAGAACCGGTCCGTTTTCGGGAGTTCAGTTCGGCTTGCTGCGCAAGTTGTTCCTTGGCATACTTTCAACTTCCTCGGGCTCCGCCCGATCAATCTCGAGGCGGGCCATCCGGAGTATAAGGGTTGCCGTGGTCAGGCCGAGGCGTTCGGCCTCTTGCGCTGCGGTGTCGACCTTCTGGGCCAAGCCTTCACGTTTACCTGGGTATGCCATTCGTAATCCTCACTTAAGGTGCGAGATGAAAAATCCCACATATGTTGCAGAGCTGCAGAACAAGCTCGGAGCTCCATCGAGCGAAACACTGGAAAGCCTGCGACTGTTGAAGGCTTTCCTTCGGCTTGCGCCCGACCAGCGTTCCGAGGTCATCGAGCTGGTCGAACGTTTGGCGGTTGAACCGCCGCGCGACCCTCCACTGTCCTGAGGTGTTCGCGTTTTCCCTGGATGTCAGTTGTTCATTGGTTTGGCCGGGGGCTGCGTCGCGATCACGTAGATCGCGCCGCCTTCGAGCGCTTCGGATTGATGTCGGGTGCCGGCAGGCAGCAGGATGGTGTCGCCGGCGCCGACGACCCGTTCGCCGCCATCCCAGATGAAGTTCAGCCGGCCGCTGATGATCATCAGGATTTCATCGACCGGATGGGTATGGAAGTGATGCACCTTGCCGGCCGCATCATGCTGCAGCTCGACGGAGCCCTGCGCCGGGAGCAGGTTCAGGATCTCCGGATCGATGGCAAATTCGGTCTTCGCGCCTGCGATGATCTGGGTCATGCTGCCTGTTCCTTGTTCGCGATCGGTGCCGTCTTGTTCTGTGCGAGCTTGGCGAAGGGGCAGCCGGCGCTCGCATTGTTGTCGTCGTCCAGGAAGTACTGCAGATACTCGCGGCCGTCGGACGCGCCGTAGCGGCCAAGCAGCGGCGAGGGGCTCGCGCTGTCGTAAGGGATCAGGCGCTTGCGCACCTCGGCGAACGCAGCGTTCGCCGCCTTCTCCGTCCCGAGAATCTTCTCGAACACCCAGCGCGGCTGGAAGGTGAGCATGAAGGCGCTGGACCGGCGGCTCTGGCGCATCACATGCGCGGGCGTTGTGCACACGACGAAGATCGGCTCGCCCGCAAACGAGAACTCCCACATCGGATGGTCGATCTGCTCCGGAATCTCTGATGGCCAGGGGTTCTTGTCCAGCCGCGCAAGCTGGTCGAGCGTCAGCCACATCTTGCGATAATAGGCGTCGATCGTCTGCACCGGGCGGGGCCGCGTGAAGACGATCAATGAGGTGTTGGGACCGAACGAGCGCGCCTCCGAGACATATTGTCCGAGCTGTTCGCCAAGCACCGCCACATCATACGGATCAAGGAAGAGGTAGCGGAGCTGGTCCTGGCGATGTCCGGTCACCCCGAACACGCAAGGGAACGGCCTCGCCTCGCTGCTCATCTGCGCTTCAAACTCGGAAAACATCACGCTTTGCCAGCTGCTGACCGGAAAGTTTGACGCGACTTCGCCTCTTCTCAAAAACAAGCGCTCCATAACACCCCCTCGACTCCTAACGACACTAACGAGCTATCAACTTGCTTCTCATCAACAGCGGCCCGGCAATGCCCGGCAGCGACATGAGAAGCAGAATGGCAATCAAGGCGCTGTAGCCGCCATCACCGATCACGGCCGTGTTGTGCACGGCGTCGGTCCCGGAGGCGCTGCTGGCGGCAAGCATCGCGAAGCCGATGATGGGCTGCGCGACGCCGGCGAAGATGCCGGCAGCCGTGGTATTCACGGAGGCGCCGACACCGATCAGGTCCGCCGTGTACAATTTCTTGACGCATTTCAGCACCAGCGGAACCGTGCCGCCGGCAACGAGGCCCAATGCCGTGAACACGACGGTGACGTAGGCAAGACCAAACGTTTGGGCGATCGGCGGCAGCAGCATCGCGATCAGGAGCATGCGCAGCGCGCAAATGCCGATCAGCGCGCGGTCGAGTACCGCGGCGGCACGGTCGGCGGCATGACCGAGGAAGATCGATCCGAGCGCATTGCCAATCATGAAGGCGAGCAGCGGCGTGCCGGCGGCCGTCGGCGAGATATGGAAGAAGTGCGCGACCATCGGAATGCCCCAGACGCCCGACAGCGTCGTCACGACCGCGAAGTGCGAGGCAAACGTCATTGCGCAACCCCAGTTCGCGACATGGGCCAGCGCTTGTCGTGCCGTAATGGCAACGCCCTTCAGCGTCTTGTTGCTGTGCGAGACCGGATCCGGCTTGAGCGCAAGCTTGGCGAAAGCGAGATTGGCAAGTCCGATGCAGGCGATGAACAGGAAGCATGACCGCCAGCCAAAGCCCGAGACCGCGGCCGCGAGCGGCGTGGTCGCGATCACGCCGCCGACATAGCCGGACACCTGCGAAATGCCGGACATCATGCCGAACCGCTCGTCGGCGAAGCTCTGCGCGACGAGCTTCAGCAGGGCGGTGAAGACCAGCGCGTCGCCGCAGGCGACGATCAGCCGAGCGGCAAAGACGTCGAGCAAGTTCGGCGCGAGCGCGAATGCGGCGCTGCCGAGCGACGAGGCGATCATGCTGGCCAGGACGACGCGCTTGACGCCGAAACGGTCGACGAGAAGGCCGGCCGGAATCTGCATCAAGGTGTAGCCCCAGAAATAGCTCGAGGCGAGCATCGCAACACCGGCCGCGTCGGTGTCGAAGTCGTGCATGAAGCTGAGGCTCACCGATTGCGGCGACACGCGTTGCAGGAACGCGATGGCATAGGCGATCGCGACCGCCGTCCAGGCCAGATAGGCGCGATCGGTGAAGCGCGACGTCGGGACGTATACCGCCTGTTGTCCGAGCATCGACATCAAACCCTCGCGTAACCGACAGAGAAAAGGGCATCCGCTGAATTCGGAATCTTGCGCGACATCGCGGCGTCGACCAGCGATGCGGTGCCATGGTAGGTCTGCCGATGGTGCTTAATGTGGCCGTAGGCGCCGCGCATGATCATGTCGGGAAGTTCGAGCGGCTTGCCCGGATAGAGCGAGGTGCACATCTCGACACAGGCCGCCTGCAACGCGGGATCCTGTGCATCGTCGAGCAACGATGGAGACACTTTTTCGCAAATCTTAGCGTTCGCTGCCCACACGATCGGATTGCGGGTCCGCCAGCCGTAGAGGACGTTGCCGTCGGCTCTCGCAGCGGCGCCCGAACATTTCAGAACTTCCGACGTGAAGAAGCCGTACAAGCCGCGGCCCTGGTGCGCCGGCAGCACTTCCGTGCCGCTGCGGTAGATTCCAAGTCCGGCCGACATCTGCAGGATGCGGTAAACCGAGAAGGCCACGAGGCCTGAGCCGTCGTAGACCAGGATCAGGCTGTACTTCTTGTCGAAGGGCGAGGAGGTTGCGGTCCAGTGCGGCTCGCGGGCTTGCCAGTTGATGGCAATGATGCCGTTCATGGCATCCATCAGCGGCTGACGGTCGCAGGATTCGATCCGCGAGGCGTCGGGTAGACTGTAGATCGCGTAATCCGCCCAAGGCGATTTGATCGCCTCGTATCCGCTGCCCAGATTTCGCGACATGGCAGAACTCCAGAATTCCATCGCGACCTATACAGGGCAGCCTCGAATGGCTTAAAGGACAATATGCCCTCGAAAGCTGCCAAAGCGCCCCGGCCGGAGCCGCGCGACAAGAAAACCACGCGGCGGATCGCGATCGTCGCCTTTCCGGGCGTGACCTTGCTCGACATCTCCGGGCCCGCCCAGGTGTTCGCGGAGCTGGAGGCGATCGAACTGCCCGGGCCGGACTACTCGCTCTCCTACCTGTCGGCGTCCGGTGGGTTGGTGCCGACCGATGTCGGCATGATGATCGACACGGCGCCGATCGACAGTGTTGCGCCCGCCGAGGTCGATACGCTGGTGATCCCTGGTGGGCCGGGCATCTGGAAGCTCCGCAACGACGCCAAGTTGATGAACTGGATTGCGGAGGCGCTGCCGAAGGCGCGCCGTATCGCATCGGTGTGCCTCGGCGCGTTTGCGCTGGCCTGGACCGGAATCCTGGACGGCAAGCGTGCTGCAACGCACTGGCGGTATTGCCCGCGCTTGCAGGACAGCTTCCCCAACATCCGCGTCGAACCCAACGCGATTTTCGTCAAGGATGGGCGGGTCTGGTCATCGGCCGGCGTCAGCGCTGGTATCGACCTCGCGCTTGCCATGATCGAAGAGGATTTCGGCCACACCACCGCGCTCGATGTCGCACGCCGGCTTGTTGTGTTTCTCAAGAGGCCGGGCGGTCAGAGCCAGTTCTCGACTGTGCTCGCGGCCCAGGCGTCGGACGTCGAGGGACGCTTCAGCGCGCTGCACGCCTGGATCATCGAGAACATCACTGACGACCTCAAGGTCGAGACCCTCGCGGAAAAGGCCGGGATGACGCCTCGCACCTTTGCCAGGACCTATGTCAGCCGCACCGGCATGACGCCCGCAAGCGGCGTCGAGGCGCTGCGCGTGGAGACCGCGCGCCTGCTGCTCGAGAGCCGTCAGATCGGCGGGGTGGTCGAAGTCGCCAAGCGCGCGGGTTTCGGCGATGACGAACGAATGCGGCGGGCCTTCCTGCGCCACCTCGGCGTGTCACCGACCGAGTACCGAAACCGGTTTTCGGGCAGCTAGCTCGCCTCTGGCTGGCTCAGTCCGGACGCCGGGCGCTTGGTGTCGAAATTGATCTATCTCACGAGCGAATAGCTGGCCTTCGCTGGCCGGATTCATAGTTCAAGGCGGTAGCTTTTCCGGTTTGTCTGCGGCTAATGTGCCGGCCAAAATCGGGAGAAGAAACACCATGAATGACGGGACCCCCATTCAACAGACGCGCAATGTCGAGCTCGGCGCCAGCGGCGAGGAATTCCAAAACCTGCACGAATTCGTGCAAAAGGCCCGCGCCAAGCTGAACCAGAACGCCTGGGATCATATCGTCGGCGCCTCGGAGACCGAGACCACGATGCGCCGCAACAGAATGGCCCTCGACGAGATCGCGTTCCGGCCGCGCGTTCTGCGCAACGTCATCGATGTCGATCCTTCCGTCGAGGTCTTCGGCCGCAAGCTCCGGCTTCCCGTGATGATCGCCCCGGTCGGCGCGCTCGAGATATTCGATCCCGATGCGGGTGCAGCCGTTGCGCGCGGAGCTGGAACGTTCGGCGCGGCGCATATGCTGAGCTCGGTGTCGGAGCCGGGTCTGGAGAACACGGCCAAGGCCGCGCCTGACGCCTTGCGCATCTTCCAGCTCTATGTGCGTGGCGACGACGCATTTGTCGAGGACACGGTCAGCCGTAGCATCGACAACGGTTATGCCGCGTTCTGCCTCACCGTGGACACCGCCCATTACAGCCGGCGCGAGCGCGACATCGCCAAGCGCTACGTCCGTGAAAGCCGTATCCGCGCCACCGGCGGCGATTTCCAGAAGGGTCTGGAATGGCGGACCGTGAAGTTGATCAAGGACAAGTTCAAGATTCCGCTGATCCTCAAGGGCATCGCCACCGCCGAAGATGCAAGGATCGCCCTCGATCACGGGGTCGACTGGATCTACGTCTCAAATCACGGCGGACGCCAGCTCGACCACGGCCGCGGCTCCATGCATGTGCTGCCCGAGATCGTCCAGGCCGTCGCGGGGCGAGCCAAGATCATGGTCGACGGCTCGTTCTGCCGCGGCACCGACATCGTGAAGGCCATCATCTCGGGCGCCGACCTTGTCGGGATCGGTCGTCTGCAGTGCTGGGCGCTCGCCGCGGCCGGCGAGGCGGGCATTGTCCGGATGCTTGAATTGCTGGAGGACGAGGTAATCCGGTGCCTCGGGCTGCTCGGCGTCACCAGCTTTGCCGAACTGGACAAATCCTATCTTCACCCGGCGCTGCCGACCCATCTGCCGAGCGTGTTCAGCGCATTCCCGCTGGTCGATATCGATCCCTACCGCTACTGAACTGGTACGAAGCGATAGCGCGATCGGGGCCCACGGGCGCGCCAGTTCGCTATCAATCTGTGGTGTCCATGAAGCCGCCGCGGCAAAGACAAAGTCTGATCCAAATTGCCGCACTAGTCGAGGCGAATGGCAGATAATCCATTCGCTGAGTTTTCACTTGAACGCGCGATCGGCTTGCGCTGGACCCTGCGGGACATCCAGGCCCGCCGGCTCGGACTGTCCCCGATCAGCGACGAGGATTTGCGTATCCTGACGGAGCTGGGTCTGGTCGAACTGCATGACGACGAGCCCGTGCTGACGCCGGCGGGAGCTGCGGTGTTGAGCGACTGAACGGGGTAGCCGCCTAGAGCCTTATCCGTTCCGATGGAATCGGAACGGGGCTCTAGATTCTTATTTTGACGCGTTTTCTTCACGCGAACCGGTATCTACTTCGCGTGAAAACGCTTTATCGCGCGTTCAGAAAGCTTTCGCCGGAATTGCAGGGCGTGCACTGATAGGTCAGCACGTCGTAGACTTGGTCGCGCGGCTCGATCAAGGTCAGCCGCATTTGCGTGCCGCACTTCATGCACGGCATCTCGATACTGGTCTTGAATCGGGTGCAGGTCGGTGTCGGACGAACGGCGCGCAGCATCGGATCCCCTTATTCCCCAAGAGACGCGAACGCGACCAACGAAGAAAGTCGAATCACTATGCCACAGTGCTGACACGATTGGAATCGGCTACGCATGCGGTCTGGCCTTGGCTAGGTAAATTTTCCTCGGAGGCTAGAACGAGCGGGCCTGATCCGGCGCTGACGCCGTCACAAACTATGCTAACGTTGCCCCACGCTTATTTCAGGGGGCGCGATCATGATTGAGCCGAAGCTTGAAGTTCCCGCCGAGTTGCGCGATCTCGCGGAGAAGACCATCGACCAGGCCGAACAGGCCTTCAGCCTGTTCTTTGACGCCGCGAGCAAGTCGATGACGGCGATGCCGGGCACCGGTACCGAGATTTCCAAACAGGCGCTGTCGTTCACCGAGCAGAACATGAAGGCGGCGTTCGAGCATGCGCGCAAGCTCGTGCACGCGACCGATCTGCAGGAGGCGATGCGGATCCAGTCGGAGTTCCTGCGCAGCCAGTTCACCAACGCCGGCGAACATATGCGGCAGATCAGCGGAAGCGTCATGTCCGCAACCAAGGACGCCACCAAAGGCAAGTTCTAGGACGGCTTTCGCAGCGCGTCGAGCCTAGCGCCGGCGCGCGACGGCAACGCCGAGCAGAAACGCGACGAACAGGCTGGCGAGCGGCGCTTCGCGCGTGACCGCGCTCACCGTGGCAAGGACTCCGCCCGGCCGGCGCGAGCTTGCGATCGCGTCGCTGAGCCGATCCGCAGCCGCTCGCAGTCCGTCCGACACCTCCGTGATGGTGCGCGAAACGTCCGTCGCAGCGTCGATCGCTCGTTCGCCGAGTGTGGGCTGCAGGGGGGACTCGGGTGTCTCGGAGCTCATGTGCCGCGATCTCACTAAAGGTCAGGTGGTCGCCACCTTCCATCCGCGCGTGCACATGCTTTGAACAGCGGGTCGATGACCTAGGGCTATCCGCGACAGGCGCCGTTTTGAATTGCGGGTGGCGGTCGCACATCGTGCAAATGCCACAGCCGTAGATTGGTTCCACCGACATGCCGTCCTTTCACGTCAGGGAACCGGAAACTTACGCGCGGGTCGCGGCTTGTTTCCGGGGAGGAGACGATGATGACAATGCAAGCGCACGGCATAATGGAAGGTGGTTCGCTCAGGCATCGCAATCGGCACGGCGGTACGCCGCTGGTGATTGCAGCCGTGATTGCGATCCTTGGCGTGTTCGGGATGCTGATCGTCGACCACGGTCCATGGAATACGCCGAAGGTGCAGCCGGCCGCCTCCGCCAACTACTGGACGACCGGCGAGGCTGCGCGTGCGGCCGGCGCAACGGTCATGCCGACCGAGCCGAAGGCGCCGATTGAACCCGTTCCACCTGGCCCCAAGCCGGCGCAACCGGCAAACCCTATCCCGCCGCAATAGATGTGGGCGTTCGTGGAGATGCGTCCGATGACGCGGAGCGCAGAAATTGACTCGTCGGGCAACTCAGCGGCACAAGATCACTGTCGGCAGCATCAAGCGATGATCAGCGAACGCTGACGAGCATGCCCCACGCCGCGGCGAACCCGGCACCGACGAGAACCAGCACCGGAGTGTCGCAAAAGAAGCCGCCATACTGGCACATGGTGGTACCGAGCGAACCGATCTGATGATGGCCTGCGGCATAGAACAGGCCGGACAGGACCGCGAGCACGGCAGCAACGAAATACATCGACGCTTCCTCCCTGCAATCAACGTACGGCGCGGGCCGGTTCGACCGGCGCGAGCCGAAAACCGTAATTGATGTCGGTCCAAATATGAACGGCTTGTCCCACTTGACGCGTCGGGCAACTCAGCGGCACACTGACATCATCGCAACAAGCATACGGCCGATCGACGCCAACTCATGTTGCGATTCCAGATCATGCGCAAACTTTCGATCAAGGCGGTTTCCCACCGTCGAAGCCGACGCGTTGCATTTTACCGATCGCATTCAGCTCGTAAAAAGGTTTGACACGTCGGGCAACTCAGCTGCATAATTCAAAAATTCCGAAATTGTTGAGCCCGCGCGGAGCAATCCGCGGCGGGCTTTTTGTTTGCCGTTTCATCAATCGGACGGCGGCCGCAACGTCACGACGCCACATCCTCCCCGCCCATCGCCTGAGCGTCGTCAGCGCGCCGCCGTCCGAACCCTTTGAAACGAGCACGAAATTGGCCGGCGCGCGCGAACGCGCCGGTCCTGCGGCGCGGCGCAAGCCGGCGCCGCCCGCGGCCCCACTCGTCAGGGATAAGGTTCGCGCCCCAAACGGTTGCAGCATTTTGCGCGACCTGCCGCATCTTTAATTCGATGGCCGCACCGCGCGCTGCCGGCCGATCAATGAGGTTTGCAATGACCGCCTATCTAATCTCGCTCGCACTCGCGGGCTTGGTTGCCCCCGCTCTGTGGGAGGCCGCATGAGCGCCGAGATCATCCAGTTCATTCCGCGACCGCGTCGTGAGTGTGAGCGAACGGATTTTCCCACGATCGCATTTCGCTCGGTGCTGCCCGATCCCGACACGGATCGCTCCGATACGGCCCCGAGTGAGTATCTCCCCTCCGATTGGCAGGAGAAGTAGTAGCTTGGCGAAGTCGATCACCCAGATCCGTTCACTCGCGCGGAGTCATACGCGGAGCGCGATCAACGCGCTGGTCGGCGTGATGCGATCGACCAGTGCAACCCCGGCTGCCCGCGTCTCCGCCGCCAATGCCATCCTCGATCGCGGTTGGGGCAAAGCGCCGCAGGCGATCGAAAACGGCGACGGAGCGCTCGAACTTGTGCACCGCATCGAGCGGATCATCGTCGAGCCTGAGGAGGCTGAGGGTGAAGATACCTGAGAGCGGAGGCCGCGGCCCGTCCAATTCTGCGGATCGCCTGGCTAGCTTTGTCGAGGGTCCTTCCGACACGTTCAATCACGTCATCGAGAGCCCGGATCGCTATCGTGACCGCTCGCAGCATCGTGTGTCCTGTTCTGCGGGGTTGCTCTTACCTACGTGCTAGCCGGCATGATATCAATCGTGGCGTGTCCGAGCGGAATGGTACTATTGTGCGATGATGCGGCCTGCTCGGTTGGTAGCGGCTGATCTCATATCGGTGGATGTTGATGGCCATGGCCGATAGGCGTCGTGTACTCCGGGCAATGAGTATGACAGTGCTGCTCTCGACCTTTGAATCGATCTGGTGGCTATTGGGTTACGCCATAGCTCTGCTGGTGTTGCCGATCGTCTCATTCGGTAAGGTCCGGGTCGGCTCATTCCTCGATTCTCACAAATTCAACTGGCTCGGCTATCGGTATCGCGAAGACGGTCGCCTGGAAATCGAAGGCACTTTCGCCACCTTGATCGGGCTATTGGTTTTTTGTGCCGGGTTTATGCTGGGTCTGTTCTTCATTCACTGAGCTGCGTCCCAGTCGGCATATCCCTATACGCTCTATTCCTTAGCGCAGACGCCCGTCGCGGACGAGCCTAGGTGGACTAGGCCTTGCGACCACCTCAGACGTGCGCAACGCTTGGGATAGCCCGTGGCGCATATTGACGTCGGATCGAACCGAGATTTTGTATGTCGTACGCGCCAATTGCTGGAAGGGCAATTGCTGGATCGATCGGTCTACCTTCAATACCCAAGGCAAATCGCAAAGAGGCTTACGTTGATCGCATACAGAAAGAGTTTCGCGGCCTCCTCGACCACGCTCAAGCACAGGCCATCTATGATTCAGACCGTGCCTACTGAGAAAATCTCTACGGCAGCGATCCGCTGAACTCGCGTAATCATCCCGCGTCTCCTCCAAGCAGCTTGTTGCCGCGCGAGGCTGCGGCGCGCTATCCGGGCTATAACTATCTCAGTCCGTCGCCAAGCCATGCCGGCGCCTTCGGCCGGTTCGGCACCGGCGGACAGTTCTCGCCGGGATCGGCCACATCGTCGCGACCACTTTACGAGACGCAGTCGCTCGTTGCGCCGCCCGATGACCCATCACCGGAATTGGCCAGCAAGGAAGCACCCATCCGGCGCCTGGTGCGGGGTACCGCCGAAAGGCGAGAACCAGCCTGACTTCGATGGCGGAGTGCCTGCCGTGCCGTTCGTTCCGTCGGCTTCGATTCCGCAGGCGGGTCGGCCCGCGACATTCGACGAACGCTTCGGAGCTTTTGCGGGCGCGCCTCCGGATTCGATCAGGTCGCTGAGCCCGTTCAGCGGCGAGCCGATGCGATATCTGCCGCCGTCAGTGTTTGGTATCCCGGACGCTTCCGGTGCGCCGGACAAGAGTTTGAATGACCGGCTTGCCGGCCTCACCAGAGCGCGCCCTCGCCAATAACAGTCCAGCCTGGCACCGTCCGCAAGGCGGCGAGCGGACGTGCGACGCGATCTGACTATCCGGAGGACCTCTGTCGATCTTGACGCGGGGGTTGGCGGCATTGGGCTTGTTATCTTCGCTGTCTATTTGACTGCCCCTCTTTCTGCACAAAAAATCCCGAAACCATGCGCAGCAAATACATGGGCGGGATTGGAGATACCCTGCTATTGCAGACGTGTGAGTGTAGAGCGGCAATGGGCCTTTCATTGTCGGTCAGGCGGTGCCGGCCGCGCCTGGCTCGACGACGGGATGCAGCCCTGACTAGCAGTATGCTCACGCATATAGCTTCTGCGGATACCATCCATGGATGACGTCTGTCACCTTATCAATGCGCTGCCCACGATCAATAACCTCTGTACGATCGGCTCCATTGGATGCGTTCTTCCAACATACTTTCTCGATCTTCGCCTTGCGACTTATCGATTGATCTTGTCCTTGGGTATCGTTTTCGGCCTTTCGACATGGGCCTTCGTGACCACGCTCGACTTCTCTTGTTCGTTCTTCATCCCCTGGCCATTCATGAATTCGTCCCTGAACGTCGTTCTGATCGCGATATTGGTAGGCATCGCGTGGGTAACCCGCGTGAATTTGTGGAGCACGGTAGTCCTGACATGCGCCTTGGCCAATTGGGCGGGATTCAGTGCCGCCGTCTGGATCGTTTCCTGAATCCAAAAATTGATCTGAATCCTCAAACTCAGCGAATAGGTCATCCATGGACCCCCTGCCGTCATACAGCAAGGAGACACTTGCCGGTGTTCAATCAATGGCGCCTGAGATCGCCGCCGCGGCAGCGAGGTACGGCGTGCCCGCCGAAGCGATTGCCGGAAGTGTGGCCCAAGAGCAATTCGATCAGACTGCTAGCTATTGGAACGAAGTGAAGCGTGCAGGATCATCTTATTGGGCAACTCATTTTCTTCGAGAAGCGCTAGAAAGAGGAGCGAAAATCAATCCATCTGACCCTCGACAAGGAGCCTCCAGCTACATCCTGGATCGGTACAACTCCGATCCAAACGCAATAACGGTCGGATCGGATATTGAGAAGAAATTCAAGAATGCTCTGCTTATCGACTATGGTCCGGCTGGAGTGAAATTCCAGAACGCGATTCAGGCAATTCTGACAGATCCAGATGATCCGGCCTTCGCGCCTTATGCGAACAACCTATTTTCTGCTGGCGTCGCTTTGCAGAACGGTAGCGACAGAGCCCTTACGGCATCATCGATAGCGGCATATTTGCGGCATGGCCTTGGCGTTTATCAATCCAACATGAGTATCAACGGAGATCCCAAGACAGGGATCGATGCTTGGAATGCCTTGAGTCCAGAGCTGCGAAGTGCACTGCTTGTTCAATTTTATAAGCAAGGTCCGACTCCGGAGCGGGTGCTGAGAAGCAAGTGGACCGCCGCGCAGAATGGTGTTCCTTATATTCCGCAAATTGGCACAGACGGCGCGGGCGCGACATACCTGGCAAATCAAGCCGCAGTGGCCCAGGCGTTAGCTGATGCGCCAGCAGACTTTGCAGGCCGCTGGAGCGCGGTGCCGGCATCTGCTTCGAGAAGCGTCGCGACGCACTCGTCCGTCGCGCCACCTGACGACGTTTCGCAAGATGAGGCCCGCAAAAGAGGGGACATTCGGCGTCTGGTACGTGTACCGCTCACAGGCGAGGGGCAAACTGCGTTCGATGCGGGAGCACCGGCCGTGCCGTTCGTTCCATCGGCTCCGATTTCGCCTCCCGGCCGATCCGTGACGTTCGACGAACGGTTTCCTGCGTCCTCGCTCGCGGCGGGTGCGCCTTCGGCTTCGATGAGCCCGCCGAGCCCGTTCAGTGGACAACCCATGCGATATCTGCCGCCGTCTGTGTTTGGCATTCCGGACGCGTCCGGCGCGGCGAATACCAATCTGGATAACTGGCTTGCCGAGCTGACCAGAGCACGCCCTCGTCACTGACAGTTCAGGCCCGATGATCGCCGTGAGGCGGCAGGCGGGCGAGCGAGCCATCTTGCGTTATCGAGAGCAGCCTTGTCGATCCTGAAAATTCCAACCGCAAAAGTGTTCGAGCCGCTGCTACAACCGGCGCGCTACAAGGGGGCATTCGGCGGCCGAGGTTCGGGAAAATCCCACTTCTTCGGCGAGCTCCTGGTCGAGATGTGCCAGGCCGAGCGCGGCACGCTGGCGGTATGTATCCGCGAGGCGCAGCGAACGCTGGCGCAATCGTCGAAGCGGTTGATCGAAAGCAAGATCGCGTCGCTCGGCGTCGGCCAAGGGTTTAAGGTCTATTCGGACAGGATCACGACGCCCGGTGACGGCGTGATGATCTTCCGGGGCATGCGGGATCATACGGCCGACTCGATCAAGAGTCTGGAGGGCTTCAAGGTCGCATGGATCGACGAAGCGCAGTCGCTGAGCGCGCATAGCCTCGCTCTGCTGCGGCCGACGATCCGCGCGCCGGGCTCCGAGCTTTGGGCGAGCTGGAATCCGCGGCGGAAGTCGGACGCGATCGATGACTTCCTGCGAACCCGCAAAGCCCCAGGAGCGATCGTCGTCAACGCAAGCTGGCGCGACAATCCGTGGTTTCCGGGGGTGCTCGATGAAGAGCGGCGCGTTGACCTCTCGCTTTATCCCGATCGCTACAATCACATCTGGGAAGGAGGTTACGTGCAAGCGTTCGAAGGCGCGTACTTCGCCACGTTGCTGGCCCAGGCGCACAAGGACGGTCGGATCGGCAAGGTCGCGGCCGATCCGCTGCTGCCGTTGCGCGCCTTTATCGATATTGGTGGCGCGGGCGCGACTGCGGATGCGTTCACGATCTGGATCGTGCAGTGGGCCGGTAGCGAAATAAGGATTCTGGACTATTATGAGAGCGCCGGCCAGGTGTTGGCGTATCACCTCAATTGGCTGCGCTCGCGCGGCTACAGGCTGTTCGAACCTGCCTCGCCCTGGGCATGGGAGCACACGTTGTATTGGCGGAAGGAACTCGTCTAGAAAGCGCGCGAGATGGGTTGAGCGGTTACCAATAATACCATGACGTAGAGAGCCCGGCGGCCGAATGGCCACCGGGCTTTTTTGCGTTTCCGCGCCAGGAAGCGGCCTTCTGCATTCAGCGTTCGCTAGCATGAGCCTGGACCACATGTCGTATCTTGGCCGGGAAAAAATGCTGGATTGGCCTGTCCTGCGCGGACGAGGCATCGCTGAAAACGTTCCCTCAGTGGGCACCCGCCGCAGTCGTTAGTCCTGGGCGTTGAAAATTCGAGGGACGTAGGCTTGCGCGGCTTGATCTCTGGTGATCGATCGATAAACTGAGCCGTACGGCTCGATCGCACGCACAAATGTCTTGGAGATCGAACGAAGGAAGAGACCATGGTTGAGGTTGACCGCGGGCTCGACGCGAAGGTGCCGCCAGGCGCAGACATGGATCGCTATTCGGTCATGGTCGCACGAGCCAGGGCGCTTGTGCCGGCCTTGCGCGAGCGAGCTCAACGGACCGAAGACCTGCGCCGATTGCCGCCCGAGACCGAACGGGATCTGCACGATAATGGGCTTTTCCGAATCCTGCAGCCCAAGCGCGTCGGAGGAAGCGAACTCGACTATGTTGCACTGGTCGATTGCGCCGATGCCTTGGGCCAGGGCGACGCCTCGGTCTCCTGGAATTTTGCCAATCTTGCGAGCCACCACTGGATGCTCGGTATGTTCGCGCCCGAGGCGCAGAGCGCGGTGTGGGGCAAGGATCCGGATACGCTGATCGCGTCTTCCTTTGTATTCCCGGCAGGCCGTGCAAGGAAGACAAGTGGCGGATATATACTGAGCGGTCATTGGCCGTTCTCGTCCGGGGTGGAAGCGTGCGGATGGAACATGCTCGCGAGTGTGGTTGCCTCTGACGATGAAGCCGATGGCGTCGAGTATCGGTTGTTCTTGCTGAACAGGCGGGACTACAGCATCGACGATACCTGGAATGCGGCTGGTTTGCGCGGAACGGGATCAAACGACGTTCGGGTAACTGACGCGTTCGTCCCCGAGCATATGACGATTGCCGTCAGCGATCTCGCGGGCGGTGCGACGCCCGGCAGTGTTGTCAATCCGAATGCGCTCTACATGCTTCCGGTCTTCTCGTTGTTTCCTTATGTCTTGTCAGGGGTCGGCCTGGGGAATGCGCAGGCTTGCCTTGATGATTATGTCGAGATCGCGCGACACCGCGCCTCGACATACAACCGGGCCAAGATCGGAGACCTGCAAAGCACACAAATCAAGATCGCTGAGGCGTCGGCAAAGATAGATGCCGCGCGGTTGATCATGCGTACGAACTGCGTTGAGGTGTTAGCGGAAGTTCGGCGTGGCGACATCCCGAGCATTGCGGCGAAGACGAAGCTCCGACGCGACGGCGCGTTTGCGGTCAATCTGTGCACCGAAGCGGTGTCTCTTCTGTTCGCGGCGAGCGGGGCGCGCAGCCTGTTCACCTCGGGCGCGTTGCAGCGCCAATTCCGCGATGCGCATGCGGTGAACTCGCACCTCGCCTTCAATTTTGACGCGGCCGGTACCAATTACGGGCGGGTGGCCCTCGGGCTTCCGTCTGAAAACCTGACGCTTTGAGGCCGATTGGATGTCTGACTTACCCAAACATCCGCCGGATCCGGCCAGTGAGTTCGCAAGCGACAGTTCGACGATCGACCCTCGTGACTTCCGCAACGCGCTTGGCACGTTCGCGACCGGCGTGACGATCGTGACCGCGATGTCTGCCGAAGGGCGGCCGTACGGAATTACCTGCAATTCCTTCGCGTCGGTATCGCTCAATCCGCCGCTGGTGCTGTGGAGCCTGGGCATGTTTTCGCAGGGGCTGCCGATCTTCCAGAATGCCAGCCATTTTACCGTCAACGTTCTTGATGCGTCGCAGCGGGCGTTGGCGCTGCAGTTCGCTAGGTCATCAGGCGACAAGTTCGCAGGTGTGAGCTGGACGCCAGGTCTCGGTCAAGCTCCTGTGCTTGCCGACGTGGTTGCAAATTTTCAATGCCGTGCCGCCAACCGCTACTACGGCGGAGATCACGTCATTTTTCTAGGGGCGGTGGAAGCCTACGCTTATAACCGGAACAATCCGTTGTTGTTCGCGCGGGGAGGTTTTGGCGGATTCCAGCCTGACGATGGTGACAAGACATCATGAATCGAAAGACGCCCGTCAAGCGAGCTCGTACCAAGCAGAGGCGACTATCAGCTGACGACCGGCGCAGCGAATTCGTCACCAAGGCGACTGAGCTTTTTGCGGAAGAGGGATTCGGCGGCGGTACACGTACCCTCGCGCGCAAGCTCGGCGTAACCCAGCCGCTGCTTTACCGCTACTTTCCGAGTAAGGATGATCTCATCAAGGAGGTCTACCGCAAGGTATATCTCGAACCCCTGGAAATCGGCTGGGAGAAGTTGCTCTCGGATCGCTCGCGTCCGCTCCGCGTGCGCCTACAGGAGTTTTACGAAGTTTATACGGATGCAATCTTCAACCGCAAATGGCTGAGGATCTATCTTTACTCCGGCCTGAAGGGCCTCGATATCAATCGCTGGTATGTCGGCATGGTCAAGGACAAGATCCTGACCCGCATTCTCAGGGAATGTCGCCACGACGCCGGCCTCGCGACGCAAAGCAGGCCCAGCGCCGCTGAACTGGAACTGGCCTGGGTGTTTCACGGCGGTATCTTCTACTATGGTGTGCGGAAGTACATCTACGAAACGCCGGTCCTCGAGGACAAGGCACAAATGATCAGCGATGCGCTGGATATCTTTCTCGCAGGATTCGAGAGGATGGCGGAGAGCGCGACCGATCGTCGACGGGCGCCGATCAAGGTCGTTGGTTGAGCGGCACTACCTCGTTGCCATCTGACCCCGATACCAATCTCCGATCTCGCTCGCCGTCATCAGCGCTACGCCGTCATGGCCGATGACGTAATCGAGCAGCGCCTCCAGATATTTGATTCGATGTGGCACGCCCGTGATGTAGGGATGCACCGAGATCGCCATGATCCGCGCATTCTCCGCGCCTTCGAGATACAGCCGATCGAACTGGTCGGTGCAGCGCGTCAGGAACTGTTCTGACGGAAGATGCTGCAGCGCGTGGATAACGATGTCATTGGTCTCGACGGAATAGGGAATTGTCGTCACCGTTCCGTGCGGCGTGGCGATGTCCTGCGGGAGATCGTCGATCACCCAGTCGGCCACGTATTCGATGCCGTTGAGGCGCAGGAGATCGAGCGTCTCTTCGGTCTCGGTCAGGCCGGGGCTTTCCCACGATCGCGGCGGCTTGCCGGTAAATCCAGCAATGGTGTCGACCGCGCGCTTGATTGCGTCAGCCTGGTTCTCGACCTTGTGCATCGGGCCCTGGACAAATCCGTGTCCCATGAATTCGAAGCCCGCCTCAAGCGCTGCCGACGCCACCCGCGGATAGCTGTTGCAGACGTTGGCATTCACGGCCAGCGTCACCGGAATCTTTCGATCGGTGAGGGCCTTGAATTGCCGCCAGAAGCCGGCGCGCATGCCGTATTCATGCCACGACCAGTTCGGCACGTCGGGCAGCAGGGGCTGGCCCATCGGTGGGCTCAGCACGGTGCGCGGCATCGCGTTCCCGATGCGCCATTCCTCGACATTGAGGATCACCCACACGGCAAGTTTCTTGCCGCCCGGCAATGTCAGCTTCGGGCGATCGACCTGGGCCTGGTACGGAATGCGATCAGTGAAGGCCATGTCGAGACTCCTTGATCACGCCGATAATCCGGGAGCGGCATTGATCCGCGGCAAGACCTTCTCAGCCATCAGGATCATCGATTGACGGCCAAGCTCGCGATCCCTCCAGTCCTTGCCGGCGTACAGCAAGGTTCCGAAGGCGCCGATCTCCTCCTGGAACGCTAGCAGTTGATCTGCAACGCTTTCGGGTGTGCCGTAGATGATGAGCTTGTCGCAGATCTCTTCCAATGTAACCTCGGCGTCAGGTTGATCCCGCCGCGTCTTGAACAGTTCGAGCCGGCCGCTGCGCTTCAGCTTCGTGAACAGCTGGTGATAGTAGTACACGTAGGGGCTGTCGGGCGACGTGGCATAGGCTTTCGCGGTTGCTGCGTCCCTTGCCACGAACACGCTCTTGGCGACACGCCAATTGGCGCTGTCGATCGCCCGGTTTGCGCGTTCGCAGCCCTCGACATATTTGGGCCAATGGCTCTTCACCCAGGCAGGCATCAGGAAGTTTGCCGAGATCGGATCCCAGCCGCGTGCCGCCGCCTCCGTGACCCCTTTTGAGAACGGCGCGACCGCGGTCACCACGATCGGCGGATGAGGGGTTTGCAAGGGGCGCGCGACGATGCCTTGGCCAATATCCTCAATCAGAGTTCGTTTGACCGAGACATCCCAATATTTGCCCTGCAGATCATAGGGCGGCTTGCCGGCCCAGATGTCGAGAACCTGATTGATCGCTTCCAGGAACATCGCATTGCGGTCGGCATCGAGATTGCCGAAGACTTCCGCGTCGGACAGCAATCCGCCAGGGCTGATCCCGAGTATGAAGCGCCCATCAAGCATGTGGTCGAGCATGGCGACAGATGCGGCGACTGCAGCCGGATGGGTGTTCGGCATGTTGATGGTGCCGGTTCCAAGCCTGATCTGCTTGGTTGCGGCCGCGAGCCAGGCAATGAACGCGATGCTGGAAGTGATGTTCTCGGCCTTGTCGGTGACATGCTCGCCGACATAGCCTTCGGTGAACCCGAGCTCATCCGCGAGCAGGAAGGCCTCCCGATCCTCCCGGAGCGACTGCCGCCAATCCTTGTCGAGAGGATGGATCGGCATCGTAAAGAATCCGAGCTTCATGATCCGCCTCCCTTGCGAGTAGAACTTTAGTTGGCGAGGAACCTGCGGCCTTCCCGCAGCGAAGACAAGCCCCGCCGCGCAAATAATCACTCGATAAACAAGCTTGACCTTTGAAGAGGGCGGCCCTCTAATCGGGCAAACCAAAATTGGGCCCGGGAGGCCACGCCCACATGAAAGCTGCGGCTTTCGCCTATGCCCGCGCGACCAGCGTCGTGAATGCGCTGGAATTGCTCGCTGCGCATGGCGACAAGGCGAGGGTTTTGTCAGGTGGTCAGAGCCTGATGCCGGCGATGAACCTGCGGCTCCTATCTCCGGACATTGTGGTCGATATCGGCGGCCTCGCCGAGTTGCGCGGCATCGCGGTGAAGGGGGATGTGCTGGTCATTGGTGCGTTGACCCGGCATGTCGACCTGCTCGGTTCGCCGGAGGTTGCTCTGCACGCGCCGTTGTTGCGCGATGCCGTTGCCCATGTTGCTCATCCCGCAATTCGCAATCGCGGAACGATTGGCGGTAGCCTCGCCCATGCCGATCCTGCGTCGGAACTGCCCGCCTGCGTCGTAGCACTTGACGCCACGGTTATCGTTCGCGGCCCGGCCGGCGAGCGCCTGATTGCTGCGACCGGGTTTTTCAAGGGAATTTACGAAACGGCACTGTCTCCGGACGAGTTGCTTGTCGCAGTCGAGGTGCCTGTCGCAGGCCAAGGCTCGACGTTTTTCTTTCAGGAATACGCCCGGCGGCATGGCGACTATGCCATCGCTGGTCTCGCCGCTCGCGCTGTTGTGGCGCGCGGCAGGTTCACGGATCTTCGGCTCGGTTTCTTTGCGGTTGGTGACCGGCCTCTGCTCGCGTCCGCCGCCGACAAGCTGATCAATGCATCTGTGACCGCCGTCTTGCTCGCAGAGGCTGCGACCGCGCTGGCCGATGAACTCGATCCACATGAGGATCAGCAGGCTAGCCCAGCCATGCGCCGACATCTCGCCACAGTCTTGCTCCGGCGCTGTGTGGCCGCGTTACTCGCGCGACCTGAACTGGAAACGGGAGCAACCAAGTGAGCGTTCCGGTATCGATCTCGCTTCTGGTCAACGGCGAACTGATCGATGCCTTTGTCTTGCCGCGGCTCAACCTCGCTGATTTTCTCCGGGAGAACCTGAAGCTGACCGGCACTCACATCGGTTGTGAGCACGGCGTCTGTGGCGCCTGTACTGTCCGGGTCGATGGCGAGATCGTTCGCTCCTGTCTGATGTTGACGGTCCAGGCGCAGGGGGCGTCGGTCGAGACAATCGAGGGGCTGTCCGACAGCGGAGAAGTCGCCGATCTTCAGGCAGCGTTTCGCGAACGGAATGCATTGCAGTGCGGCTATTGCACGCCTGGCATGCTGATGACGGCGCAGGACTTGCTGAAGCGTCTGTCCGTGCCTGATCGTCAAGCGATCCGCGAGCATCTTTCCGGCAACTATTGCCGCTGCACGGGCTATCAGGCCATCGTGGATGCTGTGGAGGCGACAGCCAAGACGCGCGCGGAGCGCCGCGCATGACAGCGACCCGTGCGCCAGCCGACACACTTTCAGTGCTCGATCGCCCGAATTCCTACATCGGCAAGACGGTGCCGCGTCCGAATCTCGACAGGCTGCTGCAAGGGCGCGGACAGTACGTCAGCGACCTGGAATTGCCGCGTATGGCGCACGTGGTCTTTCTGCGGTCGCCATATGCCCACGCCAGAATCGTGGCGATCGATGCCGCCGCGGCAAGGCGAATGTCGGGCATCATTTCCATCGTCACCGGGCGTGAGCTTGAGGCTGTGATTACGCCTTGGGTCGGTGTGCTCTCGCATCTAAAGGGATTGAAGTCGGCGCCGCAGCACGCGATCGCGGTCGACCGGGTCTGCTGGCAGGGTGAGGCGGTGGCGGCGGTTGTGGCAACCAGCCGCGCGGCCGCTGAAGATGCCATGGAGCACATTGCCGTCGACTACGAGGAACTCGAGGCGGTCACGGACATGCGCACTGCGCTCGATCCGGCGACTCCTGTCATTCACGCCTCGCTCGGTGACAATCTCGCCTTTGAGCGGACCCTCAATGCCGGCGATGTCGACCTCGCATTGTCGGGGTCCGAGGTGGTCGAAGCCGACTTCGTGTTCGGGCGCCACACCGGCGTGACACTTGAGCCGCGGGCCGTCGTTGCCGACTGGAATGCGGCCGAGGCGCGGCTCACGATCTATCAGGGCACGCAGGCGCCCCACATGGTGCAGAACATCGCGGCCCTCCATCTCGGGCTGAGGGAAGCGCAGGTCCGGGTGGTCTGCAAGGATGTCGGCGGCTCGTTCGGCATCAAGGTCCATATCTACGCCGACGAAATGGCGACCTATGCGCTGTCCAAGCTGCTGCGGCGGCCGGTCAAATTCGTGGCTGACCGCGTCGAGAGTTTCAACACGGACATTCACGCCCGCGATCATCGATGCAGGGGACGGATCGGCGTCCTAAAGGACGGCACGATTACGGCATTCGAGATCGACGATCTGACGGGGATCGGCCCCTATTCGATGTATCCGCGCACCAGCGCCATCGAGGCAAATCAGGTGGTCAACCTGGTCGGTGGGGCATATCTGACCCCGAACTTTCGGGCGCGCGCGCGGGTCGTGTTCCAGAACAAGAATGTGATGTGCCAGTACCGCGCGGTCGGGCACCCGATCGCCTGTTCGGTTACCGAAGGCCTGGTCGATCTGGCCGCAGCGAAGATCGGCATGGATCCCGTCGAGATCCGCCGGCGCAACCTGATCGCCGACGATGCCTATCCCTGCGCATCACCCTCGGGCATGAAGTTCGAGCAGCTCTCGCATCACGCCTCGCTGGCCAAGCTGCTTCAGATGATGGACTACGACGCATTGCGTGCCGAGCAAGCCGCGTTGCGTACCAGAAACGTTCATCGAGGCATCGGAATCGCCAGCTTCATAGAAGTGACCAATCCCAGCGCCGCCTTCTACGGCGTCGGCGGCGCGCGGATCTCGTCGCAGGATGGTGTCGCGGTTCGGCTTGACGCCCAGGGCTCGGTGATCTGCCAGACCAGCATCACGGAGCAGGGGCAAGGGTCGGAATCGCTGACGGCCCAGATCGTCGGCAGCGTGCTTGGCGTTTCGATGGAGCGGGTCCGCGTGATCCTGGGCGATACCGACAACACGCCCTATGGCGGCGGTACGTGGGCCTCGCGCGGCGCCGGCATCGGCGGCGAAGCCGCGTTGCAAGCCGCCAAGGCTCTGCGCAAGAATATTCTCGACGTTGCTGCGGCCATCCTGCAATCGACGCCAGCCGGGCTCGATATCGTCAACAACAGTATCGTCAATGCCGACGACGGCGCGCCCCGCATCGAGCTGAACGAGCTGGCGCGGATCGTCTATTTTCGACCGGACACCCTCCCGCCAGGGATCCAGCCCGAGTTGATGGCGACCCGGCATTTCGTTCCACGCCAGTACCCCTTTGCGTTTACCAACGGCATTCAGGCCTCGTGGCTCGAGGTCGATACCGAGACCGGGTTCGTTACGCTGCTCAAGCATTGGGTTGTCGAAGATTGCGGCACCATCGTCAATCCGCAACTGGTTGACGAGCAGATCCGGGGCGGGGTCGTGCAGGGGCTCGGCGCGGCACTGTTCGAAAAGTGCATCTATGATGAACGCGGTCAGCTGACCAACGCCAATATGGCGGACTACCTGGTCCCGATGTCCGGTGAGATGCCCGATATCGAGATCGGCCACGTGGTCTCTCCGACGTTAGAATCGGAGCTGGGCGCCAAGGGGGCGGGCGAGGCGGGGACAGCCGGTGCGGCAGCTTGCGTGGCCAACGCGGTCAATGACGCGCTCCGGCCGTTCGGCGCAATAATTACCGAGATTCCGCTGACGCCTCAGGTTATCCTGACGGCCCTGGGACGAATCTGAGGTGGAGACGTTCCGGGCAAAGACAAAACGATAAGCAAAACACAACACAGACAGTTCTTGGGGAGGAATGGTCATGACGAACAAGGTCACCAAAGCTGGATCGATATCGCGGCGTCGTCTGCTGACGACGGCAAGCGCCGGCGCCGCTCTCGCCGTCTCGCCCTTTCGCATCAATCTACTGCAGGCCCAGGAAGCACCGATCAAGATCGGCTTCCCGGTTCCCTTGACCGGCCCATATGGCGCCGAGGCCCAGGACCAGGTCCGGGCGGGTCAGCTGGCTGTCGCCCAATTCAATGATGCCGGCGGTCTCAACGGCCGCAAGGCCGAGCTCGTCGTGCGCGATGACAAGCTGAATCCCGGTGAGGCGGCGACGCGGACATTGGAGCTGGTCGAGAAGGAGAAGGTGAATTTCGTCGTCGGCAGTCTGTCGGCGGCGGTTCAGCTTGCGATCAACAACGTCACCAAGGAGCGCGGCGTCATCTTCAATTCGATCAGCCAGTCCGACGCCATCAACGAGGCGGCAGACTTCAGCAAATACACATTCCACGAAGCGCTGAACCCGCACATGACATCAGGTGCGGTCGGCCGCTACGCCTTCACCAAATTCGGCAAGAAGGTTGCGTTTCTCACGGCGGATTATGCCTACGGTCACGAGATGGTTCGCGGCTTCCTTGAGGTCGGCAAGGAGTTCAACATCGAGAACCTCGGCGACATCCGCCATCCGCTGGGAACGACCGATTTCTCGACCCTGCTGCCGCGTCTCCAGTCGCTGAAGCCCGATATTTTGTGCATCAGCAATTTCGGGCGGGACCAGCAAATCGCGCTGAAGCAGGCAACCGACTTTGGCATCAAGAAATCGATCCAGATCATCGCGCCGCTGCTCTCGCATGCCAGTCGCGTCGCGGCGGGTCCGCAGGCATTCGAAGGCGTCGTCGGCGGTTGCTCGTTCTACTGGGGTATCGATGACAAGTTCGCCTCGACCAAGGCGTTCAACGATGCTTTCCGCAAGATGTATGACGGCAAGCTGCCCACCGATTACGGTGCGCTCGGCTATGGCGGTGTTCGGACCGTGCTCGAGGCGGTCAAGGGCGCCGGCAGCGTGGAGACCGACAAGGTCGTCACCGCATTGGAGGCTCTGAAGTACGACTACTACAAGGGACCGCAATATTATCGCAAATGCGATCACCAGTCGGTGCAGTCGGTGCTCGTGATCAAGTCGAAGTCCAAGGACATGAAGAACGAGTCCGATGTGTTCGAGGTTCTGTCGACCGAAGAACCCAACGAAAAGAACCTGCGTACCTGCGAAGCGCTCGGTCACAAGAGCTGAGCTCGTGCGATGGCGCGCGCCGCGGAACGGTGCGCGCCACATTGGGGTGATGAGATGGCGGGCCTGAGCTTTGACCTGATTGCGCTGCAACTGTTTGCCGGGCTGGCGCTCGGCGCGATCTACGTGCTGTTTGCGATCGGCCTCTCGCTGATCTTCGGGATGTTGACGGTCGTCAACTTCGCCCATGGCGCGTTCTACATGGTCGGTGCCTATGTCGGGCTCTATTTGATTTCGATCGGCGGCAATTTCTGGATCTGCCTGGTGGCGGTGCCGCTCCTGATCGGACTGTTCGGCCTTGTGGTCGAGCGCGTGCTGATCCGGCCGCTCTACGGCCGCGGCATCGACTATCCGCTGCTGCTCACCTTCGGGCTGAGTTACGTGATGGTTGAATGCGTGCGCATTGCCTTTGGGAAGACCGGTTATCCCTTTGACACGCCCGAGATCCTGCAGGGGGCGGTCAACATCGGTGTCGGCTATTTCCCGCTCTACCGCCTGTTTGTCATCGCGGCGACGGCCGTCGTCCTGCTGGCGCTCTGGTTGTTTCTGGAGAAGACCAGCTTCGGGCTCATTATCCGCGCCGGCGCGCGCGATCCACAGATCGTCCGCGTCCTTGGGGTTGATGTTTCCAGGGTCTGGCTGATCGTGTTCGGGATAGGTACCGCGATTGCGGGCTTGGCCGGCCTGTTGGCCGCCCCGCTGCAGGGCGTCATTCCGGAGATGGGCGGCACGATTCTCGCCGAAGCCTTCGTGGTGACCGTCGTCGGCGGAATGGGGTCGATCGGCGGCGCCATATTGGCAGGCCTGCTGGTCGGTGTGGTGGTCAGCATGACCTCGCTGTTTGCACCGGAGATGGCCAAGGTTTCGATCTTTGCCCTGATGGCGGTCGTGCTGATCGTTCGTCCCCAGGGCTTCTTCGGCCGCGCCGGATTGATGAGCTGAGCCAGGCATGACCGACGCCACCGAATCCATCAAACAGCCAGATACCACCACGGCCAGCTGGTACGAGTTTGCAACGAAGCATCGCGCCAGCATCGTGGCCGTGGTGATCCTGGTTTTTCCGCTGGTGATGCCGTTCACGGCCCTGGCCGTGAACATCCTGATCTATGGGCTGTACGCCCTCGGCTTCAACCTCGTGTTTGGCTATCTGGGCCTACTCTCATTCGGTCATGCTGCGCTGCTTGGAACCGGTGCCTATGTCTGTGGCATCGCCATCGTGCACTTTGGCTGGCCATGGTATGCGGCCATTGCGGCGGGGGTCGCCGGCGGCCTGTTGATGGCGCTGTTGATCGGCGTACTCGCGATCAGGACCCGCGGCATCTACTTCGCCATGGTGACGATGGCGCTGTCGCAATGCGTCTACTACCTTTTCTATCAGGCGGTTGACCTGACCGGCGGCGAGAACGGCCTGCGCGGCATCAACGTCCGCACCATCGATCTGTTCGGCCTGCGGATTGATTTCATCAACCCGATGGTCCGGTACTACGTCATTGCGGCCTTCGTGATCGCTGCATTCTTCGTGATGTCGCGCATTCTCGCGTCGCCATTTGGGGCCGTCATTGAGGCCGTGCGCGAGAATGAGATGCGAGCACGCGCGTCAGGCTATGACGTGACCCTGACCCGATTGCTGACCTTTGTTTTGTCGGGCGGCTTCTGCGGCCTCGCGGGTGCCTTGCAGGCCCTGCATCTGTCGATCGTGCCGATCGAGATTTTGCACTACGAGACCTCGGGCCTCGTCGTGATGATCGCTCTGCTGGGCGGTATGGGGACATTCTTCGGGCCGATGATCGGCGCCGCGGTCTTCCTGGTGCTGGAGAACATCGTCTCCGTCTGGACCGTGCACTGGCAACTGATCGTTGGCGCCATCTTCATTGCATGCGTGTTGTTCTTCCCTGCCGGAATCTGGGGCACGCTGATCGCGCGGGGCAGGCGATGACCGCGGCGGCAGACCGGGCGGGAGAAATCATTCTGCGCACCAGGGGCGTTGGCAAGACGTTCGGCAAGTTTGTTGCGCTCAACAACATCTCGGCCGAGTTTGCCAGGGGAGCGATCACCTCCATCATCGGGCCGAACGGCGCCGGAAAGAGCACCTATTTCAATTTGCTGTGCGGTGCCTTTCCGCCGTCGAATGGCAGCGTCGAGTTCGAGGGCAAGGATGTCACCGGTCTGCCGCAGCACCGCTTTGCGCACATGGGGATAGCAAAGTCGTTCCAGATCACCAGCGTGTTTCCGCAGCTGACGACGCGTGAGAACATCCGCGTCGGTCTGCAGGCCCTGGTGTCCAGATACGACATCTGGCGCCCGCGCGCGCGGCTGACCGAACTGGTGGAGCGGGCGGACGAACTGCTTACCCTCGTTGGGTTGTGGGAGTCCCGCGAACGCGCCGCCAAAACGCTGGCTCATGGCGAGCAGCGGGCGCTGGAAATCGGCATGGCGCTTGCCAGTCAGCCTCGCTTGCTGCTGCTGGACGAGCCGACGGCCGGCATGAGCCCGGAAGAAACTCGGACCATGATGGATCTGATCGTGAAGCTCGCAAAGGAGCGGACGGTCATCCTCGTCGAGCACAAGATGAAACTCGTGCTCGGGATCAGCGATCGCATCCTCGTGTTGCACCATGGTGAACTTCTTGCCGAGGGAACGCCGCAGGAGGTCCGGCAGAACGAGGCCGTGAAGCGTGTCTATCTCGGCCAGCGGGAGCATTGAGGTGATTCTGCAGATCAGCAAGCTCAATGCCTGGTATGGCGCAAGCCACGCGTTGCAGGACATCAGTCTCGAGGTGAGCAGAGGCGAAATCGTCTGTCTGATCGGCCGCAATGGGGCCGGCAAGACGACGACGCTGAAATCGATCATGGGCTTGATGGGGCGGACACGCGGCTCGGTCACCTTCAAGGGTGAAGAGCTGCTGCGCCAGCCGGCGCATGTTCGGTTCGCGCTGGGGCTTGCCTATGTTCCCGAAGAGCGGCGGATTGTGCAGGGACTGTCCGTGCGGGAGAATTTGCGGCTCGGGCTGGTCGCATCGAAGCAGAAGAAGCGGGAGGCCGAGCTGATCGACGAGATGGCCGTGATATTCCCACGACTGGCCGAGCGCATGGATCAAGAGGCGGTTACGATGTCCGGCGGCGAGCAGCAGATGCTGGCGATCGCGCGGGCGATGATCGCCAAGCCCGACTTGATCATGCTGGATGAGCCCTCGGAGGGCATCATGCCGGTGCTGGTCGACGAGATGTTCGAGCTGTTCCGCAGCATGAAGGCGCAGGGAACGACGGTGCTGCTGGTCGAGCAGAACGTCGAGCTGGCGCTGGGTATCGCGGATCGTGCCTATGTGCTGGATCAAGGATCCGTGGTGCACCAGGCATCTGCGCAGGCACTGCTGGCCGACAATGAGATCAAGGAGCGATATTGTTCGGTGTGAGCGGGCTCGCAGGCGGGCGCAGTTGCAACCGGCGCCGACGCCATCTTACTCCGCGGCGCTTGCGATCCCTTCGGCTCTGCGATTGGTCACGACGACCTTGATCGCATCGTCGACACGATCCCGCGCATATCTGAGCGCCGTCGGCAGGTCGGCCAGCGGAAAGGTATGCGTGTGGATCTTTCTCGCGTCGAACCGCTTCGCTGCCATCAGTTCCATGGCGCGGTGGGTGGCGCTGCGGCCCTCGCCGCGGATGCCGTAGGCGTAGATGTTGTTTCGCACGAGATGCGCAATGTCCAGCGTTGCGGCCTCGTGCGGGAAGGCGGCCAGACAAATCCTGCCGCCACGGTTGGTCATGTGAATCGCCTGGTTGAGTGTCGCTTCGGTGCCGGCACATTCGACGACATAGTCAGCGCCGATCCCCCCTGTTAGTTGCCTCACAACCTCAACGGCGTCCTCATCGTTGATGTTGATGACCCGATCGGCCCCCAATTCCCCGCCGATCGCCAACCGCTTGTTGCGTGTTCCCGTCAGGATGACCGGGCTTGCACCAAGCGCCTTGGCCACCGCCACAGCGAGCAGTCCGATCGGCCCGGGGCCGATCACCACGACGCTCTCGCCGGCAACCAATCCCCCCAATTCCGTCAAGCCATACATCGACGTACCGGCGGTCACGACAAGCGTCGCTTCCGCGTCGCTCATCGCATCAGGTACGCGCGCCAGCGTGTTGATGTGGTTCACCGCGTATTCGGCGAATCCGCCATCGGTCGTAAAGCCGTTGGCACGGTGACCCTTCTCGGGTCTTCCATAGTTGAGACAGGACGTGTACATGCCCTGGCGGCAGCGTTTGCATTGGCCGCAACCGGCGTGAATCTCCACGCTGACCCGCTCACCGATCCTGAATTCGTCAACGTCCGGGCCGAGCGCGGCGACCGTGCCCATGTATTCGTGGCCAGGCGTAAAGTTCTTGTTGAAGGGCAGGCCGCCCTGAATGCTCGCCGGCGACCCGGCATGGATGATCTCAAGATCCGTGGCGCAGATCGCAACCGCATCGATACGGACCAGCACCTCGGCACGCGACGGGGCAGGCGTCGGCTTCTCGCTCAGGTGGAGCTGATCGGGGTCGCCAAGGACCCAGGCTTTCATGCGGTCGGGGACGGGAAGGTCGGGCGATGTCTTGACGCCGGGCGGCTGGTACATGGTCGCCTCCTCTTTTGGTTGGCAGCCTAGCGCAAAACGGCCGGCGGCCGCGAGCAGCCGATGGTTGGCATCGCGGCTCCGCCATTTGCTGCACAGCAGCGGGCGCGTCGCAAAACCTTCATACGCGGACTATACTTGATCGTCCGGTTGATGTTGAAATCCTCATCGCATCCCGCCAAACCGGAGCCTCCCATGAAGACCGTCCGCCTTGTCCTCGCGTTGCTGGCGCTGACGCTGATCGCGCCATGGCAATCGGCTAGGGCGGCCGACGTGATCTGCTACAATTGCCCGCCGGAATGGGCGGATTGGGCCTCGATGCTGAAGGCGATCAAGGCCGACCTCAACTACGACATCCCGCACGACAACAAGAATTCCGGCCAGGCGCTGGCTCAGATCTTGGCTGAGAAGGCCAACCCGGTCGGCGATATCGGCTATTTCGGCGTCACCTTCGGCATGAAGGCCAAGGCCCAGGACGCGCTCGAACCCTACAAGCCGGCGCATTGGGACCAGGTCCCCGCCGGCCTCAAAGATCCGGACGGCTATTGGACCACGATCCACTCCGGCACGCTCGGCCTGTTCGTCAACAAGGACGCACTTGGCGGCAAGCCGGTGCCGGCCTGCTGGAAGGATTTGTTAAAGCCCGACTACAAGGGGATGGTCGGCTACCTCGATCCGTCGTCGGCGGCGGTCGGCTATGTCGGCGCAGTGGCCGTCAATCTGGCGCTGGGCGGCTCGCCCACCAATTTCGATCCCGCGATCGGCTTCTTCAAGGAGCTGCGCAAGAACGATCCGATCGTGCCGAAGCAGACGTCCTATGCCCGCGTCGTCTCCGGTGAGATGCCGATTCTGTTCGACTATGACTTCAACGCCTACCGCGCGAAATACTCGGAAAAGGGCAACTTCGAGTTTGTGATTCCCTGCGAGGGCTCGGTGGTGTTTCCCTATGTCGTCGGTCTCGTGAAGAACGCGCCCGACAAGGAGAAGGCCAAGAAGGTGATGGACTATCTGCTGTCCGACAAGGGCCAGGCGATCTGGACCAATGCCTATCTGCGTCCGGCCCGCCCGATCGAGCTGCCGGCTTCCGTGAAGGGCAAATTCCTCCCCGACAGCGACTACGCGCGGGCCAAGAGCGTCGACTGGGGCGAGATGGAGAACGTGCAAAAAGCCTTCGTCGACCGCTATCTCGCCGAGATTCGCTGAGGCAATATGGTGCCCTTCGCCAGGGCACCAATCTTCCGATGTCGCAAAAGTCCTTTGTTTGGCTCTGTCTGCTGCCGCTTGCGGTGGTGACGACGGCATTCTTCCTGTTGCCGATGGCACGGCTGGTGATCGCGGGCGCCGAAGGGCCGCACGGGCTCGCCGGATATCTCGCGATCCTTGCGGAAGGCCGCTATCGCGCGACGTTGATCAACACCGTGCTTCTCGCGGCGGCAACCACAATCGTGACGCTGATCGTGGCGACGATTGCCGGAATGTTTCTGCAGCGGCACCGCTTTCCCGGGCGGGCCGTGCTGATCGCAATGCTGACCTTTCCGCTGGCGTTTCCCGGCGTGGTCGTCGGCTTCATGATCATTCTGCTGGCCGGACGACAGGGGCTGATCGGCGATCTCTCGAACAGGATCTTCGGCGAGAAGATCGTTTTCGCCTATTCGATCTACGGGCTTTTCCTGGGTTATCTCTATTTCTCGATCCCGCGCGTGATCCTCACCATCATGGCGGCCGTACAAAAGCTCGATGTCGGCCTGGAGGAAGCCGCGCGGTCGCTCGGCGCCAGCCCATGGGCGGTGCAGCGTGACGTCGTGCTGCCGGCGCTCGCGCCGGCTTTCGTCGCTTCCGGTGCGATCGCCTTTGCCACCGCAATGGGAGCGTTCGGGACCGCTTTCACGCTGGCGACGAATATCGACGTGCTGCCGATGCTGATCTACACCGAGTTCACGCTGGCCGCCAATTTCGCGACCTCGGCAGCATTATCGGTCGGACTTGGCCTGATCACCTGGCTCATCCTTGCGCTTGCCCGCACGTTCAGCGGCAGCGCGGTCGCGGCGGCCGGGTGAACCCATGCGCGACCGCCTGATCTTCGCCGGCCAGTTCATTTTCACACTGCTCGTCGCGGCATTCCTGGTGGTGCCGGCGGGGCTTTCGATCTCCGCCGGGGTCACCGTCAATTATTTCCGCGGTATCCAGTCCGGTGTCACCTTGCAATGGGTGGCGCAGGTCTGGGAGCTCTATGCCGGCACCATCCTGCTCTCCTTCGTGATCGCCTTCGCGACCCTTGCGGTCACGCTGGTCGCCGGCGTCCCCGCCGCCTATGCGCTGCATGCGCGCGGCGGCCGGCTTGCGCGCATCGTCGAGGAGATCATCACGTTGCCACTGGCGATCCCCGGACTTGCGATCGCGCTTGCACTGTTGCTCTCCTATGGGAGCTTTGGCGGCTTTCGCCGTTCCTGGCTGTTCATCCTGGTCGGCCACGTGATCTTCACCATGCCGTTCATGGTGCGGTCGGTCATGGCGGTGTTTGCCACCGTGGACATCAAGACGCTCGATGAAGGCGCCGCCTCGCTCGGCGCATCGCCGTGGCGGCGATTTCGCGATGTCATCGTGCCGAATGCCCTGCCGGGAATTCTGGCCGGCGCATTGATGGTGGTCACGCTGTCGCTCGGCGAATTCAACCTGACCTGGATGCTGCATACGCCGCTGACGAAGACGTTGCCGATCGGGCTCGCCGACAGCTACGCCTCGATGCGGCTCGAAGTGGCCTCGGCCTACACCCTGATCTTCTTCGTGATGATCATTCCGCTCCTCGTTGCGATGCAGCTGCTGGCTGACAGGGATCCCAAGCGATGAGTACGGACGGCCATGGCGCAGCGGTGCAGATTGAAAGCTGCGGCAAGACGTTTGCCGACGGCACGCGCGCCCTCGATCCCGCGACCCTCGACATTGCGCGCGGCGAGACGCTGGTGCTGCTCGGGCCATCCGGCTGCGGCAAAACCACGATGCTGCGCATCATTGCAGGCCTCGAGTTGCCCGATGCCGGCGGCAAGGTCCTGTTCGACGGCAAGGATATGACCTCGGTCCCGATCGAGCGGCGTAATGTCGGAATGGTGTTTCAGTCCTACGCCTTGTTCCCCAACATGACGGTGGCGGACAATATCGCCTACGGCCTGAAGATCCGCGGTGTCGCGAGGAGCGAGCGGGTCGCACGCGTCGCCGAGCTGGTGACGCTGACGAACATCACCGGATTGGAGAACCGCCGCATCGACCAGCTTTCGGGCGGCCAGCGTCAGCGCGTCGCATTGGCGCGTGCGGTTGCGATCCGGCCCGGCATCTTGCTGCTCGATGAGCCTTTGACCGCCCTTGACGCCGCCTTGCGAGACCGGCTGCGCAGCGAACTCAACCGGCTGTTGCGCGCGCTCGGGATCACGACGATCTATGTCACGCATGACCAGGCCGAAGCCATGGAACTGGGTGATCGCATTGTGGTGATGCGGAAGGGCGCGATTGCCCAGATCGGAACGCCGCGCGAGGTCTACTTCGCGCCGAAGGATCGGTTTGTGGCGGAGTTCATCGGCGCAGCGAACATTGTGGAAGCTCCGATCGAGAACGGTGTATTGCAGCTGCCCGGCGGGCGATTGCCGATCGACGGTGGAGCGACGATTGCGAATGCAACCGTCATGATCCGCCCCGAAACCATCCGCGTGACGGAGACCGGCGCGGGCGCGGGGGTGCTCTCGGGTATCGTCGATTCCGTCAGTTTCATCGGCGACCGGCAGCGGATCGTCGTGAGTGGTGCATCGGGCAAGCCGCTCAATGTCGATGCGCCGAACACGATTCAAGCCAAAGTCGGCGACCGGATCGGACTTTCGATCGCGCCCGATGCTCTTCGTGTCCTGCCCTCCGAACCCTGAGCTCCATCGATGCCGTCGAAACCGGTCCTCATCGCCCAGATATCCGACCTCCACATCAAGCCGCCCGGCGCGCTGGCCTATGGCCGCGTCGATACCGCCAAGGCGCTTGAACGCTGTGTGGCGGCGCTCGGTGCATTCGAGCCTGCACCGGATTTCGTCGTCATCTCGGGCGACCTTGTGGATACGCCGTCCGTCGAAGAATACGACTATCTCAAGCGATTGCTCGCGCCGCTGCGCCTGCCGTTAGCCGGCATTCCCGGCAATCACGACTCGCGGGAGTGGATGCGCGCAGCATTTCCCGCCGCGCCTTATGCTCACGCAACGGGACCGCTCGACCAGAAGATCGAGGTGAACGGCCTCGATCTCCTGCTGCTTGATTCAAGCGTTGCCGGGAAGCCGCATGGCCTGCTTGAAGCGTCGACGTTGCAATGGCTGGATGCGACGCTGGCGACGGCGACCGATCGGCCGGCGCTGCTTTTCCTGCATCACCCGCCGTTCAAGGGTGGGATCTGGCACATGGACCGCCAGGACCTGTTCAATGCCGAGGAACTGGCCGCAATCGTCAGGCGCCACCCGCGTGCGCAGTTGATCGCGTGCGGGCACGTTCACCGGGCCATGCTTACCACCCTTGCCGGCATTCCCGTGACAATATGTCCTGCGCCAAACCATGCGGTCGACCTGGATCTCGGACAGCTCCGAGAACCGTCGTTCAAGGTGGAACCGCCTGCGTTTCATCTGCACGCGTGGTTTCCCGGGCAGGGTTTTGGGCAATTGGTCACGCATCAGGTCCCAATCGGTCAGTTCGACGGGCCGCATCCGTTCTTTGGGCCTGACGGCAAGCTGCTGTGAGCCCGGCCGGGCGCCGGCCAGCACAGAGGCGTTTCGCCACGCGGGATTTGCGTTGCCGGACCGGGTTTCCGGATCAGGTGCCGCTGTCGGGTACAATTGAGCGTTGCAACTAGGTGTTTATTTATTCCAAATTGTACTTTGAATCCCCTGCACGGACCTTTGTTGCTGTAGGTCCCCGGCGGGGTTATAGTCCCCTCCGCTTTCATTGATCGATGGCTTTGTCGGCGTCCGCTCTGGCGGCCGATTAAACGCAACACAATCAGTCTGGATGACAATGACCGGTGCGTCGCCCATAGAACGAATTGCCGGTGCGCCGTCGTTTCCGAACAACAAGCTTTCGGTGCTGCGCAAGCATCCCTATTTCTCAGATCTTGAGCCGGAGGCGTTCGATCAGCTCTGCCGCTACGCCAAGCACACCACGCTGAAGCGCGGGACGACGATCTTTTCCAAGGGCGATCCCGGCACGAGTTTGATTGCGGTGATTTCGGGCACCGTGAAGATCAGCATCTCATCGCCGGATGGTCGTAACGCGATCCTGAACCTGATCGAGGCAGGAGAGATATTCGGGGAGATCGCGCTGCTCGACGGCTTGTCGCGGACGGCCGATGCCACCGCCAACAGCAATTGCGAGCTGTTCGTCATCGACCGGCGCGAGTTCATTCCCTTCGTGCGCAGCCAGCCGACGCTCGCGATGAAGTTCATCGAACTGCTTTGCGAACGATTGCGCCGGACCAGCGATCAGGTCGAGCAGGTTATCCTGCAGGACTTGCCCGGTCGCCTGGCCAGCGCGCTGCTGCGCCTGAGTGACAAGCACAAGCGCGAGCCGCAAGGGCGCACCATCTCGATCACCCAGCAGGAGATCAGCGAGATGGTCGGCATGACACGCGAGAGCATCAACAAGCAGCTCCGGGCGTGGGCGATACGCGGCTGGGTCAGGCTTGAGCATGGCGCGATCGTCGTGCTGAAGCCCGAGACGCTTCAAGCGTTGGTCGAGGCCGGAGCTGATGACGGCGACTAGTTGCCGCGGCCGCCGACCAGTCAGGCATGTCACGAAACGGTGAATCTGGCAGGCCCTGTGAAACCAATCACATCGGCCTTCCATGCATTGCGGTAAGTGACGCTTCGGGGAGCACACTATGGAGGAATCCATGCAGGGCTCTTTCGACAAGCGACAGCAGGACCCGCAGAGCAACTACCAGAGCTTCAGCATCAAGCTGATCGCTCTGCCGGTGCTCGTCATCGTTGCCTTGATCGGGATGCTGGTCAGTCGCCCGGCGGCGGTCAAATGGATATCGGACGCGGCGCAAGCCGAGTTCGCTGGAACTGATGCCATCTACGCTGATCCGGTGCCCAACATCGCACAGCCGGCGCCAACGGCCCCGCCGGGCAACGAAATACGGACAGTGAAAGCCTACTGATCGTTGATGCCGTCGTCGCGTGCCAAGGTCGCGTGCCAAAGTCACGCGCCAAGATGCGACGTCGGCAATTCAGATCGTCCAACGCTCCGCTTCCATCCTCACGCGGCAACACCGAGCAGCTTTGCTGCGGTCTGGCCGAGAATATTGGCCTTGTCGTCGTCGCTCAGCGACGTGCACGCGAAGATGTGGTCGACCGGTGCCAGTTGCCAGGGATAGGGATAGTCGCTTCCCAGCACGATCTGGCCGGAGCCCACCTGGGCGGCGAGGTGCCGGATGGCCTCAGGCGTGAAGATCAGGGAGTCGAAATAGATCTGCTTGAGATATTCCGTCGGCGCTTTCTGGAGCTTGATGTCCGGGTTGCATCCCTTGGGGCCGACCAGGCAGGGATGGTCCGAGCGATCGGCATAGGAGGGGAGGTAGCCGCCGCCATGCGCGGCGATGACCTTCAATCCCGGGAAGCGATCGAGTGTACCCTCGAAGATCAGGTGAGAGAGCGCGATCGTGGTCTCGAGCGGATTGCCGATCGTGTTGCCGAGCCAGCCATTGCCGGAGAGCCGCTTGTTGAGCTCCGGCACACCCTGCGGATGGATGAACAGGGGGACGCCGAGTTCTTCGGCCTTGGCCCACACCGGATGAAGTTTCGGATCGGAGAATTCGACGCCGTTGACGACGCCGCCGATCGCCGCACCCTTCAGGCCCTGCTTCCTGACCGCCGTCTCCAGCTCCTGCACGGCGAGATCAGGCGCCTGCAGCGTCAGCGAGGCGAAGGCCGCAAACCGCTCGGGCTTTGAAGCGCAGAGTTCGGCGAGCTTTTCATTCTGGATTTTCACGATCTGCCCGGCAAGCTCGCGATCGCGGTCGTACCAGTATGGATTGATCGACAGCACCTCCATATCGACTGCCTGCGCGTCCATCGCAGCCAGGCGCTTGTCGATCTCGACGAAGGCCTCAACGGCGCCGTTGACCGGCGGCAGTTGCAGTCTTCCGGCGTCGGCACCGAGCAGGGCTCCCGCCTCGCGGAAGTGGCAATGCGAATGAATGTCGATCGTCTTGACGCGTTTGCCATTGACGGAGACCGGCAATTTCTGGCGCGATTGCTGCGCGTTCGCGTTGTGCACGAGCCCGCAGCCGCAGAACACGATGCCGGCCGCCGCCGTTGCTCCCACCTTCAGGAAATCCCGCCTTGTAGCCATGACGATCGCCTCCCAAGTGTTGTTTTGTTATGGGGGGCAGCGTAGGGATGCGCTTTGGCGGTCGCAAGGCCACACGCTGTGCGTGTCGCGCAATGTTGATCTGCTCAGACCGGCTTGATCCCGGCCTTTGCGATGATGTCGCGCCATTTCGGCACTTCGTCCGCAATTCGCTTGCGCATGCCGTCGGGGCCGTTTGCCAGCACTTCGAAACCGTCATTGCGCAGCTGTTCGGTGATCTTCGGTGTCTTCAGGATCGCGATCGACTTCGCCGACAGCAGCGCGACGATGGAGGAGGGCGCATTTGCGGGCGCAAGAAAACCCTGGAAGGTGTCGGAGACGAAATCCTTGTAGCCGAGCTCGATCATAGTCGGCACATCAGGCAAATCGAACCATCGATAGGTTCCGGTGACGGCCAGCGCCTTTAGCGCGCCCGACTCGATGTGCGGGTGGGCAGGTGGGAGCGCTGCAAACGCGACCTGGGTCGTTCCGCTCAGGATCGCCTGGATGGCCGGACCGGCGCCCGAGAACGGCACGTGCGCCATCTGGATCTGGCCTGTGATCTTGAACAGCTCTCCGGCGAGATGCGGCGTCGTCCCCAGGCCTGGGCTCGCATAGTTCAGTTCGTCCGGGTTGGCCCTGGCACGCGCGACCAGGTCCGCGACCGAATTGATCCCGAGCTTCGGATTGACCAGGATCACGTTGGGCGAGGTACCAAGCTCGGCAATTGGTGCAAAGTCTTTCGCCGGATCGTACGGGATTTTGGCGCAGAGGCCGGGATTGACGACATAGGCACTCGACGTGATCAGCAGCGTGTAGCCGTCTGCGTCGGCATGTGCCGCTATGCCGATCCCGATATTGCCTCCACCGCCCGGCCGGTTCTCGACCACGATGGTGCCGCCGAGCGCTTCGCCGAGGTGAGTACCGAGGATGCGGGCCATGATGTCGGTCGGCCCGCCCGGCGCGAACGGCACGATGACCTTGATCGGGCGTTCCGGATAGCCGGCCGCCCTGGCTTCCCCGGCGAGACCCGCGACCGCGAGCACGCCACCGGCCTTCAAGATGGCGCGACGCGAGGGCGAGGCTGGCCTGCTGCCCGTCATTGGATATGCCTCACCCGCATCACGGCTCCTGCAGGCCGAACACCGCCACCGCGCGGATCGGCGATGCCGTCCCGTCGCGCCATTTCATCGGCAGGCCGATGAAGGTGAACTGCCCCTGGCCAAGCAGGGCCTCGAGATTGCACAGGCTTTCGATGTGGGTGATGTCGAGGTCGAGGCAGGCCTTGTGAACCAGGAGGTTCTCGTCGCTATCGGGACCCGGGCGCATCGAATCGATGCCGAAATGAACGATGCCTTGCTTCGCGAGCCACTCAGTGGCGGCGACATTCACGCCGGAATTGTCGGTCGAATATTCCTTGCGCGGAAAGGTCCTCGCATGATGCCCGGTGCAGAGCAGGACGGTGCCGCCGTTCGGGATCGGCCGTCCGGCCGCCTTCACGGCGGCGTCGAGATCGGACGGGGTGATCTCGGCACGCGGCGCAATATGGCGCAGGTCGAGACAGATGCCCGGCACGATGCACTTCTCCAGCGGATATTCGTTGATCGGGATGCCGCTCGGGCCGAAATGCCGGGGCGCATCGATATGGGTTCCGCCATGGTCAGGCATCGAGATGAACATCGATGCCAACCCATAGACATTTCGCGAATCCGCGAGGGCTTCCGCGTGGTTCTTCCACATCCCGTGGATGATCGGCGGATGGCCGGGATAGCTCGGCGTGCGGTGATAGAGCTCTCGGCTCAGGTCGACGATCCTCACGACGGGTGCCCTTTCTTGGCGGAGCTGGCGCAGGCGCGCTTCTACCCATGATGCTGACGCGTTTGCCGCGCTTGTGCAAGATGCCGCTTGCCCTCGGTGCAGAACCTGAAGCAAATCGGGCATTCCGGCACGCATTGCCGAAGGGAGAGTTCACGTGACCGACTATCGCAAGCTATTTGATCTCACCGGCAAGACGGCCGTCGTGTTGGGGGCTGCCTCAGGGATCGGCAAATCCTCGGCCGAAGCGCTGGCGTCGCTCGGCGCGCGCGTGCTCTGCGCGGATCGAGCCCAGGAAGGAGCGGAAGCAACCGCCGCGGCGATCCGGCAACAGGGCGGATCGGCAACGACCGTCAGTTGCGATGCGGGGCTGATGGTGCTGATGTCGAGGCGTTGGCAGCGAAGGCGCTCGCGGAATTTGGTCGGATCGATATCGCGGTGACGACGCCGGGCCTGAACATCCGCAAGACCATCCTCGACTACACCGAGGAGGATCTCGACCGTGTCATCAACCTCAACATCAAGGGCACGGTCTGGTTCTTCCAGGCGTTCGGCCGCATCATGGTCAAGCAGCAAGGTGGCAGCCTGATTGCCTGCTCTTCCGTGCGCGCAGTGACCATCGAGCCGGGGCTTGCGGTCTATGGATCGACCAAGGCTGCGATCGGGCTGCTGGTCAAGGGCTTCGCGTCCGAGGTCGGCCGATCCGGCGTCCGGGTCAACGCGATCGCGCCGAGCATCGCGGAGACCGCGCTGACCGGCCCGTTCAAGCAGCGGCCCGACATCTACGATCTCTACGCCGGCCACACCGTGTTCAATCGCTGGAGCAGTGCCGATGAGGTCGCGACCGCCGTCGCCTACCTCGCTTCGGATGCGGCGAGTTATGTCAGCGGCAGCACGCTGTTCGTCGACGGTGGCTGGACCGCGGTCGACGGACCGCCGACGGGTCTCACGCAGTTGGCGCGCTAGAGCGTTTTCGAGCGAAGTGGATGCCGGTTCGCGTGAAGAAAACGCGTCAAAACGAGAATCTAGAGCCCCGTTCCGATTCAATCGGAACGGGAAAGGCTCTAGGAGACGAAGCCCGCTTTGCTGCGCAGCTGCGATGCATCCGACGACGTCAGCAACGCGATCAGGCGTAGCGCCTGCGATGCAGAGGCTGCCTGCGTCGGAACAGCGGCCGTATACATGGTCGCAAGGTCGCATCCCGGCGGCAAGTTGCCCGACAGCACAACACCCTGGGTGCTGATGATCTCGGTCGATTGCGTGCAACCGAGCGGCCGCCGGTCATTGGTGGCAGCCAGATGCCGCATCGCGGTCGCGCCGTTGGGAAAGATCCTCAGCCGGTTGGCAACATCGTTCGCAATGCCGAGCTGTGCGAGGACCTTGGCGACGTGAATTCCGGCCGTCGAGGCCTTGGTATCGGGCACGAAGATCGCGTCCGCAGCGAGCAGCGCCGCGCGCAGGCTCGCCGCATCCTTTGCGCTCACCGGCTGATCGCCCGCCCGGACCGCAAGCGCCGTTTCAACTCGGCCGATGTCGGCAATCGAACTGCGCAGGACCAGCCCTTCGTCGGCAAGCTTCGCGATCAGGGCGGCGGTGAGGATGACGATGTCGGTCGGAATGCCGGCGCGCAATTTGTCGGCCATGGCGCCGACCGCACCAAAATCGCCGGTAATACTGAGACCGGTTTCGGCTTCAAAGGCCGGCGCGAGGCTGCGGACCAGGCCCTGCGCGGCGCCACCGCTCAGGATGTTCAACGTCTTCATTCGCACTGTTCCATTGCCATGTCTTGCCCGCTGCGTGCCTATTGAGTCTTGTCCAGCCTTTTGACGACGTCCGCCCACTTCACGATATCGGCGCGCAGGAATCTGTCGAACTCGTCCGGCGTCATCGGCATCGGTACTGCGCCCTGCGCGGCCCAGAGCTTCTCGACATCCGGCCGCCTGATCGCGGCGCTCACGGCCGTGTTGAGCTTGTCGATGATCGGCTTCGGCGTACCCGCCGGCGCCATCAAGCCGAGCCAGATCGTTGCCTCATAGCCGGGGACACCGGCCTCGATCACCGTCGGAACGTTGGGCAGCACCGCCGAACGAACCTTGCCGGTTGTTGCGAGCGCGCGCACCTGGTTTTCGGCAACATTCGCCGCCATCGCCGGCACGGCGTCGATCATCATCTGGACCTGGCCGCCGATGACGCCGCTACGGGCTTCGCCGCTGTTGCGGTAGGGCACATGCATGACGTCAATCCCGGCCATGGCTTTGAACAACTCGCCGGCCATGTGATAGGGCGTGCCCTGACCCGACGAGGCGTAGTTCAGTTTTCCGGGCTGGGCTTTTGCGAGTGCAATGAAGTCCTGCAGCGTCTTCGCTTGCACAGAAGGGTGGACCACGATCACGAGGTCGGAAGTGTTCAGGGACGCGATCGGCGTGAGGTCGCGCATCAGCTCATATTTGCGCTGCGGCACCAGCGATTCATTCGCGGTCTGGGTGTTCGACATCATCAGCAGGGTGTAGCCGTCGGCCGTCGCCTTGGCGACCTCGAGCGTGCCGATCACGCCGCCGGCGCCGGTGCGGTTCTCCACCACGAAGGGCTGGCCGAGGCTTTCCTGCAAGATGCTGCCGATCTGTCGCGCGACGACGTCGGCCGGGCCGCCGGGACCGAAGGGAACGATGATCCTGACCGGCCGGGCAGGATAGTCCTCGGCATCCGCACATGAGCCTGCCATCGACCCGGTCAGCAGCGCCGCGACAAGCACCAAGGCGTACCGTAAGCCCGCCATTGATCCTCTCCCCAACTTTAGTCTTGTTTCTTGGTTAGAAGTCTAGCGGCAACCTGAAGCCTCTTTCGACGACAGACTCCGTCCTTGCGCATCGGAATATCAGCGGGAGGACGGTGTATTCAACTTCGCCATCGCGTGCGGGGAATCACATGAGGAAACATCCTGGGCTATCGCGCCGCGCTATGCTCAAGGGCTCGGGCGCTGTGCTGGCAGGGGCCGCTTTTTCAACGCGTGTGATGGCCGCTGCGCCACCCGCCGAACCGGTCACGCCGACGCTGATCGAGGCGGCGAGGAAAGAGGGCCAGGTCGTCTACTACACCTCGACCGATCTGCCGGTCGCCGAGAAGCTGGCAAGAGCGTTCGAAGCGAAATATCCGGGGATCACCGTGCGTGTCGAACGCACCGGCGCGGAGCGCGTGTTCCAGCGGGTCGGCCAGGAATATTCCAGCAACATTCATGCGGTCGACGTCGTCAACTCCTCCGACGCCGCACATTTCATCGTGTGGAAGCGCGACGGCATTCTGGCGCCCTATGTTCCGGAGGAGGTCGCAAGATACTATCCGGACGAGCATCGCGATCCCGACGGCCAGTTCGCAAGCTTCCGGGTCTGGCTGTCGATCATTGCCTACAACACCAATCTGGTGAAGGCCGAGGAGGCGCCGAAGAGCTTTGCCGATCTGCTCGACCCGAAATGGAAGGGCAAGATCGTCAAGGCGCATCCCGGCTATAGCGGCACCATCATGACTGCAACCTATCAGATGCAGCGCGACCTCGGCTGGAGCTTTTTCGAGCAGCTCGCAAAGCAGAATATCATGCAGGTGCAGTCCTCGACGGATCCGCCGAAGAAGCTCGATCTCGGCGAGCGCGCCGTGATGGCTGACGGCAACGAGTACAACATCTTTCAGATGAAGGAGGCCAGCCGCCCGGTCGAGCCGGTCTACGCCACCGAAGGGTCGCCGCTCATTGTCGGCCCGAACGGGATCTTCAAGGATTGCCCGCATCCGAACGCCGCGAGGCTGTTTCAATCGTTCGCGCTCGGGCGCGAGGGGCAGCAACTCAACATCGAGATCGGCGGCTTGCGCTCGGTCCACGCGCAGGCCCAGGAGAAGGCGGGCCGCAAGCCGCTGAAGGACATCAAGACGATGAAGGACGATCCCGCGGCGGTGGAGCGGGAAGGGGAATCGATCAAATCGCGCTACACCCGCATCTTCCGCGTTTGACGGACGGCGTGGGCTCGATAGCCGAGCATTTGGGCGCCTGCCGCATGGCATATGCGCGGTTTTCGCCGAGACTGGGTCAATAATGCCCCTCGGCGGAGGGGGCATTTGATGTTACCAATTTGGCCATGAACCAGCATGCCAAGGTCGACATCCGCCATTCCACCTGTCCGCACGACTGCCCCTCGGCATGTGCGCTCGACGTCGAGGTGATCGACAGACGTTCGATCGGCAGGGTACGCGGCTCCAAGCAGCAGACCTATACGGCCGGCGTGGTCTGCGCCAAGGTCGCGCGTTATGCCGAGCGGATTCATCATGCCGAACGGTTGATGTATCCGCTGCGCCGGACCGGTCCGAAAGGCTCTGGCCAATTCGAGCGGATCTCCTGGGACGAGGCGCTGGACGAGATCGCCGCGCGTTTCGATGCCGCCGAGCGGGAGTTCGGCGCCCAGTCGGTCTGGCCCTACTATTACGCGGGCACAATGGGGCTCGTGATGCGCGACGGCCTCAACCGTCTGTCGCATGTGAAGAAGTATTCGCGCTTCTACGGCACGATCTGCGCAACCATCGCGCGCATCGGCTTTGCGGCCGGGACCGGCAAGATCGCCGGCGTCGACCCCCGCGAGATGGGCGTCTCCGACCTCGTCGTGATCTGGGGCACCAATCCGGTCAACACCCAGGTCAACGTGATGACGCATGCATCGCGGGCGCGGAAGGAGCGTGGCGCGAAGATTGCGGCGGTCGACGTTTACAACAACGAGACCATGAAGCAGGCCGACGTCAAGATCCTGCTGCGGCCGGGAACCGATGGCGCCTTCGCCTGCGCCGTGATGCACGTGCTGTTCCGCGAGGGATTTGCCGATCGCGACTATCTCGCGCGCTATACCGATTGCCCCGACGAGCTGGAAGCGCATCTGAAGACCCGCACGCCGGAATGGGCGTCGGAAATCTCGGGCGTGCCGGTCGAGGAGATCGAGTCATTCGCGCGGCTGGTCGGCCAGACCAAGCGCTCCTTCTTCCGTCTTGGCTACGGTTTCACCCGCAGCCGCAACGGCGCCGCGCAGATGCACGCCGCGACGTGCATTCCCGCGGTCACCGGCGCCTGGCAGTATGAGGGCGGCGGCGCCTTCTTCAACAATGCCGGCATCTGGCGCTTCGACGAGTCGATCATCGAAGGCCACGACGCGATCGATCCCTCGACGCGGGTGCTCGATCAATCGAAGATCGGCCGCATCCTCACCGGCGATGCCGAAGCACTGCGCGGCGGTGGGCCGGTCAAGGCGATGCTGATCCAGAACACCAATCCGATGACTGTGGCGCCCGAGCAGGCGCTGGTGCGCCAGGGCTTTGCCCGCGAGGATCTGTTCGTCGCGGTGCACGAGCAGTTCATGACCGAGACCGCCCAGATGGCCGATATCGTGCTGCCGGCGACGATGTTCATGGAACACGACGACCTCTATTACGGTGGCGGCCATCAGCACATTTCGGTCGGCCCGAAGCTGATCGATCCGCCTGGCGAGTGCCGCTCGAATCACGAGGTGATGCAGGGGCTCGGCCGCCGCCTCAATGCCGTGCATCCCGGCTTCGACATGACGCCGCGCCAGCTGATAGACGCAACTTTGAAGAAGAGCGGCCACGGCGATATCGCGACGCTGGAAGCCGATTTGTGGCGCGATCTGCAACCCGATTTCCGCACGTCGCATTATCTCGATGGATTTGCCCACGCCGACAAGAAGTTCCACTTCAAGGTCGATTGGGGCAAGGTCCCGGTCGGCACAGGCGGGTTGATGGGAGCATGGGACAAGATGCCCTCGCTGCCCGACCACTGGAGGATCATCGAGGAGGCCGACGCGCAGCACCCGTTCCGTCTGGCGACATCACCCTCGCGCAGCTTCCTCAACACCAGCTTCAACGAAACGCCGTCGTCGCAGGCCCGCGAGGGCGCGCCGACCGTGATGATTCACCCCGACGATGCGGCCGCGCTGTCGATCGCCGACGGGGAGGCCGTGACGCTCGGCAACATGCGCGGCGAGACCACGCTGACCGCGAAATTGTTCGATGGCGTTCGCCGCGGCGTGCTGATCGCCGAATCGATCCACCCGAACAAGTCTCACATCGGCGGCCGCGGCATCAACATGCTGACCGGAGCGGAGGCCGTCGCGCCGCTTGGCGGCGCCGCGTTCCACGACAACAAGGTCTGGATCCGGAAGGCGTCGGCCGCCGCCTAAATCCTGCTTGCAGTCGGCGCCGATCCTGCCGCAAATGTGCGCTGACAACGGCACACAGGCAAGAAAACAGGCAGGAAACATGACCGACAACAGCGTTCTTCTTGAGAAGCGCGGGCAGGCGTTCTGGATCACCATCAACCGCCCGGACAAGCGAAACGCGCTCAACGCCGGTGTGATCGCCGGCATCGCCAAGGGCTACCGCGATGCCCATGACGACAAGGACGTGCGCGTCATCGTGCTGACGGGCGCGGGCGACAAGGCGTTCTGCGCCGGCGCCGATTTGCAGAACAGTGGCGCGGCGTTCTCGATGGATTATTCGCGTCCCAATGTCGACTACGCCGACCTGTTGCGGCTGTCGCAGAATTCGACCAAGCCTGCGATCGCGCGGGTCGGCGGTGTCTGCATGGCCGGCGGCATGGGGCTGTTGTGCATGACCGACATGGCGGTCGCCGCCGATGGCGTGATCTTCGGCCTGCCCGAGGTGAAGGTCGGGGTGTTTCCGATGCAGGTGCTGAGCCTGCTGCAATCGATCGCGCCGCCGCGCCTCGTCAACGAATGGGCGCTGACCGGCGAGCCGTTCGACGCCAGGACTGCGCAGGCGGCCGGCCTTCTCAACTATGTCGTGCCCGCGGCCGAGCTCGATGCCAAGGTCGATTGGCTGATCGGCCGCATCGTCGACAAGTCGCCGACGGCGATCCGGCGCGGCAAATACGCCATGCGGGCGATCGCTTCGATGTCGTTCGACGAAAGCATCGCCTACACCGAAAGCCAGATTGCGCTGCTCGCGATGACCGAGGACGCCAAGGAAGGCCTCAAGGCCTTCGGCGAGAAGCGCAAGCCGACATGGACCGGGCGCTAGAGCGGCGCGACGACCACGCACCGCGCGACTGGGTCGCGCGGCGGTGCGCATAGCTAGCCCGCGTTGGCCTTCAGGCCGGCGGCTTCGATGCCGGCCACGGCGCAGATCTCGTCATTGTCTGACGTGTCGCCGCTGACGCCGACGGCGCCGAGCAGGGTAGAGCCGTCCATGATCAAGACGCCGCCGGGGACCGGCACCAGCCGGCCCTGCGCCAGCGTGTTCACGGCGTCGACGAAATAGGCCTGCTCCTGCGCGCGCTGAAACAGGGCGCGCGATCCCATTCCCAATGCCAGCGCGCCATAGGCCTTGCCATGGGCGATCTCGGCCCGCATCAGGCTGGTGCCGTCCTGTGCGGCCGTCACCTTCACGGCGCCGCGGGCGTCGAGGATGGTGACGACGAGCGGCTTGAATTTCTTCTCGACCCCCTTGGCCAGCGCGGCATCCAGAATCTTGCGGGCAGTGTCGAGAGTGAGATCAGCCATGGGCCTCTTCCTTTATCGATTGATCTGAACTGGATTTCGCACACTTCAGGCTCATCGCCAATACGTTGGCAACGTGAAGCGGCGTGCGGCCGCTGCCGTCCATGATCTGGTGCCGGCATGAGGTGCCGTCGGCCACGATCAGCGTGTCCGGATCGGCGCTCCTGATCGCCGGCAGCAGCGACAGCTCGGCCATCTCGATCGAGGCCTGATAGGTATCCGCTCCATAGCCGAACGCGCCGGCCATGCCGCAGCAGCTCGACTCGATGGTCTTGACCTCGAGGCCCGGCACCAGGCGGAGCACTTTCTCCACCGGCTTGAACGCGCCAAAGGACTTTTGGTGGCAATGACCGTGCACGACGGCCTTGCCGGCGACCGCGCCAAGCGGCAAGGCGAGACGCCCGGCCTCTGCCTCGCGTACCAAAAACTCTTCGAACAGCAAAGCGTGCGCGCTCACGGTCTTCGCAAGCGCATCCGAACGCAGCGATAGCAGCTCGTCGCGCAGGGTCAGCAGGCAGCTCGGCTCGAGACCGATGATCGGCACGCCGCGGGCGGCGAACGGCGCGTAGGTCGCAACCAGCCGGTCGAGCTCGGCCCGGGCCTGCTCGACCAGTCCGGCTGACAGGAATGTCCGCCCGCAGCACGGCGGCCGGCCGCCATCCAAAGGCTTGGGGAGGTGGACGCGATAGCCGCCGGCAAGCAGGACCTCGATCGCCGCGTCGAGATTTTCCCGCTCGTAGCCGCGGTTGAACGTATCGGCGAACAGCACCACTTCGCGGCCATCAGGCGGACCCAGCACCTCGGCGTCAGGCCGGAACGTGTCGCGGCGAAACGCCGGCAGCGCGCGCCTGGCGCTGATGCCGGCGAGTCTCTCGAACAGCGCGCGCAGCAGCGGGCTGCGGTTGCGCCAGTTCGCGAGCGGCGCAAGGCGCGAGGCGAGATCGACATAGCGCGGCAGATAGCCCACCAGCCGGTCGCGCAGCGACAGGCCGTGCGTTGCGGCGCGCGCGGCCAGCACCTCGATCTTCATCTTGGCCATGTCGACGCCGGTCGGGCATTCGTGACGGCACGCCTTGCAGGACACGCAGAGTTTCAGCGTGTCCATCATCTCGTCGGAGGCGAGCGCGTCCGGACCCAATTGGCCCGAGATCGCCAGCCGCAGCGTGTTGGCGCGGCCGCGGGTGACATCTTTCTCGTTGCGGGTCGCGCGATAGGACGGGCACATCACGCCGCCTTCGAGCTTGCGGCAGGCGCCGTTGTTGTTGCACATCTCAACGGCGCCCTGGAAACCGCCGCCGGCGCCGGGATAGGCCGACCAGTCCAGCACCGTCTTCAATTCGCCGACGCGATAATCCGGCGAGAAGCGGAACAGCGAGCGGTCGTCCATCTTCGGAGGATCGACGATCTTGCCCGGGTTGAGCGTGTTGTCCGGATCGAAGCGCTGCTTGACCTCGCAGAAATCGGCAACGATGCGCGCGCCGAACATCGTCTCGTGGAATTCCGAGCGCACCAGGCCGTCGCCATGCTCGCCGGAATGCGAGCCCTTGTATTCGCGCACCAGCTCGAAGGCTTCCTCGGCAATGGCGCGCATTGCCTTGACGTCCTTCTCGAGCTTGAGATTGAGCACCGGGCGCACATGCAGGCAGCCTTCGGAGGCATGCGCATACATCGTGCCGCGGGTGCCGTGCTTGGCGAAGACGGCGTTGAGCCGCTCGGTGTAGTCGGCGAGGTGCGGCAGCGGCACCGCGCAATCCTCGACGAAGGAGACCGGCTTGCCCTCCTGCTTCATCGACATCATGACGTTGAGGCCGGCGGCGCGGAAATCGGCGATCCCGGATTGCAGCGCGGGCTCCACGATCTCGACCACGCCGCCCCATTTGCGCTGCGGCCTGTCCCAGCCGAAGCCGAGATCGGCCATCAGCTCGCCGAGCTGCTTGAGGCGGGCGAGATTGTCGGCCTGATCTTCCTCGGCGAACTCCACCACCAGGATGGCGTCCGGATCGCCGCGCACGGCCTGGGAGATGATCGGCTGGAACATCGCGATCTCGCGGCCGAGCGCGATCATGGTGCGATCGACCAGCTCGACGGCGATCGGGCGCAGCTTGACCAAATGCTGGGCTGCGTCCATCGCCTCGTAGAAGCTGCCGAAATGGCAGACGCCGAGCGCCTTGTTGCGGATCACCGGCCACAGCTTCAACTCGACCTGGGTCGTGAAGGCGAGCGTTCCCTCCGATCCGACCAAAAGATGCGCCATGTTGTTCGGCGCATTGCGCGGCATCAGCGCGTCGAGGTTATAGCCGCCGACGCGGCGCTGCACTTTTGGGAATTTGTCCGCGATCTCGGCCGCCTCGCGCTCGCCGAGATCGAGCATGTCGCGGAACAGGCGCGATCCGCTGTCGCGAGAATTGATCCGCGTCAGATCGCGCGGCACCTCGCCGAAATGCAGCAGCGTGCCGTCGGCAAGCGCGGCATCCATCGACAGCGTGTTGTCGCGCATCGTGCCATAGCGCAGCGAGCGGCCGCCGCAGGAATTGTTGCCGGCCATGCCGCCGATCGTGGCGCGCGACGCGGTCGAGACGTCGACCGGAAACCACAGCCCGTGCTTCTTCAGCTGGCGGTTGAGGTCGTCGAGCACGATGCCGGGCTCAACGACACAAGTGCGGTTGTCGACGTCGAGCGAGAGGATCCGGTTCAGGTGCTTGGACAGGTCGACCACGATGCCGTCATTGACGGTCTGGCCGCATTGCGAGGTGCCGCCGCCGCGCGGGGTGACGATCCGCCCGTCGTCGCGGGCGATCGCGAGCGCCCGCAGCGCCTCGTCGATGGTTCGGGGCACCACCACGCCGGCCGGCATGATCTGGTAGAACGAGGCGTCGGTCGCGTAGCGGCCGCGGTTGAAGGCATCGAAAAAGACGTCGCCGGTCATTTCGGACCGCAGGCGCTGTTCGAGCGATGAGGCGTTCTTCATCCCAGATCCGATGTGATCCACGACGCAGCCGAAACTGCCCGTAGATTATTCATTCTATGGCGACTAAAATTACATTATGAATTCATAATGAGCAAGACTTGCGGCCTCAAGGCTAGTCGCCCTGAAGCGTCGCCTCGTCGGCGGCGTCCGGTCCCTCGGCGAGGTGCTCGATGGCGGCGGTCCGCTTGTTGCGCAGGTGGGCGAACAGGATGTCGCTGAGCTCGCTGCCGGCGCGGCGGCGCAGCGCATCGAGGATCGCTTCGTGCTCCCGCATCGCCTCGGCCCAGCGCTGCCGCTTGCGGGCGAAATTGGCGGAGTAGCGCACCCGGCGGATCCGGCCCGCGAAATTGGCGTAGGCGGTCTTCAGGGTCTCATTGCGCGCGGCGGCCACGATGCTCTCGTGAATGCGCTGGTTGACCTGGAAATAGCCGTGCATGTCGCGATGCAGATAGTGGCCGTACATCTCGTAATGCAGCCGCTCGATCGCGGCGATTTCCTCATCGGTAATGGCTTCGCAGGCCAGCCGCCCGGCCAGGCTCTCGAGCCCTGCCATGACGTCGAACAGTTCCTCGAGGTCGCGCGGGCTGAGCCGGCGCACCCGCGCGCCGCGATTGGGCAACAGCTCGATCAGGCCTTCGGCGGCCAGCACCTTGAGTGCTTCGCGCAGCGGCGTCCTCGATATCCCCAGCATGTCGCAGAGCTGCCGCTCCGGAACGCGCCCGCCTTCGGGGATGTTGCCCTCCACCACATAGTCGCGAAGCCGCAACAGGATCTCGCCATGAAGCGAGGCTTCCTGGCGGTCGCCGCCATTGCTGGCGGCCGGTGGGGTGATCGGAACCCCGGTTTCGGGAATCGCAGATTTCATATCCAGGACAATAATTTACCCACAGGGTCGCGTCGACGTCTCCAATCGAATACCAAATATGCGTTGAAAAGACAAAAAATGAATGCAAAATAGCCGACCAGCAGACTGAAGCACGGCGATTGGGAGGTTCTCATGCATCAAGGGCGCCATTTTCTCCAGATTCCGGGACCGAGCCCGGTCCCCGACCGCGTTCTTCGCGCGATGGACATGCCGGTCATCGACCACCGCAGCGCCGAATTCGGCGAGCTTGGCCGCACCGTGCTCGAGGGCAGCCAGAAGGTGTTTCAGACCGCAGGACCGGTGGTCATCTTCCCGTCGTCCGGGACCGGCGCCTGGGAGGCCGCGATCGTCAACACGCTGTCGCCGGGCGACAAGGTCCTGATGGTCGAGACCGGCCACTTCGCCACGCTGTGGCGCCAGATGGCCGGCCGCTTCGGCATCGAGGTCGACTTCATGCCCGGCGACTGGCGCCGCGGCGCCGACCCCGCCGAGATCGAGGCGAGACTCGCCGGCGACACCGCCCACAGCATCAAGGCGGTGATGGTCGTCCACAACGAGACCTCGACCGGCGCCACCAGCCGCATCGCGGATATCCGCGCCGCGATCGACCGCACCTCGCATCTGGCGCTCCTGATGGTCGATACCATTTCCTCGCTGGGCTCGGTCGACTACCGGCACGACGAGTGGAAGGTCGACGTCAGCGTCAGCTGCTCGCAGAAGGGTTTTATGCTGCCGCCCGGCCTCGGCTTCAACGCGATCTCCGACAAGGCGCGCGCCGCGTCGCGCAGCAACAAGATGCCGCGCTCCTATTTCGATTGGGAGGAGATGCTGAAGCCCAACGCCAAGGGCTTCTTCCCCTATACGCCGGCGACGAACCTGCTCTACGGGCTGCGCGAAGCCATCGCGATGCTGCTGGAGGAGGGGCTCGACAACGTGTTCGCGCGCCATCGGCGGCTCGCCGCCGCGACGCGGGCTGCCGTCAGTCAATGGGGGCTCGAGAATCTCTGCCAGGAGCCATCGGAATTCTCGCCGGTGCTGACCGCGGTGATGATGCCGCCCGGCCACGATGCCGATCAGTTCCGCAAGGTCGTGCTCGACAATTTCAACATGTCGCTCGGCGCCGGCCTGTCGAAGGTTGCCGGCAAGGTGTTCCGCATCGGCCATCTCGGCGAGTGCAACGAGCTGACGCTGCTTGGTGCGCTCACCGGCGTCGAGATGGGGCTGTCGGTCGCCGGCGTCCCGCATCGTGCGGGTGGCGTCGAGGCCGCCATGCGGATTCTTGAGCAGCGCGATCAGCACAACGCGCCGTCGCATCTGAAGGTGGTCAGCACTTAAGCGATCACCTACCGGCATCCCGCAGGCCAACGGCACAGAAAAATCGGGGATCAGGGAAGGGGAGGATATGAGGCTTCGGTTCAAGGCCACCCATGTCGTGTTGGCCATGCTCTGCGTGATGTACTTCATCACCTATGTCGACCGGGTGAACATCGGTACCGCGGCCGGCGATATCCAGAAGGAGCTCGGCCTGTCAAACACCGAGCTCGGCCTGGTGTTCTCGGCCTTCGCCTATCCGTATCTGCTGTTCCAGGTGATCGGCGGCTGGGTCGGCGATCGCTTCGGACCGCGCCAGACCTTGTTCTGGTGCGGCATGATCTGGGCTGCGGCGACCATCATGACCGGCTTTGTCCATGGTCTCGCCGCGCTGTTCGTTGCCCGCTTCGCGCTCGGGTTCGGCGAAGGCGCGACTTTTCCCACCGCGACGCGCGCCATGCAGTACTGGACGCCGGCCAAGCGGCGCGGCTTCGCGCAAGGGCTGACGCATTCGTTCGCGCGGCTCGGCAATGCCGTCACCCCGCCGGTGGTAGCGCTGCTGATCCTATGGCTGACCTGGCGCGGCGCATTCATCGCGCTCGGTATTGTCAGTCTGATCTGGGGCGTCGCGTGGGTCTGGTACTTCCGCAACGAGCCGAGCGACCATGGCTCGATCACCGCAGCCGAGCTTGCGACGTTGCCGCCGCGTCCGCAGGGCGAGCGGCCCAAGGTGCCGTGGGGCCCGCTGCTGCAGCGCATGTGGCCGGTGACCTTGACCTATTTCTGCTACGGCTGGTGCCTGTGGCTCTACCTCAACTGGCTGCCGCTGTTCTTCAAGAACAACTACAGCCTCGACCTGAAGAACTCGGCGCTGTTCGCATCCGGCGTCTTCTTCGCCGGCGTCGTCGGCGACAGCATCGGCGGCGTCATCTCCGACCGCATCCTCGAGCGCACCGGCAATGTGCGTCTGGCGCGGCTCAGCGTGACGATCGTGGGATTCGCCGGCGCGCTGCTGTCCCTGATGCCGATCCTGTTCGTTCACGACATCACGGTGGTCGCGCTCAGCCTGTCGGCCGGCTTCTTCTGCGCCGAGCTCGTGATCGGCCCGATGTGGTCGATCCCGATGGACATCGCGGCGAAATATTCCGGCACCGCCGCGGGGATCATGAACTCCGGCTCGGCGTTTGCGGCCATCGTCTCGCCGCTGGTCGCCGGCTTCGTCATCGACGCGACCGGCAATTGGTACCTGCCGTTCCTGATGTCGATGGGGCTCTTGCTGGTCGGAGGTTTCTCGGCATTGCTGATGCACCCGGAGCGGCCGTTCGAGGAGACCAGCGAACCGGTGGCACCGGGAAAGGTGGTGGCCGCCGAGTGAATAGGGCCATCGCATATGGCAGCGTCATGGCCGGGCTTGTCCCGGCCATCCACGTCTATCTTTGCCCGGAAACGAAGACGTGGATGCCCGGGACAAGCCCGGGCATGACGAGTTTTACGGGGACGATGATCGCGTCGATTCCCCAACCTCGATAGCCTCGGCCGAATGAGGGGCTGCCGGCCCCGGTGGAGCGCCGTCAGATATGCATGACGGCCCCTCGCCGAGCCTAGGACAAACCCGGCGAATAGTGATATGCGAGCGGCTCACCACGACCAAGACAAGACCGGGAAGACGCTCATGACCGTGCATACTGGAAGGCATTTTCTCCAGATTCCGGGACCGACCAACGTGCCGGACCGGGTGCTGCGGGCCATGGACATGCCGACTATGGACCATCGCGGTGCCGAATTCGCCGAGATCGGTTTTGCCGTGCTTTCGGCGATGCAGCGTGTGTTCCGCACCAAGCAGCCCGTGATCATCTACCCCTCGTCGGGGACCGGAGCCTGGGAGGCTGCGATCGTCAACACGCTGCAGCCCGGCGACAAGGTTTTGATGTGCGAGACCGGGCAATTCGCCGTGCTGTGGCACGGCATCGCCGACAAGTTCAAGCTCGACGTCGATTTCATTCCCGGCGACTGGCGCCACGGCGCCGACCTCGAGCAGATCGAGGCGCGGCTTGCCGCCGACAAGGCGCACAAGATCAAGGCCGTCTGCGTGGTCCATAACGAGACCTCGACCGCCTGCGTGACCTATCCGCGCGACGTCCGCAAGATCCTCGACACGTTGAAGCATCCGGCGCTGCTGATGGTCGATACCATCTCGGGCCTCGGCTCGCTTGAATATGAGCACGATGCCTGGGGGATCGACGTGTCGATCGCCGGCTCCCAGAAGGGACTGATGCTGCCGCCCGGCCTCGGCTTCAACGCCGTGTCGGAGAAGGCGCTGGCAGTGGCCAAGGCCAATCCCGCGATGCGCTCCTATTGGGACTGGCAGGAGGTCATCAACATCAACAAGGCCGGCACCTGGCCGTACACGCCCGCAACCAATCTCCTGTTCGGCCTCAAGGAGGCCGTGAAGATGCTGGAGGAGGAGGGGCTCGACAACGTCTTCGCCCGCCACAAGCGCCACAGCGAGGCGACGCGCGCCGCGATCAAGGTCTGGGGCCTCGAGACGCAGTGCCAGGAGCAGGGCGCGCACTCGCCGGCGCTGACCGCGGTGCGGGTGCCTGATGGCCATGACGCCGATCATTTCCGCAAGGTCGTGCTTGATAATTTCGACATGTCGCTCGGCACCGGCCTCAACAAGGTCAAGGGCAAGGTATTCCGGATCGGGCATATCGGTCACTTCAACGACCTGATGCTGATGGGCACGCTGTCCGGCGTCGAGATGGGGCTTGATCTCGCCAAGGTGCCGCATCGCAGTGGCGGCGTGCTGGCGGCGATGGAAGTCCTGAAGGGACGCGACCCGTCGCAGGCGTCCAAGGCTGTTGCTTGAAGAGGCTGTTGCTTAAAAAGGCCGTCGCCTGAAATCGAATCGTAGACAACAGAAAGAGCGAGACATGAACGCGCCCGTCACTTCGACCGAAGACCTGATCTACTCCGTCGAAGAGGGGATCGCGCGCATCACGTTCAACCGGCCGCAGGCGCGCAACGCGCTGACCTTTGCGATGTATGAGCAGATGGCTTCGATCTGCGAGAACATCAATCAGGATCACTCCATCAAGGCGCTGATCATGACCGGTGCCGGCGACAAGGCGTTCGCCTCGGGCACCGACATCTCGCAGTTCCGGGCCTTCAAGACCGCGCAGGATGCGCTGGATTATGAGGCGCGGATCGACCGCGTGCTGGGAACGCTCGAACAGTGCCGCGTGCCCGTCATCGCAGCGATCGCCGGCGCGTGCACCGGTGGCGGCGCCGGCATCGCCGCATGCTGTGACATCCGCATCGGTACCGAGGCGACACGGATCGGCTTCCCGATCGCGCGCACGCTCGGCAACTGCCTCTCGATGTCCAACATCTCGCGGCTGGTCTCGCTGATCGGCCCGGCGCGGACCAAGGATCTGATCTTCAAAGCGCGCCTGGTCGAGGCACCGGAGGCGCTGGCGCTCGGGCTCCTGAACGAAGTCGTTCCCGACGTGGAGACGCTGCAGCGCCGCGCCAACGAGACCGCCAAGCTTGTCGCCGGCCATGCGCCGATCACGCTCGAAGTGACCAAGGAAGCGGTGCGCCGCATCCGCCGCACGCTGTCGCGCGAGGAAGGCGAAGACCTGATCCTGCGCGCCTACATGAGCGAGGATTTCCGCGAAGGCATGGACGCCTTCCTCAACAAGCGCGCGCCGAACTTCAAGGGCAAGTAGCGGCGGTTTCACGCTTTGCTCCAGGTCGCGCCAACGCACGCCATATAGCCCAAACTGGTCAGATGAAAAGGAATGACCGGATTGCGCAGCAAAACCGGATCATGGTTGCTGCGTATTTGTGGGGTCGGCTATCGCACCTGTTGAATGGCAGGGGGCAATTGGAAGTGGTCGGCAGGGGTCGTCCGATTGCAATTGTACGGGCGACCCCACTCTTCGGTTTCAAATTTCCATCGGCGTGACCTGGAGAGGGTGAATATGCGCGTAAAATCTAATTTCACCCGACAAATCAATGCGACACACCCTGTCCAGCCCTTCCGCGAAAAATATTTCGGTTTATCGGAATGGCAACTCAGTGTATGGTTCGTCCGTCTCACCCGATTGAGGGGCGCTTCGCGATCGTCACGAACGCGGTGTGGGATGCGGTGGACGCCGAGCGTGGAACTGACGAGAGCACGCGAAGCGGACGGTGAAGTCGTGTGGTCCTGACGCCCCAGCGGTAGGTGTCCCCTCGCAAGACGCGAATGCGACTTTGCGAGGGCGGTGACAACAAAGCCCGGTCTCGCCGGGGAGAGCACGAAATAAGCCGTAACCCATCGCGCAGGGAAAGCCGGAGTTCCCGGTGACACCTGTGGTCCTACCTCCCGTGCTTCCTGTTGCACGGGACCCATGGGTGCGATCGGCACCCGGCTTTCCCTGCGCCCTCTGTTTGATGAGAGGGCGGAACGAGATGTAAGACTCGGACGATTCATGTCGCGAGAATGCGATGCTGTATCCCCATCCTCACCTGTCATCGCCCGGCTTGACCGGGCGATCCAGTACGCCGCGGCCGCTCGGCTCAAGCTCCGGCGTCTCTGGAATACTGGATCACCCGCATGCGCGGGTGATGACCATCGAGCATGTTGTTTGCCATTCGAATCCGAACAGGACCGTCATCCCCGCGCAAAGGCTTCGCCTTTGTCGCTGGAGGTGCGAGCGGAGCGAGCCTCGAAGGATGTATGGCCCGGCTGGTGGCCGTGCATCCTTCGAGACGCGCTACGCGCTCCTCAGGATGACGGGACTGCTAATGTCAGTGCGAACCGACACACCCACCTCATTCCAAAGTCATACGTGCTGCGGCAGTTCGCGGCTTGAACTCACCCGCATTCTCAGCACAATGACGGCACCCGCCAATTCGCAGGTTTTCGCCAAGCCGAACAAATAGATAGGGAAGAAACACGTGGGACAGATTGTGAAAACCACGGCTGCCATCGCGGCCCTGCTGCTGAGCACGCCGGCCTTTGCCGGCTGGGAGCCGAGCAAGCCGGTCGAGATCGTGGTTGCGGCGGGTGCCGGTGGCGCCTCCGACCAGATGGCGCGGATGATGCAGGCGGCGATCCAGAAGAACAATCTGATGAAGCAGCCGATGGTGGTGTCGCTGAAGGGCGGCGCGTCGGGTGCGGAAGCGCTGATGTACATGAAGTCGAGCGAAGGCGATCCCAACAAAGTGCTGATCGCCTATTCGCTGATCTACATGCTGCCGCTGTCGGCGAAAATTCCCTTCAACTGGCGCGACCTCACGCCGGTGTCGGTGATTGCGCTCGACCAGTTCGTGTTGTGGGACAATGCAACGGGTCCCAAGACCGTGAAGGAGTTTATCGAGGCCGCCAAGGCGGCAAGCGCACCGTTCAAGATGGGCGGGACGGGCTCCAAGCGCGAAGATCACGTGCTGACCGTCTTCATGGAGCAGAAGACCGGCGCAAAATTCTCCTACCTGCCGTACAAGTCCGGCGGCGAGGCCGCGACCCAGCTGGTCGGCGGCCACACCGAGTCCAACGTCAACAATCCCAGCGAGAACCTCGAAGTCTGGCGGGCCGGACAGGTCCGCGCGCTCTGCGTGTTCGACAAGGAGCGGATCTCCTACAAGACCAAGGTCACCGAGACGCAGTCCTGGAACGACATCCCGACCTGCAAGGAAGAGGGGCTCGACCTGCAGTATCTGATGCTGCGCGCGATGTTCCTGCCGGGCAAGGTCACGCAGGAGCAACAGGCGTTCTATGCCGACCTGTTCCAGAAGGTGACGCAGACGGCTGAATACAAGGACTATATGGAGAAGCAGGCGTTGAAGCCGATCTTCCTCACCGGCAAGGACATGGTCGAGTTCCTCGAGGATGACGACAAGCTGAACGCCTCGCTGATGAATGCGGCGGGCTTCGTCGCAAAATAGCGGTCGTGGTTTGCTTTACCTTCAGGCCGGAATTGGCTTGCAAGCGGCGGCGGCGCAGTGATTATTGCGCCGCAGTAAGGCCGAACGTCCGGCGAGCCCGATCGGGCTGGGTCAACCCTCCGTCGCCGTTGCGGGACCGTGAGGAGCGATCATGAGCAAAGCCGTTCTCGGCATCATCGGCGGATCCGGCATCTACGACCTGCCGGGCCTGGAAAATGTCCGCGAGGAAGCGATCACGAGCCCGTGGGGCGAGCCGTCGGCGCCGCTGCGCCGCGGCGAGATGGCGGGACTGCCGATCGTGTTCCTGCCGCGGCACGGCCAGGGACATGCGTTGTCGCCGTCCGACATCAACTATCGCGCCAATATCGACGTGCTGAAGCGGGCGGGGGTTACCGACCTTGTCGCGCTGTCCGCGTGCGGCTCGTTCAAGGAGGAGTTGCCGCCGGGCACCTTCGTGCTGGTCGACCAGTTCGTCGATCGCACCCACAAGCGCGAGAGCTCGTTCTTCGGCAAGGGCTGCGTCGCGCATGTCTCGATGGCGCATCCGGTGTCGCCGTTGCTGGTCAAGCATCTCGCCGCCGCCGCCGAAGCCGAGCGCATCGCGTTTGCGCGCGGCGGCACCTATCTCTGCATGGAAGGGCCACAATTCTCCTCGCTCGCCGAAAGCCTGACCTACAAGGCGCAGGGCTATTCGGTGATCGGCATGACCAACATGCCGGAAGCCAAGCTCGCCCGTGAGGCCGAGATCTGCTACGCCAGCGTGGCGATGGTGACCGATTTCGATTGCTGGCATCCGGCGCATGATGCCGTGACGGTGCAGGATATCATCCGCGTGCTGAATTCGAACGCCGAGAAGGCAAAGGCGCTGGTCGCGCGTCTGGCGCGGGATTTCCCGCGCGAGCATGAGCCGTGTCCGATCGGCTCAGATCGTGCACTGGACACCGCGCTGATCACGGCGCCCGCGGCGCGCGATCCGCAGTTGCTTGCCAAGCTCGATGCCGTCGCCGGAAGGGTGTTGAACGCATGAAGGTCGATGGACGGCATTTTCGCAGCATCTGGCTTGAGCCCGACGGCTGGTCGGTCGGAGCGATCGATCAGCGCCGGCTGCCGCATGAGTTCATCGTCGCCAGGCTCACGACGGCGGACGAGGCCGGCGAGGCGATCAGCTCGATGCTGGTGCGCGGCGCGCCGCTGATCGGCGCCACCGCAGCCTATGGCATGGCGCTTGCGATGCGCGCCGATGCGTCCGACGCGGCGCTCGCGCGGGCCGGCAAGATGCTCGCTGCGACCCGGCCGACCGCGATCAATCTGAAGTGGGCGATCGACGAGATGCAGCGCGCGCTCGCGCCGCTCGCAGCTTCAGCCCGCGCGGAAGCCGCCTATGCCCGCGCCCGCGAAATCGCCGACGAGGATGTCGAGATCAACCGCGATATCGGCCGCCACGGCCTTGCCCTGATCGAGCAAATCGCCGCGACGAAGCGGCTGGGCGAGCCGGTGAATGTGCTGACGCATTGCAATGCCGGCTGGCTTGCAACGGTGGATTGGGGAACGGCGACATCGCCGATCTACCAGGCGCATGATCGCGGCATTGCGGTCCATGTCTGGGTCGACGAGACGCGGCCGCGCAATCAGGGTGCCTCGCTGACCGCCTGGGAGCTCGGGCATCACGGCGTGCCGCACACCGTGATCCCTGACAACACCGGTGGCCATCTGATGCAGCATCGAATGGTTGATCTTGCGATTGTCGGAACCGACCGCGTCGCCGCCAATGGCGACGTCTGCAACAAGATCGGGACCTATCTGAAGGCGCTCGCGGCCCATGACAACGGCGTGCCGTTCTACGTTGCGCTGCCGTCGCCGACCATCGACTTTCGTATCGATGACGGCATCAAACAGATTCCGATCGAGCAGCGCGCGGCCGCCGAGGTGACGCACCTCACCGGGCGCACGACTGATGGACGGATCGAGACCGTGCGCGTGGTGCCGGAAGGCTCTTCCGTCGCCAATTTCGGCTTCGACGTGACGCCGGCCAGGCTGGTGACGGGATTGATCACCGAGCGCGGCGTCCTCAACGCTAGCCGTGCTGCACTTGCGAGCGCGTTTCCCGAACGTTCCGGCGTTAGCTGAAGGCTGCATTGACGGTGATTGTGTCAGCGCGCTATCCCAATCGTTGCCCTCGCAACCGAGACCGTCTCATCCATGTCCAATACCGATATTGAGATCGTCGTCGACGATCCGACCGCGCCTGAGGAGAACTCGCCTGCGGTCGTCAGCACCGGCGTCGTCGACGTCGTCGTCTCGCTGCTGTTGCTTGCGCTCGCCTTGGTGCTCGGCTGGGACAATTGGCGCACCGGCGCCTCGTGGGATTCGACCGGGCCGCAACCGGGCTATTTTCCGTTCTATCTCGCGGTCATCCTCGGCGGCGCCAGTCTCTATGGCCTCGGCGCCGCCTTCCTCTCGCGCCGGGAAGCCGCCGAGACCTTCGTCACCCGCGCCCAGCTGCGCCGGGTGATGGCGGTGTTCGTGCCGACATTGCTGTTCTGCCTCGCCACCCAGTATCTCGGCCTCTATGTCGCGAGCTTTCTCTTGATCGCGGGCTTCATGCGCCTGGTCGGCAAGATCGCGCTGTGGAAGTCGCTGTTGACTGCCTTCGTCTTCACCGCCGTGATGTTCATAACGTTCGACGTCGCGTTCGACGTCATCATGCCGAAGGGGCCGCTCGAAGCGGCTCTCGGCCGCTAGCCAACCGACAGGATTTCGAGACATGGAAGCCTTCGGTCTGTTGCTGCACGGCTTTGCCGTCCTGCTGACGTGGAAGACGCTGCTGCTGATGATGGTTGGCCTCGTGCTCGGCATCTTCGTCGGCGTGTTGCCCGGGCTTGGCGGTCCGAACGGCGTCGCGATCCTGCTGCCGCTGACCTTCACGATGGATCCGACCTCCGCCATCGTGATGCTGTCGTGCATCTATTGGGGCGCACTGTTCGGCGGCGCCATCACCTCGATCCTGTTCAACATTCCCGGCGAGGCCTGGTCGGTCGCGACCACCTTCGACGGCTATCCGATGGCGCAGCAAGGCAGGGCGGCTGAAGCGCTGACGGCCGCGTTCACTTCGTCCTTCATCGGTTCGCTGGTCGCGGTGCTCCTGATCACCTTCCTGGCGCCGATGATCTCGTCGTTCGCGCTGAAGTTCGGCCCGCCGGAGTTCTTCGCCGTCTACCTCCTGACCTTCTGTTCGTTCGTCGGCCTCGGCCGCGAGGCCAAGCACAAGACGGTGATCTCGATGTCGCTTGGGCTGCTGCTCGCCGGCGTCGGCATGGATACGGTGTCCGGGCAGCTGCGCATGACCTTCGGCTCCGCGGAGCTGCTGCGCGGCATCAACTTCCTCGTCGCGGTGATCGGCCTGTTCGGCATTAGCGAGATCCTGCTCACGATGGAGGAGCGCCTGGCGCTGCGTGGACACGCCGCCGGCATCAGCCTGCGCGTGGTGCTCTCGGTATGGAAGGACCTGCCGAAATACTGGGTGACGCTGCTGCGCTCGTCCGTGATCGGCTGCTGGCTCGGGATCACGCCGGGCGGCGCGATCGCGGCCTCCTTCATGGGCTACAATCTCGCCAAGCGCTTCGCCAAGGATCCGGAAAGTTTTGGCAAGGGCCGCATCGAGGGCGTGTTCGCGCCGGAGACCGCCGCGCATGCCTCGGGCACCTCGGCGCTGTTGCCGATGCTCGCGCTCGGCATTCCCGGCTCGGGGACTGCGGCGATCCTGCTTGGCGGCCTGATGGTGTGGGGCCTCAACCCGGGCCCGCTGCTGTTCGTCGAGCACAAGGACTTCGTCTGGGGCCTGATCGCCTCGATGTATCTCGGCAACGTCGTCGGCCTCGTGCTGGTGCTGACCACCGTGCCGATCTTCGCCTCGATCCTCCGGGTACCGTTCGCGGCGGTCGCGCCGATGATCGTGGTGTCCTGCGCGATCGGCGCCTATGCGATCCAGAACGCGATGTTCGACATCTGGTTGATGCTGGGCTTCGGTGTCGTCGGCTACGTCTTCAAGAAGATCGGCATCCCGCTTGCGCCATTCACCCTCGCGCTGGTGCTCGGCAGCCGTGCCGAGGACGCATTCCGGCTCTCGATGATCGGTTCCGGCGGCGATATGAAGGTGTTCTGGTCGAACGGCCTCGTCGGCACCATCACGACCTTGGCGATCGTGCTGCTGTTCTGGCCGGTGATCGATCGGGCCTTTGCCGGCGTCGCGCGTCTGGTGCGGCCGGCAAAGGCGTGAGGGGTCAGACGACCTTGCGCTGCCGGAGCTCGGCGATCTCGTCCTTGTCGAAGCCGAATTCGGCCAGGACTTCCTCGGTCTGCTCGCCGAATTCCGGCGGACGCGCCGCCATCCTGCTCGGGGTCCGCGACAGCGTCACGGGCTGGCTGACCAGCTGGATATGCCGGTTCTCGTCATTGGGCACGTGCTGGGCCATGCCGAGATGCTTGACCTGGGCATCCTCGAACATCTGGTCGATCGCGTAGATCGGCCCGCACGGCACGCCGGCGGCGTTCAGCTCCTGCACCCAGGTTTCGGTCGACTTCTTCTGGGTCAGCGCGTCGATCCGCGCGTTGAGCGCGTCGCGGTTCTTCGAGCGCGCCGGTGCGGTCGCATAGTCGGGGTCGGTGACCAGATCGGGCGCGCCGATCGCCTGCGCGCAGCGCTCCCAGATCCGGCCCCCGGTGGTGGCGATGTTGATGTAGCCGTCGGAGGTCTTGAACACGCCGGTCGGGATCGAGGTCGGATGGTTGTTGCCGGCCTGCTTGGCCACTTCCTTTTCCATCAGCCAGCGCGCCGCCTGGAAATCCAGCATGAAGATCTGCGCCTGCAGCAGCGAGGTCTGCACCCATTGGCCTTCGCCGGAAACATCGCGCTCCAGCAGCGCGGTCAGGATGCCGAGCGCACAGAACAGGCCCGCGGTCAGGTCAGCAACGGGAATGCCGACCCGCATCGGCCCCTCGCCGGGCGCGCCGGTCACCGACATCAGGCCGCCCATGCCCTGCGCGATCTGATCGAACCCCGGGCGCTTGTGATAGGGGCCGTCCTGGCCGAAGCCGGAGATGCTGCCATAGACGATCCGCGGATTGATCTTGCGGATGCTCTCATAGTCGATGCCGAGCTTGGCCTTGACGTCCGGCCGGAAGTTTTCGACCACGACATCTGCCTGTTCGGCGAGCCGCTTGAACACCTCGAGCCCACTGGGGTCTTTCAGGTTCAAGGTCATGGCGCGCTTGTTGCGATGCAGGTTCTGGAAATCGGACCCGCCGCGGGGGCCGCCCGGCTGCTCGCCGCCACTGTCCTCCAGCAGCGCATCGATCTTGATGACGTTGGCACCCCAGTCGGCGAGCTGGCGCACGCAGGTCGGCCCCGACCGGACCCGGGTCAAATCCAGCACGGTGAAACGGGACAGGGCTTGGGATGCGCGGGGAAAGGGCATTGAGACACCTCTTGTTTGGCGGGCCGCTCTGGGGGCTACTGCCTATCTGCCTTAGACAATTTGGCTGACCTTTCCAACTGTTACCCGGACGACAGGCCGGGCCGGAAACAACCAGCCATGGTTCCGTGAAGATCGGTTCGTCCCTTGGCGGTGATTTGGGCCAGCCGGGCCTGCTCGCCGGCACTACCATCTGCCAACCCTCGACAATCACCCCGGCGGCTGCTAGCCCGTCGCCGAGCCGAACGGGTTTTGCCCTTATGGAATAGGCACTTGAAGCGTATCGAAGCGATGGACCGAAAACGGGCATGGCGGTGAAGAAAGGTCCATCCCATCTGCTCGGCAACTCGGCATGGAACGCGACTGCCTTCGCGGTCGCAGTGCTGCTCAATCTTGCGATCCTGCCATTCGTGATTTTCCGCCTTGGCCTCGCTGCGTTCGGTGTTGCGGGCCTGGTGACAGCCTGCGTCGCGCCTGCGCTGATGTTCAGCAACGCGCTTGGCCTCTCCACGACGCGCGAGCTCGCGCAACGATTGGAATCGTCCGACCGTGACCAGGCGCGGCGATTTTTTGCGACCGCCCTTGCGCTCGCCATCGTCGTGGGCGGCCTGATCGCTGTAGTGCTTAGCCTTGTGGGCGCGCCGCTCGCGCGATTGGGATTTCACCTGGGGGGCCCGGCTGGCGACGACCTGGGGCTTGCCTTTGCATTGGCCGGCGCCGGCTGGCTGTGCCAGTGCCTGTTCGCGGTCTTCCTCTCGCTGTTCACGGCGCGCCAGGATTATCGGCGGATCGCGTCGATCAGCATCACAGGCACGGTGGTGACGACGATGTCGATGCTGCTGCTGATCCCGCATGCGCCGCGCGCCTCGACGTTCCTCGGTTGCCAGGCATTGGGCTTCGCAACGAATTTCCTGATGGCCGTCGCCTGGTCGCGGCACGCGATAGGTGACTGGCTGGCACGGCCGGCGCTCGATCGCAACGCGCTGCGTGCACTGGTCAAGCTTGGCGGCTGGCAGGTGGCTGCGCAAAGCGGCGCGCTGTTTGCCGGGCAGGCGGACCGCTATCTGCTCGGCGCGCTGCTGCAGCCGCAATTCGTCGGCTTCTACAGTGTTGCGCAGCGGCTGGAGGAGGCGGTCTATATCGGTGTGCTGAAGGTCGGCGAGATCCTGTTCCCGTTCTTCAGCACGCTGCAAAAGGAGGATGACGATCGCAAGGTCGACCTGCTGCTTCGTTCGTCCTGGATTCTCAATGTGCTTGCCGCGAGCGCGCTGGGCGGCCTGATCCCGGTCGCAGGCGCATTACTATATCGATGGACCGGCGCCGAGGTGGCGGCCGAGGCGCAACTGGTGCTGGTGGTGCTCTCGATCAGCGGCATATTGGGGTCCTGCGCCAACGTGTTTGCGTTCTATCTGCTGTCGCAGGGGCGCTCCAGTTCCAACGCGCTGATCTCGCTCGTCACCGGTGTCTTCACGCTGGCGACCAGCGCCGTCGCATTGCCGTATTTCGGCTGGCAGGCGGCCGGTTGGAGCACCTGCGTCGGGATGGTCGCGCAGATGGTCACCACGGTGCTGCTGTTGCGGCGGACCTTCAGGCTTTCAGCCATGTGGTCGCGGATGCTGCATTTCGTCCTCGTCCCGCTCGGCACCGGGATCGCCGTTGCGCTGGCGCTGCGCTCCCAACTTGGCCACACCTCATTCGACCACGCGCCGTCATGGTGGTATGTGGTGTCGCTCTACGGCGTGTCGGCGGCGGCAATCTTCGTCGCCGCCGTCGCCGTGTCGCAGCTTGGTCCCTATCGTGCCGTCTGCTGGCGGGACCTCCGCATCATCATCACCCGCTTCTTGCCCTTCAAGGCCGCCTAGACATGTGTGGTATCGCAGGCATCGTCAATCTGCGCGGTTCCGCCGTGGAGCCGGCCGAGATCTCGCGGCTCACCAGTCTGATCGCGCATCGCGGTCCGTTCGGCGAGGGCATCTGGTTCAACGCCAAGCGAAACGTCGCCTTCGGCCATCGCCGGCTCGCCATCATCGATCCCGGCGAGGGTGGCTATCAGCCGATGGTCTCAGGCGATGGCCGCCATGTGATTGTCTACAATGGCGAGATCTATAACTTCCTCGAATTGCGCCGCGAACTCGAGGCGAGGGCGCGATGTTCCGCAGCCAGTCCGATACCGAAGTGATCCTTGCCGCCTGGCAGGCATGGGGCGAGGACATGCTGCTGCGCTTCAACGGCATGTGGGCGCTCGCGATCTACGACACCGCCACGGATGATCTGTTCCTTGCGCGCGACCGTTTCGGCATCAAGCCGCTGCTCTACGCGCTGTCGTCCGAACGATTCGTTTTCGCATCCGAGCAGCGAGCGCTGGCGCGGAGCGGGCTGAATGAGACATCGCTCGACATCGACGTAGCGCGGCGGCTGTTGCTTGACCCATTCGGGATCGAAGGCAGCGAGCGGACCCTGTTCGCGCAGCTGCGCCGCCTGCAGGGCGGCCACTGCATGTGGCTGCGCCAAGGCAAGGTGCAGGTGCGCCGCTGGTGGCGAACCGTGGATCACCTGCCTGATGTCCCGGCCGGCGAGGCCGAACGTGTGGCGCGCTTTCGTGAGCTGTTTCAGGATTCCGTGGCGCTGCGCATGCGCAGCGACGTACCGATCGGCACTTGCCTGTCCGGCGGCTTCGACTCGTCCGCGGTGATCTGCACCATGTCGGCGCATGAGAAGGCCGGCATGGGACCGCGCGACAGCACCGCCTGGCGGCACGCCTTTGTCGCGACCTTTCCCGGCGACAGCAATGACGAGCGGCCGATGGCGGAGGAGGCGGCCGCGTGGGCCGAGGTGGCGCCGAGCTTTCTCGAGATCGGCCGCTCTGATGCGCTCACCGACCTTGACCGGATCCTCGACGACAATGACGACGTCTATATCGGGCTGCCGAGCGCGCCGTGGCTGATCTACCGCGAACTCCGGCGCCAGAACGTCACCGTGTCGCTTGACGGTCACGGCGCGGATGAATTGATGGGCGCCTACCTGCAGGAGGGGCAGTCGACCGCATTCCGGATCCGGAACGCAGCGGCCGCGCTCACGTCACGATCGAAGCTGGCGCAGCGGGGCATCGACTTCTTGCGGGCGCAGATGATCAGGCGGCAGGGGTATTACTTCCTGCGTGGCGGCGCGGCGGCGATGCCCGCACCGTTGCGGCTGGTCGCCGAGGATGACGAAATGCCGAGCGCGTGGGGCGCGCTGAACCGGCGTCTCTACCGGATGTTTCACTCGACCACGCTGCCAACCATCCTGCGCAATTTCGACCGGCTCTCGATGGCGCACGGGATCGAGGTCCGGATGCCGTTCATGGACTGGCGGCTGGTCACCTACACGATGGCGCTGCCGGAAACGAGCAAGTCGGCCGACGGCATGACCAAGGTGGTGGCGCGGCAGGCGATGGCGAACCTGATGCCCGAAAGCATCCGCACTGCGCGCCGCAAGGTTGGATTCAATTCGCCGATGCCGGAATGGCTGAACGGGCCGTTGGCCGGCTGGACCGCAGAGCTGCTCGATCGGAAGGTCCCGGCATTTGCCGAGTTCGTCGACGAGGTGCCGCTTCGAAAGGCGGTCGGCCGCTTGACGGCATCGCAAAGCTGGGGTTGGGAATCCGTCGGCCGGATCTGGCCGTATCTGAACATGAAATGGATGTTGGCGAGGTCCGCGTAAGCAATGCGTCTGTTCCAGAACAGCGGTCTCTATTCGTCCTATCTGCCGCGGCTGAACCAGCTTGCGGCAAAGGCGTCGACCTTCGCGGCGCGGCGCGACGTGTTCCTGCACGATCGCTTTGGCGCGGCGCATTTCCTCAAGCCGGTGCTCGACGGCGCACCCGAAGCCTTCTTCACCAATGGCGACGACGAAGTGCTGCAGCGCCGATGGGCGCATGAGCAGGGCATCAAGGGGACGCCGACGCTCGAGGCAATCCTGCTCGCGCAGATCGAGCATCACGGAACCGAGGTGTTCTACAATCTCGATCCGGTGCGCTATCCGAGCGCGTTCGTCGCCAAGCTTCCCGGCTGTGTGAAGAAGACGCTGTGCTGGCGCGCGGCACCCTCCGGAAATGCCGACCTGACCGCTTATGGCGCGGTGCTTGGAAACTTCCCTTCGATCCTCGAGGCCTGGCGCAGCAAGGGGTGCCGGGCGGAGCTGTTCTTCCCCGCGGTCGATCCGGTGATGGAGCAATACGGCCACGGCGAACGACCGATCGACGTGGCGTTTGTCGGTGGATATTCGCGGCATCACAGCGCGCGGGGCCGGACCCTCGAGCAGGTCGCGGCGCTGGCGGCTGATCGCAACATCGTGTTCTGCCTCGATGCGTCGCGGCTGACGCGGCTCGCCGAAAGCCCGGTCGGACGATTGTTGCCGCTGGGGAAGTACCGGCGTCCCGAGGTCATCGCGCGGATCGCGAGGTTGCCGCTGTTCGGCAGGGACCTCTACGAGCTGTTCGGATCGGCGAAGATCGTGCTCAACGGCGCAATCGACATGGCCGGCAACGATCGCGGCAACATGCGCTGCTTCGAGGCGATGGGCTGCGGAGCGCTGCTCGTGTCGGACGCCGGCAGTTATCCGGAGGGGATGGATCCTGGGCAGACGATTGCGGTCTACGAGTCGGGCAATGATTGCCTCACCCAGATCGCGAATTGCTTGCGGGGCTGGGATGAAATGAAGGCGAAAGCCGAGCGGGGGCGGCGAGTGGTCGGAGATTTGTATAGCAAAGGGCGCCAGTGGGCACTATTTGAAGACCTCTTGGAGCGCGTCTAGGAGCAGGCATGCACGTTGACGGTCTGGTTTTTAGAATCAAGGAGTTGGCTGACGCGGCTGCATTGCCTGTCTACTTTGCTAGAGGGCGTCGACCCTGGTCGGTTGGTTACTTTACGCGCAAGAAGGACTGCATTCAGACCGCGATCGACACGGCCGCCGTTCGATCGGGGCGCCCGCTGCCTGACGCATTTGGCATCGCCATCGATGAGAGGGTAGTCGAATATCCATGGCTGTTCGACCGGTTGCGCCGCGATGGTGTCCGACTGGGACGAATGCTTGATGCGGGCTCGACGCTGAATCACGACTACATTCTGGGCCGCGATCCACTGCGCAACGCGGACCTGACGATCATGACGTTGGCACCGGAAAAGCGGTGTTACTGGTACGAGGGCTATTCCTACGTCTTTGGGGATTTTCGCAAGACGAGGTTCGAGGATGGCGCCTTCGACACCATTGTCAGCATTTCTACCCTGGAGCATGTCGGACTGGACAACACAATGCTCTACACCAATGATCCGGCTAAATCAGAAACCAATAAGCATGGCTTTGCCGATGCGATGCGCGAGTTTCGACGGATCATTGCTCCGGGCGGACGTTGCCTGATCACGGTGCCATATGGGCGATATGAGAACTTCAACTGGTTTCAGGTCTTCGACCGGGGGATGATCCAGACCCTGATCGACGCTTTTGCGCCTTCGTCCTTCGAGCTCGAGTTCTTCGGCTATGAGAAGACGGGCTGGCGTCGGGCAACGGAGGCCGAGGTTGCGAATGCGACTGCATTTGACCCGCATAGCGGACGCGGCCGGCTCGACGACAGGGCTGGCTGCGCGCGCGCTATTGCCTGCATCGAGTTGATCAGATGAATCTCGATTACTGGCTGCAGCGGATGCTGGGCCGCGCGACCTGTCGCCTTCGGTCGAACGCCAGGCTGATGCCGACTGCACGCATCCGCAATATTCGCGGTGACAGCGACTGCATCGTCATTGGTGCGAACAGCATTATCCGAGGCGAGCTTTTGACGTTCGCCCATGGCGGGCGCATCGAAATCGGATCGTGGTGTTATGTCGGGGAGAATTCGCGGATATGGTCCGCTGGATCCGTACGAATTGGAGACCGGGTGCTGATTGCGCACGATGTGAATGTCTTCGACAATCTCACTCATCCTGTGGACCACGTGGCGCGCCACCGGCAGATTCAGGAGATGTTTACCAAAGGTCATCCGCGTGAGCTAGATCTCGATGAGCGTCCTGTCCTGATCAACGACGATGCCTGGATCGGGGCTGGCGTTTTCCTGACGAGAGGCGTTCGGATCGGCGCCCGCGCGATAGTAGCGGCTGGTTCGGTAGTCACTGGGGACGTCGCCGAAGACACAGTCGTCGCCGGAAACCCGGCACGTCTTGTAAGGTCAGTCCTTGAAACTTAGTTTGGCTGGGTCAATCGCATGATCGTGTGGGTCACAGGCGCGAACGGGTTCATCGGCCGCCATCTTGTGCGGGAGTTGGCCGCGCCGGGCCATGCGGTGCATGGGGTCGGGCACGGAGCCGTCGATGCGGCGGAAGCCCGGCGCCTCGGTTTGCAGAGCTGGATCAACGGTGAGATCGACGCGGCCAATCTCAACACGCTTGCGGCTGTGCACGGGTTGCCGGCGCAGGTCTTTCACCTCGCCGGCGGATCGTCCGTCGGCGTCTCGATTGAGCGGCCGTTTGAGGATTTCACACGGACTGTCGCCAGCACGGCGCGGCTGCTCGAATGGTTGCGTGGATCCGCGCCAGATTGCGCAGTGATCGCGGTGTCGAGTGCCGCCGTCTATGGTGCCGACCATACAGGCCCGATCGCCGAAAGCGCCGTCGCAGCTCCGATGTCGCCCTATGGGCAACACAAGTTCATGATGGAGCAATTGTGCCGGAGCTACGCGCAGTCGTTCGGCATCCGCTGCACTGTCGTGCGGCTGTTCTCGGTCTACGGTCCCAACCTGCGCAAACAATTGCTCTGGGACATCTGCTCGCGGCTCGAGGCCAGGGAGCCGTTGCTCACGCTCGGCGGGACGGGCAACGAAATCCGCGACTGGACCGACGTTCGCGACGTCGCGAGGCTTCTTGCAAGTGTCGCGGAACCGTCGCCGCAGGAGACGTTCCGGGTCATCAATGGCGGATCGGGCCGCGGGACGAGCGTTGCCGACATTGCAGCCGGCCTTATCCGGGAGTGGGGAAGCAACACCGCAGTGCGACACTCGGGCGTAAGCCGGCCCGGCGATCCCGTGAGCCTGTTGGCCGACGATGCAATGCTGCGCCAAATCGGGTTCGATTGGCGCATTCCCCTCGATCAGGGCCTTGCCGACTACGTGACGTGGTTCAAGGGGCAGGCTTCGTGACGTTGCGCCCGTTGCGGATCGCGTTCAGTCACATTTCGCGTCGGCTTTGGGCTGGCGGATACAATTATCAGCGCAATCTGTTCGCGGCGCTCGCCTGGTCTCTGCCTGGCGAATTCGTTCCGGTCATCTTTGCCGGGAATACGGCCGATGAGAATGAACTCGCGGAGCTTGCCGCAACACCGGGTGTTGAGGTGGTCCGGTCGGCAGCATTCGATGGACAGCCAGGTTTAGCCGCGGCGCTGGGGCTTGGGCTGGACCCCGGAGCCGCCGCGGCGTTTCGCTCCGCGCGCGTCGATGTTGTTGTTGAAGCGGCACACTTCTTCGGCTGGCGGCTGGCTATCCCGGTAGTGGCGTGGATTCCGGACCTGCAACACCGATCTCTGCCTCAGCTCTTTCCGAGGATGGCACGTTGGCGCCGCGAAATCGGCTTCCGCGTCCAGATGGCGTCGGGCCGGACCATCATGCTGAGCAGCGAGAGTGCGCATCGCGATTTCAGGACCTACTATCCGCGCGCCGGGAACGATGTCTGCGTGGTTCGCTTCGCGACCCAGCCGCCGGCCGCCTTCCTGAACACGGATCCGTCCGAGGTGATCGCGACCTACGGCCTGCCGGAAAGCTATTTCTACCTGCCCAATCAGTTCTACCGTCACAAGAACCATCAGCTCGTGGTCGACGCGTTGACGATCCTGAAGGAGCGCGGCGCCAACGTGGTGGTCTGTGCCTCCGGCAGCACCGAGGATCGCCGCGAGCCGGGCTATTACGAACAGGTCAACGCGCAGGTTCGCGAGCGCGGCCTCGATGCGCATTTCCGCCATGTTGGGACGATCCCCTTGTCACACGTCTACGCGCTGCTGCGGGCATCGACCGCACTGATCAATCCATCGCGTTTCGAGGGGTGGAGCACGACGGTCGAGGAGGCGAAGTCGTTCGGCGTTCCGATGATCCTGTCCGATCTCGATGTGCACAAGGAGCAGACCGACGGGGCTGCACGCTATTTCGGCGTCAATGATCCGGTCGCGCTCGCGGACCACCTGATGCAAGTTTCACAGCAGGCGCGCGGGCTCGTCGTTCGGAACGTCGTCCCGCATCAGGACGACAGCGTCCGCGCCTTTGCGGCGAGTTTTGCGGCCACCATGCGACGGGCTGCCGGTCAGGAGATCAGTGAGCCAGTCGCAAGATAGAAGCTGAGGTCGCGCAGCAGATCGCGCGGGCGCTGCTTCACCCGGCGAGGTTGACGTTCATCGCGTGAACGGGGTAGAGGAGAGCTCAGGCGCTGGGTCGGATGTCATGCCGCGGCGGCCAGACTGCGCGTCCTGTCGAATTGTCAACGAAACCCAGACGAACAGGTTAGTCCCACGTGTGCGGCATATTCGGCCTCATCGCCAAGAACGGGCTCGTTGATGCTGATCAAGTCGATCGACTGACCGATCTGGTCGCTCACCGCGGGCCGGACGGGCGCGGCGTGAGGGTCAATGGCAATGTCGGGTTGGGACACCGGCGCCTCGCCATCATCGATCTGACCGAAGACGGCGCGCAGCCGATGCGCGACAGGCTGCTTCCGATCTGGATCACCTACAACGGTGAAATCTACAACTACCTCGAGCTCCGCGCGGAACTCGAGGCGCTCGGACATGTCTTCCACACCGCGTCCGACACCGAGGTCCTGCTGGCCGCCTATGTCCACTGGGGCGAAAACTGCCTCGACCGCTTCAACGGCATGTGGTCGTTTGCGATCCATGACGAGCGCGACAATACGCTGTTCTGCGCGCGTGATCGCTTCGGTGTGAAGCCATTCTACTATGCCGACACGGCGACGCAGTTCGCATTCGGTTCGGAGATTCGCCAGTTGCTGCCGCTGATCGGGCGCTCCGTCGCCGACGACGATCTTGTCAGGGATTTTCTCGTCTGCGGCCTCAGCGACCATACCAATCGCACCTTTTTCAAGGGCATCGAGAAGCTCGCCCCCGGACACAAGATGCGCGTCGATGTGGCAACAGGCCGGATCAGGACCGAGCGCTATTATTCGCTGGCGCCTCGCCCGGACGTCGCTGACGGGCAGGATGCAGCCAAATTGCTGCGAGAACTGCTCGACGACGCAACGCGTCTGCGCCTGCGCTCGGACGTTCGCGTCGGAACCTGCCTGTCGGGAGGACTGGACAGTTCGAGCGTCGCGACGCTGGCAGCACGGCGCTATGCGACGACCTCCAACGATCGCTTCTTTGCCATCACCGCAGTCAGCGAGCAGGCCGCCAATAACGAGGAAGCCTACGCGGCCGAAATCGTGGCAAGCGCCGAGCTGAACTGGTTGCGCACCAAGCCGGGCTACGAGGATTTCGCCTCGACGGCGGAAACCCTGCTCGAGGTTCAGGAGGAGCCGTTCGGAGGCCCCTCGATCATGATGCAGTATGAGGTGATGAAGACGGCGCGCGCGAACGGCGTGATTGTGCTTCTCGACGGTCAGGGCGGCGATGAAACGCTGCTCGGATATCATCGCTATTATGCGGCCTGGCTCCGCGACCACTTTCATCGCTCGGGTGTGCGCGGATTTTTCTCCGCCTTCGGCGCGGCCAGGAAGGCGGGCGTTTCAGCCAGCCGCCTGTTGATGTATTTGTTCGGGGCCAGTCTGGCGGGACTGCGAGCCGGCGTCTACCGTTGGCGATACGCGTTCCTGAAGAGTCCAGCCCTGCCGGAGTCGCTTCGCCGTTTTGCGCGAAACACCAACGATGCACGGGAGATGCAGGTTCTGGAGATCACGGAAACCAACCTGCCGATGCTGCTGCGTTTCGAGGACAAGAATTCGATGCGGTTCGGCGTCGAAACGCGATTGCCATTCCTCGATTACCGCTTTGTCGAATTTTCACTGGGCTTGCCGACCCGGACCAAGGTCAACCACGGCTGGACAAAATGGCCGCTCCGCGCAGCCATGCAGGATGTTCTTCCGGCCAACATCTGCTGGCGCAAGGACAAGATCGGCTTTGCGGCTCCCGATCAGCTCTGGCTCAACAGACACTCGCCGGTGATGTATGACAAGGTGATTGGCAGCACGCTGCTGGCCCGCTACGTCGACATGGCTGCAGTGAAGAGGAAATTCCACCGGCTCGACCTCGGAATGCGCTGGCGGCTCTATTGCGTGGCGCTCTGGGGCGAACGCTTCCGGGTTGGAGCCCCATGAAGATCTGTATGCTGTCGAGCGTCCATTCGGCCAACGACATTCGAATTGTTGAGAAGGAAGCGCGAAGCCTGTCCGAGGCAGGTCACGAGGTGACCGTCGTGGCGCGGCCGCCGCGCCCAGGCGACACAGGACGCATCGCGTTCAAACTGATCGAGCAGGCCTCGGTCGCGCGCTGGAAGCGTCCGTGGGTCGCGGGGAGGGCGGCAATTGCACTTGCCCGCGCATCCGGGGCCGATGTCGTGCAATTCCACGATCCGGAACTGATACCGTTCGCGCTCCTGCTCAAGAGCCGGCGCTGCAAGGTGGTCTATGACGTTCACGAGGACGTGCCGTCGGACATCCATTCCAAGCGGTGGATTTGGCCCTGGATGCGGCCTCTGGTGGCGCGCGCGATGGAACTGGTGGAGCGGAGCGCGGCGCGGCGCTTTGATGCGATCGTGGCTGCGACGCCGGCGATAGCGGATCGCTTTCAGAGCTATGGCGCTAATGTCACGCTGGTCAGGAACACCGTGCGGCTCGACGAATTCATCGAGCCGACGCCGACCACAAAACGGCAGCGTCAGGCGGTTTACGTCGGCCGCACCAGTTTCGATCGCGGGTTGGTCGAAATGGTGGAAGCATGCGCCGCGGTGCGTCTGCCGCTCGTGCTCGCGGGAACCATCGGCCGCGAAGAACAGGCCTGGCTTGAGAAATCATCCGCCGACGTGTCATACAGGGGCAGGCTGGGACGTGGTGAGATCGCGACGCTGCTGAACGAAAGTCTCATCGGACTCAACCTGCTATTGCCCGAACCGAATTATTTGCTCTCACTTCCAACCAAGCTCTTTGAATACATGGCCGCTGGGCTACCCGTCATTTCGAGTGATCTGCCGAAATCCAAGGAGATCGTCGAGGCCGCCGGCTGCGGCATCGTCGTGTCGCTCAGGGATCGCGCGGCGCTGCTCGACAGCCTGTCCAGGCTGGCGGACGACCCTCAAATGGCGATCGGACTGGGGCTGGCGGGACGGGCGGCGGTTGCCGGGAATTTCAATTGGCAGCACGACGCGGCGGAGCTCAACGACCTCTACCGGCGATTTGCTTCGCCCGGGGCGGCGGCATGAACATCTGGCTGGTGCATCCCTTTGCTGGCGGACCCGGCCTGGGGCGTCACTATCGTCCGTTCTGGCTGGCGGACGCCTGGGGCAAGATGGGGCACCGGGTGGTGGTGGTCAGCGCCGCCTTCCATCATCTGCACAGGCAGCCGCGCGTTCCGGGGCCGCAGCGGATCAACGACATCGACTTCTGGTTTCTCGATACACCGCGCTATGGCAGCGGCAGCCTGGGGCGGCTCCGCAACAATCTGAGCTTCGGGCCGGCCTTCGGCTCGGCGGCGTCTGCAATTGCCGCACGGTTCGGCAAACCGGATCTGATAATTGCGTCGAGTCCGCATCTGTTCTTCATCTCAGCGGCGCATCAGGTCGCGCGGCGTTTCGATGCGAGGTTCTGGCTGGAGGTCCGCGACCTCTGGCCCGAGAGCATCATCGCGCTCGGAATGACCCCGGCATGGCATCCGCTGATGAAGGTGCTCGGTTGGAAGGAGCGCTCCGCGTATCGCGCGGCGGATCGGGTGATCTGTCTGCTGGCCGGAGCGGAACCCCATATGCGGGCACGTGGCTTGCCGGCCGGCAGGTTCCTGTGGATTCCGAACGGGGTCTCCGACGGCGAGATCCAGAGCGCACTGACGATCGACAATCTTCGCCACCCTCTGACCGATCGCATCAATCTGCTGAAGCAGCAGGGCAGGCGCGTGGTGCTTTACGCCGGCGGCATGGGTCCTCCGAACGCCGTGGAGGCCGTTCTCGATGCGGCTGCCATCCTCGGCAAATCGAACTCCGAGATTCGTTTCGTGATGATCGGTTCAGGGACCTCGCGAGCCGCGCTCGAACAGCGGGCGGTCGCGCTTGGTAATGTGGAGTTTCACGATGAAGTCGATCGGTCGGTCGTGCACGGCATGCTGCATGCTTCCGATTGCGCGGTCGTCGCCTTCCACAAGAACGCGCTCTATTACCATGGCATCAGTCCCAACAAGCTGTTCGACTACTGCCTGTTCGCGCCGCGCAGCGTCATAGCCTGCGAGGAGCGGGCGCTGGCCGGGCTCGAGGATCTGGTGACCGCGCGATGCGCACCTGATGATGCTGATGCGCTTGCGGCATCGCTGCGTGCCGCTCTCGACGGTCCGGCGCGTCCGCGCGGCGATCGTGTCGCCGCCGCGCAGCGATACAGCTATTCGACTCTCGCTGCGCAGTATCTGGCCGAGCCCCGTGATCCGGCCTGAAGTGTGGCCATTGCGACACAGGCTCGCGAGATAAATTCTTTTATAATCAGATAGTTGCAATGTTCATGGCGTGAACGAATTTGCTTGACGTTCATCGTGTGAACGCGCTATCAGCCTCTCCAGTGGGGATAGGCGTGATGGCAGGCACTCTACCGACGGATGAGAATGACAGCGACCGGCTCGTGCTCGGGCTGCTCACCTCTCTTGAGGCGGATGGCGCGCAATCGCAGCGGCACATCGCAGCCGAACTGGGCGTCGCGCTTGGCCTGGTCAACGCTTACCTGAAGCGGGCGATCAAGAAGGGCTTCGTCAAGGTCGGGTCGGCGCCCGCGCGGCGATATGCCTACTACCTCACGCCGCAAGGCTTCTCCGAGAAATCGCGGCTGACCGTTCAATTCCTGTCCGACTCCTTTTCGCTCTTCCGCAAGGCGAAGGATGAATATGGCAAGCTGTTTGAACGCGCGCAGGCGCGGGGCTTCAGGCGCGTCGTGCTTGCCGGACAATCGGACCTTTGCGAAATCGCGATCCTGTGCGCGGTCGACGGGCCGATTTCGGTCCTTGCGATCGTTGATCCCGATGCAACCGCGTCCCGGTTCATCGGCGTCAAGGTGGTTTCCTCCTATGCGTTGGTGGATGAGCCGTTCGATGCGGTCGTCGTGACCCATTTGACCGGCGCGCGACATGTATTCGACCAGGCGGTCAGCAAGTTCGGTGTCGAGAAAGTGCTCGCTCCGGACCTGCTGGGCTTGCGTCCAAAGCAGCCGCAGGGGGCGTGATGGCGATGCAGCCCGATTCGCGCTGGTACGTCGTGCAGACACAGGTCAATGCCGAAGCCAAGGCGGCGGCGGGCCTCGTGCGGCAGGGATTCTCCACCTACCTTCCCCGCTATCAGAGGCGCCGCAGCCATGCGCGGAAGGTGGAACTGGTGCCGCGGCCGCTATTCCCGCGCTATCTCTTTGTCGCAATCGATGTTGCGGCCCAGCGCTGGCGCGCCATTCAATCGACGCTCGGTGTTTCGCATCTCGTGTGCGTGGGCGACGGGCCGGCCGCGGTGGAAAGTAGCGTCATCGACACGCTGAAATCGCGCGAGGACGAAGCCGGATTTATCCAGCTCGTACGCCGGCCGGCTTTCTCGCCCGGTGACACCGTGCGAATTGTCCAGGGTGCATTCGTCGATAGTCTTGCGCTCGTCGAAGATGCCAGCGATCACCATCGCGTGGCTGTGCTTTTGAACCTGCTGGGCCGCAAGGTTCGCGTTCTCGTCGGGGCGGATCTGATCGCCGCGGCTTGAGTGCGTCCGCTGCCTGGCGGACGTGATGGATATATTTTGGCTTGGGTGTGACGCTCGATTCACCCCGAGTGCGGTAGCTTGCCTGAAGCAAACAGCTTGCCTAAACAGAGCAGAAAGTTCGAAGAGAGGAATTTCATGACGATCTACGCGCTGATCGGTGCTGCCGGCTACATCGCGCCACGGCACATGCGGGCGATGGCCGATACCGGCGGGAAGCTCGCGGTGGCCTACGATCCCAACGACTCCGTGGGAATCATGGACAGCCATTTTCCGGATGCCGAGTTCTTTACGGAATTTGAGCTGTTCGATCGCCACGTCGGTGCGTTGCAGCGCGACGGCAAAAAGCTCGACTACATGACGATCTGCTCGCCGAACTACCTTCACGACGCGCACTGCCGATTTGCGCTTCGCTCCGGGGTGGACGCCATCTGCGAAAAGCCGCTGGTGCTCAATCCCGGCGACATCGACGGACTGGCGGCCATTGAGCGCGATACCGGCCGGCGCATCTCCACCATTCTGCAATTGCGCCTGCATCCGGCGATCATCGCGCTTCGCGATCGCTTCGCCAATTCGCAGAAGCGTCACAAGGTGGAGCTCACCTACATCACATCGCGGGGGCGCTGGTATCACACCTCCTGGAAAGGCGCGGAGGAAAGGTCCGGCGGTGTCGCCACCAATATCGGGGTGCATTTCTTCGACATGCTGAGCTTCGTGTTCGGTCCCGCCAGCCGCAACGAGGCGCACCTGCGCGAGCCGGAGAGGGCTGCAGGCTCGCTGGAGTGCGAGCGCGCCGACGTGAGCTGGTTCCTGTCGCTGGACCGCAACGACCTGCCGGACAGCGTGAAAGGCAAGAAGACGACCTTTCGCTCCATCACCGTCGATGGCGAAGAGGTCGAGTTCTCCGAAGGTTTCACCGATCTCCATACCAGGAGCTATGAGGAGATCGTCGCCGGCCGCGGCTTCCGTCTGGACGAAGTCCGCCCCTCGATCGATATCGTTTCCACGTTCCGCACGGCGCCGCTCGTTCGAAGCAATGGCGTTCACGCCTTTGCCCAGAAGGCGATGCACAAATGAGCGAGATGCGCGAGGATCCGCGCTTCCCCGGCGTGTTGATCCATCAATCGAGCTACGTCGACGACGGTGCCGTGCTTGGACGCGGCACCAAGGTCTGGCACTTCTGCCATATTCTGTCGCGCACGGTGATCGGCGAGAATTGCTCGATCGGCCAGAACGTGATGATCGGTCCAAACGTGAGGATCGGAAACGGCTGCAAGATCCAGAACAACGTCTCGATCTACGATGGCGTCGAGCTTGCGGACGACGTGTTTTGCGGTCCGAGCTGCGTCTTCACGAACGTCAACAATCCGCGCGCCGACGTTTCCAGAAAGGATGAGTTTCGCAAGACGCCGATCGGACGCGGGGTGAGCATCGGTGCCAATGCGACCATCGTCTGCGGGCATTCGCTGGGCGAATACTGCTTCATCGGGGCCGGTTCGGTGATCACGAAGGATGTCCCTGCGTTTGCATTGATGGCGGGCAATCCCGCAAGAAGGATCGGCTGGATGAGCAGGGCCGGCGAGCGGCTCGGCGACGATCTGAAGTGTCCGCGGTCCGGCGAAGCTTACGTTGAAATTGATGGTCGATGCCTTCTCAAAGAGAAGCACTAGGCTGGCGTTTTTTCCAAACCAACTTCAGTTAACCCAGATGATTCCAGTCACCCATCCGGTTCCTCCGCTCACCGCGGTCGACGCGCCCAATCTTCGGCGTCTTGAATTTCTGCTGCTTTGTGATTTCATCCCAGGCAGCGCCTCCACGATCATTGACCACGTCATGGGTCTCAAGGAGTTCTCCAGGCACTCGATCCAGATCTTCAACTCGCGGGGCGACGTCTCCAATCTGCTCGAGCTCGACCGATTTGACGGTGTCATCATCCACTATTCTCTCGTCGCCTGCATGGACACCTATATCGGCCCGAATCTGCGGGCCGCCATTTGCAGGTTCAAAGGGCTGAAGGCCGCCTTCATCCAGGACGAGTATCGCTGGATCAACGACACGATGGCCGCGTTCCGGCAACTCGGCGTCCATATCCTGTTCAGCGTCGTCCCGCAGGAGATCATGGACGACTACTATCCGCAGGATCGGCTGCCCAATGTCGTCCGGGAAACCGTGCTCACCGGCTACGTCCCAGGCGAGTTGCTCAGCAGGACAGTGCCGCGTCTCGAGGATCGATCCATCGATGTCGGTTACCGTGCGAGAAAGGTTCCCGACTGGTTGGGAAGCTTTGCCCAGGAGAAGTGGCTGATTTCCGGTCGGTTTGAGGCGGATGCCGCCCTGTATGGACTGACCTGCGACATGTCCACACGCGAGGAAGACCGCATCTACGGCGAGAACTGGATCAAGTTCCTTGCCAACTGCAAGGCCGTCCTCGGCACCGAAAGTGGTGCCAGCGTTTGCGACTTCACCGGCGAGATTCAGCGCAACGTGGATCAGCATCTGGCCCGCGATCCGTCGGCGAGCTTTGAAACGCTGCGTGATCTGTATTTCAAGGATGAGGACAATCGAGTCATTCTCGCCGTCATCTCGCCGCGATGCTTCGAGGCGGCCGCGCTGCAAACCTTGATGATCCTGTACGAGGGCACCTATTCCGGAAGGCTTGAGCCCTGGCGGCACTATGTGCCGCTGAAAAAGGATCATTCCAACATGGCCGAGGTCATGGAGGTGCTGCGCGATCCGGTGCGGGCGCAGGAGATTGTCGATCGGGCCTATCGTGAGGTTGCGCTCAATCCCGACAACAGCTTCGAGGCAATGGTCCGGCAGGTCGATCGCGCTATCGACCGTCGATATCACCCTGAAATGGCGGCAACGAAACGGTGCTATGCCGAAGGGGAGCTTGTCGCATTGCTCGCGCGCGAAAAGCGCCGCATGCGGCGCCGGGAGCTGATGCAGAAAGTGATGCGGAAGGCGAAGCAGACGGTGCGCCACCGTCTGGTCGTCATCGCGAAGGTCGTTGCAGCGAATGGCGTCATCCATGTGGCGCGTTTGACGCCGGGTCCACTCCGTCGTTGGGCGAAACGGATCGTTTTGAGGCACACGAGAATTCGTCGGCTGATCGGGATTGATGCGTGACAGTTGCCGTCTCACGCTGCCGGGTGCAGGGTTAATCTTCGATCGTGCGCATCCTTATCCTGCACGAACTTGACGATCTTGGCTCGGCGCGGCGTACGTCGATCAATCACGCGTTTGCACTGGTCAAATATGCTCCTGAGCACGAATACACGCTGCATAGCGCACGCCAGCCCGTCACCGCCCGTCTTCGCGAACAGGCCTTCGACGCGATCATTCTCGACACCACGTTTCTGTGCTGGAGATGGGCGAGGCCGAAATCGCTGTGGCTAGATCGGCTCCTCGATGCCTACGACTTCATCGCGAAGTCGGATGCCGTCAAGGTGGCGCTGCCCCAGGACGAGTACGACCACGCCGAAATACTCGACAACTGGCTTTCGGACTGGAAGGTCGATCTCATCTATTCCGTCTGCTACGACCATCATGCGGAGTTCTATCCTCGCGCGGGGAAGCATGCCCGGGTGCTCGAGGCGTTGACGGGATACGTTGACGACGCCGACATCGGGCTGATGCAGCGCTTTGCCGTCCCGTTCAAGGACCGGGAGATCGACGTCGGCTACAGGGCCAGGGCGCTGCCTGCTTATTTTGGAAGAATTGGCCAGCTGAAAACCGAATTGGGCGATCGCTTCCGCTCCAGCATGGCCGATCGCCAGCTGAAGCTGGATATCTCGACGCAGGCGCGCGACGCCCTCGTTGGCGACGCCTGGCTGCAGTTTCTGGGCAACAGCAAGTTCACCCTGGGCTGCGAGAGCGGAAGTTCGCTGCTGGACGCCAGGGGGGAGATCAGGGAATGCGTCGAGCGGCGGCTGCAGCGCAACCCGGCGGCCAGCTTTGAGGAATTGGAGCAGGCCTGCTTTCCCGGTCAGGATATGCGGAATGTCTATACCGCAGCGGGTCCGCGTCTGTTCGAGGCGGCGATCGCGCGGTCCTGTCAGATACTGACACCCGGCAATTACGCCGGTGCCCTGAAGGCGGGTGAGCACTACATCGCGCTCGCGCTGGATTGCTCGAATGTCGAAGACGTCTATGAGCAGATGCAGGACGAGGACGCCAATATGGCGCGGATCGAGGCCTGTTATCGTGCCTTGGTCGAGGATCCGAAGTTCCGCTATAGGAATTTCGTGGCAGGTCTGCTAGCGGAAGTTCGAGATGCGGCGGTCAGGAAGGGCCGACGACTCCCTGATTGCGGTAGCTCAACCGGTACGGTAACAGACGAGCTTGCCTTACGGGAATCGTTTACCCGCGCCGTTCTTCGCGCGCATCAGCATCACATCGAGGATGTGAAGGAAATCAGGTTGCTACCCAATTTCCTTCACGCAGTTATCGTTACGCTTGTCCGCCAGATGCTGTCACTCGCGCGCAGAATTCGCGGATAGCTTTAGTGTCTTTGCAGCGATCTTGAATATCGAGGTTCTCTGAATTCATGTGTGGCATTGCAGGATTTGCATCTCTGTCCGGTCATCCCGTCGCAAGGCGCGTCGCGTCGCTCAACGCGATGAGTAGCTTGATTGCGCATCGCGGGCCCGATGGTTCAGGGCAATGGAGCGATGACGCCGGAAGCGTCGGGCTGGTCCACCGTCGGCTTGCGATCATCGATTTGACGCCTGCCGGCGCCCAGCCCATGAAGGGGGCGAACGGCACCGTGATTTCCTACAACGGGGAAATCTACAACTTCGTCGAACTTCGCGAACAGCTCTCGGACGGCTGGACGTTCCAGTCCCATTCGGACACGGAGGTGATCCTCGCCGCCTACGCCAAATGGGGCGAGCGCTGCGTCGATCATCTGCGCGGGATGTTCTCCTTTGCGATCTGGGACGAGAGAAACAAGAAGCTGTTTGCCGCGCGCGATCGCTTCGGGATCAAGCCGTTCTACTACACGGTGCAACAGGGGGTCTTCTACTTCGCATCCGAAGCCAAGGCGCTGCTGCCGTTCCTGAGCGACATCGAAACCGACGCCGATGCGCTGAGCGAGTATCTCACGTTTCAGTACACGATCGGCAAGAAGACCCTGTTCAAGGGGATATCGGCCCTGCTGCCCGGCCATCTGCTTCGGCTCGCGGGCGGCGACGTCATGACGTCCCGGTACTGGGACGTGCAGTACGATGTCGATTTCGATCGCAGTCCCGCCTATTTCGAGCGGCGCTTCACCGAACTGCTGTCCGACTCGATGCAGGTGCATTTGCGCTCCGACGTTCCGGTCGGCGGTTACGTGTCGGGCGGTCTCGACTCCAGCCTCGTTGCACTGATGGCCTCCAAGCTGGATCACCGCAGCCGCGACGCATTCCACGGCCGCTTTCTCGAATTTCCGGGCTATGACGAGAGCGGCTACGCCAAGACGGTGACCGATCTGGCTGATATGTCGCTCCACATGGTCGACATCACCGCCGCCGACTTCCGCAACAGCATCGGCGACGTGATCTACCATCTGGACTTCCCGGTCGCCGGACCGGGGTCGTTTCCGCAATACATGGTGTCCGCGCTGGCGGCGAAGAACGTCAAGGTCGTGCTCGGCGGGCAGGGCGGCGACGAGCTGCTCGGCGGCTATGCGCGGTATCTGGTCGCCTATTTCGAGCAATGCATCAAGGCGGCGATCGACGGCACCTACCAGAGTGGTCACTACGTGGTCACGATCGAGTCGATCGTGCCCAATCTCGGTCTGCTGCGTGAATACAAGCCGATGATCAAGGAGTTCTGGCGCGATGGCCTGTTCGCGGATCTTGATCGCAGGTACTTCCGCCTGGTCGATCGTTCGACCGACATGGTCGGTGAGGTCGATTGGAGCGCGCTGAACAAGGAGGGGGTGTTCGAGTCCTTCCGCGCCATCTTCAACAACCAGGACAATGTGCGGAAGGAAGCCTATTTCGACAAGATGACCCACTTCGACTTCAAGTGCCTGTTGCCGGCGCTGCTTCACGTCGAGGACCGCATGAGCATGGCGCACGGCCTGGAGAGCCGCGTGCCGTTGCTGGATCATCCCCTTGTGGAGTTTCTCGCTACCGTGCCGGCCGACGTGAAGTTCATGGGCGGGCAGATGAAGCAGCTCATGAAGACGGCTTATCGCGACACCCTGCCGAAGGCACTGCTGCAGCGGCGCGACAAGATGGGTTTCCCGGTGCCGCTGAAGGAATGGTTCGACGGCGAGCTCAAGGACTTTGTCCTTGATATCTTTGGTGAACAGCGTTCGAAGCATCGCCCGTTCTTCAACAGCGATGTCGTGCTCTCCAGCTTTGGCGAGCAATCCCGCTTCTCCCGAAAGACGTGGGGTCTTCTCAGTCTGGAACTCTGGCACCAACGGTTTCATGACCGGGCGGCCGAGTTCCGCGCGATGGTCAGTGCTTAAACTTCTCAATCTGGATGGTGGCTATGAAGATATTTGTAACCGGCGGAGCCGGGCAGGTCGGATCAACGGTTATCGATATGCTGCTGTCGCGCGGCGACACAGTGGTTGCGATCGACAATTATGCGACCGGCAGAGCCGACAACCTCACCAAGCACGCAAATCTGACCCTGGTCGAGGACACGATCGCGAATGCTGCGGTGGTCGATCAGTTGTTCTCCGACTTCCGGCCTGAGGTCGTGATCCATACCGCGGCGTCCTACAAGGATCCGGAGGACTGGAGCAGCGATGCATTGGTGAACGCGGTCGGCACCGCCAACATCGCGAAGGCCTGCAAGACCTTCGGCGTATCCCGTCTGATCTACTTCCAGACGGCGCTCTGCTACGGCACGAAGCCGCTGCAGTCGCCGATCCCGCTCGACCATCCCATCAACCCGGTCAATTCCAGCTACGCCATCTCGAAGACAGCCGGCGAGCACTACGTGCAGTTCTCCGGGGTCGAATGGGTGACGTTCCGCCTTGCCAACGTGATCGGGCCGCGAAACGTGTCGGGGCCGCTGCCGATCTTCTACGGGCGGCTGGCCAAGGGACAGAAGTGCTTCGTCACCCCGGCGCGCCGCGACTTCTGCTACGCGGGTGATCTTGCCCGCGTCGTCGTCAAGGCCGCCGATGGTGTCGGCCGTGGCACCTATCACTTCTCCTCGGGCAAGGATGTCGCCATCAAGGACCTCTACGATTCCGTGGTGCGCGCCATGAAGATCAATGATTACCCGGAGCCGGAAGTGAAGCCGCTCGGTCCGGACGATGCACCTTCGATCCTCCTCGACCCGTCACGTACCTTCAAGGATTTCGGCGCCGTCGAGTTCACCTCGCTCGACGAGATTGCCCGTCTGTCCGTTGAACGCTGGGAGAAGGAAGGCGTCGTCGGCGGCTATACGCACCTGAAGGAAGCGCGTGCGGAAATCCGCACCTGATCGGAACCACGATATGCGCATCATCATCACCGGCGGCGCGGGCTGCCTCGGCTCGAACCTGATCGAGCACTGGTTGCCGCAAGGCCACGAGATTCTCGTCATCGACAATTTCGCCACCGGCAAGCGCGAGGTTGTGCCGGCCCTTCCCGGCCTGACCTTGATTGAAGGTTCGATCGCCGATCGGGATCTCGTTGCCTCGGCATTCGAGAAGTTTCGACCGACGCATGTCGTGCATTCGGCGGCTTCCTACAAGGACCCGGCGAACTGGCGCGAAGATATCGCAACCAACGTCGATGGCACCGCGAACGTGATCGACGCGGCGCGGGCCGCCGGCGCGGGCCGGATCCTGAACTTCCAGACCGTGCTGTGTTACGGCCGGCCGGAAAGCACACCGATCCCGGTCGAGCATCCGCTCCGGCCGTTCACCAGCTATGGCATCTCAAAGGTTGCCGGCGAGCAGTACCTGGCGATGAGCGGTCTGCCTTACGTGTCGCTGCGGCTTGCCAACGTGACGGGGCCTCGTCTGGCGATTGGTCCGATCCCGACCTTCTACAAGCGCCTGAAGGCCGGGCAGGGCTGCTTCTGCAGCGACGCGCAGCGCGATTTCCTCGACATGTCTGACTTCCTGGCCGCGGTGGATCTCGCGATGGCCGAGCAGGCGCCGACCGGCGTTTTCAACGTATCGAGCGGGATCGGTCACTCGATCAAGGAAATCTACGACCTCGTGCGTTCTCACCTTGGACTGCAGGCCGATCCTGATGTGAAGGTGGTGCCGGTCGGTGATGACGACGTGCCGTCCGTCGTTCCCGATCCGAGCAGGACCCGTGCAGTTCTCGGATGGCAAGCCAAGGTGCCATTCGATGAGACCATCCGGCGCCTGCTTGCGTGGTACGACGCCTATGGCGTGAGCGATGTCTATAGTCACCTGGCGGCACCAAAGAGCTGATCATGAAGTCATTTAACGGATCGACCATTCTCGTCGTCGGCGGAGCCGGGTTCGTCGGCTCTAATCTCGTGCGGCTGCTGCTAGAGCAGGCGCCGGCCAAGGTCATTGTCGTCGACAATCTGCTGTCGGCCGATGCCTCGAACGTGCCGCCTGATCCCCGGATCCAGTTCGTGCCGCGTCCGATCACCGAAGACGCCGTGCTGGCCGCGCTGCCGGAGGATCTCGACTTTGCCTTCCACCTTGCGTGCTTCCACGGCAACCAGTCGTCGATCGCCGATCCGTTGGCGGATCATGACAACAACACGCTGACGAGCCTGAAGCTGTTCGAAAGGCTCAAGGACATACGCTCGCTGCAAAAGGTGGTGTACGCCGCGGCTGGCTGTGCAGTGGCCGAGAAGACCTTTGACGGCGCCTCGGCGACGACGGAGGACGCTCCGGTCTCGCTGTTTCACGACAGTCCCTATTCGATCTCCAAGCTGATCGGGGAGATGTACGGAAATTACTACTTCACCCGGTACAAGCTGCCCTTCGTGAAGGCGCGGTTCCAGAACGTCTACGGGCCGGGCGAAATACTGGGGGCCGGCCGCTGGCGCGGCACCGTTCACACGGTTTGGCGCAATGTCACCCCGACCTTCATCTGGAAGGCCCTGCATGGCGAAGCCCTTCCGGTCGAGAATGGCGGGATCGCGTCGCGGGATTTCATCTTCGTGGAAGACATGGCGCGGGGACTGATGGCGTGCGCGCTCGGCGGTGAGCCCGGCGAAATCTACAATCTTGCCTCGGGTGTCGAGACCAGCATCCTTGATCTGGCGAAGCGGGTGAATTCGATCGCCGGCAACCAGACCCCGATCGCGCTCACGCCGGCGCGTGATTGGGACCGGTCGGGTCAGCGCTTCGGCGATCCGGGGAAGGCGCGCGAAAAGCTCGGCTTCGTCGCGAGCGTCGCGCATGAGGATGGCCTCAAGCGGACCATCGCGTGGACCCGGGAAAACCGTGACCGCATCCTCGGCTGCATGCGCAATCACGTTGCGCATGTGGCCGACGTCGCGAAGTATTCCTGATGTCGATCAAGATCCTCACGGTGGTCGGTGCGCGGCCGCAGTTCATCAAGGCCGCGGCGGTCAGCCGGGCCATCCGCGAAACGGATGGACTGACGGAGGTGATGATTCACACCGGTCAGCACTTCGATGCGAACATGTCCGACCTGTTCTTCGAGGAATTGGCCATCCCGAAGCCGAAACATCATCTGGATATCAATGGCGGCGGTCACGGCGACATGACCGGGCGGATGCTGATGGAAATCGAGCCGATCCTGCTTGCCGAAAAGCCGGACTGGGTCGTGGTCTACGGCGACACCAATTCGACCCTGGCCGGTTCGCTGGCGGCGGCAAAGATCCACATTCCGGTCGCCCATGTCGAAGCCGGGCTCCGTTCCTTCAACCGGCGCATGCCCGAAGAGCTGAACCGGATTGTGACGGATCATCTCTCGACCCTTCACCTCTGTCCCACCGCAACCGCAATCGCAAACCTTGCGGCTGAGGGCGTGGTCAAGGGCGTGCATCACGTCGGCGATGTGATGTACGACGCCACGCTGTTCGCTCTGGAGAAGGCCGAGGTCAGCTCCACGATCCTGAATGAACTGGGGCTGCAACCCGGGCAATACGCGCTTGCCACCGTGCACCGTGCGGAAAACACCGACGATCCGGTGCGGCTCCGCGATGTCGTTCAATTCCTGCTGGAGCAGTCGCGCGGGCGCACCGTGGTCCTGCCACTGCATCCGCGCACCCGGGGCGCCGCCTCGCGGCTGGGCGTGAGCCTGGAAGGGCTGCGTATCATCGACCCGGTCGGCTATCTCGACATGGCCAAGCTGCTGCACCACGCCAGGGAAGTGTACACGGATTCCGGCGGCCTGCAGAAGGAAGCCTACTTTCATCGCGTGCCATGCGTGACGCTGCGCGACGAAACCGAGTGGACCGAGACGGTCGCAAACGGCTGGAACCGGCTCTGGAAGGGACCGGCGCATCTGGCGCGGAACGACATCACCGACTACGGCCAGGGACGGGCAGCTTTCGAGATCGCGGAACTGCTACGGGACCAGGCTCCATCGCGCGCAGCAGGCTGAGATCATTGCCAACGGGATTCGTACCCGTTGGCCTCCTGGCGGTTCTCCAGCATCTCAAGCAGTCATCGTTACTTTGCCGCGAGCTTGACTTTGTCTGCTCGTGGTGAGGCGTAAAACTCCAGTCCAAGAGGTCGGCCTTGGAAATCAACGGCAAGAAGTTCCTCGTCATCGGCGGAGCGGGCTTGATCGGCTCGCATGCGGTCGAACAGCTCGCGAAGCACGACGTCGGCGAGATCGTGATCTTCGATAATTTCGCGCGCGGCTCGCTCGAGAATGTCGAGCGGGTGCTCAGCGATCCGCGTGTCAAGATATTCGAGGCAGGTGGCGATGTCTGCCAATCCGATATCCTTGATGCCGCGATGAAGGGCAAGGATGGGGTGTTCCATTTTGCGGCGCTGTGGCTGCTGCAATGCCATGAATTCCCCCGGGCGGCCTTCGACACCAATATTCGAGGGACGTTCAATGTGCTCGAAGCCTGCGTCGCGAACCGGATCAAGCGTCTCGTCTATTCCTCTTCGGCCTCGGTCTACGGCGATGCGGTCGAGGAGCCGATGACCGAAGACCATCCGTTCAACAACAAGAATTTCTACGGCGCGACCAAGATCGCCGGCGAGGCGATGGCGACGGCGTTCTGTCACCGTTATGGCCTGCCTGCGGTCGGCTTGCGCTACATGAACGTCTACGGGCCGCGTCAGGATTATCAGGGCGCCTATATTGCGGTCATCATGAAGATGCTCGACGCGATCGACCGCGGCGAGGGGCCGACCATTCTGGGCGACGGTTCGGAAGCCTTCGACTTCGTTTCGGTGCTCGATTGCGCGCGGGCAAATCTCTGCGCGATGTCGGCCGATACGGTTGCCCGCTACTACAATGTCGGGACCGGCGAGCGAACCTCGCTCAAGGAACTCGCGGAAATGCTGTTGCAGCTGACCGGGTCGAACCAGCCGATCAAGTACGCGCCGCGCAGCAACGCGACCTTCGTGCGCAATCGGGTCGGCTCCACGAAGCGCGCGGCCGAGGAAATCGGCTTCACCGCGGAAGTCGATTTGCGTGAGGGACTGCAGATGCTGATCGAATGGCGATCGAAGCATCGGGCCGGCCTTGAGCGGCGGCGCGCCAAGGCCGGCATTGAGTAAGGCCCTGCAGTCCAGGATCGGACGGATTTAGAGATGTGCGGCGTTGCGGGCATTCTTAACCTCGATGGGCGGCCGGTGTCCTCGCATGTTCTGCGTGGGATGACGCAGGCGATCGCCCACCGTGGCCCTGATGGTGAAGGCCAATGGATTGACGGTTCGATCGGTCTAGGGCATCGCCGGCTGGCGATCATCGATCTGAGCCCGACCGGCGCGCAGCCGATGCAAACGGCGGATGGCCGGTTTGTGATTTCCTACAATGGCGAAATCTACAATTATCGGGAACTTCGCGCCGAGCTCGAAGCCCAGGGACATGTCTTCAGGTCCAGCAGCGATACCGAGGTCCTGTTGCAGGCGATCGCAGCGTGGGGACTGGGTGCCCTGCAGCGTTTCAACGGCATGTTCGCCTTCGCGCTGTGGGACCGCAAGGAGCGCAGACTTACGCTTGCGAGGGATCGCTACGGCATCAAGCCGCTGTACTACTGGTTGGGTGGCAACCAGTTGCTGTTCGCGTCGGAATCAAAGGCGTTTCGCGCCGTTCCAAACTTCAACGCGCAGCTCGATTCCGAGGGCTTGCTGGAGTACTTCACATTCCAGAATTTCTTCACGGACCGCACCTTGCTCAAGGGCGTCCGCATCCTTCCCGCGGGCTGCTATATCAGCGTGTCGAGCGAGGCAGGCGCTGGAACGCAGCCGAAGCTGACGCGCTACTGGGACTACAATTTCCAGGAGCCGGAAACGGCGCGGTCTGAAGCGGACTATCAGGATGAACTTGAGCATCTGATCCAGCAGGCCGTGACGCGGCAACTGGTGTCAGATGTGGACATCGGGGCTTATCTGTCCGGCGGAATGGACTCGGGTACGATCACGGCGATTGCGGCGCAGTCGCTGAGCTACATGCGCACGTTCACCTGCGGTTTCGACCTGAGCTCGGTGTCAGGCATCGAACTTTACTACGACGAGCGCGCGGCTTCGGAGCGGATGTCGTATCTGTTTCGCACCGAGCACTACGAAATGGTGCTCAAATCGGGCGACATGGAGCGCGTTCTTCCCAAGCTGGCCTGGCATCTGGAAGAGCCGCGCGTCGGACAGAGCTATCCGAACTACTACGTCGCTCAGCTCGCCAGCAAGTTCAACAAGGTCGTCCTTGCGGGAACAGGCGGCGACGAGATCTTCGGTGGCTACCCCTGGCGCTACTACCGCGCGGTCGTGAACCAGAGCTTCGAGGAATATATCGACAAGTACTACGGGTACTGGCAGCGGCTTGTACCGAACACTGTGCTGAAGCGCGTCTTCGCACCGATCTGGGGCGACGTGCAGGGCGTCTCGACCCGCGATATCTTCAGGGACATGTTCAATCAGCACGCCGAGCGTCTGACCCGCCCGGAGGATTACGTCAATCATTCGCTCTATCTGGAGGCCAAGACCTTTCTCCATGGCTTGTTGACTATGGAAGACAAGCTCTCAATGGCGCATTCGCTAGAGACGCGCGTTCCGTTCCTCGACAACGATCTTGTCGACTTTGCCATGAAGCTGCCTGTCCGGATGAAGCTCGGCAAGCTCGATGAAGTCGTGGCATTGGACGAAAACGAGCTGGGCAGGAAGACGGCGGCATACTTCCAGAAGGCTCATGACGGCAAGATGCTGCTGCGGAATGTGATGCTGCGCCATATCCCCCAGGAGGTCGTGGAACGCGAGAAGCAGGGCTTCTCCGGTCCTGACGCAAGCTGGTTCAAGGGCCAAAGCATCGACTTCGTCCGCAACGTCCTGTTCGATGATCAGGCGAAGATCTATCGCTATCTCGATCCCAAGCCGATCAGGGAGTTGGTCGATGATCATCTCCACGGTCGGGAGAATCGCAGACTGCTGATATGGTCGCTGATCAACGTGGAGTACGCGCTGCGCGCGCATATTGAGGACTGCGGATGATATCCCGGCAGGGCAGAGGGTGATTCGTCGCAGCCTCCTTGGTCCTTAAGAAAGCCAAAACGCGATCTTAACAATGACAAGATGTCGGCCACATGTGTGCAGAGCTGCGTCATCACGAGGGTCTGCATGCCGCACGTTGAAGCCGGCGATCGCTCTTCCGATGTCGGAGCCGAGCTGCTCGTCTCACGCAAGAAGCCGCGGCCGGCCGGATCTGCTACTTGATCGAGAGTGGTCGCCTCACCAGCTAAGGCCGTAACGCGTACGCGGTCGCTCGGATTTGGGGCGACTGGGTCGGCCGGACCACGAAAGGTCGCCAGTTTGAAGCCGTTGATGACAACCAATCCCTTCACCCTCATGCGCCGCGCCAGGCAATGGAAGGACTCCGTGCGGGCGGACCTGTCCGATTTGAAGGCGGAGCTCGACGTGTTGCGTGATGAACTGACGTCTGCGCAAACGCGGATAGCTGAACTGGAGGCGCAACGACGTGCGGATGTGCGGGTGCCTCCCGGCCACATTGTTTGGCCGCTGTTGACGGCGCCCAACAATGAGGCGTGGCCCGATCGCATCCTGATCGTGCGACGGGGCAAGACGCTGCGCGCAATCACGGCAAGCCAAGAGCAGGTGCAGGTGCTGGGGCTTGGCGGCTGGTCTGGCGACTCCATCGTAGCCGCGATTGTCGCGGGCCAGGTGACGGAGTTCGAGTTGGCAGTGCTCGCTGCCGACGGCACGCTCGGGCCATGGACGGCCCGGCCGGCAGTCTTGAAGCATATCGCGACGGAGCCGACCCTATTCAGGGACGCACTGAACGCGCATGCTGGAGTTGCGGACGACTTACAGCTAGTTGCGTCTGACTCCGAGCACGCATTCGAAATGACGGCGCGTCTTCTAAAGCAAACGCCCGACTTGATTGATTTTCTTGCCGCCGGGCGGAAGACTGCGGCGGGCAGTGTGCCAGCTCCCTTTGCGCTGCCCGAGTACCTGCCGGACTTTCGCGTTCCAGCGCAACCGAGGCGGCGCTCGGCGCTGTTCTTGCACCACAGCTATTACCACTTCAACAATCTTGCGGAGGGACTGAAGGAGCGCGGATGGGATGCGATGACGGTATCGCTCGAGAACCCGGCCAGTCCGCAACAACAGTTCTTTCACGGAGAGGATCTCAGCCTGTTTCACGCAGACCCCACGCAAATGCAGCGCCAGGTCGCTCAGTTCTTCAAGTCTGTGCCGGAACGTTTCGAGGCAATGCACTTCTATGGAATGGGCGCAGCGGCCCTATTCTCCGATAACATGGAGGCAGGTCAAAAGAATACGAAGATTCCATGGGATTTCATGGAGTTGCGGCGGCACAATCTGATCATTGGCAATATGCCGAGCGGATGCATTGAGGGCGCTCTGCCATCATCGTTTTTCGAGGTGACGGACGGTGTATGTTCGCACTGCGTTTGGCAACTTCGGCCCGACATTTGCTCCGAGGACCGCAATGCGGCGTGGCTGGCAAGGCTGGATCTGGTTTGCGACTGGGTCGGATTGGAGGGAGACTGGGTCACGCCCGAGCGCAAGACACCGCGCCATGTGTTCGGGCCTGCAGTCACGGCCTTATCGAAGGACCGCTGGCGGCCTGATCTGGAAGTCCCAGACGCGTTCTGGATCGCGCGGGCCCCGGATGAGCTGCTGGTGTATCACGCGGTCGGCAACTATGAGAGCCGCCGAGACCAGGGGCGCGACATCAAGGGCACCGGAGCGGTGTTGGCGGCCATCGATCGGCTGAAGGCCGAGGGATGTCCGATCCGCTTGTTCTTCGCCACCGACCTGCCAAGCCGGGACGTGCGTTACTATCAGGTACAAGCGGACATTGTCGTCGACCAGCTCAACTACGGGCGGCTCGGTGCCAACGCGCGGGAGAGTCTCATGCTGGGCCGGCCGGTGATCACCAGTCTCAAGCACGGGCGAGGAGAGAAGCTGCCTTATCTGGCGGAGGCGCCGGTCCAGCACGCTGACGAAGCAACGATCTACGGCGAGCTCAAGGCGCTGGTCAATGATCCAGAGCGGCGCCGCAGGATGAGCGAGCTATCGCGCGCCTTCGCTCTCAAATGGCATACTCAGGAAGTATGTGCCGCGCGCTTCGAGACGATTATCGATCGTGTTCGTGCCGGCTTGCCCGCGGATCCGGACAATGCGTTGGGTGATGTTGTCCGTACTGAGATGCTTAAGAAACATGCCCACGCCTGACGCCCTGGCGGTTGTCACCCATCGTTCCTTGTCGTCCCGCTGGCATTGCCGAGTGTGACCGGTTAAGTTTCCTGCATCGCTTTTAAACAAGCCCGAGTGCCATCAATGTCGTCGTCGTTGCCAACCTTGCCGATCGCAAAGCCCGTAATGGGAGCCGAAGAGCTGGAGGCAGTTCGTCAGGTGCTCGAATCAGGATGGCTCACGCAGGGGCCATGGGTGCGCAAGCTCGAGACGGCATTCGCCGAGCGGCACGACGTGAAGCATGCGTTCGCTACGACCTCTTGCACCACTGCATTGCATCTGGCGCTGGTCGCTGCCGGCATCGGTCCGGGGGACGAGGTGATCGTGCCGGCATTCACGTGGGTGGCAACGGCCAACGTGGTCATGCACTGCGGAGCCACGCCTGTTTTTGTCGATATTCTCCCCGCCAGCTACAACATCGATCCCAAGGCGGTCAGCCGGGCCGTCAGCGCGCGGACCAAGGCAATCATTCCCGTGCACCTGTTCGGTCTCGCCGCCGACATGGATGCGATCAACGACGCGCTTGGCGGCCTTCAGGTGACGGTGATCGAGGATGCCGCGTGCGCTGCCGGAGCCGGCTATCATGGGCAGGCTGCAGGTTCGCTTGGGCATATGGGATGCTTTTCACTGCATCCCAGAAAGTCGATCACGTGCGGCGAGGGAGGGGTTGTCACGACCAACGACGACAGGCTCGCTGGCCTCCTCGATGTGTACCGCAACCACGGCGCGTCGATTTCCGAGGAGGTGAGACATCGTGGTCCGAAGCCCTACGAATTGCCGGAGTTCGAGGTGTTCGGCTTCAACTATCGAATGACAGATATCCAGGCCGCCGTGGCGAGCGTGCAACTGCAGAAGCTCGACAGGTTCATCGCCGAGCGGGAGGTGCTTGCCGACCGTCTCGACCAGGGGCTCAGGCGGATCGACTGGATCAAGCCTCCGACGCGACCACAGGGGTATGTACACGCTTGGCAGGCCTACGTAGCGATGGTGGCTGACAATGCGCCGCTCAGCCGCAACGAAATTTTGTTGCGGCTGCAGGAAAAGGGTATCGGCAGCAGGCCTGGTACCCACTCGGTGGTCGGTCTTGCCGCCTATCGCAAGCGGCTGGGGACTGATCCGGCCGACTTCCCGGTTGCGACGCGCGCCGAGGCGCAAACCATCGCGCTGCCGTTGCACAACCACATGGGTCCCGCCGACGTCGACCGGGTGGTGGCGGCGCTGGAAGAAATGTAAGCATCTCAGTATTCTGATCCCTGCGTGCGCGAGGCGGTGGAAGGTGAGCCAAAATCTCGCCAACTATCATCCGACGCCAGCCAATCGAGAGATTTTGGAGACGGTTGTTCAGCGTCCTCGATGAACCCGTATTGAATGGAAAATCGGCCGCGCGGTCCGCGCCGTACAAAATGAATGCGTACTTTGACCTCGAAAATGGTTGAACAACCGATCTCTGATTTTGCGGCTGATTGCCGGTATGGGCAATGCGCGAAGGCATGATGTCGCGCGCCGTTGCCATCACGTGCCAAGGTGTGTCGAAAAGCTTTGCGCTCGTCGACGGTGGAAGCGCCTGGCGGCTCGCGTTCGGGCTGGGACGCGACGTTCCGCACTTCACGGCGCTTGAGGACGTCAGCTTCGAGGTGCCCAAGGGCCGTTTCCTCGGCGTGCTCGGCCGCAACGGGGCCGGCAAGTCCACGCTGCTTCGGGTGATCGGCGGCGTCTACGCGCCGGATACCGGCCGGGTCAAGGTAAACGGGGCGATGTCGGGCCTCTACGAGCTCGGTCTGGTCGGCCATCCGGAGCTCACGGGACGACAATATGCCGACCGGCTGCTGACCGTGCATGGATTTTCGCCGAGCGAGCGAGCGGCAATGATCTTGGATATCCACGATTTCTCCGAACTTGGAGATCGATTCGAGGATCCCGTGCTGACGTACTCGACCGGGATGAGCGCGCGGCTCTATTTCTCGACCGCGACGGCCGGGCAATACGAGGTCTATCTCCTCGATGAGGTGCTTGCGGTCGGCGATCAGCACTTTCAGTCCAAGTGCTGGCGGCGGTTGCGCGAACGGGTATCGGGCGGGGCGTCCGGGGTCCTCGTGACGCACGACTGGTCTGCGATCGTACGGCTGTGCGAAACGGCGCACGTCCTGGACCGTGGCAAGGTGATCTTTTCGGGGCCGGCCGAGCATGCAGTGAGGCGCTACCTCTACGGCGAGCAGGCAAAGTCGACATACCGCGATGGAATTGCACGGTTCGCGGGGGCGCCTGTCTATCCGCGCACGATTATGACGGGAGCGGATTTCAGGCTTGAAGCGGAGGTCGATATCCTCACCCGGGCGGAGGTCGGCGCGGTGGTTGTGGTCGAGCACCTCCAGCCCGCGTACGGCTGGGAGACGGGGCTGATGTCGCGTCGGCTCACGCCTGTCGGCGAGGAACCCGGGCGCTATGCGATCGGCGTCGATATCCCGGCACTGCCGCTTGCACCCGGGAGCTACCAGATCGGCCTGCACCTTGCGATGCCGGATCCAGACAATCCGGTGGTCCGAATTGTTCTCGATGGATTCAGCTGGCTCGACGGCAACGGACTCGCGCTCAGCGTGGAAGGCTCGGCCGGGCGCGGATTCAGCCTGCCAGCCGAGTGGAAGGTGGCTGGTTGATGCGCGCGGCAATTCGGGTGAGCAATGTCAGCAAGGTGTTTGCGCTTGCCGACCAGGGCGGCGGGCCCGTATCGCTGATGGAAGCGTTGCGCACAGGCAAGCGCGAAGTCACCACGCGTCACGTGCAGGCGCTCGATTCGATCAGCTTCGAAGTGGCGGAGGGCGAGCGCGTCGGCATCATAGGCCGCAACGGAGCGGGCAAGACGACGCTGCTTTCAATCATCGCGGGGCTTACCAAGCCGACCTCAGGCTCTGTGGAGGTCGACGGCGACCTGCACGCGATGCTCACGGTGGGCGCCGTGCTGCGCGAGGACATGACCGGCCGCGACAACATTTTCCTCGATGCGGCCGTGCACGGCCGTAGTCGACAACAGGTCAATGACGTCGCCGATCGAATCATCGCGTTCGCCGAACTCGGTGAATTCATCGATCGTCCGGTGCGAACCTACTCTTCGGGGATGAAGGCCCGGCTCGCGTTTTCGATGGGGGCGTTCATCAATCCCGACATTCTCGTCATCGACGAAACGCTATCGGTCGGCGATGCCTTCTTTGCCGCCAAGGCGACGCGGCGCATGCGAGAAGTCGCGGCCAGCGGCCGAATTGTGATCGTCGTGAGTCACGGTTTGGGCTCGATCGTGGAAATGTGCTCACGATGCCTCTGGCTCGATGACGGTCGGCTCGTCATGGATGGTTCGCCGCAGGTCGTCACCAAGGCCTATGAGGCGGCCGTGCGTGAGGCGGACGAGGCGGAGCTGATGCGCAAGTTTGAAGGGAGCGTGGTGAACCGGGCCGCACCCCTTCAGCTCGATGCAGTCGAAATCATTCAGCGCGGGGAGGCGCGCAAGGCGACCGCGCTCGCCATGGTGCCGTTGGCGATCGTCGCGCGCGGGCGGCTCGACTCGACCCCGCCGATGCATGATCTCGAGGTTGTTCTCACACGGGTCGACGGACGTTTGGTCTGGCGGCGGCGTCTTTCGGAGGTGGGGATGGCGCTGCCCGCGTCGGGTCCATTCACGGTCGCCATCGACATGGATCCTTTCGTGCTGGGGGCCAATCTCTATCGCTTCGATGTTGCGCTTGTCGGTAACGGGGGCGACAAGGAATCGATTTCCTGCGTGCTGGAGGTCGTCGACGAGGAAGGACAAGTAGGTGGGCAGCCGCTGATCTTCTATCCTCCGCGGATCAGCGCGCGCCGCCTTGAGGACGTCAAGACATGATGCTGGCAGGTTTTGATCGGCGAGATCTCGGCATGCTGAGTAATCTCTTCCGCATGACGTTGGGCGACCGCTATCTGGGCTCGGCGCTGGGATTGGTATGGGCGGTGCTGTCGCCGCTGATGCTGATGTGCATTTTCACGTTCGTGTTCACCGTCGTTTTTCCGGGGCGGCTGCCCGGACGTACGGGGTCGTTGCCGTTCGTGATCTGGTTGCTTAGCGGCTACGGGCCGTGGCTTGCGATCAGCGAAGGCCTGTCGGCGGCAACGACGTCCGTAGTCGGAAACGCCGGCGTCGTGAAGAATATCGCCTTCAAATCGGAGTTGTTGCCGATGGTGGGCGCGCTGATGGGGTTGGTGCCGCTGGTCGTCGCGCTCGCTATCGTACTCATACTGCAGGTGGTTTCGGGCGAGATGCCGGGCCCAGGCTATCTGGCGCTGCCGCTGATCGTAGCCCTCCACATCTTGTTCGTGTCGGGACTGGGATTGTTCCTTGGGGCGCTCAACGTCTTTGTACGGGATACCGCTCTGGCGCTGCCGAATGTGCTCACCGTGCTGCTGTTCGCTTCTCCGATCTTCTACCCGCTTTCGTCCTACCCGGACTTCATTCGGCCTGTTGTGCAGCTCAACCCGTTCTATGTCATCGCGGAGTGCTACCGCACTGCAACTGTAGACGGGGCGATGCCGAGCTTCTGGATGATCTGCTACCTGGCGGTGGTTGGCGCAGCTGCATTCTGGGCCGGGCTGTGGTGGTTCCGGCGGCTCAAGTCGTTCTTCGACACGCGGCTGTAGCGGGTAGGCAGCACGATGGGATGCCTCGTTGCGATCCATCAACCCAACTTCTTTCCGTGGCTCGGGTACTTTGACAAGATCCGGCGTGCCGATGTGTTCGTGCTGCTCGATGCCGTCGATTATCCGCGCTCGGGATCGGGGGGCATGGGATCGTGGTCGAACAGGGTGCGAATTGCTATCCAGGGCGAGGCGCGCTGGGCCACGTGTCCTGTCCATCGCCTGCCGTTGGGGGCGCCGCTCAATGCCGCAGAGATCGATGACGGTCGGCCCTGGCGTCGCAAGATGATTGCGACGCTGCAGGCCAGCTACGGCAAAGCGCCGCGGTTTCGCGAGGCGATGGGCCTCTTGCAGCCCCTGGTCGAGCAGCATGAAACGAACCTTGCGGCGTTCAATATCGCGGCCATCAAGGCGATCACGGAGCATCTCGGCCTTGCGACGCGATTTGAACGGCAGTCCGAGCTGCCGCATGCGGGTAAGGCGACCGAGCTTCTCATCTCACTCGTCAAGGCAGTCGGCGGGGATGCTTATCTCGCCGGCGGCGGTGCCACGGGGTACCAGCAGGACGAATTGTTCGAGCAGCATGGCGTTCGTCTGGTCAGCCAGGGCTTCGCGCCGCAGCCGTATGGCCCGCATGAGGCGTTCATTCCGGGCCTCTCCGTGATCGACTATCTGATGTGGGACGGGCGGCCAGCAACGGGATCACCTGGAGGCAGCTATGATTAAAGGGCAGGTCATCGCGCTTACCGAAATTCGAAACGAAGACTCTCCCCAATTGTTTCGCTGGATCAACGATCCCGATACGGTGCGCTTCAACGCTCCATTCTCCCCGGTTCACGAAACCACCCATGAGAATTGGTTGAAATCGGTCATCACTTCAACGGCCAAGATCGTCTTCGCCATTCGCGCACTTCCCGACCTCCGCTTGATCGGCGTAGTGCAGCTGATCGACCTTCATCCGATCCATCGTACCGCTGAGCTGACGATCCGTATCGGGCAGGAGGTTGATCGCGGCCGTGGCGCGGGAACGGAGGCGGTGACGCTTGCGATCGATTTCGCCTTCAAGGACCGAAATCTTCAGCGCGTGTGGCTCAGTGTCTTCGCAGACAATGAACGGGCCATCAAGGCGTATCAGAAAGCTGGGCTCGCGATCGAAGGCACCATGCGGCGCGCTTGCTTTATCGACGGCAGGTGGACGGATCAGGTGGTGATGGCCAAACTTCGGGATCACGCTTGAGCTCCACGATGACGAAACAGGATTTCTCCGAATTTACAGAAGCTGGTTTTCGACAACTGCTGCTTCTGCTCAAGGCCGGCGGCTACCGTTTCACGCGATACGGCGAGCCTGCCAGCGGCCGGCACGTGATCTGGCGGCACGACGTCGACATATCGATGCATCGCGCAGCCGCGTTGGCCGAGATCGAGGCGGAGGAGGGGGCGGTCGCGACCTATTTCGTCAATCCGCATTGCTTGTTCTGCAATTTGCTCGAGCCCCAAATCATGGCGCTGGTGCGCCGGATCGCCGGCCTCGGTCACGAGATCGGACTGCACTTCGATGCCGGCGCTTACCCGGTGACGCAGTGGAACGAAGCGGAACTTGTCGCGGCCGTGCAGCGCGAACGGCAGCTGCTTGAGCTCGCGCTGGAGCTTCCCGTCCGCTGTATCAGCTGGCACAATCCCGACCTCACCAATCTGCTCGAGTTTGAGGCGGAGGAGGTGGGCGGGTTGATCAATGCCTATGCGGGCCGATTCAGGCGTGACTACGTTTATTGCTCCGACTCCAACGGCTACTGGCGCTTCAAGCCAATGTCGGAGGTGATCGCGCACGGACATGATCGGCTACACCTTCTCACTCATCCCGAATGGTGGACGCCGGAGCCGATGGCGCCGTCAGAGCGTATCGATCGCGCAATCCTCGGGCGGGCGCGCCACGTTCGCAGCGACTACGATCTGGTGCTGCAGACAGCCGGACGCCGCAATCTGAAATAGGCCGTTCTCTTAGGCGAAGGCGATCTCAATTTGGTCCGGCAGCGACGGGGCCCGTCGCCGGGGTGGACGAGCCAAGCCAGCCCACCGCTTTTGGGCTTGTCGGACGGATACGGGGCGTCTATGCACCATCTCGCCAAAGGCGACTTACCTTGCGGATTTTATTCAGCACGCTGTTTTGAACACAACCACACGTACGGACGTTAGACATGAATTCCGAACTGATCGACAAGCTGGACCGCAAGACCGCCAGGATTGGTATCGTGGGCTTGGGCTACGTCGGCCTGCCGCTCATGCTTCGCTACAGCGAGGTGGGCTACAAGGTCATTGGCTTTGATATCGACCAGACCAAGGTCGATGCGCTTCGCGCCGGCCAGTCCTATATCGAGCATATCTCGAGCGCGAGCATCAAGCGGGCGACGGAGCTCGGCTTCGAGCCGACCACGGACTTCTCGCGGGCGCGAGAGGTCGACGCGCTCATCCTCTGCGTTCCGACCCCGCTCAACAAATATCGCGAACCCGATCTCAGCTTCGTGCTGAACACCACGGAATCGCTGCTGCCATATCTCCACAAGGGGATGGTGCTGTCGCTCGAAAGCACGACCTATCCCGGCACGACCGAGGAGGAACTGAAGCCGCGTATCGAAAAGTGCGGCTTCAGCGTCGGCACCGATATTTTCCTGGTGTTCTCGCCGGAACGCGAAGATCCCGGCAACCAGAACTTCTCGACCCGCTCGATCCCGAAGGTCTGCGGCGGCTGCACGCCCGCTTGCCTCGAGGCCGGAATCGCCCTCTATCGTCAGGTGATCGACAAGGTCGTTCCGGTGAGCTCGACGCAGGCTGCCGAGCTGACCAAGCTGCTGGAGAACATCCATCGTTCGGTGAATATCGGCCTCGTCAACGAAATGAAGATGGTCGCCGACAAGATGGGGATCGACATTCACGAGGTGATCCGCGCGGCAGCAACCAAGCCGTTCGGGTTTGTGCCGTACTATCCCGGTCCCGGCATCGGCGGGCACTGCATTCCGATCGACCCGTTCTACCTGACCTGGAAGGCGCGGGAATACGGCATGCATACGCGTTTCATCGAGCTCGCCGGCGAGATCAATTCCTCGATGCCCGACTACGTGGTGTCGAAGATCTCGCTGGCGCTCAATCAGAGGCACAAGTCGATCAGCGGCAGCTCGATCCTGGTCCTCGGCATTGCCTACAAGAAGAACGTCGACGACGTTCGCGAGTCGCCTTCCGTGCTGCTGATGGAGAAGCTTCGCGATCTCGGCGCCAGCGTCGCCTACAGCGATCCGCACGTTCCCGCGTTCCCGAAGATGCGGGCGCATTCGTTCGATCTGTCGAGTGTCGCGCTCACCGAGGCCAATCTGCGGCGCTTCGATTGCGTCCTGCTGGCAACCGACCACGACAAGTTCGACTATCAGCTGCTCGGCGCGCACGCGCCGCTGCTCGTCGATTGTCGCGGCAAGTTCCCTGAGCCGGCAGACAATATCATTCGCGCGTAGGCGATATCATTCGCGCACAGGCGATCTCGTCGCGGCGCCGGCTATCCCGCCCACCGGGTGCCCTTTCGGGTGAGACGGGTTCGAAGCCGGCGCGCTAGCTGGCGCTTGCGCCTTGTAACTGTCCGTCCACTGCGGTCGTTGACGCTGCCGTCTGCTCGAAGGCCGACCGCGGCGTAACGTACCAGAGCAGGAAAAGCAGACCGGTGCCGTTGGTCAGCAAGGCCGTCGAAAGCGGTACATTGAGCAGAACGTGCGGCAGGACCCCGGCGGATAGCAGCACAAATCGCGGGGGCAGGCCTGCCGACAGGCGGTTGCCAAGCGCGATGATCAGGCCGCAACCGAGCGCGGACAGCGGCGCGAGCACGAGGCCGACCGAGGCGATTCCCTCGGTGGCGAACAGCGAGGCATTGAAGGAGCCGAGGTCGTAGGCCTTGGCCATCACGGCCCATATTGGCTCGTCGTAGGCGCACGCAGCCACGAGCTTCACGACGTTGATCTGGCAGAAATGGGTCAGCGGATGCGCTGAGAAGTAGTTGTTGTAGACCTCGAGGGCGAGCGACGGGATTGCGATCATCCTGTTGTTGACGGTGCCGAAATAGACCATCCCGGGTCTGAACGGAATCACGCCGGTCTTGACCAGGAAGACCAGGACAACGCCGACGAAGACAGGCAGGAATAGCGAGAGGATCGTCGTCAGCCGCACCTCGGCCAGCTTGCAGATGAGCGCGAGAAGCAGCAGCCAGAACGGAGCGAACAGCGCCATCTTGGTCAGCATGATGGGATAGAACAGAACCATCAGGGCCAGAGTGATCGCTGCCTGCCAGTTCCGCTTGCTGACGACGAAGCAGGCAAAGGCGAATGGCAACAGGGCGTTCGAGGCGATCGAGGTTGCGTATCGAAGGAAGCCGGGAAACTCGATCTCCGCGCGGTATTTGTACATCTCGGAGAGATCGACCAGCTTGAGGTGGTAGAGAGCGCCGATGCCGACGATTGCGGCCGAGGCGATCAGGATGATGGAAGGCATCATGTGAAAGGCGCGTGCCGGCATGACGACGGCCTGCCGCACAGGCGCGGTGATGAACAGCGCGGGGGCAAGGAATGCAAATCCTGAAAGCACGATCGAGACAAGCGCCAGGCGGTGATCGTAATCAAGCAGCGAAAATTCGATCAGCCAGAGATATCCCAGGATCATCATGTAGAAGTAGAAGCCGACGAGATAGCCAAAGCTGAAGCGTACGATCGCGAACAGGATGACGACGGGGCTGAACGCTAGCACATTCAGGATGGCAGCTGCCACGTGCGCCTGGTCGATACCGGTGACACCCGGAAACGTATCGACGGCCGTGATGAAGTAGAGCGAAACGCAACACACCACGATGTGGGCATAGGCGAGCAGGGCAAGTTTGGCCTGGGGCCAACCAAGCTCTAGCTGAGTGATCCGATCGTTCATTCTTGCTCACCGCCGTATCGGGCTGTACGTTTGGACTGTTCCATTTGCTGGTCATCGCGCCAGGCCGACTGGGCCCCCACGATCGCCAGACGATGGCACCGTCCTGGGCCTAGTGACTTGGGCCTAGGGACATGACACGGCGCCGATAAGACGACAAGAATATGCTTGTATTTTATTCCATTGTTCCTGCCCAATGGTGTCAATGCGGCTCGCTGGAATCGTGCGCGCGTTTGTCGAACCGACGGCCTCTGGTAGACTGTCTGGATAATTGCACAGGCGGGATTGGATGAAGGGTATCATTCTTGCTGGTGGTACCGGGTCTCGGCTTTACCCGGTGACGATTGTCGTGTCGAAGCAGCTCTTGCCGATTTTCGACAAGCCCATGATCTATTACCCGCTCTCGACCTTGATGCTGAGTGGCATCAGGGAGATTCTGATTATCTCCACACCCCAGGATCAGCCGTTGTTTCGCCGGTTGCTGGGTGACGGCTCGGACTTCGGCCTCAAGCTGGAATACGCAAGCCAGGACCAACCTCGGGGGCTGGCCGATGCCTTCATTGTCGGGCGTGATTTCGTTGGCAAGGACAACGTCGCCCTGGTCCTCGGCGACAATTTGTTCTTCGGTCACGGGTTGCCGGAGATATTGAACCGCGCCAGCGCGCGAGCTTCGGGAGCGACTATCTTTGGTTATGTCACCAAGCGTCCCGAGGACTACGGCGTCGTCCAACTTGATGGGGATGGACGGGCGATTTCGATCGAGGAAAAGCCGCGTCTGCCGAAATCCAATCTCGCCGTGACGGGCCTGTACTTCTACGACAATGACGTGCTCGAGATTGCGTCCTCCATCAAGCCCTCGGCAAGAGGCGAACTCGAGATCACCGACGTCAATCGCGCCTACATGGAGCGCGGCGAGCTGCATGTCGAGATTTTGGGACGCGGCTTCGCGTGGCTGGACACCGGGACCCATGCCTCGCTGGTCGAGGCCAGTCATTTCGTGCAAGTCCTCGAGCAGCGCCAGGGCCTGCGGATCGCGTGTCCGGAAGAGATTGCGTTGAGGCTCGGCTACATCTCCCTTGACGCCTTTCGCAGCGTTGCGGAGCGGAATGCGAAGAGCAGCTATGGTGAGTATCTTTTGTCGATCTATGATAGCTTTGCCAATTCGAGGCGGTCGCACTGAGGTCGACGCCAGTGGTGCCTAGCAAAGCAACGATCTTTGTCACCGGAGGAGCCGGCTTCATCGGCTCTGCCGTTATTCGGCGTTTGCTAAATTGCACCGACGCTTCGATCGTCAATGTCGACAAGATGACGTACGCGTCCAGCCTTCACTCAATTCCGTCGGAGTTAAGCAGCGAACGCTATGCTCTCTCGAGAACGGATATCTGCGACAGTCCGGGCTTGCGCAGTCTGTTCGATCACTACCGGCCTCAGGCCGTGATGCATCTTGCTGCGGAAAGCCATGTCGATCGCTCGATCGACGCGCCCGGCGATTTCATCCAGACCAATGTTGTCGGCACCTTCACACTGCTGCAGGAGTCTCTGCGTTACTGGCGGGCCTTGGCGCCCGCGGAGCGCGACGCGTTCCGGCTCGTTCATGTCTCGACGGACGAGGTGTTTGGCACGCTGGGTGCGGATGGCAATTTCGTGGAAACAAGCCCGTATGCGCCAAATTCACCTTATTCTGCCAGCAAGGCCGCTTCCGATCATCTCGTGCGTGCGTGGTGCGAGACCTACGAGCTGCCGACCCTGGTGACAAATTGTTCCAACAACTATGGACCCTATCAATTTCCCGAGAAGCTGATCCCTCACATGATTATCAGGGGATTGGCCGATGAGGCGCTGCCTGTTTACGGTGATGGTCAGCACATCCGTGACTGGCTGTATGTCGAGGACCATGCGGAGGCGTTGATCCGCGTTCTTCACCACGGGAAAGTGGGGGAGACCTACAATATCGGCGGCAGGAGCGAACGCACCAATCTCGAGGTCGTGGAACTGCTCTGTACGCTGCTCGATGAGGCCAGGGGGGCCGAGACGGGCGCGCACAAGCGCCTGATCTCGTTTGTCAGGGACCGCCCCGGTCACGATCGCCGCTACGCCATCGACCCGTCCAAGATCGAGCGAGAACTCGGCTGGAGCCCGCAGGAGAGCTTTGAGGCCGGCATCAGGAAGACGGTATATTGGTACCTTAACAATAGGCACTGGTGGGAAGAGATTCTTCGGCGAGGATACCAGGCCCAACGGTTGGGATAGCGGGACGCCCTTCCAGGCCCGCCGGGGTTTGGTTGATGCCTGGCGGCTCCTGAAGCGCCTCAGACGTCCCCTGGCGAGCGCGGAGACCGAGGTCGTCGCGCCGGCCGTTCCGGCTGAATTGCGACTGTCGCTGCGCTGACGGGATCGGCCCGCTCGCGGCACGCAGTCGGTTTGCCGATAGCGAAATTGAAGCGGAAATCGGGGCCGAATCAGATGTTGGCAGGACGAGCAATACCGGATATTCGGCGTCGGATGCGTCGAAACACACTATTTGGCTGAAGCAGGTAAGGGCCGCTATGACTGACACTCAACAGGCGATCGACGCCGCCAATGCGGCGTTCTGGGACGAACTGTGCGGCTCGGCGGCAGCCCGCGCGTGGGGGATCACCGATTCCTCGATGGAGTCGCTGCGGCGCTACGACGAGAATTATTTCCACTTCTATCCGTATCTCGAGAAATACATCGACTGGAAGGCGATGCGCGGCAAGCGCGTGCTCGAGATCGGGCTCGGTTACGGCAGCGTCTCGCAGAAGATCGCGGAGAGTGGCGCCGACTTCACTGGTCTCGATATCGCCGCTAATCCGGTCACGATGGTCAATCACCGGATCAAGCAGAGCGGGCTGAACGGCAGGGCCGTTCAAGGCAGCATTCTCAGCAACTCGCTTCCCGACAATTCGTTCGATGCGGTTGTCGCGATCGGTTGTCTGCATCATACCGGCAACCTCGCCGCTGCAATCGCGGCCTGCCGCCGGCTTCTGGTGCCAGGCGGACGCCTCGTCGGCATGGTCTACTATGCCTACTCCTACCGGCAGTTCGTGCTCGAGCCGAAACGCGCGCTTCGCTATATGCTGCGTGAACTCGGCGGCTATCGCGGGACCTTCCGAGACGGTGAAACCGCCGCCTACGATAAAACGCAGGACGGTTCGCTGGCGCCGGCGACCGAATTCATCTCGGCCAGGTCGTTGCGGAAGATCTGCGCGGGATACTCGAATTTTCAGGCGGTCCCGGAGAACGCCGATCAGGAACGGCCATTTAAGCTCTGGAAGCGTCCCCAACTCCTTGCCTCGCCGATCCCGCGGTATTGCGGACTGGACATTTATTGGAGCTGCAACAAGTCGGGCGCGTGAGATCGATGTTTGCTGCTTTTGGCCCGCATATTTCGCGGCCTATCGGTTATGGCAGGCTTGAAGCATGACGCCGCGGGCCGCGCCGCTGGATCGGCCCATACGCCTTGCCTAATCCCAAGTTTTCTGGGTAATGGACGTTACCGTGCGGCTTGCAAGGCCGCTTGTTCCCTCGGCTGTTCGGCTGGCTGCAACGGTCGGCCGCGAGACAAGACAGGGCCTGTTGCATGATCAGATTTGGCCTGCTCGGGTGCGGGCGTATCGCCAAGCGTCATTCCGATCTCCTGGGTGGCAATCACATCGAGGGAGCAAGCCTGGTTGCGGTCTGCGATCCGGTTCGTGCCCGCGCCGATGCGGTTGCCGCGAAGTTCGGGGTTGCGGCCCATGACGACATGGACGAATTCTTGGGCCGCAAGGATATCGACGCTGTCGCTGTGCTGACGCCGAGCGGGCTGCATCCCGCGCATGTGATCGCCTGTGCCAGGGCCGGCAAGCATGTCGTGGTCGAGAAGCCGATGGCGCTGCGGCTGCAGGACGCCGACGACATGATCCGGGCCTGCGATCAGGCTGGTGTCAAGATGTTCATCGTCAAGCAGAACCGCTTCAACGTGCCGGTGGTCAAGGCGCGCGAGGCGCTCGATGCCGGCCGCTTCGGCAAGCTCATCCTGGGGACGGTCCGGGTGCGCTGGTGCCGCGACCAGGCCTATTACGATCAGGACCAATGGCGCGGCACCTGGGCTTACGATGGCGGCGTGCTGACCAATCAGGCGAGCCACCATGTCGATATGCTGGAGTGGTTCTTCGGCGATGTGGTGAGCGTGCATGCCCGCGCGGCAACGGCGCTGGCCAAGATCGAAACCGAGGACACCGCTGTCGCAACGCTGAAGTTCCGCAACGGCGCGCTCGGGATCATCGAGGCGACCACGGCGGCGCGACCGACCGATCTCGAGGGCTCGCTGTCGATCCTGGGCGAGAAGGGCACCGTCGAGATTTCCGGTTTTGCGGTCAACCAGATCCGGCACTGGCGCTTTGTCGACGAGCTGCCGTCGGACAAGGACGTCGTGGAGAAGTTCTCGGTCAACCCGCCCAACGTCTACGGCTTCGGCCATCAGGCCTACTATCATCATGTGGTGGATTGCCTGGAGAACCAGCGCGCCGCGCTGGTCGACGGGCTTGAGGGGCGCAAGAGCCTGGAGCTGATCTCGGCCCTCTATGAGTCGATCGAGACCGGCGAGGAAGTGGCGCTGCGCTTCACGCCGCGCTTGAGCCGGTTGGGTGTCGTTTCGTGAACCGGCCGGAAGTGCATCAGGCCAGCGTGCGCGATGTCGCGTTCGGCGAACGCGTCAAGATCGTCGAGCCCTGCAACCTTTATGGCTGCACGCTCGGTGACGACTGTTTCGTCGGTCCCTTCACCGAAATCCAGAAAGGCGTGGTGGTCGGAGCGCGCACCCGCGTGCAATCGCATGCCTTCGTCTGCGAGCTCGTCACGATCGGCGAGGACTGCTTCGTCGGGCACGGCGTGATGTTCGTCAACGACACGTTCGCAACCGGCGGCCCTGCGCGCGGACGCAAGGAGCTGTGGCGCGAGACAGTGATCGGCAACCGGGTGTCGATCGGCTCCAATGCCACGATCATGCCGGTCCGGATCGCCGATGACGTTGTCATCGGCGCGGGATCGGTGGTGACCAAGGACATCACGACGCCCGGCACCTATGCCGGCAATCCGGCGCGCCGGCTGCTGGCGAGCCAATAGGGGATATCTGATGCCGGTGCCGTATGCCGACCTGCAACTGCAATACCAGTCCATCAAGGACGAGATCGATGCGGCGATCGCCGGCGTCATCCGCGACAACGCCTTTATTCGCGGCAGCTACGTCGACCGCTTCGAGCGTGAGTTTGCCGCGGCTGCCGAGGTCGCCCATTGCGTGTCCTGCGCCAACGGCACCGATGCACTTTACCTCGCGATGCGGGCGCTGAAGGTGAAGCCCGGCGACGAGGTGATCACGACGGCGCATTCGTGGATATCGACCGCGGCGATGATCACCCATTCCGGCGCGACGGTCGTGTTCTGCGACACCGATGACGCCACGTTCACGATCGATCCGGCCGCGATCGAGGCCGCGATCACGCCGCGCACCGTCGGCATCATCCCGGTGCATCTATACGGTCAGCCCGCGGATATGGACGCCATCATGGCGATCGCGCAGAAGCACAAGCTCTGGGTGATCGAGGACTGCGCCCAGGCCCATCTCGCGCGCTACAAGGGCCGCATGGTCGGAACGTTCGGCGAGGCTGCGACCTATTCATTCTACCCCGGCAAGAATCTCGGCGCGATGGGCGACGCGGGCGCCGTCGTGACCAATGACGCAGCGCTTGCCGAGCAGATGGCGATGCTCGCGCGTCATGGCGGGTTGGTGAAGCACCAGCACCATATCGAGGGTGTCAACAGCCGGCTCGACGGCATGCAGGCCGCGATTCTTTCGGCCAAGCTGCCGCATCTCGAGGCGTGGACCGAGGCCCGTCAAGCCGCTGCCGAGGTCTATGATGCCGGCCTCAACCAGATCGAGGACGTCGTGGTGCCCGAGGTCGCGCCGGCGCGCAGCCATGTCTACCACCTCTACACGATCAGGCATCCGCGCCGCGACGCGCTTGCCGCCCATCTCAACGCCAATGGCGTGCAGACCGCGATCAATTACCCCACCGCGCTGCCGTTCCTGTCGGCCTATGCGCGGTTCGGCCACCGGCCGGAGCAATTCCCGAACGCGCACCGCGACCAGGGCCAGATCCTCTCGCTGCCGATCTTCGCCGAGATCACGCGCCAGCAGCAGGATGAGGTGATCGACCTGATTCGGAAGTTCTGAGGCTCAGCTTCGCTGCAGCAGAGGCCTCAGGAACAGCTCCAGATTGGGGCCTGAGAACAGGTAGCCCTTCAGGCCGGCTGCGCGCGCCGCCTCGAGATCGGTCGGCTGATCGCCGACCAGGAAGCTGCGTTCGAGATCGACCGGAAAACGCGCCAGCAGGTCATTGATCATGCCGGGCGACGGCTTGCGGCGATGGCTGACTTGCCGATATCGCTCGACGGTCCCCTCAGGATGGAACGGGCAGTATTCGAAGGCGTCGATATGTGCGCCGATCTTGCCGAGCTCTGTGGCCATCCAGCCGTGGAGCTCCTGGACATGCGCCTCTTCGTAGAGGCCTCTTGCAACGCCTGACTGGTTGGTCACGACGAACGCAAAATAGCCCATGTCGTTGACGGCCTTCACCGCCTCGCGCGCGCCGTCGATCCAGATCAGCCTGTGGCTCTCGAAGAGGTAGCCGATGTCCTGGTTCAGGACGCCATCCCGATCGAAGAAAACCGCCGTCCGACGCGGCTGATCTCCGGAAGCGTTGCTCATGAGGTGATGATCCGTCCGTCTCCACGAGGCATGAGCCAGCTCAATAGTTCACAATGCCGCGCGCGACAATGTAGACGGATCACGCCAAAGGTGGCCGGGCGCTCGCGCTTCTCTGACCTCAACGACTATCGCTCGTCGGCAATCACCTTGCCGTCGTTCGGCAGCGCACCTGTGCCGACAAGCTCGACCGCGCCGCCGAGTTTCGTCACGGTACGCAGCGTCGCCGCAACCTCATCCTGCAGCGACGCGGGCGGCGAAGCGCATTCGGCCTTCAGCGTCATTGCGTCGGCCTCGCCGGCGCGCGTGACGACGAGGCGCAGCCGTCCGAGCGCAGGGTGGCGCTTGCCGATTTCCGCGACCTGCTCGGGACGCACGAACATGCCCTTCACCTTGGTGGTCTGGTCGGCGCGGCCCATCCAGCCCTTGATACGCATGTTGGTGCGCCCGCACGGGCTCGCGCCGGGCAGCGCGGCGGTCAGGTCACCGAGCGCAAGGCGAATCCAGGGATGATGCGGATCGAGCGAGGTCACCACGATCTCGCCGACATCGCCCGGTGCGACCGGATCGCCGGTGCCGGGCTTGACGATCTCCAGGATCAGCTCCTCGTTGACCGTCATCCCCTCGCGCGCCGGCGTCTCGAACGCGATCAGGCCGAGATCGGCCGTGCCGAAGGCCTGGTAGGCCTCGACGCCGCGCGACTTCATCTCCTCCTGCAACGACTTCGGAAATGCGGCGCCCGAAACCAGCGCGCGCTTGATTGAGGACACGTCGCGGCCGCCCGCTGCGGCGGCGTCGAGCAGGATTTTCAGGAAGTCCGGAGTGCCGCTGTAGCCGACCGGGCGATAGGCTTCGATCAGCTCGAATTGCTGCTCGGTATTGCCCGGGCCTGCCGGGATCACCGCGCAGCCGAGCGCCCGCGCCGAGGCGTCGAAGATGAAGCCGCCGGGCGTGAGGTGATAGCTGAAAGTGTTCAGCACCACATCGCCCTCGCGGAAGCCCGCCGCAAACAGCGCCCGCGCGCCGCGCCAAGGGTCTGCCTGGCGGCCCTCAGGCTCGAAGATCGGGCCGGGCGAGGTGAACAGGCGGGCGAATGAGCCCGGCTTGTCGGCCACGAAGCCGCCAAAGGGCGGGGCAGCCTTGTGCAGGGCCGGCAATTCCGACTTGCGCAGCACCGGCAGCTCCGCCAGCGCTTCCCGGCTGGTGATGGATGCGGGATCGGTGCCCCTCAGCAAATTGGCATAGGCGGGCGCTGCCATCGCCTTGCGCAGCACGTCCGGCAGCCGGGCGAACAGGGCGGCCTCGCGCTGGGCCGGATCGCGCGTTTCAAGGGCGTCGTAATGGTCGGTCATGGCGGATCCTTGAGGGAAGATGTGCGCAGGGTTACGTGCCGGCTGGCGCGTGCTATCAGACGGTGACCGCTGACATTGGGATGGTTCCAGGGAGCACGATGGCTGAGGCAGAGAGCGTTGCGGCGGACGGGGCCGCCGACGTCGTCGCGAGGTTGAAGCGCCGCATCATCGACCACGCCCTGCCGTTGTGGTCGACGGTCGGCTGGGACAGCACAACCGGCGGCTTTGTCGACCGTTTGCATCAGGATGGGACAGCCGATCACGCCGCGCCGCGCCGCCTGCTTGTGCAAGCGCGCCAGATCTATTGCTACGCCAAGGCGGCCCAGCTCGGCTGGTATCCGGAAGGCCGCGCGATCGCGCTGAAGGGGCTGGACTACCTGCTGGCCAAGGCCAAGGCGCCGGACGGCCGGCCGGGCTTCGTCTACAGCCTCACGCCCGACGGCGGCGTGCATGAGCCGCTGCGTGACACCTATGGTCACGCCTTCGTGCTGCTGGCGCTCGCGACCGTCTACGGCCTCGACCAGGACGCCCAGATCCGCGCCGAGATCGACGCGCTGCTGTCGTTCCTCGACACCCAGCTGCGCTCGCCCCACGGCGGCTTCCAGGAAGGCCTGCCGCCCTCGATGCCGCGCCGGCAGAATCCGCAGATGCACCTGTTCGAGGCGATGATCGCGTGCTTCGACGCGACCCACGATCTGTCGTTCCAGAACCGCGCCGGCGAGTTCTTCGCGCTGTTCCTCGCCAACCTCTACGACAAGCAGACGCGCACCCTCGGCGAATATTTCGAGGAGGACTGGTCGAAGATCCTGCCGGTCTCTGTCGAGCCCGGGCACCTCGCGGAATGGGTTTGGTTGCTGAAGGGATTTGAACGCATCACGGGCTGCCCGACCGGGCGTCCGCGCGGCGAACTGCTGGCCTCGGCGCTGCGCTATCGCGACGCGGCCACCGGCTGCCTGATCGATGAGGGCGACGCCGAGGGCAACATCCGCCGCCACACACGGCGGCTGTGGCCGCAAAGTGAGCTGGCGAAGGCCTGGATCGCGCAGGCCGAGTCGGGCGAAGCCAGCGCGGCGGACGAGGCGCGCGCGGCGCTGGTGCTGCTCGAACGGCACTATCTCAGCCATCCCGTCGCCGGCGGCTGGTACGACCAGTTCGACCGCGACGGCAAGTCGCTGATTGCGACGATCCCGGCGTCGTCGTTCTACCATGTGCTCTGCGCCGTCACCGAAGCGGAACAGGTGCTCAGCTAGAACGCCCTTTCTGGTCTGATGCGTTTTCTGCACGCGAACCGGTCCTCAACTCCGCTAGAAAACGCGCCACGGCCTTACAGCCAGCGCTTGCGCCGCTTGAAGCTCTTTAGGTTCTTGAAGCTCTTGCGCTGGTCGCCGGCGCCGCCGAGGTAGAACTCCTTGACGTCCTCGTTGTCGCGCAGCTCGTCGGCGGAGCCGTCGAGCACCACCTTACCCTGTTCCATGATGTAGCCGTGGCTCGCGACCGAAAGCGCGGCGCGCGCGTTCTGCTCGACCAGCAGGATCGTGACGCCGAGATCGCGGTTGATCTCCTTGATGATCGCGAACACTTCCTTGACGAGCAGCGGTGACAGCCCCATCGACGGCTCGTCCATCAGGATCATCTTCGGGCGCGCCATCAGCGCGCGGCCGATCGCGAGCATCTGCTGCTCGCCGCCGGAGAGATAACCGGCGAGGCCGGTGCGCTCCTTCAGCCGCGGGAAATATTTGAACACCATGTCGATGTCGGCCGAGACCTCGCCGTCGCGCCGGGTGAAGGCGCCGAGCCGCAGATTTTCCAGCGACGTCATGTCGGCGACGATGCGGCGGCCCTCCATCACCTGGAAAATGCCGCGGCGGACGATCTTGTCCGGATCGATGCCGTTGATGCGCTGGCCCTCGAACAGGATCTCGCCGCGCGTGACCTCGCCGTCCTCGGTCTTGAGCAGGCCGGAGATCGCCTTCAGCGTGGTCGACTTGCCGGCGCCATTGGCGCCGAGCAGCGCCACGATCGCGCCTTTCGGCACCTCGAGGCTGAGGCCGCGCAGCACCAGGATGACGTCGTCATAAACGACCTCGATGTTGTTGACGCTGAGCAGGGGCGGCGGCGGCACTGCCGTCGGCCCGGGGCGGGTGGCTTCGAGGGTTTCGTTCATGGTCTCGATCACTCTCCACTGTCGTCACCCGCGAAGGCGGGTGACCCAGTATTCCAGAGACGCCGGCGATCAAAACGTGAGAGCGCGGCGACCTGGATCCCCCGCCTTCGCGGGGGATGACGGTTGTTGTAGAGGCTGCACTGGTGGCAGCCTCACCACGTCACCACCCAAACCATTCCGGCTTGCGCGGCAGTTCGACGGTCTTCACCTTCTCGAGCTTGATCGTGCCCTTGCCCATCAGGTCGTTGATGTCGCCGTCGGTCGCGCCCGACACCTTCGAGCGATAGAGATCGACCTTCGTCGTCGGGCGGTGATCCTTCTCGGTCCAGGTCGACGGGTTGCAGACCCCCTCCATCCCGGCCGGCACCCAGTCCTTCTTCTGGTAGAAGCCCTTGGCGACGTTCTCGCCGGTGGCGCCGCCATTCTTGGCGGCCCAGTCGAGCGCTTCCTTCAGATAGAGCGCGCTGCACACCGCCGCGATGTAGTGCACCGGGCGATAGACCTTGCCGGTGGGATCGGACATCTTGGAGATCTCCATCACCGTCTTCATGCCGGGCGCGTTGCCGCCCCAGCTCACCGCGGTGCGGAGCGGGAAGATGACGCCGTCGGCGGCATCGCCGGCGGTCTTGGCGGCGTTCTCGTCCATGCCCCAGACATTACCCATGAACTGGACGTCGACACCGGCGGTCTTGCAGGCCTTCAGCACCGAGATGTTGGAGGCGGCCGTGTTGCCGAGATAGGCGTAATTGGCGCCGGAGCTCTTCAGGCTCAGGCACTGTGCCGAGTAGTCGCCGGGCGACAGCGCAAACACCAGCGGCGGCAGCACCTCGAAGCCGAGCTCGGTGGCGAGCGCCTCGCCGGCCGCCTTTGGCGCGTTCGGATAGGGATGGTTGGCGCCCATATGGACGAACTTCGGCTTGCCGGACTTGCCCTTGGCCTTCCAGTCCTCAGCGGCCCAGGTCAGCATCGCGCGCATCGAGTCCGAATAGCTCGGACCGTAGAAGAAATTGTACGGCGCGGGCTTGGCCTTGCCGCTGGTGCCTTCCGGATCGGTCAGCGCGGCGGCGTAGGAGCCGGAGATGTCGGGGATCTTGTCCTGCGCGAGGAAGCCGGTGAGGGCCTCGGTATCGGCGGTGCCCCAGCCCATGATCGCCGCGACCTTGCCGTCGGGCGCCGACCACTTCTTGTACAGCGCGATGGCGCGCGGCACCTGGTAGCCATAGTCGTTGCTGTCGACATTGAGCTGCTTGCCGCCGACGCCGCCGTTCTTGTTGACCCAGGCGAAGGTATCGGCAACGCCCTGGCCGTAGGGCGTGCCGACGTCGGAGGTGCCGCCGGAGAGGTCCTGCAGATGGCCGATGGCGATCTGGGCCTGGGCGGTGGCGGCCGCGCTGCTGATCAGCAGCGCGAGGGAGACCGAGCTCAAAAGGGATCTAATCGTCATTTTGGTTTCCTCCTGCTTATTCGTTGAACCGAATTTTGAGTTGCGTTCCGTGCCTTGCGTCAGTGCGAGAACGGGTAAAGCTTCCAGTAGGCCTTGATCTGCCGCCAGCGATGCGCCAGCCCGTCCGGCTCGAACATCAAAAAGCCGATGATGATCAGGCCGATCGCGATCTCGCGCAGGAAGGTGATGTTGTTGTTGAGCTGCAGCGCCTTGTCGATGGCGCCGCCCTTCAGCCACGCGCTCAGCCATTCCATCGATTCCGGCAGCAGCACTACGAAGGCCGTGCCCATCAGCGTGCCCATCACCGAGCCGGTGCCGCCGATGATGACCATGGCGAGGAACAGCACCGAGCGCTCGATGCCAAAGCCTTCCTGGGAGACCACCAGCTGATAATGCGCGTAGAGCGCGCCGGCGATGCCGGCAAAGAACGCGGCAAGTCCGAACGACAGCGTCCGGTACTTGGTGAGGTTGATGCCCATGATCTCGGCGGAGAGATAATGGTCGCGGATCGCGACCAGCGCGCGGCCGTCGCGGGTGCGCATCAGATTGGTGACCAGCAGGTAGCTGATCACCATGTAGGCGAGCACGACGTAGAAATACTGCCGGTCGCCGCGCAGCGTGTAGCCGAAGATCGAGAACGGGTTGGCGCTTGCCGGCACCGAGCCGCCCGAGAACCAGTCGGCGCGCGAGAAGAAATCGAGCAGGATGTACTGCGCGGCAAGCGTTGCGATGACGAGATAGAGCCCCTTCAGCCGCGCCGCCGGTACGCCGAAGATCAGGCCGACCAGCGCGGTGACCACGCCGGCGAGGGGAATGGCGAAGAACACCGGTATCGGCAGATTGTTGGAGATGTAGGCCGAGGTGAAGGCGCCGAACAGGAAGAACGCGGCGTGGCCGATCGAGATCTGGCCGGTGAAGCCGACCAGGACGTTGAGGCCGAGGGCTGCGATCGCGAAGATGCCGATCTGGATCGAGACGCTGAGCCAGTAATTGGTCAGCACCATCGGTGCAAGGCAGGCGAGCAGGATGCCGGCGATCGCGAAGTTGCGGCTGGTTGCGGTCGGGAAGATCGTGGTGTCGGCCGCGTAGCTGGTGCGGAAATCGCCCGAAGGAATGAGAGTGCTTGTTGCCATTGATCAGACCCGCTCGATGTCCTTGGTGCCGAACAGCCCATAGGGCTTGATCATCAGGATGATGATCAGGACGTAGAACGGCGCGATTTCGTAGAGATTGCCCCAGTGCAGATACTCGCTGTCGACATACTGGGCGACGTTTTCCAGCAGCCCGATGATGATGCCGCCGAGCACGGCGCCGCCGACCGAGTCGAGTCCGCCCAGGATCGCGGCCGGAAACACCTTGATGCCATAGGCCGAGAGGCCGGACGACACGCCGTTCACGACCGCAACCACGACCCCGGCAACCGCCGAGACGGTAGCCGAAATCGCCCACGCCATCGCGAACACGTTCTTCACGGAAATGCCGAGCGACTGCGCGACCTGCTGGTTGAAGGCGGTGGCGCGCATCGCAAGCCCGTATTTGGAGGCGCGGAAGAACCAGGCCATGCCGACCATCATGGCGAGCGAGACCACGAGGCTCATGAGATAGACGGTCTGGATCTGCAGCCCGAACAGGCTGACCGACTGGCTCTGGAACACCCGCGGGAACGGTTGCGGGTTGACGCCGAAGATCCACTTCAGCGCGGCCTGGAACACGGTCGAGAGGCCGATCGTCACCATGATCACGGAGATGATCGGTTCGCCGATCATCGGCCGCAGGATCACGACCTGGATCGCGATGCCGAAGATGAACATGAACACCAGCGTGATCGGCATCCCGACCCAGAAGGGCACCTGGTACTTGGTCAGCAGCGCCCAGCACACCCAGGCGCCGACCAGCAGCAATTCGCCCTGTGCGAAGTTGACAACCTGCGTCGCCTTGTAGATCAGCACGAACGACATCGCGACCACGCCATAAAGCGTGCCGACCACGAGGCCGTTGACGATCAGCTGGATCAGGAACTGGGTGTTCATGGGGTGTGGTAGCTCCGGACGGCGGCGCTAGTACCCTTTCCCCTTGTGGGAGAGGGTGGCTTCGCGAAGCGAAGCCGGGTGAGGGGTTGTCTCCGCATCGGGAATGCGGAGAGAGGCCCCCTCACCGCAGCGAGGTCGTGTCGGTCGGCGGTGTAGCCCTCTCCCACAAGGGGAGAGGGCGCAGTCACTGCGATCTCACTGTATTGCCCAAGGTTCATTCCGCGGCCTCCGCGGTCACGGCGCGGCCGAGATCGACGACCTCGAGCGTGGTGCGCACGCGCTGTGTCGTGCCGTCCTGGAAGCGGATCACGGTATCGACCGGGATTTTGGCCGTGCCACGGTAGATCGCATCAATGATGTCGGCGTATTTCTCGTTGATGACGCCGCGGCGGACTTTTCGGGTGCGGGTCAGCTCGCCGTCGTCGGCATCGAGCTCCTTGTAGAGCAATAGAAAGCGCGAGATGCGCTGCGCCGGCGGCAGAGTGGCGTTGACCGTCTCGACCTCTTTCCTCAGCAGCGCATAGACCTCCGGACGCGAGGACAGGTCGGTATAGGTCGTGAACGAGAGCCGGTTCTTCTCCGCCCATTTCGAGATGATCGAGTAGCGGATGCAGATCATCGCGGCGAGCGCGTCGCGGCCGGCGCCGAGCACGACGGCCTCGGCGACATAGGGCGAGAATTTCAGCTTGTTCTCGATATATTGCGGCGAGAAGCGCTCGCCGCGCGAGGTCTCGGCGAGATCCTTGATGCGGTCGATCACGACGAGCTGCCGGTTGTCGTTGTAGTAGCCGGCATCGCCCGAATGCATCCAGCCGTCCTTGATGTCGGCCACCGATGCTTCCGGGTTCTTGTAGTAGCCGAGGAACATATTGGGGTGGCGCACCACGATCTCGCCGACGCCGTTGACGTCGGCATTGTCGACCCGGATCTCGATGCTGTCGGCCATCGGCACGCCGGTGGTATCGGGATCGACCTCGCCTTCGGGGTGCAGCGTATAGGCACCGAGCAGCTCGGTCTGGCCGTAAAGCGTGCGCAGCGGCACGCCCATCGCCTGGAAGAACTTGAAAGTATCCGGTCCGAGCGCGGCGCCACCGGTTGCCGCCGAGCGCAGCCGCGTGAAGCCGAGCCGGTCGCGCAGCGCGCGGAACAGGATCTGGTCGGCGAGCACCGAATGCTTGCCCTCGGCGAGCGCGGCAAGCCCGGTCTTCATGCCGAGACCGTAGAGCCGCTGCTTGAACGGCGAGGCGTCCATCACCCCGGCGCGGACGTCGGCCGCGATTGATTCCCATACCCGCGGCGCGAACAGCACGAAGGTCGGCGCGATCTCGCGGAAGTCGTTCATCATGGTGTCGGGCTCTTCGACGAAGTTGACCTTCATCCGGCAGAGCAGCCCTTTGCCGAGCACGTACACCTGCTCCATAATCCAGGGCAGCGGCAGCACCGAGACATACTCGTCGTCCGGTCCCTTCGGGTCGAAGGCGAGATAGGTCGCGCAGTGCCGCAGCACACGGCCCGCCGCAAGCATTGCGAGCTTCGGGTTCGCCGTCGTGCCTGAGGTCGTGCAGAGGATCGCAACGTCCTCGCCTTTGGTTTCGTCGACCAGCCGATCGTACAAAGCGGGCTCACGTGCGGCGCGGTCGCGGCCGAGCGCAACCAGCTTGCTCGCCTCCATCAGCCGCGGATCGTCGTATTTCCGCATGCCGCGCGGGTCGGAATAGACGATGTGCTTGAGGTGAGGCACGCGGTCGGCGAGCGTGAGCAGCTTGTCGACCTGCTCCTCGTCCTCGGCGAACACCAGCTTGGCTTCGCCGTAGCTCAACAGATAGGCGGCTTCCTCGTCGAGCACGTCGCGATAGAGGCCGAGGCTCATCGCGCCGATGGCGTGGCTGGCGATCTCGGCGGCGACCCAGTCCGGCCGGTTGTCGCCGATGATGCCGATCACGTCGCCGCGGCCGAGCCCGAGCTCGACCATGCCGAGCGCGAAATCATGGGTGCGCGTCTGGTAATCGTTCCAGGTGAATTCGCGCCACAGCCCAAGATCCTTCTCGCGCAGCGCGATCTCGTTGCCGTGCTCTTTTGCGTTCAGGCGCAGCAGCTTTGGATAGGTGTCGGCCTGCGCGGCGCGTCCGGCATAGTCCATCATGCCGCGCTCTCCCGCGCCGCCGGCTTGTCGTCGGGATCGACCAGCGCCTCGTCCTCTTCGCCGAGATAGGCGCGCTTGACATGGGGATCGGCGAGCACGGCGGCCGGATCGCCCTCGGCGATCTTGCGGCCGAAATCCAGCACCATGACGCGGTGGGAGATGTCCATCACGACGCCCATGTCGTGCTCGATCATCATCACGGTCATGCCGAACTCTTCGTTGAGATCGACAATGTAGCGCGCCATGTCCTCCTTCTCTTCGAAATTCATGCCGGCCATCGGCTCGTCGAGCAGGATCAGTTGCGGTTCCAGCGCCATCGCGCGGGCGAGCTCGACGCGCTTGCGCAGGCCGTAGGGCAGGGTGCCGGCGGTCGCCTTGCGCACCGATTGCAGGTCGAGGAAGTCGATGATCTCCTCGACCTTGCGGCGGTGCTCCAGCTCCTCGCGGCGCGCGCCGGTCAGCCAGTACAGCGATCCGGTGATGAAGTTGTTCTTCAAGAGGTGATGGCGGCCGACCATGATGTTGTCGAGCACGCTCATGTGGTGGAACAGCGCGAGATTCTGGAAGGTCCGGCCGATGCCGAGGCGGGGCCGCGCGTTCGGGGTGAGGCCGGTGATATCCTTGCCGCCATAAAAGAGCTGGCCTTCGGTCGGCTTATAACGGCCGGAAATGCAGTTAACGATCGAGGTCTTGCCGGCGCCGTTCGGGCCGATGATCGAGAACAGTTCGCCCTGATTCACGCCGAAGCTCACTTCGGTCAGCGCGCGGACGCCGCCAAAGCGCAATGAGACCCCGCGCACCTCGAGACTGTAAGACACCCTGTTCCCTCCAGATACAGGCGCTTTGGCGCGCTCTTGATCTTTCGCTCCGATCTTATATGGGCCGCCGAAGGGAGACCATCCGACTAATGATGCCGGCGTTCGGGAGCATTGCCCCGATCGCCTGCGCCATGCGCGGTAACGCCGCACCCGCCTGCAAGCCTGGTCTCGCGTCATCCGCCGTCAGCGATCCACCAAGGTGCTGCGCGGCGTTACGCGAGGTGGCTCTGAATACGAGAAAGCGATAGGTTGAATTGTCATGTGCCCGACATTTGGTCAGGAATTTTCGCTGGCATTCCAGGCGTCGGGCTGCTGGCTTCGCACACGGCGTTGCTGCAGTGCAATATCGTGTCAGTATCTTTGGGGTGGGATGCCGTCGCTAGAATGATTGCTGCTGATTACTTAAGGCGCATCGCGGCCTGGTCGCGCGAACTGAGCGAGCAAGAAATCGAAATCGCGCGCGCCGGCATTTCCGAGAAGTCCTACCGCGCCAACGAATTCATCTTCATGCGCGGCGACAATTTCCAGTACTGGACCGGCATCGTCAGCGGGCTCGCGCGCATGGGCATCGTGTCGCGCGGCGGCAAGGCCGCGAGTTTCGCGGGCCTCACCGCCGGCGCGTGGTTCGGCGAGGGCACCGTGCTCAAGAACGAGCCGCGGCGCTACGACGTGGTCGCGCTGCGCGACACGCGGCTGGCGATGATGGATCGCCGGACCTTCGTCTGGCTGTTCGAGAACAGCGTCGGGTTCAACCGTTTCCTGGTCGGATCGCTCAACGAACGGCTCGGCCAGTTCATCGCGCTGCTCGAATACGGCCGCACGCTGGATGCGACGGCGCGGCTGGCGCGCTCGATCGCCTCGCTGTTCAATCCGATCCTCTACCCCGACCTCACCCTGCACCTGGAGATCACCCAGGAGGAGATCGGGGCGCTGTCGGGAATCTCCCGGCAGAATGCCAACCAGTGCCTGAAGCGACTCGAGCGCGAGGGGCTGCTGCGGCTCGAATATGGCGGGGTGACCATCATCAACCTCGACCGGCTCCGCCACTACGGCGAGTGACGGGGCAGGGTAGTGTTGAGCCACTTTCTGAGGTTCTAAAGCGCGATGAGATCCATCGCGCTTTGGCTTCTTGTTTGGGCATGATCTCCGCGCAAGCGCGTTCCGCGCTTGTCGCACCGCTTCACACTTTTCCGGATCATGCCTTAAAGTCCTGATTTCACACGATTAAGCGATTAGACTTGGCGAAGGCCGGATGCTACAGACCGGCCTCGTCGGGATCGCGCGGTCTCGCGCTCTCTGGAGATGACATGGCGGCTCAGGACTCAAAGCGGCGCGTGGCGCTGATCACCGGCGTGACCGGGCAGGACGGCGCGTATCTCGCCGAATATCTGCTTGGCCTCGGCTACACCGTGCACGGGATCAAGCGCCGGTCGTCCTCGTTCAACACCGCGCGGGTTGACCATCTCTACCAGGACCCGCATGCCGGCAACGTGCCGTTCCTGATGCACTACGGCGACATGACGGATTCGACCAATCTGATCCGGCTGATGCAGCAGATCCGGCCGACCGAGATCTACAACCTCGCCGCCCAGAGCCACGTCCAGGTCAGCTTCGAGAGCCCGGAATATACTGCGAACGCGGACGCCATCGGCGTGCTGCGCCTTTTGGAGGCGATCCGCATCCTCGGCATGGAAAAGGAGACGCGGTTCTACCAGGCCTCGACCTCGGAGCTTTACGGGCTCGTGCAGGAGGTGCCGCAGAAGGAGACCACGCCGTTCTATCCGCGCTCGCCCTATGGCGTCGCCAAGCTCTACGGCTACTGGATCACGGTGAACTACCGTGAGGCCTATGGCATGTTCGCCAGCAACGGCATCCTGTTCAACCATGAGAGCCCGATCCGCGGCGAGACCTTCGTGACGCGCAAGATCACGCGCGCCGTCGCCCGCATCGAGGTCGGCCTCGAGAGCAAGCTCTATCTCGGCAATCTCGATGCCAAGCGCGACTGGGGCCATGCCCGCGACTATGTCGAAGGCATGCACAAAATCCTGCAGGCCGACGAGCCTGATGATTTCGTGCTCGCGACGGCGAGACGCGCTCGGTCCGCGAGTTCGTCGAGCTGGCGTTTGCGGAGGTCGGCCGCAGCATCGAATGGCGCGGCAAGGGCGTCGACGAGGTCGGCGTCGACAAGGCGTCGGGCAAGACCCTGGTGCAGATCGACCCGACCTATTTCCGTCCGACCGAGGTCGATCTCCTGATCGGCGACGCCAGCAAGGCACGCGCCAAGCTCGGCTGGGCCCCGAAGACGCCATTCGCGCGGCTGGTGCAGGAGATGGTCGCCAGCGATCTCGCTGAGGCCAGGCAGGACGCGGGCAATGGCAAGCACGTTTGAACTGAAGGGCAAGACGGTTTTCGTTGCCGGCCATCGCGGCATGGTCGGCTCGGCGCTGATGCGCCGGCTGGCGCGCGAACAGGCCGATCTGCTGACGGTGTCGCGCAGCGAGGTCGATTTGCGCGACCAGGCCGCGGTGAGCGCCTGGTTTGCCGCGAAGCGGCCGCAGGCCGTGTTCCTCGCCGCCGCCAAGGTCGGCGGCATCGTCGCCAACAACACGCTGCGGGCCGAATTCCTCTACGACAATCTCGCGATCTCGACCAATGTGCTCCAGGCCGCCCATGCCAATGGATGCGAGAAGCTGATGTTCTTCGGCTCGTCCTGCATCTATCCGCGCCTGGCGCCGCAGCCGCTGCGCGAGGATTCGATGCTGACCGGCCCGCTGGAGCCGACCAACGAGCCCTATGCCATCGCCAAGATCGCCGGGATCAAGATGGCCGAAGCCTATCGCAGCCAGTATGGCTCAGATTTCATCAGCGTGATGCCGACCAATCTCTACGGTCCCGGCGACAATTATCATCCCGAATACAGCCACGTCGTCGCCGCTCTGATCCGCCGCTTCCACGAGGCCAAGGTCTCGGGCGCCAGCAATGTCGTGGTGTGGGGCACCGGCACGCCGCGCCGCGAATTCCTCTATGTCGACGATCTCGCCGACGCCTGCATCCATCTGATGAAGACCTATTCCTCGCCGGACCTGGTCAATATCGGCACCGGCGAGGACATCACCATCGCCGAGTTCGCCCGCGTCGTTGCCGCCACTGTCGGCTATCGCGGCGAGATCGGCTTCGACACCTCGCGCCCGGACGGCACGCCGCGCAAGCTGCTCGACGTCAGCCGTCTGGCCAAGCTCGGCTGGCGCGCCACCACCTCGCTCGAGGATGGCATCAAGCTCGCCTATCAGGCCTTTCTGCGCGAGACGAAGTGACGCGGTGATCCTCCCGCCCTCCGACTGAGAATATCTGTCGGCTTGGCGACGCCGCGGATAGGATGCGCGTACCCGAGCGGCCGCAAGAGCCGCCAGTGCGTCGGAGGAGGCATCATGAAAATTCTGCGCCGCCAATTCCTGCAACTTGCGGCCGGTACGGCTGCGCTTCCGCTCACATTTGGCAGCGCGCGTGCCCAGGCCTATCCGGCGCGGCCGGTTCGCCTCGTGATCGGCTACACCCCGGGCGGTTCGGCAGACCTCACGGCGCGCCTGATGGGGCAATGGCTGTCGGAAAGACTCGGGCAATCCTTCATTATCGAGAACCGGCCGGGCGGCGGCACCAACATCGCCACGGAGGCGGCACTGCGCGCAGCGCCCGACGGCTACACCCTGCTGCTGGTCGCGCCGGCAAATGCGATCAACGCGACGCTCTACGAGAAGTTGCCCTTCGATTTCATGCGCGAGATGGAGCCGATCGCGGGCATCATTCGCTTTCCCAACGTTGTGGTGGTGCGCCCCTCACTGCCGATCAAGTCGATTCCCGAATTGATCGCCTATGCAAAGGCCAATCCCGGCAAGCTCAACATGGCGTCGTCAGGCAACGGTTCGACGATCCACATGTCGGGCGAACTGTTCAAGATGCTCACCGGCATCAAGATGCAGCACGTGCCCTACCGGGGTGGCGCGCCGGCGATAACCGACATGCTCTCCGGCGTGATGCAGGTGATGTTCGACAATCTTCCGACCTGTGCCGAGCACGTCAAATCCGGCAAGCTGCGCGGACTTGCCGTGACCAGCACGACCCGTTCGGACGTGCTTCCGGATCTGCCGCCGGTCGCCGACTTCCTGCCGGGCTACGAGGCGAGCGCCTGGTACGGCCTCGCGGCACCGAAGAACACGCCGCCCGAAATCGTCGACAAGCTCAACAAGGCGGTCAATGAAATCCTCGCCGATCCGAAGGCGAAGGCGCGGTTCACCGAGCTCGGCGCGATGATGCTGCCGGGCTCGGCTGCCGACTTCGGCAGACTGGTGGCGGACGAGACCGAGAAATGGGGCAAGGTGGTCAAGTTCGCCGGCGCCAAGGTGGATTAGCTTCGCGCCGCCGCGCGCGGCGGATTTTTTGAAAGCGCTGCCGCCATTGCCGATATCAACGGCCGCATGAAGAAGGCGTCTTCGGCCGGGTAGATGTCGGTGCGCAGGCCTTGGGACTTGAGTTCATCCGATACCGCCGGTCCGACGGAAGCGATCGGGGTACGCGCGAGCCCCTCGCGTAACCTGTCCTCGCAACCGCGCGCCCGTGCCACCTCGACGAGGCGGCGGACCTGGCCGAGATTGGTCAGCGCGATCGCATCGATGCGGCCCTGCGCCATCTCTTCGATCGCGGTGACGATGTTGGTGTCGGCGGCTTGCGCATCATAGACATAGGGCAGCACCGTATCGATCTCGGCGCCACGTGCCTTGATCGCGCCGATCAGGGTGGCGTGGTCCTTGTCCGGATAAAGCTGCAGGCCGAGCCGATGGCCGGTCAGGTCGAGCTTTGCCAGCATCTCGGCGACGCCTTCCGAGGTCGGCTTCTCCGTCGTCATTTGCGGCTCCAGGGCGATCTCGCGCAGCGCGCGGCCAGGCTTGGGGCCGCGGGCGAATTTGCGCGTTTTGCCGAGGCTGCCGACAAACTCCGCCTCGACCCCGATCCGGCGCACGACCTTCATCAGGCGGCGCAGGCCCTCACCGGTCATCAGCACGAGGTCGTCGAGCGGGCGTTCGATGGCGCGGCGAATCCAGGCCTCGATCGGCGCCGGATCAGGCGCATCATGGATGGTGAACATCGGGCATTGCAGCACGTCGGCGCCCTGTTCGGCGAGCAGGCGGGAAAACTGCGCCTCCTCGCGGGTCTCGAGGATCAGGATGCGGTAGCCGTTCAGCCGGTCAGCCATGATGGTCCCTAACAACATTGTCGTCATTTGTTCGATTTGACCCCCGCGCCGGGATTGGCGCAAGGCCGCCCGCGGTGTAGACGAGGGCCGAAAATTCCACCTACCTGCTCAAGCTTTGGTCAATTGGCATGCCCGACCATCAATTCGTTCTGACCCTGTCCTGTCCGGACCGTCCGGGGATCGTCTCGGCGGTCTCGACCTTCCTCGCGCATAATGGGCAGAACATCCTGGACGCCCAGCAGTTCGACGATATCGAGACCGGCAAGTTCTTCATGCGCGTGGTGTTCACCGCGGCCGATCTCGCGGTGGAGCTGGCTGCGCTGCAGACCGGCTTTGCCGCGATCGCCGAGCGTTTCGGCATGGAATGGCAGATGCGCGATCGCGCCAGCCGCCGCCGGGTGATGCTGCTGGTGTCCAAGTCCGATCATTGCCTGGTCGACATCCTCTATCGCTGGCGCACCGGCGAGCTCGAGATGATCCCGACCGCGATTGTCTCCAACCACCCGCGCGAGAGCTATGGTTCGCTCGATTTCGGCGACATCCCATTCCATCATCTGCCGGTGACCAAAGAGACCAAGCGGCAGCAGGAAGACGCGGTGTGGCAGCTGGCCCAGGACACCAACACCGACCTCGTGGTGCTGGCCCGCTACATGCAGATCCTGTCCGACGAGATGTCGGCGCGGCTGTCGGGCCGCTGCATCAACATCCATCATTCCTTCCTGCCCGGCTTCAAGGGCGCCAAGCCCTACCACCAGGCGCATGAGCGCGGCGTCAAGCTGATCGGCGCCACGGCGCATTACGTCACCAGCGATCTCGACGAGGGGCCGATCATCGACCAGGACGTCGAGCGCATCAGCCATCGCGACACGCCGGAGGATCTGGTGCGCAAGGGTCGCGATATCGAGCGCCGCGTGCTGGCGCGCGCGATCCGTTACCATCTGGCCGACCGTGTCATCCTCAACGGCCGCAAGACCGTGGTGTTCGTGGACTGATCCGCGGTTCACGTGGTGGCCGAACTCGACGGCCGCCGCGAAATCCTCAGGAGAGAGGACTCCCTCGACCGGAGCATCGGCTCAGTGGGGCGCGTCCTGCGTCGTCGCGGCCGGCTTGGCGTCGTCGCCACGCTCGGCCGCGGGTATCTGGCGCTTGCGTTCCCGCTCCTGCATGAACTTGTCGTATTCCGGGGTGCCCTGCCGCGGCGGCGCATCCGCGGGCAGGCCGCCGGCCCAGGCTGGAATGTAGTCGGCCATGCCGGACGAGAGCTTTTGGTTCACGGTGCTGCATCCCCCGAGCGCGCAGGCCGCGAGCGCGAGGGCAATCAGGACAGGGATGTGGCGCGTGACGATCGGCATGGGAGGCAGCATACAGCCCTGGTCTTTATGGATGATGATGTCGGGCGCGACCGTTCGGCTGCAATTGTGCTTGTTTGTTGACATCGCGGCTTTGTTTGTACGATCGTACAAATGAATCGAGCCCGCGAAGCCCTTGTGCGCGCGAGACCGGTTCTCGCGGGCATCGAATTTAGGGGAGCGGCTTTGGTATCCTGATACTGGTCTCGGCCGCGAGCCGGATCGCACCCCGCGCGACACACGTCCATCGTCCGATTGACAGAGAGCACGGGGAGACGCCTTGTCGCGTTGCGCCTTGGCCGTGACATGCTTGGGTTAAGGTAGGGCAAGGGCCGGGGGACTCGGCTCGACGCAGAAGAATGGAAGGGGGGAGGGACGTCGATGTTCAATCGTCGCAAATTGTTGCTGTGGGGCGCCGCTTCGGCCGTGCTTCCGGGATTGTGCGCCAGCGCGCCGGCGCGGGCGGACGACGCGGTCAAGATCGGCCTGATCCTGCCGATGACCGGCGGCCAGGCGTCGACCGGCAAGCAGATCGATAACGCGATCAAGCTCTACATGCAGCAGAAGGGCGACACCGTCGCCGGCAAGAAGATCGAGATCATCCTGAAGGACGACGCCGCGGTGCCCGACAACACCAAGCGGCTCGCGCAGGAGCTGATCGTCAACGACAAGGTCAGCTTCATCGCCGGCTTCGGCGTGACGCCCGCGGCGCTTGCCGCGGCGCCGCTGGCGACGCAGGCGAAGATCCCGGAAGTCGTGATGGCGGCCGGCACCTCCATCATCACCGAGCGCTCGCCCTATATCGTGCGCACCAGCTTCACGCTGGCGCAATCCTCCACCATCATCGGCGACTGGGCGGTCAAGAACGGAATCAAGAAGGTTGCGACGCTGACCTCGGATTATGCGCCAGGCAACGACGCGCTGACCTTCTTCAAGCAGCACTTCACCGCCGGTGGCGGCGAGGTCGTGGAAGAGGTCAAGGTCCCGCTCGCCAATCCTGACTTCGCGCCGTTCCTGCAGCGCATGAAGGATGCCAAGCCCGACGCGATGTTCGTGTTCGTGCCGGCGGGGCAGGGCGGCAATTTCATGAAGCAATATGCCGAGCGCGGGCTCGACAAGAGCGGCATCAAGGTGATCGGCCCCGGCGACGTGATGGACGACGATCTGCTCAACAATATGGGCGATGCCGCGCTCGGCGCGGTGACCGCGCATCTCTATTCGGCAGCCCATCCGTCAGCGATGAACAAGGACTTCGTCGCCGCCTACAAGAAGGCATACGGCAACCGGCCGGGCTTCATGGCGGTCAGCGGCTATGACGGCATCCATCTGATCTACGAGGCGCTGAAGAAGACCAATGGTGCAACCGACGGCGACAAGCTGATCGAGGCGATGAAGGGCATGAAGTGGGAGAGCCCGCGCGGCCCGATCTCGATCGATCCGGAAACCCGCGACATCGTGCAGAACATCTATATCCGCAAGGTCGAGAAGGTCGACGGCGAGCTCTACAACGTCGAGTTCGCAACCTTCGAGGCCGTCAAGGATTCCGGCAAGACGAAGAAGTGACGCCGTTATCGTCATTCCTAGCGCGTGCCCGTACTCCGTCATGCCCGGCCAAAAACGCGAAGCGTGTCTTCACGCAGATGTGCCGGGCATCCACGTCTTTCCTGCCGGCGTGCGAGCAAGACGTGGATGGCCGGGACGAGCCCGGCCATGACGATCTATCCGACCTGCGCGACGTGGTGGCGTTCTTTCGGCTAGGCTGACCCGATGGCCTCTATCCTCACCAATCTGTTTGACGGCGTCGCCTACGGCATGTTGCTGTTCGTGCTCGCCTGCGGGCTGGCGGTGACGCTCGGGTTGATGAACTTCGTCAATCTCGCGCACGGCGCCTTCGCCATGGCCGGCGGCTATATCTGCGCCGTGCTGGTCAACAATTCCGGCTGGCCGTTCTTCGCAGGCCTGCCGCTCGCCTTTGTCGGAAGCGCAGTGATTGGCATCGCGCTGGAGCGCACGCTGTACCGCCATCTCTATGCCCGCAGCCATCTCGATCAGGTGCTGTTCTCGATCGGTCTCGTCTTCATGTCGGTCGCCGCGGTCGACTACATCATGGGATCGTCGCGGGTCTTCATCAAGCTGCCGGCGGCGCTGGAAGGCCAGATCGATCTGTTCGGAGTTGGCATCGGCCGCTACCGGCTGATGATCGTCGTGATCTGCGGCCTGCTCACGCTGGCGCTGCAGCTGATCCTCGCCAAGACGCGGTTCGGCAGCCGGCTGCGCGCCGCCGTCGACGATCCGCGCGCCGCGATCGGGCTCGGTATCAACGTGCCGCAGGTGTTCGCCTTCACCTTCGCCTTCGGCTGCGGCCTCGCCGGCCTTGGCGGCGCGCTGAGCGCGGAGATCCTCGGGCTCGATCCATACTTCCCGCTGAAATTCATGATCTACTTCCTGATCGTCGTGACCGTTGGTGGCTCCTCCTCGATCACCGGGCCGTTCCTGGCTTCGCTGCTGCTCGGCATCGCCGACGTCGCCGGCAAATATTACGTGCCCAAGGTCGGACCCTTCGTGATCTACACGGTGATGATCGTGATCCTGCTCTGGCGTCCCAACGGCCTGTTCGGCCGCACCGCGGCGCGGTGAGGCTGGCATGACCGCGCTGTCCGACGTCTCCACTCACGCGATGGCCAGCGCGCGCTGGCGGATCGGCGAGGTCGCGTTCTGGGTGCTGACGCTCGCCTGCGCCTTCCTGTTCCCGTCGCGCTACCTGATCATGACCGACATCGTGCGGCTTGGCCTGTTCGCGCTGTCGCTCGACCTGATCCTCGGTTACGCCGGCATCGTCTCGCTGGGCCATGCGGCCTTCTTCGGCGTCGGCGCCTATTCGGCCGGCTTGCTGGCGCTGCACGGCATCATCAACGAGCCCGTCATTGCGCTTGTTGTCGCTGGTCTTGTGGCCGCCGTGCTCGGCTTCCTGACCAGCTTCCTGGTCATCCGCGGCGTCGACCTGACGCGGCTGATGGTGACACTCGGCATCGCGCTCTTGCTGGAAGCGCTCGCCGAACGCTTCTCCAACATCACCGGCGGCACCGACGGCCTGCAGGGCATCGAGATGCAGCCGATCCTCGGGCTGTTCACCTTCGACATGTTCGGCAAGACCGGGTTCTTCTACTCGCTGATCGTGCTGTTCATCCTGTTCCTGTTTGCCCGCCGCGTGGTGCATTCGCCGTTCGGCCTGTCGCTGCGCGCGATCAGGAATAATCCGCTGCGCGCGGCCGCGATCGGCGTGCCGGTCAACCGCCGCCTGATTGCGGTCTATACACTCGCCGCGTTCTATGCCGGCATCGCCGGCGCGCTGTTCACCCAGACCACGGCGCTCGCTTCGCTCGACGTGTTTTCCTTCGAGCGCTCCGCCGACCTGATGCTGGTGCTCGTGATCGGCGGCACCGGCTATCTCTATGGCGGGCTGATCGGCGCCGTCGTGTTCAAGATGCTGCAGGAGCTGTTTCAGACCATCACCCCGCAATACTGGCTGTTCTGGATCGGCCTCGTGCTGGTCGTGATCGTGCTGGTCGGCCGCGCGCGCATCCACCGCTGGGTGCTGTTCGTGCCGAACCTGATCGTCCGCCAGTTCGCCGGCCGCAAAGCCGCCGTCGCCGTGCCGGAGAGCGATGCGTCATGACGATCGCGCTGGAGACCCGCAGCCTGGAAAAATCCTTTGGCGGCCTTCGCGTCACCCGCGATCTCTCGCTGCAGGTGATGCAGGGCGCCCGCCACGCGCTGATCGGACCCAACGGCGCCGGCAAGACCACCGTCATCAATCAGCTTACCGGGGTGCTGACGCCGAACAGCGGACGCATCCTGCTCGAAGGCAGCGACATCACCGGCCTCTCCGTGCACAAGCGGGTGCTGCGCGGACTGTCGCGCACCTTCCAGATCAACCAGCTCTATGCCGACCTGACCCCGCTCGAGACCATCGGACTCGCCGTTTCTGAGCGAATGGGCCGCGGCGGCGACTGGTGGCGGCGGATGGGGACGCGGAGAGACGTCAACGCCGAGATCGCCGAGATATTGTCGCGGTTCCATCTGCTCGACGTGATGACCGAGCTCACCTCGACATTGCCCTATGGCAGGCAGCGGCTGCTCGAGATCGCGGTCGCCATCGCCGCCAAGCCGCGGGTGCTGCTGCTCGACGAGCCCGCGGCCGGCGTGCCCGAGAGCGAGCGCCATGATATCCTGGCGGCGGTCGCGGCGCTGCCGCGCGACGTCACCGTGCTGCTGATCGAGCACGACATGGACCTCGTATTCTCCTTTGCCGACCGCATCTCGGTGCTGGTCAATGGCGGCCTGCTCACCGAGGGCGCACCCGACGAGGTCGCGCGCGATCCGCAGGTCAGGGCGGTCTATCTCGGCGAGGCGGCCGATGCCTGACCTGCTCTCCATCAAGGGCCTGCGCGCCGGATATGGCGAGGCGGTGGTGCTGCCCGATATGTCGCTTTCGCTCGCCGAGGGCCAGGTGCTCGCGCTGCTCGGCCGCAACGGCACCGGCAAGACCACGCTGATCAATTCGATCGTCGGCATCGTTAGACGCTTCAGCGGCAGCGTCGCACTGGCAGGCCACGACATCACCGCGATGCGGCCCGACCAGCGCGCCCGCGCCGGGATCGGCTGGGTGCCGCAGGAGCGCAATATCTTCCGCTCGCTGACGGTGGAAGAGAACATGACCGCGGTGGCGCAGCCCGGGCCGTGGACGGTCGAGCGGGTGTACGAGATGTTTCCGCGGCTGAAGGAGCGGCGCGGCAATTTCGGCAACCAGCTGTCGGGTGGCGAGCAGCAGATGCTGGCGATCGGCCGCGCGCTGACCTTGAATCCGAAAGTGCTGCTGCTCGACGAGCCGACCGAAGGCCTCGCGCCGATCATCGTTGAGGAATTGTTAAAGGCGATCGGAACCATCACGCGGGCCGGTGGGATCTGTTCGATCATCGTCGAGCAGAATGCACAAAAGATTCTCGGGCTCGCCGACCGCGTTGTGATATTGGAACGCGGCATGATCGTGCACGATGCCACAAGCACTGCGCTGAAAGCCGATCCCTCCGTCCTCGAGCGCCACCTCGGCGTCTCCGGGGCCAAGGTACATTAGAAACGTTCGGGAGTTGACCATGCAGCGAACCAAGCCTCCGTTTCGCGCCGACGAGGTCGGCAGCCTGTTGCGGCCGCCAAAGATCAAGGAAGCCCGCGCCAGATTGGAGAAGGGTGAGATCTCGGCCGACGAGCTGCGCAAGGTCGAGGACATGGAAATCGAGAAGGTCGTGCACAAGCAGGCGTCGGTCGGCCTGAAGCTTGCGACCGACGGCGAGTTCCGCCGTTCCTGGTGGCACTTCGATTTCCTCAGCCACCTGACCGGTTGCGAGCTGTTCCATCCCGACATGGGCATCCAGTTCGCGGGCGTGCAGACCCGGCACGACGCCATCCGGGTGATCGACAAGCTCGACTTCTCCGATCATCACCCGATGCTCGATCACTTCCGGTTCCTGAAGAAGTACGCCGACCAGGCGCATGTTGTGCCGAAGATGACGATCCCGTCGCCGGCGGTGCTGCACTTCCGCGGCGGCCGCAAGCTGATCTCGAAAGAGGTCTACCCGGACCTCGAGGAATTCTACCAGGACCTCGGCAAGACCTATCGCAAGGCGGTCAAGGCGTTCTACGACGCCGGCTGCCGCTACCTGCAATTCGACGACACGGTGTGGGCCTATCTGTGCTCGCAGGAGGAACTGGAGAAGTCGCGCGACCGCGGCGACAATCCCGACGGTTTGCAGGAGATCTACGCCCGCGTCATCAATTACGCGATCGCCGATCGGCCGTCCGACATGGTGATCACCACGCATGTCTGCCGCGGCAATTTCCGTTCGACCTGGATTTCCTCAGGCGGCTACGAGCCGGTCGCCGAGACCATGCTCGCCGGCACCAATTACGACGGCTACTTCCTCGAATATGATTCCGATCGTGCCGGCGGCTTCGAGCCGCTGCGCTTCCTGCCCAAGGGCAACAAGGTCGTGGTGGTCGGCGTCATCACCTCAAAATTCGGCGAGCTCGAGAAGAAGGACGACATCAAGCGGCGGCTCGAGGAGGCATCGAAGTTTGCCCCGATCGAGCAGCTCGCGCTGTCGCCGCAATGCGGCTTTGCCTCCACCGAGGAGGGCAACATCCTCTCCGAGGAAGAGCAGTGGGCCAAGCTGCGGCTCGCCGTCGAGGTCGCCAACGAGGTGTGGGGCAAGTAGGTTTCGCTCATCGTTCCGGGTTCGCGGCTTCGAGGCACCCGGAATGACGGCGCATCCCGCGTGAGCTCGTGTGGCTGGACAGTTGTTCTGGCCACATGATAGCTTTGGTCCATTGAGGATGATCCAACGATGTTGATCGCTTTCGAGCTTAGCCAGCACTGACGAACGGTGAGCCGGTCGAACGACCGGGTTGCCGTAACGCCGCCACGCCTCACCCTGGTGAGGCGCCGTCTGTTGCTGTCCAAGCCGAGAAGCCCTCATGCCCCAATCATCCGACGCGCCCAGTGCGCCAATTGCATCCTTTATCCCCGAACTCGATCGTCTGGCCTCCGATGTCATGGCCGACTGGAAGGTGCCAGGCGCCGCGCTCGCCGTGGTGCAGGACGACAAGGTCGTGCTCGCACGCGCCTACGGCCAGCGCGATGTCGAGGCGAATTTGCCCGTCACGCCGGCGACGCAGTTCGCGATCTGCTCGATCACCAAATCTTTCACCGCGACCGCGATCGCGCTGCTGCACAATGAAGGGCGGCTCGATTGGGCCAAACCGGTGCGCGACTACATCCCCGAGTTTCGTCTGAGCGATCCGGTGGCGACGGAGCGCGTCACCGTGCTCGATTTGTTGTGTCATCACCCCGGGCTGCCGCGTCATGACTGGGTGCACGAGCCCGGCGATCTCGCGCCGGCCGACATGCTCGGCCTGATGCGGCATCTGGAGTTGAGCCGCGATGTCCGCAGCGCCTTTCAATACAACAACCTCTGCTACAATGTTGCGGGCCTGTTGATCGAGCGCCTGAGCGGGCAGAGCTATCAGGCGTTCATCCGCGCGCGGCTGACCGACCGGCTCGGCATGAATGTCGGCTTCAACCTTGATGATCTCGAAGCGTCGAGCGAGCCGGCACGGCCGTACAAGATGCACGAGGACACGCGGCTGCCCGCGTTCCGTCTGCCGATCACGACCACCGCGTCCGGCGCGATGACCACCTCGGTCGCGGATTTCGCGAACTGGATGCGGCTGCATCTCGGTCAGGGCGCGTTCGACGGTGAGCGCATATTGCCGGCAGCGCTGATCGGTGAGCTGCATGCGCCGCGTGTCTACAATTCGCTGCCAGGCTATGCGGAGTTCGGCCAGGCGCATTACGGCCTTGGCTTCCAGTGCAACAGCTACCGCGGCGACCGGCTGGTCGAGCACGGCGGCGGCTGGATTGGCTGGAATACCCAGATGACGCTGCTGCCGGATTTTGGCATCGGCATTGCCGTCTTCACCAACCGCAGTCCCAATCAGGTGCCGTGGACGCTGACCTTGCACATCATCGACCGGCTGCGCGGCCGCGAGCCGATCGAATGGCGCGAGCGTTTCCGCAAGCGGCGTGAAGAAGCGCTTGACCAGATCCAGGCCGACAAGGGCGTGCGGGAGAAGGGCCGCCACGCCAGCACCCACCCGGCACACGAACTTGCGGCCTACTCCGGCGATTATGAGCACCCTGCTTACGGCGTGATGTCGATCAGGGAGCAGGACGGTGCGCTGCACTGGTCGTGGCGCGGGCTGTTTGCGACATTGGGGCACCGTCACTTTGAGACGTTCGAAACGCCGGAGGTGCAGGACCGCTACGTGCCGGACTCGCTTCCGCTCACGTTCCTGACCAATCGCGACGGCGCCATCGTCAGTCTCTCCGCGCCGCTCGAACCGGCCGTCGCGGATATCGTGTTCGTGCGCCTTGCGGCCGGCGAATGCACCGACGCCGCGTTCCGTGCGCGGTGCGTCGGCAGCTTCAAGTGGGGTGCGATCACGCACCGCGTCACGCTGGATAGCGAGGGGGCGCTCGAGTTGAAGTCCGACCACCAGCCGGCCTATCGCCTCGCGCCCGAGCAGGGCAGGAGATTTCGCATTGTCGGGCAGGCCGGCTTCGTCGAGTTTTGCGGTGACGGGACGATCGCGGACGAGATGATCTTTCATCAGCCGGGTGGCACGTTCGTGGCGCGGCGAACAGACGAGTAGGTTGTCCGGTCGCCGACGCTCCTCGACGACGGTTCTCGCGGGCGTCGTCTCACTTCTCCGCCAGGTAGACTTCGCCGAGCAGCGAGGAGTTCGACCACGGCACCTGCTTGCCCTTGGTCGCGGCGACGACCTCGGCGCGGACGCGGGTCAGCATCTGCTGCACCTCGAGACCGGGCGTGCCGACATGGCGCGACAGTGCCGCCGAGAACGGGCTGTTGGCGCCTTCGCCGTCGAGCGCGACCTGGCCCGGCGCGGTCGCAAACGCGATCAGTGTGCCGGCGCCGAGCGTCGAGCCTGAGCCGAGCGAGGCGGGGGCGGCAAGGCCGGAGCCGGCCTCGATGCCGCGGCTCGGACCTGCGGATGCCACCTGCGGCGCCATCGGATTGTTGCGGCAGGCATCGAGGATCAGGATGTTGGTGCGGATCTGATCGTCGAGACCGGCCATGATGGTGTCCATGTCGACCATCGCGTCGGTCATGCGGCCGCCCGCCTTGAACTCGATATCGACCGGCACGAGATAGTTGCGGCCATCGACCTGCACGCCATGACCGGCGTAGTAGACCACGGCGATCTGCGACCGTGCCGCCTCGCGCAGGAAGTCGTGGATCGTCTTCTGCATCGCGTCGCGATCGAGATCGAGGCCCTCGGAGACGGTGAAGCCGATCTCGCGCAGGCTCTTGGCGATGGCACGCGCATCGTTGGGCGGATTGGGCAGCGCCTTCACATGTCCATAAGCGCCGTTGCCGATCACCAGCGCGACGCGCCGGCTGGTTGCTGCGGCCTGCGACGGCGCGGCGGGCGGGGCCGGTGCCGTGACGGAGCCTGCCGGTGGCGCGGTCGGGCTGCTCTCGGCGGCAGGCGCCGCCGCAGCCTTGCGGGGGGCTGCATCGTTGCGCGGAGCCGCATCGGCCTCCTTGAGCAGCGCGAGCCGCACCTTGGCGGTGGCCTGGTTGGCCTTGCTGCCGGCGTCGGACGCGACGCCCTCGAGCACCGAGGCGTAGTCTTCCTTGGCGTGCGCGGCATCACCCTTTGCCTCATAGCTGAGGCCGCGCTGGGTATAGGCCGAGATCAAGACACTGCCCGGCGGCGTCATGATGTTGACAGGCGCCTTCGCCTTCGCGAGCCGGATCGCTTCTGACGTGTCCGCAATCGCGCGCGCGATGTCGCCCTTGGCGCGCCAGATCACGGCGCGGCTGATTAGCGGCTGCGGCAGCGACGGATCGAGCCTGACGGCCTCGTTGATGTCGGCGAGCGCGCCGTCGAGATCGCCGAGCGCCTGCTTCGAGGAGCCGCGGTTCTGGTAGGAGAAGGCCGACTTCGGGCCGGCCTTGATCGCGGCGTCATAATCGGCGATCGCCTTGGCGTAGTCGCCCTTGCCGCGATAGGCGTTGCCGCGGTTGTGAAAGATGATGCCGCTCGGCGGCCCCATGCGCAGCGCGTCGTTGAAGTCGGTGATCGCGATGTCGTACTCGCCCTTGTCGTAATAGGCCGAGCCGCGCAGATTGTAGACGGCGGTGCTCGGCTTGAGGTGCAGCGCCTCGGTGGCGTCAGCGATCACCTGCGCGTAGTTGCCCTTCTTGTTCCAGCCGACCGCGCGCCAGAAATAGATGGTCGCGAGCTTCTCGCCAGAAAACACCTTCAGCGCGATGATCTTGTTGCAGGCGTCGATCATCTGGTCGGCCGGTGTCGTGTCGGTCGTGCAGAGCGGGCCGAGTTGCGCGCGTGTCTGGGCGAGGCAGGGCGCCGACCAGAGCAGGGCGGCAAGGAAGGCGGGGATCAGGAGCAGGCGGCGCATCGGTCATCCACGGGTAAGCCGTCATGGCGATCGGCGAGGGCGAGGCGATCTATGCGTGTTTGGTGATCGGGCAGTAAAGGGGGGTTCAACTGGTGGGAAAATGGTGGTAAGACGTCGCTACACATTACCTCTGCCCACTTTCTGCCCACTCGCCGCCGCCCACCCCAGGCCCCATGAAGAACGACGAAATCCTCAGTCAGATCACGGATTTCTGCCGGCGCTCCGACATGGCGGAGACGACGTTCGGCCGCCGTGCCGTCAACGACGGCAAGCTGGTGCACCGGCTGCGCGAGGGCAAGCGCATCACCATCGACACGCTCGACCGCATTAATGCCTTCATCGCGACCTCGACGCCGGGCGGCGTGCCGCCGCCGCGCGGCCTGGTGGTTCCGCCGGAGAAGCGCGATCCGCGCGGCAATTTTCGCTTTTTCGAGAACCGCCAGCGCTATCTGCTGTTCGTGCACACCTGCAGCGAGAAGCGGGTGATCGCCGACCGGGTTTCGCTGGAACTGGCCGCCATCCACCCGCGGCCGCCGGCATTGCGGGTGTTCGATGCCGGGATGGGCGATGGCACCGTGCTGGCGCGGGTCCTGCGTGCCATGCATGGCCGCTTCCCACATATGCCGTTCTATGTCGCCGGCAAGGAACTGAGCCTGGAGGACGTCCGCCTCACCCTGGACAAGGTCCCCGACCGCCTGTTCGAGCACCCGGCCAGCGTCTTCGTGTTCACCAACATGTATTACGCCGAGGCGCCCTGGCTGACGCCCAAGAACTCCACGGCGGCCGCCAGCATGATCTGGCACGAGGTGGCGCTGCGCGGGGCCTCCTCGGGTGAATTCGAGGCCCAGATCGCGGAACTCGGCCCGTTCCTCGAGCAGAATTGGCGGGCCAATCTCAGCCCCGGGAATGCGATGCCGATCTATGAGCGTCCAGTGGCGCTGGTGCTGTACCGCGACGACCACCGCTTCCTGCTTGATTCGATCATTCCCCGGGCTGGCCGCACCGAGGCCAATTTCGATCTTGTGATCGCCTCGCAGCCGTATCGGGCCAAATCCTCGGTGAATTTCCGCGCCAAGCGGATCATCGCGCCGCTGGCCCGCGCGTTGCGCGGCGGCGGACGGCTGATAGGAATCCATTCCCACGGCGGCGATCCCGGACTTGAAATCATTCGAGCCGTGTGGCCCGGAGAAAATCCTTTCGCCGTCAGCCGTCATGAGATACTGCGCGCGGTGAAATACGAGTTGGGGTCGGCCGGTCGCGAGCTGAACTTCAACGCCTACGCCGATAACCGTTCGATCTTCCGATATGATATGGAAGCGCTGCCCAATGAGGTGACCGGTTCGATCGGAACCTCGACGGCCTTTGCAGCGTGGAATGCGGCGGTGTATGTCGCGCAGATCGAAGATGAGCGGTTGACCGAAACGACCGAAAACGGACGAGCTCTCGAGGCTACGCGCGAAGTTCTCCGCAAACACAACGGGCTGTGGTTCTACGACGAATCCTACGTCATCTCGCGGCGACGAGACTGACATTCCGGGGACATATTCACCAACCAACGTCGGACTTCGACGAAACAAGGGGTTTGCTTGATGCGCGCGTCTTATCTCTTCACCAGCGAGTCGGTCTCGGAAGGCCATCCGGACAAGGTCTGCGATCGCATCTCGGATGAGATCGTCGATCTGTTCTATCGCGAGGGCCCGAAGGCAGGCATCGACCCGTGGCAGATCCGCGCGGCGTGCGAAACGCTCGCGACCACCAACAAGGTGGTGATCGCCGGCGAAACCCGCGGCCCGAGCTCGGTCACCAATGAACACATCGAGGGCGTCGTGCGCGACGCGATCAAGGACATCGGCTACGAGCAGGACGGCTTCCACTGGAAGACCTGCGACATCGAGATCCTGCTGCATCCGCAGTCGGCCGACATCGCGCAGGGCGTCGACGCGCTGCAGCCGGGCGAGGTCAAGGAAGAGGGTGCCGGCGACCAGGGCATCATGTTCGGTTACGCCACCAACGAGACGCCGGACCTGATGCCGGCGCCGATCTTCTACGCTCACAAGATCCTGCGGCTGATCTCCGAAGCGCGCCACTCCGGCAAGGAGAAGGTGCTGGGTCCGGACTCCAAGAGCCAGGTCACCGTGCAGTACGAGAACGGCAAGCCGGTCGGCGTCCGCGAGATCGTGGTCTCGCACCAGCATCTGGTCGAGGACCTCTCGTCCAGCCAGATCCGCGACATCGTCGAGCCCTATGTGCGCGAGGCGCTGCCGAAGGAATGGATCAACGGCAAGACGATCTGGCACATCAATCCGACCGGCAAGTTCTTCATCGGCGGTCCCGACGGCGACTCCGGCCTGACCGGCCGCAAGATCATCGTCGACACCTATGGCGGCGCGGCCCCGCATGGCGGCGGCGCGTTCTCCGGCAAGGATCCGACCAAGGTCGACCGCTCGGCGGCCTATGCCGCGCGCTACGTCGCCAAGAACATCGTCGCGGCCGGTCTCGCCGACCGCTGCACGCTGCAGCTCGCCTACGCGATCGGCGTGGCGCGTCCGCTGTCGATCTACATCGACACCCACGGCACCGGTAAGGTCTCGGAGGACGAGCTCGAGAAGGCGGCGGCCAAGGCTATGGATCTGACGCCGCGCGGCATCCGCACCCATCTCGACCTCAACCGTCCGATCTACGCGCGCACCTCGGCCTACGGCCATTTCGGCCGCACGCCGGACAATGAGGGCGGCTTCTCCTGGGAGAAGACCGATCTCGTCGAGCCGCTCAAGCGCGCGCTCTGATGCTCTTACCTCGCCCCGCTTGCGGGGAGAGGTCGCCACGAAGTGGCGGGTGAGGGGGACTCTCCGCAGATTCAGCCAGCGGATGGAGCCCCTCACCCCGGCCCTCTCCCCGTAAGAACGGGGAGAGGGAGAAGGTCGCGCCGCAGGGCGTTCGGCTCGCTTTGTTACTGACACGCTGGATTCACCGATTAGGAAACAGACATGAACGCCCCCACGAAGCCCGGCTTCACCGACTATATCGTCAAGGACATTTCGCTCGCCGATTTCGGCCGCAAGGAGATCTCGCTGGCCGAGACCGAGATGCCCGGCCTGATCGCGACCCGCGAGGAGTACGGCCCCAAGCAGCCGCTGAAGGGCGCACGCATCGCGGGCTCCCTGCACATGACGATCCAGACCGCGGTCCTGATCGAGACGCTGGCCGTGCTCGGCGCCGACATCCGCTGGGTCTCCTGCAACATCTACTCGACGCAGGATCACGCCGCGGCCGCGATCGCCGCGGCCGGCATTCCGGTGTTCGCGGTCAAGGGCGAGACGCTGACCGAATACTGGGACTACACCGCAAAGCTGTTCGACTGGCACGGCGGCGGCACGCCCAACATGATCCTCGATGACGGCGGCGATGCCACCATGCTGGTGCATCACGGCCTGCGCGCCGAGCAGGGCGACGTCGCGTTCCTCGACAAGCCTGGTTCCGAGGAAGAAGAAGTCTTCTTCGCGCTGATCAAGCGTCTGCTGAAGGAGAAGCCGAAGGGCTGGTTCGCCGAGATTGCCAAGAACATCCAGGGCGTCTCGGAAGAGACCACCACGGGCGTGCACCGTCTGTACGAGATGGAGAAGGCGGGCAAGCTGCTGTTCCCCGCGATCAACGTCAACGACAGCGTCACCAAGTCGAAGTTCGACAACCTCTATGGCTGCCGTGAATCGCTGGTCGACGGCATCCGCCGCGGCACCGACGTGATGATGTCGGGCAAGGTCGCAATGGTCGCGGGCTTCGGCGACGTCGGCAAGGGCTCGGCGGCTTCGCTGCGCCAGGCCGGCTGCCGCGTCATGGTCTCCGAGGTCGATCCGATCTGCGCGCTGCAGGCGACGATGGAAGGCTACGAGGTAGTTACCATGGAAGAGGCCGCGCCGCGCGCCGACATCTTCGTGACCGCGACCGGCAACAAGGACATCATCACCATCGAGCACATGCGCGCGATGAAGGATCGCGCCATCGTCTGCAACATCGGTCACTTCGACAACGAGATCCAGATCGCAGGTCTGCGTAATCTGAAGTGGAACAACATCAAGCCGCAGGTCGACGAGATCGAATTCCCCGACAAGCACCGCATCATCCTGCTTTCCGAGGGACGTCTGGTGAACCTCGGCAACGCAATGGGCCACCCGTCCTTCGTGATGTCGGCGTCGTTCACTAACCAGACGCTGGCGCAGATCGAGCTGTTCGCCAACAACAAGGGCGGCAAGTACGAGAAGAAGGTCTACGTGCTGCCGAAGACGCTCGACGAGAAGGTGGCCCGCCTGCACCTCGCCAAGGTCGGCGCCAAGCTGACCGAGCTGCGCAAGGACCAGGCCGACTATATCGGCGTCAAGCAGGAAGGCCCGTTCAAGTCGGATCACTACCGCTACTGATCTGCGGTCGTCACAGTCGATCACGTGAAGAGCCCCGGCATCGCCCGGGGCTTTTTGCTGCGGTGGTTGGACAGGCCGTCGTATGCGTTGTTCCGCGTATACGCGAGGGGGCCGGAATCGGCGATTGTGGGCAGAGGTTAATGCCGGATTAACCGGCAGCGCCTAGGCTTCCGGGTTCGAGGCTGCAGCGGAGGACGTGTTCCCATGGAAGCCCAGAAGATTGCGGTCGACGCCGTGGTCGCGTTGACCGATTGCGATCGCGACACCGTCATTGCCTTCATCCGCAAGCTCTATCTCGCCGGCGTCCGCGATCCCAAGCGCCTGACCTTCAAGAGCCTGCAGGCGCTGCGCGCCTGATTGTTTCGATTCACATTTCAAACAGCAGAGCACTCGATGTCATCACCCGCGCATGCGGGTGATCCAGTATTCCAGAGGCGTCGGTGCTTGAGCCGAGAGGCCGCGGCGTACTGGATCGCCCGGTCGAGCCGGGCGATGACAGTTGTGGATGAGAATGCAGCTTCGTTCGTCGCGCGACTTTCTCCGCACACTCCACCGTCGTCCCGGCGAAGGCCGGGACCCATACGCCGCAGCAGATGTAGTGGACGGGACTCGTCGTTCCAGCGGTGCATAACAAGCAGCATCGGTGGTTATGGGTCCCGGCCCCCCGTGCGCAATTGCGCACTAGGCCGGGACGACGGTGAATGTGTGGCCCGGCCTGTGAGTCAAACATCCGCATTCTCGCGACATGAATTGTCCGAGCTTTGCTCTTCGTTTCGCCCTCTCTCTTGAAGAGGGCGCAGGGAAAGCCGGGTGCCGATCGCACCCATGGGCCCCGAGCAAAAGGTGGAAAGCTCGGGGGTAGGACCACAGGTGTAACCGGAGCAGTCCGGCTTTCCCTGCGCGATGGTTTTACAGCTTACTTCGTGCTCTCCCCGGCGAGACTTGGCTTGCTTGTCACCGCCTTCGCAAGACGCAATTGCGTCTTACAAGGGGACACCGGCCACTAGGGCGTCAGGACCACACGACTTCACCGTCCGCTTCGCGTGCTCTCGTCAGTCACACGCTCGGCGTCCACCGCATCCCACGCCGCGTTCGTGACGATCGCGAAGCGCCCCTCGATCGGGTGAGACGGGCGAACCATACACCGAGTTGAATTTCTGATAAAGAGAAATATTTTTACTGCGGGGGCTTGCGCCGTCGGACAACTCAGTGGCACGCGCGCGTGAGGGAGTCACCGACGGCAGGGTTCCCTCTCCCCTTGCGGGAGAGGGTTAGGGAGAGGGGTGCCACACGATGAACTCTCTCCGTATCGTTGCGGCGACATTGCAAACGATTTTGCGAGAGCGATGTCATCATCAAATATCTCGCCCGGGGCCACCCCTCTCCCCAACCCTCGAGCCTGACCAGCGTGCTCACCTCACCGTCATTTCTCGGGTGCGCAATTGCGCACCGGGGGATGACGTCGGAAAAGGCCCAGCATCACCCCGATGCCCGCACCGAGCCGTGCCCGAGCTGCCGCGAGATGTCGCCTGCACAATCGCGCAGCGCGGCTGCGATCGCGCTGTCCCAGTCGGCGTCGAAGGTGCCCTCCGGGCCCATCGCGGTGATGACGAGCGCGACGTGGCCGGCGTGATCGAACACCGGCGCGGCGAAGGCGTTGACGCCGGGCAGGGGATCGCCGATCGCGCGCGCGAGTCCGCGGCTTTGCACCTCGGCAAGCATCTCCGTGGTCTTGGCGCTGATGGTCTCGCGTTTCGGATTGTAGCCGACGCCGAGGCGATCGAGGCCGCTCTCGAGCGCCGTCTTGACGGCGTTCGGCGGCATGAAGGCGGCGAAGGCGCGGCCGGTCGCGGTCTCCAGCAGCGCCACCACCGATCCGACGCGCATCGCGATATGCACGGGATGGCTTGGCTCCTCGAGCCGCACCACGGTCGCGCCGTGGGTGCCCCAGACCGACAGCGACACCGCGTGATTGATGCTGTTGGCGAGCGCGGCGATCCGCGGCGTCGCGATCCGCACGGCGGAAAGCCGGCGCAGGCTGATCAGGCCGAGCTCGAGTGCCAGCGCCCCGATTTCGTAACGGCCGGTGGTCTCGTCCTGCTCGATCAGGCCGATGCGGGAAAAGCTGACGAGATAGGGATGCGCCTTGGCCGGCGGCATGCCGGCTTCGCGCGCGAGGTCGCGCAGCATCATCGGTTCGCCGCTGCGGGCGAGCGCGCGGAGCAATTCCCCGCCGACCTCGATCGACTGTATGCCGCGGCTTTCTCTCGTCATGTGGCCCTGTTCGCGCTCGCGCTTTCGCAATTAGCAAGAAAGCACGCCGTTCGCGAGACGTCGATGTGCGGGACGTCTTTGTGCGTCATATCCGTTCCCACCCCGTCATCCTGAGGTGCGAGCCCTTGCGAGCCTCGAAGGATGCACGGCCACAGTCGGGCCGTCGATCCTTCGAGACGGCCGCGTTGCGGCCTCCTCAGGATGACGGGACTCATGTCATGCCGCGCTGCGTTCTGCCGCGGCGCCGGCGATGTGCTTGCCCGCGATGTAGCCGAAGGTCAGCGCCGGTCCGAGCGTGATGCCGGCGCCGGGATAGTTGCCGCCCATGATGCTCGCCATGTCGTTGCCGGCGGCATAGAGGCCCGCAATCGGCTGGCCGTCGGCGTCGAGCGCGCGGGCATTGGCGTCGGTCCGGATGCCGGCATAGGTGCCGAGATCGCCGATCACCATCTTGATGGCGTAGAACGGCCCGTTCTGGATCGGCGCGATGCAGGGATTGGGCCCGTGCAGCGCATCGCCCTGGTAGCGGTTATAGGCGCGCGAGCCCTTGCCGAAGGCGGGATCGCGTCCCTCGGCGGCGGTCGTGTTGAACGCCGCGACGGTTGCCTCAAGCGCCTTTGCGTCGATGCCGGCCTGCGCGGCAAGCTCCGACAGCGTCGTGCCGCGCTTGAGATAGCCGGTCTTCAGATGATGGCCTGTGGGCATCGGGCGCGGCGGCACGCAGCCGAGGCCGTATTTGCGCAAAGTCGCGTGATCGCAAAGCAGAAACGCCGCGATCTCCTCGCCGGGCTTCGCCGCCTTGATCATCTCCTGCACGAAGTCATGGTAAGAATTGCCTTCATTGGCAAAGCGCTTGCCGTCGCGCATCACCGCGATCACGCCGGGCTTGGCGCGATCGATGAAGTGCGGCATCACGCCCTTTGAGCCGTCCTTGCGCGTCGTGACCGAGACCGGCACCCAGGCTGCCGCGTTCGGCAGCGAATCCTCGACGCGGCCGCCGGCGGATTCCGCAAGCCGCAGGCCGTCACCGGTGTTGCCTGTTGGTCCCGGCGAGTAATGTTCTTTTCCGGTCGGCGCATGCGGAAACATCTTCTGCCGTCGCGCTACGTCATGCGGAAAGCCGCCGCAGGCGAGCACCACGCCGCGCTTCGCATTGACGCGGATGGTGCGGCCCTCGCGCACCACGATCGCGCCGCGCACCACACCGTTCTCGACGATCAGTTCGCGCACCGGCGAATTGAGCCAGAGCGGGATCTTGAGGTCGAGGGCGGATTTCGCCAGCCGGCCGGCAAGCGCATTGCCGTTGGTCAGCGTCATGCCACGGCCGTTGCGCATCACGTCCAGCGCGTGTTTCGACAGCCGCTTCGCGACATAGGCCGCCGAGGCCAGCGAGCGCGTCGCACGCATGAAATGCACGATCTCCTTGCCGGAGCCGAGCATCATGCCGAACACGGTGAGCTCGGGCAGGGGGCTGCCGAGATCCTTGAGGGTGTCGCCGAGCTCGTGGCCGTCGAACGGGCGCGTCACCATCGAGCGGCCGCCCTGCGCGCCGCCGGGCGCTTCCGCATGATAGTCCGGGAACGTCAGCGGCATGTCGAAGCGCACGGCGGTTTCTGTCGTGAAGAAGTCGACCGCCTTCGGCCCTTCGGTCAGGAACGCATCGACGCGGGCGGCGTCAAAACTGTTGCCGGCCTCATGGCGCAGATAGGTTCTGGCCTGATCGGGGCTCTCCTCGATGCCCCACGCCTTCGCCAGCGAGGTGCCGGGAATCCAAAGCCAGCCGCCCGAGCGCGCGGTGGTGCCGCCGAACCGCGGCTCCTTCTCGACGACGAGAACCTTCAGGCCGTGATGGCCGGCGGTGACCGCCGCCGACAGCCCGGCGCAGCCGGAGCCGACGACCAGCGCGTCGCATTCATAAGTTTCTTCGTTGGCCACGCGATCGATCCTATTTCTTGAGCAGCGGGCACTTCGACTCGGAGACCGGACGATAGGCGTCCTCGCCCTTCACCGTCTTGATGATGTCGAGATAATCCCACGGCTCCTTGGATTCCGAGGGCTTCTTCACCTTCGCCAGATACATGTCGCGGATGACGCGGCCGTCCTCGCGCAACTTGCCGCCATGCACGAAGGTGTCCTCGATCGGCAGCTCGCGCATCTTGGCCATCACCTTTTGCGGATCGTCGGTGCCGGCGGCCTGGATCGCCTTGAGATAATGCAGCACCGAGCCGTAGACGCCGGTTTGAATCATGGTCGGCATCACGTTGGTGCGGGCGAAGAATTTCTTCGACCATGCGCGGGTCTTCTCGTCCATGTTCCAGTACGACGCCGTCGTCATGTAGGTGCCCTGCGCGGCGTTGAGCCCGATCGCATGCACGTCGGTGTCGAACATCAGGAGGCCGACCAGCTTCTGGCCGCCCTGCACGAGGCCAAACTCGCCGGACTGCTTGATCGAATTGTCGGTGTCTTGGCCGGCATTGGCGAACGCCACCACGTCGGCCTTCGAGCTCTGCGCCTGCAGCGCAAAGGAGGAGAAGTCGGCGGTGTTGGTCGGATGGCGGACGCTGCCGAGCACCTTGCCGCCCATCTCGTTGATGAAGCGGGTCGCGTCCTTCTCGAGCTGCTGGCCGAAGGCATAGTCCGCGGTGATGAAGTACCAGGACTTGCCGCCCTCCGCGATCACCGCCGACGCCGTGACCTTCGACAGCGCGTAGGTGTCGTAGGTGAAGTGCACGGTGTTGGGGCTGCACAATTCATCGGTCAGCGAGCTCGCGCCGGGGCCGGACAACAGCGCGATCTTGTTGCGCTCGCGCGCCATGTTGTGCACGGCGATCGCAATGCCGGAATTCGGGATGTCGACGACCGCGTCGACCTTGCCGTTGTCGAACCAGCCGCGCACGACCTGCACGCCGACATCGGTCTTCATCTGGTGGTCGGCCGAGATGATCTCGATCGGCTTGCCGAGCACAGTGGGGCCGAACTCCTCCACCGCCATCCTGGCCGCCTCGACCGAGCCCGGGCCGGAATTGTCGCGTCCCCAGCTCGACAAGTCGGTCAGCACCCCGATGCGCACGACGTCGTCGGAAACCTGGGCATGAGCGACCGATGTCATTGCCGCGAGAATGGCTGCCGCCAGAACGTGTCTCATCATTCCTCCCTGTGGATGTCCGCGCTCTTCTGGCGGTTCATCCATTATTAGTAATTATCTAATCAGTTTGTCAATGGCGAATTAGATGTGTGTGATTGTTGCCACAGGGTTGCTCCTTCGAATGAGGCGGCGCTTCACATGCGGTGAGCGTACGCTTACATGGCTGATCCGGGACGGCATCGCGGCAGGGCATCTCGCCCACGCCGCAGTGCCAAGTCAGGATGAAACAGGGGAGTTTTCGCGGACGGCGTTGCGCTTCGCCGCCCGGGGCTAAGCCGCCCATCAAGGGTCTAGGCTGCTACGGGGCGGTGCATGGAGAGCATCGGCACGCTGCGATCATAGACGGATCATGTTGAGACAGCTCTTCGCGCCGCAGCTCGTCATTCTCTACGTGCTGGTGGCCTCTACGCTCTACGTTCACTTCCGCGGCAAGCAGCGGTTGCGCTTCGCCCGCCAGCTCGGCGACCACTCGACCTACCTCGCGCCCTACAATGTGCTGATGTATGCGGGCTCGGCCGTAGCAAACACGCCGGTGATCCCGGTCGAGCAGTTTCCCGAGCTGAAGAAGCTCTCCGACAATTGGGAGACCATCCGCGACGAGGCGACCCGCCTGTTCGACGAGGGTTTCATCCGCGCTGCCGCCAAGAACAACGACTGGGGCTTCTATTCCTTCTTCAAGAGCGGCTGGAAGCGCTTCTATCTGAAATGGTACGACGACTTCCTGCCGTCGGCGCGCACGCTGTGCCCGAAGACGGTGGAGCTGCTGAACTCGATCCCGAACGTGCACGGCGCGATGTTCGCGATGCTGCCGCCCGGCGGCAAGCTCGGGGCGCATCGCGATCCCTTCGCCGGCTCGCTGCGCTATCACCTCGGCCTGGTGACGCCGAATTCGAACGAGTGCCGCATCCTGGTCGACGGCGTCGAATGCGTCTGGCGCGACGGCGAGGCCTTCATGTTCGACGAGACCTTCATCCACAGCGCCGAGAACAAGACCGGCGTCAACCGCATCATCCTGTTCTGCGACGTCGAGCGCCCGATGAAGTACGGCTTCATGACCAGGATGAACCGCTGGGTCAGCCACAACATCGTCAAGGCGTCGGCCACCCAGAACGTCGACGGCGAGCATGTCGGCGCGCTGAACAAGGTGTTCGGCAAGCTCTACGAGCTCCATCTCGCCAGCCGCAAGGTCAAGGAGTGGAATCGGAACGTATACTACACGCTGAAGTATTCCGTGACCGCGCTGATCCTCGGCCTGATCGTGGTGTCGGCGCTGCGGTGATCGTGCCGAAGGCGTAATCCGCCGCGTCGTGCGGAAGCATGGCGGATTACGCTTCGCTAATCCGCCCTATAAAATTCAAAACCCCGGAGCGCGCTCCGGGGCTTCTTTCTGGGGCGTGAGCTGTGGGACGTCGCAGCCAGGATCAGTCGCGTTCGAAGACCTTGGCGCCGGGGTAGACGCGCCGGGCGTAGGCGACGACCGACTCCCGGTCCTGAGTCTCCAGGAACGGAGTTCGGATCTTGCACGATCCGACGATGAGGTGCCACAGGCCATTAAGCTTCTGAATGTTGACGATCATTTCAGTGTTCCTCAAAGAACCCGCATTCTTGACAGTCTTGCGATTCACGCCTCGGAGCAGTGATCCTGATCACAGATTTGGGAACACAACGCGCGCCCGCTGTGGAACGAGGATTGCTATTGTTAGTCGCGCCTCCGGAGAGAGAAGTTCTGAGCTATTTGCGCATCCGTTGGAGTACCCCGGAGCATAAAAATCTCTCGCCATCGCTCAATTGTACGAGCGTCAGCACAGGTCATGACAAGGAATAGGGAAGCTATACCAACGTATGTTGATCTCGGTCCGCTTGTGTAGCGGGAGTGCGTTGCCGGAGTCCGGATGACCGCTCATCGCTCCTGAGCCAACATTCCGCTTTGCGCTGCACGACGCCGTTCGCTCTCCGATTCGTTGCACTGAAGTGATACAGTCGCATCAGGCATTCCGCACCGAGAGGACCTTGTCATGTCGGAGACGTCAGGAGCTTTCGCGACCACTGCGCTGAGCGGCTACGAGCTATTGGCCGATCCGCAGCTGAACAAGGGCACGGCGTTCTCCGAGGCCGAGCGCGAGGCGTTCGACCTGCATGGCCTGCTGCCGCCCAATGTTGCGACATTGGACGAACAGGTCTCGCGGCGGCTGCAGGCGCTGCGCGGCTTCGAGAACGATCTCGAGCGCTACGCTTTCCTGCGCGAATTGCAGGACACCAACGAGACGCTGTTCTATGCGCTGCTGGTCGAGAACCTCGAGGAGCTGCTGCCGATCGTCTACACGCCGACCGTCGGCGCCGGCTGTCAGCAGTTCAGCCGGCTGTTCCGCAAGCCGCGCGGGCTGTTCCTCTCGATCCCGCACAAGCACCGCATCGACCGCATCCTGGCGCAGCCGCGCTTCGATCATGTCGAGGCGATCGTCGTGACCGACGGCGAGCGCATCCTTGGCCTCGGCGACCAGGGCGCCGGCGGTATGGGCATCCCGATCGGCAAGCTGTCGCTCTACACCGGCTGCGGCGGCCTGCATCCGGCAACGACGCTGCCGATCCTGCTCGACGTCGGCACCGACAATCCCGACTGCCTGGCCGATCCGCTCTATATCGGCTGGCGCAACGAGCGCGTCCGCGGCCAGGAGTATGACGACTTCATCGAGGCCTTCGTCTCGGCGGTGATCAAGCGCTGGCCGCGCGTCCTGCTGCAGTGGGAGGATTTCGCCAAGAACAACGCGACGCGCATGCTCGAGCGCTATCGCGACCGGCTCCTCACCTTCAACGACGACATCCAGGGCACCGCGGCGGTCGCGACCGGCGCCTTGCTCTCCGCGATCAACGTCACCGGCGTGCCGCTGACCGAGCAGCGCGTCGCCGTGCTCGGCGCGGGCTCGGCCGGTTGCGGCATCGCCAGCCTGATCCGCGCCGCGATGGTCGATGCCGGCCTTTCGGAGAGCGAGGCGGCCAAGCGCTTCTTCATGGTCGACCGCGACGGCCTGCTGCTCGAGGGCATGAGCGGGCTCGCGCCGTTCCAGCTTCCCTTCGTCCAGGACAAGCAGGCGATCACCGGCTGGAAGCTCAGCCATCCCGACAAGATCGCGCTGCTCGACGTCGTGCGCAACGCCAGGCCGACCGTGCTGATCGGCGTCTCCGGTCAGGCCGGCGCGTTCTCCGAGCCGATCGTCCGCGCGATGGCCGAGTGCAACGCGCGGCCGGTGATCTTCCCGCTGTCCAACCCGACCTCGCGCGAGGAAGCGACGCCGGTCGATATCGAGGCGTGGACCGAGGGGCGGGCGCTGATCGGTGTCGGCAGCCCGTTCCCGCCGATCACGCGCGACGGCGCGCGCTTCAAGGTCGACCAGACCAACAATTCCTACATCTTCCCCGGCGTCGGCGTCGGCGCGCTCGCGGTCGGCGCTGTCAGGGTCAGCGACGGCATGTTCATGGCCGCGGCGAAGGCGCTGGCCAGCGTCTCGCCGGCCCGCAACAACCCGAAGCACAATCTGCTGCCGCCGGTCAGCGCGCTGCGCGACGTGTCGCTGACGGTTGCGCTGGCGGTGGCGCTGCAGGCGCACAAGGAAGGGCTCGCCGAGGATATTCCGATCGACCAGGTCGAGGCGCGCATCCACGCCAAGGTCTGGACCCCGCGCTACGTGCCGTATCGCCGCACGCCCTGATCGCGAACGCCGGTCGCGTTCCGCGGCGTCGGTGTGCTAGCAGCCGCGGCAAATGCCCTTGATCTTGCGGTCGACGATTACGTCCTCCTGATCGAGGGTCTGCTGCGACGCCGATGTTGCGGCGGGAATGTCGGCGGCGCGCGGCTGGCGATGGCCGACCGGCGCCGACCATGGCCTGGTCGCGGTTTCGTTTGCCGCGTATGCGCCGGGGGCCTCGACCGTCGCCGCGAAGGAAGTGGTCGCCATGGCTGAAGACAGAATTGCAGCCAGGCCAAGTCGCCGAAAACAGATCATGGAAAGCTCCATACAGTCATCGCCGCGTTTGCGCGCGGCTCTGATGGATGGATTGTGTCGGTCGAACTCGTATTCCTCGCTCCGCCGAAGGTGATGACGCGCTCGCGGTTCGGTGATCGGGCCGGAGGAAATATTCTTCGAACTGTCACGGTCATTGGTCACAGGAGCCGAACTTGGTCGGCTTCATCCATCGTGCGGAGAAACCCAATGACCAAAATGACCATCGCGACGGTTGCGCTGATTGCGGCAGCTGCGTTCTCGGCTCAGGCGTTCGCCGCCGGCAACAATGCTGCGATGCGGCGCGCCCATGCTCAGGCGACGACACAGGTCGGCAGCAAGTCCACCGACTGCGTGCGCGCGCCGAATGTCGGTTCGTTCGCAACCGCGCCCTTCACCGAGCCGCCCTGCATGCCCGGCACGATGCGCTGAGCGCGCCCAGCAAAAAGCCCCGGACTGCGAGGTCCGGGGCTTTGCATCATCTCTTCTGCGGTCGGCCTATTCCGGCTTGCCGATCGATACCTTCAGCGTGCCGACACCGTCGACACCGCATTCGAGCTTGTCGCCGGGTTGCAGCTGCGAGACGCCGGCCGGCGTGCCGGTCATGATGATGTCGCCGGCGGCGAGCTTCACCTGCTGCGAGAGCTGCCAGATGATCTCCGGCACGTTCCAGATCAGCTCGGTGAGGTCGCCCTTCTGCGCCTCCTTGCCGTTGACGGTGAGCCAGATCTTGCCCGCGGTCGGGTGGCCGATCTTTGCGGCCGGCTGGATCGCGGAGCAGGGCGCGGAATAGTCGAACGACTTGCCGATCTCCCAGGGCCGCTCCTTCTTGCGCGAGGCGATCTGCAGGTCGCGGCGGGTCAGGTCGATGCCGACCGCATAGCCGTAGACATGCTCGAGCGCCTTGTCGGCGGGAATGTTCAGTCCGCCGCTCTTCATCGCCACCACCAGTTCGACCTCGTGATGCAGGTCCTTGGTCAGCGGCGGATAGGGGATGGTCGCACCATCAGGCACCAGCATGTCGGCATGCTTGCCGAAGAAGAACGGCGGCGCACGCTCGTCATTGCCCATCTCCCTGATATGCTCGAGATAGTTGCGGCCGACGCACCAGATGCGGCGGACCGGATAGGTGCCGGATTCGCCGACGACGGGAAGCGAGGGCTGCGGGGGAAGTGGAATGACGGTGGAGGCGGCGTTCATGAACGGGTCCCGGAGGGTTGAAGGAGGGAGCGCGGCCGGTATTTACGCGCTTACGCCGCGCAGGGCTAGTGGCTGTGGCTGCATCCGGCGCAGAGGTGAGGCCAGCTTTCCGCCGAGCACACCCGTCGCGGGCGAGCGGTGAAGCCCAAGGGGATGTTCAAGGGGATGTTCATGAGGAAGTGGCTTTCAATCGGCCTTGCGCTGATCGCTGTAGCCCTGGTCGCCGCCGCCGTCCGCTTCTTCACGGTGACCCCGGAACGGATCGACCGCGGGCAGAACAAGGTCCAGCGCGTGGCGCTGGAGATCACGCCCGCCGCCCGCGCCTTGCAGGCGAAGCTCGACGTCGCCGACATGCACGCGGACAGCCTGCTGTGGAAGCGCGACCTGATCGCGCGATCCGATCGCGGCCACATCGACCTGCCGCGTCTGATCGAGGGGCACTACGCCCTGCAGGTGTTCTCGTCGGTCACCAAGTCGCCCAAGGGCCAGAACTATGATGCCAATGGCGGCGACAGCGATACGATCACCAACCTCGCCATCATCGATCTGCAACCGCCGCGGACCTGGTTCTCACTGCTGCAGCGCTCGCTGTGGCATGCCGAGAAATTGCGGAGCTTCGCCGAGCAGTCCGGCGGACGGCTTCGCCTGATCACGACGCCGGCCGACATCGATCGCCTGCTTGCCGACCGCAAGACCGGCGTGACGGTGGTGGGCGGCATGCTGTCGATCGAGGGGCTGCAGAATCTCGAGGGCAACATCGGCAATCTCGACGTGCTCTACGCCGCCGGGTTCAGGATGGCTGGTCTCGCCCATTTCTTCGACAATGATGTCGCTGGCTCCATGCACGGCGTGGCCAAGGGCGGACTGACGCCGCTCGGCCGCCAGGTCGTGCAGCGGATGGAGGCGCTCGGAATGGTCGTCGACCTCGCCCATGCCAGCCACGCCGCGGTCGCCGACGTGCTGGCGATGGCGACGCGCCCGGTGGTCTCGAGCCATGGCGGCGTGCAGGCGACCTGCAAGGTCAACCGCAACCTCACCGACGATGAAGTCAGGGCTATCGCACGGACCGGCGGCGTGATCGGCATCGGCTATTGGCAGGGGGCGGTCTGCTCGCTCGATCCGAAGGATGTCGCGCGGGCGATTGCCTATGTCCGCGACCTCGTCGGGATCGACCATGTCGGCCTCGGTTCGGATTTCGACGGCTCGACCACCACGGGATTCGATGCGAGTGGGATCGTCGCCGTGACCCAGGCCTTGATGTCGAGCGGATTCTCCGAGGACGACATCCGCAAGGTCATGGGCGGCAATGTCCTGCGCGTGCTGCGCGCAGGTCTTGCGGCCAAGGGATAAGAAGATGAACCTCAGCCGGTTGCGCTGACCGGCGCGAGCTCGATCACGTCGTGACGATGCTGCAGGCGGAAGAACGAGGCGTAGCGGCCGCCGCGGCGCAGCAGATCGTCATGGCGTCCGCGCTCGACGATCTCGCCGCCCTCGACCACCAGGATCGCATCGGCATGCATGATGGTGTGCAGACGGTGCGCGATCACGATCGTGGTGCGGCCCTGGCAGAGATGCTCGATCGCTTCCTGCACCTGCTTCTCGGACTCCGAATCGAGCGCGGCGGTGGCCTCGTCGAGCAGGATGATCGGCGCGTTCTTGATCAGCGCGCGGGCGACTGCGATGCGCTGGCGCTGGCCGCCGGAGAGCTGGGTGCCGTGCTCGCCGACCGGCGTGTCATAGCCGAGCGGGAAGCTCATGATGAAGTCGTGCGCGCAGGCGGCCCTGGCGGCGTCGATGATCTCGGCCTCGCTGGCATCAGGCTTGCCGAAGGCGATGTTGGCGCGGATCGTGTCGCGGAACAGATAGACGTCCTGGCCGACATAGGCGGTCTGCCGGCGCAGCGATCTGCGCGACACCGACGAGATCGACTGTCCGTCGATCAGGATCTCGCCGGCTTGCGTCTCGTAGAAGCGCAGCAGCAGCGCGAGCACCGTCGACTTGCCGCCGCCGGAGGGGCCGACCAGCGCGGTGACCTTGCCGGGCTCGGCCATGAAGCTCATGCGGTTCAGCACCGGCTCGCCGGGTCGATAGGCGAAGCTGACGTCGCGCAGTTCGATCCGCGCGTCGGAGAGTTTCAGCGCCGGCTTGTCGTCGTCGGTCTGCTCGCTTGCCGGGCTGTCGACGACCTCGAGCAGCATCCGCGCGCCGACCAGCTGGCTGTTGAGGTCGATGTTGAGCCGCGCCAGCCGCTTGGCCGGCTCGGTCGCCATCAGGAAGGCGGTCAGGAAGGTGAAGAACTGGCCCGGTGTGGAACCGAGCGCCACCACGCTATAGCCCCCATACATCAGGCAGCCGGCGACCGCGAAGCCGCCGAGCATCTCCATCAGCGGGTTGGAGCGGTTGGCGACCCGCGCCATCTTGTTGGCGTTGCGCTCGACGATCGCGATGTTCTCGTCGATCCGCTGCTGCATGGTGTCTTCCAGCGTGAACGCCTTCACGGTGCGGATGCCCTGCAGCGATTCCTGCATCGTCTCCATGATGTCGGCGGTGCCGGTGAACTGGTTGTAGGCGAGGCCCTTGATCCGCTTCACCAGCTTGCGCAGCATCAGCATCGCCGGCGGCACCGCCACGAGCCCGATGAACGACATCAGCGGGTCCTGCCAGACCATCACGGCGAGCATGCTGATCAGCATCAGGAAGTCGCGGCCGATCGCATTGACCAGCATGTTGAGCACGTCGGTGATCGACTTGGCGCCGGCCGTCAGCCGCGCCAGGAATTCCGACGAGTGCCGCTGCGAGAAGAAGCCGATGCTTTCGCTCATCAGCTTGGCGAACAATTGGCGCTGGTTCTGCGCCAGGATGGCGTTGCTGATCTTGGTCAGGATCACCATGTGGCCGTAGGTCGCCACGCCCTTGATGAACAGCAGCAGGACCGTAATCCCGGCGAACATCGCGATGCCGGGAATGTTCTTGTCGACATAGGCCTGGTTGATCACCTGGCCGAGCACATAGGTGGCGCCCGCCGTCGAGCCCGCCGCCACGGCCATCAGGGCGAACGCCGTCAGATAGCGCCGCCAGTAGGTAATCCCTTGTTCCATGACCAGGCGGCGAATCAGGACCGCCGCGCCGTAGGGATCGTCGGTAATTTTCTTTGGAAACTGAGCCATCCGCGGTCCATTGACGGCGGGCCGTGCCGGCCGTCAGGTTGCGGGACCTCATTGCCCGCTTGGCGGGGCTTTTTCAAGCCCAATAACGGCTTGATAACGGCTTGATTTTTAGGCCGATTCTGCCTGTCGCGCGGGGCCGCCGCGCTCCCGGAACAGCTTCTCCTCCCAGGCCAGTGCATGGGTTGCGATGGTCTCGAGATCGTCGTAGCGCGGCGTCCAGTCGAGAGCCGAGCGGATCCTCGTGGTGTCGGCCACCATGGTCATGATGTCGCCGGGCCGTCGCGCGGCGTAGGCGACGGCGAAATTGCGCATCGAGACCCGGCGCACCGTCTCGATCGTCTCGAGCACGGAATAGCCGCGGCCATAACCGCAGTTCAACGTCACCGATTGCCCGCCGGCGCGCAGATAGGACAGCGCCGAGCGATGCGCTTCGACGAGATCGCTGACATGGATGAAGTCGCGCACGCAGCTGCCGTCCTGTGTCGGATAGTCGGTGCCGAACACGTCGATCTTGGCGCGCTGGCCGGTCGCGGCCTCGACCGCGATCTTGAGCAGATGGGTGGCGCCGACGGTGGCGAGGCCGGCGCGTCCTTTCGGGTCGGCGCCGGCGACGTTGAAGTAGCGCAGCACGACGTAGCTCATGCCATGGGCAGAGGCGACATCGTGCAGCATGATCTCGGTCATCAGCTTCGAGGAGCCGTAGGGCGACAGCGGACGGGTCGGCGCGATCTCCGGCACCGGCACCTGGTCCGGATTGCCGTAGACGGCCGCGGTCGAGGAGAAGATGAAGCGGTTGACGCCGGCTTTCACCGCGGCATTGAGCAGGCTGCGCGTCGTCATGGTGTTGTTGCGGTAGTAGCCGAGCGGATCGCGCATCGAGTCCGGCACCACCACGGAGCCTGCGAAATGGATGATGCTGTCGATGCCGTGCTGGGCGATCACGCCCTCGACGAGGTTCTCGTCACCGGCATCGCCGATGAACAGCGGCACGCCGTCGGGCAGGAACGCGGAGAAGCCGGTGGAGAGATTGTCGATCACGACGACGCTCTCGCCGGCATCGACCAGCGCATGGACCATGTGACTTCCGATATAGCCGGCGCCGCCGGTTACGAGCACGGTCATGGATAGAGCTCTCCCGATATCTTTGGCCGGCGATGCTAGCGGGAGCGCGGTGAAGAGGGGGTTTCGACCCAACCGAACTGGCCACTATGCTTAATGTTGCGTATAGGAACTGGCGCGAAACGGAGACTTGCGTGCCGATCGAGAACACACCTGCGCCCGAGCTCGAGCTCATCGTGCCCAATCTGCACCGACGCTATTCCGGTGTCACCGCGACCAACCGCATGGTCGCGCCGAAGCTTGCCAAAATGTTTCGCGCGGCTTGGCTCGGCTCGCATCGGCCCGACGGCATCGACGCGATGGGATTTGCCGATCTGATGCGGCTGTGGCGGCGCGCGTCGCCATTGATCTGGCATGCGCGGCGCAATGACGAGATGATCGCAGGGCTCGTGCTGCGTGCGCTCGGCTGGCCGCTGAAACTGCTGTTCACGTCAGCCGCGCAACGTCACCACACCTGGCTGACGCGCTGGCTGATCCGCAACATGGATGCGATCATCGCGACCAGCCCGCTGTCGGCGTCGTATCTGAAGCGCGAGGCGACCGTGGTGATGCATGGCGTCGATACCATCAGCTATGCGCCGCCGGCCGATCGCGCGGCGGCCTTCGCCGAGAGCGGATTGCCGGGACGCTATGCGATCGGCTGCTTCGGGCGGGTGCGCGCGCAGAAGGGCAGCGACGTGTTCGTCGAGGCGATGTGCAGACTGCTGCCGCGCTATCCCGATTTCACCGCCGTCATCGTCGGCGCCGTGGTGCCGGAGCAGCAGGTCTTTGCCGGCGAGTTGAAGCGGCGCATCGAGGCGGCCGGCCTGCAATCGCGCATCATCATCACAGGTGAATTGCCGATCGAGGATGTCGTGCGCTGGTACCAGCGGCTGACGATCTACGCCTTCACCTCGCGCAACGAAGGCTTTGGTTTGACCCTGATCGAGGCGATGTCGGCAGGCGCGGCGCTGGTCGCGGCGCGCGCGGGCGCTGCCGAGTTCGTCGTCGATGGCACGACCGGCGTGCTGACGCCGACCGGCGATGCCGACGCGCTGGTGGCCGCGCTCGAGCCGCTGATGCGCGATCCGGCGTCGGCAGCGGCGATGGGGGCGCGGGCCCGCCAACGAGTTGTGGATAAGTTCAGCCTCGATGCGGAAGCGCGCGCAATCGCGGCGGTCTATCGCAAGCTGATCTGAGCCAGCACGCGTTGCGCGATATCGACGACCTCTTCGGCTGCGATGTCGCGCATGCAGCGATGGTCGTTCATGGTGCAGACCGTGCGCTGACACGGCTGGCACGCGAGCTTGCTCCTGGTCTGCCGCACCGTTGCGGCGAGCTCATTGAGCGGGGCCCAGAGATAGGGGTCGGTCGGGCCGAAGATGCCCATGGTCGGCGTGCCGATCGCGGCCGCGATGTGCATCAGCCCGGAGTCGTTGGCGATGGCGACATTGGCCGCGGCCATCGCCAGCACGCCATTGCGCAGATCGGTGCCGGTGAGATCGCGGACCCGCGCGCCGCCGGCGGCCGCGATCTCCTGCGCCAGCGCCTTCTCGCCGGGGCCGCCGACCACCCAGACGTCGAAGCCGCGCTCGGCGAACAGCCGCGCGGCTTCCGGATAATAGGTCCAGCGCTTTGAGGCGCCGACCGAGCCGGGCCCGAGTGCGACGGCGGGGCCGGTGCCGAGGCCGTTGGCCTGCCGCCAGCGTCCGATCTCGTCGGCGGGAACCCGGAGCTGCGGCACAGGCCATTCGCCCGGGCGGGGCGCGCCGTCGGGCAGCGCCAGCACGGCGTTCTTGTCGATGAAGCGCGGCAGCTTCCTTTCGCCCCAGCGCATGGCGTTGATCAGGCCGAATCGCGCCTCGCCAAAGAAGCCGACCCGCTCCGGGATCCCGGCCAGCGCCGGCGCGATGGCCGACTTCCAGGTGCGCGGCATCACCAGCGCGGTGGCGTAGTTCCGGGAGCGAAGCTCGGCAGCGAGTTCCCGCTGCTTGCCCAAGGCCAGCTGGCTGCGCGGCAGGTCGTAGACGAGCCCGGCGCGGACACCCGGCATATAATCGACCAAAGGGGCGCACAGGCTTGACGTCAGCAGATCGACCGGCCGATTGGGCCAGCGCTTGCGGAGAACCCGGACCACGGTGTGGCCGCGCACGAAATCCCCAATCCAAACATAGGGTACGATCAGGATAGGTCTGCTATCCTCCGTATCCTGTGTTTCGATATCATATATTGAATCAATATTCATTTCTAAAAGGGCCAAGACCGGGTCGGACGCGGCCAAGTCGGTAACTGGTTCGCGATTAGAGGTAAAGCCGTCGTTGCCTGTGGCGCCGGAGTGGGGCAAAGCTGGCGGCTGCAAAGGAATCTGGCGGGATTTCATCATGTTTCTGGTAACCGGGGGCGCCGGTTTTATAGGCTCGAACGTCGTGGCCGCGTTGAACGACGCCGGGCGCAGCGACGTCGCGGTCTGCGATATCCTTGGGCACGACGGCAAGTGGCGGAACCTGGCCAAGCGGCAGCTTGCCGACGTCGTTCCCCCGACCGAACTCGGCGACTGGCTGAAGGGACGGCGGCTGGACGCTGTCATCCATCTCGGCGCCATCTCTGAGACCACGGCGACCGACGGCGATCTGGTGATCGAGACCAATTTCCGGCTCTCGATGCGGCTGCTCGACTGGTGCACCGCGAATGCCACGCCGTTTATCTATGCCTCTTCGGCCGCGACCTATGGCGACGGCGAGCGGGGGTTCGACGACGACGGGTCGGTCGAGGGGCTGAAGCGGCTGCGGCCGATGAACCTGTACGGCTGGAGCAAGCAGCTGTTCGATCTTGCGGTCGCCGAGCGCGTCGCGAAGGGCGAGCGGCTGCCGCCGCAATGGGCCGGGCTGAAGTTCTTCAACGTGTTCGGGCCGAATGAATATCACAAGGGTACGATGATGAGCGTGCTGGCGCGCCGCTTCGACGACATCAAGGCGGGCCGCGTCGTGCAGCTGTTCAAGTCGCATCGCGATGGCATCGCCGATGGCGATCAACGCCGCGACTTCATCTATGTCGACGATGTCGTGCGGGTGATGATGTGGCTGATCGCGACGCCGCGGGTCTCCGGGCTGTTCAATGTCGGAACCGGCGAAGCGCGCAGCTTCAAGGACCTGATCGTCTCGGCCTATGGCGCGCTCGGCCTGCAGCCGAACATCCAGTATGTCGAGATGCCGGAGCAGATCCGCGGCAGCTACCAGTACTTCACCCAGAGCGTTGTCGATCGTCTCGGGCGCGCCGGATACAATGGCGGCTTTACTCGGTTGGAAGACGCGGTCTTGGCCTATGTGAAGGGCTTTCTCGACCGCCCAGATCGCTATCGCTAAGCGGATCAGTGTGACAGATGTTCGATTTTGAAGCGATCTCGCGTGCGATGTCCGGTCAGACCGTGCTCTGCGTCGGCGACCTCATGCTCGACGAGTTCGTGTACGGCGAAGTGTCGCGAATCTCGCCGGAGGCGCCGGCGCCGGTGATCGCGGTCAGGCGCAGCGAGAGTAATATCGGCGGCGCCGGCAACGTCGCGCGCAATATCGCCGCGCTCGGCGGGCGCTGCATCTTCGTCGGCCTGATCGGCGAGGATGCCGCCGGCACCGCGTTGAGTGAGGCGCTGGCGAAGGAGGCCGGCATCGAGACCGTGCTGGTGCGCGACGCCGCGCGACCGACCACGCGCAAGGTGCGCTTTGTTTCCGAACAATTCTCGACCCACATGCTGCGCTCCGATTGGGAGCTCGCCGCGCCGGCGGCGCCCGCCATCGAGCAGCAGCTGATCGACGCGATCCTGCCGCATCTTGCCCGTGCCGACATCGTGCTGCTGTCCGACTACGCCAAGGGCGTGCTCACCGCGCGCGTGATCCGCAACGTGATCGACGCTGCGCGCCAGGCCAAGAAGCGCGTGATCGTCGATCCCAAGAGCGCCAATCTCGCGATCTATCGCGGCGCCACCGTGCTGACGCCGAACCGGAAGGAATTTGCCGAGGCGACCCGCAGCCGCGCCGACAGCCAGGAGAGCATCGCCCAGGCCGCGCCCGATGCGATGTATCTCGCGGATTGCGAGGCGATGCTGGTGACGCAGGGCGAGCGCGGCATGACGCTGGTGACGCGGGACGGCGGCTCGATCCATGTGCCGGCGCTGCCGGTCAAGGTGCGCGACGTCTCAGGCGCCGGTGATACCGTTGCGGCGGCGTTGGCGCTGGCGCTGGCGGGTGGTGCCGACTGGGACGGCGCGCTGCGGATCGCCAGTGCCGCGGCGGCGGTCGCGGTCGGCAAGACCGGGACCGCGATCGTCAGGTCCGCCGAATTGCGGCGAAGGATCCTGCCGCACGCCTCGCTCGCGGCCGAGGACAAGATCGTGCCGGCCGGCGGCGATATCGATGCGCATCTCGAGGAATGGCGCAAACAGGATCTGCGCATCGGCTTCACCAACGGCTGTTTCGACATCCTGCATCCCGGCCACGTCAAGGTGCTGACCGCCGCGCGCAGCACCTGCGACCGCCTGATCGTCGGGCTGAACAGCGACGCTTCGGTGAGGCGGCTGAAGGGCGAGGGGCGTCCTGTGCAGAACGAGCGGGCCCGCGCCGAGGTGCTGGCGGCGCTGGAAGCCGTCGACCTTGTCGCAATCTTCGAGGAGGACACGCCGATCAATCTGATCACGAAGGTGCGGCCGACCGTGCTGGTCAAGGGTGGCGACTACACCCGCGAGCAGGTGGTCGGTCACGAGATCGTCGAAGCCGCCGGCGGCGAGGTCGTGCTGGTCGAGATCCTGCCCGGCCACAGCACCACGTCGCTGGTTGCCCGGGCCCGTGAGGGCAAGGCGTGAGCGCGAGCGTGGCATCTCAGGCCGGCGCCGCGGCGTGCCCGGCCTGGCGCGATCCGGCTCGCTGGCACACTGCGACCGATGTGGTCGCGGTGCTGATTGCGCTGTCGATGCCGTGGTCGACCTCGCTGGTCGGCATCTTCGGCGTGGTGCTGCTGATCGCGATCGCGCCGACGGTCGACCTGAGGGCGTTCTGGACGCTGCTGAAGCGGCCGATCTGCGTGGCGCCGATCGCGCTATTCTGCCTCGCGCTGGTCGGCACGCTCTGGTCGGACGCCGCATGGGGCGCGCGATTCTACGCGGTCGGGCCGACGGCCAAGCTGCTGGTGCTTCCGGTCCTGCTCTATCATTTCCAGCGCTCGACGCGCGGGAGCTGGGTGTTCGTGGCCTTCGTGATATCCTGCACGCTGTTGATGGTGATGTCCTGGCTGGTGTTCGCCTATCCCGGCCTCGCATTGAGGGCGCCTGGTCCCGGGGAGCAGGGAGTCTTCGTCAAGAACTACATCAACCAGAGCCAGGAATTCACGCTGTGCGCGGTCGGGCTGTCCTATCCGATCGTCATGCTGTTGCGGGAAAAACGGGTCCTACCGGCCGTGCTGCTGATCGCGATTGCGCTCAGCCTGTTCGCCAACATGGCGCTGGTGGTGGTGTCGCGGACCGCGATGGTGACGGTTCCGATCATGTTTGCCGTGTTTGCGCTGCTCCATCTGCGCTGGCGCAGCATCATCCTGATCGCTTGCGCGACCGCCGCGTTGTCCGTGGTGGCGTGGTATGCGTCGCCGCAATTGCGCTGGACGGCCGAGTCATTCCAGCGTGACTACAAGCTCTACATGGAGCGCAACGAGCCGACGTCGATGGGTTTGCGGCTGGAATTCTGGCGCAAGTCGCTCGGGTTCTTTGCCGAGGCCCCGCTCGTCGGCCATGGCACCGGCTCGACGCGCGGCCTGTTCGAGCGCGTCGCGGTCGGCGGTGAGACCCAGGCTAGCGGCGGGGTGGTCGGCAATCCTCACAATCAAACGTTGAACGTCGCCGTGCAGTGGGGCATTCTGGGCGTCGCCATACTTTACGCCATGTGGCTGTTGCATCTCTTGCTGTTTCGCGGCGATGGTCTCGCCAACTGGATTGGACTCCTCGTTGTGGTGCAGAATATTTTTACTTCGTTGTTTAATTCACACATCTTCGACTTTCACGAAGGCTGGATGTATGTGCTGGGCGTCGGGGTAGCCGGCGGCATGGCGTTGAAGGGGCGATTGGGGACCGATATGGAACCCGAACCTCCCGTCGGTCCATGATCGCTGGCAAGGGCTGTGCAGATACGCTATCAGCCTGCCAATGTCCCATCGCGAACTCCCAGCTGCCGGCAACCCGTCTGTTAGATGACGCGTCTTTCACAATTCACCCTGCGCAACTTCCTGATTATGGCGCATGACGCGCTCGCGACGACGTTTGCGTTGCTGGCGAGCTTTTATCTGCGTTTCGAGGGCAGCCTCCTTACCGACCGGCTGCCGCACCTGCTGCGCATTCTGCCCTGGTTCGTGCTGTTCAGCGTTGCGGTCAGCTATTTCTCCAACCTGACCACGGCGAAATGGCGCTTCACCTCGCTGCCGGACGCGGTGAATATCCTGCGGGTCGCGGCGGTGCTGACGCTGGCACTGGTCGTGCTGGACTATGTCTACTTCTTCACGGGATCGAGTTCGCAGAGTCCGGTGTTCCTCGGCCGGGTCACGATCATCCTGTTCTTCTTCCTTGAAGTGTTCGCGCTGAGCGCGTTGCGCATCGGCTATCGTTATTTCCGCTATTCGCGCACGCGCCTGCATGCCCGGTCCGACAATGCCGCGCCTGCGCTGCTGGTCGGACGCACTGCCGACGCGGAAGTCGTGCTGCGCGGCATCGAGAACGGCGCCATCAAGCGGCTCTGGCCGGTCGGCGTGCTCTCGCCGTCGAACGCGGATCGCGGCCAGATGATCCGCAACATTCCCGTGGTCGGCGGCGTCGATGACATCGAGGCCGTGATTCGCGACTTCGAGACCCGCCAGCGGCCGATCAAGCGCGTGGTCATGATGCCCTCGGCGTTCGAGCCGGAGGCGCATCCGGAGAGCGTGCTGATGCGCGCCAAGCGGCTCGGCCTGATGGTCAGCCGCCTGCCGTCGCTGGAAGGCGGCGATGCGCCGCGGCTCACCAATGTCGCGGTCGAGGACCTGCTGCTGCGGCCGAGCCAGAAGATCGACTACGCGCGCCTTGAGGCGCTGGTGCGAGGCAAATCCGTGATCGTGACCGGCGGCGGCGGCTCGATCGGCGCGGAAATCTGCGACCGGGTCGCGACCTTCGGCGCGGCGCGCCTCCTGGTCGTGGAGAATTCCGAGCCGGCGCTCTATGCGGTGACCGAGGCGCTGTCGGCGCGCGACACCGGCGCCGAGATCGAGGGCCGGATCGCCGACATCAGGGATCGCGAGCGCATCACGCGCCTGATGAGCGAGTTCAAGCCCGACATCGTGTTCCATGCCGCGGCGCTCAAGCATGTGCCGATCCTGGAGCGCGACTGGAGCGAGGGGGTCAAGACCAACATCTTCGGTTCGGTCAACGTGGCCGACGCCGCGCGCGCCGCGGGCGCCAGCGCGATGGTGATGATCTCGACCGACAAGGCGATCGAGCCGGTGTCGATGCTGGGCCTGACCAAGCGTTTTGCCGAGATGTATTGTCAGGCGCTGGACCATGACCTGATGACCGAGGCGAAGGGCAAGGCGCACATGCGGTTGATCTCGGTGCGGTTCGGCAACGTGCTGGCGTCCAACGGGTCGGTGGTGCCGAAGTTCAAGGCGCAGATCGAGGCCGGCGGACCGATCACGGTCACCCATCCGGACATGGTTCGCTACTTCATGACGATCCGCGAGGCCTGCGATCTCGTGATCACTGCGGCCACGCACGCGGTGACGCCGGCGCGGCCCGACGTCTCGGTCTATGTGCTGAACATGGGACAGCCGGTGAAGATCGTCGATCTCGCCGAGCGGATGATCCGGCTGTCGGGCCTGCAGCCCGGCGTCGATGTCGAGATCGTGTTCAGCGGCATCCGTCCCGGCGAGCGGCTGAACGAGATCCTGTTCGCAAGCCAGGAGCCGACGCTCGAGATCGGCGTCGCCGGCGTGATGGCGGCGAAGCCGAACCAGCCCCCGATGGCGACGCTGCGCAAGTGGCTCGCGGCGCTGGAGGATGCGATCGAGAGAGATGACCGCGTGACCATCCACGCCGTGCTTCAGGATGCCGTGCCCGAGTTCGGATCGAATGCCGCCTGACCGCGCCGTCCTGCGCACGATGAGGCAAGCCCGTTTCGAAAGCCATTGATGCGCAGTTCTCGAAAAGTCGTCGTCGTCAGCCAGCACTATCCGCCGGACCACAGCACGACCGCCGCGATCATGGGCGCGATCGCCGAGCGGATCGCGCAGGAGGCCGAGGTGATGGTCGTCTCCGGCATGCCGGGCTCGGCGCAGGCGTCCGCGCCCGGGCGGCCCGTCGTCGTCGAGATCAGGAACTGGCTGCCGGGCAAGGCCGCGCTGATCAAGCGCGCACTGGCCGAGGCGCTGTTCACCGGCCGGATCTTCTTTGCGCTGCTGTCGCGGCTGCAGCGCGGCGACGTGGCGCTGACCGTGACCGCACCCTTCGCGCTGCCCTATGCGGTTGCCGCCGCGGCAAGGTTGAAGGGGGCAAGGTCGGCGCTGATCCTGCACGACCTGTTTCCCGACGTGCTGGTGATGGCCGGGCTGCTGCGGCCGACCTCGCTGGTGGCACGGGCGATGCGCGCGGTCAACGCGCTGATGTTCCGTGCCTTGAACGCGGTCATCGTGATCGGCCGCGACGCCGAAAAACTGTTGCTGCGCTATGGCGGCATGACGCCGGACAAGATCAGGTTCATTCCGAATTGGGCCACGCTCACGCCGGGCAACCGTCCCGTCAGTCCCGACAATCCGTTTCGCAAGGCCATCGCCGCCCGCTTCGTCGTCGGCCTGTCCGGCAATCTCGGCTTCACCCATGATCCGGACATCGTGTTCGAGGCCGCGCGGCTGTTGCAGGACGAGACCGACATCCACTTCCTGCTCTCGGGCTGGGGCATGGGGTTCGCGCGCCTGAAAGACCTGCAGGCCGCATCGCGGCTCGCCAATGTCACGCTGGTCGACCGCGTCGCCGACGGCGAGCTGGATGCGCTGCTCTCCAGCGCGGACGTCTGGCTCATTCCCTATCGCAAGAACGTCGCCGGGGTGTCGGTCCCGAGCCGGTTCTACAATTTGCTTGCGGCGGGACGGCCTGTCATCCTCGTCTCCGAGCCCGAGGCGGAGGCTGCGCTCACCGTCAGCGAAAACCGGCTCGGCTGGGTCGTGCCTCCCGAGCGGGCCGATCAACTCGCCGACGCCGTCAGGCTGGCGTCGCGATCGCAGGACACCGCGATGGCCGAGCGCGCCGTCGCGACCGCGCGGACTTTCAGCCCCGAGCGGGCGCTGGCGAGCTATGCTGCGCTGGTTCGGGAGCTGCTCTCCAATCGCGATGCGGAGCGGACGGCATGAAGGATGGTCGGCGGACGGTTCTGGTGACGGGCGCGAGCGGCTTCGTCGGTCGCCATGTGGTGCCGGTGCTGGCGCGCAATGGCTGGCTGGTGCGGCGCGCGGTGCGGACCCCGCCGCAGGATGCAAACGACGTGGCGATCGGCTCGCTCAGCCCGGCCACCGATTGGCGCGCCGCGCTCGATGGCGTCGACGCCGTCGTTCATCTTGCGGCCCGCGTTCACCAGCAGTCCGACGAACAGGCGATCGAGCTCTACCGCAACGTCAACATCGAGGGCACGCTGCATCTGGCGCGTTCGGCGGCCGCTGCCGGCGTGCGGGATTTCATTTTCGTCAGCACGATCCTGGTGCATGGGCGCAGCAATTACGGGCGTCCGCCGTATCGCGAGGACGATGTGCTGACGCCGCGCGGCCTCTATGGAAACTCGAAGGCGGCCGCCGAGGTCGGCTTGAAGGAAATCGTGCCGGGCAGCGGCATGCGGGTCACCGTCATCAGGCCGCCGCTGATCTACGGCGCCGGCGCGAAGGGAAATTTCGACCTGCTCAAGCGCGCGGTGATGAATCGCATGCCGCTCCCGCTCGCTTATGTGAAGAATCGCCGCGCGTTCCTGTCGGCGGAAAACCTGGCGTCGTTCATCCTGCATCGGTTGTTGCAACCGGGAAGTGATTTCGACGTGTTCCTGGTGGCTGACCGCGAGCAGGTCTCGACGCGGGAGTTCGTCGAGCGCCTTGCCCGCGCGGCGCAAACCTCGCCGCGCCTGTTCTGGCTGCCGCAGCCGCTGTTGAAGGTGCTGCTCGGGATCAGCGGCCGTAAGGAAGCCTATGACAGCCTGTTCGCCTCGCTCGAACTCGATCTCTCCAAGGTCGCGAGCACCGGATGGCAGCAGCCGATCAGCCTCGACGAGGGGCTGCGGCGCGCGCTGAGCCGGACCGATATCTGACCGATCAGAGCCGTCGCGAGAACCGGCGCAGCCGCCAGCCGACGGCGAGCACGCCGGCCAGCAGCAGGGCGACGTCCGCGCGGAGGGAATTGAGGCCGACCGAGGCGAAGGCGAGCAGCGCCAGCACGAGGTTGAGCACGAAGACCTCGCCGACGACGCGCCATACCGTGAATCCGTTGTCGGTCGCGCGCTGATAGAAGTGCGAGCGATGCGCGGCCCAGAATGGCTCGCGCCGCGCCATGCGGCGGAACAGCGTGACCGTCGCATCCGTCAAATAGTACAGCGGCAGCAGCAGCGCGGCGGCGAATTGCTGGTGCAGGGCAAGCTCGAGCAGGCACCAGCCGAGCAGCAAGCCGATCGGCAGGCTGCCGACATCGCCGAGGAATATCTTTGCGACCGGCCGGTTGAACGGCGCGAAGCCGAGCAGCGCGCCGCACAGCGCTGCCGCGATCAGCGCGGGTGCCGCGCCGACATGGCCAAAGCAGCCGAGCAGAGCGACCGCCAGCGTGATCGGCACTGCCTCGGCCGCCGTCATCAGGTCGAGCCCGTCCATGAAGTTGACGAGGTTCACGAACCAGAGCCCGGCGATCAGCAGCGCCCCGCGTTCGAGCCAGATCGGGCAGGCCGGAACGAGCCTGAGATCATCAGGCGCCGAGAACACCACGGCCGCGACGGCGGCAGCCTGCAGCAACAGCCGCGGGACGACGGGCAGGGAACGGATGTCGTCGACAAAACCCACCACCGCGATGAACAGGCAGGCCGCGAACACCGTGAATGGAATAGCCAGGTCCGGCGATCCGGTGAGGGCGATGACGATGCCACCCGCGAGCAGCGTGGCTGCCGTGACCGCGATGCCGGCGCCCTGCGGGATCGGAATGCGGTGCGACGAGCGCGCATTTGGTTTCGCGAGCGCCACACGCAGCAGCAGTGGCCGCGTCGCCTGGATCAGGACGGCCGAGATCGCTGCGGCGAGAGCCGCTGCGATCAACGACAGGAGGATTTCGAAAGCGCTCATTCTGGTCCGGTTATTGTGATCCCGGGACTCGCTATTGCGATCCCGGGACTTCGATCGGCGCGGCGCCGTTGGCGGCCTTTTCCGGGCTCAGGATCCATACCAGGCCGCCGAACACTCCGACCACGAACGTCACCGCGCCGAACAACAGCGAGACGTTGACGCCCTCATTGGCGATCAATCCGGCATAGCCGAAGGCCAGCGCCATCGTGGCCTCGCGCACGCCCCAGCCTGCGATCGAGATCGGCATCATCGTGATCAGCATCACCGGCGGCAGCAGCTGGAAGATCTCTCCGAAGGTGACGGGGGCCGCGATCGACTTCACCACGCACCAGCCGATCATGACGGTCACCACGTGAATGGCGATCGAGAGGGTTGCCACCTTCAATCCATGCGCACGGCTGAACAGCACCCGGTTCGCGATCACAGCGCAGGCATGGATGTGATGCGTGGCCCACCACCGCGCCAGCCAGGGCCACGGCAACACGCCGATCAACAGGAAGCCAAATCCGGCCGCCAGTCCGGCGAGATCCAGCAGCAGCAACGCCGTCCAGCCGTGGGGATCGGAGATCAGCCGATAGCTCCAGGGCAGGGTGGCGGCGATCACGACGGCAAGCGCGATCAATCCGACCGCGCGATCGACGAAGATCGAATAGGTGGCGGCGCGCCAGCCCGCGCCGGCGCGCGCGACGAGCCAAAGCCGCACCGCGTCGCCGCCGATCGAGGACGGCAGTGTCTGGTTGAAGAAGGTGCCGATCACGTTGAAGCGCATCGCCTGGGAGGTCTCCAGCGGCGCGCCGCACTCCACGCCGATCTCCCGCCAGCGCAGCACGCCGAGAAAGATCTGCAGGAACGTGACCGCGATCGCGAGGCCGAGCCAGCCCAGGCTCTCGACCTGGATGCGCGAGGCGAGGTCATACAGGTTGACCTTGCGCAGCGAGAAATAGAGCAGCGCAGCCGAGATCAGGATCTTGACGGTTGAAAGCAGGATTCGGCGCATTTCCGTTCGCGCTGCCAGGTTTTCAGAATGTTTCAAAAACTGCGCAAAACGCTTTCGCGCGCCCAAATTCGCAGCCTTGGTATGGTTTCCGCACCGATCTGGCAATACCCGTACTGGAACCTATTGCGGCCCGCTCGACGGGGCGGCTAAAGAGGCCCGAAACAGGAAGGACGGCACTCCGCCGGGGTTTACCATTACAGGTAAAATCCGACCGGACGTGCGGGGGCGCACGTTTATGCTCCTCGGATCGTGCTTTCGAGGTAACACGGCTGTCCGCTGCGGCCGCCCGGGCGCAATGTTAGTGTGTCGTCCACGGACACGACAGGACTTGAGGCATCGATGGATCGACGAATTATTCCCCTGATCATGTGCGGTGGCGCGGGCACCCGGCTGTGGCCGGCGTCGCGCGAGGTGCATCCGAAGCAGTTCCTGTCGCTGTTCGGGGCTCGCTCGACCTTCCAGGAGACGCTGCTGCGGGTCTCGGACGCCAGCGTGTTCGAGCGGCCGATCGTGATCACCAACGAGGCCTATCGCTTCATGGTGCTGGAGCAGCTGGCCGAGGTCGGCCGCGAGGCCGATGTGCTGCTGGAGCCGATGCGCCGGGACTCAGGCCCTGCCATTGCGGCCGGTGCGGTGTTCGCGCAGAGCCGTGACGGCGAGGCGATCGTGCTGGCGCTCGCCGCCGACCATCTGGTGCGGGATACCCAGGCCTTTGTCGCCGCGTGCCGCGGCGGACTGGTTGCTGCGGAAGCCGGCCGCATCGTGACGTTCGGCGTCAAGCCGGAACGGCCCGCCACCGAATACGGCTACATCAGCCCGGGCGAGGTGGTCGCCGGCGAGGTGCGCGCGGTGGCGAAATTCGTCGAGAAGCCGGATGCCGCGACGGCGGCGGGCTATATCGATGCGGGCTATCTCTGGAACAGCGGCAACTTCATGTTCCGCGCCGGCGTGCTGCTCGACGAGTATCGCAATGTCGATGCCGACAGCGTTGTCTCGGTGGAGCTGTCGGTTGCATCGGCGGCGCGCGATCTCGGCTTCGTCAAGCTCGATGCGCAGGCCTTCGGTGCGGCGAAGGCGATCTCGATCGACTATGCCGTGATGGAGAAGACATCGCATGCTGCGGTGGTGCCGGTGGCGTGCGGCTGGTCCGACATCGGCTCGTGGCGCCAGGTCTGGGAGCTGTCCGACAAGGACAGCTTGGGCAACGCCGCGCGCGGCACCGCCGTGTTCGAGGACTCCCGCAACTGCAACGTCACGACCGACCGGGCGCTGGTCGCGCTCGAAGGCGTCGACGACCTCGTCGTGGTCGCGACCCAGGACGCCGTGCTGGTGTCGCGCCAGAAGGACGCCAACGGGCTGAAGCGGCTGGTCGCAAAGCTGAAGGTCGCGGCGCCCGAGGTGACCGAGAACCACATCAAGGTGCATCGCCCCTGGGGCTCCTATCAGTCGGTCGACAATGGCGACCGCCACCAGGTCAAGCGCATCATCGTCCGGCCGGGCGGGCGGCTCTCCTTGCAAAAGCACCATCACCGCTCCGAGCACTGGATCGTGGTGCGCGGCACCGCGCAGGTCACCGTCAACGAGCTGATCAAGACGGTGCACGAGAACGAATCGATCTACATCCCGATCGGCGCGGTGCACCGGCTGGAGAACCCGGGCAAGATTCAGCTCGAGCTGATCGAGGTGCAGACCGGCAGCTATCTCGGCGAGGACGACATCATCCGCATCGAGGACGACTATCAGCGCACCTGAGGGCGAGCCGGTTCCCGCGCCATTCATGAGCCGCGGGACGATGTAACTCTTTGAATCAAAACGTGTCCGGATTTCGTTGTTGGCATTCGCCACATTTGGGGCGCCGTGCTATAGCGGCTGCCAACGAAGCGGGGTGATTTGCGCCGGAGGCGCAGATCGGGAAGAGGGGCCCTGATTCCGCGGGAGCCGGGGGTGGCTCTGCGAGAAGCCCGGGACAACCGCCAGAACGTCACTTGGGGTCTACGATATGAATGCAAAAGTGTCCGCAGCCGGCGCGAAGGCCGATATCGGCCGCGTATTGCGCGTCGGCGTGATCGGCGCCGGCGTGATGGGCAGCAACCATGCCCGCGTGCTGGCCGGACTACCCGGCGTCATGCTGGTCGGCATCGTCGATCCGCTGCCCGAACACCGCACGCGCGCCATCGATCTGGTCGGTTGCCGTGCGTTCGAAAGCCTCGATCAACTGCTCGCCGAGGGCGTCGATGCGGTGACGATCGCAGCGCCCACCCATCTGCATCACGAGATCGCGCTCGCCTGCATCGCGCGCAACATCCATATCATGGTCGAGAAGCCGGTCGCGTCCACGGTCGAGGAGGGGCGCGAGATCGTTGCCGCCGCCGAGAAGGCCGGCGTGACGCTGATGGTCGGCCATGTCGAGCGTTTCAATCCGGCGGTCGCCGCGATCAAGCAGGCGATCTCGGGCGAGGACATCCTGTCGATCGGCATCACCCGGGTCGGCCCGTTCCCGCCGCGGATGTCCAATGTCGGCGTCGTGATCGATCTGGCCGTGCACGACATCGACCTGATCCGCTGGTTCACCGAGTCCGACATCGTCGAGGTGCAGCCGCAGCTCTCGAGCGCGGTCGCCGAGCGCGAGGACATCGCGCTGCTGCAATTCCGCACGGCCTCCGGCGTGCTCGCCCACATCAACACCAACTGGCTGACGCCGTTCAAGGCGCGCAACGTGACGGTGGCGACGCGCGGCAAATATGTGATGGGCGACCTGCTGACGCGCCAGGTCACCGAATGTTTCGGCTTCAAGCCGGACGGCAGCTATTCGATGCGTCATCTGCCGGTCGGTCACGACGAGCCTCTGCGCGCCGAGCTGATCGCCTTCCTCGATGCCGTGCGCAGCGGCAAGGTGCCGGCGGTGTCCGGCGACGAGGGCGTGGCGAGCCTCGAGATCGCGATCCGCTGCCTGGAATCGCCCGCCCGGCCTGCGGCTTCGACGCTGCGCAAGGGGCCGCGCCGCATCGCCGGCTGACCGTCAATCATTCAACATTTGCAAAGAGCCTCCATGAACCAGCATCTGCAGCTTGAGCCCATTCCCTTCATCGACATCTCCGCGCAGCGCAAGCGGCTCGGCAAGTCGATCGATGACGCGGTCGCGCGTGTGCTTGATCATTGCCAGTTCATCAACGGGCCGGAAGTGACCGCGCTGGAGAAGGCACTGGCGGACTATAGCGGCGCCAAGCACGTGGTGAGCTGCGCCAGCGGCACCGACGCGCTGCTGATGGTGTTGATGGCGAAGAATGTCGGGCCGGGCGATGCGGTGCTGTGCCCGACCTTCACTTTCTGCGCGACCGGCGAGGTCGTGACGCTGACCGGCGCGACGCCGGTGTTCGTCGATGTCGACGAAGAGACCTTCAACATCGACGTCAACTCGCTCAAGCGCGGCATCGCGACGGCGCGGGCGCGCGGGTTGAAGCCGGTCGCCGTGATCCCGGTCGATCTGTTCGGCCAGAGCGCCGATCATGATGCGATCGCCGCGGTCGCCGAGGCCGAGGGCCTGTTCGTGCTCGATGACGCCGCGCAGGGCTTTGGCGCCACCTACAAGAACCGCAAGCTCGGCACCTTCGGGCTCGCGACCGGCACCAGCTTCTTCCCGGCCAAGCCGCTCGGCTGCTTCGGCGACGGTGGCGCGATCTTCACCGACGACGAGGAGCTCGCACGCACGCTGCGCAGCATCCGCGTGCACGGCCAGGGCTCGGACAAGTACGACAACGTGCGGCTCGGCCTCACCGCGCGGCTCGACACCATGCAGGCGGCGATCCTGCTCGAGAAGCTGAAGATCTTCGACGACGAGATCGCGGCGCGCAACAAGGTGGCGGAACGCTATACGCGTGCACTCGGCAACCTCGTCGCGGTGCCGCGGCTTGCTCCGGGCTGCACCTCGGTGTGGGCGCAATACACCATCCGTCTGTCCAACGGCATCGATCGCGACGCCTTCGCGGCCGCCTTGAAGGCGCAGGGCGTCCCGACCATGATCTACTATCCGAAGTCGGTCCACCAGCAGACGGCCTATAGCCACTTCCCGGTCGCGGACGGCGGCCTGCCGGTCAGCGAACGCCTGTCCAAGGACGTCATCGCCCTGCCGATGCACCCCTATCTCGACGAGGCGACGCAGGACCGCGTCATCGCGGCTGTGCGCAGCGCGCTTTCGGCCTGATACGTCATTTTGACCTAGGGTGATGATGCGCTAGAAGCAGCGGATGCTTGGGCGCATCTTCACCGTCGGCGGCTATACCCTGCTATCGCGGGTGACCGGATTTGCGCGCGACATCATGCTCGCGGCGATCCTCGGTGCCGGGCCGGTCGCCGACGCCTTCTTCGTGGCGCTCAGGCTGCCCAATCATTTCCGCGCGATCTTTGCCGAAGGCGCCTTCAACGCCGCCTTCGTGCCCGCCTATGCCCATGTCCATGGCGAGCGCGGCGAAGCCTCGGCGCGGCTGTTCGCCGACCGCATCTTCACGCTGCTGTTCGCCTCGCAGGTGGTCCTGCTGGTGGTGGCGATGGCGTTCATGCCGCAGGCGATGAGCATCCTCGCGCCGGGCTTCACAGACGACGCGGCGCAGCGCAAGCTCGCGATCGAGCTGACGCGGATCACCTTTCCCTATCTGCTGCTGATCACGATGGTGACGCTCTATGGCGGCATGCTCAACGTGATGCATCGCTTCGCCAGCGCGGCCGCGGCACCGATCTTCCTCAACCTCGCCATGATGATGACGCTGGCGCTCGCGGCGTTCTTCCCGAGCGCCGGTCATGCCGCGGCCTGGGGTGTACTGATCTCGGGCTTCCTGCAGTACTTCCTGCTCGCCGGCGACCTCGCGCGCCATGGCGGCCTGCCGCGGTTCGCGCCCTTGAGGCTCGACGAGGACGTCCGCGCCTTCTTCCGCGCGCTCGGCCCGGCGACGCTGGGGTCGATGGGAACGCAGGTTGCGCTGTTCGCCGACACCATCATCGCGACCTTCCTGCCGGCCGGCGCGCTGTCGGCGCTGTATTATGCCGACCGCCTCAATCAATTGCCGATCGGCGTGATCGGGATCGCGATCGGCACCGTGCTGCTGCCGGAAATGTCGCGGCGGCTTTCCGCCGACGACCACGCCGGCGCCATGGCCGCGCAGCGCCGCGCCTTCGATTTCACGCTGCTGTTCTCGGTGCCTTTCGTGGCGGCGTTCCTGACCGTCGCCGATCCGATCATGCGTGCGATGTTCGCCCGCGGCGCGTTCTCGAAGGCCGATGCGGCAAGCGCCGGCGCCACGCTCGCGGCCTATGCCGTCGGGCTGATCCCGTTCGTGATGATCCGCAGCGCGGTCGCGACCTTCTATGCCCGCAAGGATACCGCAACGCCGGTGAAGGCGGCGTTGACCGGGGTCGCGGTCAACGTCGCGCTGAAGATCGCGCTGGTCGGCACGCTGGCGCAGGTCGGGCTCGCGCTCGCGACCGCGATCGGAGCCTGGGTCAATCTGCTGCTCGTTTTGATGTTCGCGATCCGCCGCGGCTATCTCGTGCTCGATCGCGCGCTGATCCGCTCGTTCGGCACCTTCGCGCTGTGCGGCCTCCTGCTCGCGCTTGCGCTGTGGCTGACCTGGCATTTCGCCCATGTATGGTTCGCGCCGATGCAGATCCTTCGCGACGAGCTGATCCTGCTGCTGCTGATTGCAGTCGGCATCTTCGTCTATGCCTTGCTGATCCTCACGCTGTTCGGCCGCGGCTGGCTGTTCGCACTGCGCCGCGTATAGCCTAGAGGCGATTTCGTTTTGGCTGTATCCGGCACGCCTCGCGCTCGATGCTGGCGGCCACCAGCGGCGCCTTGTCGGCGGCGACGGGCGGGGAGAAGACGAAGCCCTGCACCAGGTCGCAATCGAGCCCGCCGAGCACGTCCAGTTCGGCCGGCAGTTCGGCTCCCTCCGCGACCACCTTCATGCCCAGCCCGTGCGACAAAGCGATGATGCCGCCGAGCAGTTTGCGCTTCTCCGGCGCGGTGGAAATGCCATCGACGAAGGCGCGGTCCACCTTCAGCCAGTCGAAGGGCAGGCGCGTCAGATAGCCGAGCGAGGAATAGCCCGAGCCGAAATCGTCCAGCGCCAGCCGGATGCCGAGACCGGAGAGCGCCGTCAGCGTGCGACTGATCCGCTGCTCGGTATGATCCACGAACAGGCTTTCGGTGAGCTCCAGGCAGAGCAGCTCCGCTGGAAAGCCGGTCTCCGCCAGCACGGCCGAAACTGCCGTCTCGAAATCCACGTTCCAGATCTGCGCCGGCGAGACATTGACCGAGACAGAGCGCGGCGGCAGCCCGGCATCCAGCCAGGTGCGGCCCTGCCGGCAGGCCTCGCGCAGCACCCACAGGCCGAGATCGACGATCAGCCCGGAGCTTTCGGCGATGGGGATGAACTCCGCCGGCGAGATTGGCCCGCGCTCGGGATGGGTCCAGCGCAGCAGCGCCTCGAAGCCGGTGACGCGGCCGGTCCCCAAATCCACCTGCGGCTGATAATGGGCCTCGAGGGCGCCGGCCTCCACGGCGCGGCGCAGATGCCGGCCGAGATCGAGCCTTTGATCGACCGCCTGCGCATGGACCGGCTCGAACAGTTGCGCCCGGCCGCGCCCGGCCTCCTTGGCCATGTACAGCGCCAGGTCCGCATTGCGCACGGCGCTCTCCGCCGCTGCGCCATGCTCCGGCAGGCGGGTGATGCCGATGGTGGCGCCGACGAAGGCCTCGCCCTCGGTGAGATCGACGGGGCCGGACAGCTTGCCGATGAGCCGATCGGCAAGCCCGGTCAGCGCGGCGTCGGACATGCCGCATCCCTCCGCCAGCACGGCAAATTCGTCGCCGCCGAGCCGGGCGATGAAGGCGCGCGGCCCCAGGTCCTGCCGCAGCACAGCCGCCACCCGGATCAGCAATTCGTCGCCGGCGGCATGGCCGAGGGAGTCGTTGACCTCCTTGAAGCGATCGAGGTCGATGAGCAGCAGCGCGCCGCTCCGGCCTTCCAGGGCGCAGCCCTCGATCAAGTCGGCGAGCCGGCGCTTGAACAGCGCGCGATTGGCAAGGCCGGTCAAGGGGTCGGTGTAGGCGAGCTGCTCGAGCTGGCGCTCAGCCTCCTTGCGCTCGGTGACGTCCTGCACGGTGCCGATGATGCCGATGACCTTGTCGTGGGCGACCTCGGCCTTGCAGATCACCGCAAGATCGCGGGCCGTGCCGTCCGCGTGCAACATGCGCAGGTCGGTGGCCTCGGTCCTGCGGCTGCGTAGGACCCGTTTCTGCACCTCCCGGAAGCGGTCGGCGTCGCCGTCCAGGAAATAGGGCCTCATGTTCTCATTGGTCGGCTCGAACGCGTCGGGCTCGAAGCCGAGAAGCTGGTAGAGCTCGGGCGCCCAGACCGTGCGGCCGACGTCCAGCCGGTAGCTCCAGGTGCCGATCTTGCCGAGCCGGTGGGCTTCCTCCAGCGCCCGCGTGCGCTGGTCGAGCAGCGCCTTGGCCGCCCTGAGCTGGGTGATGTCGCTGGACGTGCCGCGATAGCCGAGAAAGCTGCCGTCATCGGCGAAGATGGGCTTGCCGCTGGTGCAGATGCTGACGCGCGACCCGTCCTGGCCGACCAGCGTATAGGTGAAGTCGCGAAAAGGGCGGTGGGCCTCCATGTCGGCCCGGTGCCGCGCCATGGCCTCCGCGTCCTCGGGCGCATAGGCCAGTTCCCAGCGCGCACTTCCGCCACTCGCAACGGTCTGGAAGGCCGCGTTGCCGGCGAGCGACTTGGGATAGGGCAGCAGCCGATGGGCGGCGTCGCTCTCCCAGCACCAGTCCGAGGCGGTGCTGACGAAATCGGCCAGCCGTTGCTCGCTATCCGCCAGGCGGCGCAGCGCGGAGGTCTCCTCCGTGACGTCGCGGACAATGCCGGACACGCGCCGGACCTGACCGTGCGCGTCGAACTCCGGCTCGCCATGCACCACGCAGTCGAGCAGGCGGCCATCGGAACTGCGGAGCGTCGTCTGCACCGCATAGGGCTGCCCCTCCGCCCAGCAGGCCGCGTAATGCGCCTCCAGAACCTTCCGGCTTTCAGGCAAATAGCGCTCGCGCACCGTGGCGATGGGGATGAAGCCGTCGGCCGTCTCGAACTCGTAGAAGGCGGCGAGCTCAGGCGATATCCAGAAATCGGTCGCGGCGGGACTCTCCGCTTCCCAGTAGCCCATGCGGGCCAACCTGATGGCACACCGCAACGACCGCTCTTCGTGCCAACGCCGACGCGCGATCCGCGTGGGGGCCTGCCCTTGCGACAATTTGCGAGCGGCCATCGGTCCCCAACCAAAATGCCAAACTACAATTACGCGGCAAACTCGATAGCATATCGCGCGACAATCTAGCAGCGACGGCGGTCACAACCTGGGGTTCTTCCGGTTCTTTGGTGTAGTTTTTGTGAATCCTGCAACCGGCACCAAGTGTGCGGAAGAACCCAATCTGGATGAAACTCTTGTTGTCGCGGTTAAGTTCAGGTTGCTTTGGCAGTCGTCTCTATCCCCGCTGCTCCGACAAATCCGTCGGGTCGAATTCTCTATCATCAGAAGTTTTCGCCACGGCCGTTGCGAGAGATTCTGCATCTCATGGTTTGGAGCCTCGTTCCGATGGAGAGGCTCGGTATCCCGCTTCGCTCCAAAACGCTCTGGTTTTGCGTTGTCAAATCAAATGCATAGGTGCCGGTTGTGTGATCGCGCCACGTGCGGCGGAAAGCGGTTTGCGCTTCGCGGACAACCACGCCAATATGCATGCAAACAACCAAGGCAATTGGAGAGACGATGGCAGCTCCCATCAAGTTCGGCGTCGGACAAAGTGTGCGGCGCAAGGAGGATGACGCTCTGATTCGCGGCAAGGGCCGCTACACCGACGACGTCGCCCCGTCTCCCGCATTGCATGCGCTGATGCTGCGCTCGCCGCATGCGCACGCGACCTACACGATCGATGCCGGCAAGGCCCGCGGCATGCCCGGCGTGGCGCTGATCCTGACCGCAGCCGATGTCGCCGATCTCGGCGGCCTGCCGTGCCTGTTCAATCTCGAAACCGATCCGTTCACGGCGCCGCCTTATCCGATCCTGGCGAAGGACGAAGTGCGCCATGTCGGCGACGCCATCGCCTTTGTGGTCGCCGATACCGTCGATCATGCGCGTGACGCGATCGAGGCGATCGACGTCAAATGGACGCCGCTGCCGGCGGTGGCTGGCCTCGTCAACGCGGTGAAGAAGGGCGCGCCGCAGGTGTGGCCGGACAAGCCCGGCAATGTGCTGTTCGACGTCTCGATCGGCGACAAGAAGGCCGCGGAAGATGCTTTCGCCAAGGCGCATGCGGTGGCCGAGATCACCATCGTCAATCCGCGCGTCATCACCAATTTCATGGAGACGCGCGCCGCGGTCGCCGAATACGACGCGAGGAAGGATCATCTGACGCTGACGATCGGCAGCCAGGGCAGTCATCGCCTGCGCGAGATCCTCTGCGACATGATCCTGAAGATGCCGAAGGAAAACATGCGGGTGATCTGCCCCGATGTCGGCGGCGGCTTCGGCACCAAACTGTTTCCCTACCGCGAATATGCGCTGATCTCGGTCGCCGCCCGCCAGCTCAAGAAGACCATCAAATGGACCGCCGAGCGCTCCGACCATTTCATGGGCGACGCGCAGGGCCGCGACAATCTCACCACCGCGAAGATGGCGCTCGCCGAGGACGGCAAATTCCTCGGCATGGATGTCGACCTGATGGGCGACATGGGCGCCTATCTCTCGACCTTTGCGCCCTACATCCCGCATGGCGGCGCCGGCATGCTGCCGGGCCTCTATGACATCCAGGCCTTCCACTGCCGGGTCCGCACCGTGTTCACCAACACGGTGCCGGTCGATGCCTATCGCGGCGCCGGCCGCCCGGAAGCCGCCTATGTCATCGAGCGGCTGGTGGATGCGGCCGCGCGAAAACTAAGCATGACGCCCGATGCCATCAGGCGGAAGAATTTCATTCCGCCGAAGTCGCTGCCCTATACGACCGCGACCGGCAAGGTCTACGACTCCGGCGACTTCGTCGCGCATATGAAGCGTGCGATGGAGATTGCCAACTGGAAGGAGTTTCCGAAGCGCGCCAAGGCGGCTAAGAAGGACGGCCTAGTGCGGGGCATCGGCATGGCGAGCTATGTCGAGGTCTGCGGCACCATGGGCGAGGAGACCGCCAATGTGGCGCTCGATCCCAATGGCGATATCTCGATCCTGATCGGCACGCAGTCGAGCGGGCAGGGTCACCAGACCGCCTATGCGCAGATCGTCGCCGAGCAGTTCGGCGTGCCGCCCGAGCGCGTCCACGTGCTGCAGGGCGACACCGACAAGATCGAGACCGGCCTCGGTACCGGCGGCTCGGCATCGATCCCGTCGGGCGGCGTCAGCGTGCAGCGGGCGACGCACGACCTCGGCAACAAGCTGAAGGAGCTCGCGGCGCAGGCGCTGGAAGCCGGCACCGGCGACCTCGAGATCGCCGATGGCCGCATCCGCATCGCCGGCACCGACCGCTCGGTCAGCTTTGCCGATCTGGCGAGGCGTCCCGGCGGCGATTCCTCGAAGATGAACGCCAGCGCGACGTTCGCTAGCGCCGACGGCACCTATCCGAACGGCACGCATCTCGCCGAGGTCGAGATCGATCCGGCCACCGGCATCATCAAGATCGTCAGCTACGTCATCGTCGACGATTTCGGTGTCACGCTCAATCCGCTGATGCTTGCGGGACAGGTTCATGGCGGCGCGATGCAGGGCATCGGGCAGGCGCTGATGGAGCGGGCGGTCTACAGCCCGGCCGACGGTCAGCTCGTCACCGGCACGTTCATGGATTATGCGCTGCCGCGCGCCTCCGACGGTCCGTCCTTCGTGTTCGAGACCCATAACGTGCCCTGCACGACCAACCCGCTTGGCGTGAAGGGCGCAGGCGAGGCCGGCGCGATCGGCTCGTGCCCGGCGGTCGTCAACGCGATCGTCGAGGGGCTGCATCGCGAATACGGAATCGACCACATCGACATGCCGGCCACGCCGGAGCGGGTCTGGATCGCGATCCGCGAGGCGCAGCGCCGGCATAATCTCTGATAAATTGTCGCAGGCGGAATGAGGATTCCGCCTGCGGCGTTTGCAAACCAGGCCGGCCGCACACCGCGGACCGGGACAGAGCAGGATTGAGGGGTTTTGCCGATGAAGCGGATTGTCGTCGTTGCTGCGATGCTTGCGTTGAGTGCGGGCGCGGTCGTCGCCCAGCAGGACCAGGTCAACAAGACCCAGGCCCAGATGAAGGAAACCGGCAAGAATGCGGGGGTGATCGCGGCGATGATCAAGGGCGAGAAGCCCTACGATCAGGCAACCGTCGATGCCGCGCTGGCGAAGTTCGAAGACACCGCCAAGAAGCTGCCGACGCTGTTCCCGGAGAGCACCAAGGGCCTCAAGCCGGAGGGCGATTACTCCGCCTCGCCGAAGATCTGGGAAGACAAGGCCGGATTCGAATCCCACATTGCGAGCTTCACCAAGGTCGTCGCCGACACCAAAGGCAAGGTCAAGGATGTCGACACGCTGAAGGCGGAGATGCCGGGGCTGTTCAAGCAGTGCGGCGGCTGCCACGAGACCTATCGCCTCAAGAAGGGCTGATCGTCGTTCGGTCAATCAAAAGGGCGGACGCTTTGAGGCGTCCGCCCTTTTTTGTGCCGGCCGTTTCTTGTTGTGGTTGCTTCGTCAGAGACTACTTGGTGACCTGGCCGCGGATCTCGCCGCCCGGGTTGGCCGCGGTGTGGACGTTGACATAGTACTTGCCCGCGAGGAGATCGGCGGCCTGCGCGTCGGTCAGTGTTGCGCTGCCTTCGACCGGGCTCGACGTCGCGTTCGGGATCGCGACCGCGACGCCGGCATTCTTGCCGGCCTCTGCGGGGCCGTGGAAGTGCGCGGCAGTGGCGGGGCCCGAGAGACCGGAATAGGTCAGCTTCCAGCTGAGCTTCTTGCTCGCGGCGTCGTAGTCGATATCGGCGGTGCCGGTGCCGGCAGTGGTGGTTGCCGGCACTTCCGCCTTGCCGTCCAGCTTCGCTGTCAGCTTTTCGGCGAAGGCCGGGCCGGCGAGGGCGATGGCGGCGCCGAGCGTCAGCGCGGCAAGCAAGGTCTTGTTGGACATGGTTCTCTCCCCTTTGACGTCACACGATGGTTGCAGTCTTCAAACAGCGGCTTTTCGGATTTATTCCCAAATTGATCGTGCCTGCGGCAAATTTGATGCGAGCTTGTGCGACGGGTTGCCATCATACTGGTTGAGAGGCTGAAGCGACCAATGACGGATCGGTGAATGTTGCGACGAATTCTTCTCCTGGCCATCCTGGCCGGCTTAATCGGCTTCGGCGTGTTCTGGTGGCTGACGATCCCCGCGACCGTTGCCGCAAGCGCGCTGCCCGCCTACCATCCCAACCTGGCCAACGGCCTCACAACGTTCAATGCGGGGGGATGTTCCTCCTGCCACGCCGTGCCGAAGCAGGACGACCGCACGAAGCTCGGTGGCGGCCTTGCGATACCGTCGCCGTTCGGCACCTTCTATGCGCCGAACATCTCGCCCGATCCGAACGACGGCATCGGCCGCTGGAGCGAGGCGGATTTCGTCACCGCGGTGATGAAGGGCACCTCGCCATCGGGGGCGCACTATTTCCCGGCGTTTCCCTACACGTCCTATCAATACGCCAAGCTCAATGACGTGCGTGACCTGTTTGCCTATCTGAAGACCCTGCCGCCGGTCGCCGGCAAGGTGCGCGATCACGATTTGCCGTTTCCCTTCAACATCAGGCGCAATGTCGGCGTCTGGAAATTCCTGTTCATGAACGGCCAGCCGTTCATCGCGGACCCCAGCCGTTCGGCGCAGTGGTATCGCGGCGCCTATCTCGTCAACAGCTTTGGCCATTGCGCCGAGTGCCACAGCCCGCGGAATTTCCTCGGCGGCATCATCAGCGCGCAGCGCTTCGCCGGCGGCCCGAATCCGGAGGGCGAGGGCTGGGTGCCCAACATCACGCCGAGGGGGCTCTCGGACTGGAGCGCGAAGGATGTCGCCTATTTCCTCGAGAGCGGGCAGACGCCGGACGGCGACAGCGCCGGCGGATCGATGGTGCGCGTGATCCGTAACACCTCGCAGCTCTCGCCGAACGATCGCGACGCAATCGCCGAATACATCAAGTCGCTGCCGCCGGTCGAGGGACCACCGAAGCCGGTGAAGAAGCCCGCGAAGGATTCCTGAGAGGTTTGCTCAGAGCGTGATCCATGTCGTCAGGCGCTTTCAGCTGGCTTGGTCATGCCCGGGACATTTAGCGCGAAGACCCGCTTCGCGAATCTGCGCGGCCATGACGAAAGTGGAGTCGAAGTCTACTTCGCGCCGAACGCCTTGAAGGTGATGATGGTGAGGGTGTCCTGGATGCCCGGGATCACCTGAACCTTCTCGTTGATGAAATGGCCGATGTCGGTGTCGTGGTCGACGTAGAACTTGACCAGCAGATCGTAATTGCCCGCGGTGGAGTAGATCTCGGACGCAATCTCGGCTTCCGCCAGCGCATTGGCGACGGTGTAGGACTGGCCGAGCTTGCATTTGATCTGGACGAAGAAAGGAACCATCAAAGTCGTCTCCGGGGGATTTTCGCGACTATAGGCCCAAAACGGGCCGCCAAGGCAAGGCCAACTCAAGGCCAACTCGCGGTAAAGTCAGGCGAACTTGCTGCCGATGGGCGGCCGGGCTAGGACAGGCCATGGTCTTGATCGTAAAGGTCTCATTCGTATCAACCGCCGGTGCCGCAGAATGACGCCGGTCGCGCTCACCATTGCAGGCTCGGATTCCTCGGGCGGGGCGGGCATCCAGGCCGACCTCAAGAGCTTTGCCGCGCTCGGGGTGTTCGGGGCCTCCGCGATCACGGCGCTGACCGCGCAGAACACCAGGGGCGTCAGCGGTATCCATCCGGTGCCCGCGGCGTTCGTCACGGCCCAGATCGATGCGGTGTTCTCCGACCTCGACGTCGGCGCGGTCAAGATCGGCATGGTGGCGCAGGCCGAGACGATCGCTGCGATCGCCGACGGGTTGAAGCGCTGGGCGCCGCGCCATGTCGTGCTCGATCCGGTGATGGTCGCAACCTCGGGCGATCGGCTGCTCGCGGCCGAGGCCGTCGATGCGCTGAGGACCATGCTGTTTCCGCTGGCATCGCTGATCACACCGAATCTGCCAGAAGCGGCGGCGCTGCTGAACCAGCCGGTTGCCTCCAGCGAGGCCGACGTCGCGCGGCAGGGCAGGCAATTGCTGGCGTTGGGATGCCGCGCGGTGCTGGTCAAGGGCGGCCACGGGCATGGCGCCGAGAGCATCGACTATCTGATCGATGCCGAGTGCAGCATCGCGCTGGCGGCGCCGCGCATCGCCACATCAAACACGCATGGCACCGGCTGCTCGCTGTCGTCGGCGATCGCAGCGGGGCTTGCGAAGGGCGAGGCGATGGAGGCCGCGGTGCGCAACGCCAAGGCCTGGATCACGGACGCGATCGCCGCTGCCGATCGCTTCGCCGTCGGACACGGCCACGGGCCGGTGCATCACTTCCACAAATATTACTGAGGCTTCGTAGCTTCGTAGCCCGGATGAAGCCAACGGGTCGCGCGAATGCGCGCCCGATGACAGGCTCCGCGAAATCCGGGACCAACTCGTCCGCGGATATAAGACCCCGGATTGCGCTTCGCTTCATCCGGGCACGCATTCATCGATTCTTCGACTGCACGCTTTGTTCCACCGCGATATGCGAGCAACACGCCGCCTGTTCCGCACAGCCGCGACCGTCCATGTCGCCAGATTGTCGCACGCCGCTGTTATCCGCAGGGAAGGGGCGTGCTGCTGATTCTCGTTAACTGTTAGTGAGGCCGTGGGTCACGGGGGTCGTCATCGCCTTGTCACAGGAATCTGTTAGGTGCACAGGCATGGGAAGTGACTCCTTGAGTGAAGAAAGTCCCGAGCGGCACTTTCGCACTTTGTTTATCTCCGATGTCCATCTCGGAGCCCGCGGTTCGCAAGCCGACCGCCTGCTGGACTTCCTCCGCTCTCACGATGCCGACACGATCTACCTCGTTGGTGATATCGTCGACGGCTGGGCGCTGAAGTCGAACTGGTACTGGCCGCAGACCCACAACGATTTCGTGCAGAAAATGCTGCGCAAGGCGCGCAAGGGCGCCAAGGTGATCTACGTCCCGGGCAACCACGACGAGTTCCTGCGCAAATATTACGGCACGCATTTCGGCGGCATCGATGTGGTGGAGAACACCGTTCACACCGGCGCCGACGGCAAGCGCTACCTCGTGATCCACGGCGACATCTTCGATCTCGTGGTGCAGAACGCGCGCTGGCTCGCCCATCTCGGCGACAAGGCCTACGACTTCGCGATCCAGATGAATCGCTTCGTCAACTTCTTCCGCAAGATGTTCGGCGTGCCGTACTGGTCGCTGTCGCAATGGGCCAAGCTGAAGGTCAAGAAGGCGGTGAACTATATCGGCGCGTTCGAGGCGACGCTTGCGGGTGAGGCGCGGCGCCATGGCTGCGACGGCGTGATCTGCGGCCATATCCACTACGCGACAATTCATGACGAGCACGGCATCCGTTACATGAATTGCGGCGACTGGGTGGAGAGCTGCACCGCGCTTGCCGAGCATGAGGACGGCCATTTCGAGATCATCACCTGGACCGATCCGGTGCGCCGGATCGCGCCGGTTCCGCGAGTGACGGCACGCGCTGCATGACGCATATCCTGGTCGCGACCGATGCGTGGCATCCCCAGGTCAACGGGGTTGTCCGCACGCTGACCATGATGGCGCAGGCGGCGAAATCGCTCGGTGTCGAGGTGAGCTTCCTGACGCCGGACGAGTTCCGTACCTTTGCGATGCCGAGCTATCGCGATCTCAGGCTCGCGCTGCCGTACCAGGCCAAGGTCGCCAGCCTGATCGAGGCGGCCCGGCCCGACAGCATCCATATCGCGACCGAAGGCCCGATCGGGCTTGCGGTTCGCCGCTATTGCCGCAAGCGCGGCCTGCCGTTCACGACGAGCTTCCACACCCGCTTCCCCGAATATGTCTCGGCACGGACGCCTGTCCCCGAAGCCTGGGTGTGGCGTGCGCTGCGCTGGTTCCACAGGCCGAGCCGGGCGGTGATGGCGGCGACCTCGGCCTTGGCGGCCGAGCTGCGCCAACGCGGCTTCCGCAACGTGGTGCTGTGGTCGCGCGGCGTCGATACCGCGCTGTTCCATCCGCGCGACGTCGATCTCTGCCTGCCGCAGCCGGTCTATCTCAGCGTCGGCCGGGTGGCGGTGGAGAAGAATCTTGAGGCGTTCCTCGATCTCGATCTGCCCGGCACCAAGATCGTGGTCGGCGACGGCCCGGCGCGGGCGACGCTGGAGCGAAAATATCCTGAAACCGTCTTCCTCGGCGCCCGCCACGGCGAGGAATTGGCCGAAATCTACGCCGCCGCCGATGTATTCGTGTTCCCGAGCCGGACCGACACGTTCGGCCTGGTGCTGCTCGAGGCGCTGGCGAGCGGCCTGCCGGTTGCCGCTTTTCCGGTCACCGGTCCCCGCGACGTGATCGGCGCGGCGCCGGTTGGCGTGCTTGACGACGATCTGCACCACGCCTGCCTGGAGGCGCTCGGCATCTCGCGCCAGGCCTGCGTCGATTTCGCCGCGCTCCATACCTGGCAGGCGTCGGCCCGGGTGTTCATCGACCGCTGCATGAACGTTCGCCCCGTGGCACCCGACGGCGAGGGGGAAGCGCTCGAATTCGGCGCCGAAGAGCACCATTTCGCGGCCCTGCCGGCCCCCCATCCCACGTCACGCTGAACGATCTCATGCGTCTTTGTTTTGACGCGTTTTCTTCACGCGAACCGGTACCCACTTCGCTCGAAAACGCTATAAAGCGTCTTGCCGGGCCGCGTCCCCCCGCGATACAAATCGTGGATGACGGACACCACTCTCAATCCACCCGTCGCTGCCGCGGACATCGATGCCGCTGCCAGGGTGGTCGCGCCGTTCGCGGTGCGCACGCCGCTCCTGACCTTCCCCGTTCTCAACGAACGCGTTGGCAGCCAGATTTTCCTCAAGCCCGAAATGCTGCAGCGGACCGGATCGTTCAAGTTCCGCGGCGCCTTCAACAAGCTCGCCTCGATTCCGCAGGACAAGCGCAGCGGCGGCGTCGTCGCGTTCTCGTCGGGCAACCATGCGCAGGGTGTCGCCGCGGCGGCCAAGATCCTCAACATGCAGGCGACCATCGTGATGCCTGCGGACTCGCCGCTCACCAAGCGCGAGCGGACCAAATCCTATGGCGCCGAGGTCGTGCTCTACGATCGCGATCGCGACGACCGCGAGGCGATCGCCAACGGCATCGCCAGCAAGCGCGGCGCGACCCTGGTGCGTCCCTATGACGATCCCTTCGTGATCGCAGGCCAGGGCACCGCCGGCCGCGAGATCGCCGAGGACATGGCGGCGCTCGGGCTTGTGCCGGATATCGTGGTCGCGCCGGCCTCGGGCGGCGGCTTGATTGCCGGCGTTGCCACCGCGGTGAAGGCGAAATATCCGCAGGCCCAGGTGATCGTCGCCGAGCCCGCGGGCTATGACGATCACGCTCTGTCGCTCAAGGTCGGGCATCGCGAGGCGCATCCGGTCGCGGCGCGCACCATCTGCGATGCGCTGATGGCGATGATGCCGGGCGAACTGACCTTCGCCATCAACAGCAAGCTGCTCGCAAATGGCGTCAGCGTCTCCGATGATGAGGTCGGCGCCGCGGTGGCCTTTGCCTATCGCGAGCTGAAGCTCGTGGTCGAGCCCGGCGGCGCGGTTGGGCTTGCCGCGCTCTTGGCCGGGCGGATCGACGTCAAGGGCAAGAACGTCGTCATCGTGCTCTCGGGCGGCAATGTCGACGCCGATCTGTTCGCGAAGCTCGTCGCCTGAGACCAGCATGTTTTCGAAGGGGCAGGCGAGGGCGGCTTATCGCGCTCCCCCGTGTCGCTGCACAGAAATCTATTCTGCCGCCGAGCGCCAGCGCCTCTGCTTCTCGCGGTTGCCACAGTTCTTCATGCTGCACCACTGTCGCCGGTGCGCCTTGCTGGTATCTATAAAGTAGACTTCACAGTCGGCCGCGCCACACTTGTGGATGCGGCTGTGGTCTGTGGATAGAAGCAGATCCTCGATCGCCAGGGCGCAGGCATGCACGGGTATCTCCGGGGAGGTGGGCAACCTCCAGCCGGATATGATGGCGCTTGATGCTCCGGTTGCGGTGAGGGCTCTGGCGGCGTGTGCCCGACGGACTTCCACGGCAATCGCGTCCAGATCGTTCTGCGGAACGGATAGCCCATCGTGGATTGCGCCAACGATTGTGTACAGGTGTTCCCTCAATTCGCGAGCGCGCCGTATGACGCGTGTGCAAGCGGGCCCACCGAGCGATCGCAACCGCTTCGCCGCGGAAGGCTCGATAAGCCCGGCCAGCTTAGTGAAACTCACCAAACCGCCGTAGGCGGTCAGAGTCTCGATCGGTGCGTCGGAGGGCCGCTCGTCCAGCGTGTTGACGAGGTCCAGGGCGGGATGACCTCCGCTCCAGTCGAATGGGTTGGTTGGTCCGGTCATCCCCGACGTTGCCTGCGATGCGATCATAACCCATAATACACGTTATAAGGGTTATGTACCATTGCGGCGTCCAAGGTGACCACAGGCAATGTCGAGCGAACGCGACGCCAGGCAATACCTTCAAGGTGCGCTTTGCGGTCTCGCGGCCGTCAGCATCTGGTCGGGGTGGATCGTCGTGGCGCGCCTTGGCCTTCGGACCAGCCTCACACCCTGGGATATCGCGGCGTTGCGCTTCGGCGTCGCCGGGATGCTGCTGTTGCCCTACCTGGTCAAGAACGGACTGGCATTCGATCGTCTCGGCTGGTTCGGACTGGCGGCCATTGTGCTTGGCGGCGCGGGGCCGGTCTTTTTCGCCAACTCCGGACTTCTGTTCGCTCCGGCAGCGCATGCGGGCGCTCTGTTTCCGGGTGTGATGCCGTTGATGGTCGCGCTGCTTGCGGCGGCGCTCTTGAAGGAGGTGTTCACGACGGTGAAGAAGATCGGCTTCGCCCTCATTCTGCCGGGTGTGCTCGTCATCGCGTGGGGCTCCGGCGGTGAGTTGGGATCGCTGCAGAATGTCGGTCAGGGGCTGTTTCTCTGCGCCGCACTGGCGTGGGCCTGCTACACGGTCGCTCTGCGAAAGGCTCGTCTGGATGGATTGCATGCCGCGGCCATATCCGCCGTCGGCGCCATGATCCTGTATCTGCCTGTCTTCACGTTGTTGCCTGGAACAACACTTGCGGCAGCACCGTGGGGCGACGTGGCGCTGCAGGCTGTGGTGCAGGGCGTGTTCACCGCGATCATCTCCCTGCTTCTTTATGGACGAGCCGTCAGCATCCTCGGCGCCTCGAGCGGCGCCGCCTTCGCGGCGCTCTGCCCGGCCATCACGGCGCTATTGGGAATTCCGGTCCTCGGCGAATGGCCTGGACCGCTTGACTGGGGGGCGATCGGTCTGATCTCAGCGGGCGTCTATATCGTTAGCGGCGGTCCAATTCCGCGATTTGCAACGTGGACCACGCCCCGAATCAACACCTGAAGCCGTGACCTCTACCCATGGCCATCGGCGGTACGTGAGTTGGGTCACGCTTCGCGGGTGACCAATGTGAGAAAAATGCTCGCGCACGAGGTGCGAATACGCCGCGCTTACGAAAAGAACGCGATCCTCTCGGCCTGGCTCATGCGGCGGATTGGCGCGAGCGGATCGTTGGCCGCGACGCTTGGCCTTTTCAGGAGACCGCTGGCGATGATGGTCGAGCCAAGCGAGATCTCTCTTGCAGGTTCGGCGGCAGCCTCAACGGCGGGCGGGAGAGGCGGCGCCACGACCGGGGCTTCGGCAACCGGCGCTGCGGCCACCGGCGGCGGCTCGACCCTGACCTCGATCTTCGGCTCGGGCGCCGCCGCGAGCTCGGCCTGAGCCAATGGTGCAGCCATTTCGGGTTCAGCCATTTCGGGCTCGGCCGCCATCGCCTCGGCGACGCGCATCTCCTCGGCGGCGCGCATTTCCTCGGCGATCGCCTCTTCGTCGATCGGATCGGGCGCGCCCATTTCCATCGCGATGAGATCGAGCATCGCTTCGTCCTGGGCGTCGGCGGCCGCATCGTTGGCGACGCGGGCGAGCTCTGCGGCCTCTGCTTCGGCCAGCGCGGTCTCGGCCGTGATCCAAGCTTCGCTCGGCAGCGGCGTGACGGCCATCGCAGCTTCGGCGGGCGGCGTTGCAGCGGCCTCCTGAGGCGGCGCTGGCGGCGTGGTAACCGCGGCGTCGGCGGCAGCGCTCTCGGTCACCTGTGGCGGTGAGGGCGCGGCCGCAGGCGGTTCCGCAACCGGAGCCTCGGCCACATCAGGTTCGGCCGCAGGGGGCGCCGCCTTGTCCGGATCGAACTCGCCGAGCCGGCGGGCCAGCGCCGCGAAGGCGGCATCCAGCACGGCCTTGGCGTCGTCCATCGAAACCTCAGCGGCGCCGGCCTCGATCGCGCTGGCCTGCGAATCGATGATGTCGCAGATCCGGCCGTCATTGCCGATCTCGCGCAGCCGCCAGGAGATTTCCCTGATCACCCGCACGCCCTTGCGCACCGGCGCGAGGTTTTGCTCGAAGCTGACGCCGTCGAGCGCTGTGATGGCGGAGACCTGCGCGGCCTCGATCGCGCCGCGCAGGGCGGCCAGCGCCTGTGCCAGCTGCTCGTCCCGGATGGCGTCCGCGGCGGCCTGCCGCTGCGCACTGAGGCTTTCCTCGATCCGCGCCACCGCATCGAGCACCATGCTTGTGTCGGCGTTGCGGTTGCGCTTGGCATATTCGCCGAGGAACCAGCGGCCCCGCGAGGTCTCCATGAAGGCCGCGCTGATCGCGGCATAGTCCTCCTCGCTCGGCAGGGCCGCGCGGGCGGATATCGGCGACAGGGCGAATGCTTCTTCGGCCATCACAATCTCTTCGCGCAAATCACTGCGCGTTACGCTAACGATCATCACGATATCGCGCGAATCGCAATTGAATTGATGTCTTCCGAATCACAAATCCCCATTGCAGCAAAGCTTGCATCGCGGCGATTCGCTGTCAGCCTTGCGGCATTCTATGCCACGCTGTTCGGCATGACCGGGGTTCACCTGCCGTTTTTCACGGTGTGGCTGAAGGTGATCGGCATCGATGCCGCCTGGATCGGCATCATCACGGCGGTGCCGCCGGTGACGCGCTTCACCGTGCTGCCGCTGGTCACAGCAGTGGCGGAACGGCGCCAGATGCTGCGCGGCGCGATCATCGCCACCGGCTTCGCCACGGTGTGCGGCTTTGCCGTGATCGGCACCCAGCATCAGCCGTTCGTGCTGCTCGCGGTCTATGCGCTGACCTGCTGCGTCTGGACGCCGATGGTGCCGCTGACCGACGCCTATGCGCTGCGCGGCGTCAGGCAATTCGGTCTCAGCTACGGGCCGCTGCGGCTCTGGGGCTCGGCGGCCTTCGCGGTCTGCGCGCTCGTCAGCGGGTTCTTGCTCCGCTACGTCGCGGAGGTCGATCTGATCTGGATCATCACGGCGGTGACCGTGCTCGGGGCGCTGGTCGGGCTGACATTGCGACCGCTCGGCCGTCCGGCAGCGGCCGCTACGCCTGCAGCCGGCGCGCCGAAGCTGCTGCGCAATCCGACCTTCCTCGCCATCATCGTGTCCTCGGCGCTGATCCAGGGCAGCCATGGCGCCTATTACATCTTCGCATCGATCGCCTGGCAGCAGGCCGGGTTCAGCGGCCTGACCATCGCCTGTCTCTGGGTGCTCGGCGTGATCGCCGAGATCGTGCTGTTTGCGCTCTCGCCGCGCTTCACGCTGCCGTCGGCTGTGCTGGTGATGATCGCGGCCGCCAGCGCCATGGCGCGCTGGGCGATCACCGCGCAGGACCCGCCGCTTGCGGTGCTGGCGGTGGTCCAGCTCGGACACGGGCTGAGCTTCGGTCTGACCCAGGTCGGCATCATGGGCCTGATGGTGCATCACGTGCCGGTTCACGTGATGGCGCGGGCACAAGGTTATCTCACCGCTTGCGCCGGCATCGTCGCGAGCACGACTGCGATCGTCAGCGGATTGGTCTATGCGCGCATCGGGCTCGGCGTCTACGACATGATGGCTGTGATGGCGGCTCTGGGCGGGCTCGTGATGTGGTTCGCGCGGAAGCGACTAGTCCACTAGGTGGTGTGGACACTAGCGCATCCATAGAACGATGGCTGCGAGAGTGACGACGGCCCGGTAGTTCCGGGCCGTTTTTTCGAAGCGGGTTGCGACGCGGCGGAACTGCTTGAGCTTTGAGAAGCAGCATTCGACGAGATGACGCTGGGCATAGAAATGCTTGTCGAGTGGATATTTGAGCGCGCGTGACGGGTTGTTGGGGATCACGGCGAGCGCGCCTTTGGCGGCGATGGCTTGGCGCAAGTGATCGGCGTCATAGGCCGTATCGGCCATGACGACCTCGGCGGATAAGCCTTCGATCAATGCGGCGGCTTGCGGTGCATCGCCCTTCTGACCTGCGGTAAGCGTGAACCGCACCGGACATCCCAAGCCTCGAACGGCCATATGTATCTTGGTGCTCAGGCCGCCGCGCGAGCGGCCGATCGCTTGATCTTCCGCTTGATCTTCAGACCCCCCTTTTTGGCGCCGGCGGCGTGCTGATGCGCCCGAACAATGGTGGAATCGACGATCAGATATTCGAAGTCCGGATCATCGGACATCGCCTCGAAGATCCGCCACCAAACACCCTTGATGCTCCATCGACTGAAGCGCCGGAACACGCTGTTCCAGTCCCCAAACACCTCCGGAAGATCGCGCCAGGGAGACCCCGTACGCACGATCCACAGCACACCTTCCACGAACATCCGGTTGTCGCGCCCGGTGGAGCCCTTCTGATCGGGGCGCCCTATGATCAGCGGCGCTATCCGCTCCCACGCCGCGTCGCTCAATACCAAACGGTCCATCACACCCAAGGCGGCCTCCCCAAAAGCAGCCTTGAATCTGATTTGCTCCTAAAAGGGAATCCTTAGAGTCCACACCACCTAGAGCGGGATGACTCTTCTTCGAATCGTCATCCCGCTCTAGCTCTTTGATTTGAGCATGATCTTTTCGGAAAACCGCTACACACTTTTCCGGATCATGCTCTAGCCCCAGAGCGCGGCGTCCGGCGGGTAGACCAGGCTGCCCTCGTAGCGCAGCCCGTTGTCGCGGTCCTTCGCCAGCAGCAGCGGGCCATCGAGATCGACGAAGCGCGCGGCTTGCGCGATCAGCATCGCCGGTGCCATCGCAAGCGAGGTCGCGACCATGCAGCCGATCATGATCTCGAAGCCGAGCGCGCTCGCGGCATCCGCCATCGCGAGCGCCTCGGTCAGCCCGCCGGTCTTGTCGAGCTTGATGTTGACGGCGTCATAGCGGCCGCGCAGGCCCGCAAGCGAAGCGCGGTCATGTACGCTTTCGTCGGCGCAGACCGCAACCGGGCGCTTGATCCGCGCCAGCGATTCGTCCTTGCCCGCTGGCAGCGGCTGCTCGATCAGCGTGACGCCGGCATCGGCGCAGGCCGCGAGGTTGGCGGCGAGGTTATCGTCGGTCCAGGCTTCATTGGCGTCGACGATCAGTTCGGATGCCGGCGCCGCTTTGCGCACGGCGGCGATCCGTGCGCCGTCGCCTTCGCCGCCGAGCTTGATCTTGAGCAGCGCACGGTGTGCGGCCTTGGCAGTGGCTTCCGCCATCGCCTCCGGCGTTCCGAGCGAGATCGTATAGGCGGTGGTGCGGGGCTCCGGCGCCGGCCGTCCGAGCAGGTTCCAGATGCGCTGACCGCTGAGCCTGGCCTCGAGGTCCGCCAGCGCGCAATCCAGTGCATTGCGGGCAGCGCCTGATGGCATCCGGGCCTGCAGGGCGATCCGGTCGATACCGCCGGCGAGCGGTTCCTGCATCGCCTGGATCGCTTGCAGCGTCGCCTCAGGCGTTTCGCCATAGCGCGGGTAGGGCACGCATTCGCCGCGGCCAATGACGCCGCCCTGGCTCACCTCGGCCACCACGACGACGGCCTCGGTCTTGGCGCCGCGGCTGATCGTAAACGTCCCGGCGATCGGCCAGCGCTCGATCCCCACGTTAAGGGAAATAGCTCGGGATGGGGTGGAAGTCATTTTAAAGTCTACTATTTCCTGAACCGTAGCTTGCGACGCGCAACCAACTATGGCTGGTTAGTGGCAGATTCGACAAGCCGATCCGGCAAGCCGCCGGAGATCTGCGTGAGCGGCGGCCAGCCGGCTTCAAGGGGTAGGCAAAAGGTGAGCGGCGACCCGACACTGGAGCGGATAGCCCAAGGCGAAGGACTGGCGTTGTGCGCGGCGGGCAACTGGACCGCCCGCTTTGCCCCTGCGCTCGAGCGGATCGTCTCCGACGCCGAGAAGCTGCGCGGCAGCCGCCCGCACATCTTCATCGACGTGTCGCAGGTCGCGAGCCTCGACACGTTCGGCGCCTGGCTGATCGAGCGGCTGCGCCGCAGCCTCAGCAACGCCAGCGCCGAAGCCGAGATCGCGGGCCTCTCCGCCAACTATTCCAGCCTGGTCGACGAGGTCCGCCGCGTCGGCGCAGCGCCCAAGGTCGTGAGCGACCCGCTCTCGATATCAGGCATGCTCGAGCAGATCGGGCGCACCGTGGCCGGCATCGGCGGTACCATCATCGGCCTCATCGACATGCTCGGTGCGGTGATTGCCGCAGCCGGCAATGTGCTGATCCATCCGCGCAGCTTCCGCCTGACCTCGACCGTGCATCACCTCGAGCAGGTGTGCTGGCGCGCGGTGCCGATTGTGGTGCTGATCACCTTCCTGATCGGCTGCATCATCTCGCAGCAGGGCATCTTCCATTTCCGCAGGTTCGGCGCCGACATCTTCGTCGTCGACATGCTGGGCGTGCTGGTGCTGCGCGAGATCGGCGTGCTGCTGGTCGCGATCATGGTCGCGGGCCGCTCCGGCTCGGCCTATACCGCCGAGCTCGGCTCGATGAAGATGCGCGAGGAGATCGACGCGCTGCGCACCATGGGCTTCGATCCGATCGAGGTCTTGATCCTGCCGCGCATGCTGGCGCTGGTGCTGGCGCTGCCGATCCTGGCCTTCCTCGGCGCGATGGCCGCGCTCTATGGCGGCGGCCTGGTGGCCTGGCTCTATGGCGGCGTCGATCCGGAAGCCTTCCTGCTCCGCCTTCGTGATGCCATATCGATCGACCATTTCATCGTCGGCATGGTCAAGGCGCCGGTGATGGCGGCGGTGATCGGCATCGTCGCCTGCGTCGAGGGGCTGGCGGTGCAGGGCTCGGCGGAGTCGCTCGGTCAGCACACCACCGCCTCGGTGGTGAAAGGGATCTTCTTCGTGATCGTGATGGACGGCGTGTTCGCGATCTTCTTCGCCTCGATCGGGATGTGATCATGGCCGAGCAGGACGACGACGCCATCATCCGGGTCCGCGACATCACGGTGCAGTTCGGCAAGACGCGCGTGCTCGACGGCCTCGACCTCGACGTCAAGCGCGGCGAGATCCTCGGCTTCGTCGGTCCGTCGGGCGCCGGCAAATCGGTGCTGACGCGCACCATCATTGGCCTGGTGCCAAAGGTCTCCGGCCGCATCGAAGTGTTCGGCGTCGATCTCGATGCCGCGAGTTCGGCGCAGCGCCGAGCCGTCGAGCGGCGCTGGGGCATCCTGTTCCAGCAGGGCGCGCTGTTCTCCTCGCTCACGGTGCGCCAGAACATCCAGTTTCCGGCGCGCGAATATCTGCGCGTCTCGCAGCGGCTGCTCGACGAGATCATGGTGGCGAAACTGGTGATGGTCGGGCTGAAGCCCGAGGTCGCCGATCGCTATCCGTCGGAGCTGTCCGGCGGCATGATCAAGCGCGTCGCGCTGGCGCGCGCACTCGCGCTCGATCCTGAATTGGTGTTTCTCGACGAGCCCACGTCGGGCCTCGATCCGATCGGCGCCGGCGATTTCGACGAGCTGGTGCGCACCCTGCAGCGTACTTTGGGGCTGACCGTTTTCATGGTAACCCACGATCTCGACAGTCTTTACACCGCGTGCGACCGTATCGCCGTGTTAGGGAACGGTAAGATCATTGCTGCAGGATCGATCGCCGACATGAAGGCATCGCAGCATCCATGGCTGCAGCAATATTTCAACGGCAAGCGCGCCCGTGCCGTTGTGGCCTAGCCCATGATCCCGAAGCGAGGAGACCGGTTTTCGGACGAGATCATGCGCCAACAGGGAATTCGACGGGCTCGAGCGCAGGCTGACTGCGCGAGAGCTCAGGAGTGATTGATGGAAACGCGGGCGAACTACGTCTTGATCGGGGCTTTCACGCTGGCGGTAATTGCCGCCGCGTTCGGCTTCGTGCTGTGGTTCCAGAGCCTGCACACCACCAAGCTGCGCAGCCCCTTGCGGGTGATCTTCGAAGGGCCGGCGTCGGGCCTGCGCAATGGCGGCAACGTCAATTTTAACGGTATCCGGATAGGGGAAGTGGTTTCAGTGAAGCTCGACAACCCGCGACGCGTGGTCGCGCTGGCGATGATCGAGAACAACGCGCCGCTCCGCAAGGACACCCTGGTCGGTCTCGAATTCCAGGGCCTCACCGGCGTCGCTGCGATCTCACTGAAGGGCGGCGAGGAGGCCGCCCCGCCGGTGCCGCTCGACGAGGACGGTATCCCGGTTCTGACCGCCGACCCCAATGCGCTGCAGGACGTCACCGAGGCGATCCGCGCCACGCTGCAAAACGTCAACCGCATCGTCGCCGACAATCAGCAGTCGGTGAAGAATTCGCTGAAGAATCTCGAGGTCTTCACCCAGGCGCTGGCGCGCAATTCCGAGAAGATCGACAACGTCATGCTCAAGGTCGACGGCGTGATGGGCAAGGCCGACAGTCTGATGCTGGGCCTCAATGCGATCGCGGGCGGCAACAGCGGCAGCGAGCTGAACCTGATGGTGAAGTCGATCCGCGAACTCGCCGAGGATCTCGACAAGCGCTCCACCGCCCTGATCACCGACGGCCGCCGCACGCTCTCCGACATCAGCCGCGCCGTGAACAATTTCGACCGCAACCCGAGCCGGGTGATCTTCGGCGGCAGCAACAACGCCGCACCCGAGCCCGCGCCGGCTCCGGCCGCAGCACCCGGACCGCGACGGCGGCAGTAGGCGAGGCGGGTCTCCTCTCGGTTCCGACGAGGGGCGCACCTTTCATCGGGGCGGTGACTGTGTCGGTTCACCTGCCTCAGGAACGAAGCGGTTATAGCCGGGACAGATGTCCGTCCGCTCCGAGCGGATCGTCAACGTGCGAATGTGGTGGGCATTGGATGCGCCGTTGATAAGACCCGGTGTCCCCGACCATTCGCGGCCGAATGTATTGCGGGGCTGCTGGGGCTCCAGCCTGACGGGCATCGTTCGAACGACATGCGCATCGGCCGCGGGTTTGCTTGTCTGCTGTATTGTTGACAACTCGTGGCCAGCAGCGTCGCGTTGTTCGTCAGGCAGTCTTGGCCGTACCGTCAACACGTGAAGGCGGTTCGATTTTGCAGGCGCCTTCGATGGATCGCCAAGATCATCGGCCGACTGCGGCGTTACTCTGATGGTCCGGATTTTGGATGGCTCCATCGGATCCGCCATCGCAACCGCGGCCAACCCGATTGTCCCGAGCACCGTCAACGCGACGATGGAGTGCCGGTGTGCGCGATGCGATGGCAACATCTGAACCCTCTCAGCCGTGTTCTGGCGCCGTTGCCAGGATGATTCCGGAGGACTTGAAGGACCTTGGTTGAAGAGTTGGGCTAAAGACTTTGGGTTGAGCTCTCGTTCTCCCGCAATCCTATTCTTGCGTCGGTCAAAAGCAAAACGGAGGCATCGCTGCCCCCGTTTCTTGTCCCGCGATTGGTTCGAACGCTTACCCCAGCCGTCCTGCCGCATGCGCGAGCAGGGTGTAGACCAGCCCGGTCTCCGAGGTCAGGTGGCCAGCCAGCTCTTGCTGGCCGCGGCCTTCGCGGGCGACTTCGTCGAGCAGCCGCTCGAACTCCGCGATGTAGCGGTCGACCGTCTGCTTGAAGCCGCGGTCGGCGCGGTACTTGCGGGCCACCTCATCGAAGGCCTTCTGGCCGGCCGGCGTGTAGAGGCGCTTGCTGAACGCCTTGTTCTCGCCGCGCTGGTAGCGATCCCACATCTCGGCGGCAAGCGTCCGGTCCATCAGCCGGCCGATGTCGAGCGACAGCGACTCCAGCGGATTGGCGGCTGGCTGCTGCTGCGGACGCGGGCGCTGGGCCTCGCGGACCGGCTGTGCCGGCGGCGGCGCGTCGCTGCGGTTGAGCAAGTCGGACAGCCAGCCGTCGCCGTTGTTGTTGTTGTTGGGGCCTGCCGGACTGACCGACGGGGCCTCGGTGCGGCGCGAACTGGCCATGCCGAGATCGGGCGGCGGCAGCGTCGCGGCGCTGTTGCCATTGTCCCGCATCCGGACGTCGCCGCGGCCGCCGGTGGCAGCCATCACCGGCTCCTCGTGGCGGACGCTGGCGCGATTGGTGCTGACCACGTCGAGCCCGCGGCCGTGATGGGCGACGATGCGGTTCAGTTCGGCCAGCGCCTCGATCTGGTCGACGATCACCTTGCGCATCTGCGCGGTGTTCTCGGCGGCCTCCTGCGGCATTTCGAGCACGCCGCGGCGCAGCTCGTTGCGGGTGGCCTCGAGCTCGTTGTGCATCTCGCTCGCCATCTGCTTCATCGCCGTGACCATCGCGGAGAACTTCTCCGTCGAGTCCTTGAACATCGCATCGGTCTCGGCGTTGCTCTGCTGGTACAGGTCGTTCATGGCGTCGACGGTCTGCTGCCGCTCGTTCTCGGCCGCCATGCGCACCGCCTCGAACTGCTTGCTGATCGCCGCCGAACCGGCGCCTGCGGTCTCCGCCACCACGCGTGCGATGTCGCGGGCGCGCTCCTCGGCCGCGGCAAGCGATTCATCGAGCAGCCCGGTGAAGCGCGACAGCCGCTGGTCGAGATCGGTGGTGCGCAGGTCGATGGTGGTGACCAGCGATTCCAGCGCCGACTTGCGCTCGCTGACGGAGGCCGTCGTCGAGCGGTTGGCCTGCTCGACCACGGCAGCCGCGTCGATCAGCGCCTTGCCATGGGTCTCGAACTGGCTCGACAGCGCGCCAAGATCTTCCAGCGCCTTGCCGGTCTTGCTGTTGAACACCGTGAGCTGGTCTTCCAGCGTCTGGGTCGCCACGCCGTTGCGCGAGGTGACGTCGTTCATGGCGGACACGAAGTCGGCCACGCGGGTCACCAGCGCGCGCTCCAGCGAGTTGAGGTTGTCGTGGGCGCCGGTCAACACTTCCTGCAGCAGGATGTTGCCCTCGCGCAGCCGCTCGAACAGCGCGACCGTATCGGTGCGCAGGATCTTGCTGGTCTCCTGCATCTCGGTGACGGCCGAGATCGAGACCTGGCGCGACTGATCGATCGCCGCGCGCGAGGCCTGCTCGAGCTCCTTGAGCGACTTCGCCACCGCGCCGGTCGCCTGGTCGCCGGCCGAGGTGATGTTGCGCGCGACATCGCCGCCGTGCGCCGACATCGACTGCGAGAAGGCGAGGCCGCGGGTTTCGATCGCCTTCAGCGCGTCGGCAGTGGCGCGATCCATGTCGGTCGCAAGCTGCGTGGTCTTGGCGGTCAGCGCCTCGACCAGCGAGCCGCGGCGGCCGTCGACGATCTGCGACAGGCGCTCGGTCTGCTGCTGCACATAGGTGACGATCTCGTCGGTCTTGCCGGTCATCGCCGAGCCGAACGCGCTGGAAGCCGACAGCACCGAACGCTCGATGTCGGCGGAGGTCGTCTTGACCTTGGTCGAGACCTCGTTGGACATGTTGATCAGTGCGGCCTGCGCGTTCTGCGCCGAGGTCTGGATGTTGTCGGTGGTCTTGGCCGTGACTGCGCCCAGCGCGCGCTCGATATCGGTCGAGAGCGTGCGGATCTGGGCGGCGGCATCGGCCGAGGTCGCCGCAAACGAGCTCTGCGCCTCGCGGGCGCTGCCCAGCACGGTCTGCGCGGTCTCCACGCCGGCCGTGGTCAGCGAGCGCTCGATCTCGGCAGAGATCGCGCGGATCTGGGTCGCCGCCTCGGTGGAGATCGCCGCGAACGAGCTCTGGGCCTCGCGGGCGCTGCCCAGGACGCTCTGCGCGGTCTCCGCACCGGCCGTGGTCAGCGAGCGCTCGATCTCGGCGGAGATCGAGCGGATTTGGCTTGCGGCCTCGCTCGACGTTGCCACGAACGAGTTCTGGGCGTCGCGGGCGCTGCCGAGGATCGACTGCGCGGTGCTGGTGCCGACCGACGTCAACACACGCTCGACATCGACTGCCAGCGACTTGACGTGGTTGGCGGCTTCTGTCGACGCAGCGACCAGGGTGTTCTGCGCCTCGCGGGCACCGGCAGTCAGCGCCTCGGCGGTGCCGCTGCCGGCCATCGACAGCGCGCGCTGGATGTCGGCGGCAAGCGCCGTCACCTGTGTCGCAGACTCGGCGGATGCGCTGACCAGCATGCTCTGGGCTTCACGCGCACCTGACGTGATCGATTCCGCGGTGGCGGAGCCGGCCATCGACAGCGAGCGTTCCATATCGGCCGCCAGTGTGCGGACCAGATTGGTGGCCTCGGTGGACGCACCGGCAAGCGTGCTCTGGGCCTCGCGGGCGGAGGCGACGACGGCTTCCGCGGTGGCGGAACCGGCCATCGAGAGCGAGCGCTCGATGTCGGCCGACAGGGTGCGGACCAGATTGGTGGCGTCGGTGGACGCACCGGCAAGCGTGCTCTGGGCCTCGCGGGCGGAGGCGACGACGGCTTCCGCGGTCGCGGTGCCGGCGGTCGAGAGCGAGTGCTGCACGTCGGCCGCGAGCGTGCGGGCCAAATTGGCGGCTTCGGTGGACGCGCCGGCAAGCGTGCTCTGGGCCTCGCGGGCGGAGGCGACGACGGCTTCCGCGGTCGCGGAACCCGCCATCGAGAGCGAGCGCTCGACGTCGCTGGCGAGCGACTTCACCTGGCCGGTGACGTCGGTCGAGGTCGCGATCAGCGTGGTCTGGGCCTCGCGCGCACCGGTCATGATCGCTTCGGCGGCGGCCGAGCCGGACATCGACAGCGACTGCTCGACGTCGGCGGCGAGCGACTTGACCTGGCTGGCGGCTTCGGCCGAGGCCGAGACCAGCGTGGTCTGCGCGTCGCGGGCGCCCGACAGCACCGAGGCTGCGGTGGCGCTGCCGGCGGCCTGCAGCGTGCGCTCGACATCCTCCGACAGCGCCTTGATCTGGGAGGCGACGTCGCCGGAGGCGGAGACCAGCGAGACCTGCGCGTCGCGGGCACTGGTGAGGATCGAATTGGCGGCGCTGGTGCCGACGGCGGTCAGCACGCTCTCGACCTCGGCCGAGCTCTGCTTGAGCTGGTTGCCAACGTCCGAAGACACGGAGAGCAGCGCCTGCTGCGCGGTGCGCGCGCCGGTCTGGATCGTCTCGCTGGTGTTGACCACGAGGTTGGTCAGCGAGCGCTCGGCGTCCTCGACATGGGACTTGATGCTGGACGACAACAGCTCGGCGCGGGACATCAGGTCCTCGCTCGCCTGGCGGCCGCTGCTCTCGATGCGGCCGGCGACGGCCTCGACGCGCGAGCCCAGCAGGTCCTCGAACTGCGCGACGCGGGTGTCGATGTCGCCGGCGATGACGCCGACGCGGCTCTCGATGCCCTGCCGGATATCGGTGAAGCGCGCGGTGATGGTGTCGGTCAGGTTCGAGCTGTGACCACTGATGGTCTCGACGAGGCGAGTGCTGTGACCGTCGATGGTCTCCGCGAGGCGGGTGCTGTGGCCGTTGATGGTGTCGGCAAGCCGGTTGCTGTGGTTGTCGATGGTCTCGGTGACGCCGTTGATACGGTGGTCGACCGCAGCGATCGCCTGCACCGTGCCCTCGGTCAGGGTCGTGGTGAGCAGGCCGAGGCGCGAGTCGATCGACTGGATCGCCTGGGTGGCGCCGTCGGTCAGTTGCGTCGCGAGCGTGCCGAGATGGCCGTCGATGGTGTCGGTGACCGACTTGGCGCGGCTCTCGAAGGTGACTTCGAGCGTCCTCATGCGGCCGTCGATCGTGTCATCCAGCGATTGCAGGCGGCCGTCGAACGAGCCGATCCTGCTGGCGAGCGAGGAGTCGAACGACGACAGCTTGTCGTTCAGCGAGGCGTCGAGATTGGTGACGCGGCTGCCGAGCGTGGTCTCGAACTGCAGCAGGCGCTGGTCGAGCGAGGCGGTGATATCGCCGCTGTTCGTGGTGACGCGATGGTCGAAGGTGTCGACATAGGTCTTCAGGCTGTCGGCGATGTCCTGGGTGCGCTGGCCCATGCGTTCGACGATATCGCCGCCGAAGGTCTTCACCGTGCGGTCGAATTCCGAGATGTGGCGGGTAATCAGCGCGCCGAGCGTGCCGGAGTCGCGGGCGAATTTCTCGGCGAGCTCGCTGCCGTGGTTCTTCACCAGGTCGTCGAACGCGCTCATCTGCAGCGACAGCGAATCGTGCGCGGTCTCGGTCTGGCCCACCACCTTGGCGACCAGCGAATTGACGGTGACGTCGAGCGCCTCGCTCGCTTTGTCACCGGACGTCATGATCTGGCCGGCGAGGCGGTTGCCGGCGTCGTCGATCTTGCTGACGAGGTCGTTGCTGCGCAGCTCGAGCTCGAGCAGCAGCGAGTCCGCGGAGTTCTTCAGGGAATCGTGGACCTCTTCGGTGCGGTCGGAGATGCCGTCGACGATCGCAGACGAACGCTGCTCGAACTCGCCGGTGATGCGGTCGACGCGCTCGTTCAGCATCTCGTGGACGCGATCGGCCAGATCGACGAACTCGTCATGGACGTGGCCGGTCTTGAAGTTGAGGCTGGTGGTGAGCCGCTCGGAGGCGTCCATCACCGCGCGGGTGGTCTCGGCGCTGGCTTCCTCGAGGCGGTCGAGCAGGTCGCCGCCGCGCTCGCCGAGCGCGAGGATCATGTTGTCGCCGGCATGGCTCAGCGCCGTCGTGATGTGCTGGCCGCGCTCTTCCAGCGCGCCGGTGATGCTCTTGGCGACCTCGTCGACGCGCGAGGCGATCGCGTCCGAGATCAGCGCGATGTCGTGGCGCAGGTCGATCTGCACGCCGGAGATCGCGCTGCGCACCTGCTCGGCCTGGCCGACCAGATTGTCGCGCTGGTGGGCGATGTCCTGCAGCAGCGCGCGGATGCGCACTTCGTTGTCGGAATAGGCGCGTTCCAGCGCCGCCACCTCGTTGGCAACCAGCGTCTCGAGTTCGCCGGCGCGCGCGATCGCGCGCTCGACGCCGTCGCCCATCGCCGCGACCTCGCGCCGGATCGCCTGACCGACCGTCACCATGGAATCGGCGGCGGCGTTTTCCGGCTCGGAGAATCGCATTGCGACCTGCGCCATCGATTGCGCGATCATCTGCATGCGCTGACCGTGCGCGGCGAGGCTGGCGAGATAGTAGAACAGGAGGATCGGCACGGCGAACAGCGCGGCGAGGCCGGCGAGCACCAGCACGCCGGTGCCCTGGGCCATCGAAGCCTGCAGCGCGGGCCAGAACGCGATGGTCAGGATCGCGCCGCCGAGCAGCCAGGCGCCGGAGCAGACGAAGAACAGCGTGAAGGCATTGCGTGCGGAACGGCCGCCCTGCAGCGTCTGCAGCATCTGGCCGATGGTCTCGCGATCATCGTTGGCGGCGCGGCGCGGGGCACGCGGCTCCTCGATCGGCTCGAACGCCGGGCGATCGGAATTCGGACGCTGATCGAATGATGCAGCTGAAAAATCGGGCGCAGGCGGCGGCAGATTCGGCGGCGCGGCGCCTTCGTTGAGGGGGCTGCGGTTCTCCGCGCTTTGTTCGCTGATGTTGAGGGCTTCCTGGATGGCAGAAAGCGCGACTTCGGTGGGATCTTTGACCTTCTTGGGAGTGTTCGCCATGTTCAGTCCAAGCCCTCTCACTATTTTACGCGTCGGCGAGCCTGCGATCGTCCCCACGCAAGCTCGAAGCCGGTGCCCACAAGCGGAGCGCAAGCGCCCCCCTCGGCGGCTTGTCCGCTACATCCGCAAACATCCTATTGGCTGAGCGATGCGAATGAAATGCTTGCGATTAATACTTTCTTAATCATCGTTAACAGCTTTGCGCCATAAGGCCTTATGGGTACTCGAAATTCCTGCGTTAGGACGTCGATTGTGTCCGGAAATTGTCCAGAATGGGGCGGTTTTGCCGATCATCCCGACAACAATCCGTTAACCAGTTTCGTGATTGGCTTGGCCAACGCGCCGCCGGCGAGGCCCGGCGGAGACGACAGGGACAGGCCATGCCGCTTCATCTCGAACGGGTTGAATGGACGCAATCGCCACCGCTCGCGCCCGGCGACGGGCCGATCGACCTCGATCACCTGCAGCGCATGACGCTGGGCGACCCGGGGCTGGAGCGGGAAGTCCTGGCCATGTTCTCGACCCAGTCCGCCCGGATCCTCGGCGAGCTGGCTGCCTTGCCGCCCGAGGCGGCGACCCATGCCCACACCCTGAAAGGATCGGCGCGGGCGATCGGCGCATTCGGCGTCGCCGAGGCTGCCGCCCAGCTCGAAACCGCGCTGACCGGCGGTTCCGATCCGGCCCAGCCGCTGGCCGCGCTCGGGGCTGCGATCGCCGAGGCGCGCACGGCGATCGAGCTGATCCTGCGCCGTTCCTAGCCTTACAACGCTTCCACGGCCCGCCGCGGCCTGAGCGCCCGTCCGGGCCGGCCGGCAGGTTTTCGGTCTCCGCGCTAGCGCAGTGCGGATCGACCCGTTATACGACTGCCGGGACCTTTCCAACCATCGTCCGGCGCATTCCGGCAGCACGAGCAATCATGGCCAAAATCCACTTTATCGACCATTCCGGAGAGAAACGCTCCATTGATATCGAGAACGGCGCGACGGTGATGGAAGGCGCGATCCGCAACGCCATTCCCGGCATTGAAGCCGAATGCGGCGGCGCCTGCGCCTGTGCAACCTGCCATGTCTATGTCGATGAAGCCTGGCGCGAGAAGGTCGGCGCGCCGTCGCCGATGGAAGAGGACATGCTGGATTTCGGCTTCGACGTGCGTCCGAACTCGCGGCTGTCCTGCCAGATCAAGGTAACCGACGACCTCGACGGATTGGTCGTGTCGACGCCGGAGCGGCAAGCTTAAGGTCCCTTATTCGCCGTCCGGGTTCAGACCGCGACGGACCCAGCGGCGGAAGTTGTCCTTGACCTCCGCCGGCAGCGGCGTCGGCCTGCGCGTGGCCTCATCGATCATCACCGTGACCGCCTTCGCCGACGCCACGCATCTGCCTTCCGAAAACACCACCTGATCGAAGGTGGTCGACGTCCGTCCGAACTTGACGAGACCGAGCCCGAGCTCGATCTGACCGGGCCAGTGCAACTCGGCGCGGAAATGGATGTCGAGGCGCACCATGATCCAGCCGAGCCCCGCCGGCATCAGCCCCATGCTGCGGTCCTTCACCAGCGTGACGCGGCCGGTTTCAAAATAGCTTGCATAGACGGCGTTGTTGACGTGCCCGTTAGGGTCGAGATCGGCAAAGCGCACATTGTCGGACAGGCGGTAGGGAAAGTCTTCCAGGCGCGGCGCATCGTCAGCGCGGACAGGGGCGTTCACGAGGGGGATCTCCGTCGGTTTCCGCCCATACAGCCGAGTTGCGCAGGCTCGGCAAGGGGTTGCCGCGCCAGCCGCTGTCCCTATTATGCATGTCCCGGTCCGGCCATACTTGGCTGGGGCAGGCGAAAGCCGTCCGGCCGATTTCAACTGAAAAGAAGCGGATATGAGCGAAGTGATCAAAACCGATGTGCTGATTATTGGCGCGGGTCCCTGCGGACTGTTCGCCGTGTTCGAACTGGGCCTGCTCGACATGAAGGTGCATCTGGTCGACATCCTCGACAAGATCGGCGGGCAGTGCGCCGAGCTTTATCCGGAGAAGCCGATCTACGACATTCCCGGCATTCCCTTCGTCACCGGCCATGGCCTGACCGAGCAGTTGCTGGAGCAGATCAAGCCGTTCAACCCGACCTTCCATCTCAACGAGATGGTGGAGTCGATCGAGAAGATCGGCGATCCCCTGTTCCGCGTGAAGACCGACGCCGGCAAGGAGTTCGAGTGCAAGGTCGTCGTGATCTCGGCCGGCGGCGGTTCGTTCCAGCCGAAGCGGCCGCCGGTGCCCGGCATCGAGGCCTATGAAGGCACGTCGGTGTTCTATGCCGTGCGCAAGATGGAGCAGTTTCGCGACAAGAACATCCTGATCGTCGGCGGCGGCGATTCCGCGCTCGACTGGACGCTCAACCTGCATCCGATCGCCAAGCGCATCACGCTGCTGCACCGGCGCGATGATTTCCGCGCAGCGCCGCACAGCGTCGAGCAGATGCGCGCGCTGGTCGCCGGCGGCAAGATGGATCTGAAGATCGGTCAGGTCACGGGACTCGAAGGCGCCAATGGCCAGCTCACCGGCGCGGCGTTGAAGGGCAACGACAACGCGCTTTCGACCATTGCCTGCGATACGATGCTGCCGTTCTTCGGGCTCACCATGAAGCTCGGCCCGGTCGCGAACTGGGGCGTGGCGCTGGAGAACAATCTGGTACCGGTCGACACCGCGGCGTTCGAGACCAACGTTTCCGGTATCTTCGCGATCGGCGACATCAATACCTATCCGGGCAAGCTGAAGTTGATTCTCTCCGGCTTCCACGAGGGCGCGCTGATGGCGCAGAAGGCCCACCGCTACGTGTATCCTGACAAGCGGCTGGTGTTCCAGTACACAACCTCGTCATCGAGTTTGCAGAAAAAGCTTGGAGTGAACTGATTCCACTCCAATAGCGACCAATGCCGGAGGCATCGGCCATGACTGCGCGGTGCGGGTACTGGAACACTCCGTGAAATGGCCGTAGTTTGCTGCTATCCGAGTGGTCGATTGATCAGGTGATGACGATGCGGAATACGCTGTCCAGATTTCGGCTGATCTTTGCGATCGCGGCAGCCTTCGCTCTCGCTGCTCCGCTTTCAGCCAAGGCGGCCGACCCATCATCCGCGGCCGGCCTCTGGCAGAAGCTAGTGGACGGCAAGCCCGACGGCTGGTTCCTAGTGATCGACCACAACGGCATCTTCGAGGGCGTGATCGCCAAGATTTTCTCCGATCCGGATGATCCGCCGAATCCGGTCTGCTCGAAATGCACTGATGACCGCAGGAACGCGCCGTGGCTTGGTCTGTCCTTTATCCGCGACATGAAGCGCGATGGCCTGAAGTACGAGAACGGCAACGTGCTCGATCCTCGTGACGGCAAGATCTACAAGGCCAAGATGACGCTGAGCGCCGATGGACAGACGCTAACCATGCGCGGCTATCTCGGCATCTCGCTGTTCGGCAAGGACGAGGTCTGGACCCGGCTGCCGGATACCGCGATCGCCCAGCTCGATCCCGCGATCGTCGCCAAATATCTGCCGGCGCAAGCCGCAGCGGTGAAGCCGCCTCCGCCGCCACCGCCGCAGCCGCTGAAGAAGCGGTAAGGCCTTCTCTCAGCCTGGTTTGAGTTGTGCTCCCGTGCGTGCCAAGGATTTCCTTGGAGCGAGAGCGCTGACGTCTGAATTAGGTCCAAAGAACTTCAGATATCTCGATTGAAGGCTGGGGCAGGGTCGGCGAAAGCCCGACCGGCAATCTCGTCAGTTCGCCAACACCGGACCGCGTGTCCATCGGGGCGCGTTTCCAGCGATGGCCCAGGCTCGCGGCGGCAGATCGCCTCGGCATAGTGACAGCGCGGATTGAATGCACATCCGTCCGGCGGGTTCAGCGGACTGGGAGGCTCGCCCCTTGTCGTCCCAAGCGGCGCGCGGCGCAGCGGATCGGGAATCGCTGCGATAAGGGTTTGCGTGTACGGGTGCGCCGGCCGTTCGAAGATTTCGCGCCAGCCGCCGGTCTCCACGATGCGGCCGAGATACATGACGGCGACCCGGTCGCTCATGTGCTCGACGACGCCGAGGTCATGGCTGATCATGACGTATGAAAGACCGAGCGTTTCCTTCAGCTCCAGCAGCAGATTGATGATCTGGGCGCGGATGGAGACATCCAGCGCCGATACCGGCTCGTCACAGATGACGATCCTGGGATTGAGGATCAGCGCGCGAGCGATGCCGATGCGCTGACGCTGGCCGCCCGAGAACTCATGTGGGTAGCGGCCGGCCTGCTCGGGCCGCAGGCCCACATGTTTGAGCATTGCCTCGACGCGTCCGTCGATCTCGCTTCTGGCCGTCACGCCATGCAGCCGCAGCGGGGCCTCGAGCGTGCGACGAACGGTCTGGCGGGGATTGAGCGAAGCGTAGGGATCCTGAAACACGATCTGGACGATGCGGGCCAATGCCTTTCGATCGATCGATTGCCGCCCGGTCACGACCTGCCCGTCCAGCACGATGCGGCCGCGCGTCGGCGGCAGCAGGCCAAGTATCGAAAGCGCGACGGTTGACTTGCCGCAGCCGGATTCGCCGACGAGACCGAGGCATTCACCGCGTTTCAGTTCGAGATCGATGCCGTCGACGGCACGCAGCAGCCTCCGGCCGCCGCCCTGGAAGCCGCCACCGATCGGAAAATGGACCGCGAGATCCTCCACGCTGAGGATGACATCGCCGCCGGACCCGCGCGCAGGTTCATGCATGGTGATGGCACCTGACAAATCCGTCTTCCCCGAGCAGTGTCATCTCTGGCGCGGTGGTCCGGCAAATCTCGGTCGCTCGCGCGCAACGTGGATTGAATCGGCAACCCGCCGGGAAATCCGCAATCGCCGGGACGACGCCCGCGATCTCCTTGAGCCTGCTACGGCCGAGTGCGGCACGCGTGCCCAGCCGCGGCAACGCGTCGACCAGGCCCTGCGTATAGGGATGCGCGCAGGCGCGGAAGACATCGTCCGAGCCGCGCTCCTCGACGATGCGGCCGGCATACATGACGGCGACGCGGCGGCAGAGGTTGGCGACCAAGCCGAGATCGTGGCTGATCATCAGGATCGCCGTGCCTCTCTCGGCGCATAGATTCCGCATCAGCTCGATGATCTCCGCCTGCACGGTCACATCAAGCGCGGTGGTCGGCTCGTCGGCAATCAGCAGGTCCGGCCCGCAGGCGAGCGCGATGGCGATCATCACGCGTTGACGCATGCCGCCCGAAAGCTGGTGCGGGTAATCTTTCACCCGTCGCTCGGGGGCGGGGACGCGGACGCTCGCCAGCGCCTCGACGGCCAGCTGGTCGGCTTCGCGCCAGCTCTTGCCCTGGTGCAGCACGAACATCTCCGCGATCTGCCGGCCAACGGGCGAGACCGGGTTGAGCGCCGTCATCGGCTCCTGGAAGATCATGGCGATGCGATTGCCGCGCAGCGCGCGTTGTTCGGCGGCCGGAAGCCCCTGGATCTCCCGGCCCTCAAATCGGATGGCGCCGGCGCCGATCGAAAGCGGCCGGCGCAACAGACCGATCAAGGCGAGCGCCGAGATGCTCTTGCCGCAGCCGGATTCGCCGACCAGGCCGAATGTCTCGCCACGATCGATGCGGAATGAAACGCCCTCGACCGCCGCAACCCGGCTGGACCCGTTGTCGAGGTCGATACGCAGGTTCTCGACTTCGATCAGAGGACGGCCCGTCATGTGCGCCGGCTCCGCGACTGTGGATCGAGAATGTCACGCAGGCCATCGCCGAGCAGATTCAGGCCGAGCACCGTCAGGAAGATGGCGAGGCCGGGGAAAACCGACAGCCACGGCGCCGTGGTGATCTGGTCGCGGGCCTCCGACAGCATGCTGCCCCAGCTTGGAAAGGGCGGGCGGATTCCGAGGCCGAGGAACGAAAGGGCGGCTTCGGCCAGTATCGCGCCGCCCATGCCGAGCGTGCTGATGACAATGATCGGCCCGAGCATGTTCGGCAGCAGCTGCGTGATCATGATACGCAAATCGCCGTAGCCCAGCACCTTCGCCGCCTGCACATAGCCCTGGCTCTTGAGCGACAGCACCGACGCCCGTGCGATCCGGCAGGAGAACGACCAGTTGGTCAGCCCGAGCGCGATCAGGAGGCTGGTCAGGCCGGGTCCAAGCACCGCCATGATGGCAAGCGCGAAGATCAGCGAGGGAATTGCGAGCATGAGATTGGTCAGCCCGTTGACGACGTCGTCCCACCAGCCGCCCCAATAGCCGGCGGTCAGGCCCAGCGTCACGCCGATCACACTGTTGACGAGCTGCGAGACGATGCCGACGGTCAGCGAGATGCGCGCACCGTACAGGACGCGGGAATAGATGTCGCGGCCCTGCGCGTCGGTGCCGAACCACCAGATCCAGCTCGGCGGCTCCTCCGCATTCAAGAGGTTGGCATCCATGACGGGATCGGTATGTGCCAGCCAGGGCGCAAACAGGCCGACGAAGACCGCAAGCGCAAACAGCGCCCCGCCGATGATGAGACTGGTTCCGAGCTTCATCGCGGCCGCTCCGCCGCTACAGGCGGTACGGTCAATCGCGCGCAGCTGTGAGAGAGCCGACCGGCGCTCATGCGTATCTGATCCTCGGATCGATCACGGCATAGGCCACGTCGATCAACGTATTGACCGCGAGAAAGAACAGCACCACCACGAGAATGGAGCCCTGGACGGTGGGAATATCGCGCTGCAGGACACTGTCGACGAGCAGTGAGCCGATGCCGGGCCAGGAGAACAATTTCTCGACCACGACCGCCTGTCCCATCAACGCGCCGAATTGCAGGCCAATGGTCGTGAGAATGATCACGAGCGCATTGCGCAACACATGCCATTTCACCACCCGGGTCTCGCTCATGCCCTTCGAGCGCGCGGTCCGCACGAAATCTGCGGTCATGATCTCGAGGACCGCGGCGCGCGTCGTCCGTGCCAGCAGCGCCATCGGCGAGACGCCGAGTGTGACGGCAGGCAGGATCAGATATTTGAGCCCGCCATCGCCATAGCCGAAACTCGGCAGCCAGCCGAGCTTCAACGCAAAAAGGTACATCAGCAGCAGGCCGAGCCAGAATTTCGCCATCGAGAGGCCGGACACCGCCACGACCATCGAGACCGTGTCGACGATGCCGCCTGGCCGCAGTGCCGCGATGAAACCGAGCGGCACGCCGATCACGATCGCAAACGTCATGGCTGCGAATATCAGTTGCAGCGTCGGCCACATCCGTTTGGCGATCATGGTGGTGACCGGCTCGCGCGTCCGGAACGACGTCCCGAAATCGCCTGTCGCAAGCCTCGAGATATAGGAGCCGAAGCGGATGTAGACGGGATCGTCGAGGCCGAGCTGCTTCTTCATGCGCTCCACGACCTGCGGGTCCGTCGGCCCTCTGCCGTCATCGCCCATGCTCGATACGATGCTGCCCGGAACGACGCTGAACAGCACAAAGATCACCAGCACGACGGCCAGCACGGTCGGAATGGTTTGCAGGATTCGACGGATCAGGAAGGCGAGCATTGGACGTTTTCCTCCCTCCCTCCATCAGTCGCTGCGATGGAGGGAGGGCGAGAGCACATGTCACTTCGCGGGCGAGGTCTCGTCGACCCAGAGGTCTTCGACGTTCTGGTGGGTCAGTTCGGTGGCGTTCAACTGGATCCCGTTGAGCCACGGCTGCACCGCCATGACCGCCTTGTTGTAGTTGAAGAACCAGACCGGCGCTTCGTCATAGAGCAGCGCATTGGCCTTCTGCAGCAGTTGGCCCCGCTTGGCGGCGTCATCGGTCTGCCCGGCCTCATCGATCAGTCTGTCGAAGTCCGCGTTCTTGAAGCTCATATAGTTGCAGGCTGATTGCGGCGTCGCCGAGTGAAAGCATTTGAGGGCCGCCTGGGGATCCGGGCCGGTCGACTGGGAATAGATATAGGCCTGGAAGTCGCCCTTGCGAATGACTTCCGACAACACCGCGGTCTCGACCTGCTTGACCTTCACCTTGATGCCGACTTTGTCCAGCATCGGGATAATGGCCTCGACGATCGGCAGGCCCCAGCTTTCATTCTGGCTGGTCGTCCATTCGAATTCGAAGCCGGAGGGATAGCCTGCGTCCGCGAGCAGCTGCTTCGCCTTCGCGGGATCGAAGGCGTAGGGCTTCATGGCCTTGTCGTAGAACGGCGAGGTCAGGGGCAGCCAGCTCGTGGCGCGATAGGCCTTGCCCTTGACCAGTTTCTTGATGATCAGATCGGTATCGATCGCATGGTTGATCGCCTGCCGGACCCGCTTGTCGGAGAACGGTTTGAATGCGGGATTCATCCCCATGTAACGCGTGAAGACTTCGGCGACTTCGACGATCGTGCCCTTGAGATCGGGGTCGGCCTGATAGGCGACATACTGCGCGGGCCCGAGCACCGAGGTGTCGATTTCCTTGTTGCGGAAGGCGACATCGCGTGCCGCGGCTTCGCCCATCAGCGACACGATGAGCTTGTCGGCGTACGGCTTGCCGGGCTTGTAGAATTTCTCCCACCGCTCAAGCACGATGCGCGATCCCGGCACGTGCTCGACGAATTTGAATGGGCCGAGACCGATCGGCTTTTGCAGGAAGCCCTCCTTCGCGGCCTCGTCGGCGGGATAGATCGAGGTCAGCGCGGTGAAGAAGTAGAAGCCCGGATCGACCTTCTCGGTCAGCTTCATTTCGAGGGTGAAGTCGTCGATCTTCCTGAGGCCGGAGATCTCCTTGGCTGTTCCATTCTCGACCCCGGCGGCGCCCTCGATCACGCGGACAAAACGCGCACCGGGATAGGCCTTGCTGCCGTCCATGATGCGATTGTAGCTCCAGATGATGTCATCGGCGGTCATTCTGCGGCCATGGTGGAAATAAGCGTCGTCGCGCAGCTTGAAGGTATGAACGAGACCTCCGCCGGAGACGATGTCCTCCTTGGCCAGTTCCAGCACCGGCTTGCCTTCGGCGGAATTCCAGATGTAGAGCGACCGATGCAGGGCTTTGGCGTAGATCTCGTCCTGAGCGCGCTGCGTCGTATGGATGTCCATGCTGGTGAAACTTGAGCCATAGGGCGCGGTCATCCGAATGGTACCGCCCTTGCGCGGTGTCTGGGCCTCCGCTGCGGCGGATAGTGCCAGTGCCAAACCTGCCACTATCGCAATCTGCTTGAACATCATGCTTCTCCAAACGGGAGTATTGATCAGCGAGTTGACCACTCGCAGCACGTCAAGCGCAAGCACACGTTGATGGCGATCGGGTCCAATACGTGTGCAGCCTCAAAAGCGAGGGGGCGTCCGACCATCAAGGCGGCACGTGGTGCGCGATCTGGTCCGGCACGTCGCTCGCAAGGCGACCAGGGCGCGTGTCGAATGAATAGGGGCAGGGCGCGGAAGTTGATATCCAGGGTTGCATCGGCAGGATGCTCGCTTGAATTGATTCAATCGTTCTCGGCCCTTCTCCGCAGTTTGCGCGGAGCCTGTAAGTAATTGCGACTGAATGAATTCTAGTTCTGCGCCGAATCCTTGAAGCTCGCCAACTTCAGGAACGGCTCACGACTTCAGCGCTGCTCCGGCGCAATCGGCAGCGGTGCGACCGGCTCGGACGTCACCTCGGGCACGACGGTGTTCAATCGCAACACGGTGGCCGCCGCGGGGACCGCGGCATCGGCCATCGCCGCATGGCCTTCTGCGCTCGGGTGCACCGCGCCGCCATACACCGCCGACAAAATGCCCCACGTCGCGTCGTGGATGTCGGTCGGCTGCATCGAGGACGGCAGGCCTTGCGGATAGGTCATCGCCGCGAAATAGCTGTCATTGGCATCGCGGATCCAGCGCGCGCGCGGCAGATAGGCGCGATATTCGCCGGCGCTGCGGCCGCATTTGAGCGGCTGGTTGGCCGCGGCGACGATGTCGGACACGAAGCTGTCGCCGTTGGCGGCGAAGCAGTCGCGGTCGAATTCCGGATCGGTCGACGCGCGCGCGCAGAAGCCATGGCTCGCAAACGCATCCTGATGCGCGTCGACGAAGGTCATGCGGTCGGCCTGCGGATTGCGGCAGATGATGCCGGACTGGCACTGCGCGATCGCCTTGAGCTGCGGCAGGAACTCGTTCTGCACGAAGCCCGAGACCGACGCGAGCCGCTTGGGATCGGCGTTGAACGAGGGATGGATCTCGAAGCCGGCGCGGCCGCCGGGGCAGGGTGCGCCGCCATTGGCCAGCGCCGGATTGGCATAGGCGGTGTAGACGACATGCGAGAGGTCGCCGCCGACCAAAGGCTTCAGCGCATCGCGCAGCTTGGCAAAATCGGCCGGCAGATCGCGCGCCAGCGCGGAGCGGGCATCGTCGACACTGGCCATCGAACCGCCGCGGCTGAACAGCGTGCGCTCGGTCGGGGTGTCGACGATCACGTTGGCGACGAGGCCCGAGAAATAGATGTCGTTGGCGCCGACCGAGAGCAAGATGAGGTCGAGCGTGCGGTCCGGCTGCCGGCGCTTGGCGGCCGCCAGCGCCGTGCGCAGCTCCGCAATCTGGCCGTTGACGGTGCCCGAGCAGGTGTTGGCGGTCTTGGTCGGCAGGCATTCCCGCGCCTGCTGCGAGCCGAGCAGGCCGTCGGCGATGGTGGCGCCGGTGCAGGCCAGCGGCAGATAGGTCACCGCGATGTGCGGATATTGCACGGCAAGCGCAAGGGCGGTGCGGGTCTGGTAGCTGTACAGCGAGCGGTGACAGGCCGAGTTGAGCCACAGTGCGCTCTGGCGCTGCCAGTTGGTCAGGGTGTCCGGCGCCTCGCAGGCGCGGCCGCCCTTGTAGCCGGCGCGGCTCGGCCGGTAATACTGCGCGCCGCCGAGATAGGAGCGGAAGCAGAAGCCCTCGTCGGAGAGCGCAATCGCGCGGTCGGGATTGCCTTCGCCGGATGCGATACTGTCGCCGAGGCCCGCAATCAGCAGATCGCGCACCGCGATCTGCGTCGTCAGGCGCTGATTGGCGTCCGCGCCGCTTGCGACATCGACGGTTGCGACCGTGGTGCGGCCGTAACGGACGCGCAGATTGACCGGCTCGGCGCAATCGAAGGTCGAGGATTGCGGCCCGTCGCCGTCGTCAAACGACCAGGCGCAGGTCGCACCGACCGGAACCGGGCCGGTGAGGCGAACCACGATCGGGTGATCGATCGGCGTCAGGTAGCTTTCCTTGACGTTGTCGCGGGTGCAGGGCTCGCTGACACGGCCCTGCAGGTCGATGCAGAGCCGGTTGACCATGTTGCGCGCCCAGCCGCGGCCATCGCTTTGCAGTTCCAGCGCCTGTTCCGTGGCCAGCACGCTGCGGCCAAGCCCGCTTTCGACATGCAGGCGGAAGTCGCGCTCCTCGCGGAACAGACGGAAGCGGTTGCGGACCTCCCAGGAGATCTGCAGCTGACTGTCCTGCGCGTCTGCGCCTGATGCGAATACCGCCAGCAGTGCGCTGCCGAGCAGCACGCTGCAGACCGTCACACGAAACGAAAATCGAACCAAAGAGCCAATCATGGCGCGGTTTGACGTGAGCGGTACGGCGAAAATAAGAGAAGCGGGTGCGGGGATCGAAATACCGGCATCGAAGAGCTGGGACCTGGGGCCCATAACGTCGCTGTTACCGTCTCAGCCGCCTGATCTGCTGCTGCCGGCTTTCGATCGGTTGCCGCACGGTCGCCGAAGCCGTGCAGGCTTGGCTCAGTCGCTTTCGTTCTTGCCAGGGCTTCACCACGTTGAGCCAAAGCTCGCGCATGCCCATGATCGAGATCGAAATTCCGAACGGAATCAGGAAATAGAGGATACGGAACACCACCAGCGTCGCCAGCAATTGTTCCTTGCTGAACTCCGGCAGCGCCACCAGCATTGCGGCGTCGAACACGCCGATCGAGCCGGGGGCATGGCTGGCGAAGCCGAGCAGGGTCGCCAGGATGAACACGACGGCGAGCGAGACGAAGTCGATATGCGGCTCGGTCGGCATCAACAGGTACATCGCAAGCGCACAGAAGCCGAGATCGACCACGCCGATGATGATCTGCAGCAGCGTCAGCCTGGCGGAGGGCAGCACCACCTTCCAGCCGTTCTGGCCGAGCTCGCGGCGCTTCTCGCCGGTCAGGAGCCAGACGAAATAGGCGCCGATGCCGGCAAGGCAGCCGAGCGCGATCAGGCGGTTCATCGCCGGCGGCAGCAGGTCCATTGCCGATGCCGCCGCGGGGTGCCAGGCCATGCCGAAGCCGAGCACGAACAGATTGCCGAGCCAGAACGTCAGGCCCGACAGAAAGCAGATCTTGGCGACGTCGATCGCGGAAAGGCCGTAATCGGAATAGATCCGGAAGCGGATCGCGCCGCCGGTAAAGACGGTGGCGCCGATGTTGTGGCCGATCGTGTAGCTCGTGAAGCTCGATAGCGCTGCGATGCGGTAGGGGACGTGGGTCTTGCCGATCGTGCGCAGCGCGAAGAAGTCATAGAAGGTCAGCGTGCAGAACGCCCCGACCACACAGAGCGCCGCCAGCGCGATCCGGTGGGGTGCGATGTCGGTCAGCGCGGTGAGGATGATACCGGTATCGACGCCCTTCAGGGTGTGGACCAGCGTCGTGATTGCGAACGCGATGATGAGCACGCTCGCAGCGATCCCGAGCCGTTTCCAGCCGATCTTTTCCTTGAAGCCACGCCCAAGCGTGGTCAGCAGCCGAAGCATTCATCCTCCCGGCAGGGACAATTTCAGTGGGACCCGGTCACGGATAGCGACGGGTAACGGGCAAACGCACCGTACGCGATGACCCATAAGGCAAAACCGATGCGTTGTGCAGCCCTTGACAAGCCAACCTTCGGCTCACGTTCAGCGTCATTGTCATATTGGCTACATATGGTCTCGCTCTGCGGAATGTGAGTCGCCTGTATCCGTCCGCTGCGGCGGGGATGCGGCACGTTCCGCCGTTCTGCGGCCGTTCCCGGCGATTTCATCGGCATTTTTGCCGATTTTGCCGCCGTCTCGGCACCGGCGCGGGGCAGTCGGCGCGAAGCGAATAGACGATATGCATCAGCACGGGGACGCCGGAGCGCGGCTGCGGCGTTTACCAAAGCGTGAAGTCGCCGTGCACATCTGCGTGGTCCGGCGGCAGACCGCCGCGCGGGCCCGGATGAGTCGCGCAAGACCCGGTCCGTAGGTCTATTGAGGCAAAACGCCGCGCAAGATGGCCACAGCGCATGGGCCGGCCGGCATGACGACAGCACACTTCGATCGATGGCGAAGTATTGCGTCGAAACGAAGGCCTATCTCTCGCATTGGTTGCCCAGAGCGAGGACAAGACCATGCAGCAGACATCCCTGAACGTCCGGCGCATGCCGGACGGGAGCGCAGCGTCCCATCGGCAGTCGACCGGCCTTGCGGCAACGTTGACGCTGGCCGCGATGAGTCTCGGTTACGGCGTCGTGCAGCTCGACGTTACCATCGTCAACACGGCGCTCAATGCCATCGGCGGCTCGCTCGGCGGCGGCGTCGCCGAGCTGCAATGGGTGGTCAGCGCCTACACCATCGCCTTTGCCGCCTTCATCCTGACGGCGGGCGCGCTTGGCGACCGGATCGGCGCCAAGCGCGTCTTCATGGCGGGCTTTGCGATCTTCACCGCGTCGTCGGTTGCCTGCGCAATCGCGCCCGACGCCGTGACGCTGATCGTCGCGCGCTGCGTGCAGGGACTGGCCGCGGCCATCCTGGTGCCGAACTCGCTCGCGCTGCTCCGCCATGCCTATGCGGATGACAAGGCGCGGGGACGCGCGGTCGCCGTCTGGGCCGCGGGCGCGAGCCTTGCGTTGACCGCCGGCCCGTTCGTCGGCGGCGCGCTGATCACACTGGTCGGCTGGCGGGCGATCTTCTTGGTCAACCTGCCGATCGGCCTGGCCGGGCTGTGGCTCGCCTGGCGCTTTGCCGGCGAAACCATCCGCCATCAGCAGCACCGGCTCGATCTGCCGGGACAGCTCGCAGCGATCGCCGCGCTCGGCACGCTGGCCGGCGCGCTCATCGAGGGCGGCGCGCTTGGCTGGAGCAGCCCGTTCGTGGTTGCAGGCTTTATTCTCGCCGCCGTGTTCTCCGTGCTGTTCGTCTGGCGTGAGGCTCGCGCGGCGCAGCCGATGCTGCCGCTCTCGCTGTTCGGCCACAGGATGTTTGCGTTGACCTCGATGGTCGGCCTCCTGGTCAACGTCGCGTTTTACGGGCTGATCTTCGTGCTCAGCCTCTACTTCCAGCAGGTCAACGGCCTGTCGGCGTTCGCAACCGGTCTGGCGTTCGTGCCGATGCTCGGCGCCGTGCTGCCCGCCAACCTGATCGCGCCGCATGTTGCGGAGCGGATCGGCGCGCCGCGGGCAATCGCGCTCGGCGCCGCGACCTCGGCCGCCGGATGTGTCGGACTGCTGTTGATCGGTCCCGGCACCAGCTACCCGGCGATCTGCCCGCAACTGCTCGCGATGAGCGCCGGCCTCGGCCTGCTGGTGCCGCCATTGACATCGACATTGCTCGGCAGTGCCGAGCCGCAGCATGCCGGCGTCGCGGCCGGGGTGCTGAATGCGACCCGGCAGACCGGCAGCGTGCTCGGTGTTGCGCTGTTCGGCTCGCTGGTCAGCCGGTCCGCAGCCTTCATCGCCGGCCTGCATACGGCGCTCGTCATTTGTGTCGGCGTGTTGCTGACGGCCGCCGCGCTGATCTGGATCGGCGCGTCTTCACAAGCGCGGCAATAATTGAACCGGCGATTGCACGGCCGCCCGCCTGCATCTAACGTTGCGTCGTCGGCGGCCGCCGACGACGGGGTCCGATCAGATGCCTGTGTCAATCGACCGTCGCCTCTTGCTGCGCCGCGCCGCCTTGCTCGGCGCTTCGCTGCCGCTGGTCAAACTGATCGGCCCGGCGCGCGGCCAGTCGTCCGAATTGATCGCCCGGAGGGTGTTTTTCGACAATCCCGACTACATCAACGTCCGTCTCAGCCCGGACGGGACGCAGCTGTCCTATGTCGCGCCGCTCGACGGTGTGAACAATCTCTGGGTCGCCCCGCTTTCCGATCTCAAGGCGGCGCGGCCGGTCACGCGCGTCACGGACCGCAACATCTCGGCCGGCTATCGCTGGGCACACACCAACCGCCATGTGGTGTTCTTCCGCGAGCGTGACGGCGACGAGAACTGGCGTGCCGCCAGCGTCGACATCACCGACGGGAAGATAGTGCCCTTGACGCCCGAGACCGGTGTCAAAGCCTTCCTGCAGGAGTCCGACCGCAAATTCCCCGAGGAGATGCTGCTGCGGCACAACCAGCGCGACAAGCGCTACTTCGACCTGTACCGCGCCAACGTCGTGACCGGCACGAGCGAGCTCGTCTACGAGAACCACGACTATGTCGGCTTGATCACCGACAGCGCATTCCAGCTACGCCTGGCATCGCGCCTGATCGCCGACGGCTCGGCCGAGGTGTTCGAGCGCCGTCCGGACGGCAGCTGGGCGCCCTTTATGACGGTGCCGATCGCCGACACCGATACGACGCAGATGCTGGATTTCAGCGCCGACGGCAAGACGCTGTATCTGATCGATTCACGCGGCCGCGACAAGGCGGCATTGTTCGCCCTCGACATGGCCACGCGCCAGACCACACTGCTTGCTGCCGATGATGATGCCGACATCGTGCGAGCGATCTTCGACGAGAATCGCCGGCCATTGGCGGCGCTGGCGATCACCGACCGGATGCGCTGGCACACCGTGGATCAAAGCGTCGCCAGGGACCTCGCCGATCTGGGCCGCTATGGCGCCGGCGACATCAGTTTTGTCAGCAACAGCGATGATCTCCAGCTGGGCACGGTCCATTTCGAGCGCGACACCGAGAGCGGTGAATATGCGCTGCTTGACCGCCGAACGCGTGAGGTGCGCAAGCTGTTCACGCAGCGCCGCGCGCTCGACGGCGTTGCGCTGCGCAAGCTCGAGCCGGTCGTGATCCCCTCGCGCGACGGGCTGCGCCTCAACTGCTATCTGACCCGGCCGGTCGAGGCCGAGGCTGGCCGGGTGCCGCTGGTGCTCGTGATCCATGGCGGGCCGTATTATCGCGACAGCTGGGGATTCAGCCCGGTCCATCAATGGCTCGCCAGCCGGGGCTATGCGGTGCTCGCAGTCAACTACCGCGGCTCGACCGGCTTCGGCAAAGCCTTCGTCACCGCCGCCGACCACGAATGGGGCGGCAAGATGCATGACGATTTGATCGATGCGGTCGATTGGGCGATCGCACAAGGTATCGCCGATCCGAAGCGCGTCGGCTTCTTCGGCGGCAGCTATGGCGGCTATTCGGCATTGATGGCGGCGACCAAGACGCCCGACGTGTTCGCTTGCATCGTCGATCTGTTCGGCATTTCCAACCTCGTCACCTTCATGGCAACGATCCCGCCCTACTGGGGCCCGTGGAATCAGTGTCTGGAAAAACCGGCTTGGCGATCCCGACACCGAGGCCGGCCGCGCATTCCTGGTCGAACGTTCGCCGCTGACCCACATCGACCGTGCCATCAAGCCGATCCTGATCGCCCAGGGCCTGCGCGATGTCAGGGTTGTGGCTGCCGAGTCCGAGCAGATGGTCAATGCGCTCAAGCAGCGCGGAATACCCGTGACCTACGTCACATTCGCTGACGAAGGGCACGGTTTTGTGCGGCCGGAAAATCGGCTTGCCTTCTATGGCGTCACCGAAGCGTTCCTTGCCAAGCATCTCGGCGGCCGTTGCCAGCCAATCGGAAACGATTTCGCCGGCTCGTCACTCAAGGTCGAGACCGGAGCTGAACTGGTGCCCGGGCTGCGCGGCTGAGACGAACTGCAACTCGGGATTGCCGTTTTCCCTCACGATATGTCCTGCGTTCAAGGCTTCTTCACCATGCGTGGAACCTTGTTGCAGTGCGGTTACCGTTCGTACACGAATGCGCTGGTTTTTATAGGTCCATAAATGGGGCCTATAATGTATCGCGTTTTGACCTGTCTCACTTTGGAACATGACTGGCGGCTGGTCGTCCTTGGCGGAGTGATCTGCCTGCTTGCCAGCGCCGTCGCGATCAGCCTGTTTCACCGTGCCCGCGCCGCAGAGGGCCGCGCCCGCGAGATCTGGATCGGTCTTGATGCGGCGGTGGGCGGTTGCGGGATCTGGGCCACCCATTTCGTCGCCATGCTGGCGTACGATCCCGGCATCGAGGCCGGATACAACATTCCCATCACGCTGCTGTCGCTGGTGCTTGCGGTTGCGATCCTGGCCGTCGGATTGGCCGTCGCCACGCTCGACGAGCGCTGGTGGACGGTGGCGGCTGGTGGCGCGATCGTCGGCGCAGGTGTCGCGGCGATGCATTACACCGGCATGCTGGGCCTGCAGTTGCCTGCGCGGATCATCTGGTCGCCCGGCATCGTGGCCGCGTCGATCGCATTCGGAAGCCTGTTTGGCGCGCTCGCACTCGTCGTCGCCACGCGTGGCGAACGCCTCGGCACCACCGCGGCTGCGACCGGCCTTCTGACCGTTGCGATCGTCTCGCATCATTTCACCGCGATGGGTGCGGTCACCCTGGTCCCGGATCCGACGATCGTTCCGGACGGGCTTTCGGTCTCGCCGCGCGTGCTTTCGTTCATGACTGCGGTTGCGGCCTTCGCCATCCTCGGCCTGTCGCTGATCGCTTCCATCCTCGATCGTCGCGCCAAGACCGAGCTTCACAAGCAGAAAGTGGTGCTGGATACCGCGCTCGAGAATATGTCGCAGGGGCTGTGCATGTTCGATGCCGATGGCCGCATCATGCTGTTCAACGAGCGCTACAGCGAGATCATGGGGCGCAACCGCGTGCCGCTCAAGGGACGCCTGCTGATCGACGTCCTGCAGGACCTGCATTCCAACGGCGAGTGGGACGGCGATCCCGAGGAGTTCTGCGATGTTCTCGTTGCCGAGGCAAAAGCTGGCCACAGCGCGACGCGGATCGTCAGCCGGAATGACCGCGCGATCCGCGTGGTCGACCAGCCGATGAAGGGCGGCGGCTGGGTCGCAACCTTCGAAGACATCACCGAATGGCAGCAGGCGCAGGAACAGATCTCGCACATGGCGCGGCATGACGCGCTGACCAACCTGCCGAACCGGACGCTGTTCCGCGAGCAGCTCGAGAAGGCCTCGAGGTTGGCCAAGCGCTCCGACCAGCTCGCGGTGCTCTGTCTCGACCTCGATCATTTCAAGGAGATCAACGACACGCTCGGGCATCCGATCGGCGACGCGCTGCTGCGCGAGGTCGCGCGGCGGCTCGGCGAATGCGTGACCGAGCATGACACCGTGGCGCGGCTTGGCGGCGACGAATTCGCCATCGTGCAGTTCTGCAGCAACTGCGAACCATCAGTGGTGTCGCAGCTGGCAAGTCTCGTGGTCGAGCGGATCGCCGCGCCCTACGAGATCGGCGGCCATCAGCTCGTGATCGGCGTCAGCATCGGCATCTCGCTCGCACCCGAAGACGGCAAGGGTCCCGACGAACTGCTGCAAAAGGCCGATCTGGCGCTGTACCGCGCCAAGGCCGACGGCCGCGGCACCTATCGGTTCTTCGAGACCGGAATGGACGCGCGCGCGCAGGCGCGCCGCCTGCTGGAGCGCGACCTGCGGCTGGCGCTCGAGCGCGACGAGTTCGAGGTCTATTACCAACCGATCCGCGATGTCGTGGGCGAACAGGTGGTTGCCTTCGAGGCGCTGGCGCGCTGGAACCATTCGCTGCGCGGCCTGATCGCGCCCAACAATTTCATTCCTGTCGCCGAGGAAACCGGGCTGATCGTTCCGCTTGGCGACATCGTGCTGCGCAAGGCCTGCGCCGATGCCGCAGGCTGGCCCAAGGACATCGCGGTCGCCGTCAACCTCTCGCCGGTGCAGTTCAAGAACCCGAACCTGGTGTCGTCGGTGAAGGCGGCGCTGGAAGCATCGAGCCTGTCGGCGGACCGGCTTGAGCTCGAGATCACCGAATCGGTGCTGCTGCAGAACAGCGAGGCGACGCTTGCGGTGCTGCACGAGCTGCGTGGTTTCGGTGTCCGCATCTCGCTCGACGATTTCGGCACCGGCTACTCCTCGCTGAGCTATCTGCGCAGTTTCCCGTTCGACAAGATCAAGATCGACCGTTCCTTCGTGACGGACCTTGCGACGCGCGAGGACTCGATGGCGATCGTGCGCGCGGTCACCGGCCTCGGCAAGAGTCTCGGCATCGTCACCACGGCCGAGGGCGTCGAGACCGATACCCAGTTCGACTTGTTGCGGCAGGAGGGCTGCACGCAGGCGCAAGGCTATCTGTTCAGCCCGCCGCGGCCGGCGGCTGATGTCGCCAAGATGCTGCTGCGCAGGCTGCCGGAACGATCGGTGGCTTGATCAACGACGGCGAGGACGCTTAGCTCTTGCGCAGGGCAAAATAGGCGCCGCAAAACGCCATTACGGCGCCGAGGCACAGCGCGGCGAGGCCGGCCAGCACGGCGGAGATGGTCGAGACCGTGCTCGGCGCCGCCGCGGCCTGGCCGGCGCCCGCCAGCATCAGCACGCCGACGACGATCAGGAACTGCCGCATCCGCTGCGGAATCTGGCCGGCCACCGCGCTGTGCATCAGGTTGGCGGTGAAGTAGCCCCCCGAAAACCCGACGCTCGCGATCAACCACCACGCAATCGCAGCACCTGCCGGCATGAACTCGTGGGTATCGGAGCGCCACAGGCCGCCGAGATCGAGCCCGTAGCGCGCGCCGAGCATATGCACGGCAAGCGCCAGCAGCACGCCTGAAATCATCGCGCCGCCGAGGATGAGGTAACGCGGAAAATAGGTCGTCTCGGGCATGGCTCGCTTGTAGGATAGGCATGACGCTCCGCGCAAGCGCGCGAACGGGCTTGAACGGGTGGAACGGCGGATTGCCAACAACGTTGCAGGATCGGTCGGAGGCAGGCGAGGGCTCAGCCGTGCGCTATGCCTACAAGGCCTCGTTGGTCGGCTCGGCGCACCAGTTCGAGCTGACCGAGGACGGGCTGGCGTGGCGGATCGCCGGCAGGTCTGGCGTGTGGGATTACGCCGACATCTCCGCCGTGAAACTGTCGTATCGCCCGGTCTCGATGCAGCAGCAGCGATTTCGCGCCGACATCGACAATGCCCGCGGCGGGCGGATCGCGGTCCTCTCGACCACCTGGCAGACCGCGACGCTGGTCGCACCGCAGGGAGATCTGTATCGCGCCTTCATCGTCGAGCTGCATCGCCGGATGCAGGCCGCGGGCAGCACCGCCCGGCTGGTCGGAGGTCTCGGGCCGAAGACCTACACCGCCGCCCTGGCGCTGCTGGCATGCCTTGCGGTCGCAATGATCGGATTGCTGCTGATGGCGCTGCTGACATCGAACTGGATGGGGGCGCTGTTCCTGGTCGGCTTTGCCGCGCTGTTCGCCTGGCAGGTCGGCGGCTTCATCACGCGCAACCGGCCGCGGCGCTACAGCTTCGATCGATTGCCCGATGCGCTGCTGCCGAAGCGACCCCGCAATCAAGCGTGATGAACCGCGACATCGTCGCGTTCACTCCGTCGAATCAAAATCCTCTTCGGTCGCGCCGAGCATTCCTGCCAGTGTCCGCAGGCCGAGCTCGAGCTGCTCCAGCGGCGGTGCGGCGAGCGCGAGCCGTACCGCATTGGGCGCGTGTCCCGGCGTGGCGGCGAAGGTCGTCGACGGCGTCAGCGCGATGTCGCGGCGCGCCGCGGCGGCGACCAGCGTCTGCGAGCGCCAATGCGGCGGCAGGGTCAGCCAAAGGTGATAGGATTTTGGGTTGGTCTGGATCTCGAAGTCGGCCAGATATTTCGCTGCCAGCTGCTGGCGGCGGCCGGCGTCGATCCGCTTCAGCCGTGACAATTCGGCGGCGGTGCCGTCGGCCATCAGCCGCTGCCCCGCGGCGAAGGCGTAGCCCGACGCCGTCCAGCCGCCGGAGCGCACCGCGGCCATGATGCTCTCGCGCAGCCGCGGCGGCGAGACGATGAAGCCGAGCGCGAGGCCCGGCGCCACCTTCTTCGAGAGGCTGTCGAGCAGGATGCAGCTGTCGGGCGCGAGCGCGGCCAGCGGCACCTGGTCGTCGAGGAAACCGTAGACGCCGTCCTCGATGACGACGAGGCCGAGCTTCTCCGTCACGCGCAGCAGCTCGGCCCGGCGCTCGGCCGGCATCGTGATGCTGAGCGGGTTCTGGATCGTGGGCTGGATGTAGAGCGCGGACAGATGCGCCTCGCGGTGCGCCTTCTGCACCGCGTCCGGGCGCACGCCATGCTCGTCCATCGCGAGCGGCACCAGCGCGATGCCGAGCCGTGCGGCGATGCCCTTCACGAACGGATAGGTCAGCGCCTCGACGCCGCAGCGTCCGCCGGGCGGCACCACGGCGGCGAGCGCGGCGGCGATGCATTGCCGGCCGTTGGCGGTGAACACGATCTGGTCGGGATTCGGCGCCCAGCTCTTGCGCGCGAGGAATTCCGCGGAAATGGTCCGCGCCGCCCGTGTGCCGAAGCTGGTCGCCGGCCGCAGTGCGCCCTCGAGCACCTCGGGGCGTTCGAGCCCCTCGAGGCTCTTGGCGATCATCGTCGCCTGATGCGGCAGCAGCGGATAGTTGAATTCGAGGTCGATGCGGGCGCCACGCGGCTCAGTCGGAGCCGCGATGCCCCGGCGCGCCTCGCCGGACACGAAGGTGCCGCGGCCGACTTCGCCGACCACCAGCCCGCGCCGCAACAGCTCGGTGTAGACCCGGCTCGCGGTCGAGACGGCGATGTTGCGGTCATAGGCGAAATGGCGCTGCGGCGGCAGGCGGTCGCCCGCCTTGAGCGCGCCGCTGGCGATCTCGGCGGCCACCGTATCCGCCAGTTTCAGGTACTCGAATCGCGACATTATTGCACCGAGAGCAATGTTTTACTTGCTCCGAGCAATGTACCGGATCATTTAAGAGGGAACAAGCCCCTGATTGTACCGAGGAGCGCGCAAGCAATCCGAGGTGACGACGGTGCAGGTGCCAAAATGGCACTTGCGTCAACGGCATAGCCTTGCCGTAGGGGCATCGAAGGAGATGACAATGACGACGCTATCCTCAACCGCCGTGGCGCCCGCGCGGCCCAGCATGTTGGGCGGATTGCTCCGATTGCTCCGAGTGTGGGGCGATGCACTCGCGACCCATTGGGTGCGCCGCGAGGCGATCAAGACGCTGCGCCAGCTCGATGACCGGACGCTGCGCGATATCGGAATCTCGCGCTGCCAGATCGAGCCCGCCGTCACCGGCGATCTCAACCTTGAGCTGGTGCGGATCCGTTGAGGCGTCAGTGGTGCGGCGTTGGACTAATGCCGCACCACCAGCACCGAGCATTTGGCGTAGCGCACCACGTGGCCGGCGTTTGAGCCGAGGAAGTAGGTGCGCATCGCCGGGCGGTGCGAGGTCATCACGATCAGGTCGGCCTTCATGATCGCGGCCTCCTCGAGGATCTCGTGATAGATGCCGCCCTGGCGGACCACGCCCGAGATGCGCTCGGGCGCAATGCCGGATTCGCGCGCCACGATCGCGAGCGCCTCTTCCGACGTTTCGCGCTGCTGGCTGTCGAAATCCGCCGGCACATATTCGGCGAGCATCACCGGCGTCATCGGCAGCACGTTGAGCAGGCGCACCGAGCCGTTCCATGTCTGCGACAGCGTCGCAGCGGTTGCGATCGCTGGCTTCGCCAGATCGGTATCGGAGAGGTCGATCGGCACGAGAATGGACTTGTACATTTGCGCCTCCTGTCCGCGATTGGTCTGGAGCCGTTTGGTCCCTGTGCCGGGACGCGCGCCTTCTTTTTGTTGAAATAGCTTGTAGTGTCGCCGCGAACCGGTCCCCCTGTCGCGCCGACATCAATATAGCATGGCGGAGCGGCGCTGTCCGCTTGCGTCAGCCGCGCGAGGCCTGCTTCAACAGTTTAGGGCTGACGAACAGGACGAGCTTGCCGCGTCGGAACGAGACGTCGTTCCAGTCGTCGGTCGCGAAGTCGAAGACGGCGAGCCCCGAGGTCGGCAGATTGTCGCTGAGCGCGCGCTTCGCGGCCTCGTCGCCGCTGCCGGTCAGCGTCAGCGCGAGTTCGTGCATGCCGGGATTATGGCCGATCAGCATCAGCCGCTTCGGATCGGTGACCGATGCCATCCGGATCGCGGTCAGTAGCTGCGCCGGATCGGCGCCGTAGAGGTCCGGCACGAATTCGACCTTCGGCGCAGCTCCAACACCCTTCAGCGCCTCGCGCACGATCTCCCAGGTCTGCGTGGTGCGGACCGCCGGCGACACCAGCGCCAGGTTGGGCAGGGGTGGATGGCGGGCGATCCAGCCGCCGATCTCCGCCGCATCGCGGTGGCCGCGCTCGTCGAGACGGCGGTCCTGGTCCTGCCCCGAAGGCGCGTCGGTTTCGGTCTTGGCGTGACGCAGCAGCAGCAAACGGCGCATGGACTTCCATTCTCGATTCGGTCTGGTCGCATTAATTCTACAGGCTCATGCCCCGGACAAGGTGACAAGCGCCACAGCGGTTCGTAAGAAACGCCATGAGCGAGACTTCCACAAGTGCGGCGGACGGCCCGGACGAGACGGCATCGCCGTTCCGCGACCGCCTGGCATTCGACCTCGACGTCGACATTTGCGTGGTCGGAGCGGGGCTGGCCGGCCTGACGGTGGCGCGCGAGGCGGCGCGGCTTGGCGCGAGCGTTGCCGTGCTCGAGGGCCGCCAGGTCGGCTGGAACGCCTCCGGCCACCATCTCGGCACCGTGATGCCGGGCTTCGGCCTGCCGATATCAGATGTGATCGAGCGTGTCGGCCTCGACGATGCCCGCGAATTGTGGGCGCTGTCGAAAGAGGGCGCCGACTATGTCCGCGCCACCGCAACCGAGGATCTGATCCCGGGCATCAACCCGAGCGATGGCGCGCTCGAGGTTTCCAATGTCGATGTCGGCGAGGCGCTGATCAGCCGGCTGCAGACGCTGGGTGTGGGTTTTGCGACCGAGGTCGAAGGCTGGCAGGTCGACCGCGTGCGCAGCGTGCTGAAGACCGGCCGCTATTTCCACGGCATCTATTATCCGAAGGCGTTCCAGATCGATGGTCGCAAATATGTGCACGGCCTCGCCGCGCTGGCGACCCGGGCGGGGGTGCGGATCTTCGAGGAGACGCCGGTCGTCAGCATCGATTTTTCCGGCATCCGCAAACGCATCGTGACGCCGACGGCGCGGCTGCGCGCCAACCATATTGTCCTCGCCGGCAATATCCATCTCGGTGCGCCGCTGAAGCGCTTGTCCGATACACTGCTGCCGGTGTGGCGCTACGCGGCGCTGACCGAGCCGCTCGGGGAACGGCTTTCGGAGACGATCGCGTTTTCCGGCTCGGTCGCCGACAGCGACGGCATCGACCATTTCCGCATCGTCGATGGCGATCGTCTGTTGTGGGCCAGTCCTGAAACCACCTGGAACGCACGGCCGCGGCGCTTGGGCGCGGCGGTGCAGCGCCGCATCGCCACGGTGTTTCCACAGCTCGGCAAGGTTCCGATCGCCGAGATGTTCGGCGGCGCGGTCGGCGTCACCGTGCATGGCATGCCGCAGATCGGCCAGTTGCGAAGAGGCCTGTGGGTGGCGAGCGGCTTTGGCCGGCAGGGGCTCAATACCTCGGCGCTGGCCGGACAGTTGATTGCGCGCAGCATCCTGTGGGGCGACGACCGCTGGCGGCTATTTTCGCCGTTCGAGCTGGTCTGGGCCGGCGGCACCACCGGCCGGGTTGCCGGTCATTTCATCGGCCTGTGGGCGAGGGGAGCCTCGTCCGCCGCGGGCGTCCTAGCGCGCTACCGCGAGGGTGCACGTGCGAAGGAACGCCTCCGCGAGGCGCGGCTGGCCGAGGCCAATTTCAAGGCGGGAACCAGGGGGCCGGCGCCGCGCCGTCCGCCGGTGCCCGTGGCGCGGCCAATGCCGCCACCGGCAACCCTGCCGGCCGAGGAGCCGCATCCTCCCGCCTCGCAAGAAAGTGAGCAGATCTCCGACGGGCGGATGTAACGTCGGAGGGCGGTGTTCGTACCTGGTAACGAACCGTGGGCACGTACCCTGGGCCCTCCGCAAACGGAGCTGATTGATGATCGATCGCCGTATCCTGCTTGCTTCCGTCGCCGGCCTGTTCGGCCTTGCCGCCTTCCGCTGGCTGCGCGCCTCGCCGGCGCAGGCCGCCGAGAAATTCGAGATCGAGAAGACCGACGCCGAATGGCGTGCACAGCTGACGCCGCAGCAATACGAGATCCTGCGCAAGGAAGGCACCGAGCGGCCGGGATCGAGCCCGCTGCTCAAGGAGCACCGCAAGGGCACCTTCGCCTGCGCCGGCTGCGACCTGCCGCTGTTCTCGTCCGAGACCAAATATGAGAGCGGCACCGGCTGGCCGAGCTTCTGGAAGCCGCTGGAGAATGCGGTCGGCACCACGACCGACCGCACCTTCGGGATGGCGCGCACCGAGGTGCATTGCCGTCGCTGCGGCGGCCATCTCGGCCACGTCTTCGACGACGGCCCGAAGCCGACCGGGCTGCGCTACTGCATGGACGGTTTTGCGCTGGTGTTTCATCCGGCGGCGCCGTCGGCGACCTGACGGCCATCGCGTTTTCGAGCGAAGCCTGTCCCGCACTTGATGCGGGATGGGTGCCGGTTCGCGTCAAGAAAACGCGTCAAAATAGGAATGAAAGAGCGCGGTCGGAACGGCGCTCCGTCCCGGCAATTGTTGCCTGCCCGGCAATTGTGCCCCGGTTAAACGGCCGGGGCTTTTTTTTCAAGCGCATGATTTTGTTACGATTCGTTTCCTGGCACGACCCTTGCGACATGCTCGGCCGATGCGGCCACTCTTGTGATTGCCAGCCGCCGGGAATCGAATTGGAGAACATGTCATGGGTATCTTCGGCGCTCTTACGACGGCGGTCGGTGGCTTGCGCGCAGGGTCGTACGCGCTCGAAAACATCTCCGGCAACATCGCCAACTCGCAGACCACGGCCTTCAAGCGCATCGATACCTCGTTCCTCGACCTCGTCCCGCAGACCGCGCTGACTGCGCAACTCGCCGGCGGCGTCACCGCGCAGTCCCGCTCGACCAACTCGGTGCAGGGCGACGTGCAGTCGGCATCGGTCGCGACCTTCATGGCGATCAACGGCAACGGCTTCTTTGCGGTGCAAAAGCCCGGCAGCTTCACAGACGGTGCGCCGGTGTTCGACGGCGTCGACCGCTACACCCGCCGCGGCGATTTCCAGCTCAACAAGGACGGCTATCTGGTCAACGGCGCCGGCTATTATCTCGAGGGCGTGCCGATCGACCCGACCACGGGCAACCCCGCGGGCAGCTCGCCGCAAGTGCTGCAATTCAAGAACGACTTCCTGCCGGCGCAGCAGACCACCAAGATCGACTATCGCGCCAACCTTGCGTCCTACCCCCTGACCACCGCGCACGACACCTCGGTTCCCGGCTCCGAGTTGCTGCGGCCGGGCGCGTTCAGTGCCGGTCACAACCCGCTGGTGATCGGTACGCCGGCCGCGCCCCCGACCGACTCCTCCGTCACTGGCACCGCACAAAACAACAAGGCGACCCCGTCGGTCGCCAATACGCTCGCCACCACGCTGAACGGTACCGCGCCCAGCAACTCGATCGCCTCCAATTTCGTGGCGGGCGACACCATCACGGTCAACGGCACCGTCCTGACCTTTGTCGCCTCGGGCGCCACCGGCAACCAGCTCAATATCACCGACACGATCGGGACGCTGCTCAACAAGATCGACACCATCACTGCCTCCGGGATCTCGTCGACGATCGCCAGCAACGGTTCGATCACGATGCACTCCGGCACCGCGGCCGACCTCAACGTAACGAGCTCGAACACCGCAGCCTTCGCGGCGCTCGGCTTCACCGGCTCAGCGGTTGCGAACCGCGGCGGTGGCGGAACGGTCGGCACCGGCCAGGTCGTCGGCAACGACAACTCGACCTTCCTGAACGAATCCGTCTCGGGCGGCGCGGTCACGGCCTACGACGTCTCGGGTGCGCCGGTGAACCTGCAATTCCGCTGGGCCAAGACCGACAGCTCCTCGCTGGGCTCCGGGCATACCGATACCTGGAACCTGTTCTATCAGGTCAATCCCAATGCGACCGGCACGCAGGTCTCCTGGCAGAACGCCAACATCAACTTCACCTTCGCCTCGAACGGCCAGATGTCGCCGGCGATCTCCTCGGTGACGCTCAACAATGCGGTCGTCAACGGCGTATCGCTCGGCAACCCCGCGATCAATTTCGGCTCCGGCGGCGTGACCCAGTTCGCGGATGCCAACGGCAACGTCCAGGTCAACCAGATCCAGCAGGACGGCTTTCCCGCCGGCCAGTTGCAGTCGGTCAGCGTTTCCACTAACGGCCGCATCGTCGGCAACTACACCAACGGCCGCAACATCGACCTCGCCGAGATATCGGTGGCGACCTTCAACGGCACCAACTTCCTCAAGCGCATCGACGGCGGTGCGTTCGAGGCGACCGACGAGTCCGGTGGCGCGCTGTTCGGCAAGGGCGGCAGCACCATCGTCGGTTCGTCGCTCGAAAGCTCGAACACCGATATTGCCGACGAGTTCACCAAGCTGATCGTGACCCAGCAGGCCTATTCGGCAAACACCAAGGTCATCACGACAACCAATTCGATGGTGCAGGATCTCCTGAACGTGGTGCGCTGATCGCATCGACGATGCACGAGTGAAGCAGTAAAGGCGAGTACAGATCATGGGTTTGGGCCAAGCCCTTTCCACCGCGATGTCGGGCCTGCGCGCCACGCAGGCCTCGCTCTCGCTCGTGTCGTCGAACGTCGCCAACGCGGAGACGCCCGGCTACGTCAGGAAGACGCTCAACCAGGTCACTGGCACCACCGGCCAGTACGGATCGAGCGTCCTCATCACCGGCGTCAACCGCCAGCTCGACGAATTCCTGCAGACCCAGCTTCGCACCGAGACCTCGGGAGCCGCCTACGCCGACGTCCGCTCGGACTTCCTTTCCAATCTGCAGGGCGTGTACGGTAATCCCGACTCCACCGGCACGATCGAGGACGCCTACAACAAGTTCCTGACTGCGGTCCAGGGCTTGTCGACCAGCCCGGAATCGCAGTCGGCACGCATCGGCGTCGTCAATGCCGCGCAATCGATGGCGCAGCAGCTCAACGCGACCTCGCAGGGCATCCAGACGCTGCGCGCCAACGCCGAGGCCGGCATCAGCGACTCCATCAACACCGCCAACAATGCGTTGCAGCAGATCGCGCGTCTCAATGTCCAGCTGCAGGCCAATGGCGGCACGGCCGACGCGTCGACCGCGGCCTTGCTCGATCAGCGCGATCGCTACGTCACGCAGCTTTCGCAGCTGATGGACATCCGTACCGTCACCAACAGCCAGAATCAGGTGACTGTGTTTACCAATTCCGGCGTGCAGCTGGTCGGCACCGAGGCGGCGGCGCTCAGCTTCAACGCCCAGGGCACGATGACGCCCAACACGCTGTACAATACCGACCCGACCAAGAGCACCGTCGGCACCATCACCATCACATTCCCGCATGGCGGCACCTACGACATGGTGTCGACCAACTCGATCCGCTCCGGCAAGATCGCCGCCTATCTCGAGTTGCGCGACAACACGCTGGCGCAGGCCCAGACGCAGATCGACCAGTTCGCCGCCGCGATGTCGAGCGCGCTGTCGGACAAGACGACCGCGGGCACTGCCGCGACGGCGGGGGCGCAGTCCGGCTTCGACCTCGACCTCTCGGGACTGCAGAGCGGCAATACCATCCACGTCTCCTACAAGGACAACACCACCGGCCTGACGCACAATCTGTCGATCATCCGCGTCAACGATCCGAGCGTATTGCCGCTGAGCAATACTGCGACCGTCGATCCGAACGACGAGGTGCTGGGAGTGGATTTCTCCGGCGGCATGAGCTCGGTGCTGTCGCAGCTCAACGGGGCGCTCGGCGGAACCGGCCTGCAGTTCTCCAATCCGTCCGGATCGACGCTGCGCGTACTCGACGACGGCGCCGCCAACAAGGCCGATGTGACCGCGGCGTCGGTCACGTCAACCGTCTCGTCGCTGACATCGGGCGATCCGCAGCTTCCGCTGTTCACCGACAATGGCGGGCTCTACACCGGCGCGATCACAGCGAACGGCTCGCAGACCACCGGCCTTGCCGCGCGGATCAGCGTCAACACCGCGCTGGTCGGCGATCCCTCGCGCATGGTCATCTATTCGACCAATCCGCAGACCCCGGCCGGCGACACCACGCGCGCCAACCTCATCCTGAACCAGCTGTCGAACGCCTCGTACAGCTATTCGCCGCAAACCGGCCTTGGCACCACGGGCGCGCCGTTCACCGGCACGCTGCTGAACTTTGCCAAGCAGTTCATCAGCCAGCAGGGCGAGTCGGCGACCGCCGCCAAGCAACTGGCCGACGGTCAGGACGTCGTGCTGAACACGCTGCAGACCAAGATGGACTCGACCTCCGGCGTCAACATGGACGAGGAGATGGCGCATCTGCTTTCGCTGCAGAACGCCTATTCCGCCAATGCGCGCGTGATGTCGTCGATCAAGCAGATGTACGACGCGCTGCTGCAGCTCACGTGAGGGTAACATGTCGATCGACGGCGTAAGCGGCAGAACTTCCTATATCGGCACCACGATCCTCAACCTGCGCAATCAGCTCAATGACCTGACGACGCAGCTTGCGACCGGCAAGGTCTCGACGACCTATGCGGGGCAGGGGCTCGATCGCGGCTTTGCGCTCAGCCTGCGCGCGCAGATCAGCGGCATCAATGCGTTCTCTGATACGGCCACCAACCTCAACACGCGCCTGAGTGTCGCCAACCTCACCTTGCAGGGGTTGTCCGACGTCGGCACCCAGGTGAAGAACTCCGCGACGACGGCGACGCTGACCCTCAACGACAGCGGCCAGACCTCGGGACAGATCACGGCGCAGGCGGCCTTCGCCAATGCGGTCGCGATGCTGAACAGCCAGTCCGGCGACCGCTATCTGTTCTCGGGCCGCGCGATGGATACGCCGGCCACGGTGTCCGCCGACACCATGCTGAAGGGCACGGCGACCCAGGCCGGGCTCACCCAGCTCATCAATGAGCGCAAGCAGGCCGATCAGGGCGTCAACCTGATGGGACGGCTGAGCGTCTCGTCGCCCCCGGCGACCACGACGGTGACAAGCGTCGCCGAGGACGGCTCGCCGTTTGGCCTCAAGCTCCTGTCGGTGCAGTTGTCATTGACCGGCGCCACCGTGACGCAGCCGACCGGCACGCCGAAGGCGACCTCGGTCGATCTCGGCGCCGTCAATCCGAAGGATGGCGACAAGATCAAGTTCAACTTCACGCTGCCCGACGGCACCACCGATGCGATCGAGCTGACGGCGACGACGACGAACCCGCCGCCCGCGGGCTCGTTCCTGATCGGCGCCGACACTGCGGCGACGACGGCCAACCTGCAGTCGACGCTGACCTCGTCGATCAAGACGTTGAGCGACACCTCGCTGGTCGCGGCCTCCGCGGTCGCGGCGTCCAACAATTTCTTCAATCCGGTCGCGACCGTCTCGGGCGCCGCCGTCAACAACCACAATACGCCGCCGGCGCCGATCAGCGGTGCCACGGCGCTTTCGGGCGCGGCCGGCACCGACTCGCTGTCCACGAGCTTCGCGGCCGGTGACACCATCACGGTGAACGGCACCCCGATCACCTTCGTTGCCTCGGGTGCCACTGGCAACCAGGTCAACGTCACCGACAGCGTGCAGACGCTGATGGCCAAGATCGACCAGATCAGCGGCACCAAGAACCCGTCGACCATCAGCAATGGTGCGATCACGCTACACGGCGCCGACGGTGAGAGCCTCTCGGTCTCGAGCTCCAATGCGGCAGCGCTCGGCGCGCTCGGCATCGCCAACAATACGACCGCAACTCCGGCGCCGCTCAGGGTCGGCGGACCGCCATTCGACACCGCGACCAACCTGGTCGCGGGCACGCCGGCCAGCACCGTCTACTGGTACACCGGCGAGAACGGCCCGGGATCAGCGCGCGGCACCGCCGTCGCGCAGGTCGATCAATCGATCACCGTGCAGTATGGCGCGCGCGCCAACGAGCAGGCCTTCCGCTATCTGCTGCAGAACGTCGCGGTGTATGCGGCTGTCACCACCAATGCCAGCAATCCGAATGCGAGCCAGCAGGTGACGGCGCTGGCGCAGCGCGTCAGTGCGAACCTCGCTCCGCAGAACGGCCAGCAGCAGATCCAGGACGTGCAGGCGGAATTCGCCGGCGCCCAGACGGCGACCAAGGCGGCGACCGATCGCCAGACCCAGCTCAAGGGCATGGCGGAAACGATGCTCGACTCGGTCGAGGGCGTCAATCAGGACGAGGTCGCGACCAAGATCCTGGCGTTGCAGACCAGCCTGCAGGCGTCGTACCAAACGACGTCGATGCTGTATCAGACCACGCTGCTGAAATATCTGCCGATTAGCTGATCGCCCGCCCTCGCGGAGGCCTTTTTCGTTTCGGGTGAGGGGGGCTAAAGCGCGATGAGATTGTGAATCATCATCGCGCTTTAGCTCCTTGTTTGAGCATGATCTTTTCGGAAAACCGCTTCGCACTTTTCCTGATCATGCTCTACGCGCTCTTGCGGGAGTCGTCCTGATTGGCGTTTTGCTGACTGCGCGCGCTTTCCAGCAGCTTCTCCTCATGCGCGATCAGCTTCTTGGATTCCTTCAACGCGTGATAGAGATCGCCGTTGAGGATGAAATTGTTGACGCTTTCGATGAACGGCCAGGCGCTCGGCATCGCGGTGATGATGTCGCGCACCAGGCTGAAATAGGTCGGGTGGTGCGCCATCGGGTCCGGCGACAGGTACATCAGCTGCACGGCGAGATAGATCAGCTTCGCCGGCGTGTCTGCGGTCTCGGGCGTCAGGATATCCTTCTCGCGCAGGATCGGGATCCGGTCGCCGTCGATCAAGAGGCGGGCCCGCTGATCGGTGTTGGTGATCACGCAATTGCCGACGATGATGCGCTCGTTCGGTTTCAGTTCGACCTTCAGGGCCATGACCGTTCTCCTTTGCCGGCAGTCGCGCGATGTCGTCGCTAGCGGAACGAAATTGTGTTCGGCACTGCTTAGCAGCCGCCGATGCGGCTAGGTGCCGATGCGACAGCGATCCTTTCCCATGATGGTTAATGCTTCGTAAACAAAGGGCGGGCGCGGGTGTCGCCGCTCGTCCGGAATCGGCAATTGTCTCAGTAGTTTTCGCAGCGAACTTCGCCCAATAGCGACAATTTTATTCTTCGGCATTCGTCTCAAATGCCGTGTTGGAGATTTCTTTTTCCTTGGCGGCTTGACCGCAGGATCGGCTCATCCGCCCGATCAGAAAGGATTGGCGCGGGCTTTTCCTCAGTTTCACACCAGAAAGGTATGAAAATGTCCGATATCATTCTCTCCTCCTCCGTTCGTCAGAACCTCCTCTCCCTCCAGTCCACCGCCGATCTGCTCTCCACCACGCAGAACCGTCTTGCCACCGGCAAGAAGGTCAATACGGCGCTCGACAACCCGACCAACTTCTTCACCGCGCAGTCGCTCGACAACCGTGCCAGCGACATCAACAACCTGCTCGACGGCATCGGCAACGGTGTGCAGGTGCTGCAGGCTGCCAACACCGGCATCACCTCGCTGCAGAAGCTGGTCGATACCGCGAAGTCGATCGCCAACCAGGTGCTGCAGAGCCCGACGGGCTACACCACCAGGTCGCAGGTCACCTCCACCGCGGCGCTCGGCGGCACCTCCGCCAACCTCGTCGACGGCACCACCATCAAGAGCGGCGACGTGCTGTCGATCGCGGCGTCGGCCGGCCAGCCCGCCTTCACCTTCACCTTCGGGGCCAGCAACTCGCTCGCGCAGCTGAACTCGTCGCTGGCGGCCAGCAACCTGACGGCGACGCTCGACAGCTCCAACAAGCTCGTCATCTCCACGACCAATGACGCGGCGTCCTCGACGATCGGTGCGGTGACCTTCACCAACACCGGCGGCGGCACCGCGACGCTCAGCGCCGCCGGCACGGCTCCGGTTGCCGACTCGGCCTCGCAGTCGGCGCGCGCCGCCCTGGTGACGCAGTACAACAACACCATCGCGCAGATCACGACCACGGCGCAGGACGCGTCGTTCAACGGCATCAACCTGTTGAACGGCGACAGCCTGAAGCTGACCTTCAACGAGACCGGCAAGTCCACGCTGGCCATCACCGGCGTCACCTTCAATGCCGCCGGCCTCGGCCTGAACTCGCTGACCGCGGGCACCGACTTCCTCGACAACAACTCGGCGAACAAGGTGCTGACGGCGCTGGGCACGGCGAGCTCCTCGTTGCGCAGCGAAGCCTCGACGCTGGGCTCGAACCTGTCGATCGTGCAGATCCGTCAGGACTTCTCGAAGAACCTGATCAACGTGCTGCAGACCGGTTCGTCGAATCTGACGCTGGCCGACACCAATGAGGAAGCGGCCAACAGCCAGGCGCTGTCGACCCGCCAGTCGATCGCGGTCTCCGCGCTGGCGCTCGCCAACCAGAGCCAGCAGAGCGTGCTGCAGCTGCTCCGCTAAGCGCGACAAGCAGTCTGGGAACGGCGGGGGAAACCCCGCCGTTTTCTTTTGTCTCCGGGATATTACGGTATCTGTCTATGCCGTCAGAACGACGCAGTTCGTAACGCCTGCTAACCATATTTAAAGGCGGCCGATGCATAAATATCGGGCGCTAGAATTGCGTCTCCGCGGCTCGAGAAATCCGCATCCCATCGAGGTCATTGAATGTCGAATGCAGCCCAGGCCTACGCTCGTACGTCCACGACGACGGCGTCCCCACGTGAAATCGAGGCGCAGGCGCTCCTGAAGGCGGCCCGGCAGTTGCAGGAAGTCCAAGCGAATTGGAACGGCCTCGACAAGGCGCTCGATCACGCGTTGCTGTTCAACCGCCGGCTGTGGTCGATCTTCCTCAGCGCGGCAGAGGGCGACGACAATCCGCAGCCGCTCGAGGTGCGTCAGAACATCGCCAACATCAGCGTGTTCGTGATGAAGCAGACCATCGACATCCAGATGAATCCGGACCCGGCGAAGCTGAAGTCGCTGATCGACATCAACTGCAACATCGCCGCCGGCCTGTCGGGCCGCGGCTGATCGACCGGCAGCGGAGCCCTCGGCATGGCCGACGTGTTGAGCATCCTGTCGGCCAACTACAAGGCCGCCGGCCTGACGGTGCCGTCGAAGACGCCCTATGTGGCCGTCGATCCGAACCTCTATGAGGGCAGCTGGAGCGGCAAATACGCCAACAACAAGTCGTTCAACATCTCGGTGTCGAACGTCGATGGCTTCCGCGCCAAGGTCCACTATCAGAGCGATGGCACCAGCAAGTATCAGGACGTGCTGATCAAGGACGGTGCCTTCCGGATCGGCGATACCAAGTTCTCGCTGGTGCAGCAGGGGACGGCGCTGATCGCCAATGTCGTCACCGACCCGGCGACCGGATCGACCTATCTCGACAAGGCCTACGCCACCCAGCAGACCTGACGGGGCGTTCGTCTGCGCTTATGCGCGGCGGTCGGTCGCGCGCGCCCGCGTCGGCGCATCCTTGCTGAGATCGAGCGCGTGGAAATAGGCGCGGCGTCGCAATACGGCTTCTTCCGGAAACTGCCTTACCACCAGGTTGGTGCGATTGTCGACCACCTGGTAGACCACGGCGCGCGCGTCGCGGTCGATGATGACCTGGTCGGTGACCGACGGCGCCTGATTTGAAATCGACGCGTTGACGGCGTTGGGGTCGATCGTGACGCGCACGCTCGGCTCCGGAGCGGTGACGCTCTGGCTCGCCGGCAGTTCGGTCTTGACCGCCTTCTGCGCCGCATCGCTCACGGGAGTGATCATCGGCGCCGCGACCGGTGCCCCCACCGGCTTGATGTTGAAATCTGTACTCATGGCAGCCTCGTAGTGCACAGGCACTAGTTTGCTTGAGTCAAATCCCAACCCCTCACGATCCGCAACTCTACGGGGAACCTCTCAATACGGTGTTAGAAAACACGCTGAATGCCACGCTGCCGCGGCCGCGTCGAATTGAGCTAAATTGCAAGCATGCGCGTCAGAGCGTGCGGCTGACCGCGATCGGCGTCATGTTGCGCGGGCCCGGCGTGGCGCGCTGTCCGCTTGCGGTATAGGTGTTCGGAATGTTGCGGCGCTGCACCTCGGCATTGACGCCGCGCACGATCCCTTCGGAGACGGCGTGCGCAGTCGCAAGCACCGTCAAGTTGACCTGCAGCATGGCGCGGAACGTCTCGTGATGACGCCGCAGCGTCGCGAGCAGTTCGGGGTCGGTCTGTGTCAGCGTCTTCTGCATCGATTTCAGATGCTCCACCGCGAGCATGTAGCGCCGCGACAGATCGGATTTCTGCGCCTCGAGCCGCATGCCTTCCCGGATTTTGCCGGCGCGGACGAATTCGGTCTCCTGCTCGATGACGGCGAGCAGGCCGCTCATCACTTCCGTCAGCTCGTTGGCGAGCCGTGCGACGTCCGGAGGCGTCGACGTCGCGGGACGCGCGGCGGGGGCGGGCGCTGGCCGCTGCGGTGGACGCTGGTTCATCGCGCTTCTCCTTGGGACCGTATCAGCTCTTGTTCGCCTGCTGCAGGATCAGCGAGCGGAAGACCTCGTTGGAAATGCCGACGCCGCCGGCCTTGGCGAAGTTCTTCGAATATTCGTCGGTCAGCATCGACCGCCACGCGCCGGTGCCGACCGTGTCGCCGTACGGGCCGTCGCCTTTCAGGCCAGTCGTCATCTGCGAGAACATCGAATTGAGGAACATCGATTCGAAATCGGTCGCGGTCGCCTTCGCCTTAGTGATCTGCTGCGGCGAGACCTTCTTCATCGCGTCCTGCAGCACGGGATCGGGGCGGCCGTTGAACATCGGCATCAGCGCCTTGTTCGGCATGCTGCCCGTGGTGCTGTTGATCAGGCTCGCCATCACATCAACTCGATATCTGCTTCGATCGCGCCGGCGGCCTTGATCGCCTGCAGGATGCTGATGAGGTCGCGTGGCCCGATGCCGAGGCCGTTGAGGCCGTCGACGAGCTGCTGCAGCGAGACGCCGTCCCTGACGACCGCGAATTTCTTGCCATCCTCGCTGACGCCGACGCTGGTGCGCGGTGTCACCACGGTTCGGCCGCGCGACAGTGGATTGGGCTGGCTGACTTGCGGGCTCTCGGAGATTGAGACGGTGAGATTGCCTTGCGCCACGGCGACGGTGGCGACCCGTACGTCGCGGCCCATCACGATGATGCCGGAGCGCTCGTCGATCACGATCTTGGCCGCGAGGTCGGGATCGACCTGCAACTGCTCGATCTCGGTCAGGAAGGCGACGACGTTGCCCTTGAACTCCGGTGGGATCGAAAGCTGCACGGTGGAGGGATCGATCGGCTCGGCGGTCTTGACGCCGAGATAGTCGTTGACCGCGGCGGCAATCCGCTTGGCGGTGGTGAAGTCGGCATTGCGCAGCGCGAGCCGCACGTTAGGCAGGCGATTGAGCGCGAACTCGATCTCGCGCTCGATAATGGCGCCGTTGGCGATCCGGCCGACGGTCGGCACGCCCCGGACGACGCTGGCGGCGGCGCCTTCGGCCGCGAAGCCGGCGACCGCGACCGATCCCTGTGCCACCGCATAGACATTGCCATCGGCGCCGAGCAGGGGGGTGACGAGCAGGGTTCCGCCCTGCAGGTTCTTGGCATCGCCGAGCGCGGAGACGGTGACGTCCATGCGCGTGCCCTGGGTGCCGAACGCCGGCAGATTGCCGGTCACCATCACGGCGGCGACGTTGCCGGTGCGGATGGTGGCGCCGCGGATGTTGACGCCCATGCGCTCGAGCATCGCCTGCAGCGACTGCTTGGTGAAGGGGATGTTGTTCAGCGTGTCGCCGGTGCCGTTGAGGCCGACCACGAGGCCGTAGCCGATCAGCTGGTTCTGGCGCACGCCCTCGATATTGGCGAGATCCTTGATCCGCGACGTTGCGGCCACAGGCCCGGCGGACGCCGCCAGCGCCAGCAGCGCGGCGCAGGCCATCCCGAATAAACGTGCGATCCGGATGCCGGGCATCCCAAACTCCCCTCAGACCTAACTCGCGGATCACGCGACACTCCCATGACGGCGATCCGCCATTAACCATGCGAGTGGCGTGCCACATCGCTTTGGCGGGGCAATGTGTTGATATATTTATAGAAATTGTCGGATGGCCATTCGCCACCGGTTCGCCAGGGCGCGCGAAACTGCCGTGTGGCGGCAGAAATTGCCGGGTCGTTTACGCACCGTTAACCATAAAACGGCGATGCTCGCGGCATTCAGGCCTGCGGGATCACCACGATGCGCATCTACGGACCGAACGGCACCACGCTTGGCACGTCGACCAGTTCCACGCGGCGGACCTCGTCGAGCGGCTTCTCGCTGCCGGACGCGACGACCGCGCAGGAGGAGGTCCGCTCCAGTGCGGCGCCGAAGGCCGCCGCCAGCCTCGATGCGCTGCTCGCGCTGCAGGGCGTCGAAGACCCGACCGAACGCCGCAAGCGCTCGGTGGCCCGCGGCAAGGGGGCGCTCGACGTGCTCGACGCGCTCAAGCTCGGACTGCTGTCCGGCAATTTCGATCCCTCCACCGTGAGCCAGCTGCGCAGTGCCGCGGCGAGCCTGAAGGAATCCTCCGGCGATCCCGGTCTCGATGCGGTGCTCGGCGAGATCGAGCTGCGCGTCGAGGTCGAGCTCGCCAAGGCCGGGCAGTACTAGGCTCCTCCCGATCAACTCACCTGTCTTCCGCAACTGACGCCTCACGCCGTCACTGCTTCAGGCCGCCAGTGCCTTGCGCTGCGTATCGTAGCGGCGTTGCGCGGCCAGCACTTCCTTCAGATTCTGTTCGGCCCAATCGCGTAGCGGATCGACCGCTTCGGCGAGCGTCGATCCGAGCGGCGTGATCGAATATTCCACGGTGACCGGAACGGTCGCGATCGCACGGCGGCGCAATAGCCCATCGCGCTCCAGGCTTTTCAGCACTTGCGACAGCATCTTCTGCGAGATGCCCTCGATGGCGCGGCGGAGCTGGTTGAATCGCATCGGCTCGCTGCGCAGCAATAGCAGGATCAGCACCGCCCATTTGTCGCCGACCCGGTCGAGGATCTGGCGCGTCGGGCAATTGGCGGCATAGGCGTCCGGCTTCAGGCTGGCGGCTTTCATCGGGTTACTCCGGCGTAATCAGGTGAGACAAGAGTGCCTTCTTCACACCTACATCCATTTCGCTATCTAGTCACCATTGGAAACCATCAATCGGAGACTTGAGATGAAGATCGCCATCGCCGGCGCGTCCGGCCAGGCCGGCTCGCGCATCACGGCGGAACTCGCCCGCCGCGGCCACGCCGTCACCGCCATCGCCCGCAACCCGGAGAAGATCGCCGATCTGCCCGGTGTCACCGCCACGAAGGGCGACGTGAACGACGAGGCCGCCCTGGCCGCGCTGTGGGCCGGCCACGATGCCGCGATCAGTTCCGTCCATTTCTCGGTCAGCGACCCCGCCAAGCTGATCGGGGCGGCCAAGGCCTCCGGGGTCGGCCGCTATCTCGTGGTCGGCGGCGCCGGCAGCCTCGAAGTGGCCCCGGGCGTCCGCCTGGTGACCACCCCGAACTTCCCGGCCCAGTACAACGCCGAGGCCTCGAAGGGGGCCGAGTTCCTCGACCTGCTGCGCCAGGAAAAGGACCTGAACTGGACCTTTCTGTCGCCCTCGGCCCTGTTCGTGGCGGGCGAGCGGACCGGCAAGTTCCGCCTCGGCACCGACCAGCTTCTGACCGCCATGGACGGAAAAAGCTGGATCTCGTTCGAGGATTTCGCAGTTGCACTCGCCGACGAAATCGAGCGCCCGGCCCATATCCGCAGGCGTTTCACGGTCGGTTATTGAAGGGCCGGGAGAGGGCGCAAGAGACGGCGCAGGGCGGCCCCCAGGCAGGGCGGATAAGTTTGCCTGTGCAAGGCCTTGGGGGCAGCCCGCCTTTCCTGGTTGCAGATATTGTCTGTCACATGTCGTGGCTATATAAGGCGCCGCGCGGAGGGGTTTTGTTCCCACCGCCTGACAGGGACATGGCTGCCTTTGGAAAAGCTGAAGAACTACCGGCCGACTGAAAAAGAGCCTTTCATGAATGAGCGGCAGCGCGACTATTTCCGCGCCAAGCTGCTGGCCTGGAAGGATGAGATCCTCCGCGAATCGAAGGTCACGCTGCAGACGTTGCAGGAAGAGAACGTCAATCACCCCGACCTCGCGGACCGAGCGTCCTCGGAAACCGACCGCGCGATCGAACTTCGTGCCCGCGACCGTCAGCGCAAGCTGATCTCCAAGATCGACGCGGCGCTCCAACGCATCGAAGACAACACCTACGGCTATTGCGAAGAGACCGGCGAGCCGATCTCGTTGAAGCGGCTCGAAGCCCGCCCGATCGCGACGCTGTCGGTGGAGGCGCAGGAACGCCACGAGAAGCGCGAGAAGGTCTATCGCGACGAATAGTGGCGGCCGATCGCCACGGATTGATCCCGGTGCGCACCGGTTGTAGGTTCGCGCCGCCATGATGACACGTACTCTCAACATCGCCTCGGTCTTCTTCCTGGGTTGATCCCGCTTCCACGAGGAAGCGCTGATCGCCCCGGCAAGATCTGCTTGGCCGGGTTCCAGTGAACCGAATGAGCCGGTCAGGTTCCGCGCATCGCGGAGCAGCGATGGCTGGCGACAGTTTGAGAGACAGTCATGATTCATCGAGACGACGCGCGTGCGCTTGACGGCGCGCAGATTGAGCAATTCATCGAACAGGGCTTTGTCCGGATCGACAACGCCTTTCCCCGCGAACTCGCCGATGCCGGACGCGCCATCATGTGGCGCGACCTGCCGTGCAGCGAGCACGATCCCTCGACCTGGACGCATCCGGTGGTGCGGCTGCCCGGCTATGGCGAGGAACCGTTCCGGCAGGCGATCAACACGCCGGTGCTGTATCGGGTGTTCGACCAGATTGCCGGCCTCGGCCGCTGGTCTCCGCGCCACAACATCGGGACCTTTCCGGTGCGGTTTCCGCATCCGGACGATCCCGGCGATGCCGGCTGGCATATCGATGTCAGTTTTCCCGGCGACGATTGCGACCCGAACGAACGCAGCGACTTCTCCGCCTGGCGGGTCAACATCGTCTCGCGCGGCCGGGCGCTGCTGATGCTGTTCCTGTTCTCCGATGTCGGCGAGCCCGACGCGCCGACCCGGATCAGGGTCGGATCGCACCTGCCGATCGCGCGCTATCTTGCGCCGGCGGGCGAGGCAGGACGTGCGCGCATGGTGCTCGACGAGATGGGCGCCGATTGCGAGGTCGCGCTCGCGACGGGCGAGGCGGGGACGGTCTATCTGTGCCATCCCTTCCTCGTGCATGCCGCGCAGATGCATCGAGGAACGAGGCCGCGCTTCATGGCCCAGCCGGCGCTCGGCAGCGGCGAGCCGTATCGGCTCGCGCGTGACGACGGCGCGTATTCGCCGGTCGAGATCGCGATCCGGCGCGCGCTCGGTTTGGGGTGAAGTGCGATGGCCGTTTGGTGAAGCGGCCGCGCCACGCGCTGGCTCCACCTCTCCCGCTTGCGGGGGAGGTCGGATCGCATCGTTAGATGCGATCCGGGTGGGGGCTCTCTCCGCAATACGACTCGTGGTGATACCCCCACCCCAACCCTCCCCCGCAAGCGGGAGAGGGGGCCGAGTCCCGGTGCCGATGCAATCGGTCCTCACTCAGCCAATTCCAACTCCAAGCTGCGTCTCGCCTGCTACGGCGCTTCGTCGGGCGCCGAAGATCTTCGACCACGCCAGCAATTCGCGGAAGGCCGGCGTCAGGCTCCAGGCCGAATCCGTCAGCTCGTAGGCGACCTGCAGCGGCTTCTCGATGAGCACCTTGCGCGCGATCAGCCCGTCGCGCTCGAGCTCGCGCAGCTGCGCGGTCAGCATATGCTGGGTGATCGGCGCGAGCGCGCGGCGCAGCGCGCCGAACCGCACGCCGCCATTCATCAGCGTGAACAGGATCTCGAGCTTCCACTTGCCGCTGAGCGCGTGGATCGCGTGCTTGAACTCGAGCAGCAACGCGGGGTCGGTCGGGCAACTCTCGCAGTCACTGCCGTCACACAGATCGCTGGTATTGTTTTCCATACCGGTCTCGATTTTCATTCTACTTGCCCGAACAGAGATAGTGACCAGATGCGGTCTGTGCAGGGTGGGCGGCGCGACGTCCGGACCCGCTGAACCATGGAGAGGCGAGGGCATGAGCACGGTTTTGGTCACGGGCGGAACGGGCTTCATCGGCGCGCATACGATTCTGCAGCTGCTTGCCGCCGGGTACGCGGTGCGCACCACGCTGCGCAATCCGGATCGCAGCAAGGACGTCATCGCGATGCTGCGCGAGGGCGGTGCTGATACGCCCGACCAGGTCGGCTTCGTCACCGCAGATCTGCTGCGCGACGACGGCTGGCGCGAGGCGGTCAGGGGTTGCGATTACGTGCTGCATGTCGCATCGCCGCTAGGCGCCCACGTGCCTGAGGACGAGAACGAGCTGATCGTTCCGGCGCGTGAAGGAACGTTGCGGGTGTTGCGCGCGGCGCGCGAGGCCGGCGTCAAGCGCGTCGTCATCACATCGTCGTTTGCCGCGATCGGCTATGGCCATCCGCCGCAGGCGGCGCCGTTCGACGAGACCGTGTGGTCCAATCTCGATGGCGGCGATGTGCAGGCCTATCCCAAATCCAAGACGCTGGCCGAGCGCGCCGCCTGGGATTTCATCGCGCGCGAAGGCAATGGCCTCGAGCTTGCCGTGGTCAATCCCACCGCGGTGTTCGGCCCGGCGCTGGGGCCCGACTTCTCCGAGTCGATCGGCATCATCAAGGCGCTGCTCGACGGCGCGATGCCGGCGGTGCCGCGGATCCATTTCGGGCTCGTCGACGTGCGCGATGTCGCCGACCTGCATCTGCGCGCCATGACCTCGCCCAAAGCCAGGGGCGAGCGCTTCCTGGCGGTCGCCGGCGAGACCCTGTCGGTGCTTGCCGTTGCCCGCCTGCTGCGCGAAAAACTCGGCAGCAAGGCGCGGCGTGTGCCGCGGTTCCAGGCGCCGGATTGGCTGATCCGGCTCGCCGCCCGGCGCAATCCGCTGGCCCGCGCAGCCTTGCCGCTGCTGGGCAAGGTGCGGCGTTCCACCAGCGCCAAGGCGCAGAACCTGCTCGGCTGGAGGCCGCGCGGCAATGAGGAGATGATTGTGGCGACCGCCGAGAGCTTGATCAGGCTCGGTTTGGTCAAGGCCTGACGGCAGCTCACGTCCAGCGTGCTTGCCAGATGCGTCGGCGAGTGCTGAATTGCTGTGAGCAGACAGGCGCGCCACGGCGCCGCCGAGAACATCAGGGAGGCTGCGCAGATGGACCGGGTCGTCGCGGCCGCAAAGGCGATCGCCAGCGCGCGCCGCAATCGCGCGCCGCTGAAGGCGCTCGCCAAGGACGTCGTGCCGCGCGACGAGGCCGAAGGCTACGAGGTGCAGCGCGCGCTGCACGATTTGCTGCTGGAACAGGTCGGCAGCCTGGTCGGCTACAAGATCGGCTGCACCAGCGCCGTGATGCAGGAATACATCAACATCCCGCACCCCTGCGGCGGCGGGGTGTTCGAGAAGGTCGTGCATGACAGCGGCGTGCAGCTGCCGGCGGCCGATTTCGTCCATGTCGGCGTCGAGTGCGAGATCGCGGTGCGGCTCGCGCGCAGTCTCGCTCCCGGTGAAGCGCCGTTCACCGCCGAATGGGTCGCGGAGGCGATCGAGGCCTATTATCCGGCGATCGAGATCGTCGACGACCGCTACGTCAAATGGGAGACGCTGGGCGCGCCGACGCTGATCGCCGACGACTTCTTCGCGGCCGGCTGCGTGCTCGGCGAGGCGGTGCCGCGCATCACCGTGCCCGATCTGTGCAAGGTCACCGGACGCGCGCTCGTCAACGGCAAGGAGGAGGGGCGCGGCACCGGCGCCGACGTGCTCGGCCATCCCCACAATGCGCTCGCCTGGCTCGCCAATCATCTCGCCGCCGAAGGCCGCGGCCTGCATGCCGGGCAGATCGTGCTGACCGGCAGCCTGGTCAAGACGATATGGCTGAAGGCCGGCGATGCGGTCGTGATGGAGCTCGAGGGGCTCGGCAAGGTGGAAGCGACGTTCACCTGACTTGCCATGCTCGCCATGTCGAATGGTCGCCATTCCCTAGGGGTGACCGCTCGAACATGTCTGAACCGAACTGTCCCACACGGCCCTGACCGCCTCGAACGGCACGGTCAGCCGCGCATATTTGCGCTTGAACCAGACCCCGACCTCGAAGCCGTCATCCTTCACCACCAGGCGATCGAACTCGTGTTGCAGGATGATCGTGATCTCCTCGGGGTATTGCTCGATCACGGCGGCAGGCAGTTTCACGCCATCGGCCCTGGTTGCGAAGGTGATGTTGACCGGCCGGTCCTCCGCGGCATGGCGGAGCGATGAGGCCATCTCGATTCGCTTCGGCGCGGTGTTGCAGGGTTCGGCGCCGGCGCTCCCGGTGAACGAGGCCGCCAGCAGCAGCACCAAAGCAATCCTTCCGCACCCGATCCTTCGCTGCCCAATCCTTCGGGGCCCAATCCTTCGCTGCCCGTGCCACATCCGACCTCTCCATGCCGCTCGCATGGTTTCAGTGGCCGGAGTCCACGCCGAGGTTCACGTCGCCGGTCGTTTCGCGTCCGTGACCAGCTCGACCTTGCCGTCGGCCAGCCGATAGACCGCGCCGACGATCTTGAGCTTGCCCTGATCGACCGCGGCGCTGAGGATCGGCGTCGCCGATTTGAGCTTCGCGACATTGTCGATGACGTTCTGCGTGATGGCGTTGGCGAGCCGGTCGCCGGGCTTGCCTTCGGTCGCCTTTATGGCCGGCGCGAGCGCGTTGACCAGCGAAGGCAGATGGCCGGGCAGGGTGGTGTTGTCCTTCAGCGACTTGATGGTGGCGTCGACTGCCCCGCAGGCGTCATGGCCGAGCACCATGAACAGCGGCACGTTGAGCACCGCCGCCGCATATTCGAGGCTTGCTATCATCTCATCGCTGGCGAAATTGCCGGCGACGCGGCAGACGAACAGATCGCCGCGGCCGGTGTCGAAGGCGTACTCCGGCGCGATGCGGGAGTCGGCGCAGCTCAGGACGCCGGCGAACGGATTCTGTCCGCCGGCCAGCGCCTCGCGCTCGTGCTTGAAATCATGCCGCCGCGAGACACCCTCGACATAACGGAGATTGCCCTTCACCAGCCGGTCCAGCGCCGCGTCCGGCGACAGCACGTTCTGCGGTTTCGGCGGCGGTTTCGTCTCCTTGGCGGAGACCTGCGGCGCAAGGGCGAGGCTGGCTGCGGTGCACGCCGCGGCAGCGAGGAAGCGGCGCCGTGAGGTCTGGGTGGGAAGAGTGACGTCGCAGAGTTGGCACATCAAGGATCTCCGTGAACAAGGACTGCATCCGCGCAATGGTTGTAAATCATGCGCAGCGCCATCGCAACGGGCTCTCATGTCGCGCGACATACACCGTTGTCGTCCTGGCCTAGCGCGCAATTGCGCACGGGAGCCAGGACGACGATGAGGATGGTTCTCGATTCAACCTGTCAAACAGCTTGTTCGCTGTCATCGCCCGGCTTGACCGGGCGATCCAGTATTCCAGAGACGCTAGTGCTTGAGCCGAGGGGCCGCGGCGTACTGGATCGCCCGGTCAAGCCGGGCGATGACAGTGTGGGTGGGGACGCAACTTCGCGTTCTCGCGACATGATTTGCCCGAGCTTTGCTCTTCGTTCCGCCCTCTTCGAACAGAGGGCGCAGGGAAAGCCGGGTGCCGATCGCACCCATGGGCCCCGAGCAAAGGATGAAAGCTCGGGGGTAGGACCACAGGTGTAACCGGAGCAATCCGGCTTTCCCTGCGCGATGGGTTACGGCTTATACGTGCTCTCCCCGGCGAGACTGGGCTTGTTTGTCACCGCCTTCGCAAGACGCAATTGCGTCTCACAAGGGGACACCGGCCGCTAGGTGGTGTGGACACTAGCGCATCCATAGAACGATGGCTGCGAGAGTGACGACGGCCCGGTAGTTCCGGGCCGTTTTTTCGAAGCGGGTTGCGACGCGGCGGAACTGCTTGAGCTTTGAGAAGCAGCATTCGACGAGATGACGCTGGGCATAGAAATGCTTGTCGAGTGGATATTTGAGCGCGCGTGACGGGTTGTTGGGGATCACGGCGAGCGCGCCTTTGGCGGCGATGGCTTGGCGCAAGTGATCGGCGTCATAGGCCGTATCGGCCATGACGACCTCGGCGGATAAGCCTTCGATCAATGCGGCGGCTTGCGGTGCATCGCCCTTCTGACCTGCGGTAAGCGTGAACCGCACCGGACATCCCAAGCCTCGAACGGCCATATGTATCTTGGTGCTCAGGCCGCCGCGCGAGCGGCCGATCGCTTGATCTTCCGCTTGATCTTCAGACCCCCCTTTTTGGCGCCGGCGGCGTGCTGATGCGCCCGAACAATGGTGGAATCGACGATCAGATATTCGAAGTCCGGATCATCGGACATCGCCTCGAAGATCCGCCACCAAACACCCTTGATGCTCCATCGACTGAAGCGCCGGAACACGCTGTTCCAGTCCCCAAACACCTCCGGAAGATCGCGCCAGGGAGACCCCGTACGCACGATCCACAGCACACCTTCCACGAACATCCGGTTGTCGCGCCCGGTGGAGCCCTTCTGATCGGGGCGCCCTATGATCAGCGGCGCTATCCGCTCCCACGCCGCGTCGCTCAATACCAAACGGTCCATCACACCCAAGGCGGCCTCCCCAAAAGCAGCCTTGAATCTGATTTGCTCCTAAAAGGGAATCCTTAGAGTCCACACCACCTAGGGCGTCAGGACCACACGACTTCACCGTCCGCCTTGCGCGTCCTCGTCAGTGCCACGCTCGGCGTCCACCGCATCCCACACCGCGTTCGTGACGACCGCGAAGCGCCCCTCGATCGGGTGAGACGGGCGAACCATACATCAAATTATCGTTCCGATAAACCGAAATATTTTTGCTGCGGGGGCTTGCGCCGTCGGGCAACTCAGTAGCAGGGGCCAGCCGCTATCCCCTCATCATTCCGGGACAGTTTCAGCGGTTCGCGCGATGCACGCTTGATGACAGGCTCGAGCTTAGTCCGGAAACCATTCATCCGCGAGATGTGCGGCCCGATGGATTCCGGGTTCTCGCGGAGCCTGTCATCGGGCCGCGCTCTGCACGGACCCGTTGGCGAGCCCGGAGTGACGATGGAAGTGTTTCTGGATCGAAACGCATCGCATCGTTCTGATTCGAAGACCCGTCTTCTCACCGCAGTGAAATCTGATAGCTTCGTGCAGCTGGCCCTCGGGCAATTGGTCCTGCCAAAAGAAGGCTGGCGATCGTACCATCGATTCGCGCACGGCATTTTCGAGCGCACCAGATACGTAGTTTTTGCGCCGGCTTTCGCAGTGTCGACAGCGGCGCGCACATTTCGCTGACGTACATTTTGAATCCAGAAATCGATCAGTGCTCGATCAACATATTTAATTGATTGGAGGCATCGTCATGATCCGCAGCGGATCGTTAGCACTCGTTATCGGTGCGATATTGATCAGCCCGGTGAGCGCGGCATCGGACCTGGTCGCGCGGGGTGATTATCTGGTCAATGGCATCCTGACCTGTGGCAACTGCCATACGCCGAAGGGGCCATCGGGCGAGATCACGGATAAGGCATTTTCCGGCGGCGCGTCATGGGACGAGCCACCTTTCAAGGTCACCGCCTCGAACATCACGCAGGACAAGGAAACCGGCATCGGCAATTACACCGACGCCCAGCTCAGGCAACTCCTGCGCAAGGGCATCAAGCGCAACGGCGCACCGGTCGCCATGATCATGCCAAGCGGCTTCTACGAGATTATGACCGAGCGCGATCTCGATGCGGTGATCGCTTATCTGCGCACGATCAAGCCGATCAAGAATGCGGTGCCGGACCCGATCTACAGGATGGTGCAACGACATCCCGTCCCCCCGGGCGGTGATAGCGCGTACACCGAGGCGATGTTGGGCGACAAGGTGCAGCAAGGGTTCTACCTCACCACGATCGCGCACTGCATGGAGTGCCACACGCCGATGGGGCCGCAAGGGCGAGAATTTGCAACCAGGCTGGGCGCTGGTGGCGGCAAGTTTCCGGGACCTTGGGGTGTATCGGTTTCGAGGAACATCAGCTCCAGCAAGACGAACGGCATTGGCGGCTGGACCGACGACGAGATCAAACGCGCCATCACTCAGGGCGTCAGCAAGGATGGCAGCAAGCTCAATCCGCCGATGGGTTTCCACTACTACGCCACCGTGTCAGCTGCCGATCTCGATGCCATCGTCGCCTATCTGCGTACGGTGCCGCCAAAAGAGTAGTCCGAAAGTCTCTTGGGCCTTGCATTTGCGGGACGGTCTGTTGTTGGCCGAGCCGAATTGGCGCGGCCGCATTCGGCAGGCTTGACGGATCTGGCCGACTTGCTCCAGCGGACAAATCGGCTTCGGCGAATAACCCGCGGGCTATGAAAGGCTGGAGCGATCATTGCTCGGAATGGAGCCGCAAAAGCCTTAACGAGACAAGTCTCATCGCAATCGCACCCCGCAAGTTTCCCGTTGACATAACCATAACTGACCGATTATGAGTTAATCCATAGCCATTAGGTTATGGATCACAAAATGCCTGACGCCCACGACATGCTGTTTCGAACCCTCGCGGACCCGACCCGCCGGGCGATCTTCGAGCGCCTGTGCCGCGAGGGCGAGCAGACCGTCGGCGCGCTGACGGCCCGCGGGAAAATCTCGCAGCCGGCGGTGTCGAAACATCTCGGCGTGCTGAAACACGCCGGGCTGGTGCGCGATCGCCATGAAGGCAGGCAGACGCATTACAGCGCGCAACTCGGCGCACTGGCGCCGCTGATCGACTGGACCAGCCAGATGGCGGGCTTCTGGCAGAACCGGTTCGACCACCTCGAAGATCTCCTCAAAAGGATGGACCAATGAACAAGACCACCGCTGAGACGCGCTCCGCGATCGTCGAGCGCGAATTTCCCCATGCGCCGGAAAAGCTCTGGCGCGCGCTGACGCAACCGCATCTGATCGAGGAGTGGCTGATGAAGAACGACTTCAAGCCCGAGGTCGGGCACAGCTTCCATCTGCGCGGCGAGTGGGGCGGCGTGCTGGACTGCAAGGTGCTGGCCGTCGAGCCGCACAAGACGCTGTCCTACACCTGGAATTTCGCGCACGAAGATCCCGCCTACAATCTCGAGAGTGTGGTGGTCTTCACGCTGACGCCGACGGCGAAGGGCACCCATCTGCGCGTCGAGCAGTCCGGCTTCCAGCCGCATCAGAAGCAGGCCTATGGCGGCGCCCATGCCGGATGGAAGCAGTTCCTGGAGAATCTCGATCAGCTGATGACGCGGCCGGAGTGAGGCCCGCACAACACCCATCAAACAGGAGGTCACATTGAACTGGAACAACTGGATCAGGCAACTTCACCGCTGGCTTTCGATTGCCTTCACGGTCGCCGTCATCATCAACATCATCGCCATGGTGCAGCAGCAGCAAGCCGTGTGGATCGGTCTGCTCGCGCTGTTTCCGCTGATCTTCATGCTGCTCAGCGGCCTGTATCTGTTCGCGCTGCCCTATCTGGCACCGCGGCGGGGACCGACCTCGGCATCACAAGTGTGATGCCCGGGCATCTCAAATATGATTGCATGACGCAGGTGAGGAACACGAGGCGGACATGACGGCATCGGAACGTATCGACCGGATGATCGAGGATCTCACCGACTGGCGCGGCAAGACGCTGGCCAGCCTGCGCAAGAGCATCCTCGCCGCCGATCCCGGCATCATCGAGGAGTGGAAGTGGATGGGCAGCCCGGTGTGGTCGCGTGACGGAATCATCGCGGTCGGCAACGCGCACAAGGGCAAGGTGAAGCTGACCTTCATGTACGGCGCGCAGCTGCCGGACCCCGACAAGCTGTTCAACACCGGCTTCGAGGGCAATGTGCGGCGCGCGATCGACCTGTTCGAGGGCGACAAGATCAACGACCGCGCATTTAGGGCCCTGATCCGCGCCGCGATCGAACTCAATCAGGCCAAATCGAAGAAGCCGGCCAAGAAAGCTGCGAAAGCGGCGGCGGGTGCCCGCGCGGCCGCGAAGAAAAAGGCGTGAGTTGTGATCGTGCGTTGCCCGCTGACTCGATCGAGCTGAGATGATCAGGACCAGGCTCGCCACATCGTCGGACGCGGAAGCCGTCTCCGCGTTGCTGATGGCCAATAGCGGTGACCGGGGCGGCATGCTGCTCGGGCAATGGCCGCGCGATGTGATCGAAACGCGCATTGCAAGCGGGCAATCGATCGTCATCGCGACCGACGAAGCGGGCAGACTGCTCGGCGCGCTCCTGACGTCGGAGAAGGGATTTGACGAGGCTCCGCCGGTGCAGGCCATGCTGCAGGCCTGGCCGGGGCGTCCAGATGCCTATGTGTATGGTCCCGTATGCATCTCGCAGGACGCGCGCGGCCTTGGAGTCCTGGAGGGGTTGTACGCGAGGCTGCAGGCAAATTTTCCCGGCCGTGAGGCGATCCTCTTCATCAGGGACGACAATCCGCGCTCGCTCAAGGCGCATCTGCGGCTCGGTATGCGCGAGGTCGCGCGGTACGACTTTAACGGCAAGGCGTTCGTTGTGCTGAGCGACCGGCCCGACGCCCCGCCATAGCCGTCGTTCTCGCGGCACAACTCTGGGCAGCGGGTACCGAGCATTCTACGCCGAGATGTCGATGGCCTGGCCGGCCTTGCCGGCGTTCTTCTGGAACGACTGCTCGATCAGCTCCTTGATCTTCTGCTCGACCGCTGCGCGCTGATCCGGCGTCATGTTCTTGAGGTCCTCCTCCGACATGCCCATGCTCTTGAGGATGTTGGCGCGCATGCGGTCCATCGGACTCATCTGCGCGTATTTGAGAAATTTCTGCTCGACGCTGTCATCGAGCGAACTGCCGCTTGCGGCTTGCGTGGATCCGGTGGCGTCGGCGGTCAGCGGTTTCTTCAACGTGCCGGTCGTCATGCCGGCCGCGACCGATCCGAAGGCTGAGATCGACGTCATCTGTGCGCGCGGTCCCCGTTTGCAATGCTGCAAGCGCGGAGCAATTGGCGTGCCATCCGGCGCGCCAGTGATTTCAAGGAGATCGCGGCGCTCCCATGCGCGTACGGCGCGCGGCAGGCAGCTTCTGCCGGGCGAAGTCTGCCTGGCGCGGCCCTTACGCCTTCGTATGCACGATCACTGGACCCGCTACAGCGGTGGCCGGCCCGATCAGCAATGGACCGAGATTGTCGTCGATCCAGGCCAGCGCGCGGCGGTTGGCCTCCTCGGCGCCGGCGTAATTGTTGAAGACGCTGATCGCGGTGACCGTGTCGTCGCCGGCATAGACCACGTAATAGGCCATGAAGCCTTCGACGTCGCTGATGATCGGAATAGCGCCTTCCTTGATCCGGCGCGCGAGTTCTTCGGCGCTACCAGTCTTCGCCTTGGCGTGACGGATGGCGGCATACATGCGGTCCTCCTTCCGGCTGCATCGATCGTGCTGCGCTTCGCGCATGCGCAATGCTACGCCTGATAGGGCGGGGACGCCATCGCCATTGCGGACGGGTCAGCTGAAACGCCTGGTTACGACGGTCGTGCGGCGGTCGGGGAGTTTTGGCAGTCTCGCGACATCCGCGCGTGTTGTCGTGGCTTTTGGGCCGGGGGTGGGCTCCGGCTCGTGCTGCTGTAGAAACAGCGTGGCTTCGAACAGCACACCGGGGGCCTGCTTGGCGGTGCCCGAGCACACCGCCCGGTTGCCGTTGAACGAGCCGGTCAGCTGCGCCTCGACCTCGTCGCAGCCGAACACCGTGGTGAACGGGCCGTCGGCATATCTGTGCGTCGTCAGGATCGCGGTGAAGCGGTCATCCTCAAGCTGATAGCTACCGCCATAGGTGAACATGGCGTCGCCACCCGAGATCCTGCCATTTGCGAGCTGGACTATTCCGGTGCCTTCGCCGCGCGGCGTCCGGAACCACGCCGCATACCGACCGTCTCTTTGCATGACTGTCATACAAATAGAAAACCCTGCGTTGTCGCCTAGCTACGTTGCAATCGATCGGACTTCCACTGCGCGCTGCTGCGACGGTTAACGAACCGAGAAAGCCATCGCGTGACTTTCGGAAAGCGGTATCCGACTGGTGCACGCCGATCGCGCGAGCGCACGCTACCGGTCACAAAATGCCACGGCCCTCGCCAGGGGAGCTAGCGAGAGGGCCGTGTTGGTACACCGCGCCGCGCCTAGGTTCGCGACGAGATGTGGGAGCTCGTGAAAATCTTACCTAGGCATGATCCTTTTCCGAAAACCGGTTTCCACTTTGCGCTCACGCGGCCCTTCGGGTTGGGATCATGCCGTTAGAAGGGCAGCAGCACGTCGAGGACCTGCTGACCGTAACGCGGCTGCTGCACATCGGTGATCTGGCCGCGGCCGCCATAGGCGATGCGGGCCTGGGCGATCTTCGAGGAGTCGATGGTGTTGTCGCTCTGGATGTCCTCCGGGCGCACGATGCCGGCCACGATCAGCTCGCGGATTTCGTAGTTGACGCGGATCTCCTGCTTGCCTTCGACCACAAGGTTGCCGTTCGGCAGCAGCTGGGTGACGACAGCGGCGACGTTGGTCTGCAGCGCTTCCTGGCGGTTGACCGAGCCCTTGCCGTCGCTCGAGGCCGTGGAGTCGGCGGTCAGGATGCGGCCGGGCAGGATCTTGTTCGGCTGCGTGATGGTCTGCGAGCCCAGGAAGTTGGTGACCCCGGAGTCTTCGGAATTGGTGCGGCTGCGCTGGGTTTCGTTGGCGATTGCGGCCTTGTCGGTGATGTTCACCATGACGGTCAGGATGTCGCCGACCCGCGCGGCGCGCTGGTCTTTGAAGAAGGCGCGGGAGCCGCTGCGCCACAGCGAGTTCGGGCTGTAGGAAGCGACCTCGGGCTTCGGCATCGGCATCTGCACCGGCTTGTAGCCGGGCTGCGTCGTCGGGTTCTCGATCTCCGTCAGCTTCGGCTTTTCACCGATCTGGGAGAGACGGTCGATCGACGAGCAACCGCTGGCGATCGCTCCGAGTGCGAACAGCGCACCGGCCAGGACGAGGCGGTTGATACGGTACTGGGACATGAACTTTACTCGGCGTTTGGTGCGACTGAACTCAGCTTGACGGAGGCGGAATTTGGATCGGTGGCATCGGCGGTCGGCGCGGCGCGCGGGGTCGCGACCGAGATCGAGACCTCGCCGCGGCCGGTGACAACGCCGGAGACGGCGCGCTTGGACTGCAGGTTCATCACGTTGACGACGTCGCCCTCGGCGCCGCCGTCGATCGCCTTGCCGCGGATCGTGAGGTAGAGACCGGAGGTGCGGTAGATCAGCGTGACGTTCTGGTCGCGGGTGACCAGATCGGGCTTCACCAGGTCGGCGACGCGCAGGGCCTGGCCGGCGCGGAGCTGGCGGCGGACCTGCATGCCGATGGTGCTGTCGCGCACCGCCGCGTCGTTGCCGATTTCGGCCTTCGGACGGCGCTCGATCAGCACGTCGGAGGCCTTCAGCAGCTCGCCGCGCTCGACATTGCGCACCAGCACGGCGGCGTCGATGGTCTCGATCGCGGTGCCGGTGAGGCGCAGCTTGTACGGCGCCGTCCCGGCGTCGTTGCTGATCTCGAAGGTCACGTCGAAGCGCGTCGAGCGCGCGTCGTAGCGCACGCCGATCGGCTGCATCGCGCCCGTGTTGGTCGCCTCGAGGCGAATGTCGCCGGGATCGCGGTCGAAGGTCAGCGCGATATTGCCGGCCCGGCCGAGGCCGTGGCGGCCCTCGAGCGCGCGCGACACCTGCTGCTCGATTTCCTTGTTGTCGATGGTGCGCGCCAGCCGCGTGACCGTGATCTCCTTCAGCTCGCGGGTGTCGACGCCGATCACCTGGTGGCTGCGCAGCACGTTCAGCACCTGGGCGACCGGCAGCGTGCCTGTGGTGCCGAGGTCAGGGGCGCGGTAGATCGCGATGCTGCCGGCGCTGCCGGCATTGTCGATGAGGTCGCCGACCCGCACGATGTCGTCCGCGACCGTGATGCTGGCGCGCAGCGTCGGCACCGCGATGGTCTCGCTGCGGCTTTGCGCGGCTGATGGTGCCACGGTGAGCGCGAGGAGCGCGGCTGCGATCAGGAGTGAGCGGGCGATCATCAACATCATCCTCAGCGGAACAGGTTGGAGGTCGACTGCATCATCTGGTCGGCCGCGGAGACCACCTTCGAGTTCATCTCATAGGCGCGTTGCGCGGCGATCAGGTCGGAGATTTCCGAGACCACCTCGACATTGGCCTGTTCGAGGTTGCTCTGCTGCATGTCGCCATAGCCGTCGGTGTTGGCGATGCCGTCCTGCGGCTGGCCGGAGGCCGGCGTTTCCTGGAACAAATTGTCGCCGATCGGCATCAGCCCGGCCTTGTTGATGAAGCGGGTCAGGCCGATCTGGCCGACATTGGTCGATGCGGTCTGGCCCGGCAGCGTTACCGAGACCTGGCCCTGGGCATTGATGGTGAGGCCGGAGGCGTTCTGCGGGATCGTGATGGTCGGCTGCAACAAATTGCCCTGCGCGTTGACGATGCGGCCCTGGTTGTCCATCTGGAACGAACCGTCGCGGGTGTAGGTGAAGGTGCCGTCCGGCATCAGGATCTTGAAGAAGCCTTCGCCGCGGATCGCGATGTCGAGATCGTTGCCGGTCGGCGACAGCGTGCCCTGGGTCATCATCCGCGGCGTGCCGACGGTCTTGACGCCGCCGCCCAGGTCGATGCCCATCGGCATGATGGTGTTCTGATCGGAGGCCTGCGCGCCGACCCGGCGCACATGGTCGTAGATCAGGTCCTGGAACGCGGCGCGCTGCTTCTTGTAGCCGGTGGTGCGCAGGTTCGCGATGTTGTTGGAGATCACCTGAACGCTGAGTTCCTGTGCCGCCATTCCGGTCGCAGCTGTATAAAGTGCGCGCATCGGTCAATCCCCCGGATCAGTTCGGCACGTCGGCGAGCTTCTCGATCGCCGACTTGTGCAGGTCGCTCTGCTGTTGCAGCAGCGAGGCGATTTGGGTGTAGGTCCGCGTGATCTCGATCATGCGGCTCATCTCGACGACGGAATTGACGTTCGACTTCTCGATGAAGCCCTGGCGGAGCTGCGCCTTGGTGTCGGGCAGCGGCTGCGTGCCCTCGCCGGGCGCGTAGAGGTTGGAGCCTTCCTTGAGCAGGCGCTGGGCCTGCGCGAACGAGACCAGGCGCAGCTTGCCGCGCACCGAGTCGAGGCGGGACGTGCCCTCCTGCACGGTGATATTGCCGTCGGCGCCGATGTTGACGTCGTGGTCGGTCTGCTGGAACGTGATCGGGCCGGCGTTGCCGAGCACCTGGTAGCCCGAGGCGGTGACGAGCTGGCCGCGGCCGTTGATCTGCAGATTGCCTTCGCGGGTGTAGCGCTCGCCGGCCGGGGTCTGCACCACCAGGAAGGCGTTGCCGTCGATCGCGACGTCGAGCGGGTTCTTGGTCTCTTCGGTCGGCCCCTGCGAGAAGTCGTGGAAGGTCGCGCGGTCCTGCACGAAGGAGACGCGGCGGTCGGAGGACGCGAAATTGTCCTCATGCGCGTTCGAGGACAGATATTCCTGGAACAGCGACCGGTCGGCCTTGTAGCCGTTGGTGTTCATGTTGGCGATGTTGTTGGAGACGACATCCATCTGCCGTTCCAGCACCATCTGCTTCGATAGTCCGACCAGAAGCGTATTCTGCATCGGTGGTTCTCCCCTGTGAGGTGATCCGATGCAGAGGTTCTCCCAAACCTTCACGCCGGACCGTCGGTAACCATTGGGTTCTCCCAAACCCGTTCGTTACGACGTCCTCTGAGCGAAAGCCGTGCCAACTCGAAATATTCAGGTATTTGAATATCTTAGATGTTTGACCGGGTCGTGCGCGGGGCGGCAGAAAGGTCTTGTTGACCATGTTTGCCCGGCAGTTTTTTCCTAGTGGATGGTAAATCCTAAGCTTCCGTTAACCATTATGACCCTAGCGTTGCCTTCATTGGGGCGCGTGTGCGCTGGCGGCATTTGTATCGCGTCTTCAGGCCAAAGCTGGGGCAAATCGCGTTCGCATCCTTCAGAGTGAAGCGAGCGGACGATGGCGGACGAGGAAAAGACGGATAGCGGCGAGGGCGCGGCCGCTCCGAAGAAGGGCAAGCTCAAGCTGATCATTGCCGTCGCAGGCTTCCTCGTCGTGCTCGGCGCGGGCGCCGGCGTATGGTTTGTCTTCGTGCGCGGCCACGGCGAGGATCAGCACGCCGAGGCGCCGCCGCCGAAACCGCCGAGCTTCATCGACGTGCCGGACATGCTGGTCAATCTGGTCGGCGCGCCCGGCGAGCGGGTGCAATATCTCAAGCTGAAGCTCGTGCTCGAGGTCAAGGAGGAGAAGCAGGCCGAGGCGATCAAGCCGGCGCTGCCGCGCGTCACCGACCTGTTCCAGACCTATATGCGCGAGCTGCGCCCGAGCGATCTCAACGGCTCGGCCGGCCTGTTCCGCCTCAAGGAGGAGCTGACCAAGCGGGTCAACCTCGCACTCACCCCCAACCAGGTGAACGCGGTGCTGTTCAAGGAAGTCGTGATCCAGTGACGGGGTGGATGTAAAGCCATGGCCGGCAACGACCAGATGGACCAGGACGCCATTGCGGCGCAGTGGGAAGCCTCGCTCGATTCCGAGGATCCCGCGGCGGCCGCGGCGGAAGCTGCCAAGAACGAGCTCACCGAGAACATGGCGCTGCAATGGGCCGCCATGGTCGAGGACGGCAGCCGCGACTTCGGCGGCAAGACCAATGGCGAGCGCGTGCTGTCGCAGGAGGAGATCGACAATCTCCTCGGCTTCACGGTCGGCGACGTCAGCCTCGACGACCATTCCGGCATCCGCGCCATCATCGATTCCGCGATGGTGTCCTACGAGCGTCTGCCGATGCTCGAAATCGTGTTCGACCGCCTGGTGCGGCTGATGACGACATCGTTGCGCAATTTCACCTCCGACAACGTCGAGGTCTCGCTCGACCGCATCACCTCGGTGCGCTTCGGCGACTACATGAACTCGATCCCGCTGCCGGCGGTGCTCTCGGTGTTCAAGGCTGAGGAGTGGGAGAATTTCGGTCTCGCCATGGTCGACTCCAACCTGATCTATTCGATGATCGACGTGCTGCTCGGCGGCCGCCGCGGCCAGACCCAGCTCAAGATCGAGGGCCGGCCCTACACCACGATCGAGACCAATCTGGTCAAGCGGCTGGTCGAAGTGGTGCTGTCGGACGCCGAGCAGGCGTTCCGGCCGCTGTCGCCGGTGACCTTCACGATCGACCGGCTCGAGACCAATCCGCGCTTTGCCGCGATCAGCCGGCCGGCCAATGCCGCGATCCTGGTGCGCCTGCGCATCGACATGGAAGACCGCGGCGGCAACGTCGAATTGCTGCTGCCCTACGCCACCATCGAACCGATCCGCAACGTGCTGTTGCAGATGTTCATGGGCGAGAAGTTCGGCCGCGACCCGATCTGGGAAGGCCATTTCGCCACCGAGGTGGCGCAGGCCGAGATTTCGGTCGACGCGGTGCTGTACGAGGCCGACATCCCGCTGAAGGAGCTGATGAAGCTCAAGGTCGGCGACACGCTGCCGCTGGATATCCGCTCCGACGCGCTGGTCTCGGTCCGCTGCGGCAACGTCACGCTGACGGAAGGGCGGATGGGCCGCGTCGGCGACCGCGTCGCGATCCGCGTCACCAAGAATTTGCGCAAACCCCAAACCACCTTCGCGATGTTCGAGAAGGCGGATGAGCGGACCAAGATGATGGAGGCACCATGAGTCATGTGCTTGGACTAGCGATCGAGAGTCTGGTGGCCGTGCTGCTGATGCTGACCATCGGCTATTGTTGGCTGCTCAACAAGCGCCTGCAGCGGCTGAAGGCGGACGAGCATTCGCTGAAGGCGACGATCGCGGAATTGATCACCGCGACCGAGATCGCCGAGCGGGCGATCGGCGGGCTGAAGCACGCGGTGCGCGACGTCAACGAGAACCTCGGCAACCGGCTCGATGCGGCGACGCAGATGTCGGCGCTTCTGAAGACCCAGCTGGCCGAAGGCGATGGCGTGGTGCGCCGCCTGTCCAAGATCGCGCAGGCCGCGCGGCCGTCCGAGCCCGCGTACGCCCCGGCTCCCGCCGTTGCACCGGCGGCGCCGGCGCCCAGGGTTTCCGCCGCCCGCGCGGTTGCCGCGGCGGCTGAAGCCTTCACCGAGCGCAGGAGGGCCGGCGGCCTCGCTGCATGAAGTTGCTTCGTGACATCAGAGTGATGCCAGTGGTGCTGGTCGCGATCTTCGGCCTGATGGTGCTGAAGGTCGCGGGCCTCGTGCTCGATGGCGGTTACGTGTTCGCTGACGAGGCGCGGCCGGCTGGCCCGGCTGGCCCCTCTTGGGCGCAGCAGAACTTCAATTTCCCCGGCGCCGGCAAGGCGGTGGCTGACAGCAAGATCAAAGGCGATCCCGGCGACATCACGGGATCGGTGCACGGCAAGGAAGAGAAGAAGGACGAGGCGCCGAAACCGGCCGCCCCGGCCGCGGAGCCGTCCAAGCCCGACGGCGTGGTGGTCAATCTGGATGCGCCCGCGCCGGTGTCGGCGTCGGAGCGCGCGATCCTGGAACGGTTGCAGGCGCGCCGTCAGGAGCTCGAGACGCGCGCGCGTGAGGTCGATATCCGCGAAGGCCTGTTGAAGGCAGCCGAGAAGCGCATCGAGGCCAAGGTCGAGGAGGCCAAGGCCAATGACGCCAAGTCGAACGCCGATGCGGCGGCAAAGGCGGAAGCCGAGGCCGCCCGCTTCAAGGGCATCGTCACCATGTATGAGAACATGAAGCCGAAGGACGCCGCCAAGGTGTTCGATCGCCTGGAAATGAACGTGCTCTACCAGATCGCCTCGCAAATCCAGCCGCGCAAGATGTCCGACATTCTGGGCCTGATGCAGCCGGAGGCCGCCGAGCGGCTCACCGTCGAGCTCGCCCGCCGCGCCGGCGGCGACAAGTCGGCCTCAACAGACGATCTCCCCAAGATCGAAGGCAAGATCCTCGCACCGAAGACGAATTGAGGGGAGCGTTAGCGCCGGGCCTGCTTCCGGCAGGCTTGCGCCCGCGAGCCAGGCGGGGCCTCGGCGAGGTCGGCGATGGCTCTTGCGACGAAAGATGGATCGGCATCGTCCAGCGCCGGTGCGGCTTGCTCGAGTCTCTTCAGATGATCCTTGATACCGAACCCTGCTGTCTTGAGCGGCATCTCAAGTCGCCAGTTTCCTTGAGCCGGGCCAATGTGATGGCAAGCATTCTTTAACCATACCGCAAACGCATTCGAGAATGGTCTGAAATACCTCGCGGCCTCATTAGGGGCAGAGCACCGCGGGGCGGAGCCAGCTCGGAAACCGCCTATAGACTTGCTCGCTCCTTGCTGGCCCCCTCCGAAACAATCCGTTGACGTTAACAGCTCCTTAACGCCGCCCGATCCAAGATCGGGACGCGTGGGCGAGGGCGCTTCGCGCTGGTATGGCTGGGGTCCCGAGAAAACGTTTCGAGATGGCGCGAACGGCTGCCGCTGGAACATGGTCGCTAGGCCGCGCCTGGGCGCGGACTGCGCGTCTGTGCCTGTTCGCCACCGGCCTCGCTCTCACAATCCTCACATATTCGCCCGCTGCGCGCGCCGAAGACCCGGTGCCGGGTGAGGCGGCATTCTCGGCCGCGAACGGCTTTGCCCGGCTGGTGCTGAAGCTGAAGGAGGATGTCGAGTCCGAGGTCACCGCCGCCGGCACGATCATCGTGATCCGCTTCAAGCGTCCGGTCGATATCCCGGTCGAGAAACTGTCGGATGCGGTGCCCGATTATGTCGGCGCCGCGCGCCGCGATCCGGACGGTTCGGCGATCCGCCTGTCGCTGGCGCGCCGCGTCACCATCAACACCATGACCGCCGGCGAACGCATCTTCATCGACTTCCTGCCCGACAGCTGGACCGGGCCGCCGCCGTCGCTGCCGCAGGAGGTGATCCGCGCGCTTGCCGAGCGCGCCCGCGCCGCCGAGCGGTTGCTGCGCGCGCAGCGAGCCGCCGACGCCGCCAAGAAAAAGCCGCCGGTGCGCGTTCGCGCGCTGGTGCAGCCCACCTTCGTCCGCTTCGTGTTCGAGGTCCCCGACGGTGTCAGCGTCTCCTCGGTGCTGAACGAACAGAAGCTGACGCTGGCCTTCAACTCGGTGCTGAGCTTCGACCTTGCCGATGCCAAGATCGCCGCACCCCCGAACGTCGCGTCGATCAGCGCGCGCGCCGACACCGACACCTCGGCGGTCGACGTGACTCTGATCGGCGATGTCGACGTGCATTCGTTTCGCGACGAGAAGAACTACATCGTCGATGTCGCGTTCCAGCAGAACGAGCAGCCGGCGGCAAAGCCCGCGCTGAGCGCGCTGCTGCCCACGCCGCGCGGCAAGGCCAAAGGCGCTGCGGCGATCGCGCCGGTGACGTCGGAAAGCATCGCGCGAGAGGCCAAGATCGAGATCAAGCCTGAGCAGCCCAAGCCTGAGCAGCCCAAGCCTGAGCAGCCCAAGCCTGAGCAGTCCAAGCCTGAGCAGTCCAAGGCGGAGCCGGTCAAATCCGAACCGCCGCAAGCCGAGCCGGTCAAGCCCGAGCAAGCCACGACCGAACAGCCGGCAGCCGCGCCCGCCAAAACGGAACAGCCGAGATCGGAGCTGCCCAATTCCGAGCTGCCGAAGATCGCAGCTGCTCCGGCTGTTGGCGTCGAGAACGCTGCTGCGCCGGCCCCGCGCGAAGGCAGCGCCCCTTCCGCGGCTGAACCGAACATGGCGCCGGTGAGCGATGCGCCAAAGCCCGCGCCTGCCGTCGCGGCCGCGCCGGCAACGGAAGCGCCGAAGCCGGCCGCGGCACCATCGCCGCCCACTGATGCCCGTGCCGGTGGCAAGCCCGCGGTCGATGCCCAGCGCGACAGCGACGGGCTGCGGGTGACCTTTGCATTCCCCGGCGCGACGCCGGCGGCGCTGTTCCGCCGCGCCGACACGGTGTGGATGGTGTTTGACACGCCTGAGGCGATCGATGTCGATCCGATCCGCGCCAAGGCCGGCTCGCTGATATCAGACGTCAGCCGGATTGCGCTGGAGAAGGGGCAGGCGGTGCGCTTCCGCCTCAACCGGCCGCAGATGCCGTCGCTCGAGAGCGACGACCGCTCGCGCGGCGTGAGCTGGACGCTGACCTTTGCCGACCGGGTGCAGAAGCCGCCGCTGCCGCTCAGCGTGGTGCGCAACATCTCGGAGCCCGCGCTCGCCAATGTCAGCGTGCCGCTCGCCAATCCCGGCCAGCTCCATAAACTGGTTGATCCCGACGCCGGCGATACGCTCTGGGTGGTGACCGCGCCGCCGCCGACCCGCGGCATCATCAAGCGGCAGGATTTCGTCGAGCTCTCGCTGCTAGAATCGATCCACGGCGTCGTGGTCCATCCCAACGCCGACGACGTCAAGGCGGAGGTTGGCGCCGACAAGGTGATGCTGGGCCGGCCCGGCGGGTTGACGCTGTCGTCGGCCGATGTCGCCGCCGAGCGCGCGACTGCGGCGGTGAAGCCGCTGTTCGATCCGGACGAGTGGCGCAAGAACCGGTCGGAGAGCTTCCTCAAGCAGCTCGACGCTCTGATCGTGGCGGCCGGCGCCGCCAATGCCGAGCAACTGCCGCAGGCACGGCTCGATCTCGCCGATTTCTACATGGCGCGCGGCATGTACTACGAAGCGCATGGCGTCACCAATCTGATCCTGTCCGAGAGCAAGCGCGGCAGCGAGACGGCGCCTGTGGTGATGGTGCACGCGGTCGCCAGCATCCTGATCGGGCATCCGGCGCAGGGGCTGAAGGACCTTGCCAATCCCGTGATCGGCAATGGCTACGATTCCCAATTGTGGAAGGGGCTCGCCTTTGCCCGCGAAGGCAAATGGGCCGAGGCGCGCGAGAAGTTCAAGAACGCCGAATTCGCCGTCGCGACGCTGCCTGCCGACCTGCAGCGCATCGTCACCCTGGACTCGATGAAGGCCTCGCTCGAGGTCAAAGACTATGCCGGCGCGGCGCGGCGCAAGAGCGATCTCGACGTGGTCGGCGTTCCCGATGAGCTCAAGCCCGCGGTTGCGGTGCTGCGCGGCCGGCTCGCCGAAGCGCTCGGCCAGGAGAAGGACGCGCTTGACGCCTACCGCTTCGCCGCCAATTCGGCGGACCGTCAGGCCGCTGCCGAGGGCAGGCTGCTCGAGACGCTGCTCAAGCAGAAGCGCGGCGAGATCGGGCGCGACGATGTGCTGAAGGAGCTCGAGCTGTTGTCGATGCTGTGGCGCGGCGACTCCATCGAGCTGAAGACGCTCTACGTGTTGTCGAAGATCTACGCCGAGACCGCGCGCTATGCCGACGCCTTCGCGGTGACGCGTGCCGCGACCCGGCTGCAGCCGAACGCGCCGGAATCGCGGCTGGCGCAGGATGCCGCGTCGGCCTTGTTCGTGCAGCTCTATCTCGGCCCCAAGGGCGACGAGATGGCGCCGATCGATGCGCTCGGCACCTTCTACGAATACCGCGAGCTGACGCCGATCGGCCGCCGCGGCGACGAGATGATCCGCCGTCTCGCCGACCGTCTCGTGGGTGTCGATCTGCTCGACCAGGCCGCCGACCTCCTGCAATACCAGGTCGACAAGCGTCTCGAAGGCGCGGCGCGCGCCCAGGTCGCCGCGCGCCTTGCAATGGTCTATCTGATGAACCGCAAGCCCGACCGCGCCATCGGCGCGCTGCGCTCGACCCGGATCGCGGACCTCTCCGGCGAATTGCGCCAGCAGCGGCTGCTGCTCGAGGCGCGCGCGCAGAGCGACGTCGGCCGGCACGACCTCGCGCTCGACATCATCTCGAACATCACCGGCCGCGAGGCGATCCGGCTGCGCTCGGACATCTATTGGGCGTCGCGGCACTGGCGCGAGGCGTCCGAGCAGATCGAGCTCTACTACGGCGATCGCTGGCGCGACTTCACCCCGCTCAACCCGGGCGAGAAGGCTGACATCATCCGTGCCGTGGTCGGTTACGCGCTCGCCGAGGACGCCATCGGGCTATCCCGGTTCCGCGAGAAATACGCGCCGCTGATGTCCGGTGATGCCGACAGGCTGGCGTTCGACGCGGCCAGCAAACCCGTTGCGACCTCGAGCGCGGAATTCGCCCAGATCGCGCGGATGGCCGCCAGCGTCGACACGCTCGACGGCTTCATCCGCGAGATGAAGGTCCGCTTCCCCGACGCCACCGCCCGCGCGCCGCTGCCCGATCCGGTCGCGACCGGATCGGTGCCAGACAGTGCGAAGGTCGCGCCGGTGAGCACGCTGCCGGCGATCAAGGGCGAGCGCCGCGCCAGCGCGTCACAGTAGCGCCCCTCGACAGACGCCCATCAAATCGGCAACCATGGCGGAAGTCGCCAGCCGGGAGGACGTCGTCATATGAGCAAGCCGAGCAAGACCGAAGCCGAACTTATCGCGATGGCGCGGGCCGAGCTGAAGGTGCATGCCGATTGCCCTGATGGCATCGACATCTCCGTGCTGCGCGACGGCGACAGCTGGGAATTCCGTGCCAGCGCCGACGAGGCCACGGTGGCCAGGCCCGGCTACCCCGAATGCGTCGCGATGCTGGTGCAGATCGGCGATCACCTCAGCAAGCAGTATGATGTGCAGGGGTAGCGGCAGCCGCGAGCCGAGGAAAGCTTATGGACCGCATCGACGCCATGAAGGTTTTCATCGCGGCGGTCGACGAGGGCAGCCTTGCGGGCGCCGGCCGGAAGTTGCGGCGCTCGCCGGCGGCGGTCAGCCGTGCCATCGCGTTCCTTGAGCATCATGTCGGTGCCGAGCTGCTTCATCGCACCACGCGATCGCTGAAGCTGAGCGATGCCGGGCAGCGTTATGCGGCGGCGTGCCGGCGCGTCCTCTCTGAGCTTGAGGAGGCCGACATCTCGGCCGGCGGCGAGCGCTCGGCGCCGCGCGGCACGCTGACGATCACGGCGCCTGTCGTGGTCGGCGAGGATGTGCTGCGGCCGGTGCTTGATGCCTTCATGACCGAGCATCCCGCGGTGGTCGCCCGGCTGGTGATGCTCGATCGCACCGTCAATCTGATCGACGAGGGCATCGACGTCGCGCTGCGCATCGCCCATCTCGCCGATTCCAATTTCGTCGCGATCAAGCTCGGCGAGGTGCGCCGCGTGGTCGCGGCATCACCGGGCTATCTCGCGCAGCACCCGGTGATCGGCGAGCCGGCCGATCTCGCGAAGCATCAGATCATCGCGATGACGCATTTCGGGCTCGACTCCTGGAGTTTTCCGCCGGCCGCGAAGTCGAAGGTCGCGCGCGCGGTGCAGTTCACGCCGCGGCTGGTGGTCAACACGGTGCGCGCGGCGGTCACCTCGGCCAGCGAAGGGCACGGCATCACCCGGCTGTTCTCCTATCACATCGCCGAGGAAATCCGCGACGGGCGGCTGCAGATCCTGCTCGCAAGCGACGAGCATCCGCCGCTTCCGGTGCATCTCTTGGCGCCGCAGGGCCGCTTCGACGTGCCGAAGGTGCGCGCCTTCGTTGACTTCGCGACGCCGCGGCTGAAACGCTATTTCGAGCGGTTGTCGCGCGAAGCCAGCCAGGCCAGTCGTTCGCGCCGCGGAAGAGTGTCTGCCGAATAGCGGGCATTCGCGCGGAAACTGAACGTATTTAGGTTGCTCTCCATCGGGGCGGCGCTGTTGCAGCCTCACCAACAGATGGAGAGAGACCATGGGTGCAGAGCAGAAGGTTGCCATTATCACCGGCGCGTCGCAGGGAATCGGCGAAGCGCTCGTCAGGGGCTATCGCGACCGCAACTACCGCGTCGTCGCCAATTCCCGCAGCATCAGGCCGTCCTCCGATGCCGATGTGCTGGCGGTCGCGGGCGACATCGGCGATCCCGAGGTTGCCGACCGCGTCGTCAAGCAGGCGCTCGCGCGCTTCGGCCGCGTCGACACGCTGGTCAACAATGCCGGCATCTTCGTCGCAAAACCGTTCATCGACTACACCGACCAGGACTATGCGTCGGTGCTCGCGACCAACCTCAACGGCTTCTTCTACATCACCCGTCGCGTGGCGAAGGAGATGGCGAAGCAAGGGTCCGGCCACATCGTGCAGATCACGACCAGCCTGGTCGACCATGCCAACAGCAACGTGCCCTCGGTGCTGGCCTCGCTGACCAAGGGCGGGCTGAATGCGGCGACCAAGTCGCTCGCGATCGAATATGCCGCCAGGGGCATCCGCGTCAACGCGGTGGCGCCGGGCGTGATCAAGAGCCCGATGCACGCGCCTGAGACCCACGACTTCCTCGCCAAGCAGCATCCGGTCGGACGGATGGGCGAGATGAAGGACATCGTCGACGCCGTGCTGTTCCTGGAAGGCGCGGGCTTCGTCACCGGCGAGATCCTGCATGTCGATGGCGGCCAGAGCGCAGGTCACTAAGGTGCGAGCGGGAGCGTGTCATGCCTATCGTCACCATCCAGGTCACGCGTGAGGGGACGGCGCCGGGGGCGTCGTCCACCACACGGGAGCAGAAGGCCGCGCTGATCAAGGGCGCCAGCGAGCTGCTGCGCGACGTGCTCGGCAAGCCCATGGAATCGACCTTCGTCATCGTCGAGGAAGTCGATACCGACAATTGGGGCTGGGGCGGGCTGCCCGCGCTGGACTATCGCAAGAAGCTTGCGGCTGCTGCAGCGGCGCCGACATCTTCCCGCTGACCCCTGCGCAAAATCGAACCGGCGCCTCTCCCGATCGGGAGAGGCGAGCGTGATCGCTGTCAACGATTGCTGCGATCGCAACTAATCATTTTTCACGAACGGCCGGAGGGCCTACTGCGATGTCCATGTCAGCCAATGTCGATCATGACAGGCGCCATCACGCCGGACCCCATCGCGATGCAGGCGGACCGCTGTGGCTGTCCGCGGCCGCAGGGCTGTGCGCCTCGCTGGTCGGGCTCGGGCTGGCGCGCTTTGCCTACACGCCGCTGATCCCGGCGCTGATCGCGGCCAAATGGTTCACGCCGGCGGAAGCGGTCTATCTCGGTGCCGCCAATCTTGCCGGCTATCTCGCCGGCGCGCTGATCGCGCGCGATCTCGGCGCGCGGATCGGCTCGGTATGGGCGCTGCGCAGTATGATGACACTGGCTGCGATCACCTGCTTTGCCTGCGCGGTGCCGGTCTCCTTCATCTGGTTCTTCGGTTTCCGCTTCCTCGCCGGCGCCAGCGGCGGCGTGATCATGGTGCTGGCGGCGACCGCGATTTTGCCGCACACCGCGCCGAGCAAGCGCGGCCTGATCGGCGGCGTGATCTTCGCCGGCGTCGGATTGGGCGTCGCCGCCTCGGGCACGTTGGTGCCGCTGTTGCTGCAGCAGGGCGTCAAGCAGGCCTGGTACGGGCTCGGAATCCTGTCGGCGGTGTTGACCCTGATCAGCTGGAAGGCGTGGCCGGCCGAGGCGCCCGCCGCGCATGCTGCCGCAGAACAGCACGTCGCGTCGCATGGCGTGCGCTCGCCGCTGCTGGTCGCGCTGTGCCTGGAATACGGCCTCAATGCGCTGGCGCTGGTGCCGCATATGGTGTTCCTGGTCGACTTCGTGGCCCGCGGACTCGGACAGGGGATCGCGGCAGGTTCCTATTACTGGGTGCTGTACGGCATCGGCGCCGTGGTCGGTCCGCTGCTGTCAGGACATCTCGCCGATCGCGCAGGCTTTGCCGCTGCGCTCCGTGTGGCGTTCCTGATCGAGGCCGTAGCGGTCGCGCTGCCTGTCGTGACGACGTCACCGGCCGCAATGATTGTGTCGAGCCTCATTGTCGGCGGCTTCACGCCCGGCATCGTGCCGCTGGTGATCGGCCGCATCCACGAGCTGATCCCGCATTCGGCCGCGAGCCAGCGCTCCGCCTGGGCGCAGGCCACCACGACCTTCGCGCTGTTCCAGGCGGCCGGCGCCTACGGCCTGTCCTATTTGTTCGCGCACAGCGGTGGCGATTACGCGCTGCTGTTCGTGATCGGCGCGGCCGGCGTCGCCGTCGCGCTGGCGATTGAGTTGTTCAGCGTCGTTGCGCTGGGGCGCAAGCAGAGTTAACCGCGCAGCGCCTTCGTCAACACAGCGACCAGGCGGTCGACATCGGCCTCGTCGTTGAAGACGTGCGGCGAGATCCGCATCCGGCCGAGCCGCAACGCGACGTGGATGTCCTCGGCCGCGAGGCGCGCGATCAACTCCTTCGGAATGCCGCCGGCCATGCCGAGGCTCAGGATGTGCGGCGCGCGCACGCTGCGTGCCGGCACGTCGAGCCCGAGGTCACGCACACCGTCGGCAATCCGCTCGGTGAGCATCGCGAGCCGCGTGCTGACGGCAGCGGCGCCCCAGTCCGCCATCATCTCCATGCCGATCGACGCCATCTCCAGCGTGATGAAATGATCGCGTTCGCCCATGTCGTAGCGGCGGGCGTCGTCGACATAGGTGAGATCGCCGAAATAGACCGGGTTCTCGGAATTCACGTTGCGGCGGCCGGCGGAGGTCTGCTCCAGCGGCACGCCGTTCTGGTGGCGTTTCGCGACGTAGAGGAAGGCGCGGCCGTAGGGGCCGATCAGCCATTTGTAGGTCGGAAAGATCACGGCGTCGGGATCGAGCTTTGTCACGTCCATCGCCACGACACCGGCGCTCTGCGTCGCGTCGATCACGAACATCGCATCGTTTCGCCGCAGCACGGCCTGCACCTTGTCGACATCGATCATGCCGCCGTCCGACCAGTGCACCGAGGAGATCGAGGCGAGGCCCACCGGCGGCGCGCCTGACCGCTCGATCGTCGCCAGCACGGCCGACGTCCAGTCGCCGTCGGCAGGCTGGCGCACGGTGTCGACGACGAACCCCTGCGCCTCGGCGCGGGCGTGCCATTCCAGCACCGGCGAGGAGTGATCGTTCTCCAGCACGATGACGCGGGTGCCGCGCGGAATGCTCAGCGCCTTCGCCACCGTCGCGACGCCGTAGCTGATCGCCGGGATCAGGGCGACGTCATTTGCATCGGCATTGATCAGGCGCGCCGCCGCAGCGCGGGCGCGCTCATGCTGGCGGCCGGCAAATCCGGCATCGATGGTCCAGGGCTGGCCCTTGCGTTCGACCGCCGCGCGGCCGGCGTCCAGCGTCTTCAGCGGCAGCGGGCTGTAGGACGCCGAATTCAGGTAGCAGATCTCGCGTGGAATCTCGAAGAGGTGGCGCTGGGAGGGAAGCATGTGGTCTCGTGGCTGAAATTGCGGAGGATGGCGTGATGCGGAGGCGTGCGCTCACCCGTCATACTGATCCGGTCCCATCGCCCAAGGCGCCTGGTCGTAGCCGTTGGCGAAAGTGCGGTTGGTCTGCGCCGGATTGCGGTTGATCAGCGGCCGCAGATACATCGGATGGGTGGCGCTGCGCACCTCGTGCTCGACGGTGAACAGATGCCGGCCATCGGCGGGATCGACGATGTCGCAGAAGCGGTACTGGTACTGATTGTCCTCGCGGGAGACCAGATTGCGCTCCCGCAGCCGCTTGTAGGGACCCGAGAAGTCCGTGATGTAGATCTGGACGTGATGGCCGTCGAACTCGCCCTGCGCCTGATCGGTCTCGCGGAATTGCAGATACTGGTCCTTGCCGACCTTGGCGCGCGCGACGACGCCGTCGCCGCTCACAACGCTCGCCGGGATGCCCATGATCTCGGGATAGAACCGGCTGATGGCTTCGGCGGTGCCGCGCGGCACCTCGAATTCGACATAGGGCATGCCGAGCGCGATGCGCCCGAACCGCTCGGCGTCCGGCTCAAAGCAGCGCAGGCAGTTGCCCCAGGGGCAGGTCGCCTCGACATGATCGTTGCGCTCGCGATAGCCGAATGCGGTGCCTTCGAGCTTGGGGGCCACCGTGGCAAGCCGCGCCAGCAGGGCCTGCCGTCCGGCGATCACGATACCGGTATGGCCGCGCAGCACCTGTGGCCGGCCGGTCGGCAGATGAAACTGGCTGCGGCCGGCGTTCACCCACATGTTGCTGTCGGAGACCATCAGATAGGGATCGCGGGTCAGCCCGATGCCGGCGACATAGAACAGCGTGGCGAGGCGCTGGTCCGGCACCTGGACGTTGACATGCTCGAGATGGATGGAATTGCCGAGATCTTCTGCGGCGCGGTCGAATGGCTGCTGCACGGGCACGGCTCCCTGGATGCGGTGCCCCGTATGATAGTGCAACGGCACGGCCGATCCAGCTGACGGGCCATGATTGTTTCGCGGGGCTACCCCCCGTAACTCTGCACCAGGCTGCCGGCGACCAGCGCCCAGCCGTCGACCAGCACGAAGAAGATCAGCTTGAACGGCAGCGACACCACCACCGGCGGCAGCATCATCATGCCCATCGACATCAAGACCGAGGCGACCACGAGGTCGATGATCAGGAACGGCAGGAACAACAGGAAGCCAATCTCGAAGGCGCGCTTCAGCTCGGAGATCATGAAGGCCGGCACCAGGATGCGCAGCGACATCTCATCGGGCGTCGCCGGCGGCGGTTCGCCGGAGAGGTCCATGAACAGCTTCAGATCCTTCTCGCGGACGTTCTTCTGCATGAAGCCGCGCAACGGCACCGAAGCGCGCTGCAACGCCTCCTCGACGCCGATCTGGTTGGCGACCAGCGGCTTGATGCCGTCGTCATAGGATTTCTGCAGCACGGGCCCCATCACGAAGGCGGTGAGGAACATCGCGAGCGCGATCATCACCGAGTTCGGCGGCGCGGTGGCGGTGCCGAGCGCGGTGCGCAGCAGCGAGAGCACGACCACGATGCGCGTGAACGACGTCATCATGACCAGGATCGACGGCGCGATCGACAGCACCGTGAGCAGCGCGATCAGCTGGATCGCGCGCTCGGTCACGCCGCCATTGCCGCCGCCAAGATTGATGCTGATATCCTGCGCCATCGCCGGATCAGCGAAGGACCCGGCGGCGATCAGGACAGCGATGAAAAAAACTCTACGCGGGACGGACCCTGATCTCACGAAGGAGACTTCGGTGGTCGGCCGAGCAGCGAGGCCATCTCGTCCTCGAGATTCTCGAACCCGCTCTTCGGCTGGGCAGGCGCGGCGGGCGGCTCGCTGCGCGGCGCACGCACCGGCGGCGCCTCGGGCGCAACCGGCGGCGCGACGGTCTCGCCTGGGCCGGTCGGGCGGCGCAGCGCAGCTTCGAGCCGCTGCGCCATCTCGGCGAGATTGGCGTCGGCATTCGATGCGGGCGGCTGGGCCGGAGGCGCCTGCGTCGCGACCGGTGGCGGAGCGGGGGGAGGCGGTGGCGTGACGGCGCGCTCGGCCGCGGGCGCGCGCAGCGGCGGCGGCGCCTTCGGCGGTTCGGCCGCGCGCGGCACACGCGGGATCACGGGTTCGGAGCGCGGCGGCAGGCGCGGCGGCATCGGATCGGGCCGCGGCTCGCTACGCTCGGGCGTGAAGCCCGTGAGCGGATCGCTGCGACGCTCGGCGACCGGCGACGGGGGCCGGCGCAACTCGTCGGCGAAGGAGGGGCGCGCCTGACGTGGCGGCGGCTCGGGCTCGGGAAGTTCGAAAGTGTCGGAGCGGGCGGCCTCGCTCTCGTTCCAGGCCGCGTCCGGAAGCGGTGCGGCGCGCGGCAGCGCAGCTTCGGGGCCGACCGCGGGGCGGGCCGACATCTGATCACGCCCGGGCATGGCGCGGACGATGTTCGGCTCGACGACGATATCGGTGGGGCCGCCGATCATCAGCAGATGTTCGATATTGTCGCGGCGGACCAGCACCAGCCGGCGCCGGCCGTCGACCGCGGCAGCGTCGATCACCGCCAGCCGCGGCATCCGCCCCCGATTGGCGTTGGCCCCGAGGCGGTTTCCGGCGAAGCGGCGGACGAGCCATGCGGTGACGCCGATCAGCGCCAGCACGACCACGAATGCCAAGACGAATGTAACGACCTGCATATTGGAGTCCCCGGCCATCGTGGCCTTCCTCAGCTTTCGCCATCAACGAGCGCGGATTGACAGGTGCGGTTTGCGCAGCGAATCGCGCCCGAGATTCGCCTTATTTCTTAATTCCCAGCGGCTTGCAGCCGGCTGTTCTATTAATAAACCAAGAATCGCTTGTCCCAAAACGACTTCTCAGCGCCCCACGCTGTCTTGGTCCGTGCTGGTTAACGCAGCATTCGTGGCGAAAATGCGCTCTCAGGCCTCAGTTGCGGCGTTCTCCACGGATCAGTCCAACATTTTAACCACCCGTTAACCATACACCGGGCAAATTCTGCCTACCTCGGGAGCCCAAGGGTTGTCCAAGAGGTTAACGGAGCCGCGGCGATGTCCATGAACGATCTCCCGATCCTGTCGGCGCTGCGCAGCAAGATGCAGTGGCACCAGGAGCGCCAGCGCGTCCTTGCCGAGAACATTTCCAATTCCGACACGCCGAACTTCCGGCCGCGCGACTTGGTCGAGCCGAAGTTCGACCGCGGCGGCGCCACGGTCGGCGGCGGCGTGGGGACGCTGCCGATGATGCAGACCAGCGGCACCCATCTGGCGGCGGCCGGCGCGCCTGATACCTTCGACAACGACCGGGGCAAGAGCGGCTTCCAGACCCGTCCGGCCGGCAACGCGGTCAATCTCGAGGACCAGATGCTGAAAGTGTCCGCCAACCAGATGGACTACGCGGCCGTCACCTCGCTCTACAGCAAAAGCCTGCATCTGCTGAAAACCGCGATCGGCAAGGGCTAGAGCATGATCCGGAAAAGTGTGGAGCGGTTTTCCCTCGCGCAAACGCAAGGCGTTTGCGCGGAGATCATGCTCAAACAAGCTGACACCTGACGGCGGCAGGAGGATCCCATGGCAGATGGAACAAGCGATTTCACCCGCTCGATGAGCATCGCGACATCAGGCCTGCGCGCGCAGGCCGGGCGGATGCGGGTGATCTCTGAAAATATCGCCAACGCCGATTCGACGGCGCAGACCGCGGGCGGCGATCCCTATCGCCGCAAGGTGCCGACCTTCTCGTCCGCGCTCGACCGCTCGCTCGACGCCCAGGTCGTGACCCTCGGCCGGATCCGGCCGGACCGGTCGTCGTTCCGCATCAAGCAGGAACCGGGCAATCCGGCGGCGGATGCCTCCGGCAATGTCAAATATCCGAACGTCAATCCGATGGTCGAAATGACCGACATGCGCGACGCCCAGCGCTCCTACGAGGCCAACCTCAACATCATCAGCGCGACGCGGCGGATGATCCAGCGCACGCTCGACATCCTCAAGTCCTGACGCAACAAGAACAGGGAACGTAAATCATGGCCACACCGACAGTCGCCGCCAACGCCTACGCCAGTCTCGCGAAACTGATGGAGCGCGGCGGCGCCGAGAAGGCCGGGCTGGGCGGGCAGGCCGTCGCCGGCCCGTCGTTCAGCGCGCTGCTCAAGGACTCCGTCGGCAGCGTGCTGGAGGCCGGCAAGAAATCCGACGCACAGACCATGGCGATGGCCTCGGGCAAGGCGAATGTGATGGACGTGGTGACGGCGGTCGCCGACACCGACGTTGCGGTGTCGGCGCTGGTCTCGGTCCGCGACCGCGTCATCCAGGCTTACGAAGACATCATGAAGATGCCGATCTGATGTCACTAGCGACGTCATCCCGGGGCGATGCGAAGCATCGAGCCACAGATGTGCAATTGCACATCGGGGGATCTCGAGATTCCGGGTTCGCTTCGCGCCCCGGAATGACGAAAACAACTGAAAGCGAGAACAACAATGACCGGCCCTGAAACCCTCGACGTCGCGCGTGATGCGATCTGGACCATCGTGATCGTGTCGTCGCCCCTCATGGTGGTCGGCCTCGTGGTCGGCGTCGTGGTGTCGCTGTTCCAGGCGCTGACCCAGATCCAGGAACAGACGCTGGTCTTCGTGCCGAAGATCCTCGCTATCTTCGTCACATTGCTGCTGGCATTACCGTTCATGGCCGACTCGCTCGCCAGCCACATGATGCGGATTTCGTCGCGAATCATCGGCGGTTGATGCACTAATGCCGCGGTCATGCGCATCGATGTCTCCCTGCTGCCGGCGCTGGCCGCAATCTTCGTGCTGGTCTTTGCGCGCGTGGGCGCGATGGTGATGCTGCTGCCCGGTTTCGGCGAGAGCAACATCCCGGCACGGGTCAAGCTGTCGATCGCGCTGTTGCTGACGCTGATCATCCTCCCCCTGCATCGCAACGCCTATCATGTCGACCTGACGTCGATCTCCTCGCTCGGCGTCCTGATGGTGCATGAACTCATCATCGGCATCGTGCTCGGCGCGACCGCGCGGGTGACGCTGTCGGCGCTCAATGTCGCGGGCTCCGTGATCGCGCAGCAGCTCGGCCTCGGCTTCGTCACCGCGGTCGACCCGACCCAGGGTCAGCAGGGCCAGATCGTCGGCAACTTCCTCACCATCCTCGGCCTCACCCTGCTGTTCGCCACCGACAGCCACTATCTCGTCATCGCGGCGCTGAGCGAGAGCTACCGCATCTTCTCGCCGGGCGAGATCATGCCGATCGGCGACGTCGCCGCGCTTGCGACCTCCGCGTTCTCCGCCGCCTTCAAGATCGGCTTGCAGCTCTCGGCGCCGTTCCTGGTGTTCGGCCTGGTCTTCAACATCGGGCTCGGCGTGCTGGCGCGGCTGATGCCGCAGATGCAGGTCTATTTCGTCGGCGTGCCGCTCTCGATCATGGTCGGCTTCCTGATCTTCGGCGTGGTGCTCGCGGCGATGATGAATACCTATTTCGACTACTTCAACGGCGTCATGCGCCAGCTTGCTCCGATGAACTAGGGGAGAGCGATGGCCGACGATACCGAAGACAAAACAGAAGACCCTACGCAAAAACGTCTCGATGAAGCCCTTGAGAAAGGCGACGTCGTCAAAAGCCAGGAGGTCAACACCTGGTTCGTGATCGCCGGTGCCACGCTGGTGCTGTCGACCTTCTCGGGCTCGATCGGCGGCGGCATCTTGATGCCGCTGCGCAACCTGATCGCCAATTCGTGGATGATCCGCACCGACGGCGCCGGGCTGCTTCAACTGACCCAGACGCTTGGCTACGCCGTGGTCGCCGCGATCGGGGTGCCGTTCCTGATGCTGGCGCTGGCCGCGGTCGCGGGCAACATGATCCAGCACCAACTGGTGTGGTCGGGCGAGCAGCTGAAGCCGAAATTCTCCAAGATCTCGCCGGCCGCCGGCTTCAAGCGGCTGTTCGGCAAGCAGGCGGTGGCGAATTTCCTGAAGGGCCTGTTCAAGCTGATCGCGCTCGGCGCCGTGATGGTCGTGGTGCTGTGGCCCGAGCGGTTGCGGATGGAAGCATTCCTGCGGGTCGATCCCGCCGAGCTGCTGCCCGCCATCACCAGCATGACAGTGCATCTGATGGCGGCGGTGGTCGCCATCCTCGCTGCGGTCGCGATCGCCGACTACTTCTTCCAGTACCGGACCTGGTACGAGCGTCACAAGATGTCGCTGCAGGAGATGAAGGAGGAGTTCAAGCAGTCGGAAGGCGACCCGCACGTCAAGGGCAGGATCAAGCAGTTGCGGGTCCAGCGCGCCAAGAAGCGCATGATGGCCCAGGTTCCCAAGGCCTCGGTGATCATCACCAACCCGACCCACTATTCGGTGGCGCTGGCCTACGACCGCAGCATGTCGGCGCCGCTCTGCGTCGCCAAGGGCGTCGACAACCTCGCCTTCAAGATCAGGGAGATCGCCAAGGAGCACGATATTCCGATCGTGGAGAACGTGCCGCTGGCCCGGGCGCTCTATGCGACCGTCGAGATCGACCAGGAGATCCCGGTCGAGCACTATCACGCGGTTGCCGAAATCATCGGCTACGTGATGCGGCTGAAGCGCGGCCTGTCCGGCCTGCGACAGTAAGGGGCGGAAAACCGCTTGAAATGCGCGTAACTTGCGAAATTGCCGCCTGATGGACTTGCGTTTTCGGGTCCGATTCAGGCACTCAGGGACGAGGCGGCCGGCCGGGCGCCTCGTGATGCAGACGAGCCATGTCTCTCCAGATGACCGCCGATAGCAACGATCCACCCGCGACTGAGCCGTTCGTGGCCCACGGGCCAGCGCGGCGCAGCGGCAGCATCCTGCTGGTGGTCCTGATCGCCGTCGGCATCGTCGCGGTGGCGGTCTGGCTGATGACCATCGGCCGTACCCAGGCGCAGCCCTATATCCTCGGCGTGCTGGCGCTGCTCGCCACCGTCGGCCTGTTCACCCTGTTCGCGCTTGCCGCCGGCATCATCCGCTTCTCCGACCGCGCCACCGACGACCCCGTGATGGCGCGGATCGCCGACCAGGCCCAGGAAGGGCTCGTGGTCACCGACTCCCGCGGCCACGTGGTCTATTCCAACGCCGCCTATCTGAGGCTGACCGGCGCGGCCGGGCCGCAGGACGTCCGCCCCGTCGAGCGCGTCTTCATTGGCAACCCCGACGTCTCCGAGGCGGTGTTCCGCCTCTTGAAGGCGGCGCGCGAGGGCAGGCGGCAGCAGGAGGAGGTCCGGGTCGCCGGCCACGAGGCCGGGCAAGGTGGTGAACAAGGCCGCTGGCTGCGGCTCAGGGTGCGCCCGCTCGGCGAGGGCAAGCGCGACGCGAGATATGCGGTGTGGTCGATCGCCGACGTCACCCGTGATCGCGAGGACCAGGAGGACGTGTTCCAGGAGCTGCGGCACGCGATCGAATATCTCGACCACGCGCCGTGCGGTTTCTTCTCGGTCAATCCGGCCGGCGAGATCGCTTATATCAACGCCACGTTGGCCAACTGGCTGGACTACGATCTGGCCGAGATCGGTTCGGGCGGCCTGAAGCTGACCGACATCGTCTCGGGCGACGGCGCGGCGCTGTTGACCTCGATTGCGGCGGTGCCGGGCGAGGTCAAGACCGAGGTGTTCGACATCGACCTGCGCATGCGCGGCGGCAAGACCGTGCCGGTGCGGCTCTATCACAAGCTCGCCTTCGGCGCCGACGGCGCGGCGGGCGCCTCGCGCACGCTGGTGATCAGCCGCGCCCGCGACGAGCATTCCGATCCGGAGCGCGCCGCCGAGGTGCGCTTCATGCGCTTCTTCGACCATACACCGATGGCGATTGCGACCGTCGACCGCGGCGGCAATGTGGTCGGTGCCAATGCGCGCTATGCCAAGCTGGCGCAGGGGCTGAACGGCGAGGGCGGCGCGGCCAAGTCGATCTTCCGCGCGGTCAATCCGCGCGACCGCGGCCTCCTGATCGCCGCGATCAACCAGGCCGCCGAGGGCCAGGGCGATATCGCGCCGGTCGAAGTGATGCTCGACGGCGCCAAGGAGCGCTTTGCCCAGTTCTTCGTGACGACCGTCGAGAAGGACGAACGCGACGCCGAGACCGCGATCGTCTACATGCTCGAGACCACCGAGCGACGCGCGCTGGAAAACCAGATCAACCAGTCGCAGAAGATGGAGATGGTCGGCCAGCTCGCCGGCGGCATCGCGCACGACTTCAACAACGTGCTGTCGGCCATCATGATGGCCAACGACTTCCTGCTGAACGCGCACAAGCCGACCGACCCGTCGTTCCAGGACATCATGCAGATCAAGCAGAACGCCACCCGCGCCGCGACGCTGGTGCGGCAGCTGCTTGCGTTCTCGCGCCGCCAGACGCTGCGGCCGCAGGTGCTCGATCTCGGCGATGCGCTGAGTGACCTCACCATGCTGCTGCGCCGGCTGATCGGCGAGAAGGTCAAGCTCGACCTCGTGCACGGCCGCGATCTGTGGCCGGTGAAGGTCGACGTTTCGCAATTCGAGCAGGTGGTGGTCAATCTTGCGGTCAACGCGCGCGACGCGATGCCCGACGGCGGCAAGCTGATCATCCGCACCGCCAATGTGCCGACCGAGGAAGCCGCCCAGCTCGCCAACAAGGGCATGCCGGCGGCGGACTATGTGAAGATCGAGATTTCGGACACCGGCACCGGCATTCCGCCCGAGATCATCGACAAGATCTTCGAGCCGTTCTTCTCGACCAAGGAAGTCGGCAAGGGCACCGGCCTCGGCCTGTCGACGGTCTACGGCATCGTCAAGCAGACCGGCGGCTTCGTCTATGTCGATTCCGTGCCGGGCGGGGGCACCACGTTCCGGATCTATTTGCCGCGGCATCGCCAGGAGCAGGAGGTCGCCCCGGAGGCGCAGACCGGCAACGGCGCGGCCAAGGATGCCGCCGCCGAAGCCGCCAAGCCGAAGCCCGATCTCACCGGGCAGGGCACCATCCTGCTGGTCGAGGACGAGGACGGCCTGCGCTCGCTGAATGCGCGCGGTCTCCGCTCGCGCGGCTACAGCGTGATCGAGGCGGCCAACGGCGTCGAGGCGCTGGAGGCGTTCGAGGAGAACAACGGCGCCGTCGATCTCGTCGTGTCCGACGTCGTGATGCCGGAGATGGACGGGCCGACGCTGCTGAAGGAAATGCGCAGCCGCAATGCGGAGCTGAAGATCATCTTCGTCTCAGGCTATGCCGAGGACGCCTTCGAGAAGAGCCTGCCCGAGAACCAGCAGTTCGCGTTCCTGCCGAAGCCGTTCACGCTGACGCAGCTGGTCGCCGCGGTGAAGGAAACCATGACGGCGAATTAGAGCGCGCTTTCGAGCGAAGTGGGCACCGGTTCGCGTCAAGAAAACGCGTCAGATAAGAAGCGCCAACCCAGGCGACGAGCCTCGATGCGCCTTCGTGTCCCGCGTGGGAGAGGCGATGTTGCGGTGCGGTCGCGGTTGAACCTGAGCCCCATCTCGCGGTAGGACGCGCCGTCGCGTCCACAAGGACCATAGTGTCACATCTCCGCGACCGAGGGCCGCAGCCGCGGTTCCCGTTTCCCGCTTCACTTTTATCAGGCCCTGCCCATGTTAGGGGCGTTTCCCCATGCCGGGGAATCCTTTGAGGAAACCAACATGAATTTCTCGCAACGCACGCGTGGAATGGTCCGGGCGATCGCCGTCGCGATGGCGCTGGCGCTGCCTGTGATGATGACCGTTTCGGCGGCTGACGCTCGCGTCGGCGGCGGCGGCTCGCGCGGCTCGCGGACATTCTCCGCGCCGCCCTCGACGAGCACGGCGCCCGGCTCGGTTGCGCCGATGAACCGTACCTTCAGCCAGCCTGGCAGCCCGAACATGGGGTCGCCGGCGGCGGCGACTTCCGGCGGCCTGTTCGGCCGCGGCGGAATGGGCCGTGGCCTGCTCGGCGGCCTGGCCGCGGGCTTCCTTGGCGCCGGCCTGTTCGGCATGCTGTTCGGCGGCGGCCTATTCTCGGGTCTCGGCGGCCTCTCGTCGATTCTCGGCCTCCTGCTGCAGATCGGTTTGATCGTGCTCGTGGTCCGGCTCGCGATGTCGTGGTGGCAGCGCCGCAATACGCCGGCCTCCGCGTACGCGGGCGGCCCCGACGTCGGCCCCGGCCCGCAGGGCAACGCCCGTTCGGGCTTCGGCTTTGGCCTCGGCGGCGGATCGAATGCACCGGTCGAGATCACGCCGGCCGACTATGAGACGTTTGAGCGGCTGCTCGGCGAGATCCAGGCCGCGTGGTCGAACGAGGACATTGCGAAGCTGCACACGCTCGCGTCGCCGGAGATGGTGTCGTACTTCTCGAAGGATCTCGAGGAGAACAAGGCGCGCAACGTCACCAACAAGACTTCCAATGTGAAGCTGTTGCAGGGCGACCTCGCCGAAGCCTGGCGCGAAGGCGACAGCGAATACGCCACCGTCGCGATGCGCTACACGCTGGTCGACACCATGCTCGAGCGCGGCACCGGCCGGATGGTCGGCGGCAACGGGCAGCCGGAGGAGATCACCGAAGTCTGGACTTTCGTGCGCCAGCGCGGCGGCAACTGGGAACTCTCGGCGATCCAGCAGACCAACTGATCGGTCACCCGATATGACAAGTACAAGGCGCCGCGGCATCAACCGCGGCGCTTTTGTTTTGCGCGCCTCATTGGCGCATCGCGGCGCCGGAATATCCGCACGGGCTGCGGGTTGATGTCAGCGGACCATAACAACCATCGGGAGGATTAAGATGAAGGTCATTGCGTGCATCGCGGTTCCGGTCTGTCTTGCATTTGTCGTCACGGCTGCGCCGCCGGCACAGGCGCAGACTGCCGACACCAGCTTCTTCTTGACCAGCAACGGCATTGGCAATGGCGGCAATCTCGGCGGCCTCGCCGGTGCCGATAATCATTGCCAGACGCTGGCGCAGGCCGCGGGCTTCGGCGCGCCGAAGACATGGCGCGCCTATCTCTCGACCCAGGCCGCCGACGGCCAGGTCGCGGTGAACGCGCGCGATCGCATCGGCAAGGGACCGTGGAAGAATGTGAAGGGCGTCGTGGTCGCCAAGGACGTCGCCGACCTGCACAGCGCCGGCAACAATCTCACCAAGCAGACCGCCCTGTCCGAGAAGGGCGACGTCATCAACGGTGCCGGCGACACGCCGAACCGCCACGACGTGCTGACAGGATCGCAGGCGGACGGCACTGCGTTTGCGGCCGGTGAGGACCGCACCTGCAAGAACTGGACGAGCAGCACGCAAGGCGCCGCCATGGTCGGGCATTTCGACCGCAAGGGCCTGCGCGACGACGAGCCGTCAAAATCCTGGAACACGTCGCATCCCTCGCGCGGCCCCGACGGCGGCTGCTCGCAGGCCGACCTGAAGAGCACCGGCGGCGACGGCCTGCTGTACTGCTTCGCGGCGAACTGAGGGGATACAAGGAGACTTGAGCGGCGGTCGCCTTGCGCCGCCGCTCATTGAATCTGCGAGAGCGCTCAGCCCTTCTTGCGCTTGACGGTCTTCTTTGCAGTTTTCTTTTTCTTCGCGGTTTTCTTCTTGGCCGCGAAATAGGCCGCGACCTTCTTCGAGGAGTGTCCAACTGCGGCCACCGCGGTCTTGAGCCGGGCAGGGGTCACCTTGAATTTCTTCGACCAGTAGCGGACCTCGTAGGGCTGGCTGATCGCGATCCGCGCGCGGTCGGCCGCCTTGTGCCGCTGCTCCTTGAAGTAGGCCTCGACCTTCTTGGCGGAATGCCCGACCTTCTTGACGGCGGCCTTGAGCTTCGCCGGCGTGACCTTGAACTTCTTGGACCAGTACGCAACTTCGTAGGACTCGCTCAACGCGATCAGGGCGCGATCTGCGCCGCCCCGCTTCTTCTTGTTGTCCGCCATCGGATGATCCTTCATCGAAGATTCGACGTCGGAACCTTAGCAGTCTCTGCGTGGTTCGGACAGGCAGCCTCTGTCCACGGTGGACGATCCGAGCTCTGCACGGCTACGATCGAGCTGACGAGAAGCGATGCGGTGAAAGTTCTTGGAGGTAAGTGCATGCACTATCAGCTTTACTACTGGCCGATGATTCAGGGCCGCGGCGAATATGTCCGCCTCGCGCTCGAGGATGCAGGCGCCGGTTACACCGACGTCGCGCGCGGCAAGGGCGGCACGGGCGCCATGATGAAGATGATGGACGCGCACAAGGGCACGCCGCCGTTTGCGCCGCCGTTCCTCAAGGCCGGCAGCCTCGTGATCGGGCAGACCGCCAACATCCTGCTCTATGTCGGCGCGCGCCACGGCCTCGCCCCGAAGGCGGAAGGCGGCAAGCTCTGGGTGCACGAGTTGCAGCTCACGATCGCGGACTTCGTGCTGGAGATCCACGACACCCATCATCCGCTCGGCCCGTCGCTGTACTACGAGGACCAGAAGGCGCCGGCCAAGAAGCGCACCGAGGAGTTCTGGGCGTCGCGGGTGCCAAAATATCTCGGCTATTTCGAGGACCTCGTGCAGGCGAGCGGCGGCGCGTTCGTCACCGGCCGCCGGGTGACCTATGTCGACCTCTCGCTGTTCCAGATCGTGGAAGGCCTGCGCTACGCTTTTCCGAAGCGGATGGCGGCGTTTGAGAAGAAGGTCCCGCGCCTGATCGCGCTGCGCGATCGCGTCGCCGAGCGGCCGAACATCAAGGCGTATCTGGCCAGCGAGCGGCGGATTCCGTTCAACGAGGAGGGGATCTTCCGGCGTTACAAGGCGCTGGATTTGTAGGTGCCGTCATTCCGGGTTCGCTTCGCGTGCCCCGGAATGACTGCTTCGCAGTCACCGGTTCCGCCCATCCACCGGCGTCATCGTGATCTTCGACAGATCGATTCCGTCGATGCAGTTGACATTGAGCGCCACGATGTCGGTGCCGTCAGGCTTGTTGCCGCGTGCGAACACCTCGACGCCGCAATCGACGCAAAGCTGGTGGCAGATCGCATGGCGGTTGAACAGATATTCCTTCAAATTCTCGGCGCCGGCGCGAAGCTGGAAGCTCGTTGGCGGCATGAACACGAAGTGCAGGCCCTTCTTGGTGCAGATCGAACAGTTGCAGGCGGTCACCATGGCCATATCGGTGGTGCATTCGAAGCGGACCTGGCCGCAATGGCAGCCGCCGGTATAGGTCTTGTTCTCCGCCATGATCGTTCCTCACCACAGCCCGGGCACGAGGCGATAGCGCACCCGTGCCGCATAATCGGCATAGCCTGACAAACCCGCCACCAGCGTCCGCTCCTCGATCCCGGTGCGGATCGCAAACATCACGAAGAACACCGGCACGAAGGCAAGACCCCACCAGGAGCCGAGCATCAGCGGCACGCCGATGAAGAACAGCATCACGCTCGTATACATCGGATGGCGGACCAGCGCGTAGGGACCGGTCGAGATCACCTGATGGTGGCGCTCGGTCTGCACCTTTACGACCGGCGCGGCGAACGAATTGGTGCGGAACACCCAGAGGATCAGCACGGTCGAGACCAGATACAGCACGAGGCCGAGCACGATCAGCGGCACGCCGGCATTGGCGCCGCCAAAGCGCCGGTCGAGCCCCATCGCGACGAACCACAGCACCGCGACGACGACGAACACCAGCATGAAGCGCTTGTCCTCGGTGGGCTGGCCTTCACGCGCGGTGAGACGCATGCGCTCGGCCAGCAGCCCGGGATCGACCCTGGCGAGCCACAGCCCGCAGGCCGGCCCGATCAGCGCCGAGGCGATCAGATAGGCCCACGCGCCAGGCCAGTGCGGCGTGCCGGCGAAGGCAAACAGCAGCGCGGCCATGGCGATGACGAAGAAAGTGTTCTGCAGGAGGAGCTTTGCGATCATGGGCGGCTCCGCACGATTCCGATCGCGATTATCGCACTGTTTTCGCGGCAGACATGCGACCGCAGCGATCAACTTTCGGAGCAGGCGAGGCGTTCCTGCGTCGTTTGCCTCTGCATTGACAAACATATAAGCAATTGCTTATATAAATTCATGACCGCCGCCATGCAGCTGACCAATGTGCTCAAGACCCTCGCGGATCCGACGCGGCGGGCGGTGTTCGAGCGGATAGCACGGGAAGGCGAGGTGGCCGCGACCGGGCTGGTGCAGGGCTCAAAGGTGTCGCAGCCGGCGGTGTCGCAGCATCTGCGCGCGCTGCGCGATGCCGGGCTCGTCGCCGAGCGGCGCGAGGGCCGGCATATCCATTATCGCGTCGCGCCGAAGGGGCTCGGCCCCTTGATCGATTGGCTCGGGCACTACGAGACGTTCTGGGCCGAGCGCTTCGCAAATCTGGAGAAATTGTTGAAGGAGAGTGAGTGATGCCTGAGACGCACGCGATCACCGTCGAGAAGGTGCTGCCTTACGCCGCCGACAGGATCTGGCGGACGCTGACCACGAGCGACTTGCTGGTGAAATGGCTGATGCCGAACGATTTCGTTGCCGTGGTCGGACACCGGTTCAATTTCCGCACCAGGCCGATCGGCGACTGGGACGGCGTCGTGCATTGCGAGGTGCTGGACTGCGATCCGCCGCGCCTGCTGCGCTACTCCTGGAAGGGCGGCGCCGACACCAATCCGGAATACGGCTCGAAGCTCGACTCGGTCGTCACCTGGACGTTGACGACTGTCGAGGGCGGCACGCAGGTCCGCATGGTGCATGACGGTTTCGTGTTCCCCGGCAACCGCTACGCCTTCGACATGATGAGCCCGGGCTGGGGCAAGATCGTCGATGCGATCGGACGCGTCGCCGCCGAAGCCTGACGGCTCACTCGTTGTTGCCGCGGCGGACGGTGATCGAGGCGTCGGTCCGGTTGCGCGTGCATTCCAGATTGAGGCGGCGATAGCGCATCGTGATGGTGTTGCCTCGCAAAATGCCCATGCGCTTCAGGCAGCGCGAGGTGCCGGTCACGGCGTCGTCCTTCGGCACGGTGAAGACCAGCGCCGTGGCGGAGCCGACCAGGTTGAAGAACTCCGGCCTCATCTTGCGATCGGTCTTGGCATAGAGCTCGATCGAATAGTCCTTGCCGCGGCAGCCGAGCGACAATTCCTTGGCCGCCGGATGCGTCAGGTAGGTGATGTTGGCGGCCGTGAAATTGACCTTCAGCCCGTCGATCTGGCCGGCGAGCTGCTTGGCGATGTCTTGGCAGGGATCGGCATGAGCTGGCGCCGCGGCGAAGGCTGTCGCCAGCGCCAACAGCGCGGCCGGCAAAATGGAGCGGATGCTCAAAGGCAAGCGTCGGCGCAACGATGCTGTCACGAAATACCCCCGCGGTACAAAAATACGCGAAGGTACATGCAGGCTCCCGCGGAGCGCGTCAATATGTGCGGTGACCGCGGGAGCGGTCACACAGCGATGGCAGTGCCTTTCCGTTCCCCGAAAAGACCGACGGTTAGCCACCTGCCTCAGGACGCGCACTTACCATCCCGCGCCTTGGACGCCCCGGCGGCCCGGCGCTCGCAATCATTGCCGTAGGTCTTGCCGTCGCAGCCGCAGACCGGCAGGAAAATCTTGTTGCAGATCGTCGGGCGGAAGGCGCAGGTGCCGGTCTGGTCGAAGCGGCCGCAGGTCCCTGGCTTGAACTGGCAGAACTTGCCGGCGCCGCATTGCAGGCCGGCAATGCCGCCGCACGTCTTGCCGAGGCGGGCTGCGTTGGCGTCAATCGGAACCGCCATCAACAGGGCCAGCGCCGCGAACCAGACGAAAAGCGCTGTCTTCATGATGGCCTCCTTGTGGCCTCGTTGGCCGTCTCGGCATTTGCCCGGCGTTGTCGCAACCTGAGATTACGGCGCGATGAAAGATAGCACGCGGATTGCCGTTTCAGCGCATGGCTGGACGGCGGCCGGCTTCCCTTTCCTTTGTCCGAAAAAGGCTTAGAACGGCTCTACATTGCCGGCGGCCCCGCGGCCAGCACCGGCCTTTCGAACCGACGCGCAGCCCAAACGAGCAGCTCATGAACGCCCCCACCGCCTTTCCCGACCAGCAGAAGCCCGTTCCGCCCTACAAGCACACCCCGCTGTTCCCGCTCGGTGCGGACACCACGCCCTACAAGAAGGTCACGAGCGAAGGCATCCGGGTCGAGAAGGTCCTGGGCAAGGACATGCTGGTGGTGTCGCGGGAGGCGCTGCGGGCGCTCTCCGAGGCCGCGTTCGGCGAGATCAATCACTATCTGCGGCCGGGCCATCTGAAGCAGCTGCGCTCGATCCTCGAGGACAAGGAAGCCAGCGACAACGACAAGTTCGTCGCCTTCGACTTCCTCAAGAACGCCAACATCGCGGCCGGCGGCGTGCTGCCGATGTGCCAGGACACCGGCACCGCGATCATCATGGGCAAGAAGGGCTTTAACGTCATCAGCGACGGCGACGACGAGGCGGCGCTGTCCGAAGGCGCGCGCGATGCGTATTTGCGCCGCAATTTGCGCTATTCGCAGGTCGCGCCGTTGTCGATGTATGAGGAGAAGAACACCGCTAACAACATGCCGGCGCAGTGCGAGATCTACGCGGAGGGCGATGACGCCTACAAGTTCATGTTCATGGCCAAGGGCGGCGGAAGCGCCAACAAGAGTTTTCTGTTCCAGGCGACGCCCTCGGTGCTGACCAAGGACCGGCTGCTGGCCTTCCTGAAGGAGAAGGTGCTGACGCTCGGCACCGCGGCCTGTCCCCCGTACCATCTTGCGATTGTGATCGGCGGCACCTCGGCCGAGCTCTGCATGAAGACGGTGAAGCTCGCCTCGGCGCGCTATCTCGATGCGCTGCCGACCCACGGCTCGGCCGACGGCAATGCGTTCCGCGATCTCGAGATGGAGCAGGAAATCCTCAAGATGACGCAGTCGCTCGGTGTCGGTGCGCAGTTCGGCGGAAAATATTTCTGCCACGATGTGCGCGTGATCCGCATGCCACGCCACGGCGCCTCGCTGCCGATCGGGCTCGGCGTGTCCTGCTCGGCGGACCGCCAGGTGCTCGGCAAGATCACCAGGGACGGCGTCTATCTCGAGGAGCTCGAGCACAACCCGGCGCAATATCTGCCCGCGGTCGAGCAGTCGCTCGGCGGCGAGGTCGTCAAGATCGACCTCAACAAGCCGATGAAGGACATTCTCGCGACGCTGTCGCAATATCCGACCAAGACCCGCGTCTCGATGACCGGCACCATGATCGTGGCGCGCGACTCCGCCCACGCCAAGCTGCGCGAGCGGCTGGAGAAGGGCGAGCCGCTGCCGGATTATTTCAAGAACCACCCGGTCTACTACGCGGGTCCGGCCAAGACGCCCGAGGGCTACGCCTCCGGCGCGTTCGGCCCGACCACGGCGGGACGCATGGACTCCTTCGTCGATCAGTTCCAGGCCGCTGGAGGCTCCATGGTGATGGTCGCCAAGGGCAACCGCGCGGTCGCGGTGCGCGAGGCGTGCAAGAAGCACGGCGGCTTCTATCTCGGTTCGATCGGCGGTGCCGCGGCGAACCTCGCCGAGCACTGCATCAAGAAGGTCGAGGTGGTCGAGTATCCCGAGCTCGGCATGGAAGCGATCTGGCGCATCGAAGTGGTCGACTTCCCGGCCTTCATCATCATCGATGACAAGGGCAACGACTTCTTCAAGGAACTGAACCTCGGTTGAGGATCCGGGTTGAGGGCAACAGGCCTCGACGGATTCTCCAGGGGCTGGGTCGCCGTCAGCATCGACGGCGACCGGCGCACGATTTCCTTTCACACCGATATTGCGGACGCGCTGGCGCGTCCGTTCGATCGTGCCGGGATCGACATCCCCATCGGCGTGACTGATGACGGCGAGCGCGCGTGTGACCGTCTCGCCCGCGAACGCCTGCGTCCGCACGGCTCGCGCGTCTTCACCGGGGCACGGCGCTGGCTGTGGGAGGAGTTTCGCGATCCCGGTCAGGCGAACGAAGAAGCGCTGCGCCGCGGCCAGACCCGCGTCTCACGGCAGCTCTGGCATCTCGGCAACAAGATCATGGAGGTCGACGCGTTCGTGCGCGCGAACGCCGCGCGCGACATCCGCGAGGTACATCCCGAACTGGTGTTCCTGCGGCTGAACGGCGGCACGCCGCTGCCGCGCAAGAAGTCGGAGGAGGGCGATGCACTCCGTTGCAGGCTGCTCAAGCGCGTTGGCTTTCGCGACATCGATCGCTGGCTCACTGAGGCGCGGATCGGCAGCGGAGCCAAGCGTGACGATGTGCTGGACGCCTGCGCGGTGGCGCTCGCCGCGTGCGAGCCTTGCGGAAGCGTTCCGGAAGGGACGCCGCCATTGGACGCGCAAGGCCTGCCGATGCAGATCTGGTTCTAGCGTCAAGCCCGCGCCGTATCGCTGCTGTTAACCACGCTGCGGCGACTGCGACGTTCTGCCACGCGCGGGGTTGTGGGGCGCGAGCAAAGCAACCGATTTCGGCCAAGGACCCTTAACGTTTGTCGTCGACCCTCCGCGCTCATCCAAGGGTAGTGGGCGTGGATGACATGACACATTCGGCGATACAGCGGATTGGACGGGCGGCGCTTGTGTTCGCGGCACTCGGCCTCGCCGGCTGCAACAAGGAGCGGCCGCCCGGCGTGTATGACGTGAGCGTCAGCGAAGCCTATCGGCGCCTGTTCAACGACAAGCTTGCCGACATGGTCTACGCCAAGCAGTGCGGAATTCTGGTCCATGTGACGCCGTCAGGCATCCCGGGCTACGAGGTCACCTGGCGGGTTCACAGCAGCGGACGCGAGGTCGTGCGTTTCACCGCAGTGCTGACGGCGTTCAGCGAGAACCAGACCAAGGTCGAGATACGTATGCCTTCGGCCGGCAACGGCGAGGCGTATGACGGGTCGCAATCCTACAGGCGGCCGGCCTTCCAGCAGCCGCTTCGTCCGGCCGTGCAGGAGCAGGTCGCCGCGATCCTCGAAGGCCGCAAATTCGACGTCCAGCGCGTCGGGCCCGGGAAGGACAAGATTTGCCAAGTGCAGCGCGCCGGGCTCGAGACGGGCTTGGTGTTCCGCGTCGACGATTAATGGAAATCGATAAAGGGAGTTGACGATGAAGTTTGCTTTCGGTGCATTTCTCGTGGCCTGCGTCGTGGGCTATCTGTACTACATCTTTCCAAACCCCGCGGATGGCACGGTCTATCCCGTGCCGATCACCCAGGCGCGGCAGGACCTCGCGAAGGCGGAGCTGCCGCCCTTTGTTTTCGGCAGCCAGTCGCTGGACGTGGTCCGCAACATCGGCGACGCGCAGGTTGTCTGGATCGTCCGCAGGAAGAGCGAGGAGTTGTTCCGCTACACCGCCGAGCTCTCGCCGGAGGAAAAGGGCGCTGCGACTCGCGTCAAGCTGAGGCTGGACGGCGCCAAGGGGCGCACCGAGGACTATGCCAAGAACCTCGCGGATAACCCCAAGATCCGGGACCTGTATCTCGTCGCGATGCAGGAGCGTGTCGCTTCCACGCTCGAGCGCCGGCAGTTCGAGATGTCGCGCATCCATCCCGCAATGGCGGCCGCGGCAGTGGCGAACATGGGCAATATACGGAAATCGGCGGACGAGGCAGCCGCCGCAGCCGCGGAGATCGAGCGCAGCACCATTCAAAGGGCCTATCGTAACGAGCCCGCCAGCGTCCGCCGCTGAGAGCCAAAGCGCGCTGAGGTCAGGTTGAATCGTCAGCGCGCTTCGGCTTCTTGTTTGAGCCGGTCGGCGTGTGCACCCGGCGCTTACGCCCGGGTGCCGGTGAAGGGGAAGCTGCCCATCGGGCCGATGCCCATCTCGCCGGCGATGCCGTCGCCGGAAACCTTGCCGGTGAATTCGAGCGTCAGCGGCATCGGGTTGGTGATGGAAACCTTCCAGGTGACGTTGTCGCCGTTCACGGAGCCGTCGAAGATCTCGGTGGAATTGCCCTCGGCGCCCTGCGTGCCGGTGAGCGTGCCGCCCGAGCTTGCCAGCGACAGCGTCGCCTTGCGCTCGCCCATCGGCGTCGTCATCGTCAGATTCCAGTTTCCGTCCACCGCCATTGATATGTCTCCCCTCATGGCAAAAGCGTTTTCAAGCGAAGTGGGTACCGGTTCGCGCGAAGAAAACGCGTCAAACACGAACCTGGAGCATTGGCTCTGACGCAGTCAGAGCCGGTGCTCCAGGGCGTGCGCGGGTATAGCTCATCTTGCCGCGCGCGCCTAGTTCGCGGCTGCGGCGATCAGGCGCGCGCGGCGGCGCGCAGCCGGCTTCCGACCAGGAAGCGGAAGGCAACGTACTGGATCGCGAAGGCAACGATCTTGGCGCCGAGCAGCACCACCGACACGTAGAACGCCCACAGCTTCATGTCGCCGGTCGCTGCGATCGCGATGGTGCCGGCGGCGAGCACGAACATCAGCACAGCCCAGGCATAGCCGGCGAGGGTGGCGTATTCCGGAATGGTCTCGGTCACGATCGGCGGCAGATAGCGCAGCATCCAGCCGCGCTTGAGCATGATCGCGCCGATCGCGATGTGGCCGATCGCGGGCTTCGCCAGCACGAAGCGCGGATCGTTGGTCAGCAGCGTCGCGCTGCCGAGCACGATTACCAGCGCGAGGCTTGCCCAGGTCATGTAGCCGAGCGCTTGTCCCTTCACGCGCGCATAGACCACTTGCGCAATCGCTCCCGCGATCGCAACGCCGGTAGCGATCAGGACATTGTCGGTGGCGAGATAGACCACCAGGAACACGATGGTGGAGAGAAAGTCGCTCGCAAGCCTGGCAAATACGCTCTTCATCGTCGTGGTTTCCGTTTCCTCGGGCGGTGATTGTTCTGGTGTTGTATAGCAGCGTTCAGTGCGACGGCAGCGCGCGGGCCGGCGGTGCGCCGTACTTGGCCGCGCGATATTGCGGATACCAGCGGGTGAAGCACACCGCGGCGTTGCGTGCGGCGAAGGCGATCAGGAGACCCGTCCACAGCGGCAGGGCCGGCACGTAGAGCACCGCGATGTTGCCGATCAGCATCAGCAGCGTCGCGGCAGCCCAGGCCCCGGTGATCAGGTAGTTGGCGTGGGTGAAGCCGGGCAGCTTCGCGATCTCGGCAGCGACCTGTTCGAGCGCGTATTGCCGCGTGAAGGGATGGCCGATCAGGATCGAGAACAGCGTCACCAGCAACATGCCGGCATCGACGGCAATCTTCACGGCGATGCTGCTCGGCGTTGCGTCGATAAAGGAGAGATAGCAGCCGACCGCGGTGAACACGATCACCGAGCCGACGCCGAGGATCTTGATGCTGCGGCCGCGCGCGATATCGAAGGCGATGACGGCAAGGCAGATCAGCGCGGCACAGAGCAGGCTCAAATTGGCCGAGGCCACCAGCATCAGCGTGGCGAAGGCGCCGTAGGGAGCGAGGATCAGGAAGATCGTCATGGTTGGCCTCATCCGGCTAATCTTTACACCGTAAAGATACCCTAGAGGTGGGCGAGGGAAGCGTCAAGCGAAATCTTTACAGTGTCAAAATCGTGAGATCGTAGAGAAAACTTGAGTATTTTCAATTTGATGTGCTGGTAGTGCCGCTTGGCGCACGCTTTCTGCCGTCGTGGCCGGGCACAGCTGTCCGAAGGACGGCGTCGCTTCCGCTCGCCTATGTCCCGGCCATCCACGTCTTTCATTAAGGAGCTGAAAAAGACGTGGATGCCCGGGACAAGCCCGGGCATGACGCGTGGAGGAATGGAGGCTCTCGGGCGCGCGGCTTACTCCGCACCCACCCAATTGCCGTGGAATCCGTCCGGCACGCGGTGGCCGAGATGGACCAGCGCCGTCGGGCCAGCCTCGACGTCGGTGGCGTTGAACACGGCGAGGTCGCTGCGGTTTTCGCGGGCGCGCCAGACCACGGCGAGCAGCCAGCCGTCGCCCTCCGCGGCATCAGGTCCGCGCTCGACGAACACGGGCTCGGAGATCGTGTCGCCGGCGGGCAGGAGATAGTGACCGAGCCGCTTGCCCCTGCCGTCGACATGCACGATGCCCGACAGCGCGCCGAACATCGGCAGGTCGGGATTGGCGCAGGCGTACCAGCCGTGATTGCTGGCAAGCCCCGCGCGGCGATCGTCGACGCGGGGGAATTCGCCGGTGAGGTCGTCGAGATAGGTCTGCGTGAAGCGGTCGGTGTTGCCCGAGAGGTCGAAGGTCCAGCGGCAATAGCGCGCGCGGTTCTTCCTCGGGTCGGTCGGCGAGCCGTCGGGATGGTTGAACAGCGGCGCTTCCTCGAACTGCATCACGTCGGCGATGATGCGGTTGCCGTCCTCCCATGCGTTCATGACGTGGAAGACGTAGCAGGTCTCGGCGCGGAACCAGATGATGTCCTTGGATGCGCCGCTGCGCTTCATCACGCCGACATAGGCGCCTTTCTCCGGCTCCCAGGCGTAGGGCGCCTGGCCGCGCATCGCGCGCTGCATGCTGCCGGTGATCGGCAGGATCGGAAACAGCACGTGGTTCTCGGTGACGATGAAGTCGTGCACCATGCTGGCATAGGGCGCCTCAAAGCGTTCGAACCGGGTCACTACGCCGGATGAACTCACCGAACCGAACGACAGCGCGGGCGTCAGGGGGCCGGCGGCGTTGTAGCCGAAGAACACCAGCTCGCCGGTGACCGGATCGATCTTGGGATGCGCGGTGAAGGGGCCGGAGATCGCGCCCTTGTAGTCGCAATAGCCGGTGCGCTTCAGCGTGTCCGGCTCGATCTCGGTCGGCAGATGGCCTTCCTCGAGCGCGAGCAGGCGGCCGCCATGGAAGATGATGTTGGTGTTGGCGACGCCGCCATCGGTCGGTGCGGACGCCGGCGCATCCGGCAGCTTGCGGCCGAAGCCGCCATACAGGGCGCGGCCAGCGTCGTGCTCGGCCTGCCATTTCGGGGTGCGGACCCAGCGATTGCGGTAGCTGGCGCGGCCGTTCTCGAGATGGAAGGCGTGCAGCATGCCGTCGCCGACGAACCAATGCGCGCCCGGCGCGTCGAACTGCGGATTGGGGCCGTTGCGATAGAGCGTGCCGTTCAGCTCGCGCGGCAGTTCGCCGGTGATCTTCAGGAACGGCGCATCGGCCTCGAATGGGATTGGCGCCAGATTGGTCCGCACGGCATTTGATGTCACCTGATCGAGCATCCGCATCTCCCTCCATTATGATCTTTACATCGTAAAGATATCAGTACGGGTGATGCGGCCGATCGTCAAGCAAAATCTTTACAGTGTAAAAATTGCGACATATAAGAGCCGCATGACAAGATTATCCAAGGAAAACAAGGCCGCTCGTCCGGCACTGACGCGCACCCGCAGGGTCGCGCGTGCAACCGCTGACCGGTCGGCGCGGCGCCGGGCCAATGACGCGCCGTATCATCACGGCGATCTGCATGAGGCGCTGCTAAAGGCGGCCGAGCGCGTGCTGGAGCGCGACGGGCTGCCGGGGCTGACATTGCGCGCGGTGGCGCGCGAGGCCGGCGTGTCGCATGCCGCACCCACGCATCATTTCGGCGATCTCACCGGTTTGCTCAGTGAACTCGCTGCGATCGGCTTCCGGCAGTTCGGCGAAGCGATGGCGGCGGCGAACGCGTCCGCAGCGACGCCGCCGGAGAAGGGAATGGCGAGCGCCAAGGCTTACGTCGCCTATGCGCAGGCGCATCCAGGCATGTATGGGCTGATGTTCCGCAGCGAACGGCTGGATTACTCGCGACCATCGCTGCATGAATCGTCCGAAGCCTCGTTCGCAGGATTGGCCCGCGGCGTCGGTGTCAGCCGGCATGAGGAGATTTCCAGGGATTCGCTTTCGCTCGAGCAGGCTGCCGCGATCGCCTCGGCCTGGTCGCTGGTGCATGGCTTCACCATGCTGCTGCTCGACGGACGGCTCTCCAAGATTCTGAACCTGTCACCCGAGGGGACGACCCCGGAGACGTTGCTGATCGCGATGCTCCGGTTGGCCTCAAGCCGTCCGCCGCGGCCGTAACCGATGTCGCCCCGGTAGCGTTCTAGCGTTTTGTCAGCGACGTGGTGCGGCCGCTCTGGCCGATCGTCTTCACCTGATCCGCGCCGCATTTGAAATCGCGGGCGAAGTCTTCGGCGGCCTGCCGCGCCAGCTCGTTGGCGTTGGGATTGGCCGCGACGTCGACATAGGCGACGTGACAGACCTCGCCCGGCGGCAGCCGCGTCACAGCGAGCATCGCCCGCGAGACGGGACCGCCTCGCTTGTCCTGCTCGCTGTTGTCGGCGATCAGCCAGCGCTGGATGATGGCAAACGGCTTGCTGCCGGCCGCACGCCATTCGACGGTGTTGCCGCTCGAGCTGAACGGGCCGAACCAGGCTTGCGCCGCCGGTTCCCTGGCTGCCGCCTCGCGATTTCGGCCGACCGAGACTACTTCGCGCAGATCGCCCTCATTGATCAGCACCACAAGGCCGGATTTCCCCGGGCAGACCCGCGTGGCGCTGCCGTCCTCCTCATTGGGCTTGCCGATCATGCGGCAGGCCTTCGGTGCGGTCGAGGTGTAGCTGCTGCTGAACGTTTCGGCGCCAGCCTGACCAGGATTTGCGCTGGCAAGCGCCATAATGGCTGTTGCAAAAGCAAGGTATTTCATCAGGGGAGACTTACGATCCACGTTACTTTGTTTCTGACATACGCAATCTGGGGAAGGTTCAACAGACACGCGGGAAACACCTGACAGACGCGCGGAATCGTCCTAGAAGGGCGGCTTCGCAACTTTTGTCGCGTGCACCTTGCGTGCCGTAACCTCGATCGTCATGCCCACGATATCATCCAACAAGCCCTATCGCGTCGGCCGTTCCCGTACCGGCCTTGGCCTTTTCGCCACCAAGCCGATCAAGAAAGGCGACAAGATCATCCGCTATTTCGGGCCCTTGCTCGACTCGAAGAAGAAGGATGAGGACGCGATCGAGAACAAATATCTGTTCGAGCTCACCAACCGCTGGACCATCGACGGCTCGATCCGCGAGAATCTCGCCCGCTACATCAACCATGCCTGCCGGCCGAACGCGGAATCCGACGTCCGCCCACGCAAGCGCAAGGTGTTCATCCGCGCGATCAAGAACATCGAGCCGGGCGACGAGATCAATTACGATTATGGAACCGACTATTTCAAAGCCTATCTGAAGCCGATCGGCTGCAAGTGCGACGCCTGCGAGAAGAAGCGCAAGAAGAAGCGCGCGGAGGCGAGGGCGGAGCGGCTGCGGCTGAAGGAAAAGGCCGAGCGCAAGGCCCAGCGCAAGGCCGAGAAGCTTGCGGCGGAGAGGGCGAAGGCCAAGGAAAAAGCCGCGCCAATGGTCAAGCCAAACGGCGCCAAGGCGAACGGCAAGCTGAATGGCAAGCACCTGAACGGCCATTCCTATATGAAGGCCGCAGGCAAGAAGGGCGTCGCCTCGAAGCGTGGTGGCGCGCGGGCGCTCTACGCCTGACACCGGTCTCCGGAATGAGACCGTGTGCCCAAATGGCTGGTGGTCTCTTTTGGCACGCGCGATGTCCGCTTGTCCGTCTGAGTGCAACAATTTTTAGCCGCCGGGCTTGCGCGCCGATGCCGGCAGCGGGGCGTCGCCGAAATCGAGTGTCGAGCGTTGGATGATCGTGCCGCGCTCGTCGATGACGAGGCGCAAGCGGCGGTGTTCCGAAAAGAAGGTCAGCCGATGCCGGCCCGCATCGGCGTCGACCCCGCGTTCCGACAGCGTCGTGATCTTTCCGGATCGCATCTCGGCCTGCAGCAACGGAACGGCGATGCCAAGCCCCTCGGCGACGACGTTGGCATCGACCTCGAACGTGCCGTCAGCGAATGCGATTCCTGTCATGATGCCCTCGCGGGCTGGCGCGGAAAGTAGGTGCAATCCGCCAACGTGCTGCCATCGAGCTCGCGCATGAAGGCCTCGCGCGCAGCCGCAAGCCTCGCCTTCAGCCGGCAGCGCGGCAGCAGCACGCAATCTCCGCCATCATCCCTGAAACATTCGACCAGTGCGCTGTCGCCCTCCAGCGCGCGCACCACCTCGCCGAGGGTGATCGCCTGCGGCGGCCGCGCCAGCGCAAACCCGCCCCCGACGCCGCGCTGGGTGGTGATGAAGCCGGCCTCGGCGAGGTCGCGCACCACCTTGGCGAGGTGATTGCGGGAAATGCCGAATTCGGCCGCGATCTCGCTGGTGGCGAACGACCGGTCCGGCTCGCCGGCCAGCCGCATCAGCGCGCGCAGGGCAAAATCCGTGAACGACGTCAGGCGCATGGGAGGCCCTCGAAAACAGAACTTGGCAGGGCTGATATAGCCCGCTAAATGGGTATTTGAAATACCTATTTATGGAGGCCCGCCATGACAGGGGCAGAACGGCGCGAGCAGATCACGGCCCGGATCGTCGAGCGGACCGGGATCACTGAGGCGATGATCGAGCGCCTCGTGCACGGCTTCTACGCCAAGGTGCGCCGCGACCCGATGCTGGCGCCGGTGTTCGACGCCAGGATCCGCGATTGGGACCCGCATCTGGAGCAGATGTGCGCGTTCTGGTCCTCGGTCGCGCTGATGACCGGGCGCTACCACGGCACACCGATGGTCAAGCATATGAAGCTGCCGGTCGATGCCGCGCATTTCGACCGCTGGCTCCAACTGTTTGAGGCAACCGCAGCCGAGCTGTGCCCGTCCGTGGCGGCGGAGCATTTCATCGACCGCGCGCGGCGCGTCGCCGCCAGCCTGGAGATGGGCGTCGCCAGCGGGCAAGGCGTCATGCTCGGCGTCGGCGAGCGTTACAGGCGAAACGAAGCAGGAGCAGTGCAATGAGGAACAGGGCGAAAGCGATCGCGCGTGCAATCGACAGGACGGAGTTTCAACAGGATCAGGCCAATCCGTTCTCAGGCACCAGCCTCGTGCCGATGCTGATCATTGGCCTGGCGCTGACCTTTGCGGGCATGATTGCCGCAGTAGCTCTGAGCTGACGACCGGGAGCGGCCGCCGCGTTTGCCGCGACGGCCGCTCGTCACGTTCCATTCGGCTTAAGCCGCGACAGTCTCGCCACTGCGGCGCAGCCCGACATATTGCAACTCGGCGAACACGCCGGTGGCGATCGCCTGGGCGAGGATCATGATCGTCCCGAGCAGGTTCGGCGACACCGCGCCCGAGAGCAGCAGCGCGATGCTGGCGAGCGTCCAGGCGGCGTTGCCTATGACCACCAGCATCACCACCGCCTTCGGCACCGAAGCGCGCGTGCCGAGCCAGCCGACCAGCGCGGTGTAGGCGACCAGGAACAGCCCGGTCTCGCGCAGCAGCGCTTCGGGCAGATTGAAGAATGACGCCAGCGCACCGGCATCGAGCACCATCGCGACGGCGGATACGCCGCTGAAGATGGCATCGGCGAGCAGGGCGCGGCGCAAGAGCTGGGACGAATGGATCATGGCAGGTTCTCCTCTGGTTGGGGATCGGGTTGGTCAGCGGAACAGGGACTGCAGCTGGCGCCACAGGCGGAACGGGCAGAGTGCCTTGCCGACCCTCATCTCCACCGCATAGACCTGCGCGAACACGAACAGGCCGGTGTCGTGCACGAGCGGCTGCGGCATGTTGAGCGAGCGCGCGACGAGCCAGGTGGCCAGATGGATCAACCACGGGATCAGGACGGCGAAGGCGCGGATAAGGGACAGCATCAGCATGGTCATCTCCTGTGCCGTGGAAGATGAGCTGGCCCGCGCGCCAATTCGATTACCTCAGGCGTAATGGAACGACCGAATTTCGCATGGTAGGTTTTGCACCATGAACGCACATGCATCCTTGGCGCGGGCCGAGCCCGCAAAACCCGTCCTGATCGGCGAGCACCTGCGCGAATGGCGGCAGCGCCGTCATCTCAGCCAGCTCGACCTTGCCGTCGATGCCGAGATCTCGGCGCGGCATTTGAGCTTCGTCGAGACCGGCCGCTCGGCGCCGTCGCGCGACATGGTCCTCAAACTGGCGGAGCGCCTCGACGTGCCCCTACGCGAACGCAACGTGCTGCTGGTCGCCGCGGGTTTCGCCCCCGCATTCCCGCAACGCCCGCTGGACGATCCCGCGCTGAAATCGGCGCGCGAGGCGATCAACCTGGTCTTGAAGGCGCATGAGCCGCATCCGGCGCTGGCCTATGACCGGCACTACAATCTGGTCTCGGCCAACCGCATGGTGGCGCCGTTGCTCGAGGGCGTGCCGCAGCGGCTGCTCGGCCAGCCCTTCAACATCCTGCGGCTCGCCTTCCACCCGGAAGGGCTCGCGCCGCGCACCGTCAACCTGCCGGAATGGGCCGCGCATCTGCTCGAGCGGCTCCACCGCCAGTGCGAGGCCACCGCCGATCCGGAGCTGCTGAAGCTCTATCGGGACCTGAAGTCCTACCCGATCCCGGCTCGATCGGCTCCGATCGCCCCCGACAACAATGTCGCGCTCCCGTTCAAGCTGCGCCTCAATGGCGAGATCCTGAGCTTCATCTCGACCACCATGGTGTTCGGCACGCCGGTCGACATCACGCTGCAGGAACTGGCGCTGGAGACCTTCTTTCCGGCCGATGAGCTGACCGCCGAGCGGATGCAGCAGATGGCAGCCAGTATGAAATAGCGGCTTGTCTCGGGGCACTTTCGGCCTACTTTTGGGGTTCCATCTCCGCCGGGAACCCCGCCATGAGCGATCTGAAGCCGCTTCGCCTCGATATCGTCTCCGACGTCGTTTGCCCCTGGTGCTATATCGGCAAACATCGCATCGAGGATGCGCTCAAGCTGGTGCCGGATGTGCCGGTCGAGGTGCACTGGCGGCCGTTCTTCCTCAACAATTGGGTGCCCCGCGAGGGCATCAGCCGCGACGAATACCTCACCGCCAAGTTCGGCTCGGTCGAGGCCTACAAGGGCATCGCCGGCCGCGTGGTCGCCGCCGCCAATGAGGAAGGGCTGACCTACCATCCCGAGCTCGTCAAGCGGCAGCCCAACACGATCGACTGCCACCGCCTGATCCACTGGGCCGAGGCCGAGGGCAAGGCGGCCGAGATGAAGCAGCGGCTGATGGAGCTCTATTTCCGCGATGGTGGCGATCTCACCGACACCAACGTGCTGGTGCAGGCGGCAGCCGATGTCGGGCTCGACGCCGACGACGTCCGCAAGCGCCTTGCCACCGACGAGGACACGGCCCTGGTCTCTGCGCAGGCCCAGGAGGCCGCCGAGAAGGGCATTTCCGGCGTGCCGACCTTCGTCTTCGCGCAGAAATACGCGGTATCAGGCGCCCAGCCGGCCGAGCAGCTCGCCCGCGCCATCCGGCAGGTCTCGGCCGAGATCAACGCACAGGCGGCCGAGTAGTCCCGCAATCCTCTTCGAAAGCCCGGTTCACGCCGGGCTTTTTCGTCTTGCCCATTTCATCTTGCCCACACGATCCATCGCAAACAATCAGGGAGACAACCATGATCTATGAGCTGCGCATCTACACGGTACGTCCAGGGACCGTCGGCGAGATGGTGAAGGCGGCGAGCACGATCTCGCGCGATATCCGCGGCGACAATTTCGGCAAGCTCGAGGGCTACTGGATCACCGAGATCGGTCCGCTCAATCAGGTCATGCACATGTGGAGCTACGCCGATCTCAACGAGCGGAGCCGGCTGCGCGCCGAGCTCGCGAAGAATCCGCGCTGGACCGGCGAGTATATTCCGGTGATCCGCCCGCTCTTGGTGCGCCAGGAGGTCCGGCTGCTGAATGCGATCATCCCGCCGGTGGCGCCGGCGACGACAGGCAACGTCTACGAATTCCGCAATTATCGCGCCAAGCCGCTCGGCGGCGTCAAGCAATGGCTCGATCTGATCACCGGCGTGCTGCCGGAGCGCGAAAAATACTCCAAGATCGTCGGCCTCTGGCACACCGATTCCGGGCAGCCCAACGAGGTCTGCCATATCTGGGCCTATCCCGATCTCAACGCCCGCGCCGCGGCGCGCGGCGGGGCGATGAAGGATCCGGCCTGGCTGGAATTCCTGAGCAAGGGCACGCTGCTGCTGGAAGAGATGCACTCGACCATCATGCTGCCGGCGCCGCACTCGCCCTTGCAGTGAGGGTGGCGATCATCCGCGGTCGTCCTGCCGGGCACGCAGGCAGAAGGCCCCACACGATGTTTCCATCGGATGAGGCCTTCCAAGCAAGGGCGCGCGCCGCCTGAGAAACAGCGCGCTGCAACGCTAGGTGGTGTTGACACTTATCGCATCCATAAGACGATGGCTGCGAGAGTGACGACGGCCAGGTAATTTCGGGCGGTCTTTTCGAAGCGGGTTGCAACGCGGCGGAACTGCTTGAGCTTTGAGAAGCAGCATTCGACGAGATGACGCTGGGCATAGAAATGCTTGTCGAGTGGATATTTGAGCGCGCGTGACGGGTTGTTGGGGATCACGGCGAGCGCGCCTTTGGCGGCGATGGCTTGGCGCAAGTGATCGGCGTCATAGGCCGTATCGGCCATGATGACCTCGGCGGATAAGCCTTCGATCAATGCGGCGGCTTGCGGTGCATCGCCCTTCTGACCTGCGGTAAGCTTGAACCGCACCGGACATCCCAAGCCTCGAACGGCCATATGTATCTTGGTGCTCAGGCCGCCGCGCGAGCGGCCGATCGCTTGATCTTCCGCTTGATCTTCAGACCCCCCTTTTTGGCGCCGGCGGCGTGCTGATGCGCCCGAACAATGGTGGAATCGACGATCAGATATTCGAAGTCCGGATCATCGGACATCGCCTCGAAGATCCGCCACCAAACACCCTTGATGCTCCATCGACTGAAGCGCCGGAACACGCTGTTCCAGTCCCCAAACACCTCCGGAAGATCGCGCCAGGGAGACCCCGTACGCACGATCCACAGCACACCTTCCACGAACATCCGGTTGTCGCGCCCGGTGGAGCCCTTCTGATCGGGGCGCCCTATGATCAGCGGCGCTATCCGCTCCCACGCCGCGTCGCTCAATACCAAACGGTCCATCACACCCAAGGCGGCCTCCCCAAAAGCAGCCTTGAATCTGATTTGCTCCTAAAAGGGAATCCTTAGAGTCCACACCACCTAGTCGGGCCAGCTGACACCAACCTGACAGCGGGAGGCAATTGTTTCCCGGTGTGTCCGGATGGCTAGGAAAGGGTAAACCGTTCGCGGCGACGAGTGGGCTACCGCGGTGCGCCATTGCTCGAGCCAGCCGCCGGATCACGGTCTGCTCGCGGAAGGCGTCGCTTTCGGTTTTGACTGCAGGGTGAGGACGCCGCATTTGGTCAGAACCATCACCGTTCGTTCCACGGATTCACCGGGTACGTTGGGCATGTGCCGGATCAGGTCCGACATCGACAACGACGGGCCATGCTTTTCAAAGGCGCCGACGATCTCGTCCACAACCTGCGGCCTAGCAACTACCTGAGCGGCCCGCGCGATACTTTCGGCGGAAAGCCTGCGTTGCACTTCCTTGCGGTCCACGCCTTCGCCCAGCGCGAATACGCATGCGCCGTCGAGCGTTCGCGTCGGATAGGAGTTGAACATCGTGAACGGATTGAGCCGGTCCGGCCGGATTGCTCCTGCCGGCACGGTGCCTTCGACCTTGCTTCGCCTGCGCGCTCCAAGTTCGGTCCAAAGCTGTGCATACAGCTTCATGATCTGCGACCAGTCATAGTGATCGCGCGCGCGCTTCTGCCCCGCTGCCCCCATCTGCCGCCGCAGGTCGGGATTGCCAAACAGCGTGGAATAGGCGGTCGCGGCGGCGGGGATGTCGACCGCGATCAACTGGCTCGCGAGGGCGGTATAGGTGTCGTAATTGTCGAAGCCGAAGTCTGCCCGCTCGACGAGGAACTCGGCCGAACCTGGCGGCAAAGTGAGGGTTGGCACCCGGAAGCCGTCGGTGCCGTGACGAATGGTCTCCTTGTAGCCGTTCCAGTCCGACACCACGACCGGCAGGCCAGAGGCCATCGCCTCGACCGGCGTGAGGCCGAACGTCTCCTGAAAATTGTCGGCGAGCGAGGTGAAGATGTCGGCCGCCGCCCATGCGGCCTTCAGATCCTTGGCCTTGCGCCCGTCGACGAAGATGCGCCGCAGAGACGGGCCAAATTGGGCGCACTCGCGGACATAGAGCTCCTCGGTGGCGTCGCGGCTGAACCAGCCGGCCAGCACCAGCACGACCTTATGTCCCTTGCTGGCCTGTTCCGCCGCCAGCAGCATGGGAACGTGGTGGGCCTTGGCATGGAAAGACAGCCGTCCGACGTAAAGCAGGACGATCTCATCGTCGTCGATTCCCAACATCTGCCTGGCGCGTTGCCGTTCGCCTTCGCGAAAGGTGAAGTCGGCGCAGTTGACCCCGAGCGGGATCACCGGAAGCTGCGGTATCGGCATTCGGCGCGCGCCCAGCCTCGCCTTCAGGAATGCGGCCTGCGCCTTAAGCAACTGGTCGACGCTCTTGTGCACTGCAAGCGAGGTGCAAATAACCGCATCCCAATGCTCGAGCGGACTGAGCGGCATCGACGACAGCATCCCCATCGCAACATGGGTCATCGTCGTGTGCGTGATGCCGCACAGGCTATAGGCGCGAGGCGAATGCCGCGCCCGCCGCCAGGCGTACGGGCCGAGGCCGGGGTCGGGTAGATACAGCAGCCCTGGTTCGCCAAGACGTCGATGCGCCGGCGGCGGCAGCCATTCGATGGTGGTGGTATCCGATCCGGAACGCCTTATATCGGTCGCGAACTGATCGACGAATTCCCGCTTTGGCGTGTAGCAGAACAGCCGTTCCGGTTTCTCGCGCGCCAGCGCCTTGAGAAATCCCGCTCCAGCAGCCTGACGTCCCATGATGCGCTTGTCGCCAAGCGAGTAGGCTTCGGGGAGATAGAAAATCGCGGCTGGGGGAAACGACATCGGAGCATCCAAAATCAACAATACCGGAGATTGATAGCAGGTGGGGCGGTTGCAGTGGAACCTGATTTCTTTTTTCAGTCTCCTTGAACCTGCAACCTGAGGGCGATAGCGTGCCCGCCGAACGCCGTGTTAGCGTAACGGTGTATTTGAGAGGTTCGGCCCCCGTGGCCGGCATCGTTTGGGTTGGCTTCGATTTGTGGCCGCCCTCGCTTTTTTTAGCGGCTCGACGAAGAGCCTGCATATTGACGGAGATGTTTCATGGTCGGCCGCGACACGGCAGTTTGTTGATCAGCGCAAATGTGAGCGCGACCACAGTGCCCGGCGGCGAATTCCCCTATTGTTAGTCGGCGAGGCGGGGTCCGGGACCCTTCTTCCGAGCCTCTTTTGGTGTTTTGAGCCGGGGCAGGCGGCCTCGCAACTCCGGCTTCTGGTGCCAAGCGCCGGTCGCCTATCTCTACGGCGGGCCTTGGAAATTAAAGCAGGTGATTTTCGATTGCATTGAACCTTGCAACCATCGCCGATACCAAAACAGTTGGATGCTAGGTTAACGCCTTGTTTGAAGACCGGCCTTTCGAGGCCATTTCGTCCCCCGGCGGTTCCCCATATTTGGCCGCCTCTAAGTTTTTGGCCGGCTCGACGAAGAGCCAATATTGACGGAGATATTCCATGCCCGTGTTTTACGGCGACAGCACCGACAACAGCGTTACCCCCGCAGCCAACTTCGATTCACTCTATGGCGGCCAGGGCAACGACACGCTGGGAAGCAGCATCGTCGGTTTCGACTACTGGGAGGGCGGCCAGGGCAACGACTATATCTATGCCCTCTGGTCCAGCACGGCCTACGGCAATTTCTACGGCGGCGACGGCAACGATTTCATCCAGGGTGGCAATACCGCCGTTAGCCAGTTCGAGTATGGCGGCAGCGGCGACGATTACATCCAGGAAGATTCGAGCGGTCTGACCACGCAGCTCCACATCATCGATGGCGGTGCTGGCCGCGACCGCTTGGATGGCTCAAACGGCAACGACACGATCTACGGTGGCGACGGTAGCGACAGCGGCGCCGCCATCACTGGCGCTTTCGGTTCCGTGACGCCGGGTCTGTACGGCGGCCTCGGCAACGATGTCCTTGCGGGCGGCGGCGGCGATGACCTCCTGTTCGGCGGTGACGGCAACGATTTGATGTATGGCGGCACCGGCAACGATACGTCGTATGGCGGCAACGGCAACGACACCATCACCGGAGATGCCGGCACCGATCTGCTCGAAGGCGACGCCGGCGACGACTGGCTCTACATGAGCAGTGGCAACCTCAGCAATGCCTACGGCGGAACGGGCAACGACGTCATCATCGCCACCCAGGGCTCGGCGGTCGAGAATGGCGACGACGGCAACGACGTCATGTACGGCGACCAGGGCAACGACTATCTCTACGGCGGCAACGGCGACGACACCATGTACGGCGGTGCCGGCGTTGACGTTCTGCTCGGCGGCGCCGGCAACGACTATTTCGATGGCGGCACCGGCGTGAACTACTATTTCGGCGGCGGCGGCAACAATACGTTCGTCTCCAACGACGTGCCGGGCGTCGAGGTGGTTCAGGACTTCAACGCAGCCACGGATACCGTGCAGCTGAATGGCACCGGCTTCAGTTCGTTCGCTGACGTGCTGTCGCACTCCTACCAGAACGGTGCCTACTTCGTCGTCCAGGTCGATGGCGACACTGCGGTCTGGCTGAACGGCGCTTCCGCAGCCACGGTCACGGCGGCGAATTTCTCGATTGTCAGTTAACGAGTGGGGCCCGGGAGCTTTCTCCCGGGCCCCCTTTCGCCGCTGCCAATCCGGACTGGATGGTTCAAAACCCCCAGTTTCCCAGATCGAAAGCGCCCGTCCGCTTTGACTGCGGTCGGGCGCGGAGCGTTTCAAATTGGTTAGCCCGTGGTTTTGCGGGATCTCGACGCGACGAAGTTGGAAGTGCATGAACCGGCCGAAGCAACTATGATGGCCGGTATGAGGTTAGGGGAATGTTTGATTTCTTGAAGCGAAAGGTGTCTCTCAACAGGGCCGTCGAGGTTGGTTGGACGCTTGACACCAACAAGGCCACCTTCATGTGGGAGGCCCCGAGCCGGCTCAGCCGGGAAGAGAAGCGCACCGCGCACGCCAAGGCCGTGACATACTGCCCCGCCGTGATCGATCACGAAGCGCGCATCTTCCAGGTCAACTGCCCGGTCGACATTCAGCTTCGGATCGCGATCGATCCGAAAACCAACGAGCCAAAGCTCAGCAGCACGGCCGGTGACATGTCCTCGATCCGGCCGAAGGCACTCGCGGAACTGGTCAAGCTCAACTCCCCCAAGGAATGGCGTCATCCGAAGCGGCCAATTCTGCAAATTGGGAGCCCGTACGTCTTCCTGGCCGACGAACTCGTATACATGATGCAGTTACCGGCCTTCAATCACTACTACACGACGCCGTTGCCGGGCGTGATGATCGGCGGCCGGCTGCCGATTCATATCTGGCCGCGCCCGATGATGTGGGCCTTCGAATGGCATGACATCAGCAAGGAGCTGGTGCTGAAGCGCGGCGATCCCTGGTTCTACGTTCGCTTCGAATTCCAGGATCCAACCCGGCCGGTCCGCATGGTCGAGGCGGATATGACGCCGCAGCTGCGAGAATACATGCAGGGCGTGTCGGCGGTGACCAACTACGTCAGCCGGACCTATTCATTGTTCGAAACCGCCAAATCGCGACGGCCGAAAACCTTGCTTGTCGAGAAACAGCGCTAGGAAAGCACCTCAACCCGAACCCCGATTGTCATGCGCATTCTTTTCATCCACCAGAATTTTCCAGCGCAATTCAGGCACATTGCTCAGCTCCTGAAGCGCTCCGGCGACCAGGTCCTGGCGCTTTGCGACAGTCGCAACACCAGGCCGGAAATCGTGCCGGTCCGGCGCTACCGTTTCAATGACGCGAATGTCGGCAAACCCTCGCCGCTGGCGGCTTCCTTCTCGCAGCACGTGGTGCGGGCGCGGCATGCCGCCGATGAGATGCTGAAGTTGCGAGAGCAGGGGTTCGTGCCCGATCTGGTTTTCGGCCATGTCGGCTGGGGCGAAACGCTGGCGGTGCGCGATGTCTGGCCGTCTGCAAGGCTCGCCGTCCATGCCGAGTTCTACTATTCGGCCGACGGGGCGAATATCGGTTTCGATCCCGAGTTTCACTCGACATTGTCATTCAACGAGCGCTTTGCCGCGCGCTTGAACAATGCGCCGATCCTGCTCGCGATGACGGACGCCGACGCCGCGGTCGCTCCGACGCAATGGCAAAAGATGCGGTACCCCTCGCATCTGCAATCCAAGATCCAGGTGCTGCACGAGGGCATCGACACCGACATGGTGGCGCCCGATCCGGCGGCGACCTTTGTCCTGCCGAACGGCCGGTCGCTCGGCCCGCAGGACGAAGTCATCACCTTCGTCAACCGCAATCTCGAGCCCTATCGGGGCTATCATATCTTCATGCGATCGCTGCCGGCGATCCTCGAAGAGCGGAAAAACGCCCAGGTCGTGATCGTCGGAGGCGACGGCGCCTCGTATGGACCGAAGCCGAGGGACGGCCGCAGCTGGAAGAACATCTTCCTGGAAGAGGTACAGGATTCGCTGCCGCTCGATCGGGTGCATTTTGTCGGATCGATACCGTACGACAGGTTCGTTGCGCTGATGCAGATATCGAGCGCGCACCTGTATTTGACCTATCCGTTCGTGCTGTCCTGGTCGATGCTGGAGGCGATGAGCGCCGGCGCGCTGGTGATCGCCTCGAAGACGGCGCCGGTGGAAGAGGTGATTGTCGATGGTGAGAACGGTCTGCTGGTCAATTTCTTCGATTCAGAAAGGCTGGCCGAACTCACGATCGAGGCGCTGGCCGCGCCGTCGCAGTTCCGGAGCCTGCGGGAGGCCGCGCGCCGCACGATCGTCGATCGGTACGACCTGAAACGGCGCTGCCTGCCGGAATGGGCGGAGTTTGTCCGGCAGTTCGATCCGGCCAGACGCGGCAAACCGGCAAAGGACGGCGTCGGGCGCGTCCTCGGTGTTGAGAGCGGTTTTGCGGTTGTAGCAAGGGATAGTCATGACGTTGCAATCAGCAATCCGCGATAACGACGACGCTCCGGCGTCGGTCGAGAAGGTCGATACCGGCCTGTATTCCGTGGCCTTGGTGGCGGGCTATTTCCGCATCGCCGCCGATCCCCGGCAACTCGGCCACGAGCTGGGACTGGCCGGACGGCTCGCTGAGTCCGCGGACCTCGTTGCGGCCGCAAAGCGCCTGGAGCTGAAGGCGCGCTGGATCGCCAATGCCACGGTGAAGCGCCTCACCAGCTGTCCCTTGCCGGCCGTCATCGGGCTCAAGGAAGGCGGCTTCCTGGTGCTCGCGCCAGGCGGCAAGGCCGGCCAGTTCCGTCTCGCCGATCCGGTGCGCCGCAGCAGCGCCGAGGTCGATCTCGAGCAGTTGGCCCAGCAATGGGACGGCAACATCGTCCTGATCACGCGGCGCGCCGGCGGCGCCGGCGTCAATCCGAAGACGTTCGGCTTCAGCTGGTTCCTCCCGTCGATCTGGCGCTACCGGCGCGTGCTCTCGCACGTCTTGCTGGCATCGTTCTTCGTGCAGATCTTCGGCCTGATCACTCCACTGTTCTTCCAGCTTGTGGTCGACAAGGTGCTCGTTCACAAAGCCATGTCGACACTGATCGTGCTGGTCGTCGGGATGGTGTCGCTCGGCCTGTTCGAGGCGACGCTGCAATATCTGCGGACCTATGCCTTGAGCCACACCACCAACCGCATCGATGTCGAGCTCGGGCGGCGGCTTTTCCATCATCTGTTCCGGCTTCCGATCGCCTATTTCGAGACCCGCGCAACCGGCCAGACGATCGCGCGCGTGCGCGAGCTCGAGACCATCAGGAACTTCCTGACCGGCCAGGGACTGACGTCGCTTCTCGACTTGTTCTTCACCTTCGTCTTTGTCGGCGTTCTGTTCCTCTATTCGGTGCCCCTGACGCTCGTGGTGCTGGCGACGCTGCCGCTCTACGTGCTGATCGCGGGCCTGATCCGTCCGTTCCTGCGCGAGAAGATCCGGGAAAAATTCAATCGCGGCGCACGCAGCCAGCAATTCCTGGTCGAGTCGATCGTCGGCGCCCTCACGCTCAAGGCGGCGAGCGTCGAGCCGATCATGCAGGCGGAGTGGGAGGACCGGCTGGCCGCCTATGTCCGCACCTCCTTCGAAGCGTCGATGCTGGGCTCACTCGGGCAGAACCTGATCCAGTATGTCGGCAGGCTCACCACGGCGATGATCCTGCTGTTCGGGGCGCAAGCGGTGATCGCGGGGATGATGACCGTCGGCGAACTGATCGCCTTCAACATGATCTCGAGCCAGGTGCTGCAGCCGATCCTGCGGCTGTCGCAGCTGTGGCAGGATCTGCAGCAGGTCCAGGTGTCGGTCGAGCGCCTCGGCGACATCCTCAACACGCCGGTCGAGCCGATCCCGGCGAGCCTGCCGACCCTGCCGCCGCCGAAAGGCGATATCGAGTTGCGCGACGTGTCGTTCCGCTATCAGCCGGGCCGTCCAGAGGTTCTCCGCAACATCTCGCTCAGGATCAAGGCTGGCGAGGTGATCGGGATCGTCGGGCCTTCGGGCTCGGGCAAGTCGACCCTGACCAAGCTGATCCAGCGGCTGTATTTGCCGGAGCGCGGTCAGGTCTTGCTTGACGGCGTGGACGTGGCGCAGCTCGACCCAAGCTGGCTGCGCCGGCAGATCGGTGTCGTGCTGCAGGAAAACCTGCTGTTCAACCGCACCATCCACGAGAATATCGCGTTGGCGAATCCGGCGATGACGCGGGCGCAGGTGATGCACGTCGCGCGTCTGGGCGGCGCGGACGAGTTCATCGGGGCGCTGCCGCAGGGCTACGACACGATGATCGAGGAGCGCGGCAGCAACCTGTCGGGCGGGCAGCGTCAACGCATCGCCATCGCCCGGGCGCTGGCGACCAACCCGCGGATCCTGATCCTCGACGAGGCGACCAGCGCGCTCGACTACGAAAGCGAGCGCATCATTCAGAACAACATGCGCGCCATCACCAAGGGACGCACCGTCATCATCATCGCGCACCGGCTCGCCGCGGTGCGGCCATGCAGCCGGATCATCGGCATGTCGGACGCCAGGATCGTCGAACAGGGAAATCACGACCAACTGATCGCAAACAGCGGCAGCCTCTACGGCCGTCTGTGGTCGATGCAGAATGATTGGACAAAGTGATGGGCAAGGAAGTCACACCGGCTCGCCAAGTTCTTTTTCCATTCAAGTCGGACGTTCGCGGCGCCGACCGCGAGTTCCTGCCGTCCGCGCTGGAGATCCTGGAAACCCCCGCGTCGCCGGTCAAGGTGGCGCTGATGCTCACGATCTGCGCCTTCGTGGCGGCCGCGCTCGCCTGGTCGGTGTTCGGCAGGCTGGACGTGCATGCGGTGGCGCTCGGCAAGATTGTTCCTTCCGGACAAACCAAGTTCATTCAGCCCTTTGATCCGGGCACGGTGGTTTCGTTGTCGGTGACCAACGGAATGCGCGTCGAGGCCGGACAGGAATTGATGGCATTTGATGCCGCCGAGGCCGAGGCCGAGGCGAGGCGGCAAAGCGAGGCGGCGAGTGCGCTTCGCGCGGAGGTCGCCCGCCGCAAGGTGGCGATCGATCAGGCGAAGGCCTGGCCAGTCAAGCCGCTGTTCCCGGTGGCGGACGTCGAATGGCAGGATGACGTGCCGCCTGCGTTCCGCAGCCGCGAAAATCGTGTGCTGGCGGCAGATCTTTCCCAGCTCGCCGAGACCATCGGGACGCTGGAGAAGCAGATCGCGCAGAAGCACGCGACCCGCGAACGCCTCAACATGAGCATCGCCTATCAGACCGAGCTGATCAAAACGCTGCAGGACCGCGTGGCGGTTCGAGAGGCATCGCTCAAGCTCGAGGTCGGCACCAAGATCAATCTGTTCGATGCGCTGGAGTCGCTGGACAAGTCACGCTCGTCGCTTGCCAGCGACAAGGGCCAGCTGCTCGAGACCGAGGCTGCGATCGTCGAGCTGCGCGGCGAGAAGGACAAGGATCTCGCGACATTCATCGCCGACAACAGCACGAAGCTTGCCGATGCCGAGAAAAAGCTCGACGACGCCGTGCAGCAATATGCCAAGGCCAGTACCAAGCTGGCCCGCACCAAGCTGCTTGCTCCGACCTCCGGAACCGTGCAGGCGCTTGCCGTCACGACGCTTGGCCAGGTCGTCACGACCGGCCAACAGCTTCTGACCATCGTGCCGGATGGCGGGCGGCTGCAGGCTGAGGTCTATGTGTCGAACACCGATATCGGCTTCATCAAGGTCGGCCAGGACGTTGTGGTCAAGGTCGACACGTTCCCGTTCACCCGGTTCGGCTCGCTGCATGGCAAGGTCATCAACGTCGCCAACGATGCGATCGACGAGCAGACGGCGCGGCGTCAGCAGGCCAACCCCACCAGCACCGTGAATGCGATGGCCAACACGCCGGGCGCTCCCGGGCAACCGCAGAATTTTGTGTTCCTCGTCACGGTGGCGCTGGAGGAATCGGCGATGAAGATCGATAACGTGATCATACCGCTCACCCCGGGCATGACCCTCACCGCGGAAGTCAAGACCGACGACCGCCGCATCATCAGCTATCTGCTGTCGCCGCTCACCAAGGTCGCCTCCGAGGCATTCAGGGAACGCTGAGCGCCTCGCTCCGAGGCCGTCGCGCGCAATCTTTCGAATCCGCGGGCTGGTGCAAGCGACGTCGCGCTATCCGGGCGTTGCGCGCCGTTGGCGGATCCACCTGACAGCGTCACGCGCGGCTTCGTAGCCGCGCCTGTGGATGTTCAGCGCGCCGTGAATGGCCGGTAGCAGCGGATCGTGGCGTCGCAGCGGGAGCAGCACGTCGCCGATTGCGAAGCGGCCGCGCCAGATCGGATCGATCATGGGGTGGCCGGGAGCTGCGGTGGAATCGGCCGAATTGATCGCGGGATCGGCGCAGAGGTGCCGCGTCAGCTCCAGCGTCAATTGCGCGCCGGGCGAATGCTTCGCAAAGCGCTCGTCGATGCCGATCTTGAAGAAGAAGGCGCGGTCCTGGTGGCGCACCACGATGCCGCCTGCGACCGGCGTCGCGCCCGCGTATAGCGTGAGGATCTCGCAGCGGCCGGCTTCGGCCATTGCCGACGTCGCGCGGCGGATGAAGGCCTCATCGCCGGCATGCTGGCTGAGCGCCGTGCCGCGCCGGCCCTTCCAGCCACCGGCTTCGAGGACAAGGAAGGTCTCGAGCGCGGTGGCAACTTCGCGTGGCGTGCGTGCGACGTCGAAGCGCACCGCGCCATGGTCGGCCAGGCGTTGACGCTGGCGGCGCAGCTCCTTCAGCTTCTTAGGCCCGAGCGCGTCACGTAGCAATTGGTCGGCATCGCGCGTCGCATCGAGCTGCGCGCGCTGATAGGCGGCGAGCAGGCGCGGCTGCAAACCGTCCCGCGCGAGCACCGCGCGGATCGCGGCCATGGCCGGGCCCTCCAGCGACATGGTGCGGAGGATCAGCGCATGCGCGCCCGCATTGCGCGCCTGCTGCAGCATCTTGCCGACCGCCTGCTCGGCGGCGTCGCGGTCGAGCAGCGGCGTGCACAGCGTGCCATAGGGCTCGGCGCCGACCAGCGCGGGCAGGGGAATGCGATAGATCCGCCGCATCGGAACGACCGGCAACAGCCCGATCAATTGCCCGGCATCGCCGGTGGCGCTGAGCAGCGACGCGCCGGTGCGACCGCGCGCGGAGGCATCGACCGCCAATTCCCAGTCGGGCTGGTAGTAGCCATTGGCCTCGATCGCGCGTTCGGCGAGGCCGCGCCATGCGCTGACCGGTGTGCCCGACAGCGGCGGCAGCACATGCCTCTCCGTGGCATCGTCATGCGATGCACGGCGGATCATTGCCTGGTCAGCAATATCGGCCACGTCCCTGTTTTCCCCGGTGCGCGAGCCTGATCGGCCTGCGTTCGTCAGGGAAACGCTAGCGGAAAGAAATGGAAAATGCCGTTGGGGCCATCAGGCAATTTGAGCGGTCATGTTAACCGCGCGTTCAGCATGCCGCGGGCGGCTCACGGCTTGGCATTTTGTTGCGCTTGCGCCGCAACGGAGCTGTCGACCGGCTCGTAATTCTCGGTCAGGCAGTTGTCGTCGGCCTCCACCTGCCGGCGATCGAAGATCGCGCCACCATTGATGAACACGCGATAGGTCCGCGTCCCGAGCGGCTTGCCGATCACCGATGTCAGTTCGGCCTGCACGCACGCTGTCCAGCCGGTGCCGCCGGGGTCGTGCAGCGGGGCGGAAACCCGCACATGGGTCGGCTGCGAGCCGGCGGTGAACACCGAATCCAGCTTGCTCGCGACCAGCCGTTTGACATCCGGAGGCGCCTCGAGCGGCGCCGGCTCGGTGGACTTGACCTTCAATATCTCAGGCCACACCGCGTGGCTGTCCGCCAGCCCGCAGCCACTCAACATCAGGGCGGCGCCGGCCAGCAGCGCCGCCACATGTACCTGTCCCTGTCCCATGGAGCTAATTTAATGTGCCGTCGCCCAGATTGCGCCCCCCTGGTGACGCTGAATTCGCGCCACGCGGCGCTTTGTCGATCAACAAATGTCGAGAGACAAGTTATGTTTGGGGTGGCGGTATTGCCGGATGTTTCTGCGGCCGCGGGGGAGAGAGACTGACATGAAAAGCTTCACGGTTGCTGCCGTCATTCTGGCGCTGGTCGCGACACCAACCCTGGCCCAAGGCCGGCGAGGGGGCGGGGGCGGCGACGCGAAGACCGAGCAGAAGCCAAAGGTCGACGAGAAGGCCTACAAGGCCGCGCTCGATCGGATCCCCGAGCCCAAGGAGAAATACGATCCCTGGGGCGTCACCAAGCCGGCCGCCGATCCGGCCAAGAAACCGAAACAGTAAGCGCTCGTCGGACCCCGCGACAGTTCTGCAGCGAACCGGCGTCGGTTGCCGCGTGGCTTGAACCTTGGTCTGACGGCTTTCGACCCATTTCCGACGTCACCGCCGGAGGCCGCCATGTTTCGCCGTTCGTTCCTCAGCCTGATCGTTCCGGCTGCGATCCTGCTCGGCACCGTGCCGGCATTGGCGGAAAACCGTCTGGCGCTGGTGATCGGGCAATCGGCCTACAAGTCCGTGCCGGCGCTGCCCAATCCAGCCAACGACGCCAGGGCCATGTCGCAGATGCTGACCGATGCCGGATTTGCGGTGACGGCGGCATCTGACCTGTCGCAGGACGAGATGCGGGCACGGATCAGCGACTTCGCCGGACAAGTGGCGGCGAAGGGCGCCGACACCGTGGCGCTGGTGTTCTATGCCGGGCATGGCCTGCAGATCGACGGCGAGAACTATCTGGTGCCGGTCGATGTCGATCCGAAGCGCGAGGCCGACATCCCGATCCAGGCGGTTCGCCTCAACGACATCCTGAACACGCTGACCTCGGTGCCGAGCCGGATGCGCATCGTGCTGCTCGATGCCTGCCGCAACAATCCTTTCCCGGAGCTCAGCAAGACCGCGGGGCACGGGCTTGCCATCGTAGATGCCAGGGTCGGCGCGCCCGGCACCTTCGTGTCGTTCTCGACGTCGCCGGGCGCGGAAGCCGAGGACGGCAGCGGCGCCAACAGCCCGTATACGACTGCGTTGCTGGCCTCGGCGAAGGAGCCGGGCATTTCGATCGAGGACACCTTCAAGCGCGTTCGCCTTGCGGTGTACAAGGCGACCGACGGCCGCCAGACACCATGGGACTCCTCCTCGCTCACCGACGACTTCCGCTTCATGGCAGGTTCGGCTGCGGCGTCGCCCGCGGCCACGCCGCAACCCGCCGCCGCCAAACGCACCGTCGACGAATGGAAACGCGAATTGCAGGGCAAGCCGATCGAGGCCGCAAACGAGTTGATCGTGGTTGACGGCACCGACGAATCCTATGAAGCCTTCGCCGCGGTCTTCGCTGCCACGCCGCGCGGCCTGCAGGCGCGCGACTGGCTCGACCGGCATCGCCGGATGGTGGCGTGGAATGACGCCATTCTCGCCAACACGGCGGCCGCCTATCGCGGCTTCCTCGCGCAATATCCTGACACCGACCTTACAGCCACCGCGCGCAAGATGATCGAACGGCTGCGCTATCGTCCCGATCTGACGCCGGCCGCTGCGGTCAGTGTGCCCGCGACCAATGTCGTGCTGGCGGCGCCGACCTGTCCCTGCAACGCCGCGCCGCCGCAGTTGCAGAAGGCCGACGCGCCGGCCAAGAAGCGCGTCGATCCCGATCCGCCGCGGCGCGCAGGCAAGCGCCCGCCGCGCGTCGTGGTCGAGGATGACGTCGTGGTGGTGCGCCGTCCGCCTCCTGCCGTGGTCTACGAGCCTGTCGGGCCGCCCGTTGGAATCGGAATCGGCATCGGCGGCGGTCGTGGTGGTGGTTATCGCGGCAATGATGGCGGCGGATATCACAGGGGTGGATACTGACGCGCCGATCGCGTAAAGGCTTTCCCCGCTTGAGATGCAGCGCCTGATGATCGCATCTCGCGGGAGGACGCAATGCGGTCGTTGTTTCGCCTGGTTGCCGCGGTGGTGCTGTGTACCCGGCCGGCGCTCGCCTGGGAATATTGGGGCGGTGACCGCGGCGGACAGCGCTTCTCGCCGCTGACCCAGATCACATCAGACAATGTCGGCACGCTGGTGCGCGGCTGGGAATTCCGCACCGGCGATCTCGACGCGCGCCCGCCCGAGGTCATGAAGCGGACCAAGTTCGAGGTGACGCCGCTGTTGGTCGAGGACAGCCTGATCCTCTGCACGCCGTTCAACGAGGTGATCGCGCTCGATCCCGGCACCGGTGCGCAGAAATGGCGGTTCGATCCGAAGATCAGCATGGCGCAGCGGCCTGCCAACCGCTTCGTCTGCCGCGGTGTCGCGCACTGGACGGATGATCGTGCGGCTGACGGCACGGCCTGCAAATCACGCATCTTCACCGGCACCAACGACACGCGCCTGATCGCGCTCGACGCCAGAACCGGCAAGCTTTGCGCCGATTTCGGCAACGGCGGCGAGATCAAGATCGATGCCGGGATGAAGCTCGCATGGCCCGGCGAGTTCCAGATCACGTCGGCGCCGGTGACGGGACGCGGGTTGGTCGTGGTCGGCTCCGCGATCGGCGACAACCGGCGGGTCGATGCGCCGCTCGGCGCGGTGCGGGCCTTTGATGCGCGGACCGGCCAGCCACGCTGGACGTTCGATCCGCTGGTGCATGACGCCGTCGAGGCCGGCCACAGCAATGTCTGGGCGCCGATGTCGGTGGACGAGGAGCGGGGCATGGTGTTCCTGCCGACGACCTCGCCCAGTCCCGATTTCTGGGGCGGCAAGCGCCCCGGCAATGACGAGCACGCCAATTCCGTCGTCGCGCTGCGGATTGAGACCGGCGAGCTGGTGTGGGCATTCCAGACCGTGCATCACGACGTCTGGGACTACGACCTGCCGGCCCAGCCGACATTGGCGCGGATCGACGCCGGTTCTGATATGCGCGATGTCGTGATCCAGCCGACCAAGCAGGGCTTTGTGTTCGTGCTCGATCGCGACACCGGCAAGCCGGTGTGGCCGGTCGAGGAGCGCGCGGTGCCGCAGAACGGCGCCGAGGGCGAGCAGCTGTCGCCGACGCAGCCGTTCCCGACCCATGTGCCGCCGCTGCTGACGCAGCGGATCACGGCCGATGATATCGCCGGCATGCTGCCGGGCGTCAGGAGCTCGGCTTGCGAGAAGCTGCTCGCGCAATCGCGCAATGAGGGGCTTTACACGCCGCCGTCGACGCAAGGCACGATCGTCTTTCCGATGACCGGCGGCGGCGTGAACTGGGGCAGCGCGGCGTTCGATCCGGTCAACCAGATCCTCTACGCCAATGTCAGCCATGCGGCGCACATCATCACCTTGATTCCGCGCGACCAGGCCAAGGGCTTCGATCCGCCGCCCGGCCATGATTTCGGCCAGCAGGAAGGGGCGCCGTTTGCGATGTCGCGGGCGCTGGCGAAGTCGGCGGTTGGATCGCCGTGCAACAAGCCGCCGTGGGGCGAGACGGTGGCGGTCGATCTCAAGGCCGGCAAGATTCTCTGGCATTCGTCGGTCGGCACCAGCGAAGATCTCGCGCCGCTCGGCATCGCGCTCGATACCGGCACGCCGCTGGTCAATGGCGTCGCGATCACCGCGGGCGGGCTCGTCTTCACCGGCGCGATGGATGCCTATCTGCGGGCGTTCGATGCCAGATCGGGCCGGCTATTGTGGCTCGGCCGGCTTCCGGTGCCAGGCGTCGCCAATCCGATGACCTATCTCTGGAAGGGCGATCAATATGTCGTCATCGGCGCCGGCGGCCATTCCGAAGCCGGCACATCGGTCGGCGACAGCGTGGTCGCGTTTCGCCTGCCGCGTCAGGGCGAGGGTGTTTCGCTTCTCGCGCGCTTGATTGATCGTCCCGGCGGACGATTTGCCGCGAAGGCATTCGCGACCGGCGCGGTGCTGATCGTGCTTGTCGGCTTGTTCTGGCGCTGGCGCAGGAGGCGTCGCGTCAAGGTCGTGTAGCTCGACTGCGCGTTCGCTGAGGCGTCACATGACAAATCGGCGACATGGATTCTCACTCCGTGCACCGAAACGACGTGCAGAACGATCTGCGCGATGCCATGCTTGCGTTCGCTGCAATGCTTCGCTTACGAGGTCGCGAGCGGATGCGCTGGGCTTCCGGCGACCTGTTCATTTCAGATCATTGCCCATGGAGATTGCGATGAAGTTCACTGCCTCGATCATGCTTGCCGCCTCGCTCGCCCTCTCGTCCGCGCCGGCCAAGGCCACCGTCCTCGATCTGTCGACCATGACCTGCAAGCAGTTCGTCGAAGGTGGCGACGATACCATCAAGATGGTGCTGATCTGGATGGACGGCTGGTACAAGGGCGATTCCGACGAGGCGATCATCGACACCGATGTATTCGTCGAGAACGCCAAGAAGTTCGGCACCTATTGCGGAAAGAATCCGACGATCAGCATCGTCAATGCCGCCGAGGCCGTTCTCGGCAAATGACGTTTCTCGTTTGAGCATAAACCCCGCGCAAACGCCTTGCGTTTGTCGCGAGGAAAAACCGCTTCGCACTTTTCCGGATTGTGCTCTATCCCGGCAGCATCGCGAATGCGCTCGACACCATCGCCACCGGCTTGTTGTCGGTGGCGGAGAGCAGCGTGACGCGGCCGAAGCTCATGGTGCGTCCGAGCCGGACCACACGGGCGTCGGCCAGCACATCGGACGCGGTCGCCGCGCGCATGAAATGCGTGGTCTGGTCGACCGTCGTCATCGGACGATAGCCCTTGTTGGCCGCGAGATTGGCGAGCACCATTGCTGTGTCGGCGAACGCCATCAGCGCCTGGCCGCAAACGATGCCGCCCTGGCGGCACAGCCGCTCGGAAAACGGCATGCGCAGGATGGCGCCGGGCTGCCAGTCGGCACCGCCACCGGCGGGCGGCGCAAAGTCGAACTGCTCGATCGACAGATTGAGGTCCTGCACCCATGGCGCAAAGACGTCGCCGAGCACGCGCCGCGCGTCGTCGATCCCGAATTCACCGGCCTGCTGCATGACGTTCCGTTTCCTCCGCTTGGTTTCTTGCTTGCTCTTTATTGCCTAGTCGCGCGTGACATGCACGCCAGGCCGCTTGCCGTCATTCCACTTGCCGTCGATCGCCCGTTCGATCTGGGCCGCGAGCTGCAGCAGCAACCCGTCATCGGCCTGCTTTCCGATCGCCTGAATGCCGAGCGGCAGGCCGTGCTCGTTGGTTGCAAGCGGCAGCGAGATCGCCGGGATGCCGCACAGATTGGCAAGCGGCGTGAAGGCGAAGTTGCGCCAGAGATTGCCGAACCAGTCCAGCACCGACGGATTGTCGCTGATGGTGAGATATTCCGTGGTGCCGACCTTCGGCGTCGGCAGCGCCGTGATCGGCGTCAGGATGATGTCCCAATCCTCGAAGAAGGCGCCGAAGCCGCGCGCCGTCGTGTTGAAGGTTGCCTGCATGCGCGCGCGATCGGCGAAGCTAAAGTGCCTGCCATGTTCCCAGATGCGGATATTGATCGGCTCGATCAAATCCGCCGGCGGCCGCTCCAGTCCGCGTGCGGCGAGCATGTTGCTGATCACGACGGCGAAATTGCTGATGTAGCAGGTGGTCTGGGCCGCGAAGGCGTCCCCGTAGTCGATCGACGGCAGTGCGTAATCGACCTGATGGCCGAGGCCCTCGAGGAAGCGTCCGACCCGTGCGAGCTCGGCTGTGATATGCGGCGTCGCGCGATAGTCGCCCCAGCTGTGCGACAGCGCGATTCTGAGCCGCCCGGGATCGCGCGCGATCATCGCCGTATAGGGCTCCGCCGAAGTCCAGAACGGCATGAATTCGCCGGGCGCCGGGCCGCGGCATGCATCGACGAAGACAGCGGTGTCGCGCACCGTGCGCGACTGGCAGCCCTGGATCGAGACCAGCCCGGTGAGATCGGACAGATGCGGCGCGAGCGAGAACACGCCGCGCGACACCTTCAATCCGATATTGCCGTTGACGCCGGCGGGAATCCGGATCGAGCCGCCGCCGTCGGTCGCATGCGCGATCGGCACGGTGCCGGCGGCGACCATCGCCGCGCTGCCGGCCGACGAGCCGCAGGTGGTGTAGTCGGTGTTCCAGGGATTGCGCGTGACATAGACGGCGGGGTTTTCGGCCGAGCTGCAGACCCCGAACTCCGGCGTGGTGGTGCGGCCGATCAAATTGAGGCCGGCCTTGCGCAGCTTCGTCGTCAGGAAGGTATCCGCCGCCGCGCGATTGCCGCGCATCATCAGCGAGCCCATCTCCTGCAGCCGTCCCTTCAAGGTCGGGCCGAGATCCTTCATGAGGAAGGGCAGGCCGGCGAACGGTCCGTTTGGATCGGCGCCGTCGCGTGCGGGATCGGCGATCACGTCGTCGAACAGCTCGACCACGCCCGACAGCGCGGGATCGACCTTGGCGACCGCGGCGGCGGCCTGGGACGCCAGCTCCCCGGGCGTCAGCTCGCCGTTCCGGACGCGCTCGGCGAGCGCCGTCCCGTCGTGCCGCGTCCATTCGTCCCAGCTCATCGCCAAAGTCATTTGATCGATTCCTTTTCTGCTTTGTTGCGCAGTGTAATTTGCGCGGCCGCCCGGTCAAACCGATGTGCGCGTGCGCGGCGTGCAAGCGCCGTGCCCGGCTTGAAAATGCCCCAGTTCTATAGCCCAATTGCCCCTCGTCAGTGGTGGGGGCGTACCATGGTCCGCAGGTTGGCGATGCTGGGCGGCATGATTGCGATCGGGCTTGTGCTGAGTGGTTGTACGCGCTGCGGTCCGATCTGGGACGACTGGATGCAGTCGCCGAAATCCTGCAAGTCAGACCATCTCTAGGGCAGGGGCAGGCGCGCTTGGCGGCGGCTTTCTTGTGGTGATATACCGCTGCTGAAAATGCAAGGAGCGTTGTTATGAGAGTTTTGTGCGCGGTTGCGGTTGCGGTGCTGCTGTCGGCGCCGGCCTATGCGCAGATGCCGAATGTCAACCTGATGCCTGAGGTCAAAAGCAAGACCCAGGAGGAGAAGGATCGGGACGCGGTCAACGACAAGGCCTACAAGGACTCGCTCAGCAAGATTCCCGATGCCAAGGGGGCGTCCGATCCCTGGGGCGTCGTGCGCAGCGACGCGCCGAAGGCGACAGCCCATCCCGTCAAGCCGAAGACCAAGACCGGAAGCTCCACGCAGCCGGCAGGCTCGGCGCAGCGCAGCCAGTAGCGCCGGTTCGGGCGGCTTCGTCCGTCTCCCCCAGACTCGGAATCTCCTGGCGCCGCGCCTATATTGGGGGCGTCAGTTGGTCCGGAGTTGCGGCAATGGTGTTTCGTCCGCGCGATCTCGCCAGCCGGATGGCCGAGCGGCGCAAGCCGGATGACGGCTATCTGCGCGAGACCTTCAGCCTGCCGCGTGATCAGGCCCGCCTGCGGGCGCGTGACTTTCTCAAGCGCTACCCGAAGGCGGCCTACATGAGCGCCGTCGAGAGCTGGCGTGAGCTGCCCGGCGGCGACATCGAGTTCACGATGCGGCGGCTGGCCAGCGCGGATTAGAGCGTTTTCGACGCCGGTTCGCGTGAAGAAAACGCGTCAAGACAATCATCCGGCGCTTGCCGGACAGACTGCGCCTCAATCGCAATCGCTGCGTCCGCGGGTCCGTCCCCGCCCGACTTTGTTCAGCTCGCGGTCGATCCGCAGCTGCACCCGGCGGATCGCCAGCAGGTCGAGTTTCGCCTCGGTCCTGCCCGTGAAGATCTGATCGCCGATCTGGAAGCGCCATCTCCAGACGCCGGCCACCAGCTGCGTGACACTGAATTCGACGCCCCTGTGGATCATCTGGACCGGTTCCGCAATTGAAAGGCGGTCTTCGAATCTTAAACTAAAAGTTGTATCAATAACCAACACCCGTCAAACGATAATGTGAAAATTGCGCCCATTTGCTCTTCGTTGTGGACCCTGGAAGAGGATCCATCCGCCGGCCGCATCGCCTGCCTCGCGACGCGCAGGCAGCGCCGGCTGGACGCGCCAATGTTACGAACACTGGCGGAACCTCGAGTGTTCCTGTGAAGGCTACGTAGTTTTTTCGGGGGTCAGGAGAGGTACTAAGGTATTATGCAGATTGTGCCAAGCCCGTTGTCCGGCGTGATCAGGCCTGCCGGTAACTTGTTGATTATCCAAGCGGCACACGGCGTGTGTGAGACCATCCGCCGCAGGAACTTTGTTCTCGCCCGGAGAACTACGGATTGCGGCCAGCCATCGCTGGATGGCCGCCTTTCCGTACCGGCTTCATCCAACCGCTCGAACCGGGAACTCGGGTCGGAGCAGGGGCGGCGATAGCCGTCAGGATGGCCGGGCGCAGGTTCTGGTTACCTGCGGGCGTCCCGGTCAGGACATCGATTTCTTCGGATGAGGATGCTCGGAAGCCGGATAGCTTTCGTGCCTCACGTGGTCGAGCAGGCTGAAGTGAACGCGATCCGCGACAACCGGAGCTTCTCTGGCGTATTTTTCCGCGAGCGCCAAAACCTCCGCGCGCCTGTCGGGCTCCAGGATACAGAAGAACGCAATCGCGAGCTTAAGCGCTTCCTCTTCTGACGGCCGTTCGAGCATCTGGGAAAACTCTGGTCCGCGGTGCCAGCATTGACGTCGCTCCGGGCTCTTGTCGGCTGATTGTCGGAGTCGATAAATCTTAACCCGTTAATTGATTTCGGCAATGCGTCCCGCGTGAGGATGCCGCGCGACGATGCCGGTTTTCCGGCCTCAGCGTGTCTTCCGGCACAACGCTGCCCGCTTGAAATATATGCGGACGACGTTCGCTGAACAGGAACCGACATGGGCAGCGCCCAGTTGTTACAGGTTCGGTTGCTGTCCGCCGACGGCACCGGGCGATGTGGGAAGTTCGGCCTCAGCGTGGCCCCCGCGCTGGGGTCGTCTATTTTGTGACGAGACAAGCAGGTCATGGGGCGAGCCTAGTGGAGCAGGCGGCTTTCGTCAGCCGATTGCTTGGTCTGTACCCGTCATCGCATTCGTCATTCCCGTTGAAGATTGCATCGCCCTTATCGCCAACCAACGATCCCCGGGCGCCGGAGGTTTTACGGCGCCGGGGATCGCTACTCCCGGTGGGCTTGGGGGCTAAGGCCGGGAGCTTGAGAACCGACTCTCCAGGTTCCGGTTCGTTCCTCGGACTGCTGGTCCAGAGCCCAAAAATGAGCAACTGCGCGGCGGCGATCAGGGTGAGACTCCAGCGACAATCAAGGTGAGACTGCGCCGATGGGGACGGACCGAAGGGAGGGCGCAGCCCGACCGGAGGACCGTCCCCATCGGCGTCGCGCGTTTTTGGACCCGTCTGGCGGCCGGGTGCGGCTGGTGCAAGCTGTTGGTTCGTCTCGACAAGAGGGAATCGATGCCTTGCCTGGCCTCCACATCACCGACCACCAGATGAGGCTGTACATGACGTACCGACTGACACTGTCCCCCGAGGCCGCCGCGGCCAAGGCGGGGTTCTCGAAGGCAAGCGCGTATCGAATCGAGGGCGATTGTCGCCCGCCATCGCAGAAGAAGACGCCGAGGGGCCGGCGCCGGTCCGATCCGCTCGGGCAGTATTGGGACGCCGAGATCGTTCCGATCCTGAAGGCTGCGCCCGGCATCCGCGTGATCGGCGTGCTGGACGAGCTGCGCCGACGGCATCATGACTTGAACCCGAACATCCGCCGCACGCTGGAGCGGCGCATCAACGCCTGGCGGGCGCTCAACGGCCCCGAACAGGACGTGATCTTCCGCCAGCAGCACGAGCCCGGCCGCCTGGGTCTGTCCGACTTCACCGACGTGAGCGCGCTCGGTATTACCATCGCGGGTGAGCCGCTCGATCACCGGCTCTATCACTTCCGGTTGGCGTTCTCCGGCTTCGAGCATGTCCATGTCGTGCTCGGCGGCGAAAGCTTCGTCGCCCTGGCGGAGGGCTTGCAGAACGCGCTGTGGGCGCTTGGCGGCGTGCCGCGGGAGCATCGCAGCGACAGCCTGTCGGCAGCATTCCGCAATCTGGCCGCCGACGCACGGGGGGATCTGACGCAGCGCTACGCCGGGCTGATGGGCCACTATGGCATGGCGCCAACGCGCAACAATGCGGGCATCGCACATGAGAACGGCTCGATCGAGAGCGCGCACGGCCATCTCAAGCGGGCACTGGAAGATGCGCTGTTGCTGCGGGGGACGCGCGAGTTCGCCAGTCTCGATGCGTACCGGGCTTTTGTCGACGAGATTGTCGGCCGGCGCAACGCCAACCTCGCCAAGCCGATCGCGCTCGAGAAGGAGGCCTTGGCGCCGCTGCCAAAAGGCCGCACGACCGACTTCGAGGAGAAAGTGATCCCGGTGACGTCGTCAGGCGGCTTCATCCTGCGGCGCGTATTCTACACCGTGCCTTCAAGATTGATCGGCCATCGCCTGCGTGTGCGCATCTTCGACGACCGGCTCGAATGCTTCCTTGGCGTCACGCCGGTCGTGACGCTGCGGCGCGGTCGGCCTGTGTCCGAGAGCCAGGGCGGTCATGTTGTGGATTACCGGCACGTCATCCATGCCCTGCGGCGCAAGCCGATGGCGCTCCTCAATCTCGTTTATCGCGACCAACTCTTCCCGCGTGCAGCTTACAAACGTCTGTTCGAGACCTTGCGGGAGCATGGTGATGACCGGCGCGCCTGCAAGGTGACGGTCGAGCTTCTGGCGCTGGCTCACGAGCGCGCCTGCGAAGCAGAACTCGCCGAGGTGATCGCGATGGATCTGGACGCCGGACAGTTACCCGATCTTGCCGCGCTGCGCGACCGCTTCCGACCCGAGGCGGCCTCGATCCCGCGTGTCGCCGTCAAGCTGGCGCCGCTCGACGTCTACGATGAACTCGCCTCCGTCAGCGTCATGTCGGGCCGCTCGAACCTGGGAGAGGCAGCATGACCGGTATCGCTACCTCCGTCGATGCTGCCCGTGTCGAGCTGCTTCTCAATGAGCTCCGCCTGCCGGGCGTCAAGGCGATCTGGCCGAAGCTCGCCGCACAGTCGGACAAGGAAGGGTGGCCTGCCGCCCGCTTCCTCGCCGCCCTTGCCGAGCACGAGGCGGCCGATCGCACCCGCCGTCGGATCGAGCGACACATGGTGGAAGCGCGTTTGCCCGCCGGCAAGACGCTCGCCACCTTCGACTTCGAAAGCGTGCCGATGCTATCAAAGGCACAGGCGATGGCGCTCGCCGCTGGCGACGCCTGGTTGAAGGCCGGCGCCAATTTGCTCTTGTTCGGTCCACCGGGCGGCGGCAAGACCCATCTCGGCACGGCGATCGGCCTGGCTCTCGTCGAGAACGGTTGGCGCGTTCTCTTCGCGCGCACCACTGATCTGGTGCAACGGCTGCAGGTCGCGCGGCGCGAGCTGGCGCTGGAGTCCGCGATCGCCAAACTCGATCGCTATGACCTCCTGATCCTCGACGACATCACATATGTGAGCAAGGATCAGGCGGAAACCAGTGTGCTGTTCGAGTTGATCGCCGCCCGCTACGAACGACGCTCGCTGCTGATCACGGCCAATCAGCCATTTGGCGAATGGGGGCGTATCTTCCCGGACCAGGCAATGACGTTGGCTGCCATCGATCGTTTGGTCCACCACGCCACGATCCTCGAGATGAACGTCGAAAGTTACCGTCGAAAAGTTGCCCTCGATCGCAAGCGCGGTCCAGGCCGGCCACCTGTTCACACGACCCCCAACGAACTCGACAAGACTGTGATTGACGCTGGCAGCGCCGCTTGATTGTCGCGCAGCGTCAATCAACGCTTGCCAAGTAGGCGGCCAGCGTCAATTATCTCCTGACTCGGCCGCCTCGTCTCATCTTGATTGACGCGCCGCTCTCATCCTGATTGTCGCGCTATAAGCAACGCCGCCCGCATTGAAATACGACGGACGGCGTTGGTTCTAGCCCCAGGAGGGTTGGCAAAATCCTGACCTGGATAGCTACGGACGAGGAGGGCGCAAGGTTCACATCTTTGGTCCGTATGACTCCGGTACTCCAAACGCTCCCAGCAAAGTGTCGGTGTGAGGTCTAGAATCGAGTGACTAAGTTGTTCTGGCCTCGGCGGGTCCCCCTCGCCGGGGCCCTTTTCGTTCGGATCGTCGAAGCGAGGTATGAGGCAGCGGAGAACAGCCCGCCGCATTGGCAGCCGTCCGCATTGCCCCGCTGGATGTCACTGCTGGATGTCACCGCAGCAAGAGCCAGGCCACGCTGACGAACAGGGCCACCAGCGACACCGCCGCAGCGCAGACAAAGGCAACCTCCACGCCATCGATATGGTGGTGGTTCGCCTGCATGGTCGTCCTCCCTGATCTAGAGGGGCATCCGCAAACCCTGGAACATCAGCCACTCCGTCAAGTGAGCGGTGGTCTCGTCATGCCGCGCCTTCCTCAGCAAGGTCTCCTTCTTTTGGTGGATCGGGGGAAGCGTGCTGGCTTCCTCGCGCAGGCGCATGGCCTCGTCGGCAAGACGTTCTTGCAGTGATTGCGAGTGCCTGGAACGACGCCGCTTCTGCATGGCGCTGCACCCTGCTGGTATTGGGCGGGAGCACTAACCGGGCGATCTCATCCCCGGTCGATGCCCACGGGCGGTGCGGTGATGAATCATCAACGGATCGAAAGACGGGATGTTCCGCGCTGCGGGCAATTAGGACACTTGTCAAAATGAGGTAATCCGCGAGGGCGCATTCCGTTGCCACTTTTTCCCGATACAGTGAATTGCGCTCTCCGGACGGAGCGCCCAAGGAGGCGGCCCCGGCGCGTATCCCCTAGGCCCGCGCGCTGGGGCCGTTTCGATGATCGAACAGGCCGCCCTGACAGCACAGCGCCGCCCGCTTGAAAAACCTGCAGACGGCGTTGGGCTCTAGCCCCGAGAGGGTACGAACAAAATCCCGGTGATGGTCGGTCTTGCCGGAGCAACCAAAGGTTCACAGCCGGTCGCCAAATAGAGCGCCGCTTCTCTCGTTGGCACAATCTGCGGATATCAGAGACGTTTGCGGGGCTATCAATTGAAAACAGGAACGAAGCGCGTTCGCCAACTGAGGGCGGTCTTACTCTTTCGGCTCCGGATGCAGCTTGCGCTTCTGGGCTTCGTGCTCTGCAATTAACTGCGCGATGCCGTCGATGGTCTGCCGATCCGTGATCGTTCGGGCGAGCGCAGCGTAATGGACGCTTCTTTCGTCCAACTCGACACACTTCGCACACATGGAGTGCGCTCCCATTCCAATGAAAGGCGGGAGCCCGATAGGTCTCTCAGCCACCGACGCCCAAAATCGTGTCGGTGATGTTCTATAACCAAGTTATCGTGGGTTAGTTTCGGGCTGGGCGATCCTAATCCTGGGGACATTGGCCACTCGGTGAAAGGGGCTCAGCAACGCCTCTCGCGCAACCGGTTGCCCGATGTCCCGTAACTAGGAGTGTCGGCCCATTCTTCCATTTTGGTACTACGGGCTGGCTGGGGCCGTTCGGTCCATCCCGGTCACGGACGGCCCTATCTTTTGTTCTCGCAAGAACGGATTGAGCATCATCAAGATTTATATGCCCAGAACAGTGAATAGGGCCGCTCAGTAGTCCTACTGAGAACATCGGCCAAGCCTTGGTTTCTGTTCGCTTAATCCAAAACGGACCACGCCAAGATTCAAACCGGGCCACCAGGGGATAAAGCAGGCCAGCACCGATTTGCCAGAAAGAACATATTGCGAACATAGAACAAACGTGGTACGAGGTTCCAATCAAAAACGCATTCCGCCCGATCTCATCACCCGTTTGTCCCGCTAGCGAATCCCCGCCATAAGGAGCACATCCCAATGTCTGCTACTGCCCTGCGTATCGTCGAAGGATCCTCCATGGACAAGTCCAAGGCCCTCTCAGCCGCGCTCTCCCAGATCGAGCGCCAGTTCGGCAAGGGTTCGGTGATGAAGCTCGGCAAGAACGACCGCTCGATGGATGTCGAGACGATATCTTCGGGATCGCTCGGGCTCGACATTGCGCTCGGCGTCGGCGGGCTGCCGAAGGGCCGCGTCGTCGAGATCTACGGGCCGGAGTCCTCGGGCAAGACCACGCTGGCGCTGCACACGGTGGCGGAAGGCCAGAAGAAGGGCGGCATCTGCGCCTTCATCGACGCTGAACACGCGCTCGACCCGGTCTATGCGCGCAAGCTCGGCGTCAACATCGACGAGCTGCTGATCTCGCAGCCTGACACCGGCGAGCAGGCACTGGAAATCTGCGACACGCTGGTGCGCTCCGGTGCGGTCGACGTGCTGGTGGTCGATTCGGTCGCGGCGCTGGTGCCGAAAGCCGAGCTCGAGGGCGAGATGGGCGATGCACTGCCGGGCCTGCAGGCGCGCCTGATGAGCCAGGCGCTGCGCAAGCTCACCGCCTCGATCAACAAGTCCCACACCATGGTGATCTTCATCAACCAGATCCGCATGAAGATCGGCGTGATGTACGGTTCGCCGGAGACCACCACCGGCGGCAACGCGCTGAAGTTCTATGCCTCGGTCCGCCTCGACATTCGCCGCATCGGCGCGATCAAGGAGCGCGACGAGGTCGTCGGCAACACCACCCGCGTCAAGGTTGTGAAGAACAAGCTGGCGCCGCCTTTCAAGCAGGTCGAGTTCGACATCATGTATGGCGAGGGCGTCTCCAAGATGGGCGAAATCCTCGACCTCGGCGTCAAGGCCGGCATCGTCGAGAAATCCGGCGCCTGGTTCTCCTATGACAGCCAGCGGCTCGGCCAGGGACGCGAGAATTCCAAGGCCTTCCTGAAGGCGAACCCCGACATCACCGCCAAGATCGAAGCCGCAATCCGGCAGAACTCCGGCCTGATCTCCGAGCAGATTCTCGCCGGCACGCCCGAGCGCGACGCCGAGGGCGAGGAGCCGACCGAGGAGTAAGCCGTAAGGCTGCAAGATTTCGTTGCAAGCGGGCGCTGAGGACGTTGAGTTGCCGACGTCTTCGGCGCCCGTTTCGTTTGGTCTGGCGTTGAGAGAGTTGTGCCGATGAAGCGCCTGATCCTGACCAGTCCGTCCGGCCTTAGCCTCACACGTTCGGGGCTCGCCGAGGTCGCTATTACATCCGGCTTTCGATTTGTCGGCGGACCACTGCCGCCGCTAGGAGAGCTTGAGACTTACTTCGGATTACGGTCGGACCAGGATCCGGTCGGACATTGGTCGCACTGGAGCACGCGGAGCCAGTGGCCTCAGGATGCCAGGGCGCGCAGGGATCTCGCGCTGATCGAATTCTGCGAACCTTACGAGATTGTCGAGCTTTGGTTCGATCCGGACCCAAATGATCAATTGCAGCTGATTTGGTTGCTCGATCATTTCCGGGCTTACCCGGCGATGGCGGCCAAGTTGAAATTGCGCCTGGTCGCTTTCGCTCTGTCGACGCTGCACGAGACATGGCGCGGATGGAACGAAGTGCCGCTTATCAACATACGGCCTGCCGACCTCGAGACCGCAAGCATCTGCTGGCAGGCCTATCGCGCGGCAACGCCCGAGGCTTGCTTCGATGCGCTATGTCGAGACCTCAGCGGCTTTCCCTTGCTGAGGCCGGCCCTGCTTGACCTGCTCCAGGAGCTTCCGTGGAGCAGATCGGGACTTGGCGCGACCGAACTACGACTGCTCGAACTGATTGCGGCGGGCTTCATGGGTACGAACGGGTTGTTCTACCTTCGCGGGTTCGGTCAACGCGCGGTATTCACCGACATGAAAATCGGGACGCTGCTTCAAGGGCTCGCGCATGGGCCGCAGCCCGCGATCGCTGGGCTCGATGATGAGCTACGCGTGATCGCCCCTGAGAATTTGCGAGCGCGCATGGAGGCCTATCGGCGAAGCCGGCTGTCGCTGACTGAATTTGGCGAAGCTGTCCTCGCCCATAAGGAGGACTTCAGTCGTCACAATCCGATCGATCGCTGGTGGGGCGGCACGCACCTCACCAACGACAATCTCTGGCGCTGGAGCCCAACCTTGGTGAAGCACTAGCGCCCGATGGCGGAGTGGCCGTTGTGTCTCAATCCGCGCAACGCGGATTGGCAGTCGGCTTACCCCTGCGCCAGCGCCTTTTCCCGGCTCGCGATCAGCGCGCGCAAGTCCTCGGTCACGGCGACCGATTGCTGCGTCTTCTGGTCGGTGGCGACCCAGATGATTTCGCCGGTGGCGCGAAGGTCGTCGGAGCCCTTGGCGAAGATCGCAAGCGCAAGCACGATCGAGGAGCGGCCGATCCGCGCGACCCGCACGCAGACCTCGATGTCCTCGTCGAACCGGATCGGCGCCTTGTATTCGACGACCGACTTCACGGTATGAAAGTCGACGCCGGTCCGCGCCACCTCGCCGAGATAGTCGTAGCCCATCGCGCGAAAATATTCGGTGATCGCGGTGTCGAAATAGGTCAGGTAGTGGGCGTTGAACACCACCGCCTGCGCGTCGACTTCGGAATAGCGGACGCGAAACGGGAAGTGAAACCAGAATTCCTGGCGCATGAATCCTCCTGCCGCGGCATTGCTCGCCGTCGTTCGCCCCGCAGTCTCGCCGGGCCTTATGATTGCCAGACCGTAGGATGGGTACCGCGACTTGTCCGCCGTAGCTCGAAGAGCGAAGGCGGAAGCGAAACCCATCGTTCATTGAGCGTGATTGGCACTGGTGATGGGTTTCGCTGCGCTCTACCCATCCTACGGCACCTACGCTAATCGCCCGCGCTACTCCGCCGCCTGCGCGTAATCCTCCACCGGCGGGCACGAGCACACCAGATTGCGATCGCCATAGACGTTGTCGACGCGCCCGACCGGGCTCCAGTATTTGTCGGAACGTGACACGCCCGCGGGGAAGCAGCCCTCGGCGCGGCTGTAGGCCCGGTTCCAGGCATCGTCGGCGATGTCGTGGACGGTGTGCGGCGCGTGGCGCAGCGGCGAGGCCTCGACCTTCCAGCGGCCCTTCTCGATCTCCGCGATCTCGTTGCGGATCGCGATCATGGCGTCGCAGAAGCGGTCGATCTCGAACTTGGATTCCGATTCCGTCGGCTCGATCATCAGCGTGCCCGCCACCGGGAAGCTCATGGTCGGCGCGTGGAAGCCGTAATCGATCAGCCGCTTGGCAATGTCGTCCACGGTGACGCCGCTGGTCGTCTTCAGCGCCCGCGGGTCGATGATGCATTCATGCGCGACGCGGTCACGGGCGTTGCGATACAGCACCGGGAAGTGCGGCTGCAGCCGCGCGGCGATGTAGTTCGCGTTGAGAATCGCGATCTCGGTGGCGCGTGTGAGGCCTTCGCCGCCCATCATCAGGATGTAGATGTAGGAGATGGTCAGGATCGATGCCGAGCCGAACGGCGCGGCCGACACCGGGCCGATGGCGTGCGCAACCGTGCCGTCTGTCGCGGGATGGCCGGGCAGATAGGGAGCCAGATGCGCCTTGACGCCGATCGGGCCCATGCCGGGACCGCCGCCGCCATGCGGGATGCAGAAGGTCTTGTGCAGGTTGAGATGGCTGACATCGGCGCCGTAATCGCCGGGCCGCGACAGCCCGACCTGCGCGTTCATGTTGGCGCCGTCGAGATAGACCTGTCCGCCATGCGCATGCACAATGTCGCAGATCTCGCTGATATGCTCCTCGAACACGCCGTGGGTCGACGGATAGGTGATCATGACAGCGGCGAGGTCTTTCGAGTGCTTCTCCGCCTTGGCGCGAAGATCATTGACGTCGACGTCGCCGCGCGCATCGCAGGCCACCACCACGACGTCCATGCCGACCATCGCGGCGGAGGCCGGATTGGTGCCGTGCGCGGAGGAGGGGATCAGGCACACCTTGCGGTGCGGCTCGCCGCGCGCGAGATGATAGCCGCGGATCGCCAGCAGCCCGGCATATTCGCCTTGCGCGCCGGAGTTCGGCTGCAGCGAGACCGCGTCATAGCCGGTGATGTCGCACAGCCACTGCTCCAGCCGCTGGAACAGCGCGTGATAGCCCTTGGCCTGATCCGCAGGCGCGAACGGATGCAGATTGCCGAACGCCGGCCAGGTCAGCGGGATCATCTCGGTGGTGGCGTTCAGCTTCATGGTGCAGGAGCCTAGCGGGATCATCGCGCGGTCGAGCGCCAGGTCACGATCGCTGAGCTTGCGCATGTAGCGCAGCAGTTCGGTCTCCGAGCGGTGCGTGTTGAACACCGGATGGGTGAGGAAGGCGCTGGTGCGCCGCAGCTCCTTCGGCAGCGCCTCGCGTGCGGCCGCCTCGATCTCGGCATAGCTGAGCTTGCCGCCGAACACGCGCCACACCGCCTCGACGGTCTCAGGCGTGGTGGTCTCGTCGAGCGCGATGCCGAGCGTGGTCGCGCCGATGCGCAGATTGATCCGCTCCGCCAGCGCGCGGGAGACCAGCTCGATCTGCTTCGCACCGGCTTCGACGGTCACGGTGTCGAAGAACGCTTCGCTCACAGGCGCAAAGCCGAGCTTGCGCAGGCCTGCGGCAAGCACGGTGGCGCGGCGATGCACGCTGCGTGCGATATGGGTCAGGCCCTCGGGGCCGTGATAGACCGCATACATCGAGGCGATCACGGCGAGCAGCACCTGCGCGGTGCAGATGTTGGAGGTCGCCTTCTCGCGGCGGATATGCTGCTCGCGGGTCTGCAGCGCGAGCCGATAGGCCGGCGCGCCGCGGGAATCCACCGACAGGCCGACGATTCGGCCGGGCAGCGAGCGCTTCAGCGTGTCGCGCACTGCCATGTAGGCGGCGTGCGGGCCGCCATAACCCATCGGCACGCCGAACCGCTGCGCCGAGCCGATTGCGATGTCGGCGCCGAGCTCGCCGGGCGAGGTGAGCAGCGTGAGCGACAGCAAGTCCGCCGCCACGATCGCAAGCGCGCCCTTGGCGCGCAGCGACGCGATCGCGGGCCTGAGGTCGCGCACCGCGCCCGAGGTGCCCGGATATTGCAGCAGCGCGCCGAGCACGTCGGCCTTGTCGAGTTCGGTCAGGGGATCGCCGACGACCAGCGCCCAGCCCAAGGGCGCTGCGCGCGTGCGCATCACGGCAAGCGTCTGCGGATGCACCTCCTTGTCGACGAAGAACACCTTCGCCTTGACCTGCGAGTGGCGCTCGGCGAGCGCCATCGCCTCCGCCGCCGCGGTCGCCTCGTCGAGCAGCGAGGCGTTGGCGACGTCGAGCCCGGTGAGGTCGCAGACCATGGTCTGGAAGTTGAACAGCGCTTCGAGCCGGCCCTGGCTGATCTCCGGCTGGTACGGCGTGTAGGCGGTGTACCAGGCCGGGTTCTCCAGGATGTTGCGCTGGATCACCGCGGGCAGGATGGTGCCGGAATAGCCCTGGCCGATCAGCGAGGTGAACACCTGGTTCTGCGCGGCGAGCTCGCTCATATGCGAAAGCGCCTCGGTCTCGCTCAGCGCGCGGCCGAGATCGAGCGGCGCCTTCTGGCGGATCGACGCCGGCAGCGTCTCGTCCATCATTGCCTGCAGGCTCGCAGCGCCGACCGTCTCCAGCATCGCGTTGACGTCGCGCGGCGACGGTCCGATGTGGCGGCGGACGAAATCGGTGGCGGCTTCGTTGATCGGCTTGAAGGGCGCGTTCATGGCTTGATCCTCGGGCTGATCCTCAGGCGGTGTGGGCGGCGTAGGCGGCCTCATCCATCAGGCCGCCGAGTTCGCTCTTGTCTGATATCTTCAGCTTGAAGAACCAGGCCTTGCCGCCGGCATCCGAATTGACCAGCGCGGGCTCGGCCGCGAGTTCTTCGTTGACCTCGATCACCTCGCCGGTGATCGGCGCGTAGACGTCGGAGGCGGCCTTGACGGATTCGACGACGGCGGCGGCCTCGGCCTTCTTCAGGCTGCGGCCGACCTTCGGCAATTCGACGAACACGACGTCGCCGAGCTGCGATTGCGCGTAGTCGGTGATCCCGATCGTGGCGACGTCGCCCTCGATGCGGAGCCATTCGTGGTCGGACGTGTACAGCGTCGTCATGGGGATCGATCCTTTGGCGTCTAGCGTTTGTAGGTATTGGGAACGAAGGGCGTGGCGGCGACCTTCAGCGGCAGTCGCTGGCCGCGCACCTCGGCGAAAACGGTGGTGTCGAGCGCGGAAAGCGAGGTCGGCAGATAGCCCATCGCAACGGGGGCATTGAGGCTCGGGCCGAAGCCGCCCGACGTCACCTTGCCGATTGGCTCGGTGGAGGTCGGGTCGGCGAACAGGACGGCGCCTTCGCGCACCGGCGCGCGGCCTTCCGGTCGCAAGCCGACACGGCGGCGGGAAGCGCCTTGCGCGAACTGTGCGAGGATCTTGTCGGCGCCCGGAAAACCGCCGGCGCGGCCGCCGCCGCTGCGGCGAACCTTCTGTACCGACCATTCCAGCGCGCCTTCGACCGGCGTCGTCGTGGTGTCGATGTCATGGCCATAGAGGCAGAGCCCGGCTTCGAGCCGCAGGCTATCACGCGCGCCGAGCCCGATCGGCAGCACGTCGGAATTGTCCAGCAGTGCGGTGACCAGGGTTTCGGCCTTGTCCGCCGGCACCGAGATTTCAAAGCCGTCCTCGCCGGTGTAGCCGGAGCGCGAGACGAAACAGTCGATATCGGCGACGCGGCGCGGGCCGGCGTCCATGAATTTCATCGAACTGACATCTGCACAAAGTTTCGCCAGCGCCGATTCGGCTGTCGGCCCCTGCAGCGCGATCAGCGCGCGGTCGGCCAGCGACACGATTTCGCAGGCGTCGGAGAGATGCGCGCGCAGATGCGCCTCGTCCTCGGCCTTGCAGGCGGCGTTCACCACCAGGAACAGATGATCGCCGAAATTCGCGACCATCAAATCGTCGAGCAGCCCGCCGTCGTCATTGGTGAATTGGGCGTAGCGCTGCCGTCCCGGCGCGATGCCGACAATGTCCTGCGGCACCAGGTTTTCCAGCGCGAGCGCTGCATCAGTGACCTTGCCGGATTTGGGCTTCAGCGCGAGCTGGCCCATGTGGGACACGTCGAACAGGCCGGCGTTGCTGCGGGTGTGCAAGTGCTCCTTGAGCACGCCGGCGGTGTATTGCACCGGCATGTCATAGCCGGCGAACGGCACCATCTTGGCGCCGCGCGCCAGGTGCAGCGCGTGCAGCGGGGTCTGTTTCAGCGGGGAAGTTTCGCGCGCAAGCATCACAGGGCCCTCGCGGTTCCCGCAGGGGACCTATTTCCCCTTGAGAAACCTGCAGAAAGCCCCATCTGTCGCTGTGCCTGAGAGTATTATCCCGTCGGCGGACGCATCGGGGATGACCCAGCGCCTCTTTCCAGATGTCAGACGTCACGCGGTCCTTTTGCCTGAGAGTTTCCGGGGCGGTTGCTCCTTCGGCGCCGGCGCAAGGCCGGTCTCTCCCGACGTGACTTAGCTATAGGTAGGTAGAAAACACGGCGCCGCCAAGACTGTCAACGCAGCTGCAGCAACTATCCAGTGGGCTTTGTGCTGCCGCGGCAAGCCCATGATCCGCCTGCACAGTTTCTGGACACCGCAGCTGGCCTTGTCTAAAAGCGTTCGGCCGGAAATGACGCCTTTTTGCGGCTGACCGGCCCCTATTTCCGATTGGATGAACATGAGCAGCGTCAACGACATCAGGTCGACTTTTCTGAACTACTTCAAGGCGAACGGCCACGAAATCGTGCCGTCGTCGCCGCTGGTGCCGCGCAACGACCCGACCCTGATGTTCACGGCGGCCGGCATGGTGCAGTTCAAGAACGTCTTCACCGGCGTCGAGAAGCGTTCCTATCAGCGCGCGACCACCGCGCAGAAGTGCGTGCGCGCCGGCGGCAAGCATAACGACCTCGACAATGTCGGCTACACCGCGCGCCATCTCACCTTCTTCGAGATGCTCGGCAACTTCTCGTTCGGCGATTACTTCAAGGAGCGCGCGATCGAGCTCGCCTGGAACCTGGTCACCAAGGATTTCGGGCTGAAGAAGGACAAGCTGCTCGTCACCATCTACCACGACGACGACGAGGCGGCGGGCCATTGGAAGAAGATCGCCGGCTTCTCGGACGACCGCATCATCCGCATCGCGACGTCGGACAATTTCTGGGCGGCGGGCGATACCGGGCCGTGCGGTCCGTGCTCCGAGATCTTCATCGACCGCGGCGAGCATATCTGGGGCGGACCTCCGGGCAGTCCGGAGGAGGACGGCGATCGCTTCCTCGAGTTCTGGAACCTGGTGTTCATGCAGTTCGACCAGGTGACGAAGGAGGAGCGCGTGCCGCTGCCGCGTCCCTCGATCGACACCGGCATGGGCCTGGAACGCATGGCCTTGATCCTGCAAGGCGCCGAAAGCGTGTTCGAGACCGATCTGTTCCGCCATTTGATCGATGCGGCCGCATCCGCGCTCGGACACGGTCCGAACGAGCAGACCGTTGCGTCGTATCGGGTTATCGCGGACCATCTGCGCTCGTCGGCGTTCCTGATTGCCGACGGCGTGCTGCCGTCGAACGAGGGCCGCGGCTACGTGCTGCGCCGGATCATGCGCCGTGCGATGCGCCATGCCCAATTGCTCGGCGCGCATGAGCCGCTGATGCACCGGCTGGTCTGGGCGCTGGTCCGCGAGATGGGTCAGGCCTATCCGGACCTGGTGCGTGCGGAGAAGCTGATCGAGGAGACGCTGCGGCTGGAAGAGACGCGCTTCCGCAAGACGCTGGTGCGCGGCCTGTCGATCCTCGACGAGAAGAGCGCCGGCCTCAAGAAGGGCGACATGTTCGACGGCGACACCGCGTTCACGCTGTACGATACCTTTGGCTTCCCGCTGGATTTGACGCAGGACGCGCTGAAGTCGCGCGGCATCAGCGTCGACCAGGCGGCGTTCACCGATGCGATGGAGCGGCAGCGCGTCAAGGCGCGCGCCTCCTGGACAGGTTCGGGCGAGGCGACGACCGAAGCGATCTGGTTTCCGCTGCGCGAGAAGCTCGGCGCGACCGAATTCCTCGGCTATGAGACCGAGAGCGCGGAAGGCGTGGTGACGGCACTGGTCAAGGACGGCGCCGAGACCGGCACTCTCAAGACCGGCGAGAGCGGCGCGATCGTGTTGAACCAGACCCCGTTCTATGCGGAGTCCGGCGGCCAGGTCGGCGACATCGGCATCCTTACGCGTGACGGCGTCAAGTTCCGCGTCACCGACACGCAGAAGAAGGCAGGCGATCTGTTCGTGCATCTGGGCACGGTGGAGCAGGGTACGCTCAACGTCGGCACCGCGTTGCAGCTCGAGGTCGATCACGCGAGGCGTTCGTCGATCCGCGCCAACCACTCCGCGACGCACCTCTTGCATGAGGCGCTGCGCCAGGTGCTCGGCGATCACATCGCCCAGCGCGGCTCGCTGGTCACGCCGGACCGGCTGCGCTTCGACTTCGTGCATCCGAAGCCGATCACGCCGGACGAGCTTGCCCGGGTCGAGGACATCGCCAACGACGTCGTGCTCGAGAATGACGAGGTGACGACCCGCATCATGGGGGTCGACGACGCCCGCGAGGCCGGCGCTCGCGCGCTGTTCGGCGAGAAATATGGCGACGAGGTCCGCGTCGTCTCGATGGGCAAGAGCGCCCGCGAGCACGGTCAGAACGTGCTCGGCTGGTCGGTCGAGCTTTGCGGCGGCACCCATGTCCGCCGCACCGGCGATATCGGCCTGATCTCGGTGACCGGCGAGGGCGCGGTGGCGTCGGGCGTGCGCCGCATCGAGGCACTGACCGGGCGCCATGCGCGCAGGCACGCCAATGACACGATGGCGCTGGCCAAGACCGCGGCGCAGGAGCTGCGCACCACGATCGAGGATGTCCCGGCGCGCATCACGGCGCTGATGGAAGAGCGCAAGAAGCTCGAGCGCGACCTGTCGGACGCCCGCAAGAAGCTCGCGATGGGCGGTGGCGGCGCGTCGTCGAACGGCGCGGCCTCGGGCGTGCGCGAGGTCGGCAACGTCAAGCTGCTCGCCCGCGCGGTCGAGGGCGTCGAGACCAAGGACCTGAAGAGCCTCGTCGACGACGGCAAGAAGCAGATCGGCTCGGGCGTGGTCGCGATCGTCGGCGTCACCGAGGACGGCAAGGCCGGCATCGTGGTCGGTGTTACCGCCGATCTGACCTCGCGCTTCAACGCGGTCGAGCTGGTGCGCAAGGGCTCCGAGGCGCTCGGCGGCAAGGGCGGCGGCGGCCGGCCCGACATGGCGCAGGCGGGCGGGCCCGACGGCGCCAAGGCGGATGCGGCGCTGTCGGCGATCGAGCAGGCGATGACTCAACAGGCATCGGCCGGCGCCTGACGGAGAGGCTGATCGTGGCGACGGCTCCGGGCAAGCCCACGATCAGCGATCCCGGGCTGCGCGACCGTCTCTACGCGCTGCTCGAGCAGGACCACCTGCCGCATTCGGTCGGCTCGCGCTTTGTCCGGCTGGTCATCGCGATCATCAGTGTCGACGTGCTGGCGGCGATCCTGGCATCGGTGCCCGAGTTCGATGCGCAGCTGTGGTGGCCGTTCACGGCGATCGAAATCGCCGCCGTCATCGCCTTTGCGCTGGAATATGCCGCGCGGCTCTGGAGCGTGGTCGGCCGCTCGCTGCGCGACATGACGCCGCTGCAGGCGCGGCTCGAATACGCCTTCTCGGCGCTCGGCGTGATCGACCTGCTCGCCTTCCTGCCGTCGGCCATCGCGCTTGCGATTGGTGACAAGACCGCGCTGGTGCTGTTCGGCATGCTGCCGTTCCTGAAGCTGGTGCGCTATTCGACCGCGATGCGCTCGCTGCTGGCGGCCCTGCACGCCGAGCGGCGCACGCTGTTCGGCTGCGTCGTGATCCTGACCGGCGCGGTGCTGCTGTTCGCCTCGCTGCTCTATGCCATCGAGCACAAGGTGCAGCCGGACAAGTTCGGCACCATGCCGCAGGCGATGTGGTGGGCGATCGTGACGCTCGGCACCGTCGGTTACGGTGACGTCGTCCCGGTGACGCCGCTCGGGCGGATCGTCACCGTGGTTGCGATCGTGGTCGGCTTCGCGATGATCGCGCTGCCGGTCGCGATCGTCTCGACCGCGTTCGCCGACGAGGTCCGGCGCCGCGACTTCGTCGTGACCTGGGGCATGCTGGCGCGGGTGCCGCTGTTCTCGCATCTCAACGCCGCCGATATCGCCGACATCATGCGCCTGCTGCGGTCGCAGACCATCGAGGCCGGCGAGGTGCTGGTGCGGCGCGGCGACGCGGCGTCGTCGATGTATTTCATCACCGCGGGCGAGGTCGAGATCGACCTGCCGAGCCAGCGTGTGCGGCTTGCCGACGGCGCGTTCTTCGGCGAGATCGCGCTGCTGCGGCGGACCAACCGCTCCGGCACGGTGACGGCGACGCGCAAGACCAAGCTGCTGGCGCTCGACGCGCAGGACTTCCATGCCCTGATCGAGCGCATGCCGGCGCTCGCCGCGCATGTCCGGGAAACGGCGGAGGCGCGGCTCGCCGATCCGCTCACGGCCGGTGGCGACCTAGCCGCCGGCGAAATTGCCCAGGCGCCGAGCGAGACCGACGGCGGCATCCGCGACTAGCTCAGTCGCGGCGCAGGAACACGTAATCCGCCGAATAGGGGGCGCTCCGCAACGCGCCGACCTTGTCGCAGGCGCCGTCGAGCGCACCACCCGAGGTGTTAATCCGCTGCACGGTGGCGACGCTGGTCAGCACGCCGTTGCCGCGGTGGGCGATCACCTCGAGTTTCAGCCAGGGAATATCTGATGCGGTGGCGCCGGGTGCGCTGCCGGCGGTGCGGGCGGTCACGGCGCTGCCGTCGACATGCTCCCAGTTCGGGCCGGCATAGTGCCGGCCGACCGTGCGGCCGCCGGCGATCAGGGTGGCGATGGGTTCGCGGAACGACCAGGCGAGCTTGCCGTCGGTGACCGGCTTGCACTCATAGACCTGGGCGCCCTCGGCGTGGACGGTGAGGACCGCGGTCTCGTCCGGCGCCGCAACGGGGGCGGGCAGGGGATCGGCAGCGAGCGCCGCCGATCCGGTCAGCAACAAGGATGCGAGCGTCACCCGGCCGAGTAGGGTCATGGTCACGCTCACTGCAACGTTCGGCAACAGGCGGCCTTAGGCCGCCATCGCCTTGCCGAGGTTGTCGGCAACCTTGTCGAGGAAGCCGGTGGTCGAGAGCCAGCGCTGGTCGGCACCGACCAGGAGCGCCAGGTCCTTGGTCATGTAGCCCTCCTCGACGGTCGCGACGCAGACCTTCTCCAGGGTGGTGGCGAACTTCGCCAGTTCCGGATTGTTGTCGAGCTTGGCGCGGTGGGCGAGGCCACGGGTCCAGGCGAAGATCGACGCGATCGAGTTGGTCGAGGTCTCCTTGCCCTTCTGGTGCTCGCGATAGTGGCGGGTCACGGTGCCGTGGGCGGCTTCGGCTTCCACGGTCTTGCCGTCCGGGGTGAGCAGCACCGAGGTCATCAGGCCGAGCGAGCCGTAGCCCTGGGCCACGGTGTCGGACTGCACGTCGCCGTCATAGTTCTTGCAGGCCCAGACATAGCCGCCGGACCATTTCAGCGCCGAGGCCACCATGTCGTCGATCAGGCGGTGCTCGTAGGTCAGGCCCTTGGCGTCGAAGTCCTTCTTGAACTCGCGGTCGAATACGTCCTGGAAGATGTCCTTGAAGCGGCCGTCATAGACCTTCAGGATCGTGTTCTTGGTCGACAGATAGACCGGGTAGTTGCGCATCAGGCCGTAATTGAACGAGGCGCGGGCGAAATCGATGATGGAATCGTCGAGATTGTACATCTGCATCGCGACGCCGGCACCGTTCGCCTTGAACACTTCCTTCTCGATCACGGCGCCGTCTTCACCGACGAACTTCATCGTCAGCACGCCCTTGCCGGGGAACTTGATGTCGGTGGCGCGGTACTGGTCGCCGAAGGCGTGGCGGCCGATGATGATCGGCTTGGACCAGCCGGGAACCAGGCGCGGCACGTTCTTGCAGATGATCGGCTCACGGAAGATGCAGCCGCCGAGGATGTTGCGGATGGTGCCGTTCGGCGACTTCCACATTTCCTTCAGGTTGAATTCCTTCACCCGGGCCTCGTCCGGGGTGATGGTGGCGCATTTGACGCCGACGCCGACCTTCTTGATGGCGTTGGCGGCGTCGATGGTCACCTGGTCATTGGTCGCATCGCGGTATTCCATGCCGAGATCGAAATAGAGCAGTTCGACATCCAGGAACGGGTTGATCAGCTTGTCCTTGATGTACTGCCAGATGATCCGGGTCATCTCGTCGCCATCGAGCTCGACGACGGGATTGGATACCTTGATTTTTGCCATGACGGAGGGGCCCTCTTGGGAACAGCGCGCTTTTGACCGCGGGTTGGAATACGCCTGCGCTATAGCACCGCCCGGGGGCGGGCGGAAGCGGACCGGTTATGCACTTTAAGCCCATCTTTTCATCGAGAACCGCCATTCTGATGGCGGCTCCCGGTCCTTGTCTTTGACGGGTTTTCTTCACGCGAACCGGTGCCCACTTCGCTTGAAAACCCTCTAAAATGGGACCTGGGTCGCCGTCCCCGCCACGATGTACCAGGTCACGAACAGGCCTGCGATCAGGGCCCCCGGCAGGCTCGATCCGGTCCGCCGCCAGGTGAAGGTCGCGATCACGGCGACGATCGCCAGGAGCGGCACGAACTGGATCGCAACGATGGTCGAGAGCGGCACGAAACTGGGGTCCGGGATCGGATTGAACAGTTTTCCGGTCAGCCACAGCGTGCCGTATTGCAGGACCAGCAACACGATGAAACCGAACGTCAGCGCCAGGATGTTGGTCAGATAGAGCGCCCCGCGCGGGGCATCCATGGTCGAGAAATTCCGGTGCAGCACGTGCAGCGCCACGACGAAAAACGTCGTGAACGGAATCAGATAGATCAGGAAGATGAGGAATTGCTTCGCGCTCATCAACTTGAGTGCGACGATCCAGAACCTGAAGTCGATCTTGAACGCGAGGTCGGCGAGCCAGAGCGCGGCATAGCCGACCGCAACCGAAATCACCGCGATCACGACGGATTGACCGACGAGGCCGGCCCGGCTGGCGCGCTTCGGCGCGAACCGCATCAGGGCGAGCGTGATCAGGCCGTTGATGATGACCCAGACCAGGATCTGGTTGGTGATGCCCTGCGGCAGGAACGTGCTCGGGGTCACGAAGGTGCCGCCCAGCGCAAAGGCCGGATAATAGGTCAGCGCCGGAATGAAGGCCGAGAGGATGAACGCCGTGGTCCAGCGCCGGCCGCTCGCGGCCTCATGCGGCGGCATGGTGCCGTCGGCGACCGCCGGCAGCCGCAGGCGGGAGAACATCTGTGCCTCCAGCAGCCCGTCGAACGTCCCGATCACGAGCGCGACGAAGCCGATCAGCGCGATCAGGGTCCCGATCTCCTTGCGGAACCAGATCTGGTCGTCAACGGGGCGCGCCGTGCCGCCCTTCAGCGTTTTGGCGAACCAGTCGAGGCTGTAGCCGATCGCCTCATGCGAGATGTGCTCGGCCGGATGGGTCATCGCCGGCGTGTACAGCACCCGTGCGGTGCCCGCAGCAGGATCGCCATAGACCTTGCCCGGCTCGACCGCGCCCTGGGTGCCGAACAGCGCCCAGAGCTTTGGGCTCGTGGCGACGTCGCGGGCGAGGTCGACGCCCCACATCAGGGTGGAGAATTCCTCGTACTGGGCGAACACCAAAGCGGTGTTGCGCGGCCAGCTCGCGGTGCCCTCGGCGGCGAACGGCTTGCCGGTCGAAGACCCCTCCAGCACCATCGACTTGTAGTCGTTGGGCATCGCGGCGGCGGCGGCCAGTACGGTCCAGCCGCCCATCGAATGGCCCTCGAGCCCGATGTTCTCCTTGTCGACGAATGGCAGGCTGCGGAGATAGGCAAGGCCGTCGGGTCCGCCAAAGCCGTTGGCGAAGGAGGGCGGGTCGCTGTAGCCATGGCCGGTCTGGTCGAGCGCCAGCACGACATAGCCGCGGCGGGCGAATTCGATGGCGAAGCCGTCCTGGGTCTCGCGCGAATTGATGTAGCCGTGGACCGCGAGGATGCCGGGCGCCGGGATCTGCGCCGTGGCATTCGCCGGGATATAGAGCAGGGCACTCATCGTGTTGCCCTTGGCGCCCTTGAACCTGACTTCCTCGATCCGGATGCCGCCTGCGGTCTGCGTGAGGTGGGCGAGCAGGCCCCCCGCCAAGATCAAAACCAGGCCCACAATCGCCAGCGTCCATCTGCCCCGCATCGTCGTCCCCCCAAGGTGCCTCGCCGTTCAACCGGCGTCTCAAGCGTGCCTTTACAGCTTCGCTTTGGTTGTGGTTGATAGCCTATCCGAAGGCGAAGCGCGCGCAAGCGGCAGCCTGCGCTGCGTGCGACCTGGACTCCGATTGAGGATTCGCAATCGCCGCTAACCCTGTTATCTCCTTGGAGAAAATGGTCCCGCGCAAAACCGGTACACAGCTGGTCGATGCTGCTCTTGGGCCGCCTGCATGAGACTTTGAATCAGGCTCTTCGGAAGCTGATTCAAAACCTTCAGACGTTGAATCAGAAAGCGAAGTGAGATGTCCGGCACCGACAAGACCAAGGCAGGGCACGACCTTGCCGGTCCCGTCGTCATCCTGGTCGAGCCGCAGCTTGGCGAGAACATCGGCATGGCCGCGCGCGCGATGGGCAACTTCGCGTTGACCCGGATGCGCATCGTCAATCCGCGTGACGGCTGGCCGAATGTCGCCGCGCAGCGTGCCGCGGCCGGCGCCGACCACATCATCGGTTCGGTTGAACTGTTCGACACCGTCGAAGAGGCGATCGCCGACCTGACGCTGGTGTTTGCGACCACCGCCCGTGCCCACGACCAGGCCAAGCCGGTGGTCGGGCCGGAAGGCGCGGCCGGCGAGATCGTCGGCCATGTCGCCTCCGGCGGCGGGGCTGGCATCCTGTTCGGGCGGGAGCGCGCCGGCCTGACCAATGAGGAGGTCGCGCTCGCCAACCGCATCATCACCTTCCCGGTCAACCCGGGTTTCGCCTCGCTCAATTTGGCGCAGGCGGTGCTGTTGATGGGCTACGAGTGGTTCAAGCTCTCGACCGCGGGCGCGCTGCCGTTCGCGATGCCCGAGCGCTCCGAGCCGGCCTCCCAGCACCAGATGCAGGCATTCTTCGACAACCTCGTCGCCGAGCTCGACAAGGTCGAGTTCCTGCGGCCGGCGGAGAAGCGCGACACCATGCTGGTGAACCTGCGCAACATCTTCACCCGGATGGACCCGACCAAGCAGGACATGCACACGCTGCACGGGGTGGTGATGGCGATCGCCGAGGGGCGCAAGGGCCCGGCCAAGGGCGGCGTGCTCGACGGCGCCCAGGCGACCCGGCTGCGGGCGCTGCTCGCGGAACAGGGAGGGGGCGGCGCCGTCGCCGACTACTCCAGCACGGTGCGCGGCCTCGCCCGGCTGCTCCGCCGCAACCCGACCGACGCCGAACGCATCCTGTGGCAGGCGCTGACGCGGGACCGCCGCTTCGCCGGCCAGTTCAAGCGCCAGACCCCGGTCGGCCGCCACATCCCCGACTTCGTCTCCTTCGTGCACCGGATCGCGATCGAGCTGGTCAATCCGAACGAGAGCGAGGCCATCGGCGCCGACCGCACCAAGCGCCGCGCCTGGCTCGAGGCGCGCGACTATCGGGTGGTCGACATGCACGTGGCCGACGTCGAGCGCGATCTCGACGGCGAGCTGGCGCGGCTGGAGGGGAGTTTGCGGCAGGGGCGGTGAGGTTTGCGGGCGTTCCGTTCGCGCAAGAATCGATTTGAGGCCCGGATACTCTCCACACGTCGTCCCGGCGAAGGCCGGGACCCATACGCCGCGGCAGATGTGGTTGACGGGACTCGTCGTTCCAACGGTGCATAACAATCGGCATTTGTGGTTATGGGTCCCGGCCTTCGCCGGGACGACGGTGAATGTGTGGCGCGATTTGTGACTCACACAACCGCGTTCTCGCGATATGAATCGTCCGAGCTTTGCTCTTCGTTTCGCCCTCTGAGAATAGAGGGCGCAGGGAAAGCCGGGTGCCGATCGCACCCATGGGCCCCGAGCAAAAGGGTAGAGAGCTCGGGGGTAGGACCACAGGTGTAACCGGAGCAATCCGGCTTTCCCTGCGCGATGGGTTACGGCTTACTTCGTGCTCTCCCCGGCGAGACTGGGCTTGCTTGTCACCGCCTTCGCAAGACGCAGTTGCGTCTCACAAAAGGACACCGGCCGCTAGGGCGTCAGGACCACACGACTTCACCGTCCGCGTCATGCGCACTCGTCAGTTGCGCAATCAGCGTCCACCGCATCTCACCGCAACACCCGTGACGATGCGCAGCGCCCCTCGATCGGGTGAGACGGGCGAACCATACACTGAGTTGTTTTTCTGATAAAGCGAAATATTTTCAGCGCGTGGGCTTGACAGGTTTTGCTGAGTTGCCCGTCGGGTCGCCTTTGCACTCGTTGTCGCCTGACGTGCCGAGTGTCCGCCGTCTCCAATTTCGATTCGCATCATCTGCAGTCAGACGTTTCTCGTCGATCGTCAGCGCCGATGAATATCACTTTGCGCACGGGATATTCTCATTCAGCGCATGCACCGCACGAGATGCAAACTGTCGGCAGTGAGCCGCGAGTTCGCGTTGTTGCAGTTGAGTAACGCGGCGAGAGAATTGCTTGTTCTCCGGGTGGATGCAGCGAGATCTGTGCGTGTGCCAATTGTCTTTGCATCGTTGTCGTTGCTAAGTGGCGGCGACTTTCTGGCTGAAAATAATTGATGAGTTTGGCGCGTTGCGGGCTCGCTCGCCTCCGCCGTTTCGTGGGGTTGGGGTTTACCGGTGGCTGCCTTTTTGGGGATGAGCGCCTTTGCGCGCATGTTGCGCGCGAGTTCGGCGCAAGCCGGACGGTACGTCACGGCGATCTGTCTTGCGATGCTTCTTTCTGCCGCTGCGGCGCATGCACAGACCAACACGACCTTTACAATTCAATCGGTGTCCAATTTCAGCCCTGTCGTTGGAGAAACGGTCACCATCAACGGAACCGTGAGCGCCGCCGATAGCTCGGTGCCTTCGGGGACCATGCGGGTTGCGATCGACGCAGGCCCCTTGAACCCAGCTGGCACTGTCGTTGCGGGGGCAGTCACCCTGACCTCGACGTTCTCCAGCGCGGGACCTCACTCGATCATAGCCCGGTTCGTTCCGGATAATACGACCGCCTACAACATCTCCAACACCCGGTCCGTCAACCTCACTGCCGTTCAGGCCAGCACGACGACGGCGCTGACCTCATCGCTCAATCCCAGCGTCGCAGGACAGCCGGTCACTTTCACGGCGACCGTCAGCGTGACGGCGCCGGGCACGGGTACGCCGACCGGGGCCGTGAACTTCCTTGACGGGGGCACATTGATCGGCACCGGGACGTTGAGCGGCAATAGGGCCACCTTCACGACCTCGTCGCTCCCGACGGGAAGCCGCACGATCACGGCCGTCTATGTCGGGGACTCGAATTACACGACCAGCACGTCTTCTGCTGTCGCGCAGCGGGTAGATCCCAACTCCACCACAACGGCATTGGCATCGTCGGCCAACCCCAGCACGGTCGGCCAGTCCGTGACATTGACGGCAACCATCACGCCTGCGATCTCGACCTCGCTGTCGCCGACGGGAACGGTGACGTTTTCCGACGGCGGGACGCCGATCGGCACCGGCACGGTGAGCGGCGGCGTTGCCACTTTCACCACCTCGTCGCTCTCGCTAGGCAACCATTCGCTCCGCGCTTCCTATGGCGGCGACACCAACTTCAACGGCAGCTCGGTCTTCAGCGTTCCCCAGACCGTCAACCAGGACGCCACGAGCACGACGTTGTCATCGTCGGCAAATCCGGGCACGGCGGGCGTAGCGGTGACGTTCACAGCAACCGTTGCTCCGGCGTCGCCGACGTCGGGCGCGCCGACCGGAACCGTGTCATTCTTCGACGGTGCGACCCTGTTGGGCACCGGCACGTTGAGCGGCGGGTCTGCGAGCTTCACGACTTCGTCGCTTCCAATCGGGAGCCGTTCGATCCCGGCGTCTATCAGGGAGATGCCAACCATTCCACGTCGACGTCGTCAGCGTTGAGCCAGGCCATCAACGCCGGACCGGCCACGCACTTCTCCATGTCTGCGCCTGCGTCCGCCGCGCCGGGAACGGCGTTCAACGTCACGGTCACGGCGCTGGATGCTTCAAGCAATATTGCCACGAGCTATCTCGGCACGGTGCATTTCACGAGCAATGACGGCGCGGCGGTCTTGCCCGCGAACTACACGTTCGGCCCCGGCGACGCCGGCGCGCATACGTTTTCGGTCGTGTTGAACTCCGCCGGCAATCGCACCGTCACGGCGATCGATACGGCGAGCAGCGCCATCACCGGCACCGGTAACATCAGTGTCAGCACCAGGGCGACCACCATTTCGGTTGCGTCTTCGGTCAACCCCAGCAGCACGGGCCAGTCCGTGACCTTCACCGCCACGGTGACGGCGTCGGGCGGCACGCCGACCGGTACGGTGACCTTCAAGGACGGCGCGACGACGCTTGGCGCGCCGGTCACGCTGAGCGGCGGCATCGCGACCTTCAGCACCACCACGTTGACCTCAGGGGTGCATTCCATCACCGCGGACTACGGCGGCGACCCCAATTTCACGGGCTCGACGTCGTCGGCGCTGACCCAGAACGTCAACGTCGCGCCCTCGACCACGACGCTGACGTCGCCGGCGAACCCGAGCCGGGCCGGGCAGTCCGTGACCTTCACCGCCACGGTGACGGGCACCAGCGGCACGCCGACCGGCACGGTGACCTTCAAGGACGGCGCCACGGCGCTGGGCGCGCCGGTCACGCTGGCCGGCGGCATCGCGACCTTCAGCACCACCGCATTGACCGGCGGGGCGCATTCCATCACCGCGGTCTACGCCGGCGACACCAATTTCACCGGCTCGACGTCGTCGGCGCTGACCCAGAATGTCAATGTCACGTCCTCGACCGCGACGCTGACGTCTTCGGCGAACCCGAGCAAGGCCGGGCAGTCCGTGACCTTCACCGCCACGGTGACGGGCGCCAGCGGCACGCCGACAGGGATGGTGACCTTCAAGGACGGCGCAACGACGATCGGCGGACCGGTGCCGCTGAGCGGCGGCGCCGCAACCTTCTCGACCAATGCGCTGAGCGCGGGTACGCACGCGGTGACTGCTGTCTACAGCGGTGACGGCAGCTACACCGGTTCGACCTCGGCTGCGGTATCGCAGGTGGTGCAGGGCGCCACCACCACGACGCTGACCTCCTCGCTCAATCCAAGCCCATCCGGGCAACCGGTGACGTTCACCGCTGTCGTCACGGGTCTCGGCGGAACGCCCGGCGGCACGGTGACGTTCAGCGACGGCGGGACCGCGATCGGCACCGCCACGCTATCTGCCGGCGTCGCGACTATCACCACGACGACGCTCGCCGCCGGCAGCCATTCGATCATGGCGAGCTATGGCGGCGGCGCCAATTTCAACCCGAGCGCCTCGCAAGCGTTGGCGCAGACGGTGAATACGCCGTCCGACAGCGCCAAGCTGCGTGAGTTGCAGGTCAACGTCACCAAGGTGGTGGCGCAGGCCTCGGGTCAGGCGATTTCGGGGGCAATCGACTCGGCGATCTCCGACGGCTTCAACGACAATGGCGGCAACTTTGCCACCCCGGGCCCGTCGGGCATGCGATTCAATTTCGCCGCCGATGGCAACGATGTTGGCGAAGCCGGAGTCAATCCCGCGCAATCCCGCAGCGCATACAGTGCGAGCGGCGACCTTGCAGGCACCGGCAATGGGCGAACGGGCCAGACAGGCAGCCGCCGCGTCGACGATGCCTTCGCGGCGATCGACCAGCAGATGCCGCGCAAGGCGCCGACGAAGAATTTCCGCGAAGACAAGGACTGGCTGTTCTGGGTCGATGTCCGCGGCTCGGGGATCGACCGCCTGACCTCGACGACCACGGCCGCCGGCACCACCACCGCAGCAGCGCCGCTCTATGGCCAGCAGATCAACGCGCTGGCGGGATTGACCTACCGGATGCGGCCGGACTTCCTGGTTGGCGTGGTCGGCGGCTACGAGAATTTCAGCTATACCGAGCAGGACATCAACGGCAAGCTGACCGGCGACGGCTGGACCATCGGCTCCTATCTCGGCTGGAAGATCACGCCGACGCTGCGCTACGACGCCGCCGTGACCTATTCCGGCATCGGCTATAACAGCGTTGCCGGCACGGCCCAGGGCAATTTCAGCGGCGATCGCTGGATGGTCGCAACCGGTCTGACCGGGACCTACAAGGCGTGGGGTTTTGCCTTCGAGCCGTCGGCGAAGGTCTATGCGTTGTGGGAGAATGAAGGCGCCTATGTCGATTCACTCGGCACCCAGCAGGCGAGCCGCCGCTTCTCGAGCGGCCGCGCCTCGGCCGGCATGAAGGCGATCTATCCATTCGCCTGGACCGATATCGTCTTGCTCGCGCCGTATCTCGGCATCTACGGCGACTATTATTTCAACCAGGACAATGCGGCCGCGATCGTCGCGGCCGGCGGCGTTCCGCTCGCCTCGACGCCGCTGCTTGACGGCTGGTCGGCGCGCGTGACCGCGGGACTTGGTGCCAAATTCGAAGGCGGCGCCGCCCTCGGCGTCGGCGCCGAATATGGTGGCATCGGCGCGAACTTCCAGACCTGGACCTTCAAGGCGAGGGGGCAGGTGCCCTTCAGCGCGCAATAGGCAGGGTTTCCACACAGTCACCTTCGGCGCCTGGGTACGCGTTCGGTCTCGATCGAACATGGGCGGCTGTGACAGCGTACCGAGCTGGCTTTCGACGCGCTTGGGCAGGCGACCTTGAGCCGTTTCGGACGATCCGATCTTTCGCTATAATTCCACGCTGGCCGTGAAAACCTCTGGAAGCGTGGGGGGCGTTAATGCAGCCGGACACGCGGTACGCCAAGAGCGGCGACGTTCACATCGCCTATCAGACCTTCGGCGAAGGCCCCGTCAACGTCGTTTTCGTGCCCCCTGGCTTCACCAATGTCGAGCAGTGGTGGGAGGAGCCGGACGTTACGCGTTGGCTGCTCCGCTTGGGCAGCTACGCCAGGGTCGCCATGTTCGACAAGCGTGGCACCGGCCTGTCGGATCGCGTGACCGACTTCCCCGGTCTCGACCAGCGCATGGACGATCTGCGGGCGGTGATGGATGCCGCGGGCATGGAGCAGGCGGCGCTCCTCGGCAACTCCGAGGGTGGCACGATGTCGGCGTTGTTCGCCGCGACCTATCCCGATAGCTGCCGCGCACTGGTGCTCTGCAACGCCTATCCTGCATCGACATTCGCGCAGGTGAGGCTGGAGCAAAGCCTCGAATATATCCGGCGCGCCTGGGGAAGCGGCCTCAGCCTGACGCGGTACGCGCCCTCCCGCGCGCATGATCCGGCAGTCACTCGCTGGTGGGCCAGGAACGAACGGATGTCGAATAGCCCGGCCGGTGCCGCGGCGTTCGCCCGCATGAACCACCTGATCGACGTCAGCGACATCGTCTCCACAATTCGGGTTCCTACCCTTGTTATCCATCGGACCGACGACAGGGTCGTCAGCGTCGAGGGGGGCCGGTTTCTCGCGAAGCATATTCCAGGTGCGCGCTATCTGGAGTTGCCGGGGGAAGACCATCTCCCTTTCTTCGGTGAGAATGCCGGTGACATTTCCGATGCAATCGAGGAGTTTCTGACCGGCTCACGGCCCCCCGTTGCGGTCGATCGCGTGCTTTCCACGGTGCTCTTTACCGACATCGTCGGTTCGACAGAGAAAGCCGCCACGCTCGGCGACCATCGATGGCGCGACCTGCTTGATCATCATCATGCCGTGATCCGGCGCAGCCTCTCCAGATTCCGCGGCCGCGAAGTCAAGATGACCGGCGACGGCGTGCTCGCCACCTTCGACGGACCGGCCCGCGGCGTGCGTTGCGCGTGCGCAATTGCCGACGAGGTCAGGGGCTTGGGCATTGACGTCAGAGCCGGACTGCACACAGGCGAGTGCGAAGTGATGGGCGATGATGTCGGCGGAATTGCTGTTCACATCGGTGCTCGCGTCGCGGCCCTTGCCGGTGCAAGCGAAGTGCTGGTGTCGGGTACGGTCAAGGATCTGGTGGCGGGGTCCGGCTTGCGCTTTGGTGACCGAGGCAGTCATTCGCTCAAAGGCGTTCCAGGCGAATGGCGTATTTTCGCTGTCGAAAGGTGAATGCATGACCACGTGGCGGGACGCCGGCGCTCCCCGCGCTCATCTTTGCCACACCTCGTGTCAGTCAAGTTGTCATTTCTACAGCAGGTTGAAAATGCCATCACCGGGTGGCGCGAAGGTCCATTCGCGTTCGCGTTGTGATCGTTCGTGCTCATTTTCCTCGGGCGCGCCGCGCTGTCGGGCCGTCGCCTTTGCGCGCATCGGCAGCAATCTCTCTACACTGACGACAATCACTCTGGCGCAGCAGCAGAGGCGGTTCGCTAGACATCTCTCCATTCTAACGCAACCACGCCGCAACGCAGCGTGGTCGGTCAGCTGGAGAGAACCATGAACCTACACAACACCTCACACCTCGGTCGGCCGGGGCCCGAAGAGCTGGTTCCGTCGCGCTACGCGTTGCGGATCGGAGAGATTGACGTGCTGGTGGTCAGCGATGGGGTGCTGCCGCTCCCAACCGCGATGTTGGCACACAACGCCGCGCCGGCCGTCCGGGCGGCCTGGCTGAACGACATGTTCCTGCCGGCGGACGCCTTCGATTGGGCGCTGAACGTGGTCGTGGTGCGGAGCGGCGGGCAGACCATCCTCGTCGACGCCGGGCTGGGGCTCGATCCGGAGTTGCACTTGCCGCGGGCCGGGCAATTGATCAAGCGGCTGGAGGCCGCCGGCATCGATCTTGGGTCCGTGACCGACGTGGTGCTGACCCACATGCACATGGATCACGTGGGCGGGCTGCTCGTCGACGGGGTGAAGGAGCAGCTGCGTCCGGACCTGCGGATCCACGTGGCGGCCGCCGAGGTCAAGTTCTGGGAGGCGCCTGATTTTTCCCACGTCTCGATGCCGCCGGGATTCCCGGACGCGCTTCGGGCGACCGCCAAGCGGTTCAGGAAAGAGTACCAGAGCCAGCTCTGCACGTTCGAGGACAAGCATGAGATCGCGCCGGGGGTGGTCGTCCATCGCACCGGCGGCCACACCCCCGGGCACAGCGTGGTTCGCCTCGCGTCCGGCGGCGACAGCCTGACATTCGCAGGCGACGCCGTGTTCGCGGCCGGGTTCGAGCACCCCGACTGGTACAACGGCTTCGAGCACGACCCCGAGGAGGCGGCCCGCGTTCGTATCCGTCTCTTGCGCGAGCTGGTGGAGACCGGTGGGCTGCTGGTGGCCACGCACCTGCCGTTCCCCTCCGTCGGCCATGTGGCGGCCGACGGCGACGCCTTCCGCTGGGTGCCGGTGTTCTGGGACTACTGAGCGCTTGTCGGGTTAGGCCAAGCCAGGGCGCGTGCTCATCGCGTTGATGAGTTCACGCCCTGGGTGGCGCCGCGATCAGGCCTTCGAGATGCCGCCGTCGATCACCGGTCCCATCGGCTCGTAGCGTTCGCCGCTGAAGCGCACCAGTTGCAACTGCTCGAGCGGATAATAGTCTGATGGCGAGGTGTTGATCTTGATGCCCGGCAGCAGCATGTCGGATTCGAAATCCTTCAGGTTCGCCGCCTGCTTGATGATGCTGTCGGACGAGACGTCGTCGCCGCATTGCTTCAGCACCTGAACCAGGATCTGGCTGGTGAGATAGCCGGTGACGGCATAGATGTCGTTCTTGGCGGCTGCCGGATCGTATTTGTCGAGGAAGGCCCGCCATTTCTGGATCGCGGGATCGCTGTCCCAGGCGGCGTCGACCGGATCCTTCAAATAGGCGCTGGAGATGATCCCCTTGGACACGTCGTACCCCGCGGCCTTCAGCGTCGAGCCCGCGGACGAGGCGTTGTTGCCGATGTAATGCGCCGGTTGCCAGCCGAGCTCGGCGATCTTTTTGATGCCTTGGGCTGCGAATTTCGGCGTGGTCATGCTCATGAACACGTTGGCGCCGGCGGATTTGCAGCGCACCACCTGGCTGTCGATGGTCGGATCAGCGGTTTCGTAGGACAGCTCCGCCACGATGGCGGATGCCTTGGCGCCGAGGCCGTCCTTGAAGCCCTTCAAGACGTCGCGGCCGAAATCGTCGTTTTGGTAGACGATGCCGATCTTGGCGTCGGCCTGGGTCGACAGCACATGCTGCGCGAAGGCCCGGCCCTCGATCTGGTAGCAGGGCTGGAAGCCCATGGTATAGGGGAAATTCCTGTAGTCGCCGAACTTGGTGGCGCCCGAGGCGATGAAGAGGTGTGGGACCTTCTTCTGGTTCATGTACTTCATGATCGCCGCATTGGTCGGCGCACCGAGCGGCGCAAACAGCACGTCGATCTCGTCGCCTTCGACCAGCTTGCGCGCCTGTTCCACCGTCTTGGCCGGGCTGTAGGCGTCGTCATAAGTGATGTACCGGATCATGCGGCCGTTGATGCCGCCTTGCTCGTTGATCATCTTGAAATAGCCGCCCGGCGTGCGGCCGATCGACGAATAGACCGCAGCCGGTCCCGAATAGGCATCGATGTTGCCGATCACGATCTCGGTCTTGCCTTTGGCGAGCGCGGGCTTGCCGAGCAGCAGCGCGGCTGACGTCGCAGCTGCGCCCTTGATGAGATGACGGCGGGTTGGCTGGATTGAACGGGTTGTTGTCATTGGAGTCCTCCGCTTCTTGTTGTTGGCCGTTTGGCATTGTTGGCCGTTTGGCAGCCTCTGACGGGCATGCCGGCTTCCAGCACCGTACAGCGCTCAAGCCGGATCGAACCAGTGTATGAGCGCTGCACGGCGGAACTTGTGCGCAGTCGCTACCATCAGGAATATTGCTGCGGTGTCAGGGTCCGGCGCGGCAGATCAATTGATCCACCGCGCCGAACGCTGAGGCCGATCAGGCCGGCAGCGCGCGGCTTGCCGCGCGACCGTGCGCGCCGAACTGGCGCACCGGAAAGACGCGATCGTAGGCGATGTTGAACGCGAACGCGTAGACCAGATAGAACGCGACGATGGAGATATCCATCATCAGCGCGGCCCACAGCGAGACGCCGAGATACCAGGCGACGAACGGGATCAGCAGCACGATCAGACCGGCCTCGAACAGCATCGCGTGCACGAGGCGGATCGGTATCGTCTTGACGACACGCCCGGTGAGGCGGACCAGTGCGTGGTCGAAGCCGAGATTGAACATGAAGTTCCAGGCCGTCGCCACCGTCGCCGAGACGACGCCGATGACGCCCATATGGGCGATCGGCTGATTGAACAGCCAGGCGGCCGCCGGCGTGAAGATGGCGATACCGATCAGCTCGAACAGGACTGCGTGCCTGACCCGATCGGAGAAGGAACGCATGGACATGGTGAAACCCTTTCTTGTCGTTGTGACCGGGTTTCTATCTGATATTGTGCGATAACAAAGTGAGATAATATCTGGAAAAGAGATAGATGGCCGTTTCCATGGACCAACTCGAATCCTTCGTGGCGGCTGCCGAGCAGGGCTCGTTCTCCGGTGCGGCGCGGCTTCTGAAGAAAGCGCAATCGGCCGTCAGCACCCACGTCGCCAACCTGGAAACCGACCTCGGCATCGCGCTGTTCGATCGCGCCGGCCGCAACCCGGTGCTGACCGAAGCTGGGGCGCGCCTGTTGCCGGAAGCAAAACTGATCCTCGATCGTCGCGAGCACCTGATCGGTGTTGCGAGCAGTTTCGAGGCGCATGTCGAGAAGCGGCTGGTGGTGGCGATCGACGAGCTCTATCCGGAGAGCGCGGTCGGGGAGCTGTTTGCGGAATTCGCTGGGCGTTTTCCCCATGTCGAACTGGAGCTGTTGTTTCCGATCATGGAGGACGTCAGCCGTCTCGTGCTCGACGGCAAGGCCGATGTCGGTGTGATGTGGCGGCAGGAGCATCTGCCGCCTGAACTGGGCTTCAAGACCATCGGCTGGGTGCCGCTGCAGCTCGTTTGCGGCAAGAACCATCCGCTGGCGCATGGGCGGGTGGACTGGGAGGAACTGAAGCGGCATCGCCAGATCATGGTCACGGTGCGCAATGAAGGCACCGAGCGGCATCGGCTGCGCGTGGCGGCCGAGGTGTGGTGGGTCGAGAGCCATTGGGTGATCCTGCAAATCCTCAAGCAAGGCGTCGGCTGGGCGCTGATCCCGGCACACATCATGGCGAGTTCGTCGGTTGCCGAAGAACTGGCAATTCCCGAACTGGAATTCGACGAGGGCGCGCATCCGGTCGCGCTCGAAGTGATCTGGCACAAGCAGCGGCCGGCGGGGCCGGCGGCAAAATGGCTGCGTCGCCGTTTCGCCACGCGACCGCCGATGCTCCGCATGTGACAGGGCGCGCGCGTCAGACAACGTCGCGCGTCGCATGGGAGCTGACATTGCGACCGTGATGTGTTGCCATGTGCGCCGCACTGACCTGACAGGATGGAGACGATGGCGAAGCAATTGGAAGGCAAGGTCGCGGCCGTGACCGGGGCGGCGTCGGGCATTGGGCTGGCGAGCAGCGAGGCGATGCTGGGTGCGGGCGCGCGCGTGGTGATGGTCGACCGCGATGCCGCGGCGCTGCAGGCGCTCGCGGCCAAGCACGGCGATGCCGTGATCCCGCTGGTCATCGACCTGCTCGATGCGAAGGATTGCGCGACGCTGCTGCCGAAGATCCTGGCGAGGACCGGCCGGCTCGACATCCTGCACGCCAATGCCGGCAGCTATGTCGGCGGCGACCTCGTCGATGCCGACACATCAGCGATCGACCGGATGCTGAACCTCAACGTCAACGTCGTGATGAAGAACGTGCACGACGTGCTGCCGCACATGATCGCGCGCGGCTCCGGCGACATCATCGTCACCAGTTCGCTGGCCGCGCATTTCCCGACGCCGTGGGAGCCGGTCTATGCATCGTCGAAATGGGCGGTCAACTGCTTCGTGCAGACGGTGCGGCGCCAGGTGTTCAAGCACGGCATCCGCGTCGGCTCGATCTCGCCCGGGCCGGTGATCAGCGCGCTGCTGGCCGACTGGCCGGCGGAGAAGCTGCAGGAGGCCAAGGCGGCGGGCAGCCTGCTGGAGGCCAGCGAGGTCGCCGAAGTCGTGATGTTCATGCTGACGCGGCCGCGCGGCATGACGATTCGCGACGTCGTGATGATGCCGACGAATTTCGATCTGTAGGAGTATCTGCCTTACACCGCGACCAGCTGCTCGGCCGCGCCGCCTGCGCGCTTCGGCTTCTTCACCTTGGCCGGCGCGAACAGATTGCCCGCGGCGAGGCCCGCGGTGTCGGCGACAGCGGGATCACACGACACCATCGCGGCGACGATGGCGCCGTCGATCAATAGCGCGAGCTGGTGCGCGAGCACGGCCGGCTCGGCCGCGCCCATCTCGGCGGCGAGCTTTTCGATATGCGCCAGCACCACCTTCTTGTGTTTCAGCGCGATATTGCGGAACTGCTTCGCGTCCTTGTCGTGCTCGGCGACCGCGTTGATGAAGGGGCAGCCATAGAAGCGCTCCTCGGCGAACCAGACCTTCAGCGCAGGAAAGATCCGCGACAGCTTGGTCTGCGGATCGCCGCCGCCGGCCTCGATCGCGCCGATGAACCATTCGCGCCACTGCTTGCCTTCGCTCTCCAGCACCGCGTGCACGAGGTTGGTCTTCGAGCCGAACAATTTGTAGAGCGTGGTCTTGGCGGTGCCGGCCTCGTCGATGATCGCATCGATGCCGGTGGCGTTGATGCCGTTCTTGCAGAACAGATGCGTCGCCGCGTTGAGCAGGCGTCCGCGCGCGGATTCGTCATCGCCGGCGGCGAACGCGGCGGCAGGTTTTTTCTTTGCAAGCGATTTGGCCATGCGCGGCAGTAAATCGGAGCGCGGTGAAATCATCAAGCCGCATCTTCGCGGGGGCGGTTATCTGCGCGGTCCTGCGCTGAAAATAATCGCGGCAGCGCGGCAGATGCACCGCGTTTGAGCAGCCGCACCCTGATCAATCCGCAGGCAGGCAGGGCTAAGCACCTGCGCGATTTCAGCTTTTGATTTGACGGCGGACTGGCACGCTTCATGCAGGAAACAGACCGTTCGGTATCCTGACCATTTCAATCGCTCCCAGGGAGAAAACTGATGACCGCTGTCGCTCAAAAAACCGCACTGACCGGCTGCCTCGCGCCGATCGACAGAGGCGGGCTCGAGCAGCTGATTGCCAACGGCAAGGCCAACCCGAAGGTGATCAAGACCTTGAAATGCAAGACGGTGGCCGAGGGCAAGTTCCGCCACGCCAACTACATCCGCAACCTCGCGCCCTACATCGTCGACGAGCCGCCGGGGCTGCTCGGTGACGACACTGCGCCGAATCCCTCCGAGGCCTCGCTCGCCGCGCTCGGCTCCTGCCTTGCGGTCGGCCTGCACGCCAACGCGGTGCATCGCGGTTGGATCGTCAACAAGCTCGAGCTCGAGCTCGAGGGCGACCTCAACATCACCGCGGTGTGGGGCACCGGCGATGTCAGCGAGAAGCCGGTCGGCTTCACCGACGTCCGCGTCAAGGTCGACATGGAATGCGAGGGCGTCCCGCAGGCCGAGATCGACGCGCTGGTGGCGCATGTGAAGAAGTGGTCGCCGGTCGCCAACACCTTCACCCGTCCCGTCAATCTCGAGGTCAGCGCGTAGCACTCGACCGGCAATTTTAAGGTGCGGAGACCATCCATGGGTTCACTGGCTTTATCGCGGGTCGTAGCTCAAGATCCCGCACCGACCATCACGGACGAGGTCGCGCGCCTCGCGCGTCAGGAGCTGGCACCGCTTGCATCCGCGATCGATGCCGGCTCGGTCTATCCCGGCGATTTCCTGCGCCGGCTCGGCAAGGTCGGCGCGTGGAGCAGCCACGTGCCACAGGAGGGCCCCGCCGATTTGCGCTGGGCGATCCAGTCGATGGCCGCGCTCGGCGAGGTCTGCGGTGCCACCGCCTTCATGGCCTGGTGCCAGAACACGCTGGTCTGGTACGTCGCCAATTCCACCAACATGAAGCTCGCCGCGCGCTTCGGCAATTGCTTCTCCAGCGGGCGCGCGCTCGGCGGCACCGGGCTCTCCAACCCGATGAAGAGCTTCTTCGGCATCGAGCGGCTGAAGCTGAAGGGCCGCAAGGTCGATGGCGGCTACATCGTGCGCGGCGCGCTGCCCTGGGTGTCGAATCTCGGCCCCGACCATTACTTCGGCACGATCTTCGAGCGCGAGGACGAGGGCGGCATCGCCAAGGGCGAGCCGGGCGGCACCGTGATGTTCCTCGCCGACTGCTCAGACCCCGCGATCACACTGACGCCGTGCAAGCCGTTCCTGGCGATGGACGGCACCGGCACCTATGGCGTCCAGTTCCGCAATGTGTTCGTGCCTGACGATCTGATCCTGGCCGAGCCGGCCGCGCCGTTCGTCAAGAAGATCCGCGCCGGATTCATCCTGCTGCAGGCCGGCATGGGCCTCGGCCTGATGAAGGACTGCATCAACATCATGGACGAGGTCCATGCGCCGCTCGGTCACGTCAACCGCTATCTGCCGCAGCAGCCGGTGCAATTCCGCGAGCTCTATGCCGAGTTCGAGAAGGAGGCGATGACGCTGGCGCACGATCCCTACAATGCCGACGACAGCTACTGGCGCCGTGTCGTCGCGCTGCGCTTGCGGATCGGCGATGCCAGCGTCGCGGTCGCGCATGCCGCGATGCTCCATTGCGGCGCGCGCGGCTACCTGATGAGCCACCGCGCCCAGCGCAGGCTGCGCGAAGCCTATTTCGTCGCCATCGTCACGCCTGCCACCAAGCAGCTGCGCAAGATGCTGGCGGATGGGTGAGAGAGAGTTCGGGACCACCACAACTGCAACCACGCAACAGGAGAGGCTGCCATGACGGACGTTCTGATCACCGCCGGCGAACTTGCCGGGTTCATCACCAAAGAACCGTGTGTCATCATCGACACGCGGAATCCGGATGCCTTTGCGGCGGGACATCTGCCCGGTGCCGTCAATGTGCATGACATCTTCACGTTCCTTGCGACCTCGACGCCGGAAGGCATCCACGAGCTGAAGACCAAGTTCGCCGACGCGTTCGGCGCCGCCGGTCTCTCCGGCAAGGAGACCGCCGTGATCTACGAGCAGTCGATGAATTCCGGCTTCGGCCAGTCCTGCCGCGGCTATTATCTGCTGACCATGCTCGGCTATCCAAAGATCAAGGTGCTGCATGGCGGCTTCGATGCCTGGAAGGCGGCCGACCTGCCGGTTACGACCGACGTGACGGTGCCGGCGAAGGCCTCCTTCGCGATCGTGCCCGAGGCCGGCGACATCATGATCGACGCCAAGGCGATGCTGGCGGCGCTCGACAAGCCAGGGATCGCGATCCTCGATGTGCGCGACGTCGACGAGTGGATCGGCGACAGCTCCTCGCCCTACGGTAAGGATTTCTGCCCGCGCAAGGGCCGCATCCCCGGCGCCGTCTGGCTCGAATGGTACCGCATGATGAAGCCGACCGGCGAGGGCCCGCGCTTCAAGTCGAAGGACGAGATCCTCGCGGAATGCGCCACCGTCGGCATCTCGCAGACCACGCCGGTCTATCTCTACTGCTTCAAGGGTGCGCGCGCCTCGAACACGTTCCTGGCGTTGAAGAACGCCGGCGTGAAGGACGTGCGGATGTACTTCGGCTCCTGGAACGAGTGGTCGCGCGACCCGTCGCTGCCGATCGACGAAGGCTTGCCGACCGCTGCCGTCGTAACAGGCAAGGCGGCATAGAACCTGCATGTTTGTCGGCGTCCGGCGGCGCAAAACGCGGCCGGACGCCGATCAATGAACCGGATCGCGGCGGTCTCCGTGCTTCGGTGCGACTATGGGGCGCAGCATGTCCACGTCAGATGATGCCTTCGACGCCGACCGCGCGCTTGCGCGATCGCCCTGCGGCTGCGGGCTGCATCGCACCGCGGCCGAGCACGATCATGCGGCGCGCGCGCTGCGCTGCGAGCCGGTCGCAGATGTCAGCGATGAGAAGCGTTACGAAAGCATCGTCGCGTCGGCAGTGATGCGGGCGGTGTTTCCGCAGGATATCGCGCGCCGCGCCTTCCTGAAATCGGTCGGCGCCGCGACCGCGCTTGCCGCGCTGTCGCAATTCTTCCCGCTGAAGACGGCGACCGACGCGTTCGCCGATGCCGGTCCGCCAGAGAAGAAGGACCTCAAGGTCGGCTTCATCCCGATCACCTGCGCGACCCCGATCATCATGGCGGCGCCGCTCGGCTTCTATGCCAAGCAGGGTCTCAACGTCGAGGTGGTGAAGACCGCCGGCTGGGCCGTGATCCGCGACAAGACCATCAACAAGGAATACGACGCCGCCCACATGCTGGCGCCGATGCCGATCGCGATCTCGCTGGGCCTGGGCGCCGATGCGATTCCGTTCACCGTGCCCGCGATCGAGAACATCAACGGGCAGGGCATCACGCTTGCCATGAAGCACAAGGACAGGCGCGATCCGAAGGACTGGAAGGGCATGAAGTTCGCCATTCCGTTCGACTACTCCATGCACAACTACCTGCTGCGCTACTATCTCGCCGAGCACGGGCTCGATCCGGATACCGACGTGCAGCTCCGCTCGGTGCCGCCGCCAGAGATGGTTGCCAATCTGCGCGCCGACAACATCGACGGCTTCCTCGCGCCCGACAATATCTGCCAGCGCGCGATCTATGACGGCGTCGGATTCCTGCACATTCTCTCCAAGGAGATCTGGGACGGCCATCCCTGCTGCAGCTTTGCCGCCAGCCGCGAATTCATCACGACGGCGCCGAACTCCTTCGCGGCGCTGACCCGCGCGATCGTCGACGCCACCGGCTATGCGTCTAGGCCTGAGAACCGCAAGCAGATCGCGGAGGCGATCGCGCCGGCCAACTACATCAACGCGCCGGTGACGGTGCTGGAGCAGGTCCTGACCGGCACCTATGCTGACGGCCTCGGCGGCGTGAAGACCGATCCGAAACGCGTCGATTTCGATCCGTTCCCCTGGCAGTCCTTTGCGGTGTGGATGCTGACGCAGATGAAGCGCTGGGGCCAGATCAAGGGCGACGTCGACTATCACGCGGTTGCCGAGCAGGTCTATCTCGCGACCGACACCAAAAAGGTGATGGCCGAGATGGGGCTCGCGCCGCCCGCCACCTCGTACAAATCGTTCTCGGTGATGGGCAAGAGCTTCGATCCGGCCAAGCCCGACGATTATCTCGCGAGCTTCAAGATCAGGAAGTCGTCGTGAGGAGGGAGGCTTTCTCCGCGTCGTCGTCCCGGCGAAGGCCGGGACCCATAACCACTGTTCTCGGTGATTTTGCACGATGTCTCCCCGCGTGCCTCACCGCGATAGCGCGGCGTATGGGTCCCGGCCTTCGACGGGACGACGGGTTGAGGGAGCGCGCATGACACTCTCCCTCCGCCTTCGCGCCGCGATCGTCTCCATCGCGCTGCTCGCTGCCTTTCTCGGCGCCTGGCATCTCGCGACCCGCAGCGCGGGGACGACGGCCAATATGAGTCCCGAGTATGCAAAACTGATGGGGCTGACCGCGACCCAGGGTAAGTCGGCGATGCCCGGGCCGCTCGATGTCGGGGCCAAGCTGTGGGAGCATCTGAAACGGCCGTTCTACGACAACGGGCCGAACGACAAGGGGCTCGGCATCCAGCTCGCCTATTCGATCGGACGGGTCGGGCTCGGCTATCTCATCGCGGTGATCGTCGCGATCCCGCTCGGCTTCATGATCGGCATGTCGCCTCTGATCAGCAAGGCGATCGACCCGTTCATCCAGATATTGAAACCGATCTCGCCGCTGGCCTGGATGCCGCTCGCGCTCTACACCATCAAGGACTCCTCGATCTCGGCGATTTTCGTCATTTTCATCTGCTCGGTGTGGCCGATGCTGTTGAACACGGCCTTCGGAGTGGCGAGCGTGCGCAAGGAGTGGATCAACGTGGCGCGGACGCTCGAGGTCGGCACCGTCAGGCGCGCCTTCACCGTGATCCTGCCGGCGGCGGCGCCGACGATCCTGACCGGCATGCGGATATCGATCGGGATCGCCTGGCTCGTGATCGTCGCCGCCGAGATGCTGGTCGGCGGCACCGGCATCGGCTATTTCGTCTGGAACGAGTGGAATAACCTGTCGATCACCAATGTGATCATCGCGATTCTCCTGATCGGCCTCGTCGGCATGCTGCTCGACCAGGTGCTGGCGCGCGTCACGCGCATGGTGACGTTTCCGGAGTGATGCAGTGCTGATGACGTCCACGAGCGCCGCCGCATGTTCACCTCGCCCCGCTTGCGGGGAGAGGTCGATCGCGAAGCGATCGGGTGAGGGGGACTCTCCGCGAGTCCAGCTGTCTCCGTCCTCGCCGAGAGAGCCCCTCACCCCAACCCTCTCCCCGCGAAGAGCGGGGCGAGGGAGCGCAGCTCGTTCGCGGAGCTACTGCGGATGACCGACAAGTTCATCTCGATCGAAGGCATCGCCCGGCGCTATCCCGGCGCCGGCGGCGGCACCACCACGGTGTTCGAGAATTTTTGGCTGTCGATGACGCGCGGCGAGTTCGGCTGCGTGATCGGCCATTCCGGCTGCGGCAAGACCACGGTGCTGAATATCCTGGCCGGGCTCGACGAGCCGAGCGAGGGGACGGTGATTGTCGACGGGCAGGGCATCGAAGGCACCAGCCTCGACCGCGCCGTGATCTTCCAGAGCCATGCGCTGCTGCCGTGGCGCACGGTGCTGGGCAACGTCGCCTACGCCGTGAGCTCGAAATGGCGCAAATGGGACCGCGCCCGGGTCAGGGCCCATGCGCAGAAGTTCATCGATCTGGTCGGGCTGACCGGCTCTGAGCACAAGCATCCGTCGGAACTGTCCGGCGGCATGAAGCAGCGCGTCGGCATCGCGCGGGCGCTGTCGATCACGCCGAAGATCATGCTGATGGACGAGCCGTTCTCGGCGCTGGACGCGCTGACCCGCGGCACGCTGCAGGACGAGGTGCGGCGCATCTGCCTGGAGACCGGGCAGACCACCTTCATGATCACCCATGACGTGGATGAGGCGATCTTTCTCGCCGACAAGATCTTCCTGATGACCAACGGACCCGGCGCGGTGCTGGCCGAGATCGTCGAGAACCCGCTGCCGAAGGAGCGCGGCCGCATCGATTTGCACCGCCACCCCTATTATTATGCGCTCCGCAACCATATCGTCGATTTCCTGGTCAGCCGCAGCAAGAGCTTTGCGGCTGACGTGACCGGCCACGATCCGCGCGACGTGCCGACGGTGCGGCCGGGCTTGCCGGAATTGGCGCTTGCGGCCGGAGCCGAACCAAATCCACAGGCGTCATGGCCGGGCTTGTCCCGGCCATCCACGTCTGCCTGAGCCAACCAAAGACGTGGATGCCCGGGACAAGCCCGGGCATGACAAACAAGGGAGACCCTGCCATGAAACGCGAAGACCTCACCGAAAAGCTGCTCGACATCAAGCGCGAGAAGGGCTGGAGCTGGAAGCACATCTGCGAGAAGATCGGCGGCTATTCCGAAGTCCTGATCGTCGGCGCGATCCTCGGCCAGATGAAATTGACAAAACCGCAGGCGGCCAATGCCGGCGAATTGTTCGGACTGTCGAAGGCCGAGACCGCGATGCTCAACGAGGTGCCGATGCGCGGCACCGGCACGCCGATGCCGCCGACCGATCCCCTGATCTACCGCTTCTACGAGATGGTGATGGTCAACGGCCCGGCCTGGAAGGCGCTGATCGAGGAAGAGTTCGGCGACGGCATCATGTCGGCGATCGACTTCGACATGGCGATGGAACGCGTCGCCAATCCGAAGGGCGACCGCGTCAAGATCACGATGTCGGGCAAGTTCCTGCCGTACAAATATTACGGGGCGAGCGGCAACGTGCCGGAATACGGCTTCAAGGAAGGTTGAGGGCACGAAAGGCGAATAGCGAATGGAGTTCTCTATTCGCTATTCGCCACTCCCTATTCGCCTTTCGCGGCAGCGAACGCTTCGCGCACCTCCTTCACCGGCGCCATGTCGCGCACGAAGGTGAAGGCGCCGTGATCCTTCATCTCGCGAGCGCAGCGCAGGAACGCGGCGAGTGCGTGACGCTGCATCGCGCCGCCGACGCTGATGCGCTTGACGCCGGCGGCGGAGAGTTGCGCGACCGTCAGGGTCGGGTCGGCAAAGCCCATCACCAGGTTGAACGGCTTGTTCACCGACGACACCACGGTCTTGATGGTGGCGAGGTCGTACAGGCCCGGCGAATACAAGACGTCGGCGCCGGCAGCCTCGAAGGCCTGCAGCCGCTTGATCGTGTCGTCGAGGTCCTTGCGTCCCCAGAGAAAATTCTCCGCCCGCGCCGTCAGCGTGAACGGGAAGGGCAGGGCGCGCGCGGCCTCGACCGCGGCCTGCACCCGCTCGACCGCGAGCGAGAAATCGTAGATCGGATGCTCGGGATTGCCGGTCGAGTCCTCGATCGAGCCACCGACTGCGCCGGCTTCCGCGGCGAACCGGATTGCCTCGGCCGCGAGCTTCGGCATGTCAGCGCCGCAATTCTCGAGGTCGGCGTTGACCGGCAGGTCGGTGGCATCAGTGATCGCGCGGCAATTCTCGATGATGGCGTCGAGGCCGACGGTCGATTGTCCCAGCGTGTTGGCGAGGCCGAGGCTGGTGGTCGCGAGCGCCTCGAAACCCATCGCAGCGAGCAGCTTTGCCGATCCGGCGTCCCATGGATTGGGAATGATGAAGGCGCCGGGCCGCTGATGCAGCTCGCGAAACCGTGCTGCCTTGTCTGCCTGGCTGCGCATGTGAGCTCCTGTCCTTGCAAATGCCGCTGGCCGTAGCGATAGGGCGGTTTCGCCCATCAGACAAATTTGTTATTTCTTTCGATATCATCAGCTTTTTGCATGAGGTCGGCGATGGACAGCGAGGCGCTCAACACGTTCCTGGTGGTGCATCGGCGCGGCGGGATCTCCAATGCCGCGAAGGCGCTGCATCGTTCGCAGCCGGCGATCTCAAGGCGCATCGCGCTGCTCGAGCAGGAGCTCGGCGTGCCGCTGTTCGAGCGGATCGCCGGCAAGACCCGGCTCAGCGATGCCGGGCGGGTGATGGTGCCCTATGCCGAGCGCGCGGTGGCCCCGGCGCAGGACGCCGAGAATGTGGTGCGGGCGTTGTTGCGCGACAATTCCGGACCGGTTGCGCTGGCGGTGACCGGCACGCTGGCCGGCGAGCGGCTGTCGAAGGTGCTGAAGCGCTTTGCCCGCCCGCATCCGGACGTCGCGCTGACGCTGCGCACCGCAACCAGCGCCGAGGTCAGCGATCTGATCCAGCGCGGCGAGGCGACGATCGGGCTGCGCTACGACCGCGACCGTTCACGCGAACTCGATTGCGAGGTGCTGTTCGCCGAGCCGCTCCAGGTGGTCTGCGCGCCGGACCATCCGTTGGCCGGGCGCAGGATCGGCAAGCTCGCGGACCTCAGGGATGAGCGCTGGATCGCCTTTCCCGAGGTGCCGGGCCGCCGCGAGATCACCGCCTCGCACGTGTTCGCCCTGTTCCTGACCCATGGGCTCGGCGAGGTCGACTGGACGCCGGTCGACAGCCTCACGGCCCAGAAGCGGCTGGTCGAGGCCGGGCTCGGGATCGCGCTGCTGTCGCAGAGCAATGCGGCGGAGGAATTGCGCGCCGGAACGATCGCGACGATCCGCGTCGGCAATCTCACGGCAAGTCACGAGGTCGTCGCGGTGACGCGGCATGGCGGCTTCCTCAGCGCCGCGTCACGCCGTCTCCTCGATATCATCCGCGCCGACTTCACCAAGGCGAGGTCCACAAACGGATCGCGCCGGAACGGTGTCCGGCGCGGGTAACCAGCCAGGTTGGCGTTCAGCGTTGCCGGGGATTACGTTCCCGCCTTTACCTGGGCCGCCGCCACGGCCAGTAGTTCGTCCATCTTGGCGCGGACGTCGCGCTCGGTGACGGCCTGGCCCTTGGCGGTGAGGTCCTTCAGAACCTTGTGCAGCACGTCATTGTCGCCGGCTTCCTCGAAGTCGGCGGCCACCACCTCCTTGGCATAGGCACTGGCGGCGTCACCTGAGATGCCGAGCTTCTCGGCGGCCCACAGGCCGAGCAGCTTGTTTCGGCGGGCTTCGGCCTTGAACTTCTGTTCCTCGTCGAGGGCGAACTTCTTCTCGAAACCTTCCTCGCGCTTGTTGAATTCGTTCATGGCTGAAGTTCCAGTTCCCTTTGCTGAATGAAGGGCCGCCGCGCGTTGCGGCAGCCCCAATGCCTGCCTAGATAGGGGGGAGGAATCGGCAAGACAACGAGCCGTTAAGCCGCAGGCAAAACAGGCGGAATCGGCCCTTTATGTTAGGGCGGTATAAGTGCCCCCAAGGGGGCGGTATCGATTGTGCTGGATGGCCCAATCAGATAGGTTGCGAACAGGCATGGTTCTTGTTCTGTTTCCAGTTGGATTGCCCAGGTTCCAGGCCTCCGCGGCAGCTCCGTCGTGGGTCGTAACCCCTGATCATCCGGAGCACCCAAATCCATGGATTTCAACAAAACACGGTACATCCCAATGAGCCGTCGACGCCGCATTTATGAAGGCAAGGCCAAGGTCCTGTATGAAGGCCCGGAGCCGGGAACCCTGATCCAGCACTTCAAGGATGACGCGACCGCGTTCAACGCCAAGAAACACCAGGTGATCGAGGGCAAGGGCGTCCTCAACAACCGGATTTCGGAGTACCTGTTTCAGCACCTCAACGACATCGGGGTGCCGACCCACTTCATCCGCCGGCTCAACATGCGCGAGCAGCTGATTCGCGAGGTCGAGATCGTGCCGCTCGAGGTGGTGGTGCGGAACGTCGCCGCCGGCTCGCTGTCGCAGCGGCTCGGGATCGAGGAGGGCACCCAGCTGCCGCGCTCGATCATCGAGTTCTATTACAAGAACGACCAGCTCAACGACCCCATGGTGTCGGAAGAGCACATCACCGCCTTCGGCTGGGCCACGCCGCAGGAGATCGACGACATCATGGCGCTTGCCATCCGCGTCAACGACTTCCTGACCGGCCTCTTCCTCGGCATCGGCATCCGCCTCGTCGACTTCAAGATGGAGTGCGGGCGGCTGTTCGAGAACGAGATGATGCGGATCATCGTCGCCGACGAGATTTCGCCGGACTCCTGCCGTCTGTGGGACATCAAGTCGAACGAGAAGCTCGACAAGGATCGCTTCCGCCGGGACCTGGGTGGCTTGCTCGAAGCCTATACCGAGGTGGCAAAACGCCTCGGCATCCTGATCGAGAACGAGCGGCCGGCCGGCAGCGGCCCGGTGCTGGTGAAGAGCTAGACTTAAGGGGCGACCGTGAAGGCACGTGTGACTGTGACATTGAAGTCGGGCATCCTCGATCCGCAGGGCAAGGCGATCGAGGGCGCGCTGAAATCGCTCGGCGTCGACGGTGTCGCCAGCGTCCGCCAGGGCAAGGTGTTCGACATCGAGCTCGCCGCGACCGACAAGGCCAAGGCGGAGGCGGCGCTGAAAGCCGCCGCCGACAAGCTCCTGGCGAATACCGTGATCGAGAACTACCGGGTCGAGGTTCTCAGCTAACCGAGCGAGCCAAATGACATCAGCCGCTCCCGCCTTTTCCGGCCGCAATCGCGCATTGGTCCGATCGTTCCTGCTTGCCCTGCTGACGGCTGCCGGAATCGGCGCTGCGTCGGCTCAACCGAAGCCGGCGCCTGCCGCCACCGCGACACAACCGCCGCCGGTTGCGGTGAGCGGATGGCGCTACGAGCGCAGCGGTCCTGACAGGCACATCTTCCACTGCGAGCAAGCGAGCTGCGGTGCGGGGTCCAAGGTCAGCTATCGGCTTTATGCTGCCGACAATCCGATGACCCTGGAGCAGTTCCGTGACAGCCAGGATCAGATCATCAAGGCGCTGCAGCAACGAACGCCGGGACAGCGCATCACGATTATCGGTGTCGATGGCGACAAAGGCACTGCGGTGCCGCGGATGTTCCGGGCGCGGCGCCTGACGGTGACGCCCAACGGTGCCAGCGAGTACCAAGTCAATGGCTTGCTGTTTGGTGCGCGAGCCTCTGCCAGCCTGATCAGTTCGGCGCGCGACGAGAAGGCCAGCAATGACAACTACGCAAAATTCATGGTTGCACTAGCGTCGAAAATCCGGTGATCCGATGAAATCAGCCGTCCTCGTCTTCCCTGGCATCAACCGCGAGCGCGACATGGCGCGCGCGCTGAAGCTCGCCTCCGGCAATGAGACCGCGATGGTCTGGCACGCCGAAACCGCGCTGCCCAAAGGCACCGACCTCGTGGTGGTGCCCGGCGGCTTCTCCTATGGCGACTATCTGCGCTGCGGCGCCATCGCGGCGCGCGCGCCCGTGATGGACGCGGTGCGCGATTTTGCCGCCAAGGGCGGGCTCGTGCTCGGCGTCTGCAACGGATTCCAGATCCTCTGCGAGTCCGGGCTGCTGCCGGGCGTCCTGATGCGCAATGCCGGGCTGAAATTCGTCTGCCGCGACGTGCACATGAAGGTCGAACGCTCCGACACGCCGTTCACCCGCGGCTACAATGCCGGCCAGGTGATCCGGGTGCCGGTGGCGCATGGCGAGGGCAATTACGAGGCCGACGAGGAGACGTTGAAGCGGCTCGAAGGCGACGGGCGGGTGCTCTATCGCTACTGCTCTGCCGATGGCGCGGTCGACGAGGCCTCCAACTTCAACGGCGCCGCGCATTCGATCGCGGGCATCGTCAACGAGCGAGGCAACGTGCTCGGCATGATGCCGCATCCGGAGAACCACGTCGAAGAGATCATGGGCTGCACCGACGGCCGCGGCCTGTTCGCGGGCCTCGTCCAGCAGTTCGAAAAGGCGGCGTGACAATCATAGCGTTTTCGAGCGAAGTGGGGACCGGTTCGCGTGAAGAAAACGCGTCAGAATAAAATGCTCGGACGGTGGTTCGCGGCGGCCGCAGCGCTGTTGCTTGCGACGGCGGCACACGCCGAGGACTTTCCGAAGCGTCCGATCACGATGATCGTGCCGTTTGCGGCAGGCGGCACCTCCGACGTCATCGCCCGCGCGGTGGCCGACCAGATGGGCACTGCGCTCGGCCAGACCATCATCATCGAGAATGTCGGCGGCGCCGGCGGTTCGACCGCGCTGACCCGCGCGGCGCGCGCCGAGCCGGACGGCTACACGATCGCGATCGGCAATGCCGGCACCAACGCTGCGACCTACACGATCTATCCGAAGCTGCCGTTCACGCCCGACTCCTTCGCGCCGATCGCGGTGGTCGCCAAGACCTTCGGCATCGTCGCGCTGCGCAAGGATTTTCCGGCCAAGGACCTCAAGGAATTCATCGACTACGCGAAGAAGAATCCGGGCAAGATCAATCTCGGCCATGCCGGCGTCGGCTCCTCGAACTACCTGATCTGCAAGAGCTTCGTGCATGCCGCCGGCGTCGACGTGCAACTGGTCGGCTATCGCGGCGCGGCGCCGGCGCTGACGGATGCGATCGGCGGCCAGATCGACGGCGTCTGCGATGCCGCGGCCTCGGTGTCGCAGGCGATCGACGACAAGCTCGTGAAAGCGGTCGTGGTCGGCTCGACGGTGCGGCTCGCCTCGCTGCCGGAGCTGCCGACCTCGACCGAGGCCGGCCTGCCCGAGTTCGAGGCGCAGGGCTGGAACGGCCTGTTCGCGCCGAAGGGGACCCCGCCTGAGATCATCGGCAAGTTGAACGCTGCCGCGCGCACCGCGGTCGCGAGCGAGGCGGTGAAGAAGCGGTTTGTCGATTTGTCGACGGTCGCGCCCGACGCCAACGAGCTCGCGCCCGAGGTGCTGCAGCAACTGGTGACGCGCGACGTCGCGAAATACCGCACGCTGCTGGCGGACGACAAGAAGTAGCGGCTACCCGCGGTGCCCTCGGGGGCGCTGTGCCGTGAACCTGCCCGGTTCCGTCAGAGACCAATCCAGCATAGCGGCTTCCGCTTCACGATCTCTTCACGCTAAGGCGGCCGGCGCAACAACCGAGGATTGTCGCAGCATGAAGGGCACGTTATGACGGAGGCGTTTGGATGAACTGTCCGCTTCGCGGGGATCCGCAATGCCTGTTGCATTGGTCATATTGCTGCTCGACATCTCGCTGATCTATCACGCCGCGCGCACCGGGCGCCTGCAGCCCTGGGCCTTCATCATCCTGATGGTGCCGCTGATCGGCGCGCTCGCCTACATCGTCGTCGAACTGATCCCGGAATGGTGGGGCGGGCCGGGCGCCGCGCAGGCGCGCAAGCGCGTCGCCAACCGGCTCGATCCGGAGAAGCGCTATCGCGAGCTGTCGGACCGGCTTGCCACATCGGATACGATCGCCAACCGCGCGGCGCTTGCCGCGGAGTGCCAGAATGTCGGGCGCTTCGAGGAGGCCGAGAGCCACTACGACCACGTCTTGGGTCTGCCACAGGGCGACGATCCGGCTTACGCGCTGGCCAAGGCGCAGGCGCAGTTCGCCCGCAAGCAGCCGGCCGAAGCACTGGCGACGCTCGATGCCTTGCGCGAGCGCTGGCCGGATTTCGAGTCCGCCGAGGGGCATCTGCTCTATGCCCGCTCGCTCGCCGAAATCGGCCGGCTCGACGAGGCGCTGGAAGAATATCAGGCGGTCACGCAGTATTTTCCCGGCGCGGAGGCGCGGGTCCGCTACGGCCTGTTGCTGCAGCTGGTCGGCCGCACCGCCGAGGCGCGCATGGTGTTCAACGAGCTGTTGATCCAGATGCGGCGCGCGCCGAAATACCTGCGCGATGCCCAGGCCGAGTGGCTCTCGATTGCCGAGAAGCAATTGTCGGCGTGAGCGGCCCCAGACCCTTCGTCTCGATCGCAGGCCCTGATAAGATCATCGCCGCCGTCAGGCGAGGGCACCAAGCCTTGGCGGGCGTAACGTAATGGCGGCCCCTTGAGCGAAGATTCGGAATTCATCGCGCTAACGACACTGTTGAACCGAATTCCGGCCATCAAGGGGCGGATCGGGACAGGACGCGACGACGCGGCTTGGTCGGTTAAATTCGTTATCGATATCTCCGATCCGCTTGCTTGGCGCGTGGTCCAAGAACTTGGGCATGTTCTCAATTACCTGTCGCTGACAGAGCGCCTTCCGACTGTCTTCATGCCGGTGTCGCCACCGCCGTATCTCAATGGCGGACCTGCCGACTTCCTTTGTGGGTAATCGAGTGTCGAGATCGCCGGTTCTCCCCGCAATCACTCGCAGATTGCCTTGCCGGTCGATTGCCAAATCCGATCGATGATCGGAGCACCTGGAGTATCGACGAATAGGTCCGCCAAGGCAGAGTTCTGGATGGGCCATTGCCGGGACACATCCGTTAGATTCGATCCACTAGAACTTTCGCAACCAACGCTTGATGGCCTGAGCCGGCACGGTCATCGCCGCGACGCCGGCCATGACCAGCACGAGGCCGAGCGCCAGGTTCGACGGCACGGATTCGCCGAGCAGCAGCACCGACAGCGCGACGCCGATCGGAATGCGCAGATAACCTTGCGCATTGGTGGTGAGTGTGCCGAGCCGGGTCAGGCACATGTAGAACAGCATCAAGCCGAACGCGCTGGAGAAGATGCCCATGGTGACGGTTGCGACCATCGCCTGCGGCGTCGGGTGCAGCGTCCAGGGATGATCGACGATCAGGGCGACCGGGAGCAGCACGGTGCCGCCGAACAACAGCGAGCCGGCCGCGACAACCATCGGATCGTAGTCCGACAGCCGCAGCCCGAAGATCGTGGCGCAGGCGAACGAGACGGTGGCAAGCAGGATCGCGATCTCGGCAAAGATCTCCTTGCCGAAGCCCGAGAGCGCGTCGAGGCCGATGATCGCGACCGTGCCGGCGAGGCCGAGGATCGCGCCGACCAGCTTGAGCAGCGAGGCCGGCTCGTGCCGCGTGATCGCCCAGGTGATCAGGAAGGCGAAGATCGGCGTCGTCGAGGCCAGCACCACGGTGTTGGAGGCCGGCACATAGAGCTGCGCCCAGGTGATCACCAGGAACGGGATCGTCGAGTTGATGGTCTGCTGGAAGGCGAACAGCTTCCACGCCTTGAGGTCGGTCGGGATGCGGATGCCGCGGATCCGCAGCACCACGAGCAGGAAGGCTGCGGCGACCAGTGAGCGCGCCGAGATGAAGGTGACCGGCGGGATCGAGCCGAGCCCGATCTTGGTCAGCGGATAGGTCGAGCTCCAGCAGCAGGCCAGCGCCACGAGCAACGCATAGTCGCGCCAGCCGCGTGCGCCCGGCGCAGACGTCGACGGAGTGGGTGTGATCGCGGGAGCCGTCACGCCGCCCGTCTTCGCTGTGCTCTTCGGCACCTTGATTGGCTCCCTTCGCGCCTTGGCGGGCGAGGACACTGATACTTCGGGACCGGTACTGGAGCCAGAGGCTTGCGGACGCAGCCAATGCGTCAACCGGCAGCCGCCGCCTTGCGCTTCACCCGCTTAATGGTGCCGGAGAAGGTGAACAGCGGCCGCTCGGCCGATGTCAGCATGCCGCGAACGAAGATCAGCGACATGCCGGCGCGGGTGACCTCGCCGGTGCATTCGATCAGGTCGCCCTCGCGGGCCGCGTCGAGGAACTCCGAGGCGAACGACACCGTGACGCCGGGGCCCTGGAGCACCGAGCCGGCCAGCGCGAACAGGCAGTAATCGGCAAAGGTCATGAAGCAGCCGCCATGGACATTGCCGGAGCCGTTGAGGTGCTTTTTGCCTACCCGGAACGCGCAGCTGATGCGGCCGTTCTCGTCCATGCGGTGGTAAAAGGGGCCGGCATGGGTCTCGAAATTGTCCCGGGTCCAGGTCCGCCAGCCGGCGAATTCGCCCTCGGTTTCGACGTGGAGGTCGGGACGGCGGTTGAATGCGGTTTTGGCGAGCTCGTTCACGAAATATAGCCTTCAATTATCGGGTTCGGGTCCTTAAATCCGATCCATCCCCATTGTGCAAATCCCGCACCCCGCGGGGCGCAGCGTTTTCGCGCGAAGTGGGCACCGGTTTGCGCGTAGAAAACGCGTCAAAACAGAAATCCAGAGCCCCGTCGCGCGGGGCTCTGATCGCCGCAAAGCTCTGGACAGGCCGAAAATGCCCCGTAAAAGGCCTTTTCGCCCCCGTTCGATCTACCTATTAAGGGACCCATGAACGCCCCCAAGAACGAGCCCCAGATCACCCTCGAACTCGTCGCCGCCCACGGGCTGAAGCCGGACGAGTACGAGCGCATCCTCAAGCTGATCGGGCGGGTTCCGACCTTCACCGAGCTCGGCATCTTCTCGGCGATGTGGAACGAGCATTGCTCGTACAAGTCGTCCCGGATCCATCTGCGCGGCCTGCCGACCAAGGCGCCCTGGGTGATCCAGGGCCCCGGCGAGAATGCCGGCGTGATCGATATTGGCGACGGCCAGGCCGTGGTCTTCAAGATGGAGAGCCACAACCACCCGAGCTACATCGAGCCGTACCAGGGCGCCACCACCGGCGTCGGCGGCATCCTGCGCGACGTCTTCACCATGGGCGCGCGGCCGATCGCCTGCCTGAACGCGCTGAGCTTTGGCGCGCCCGAGCATCCCAAGACCCGGCATCTGGTGTCCGGCGTGGTGGCGGGCGTCGGCGGCTACGGCAATTCGTTCGGCGTGCCGACGGTCGGCGGCCAGGTCCGCTTCCACACCCGCTATGACGGCAACATCCTGGTCAACGCGATGGCGGTGGGCCTCGCCGATGCCGACAAGATCTTCTATGCGGCGGCCTCCGGCGTGAACATGCCGATCGTCTATCTCGGCTCCAAGACCGGCCGCGACGGCATCCACGGCGCCTCGATGGCCTCGGCCGAGTTCGACGACGCCTCCGAGGAGAAGCGGCCGACCGTGCAGGTCGGCGATCCCTTCGCCGAAAAGCTGCTGCTGGAAGCCTGCCTCGAGATCATGGAAAAGGGTTGCGTGATCGCGATCCAGGACATGGGCGCGGCGGGCCTGACCTGCTCGGCGGTCGAGATGGGCGCCAAGGGCGACCTCGGCGTCGACCTCGACCTCGACGCGGTGCCGACCCGCGAGACCGGCATGAGCGCATACGAGATGATGCTCTCGGAGAGCCAGGAGCGCATGCTGATGGTGCTCAAGCCCGAGAAGGAGCAAGAGGCCGAGGCGATCTTCCGCAAATGGGGGCTCGATTTCGCCATCGTCGGCTACACCACGCCGAGCAAGCGCTTCGTCGTCAAGCATGGCGGCGACGTGATGGCCGATCTGCCGATCAAGGAGCTCGGCGACGAGGCGCCGGTCTATGACCGTCCGCACGTCGCCTCGACTGCGCTGCCGGTGATCCGCGGCCAGGACGTCAAGCCGCCGCTCGGAATCGCCGAGGCGCTGGAAAAGCTGATCGGCACGCCCGAACTGTGCTCGAAGCGCTGGGTGTGGGAGCAGTACGACCACGTCATCCTCGGCAATACCATGCAGCGTCCCGGCGGCGATGCCGCCGTGGTCCGCGTCGAGGACGGGCCGAAGGGCCTCGCGCTCACCGTCGACGTCACGCCGCGCTATTGCGAGGCTGATCCGTTCGAGGGCGGCAAGCAGGCGGTCGCCGAAGCCTGGCGCAACATCACCGCGGTCGGCGGCCGGCCGCTCGCGATCACCGACAATCTCAATTTCGGCAACCCCGAGCGCCCCGAGATCATGGGCCAGTTCGTCGGCTGCCTGAAGGGCATTTCGGAAGCCTGCCGCGCGCTGGACTTCCCGGTCGTCTCCGGCAACGTCTCGCTCTACAACGAGACCAACGGCCGCGGCATCCTGCCGACGCCTTCGATCGGCGGTGTCGGTCTGCTCGACGACTTCACCAAGTCGGCGACCCTGGCGTTCAAGGCGGCGGGCGAGGCGATCCTCCTGGTCGGCGATACGCAAGGCTGGCTCGGCCAGTCGGTCTATTTGCGCGATGTCTGCGGCCGCGAGGAGGGTGCTCCGCCGCCGGTCGATCTCGCCACCGAGAAGCGCAACGGCGATGTGGTGCGCGGCATGATCCGCGCCGGCACCGCGACCGCGGTGCATGATGTCTCCGACGGCGGGCTCTTGATCGCGCTCGCCGAGATGGCGATCGCAAGCGGCATCGGCGCGCAGCTCCTCGCCGCGCCGTCATCGATTGTCCCGCATGCCTATTGGTTCGGCGAGGATCAGGCCCGCTACATCGTCACCGTACCGGCGGCCGACGCGGGCCTCGTGCTGGCGAAGATGAAGGGCGCTGGCGTGCCCTGCGCGCGCATCGGCACCACGGGTGGCGATGCCATTGCCGTCGCCGGCGAGCCGCAGGTCTCGGTCGAGAACCTGTCGCGCGCGTTCGAGCACTGGCTGCCGAACTACATGCACAGCACGGCCGCCTGATCCGGGCGGACCAGGCGCTGCAACGTCAAGCGAAGAAGACCTCAATAGCGCGATGAAGCCATCATCGCGCTATTTTTCGTTCAAGCACGATCGCTCCGGATCACGCTCTAGCTCACTTTTTAAGCATGATCTTTTCGGAAAACCGCTTCGCACTTTTCCGGATCATGCTTTAGGTCGCACCGCGGATCGCGCGCCAGGCAAAGATGATCACGCAGGCGCCGATGAATCCGGCAACGAGATAGCCGATCCATCCTCCGCCGAGCGACACGCCGAGCAGACCCAACAGCCAGTTCGCGAGCGCGGCGCCGACGATGCCGAGGATGATGTTCATGACGATGCCGGTTCCGGTCTTCATGAACATCTCGGCGAGCCAGCCGGCCAATCCGCCGACGATGATGGCGGCGATCCATCCAACTTGAGGGTCGTTCATCCCTTGGACTCCCTGAGGTCAATCAGTCCGGCGAGCATAAACGAGAATCGCCCGGCGGCATGTGACCAAAGGCAGGTTGCGCGCAAATTCCGGTTCACAACCGGCCTGCTGCAACGCACTGGGTCCGCGGCTGATGCGCGCCGGCCGCGCACCAACGAGCGAGGTCATGATGCGATTACGCATCATGGCCGAAGCTACAGCACGTAATTGGCGCCCGGCAGCTTGCGCAGCACGGCGGTGGCGGCCCAGCTCAGTGCCACGGTGGCGAAGAACGCGATCGCAGCCTTGGCGATCGCCGGCAGGTCGAAATCAAACAGCCAGTATTGCAGCCACAGCACGATCGGATAGTGCACCAGGAACATGCCGTAGGCATCCCCCTGCATGCGGTCGAGCAGCGTCGGCCCGCCGTCTCTCGATTGCAGGAAGTAGGCCAGGATCGCGAACAGGATCGAGGCGCTGAACAGCACGTAGAAGCTGCCGTAGATCGCAAGATACCAGCCCGGCAGCGGATCGGGGTTACCGATGATTTCGCGCTTGATGTAGATCATGACCCACATCATGCAGTAGGGAATCAGCGTGATGCCCGTCCAGAACCAGCGCCGCTCGGTCAGCCGTCCGTGCGCGCCGAGCACGCCGTTCTCGAAGTTGGCCGCCCCGATCCCCGCGCCAATGAAGAAATAGGACGCATACAGCAGCACGCGGCTCGCCTGCACCGAAAACGGTCCGAGTTCGAACCAGTAGTTCTGGCCGTAATGGACCAGCATGGGCAGGTAGGCGGCGGCACTGACGACGACGAGGAAGAGCCAGAACTTCGAGGGACGTTCGAATCCCATGATCGAGAGACGGTTGATGGGATCGAGCAGATGCGGCGACACCCGGTACAGCAGGCTCGCCGTCAGGTCGAAGGTCATCAAGACGTAGACGAACCAGATCGGGCCGCTCGGCCACGGCCCGAACGTCATGGTCTTCCGCCAGAATTCAGAGAAGGTTACCTCCGGCGTCGCGCGTAGCGCGATCGCGTAATAGGCGATCGGAATCACGGTGACCGCGCAGATCACGAACGGCAGGCCGAGCCGCAGCAGCCGGTCGCGCAGGAAGATCAGCCACGGCTTGCGGCCGAGCCCCGGCCAGACGAACAGCCCCGACAGCAAGAAGAACATCGCCATGAAGAAGCTGTCGGTGGCGAGCACCACGCAGTCGAAGCCGATCCAGGATGTCGGGTCGGTGTGCCCGAAATGGGTGTAGGGGATCACCGCGTGATGCAGCAGCACGACCAGGGTCAGGAAGGTGCGCGCACGGTCCAACGCGACGTTACGCTTGTGGAGCTTCGGTGCTGCCTGGATGTCGACGGCCGGAGCCGCGTGAGCAATCGATTTCATGGTGCCCCCAGCCGGGTCTGCACCCGGATGTTGCAGCCGGGAACTCGATTCAGCAAGGCCCAATTGTCTTGCTTCCCGGGTGTCGAGGTCGGTCATTTCAGCGGATCTGTTTCGTTTTTGGAACTGTGATCGGGAGCGGGCGTTACCGGGAGAACAGGCGGCCGTGCGGACGCGCGGTAATGAGGAGCAAGCAATGACACTTCTGAAATGGGCGCTGATCTTTCTTGTTGTATCGATCATCGCGGGCTTGCTGGGCTTCACCGGCATTTCCGCCGCGTCCGCCGATATCGCCCGCTTCCTGTTCTACGTATTCGTCGTGATCTTCCTGGTACTCCTGGTCCTCGGGCTCACGATCTTCAGAGCCTAGCGGAGATCCGGCCGAACACTGTCGTCGTCATGCCCGGGCGAGGCCCGGGCATTTACGTTTTTCAGGCTTGGATGACGCGAGGCGCTTGCGGCAGCCGAGACGGCCTTAGGCCACTTCCTCGATCTTCACCTTGTCCGGATAGAACGCCAGATGGCCGGCAATCTCGGTCATGGCCGGAAACGGCTCCTCATAGGTCCAGATCGCGTTGTCCAACGTCTTGCCATTGGCCTTGATGCTGAAATAGCTCGCATCGCCCTTATAAGGGCAATGCGTGGTCCGCTCGGTGCGTGTCAACAGCTCCATCTTGGCGTCCTGCCGGGGGACATATTGCACGGCAGGATAGCTTGCTTCCTTCAGGGTCAGCGCATGGGTCGTCTCGGCGATCACGACGCCGTCGGCGGTGACGCGGATGCGCTTGGCATTGGGCGTGATCGTGATCGGATGGTCGGGGCCGGGGAGCTTCATGATTCTGCGCCTCTTCTGGTCATTTCGGCGTGATGGCTTGTGACCGATTGATGCAGGTTTAAATCGCTGGGAATGGGAATATAGTGTGCCCGGGATGACCTAGAAGACCCCAGGCGCTAGGTTTTATCTTAGGTTTTGTCTTAGGTTTATCTTGGGTTTTATCCTGGCCGAGCCGGCCTGATTCGAACGACCTGACGGAGGTGGACTGGGATGCCGATGGACGCCCGTGATATCGAATCGATGATCAAGGCAGCGATCCCCGATGCCGAGGTGACGATCCGCGATCTGGCCGGCGACGGCGACCACTATGCGGCCACTGTCATATCCGAGTCATTCCGCGGCAAGTCCCGTGTCCAGCAGCACCAGATCGTCTACCAGTCGCTGAAGGGCCAGATGGGCGGCGTGCTGCACGCGTTGGCCCTGCAAACCGGCGTGCCGGAAGGCTAGTCCCCGGCAACCGGGCGGGGGCCCCAAGCGATGGCAGATAATCCGCGCGGCGCGATGTTTCGCGTCATCGTGCCGAACCAGCCCAGCCGCGTCACCAATGCCGAGCTGTTCTTCGATCTCGTCTTCGTCTTCGCCGTCACGCAGCTGTCGCATACGCTGCTGCACCACTTCACCCCTTTGGGGGCGGTGCAGGTCACGCTGCTGTTCCTCGCGGTGTGGTGGGTGTGGGTCTACACCACCTGGGTGACCAACTGGCTCAATCCCGACCTGACGCCGGTCCGCCTGCTGCTGTTCGTGCTGATGCTGGGCGGGCTGTTGCTGTCGACCTCGATACCGACCGCCTTCGAGGGGCGCGGGCTGTGGTTCGCCGGCACCTATGCGGCGATGCAGGTCGGCCGCACCGCGTTCTGGCTGCTGGTGACGCCGCGGCGGCGGACGGCGGTGCGCCACAATGCGATCCGCATCCTGACCTGGCTGTCCTGCTCAGCCGTGCTCTGGGTTCTCGGCGGCTTCGCCGAGCACGAGACGCGGATGTGGCTGTGGATCGCGGCGCTGACAATCGAATATGTCGCGCCGGCCGCCCGGTTCTGGACCCCGGGACTCGGCTTCTCCTCGATGGAGGCCTGGTCGGTCGAGGGCGGCCACATGGCCGAACGCTGCGCCGGGTTCATCATCATCGCACTCGGCGAGGCCATCGTGGTCGATGGCGCGACCTTCGCCGAATTGACCTGGACGCCGGAGAACGTCGCCGCGTTCATCTCGGCGCTGGTCGGCAGCATCGCGATGTGGTGGATCTATTTCCACAAGGGCGCCGAGGCCGGCTCGGAGATGATCTCGAAATCCGAGCAATCCGGCCGCGTGGCGCGGATCGCCTACACCTATCTGCACATGCCGATCGTCGGCGGCATCATCCTCACCGCGGTCGCCGACGAGCTGGTGCTCAAGCATCCTGGCGGACACTCCGATTTGAAGACGATCGTGAGCTCGGTCGGCGGTCCCGTGCTGTTCCTGGTCGGCACCATCCTGTTCAAATTCGTGATCCGCAACTTCCTGCAGCTCTCGCACGGCGTCGGCCTCATCGCGCTGGCGATCACCGCCTATTTTGGTCACGACATGTCGCCACTGGTGCTCTCGCTCGTCACCACCGCGATCATGATCATGGTCGCGGCCTGGGAGTCGATCTCGCTGCGGTCGACGGAAGGCGAGGCGTAGGGGCGCGGTCCGCGCTACCTGCGGGTGGCGGTCGCCACGCGATGCTGCCAATAGACGAACAGCGGCGCGCCGATCAATTCGAGCGCGGTGAAGCCGATGAACGGGATCGGCGGGGCGCCGACCATCACGATCGACAGCAGCCGGCCGACGCCGCCGAGGAAGATGCCGCCCCAGACCACGCGGTACAGCACGCTCTCGCTTTCGATGCGTGGCACCAGCCAGATCAGCGCGAGACCAAGGCCGAGCCAGACCCCACCGAAGAAGCGCAGATTGCTGTCCAGCACCGGCAGCGCCGGGACGCCCGACGAGGCGTAGAGCGGGTCGCTGACGCCGAGCATCGTGATGATGCCGGTCAGGATCGGGACGAGGGCGAGCAAGCCCGTTGCGATCTGCAGCCCGCGCCTGCCCATGGTCGTTGCCCCATCCCCTCGGTTCTGGTCCTGGCTAATCGGCGACCAGTGCGTGCACCGAGAACATCGTGTTGGCGTCGGTCCAGCTGTTGCGCACCGTCCAGCCGGCGCTGCGGGCCAGCGCGGTGAAACGCTCGAGCGAGTATTTATAGCTGTTTTCGGTGTGAATGCTCTCGCCGGGGCGGAATGCGAAGGTGTTGCCGAGGATGCGCACGGTCTGCGCCTTGCGGCTGATCAGGTGCATCTCGATGCGATGGCGGTCGCGGTTGTAAATCGAGCGGTGGGTGAAGCCCGAGAGGTCGAAATTGCCGCCGAGCTCGCGATTGATCCGCACCAGCACATTGAGGTTGAAGCGCGCGGTGACGCCGGCCGCGTCGTTATAGGCGTCGTACAGCACGCGCTCATCCTTCTCGAGGTCGACGCCGATGATCATCTGCGCGCCGTGGCCGAGGATTTTTCGCGCGCTGCGCAGGAAGGCCAAGGCCTCGCTCGGCTCGAAATTGCCGAGCGTCGAGCCCGGGAAGAAGCCGACCTTCGGCATGGTGGCGACGGCCTCGGGCAGCGCGAACGGCGTGGTGAAATCGGCTGCGACCGGGTAGATGCCGAGACCGGGGAAATCCTTGCGCAGGCCATCGGCTTGGGCCTTGAGGAAATCGCCGGAGATGTCGACCGGCACGTAAGCTGCGAATTCGCAGTGCTCGAGCAGCAGGCGCACCTTGGTGGTCGCGCCGGCGCCGAACTCGACCAGCGCAGCACCTTCCGGAATGATCGCGGCGATCTCGTCGCCGCGGTCGCGCAGGATGCCGAGCTCGGTGCGCGTCGGATAATATTCCGGCAGCACCGTGATCTGCTCGAACAGCTCCGAGCCGGTGGCGTCGTAGAAATATTTCGGCGACAGCCGCTTCGGGTGACGGGCGAGATCGCCGATCACATCGCCGGCAAACGCCGAGGTCGCTTCGTCGAACGGATACGCTTTGGCCAAAGCGGCGGCATGCACATTCATGATACTCTCCCGAACGCGCTTACCGGCGCGATATTGATGTCGACAGGACTCAATCAGGCATAGTCGGCGAGGCGTAACCCCGTGAATTGCCAGCGATGGTGCGGATAGAAGAAGTTGCGGTAGGTGACACGGTTATGACCTGATGGCGTCGCCAGCGACGAGCCGCGCAGCACCAGCTGGTTGACCATGAACTTGCCGTTGTATTCGCCGAGCGCGCCCTCGATCGCGCGATAGCCCGGGTACGGCGAATACGAGCTCCGGGTCCACTGCCAAACGATGCCATAGGCATCGTTGAGCAGGCCGGCGCGCGCCGCGACCTCCCATTCCATCTCGGTCGGCAGATGCTTGCCGGCCCAGCGGGCGAAGGCGTCGGCCTCGTAATAGCTGACATGGCAAACCGGCGCTGCCGGATCGATCGGCTGCAGGCCGCCCAGAGTCATGATCTTCCATTCGCCGTTGATCTCGCGCCAGTGGCCGGGCGCCTGCCAGCCCTCGTTGCTCACGGCACCGAAGCCGTCCATCAGCCACAGCGTGGCGGTGGAATAGCCGCCGTCCTTCATGAAGGCGAGCCAGTCGGCATTGCTGACGAGGTTCTTGGCGAGCTTGACCGGACCAACCAGAGCGCGATGCGCGGGCTTCTCATTGTCGAAATGAAAGCTGTCGTCGGCGTGGCCGACGGTGTGGATGCCTTCGTTCAGCGTCACCCATTCCTCGGTGCCGCGCTGCGATGCCGGGAAGCGCCAGGCCGGATCGTAGGCCGGCGGGATCGGGTTCTGGGCGAAGGCATGCAGGATGTCGGTGACCATCAGCTCCTGATGCTGCTGCTCGTGATTGAGGCCGACCTCGACTAGCGGCACCAGCGCGTCGAGCTTGTCCGCTGCGGCGGTCTGGAAGAATTTCACCACTTCGGCGTCGACATGGCAGCGGTAGGCGGTGACTTCGTCGGCGGTCGGTCGGGTCAGATGGCCGCGCTGGTGGCGGGCGTGCCGGGGACCGGCGCTGACATAATAGGAATTGAACAGATAGGCGTAGTCCGGGTGGAACGGCGTGTAGCCCTTGACGTGCTCGCCGAGCAGAAACTGCTCGAAGAACCAGGTCGTATGGGCGCGGTGCCACTTGGCGGGGCTCGCATCCGGCATCGACTGGATCAGCTGGTCTTCCGCGGACAGCGGCGCGGCCCGGCGCTCGGTCTCGTCACGGACCGCGCGATAGGCATCCACCAAGCGCTGGGCTGACGACCCGGATTCGGAGGACAATGACGGGGAGGCGCCGGGAATGGCGGCCGCGGCAGAGGCTGGTTTCGTCAACGATGGTCTCCGATTCAAGGGGAGAACGTTGCTTCGGCAAACTGGTTCCAGACGGACAGTTCGTCCTAGATAGGGGTTCGGTTACAGGAAAAAAGCCTCCCCCATGATGATATTGGGATCGTCAGGTAATCCCGGCCCCTTTTGGGGCGCCGCCCGGCTCCTGCCGCATGCCAGATTTCCGCCATTTTGCTTTGGATGCACAATGGTTTGAGCTACATATATAGCCAGTCACGGGTTAGAAGGGCGGGCCGGTCCGTTAGGGCTTGAGAGCGCCGCCCCCGAAGGAAGCGAAAATGAGCATCGAGCAATTCATCGACAACGAAGTGAAGGCGAACGACGTCGTGCTGTTCATGAAGGGCACGCCGCAATTCCCGCAGTGCGGGTTTTCCGGTCAGGTCGTGCAGATCCTCGACCACATCGGTGTCGGCTATAAGGGCCTCAACGTTCTTGAATCGGCCGAGCTGCGCGACGGCATCAAGGTCTATTCGAACTGGCCGACGATTCCGCAGCTCTATGTGAAGGGCGAGTTCGTCGGCGGTTGCGACATCATCCGCGAGATGTTCCAGGCCGGTGAATTGCAGCAGCTGTTTGCCGACAAGGGCATCCCGGTCGACGTGGTTGCCTGACCTTGACCGCGCGCCAAATCGGCAAGGCGCGGCTCGACGTCATCGTTACCGACATCACGACCCTGCGCGTTGACGCCATCGTCAACGCGGCCAATTCGTCGCTGCTCGGTGGCGGCGGCGTCGACGGTGCGATCCATCGCGCCGCGGGCCCGGAGCTGCTCGCCGAATGCCGCACGCTCCATGGCTGCAAGACCGGTGATGCCAAGATCACCAAAGGGTATCGGCTGCCTGCCAAGCATGTCATCCATACGGTCGGCCCGGTGTGGAATGGCGGCACCCAAAACGAGGACGCGCTGCTCGCATCCTGCTATCGCCGCGGCATCGAGCTTTGCCACGCCAACCGTCTCGGCTCGGTCGCATTTCCTGCCATCTCGACCGGCGTCTATCACTTCCCGCCGGTCCGAGCCGCCGGTATCGCGGTCAAGGCCGTCGTCGATACCCTGGCGGCGGCACCCGACCTCACGCATGTGATCTTCTGCTGCTTCTCGGCCCAGAGCGGCGAGCTTCATCAGAAGGTCCTGGACACCCTCGGTAGCCCTTGTGCCTGATGATACCGCCGCTACACTTCCTCGTGATTTTCGGGGAGGGATAGACCGAATGAGTTTATTTGGATTTTGGCGGGTGGCCGCGGCCGCCGCGGTGGTGCTTGCGGCGCCGCTGGCCCGCGCCGAGGGCACCTATGAGATTCCGGCGGGTGCGCATTTCAATCCCGACAAGCTCGCCAAGATCGGCGAATTCTTCAAGAACGAGGTCGCGACCGGAAAGATTCCCGGCGCCATCGTCCTGATCCAGCAGCACGGCAAGCCAGTGTATCACGAATCCTTCGGCGTGCAGGACGTGGTCAGCAAGGCGCCGATCACGGACAAGACCATCTTCCGTCTGGCTTCGATGACCAAGGCGATCACCGCCGTGGTGTCGATGCAGCTTCTGGAGGATGGCAAGTACAAGCTCGATGATCAGGTCTCGAAATACATCCCGTCCTTTGCCAATATGAAGGTCGGCGTCGAGAAGAAGGCCGAGGACGGCACCAAGACGCTCGAGCTGGTGCCGCTGGAGCGGCCGATCACGATCCTCGACCTGATGCGGCACACCTCCGGCATCACTTACGGCTTCTATGGCGATAGCCTGGTCCGCAAGGCCTACAAGGAAGCCAACATCTATGGCGGCGATTTCGACCTCGCCGAATTCGCCGAGCGGATCGCCAAGCTGCCGCTGCACAACCAGCCCGGCGCGCTCTGGCAATACGGCCATTCCACCGACATTCTGGCCCGCGTGATGGAAGTGACGACCGGCAAGCCGCTGCTGACGATCGAGCGCGAGAAGCTGCTCGATCCGCTCGGCATGAACGACACCCGCTTCTTCGTCACCGATCCCGAGAAGCAGAAGCTGATGGCCGAGCCGATGCCGAACGACAGCGATTTCCGGGTCGGCCGGGTCAACGATCCGACCAAGGTCAAGAAATGGGAGTCCGCCAGCGGCGGCATGGTCTCGACCATGGCGGATTATTCGCGCTTCGCGCAGATGCTGCTCAATGGCGGCACCCTCGACGGCAAGACCATTTTGAAGCCCGAGACATTCAAGCAGCTGACGACCGACCAGGTCGGCCCGGGCTCCGGCGTCGGGCGCGACGTTTTCTACTTCCCCGGCGACGGCTTCGGTTTCGGGCTCGGGATCGGGGTGCGCACCGATCCCGGCAACGCCAAGCCGCCGCCGCCCGGCGATCTCGGCGAACTGAAATGGGATGGCGCCAGCGGCTGCTATTTCGTCATCGACCGCAAGCAGGACTTCTTCTTCATCCTCCTGGAGCAGACGCCGACCGAGCGCCAGCGCGTCCAGCGGACGCTGAAGCTGCTCGTCTATGAAGCCATGGAAAACTAGAGCGTTTTCGAGCGAAGTGGATACCGGTTCGCGTGGAGAAAACGCGTCAAAACAAAGGAACAAGAGCATGACCGGATTCAACCGGTCATGCTCTTACATGCGTGGGTGCCGCGCAGTCGTCGCGGCACTCGCGGTCGCGTTCGTCGCAACGGGTGCGAAGGCCGGCGCCGCGGGGCCGGCCGCGCACAGCTTCTCGCCGGAAGGCCTCGCCAAGGTCTCCGACTATGTCAGGAACGAGATCGTAACCGGCAAGATTCCCGGCGCGATCCTGCTGCTGCAGCAGCACGGCAAGCCGGTCTATTACGAGAAGTTCGGGGTTCGCGACGTCGCCACCGAGCTCTCGATGAGCGCGGATACCATCTTCCGCCTCTATTCGATGTCGAAGCCGATCACCACCGTCATCGCGATGATGCTGGTCGAGGAAGGCAAGCTCGCGCTCAGCGATCCCGTGTCGAAATACATCCCGGCCTTTGCCGGCATGAAGGTCGGCGTGGAAAAGCGCGGCGATGAGGGCAAGGCGACGATGATGCTGGCGCCGCTCAAGCGTCCCGTCACCATCGAGGACCTGATGCGCCACACCGCCGGCCTGCCGTACGGCTATTACGGTGGTGGTATCGTGAACACGACCTACGCCGATGCTGGCCTGTTCAACAACGATCCCGACAATGCCGAGTTCGTGGCGCGGCTCGCGGCGCTGCCGCTTGCTGAGCAACCCGGTACGCAATGGGACTACGGTCATTCCACCGACGTGCTCGGCCGCATCATCGAAGTGATCAAAGGGAAATCCCTGTTTCAGGTCGAGAAGGAGCGGCTGCTCGGTCCGCTCGGGATGAACGAAACCGCGTTCTATGTCGCCGACCGCGCCAAATGGCCGCTGGTCGCCGAGCCGATGCCGAAGGATCGCACCATCAGTCCGGTGGCCGAAATTCGCGACCCGCGCAAGCCGCTGCGCTGGGAATCCGGCGGTGGCGGGATGGTCGGCACCATCGGCGACTATGCTCGCTTCTCGCAGATGCTTCTCAACGGCGGCAGCTATGACGGCCGGCGCTATCTGAAGCCGGAGACCATCGCGCTGATGGCGTCGGACCATATCGGTCCGGAGACCGGGGTCGTGCGCGACAAGAACTATTACCCGGGTCCGAACTCCGGCTTCGGCCTAGGCTTCGCGGTCCGCACCTCGGTGCCGCCGAACACGTCGTGGCCATTGGGCGAGTATCGCTGGGACGGTGTCGGGGGCACGTTCTTCTTCATCGATCCCGCAGACGATCTGTTCGGAATCTTCATGGTGCAGACGCCATCACAGCGCGGCCGGATCCAGCAGGAGCTCAAGCTGCTGATCTACCAGGCGATGGGGCGCTAGAGGTGGTGGGCGGAGGTGGTCATGCAGGCAATGACATTCACCTTCCGCAAGCTCATCCTGGTGGCCGTCACGCTTGCCGCGGTGGCCGCGTGTCGGCCCGTTCTGGCCGAAGAACGGGGTGATGCCGACGTCGTGCAGCGGATCGACCACGTCGTAAACGGCCTGAGGACGGCGATCGTCGTCGATGGCGATGCGCCGATGACGTTGTCCGATCGCATGAACGAACTGCACGTTCCCGGTGTCAGCATCGCGGTGATTCATGGCGGCGCCATCGAATGGGCGCGCGGTTTTGGCTCTGTCGCCATCGGCGGTCCGCCCGTGGTGCCGGAAACGCTGTTCCAGGCGGCCTCGATCAGCAAACCGGTGACCGCCATTGCCGCGCTCGCGCTCGTTCAGGCCGGCAAGCTCGATCTCGATGCCGACGTCAACGTCGCGCTCAAGAGCTGGAAGATCCCGCACCATCCGTATTCCCAATCCCAGGTGACGGTTCGGCGGTTGCTGAGCCATACGGCCGGAACGAACGTGCCCTTCTACCCGGGCTATCAGGCCGGCCAGCCGGTCCCCTCGCTTGTCGAGATCCTCGACGGCAGGCCGCCTGCGAACACTGCGCCCGTTCGGGTCGAGCACGAACCCGGCAAGCAGACTGAATATTCCGGCGGCGGCTACACGATCGTCCAGCAATTGCTCATCGACGTGACGGGGCGGCCGTTTCCGGCGCTGCTCGATGACATTGTCTTCAAGCCGCTCGCCATGACGCATTCCAGCTTCGCGCAGCCATTGCCTGCGGCTCGTTTGCCGATGGCCGCGACGCCGTACCGGGCGGACGGCGCGCCGGTGCCCGGAGGGGCGCATGTCTATCCCGAGCTGGCCGCGGCGGGATTATGGACGACGCCGAGCGATCTCGCCCGTCTCTTGCTCGCCATGCTGGATTCGTTGGCCGGTCGGAGCAATCCCGTTCTGTCGCAATCGATGACGGCCGAGATGCTTTCGCCGGTTCTGGGCAGTGCCGACGGGCTACCCCCCGGGATAGGACGACGTGGGATGGGCTGGCTGGTTCGCGGCTCGGCGCCCAACCGGCAATTCTGGCACAACGGGGTGAACGAGGGCTTCATCGACACCATGGTCATTTTCGAGAATGGCGATGGCGCTGTTGTCATGACCAACGGCTGGGGCGGGCGGATCCTCGTCGACGAAATCCTGCGTAGCATCGCGGCCGAGTACGGCTGGCCGGATCGTCAGGCCAAGGTCGGGAAGCTCGCCACGGTGAGCCCGCAGGCGCTGGACCGTCTGGTCGGGACCTATCGGTTCACGCCCGAATTTTCGATCCACGTTACAAGGGAAGGAGATCGCCTGTTCAGCGAGGCGACAGGGCAGGAGCGGCGCGAAATCTTCGCCGCCAGCGATCGCGAGTTCTTTTTCAAGGTCGTCGATGCCGTGCTGTCATTCGACACGGACGGTCAGAACGCGGCAATGCAAGTGACCCTTCACCAGGAAGGAACCGATTACGTCGGAAAGCGGTTGCCGTAGTCTGGTAGCCCGGATTTTGTGGAGCTCCATCCGGGCTGTGGGGGCTACGCCGCGCGCACGATGTCCCTGACGTGGCCGATCATCTCCTCGATCATCGCCGCCGTGACATCGAGATGCGTGCAGGCCCTGATCCGGCCATCCATCATCGCCAGCGTCACGCCGCGCTTGCGCAGCTCGGCGACCATTTTGTCGCCTGATACGCCGGCGCCGTCAGGCTTGAAGAAGACTAGGTTGGTCTCCGGCGCCTGCACGGCGATGCCGTTGATCTGCGACAGCCCGCGCGCCAGCGCCCGTGCATTGGCATGGTCGTCGGCGAGGCGGTCGACGTGGTGATCGAGTGCATGGATGCAGGCGGCGGCACAGACGCCGGACTGCCGCATCGAGCCGCCGAGCCGCTGCTTCCAGCGCCAGACGTCGTCGATGAAGGCGCGGGTGCCGGCGATCACGCCGCCGATCGGCGCGCCCAGGCCCTTGGAGAAATCGATCCAGGCGGAATCCCAGCCCGCGGTCATGTCGCGCGGCGAGATGCCTGACGCCACGGTCGCATTCAGCAGCCGCGCGCCGTCCATATGGGTGATAAGGCCGTGCGCCTTGGCGATGCTCACGACCTCGTCCAGCGCGGCCTTCTTCCAGATCGTGCCGCCGCCGATATTGGCGGTTTGCTCGACGCTGACGAGCACCTGCGGCGGCTGGTAGCGGGTGCGCGGATGCAGCGCGGCGCGGAAGGCGTCCGGCGTGAACTGGCCGTCGTCGCCCGGGAGCTGCGTGATCTGGAAGCCGCCGAGCGCCGCATGCGCGCCGCCCTCGCGTGCGATGATATGCGCGGTGGCGTGCGCCAGGATCTCGTCGCCGGGGCGGCAATAGGCCAGCGTCGCTGCGACGTTGCACATCGTGCCCGACGGCATGAACACGGCGGCCTCCTTGCCGAGCAGATCGGCGACGCGGGCGCAGAGCTCATTGGTGGTCGGATCGTCGCCAACCTGCTCGTCGCCGACCTCAGCCTTCGCCATCGCCTCGCGCATCGCCGGCGTCGGCCTGGTCTGGGTGTCCGACAGCAGGTTGATGCGGACGGGCGGCGCCTTCGGATCGGGCGGGGCAGGGGTGTAGTGCATGATGTCTCTCTCGGTCGATGTGTGCTGACTTTAGCCAAACAAAAAGGCCCCGGCAAAACCGGGGCCTTTCGGATCTCGCATGCGTGCCGTGATCAGCGCGAATAGAATTCGACGATCAGATGCGGCTCCATCTGCACCGGGAACGGCACGTCGCCGAGCGCCGGGATGCGGGCGAACTTCGCGGTCATCTTGCCGTGATCGACCTCGAGGAAGTCGGGCACGTCGCGCTCGGGCAGCTGGGCGGCTTCCAGCACCGGGGTGAGCTGCTTGGAGGCTTCCTTGACCTCGATGCTGTCGCCGACCTTCAGCTTGTAGCTGCCGATGTTGACCTTGCGGCCGTTCACCTTGACGTGGCCGTGGTTGATGAACTGGCGCGCGGCGAACATCGTGGCGACGAACTTGGCGCGGTACACCACGGTGTCGAGACGGCGCTCCAGCAGGCCGATCAGGTTCTCGCCGGTGTCGCCCTTCAGGCGGCTGGCTTCGACATAGATGCCGTGGAACTGGCGCTCGGAAATGTTGGCGTAGTAGCCCTTGAGCTTCTGCTTGGCGCGGAGCTGCACGCCGAAGTCGGAGAGCTTGCCTTTGCGGCGCTGGCCGTGCTGGCCGGGGCCGTATTCGCGGCGGTTCACGGGGCTCTTCGGGCGGCCCCAGATATTCTGGCCCATGCGGCGATCGATCTTGTACTTCGCCTCACTGCGCTTTGTCATCGCGTCCTCTTTGTATAGCCGTCGCTGCGTCGCGCCCGGCGTTTTGTCAGTTTCAGGTTTGAGGAGACGCGCCCTCCTGTGTACCGGCCAAAAGGCCTGTACCGACAGGTCCGCCTCGAAAGCTCGGGGAGAACCACGGGTCGCGAAACGCATCGCGGGCCGAAACCGGCCCGCGAGCAAGGGTGATCTTAAGGAGAAAGTCCGGGTCTGTCAAACAAAACGCGGGGCGGTTTGGGCCGAATCGACGCCAAAATCGGCTGTTTTCGCCCCTCAAAGCCTGGTTGCCGCCGCCCGGACCGGCCGAGTGCCGGTTTCCGGCCGGATCGCGCCCAATTCGGGGGCAATCACGCCGCTCAATACCTGCTCGAGCCGGGCCAGCGTCCGGGCGATCAGCGCCGCGTCGCAGACCAAATGGTCCCAGCGCAGCACCACATCGACGGTGTGATCCGGCTTGATCACGCCATAGCTCAGCAGGAATGGGCCCGGCCTCAGCGCGTGCAATTTACCCGCGCAATCGCCACCATGCCGACGCTGCGCGGCAGCTCATAGAGGCACGGCCAGGGCCATTTGACGTGCAGCGTGCGCAGGGTCGGCTCGGTCTTGGCGACCAGCGCGAACGCCTTGACGAAGATCGCGGCCCAGCCGGGTGCCAGCGCGGGCCTCGACCACGGCGCGGACATTCAGGGAGCGTGTCAGGGAAACGAACGGCACGCCGGCCGACGCGTACATCAGATCGGCGACGGGACGGCGCGGCAATGAAATTCGACGAAATCGACCGCGCATCCGTTCAGTTCAAGTCCCTATAAACCGGCAAAATATCAATGTCCGGCGAGCGCAAATTGTCGCTCGCCGTACCTGAAGTTCAGATGAACCAACTGGCGGTAAGCCAATTGGTTCTGCTCACGGCGCCGGTTTTGCCAGGGGCTCGCCGGCCTTGACCACGTAGACCCCGAGCACCTTGAGCGGCTTATCGCCGGAGGCCTTGGCGTCGTGCACCGCACCTTCCGGGATCTGGTAGGAATCGCCCGCCTTCACTTTCAACGGCGGCTGGCCGTCGATCACAAGTTCGAGCTCGCCTTCGAGCACATAGCCGGTTTCAGCACCGGGATGGCTGTGACGCCCCGACGCGCCCCCGGCCGGAACCTCGGCGATCGCGGTCACCGTGTTGTAGCCCGCCGGGAAATCGACCTTTTGCAGCGGCGTGCGCTTGATGCCGCTCTGCTGCGCAACAGCAGCGCCGGCACCGGCAAAGGCGATCACGGTGAGACCAATCAGCAATTTCCTGAACATGCATTTTCTCCCAAGGCGCCAAAGCCTAGCAGCGCGGACTCGCGGCGGAAAGCCTGCGAAGTGTGATGTGCGCTTGCGACGTTCGGATAAGTCCGTTCATCTCGCGGCGCGAACCACCCGAGTTTCTGCATCATTTGTCCGCCCTCGATTATCAGAGGGCGCAGGGAAAGCCAGGTGCCGATCGCACCCATGGGTCCCGTGCAACAAAAAGCACGGGAGGTAGGACCACAGGTGTAACCGGGAACTCCGGCTTTCCCCGCGCGATGGGTTACGGCTTATACGTGCTCTCCCCGGCGAGACTGGGCTTGCTTCTCACCGCCCTCGCAAAACGCTTTCGCATATTGCGACGAGACACCTGCCGCTAGGGCGTCAGGACCACACGATTTCGCCGTCCGCATCGATCACGCTTCGTCGGTCGTGACCTCAGCGTCCACCGCATCTCACCGCAACACCCGTGACGATGCGCAAGCGCCCCTCGATCGGGTGAGACGGGCAAATCTATACACTGAGTTGGGTGTGCCGATAAACAGAAATATTTTTGACGAAGGGTCTTGCCACGTCGGGCAACTCAGTGATCGCGATTTTGGACGACGCCGGCTCGCTGCGCGGTACCCGCGGCGCGCTGAGTTCCGGTTCGTGCAGGGCGTTCAATTCGCGTGAGACAATGTGCCGCGCAGCCTGCCGCGCTCAAGCTGCATGGCCCCGACGTGCGAGCCTTTGGCGGCGTCGTGAAGTCCTTCGAAGCCGACGAGTTCGCTGGTGCTGACCGAGAGGTGCTCGCTTATTTTCAGGTTCACAACTGGAGAGTGCGATTGATCTGCCGAGACCAAGTGCTTGAAGTCAGGACAAGAACTTCCCCCGCGACAACGCCGGTTTGATTTGCACGGCGAGATCGTGGCGCGGATTTGCCGACGTGCAAATTTTCGCTTGTTTTTCCAAGAAGGCAATGATGCCCGCGGCATCGGATTGATGGAATTGGGACATCGTTCGTTAAGGCTGCACGCCTTGGGGTTGAGATTGGCACAAAGTGCACATGCCACGCATAACACGTTGCGCTATCGTTTGATCTCAAAGCGAAACAGCTCGTGACAACGTCCGGCGGGACGGATCACGCGCCGCATGGGCGGCTGCGCACGCGAGCGCTCGCGTAGATGGCGACGAGGAGACAAAGGGAAGAAGGCCTGACGCAATCAACGCTGCCGAAAAGTGCAGCATCAAAAAATGGAAGGGCGCGACAATGCAATCGAGCACGACGTTCGATCACCGAGAAGCCAATCCTGCGATCTTCAAGCCTGCGATCTTCGGCAAGATCTTCCGCGTAGCACTCAACGAAATCACCGACCCATCGAGAACACAGGGTTTTTGGGACTGTTGCCCGCGGTAATGCGCGAACAGGTGTATCGCCATGTCCCGGGCCGAGATCGCTTCCGCTGAAGCAGAGCCGGACGACCGCATGCAGACCGACGACATGGTCTGGATTCCCGGCGGCACGTTCCGCATGGGATCGGACCAGCATTATCCCGAGGAAGCGCCGTCGCATCGCGCGTCGGTCGATGGTTTCTGGATCGACCGCACGCCGGTGACCAACGCCCAATTCCGCGACTTCGTGCGGGAGACCGGCCACATCACGTTCGCCGAGCGGCCGCCCGATCCCGCGCAATATCCGGGCGCGCTGCCGCACATGCTCTATGCCGGCTCGCTGGTGTTTTCTCCGCCGCGCCGCGTCCACACCCTGCGCGACTGGAGCCAATGGTGGACCTACCTGCGGGGCGCGAACTGGCGTCGCCCCTATGGCCCGCGCAGCAACATCAACGTGCTCGGCAGCCATCCCGTCGTCCACGTCGCCTATGCCGATGCGCTGGCCTACGCCAAATGGGCCGGCAAGGAGCTGCCGACCGAAGCGGAGTGGGAGTTCGCGGCACGCGGCGGGCTCGAGGATGAGGAATATGCCTGGGGCAATGCCCTGACGCCCGGCGGCAAGCACATGGCCAATACCTGGCAGGGCAATTTCCCGCTGCAGAATCTCTGCGAGGACGGTTTTGACCGGACCTCGCCGGTGACCGCGTTCCCGCCGAACGGCTATGGCGTCCACGACATGATCGGCAATGTCTGGGAGTGGACCGCCGACTGGTGGTCGGCCCGCCATGAGGCCGATGCCGCGAAACCTTGCTGCATTCCGCAGAATCCGCGCGGCGGCCGCGAGAGCGCGAGCTACGACCCCGCCCAGCCGGCGATCAGGATTCCCCGCAAGGTCCTGAAAGGCGGCTCGCATCTCTGCGCGCCGAACTACTGCCGCCGCTATCGCCCGGCCGCGCGCCATGCCGAGCCGGTCGATACCTCGACCAGCCATGTCGGATTCCGCTGCGTGGTGCGGTCGTCGCCAGCCGTTTCTCACCCGCCGAAATGAAGGCCTTTGCAATGTAAGGAGTTTCTTATGAGCAACGACGCCGACAACAACAAACAGGCCGACAAGGCTATCGACCGTCGCAATCTCTTGCTGGGCACATCCACCCTGGTGGCCGCGGCGACATTGACGTCCGATGCGTTCGCGCAGGCGCAGAAGGCAGCGCCTTCGTCGGCTGCAAGTCCGTCCCCTGCGGCGACCTCGGGCCGCAAGCCGAATATCCTGGTGATCTGGGGTGACGACATCGGCATCGCGAACATCAGCGCCTATTCGAATGGCTTGATGGGATACGAGACGCCAAGCATCGACCGCATTGCGCGCGAAGGCCTCAAGATGCAGCATTATTACGGCGAGCAGTCTTGCACGGCCGGCCGCGCTGCGTTTCTCACCGGCCAGCATGGTATTCGTTCCGGTCTGACCAAGGTCGGCTTTCCCGGTGCGCCAATGGGGATGAGCCAGCTCGATCCGTCGGTCAGCGGTCTGCTCAAGAATCTCGGCTATACCACCGGTCAGTTCGGCAAGAATCACGTCGGCGACCGCAACGAGTCGCTGCCGACCGTGAACGGCTTCGACGAGTTCTTCGGTAACCTCTACCATCTCAATGCCGAGGAAGAGCCGGAGCTGCCTGACTATCCCAAGGACCCGGCCTACCGCGCCAAGTTCGGCCCGCGCGGCGTGCTGCGCTGCAAGGCGACGGATAGCGACGACCCCACGGTCGATCCGCGGTTCGGCAAGATTGGCAAGCAGACCATCGAGGACACCGGCGCACTGACCAAGAAGCGCATGGAGACGGTCGACGACGAAACGTCCGCGGCGGCGATCGATTTCATCAAGCGGCAGCAGGCGGCCGGCAAACCATTCTTTTGCTGGTTCAATGCGACGCGCATGCATCTGCGCACGCACGTGCGCGCCGACCATCGGGGCCGCTACACCCACGGCGACAGCGAGTATATCGACGGCATGATGGAGCACGACGACACCGTCGGCTCACTGCTCAAGGCGCTGGACGATCTGGGAATCGCGAACGACACCATTGTGGTCTATTCGAGCGACAACGGGCCCCACATGAACACCTGGCCCGACGGTGCCATGACCTGGTTCCGCTCGGAGAAGAACACCAATTGGGAGGGCGCTTTCCGCGTGCCCTGCCTTGTCCGCTGGCCCGGTGTGATCAAGCCCGGTACGGTCAGCAACGAACTCATGAGCCACAACGACTGGATCCCAACGTTGTGTTCGATCGCCGGCGAACCCGACATCGTCAACAAGCTGAGGGCCGGCTACACCGCGAACGGCACCAACTACAAGGTCCATCTCGACGGCTATGACCAGTCGGCGTTCCTCCGCAACGTCAGCGGGACCGCCGCCAACAACAACGGCACCAAGAGCGCGCGCGACAAGTTTTTCTACTCGGACGATGACGGCTTGTTGGTGTGCTTCCGGCAGGGCGACTACAAATACGTCTTCTCCGAGCAGCGCAAGGAAGGGACGATGGGGCTGTGGGCCGAACCCTTCACCACGCTCCGCCTGCAGAAGATCTTTAACCTGATGCAGGACCCCTTCGAGCGCGCCGACATCACCTCCAACACCTTCTGGGACTGGAATCTGAATCATGTCGGCAGCGCCTACGGCATGATGGATGAGGTGTTCCAGTTCGTCGCGACGTTCAAGGAGTTTCCGCCGCGCGCCTTCCCGCCGAGCTTCAATCCCGCCAACATCCTGGAAGGCATGATGGACGGGATCAAGCAGAAGAAGGCGCTAACCGAAGGAATGGATGTCGACAAGGTCCGCGCCGGACTGAACCGGATCATCCAGCAGCAACTGCAAAATCGCTAACTCTGCGCACCCGGCTCATCCTTCGGTGAGCCGGCCTGCAGTTTCTCGACCGTCGCAACGGCCTTCTGAAAAGTAAGGAGTGTCGAATGAGCAATGAAACCAGGAGCAAGAGCCAGACCGAAGCGGAACAGGCGATCAATCGCCGAAATCTGCTGCTCGGTACATCCTCGCTGGTCGCAGCAGCGGCGTTGACATCAGACGCGCTGGCACAGGCGCAGAAGGCTGCCCCGGTGCCGGCTGCAAGTCCGGCCGCTGCGGCGGCTTCGGGGCGCAAGCCGAATATTCTCATCATCTTCGGCGATGATATCGGCCAGACCAACCTGAGCGCCTATTCATTCGGCCTGATGGGCTATCGCACGCCGAATATCGATCGCGTTGCCAAAGAAGGCATGATGTTTACCGACTATTATGCCGAGCAAAGCTGCACGGCAGGGCGATCATCCTTCATCACCGGCCAATGCACGTTGCGAACCGGCCTCTCGAAGGTTGGCGTCCCCGGCGCGACCGTTGGCCTGCAGGCCAGGGACGTCACGATCGCCCAAGTGCTCAAGCCGCTGGGCTACGCCACCGGCCAGTTTGGCAAGAACCACCTTGGTGACCGCAACGAATATTTGCCGACGGTGCACGGCTTCGACGAGTTTTACGGCAACCTTTATCACCTCAACGCCGAAGAAGACCCCGAGAACCGGTTCTACCCGAAAGACCCCGGCTTCTTCGACAAGTTCGGACCGCGCGGCGTGTTGCGTTGCAAGGCATCCGACCGCGACGACCCGACCGAGCAGCCACGCTGGGGCAGGGTTGGCAAGCAGACCATCGAGGACACCGGGCCGCTCTCCAAGAAGCGCATGGAAACCATCGACGATGAGACGTCGGCCGCGGCGGTCGATTTCATGCGGCGTCAGGTTCAGGCGAACACGCCGTTCTTCTGCTGGTTCAACTCCACCCGCATGCATTTCCGCACCCATGTGCGGGCGGAGCATCGCGACAAGCCGGGCCTGACTTCACGGACCGAATATGCCGACGGGATGATCGAGCACGATGCGACGATCGGCACGATCCTCAAGGCCCTGGACGATCTCGGCGTCGCCAATGATACGATCGTTCTCTACACGACCGACAACGGCCCGCATCAGAACTCCTGGCCGGACGCCGGCACGACGCCGTTCCGCAGCGAGAAGAACACCAACTGGGAAGGCGCGTTCCGCGTGCCCTGCATGATCCGCTGGCCGGGACGAATCCAGCCGGGTTCGGTCTCGAACGAAATGATCAGTGGACTCGACTGGTTCCCCACACTCATGGCCGCGGCCGGCGACACTGAGATCAAGCAGAAGCTGCTCAACGGCCATAACGTCGGTGGCAAGACATTCAAGGTTCACCTCGACGGTTACAATCAGCTTCCATATCTCACCGGCCAGCAGGATCGCGGCGCCCGCAAGGAATTCATCTACTTCAACGACGACGGCGATGTCGTGGCGATGCGTTATGAGAACTGGAAAGCGGTGTTCGAAGAGCAGCGCGTCAACGGCACCATGCGGATCTGGGCGGAGCCGTTCACCAAGCTGCGGGTGCCGAAATTCTTCAATCTGCGTTCCGATCCGTACGAACGTGCGGACGTCACCTCGAACACTTACTACGACTGGTTCATGTCGGACGCTGCCGGCGCATTCCTGGCGTCCTCGGCGGTCGTCGGAGACTTTCTCGCGACTTTCAAGGATTATCCTCCGAGCCAGCGGCCATCGAGCTTCAGCATCGACCAGTTGGTCGAGAAGATGCAGAAGAGCTTCGAGGTGACCCAATAGGCATGAAGCTCAACGAGAGGCGGTAGGGGAAATCCGTTGCGGATTGCAGTGATGGCTGGATGCACAGGACTGAACCGACGAGCGGCCGTTGCGGCGCTCGTCGCTCTCGTGCTGTGCAGCGTTGTCGGTGCCCGTGCCCAGACCGACCCGCTGCCGTCCTGGAACGACGGCGCGGCGAAGAAGGCGATCACCGATTTCGTCGTGCGCGTAACGACGCAAGGCGGAGCGGATTTCGTGCCGCCGGCCGAGCGCATCGCCACCTTCGACAATGACGGCACGCTGTGGACCGAGCAGCCACTCTATTTCCAACTCGCCTTCGCGTTCGACCGCGTCAAGGCGATGGCGCCGGAGCATCCGGACTGGAAGACGCGGCAACCCTTCAAGGCGCTGCTGGAGAAGGACACCAAGGCGCTTGCGGCCAGCGGAGAGAAAGGGCTGCTGCAAATCCTGGCGGTCACGCATGCCGGCATGACCACGGAGGCGTTTGCGCAGTCCGTCCGCGACTGGCTCGCGACGGCAAGGCATCCGCGGTTCAACCGTCCCTATGACAGCCTGGTCTATCAACCGATGCTGGAGCTGCTGGTTTATCTCAGGGCCAACGGCTTCAAGACCTTCGTCGTCTCCGGCGGCGGCGTCGAGTTCATGCGGCCGTGGACGGAGCGGGTCTACGGCATTCCGCCGGAGCAGGTGGTCGGCTCTTCGGGCGTGGTGAAATTCCAGATCGGTGCTGACGGCAAGCCCGTGCTGATGAAGGAAGCCAAGGTCGAGTTCATCGATGACGGCCCGGGCAAGCCGGTCGGTATCAACCGCTTCATCGGTCGCCGCCCGATCTTCGCCTTCGGCAATTCGGATGGCGATCTGCAAATGCTGCAATGGACCGCGGCGGGGCAGGGCACGCGTTTCGCCGGCATCGTGCACCACACCGATGCTGAGCGCGAATACGCCTACGACCGGCAATCGAAGATCGGCAAGCTCGACAAGGCGCTCGACGCGGCCACTGCGGGCGGCTGGACCGTGGTCGACATGAAGCAGGATTGGAAAGAGGTCTTTCCGCCCCTGGCCACAACAGGTGCTGCGAAGGAGGCGAAGCCATGAGCGGCTACGACATCTTCGCCTGGATCGTGCTGCTTATCCTGGTCGCGAGCGCGATCAGTATGTTCTGCATCGCCGGCTGGTTGCCCGGGCATATCGCGAAATCCCGCAATCACCCTTACGCGCAGGCCGTGACCGTCGCGGGCTGGATCACCTTGATCTGCGGCTTTGCACTGTGGCCGGTGGCTTTCGTCTGGGCTTATGTCGACGTGCCGGCGCCGCGCCGGGCGGGAGACGCGTGATGGGTGTCGCGATCTTCAACACCTATCTGGTGCTGCTGTTCCTGCTGGTGCACTTCAGGATCGTGCGCTTCAACCTGTTCTGGAAGGCGTCGCCCTTCATCGTGCTGGTGCTCCTGCTGTTCGGCCTGCTGGTGCCGATGGGCTGGGGCGCGCCGCAGGGTTCGGCGCTGGTTGTGCGCAATGCGGTGTCGATCGTGCCCAACGTCGCGGGTGAGGTGACCGAGGTGCCCGTCGTCGCCAACACGCCGCTGAAGGCGGGCGACATTCTCTTCAAGATCGATCCGACGCCGTACGACGCACAGGTCAAGGCGATCGAGGCGCAGCTCAAGCTGTCCAGGACGCGGCTCGCCCAGATGACGACGCTCTACGAGCGCGACGCCGGGCGTGGCTTTGACGTCGAGCAGCGGCAGTCCGAGGTCGATCAGCTCAGCGGCCAGCTCGAGGCAGCACAGTGGAACAGCGACAAGACGGTGGTCCGCGCGCCGGCCGACGGTTACGTCACCAACCTCGCTCTGCGCAAGGGCGCGCGGGTGGCGAACCTGCCGCTGTCGCCGGTGATGGCGTTCATCGACACCTCGAGCACGATCATCGGCGTCGAGATCAACCAGATCGATGCGCGGTATGTCGCGCCGGGACAGGAGGCCGAAGTCACGTTCAAGTTCGCTCCCGGGCAAATTTATTCCGGCAAGGTCGAAAGTGTGTTGCAGGCGATCGCGACCGGTCAGACCCAGACCTCGGGTACGGCCGTGGCGCCGAAGGCGATCGAGGCTGCGCCATTCGTCGTGCGTGTCAAGCTCGACGATGCTGCCTTCGCCGACCGGCTGCCCGCGGGCGCAACCGGCACGGCGGCGATCTACACGGAGCATCTCAAACCGACGCATGTCGTGCGGCGCGTGATTCTGCGCCAGGTCGCGATCGTCAATTACGTCAATCCGTTCTGAGGGGAGCGGATTGACAAATGCAGGGAGCAGTACGGGTGAGACACATTTCCAAAGCGATCACGGCGGCATTCTGCGTATCGACGGTTCTGGCTGCGCCGAGTTCGCCGGCTGCCGCGCAGCAGGCGGCCACAGTTCTCGGCGTGACGCCAGACGAGAAGACCGTCGCCGATGCCTATATCTATCTGCTCGGGCGCGTCCTCGTGAACCGCCAGGAGCACATAGATCGCAAGGGTGAGGGCTTCGCCTACAACAAGATCAAGTACAATCCGCTCGGCTCGGCCGATTTCGTCAACCCGAACTTTGATGTTGCCTATCTGGAGGCGTGGTTCGCGGTCGACGACAAGACGCCTGTCATCCTGGAGGTACCCGAGATCAAGGGGCGCTACTACACCGCGCAGATTCTGGATGAGTGGGGCGAGGTCATCGCCAATATCAACGAGCGCATCTTTCCGACCAAACCATACGGCAAGTTCGCTCTGGTGAAGCCGGGTTCCACCGCAAAGATCCCCGCTGACGCCGGCCGCATCGAGCTGCATTCCAGCAAGGCGAAAATGCTCGGCCGCGTCGAGTTGAAGGGCGATCCGGATGGTGCCGTGAAGCTTCAGCGTGCGTTCACCGTGACAGCGCTCGGGAAGCCGGCGATTGCGCCGCCTCCGGCCATTCCGATGTTCAGCAATGTGGACCTGATTGGCGTCGAGATTTTCGACGACGTCGACGCCAAGCTCGGGAGCGCGCTCGATGTCTCGCCGAACGCCGCCGAGATGCAGCAGAAGGTCCGCGCCGTCGCGGCCTATGTCGCGTCCGGCAAGGAGGCGCGCGCATCGATCGATGCGCAGCTCAAGAAGGTCTCGACGCAGTTTCGCGAGGATGCCCTGACCAAGACCGCGCCATACGTGAATCATTGGCTGTGCGCGTCGTCCGGTGGCAACTATGGCGCAGGCTATCGATTGCGCTCGTCGGCCAACTATGCGGGGATCTGGGCGAACAACCCCGCCGAGGTCGTGTACTTTCCGGCGACCCGCGACGCCAATGAGCAGCCGCTCAATGGCAGCAACAGCTATGTCATGCACTTTCCGGCCAATGGACTGCCGCAATCGGTAGTCGATGCGTACTGGTCCGTCATCCTGGTCGGCGTGCCGGACTATCGTGTGGTGCAGAATCCCCTGAAACGATACAACTTTAACAATCACTCGCCGTTGGTGAAGGAGGCGGATGGTTCGCTGAAGATCGGCATCGGAGCGAAGCCGGTGGCCGGCGTTCCCGAGGCTAACTGGCTGCCGGCCGCCGACGGCAAACCGTTCTCGCTGACATTCCGGACATATGTGCCGAAGGAGCCGGCAAGGACGTGTGAATGGACACCGCCGGCTCTGACAAAGGTCAATTGAGTTTTCGGGGGCCGGACGGATTGCCGGCGCCCGGAGCAGATTCTCGTTCTACGTGCAAGTAGTGGAGCTGGTTCATGATGATCAGGAAGATTGGCTTTGGCTTGGTGGCGTTCACCCTGATCACGGGCGCACAGGCTGAGCCGCCCACGGGCGGCGCTGTGCCGGTGACCGTTGACAACTTCATTCGCGCCGAAACGGACCTCTATCTCGGCAACATCGCCCGGGAGAACGGCTTCGGCAGGTTCAATCATAATCGTGAACCCGCTTCTCTCGACAAGCAGGCTGTCATCCGCCTCAACCGCGACACGCTCTACTCCGGCGCGGTCTTCGATCTCGACGCGGGACCGGTCTCGATTACGCTGCCGGATGCAGGCAAGCGATTCATGTCGATGGAGGTGATCAATCAGGATCACTACGTCGTGGAGGTTGACTATGGCGCCGGCACCCGGACCTTGTCGAAAGACAAGGTCGGCACGCGCTACGTCGTTTTCGCCATCCGCACGCTGGTCGATCCAACGGACGCCAAGGATGTCGATGCGGTCCACAAGCTTCAGGACGCCATCAAGGTCAGCCAGAAGACTGCCGGCAAGTTCGAAGTGCCGAACTGGGATCCGGCCAGCCAGAAGAAGGTTCGCGACGCGCTGCTGGTGCTGGGATCCACGATCCCCGATTTCAAGAAGGCGTTCGGCTCAAAACAGCAGGTTGATCCGATCCGGCACTTGATTGGCACGGCTCTCGGCTGGGGCGGCAATCCGGACAAGGACGCGACCTACCTCAACATCACGCCCGCGAAGAACGACGGCACCACCGTCTACAAGCTCAAGGTCAAGGACGTGCCCGTCGACGGCTTCTGGTCGGTCAGCGTCTATAACGAGCAGGGCTATTACGAGAAGAATTCCTACAACGCCTATACGCTGAACAACCTCACCGCCAGGCGCAGTGACGACGGCGCGATCGCGATCCAGTTTGGCGGCTGCGACGGCAAGATTGTGAACTGCCTGCCGATCACCAAGGGCTGGAACTACACGGTCCGGCTCTATCGGCCGCGCGCCGAAATCCTGAACGGCAAGTGGAAATTCCCGGAGCCGCAGCCAGCGAGCTGATGCGAATCCGTTACGATGTCTTGAGCGAAGTGGGGAGGTCGGGACGACAATGGTCAAACGTCACAAGCGTGCGGTGCTCGGCATTGTTGGCGCACTGGCGCTGTCGGCGATGCCGCGCGCAGCGTTGGCCGACGCCGGTGGACTGAGCTTCTGGCTCCCCGGCGCGTTCGCAAGCCTGACGGCGGCACCGGCGATGCCCGGTTGGGCCTATGAGACGATCTATATCCACCTGGATCAAAGCGCCAACGCGAGCAAGAATTTCGTCATCGGCAACCGCGTGCCGGGATCGGTCGTCGCCGGTCTCAACGCCCATGCGGACGTGCTGATTGAAGGCTTCACCTACACCTGGGCGCAGTCCGTGCTTGGCGGGCAGGCGGCCGTGACCTTCCTGGCCGCGCCGGGGAACATCGGTGTCGGCGTCGACGCGACGCTGACCGGCCCGCGCGGCAACACCATCTCGGGCGTCGCAACCGACAACCGCAACACGGTCTCTGACGTGTTCTACCAGGGCACCCTGAAATGGAATCAGGGTGTCAACAACGAGATGTTCTACATTTTCGGCAACATCCCGAGCGGGACCTATGACAGCACCCGCCTCGCCAATCTCAGCTTTGGATTTGTCGCGATCGACGTTGGCGGCGCTTACACCTATCTCAATTCGGAATCCGGCCAGGAGTTCTCGGTGCTGGCCGGCGTCACCTACAATGGAATGAACAAGGATCTGCAATACCAGAATGGCATCGACTTCCACCTCGACTGGGGACTGTCGAAGTTCGTCGCCAAGAATGTCCATGTCGGCGTCGCCGGCTACTATTTCCAGCAGCTCACCGGCGACAGCGGCGCCGGCGCCAAGCTCGGCGATTTCAAGGGACGCATCGCCGGTATCGGCCCGCAGGTCGGATTCATCTTTCCCGTTGGCGAGGGCTATCAGGGCTATCTGAACCTCCGGGGCTACAAGGATTTCGCCGCCGAAAACCGCGCGGAGGGATGGACGGCCTGGGTGACATTCCAGCTCTCGACCGCCGCGCCGCAGACCGCGCCGGCGAAGCCGATCGTACGGAAGTATTAGGGGAGGCGGACAACCAGCCCGATGAGTGACGCGCGTGCGACCAGCCGGAGGCCGGTTCGGATCGGTTTCCGCACCTCGATCATCACGGTGTTCATCGCCGCGGTGCTGGTCGTCGGTCTGACGCTGGTCTATCTCAGCTTCCGCCGGGTCTCGTCGATCACGCAGATGGCCGCGAGCACCTTCATCGACAAGGTGGGGCAGCTCGGCGCCGACCGCATCGACGCGCAGTTCAAGAACGTGCGCGACAATCTCGATATCCTGGCCGGGCTGCCGGCGATCCAGGAGGCCGACATCGCCGACAACAGCCGGCTCTACGCCCTGCTGGCCTCGATGCTGCGCAACAATCCGCAGATCTTCAATCTCTATGTCGGCTATGAAGACGGCTCGTTCCTGGAGATGGACGTCATCGATCGCGCCAAGCCGCAATTCCGCGCCGCGCTGAATGTCGATGCCGACGCGGTCTACCGCGTTGTGGTGATCGCCCGCACCGGTGCTGCCGCGGCCGCGCCGGTGACGCTGTTCCTGTCGGAGAACCTGATCCAGGTCGGCGAGGTGGCGGGGCCGGACAGCTATGACCCGCGGCAGCGGCCCTGGTATGTCGAGGCGTTCAAGGATCGCAAGACGCTGCTCACCGGGCCCTATGTGTTCTATGCGACCGGCGAGCCCGGTTACACGCTGCGCATCCCGCTCAAGGAAGGCCGCCGCGGCGTGGTGGCCGCCGACCTCCTGCTCAACCGGCTGGAGGAGATGCTGAGCCGGCAGAAGCTCGGCAAATCCGGGCTGGCCTTCCTGTTCAACGACGCCGACCGGATCGTCGGCCATCCCGAGATGCGCGACCTGATGGCCGAACGCCGCGACGCGCTGCCCAGGGTCGACGCCCTCAAGCTTCCCGGCCTGTCCGCGGCGATCCAGTCCTGGCGCAGCGATGGGGGCGCGCAGCAGTTCTTCACCGATGCCGACGGGCGGACTTTGGTGGCGGCCTTCCACCGCATCGAGACCGCCGGCGCCGCCAACATCCGTCTCGCGGTGATCGCGCCGCTCGACGAATTCTTTGCCCAGATCATCTCGGAGCGGCGCGCGCTGTTCGCCATCGCGCTCGGCTTTGTGGCCGCGATGCTGCCGTTCGCATTCTGGCTCGGCTCGCTGCTCGCCCGCTCGCTGCGCGAGCTGGCGCGGCAGACCGACGAGATCCAGCGCTTTCAGCTCGCCGACCGGCCGCGGATGCGATCGGCGATCGACGAGCTCGACGAGCTCGGCCGTTCGGTGTTCACGATGCGCACCGTCGTGCGAAACTTCTCCAGCTTCATTCCGCAGCCGATCGTCCGCCAGCTGATGGCCTCCGGCGCCTCGCTGCAGCTCGGCGGCGTCAGGCGCGAGGTCACGGTGCTCTTCACCGACGTCGCCGACTTCACCGCGAAGACGGAGAAAGCCGATCCGTCGCAGGTCATGATCTTCACCTCGCGCTATTTCGCCGCGATGTCGGAGGCGATCATGAAACACCATGGCACCATCGACAAATTCATCGGCGACGCCGTGATGGCACTGTGGAACGCGCCCGACCAGGATCTCGATCACGCCATTCACGCCTGCGAGGCCGTACTGGACTGCCTGCAGCGCAACGCCGAGCTCAACCGGGCGTTCCGCAGCGAGGGCTGGCCGGCCTACACCACGCGGTTCGGCCTGCATCTCGGCGACGCCGTGGTCGGCAATGTCGGCTCCGCCGACCGCATGAACTACACCGCGCTCGGCGCCACCATCAATCTCGCCTCGCGGCTCGAAGGCCTCAACAAGAATTACGGCACGCAGGTGCTGGTCAGCGCCGCGGTGCGGGCGCGCGCCGAACACAAATTCGCGTTCCGCAGCGTCGACGAGATCCGGCCGAAGGGCTTTGCCGAGGCGATCACCGTCTACGAGCTTTGCGGCGAGCGCGGCGATTCGGAGCTGACGTTCTGCGCGTGCTGGGAGGCCGTCTACGCTGCGATCCGCGGCGCCGAGCCCGCCACGGCGCTGCTGCACATTGCCGACTTCCTGGCCGAATATCCCGGGGATGGCGTCGCGCAATACCACGCTGAGCGGCTGCGCGATGTCTTCCTGCAACCGCTGCTCGATCATCCGGTGCACTGAGATGCAGGTCGGGGCCAGGCTATTGTCTCGCAGGACCAGCCGGCGGCGCTTTCTCATCGGATCAGCGCTGGGCGCCGCGGCGCTCGGGACGCCTGCGATTGCGCGAGAGCGAGCCCGGCTGCGGCTCGGCTATCTCCGTGTCATCGCGGTCGACGGCCAGATCCTGACCGGGCTCGACCGCGGCTCGTTCGACCGGGAAGGGATCGATTTCGATCTGGTCGAGTTCAACACCGGTTTCGAGGTGGTAGAGGCGATGGCCGCGGGCAAGCTCGACGTGCTCTCGGCCGGCGGCGTCATCTCGAGCCTGCTGCCGCGCGGCGGTTACACCGCGTTCCTTGTCAACGACATCGAGATCGCGACCGCTCAGCTCTGGGTGCGGCCCGACAAGGGCGTCACGACATTCGCCGACCTGCGCGGCAAGCGCATTGCGACCACCAGGATGACCACCGCCCACATCTTCCTCGACCGCGCGCTGCGCGCCAACGGGCTCGCGCCGGCCGACGTCGAAATCGCAAACGGCAGCATGTCCGCGGCGGTAAACGCGTTCATCGCAGGCGAAGTGCCCGCCGTCGCGCTGTGGGTTCCGTTCAATATCACGGTGCGTGAAAAGGCGCCCGGCGCGGTCAAGCTGGTCGACGCATCCGCCTACTATCCGCAATCCGCCGTCGTCGGCGGCTGGGTCGCCCGCCAGGATTATCTTGCCGCCAACCGCGAGGTGTTCGCCCGGATCATCCGCGGCTGGGCCGACGCCAACGACCACATGCTCCGTAACGGCAAGGCGGTGGCCGGCGCGTTGCAGAAGAAGCATTATCCGCAAGCCACGATCGCCGATATCGAGGAGGCGCTGGCCGCGCAGAAGATGTTCTCGTCGCGGGAGTGGAAACGGCTCTATGCCGACGGCTCCGTGGCCCGATGGCTGCAGCAGGTCAGCGATTTCTTCCTGAGCGAGGCCCCGATCGCAGCCGCGACGCCGGCCACGCAATATTTCGATCCGAGCCTTTACCTCGCGACAGTCTAGCGTCTTCTTACCGCTTGATCCCGGCGAAGGCGGCGGCGATGCCGCGCTGGAACAGCGACCAGTCGAAGCCGAGCGCGAGCGCGAGGTAGCCGCGCTCGATCATCGCATTGGCCTGCTCGGCGGTGCGGGCGACGCCGCCGATCGGCACGCCGCTCCTCATGATGCCTGCTTCGGCGCGCTGCATCAGCGCGACCACTTCGGGATCGTCGGGCTGCCCGCGCTTGTTGATCGAAGTGGCGAGATCGCCGGGCCCGATCACCGCGAGGTCGATGCCGGGCGTTGCCATGATCTCGTCGATCCGGTTCACGGCTTCGACATGCTCGATCGTGATCATGCAGATCATGTCGTCGTCGGCGGTCGCCATGTAGTCGTTCATCGAGACGCCCCAGCGGAACGGCGCATGGAACGGTCCCCAGAGCCGGTCGCCGTTCGGCGGATAGCGCACGCTGCGCACCGCCTTCTCGGCGTCGCCGCGATTGCAGATCATCGGGAAATTGATGCCGAGCGCGCCGATGTCCATCGGCGCCTTGGCGAGATACGGCTCATTGGCGGCGATCCGCACCATCGGCACGCAAGGCGTGCCCGAGGTCGCCACGATCATCGCATGCGCGGTGCCGAGATCGATCGGGCCGTGCTCGAGATCGACGATGATCCAGTCCAGCGACTGCGCCATGATCTGCACGGTCTGGATGCTCGGAATGGTCGCGATCGCGCCGAAGGTCGGGCGCTTGTCGCGCCACGCCTTGCGCAAGCGGTTGAGCGGCGGTGCTGGGGTCAATGCAGTGCTCCCTCGATGAGGCGAGCGGAAGCTAGCAGCACATGGTGACGGCGAAAAGGATCAGGCCGGGACGCGGCCGCCGAAGAACGGCGTCAGCGCTTCGGTCAGCCTGTGCGGGCGCTTCGAGGTGAAGATCATCTCGGCGCCGGCCTCGTCGCTCTCCGAGCCTGCCGGGCCGAGCAGGTCGGCGACGCGGCGGGCGATCGCCGGCGCCGGATCGATCCAGTCGACCGGCCAGGGCGCGAGCCGCCTCAGCCGCTCCAGCAGCAGCGGATAATGCGTGCAGGCGAGCACGACGGTGTCGGTGCGGGCGGGGTCGTCAGCGCCATCGCCGACGAAGCAGGGCGCGAGCTCGGCCGCGATGTCCTCGTCGCGCACCCTCTCGCCGCTCAGCGCAGCTTCCGCCAGCGAGGCGAGCTCGCCGGATCCGACCAGCGTCACCTCGCAGCCCTGCGCGAAGTCCGAGATCAGCTTGCGGGTATATTCCCGCTTCACGGTGCCCCTGGTGCCGAGCACCGAGACACGCCTGGTTTTCGACGAGGCGCAGGCCGGCTTGATCGCCGGCACCGTGCCGACGAAGGGCAAGGGATAAGCATCGCGCAGATGCGACATGACCAGCGTCGACGCGGTGTTGCAGGCGATCACGACCAGGTCGGGCGCATGGGCCTCGATCAGCTCGCCGACCAGCGGCACCACGCGGGCGACGATCTCGTCCTCGCTGTGGTGGCCATAGGGGAAGAATGCGTCATCGGCGACATAGACGTAATGTGCGTCGGGCCGGGCGCGGACGACCTCGCGCAGGACGGTGAGGCCGCCGAGGCCGGAATCGAAGACAAGGATGGTTGGGGGATTGGACACGCGGAAATTCTATCCGAACCAGGGTTACCATTCAGTTGTTTTTGGCTATCCGGCGAGTTGGGCCGACAAAAGGCGCTGAAGGGCGGGAATTTCATATGGCTTTGGCAGATACCTGCAAGTATCACGGCAAGCTATTGCTGCGACGTGCGAAATCCAAATGGGGCCGCCGGGGACCAATCCACCATGATCCGCAATACCACCGCGAGCTGGGGCTCGCTTGCCCGTGCGTTCCACTGGGTGCTGGGCATCACCATCATCTGCATGCTGGCCTATGGCTGGTGGATGAACCACATCCCGGCACGGGCGGACAAGTTCTTCTACCGGTCGATCCATGCCGATATCGGCTACCTGGTGCTGCTGCTGACGGTGCTCCGGCTGGTCTGGCGCGGCGCCAACCCGACGCCGGCGCTGCCGGCCGACACGCCCTCCTGGCAGCGGATCGCCGCCCGCGTCAGCCACGGTGCGCTCTATGCCGTCACCATCCTGGTGGCGATGCTGGGCTGGGCCCATTCCGGCGCCCGCGCGCAGAACTATTCTGATTTCTTCGGCCTGTTTCATGTCCCCCAGATCACCTCGCCCGACAAGGCGGCGGCCGATGCCTATGAGGATCGCCACATCTTCTTTGCCTATGTGCTGCTCGCGCTGATCGTGCTGCACCTCGCGGCGGTCGCCTTCCATCATTTCGTCAGGCGCGACCGCGTCGCGGCGCGGATGGTGGGGGCGGGTGAGGCGGACGGCGCTCGCTAGAGCCACGCGGCGGCCCGCGGCTCGGGGCGTCCCAAATTGGCCACGCGCGCGGGGCTAACTGCGCTACCTTGTGACCAACAGGGGTGGCCACCGCGGCCGGAACGCTCGTGGATCAATTGGCGCAGGATCATGCGAACTGGCGGATGCCGGACGAGGGCGCTCCGCATGCCGCGACCTGGATGGCTTTTGGCGCCAGCGCCGCGATCTGGGGCGGCAAGCTGCTTCCAGTCGCCAGGGAAAATCTCGCCAACATTGCCAAGGCGATCGCGGCCTATGAACGCGTCAACATGCTGGTGCGCGAGGAGGACCAGGAGATCGCCGCGCGGCTGTGCGGCCCCTCGGTCAGCCTCGTCGTTCAACCGGTCGATGACGTGTGGATGCGCGATACCGGGCCGGTTTTTGTCAGGGATCCGTCGGGGCAACTCGGCGCCGTCGGTTTCAACTTTAACGGCTGGGGCAACAAGCAACGCCATACGCTCGATGCCGACGTCGCCGCGAACGTGGCCCGGGCCGCAAAGGCTGTGTTCATCAAGGCCGGCCTGGTGCTGGAAGGCGGCGGGATCGAAGTCGACGGCGAGGGGACGGCCATCATCACCGAGAGCTGCGTCCTCAATCCAAATCGCAATCCGGGTGTATCCCGGGACGAATGCGAGGCCGAATTGTCTCGCCTGCTGGGGCTGGAGAAGATCATCTGGCTGCCCGGAATTGCCGGCAAGGACATCACCGACGGGCATACCGATTTCTATGCACGTTTTGCCAGTCCCGGCGTTGTCGTGGCCGGCCTGGAGATGGACCCGTCGTCGTTTGACCATGCGGTGACGAGGCGGCACCTCGAACTCCTGCGCGGCGCTGTCGATGCGAAGGGCCGGCGGCTGGAGGTCGTGGTGCTGCAGGGGCCGTCGACGGTGCGGCCAAAGGTCAACAAGGACTTCGCCGCCGGCTACATCAATTTCTACGTTTGCAACGGCGCCGTAATTGCGCCGGAATTCGGCGACGCGACCGCGGACCGCAACGCGCGCGACACGTTGCGCGCGCTGTTTCCGGACCGGGAGATCATCCAGATCAACATCGACGGCATCGCCGCCGGTGGCGGCGGCATTCACTGCACGACGCAACAGCAGCCGCGCTGACGAGAGACGCCGCAGTCTTGCTCGGCGATCGTCTGGTTTGCCACGCTGGAGGGATTTTCCAGCGGATTTTCCTATCTGCTCTCTGTGATTGTACCTTGCCTGAAAAGCAATTTCAGGCAAGCATGCTGCTTTTCCAGTTTTTCAGGTAAGGCATCCATGCCAAAGAATATTGTCCTCCTTTCCGACGGAACGGGAAACAGCTCCGCAAAAGTCCTGAAGACCAATGTCTGGCGAATGTTCCAGACGCTCGACCTGTCGGACGCGCAGCGGCAGATTGCCTATTACGACAACGGCATCGGGACATCCTCGTTCAAGCTGTTCGCGATCCTGGGCGGCATTTTTGGCTTCGGGTTGAAGCGGAACGTCATCGATATCTACAGCTTCTGCTGCCGCAATTACGTGCCGGGTGACCGCATCTACGGCTTCGGCTTCAGCCGGGGCGCCTTCACCATGCGCGTTGTCGCAGGCCTGATCGCGAATGAAGGTCTTGTCCCGTATCATGGCGACGAGATTGCGCTCGCGCGTTACGCGACCGACGCCTACCGGGGTTACCGGAGGCGGTTCAGCATCACGAAGGGGCTGGTCACGCCGCTGCGCGACCTGCGCGACGGCTGCATCAGGATCTATCGTCATCTGCGGGGCATTCCGCAATACGAGAAAGACGATCAGGTCGGTGTCCCGCAAATCCACTTCCTGGGTCTGTGGGACACGGTCGATGCCTATGGCGGGCCGATCGAGGAGATCGTCAGTGCGATCGACTATTGGTACTGGCCACTGTCGATGCCCGATCGCTTCATGAGCTCGAAGATCCACCGCGCCTGTCACGCGCTTGCGCTCGAGGATGAGCGAGACGCATTCAGGCCTGTGCTTTGGGACGAGCGTTATGTGCGCAATTTCGGCACCCAAAAGCTGCGTGACATGCAGCAGGGGTGGAGCGCGGACGTTACGGACGAATGGCGTGGCAGGTTGACGCCGATCGACAATCGTCGGCTCAGCCAGGTCTGGTTCGTTGGCGTTCACGCCGATATCGGCGGCGGGTATCCGCAAGATGGCCTGTCGTATTTCACGCTCAGCTGGATGCTGGACCGCGCCGCGCCGTTCGGGCTGCTGTTCAATCCGCCTCAGCTCAAGCTTGTGCGATCGATGGCCGACCGTTTCGACAAGCTGAACGATTCACGCCACGGGCTCGCCGGCTATTATCGCTACAAGCCGCGCAACGTGCACGAACTCAGCACCGCCTTGCCGTACAAGCCGTCGTTCAGCGGCGATATCGAGTACATGCTCGGTGAATTGATCAACCGTGATCCGGAGCGCCGCGTCGAACAGAAGGCGGTCATGAAGGATCTGGAGCCGGGCACGCCCTATCTGTGGCAGCCGGACCCCATCATCCACAAAGCCGTGTTTCAACGGATCGAGGCGACCGCAAAGCCGACTCCCGCGCCGCCATTCAGCGTCGGGACCGACGGCTACGTGCCGATCATGCTGCCCGCCGCCTATCAGGTCACTGACAAGGCGGGTGATCTCTTCGCAGCGAATGATCCGGGCGATCCGGAGCCGCCGCGTCATCAGCTGCAGACCCACACGGTCTGGAATATGGTTTGGCTGCGGCGCATCGTCTATTTCCTGACAGTGTTCGCATCCGTGGCCCTGGCAGCCGTGCCGTTACTCGATCATCCGACGCTCGGCGCGGATACGCCGCTGGTTCTGCTGCGGCCGCTGATTGCGCTTGCAGGCGCGTTTTTGCCGTCGATGGTCGCTCCGTGGCTGACAGCCTACAGCGCCGCACCAGGCTTTCTCGTACTGGGCGGGGTCACCGTGGCGGTTCTGCTATTCGTCAGCGGTTGGCTGCAAACAAGAATTCGCGACGTCATGCGGATGATCTGGATGTCGCTCCCCGTGACTCCCGGCGCTTTCGATACGGTCGCTTACGCGATACGCACCCAGCCGGCCTACCGGATCTTCTTCTATTGGTCCAAACACCAGGGCCTGCCGTCGCTGTTCGCCGCCCTGATCCTGCTGATCTTGCTGGCATTGGCCAGCCAGACTGCGTTCCGCGTCGCCGATTCCTTCGGAGCATTTTGCGTCGGCAGCGGGGGCGCCGGGGCGGGCTCCGGCCAGGTCAACTTTGCGACCAGCGAGATCTGCATGCCGACGAAGGTCGCCGTGGTGCGGGACGAGGATTACCGCATCACGATCGACGTGAAGGAGGGCTGGAGCGACCAGACGATCGCGACCGATCCTCGCGGCTTCGGCTTCAGCAAGATGTCCTGGCCGATGTATTTCGGGCTGCCGTTCCGCCGGGTCGTCTTTGCAAGCTGGTTCGCTCCGGTGATCCGGATCGGGGCCAAGGGCGGAGAGGAGCATGTCCTCGATATCAAGCCGGTCGATCCCGGGCGGAGCTCGCTCTACGAGGCCAGGTTCAGGCCGCGCAGCGATGGCGAGGTTTTCATCTTCGTCAACGACGCGGTTTGGGGCTTGCCGTCGGTCTACGGCACGTTCTACGCCAACAACGGCGGCAGCGCGTCGGTGACGATCGAGCATCTCCAGATCAAGTCGCGCGAGTAACGATCGGCGGGCGACCTCATCCCGCCGGCATCTGCTTCTCGACCAGGCGCACCCAATAGGACGCGCCGTGGCCGAGGATGTTGTCGTTGAACTTGTAGGCCGGGTGATGGCACATCGGGCCTTCGCCCATGCCGAGGAACATGAACGCGCCGGGGCGCGCCTCGAGCATGAAGGCAAAATCCTCGGCGCCCATCACCGGCACCAGATTGTCGTTGACGCGGTCGGCGCCGACCACGTCGCGGGCGACCTCGGCGGCGACACCGGCCTCTCGCGCGTGGTTCAGCGTCACCGGATACATGCGCCCATAGTCGGTCTCGGCCGATCCGCCATAGGCTTTGGCTATGCTGGAGGCGACCTCGCCGATCCGGCGCTCGACCAGATCGCGCACTCCCGGATCCAGCGTGCGCACGGTGCCGCCCAGCGTCACGGTCTCCGGGATCACGTTGAAGGCGGTGCCGGCTTCGAACATCGTGATCGAGATGACGGCGGATTTCAGCGGATCGACATTGCGCGACACGATCGACTGCAGCGCATTGATGATCTGGGCGCCGATCAGCACGCTGTCGACCGCCTCGTGCGGGGCGGCGCCGGCGTGGCCGCCCTTGCCGTGCACGACGATTTTCAGCGTGTCCGACGAGGCCAGCATCGGGCCCGGCGTGGTCGCGAAATAGCCCTCGGGCAGACCGGGCATGTTGTGCAGGCCATAGACCTCCTGGATGCCCCAGCGGGTCATCAGCCCGTCGTCGACCATCGCCTTGCCGCCGGCGCCGCCTTCCTCGGCGGGCTGGAAGATCACAACCGCGGTGCCGTCGAAATTGCGCGTCTCGGTGAGATATTTCGCGGCGCCCAACAGCATCGCGGTGTGGCCGTCATGGCCGCAGGCATGCATCTTGCCGGGAATCTTCGAGGCGTAGGCGACGCCCGAGGCCTCCGCGATCGGCAGCGCGTCCATGTCGGCGCGCAGCCCGATGGTCTTTCCAGAGGTGGACTTGCGGCCGCGGATCACGCCAACCACGCCGGTGCGCCCGATCCCCGTCACCACCTCGTCGCAGCCGAACTCGCGCAGTCTGTCGGCGACGATGCCGGCGGTGCGGTGGACTTCGTAAAGCAGTTCAGGGTTCTCGTGGAAGTCATGGCGCCAGGCGGCCATTTCATCCGAGAGGGCGGCAACGCGATTGACGATGGGCATGGGGTGCGTCCGTTTCTTGTTGTCGATAGCGGCGTCGGTTCGTAGGGCGGGTCAGCGTAGCGCAACCCACCGCTTTGTCACGGAAAAGCGACTGTCATTCCGGGGCGATGCTTCGCATCGCTCCGGAATGACAAAGAGATGCTCAGCTCTCGCCGAACACCCGCTTGAAGATCGTGTCGACATGCTTGAGGTGATAGCCGAGGTCGAACTTCTCCTCGATCTCGGCATCCGTCATGTACTTCTTCACATCGGGGTCCTGCTTCAGCAGCGTCTGGAAGTCGCCTTCGCCGCGCCACACCGGCATCGCGTTGCGCTGCACGAATTGGTAGGCGTCCTCGCGGCTGGCGCCCTTCTGGGTCAGCGCGATCAGGACGCGCTGCGAATGCACCAGGCCGCCGAGCCGGTCGAGGTTCTTCTGCATGTTCTGCGGATAGACCAGGAGCTTCTCGATCAGGCCGGCGAGGCGAACCAGCGCGAAGTCGAGCGTGACGGTGGCGTCGGGGCCCATCATGCGCTCGGCGGAGGAATGCGAGATGTCGCGCTCGTGCCACAGCGCGACGTTCTCCAGCGCCGGCGTCACATAGGCGCGCACCATGCGCGACAGGCCGGAGAGGTTTTCCGACAGCACCGGGTTGCGCTTGTGCGGCATCGCCGACGAGCCCTTCTGGCCCTCGGAGAAGAATTCCTCCGCTTCCAGCACCTCGGTGCGCTGCAGATGGCGCACCTCCACTGCGAGCCGCTCGACCGAGGCGGCGATCACGCCAAGCGTTGCAAAATACATCGCGTGGCGGTCGCGCGGGATGACTTGCGTCGAGACCGGCTCCGGCCGCAGCCCCATCGCTTTCGCGACGTGCTCTTCGACCCGCGGGTCGATCTGGGCGAAGGTGCCGACCGCGCCCGAGATCGCACAGGTCGAGATCTCGTCGCGCGCAGCGACCAGGCGGGCGCGGGCGCGGGCGAACTCGGCATGGGCATAGGCGAGCTTGAGCCCGAAGGTGATCGGCTCGGCATGGATGCCGTGGGAGCGGCCGATGGTCGGCGTCATCTTGTGCTCGAAGGCGCGCGTCTTCAGCGCCGCCAACACCCGGTCGAGATCGGCAATCAGGAGGTCGGCGGCGCGCTTGAGCTGGACGTTGAGGCAGGTGTCGAGCACGTCGGAGGAGGTCATGCCCTGGTGCACGAAGCGCGCCTCGGGGCCGACGATCTCGGCAAAGTGGGTCAGGAAGGCGATGACGTCGTGCTTGGTCTCACGCTCGATCTCGTCGATCCGTTCGACGTTGAAGGTGGCATCCTTGCCCTTGGCCCAGATCGTCCTGGCGGCTTCCTTGGGGATCACCCCGAGCTCGGCCAGCGCGTCGGCGGCATGCGCCTCGATCTCGAACCAGATCTTGAAACGCGTCTGCGGCTCCCAGATGGAAGCCATTTCCGGGCGGGTATAGCGGGGGATCATCGAAAACTCCGAAGCGGGGCGGGGGGCGCTGGGCTGCTCCCGGCCGAATTGTTTTTTACGCCGTGCTTTAGCAAATCGGGCCCCGGGAGGCCACCCATTCGGGGCATTTGGAGGGGAAAACCGGTGCTTTCGGAGGGTCGAAAAAGGGCGGTTGAGCGGGCGCCGCTTAACCTCGCCCCGCGTGCGGGGAGAGGTCGGAACGCATCGCAAGATGCGTTCCGGGTGAGGGGGAGTCTCCGCGCACCTGTCTGTCACCGAATCTGCGGAGACAGCCCCTCACCCCAGCCCTCTCCCCGTAAGAACGGGGAGAGGGAACGGTCCAGCTACAGGTTCGCCAGGCCGCATTCGACGGCGAGGCGGACCAGCTGGGCGTCGGTCCGCATGCCGGTCTTGGCCTTGATCAGATAGTGGTAGTTCTGCACGGTCTTGGTGCTGAGGTTGAGGTTGGCCGCGATCTGCTCCTTGGTGTTGCCGGCCGCGAGCTGGCGGAGGATCTCGATCTCCCGCTCGCCGAGCTGGTCGAGCGCCGATCTGGTCGGCACCAGGCTTTCCAGCGCGAGCACCCGCGCGACGTCGTCGCTCATCGCGTGCTCGCCGCGCGCCACCGAGCGGATCGCGGCGATCAGCTCGGCCGGCTCGCTGCCCTTGGTGACGAAGCCGCTGGCGCCGGCGCTGAACGCCGCCTTCACCTGGGCGGCCTCGCTGTGCATGCTGAAGACGAGGATGCGGGCATCGGCGTCGCGCGCGCGGATGTTGCGGATCGCTTCCAGCCCGCTCGCGCCGGGCATCGAGATGTCCATCACCACGACGTCGGGCGTGTGCGACTTGAACTCCCGGTAGGCGTTGGCGGCGTTGTCGGCCTCGGCGACCACGCGGAAATCGTCCTGGTGCTCGAGCACGCGCCGGTAGCCCTGGCGGACGACGGGATGATCGTCGACCAGCAGGATCGAGATGCCTCGAGTCTTCGCTTCTATCGTCTTCGCGGTCGTCATCTCAGGCAGCAAGCGGGATCGTGGCGGCGACGGAGAGGCCGCGGCGGGCAGCCGCAATCGACAGCGAGCCGCCGAGCGCTGTGACGCGCTCGCTGACGCCGGTGAGGCCGAAGCCCGCTGACTGCGCCACCTTGGCGGCATCGCCGCCGCCATCGTCCTCGACCCGCACCAAGAGCGCGTTCTCGGCTCCGGTTCGCCGCTCGATCCGCAGCACGATCTCGCGCGCGTCGCTGTGGCGCAGTGCGTTGGTGAGGCACTCCTGCGCGACGCGATAGGCGGTGGCCGCGACCGTGCCGCTGATATCGGCAAGGTCGCCCTGCATATCGAGCTGGATCAGCGGCTGCGTCGCCGCGCGCGACCGCCAGCTGTCGACCAGATCGACCAGGCTTGCCTCCAGCCCGAGCTCCTCGGCCGGTGGATGGCGCAGCCGATTCAGCGTATCGCGCAGGCAAGCCATGATGCGGCGCGTGGCCTGCGAGATCATCCGTGCATCCTGCGCAATTTCGGTGCCGGCGGCGTATTTGTCCCCGGCGCTTGCCTCGATCGTGTTGGCGAAGGCCAGGATCGCGGTGAGGTTCTGGCCGAACTCGTCGTGCAGCTCGCGCGCCAGTGTGCGGCGTTCGTCGTTGCGGATTTCGAGCAGCCGCCGCGTCAGCACCGTGCGTTCCTCCTCGGCCTCTGCGAGGCGGTCGCCGAGATCGCCGACGGCGCGTCCAATCATCGCGAGGTCCATCGAGCGGACGCGCGGCAGCGGGGTGCGGTACTCGCCGTCCGCCATCCGCCGCAGCGCGGTGACGATCGCGTGGGCCGGCGCCAGCGTATGCGCGATGGCAAGCGAGGCGAGCAGCGCGATGGCGAGTGCCATCAGCAGCGCGACATGGATATTGTCCAGGATGTGCTGCCAGGCGAGCGCGGTGGCGGCATCCGGATCGGAGGTCGCGCGCACGGTTCCCGCGGTCGCAGTGCGGGCGCTGATCGGCCGTTGCACCGTGGCGTGATCGCCGAGCACCGCCTGCACCGTGGCCGCGAACCAGCGCGGCGGCGCCTTGCCGATGCCCTTGCTCTGGCCGCAGAGCGGCTTCTCGAAGGCGCCGGCCGGTTCGAATTGCACGCAGATCCCGGGCGCGATCAGCCCCATGGTTTCGATGGTGCGCCACTCCGGCGCCGGCAGCAATTGTTCGCGCATCCGGTTGCTGCGCAGCAGCAATTCGCGCCAATACAGCGCCTCGAGCGCCTGCGAGACCCGCTCGGCGGACGCCTCGGTGGCGCGATCGACGCTGCGATAGGCGTCGATCGTGGCCCAGACGGTGGCGGCGCCGAGGCACAGCGCGACGATGACGAGCAGGCGGACGACCAGTTGAAGCACGAGGCGCATGCGATCACTCCACGGCCGGAACATGATCCGGAAAAGCGTGAGCCGGTTTCCCTCGCGACAAACGCGGAACGCGTTTGCGCGGAGGTCATGCTCAAACGAGAGAGTGATGCTAACAGCACCGGTATTCCCCGCCAATCGCAAGCATGCGAAGCTATGCAGGTCGGGAAATTTGCCCGACGAAACTTGGGCAGATGTCTTTGGACGGCACCGGCCGGCTCTGCTCTAACGGCAAATGAGGCCGCCGCAGAGCCTCATGGAACAGTCGCCACAGGGAGCGAGCGCAGCATGGATGCCAAGGTCGAAGCTGCGGCCGCGTCGGCCGGCACGGACGCCGCGGAGCGCAGCGTCCTGCTGCTCTGGATGATCTTCACCGGCCTTTCGGTGTTCGCCACCTTCCTGCTGTGGCGCTACGGGCTGATCCGCCTGATGGTGTCGTCCGACCGCACCTACATTTCCAGCGTCATCGCCGTCCTCTACATTCTCACCTGCATCCATTGCTTCTGGCGGACGCGGGCGATCGCGCGGGAAGGCGAGGTGGCGCGCGGTTGCCGCGCGATCCTCGCGGCGCCCGACGGCGCCAGGGCGCTTGTGTCAGATGCGCGCGGCCTGCCCGGTGGTCTCGTCACCGACCACATCAAGAGCCTGGTGCAGAAGGCCGAGGCCCAAGCCAGGGGTCGCATCGACCAGACCCTGCTGCTGCGGACGCTGGCCGACCGCCTGCGCGGTTCCAACGGCTTCGGCGCCTTCGTCTCCGACACGCTGATGAAGCTCGGCCTGCTCGGAACTATCATCGGCTTCATCATCATGCTGGCGCCGATCGCCAGCCTCGATGCCGCCGACAAGGTCGCGATGAAATCGTCGATGGGGCTGATGAGCGACGGCATGGCGGTCGCGATGTACACGACGCTCGCCGGGCTGATCGGATCGATCCTGGTCCGGATCCAGTATTACATGCTCGATTCCGCGACCCAGCGGGTGTTTTCCGATGCCGTCGTGCTGACCGAGACGCACGTCACCCCGGCCCTGGAGCGTCGCCTTGGAACGCCGACATGATGGATGAGTTCGGCCTCTATCCGCGCGAGGAGCCGTTCGATCCGCTCGGCGTCATGCTGTTCAAGGCGCTGCAGGTGATCGCCTTCCTGTTCTTCCTGGCGCTGCTCGCGGTCTCGCCGGACTCCAAGGAAGGCAAGATCGAATCCAAGGCCGAGTTCATCATCACGATGGACTGGCCGGACAATCATCCTGACGATCTCGACCTGTTCGTGCAGGACCCGGCCGGCAACATCGCCTGGTACCGGCATCGCGAGGCCGGTTTCCTGACGCTCGACCGCGACGATCGCGGCGGCGCCAACGACTTCATCATCGTCAACGGCAAGAAGATTGCGTCGCCGATCCGCGAGGAGATCGTCACGCTGCGCGGCATCGTCGCCGGCGAATACACCGTCAACATCTCGCATTTCGTGGCGACGACCGGCGAGCCGGTGCAGGCCAATGTCAAGGTGCAGAAGCTCAATCCGACCGCGCAGGTGATCTTCGACGACAAGCTGACCGTCGATCACACCGGCGACGAGAAGACCGCGGTGCGGTTTCGTCTCGATGCCGAAGGCAAGGTGATCAACGTCGACCGGCGGCCGAAATCGTTGCTCGAGACCTTCCGCAGCAGCTGGCGCAACGGCGCCGATGTCGATCCGAAAACCGGCGTCAGGGTGATCGGCCGTGAATAGCCTGCAGTCAATCATCCTCACGCTTGCGGTCGCCTATGCGGTGATCGGCGCGCTGCTCTTGATCGTGCTAGTCTATGCGCGGCTGCACTGGTCGCTGAAGGCGTTCGTCATCGTCGTGACCAGCGCGTTCTACTTCGTCAGCTTCGGCGGCATGCGCGGCCTGCTCGGCTGGGCGTCTGCAGAAAGATTGCCGGCAAACTTCAAGCTGCTGTATTCGCGGATCGTGGAGCCGCATTCGCTGGAGGGCGACGCGGGCTCGATCTATCTCTGGGTCGAGGAGCTCGACGAGGACAACCGGCCGAGCGCGGTGCCGCGCGCCTTCCGCATTCCCTACAGCGACGCCTTGGCCGAGCAGACCCACACCGCCGAGAACGAGATCAAGGCCGGGCATCCGCAGGGCGGACGTGCGGCCGATTTCGGCGGTGGCGACGGCACCATCATGGACCTCGTCAGGGAGTACATCACGCCGAAGACGATCCTGGAGACCACCGGCGGCGATTCCACGACGGGGACCTTCGTGCCCCCGCCGGCGGGCGCGCAGGGGGCGGTCTTTACGCCGCTGCCGCCGCCCCGGATGCCGCCCAAGGACGAGCAGCAATAGCAGGACGCGCACCATTCAGAGGAGTGGCACAAAAATAGGGATCGCCAATAATCAGTCAGCGGGGTGGACAGTAATCATCCGGAATTCCTCAATTCCCTGAACCGTGTAGTCTGTGGATAACCGGGGCTAGATTTTATCCCGAAGCCATTTTTCCCGGCAAAGGGGCCGCTGCGTGAAGCGGCCCCTTTCGATTCCTGCCCCCAGGTCCGACCCCAGGTCCGACCCGCATGTCCCGCAGCGGGCGCGTCCCGTGCATAGCTGTCATCCTCAGGATACTGTCTGACAGATATTGAAATCTGTCAGCGAGATGGTGTATATACTGAACAGCCCAAGGGAGGAGGGCGCCCAGTGGTTGTTCCGGCGTTTGGCCGGGAGAGCCGTACGTAATTTGACTACCTCGAAGGACTGCCTCCATGACGATAGAAATCTTTCAATTGACCGCCCAGATTCAACAGTGGCTCAATCTTCGCGTCGCCCGCCACTTGGCCGCCCAGGCCGCCAAGTTCAGCCGCGGCCAGGACAGCGATAACCAGACGGTAAACGCATGAACGAGGCGGTGGTTTTGACTCCCGAGCGGATCCTCGAAGCAACCGAGGATGTTTTGAGGCGCTTCGGGCTCGCCAAGGCCACCGTTGTCGACGTTGCCCGTGCGCTGGATGTCAGCCACGGCAGCGTCTACCGCCATTTCCCCAGCAAAGCCTCGCTCCGCGACGCGGTCGCCAAACGCTGGCTCGACCGCGCCAACGAACCCCTGTGCAAGCTCGCGGCCGCCTCAGGCCCGGCGCCGGAGCGGCTGGAGCAGTGGCTGCGCACCATGTTTGCGATCAAGCAGAAGAAGGTCTGCGACGATCCCGAGATGTTCGCGACCTATCTCGCGCTCGCCCAGGAGGCGCGCGAGGTGGTGGAGGCCTACAAGGACAAGCAGGTCGATCTGGTCGCAAAAATCCTCTCCGATGGCGTTGCGCAGGGCGTGTTCGATATCGACAACGTCAAGGCCACCGCGCGTGCCGTGTTCGACGCCACCGTCCGCTACCACCACCCGGCGCATGCCGAGGAATGGGCCAAGCCGGAATGCCCGTCGCGGATCGACGCCCTGATCAGCTTGCTGATGAAGGGGCTTCAGGCCTGCAAGCACTAGGCAGCGCTTCTTCCCATATCCCCTGAACGTCAGATGCCTTCGGCCCGATTGCGAGCCCGGGGCCGCATGTGCTTGATGTCGGACGAGGATCAACAATGCGGCTTGCACTGTTTGCCGATATTCACGCCAACCGGCAGGCCTTCGCCGCCTGCCTCGAGGCCGCGCGTGCGCGCGGCGCCGAGCGGCTGATCTGCCTCGGATATCGTCGGCTACGGCGCCGATCCCGAATGGGCCGCCGACACCGTGATGGACCTCGTCGCAAAGGGCGCGATCGCGGTGCGCGGCAATCATGACAATGCGATCGGCACCCCGAGCGACAGCATGAATGCCGATGCGCAGGCCGCCATCGACTGGACCCGCGAGAGGCTCAGCGCCGCCCAGAAGGCCTTCCTCGCCGGCCTGCCGCTCAGCCGCGAGGAGGACAACCGCCTCTACGTGCACGCCGAGGCCTCCGATCCGGCGAAGTGGCGCTATGTCCGCGACACGTCGGATGCGGCGCGCAGCATGATGGCGACCGAACTGCAGATCACGTTCTGCGGCCACATCCATCGTCCCGGGCTCTACTCGATGTCGTCGACCGCGAAGATGACGAGCTTCGTCCCGACCTCGGGCGTATCGGTGCAATTGCTGACCGGGCGGCGCTGGCTTGCGGTGCTCGGCTCGGTCGGCCAGCCGCGCGACGGCGATCCCGCGGCGTCGTTTGCGATGTTCGACACCGCGAGCCGCGAGCTCACCTATCTGCGGGTGCCCTACGACGTCGCGACCGCCTCCGCGCGGATCAAGGCGAATGGCCTGCCGCACTGGCTGGCCGACCGTCTGCCGATCGGCCGGTGACTGACATGGCGGCGCGGACGATGCGGCCGGGCGCCGAAATCGATGGCTTCACCATCGGCGAGCGCGTGCACCGCGGCGGCATGGCGACGCTGTGGACCGTCACCCATCCTGGCATCACCGTGCCGCTGCTGATGAAGGTGCCGCTCACCTCGGAGGGCGAGGATCCGGCCGCGATCGTCAGCTTCGAGATGGAGCAGATGATCCTGCCGCGGCTGTCCGGGCTGCACGTGCCGGCCTGTTTCGGCACCGGCGACTTCGAGCGCCAGGCCTATGTGGTGATGGAGCGCATCCCAGGGCAGACGCTCTACAAGCGGCTCGGCGATCTGCCGCTGGCTTACGAGGAAGCGAGGGTGATCGGCGGCAAGGTGGCGACTGCGCTCGCCAGCCTGCACCGGCAGAACGTCATCCATCACGACATCAAGCCGAGCAGCATCATGTTCCGCGAGCGCGGCGAGGCGGTGCTGATCGATTTCGGTCTCTCGCATCACAACCATCTGCCCGACCTGCTGCAGGAGGAGTTTCGCCTGCCTTACGGCACCGCGCCCTACATGGCGCCGGAGCGTCTGCTCGGGGTGCGCGACGATCCGCGCAGCGACCTGTTTTCGCTCGGCGTGCTGCTCTATTTCTTCACCACCGGCGTCCGCCCGTTCGGCGAGACCGAGACCCTGCGCGGCATGCGCCGGCGGCTGTGGCGCGATCCGTACCCGCCGCGCGAACTGAGGCCCGATTATCCGCTTTGGCTGCAGGAGATCGTGCTGCGGTGTCTGGAGATCGACCCGGCCGCGCGCTATCCGACCGCGGCGCAGCTTGCCTTCGATCTCGGCCATCCGGAGCAGGTCAAGCTGACGGCGCGGGCGCAGCGGCTGAACCGTGATCCGCTCGGCACGGTCTGGCGCCGCCGCTTCAATCTCGGCGCGGCGCCGCCGCAGCCGAAGTCCGACGTCGCGGCGCAACTCGCCTCGAGCCCGATCGTCGCCGTCGCGCTCGATCTCGGGGAGGGGGCGGAGACGCTGAACGACACCATCCGGGTCACCGCCGAGCGGGTGCTGTCGACGTCGCCGTCGGCGCGGCTCGCCTGTGTCAACGTGTTGAAGCTCAATCGGCTGGCGATCGACCGCACCCATGACGAGCAGGGCCAGAACAAGCACATCGACCGGCTGGTGGCGCTGCAGCACTGGGCGCGGCCGTTCAAGCTGGAGGAGAGCCGGCTGACCGTGCATGTGCTGGAGGCGATCGATCCGGCGGCCGCCATCCTGGAATTCGCCGATGTCAATCTGGTCGATCACATCATCATCGGCGCGCGGCAGAGTTCGATGCGGCGCGCGCTGCTCGGCAGCGTCTCCGCCAAGGTCGCCGCGGAAGCGCCGTGCACGGTGACCGTGGTGCGGCCGTCGCGGCTGGCGCCGTCGACGGATGCGGGCGACGACGCGGCGGATGCCGCGGTGACGCCGCCCGCGTTGTTCTAATTGTGTTGCGATTAGGCTGAGCTGGAACGGCATCGAAGGTTTACCTCTCCCTTGGGAGAGGTCGATTTGCGCAGCAAATCGGGTGAGGGGTAACGGTCTATCGAGAGAACAAGAGCCCTCACCCGGATTGCACTGGACGATGCTTCGCATCGCCAAGCGCAATCCGACCTCTCCCCGATGGGGAGAGGTGAAGCGAAGTCGCGGCCGCAGCCGATCAGATCGCTTCGCCGCGCGCCGCTGCCGCGGCGTTGCGGATCGCGGCGATATTGGTCTTGTAGGCCTCGACCGTGCCGCCCTTGAACACGGCGGAGCCTGCGACAAAGGCGTTGGCGCCGGCGGCGGCGAGCTGGCCGGCAACATCGGGCGCAACGCCGCCATCGACCTCGATGTCGATCGGCCGGCCCGCCGTCATCGCCCTGACGTCAGAGATCTTGCCGATCGCCGAGCGGATGAAGGCCTGGCCGCCGAAGCCGGGATTGACCGACATGACAAGCACGAGGTCGATCAGGTCGAGCACATATTCGATCGCGCTCGGCGGCGTGCCCGGATTGAGCGAGACGCCGGCCTTCTTGCCGAGCGCGCGGATCGCCTGCAGCGAGCGATGCAGATGCGGGCCGGCCTCGGCATGCACGGTGATGTGGTCGCAGCCCGCCTTGGCGAAGGCCTCGAGATAGGGATCGCAGGGCGAGATCATCAGATGGGCGTCGAAGATCTTCTTGGTGTGTGGCCGCATCGCCTTGATGACGTCGGGGCCATACGAGATGTTCGGCACAAAGTGGCCGTCCATCACGTCGAGATGGATCCAGTCGGCACCGGCTTGATCGACGGCGCGGACCTCCTCGCCGAGCTTTGAGAAATCCGACGCCAGGATCGAGGGCGCGATAACGAGGGGACGCGGGGTGAATGACTGAGTCATAGCGCAGTTCCGAAAGACTTCAGGGGGCGACGGGTGATCCCGCCTAACATGCGGACGCCTGGCGGGCAATGCGAGCGGACGGCGTTCGCCAGCCGGAAAAATCTGCCCCTGGCGGCAGCTCTTGCCGGGTGCGCGGAACCCGCATCGGTGCGCCAAGGCCTGGATTTATTGGGTTTTTGCCATGGCACACCCCTTGCTGAGCCACTGAGAAGCGTTTGAGCCGCGGGGCCGCGGCCTTGTTGGAGTATTGCCATGCTATTTGCGTTAGGCGCTGCGTCGTCCGCCATCGATCTTCTGAGCTCGCTGATGTCGTCGAAGTCGACGGCGCAGACGGGCAGCTCCAGTTCGGGAAGTCCGGCGACCGGCCTGTTCGCGCCTGCGACCAGTACCTCGACGTCGGCCAGCACGAGCACCAGCACCGGATCGGGCTCTGGCTCGACGCAGATTTCGGCGGAGACGATGAGCGCACTGCTCGCCGCGCAGAGCCAGTCGCAGACCACGTCCTCCACCAGCACGACGCCGACCAGCCGGTCGGACGCACTGCAGGACCTGTTCTCGCAGATCGACGCCGACGGCAACGGCCAGATCACCAAGACGGAATTCGAGAATGCGCTCGGCGCCGGCGGCACCAACACCGCACAGGCCGACGACGTGTTTGCCAAGCTTGATGCCAATGGCGACGGCAGCGTCAGCCTCGACGAGATGTCGCAGGCGCTGCAGAGCCACAAGGGCGGCGGCCATCATCACCATCACGCGGGCGGCGCGACCGACGGATCCGGCTCCAGCAGCGGATCGAGCTCCGATCCCTTGATGCAGGCGCTCGACGGCGCAACCTCGACCTCGGTGACCAACAGCGACGGCTCGACCACCACCACAATGACCTATGCCGACGGCTCGAAGGTGTCGATGACATCGCCGGCGGCGGCCTCCACCACCAGCAGCACGACCTCGTCCTCCGCTAGCAGCAGCGCGACCTCGTCCTACAATTTCATCGAGCAGCTGATCCAGCGCCAGGCGCAGGCGATCTCCGCGCAGGCTTCCTCGAGCGTGTCGGTCAGCGCCTAAGGCGCTACCATGCCTGATCGGGTCTGACCGATAGCTCCTTGCCTCGCCCCGCGTGCGGGGAGAGGCCGGAACGCATCGTAAGATGCGTTCCGGGTGAGGGGGAGTCTCCGCGAACGTCACTGTCACCGTCTACGCGGCGGCAGCCCCTCACCCCAACCCTCTCCCCGCAAGAGCGGGGCGAGGGAGCGCACTGCCTTCGCGGTCCGACTTCAGACGATCTAGCCGTACCTGTCCCGCCAGCTCGGCAGCGCGCCGGGGAACGGCAGGGCGGTGGCTGAATGGACACCGCGGGCGATCGCGCGCGCCACCGTGTTGGCCGCGATCGCGCCGAGCTTGGTCAGCCCGAACAGCGGATCGATCGGCTTGACGCCGGTTGCCGCGGCAAACACCACATCGCCATCGAGCGGGGCATGCACCGGATAGATCGCGCGCGCCATGCCGGTCTGCGCGATCATCGCAAGGCGCCGCGCCTGCGGCTTGGTCAGCTGCGCATCGGTCACGACCACGACGAGGGTGGTGTTCTCGGCGGCGGTTGCGTCCGCGCCGCCCTTCAGCCGTATCTTGAGCATATCAGGCGTGAACGAGGGCGGCAGGCCGCGCCCGCCGAACTCGCTATCGGCCTCGAACGGCGCCGCCCAGAACCACGGGCCGCTGCCGACCGTCACGCTGCCGACCGCGTTGACCACCGCGAGCGCCGCGACCTTGACGCCGTCGTCGGTCACGTCAGACGCCGAGCCGAGGCCGCCTTTCAAATTGGCGGTGGTCGCGCCCATGCCGGCGCCGACGCTGCCGAGCTCGAAGCTGTCAGAGGCGGCATTCGCAGCCGCATAGCCGAGATCGCGATAGGGCGGAAAGCGCCCCCATGCCTTGTTGCCGCCGTTGAGCAGATCGAAGCAGATCGCACCCGGCACGATCGGGATCACCGCGTCGCGAATGCGAAAGCCCCGGCCGCGCTCGACAAGCCAGGCCTGCACGCCGCCGGCGGCGTCGAGCCCGAGCGCGGAGCCGCCCGACAGCGTGATGGCGTCGATCGCCTCCACGACGTTATGGGGCGACAAGAGAGCGTCCTCGCGGGTACCGGGGCCGCCGCCGCGGACATCGATCGAGGCCACCGCCGGCCGCTCGAACAGGATGGCGGTGACGCCCGAGGCGATCACCGCGTCGTCGGCATGGCCAACGCTGACGCCGGCAATATCGGTGAGAAGGTTTTTCACGATAGGTCCGTCCGCGTCTTGTCCGAGCTTTGGCTGGTCGAACCGGTATAGCAGCTGCGGCGGGCACGGCTAGAGGCGCGCTGACGGCCTCGTCTATGACCTCATCATCCGGGCGATGGCTTCGCCGATGACAACCGTTGTGAAGTGCGTATTGGCCCGGCAATCGGACGGCATGATCGATGCATCGGCGACCCGCAGGCCGCCGATGCCCTTCACCGTACCGTCGGGATTGACCACGCCCGCGGGATCGTTGACGCCGGCCATCCGGCAGCTGCCGGCTGCATGCTGGATATCGCCGGTTTCCCGTCGCAACACCGCTTCGAGCTCGACCGTCGGCAAGGCCGCGGCGGCCGGGAGGGTCAGCTCGGTATCTCCGAGGCGGATCCAGTCCGATATGCGGGCCAGCGCCGGCTGCGTGGCCAGGACGGCGAACCGCTTCACCGCATCTAGCATGCGCAGCATGTCGCGTGGATCGGCCAGCATGTTCTCCTCGACGATCGGATCGATCGCCGGATCGGGCGAAGCGAGCTTCAGCTGACCGCGCGAATAGGCGTTGAACAGTCCGGCGCCGATCGCGCCGGGATTTCCGATGCCGCGATGGTTGAACCCGATCATGATCATATCGCGCTTGCCGCCGTCGGCGAGACCGGATGAATAGGTCACGCAGCAATTGGTGTGACGCGCATCCGGATCGGTGGGCCGCAGATCCTCACGCAGCTGGATCGTCATGCGAAACAGCGGATGGTCGAAGAAGTTGCGGCCGACCGGCAGGTCACGCTCGACCGCGATTCCCATGGCTTGCAGCTCGTCCGCCGGGCCAATGCCCGATCGCAACAGGATCGCGGGGCTGTGGATGGCGCCGCTGCACAGCACGATCTCACGCGCGCCGATCTCGCTGGTGCCCTGGCCGTCGATATGGACGCGGACACCGGTCGCCTTGCCGTCGCGGATCATGACCCGGTCGACCAGCGCCTTGCCACGGATCTCCAGATTGGCGCGGCCACGCGCCGGCTCGAGATAGCCTTCGTTGGTTGTGATGCGACGACTGTTGCGGCTGTTGATCGGATAGCAGGCAACGCCTTCGCCATCCGGGCCGTTGACGTCGGCGCACCACGGATAGCCGCTGGCGAGAGCTGCATCGCGCAGGCCGCGATCAATCGGCCCCCACGTCTCCAGCGGGGCGCGATAGACCGGCAGCGGGCCGCCGCGTCCATGTCCGTTGGTGTCGCCGAATTCCTCATCGTCCTCGATCATCGAGAAAAACGGCATGATCTCGCGCGCGGACCAGCCGGTGCAGCCGAGCGCGGCCCATTCGTCGAAGGCATCCGCGACGCCGCGAATGGCGATCTGGCCGTTCATCATCGAGCTGCCGCCCAGCCCCTTGCCGCGCCAATAGAAGCGCGGCTCCTGGCCTGCGATGCGGCGGGTCAGAAGGTCGGGCCACTGCCATTTCTCCTGGAATTCCCGCTTGTGAATGATGGGAATCGGATTCGGCGTCCTGATTTCCCAGGGCGCTTCATCGGCCCGCCAGTCGAGGCCCGCTTCCAGCAGCAGCACCCGCCGCTTTCGATCTTCGGACAACCGGGCGGCAGTGGCCGCGCCGGCCGAGCCGCCGCCGACGACGATCACATCGTACTTGGTATCAGGTGACATGGCTTCAAACCTTGCTGTGTCGGAAAGTCCGCAGAAGGGACATCAGATTGCATCCCGACATTTTCGGAGATTTCCATTTGCATCGCACGGTGGAGGCTTCGGCCTGTCCCGGATAGCCGCCCGCGTCGATCAGGATCATGTGGGTTGAGATCACTCGGGTTTATCGACGTTCCAGAACAGCGGCGTAGCCGGACCATCGAGCATGCCCGTCAGCTCCTTGTGCCACACACTCGGCGCAAAATATTGTCCCAGGGGAATGTAAGTCACCTGGTCGAGCGCGCGCGCCTGAATCTCGGCCGCGATCTTCTTCTGCGCTTCCGGCGAGCCGGCGCGCGCGAAGGCATCGCGGAGGCTCTCGATCTGCGCGTCGTCCGGCCAGCCGACCCAGCCGCCCTTGCGACCCCGGTTGTTCAGGGGAGCGCTGACGACGGGATTCATGATGTCGGCGATGCCCCAGTTGGTGAAGAACATGTTCCAGCCGCCGTCCTTCGGCGGCTTCTGGCTTGCAAGGACCATGTTCGTGGTCTGCCAGTCCATCGACTGGACCGTCACCTGAAAGCCGGCCTGGCGCAGCAACTGCGACGCGACGATGGGCTGGGTCTTGAGGGTCACCACATCGGTCGGCGCCAGCATCACGACAGGCGTGCCGTCGTAACCGGATTCGGCGAGCAGCTTCCTGGCCTCGGCCATGCCGCCGCCCTTGACGAGAGAGTCCGATCCGAGATCGGTAGCGAGCGGCGTGTCGCAGCCGAAAACGGCACCGCAAATCTTGTAGAGCTTCGGATCCCCGACCATGGCGTCGAGCACGTCCTTCTGCCTCAGTGCCATCATGGCGGCCCGGCGCACCTTGACGTTGTCGAATGGCGGATAAAGGAAATTCATCCGCCCGATGGTCTGGAAGCCGAGGCCGCTCAGAGGGCGCGACGTCAAATCCTTGTCGGCTTGCAGGATCGGCAGCATGTCGAATGACGGCCGTTCCAGGAAATCGATGTCGCCGGACTGAAGCGCGCTGGTTGCGGTCTGAACGTCGGGCATCGTGATCCATTCGACGCGATCGACCTTCACCACCTTGCCGCCCGAGGTCCAGCTTGGCGGCTCGGCGCGCGGCACATAGTCCTTGTTCTTCTCGTAGACGGCCTTCACGCCGGGCTGGAATTCCGCCGCGACGAACTTGAACGGACCCGAGCCGATCTGCTCGGGGATCGGCCGGTCCGACGGCGTGTCGGCAAGGCGCTTCGGCATCATGAAGGGCACGAGCGTGGATGGTTTGCCGAGCGACTCCAGCACCAGGCCGTAGGGCTCCTTGAGTTTCAGTGTGATCGTCCTGGCATCGGGGGCTTCCAGGCTGGCGGTGAAGTCCATCAGCTTCTGGCCCATGCCGTCGACGGCAGCCCAGCGCTTCAATGAAGCGATGCAGTCTTCCGCAGTGACCTGCGTTCCGTCATGCCACTTCAGGCCGTCGCGCAGCGTGAACGTGTAAGTCAGCTTGTCGTCGGACACCTTCCAGTCCGCCATTTGCGGCCGGATCGTGAAGCTGGAGTCCATTGCCACCAGCGTGTCGTAGACCATGTAGCCGTGGTCACGCGTGATGTAGGCCGACGAAACGATCGGATCGAGCGCCCGCAGGTCCGAGTGCATCACCGCCCTGATCGTCTTGGCGTGAGACAGGCCCGGCCACGCCAGCGCCGTGGCGACAAGCAGCCCGCGTAACGCGGTCTTCCAGGACATCGGGGTGTTTTTGGCGCGCGGTGTGGCTGACATCATTTTCCTCGGGTGAACGGACTTCAATTGGTGTGAAAGAGCACGCTGATTGAATGGAAGCCTGCTCGCCGATGCGCGATGCCTTTTGTCATGGCGTCGAGACATCCGTCGAAGGCAGGACGAAGGCAGTCGCGGGTCCGCGTCGCACGGATGGTCGTTGCACCGGGGAGGCCGGCGCAGACGGGTGCAATGATGGGCATGTCTTGACGAGGCTCCCGGATGCCAGAGTCGCCCCGACGCCGGCGTAAACCGGTGGAGGCGCCCCATCTGTCCCGGTACCTGAGAGCTTGATCCGCTGGAGCCCTTGCGCAATGCAATGGCTTGATGACGGATATCCCCTTCGGTGGACGCCGCATCAAGGACACGGCGTCTCTCTCCAGATCGTCCTGACGACACGGTCCTTGTGCCTGAGAGTTTCCGGGGCGGTTGCTCCGTCGGCGCCGAACACGAAAACGTAGTGCTTGTTTTCGTTTCGATCTCTCCCGCATCGTCGCGTTGGACGCTCAAACGTTATTGTGCGCTCCAAAACCAGGCAAGATTAAACTTCAATCGTGACCTGCCCAGATCATATGCGTTCGATCTTGCGGGGCTCGTCGCTCCGTCAACTGCGGCAGATGCTCGCGCAATTCGGAAGAGGATCTGCCGAAACAAAAACGCCCCGGCGAACCGGGGCGTTGTTCTCGGATTCAGATCAGGTGCGAGGGGCTCAGGAGCCCTTCGGATTGATCTCGGTGTAATTGCCCTTGGCGTCCCACTTGTAGACGACGTAGTCGATCGCCTTGATGTCGCCCTTGGCGTCGAAGGCCATCTTGCCGAGCACGGTGTTCCACTCGCCGGCCTTGATGACGTCCATCACCTTCTTGGCGTCGGTCGAGCCGGCCTTGGCGACGGCCTGGGTCCACACCTGCATCGCGGCGTAGGTGTAGAGCGTGTAGCCTTCGGGGTCGATGTTCTTGGCCTTGAACTTCTCGACGATCGCCTTCGCGGTCGGCTTGTTGCGCGGGTCGGGGCCGAAGGTGAACAGGGTGCCTTCAGCGGCCGGGCCGGCGATCGAGGCGAACTCCTTGTCGTTCATGGCGTCGCCCGCCATCAGCACCGCCTGCAGGCCCTGGTCACGCATCTGGCGCAGGATCAGGCCGGCTTCCTGGTGGTAGCCGCCCACATAGACCAGATCGATGTTGTCGCGCTTCAGGCGCGAGACGATTGCGTTGAAGTCCTTGTCGCCCTTGTTGTAGGACTCGTTGACCTTCTCGGTGATGCCGGCCTTGTTGAGCGCCTTCTTGGTCTCGTCGGCGAGGCCTTTGCCGTAGGTGGTCTTGTCGTTCAGGATCGCGATGTTCTTGCCCTTGTAGGCCTTCGCGATGTACTCGGCGGCGACGATGCCCTGCTGGTCGTCACGCCCGCAGACGCGCGCCACGTTCCAGAGCTTGCGCTCGGTGAACAGCGGGTTGGTCGAGGCCGGGGTGATCTGCAGCACGTTGGCGTCGGCATAGGCCTCGGAGGCCGGGATCGACGACGACGAGCAGAAATGGCCAGCCACGAACGGGATCTTCGAAGAGCCGATCTTTTCCGCGATCGAGCGCGCCTGCTTCGGATCGCAGGCGTCGTCATTGGATTCCAGCGCGAGCTTCTTGCCGAGCACGCCGCCGGCGGCGTTGATGTCGGCGACCGCCTGCTCGGCGCCGTTCTTCATCTGCCGGCCGAAAGCGGATTCGGAGCCCGTCATCGGGCCCGCGACGGCGATCGTGATGTCTTGCGCGAACGCGCTCGCCGATAATGCGAACGAAGCGCCCAATGCCAGGCCGATCAGCTTCAGTGATTTCATGAGACGTCCCTCGTGGTCGTTGCCTCTAGCGGAAGAGCCCGGCACGCCGGGCCCCAAAACCGCGGGCATTCTCGGCTGATTTCACGGCGAAGTCACCGGCAATTTTCAGGCAAATCGACGCTGCATCTTGCTGCAGGGGCGGCACGGGACGTCCAGCTAAAGCATGATCCGGAAAAGTGCGAAGCGGTTTTCCGAAAAGATCATGCTCAAACAAGAGGCTAAAGCGCGATGACGGTTCAGCCTGACCGCATCGCGCTTTAGCTGCGGCGGCCGCCTTCCAGATAGGCGGCGCGGATCTCGGGGCGCTGCAGCAATTCGGCGCCTGTTCCGGCCAGCGTGATCAGGCCGTTGACCATGACATAGCCGCGATGGGCGAGCTTCAGCGCATGGTTGGCGTTCTGCTCGACGATCAGGACGGTGAGGCCGTCCTGCCGGTTCAGCGTGCGGATGGCGTCGAAGATTTGCCGCGCGATCAGCGGCGCCAGCCCCAGCGAAGGCTCATCCAGCATCAACAGCCGCGGCCGGCTCATCAGGGCGCGGCCGATCGCCAGCATCTGCTGCTCGCCGCCCGACAGCGTGCCGCCGCGCTGCGCGACGCGCTCCTTCAGCCGCGGGAACAGCGCAAACACGCGCTCCAGGCCGCTCGCGCGTTCCGCCTCGCTGCATTCGGTGGCATCGGCGCCCATCTGCAGGTTTTCCGCGACGCTCATGCGCGGAAAGATTCGCCGGCCCTCTGGCGATTGCGCGATGCGCAGCCGCGCGATCTCGTGGGTCGGCACGCCGGTGATGTCATTGCCGTCGAATTCGATCCGCCCGGCGCGGGCGCGCGGCCGGCCGAAGATCGTCATCATCAGCGTCGACTTGCCGGCGCCATTGGCACCGATCAGGGCGACGATCTCGCCGGCATTGATCTCGATGTCGACGCCCTTCAGCGCCTCGATCTTGCCATACGCCGCACGCACGCCGCGCACCGCGAGCAGGGGTGTGGTTGCCGGTGCCGCGCTCACGTGCCGCTCTCCATCACGGCGATCGCCTCTTCCTCGTCGGCGCCGAGATAGGCGGCGATCACCTTGGGGTCGTCGCGCACGGCCTGCGGCGTGCCCTCGGCGATCTTGACGCCGTAGTCCATGACCACGACGTGGTCGGAGATCTCCATCACCACCGACATGTCGTGCTCGATCAGGAGGATCGAGGTGCCCTGTTCGTTGCGGATCGACAGCAGGAGCTCGTTGAGCCCGCCGCTCTCGCGCGCGTTCAGTCCCGCCGCCGGCTCGTCGAGGCAGAGCAGCGCAGGCTCGGTGCACATCGCGCGCGCGATCTCGAGCCGCCGCTGGTCGCCATACGGCAAATTGCCCGCGGCATCGTCGGCGCGGTCGAGAAGCCCGACGCGGTCGAGCCAGGTCCGCGCCAGTTCGATGGCGCGCTGCTCGGCCTCGCGCCAGGACGGCAGGCCGAGCAGGCCGAGCAGGGTCAGGCCCGAGGCGCGCATCAGCGCGTTGTGCTGGGCGACCATCAGGTTTTCCAGCGCGGTCATGCCGGGAAACAGCCGGATGTTCTGGAAGGTGCGCGCCACCTTGGCCTGCTTGGAGATGCGGAAATCGTTCAGCCGCTCGAGCTGGATGGTGCGGCCGTCGTCATGGGTGAGGCGGATTGTGCCGCCGCTCGGCCGGTAGAAACCGGTGATGCAGTTGAACACGGTAGTCTTGCCGGCGCCGTTCGGCCCGATCAGCGCGGTGATCTTGCGCCGCTCGGCCGCGAAGGAGAGTTCGTTGACCGCGACGATGCCGCCGAAGCGCATCATCAGGCGGTCGACGGTGAGGATGTGGTCGGCGCTCATCCGTGGCCCTCCTTGACGAGGTCGGATGAGATCGCCTGGTTGCGTTCCAGGAACACGGTCGGCGCGCGATGGCCGATCAGCCCGCGCGGCCGCCAGATCATCAGCACCACCATCGCGATGCCGAACACCAGCATGCGGTATTGATCGAAGCCGCGGAACAGTTCGAAGCCGCCGATCATGGTCAGCGCGGCGAGCGCGACGCCGAGCTGCGAGCCCATGCCGCCGAGCACGACGATCGCCAGCACCAGCGCCGATTCCTGGAAGGTGAAGGATTCCGGACTGATGAAGCCCTGCCGCGTGGCGAAGAACGCGCCGGCGAGGCCGCCGAACATCGCTCCCGTCGCGAACGCCGTCAGCTTGGTGGTCGTGGTGTTGATGCCGAGCGCGCGGCAGGCGACCTCGTCCTCGCGCAGCGCCTCCCAGGCGCGGCCGATCGGCAGCCGCCGCAGCCGGATCGTCACCCAGTTGGTGAGCAGCGCCATCGCCAGGATCAGATAGAACAGGAAGACCAGGCGGTGGGTCGGCGAAAACTCGATGCCGAGCCTGGCGGCGAGCCCGTCATCGCCCGGCGTCAACGGAATGCCGAACATGGTCGGGCGCGGAATTCCCGAGACGCCGTTGGGGCCGCCGGTCAGGCTCTGCCAGTTGATGATGACGAGGCGGATGATCTCGCCGAAGGCGAGCGTCACGATCGCCAGATAGTCGCCGCGCAGCCGCAGCACCGGGAAGCCGAGCAGCACGCCCCAGAACGCCGCCAGGATGCCGGCAAGCGGCAGGCAGACCCAGAACGACAATCCGAAATTGGTGGCCAGCAGCGCATAGGAATAGGCGCCGACCGCGTAGAAGGCGACATAGCCGAGATCGAGCAGGCCGGCGAGGCCGACCACGACGTTCAATCCCCATCCCAGCATCACATAGGTCAGGACCAGGATCGAAAGGTCGAGAATGTAGCGCTGGTTGTAGAAGATGACGGGCACGAGGAAGGCGAACACCAGCAGCGCCGGGGCGAGCCATCGTCCGGCGAACGACATCGCGCTCTGCACCGGTTTCGGCACGATGCGGTCCTTGTCGACCGGCCCCCACCATTGCCGCAGCAGCTCGACGATGATGCTGCCGCCGAACACGGTGCCGACCATGGCGGCGAGGTCGCCGAACCGCGTCCAGTAGATCAGGCCGCCTTGCGGTCCGGCCTCGGTGCGCACGCCGATCATCAGCGAGAACAGCACCAGCGCGACGGCAGCGCTGATCAGGGCTTTCTTGAGAATGAAGGCGCCGCCCGAGGGCTGCGCGGCGGGCGATGGGCGGGCTGAGGTCGCGCTCACGAAGTGCCTGTCAGACTTTTTCGACTTCGGGACGGCCAAGCAGGCCGGTCGGCATGAAGATCAGCACCACGATCAGGATCGAGAACGCGGCGACGTCCTTGTACTCGACCGAGAAATAGGCCGACCACATCGTCTCGATCAGGCCGATCGCGAGCCCGCCGAGCATCGCGCCCGGCAGCGAGCCGATGCCGCCGAGCACCGCGGCGGTAAACGCCTTGATGCCGGCGACGAAGCCCATGAAGAAATCGACCAGGCCGTAATAGAGCAGGTACATCATGCCGGCGACGGCGGCGAGCGCGGCGCCGATCACGAAGGTCATCGAGATGGTGCGGTCGACGTCGACGCCGAGCAGCGCGGCCATGGTCTGGTCCTGCTCACAGGCGCGCATGTCGCGTCCGAGCCGGGTGCGCGAGACCAGCCAGGTGAACAGCGCGAGCACCACGATGGTGGCGAGCACGACCATGATCTGGACGTTGGAGAGCTGCACGGCAAAGCCGGCCGGGCCTTCGTGCAGCGTGTAGCCGCCGGTGATGATCGGCGGCACCGGCTTCACCCGCGCGCCCTGCGACACCTGCGAGAAGTTGGTCAGCACGAACGACATGCCGATCGCCGACAGCATCGGCGCCAGGCGGAACGAATGCCTCAAGGGACGATAGGCGATGCGCTCGATGGTCCAGCCATAGAGCGCGGTGATCGCCATCGAGACCAGCAGCACGATCAGCAGGATCACGGGGATCGCAGTGAGGCCGAGCGACACCAGCACCAGGAAGGAGATCAGGGCGATGAAACCGCCGATCATGAAGATGTCGCCATGGGCGAAGTTGATCATGCCGACGATGCCGTAGACCATCGTGTAGCCGATGGCGATCAGGCCGTAGATCGAACCGAGCACGAGGCCGTTGATCAGTTGCTGGGCGAAATAATCCATGCGCTGCCGTTAGAGCCTGTTCGGTTGAGAACCGAACGGGCTCTCGGTTTGATTTGGACGCGTTTTCTTCACGCGAACCGGTTCCCACTTCGCTCGAAAACGCTACGTCGAGGGTGACGCGGCGAGGGCCCCCGGCAGCCTGATCCGTCGCATCGTGTCATTTTCTAACAGTGGAACCCCGGCGGCGGCAACAGTGCTGGCTGCCGCCGAAAGGGCTTGTACATAACTACTTCGGCGGGGGCGGTTCCGATGTCACAGGGCCGACACGCCATTGCCTTGCAATGATCACGCCGGAACCCGTGTTCCCCGCGCAACTGCGTCACTGACAGTCTCGCGGAAGGCGGGGCCCTTTTTTCTGCGCCGTTTTGGCACGCTGCCAGCCGTCCCCAGACAATCCCCAGCCCAGTTAAGGTAAAGAAAGGGTTTAAATTGCCGCCGGCAATTGATCGGCGTTACCTCGCAGGCTGAACCGTCGCCAATCCGATAAGGCGTCGGAACCACGGGAAGCGGCAATGTCGAGTAACTGGCGGATCAGCTCCTTCAACGGCGCGCTTCTTGCGGCCTATTTCATTCCGGTCTGGACCATCATCGCCTTCAGCATCATGGTGTCGCCGATCCACGGCCTCTATGAGCGGCCGAGCGTGTCAATCGCGCTGTATGCGAGCGACCATCTGCACCTTGCCAAGATGGCGACGGTGCGGCTCGCATGGCTGTTGGCGCTGGCGCGGATCACCGTGGTGGCGTTCTTCGCGGTGTTCCTCGCGATGGCCGCCTTTGCACCCTTCCGCAAGAGCCGCGGCAGCGGCCTCGACGAGGCGCTTGCGGTGGCACTCTGCCTCGGCAGCGTGCTGAGCTTCGCCAGCATGATGATGGCCTCGAAGGTCGGCGAGATCGAAGCGCTGCGCATGCATGCCGCCGAGCTCTTGATGCTGCTCGGCACCGCAATCGTGATGCTGTTCGAGACCTCGCCGAAGCCAACCGCCAAGTCGTCCGCTGCCAAGTCGCCCGCCACGGAGGCGAGCGCACCGGCGACCGAGCTATCCCTTCAGCAGCCCTAGTTCGGCAATGATCGCGCCGGCTTCCTTGACTGCGTGATTGGCCGCTGGCACGCCGCAATAGATCGCCTGCTGCAGCAGGATCTCCTTGATGTCATCGGGGGTGAAGCCGCCTTCGGCAAGCGCCGCGCGCACATGCAGGCGGAATTCATCCCATTGGCCGAGCGCGACCATGGTGCCGATCACCAGCACCCGCCGCGTGCGGTGATCGAAATGCGGCCGGGTCCAGATGTCGCCCCATGCATAGCGGGTGATCAGGTCCTGGAAGTCGGTGTTGAACGCGTTGCGGTTTGTGATCGACTTGTCGACCCATTCATTGCCCAGCACCTTGCGGCGCTGCGTCATGCCGTCGTCGCGGCGCTGGTTGTCGTCCATTGATGTCTCCTTCCGATCGGTGTTCCACCTCTCCCGATGGGAGAGGTCGGCGCGAAGCGCCGGGAGAGGGGCTCAGGTCTCACGAGGGGGCGTCACCCCTCACCCGGATCGCATCTTCGATGCAATCCGACCTCTCCCGATGGGAGAGGTGTTCGAATGTGCGGCACTACCGTTGCGTCAGGAAGCCGACCACGGCTTCGGTGAAGGCGTGCGACTGCTCGACGTTGGAGATGTGCGCGGCATCGAGCAGCGTCATGCTGGCGCCGGGAATGCCGCTGCGGATCATTTCACCGGCCGACACCGGCGTCGCCATGTCCTGCTTTCCTGCAATCACGAGCGTCGGGCTCTTGATCCTGGGCAAGAGCGCACGCTGGTCGAGCGTCGACAGCGCCTCGCAGCAGGCGAGATAGCCCTCGACCGGCGAGGCTACAAGCATTGCCTTCATCCGTGCCGTGGTCTCGGGCTCGCGCTCGCGGAAATCAGCGGTCAGCCAGCCCGCGATCACGGTCTCGGCGACCGCGGCGATGCCGCCTTCCTTCACCGCCTTGATCCGGTTCAGCCAGTTGGTCGGATCGGGATAGTAGCAGGCGGTGTTGGCGAGGATGATCTTGCCGAACCGCTCAGGCGCGTTCGCTCCCAGCCACTGTCCGACCATGCCGCCCATCGACAGCCCGCACCAATGCACCTTCTCGATGTTGAGGTCGTCGAGAATCGCCAGCACGTCGCGGCCGAACCGCTCCATGGAGTAGGGGCCCGCCGGCACGCCGGATTTGCCGTGACCCCTGCGGTCGTAGCGGATGACGCGGAACATCTGCGTCAGCGCCGGCATCTGCGGCTCCCACATCTGCAGCGTGCAGCCGAGCGAGTTCGACAGCATCAGGGTCGGTCCGCCGTCGCGGCCGTCCACCTGGACGTTGAGCAGGCACCCTTCGGCGTTGATCATCGGCATTATTTTATCCCCCTTGTCATGCGCGGGTTGACCCGCGCATCCATCGAGAAAAAGAGTCTCTTCCGGATGATGGATTGCCGGGTCAAGCCCGGCAATGACATCCGTGCTAATTTTCGTCCAGCGTCGCAAGCAACCGGTCGATCAGCGCTTGCGAAGAGCCCTGATAGGCCATCGGCTCGAACAGTTCTGCGATTCGCTTGGCGTCGAGATGCGCGGTGACCTTTGCATCTGACGACAGCACGTCACGCAGATGCTTTTTCTCCGCGACAGCTTGCTTGCTGGCGGCCTCGATCAGATGATGGGCATCGCTCTTGCCGATCGTCTCGGCCAGCGCCATCGCGACCGCCTCCGCCATGATCAGCCCTCCGGTCGCCTCCAGATTGCTCCGCATGCGCGCTGCATCGACCTCGAGGCCCTCGGCGAGATCGACGATCGCGGCGAGCGCGCCTGAGGTCACCAGCATCAGGCTAGGCAATGTCGGCCATTCCGCATGCCACGGGCCGGCGCTGCGCTCATGGTCCTGCACCTGCGCGGCAAAGATCGTGGCGGCGAGGTTCGGCGCCATGGTCGCGGCGCCCAGCGCGCTCGCGGCAGCAACGGGATTGCGCTTGTGCGGCATGGTGGAAGAGCCGCCGCGGCCGGCGCCGGCCGGCTCGAACGCCTCGCCGACATCGGTTTGCATCATCAGCGAAACGTCGCGTGCGATCTTGCCGCAGCTGCCGGCGAGGATGGCAAACACCGACGCGGCCTCCGCGATGCGGTCGCGATGGGTGTGCCAGGGCGCATCCGGCAGCGGCAGGTCCAACTCCCTGGCAAGCTGCGCGGCGACCACCAGACCCTTGTCGCCGAGTGCGGCGAGCGTGCCGGCGGCGCCGCCGAATTGCAGCGCCAGCGTCTCGCGGCGCAGCCGTTGCAGCCGCTTGCGGGAGCGATGCAGGGCCGCGGCATATTCGGCGAGCTTGAGTCCGAACGGCATCGGCAGCGCGTGCTGCAGCCAGGTCCGCGCCACCACCGCGGTATTGCGATGGGCGCGCGCAAGCCTGGCAAAACCGGCAACGGCGCGGTCGAGGTCGGCGAGCAGCGCATCGATGCCGGCACGCAACGACAGCATCGTCGCGGTGTCGATGACGTCCTGGCTGGTCGCACCCCAATGCACATAGCGCGCCGCCTCGGCATCCTTCTTGGCGACGTTGGCGGTCAGGGCCTTCACCAGCGGGATGGCCAGATTGCCCGACCGCGTCGCGGCGTCGGCCAGCGCGGCGAGGTCGAATGATTCGGCCTTGCAGGCGGCGGCGATCGGGCCGGCCGCAGCGGCAGGAATCACGCCGCAGGCGACCTCGGCGCGGGCCAGCGCGGCTTCGAAATCCAGCATGTTCTGCAGGATGGCGGCATCGTCGCACACCGCGCGCATCGCGGCGCTCGACAGCATCGGCGCAAGCAGGGGAGAAAGGGCTGTGCTCATGGCGCGCGACCTAACCACTGTCGCGCGCTCCTGCCAATGCCCCGCCGCTGCCGCTATTTTCAACAGCGCGGATTGCGCGATTTTGTGAACGGCGGACGGGTCTTGCTGCGGTGCGAATATGCATCGCTCATCCTCCGAAGGTGCCCTTTCCTTTGCGCCCCGGCTGCTTTACTTGGGGGAAAAGGTTCTAGCGATCGAGGAGGTCCCCCATGGCCATGACAATGACCGGCGAAGTCCAGCTTGCGGCGGCGCGCCAGGCTGTGTGGGACAAGCTCAACGATCCCGAGGTGCTGAAGGCCTGCATTCCCGGCTGCGAAGAGCTGGAGAAGACCGACGAGGGCGGCTTCCGCGCCACCGCAAAGATGAAGGTCGGCCCGGTCTCCGCCCGCTTCAAGGGCAAGGTCACCTTGAGCGATCTCGATCCGCCGAACGGCTACAAGATATCAGGCGAAGGTGAGGGCGGGGTCGCCGGCTTCGCCAAGGGCGGCGCCACCGTCGGCCTTGCCGACAAGGATGGCGGCACGCTTCTGAGCTACAACGTGGAGGCGCAGATCGGCGGCAAGCTCGCCCAGCTCGGCCAGCGCCTGATCAACGGCGCCGCCAAGAAGCTAGCGGACGAATTCTTTGCAAATTTCGCCAAAGCCGTGCAGGGTTAGCCCCGCCTTTCGGCTGGATGATTAGGGTCCGGCCATGCCTTCCCGCTATGTCCTGGATGGGTGGCTCGAACGGTTGCCCATCGCGGGACGCGCCCATATTATGCCGTCTGGAATGATTATAAACCGCCTGCTTCGCCGATATGCGGTGGGGCAGATAAGAGAGTGCTGATGGCCAAGATTTCAATGATCGTGAACGGCAATCCCGTGAGCGCGAATGTCGACCCCCGTACCCTTCTGGTCCAGTTTCTGCGCGAAAATCTGCGGCTGACGGGCACGCATGTCGGCTGCGACACCTCGCAGTGCGGCGCCTGCGTCGTGCATCTGGACGGCAAGGCGGTGAAGTCCTGCACGACGCTTGCGGTGATGGCCGATGGTCATGAAGTCAAGACCATCGAGGGGCTGGCGGCCGACGGCGCGCCGCTGCATCCGATGCAGGAGGCCTTCCGCGAGCATCACGGCCTGCAGTGCGGCTTCTGCACGCCGGGCATGATCATGACCGCCGTCGACCTCGTCCATCGCAAGGGCCACGACCTCTCCGACGAGGTGATCCGCGAGGAGCTGGAAGGCAATCTGTGCCGCTGCACAGGCTACCAGAACATCGTCGCTTCGATCGCCGCCGGCGCCAAGGCGATGGCGAAGTCGGACCTCGCTTAATCAGCAATTCGTCGCGATCTGCGATCAGGACATTCCAATGTACGAATTCAAATATCATCGTCCCGGCACCGTGCGGCAGGCCGCCAATCTGCTGGTGAAGAACGAGGACGCCAAGCTGATCGCCGGCGGTCACACGCTGGTGCCGGTGATGAAGCAACGGCTCGCCAGCCCGCCGCATCTGGTCGACCTCTCCCATATCGAAGGTCTCGACACCATCGAGATGAAGGGCCGCTCGCTGGTGATCGGCGCCACCGCCAAGCACGCCGAGGTCGCGAACTCCGCGATCGTGGGCGAGGCGATCCCGGCGCTGGCCGAGCTTGCCGGCATGATCGGCGATCCCGCCGTGCGCCACCGCGGCACCATCGGCGGCTCGCTCGCCAACAACGACCCGACCGCCGACTATCCGGCCGCGGTGCTGGCGCTGGGCGCGACCATCGTCACCAACAAGCGCCGCCTCAAGGCCGAGGAGTATTTCCAGGGCCTGTTCTCGACCGCGCTCGAGGCTGACGAGATCATCACCAAGGTGATGTTCCCGCTGCCGAAGAAGGCGGCCTATGTGAAATTCCGCAACCAGGCCTCGCGCTACGCGTTGGTCGGTGTGTTCGTCGCCAAGCGTCCGTCCGATGTCCGCGTCGCGGTCACAGGCGCAGGCTCCGACGGCGTGTTCCGCGTTACCGCGTTCGAGGACGCCTTGAAGAAGCGGTTCTCGCACAAGGTGCTCGACGGCATCCCGGTTCCGGCCGATGGACTCAACAGCGACCTGCACGGCAGTGCGGAATACCGCGCGCATCTGATCGGCGTCTTGGCGCGCAGAGCGGTGGAAGCCGCGACCGCCAAGGGCTAAGTACCAAGGCGTGACACTGCTAACCCCTGTTCGAAGACTGGCTGTTCCATGAGTGCATCGGCGTTACCCACTTCCGTCGATGCGCTCGAGGAGCTGTTGACGTCGCGCGGCTACCTCGCCGAACGGTCGCTTGCGACCGTGACCTATCTGGCGCTGCGCATGGGCCGGCCGCTGTTCCTCGAAGGCGAGGCCGGCGTCGGCAAGACCGAGATCGCAAAGGTCCTGTCGGCGGCGCTCGGGCGCAAGCTGATCCGCCTGCAATGCTATGAGGGCCTCGACGTCGCCTCCGCCGTCTACGAGTGGAGCAGCGCGGCGCAGATGATCGCAATTCGGCTGGCGGAGGCCTCCGGCGACACCGATCGCGACCAGCTCGCGAGCGACATTTTCGCCGAGCGTTTCCTGATCAAGCGGCCGCTGTTGCAGGCGCTCGAGCCCGACGTCGCAGGTCCCCCGGTGCTGCTGATCGACGAACTCGACCGCGCCGACGAGGCGTTCGAGGCGTATCTCTTGGAAATCCTCAGCGACTTCCAGGTGACCATCCCGGAGCTCGGCACCGTGAAGGCACCGGCGCCGCCGATCGTGATCATCACCTCCAACCGCACCCGCGAGATCCACGACGCGCTGAAGCGGCGCTGCCTCTATCACTGGGTGGACTATCCGATCGCCGAGCGCGAGCTCGCGATCGTCAAGTCGCGGGTGCCGGGTATCTCCGCAAAGCTGTCGCAGCAGGTCGTCCGCTTCGTGCAGGCGCTGCGCAACCAGGATTTCTACAAGTCGCCGGGCGTGGCCGAGACCATCGACTGGGCCACCGCGCTGTCCGAGCTCGACGCGCGCTCGCTGACGCCACAGGTGGTCGGCGACACGCTGGGCGCGCTGCTCAAGTATCAGGACGACATCGCGCGGATGCAGGGCGATGCGTTGCAGAAGACATTGAAGGAAGCGACGAGCGAGACGTAAGGCTCGCCTCATAACAACGCCCGTCATTCCGGGGCGATGCGAAGCATCGAACCCGGAATCTCGAGGTTCCCCGGTGCGCAATTGCGCACCTGAGGTTCACGCTGCGCGTGCCCCCGAACGACGGGAAATGGATTACGATGGCGATCAACCACCTCGCGCCTCCGACCGGCCACATGGCCGACAACGTAGTCGGCTTTGCCCGCGCGCTGCGGGCGGCCGGGCTCCCGGTCGGGCCGGGTTCGGTGATCGATGCGCTCGACGCGCTGCAGCTAATCGAGGTCGGCCACCGCGGCGATTTCTACGCCACGCTGGAAGCGATCTTCGTCAAGCGCCACGAGCATGCGCTGATCTTCCGCCAGGCCTTTGCGCTGTTTTTCCGCGCCGCCGAGGAGTGGAAGAGCATGCTGGATTCGGTGCCGCTGCCGGATCACGCCAAAAAGAAGCCGCCGCCGGCCTCGCGCCGCGTCCAGGAGGCATTAGCGCAACCGGCGCGGCACGAGGAGCGGCCGCAGGCCCAGGAGCAGGAGCTGAAACTCTCGGTCTCCGACAAGGAAGTGCTGCAGAAGAAGGATTTTGCGCAGATGACCGCGGCCGAGATCGCCGAGGTCGTCAGAGAGATCGCCAAGATGCGGCTGCCGCAGGCCGAGCTCGTCACCCGCCGCTACCAGCCGGACGCGCGGGGGCTGCGGCTCGACATGCGCCGCACCGTGCGCAACTCGCTGCGCACCGGCGGCGAGATCATCGACATCAGAAAGCTGGGCCGGATCGAGAAGCCGGCGCCGATCGTGGCGCTGCTCGATATCTCGGGCTCGATGAGCGAATACACCCGCCTGTTCCTGCACTTCCTGCATGCCATCACCGACGCCCGCAAGCGGGTCTCGGTGTTCCTGTTCGGCACCCGCCTGACCAATGTGACGCGGGCATTACGGCAGCGTGACCCCGACGAGGCGCTGGCGAGCTGCTCGTCCTCGGTCGAGGACTGGGCCGGCGGGACGCGGATCGCGACCTCGCTGCACACCTTCAACCAGCTCTGGGCCCGCCGGGTGCTCGGGCAGGGCGCCATCGTCCTCCTTATATCCGATGGACTAGAACGGGAGGCCGATGCCAAACTGGCCTTCGAGATGGACCGATTGCACCGCTCCTGCCGCCGCCTGATCTGGCTCAACCCGCTGCTGCGCTATTCCGGCTTCGAGGCCAAGGCGCAGGGCATCAAAATGATGTTGCCCCACGTTGACGAATTTCGCCCGGTGCATAACTTGACGTCCATCAAGGGCTTGATCGGGGCGCTGTCGTCGCCGCCGCCGGCGCACCACCGCAGCCTGATCCGTTCCGTAGCCTAAGAAGCCTGACCCATAAGCAGGAGGCCACCATGCTGAACCGCGACGAAGACATCCTGCAGGCCGCCGAGACCTGGCAGAAACAGGGCCATGGCGTGGCGCTCGCCACCGTGGTCGAGACCTGGGGCTCGGCGCCGCGCCCGGCGGGCTCGAGCCTCGTGATCAATGACGACGGCACCTTCTTAGGCAGCGTCTCCGGCGGCTGCGTCGAGGGCGCCGTGGTCACCGAGGCGCTCGACGTGATCGCGAGCGGCCAGCCAAAAATGCTTGAATTCGGCGTCGCCGACGAGACGGCCTGGAATGTCGGCCTGTCCTGCGGCGGCACCATCCGCGTGTTTGTCGAGAAGGTCGGTTAGCCGTGAAACTCGAGGTCCTGAAAGAGCTGAACGCCGAGCGCGCCGCGCGCCGCCCGGTCATCATCGTCACCGACACCGCCAACGGCGAGCAGCGCCTGGTGAAGGCCGCGGACATCGCCGCCGATCCGCTGCGCGCCGAGCTTTCCAAGCAGCTGCGGATGGGCAAGAGCGGCAATGTCGAGGTATCAGGCAAAAAACTGTTCCTCAACGTCTACGCGCCGACGGCAAAACTCGTGATCATCGGCGCGGTCCATATCAGCCAGGCGCTGGCGCCGCTGGCGCGCTCGCTCGACTATGACGTGACGGTGGTCGATCCGCGCACCGCGTTTGCGAGCCCCGAGCGTTTCCCCGACGTGCCGCTGGTCGCCGAATGGCCCGACGTCGCGCTGCCGCCGCTCAACGTCGATCACTATACGGCGTTCGTCGCGGTGACGCATGATCCCAAGATCGACGATCCGGCGCTGCTGCACGCCTTCGATCGCGACTGCTTCTATATCGGCGCACTCGGCTCGCGGAAGACGCACGCCAAGCGCGCCGAGCGGCTGCGGGCGCAGGGCGCCAAGGACAGCGACATCGCGCGCATCCACGCGCCGATCGGCCTCGACATCGGCGCGGTGTCGCCGTCCGAGATCGCGGTTGCGATCATGGCCGAGATCACCGCGCAGCTGCGTCTGCCTCCAAAAGAAAAAGAAGAAGCGGCATGAAGTTCGGTCCCGCCAGTCCGGCCGACGCGATTGGCGGCGTCACCGTGCATACGCTCCGCCAGGGCGCGCTGGTGCTCAAGAAGGGCACCACGATCGGCGAGGCGGAGGTCGAGGCGCTGACCAAAGCCGGCGTCAAGGACGTCGTCGTGGTGCGGCTGGAGAAGGGCGACGTCTCCGAGGACGTCGCGGCGGCCAGCATCGCGCAGGCGGTGGCGGGCGAGGGCGTCAATGTCGAGCGCGCCTTCACCGGCCGCGCCAATCTGTTCGCGGCGCGCCCCGGCGTACTGGTGGTCGACCGCGCCGCCGTCGATCGCATCAATGGCGTCGACGAGGCCATCACCTTCGCAACGCTCGCGGCGTATAAGCCGGTGGTCGAAGGCGAGATGATCGCGACCGTCAAGCTGATCCCGTTCGGCGTCGAGGGACGGCTGCGCGACGCGGCCGTCGCGGTCGCCGGCAAGGACACTTTGCGGATCGCGCCCTATGTGATCAAAAAGGTCGGCGTGGTCTCGACGCTGCTGCCGGGCCTCGCGCCGAAGGTGATCGACAAGACGCTGCGCGTCACCGCCGAGCGGCTCGCGCCCGCCGGTGCCACGATCATTGCCGAGCGCCGCGTGCCGCATGACGAGACCGTGCTGGCGGCCGCGATCAAGGAATTGCTCGGCCTGGGCGCCGAGCTCGTCATCGTGTTCGGGGCATCGGCGATCGCCGACCGCCGCGACGTGATTCCCGCCGCGATCACCGAGATCGGCGGCGCGATCGAGCATTTCGGCATGCCGGTCGATCCCGGCAATCTGCTGTTGATCGGCAGCGCCGGCGGCGTGCCGGTGCTCGGCGCGCCGGGCTGTGCGCGCTCGCCGGTCGAGAACGGTTTCGACTGGGTGCTGATGCGGCTGCTCGCCGGCATCAAGGTGACGCGGTCGGATCTCACCGGCATGGGCGTCGGCGGCCTGTTGATGGAGATCGTGACGCGGCCGCAGCCGCGCACCGTGCCGGACACCGAAGGCAACCGCAACGTCGCGGCGATTGTGCTCGCGGCGGGACGTTCGACCCGGATGGGCGGCCCGAACAAGCTGCTCGCTGAGCTCGACGGCAAGAAGCTCGTGCGCATCGTCGCCGAGCAGGCGCTGGCCTCGAAGGCCTCGGAGGTGATCGTCGTCACCGGGCATCAGTCCGACCTGGTCGAGCAAGCGCTGGCGGATCTCAAGGTGAAGTTCGTCCGCAATCCGGATTTCGCCGGTGGCCTCGCCAGTTCGGTGAAATCAGGCATCGGCGCGGTCTCCGACGCCGCCGACGGCGCGATCGTCTGCCTCGGCGACATGCCGCTGATCGATGCGCAACTGATCGACCGCCTGATCGAGACCTTCGAGCCGGACCGCGGCCATCTGATCGCGGTCCCCGTCAGCGAGGGCCGCAGCGGCAATCCGGTACTGTGGTCGCGGCGCTTCTTCAGGGAATTGATGACGCTCGACGGCGACATCGGCGCCCGTCATCTGATCGCCAAGCATGCCGAGGTGGTCGCCGAGGTCCCGGTCGAAGGCAACAGCGCCTTCCTCGACATCGATACGCCGCAGGCGCTGGAAGCGGCAAGGCGGGGATAGCTCCATCCGCCGTGGTCCCGGCCTAGTGCGCAATTGCGCACGGCGGCCGGGACCCATTACCACCGAACGTTGTTGTCGCCGGGGAAGCTCCTCAGCCTCGCAAGGCAATCTGCATTTGTGGTTATGGGTCCCGGCCCCCCGTGCGCAATTGCGCACTAGGCCGGGACGACGAGTGGATTGGACTCGCTCTCAACCCGTCATTCACCATCTGGAAACGACCCCCGCGTAGAGTCCGCGCCGGGTTCTGGGGGATTTCCGCTTTGATCATTTCGACCGCCGCCGCGCAGCGTCGCGCGCTGACGATTCTTGTCCTGACATTGCTGATTGGCGCCACGCGTTTCACCGTGGACAATATTGTCCCCAAGGCTCACGCGGCCGGCGCGTTCGCGGTCGGCAAATGCGGTGCCTATGGCCAGGCCTATGACTATCCGGCGGAGGGCGCGGCGCGTGCCGCGGCGCTGAAGCAGTGCAAGGGCGACTGCACCACCGTGACCATGAAGCGCGCCTGTGCCGCGCTCGCGATCGACATGAAAAATCCCTGCGGCGCGCACGGCTATGCGGTGGCGCCGAAGATCTCGAGCTCGCTGAATGCCGCGACCAAGAAGTGCTACGAATTTGGCGGCAAGGAATGCGTGATCCGCGCCTGGGCCTGCGACGCCAAGGGGTAGACCAACGGACTCCGCATCACCTTGCCCCGCGTGCGGGGAGAGGTCGGAACGCATCGCAGGATGCGTTCCGGGTGAGGGCGAGTCTCCGCAAATGCAGCCATCACCGAATGCGCGGAGACAGCCCCTCACCCCGACCCTCTCCCCGTAAAGAACGGGGAGAGGGAGCGCAGCCCCGTCGCGGTCGCTATTCGACCCGACTCATCGCGTTCTAGCGGTCGACGTGCGGGTCGATCTTCTTCGCCGCCGCGATGTCTGCCTCGCCGGCCGCAACATCGCCCTGCTGGCGTTTGGTGATGCCGCGCCAGTACAGCGCCGCGGCGGAGGCCGGTTGCAGCCGGAGCGCTGAATCGAATCGGCGACCGCATTGTCGTATTTGCCGGTTGCGAGAAACACGATGCCACGGCCGATCAAGGCGAGATCGAAGTCGGGCGCGAGCGCGGCCGCCTTGCTGTAGTCGGCCAGCGCATGGTCGTAATCCTTCCGCACCAGATAGATGTCGCCGCGCGCCCCGACCGCAAAGGCATCGCTCGGATCGAGCCGGATCACCTGTTCGATATCGGCGAGGCTGCGGTCGAGATCGCCGGTCTGCGCATAGGCCTGGGCGCGGGAGGTGAGGGCTTTTGCGAGATCCTTGCCGGTGAACTTGCCTAACGTGATTGCCTCGGTACATCCCGCGACTTGCACGTCCCAAGCGACGTCAGGCTTTCCGGTGCATCTCGTATCCAGCGCGGTCTCAGCGCGCGCATGCGCCGCTGGCCAAGCCAGGGCGAGGGCGGCGCCGATCATCCAGGCGGAAGACTTTGACGAACGGCGTTTCGCCATCGATGAGGTCCGAATGACAAGGTTCGGGCATCGCGAAGCCGCATGCCCGCCCGTTTGTCGCGGGCGGGGAAAGGCAGGTTCAGGGATTTGGTGCTGGAGCATCCAGCGCCGTTCAGTTCTCGCCAACGTGCTGTCCAACGGCATAGACATGGCACGCGCTGTCCTTGTTGGAGCACTCCGCGATGGCATTGTCGCGCGCTTCGGCGACCGCCCGGCCGTTGCTGGAGCCGCAGCCGCCCTTGTCGTCGACGGCAAAGGCCTTGGCATCGCTGCGATAGCTGGTGTAGCGGGCAAACATCTTCTGGCAGCCCGGCGAAAGACCGGGCGGTGCAGGAAGCGCGGCGGGCTCCGGCAGATCGATCGCAACCGCGCTCGGCAGCTTCAGTTCGGCCAGGAACGGCTCGACGATCGGCAGCCATCTGCTGGCCGCGCCCTCGGTGACGAGGTCGTGGCCGTTCTTGCCAAAGGGCGGCAATATCTGCAGTCGGGCCGGCGCGCCGCCGGCCGTGTAGGCGGCGAACATCTGGCGCGCCAGATCGGGACCGTAAAACTGGTCGTTTTCGGCATAGAGCCAGAGCGCGGGCACGCGCACAGCGCGGCTGAGCGCCGCCACGGTTTCGACGAGACGCTCAGGCGCACAAGGTTCGCCTGGCTTGACCGTTGAGTGGTAACCGCCGTCAAAGTTCACGATACCCACGACCCCGGCCGGATTGCGCTCCGCGGCGGCGAGCATGGTCAGCCCGCCGGTGGAGTGTCCGAGCAGCAGGATGTGATCGCCGTCGACCCAGGGCTCATTGCGCACCGCTGAGATCGCCGCGATGACATCGTCGGCGCCGATGCGCACCCCTGAAGTGTAGTCACAGGGCGCCGGCAGTCCCTCCGAATAGCCGCCGCCCGATCGTCCGAAGCCGCGGCGCATGATGGAGAGCGTCGCGTAGCCGCGCTGCGCCAGTGCGACAGCGGCGAGGTTGAAGCTGATCGGCGTGCGTCGTGTGATCTTATCGAAGAAGCCTTCGCCGCCGCTCGGCGTGCCATGCGTCATGATCACCAGCGGAAACCGGCCGGGCCGATCCGGGCGAATGACGTAAGCGTCGAGCGTCAGGTCCTTGCCGGAGATGTTGACGGGCAACAGCAGCGGCGCGGCGATCAGGCCGGGCAGCAGGCCGCGGTCCTCGGCATGCGCGACGGTGACGAACGACAGCAGCAGCGCGAGCAAAATTCGCATGTCAAACCCTCAGGGCAGGGGCCGCGAGCGAGCCTTATCATGGAGCCGCGCGATGCAGCGAGGAGAAAGCAGCGTCCGGCTGCTGCGAATATGAAGGCAAGGTTTGCATCGCCGGGACTGGTCTGAACCGGCGTGTTGCCGCTAAACTCCCACGATGCAGTTCGACACCAAGATCGCGGTCGTGATCCGCACCGACCTGGAAGTCTGGCAGAAGCTCAACGTGGCGTCCTTTCTGGCCGGTGGCATCGCGGCTTCGTTTCCCGAATGTATCGGCGACAATTACGAGGACGGCTCGGGGACCAGATATCTCTCCCTGATCGGCCAGCCGATCCTGATCTACGGCGCCGACCGTGCGCAGCTGTCGCGAGCGCTGGAGCGCGCGCTGGCGCGCGACGTGCGGCCGGCGCTCTACACCGAGGACATGTTCAGGACCACGCATGATGCCGCCAACCGCGAGGTGGTGAAGGCGGTCGCGCGCACCGAACTCAACCTGGTCGGCCTTGCCTTTCGCGCCGAGCGCAAGGTGGTCGACAAGATCCTCGATGGGCTGAAGTTTCACACGTAGCGGGCTGCGGGCGTAGCATCGGTAGAGCGTAGCGAAACCCATCAATCATGTCCGCGGCGCGAATGATGGGTATCGCTTCCGCCTTCGCTCTGCGAGCTACGGCGAACAAGCCGCTCCATCCTACGGATCTACCGGTGCAGGCCGGCGATTATCGGCTCGCCTCCTTGTCGGGCATGATTTGCAGCAACGGCGTCGGCGCAATCGATATCTGACCCGTGAATGGCCGATCATGCGCGGCAATCAGCAGAGCCGATGTGGCCGCCCCCGTCGCGAACAGTCCCATCGCGATGGCCGATCCCAGCCGATTGTCGCAGTGAACAAGGGCAATGACCAGCAACTCGCAGATGGCCTGGAGGTAGAGGCACCACCACTTGACCGAGTTGACTTCCGACTGACTGACGATGATCCGTTGTCGTCGCGCATCAAGCGCCGAATTCAGCGCGGTGATGATCTCGTGCTGCGTCGTCTGCTGGCCAGGGCTTTGCGCAGGCATGGACACGACAAGCCGCAACGCCGCGGTCAGTGCGGGAGGTGCCGCCTTGAGTGAAGCCGCCTGGCGCGCCATCATGGGCCATTCCACGGCGACAGTTTCTTCGACGTAGTCGCGAACGAGGTCGCGCAAGCGCGCCTCCTGCTCCGGCGGCAAGCCGCCAGCGAGCAGGATGACTGCCCGCAGCGAACTGGCTTCGCGGCTCACCGCCGCGGTGGCGCGATCACTGTCATTCCAGACCTGTGCCGCGGTGAAGGCGACAAACAGGCCGAAGATGATGCCGAGCACCGGCAACACGCCGGGAGAGATCGATTTGAATGACGGTGCTCGCGCCTTGGTCGACAGGATCGCAACGCCTGCGAAAACAAGAATGGCAAGAAGATAGGTGAAGCCGAAGACGATGAAGGCCATCCACGGCACAGAAAGGTTGTGTAACCAATCGCTCATTGGTGTTTCCCCCGCCGATCGCTTGTATCAGCTCCCGCTGCACCCGCGAGAACGTAAAACTGCGTCCCCACCCGCACTGTCATCGCCCGGCTTGCCGCCTTCGCTAAAGCTTCGCCGTGCCGGGGCTTCGTGGCCTCGTCGAAGCCTTGGCGTAGACGGGACCGGGCGATCCGGTACGCCGCGGCCTCTCGACTCAAGCACTGACGTCTCTGGAATACTGGATCACCCGCATGCGCGGGTGATGACACCGAACAATGACGGCGAGAGATGGGGTTCAGGCGCGTCCTGACGACCTGCCGGCGGGTAGGAACACTTAACGTCACGGGACGTCTTCTTCCATCATATTGACAATGACTGACCAGTCAGTCATAATACGAGCATGACCAAGCGCATGAAAAAGCTGACCCGCACCCCGCCTGCCAGGCGCCGGACCACCATCCGGGCCGCCGCGGCGAGGGTCCCGAAAATCACCTCGGCCAAACTGTCCGAGCCGAAGCTGGCCGCGAACCGCGCCGAGAAATCGGCGGAGCGGCGCGCGGCGATCGTCGAGGCGGCGATGGACGAGTTCATCGCGCGCGGCTTTGCCGCGACCCGGCTCGACGACGTCGCCAAGCGGGCGGGCGTCGCCAAGGGCACGCTCTACCTCTACTTCAAGGACAAGGAGTCGATGTTCGAGGAGCTGATCCGCACCGCGCTGGTGCCGCTGATCGGCCGCATGACCGCGCTGCCGACGATCACCGGTCCCGTGCGTGACGCGGTGGAGGGATTTGCCGAGACCTTCATCCGCGAGATCGTCTCGACCCGGCGCGGCGACATCATTCGGCTCATCGTCTCGGAGGGGCCGCGTTTTCCGGCGATCGCCGATTTCTATTTCCGCGAGGTGGTGTCGAAGGGCCTCGCCGGCATGAAGGCGCTGGTCCAGCTCGCGATCACGCGCGGCGAGATCAAGCACCGCGAGCTCGGGCAATTCCCGCAACTGGTCGTGGCGCCCGCGATCGTCGCGGTGATCTGGCAGAGCCTGTTTGCCCGGCACGCGCCGCTCGACGGGCTCGCGATGTTCAAGGTGCATCTCGATCTGATCTTCGGCGAACGGAGGACAACATGACCTCGTCGCTCATGATGAAGCTTCTGACCGTGGTCGCGCTGGCGGCGGCGCTGGCCGGTTGTCAGGAAAAGCGGGATCCCGGCTTCCAGGGCTGGGTCGAGGCCGACATGATCTTCGTCAGCCCGGACGAGTCCGGCCGCGTAACCAAGCTGAATGTGCGTGAGGGCGACGAGGTCAAGCCGGGCGATCAGCTCTATTCGGTCGACGACGATTTGCAGCGCGCCGATCTCAACCAGAACAACGCGACACTGGCGAACGCCCAGCAGAGCTACGACCGCGCGGCCTCGCTGCGCGGCACCGGCGCCGGCACCCAGGCCAATCTGGATTCCGCGCTCTCGGCGCTGCGCGTCGCGGAGGCCCGCGTCGTGAGCTCGCAGACGCGGCTCGACCGCCGCAAGGGCTTTGCGCCGATCGCAGGCGCGATCCAGCAGATCTATTTCCGCGAGGGCGAGATGGTGCAGGCGCAGCGGCCGGTGCTGTCGATCATGCCGCCCGGCAACATGAAGCTGCGCTTCTTCGTGTCGGAGGCCGAGTTGCCGAAGCTCGCACTCGGCGACGAGGTGAGAGTGACCTGCGACAATTGCGCCGCCGATCTCACCGCAAAAATCTATTTCATCGCCACCACGGCGGAGTACACGCCGCCGGTGATCTACAGCCTCGATGAGCGCAACAAGCTGGTCTATCTGATCCAGGCGCGGCCGAGCCGGCCCGATGTGCTGCGCGTCGGCCAGCCGATCAGCATTTACCTCAATCCCAAGACGCCGTTGGCGGACCGCAGATGAATAGCGGCCCGACCAGCGCGCGGCCCAACGCATCCGGCATCGCGATCGATGTGAAGGGCCTGAGCAAATCGTTCAGCGGGCGCGAGGTGGTCCATGACCTGTCGATGCAGGTCAAGCGCGGCTCGATCTACGGCTTCCTCGGTCCCAACGGCAGCGGCAAGACCACGACCATCCGCATCCTGTGCGGCCTGTTGACGCCCGACAGCGGCGAGGGCACCTGCCTCGGCTACGATATCAGGCGCGATGCCGACAAGATCAAGCGCAAGGTCGGCTACATGACGCAGCGCTTCAGCCTGTATCAGGATCTGTCGGTGCGCGAGAACCTGGAATTCGTGGCGCGACTCTATGGCATGCCGGATGCGCGCGGCGCCGCGCGCGACATGATCGCGCGCATCGGCCTCAAGGGCCGGGAGGAGCAGCTTGCCGCCAATCTCTCCGGCGGCTGGAAGCAGCGGCTTGCGCTCGGCGCCTGCACGCTGCCCAATCCGCAATTGCTGCTGCTGGACGAGCCGACCGCTGGCGTCGATCCCAAGGCGCGGCGCGATTTCTGGAACGAGATCCACGCGCTCGCCGCCGACGGCCTGACCGTGCTGGTCTCGACCCATTACATGGACGAGGCCGAGCGCTGTCACGAGATCGCCTATATCGCCTATGGCCATCTGCTGGCGCACGGCACCGTGGACGAGGTGATCGCAGCCTCCGCGCTGTCGACCTGGACGGTGACGGGCGAGGATTTCAACGGGCTGATGACCGAGCTCACGGGCAAGCCCGGCGTCGACATGGTGGCGCCGTTCGGCACCAGCCTGCACGTCTCCGGCCGCGACAAGGCCGCGCTCGAGGCCGCCATCGCGCCCTACCGCGACAATCTGAAGTGGCGCTGGCAGGCGAGCGAGCCGTCGCTCGAAGACGTCTTCATCGACCTGATGGGTCGCTCCAAGGACAATTTTCAAGGATAGGTTCCGATGAGCGCAACGGACACGATCCACAATGACGAGACCAGGGAGCCTGCATTCGGCTTCTGGCGGCGCAGCTACGCGATGCTGGTCAAGGAATTTATCCAGCTTCGCCGCGATCGCGTCTCGTTCGCCATGATCATCATGCTGCCGGTGATGCAGCTGACGCTGTTCGGCTACGCTATCAACACCACTCCGCGCAACCTGCCGACGGCGGTGCTGACCCAGGAGGACAGCGATCTCGGGCGTTCGATCCTGAAGGCCATGCAGAACACCGCCTATTTCCGTTTCACCCGCGAGGTCCACACCGTCGCGGAGTTCGACGATCTCTTGCAATCCGGCAAGGTGCTGTTCGGCGTCGAGATCCCGCGCGGCTTCGAGCGCGCGGTGCGGCGCGGCGACAAGCCGGCGCTGCTGGTGGCGGCCGACGCCACCGACCCGGTGGCGTCGGGCTCTGCGCTCGGCGCGCTTGGGCCGCTGGTGCAGTCGGCGCTGGCGCACGACCTGCACATCGGCGATCCGCCGGAGATGCCGTTCGAGATCCGCGCCCATGCCCGCTACAACCCGGCGGCGGACTCGCGCCTCAACATCGTGCCCGGCCTGGTCGGGACCATCCTGACCATGACCATGCTGATCTTCACCGCGCTGTCGGTGACACGGGAGATCGAGCGCGGCACCATGGAGAGCCTGCTGTCGATGCCGATCAAGCCGGTCGAGGTGATGTTCGGCAAGATCATCCCCTATGTGCTGGTCGGCTTCATTCAGGCCACGCTGATCATCGCCATCGGCATCGTGCTGTTCGGCGTGCCGATCCTCGGCAGCCTCACGCTGCTGGCACTGCTGACCACGCTGTTCATCACCACCAATCTGTCGATCGGCTACACATTCTCGACCATCGTGCAGAATCAGCTGCAGGCGATGCAGCTCTCGATGATGTTCTTCCTGCCGAGCATCCTGCTGTCCGGTTTCATGTTTCCGTTCGCGGGCATGCCGGTCTGGGCGCAATATATCGGCGAGGGGCTGCCGCTGACCCATTTCGTCCGCATCGTCCGCGCCATCATGCTGAAGGGCGCCGCCATGCAGAACCTGCAATACGACACCATCGCACTCGTCGCCCTGATGCTGTTCGCCATGACGGTGGCCGTGACGCGCTTCCGCCGCACGCTGGATTGAGGCAGAATGGACGTGACAATTCATTCCGGGGCGCCTCGAAGAGGCGAACCGCAGATGCGCAATTGCGCATCGGGGAATCTCGAGATTCCGGGTTCGCTTCGCGCCCCGGAATGACGGGCGAGGGGAAATGGCCGGGTTCTGGGGTAATAAGGACAGCGCGGGAAGCGGCGCGACAGTCGCAACGGATTTCCATCACGCCCTGATGCGCGAGGTGATGACCACCGAGCTGCTCCGCATCAAGGTGCTGATCGCCATTGCCGCAGGATTCTCGGTGATCACGTGTACGATCTACCTAATTGCCCCTGAAGCGCTGGTCCGGGTGTGGCACGGAAATTTCAAGCCGTCCTATCTCTATTCCGTCATTGCGCCGTTCATCCTGTTCGAATTGTGGGTGCATGGCGCGATCACCAGGCACATGAAGCAGGACCGCGACCTGCCGGTGTTCAGGCGCTATGTCGGCGCCCTGATCGAGACGTCGATGCCCACCGTCGCGCTTGCGCTGCATATCGACAGTATGGGCCCGGTCGCGGCGCTCGGCTGGGTCGCTCCGCTGGTCTATTTCATTTTCATCATCGCCTCGACCTTGCGGCTCGATTTCTGGCTGTCGGCGTTCACCGGCCTCGTCGCGGCCTCGCAGCTGTTCTGGATGGCGATGTATTATCGCCCCGAGGGAACGCTCGATCCCGCGCCGGATTTCTTCTATCACGCCGCCCGCAGCGTCGTGATTCTGGTCTCGGGCATCCTTGCCGGCGCCGTCGGCCGGCAACTGCGGCTTCAGTTCGGCGCCAGCATCATGGCTGCCACCGCGCGCGACCGCATCACCAACCTGTTCGGCCAGCACGTCTCGCCGCAGGTGGTCGAACGTCTGATGACGGAAGGCGCCTCGACCGGGAGCGACATCCGGCGCGTCGCCGTGATGTTCGTCGATTTCCGCAGCTTCACCGCCGGCGCACGCACGCGCTCGCCGCAGGAGGTGGTTGACAGGCTCGACGGCGCCTTTGCCGTGCTGGTCGAGATCCTCGATCGCCATGGCGGCATCGTGAACAAGTTTTTGGGCGACGGCTTTCTCGCGCTGTTCGGCGCACCGTTCGAGGCCGGCGATGCCGCGCATCAGGCGGTCGCCGCCGCGCGCGAAATGCTCGCGGCCAATGAACGGTCCAACGCAGCGTCGAGCTGGCCGCTGCGCATCGGGATCGGCATCCATATCGGCGAGGTGGTGGCCGGCAATATCGGCTCGCCGCGGCGCAAGGAATACACCGTGATCGGCGACACCGTGAATTTCGCCGCCCGGCTCGAAGCGCTCAACAAGGAACTCGGCTCGCAGTTTTTGATCTCGTCCGCGGTGCGCGACGCGCTCGGCGAGGAATGCAAGGACGCCGTCTCGCGCGGCGAGATCCCGGTCAGGGGTTACGAGCACCCGGTGCCCGTCTGGCAGCTGGGGTAGGCGCCACTATCGGAAATAGATGGAGGTATCAAAGTAGTGATTGACCTCTAGTCATATACTCATATAGATGACTAGATGAATTCAGCCCTCGACGACCGCCTGCCGCGCTACCAGCGTCTCCGCGACGATCTCGCCGCGCGCATCAACCGCAATGAATGGCGCCCGGGGGACCTGATCCCATCGGAGGCCGAGCTCGGCGCGCATTACGGCGTCGCGATCGGTACCGTGCGCAAGGCGATCGATCAGCTGGTCAACGACGGCGTGCTGGAGCGCCAGCAGGGCCGCGGCACCTTCGTGCGCCGCGCGCGGTTTAATTCCTCGCTGTTCCGCTTCTTCCACTTCCAGTCCGAAAGCGGCGAGCGCCGCGTGCCGCGGAGCCGCATCCTGCGCCGGAAGGCGATGCCGGCGACCTCGGCGGTGGCGTCGGCGCTGCGCATTCCCGCGGGTGAGCCCGTGATCAGCCTGTCGCGGCTGCGGCTGATCGACGACGTGCCGCTATTGGCCGAGGAGATCTGGCTCGAGAGATCGCGGTTCGAGGCGATCCTCGCCCTCGCGACCTCCGAGTTCGGCGACTTGCTGTATCCGCTCTACGAGGACCGCTGTGGCCAGGTCGTGGTCTCGGCCGATGAAATCCTCACCGTCGAGATCGCGACCGAGATGCAGTCGCGCCTGCTGCGGCTCGAGGCCAACGCACCGCTGATCGTGATCGAACGCCTGGCCTTCGATCTGGAGCGGCGGCCGATCGAATGGCGCCGCTCGCGCGGGCCGGCGGATCGCTTCCGCTACCACGCCGAGATCAGGTGAGCGCGGCAGTCAAACACAACAACAGACAAAAATCACAGGGAGGAATGATGGCAAACTGGTACAGCGAATGCTCGCCGCTCGAACGGCGTACCTTCTGGGCAAGCTTTGGCGGCTGGGGGTTAGATGCGCTCGACGTCCAGATGTTCAGCCTCGCCATTCCGGCGCTGATTGCAGCCTTCGGGATCAACAAGGCCGACGCCGGCCTGCTTGGCTCGGTCACGCTGTTCTTCGGCGCGTTCGGCGGCTGGCTTGGCGGTGCGCTCGGCGACCGCTTCGGCCGGGTGAAGGCGCTGCAGATCACGGTCGCGACCTTTGCGCTGGCGACCTTCGCCTGCGCCTTCGCGACAAGCTACCCCCAGCTGCTGGTGCTGAAGGCGATCCAGGGCATCGGCTTCGGCGCCGAATGGGCCTGCGGCGCGGTGCTGATGGCGGAGATCATTCGCGCCGAGCATCGCGGCAAGGCGCTCGGCGCGGTGCAGAGCGCCTGGGCGGTCGGCTGGGGCGCGGCCGTGCTGCTGTCGGCGCTGGTCTTCACCTATGCGCCGGCCGAGATCGCCTGGCGTATCCTGTTCGCGGTCGGCCTGATCCCGGCGCTCTTGATCCTGTACATCCGCCGCGGATTGAAGGAGCCGCCGCGCGCCGCGTCGCGCGAGGCCGAGCCGCCATTCTTCGCCACGCTCGCCGGAATCTTTCACCGCGACGTGCTGCGTGCGACCTTGATCGGCGGCTTGTTCGGCATCGGCGCCCATGGCGGCTATGCGGCGCTGACCACGTTCCTGCCGACCTATCTGCGCGAGGTGCGGCATCTCTCGGTGCTCGGCTCCAGCGCGTATCTTGTCGTGATCATCGTCGCGTTCTTCTGCGGCTGCGTGGTGTCAGGGATCATCAGCGACCGGATCGGGCGTCGCGCCAATGTGACGCTGTTCGCCGCCGCCTGCGTCGTGACGGTGCTGGTCTACATCTTCGCGCCGCTCTCCAATTCGCAGATGCTGGTGCTCGGCTTTCCGCTCGGCTTCTTCTCGGCGGGCATTCCCGCCAGCATGGCGGCGCTGTTCAGCGAGCTCTATCCGGCCGGAGTGCGCGGCACCGGCGTCGGCTTCTGCTACAATTTCGGCCGCATCGTCTCTGCGGCGTTCCCGTTCCTGGTCGGCTATCTCAGCGATCACATCGGCCTTGGTGCGGCGATCGGGATCGATGCGGCCTTCGCCTATTCGCTGGTGCTGGTCGCTGTGCTGATGTTGCCGGAGACCCGTGGCAAGGTCTTCGAGCAGGTCGCCGCCACGCGCGCGTGATGATGAGGGACGATGATGACATCACGCGAACATGGGGTGACGCGGCGCGGGTTTGCCGCGGGATTGATTGGCGCTGTGGCAGTAGGCGGACTGGAGAGCAGGGTGAGGGCTGAGGTGCCGCAATCAGCGATCGATACCCACGCCCATGTCTTCCATCGCGCCCTGAAGCTCGCGCCGGGCCGGCGCTATGCGCCGGACTACGACGCGCCGCTTGATCTCTATCTGCAGCAACTCGACCAGAACGGCATCACCAATGGCGTGCTGGTGCAGCCGAGCTTTCTCGGCACCGACAATTCCTATCTGGTCGAATGCCTGAAGGCGACCAACGGCCGGCTGCGCGGTATCGTCGTGGTCGACCTTGCCGTTGCGGCCGATGAGCTTCGCGCGCTCGATCGCGCCGGCGTGGCCGGCATCCGTCTCAATCTCGTGGGCCAGCCGCTGCCCGATCTGACGTCGTCGGAGTGGACGGCGCTGCTGGCACAGATCAGGACGCTCGACTGGCAGGTCGAGATCCAGCGCAACGCGAGCGATCTCGCGATGTTCGCGCCAGGGCTGCTCGACCAGGGCGTGAAAGTTGTGCTCGATCACTTCGCCTTGCCCGATCCAAAACTCGGCATCGACGATCCCGGATTCCAGTCGGTCCTCAAGCTTGGCGCGACGCGAAATGTCTGGGTGAAGATTTCGGCGCCTTATCGCAACGGCGCGGCCGGCGAGGCATTTGCGAAACAGGCCTATCCGCTGTTGCGCACGGCCTACGGCGTCGACCGGCTGCTGTGGGGCAGCGACTGGCCGCACACGCAATTCGAGGCGACGCAGAGCTACGCGAAGAACCGCAAATTCCTCGACGAGCTCGTCACCGATGCCGATGAGCGCGCGCGCGTGCTCGCGTCACCGCGCGAGCTGTTTCGCTTCTAGCCCGCGCGTGATTGCACCGAGTGCTCTGAAGGGCGTCGTTGCTTCTGTGCTACGATGGCGCCATCGGTCGCGAGTGACCGGGAGCACAGGGGCCAGCAAGATGCAGCGGCGCTATATCACCGTCGACGTTTTCACCGACCGCGCCTTCGGCGGCAACCCGCTCGGCGTGGTGCTCGACGCCGGCGGGCTGTCGACGGCGCAAATGCAGGCGATCGCGACCGAGTTCAACTATTCCGAGACGACCTTCGTCTTGCCGCCGCAGGACAGGGACAACGACGCCCAGGTTCGCATCTTCACGGTGCGCTCGGAAATTCCGTTCGCCGGCCATCCCAATGTCGGCACCGCCTTCGTGCTGGCGAGCCAGGCGGCGAAGGCGCCGCCGCGATTGCGGTTCGAGGAGAAGGCGGGTCTCGTGCCGGTCGAGATCCTGTCCGACGGCGGCCGGGTGATCGGCGCCGAGCTGACGGCGCCGCAAGCCTTGCAACGCACGAACGAGGTGAGCGCGGCGGATGCCGCCGCCTGCCTGTCGCTGTCGGCGGACGACGTGAAGACCAATCGGCATGCGCCGCAGGTCGTATCGGTCGGCCTGCCGTTCCTGGTGGTCGAGATCGCCTCGCGTGCGGCGATCAAGCGCGCCCGGCCTGATGCTGCGGCGTTTGCCAGGGTGTTCCCGCGGATCGGCAGCGACGCCATCTATTTCTATACAAGCGACGTGCCGGCGAGCGAGCAGCCGCTCGACCTGCAGGCGCGCATGTTTCATCCCGGTGCCAGCGGCCTGTCCGAGGATCCCGCCACCGGCAGCGCGACCGCGGCCTGCGCAGCGCTGCTCGCCGACATCGATCCCGCGCGCGACGGCGAGTTGCGCTTACGGATCGGGCAGGGTGTCGACATGGGGCGGCCGAGCCTGTTGCTGACGCGGGTCCGCAAGCAGGGCGGCGCGATCAATTCGGTGCATGTCGGCGGCGGCTGCGTGAAGATGATGGAGGGGACGATCAGCGTCGCGGGGGAGGAGGGTGAGAGCCGAAGCTAGGGCGCGTACTCACAAGTTCTCATGATGTCTGCTTCGCTCCGATAACGGCCGCTTTGTGCAGCAGCAGCAAATGACGCGAGGGGTCAGAAGGCGACATCGTTGACGCGCCACATGTCGCCGACGACGTCTTCGAGTGAGCTGCCTAGCTGTGAAGTTGCGAGTTGAGGCCGTCCCAATTTTGGGTGCGTCTGGTTGCCTCAAGAGCGCCGCTCTGCGAATTACGACGAAAAAGAAGACCCTTCTGGCCTGAGAGTTCTTTGGCTTTCAGTACTCGGCCATCTTCCAAAAGGATGCGCGCGCCTGCCGTGACATAACAGCCCGCTTCGACGATACAATCGTTACCCAATGAAATGCCGATACCGGCGTTGGCTCCGATCAGGCAGCGCTCACCAACTGTAATCCTCTCTTTCCCTCCTCCGGACAGAGTGCCCATGATCGACGCTCCGCCACCAACGTCGCTGCCACGTCCCACAACCACACCGGCGCTTATCCGGCCTTCGACCATGCAGGGACCGAGCGTACCTGCATTAAAATTGCAAAAGCCTTCATGCATGACGGTCGTGCCCGGCGCCAAGTAGGCTCCGAGCCTTACGCGATCCGCATCTGCAATTCTCACGTCAGCAGGCGTCACATAGTCAGTCATGCGCGGAAACTTATCCACGCCTGTCACCTCAAATGCGAGAGCACGCTTTCGTGCCAACATTCGTGCTTCCGGTACACGAGAGCATTCACAGGGACCGAGGGTCGTCCAGGCAACGTTAGGTAACAGACTGAAAATTCCGTCAAGGTTCAGGCAGTTCGGCTGGACGAGCCGGTGGCTTAGTAGATGGAGTCGAAGATATGCGTCGTGCACATCAGTCGGCGCAGATGCAAGGGAGTCGATTTCCGTACGGATTGGAACGATATCGACATTGCGGACGTCGTCGTGTGGCGCATATCCGTCCGCCGATTCACCCAACGATCTTTTGAGTTCGTCCGTCGTCAGCCGTACCGTTGCCGCCTTGTCGGCCTCCACAATCAGGCGCAGCTGAAGAAACCAGGAATCTAACACGCGACCGTCAGCGGCAATCGTCGCAAATCCCTCGCCTCTCGCGCCCTTCAGCTCCATCGCCATTTGAATTGCTCACACTACGACCGTGCACATAATTGCATACGCGAACTGGAATTAGCAACTTCTGCATTCTCAAGCACGTCCGCTTTGGGTTGATTCAGCGGGGGAGTCGACGGGTGATGTCCACTTGGCTTCGTTCAACTCGCGTCAACTAGGCTATGGCTGCGGTTTAATGAGACCGCGTCCTAGACCTGCGGCGCGGCCAGGTTCTCGATCTTGACCCCATCGCGCTCCTCGATGATCTCGGCGATCCAGCGGCGGTGACAATGCTCGTGGTCGCGCTCGTAGCAGAGGATGCAGACCGGGCCGGACTTCTTGACCAGCGACGACAGCTCGTCGAGCTCCTCCTTGGCCTGCACCGTCTTCAGGTGCGCCGAATAGATCTTGTGCAGCAGCGCATATTGCCCGCTGCGCGCCGCCTCCCGGCCGCTCTTCGGCGTGCCGAGGCCTCGCAGATGGACATAGGCGATGCCGCGCTCGTCGAGGCCCGCGGCGAGCTGGCTCTTGGAGAAGCCGGGGCGGCGCGAGGAAGCGACCGCGCGGACGTCGACCAATAGCTTGACGCCGGCGTGCTGGAGCTCGTCGAGCACCGCCTTCGACGGCGTCTGCTCGTAGCCGATGGTGAACAGCCTCGATGCCTTCGCCATCGCCGCTCCTCACTTCACCCGTTCGATCAATTCCATCGCGCCCGCCGGCGCGCGGATCTTGCCCTCGTGGATCACGTAGGCGAACACGTCGCGCGGGGCCTTGTTCGGCTTGGTCTTGTCGACCTTCGGCAGGTCGTCCGGCTCGCCGCCGCCGGCCCAGTCCTGGAACCGCTTGGCCCATGCGTCGAGCTGCTTCGGCGGATAGCAGGTCTTCAATTCGTCATTGCCCTTCTGCAGCCGGGCATAGACGAAGTCGCTGGCGAGATCGGCAATCGCTGGATATTTGCCGTGCTCGGCGAACACCACGGGCACCTCGAACTGGCGCAGCAATGCGATGAACTCGGGCACGCAGAAGCTGTCGTGGCGCACCTCGACGACGTGGCGCAGCGCGCGGCCGTCGAGCTTGCGCGGCAACAGTTCGAGGAACTTGCCGAAATCGGCGCCGTCGAACTTCTTGGTCGGCGCGAACTGCCAAAGCACCGGCCCGAGCCGGTCCTTCAATTCCAGCACGCCCGAATCATAGAACCGCTTCACCGAATCGCCGGCCTCGGCGAGCACGCGGCGGTTGGTGGCAAAGCGCGGTCCCTTCAGCGAGAAGATGAAGCCGTCGGGCACCTCGCTGGCCCATTTGCGAAAGCTCTCCGGCTTCTGCGATCCGTAATAGGTGCCGTTGATCTCGATCGAGGTCAGCTTCGAGGCGGCGTAGGACAGCTCCTTCGCCTGCGTGAGCTTCTCCGGATAGAACACCCCGCGCCACGGCTCGAAGGTCCAGCCGCCGATGCCGATATAGATGTTGCCTGCGTCTGTCTTGGTCGCCTTGGTGGGAGCTTTGGCCACGACTGCACTCATCGTGAAGGAGGGAACGGGGGGCAAGAGTAGTCAAAATAATCGTGATTGGCCAGTTTGCCAGGTTTGCGCGGCGGTGCTTATCGTGCTTGCTGGTGTCGGCTAGGATGTAAAAAAACGGGAGAACAACAATGCGCATGCTGGTTGCGGCCGTCCTCTTGATCACGTCATCAGCTGCAATGGCCGACGAGGTCGACGATGCGCACAAGCTCGCGATCACCGGCCGCGACGCCTACTGGAATTGTCTCGCCCGCGAATATCCCCGCGACAGCAACAAGACGATGTCCGACCAGGAATTCACCTCGCTGATCGCCAGTGTCTGTCCCTCGGAGCGGCAGAACTTCCGGGTGTCGCTGATCGACTTCCTGTCGCTGCAATTTCCGAAGCAGGACGCCGATACGCAGCTAACGACCGCCAACCGCGCGATCGAGCTTGCGCAGAAGGACATCGTGACCGCCTTCGTCCGGCGCAAGGCCGCGGCGAAATAGGTTCCCAAATCCTGTTGCGGGCGGTCGATTTTTGATATCAATCCGCGCAGGCGAGGGGATCGGCGGCATGAACTCACAATCGACGGCAGGCTTTTTGGGCGCGGTGGTCGCGGTCATCGTGTTGGCGGCGGCGTTCATCTATGGGCCGTCGCCGAGCCAGATCCGCAATCCCGCCCAGCCCGCGGCGGCGGCGCGGGCCGCTCCTGCCGCGGAAGCTGCGCCGGCGGCCCCGGCGCCCCGCGGCCCCGTCATCCGGGACGTCCCGAACAACTAGCGCCCTGCGCCTCTTGCGGACCGCCCGGGGGCTTCCCATTTAGCCTGGAACGGCGACGTTGCAGCTTGTAAGGGCTCCGGCGCTGGGACGACCACGACAATGTCGGCTGCGCCGGATGTACGCGCGCCCCCTTGTTCGTGGTCGTTGGTATTTTCAGGGGTATTTTGGCCCCGTTTTCCCGCTTCCCGAGACAGCGTTCGGTTCGGCCCGCCTTGGCAGCGGGAGAGGCTGCCGCTATACGCTGGCGCTCATGAATGAAGCCATCAAGCCGGGCCCCGAAACCCTGTCGCAGGCAGCACGTCTGCCGCAGCTTTCGGTGGTCGTCCCGACCTTCAACGAACGCGCCAATGTCACGGTGCTGTACCGCCGGCTTGATGCGATCCTGAAGGACGTGTCGTGGGAAGTCATCTTCGTCGATGACAATTCGCCCGATGGAACCTGGGACGTGGTGCGCGAGCTGGCGCGGAAGGATTCCCGCGTGCGCTGCATCCGCCGAATCGGCCGGCGTGGCCTGTCCGGTGCCTGCATCGAGGGCATCCTGGCATCGAGCGCGCCCTACGCCGCCGTCATGGACGCCGATCTGCAGCATGACGAGACCCAGCTGCCGAAGATGGTGGCGCTGCTGCAGAGCGGCGAGGCCGAGCTCGTGGTCGGCAGCCGCTATATCGAGGGCTACAAGGCCGACGGCTTCAACAAGCAGCGCGCCGGCGCCAGCGCCTTCGCCACCGAGATCGCGCGCCGCACGTTGAAGGTCGAGATCGCCGACCCCATGAGCGGCTTCTTCATGATCCGCCGCGACCGTTTCGAGCAGATTGCGCCGCAGCTGTCGATCCAGGGCTTCAAGATCCTGCTCGACGTGGTGGCGACCGCGGAGGGCAAGCTGCGTACGGTCGAAATTCCCTTCACGTTCGGCGCCCGCCAGCATGGCGAGAGCAAGCTTGACTCGATGGTCGCGCTCGACTTCCTTGGCCTGGTGCTGGCGAAGCTGACCAATGATCTGATCTCGCTGCGCTTCATTCTGTTCGCAGCCGTCGGCGGGCTCGGCCTGCTGGTGCATCTCAGCGTGCTGTTCATCTCGCTGGAGCTGTTCAAGGCGCCATTCCCGGAGGCCCAGGCTGCCGGCGCGATCGTCGCGATGACCAGCAACTTCATCCTCAACAACTTCCTGACCTACCGCGACCAGCGGCTGAAGGGGTTCGGCATCCTGCGCGGCCTGTTGCTGTTCTATCTGGTCTGCAGTGTCGGCCTGCTCGCCAATGTCGGCGTCGCGTTCTCGGTCTACGACCAGGAGCCGATCTGGTGGCTTGCGGGCGCGGCCGGCGCGCTGATGGGCGTGGTGTGGAACTACGCGATGTCCGGGCTGTTCGTCTGGCGCAAGCGATGACGGTGGCATGAGCGCGAACGAGGCGCGGCTCGCCCGGAACACCGCCCTTGCGGTGTGCGCGCTCGTGGCGCTGCGGCTGGCCGCCGCCGCATGGACGCCGCTGACCTTCGACGAAGCCTATTACTGGATGTGGTCGAAGTCGCTCGCCGGCGGCTATTACGACCATCCGCCGATGGTGGCGATCGTGATCCGGCTCGGCACCATGATCGCGGGCGATACGCCGTTCGGGGTGCGGCTGGTGTCGATCCTGCTCGCGCTGCCGATGAGCTGGGCGATCTACCAGGCGGCCGAGCTCCTATTCGGCGGCCAGCGCATCGCCGCGAGCGCGACGATCCTGCTCAACGTCACGCTGATGGCGGCCGTCGGCACGCTGATCGTGACGCCGGATGCGCCGCTGCTGGTTGCTGCAAGCCTGTTGCTGTTTTCGCTCGCCAAGGTGCTGGAGACCGGGCGCGGCGCCTGGTGGCTTGCGGTCGGCGCCAGCGCAGGTCTGGCGCTGCTGTCGAAATACACCGCGCTGTTCTTTGGTCCCGCGATCCTGATCTGGCTTGCGACGGTGCCGAAGCTGCGGCGCTGGTTCCTCTCGCCCTGGCTCTATCTCGGCGGCCTGGTCGCAGCCGGTCTGTTTGCGCCGGTCATCCGCTGGAATGCCGATCACCAATGGGTGTCCTTCATCAAGCAGATGGGCCGCGCCCGGATCGAGGATTTCCGGCCGACCTATATCGCCGAGCTGATCCCAACGCAGTTCGCCTTCGCGACGCCGCTGGTCTTCATTCTCGGGGTGATGGGCCTCTACGCGCTCTCTCGGCGCCGCGCCGGCGCGATGGGGGCGCGCGTGCTGATCAACACGATGTTCTGGACCATCGTCGTCTACTTCACCTGGCACGCGCTGCATGCGCGGGTCGAGGCCAACTGGTTCGCACCGGTTTATCCCGCCTTTGCAGTGGCGGCCGCGGTCGCCGCGATCCAGGTGCAGTGGGCGCCGCGCGAGCAGCGCACGATCGATTTTTGCCGCCGCTGGGCCGCGCCGGTCGGCGTCGTGCTGTTCGCGCTGCTGATCGTGCAGGCGAATACCGGCATGCTTTCCGGCTATCGTCGGGACGCCACCGTGCGCAGCGTCGGTGTCGGCTGGCAGGAGCTCGCCGACGAGATCGAGGCGGCGCGCGTGCGTAGCGGTGCAACCTGCGTGCTGGCGCCGGACTACGGCACCGTCGGCTGGCTTGCCTTCTATCTCCCCAAGGGCAGCTGCGTTGCCCAGCAGGGCCAGCGCATTCGTTGGGTCAACATGCCTGAGCCGAGCCCGGCCCAGTTGTCCGGCAAGCTGCTGTATGTGCATGAGCTCGAACAGACGATGCCGGCTTCGCTGCGCGACAATTTCGCCCGTGTCGAAACCATCGCCGAGGCCAAACGCATGCGTGGGCCGCTGGTTGTCGAGACCTATGCGCTCGATCTGCTGGAAGGTCCAAAGGGCGAGGTCCTCGACCGCTCGCCGCCGCCGGAACTGCAGTAGAAATCATCGAAGTCGAATGTCGGACCGGCCGGTTCCGGCTCGTCTTCCAGGTACCCGTCAACCACACGAGGTCCCGACATGACCAGTTCCGTCCTGAAGCCCGCTGCCGAACTCGCCAAGACCAATGCCAGGCGCTTTCCCAATGAGAGCGCCGAATATCGTCGCGCGCGCCAGGCGTTGCTCGTCGAAGAGATCGAGCTGCGCCGGCATATCGAGCGGGTGGCCGAACTGCGCCGCGCATTGCCGCCGGGCGGCGAGGTGACCAGGGCCTATGAGTTCACCGGCGAGGCCGGCGTGGCGTCGCTTGCCGATCTGTTCGGCAGCAAGCAGACGCTGATCATCTACAGCTACATGTTCGGCCCGCAGCGCGAGAAGCCGTGTCCGATGTGCACGTCGTTCATGGCCACGTGGGAAGAGAAGCTGCCCGATATCGAGCAGCGCGTGGCGTTCGTGTTCGTGGCGCGCTCGCCGATCGCGCGGCTGATCGAGGCGAAGCGGGCGCGCGGCTGGACGCGCCACAGGGTCTATTCCGACGCGTCGGGTGACTACACGCGCGACTATGTCAGCAGGGATGACGGCGACGTGCCCGGCTACAATGTCTTCACGCGCCAAAACGGCACGATCCGTCATTTCTGGGCCGGCGAAATGGGGGCCGGCACCGTCGATCCCGGCCAGGATCCGCGCGGCGCGCCGGACCTGGATCCGCTGTGGGCCGTGCTCGACACCACGCCCGAAGGGCGCGGCAAGGACTGGTATCCGAAGCTCAGCTACTGAGGGAGATTCTTGCTCAATCCCCGCGCGAATCCGGGGTGATCGGCAAGGAAATTCTCCCCTCATTCATGGCGGCATGCAGCGGGTGGAACTGCGTGCCGGAATGTCCCATGATGGGACAGAAAAGCCGCTTTGGCGGTCCATTGCCATCTTAAAAAAGCCCGATGCCACAGGCACTTCCCGCGTTGCAGGGGATCGCATCCGGTTAAGTCGCATTTAACTAAAAGTCGCCTTAATGGCCGTCTGTGCCCCCGCGCGACGTTGAGCCGAACATCCGTTCGACCTGTCGTCGAGTGAGGGACAAAGGTGGACCTGTTTTGAGCGTCGGGCGTATGGGTACGAGTGCGAGTGCGTATGTTCTTGGGGCGCCAAGCCGCAAGAAAGCTTCCCGAAAAATCCTCCCACAGCATTTCCTCGGCAGCGCCGCGGTGGCGGGGCTGGTGCTTGGCTGCGCCTGGACCGTCTACGCCAACATCTTCGCGGCGGGCGTCTACCCGTCAGTGGGCAATGCAGCGTTCGATGCGCCGGTGGTGAAGCGGCCCGCGGCGGTCGCCGCACGGCCGGCGCCGGCGTTCAACGAGGTGTTCGCGTCCCTGACGCCGGCACCGGCGGCTCCCGCCAAGACCGAGGTCGCGAAGTCGGAAGGCCCGGCACCTTCGCTTATGTTTAACGACCGGTTTGCGGCGGCATCGCCCGAGGGCGTGGCCTCCAGCGTGCCGTCCAGCGCCTTGGCCGACGCCGCGCCGCAGATCGACCCGATCAAGCAGGCGGCCGCGCCCAAGGTGGCCGAAGCTGCGAGGGCCGTTGCCTCGGCCAAGCTCGCCGAGACATCGAAGCCGCTGCCGGCGCCGAAGTCGGTCGAGACCGCCAAGAAGGAAGCCGCCGCCAATCTGCAGGTGGCGCTCAACGATCCCTCCGCAACGGTTCAGCCCAAGGAAGCGAAGCCCGCCGAAGCCAGGCAGGCTGCGAAATCCGGCGGCGTCCGCGACATGGCCGCGCGGGCCAAGGCCGCGGTGCTGTCGATCGCATCGAGCGAGCGGCAGACCATGGTCGAGAAGCTGTGGGGCAAGCGCGAGGCGAGCGGCGGGCTGCTCTCCTTCGCCTCCGCCGACGCCAACGTCACCGGCAGCATCCCCTCGACGCTGGACCAGAATCCGATGCTCGGCGGCTCGCCGCCCTATGACCGCCAGACCGCGGTGTACGACATCTCGGCCAGGACCGTGTATCTGCCGGACGGCACGCGCCTCGAGGCGCATTCGGGCCTCGGCTCCAGGCTCGACGATCCCAGATCCTCGCATCTGAAGATGGTCGGCGTGACGCCGCCGCACATTTACGAGCTCAAGCCGCGCGAGGCGCTCTTCCACGGCGTGCCGGCGCTGCGGCTCAATCCGATCGGCGGCGAGGGCAAGATCTTCAACCGCGACGGCCTGCTCGCGCACACCTTCATGCTCGGCCCGAACGGTGACTCCAACGGCTGCGTCTCGTTCAAGGACTATTACGCGTTCCTCGACGCCTATCGCAACAAGGGCATCCGCCGCCTCGCAGTGCTCGCGAGGGTTCAGTAGGCGCGGTTCACTGCGGGGCGCTGCCCCCTTGGCCTGTCCCGCCGTCGTCGGCTATCCTGGGCGACGTGAATCCTCGCGCAGGGCAGGCGCATGACACTCGTGCAGGAAACCGGCCGGCGGCGACCCTGGGGCAAGATCCTGCTGATCGCGCTGGTCGTGATCGTCGCGCTTCCGTTCGTGTCGCTGCCGCTGTTCCGCACCTTGCTGTTTCAGCCCTTCAATATCCCGGCCAGATCGATGATGCCGACGGTGCTGGTCGGCGATTATGTCTTCGTCTCGAAATTCGCTTACGGCTACACCCACTATTCCTTTCCGTTCTCGCCAAAACTGTTCGAGGGGCGCATCTTCGGATCATCCCCGGCGCGCGGCGACGTGGTGGTGTTCCGGCTGCCGAAGGACGATCGCGTCGATTACATCAAGCGCGTCGTCGGGCTGCCCGGCGATCGTATCCAGATGCGCAACGGGCAGCTCATCATCAACGACACGGCGGTAGCGCGCGAGCGGACGCCGGATTTCGTCGGCGACGACCCCTGCGGATCGAGCGGCGAGGCCGGCGCACGGCGCTGGCGCGAGACCTTGCCGAACGGCGCGAGCTACGAAACGCTCGATTGCATCGACAACTCGCTTCTCGACAACACGAACGTCTTCACCGTGCCCGCCGGTCAGTTCTTCATGCTCGGTGACAATCGCGACAATTCCACGGATAGCCGCATGCGGTCGATGGGCACAATTCCGCTCGAGAACATCATCGGCCGGGCAGGGCTGATCTATTTCTCGCGATCACCTGACGGAGCGATGCGGACGGAGCGCATCGGCACGGTCGTGCGTTGAGCGGCTCGGACGTGAGGTGCTGAACAGGGGACGTCGCATGTCGGACCCGGCTTGTGGTGTTTCCTGAACAGATATCGAATGTGGTAATGTTCCCGGCAGCCGCGTAGCGAGTCTCGGATCGGCAACGTAACTGGCCAGAGGCGACATGTCTCCCACACCTCCCATCGAAACCCCGCCGTCCATCACGACCGAAGCGTTCGTCGAGGCCGGCGCGGCGGTTGCCCGCCTCGAAGAGATCTACGAGCGCAACACCGCGTTCCTGCGCAGCCGCTTCGAGGCCTATGTCAACGGCGTGCCGTTCACGACGCGGGTGCGCGCGCATTACCCCTTCGTCCGCATCACGACCTCGTCGCATGCGCGGCTGGATTCCCGGCTCGCCTACGGTTTCGTCGCGGGGCCCGGCGTTCACGAGACCAGCATCACGCGGCCGGATATTTTCCGGACCTATCTCACCGAGCAGATCGGGCTCCTGATCAAGAACCACGGCGTAGCGGTCGAGATCGGTGAGTCCAGCGAGCCGATCCCGATCCATTTCGCCTACCGGCGCGACATCAATATCGAGGCGGCGCTGAGCATCGCCGACAGCTCGGCGTTCACGCGATCGCTGCGCGACGTGTTCGATACGCCCGATCTCGCCGCGATGGACGATGCGATCGCCGACGGGACGTTCGATCTGACGCCGGGCACGCCGGAGCCGCTGGCGCTGTTCCGCGCGGCACGGGTCGATTATTCGCTGCGGCGGCTCTATCACTACACCGGCACCGACCCCGAGCATTTCCAGAACTTCGTGATCTTCACCAACTACCAGTTCTATGTCGACGCCTTCGCGCAATCGAGCCTGCAGCGTCTCGCCGCGGGCGAGGCAGGCCTCGAGGCCTTTGTCGCGCCCGGCAATGTGATCACGCGCAACGCGCTGGCAGGCGGCGGTGTGAGTGGGACGGCATCGGAGCGCGTGCCGCAGATGCCGGCATTTCATCTGGTCGAACCCGGCTATCGCGGCATCACCCTGATCAATATCGGGATCGGGCCGTCCAATGCGCGCAACATCACCGATCATGTCGCGGTGCTGCGGCCGCATGCCTGGCTGATGATCGGGCATTGCGCGGGGCTGCGGAACACGCAGCGGCTCGGCGACTACGTGCTGGCCCACGGCTATGTCCGCGAGGACCACGTGCTCGATCACGAGCTGCCGCTGTGGGTGCCGATCCCCGCGCTTGCGGAGATGCAGGTGGCGCTCGAGGAGGCGGTCGGCGAGGTGACTGGGCTCACTGGCTTCGAGCTCAAGCGGCTGATGCGCACCGGCACGGTCGCGAGCGTCGACAATCGCAATTGGGAGATCAGCGGACCGCAGGTGATCCGGCGGATGTCGCAATCGCGCTCCATCGCGCTTGATATGGAATCGGCGACGATCGCCGCCAATGGCTATCGTTTCCGCGTACCTTACGGCACGCTGCTGTGCGTGTCCGACAAGCCGCTGCATGGCGAGATCAAGCTCGCCGGCATGGCCAGCGAGTTCTATCGCCAGCGTGTCGGCCAGCATCTTCAGATCGGCCTCAAGGCGCTCGAAAGGTTGAAGGACCAGGAATCCGAGCGGCTGCATTCGCGCAAGCTGCGCAGCTTTGCCGAAGTCGCGTTTCAATAGCTCCGTTCGCCAAGCCGCAGACGACGCTCTATCTCGGCCTTCAGATCGCGGCTCCTGCACGTATTTCGCCAGCTGGCTGCCTGACGCCGCGGAAGCGAAGGTAGCATTTTCCGCGCCCGGAAATTGGAACTTTGGGTTCCGCAGTTCTACGGTTCGACCGTGCGCATTTTGCTGTTGCGTCCGGCGGCGCATTTGCATCTAACTTCTCGGTGTACTGTCTGCAGAAAATTCCGCCTTGCGGTCAAGCGTTTGGAGTTTATTTTTGAGAGCCTGTCTGAGTGAGTTGGTTGGGTGTCGCTTCACTTTGGGGCCCCGCCAGTGAGTGCTTCCGGCGGAAATGGTAATCGCCTTCTCGCAACACTGCCGGCAGCGGACCTGGATCTGCTGGGTCTCGAGCTCGAAACGGTCGCGCTCGATCAGGATGCGGTTCTGGCGCGAGCCGGTGACGAGATCGACTACGTCTTCTTCCCTCATAGCGGGGCGATCACGCTGATGATCGACATGGCAGACGGGAGCACGGTTGCGACCGGCGTGGTCGGGCGCGAAGGGGCAGTGGGCAGTCTTTCGGTGCTCGGGTCGTCCCCGTCGGGTATTACCGCAGTCGTTCGTGCGGTGGGCACCGCCTCGCGGATTTCCGCGCCGCGCTTTCATGCCGCTTTCGGACGCAGTGCTGCGATCCGGCAGGCGATGCAAAAGCACATCAGGTCGATGCTGATCCAGTTCCAGCTCGGCTCCGCCTGCAATGCGCTGCACCCGGTCGAGGCCCGGATGGCGCGCTGGCTGCTCCAGCTCCGCGATCGCGTCGACAGCGACGTCCTGCCGCTGACCCAGCAGGCGCTGTCGCAAATCCTCGGCGTGCGACGAACGACCGTGACCCTCTTGATGCGCAATCTGCGCACGCGCGGCGCGATCAGGTCCGATCAACGAGGCCGGATCGAGATCGACAGGTCGCGGCTCTCGGCGGCGGCGTGCGAGTGCCATCGCGTCATGCGTCTCGAAGCCGAGGAGATCTTCTCGGACAATAAGGCCCGATCTCGCGCGGCAGCCCTAACCGACAATCCGCGGATCTCCGAAATCGAAACGGACGACGCGCTGTGAGCGCGGTGCGGCGCGATCAGCTTCTCCGCCGCCGATCAAGCTTCTGTGCGGGGGCGGATGCCGTCTCGAGCTTCGCAATCTCGCGCAGCACCTTCGCCGTCTGGCGCAATTCATTGCGCTCCGGTCCCGGCTTCAGCCGTCGAGCTTCGTTGAGAAAGTCCTTGGCCTGCACCAGCCAGGTGGATGTTTCCGTTGCGATCTGCATGCGCGCCATGGCGTCCCTCCATCGCGATCATCAATGGTCTGTGTCGTCGTTCAGGCCGGTGAGCCGGCGCCGCGGCGCCGGACGCGGATGCTCGGCTCATCGACCCAGGCGTCCCGCGCGAACCAGGCGTGATCGGTGCGGCAGAACGGGCAATTGGTGCGCGAGAAGAACACTGCGCTGCGTCTAAAGCTCTCGCGATCAGTCCGGATGCCGGTGGAAATCGCGTCTCCGGTTTGCGGACATTTGACCATGAGCATGCCCATGTGAGCCTCCCTCGATATTGCTTCTTGCTCTTTGCAGAAAAGTACCGGCCGGTTGGATTGCGCCCGTTTGCCGGTGCGACTACTTTGGGGGGCATCGCGCACCTGCTGCGTTTGACAGAGCATCGGGCAGTGGGGGCTGCATGCTCGTCGCTGGGCTTATTCCAACCGGCCGGATCCCTCCTCAAACGAATCCTCGACGTGAATTGAGTGCCGCTCTTTTAGCCGGCGTGGCGAAGAACCTTGGCGAAGTGCTTCCTGACCGGCTCACTTGTTTCCGTGGCAAGCTTCTGGCCAAGCGCCCACAATTCCCTGTTCTGGTCCGATGCCGTGTCGAAGGCCTTGCGGGCCTGCTCAGTGGACAAGGTCAGGACGTCGGCCGCTGACTTGCTGCCGAGGAGATGGGCGAAGAAATCGAGCGCGGAGGCGGCATTGGCGTGGGAGATTTCGATCACCTTGAGCGCGTAGTCGGCCGCGCCTCGCGCATTGCACGAATACGTTTCGCCCAGCACCTCGGTCATCCGTCCGGAGGCGGCCCGCGCGTGGGAGAAGCCCTGGTCGGCAAGATCGCCGATCACGCCGGGCAAGCCGATCTTCGGAAAGCTCAACAACGGCATTCCGAAGACATTCGTATCGTTCACTGTGACTTTCATTTCACCTTCACTCAAGATGCAGTCCCCTTCTCAAGCGAAAGCGTTGCTCGCAACGCTCGCTCGCGTCACGAGAGCTGACGCTCCGTGTTCAATTCAGATTTTGGGTGAGCTTCGATCGCGTCCCGACGCTACTGTGCGGAACGAAAGCGCGACTGTCGGTTCGGTTTGCGACTCTCGCGAAGAATTTTTTTAAGATTGTCAACTCACACCAACGTATGTTTACGGGTGCTGTGCATAATGTGGATATCGTGAGCGGCAGAAGACACCTGCTTCAGCGTGAGGTTGCGCAAAGCATCCCCATGAGCGCGCTGTGGAAGGATCCCAGGTGGTTTGCCCCAATACAAAAACGCCGGCATCGCCGGGCGTTGCGGCCTTCGCGTTTCTCACGGCAGCGCCTCTACCCCCTCCAGCGGAGGGTCTGGAGGTTCGTGCCCGCTGCGATCACGCCGTGACTGTCTTCCACAATTGCGTCTCGATGCCGATCGCGGCCTTGACCTGCGGCCGCGCCTGCATTCGTGCGAGATAACCCGCGAGTTCAGGCCATTGCGCGACATCGACGCCGGCGGGGCGGAGCAGCGTCAATGCCCAGGCCAGATGCGCGTCCGCGACCGTGAAGCGTTCGCCGACAAGGTATTCACGGCCGGCGAGATGCGCGGCTACGATTGCGACGTTCTGTCCGATCCGTTCGCGCGGTTTGGCCAAGGCCGCGTCGTCCTTGTACCAGAAGGTCGGGAACAAAAATCCCTTGTGGAGCTCGGTGCCGATGAAGCTCAGCCATTCCTGCAGGCGATAGCGGTCCGGGTCGCCCGGCGGCGGCGCCAGGCCGAGTTCGGGCTTGAGGTCTGCGACATATTGCAGCACCGCTGCGCTCTCGGTGAGCCGCTCGCCGTTCTCCAGCACCAGCACGGGCACCGCGCCCTTCGGCGAGACGGCGCGGAAGTCGCCGTCGTCCTCCAGCACCTTCTTGGTCCAGAGATGCACCAGGTGATAGCGCGCCTCGATGCCGGCCTCCATCAGCGCGATCCGGCTGGCGAGTGAGCAGGCCATCGGCCAGAAATAGAGCTGCAGCATGGCTGATGTCTCAGGCGAGGGCGTTGCCGCGGGCGATGATCGCGAAGCGGTCGGACAGTTCGGCGAGCGCGACGTCGTGAATGAGCTTTGCCGCAATGGTGCCGCCGACGCCGTCAGGCAGGTCGCGGGTGGCGCAGCTGTCGGCATCGATGGTGGTGCGGAAGCCGAGATCGAGCGCGGCGCGGGCCGTCGAGCTCACGCACATATGCGTCATGAAGCCGGCGAGCACGAGCTCCTTGCGGCCGGTCGCAGCAAGCTGCGCGTTGAGGTCGGTGCCGGCGAACGCGTTCGGCAATTGCTTCTCGATCACGGCCTCGCCGGGCCGCGGTGCCAGCGGCGCGACGATGGCGCCGCGCTCCGCGCTGCGGTCGAACAGGCTTCCGGGTTGTCCCTTGTGCGCGATGTGGAAGATCGCGGCGCCGCTTTCCCGGGCGCGGGCAAGTAGTGCCGTTGCGTGCGCAATCGCCGGGTTGGCACCCGGCAGGGCCAGCGGACCGGCGAGATATTCGTTCTGGATATCGATCAGCACCAGGCAGCTGTCCGCTAGGCGGGGCGGGGTGAGGTCGATGCCGGCAAGCTGCATCAGGGTTTTGGCCGCTGTCATGGTCTTCAGATCTCCATGAGATGTGTTCCTCGAAAATATAGCGGTGGCGCTGCCTGCCGTAATGCAGGGATATTGCAGCCGGTGGCTGCGTTATTGCAGGCGGCCGGCTCACGCTGTAGCCTGATGCGATGAACTGGGACGATCTTCGCATCATCGCAGCCGTCAGGGACGAGGGCACCTATGCCGGCGCCAGCGCGCGGCTGCGCATCGACGAGACCACGGTCGGCCGCAGGCTGACGCGGATCGAGCGTGCGCTTGGCGTTCGCCTGTTCGAGGCCGCCGACGGCGTCCGCAGGCCGACCCGGCAGTGCGACATGGTGCTCGCCCATGTCCAGGCGATGGCGGCGCATGCCGAGGAGATCGGCCGGATCGGCGAAAGCCTGCCTGGCCCGGTCGGCCGGCTGCGCATCGCCTCCACCAATGCGATCGCCGAGGAGGTGCTGGCGCCGCGCACCAGCAAATTGCTGCGCGCCAATCCAGGCCTCACGCTGCAATTCCTGACCTCGAGTGACAACGTCAAGTTTTCGCGCTGGGAAGCCGACCTCGCGATCCGGCTGCGCAAGCCGGACAAGGGCGATTTTGCGATCTCGAAGCTCGCGGAGGTCAGGCTGTATTTCTTCGAGCCAGTCGCGACAACAGCGGGAGAAGCGGTGTCGTGCGCCTATCCCGATGAGCTCGGAGCAATTCCGGAAATGCAGTTCCTGCGCGCAAAGCGACTTCGCGCGCGCTGCGTGACCGACAATGTCCGGATCATCCACAAGCTGATCCAGTCGCATCAAGCGGTCGGCGTGTTGCCGGAACATAGTTGTGTGGACTTGCTGACCGACCGCCGGCTGCGCGCCACGCTGCTGCCGAAGCGGCGCGATGTCTGGCTGCTGGTGCAGAGCCATCTCAAGCGCGATGCGGCGACGCGCGTCACCATCGACTGGCTGCGCGGCTGCTTTCAGGACGTCGCGCACAGCGGGTAAAGGTGGAGGCGGAGCATCTCCGTCATTCCGGGGCGGCGCGTAGCGCCGAGCCCGGAATCCATCTTCTGGCAAATTCTGCGGCGCGATGGATTCCGGGCTCTCGCTTCGCGAGCCCCGGAATGACGAGGAGAGGGTTGTCACGGTGGCGCCACGACGTCGTCTCGTCACGAAAAAATCTCGTCCAGCCCCCTTGCAACCCGGACGTGCTTCGTCTATTAGCCCGCTCCTTCGCTTCGGCCATGGGTTCGGGCTCTCTCAGATCCCGACTGGCGCGTGCCGCTCTGCGGTGTCGTGTTCCGCTGAGATGAAGGCAACGAGATGAAGCTCATGGGTGAGCGTCGGGGATGAAATCCCGAAGGTATCGGTTCGATTCCGGTCTCTCACCAAAGGATAGCTCAGTGAGGTAGAGCAGGTGACTACGAATCATCTTGTCGCGGGTTCAAATCCCGCTCCAGCGCTCCGTTTCAGCCTGAAAAGCTGATTCCTCTGAAGGGGACCGGACGCGCGCTTCAGTCGCAGTCCGGCCGTCTTGCCGCAAGGCTCTTCGCCCGAACCTAGACACTGTGAGACCGGCTTTGCGCCGCGGTGGATACCGCTTGCGCTGATGCCGGGTGGCTCCGCTCGGCCGCGCGGCTTTAGTCGCGCGAACGCGCGCGTGCGCCCGTCATCGCGCGAGCTCAAGCCACGGCCCGCCTGGCTGACAGGAAGCCGCGTTCGCGTCCTCACGTCCTTTGCAAAACGAAACCCGCTCTCCGGCCCATGGGCCCGATGGCAACAATGGAGGCGTGCCATGACCTGGCATTTCCTGACGACCAAGTTGACGGTGAAGGATGGCGAGCGTGCGTTGCTGACGCGCGACGGCCGGCTCGAGCAGGTGCTCGCGCCCGGACGTCACCGCCTGTTCGATCCCCTGCATCAGCTCAAGGCCGAGCTGTTCAGTGTCGTGCGGACCGAATTCCCCGCGGATCGCTTCGCGGTGATCAAGGCCGCGCGCCCTGATCTCGCCGAAGCGCTGTTCGAGGCGGTCGAGACCAAGGCGAACGAGGTCGCGATCGTCAGCCTCGACGGCCGTCCCGTGCAGCTGATGACGCCCTGGCAGACGCGCGTCTACTGGAAGGTCGCGACCTCGGTCGATGTCGAGCGCATCGACGTGGCTCACGATATCAGCGTGACCGCGCGGCATCTGGCGATGATCCAGCCCAACCGGGCCGGCGTCATCACCGAGGCTGTGGTCGAGAACCACGAGGCCGGCCTGCTCACGGTTGAGGGCAAGCTGGTCGAGCGGCTCGCGCCCGGCCGGCACGCGTTCTGGATCGCGGGCCGCAAGATCGAGGTCAAGCGCCTCGACCTGCGTCCCCAGGCGGTCGAGATCACGGCGCAGGAGATGCTGACCAAGGATCGCATCGCGCTGCGCGTGACGCTGACCGCGTTCCGCCGGATCGTCGATCCCGCGCGGGTCGTGGCCACAGTGCCCGACGTGGATGCGTGGCTGTATCGTTTGGTGCAGTTCGCGATCCGCGAGGCGGTGGCCGGCCGCACGCTGGACGAGGTGCTGTCTGCGAAGGCGGCGCTCGACGATGAGCTTCGCGACTATGTCCGCGGCCGTGTCGCGGAGTCCGGTGTCGAGGTCACCGAGCTCGGCGTGAAGGACGTGATCCTGCCCGGCGAGATCCGCGAGCTCGTCAACAAGGTGGTGGAGGCGGAGCGGGTGGCGAAGGCCAACCTGATCCGCCGCCAGGAGGAGACCGCGGCGACGCGTTCGCTCCTGAACACTGCCAAGCTGATGGAGGAGAACCCTCTGCTGCTGCGGCTCAAGGAGCTGGAGTCGCTCGAGCGTCTGGTCGAGAAGGTCGGCCGCATCGACCTGCATGCCGGCGACGGCGAGGGCCTCGATGCCCTGCTGACCAAGCTGGTCCGCCTCAAGGCGCCCGAGAGCGCGTAAGAAGAGGGGCCGCCCACGGGCGGCCCTTCGTTTTTCCGCCGGAACGGACCGCCGGCATTCTTGCGAATGTTTGTTAGCGTGCAGGCCCGCTGTAACGGGGCACCGCCAAGGCACAACATGGCACAATTCGCATGTCCTGCTCCGTGCGAACTTCCGCAAACAGAAGGTGCCACTCCGGACAGATTGCGATAACGTGCGCTCTCCGTGGTCCGGAATTCGGCCAGCCGTCAACCCGTCGGTGGTGCCAATGCAACAGATTGCGGAATGGCTCGAGAAGCTGGGGCTTGGGCAATACGCGCTGCGTTTTGCCGAGAACGGGATCGACGTCGATGTTCTTCCCGAGTTGACGGATGAAGACTTCGACAGGCTCGGGGTCCTGCTTGGCCATCGCCGCAAGATGCTGCGTGCGATCGCCGATTTTACTCAAGCCGAACTGATCGCCGCGCCGGTTTCACCGCACGATGCCGAGCGCCGCCATCTTACCGTGATGTTCTGCGACCTGGTCGGCTCGACGGCCTTGTCGGCGCGTCTCGATCCCGAGGACATGTGGGAAGTGATCCGCGCCTATCGCGCGGCCTGTGCGCGGGTGATCGCGACATACGATGGCGTCGTTGCCAGATTTATCGGCGATGGAATCCTCGCTTATTTCGGCTATCCCCGTGCCCACGAGGATGACGCGGAGCGCGCGGTGCGCGCCGGCCTCGACGTCATCACCGCAATCGGCGGGCTCGAGATCCGAGCGAACGAGGGAGTCGCGGTACGGGTCGCGATCGCGAGCGGGCTCGTCGTGGTCGGCGACCTCGTCTCCGGCGGCGCGTCGGAGGAGCAGGCGTTGGTCGGCGATGCGCCGAACATCGCCGCACGGCTGCAGGGCTTGGCGGAGCCTGGTGTGGTCGTCGTGGCTGCCTCGACACGCCGGCTGCTCGGCAATCTGTTCACGCTTCGCAACCTCGGTCGCCGCGAGGTCAAGGGCATCGCCGAGCCGATCGCGGTGTGGGCTGTCGAAGGCGAGCTGGCATCGGAAAGCCGTTTCGAGGCGGTGCGCACCGCGCGCTCGATCGGCTTCGTCGGCCGCAAGGCGGAGATCGAATTTGCGCTGTCGCGCCAGCAACTGGCGTGGCAGGGCCAAGGCCAGGCCGTGCTGATATCGGGCGAAGCGGGCATCGGCAAGTCGCGCATCGTGGCGATGCTCTCCGACAGCCTCCCGCCCGGGACGCATCGCCGTGTGCGGTATCAATGCTCGCCCTATCACACCAACAGCGCGCTGCATCCCTTCGCCGCCCAGCTCGAGCGCGCCGCCGGCATCAGGTCGGAAGATCTGCCGGAGCAGAAGCTGGACAAGCTCGAAGCCATGCTGGCGCTCGGGACGCAGCAGGTGGCCAGCGTGACGCCGCTGATCGCGGCGCTGCTGTCGATCCCAACCGGCGACCGCTATCCGCCGCTCGGCCTCATCCCGGCGCAGCAGCGGCGGCAGACATTCGCAGCGCTGCTCGACCAGCTCGAGGGCCTCGCCAGGCAGCAGCCGGTGCTTGTCGTCTGCGAAGACGTGCATTGGGCGGACGCCACATCGCTCGAACTGCTCGACCTCGCGGTCGACCGGATCAGAGGGCTGCCGATCCTCATGCTCATGACGTTCAGGCCCGAGTTCGAGCCGCCGTGGGCTGGGCTCGCAAATGTCAGCCTGCTGCGGCTCGATCGGCTCGACCGGCAGGACACGCGCGCGCTGATCGAGCAGGTGACAGTCGGTCGGTTGCTGCCCGGCGAAATGATGACGCAGATCATCGAGCGGACGGATGGCGTCCCGCTGTTCGTCGAGGAACTGACCAAGATGATCATGGAGTCGGGGTTGCTCGTCGAGAATGCCGGGCGCTATCGCCTCGATAATCCACTGCCGCCGCTTGCGATCCCGGCGACGCTGCAGGACTCGCTGATGGCCCGGCTCGACCGGCTGGCGCCGGTCAAGGAGGTGGCGCAGATCGGTGCAGCGATCGGCCGCGAGTTCTCATATGCGCTGCTGCGCAGCGTGGCCGGGCGCGATGATCTGACCCTTGGTGCGGCGCTTGCCCAGCTCGAAGAGGCCGAGTTGCTGTTGCGCCGGGGCACGCCGCCGGATGCAAGCTACAGCTTCAAGCATGCGTTGGTTCAGGAAGCGGCTTACGAGAGCTTGCTCAAGAGCCGCCGGCAATTGCTCCACAAGCATATTGGCGACGTGCTGCGCGACAAGTTTGCCGAGATCGCCGAGATCGAGCCGGAAGTCGTTGCGTACCATTTCACCGAAGCAGGGCTCGGCAACACCGCGCTGGCGTGGTGGCGCAAGGCGGGTCAGCAGGCGCTGAAGCGCTCGGCCTATTGCGAGGCGATCGCACATCTCGGCAAGGCGGTCGCAATCGCCGATGAACTGCCCGACGAGCCGGGTCGGATGATCGGCCGGCTCCATCTGCAAATCGCGTACGGCCGCGCGCTGCGAGGCAGTCTTGGGCACAGCGCCCCCGAGACGGTGGCCGCTTGGACACGCGCCCGGCAGTTCGCCTCTGGTATCGATGATCCAATCGAACTGGCGCCGATCCAGTCGGGCCTTTTCAACGCCTGCTTGACCCACGGCGAGCTCGCGCCGATGCGGGAGTTGGAGGAGGCGATCATGGGCGCGGCGGAACGGCATCCGGAATCGCCGGTGGCGACGATTGTCGCGTGCTGGAGCAGCGGGGTGACCTCCTGGTTCGCGGGCGATTACCTCAACGCCCGCATCCATCTCGAGCAGGCGTTTGCGGCCTATACGACCGAGCCGGATCCGGCAACCTTCAAGGCGTCGACGCTCGACCTGCCGTTCGTCATCATGAGATTTCTGGCCTTGGTGCTTTGGCCGCTTGGCGAGATCGATCGAGCCCGGCAGCTCGCGGGCGCAGCGGTGAGCGTCGCCGGGGAGCAGCGCGCGCTCGCCCGTGCCAATGCGCTGGTTCACAAGGCGGTTTTCGACGGGCTGTGCGGCAGCAGGTTGCGGCAGACCGAGACGATCCTTGCCCTGGGTCTGGCGCAAGACCACACGATGCCGCTGTATGTTGCCGCCGGCACCTATCTCAATGGTCTGGCGAAGTGGCGCGCTGGCGACCGGGCGGCAGGTCTCGCGGAGATGCAGCGTGGCTGGACGTTGCTTCACGAGAACGACTGCTACCTCTGTGAGCCGTTCTGGGGATTGCAGATTGCCGTGGCGAGTGCAAAGGCCGGGCATGTCGAGGCGGGGTTCGACATCATCAATGAGCTGATCGACGCGACGGAGCAGTCCGGGCAGCACTGGCTGGATGCCGAGCTATACCGCGTGCGGGGTGAGCTGCTGTCGCGTCGCGACACCCCTGACATTTCCGGCGCCGAGGATGCGTTCCACCGCGCCCTCGAGATTGCCCGAGGGCAACAGACCAAGACCTTCGAGCTGCGCAGCGCGCTGGGACTTGCACGTCTATGCGCCGGCAATGGCCGGGTGGATGCGGTGCCGGAGGTGCTTGCCCCGGCGCGCGCCCGCTTCGATGCGGGGCAGGATCTCGCCGAGATCAAGGAGGCCGACGAACTGCTCAGTCAGATGGATTGGCTGGTCCGTCGTCCTCGTGCATCCTGACGGACGTCGGTGGAGATAAAACAAAACCCCGGCATCGCTGCCGGGGTTTCGCATGTCTTGCAGTGCCCTGAGAGGCTGGACTTAGAAGTCCATGCCGCCCATGCCGCCGCCCGGAGGCATCGCGGGGCCGCCGGCGTTCTTCTTCGGCAGCTCGGCAACCATCGCTTCCGTGGTGATCAGCAGCGCGGCAACCGAGGCAGCGTTCTGGATCGCGGTGCGGACGACCTTGGTCGGGTCGATGATGCCCTTCTTGACGAGGTCGGCATAGTCGCCAGTCTGGGAGTCGAAGCCGTAATTGTAGGCCTTGTTCTCCAGGATCTTGCCGACGATGACCGAACCGTCTTCACCGGCGTTGATCGCGATCTGGCGAGCCGGAGCCGACAGCGCCTTGCGCACGATCTCGACGCCGGTCTTCTGGTCGTCGTTCTTGGTGCGCAGGCCCTTGAGCTGCTCGGAAGCACGGAGCAGGGCGACGCCGCCGCCCGGGACGATGCCTTCCTCGACAGCCGCGCGGGTCGCATGCATCGCGTCATCAACGCGATCCTTGCGCTCCTTCACCTCGACCTCGGTCGCGCCGCCGACGCGGATCACCGCGACGCCGCCTGCGAGCTTGGCGAGACGCTCCTGCAGCTTCTCACGGTCGTAGTCCGAGGTGGTCTCCTCGATCTGCGCCTTGATCTGGGCAACGCGGGCGTCGATGTCAGCCTTCTTGCCGGCGCCGTTGACGATCGTGGTGTTCTCCTTGTCGATCATCACCTTCTTGGCGCGACCGAGCATGGCGAGCGTGACGTTCTCGAGCTTGATGCCGAGGTCTTCCGAGATGGCCTGGCCGCCGGTCAGGATCGCGATGTCCTGCAGCATGGCCTTACGGCGATCGCCGAAGCCCGGAGCCTTGACGGCCGCGACCTTCAGGCCGCCGCGCAGGCGGTTGACGACGAGGGTGGCGAGGGCTTCGCCTTCGACGTCTTCAGCGACGATGATCAGCGGCTTGCCGGTCTGCACCACGGCCTCGAGCAGCGGCAGCAGCTCGTTCAGCGAGGAGAGCTTCTTCTCGTTGATGAGGATGTAGGCGTCGTCCATCTCAACGCGCATCTTGTCGGCGTTGGTGACGAAGTAGGGCGAGATGTAGCCGCGATCGAACTGCATGCCCTCGACGACGTCGAGCTCGGTCTCGAGCGACTTGGCTTCCTCGACCGTGATCACGCCCTCGTTGCCGACCTTCTTCATGGCGTCGGAGAGGAACTTGCCGATTTCGGCATCGCCGTTGGCCGAGATGGTGCCGACCTGAGCGATCTCCTCGTTGGAGGTGACCTTCTTGGAGTTCTTGACGAGGTCGGCGACAACGGCTTCCACAGCCAGGTCGATGCCGCGCTTCAGGTCCATCGGGTTCATGCCGGCGGCAACCGACTTGGCGCCTTCACGAACGATCGCAGCCGCGAGCACGGTTGCGGTGGTGGTGCCGTCGCCGGCCGCGTCAGCGGACTTGGAGGCGACTTCGCGCACCATCTGGGCGCCCATGTTCTCGAACTTGTCCTCGAGCTCGATCTCCTTGGCGACGGTGACGCCGTCCTTGGTGATGCGGGGAGCGCCGAACGACTTCTCGAGCACGACGTTGCGGCCCTTGGGGCCGAGCGTCACCTTGACGGCGTTGGCGAGGATGTCGACGCCGCGAAGCATCTTGTCACGCGCATCAACGCCGAATTTGACTTCTTTAGCTGCCATCTGAATTTTTCCTTGGAATGGTTTTACCCTGGAGGAATCTTGGGGAGAGAGGAGGCGCTTAGGCCGCCTTCTTCTTGGAAGCGGGGACGTCGAGGACGCCCATGATGTCGCTTTCCTTCATGATCAGCAGGTCTTCACCGTCGATCTTGACCTCGGTGCCGGACCACTTGCCGAACAGGACGCGGTCGCCGACCTTGATGTCGATCGGGATCAGCTTGCCAGCCTCGTCGCGGCCACCCGGGCCAACGGCGATGATTTCGCCCTGGGAGGGCTTTTCCTTGGCACTGTCCGGAATGATGATGCCGCCAGCAGTCTTCTCTTCGGCGTCGATACGCTTGACCACGACGCGGTCGTGAAGCGGACGGAATTTCATGCAGTCCTCCTAAACTTTTGTGGATGCTGTAGATTTTTGGAGTGTTAGCAGTCCAGCCCGGCGAGTGCCAAGCCAGCTTCGCAGGAGATAGGCCAAGCCTGGGCGGCGGGCAAGTGCCTCTAGCAGAAAAATTGGCACTCGCGAATGACGGCTGCCACGATCATTTCGGCATCCTTAATGCCGGCCCGCGGGGTCGCCGAGGCTATTAGCAGATGCGGTAAGCTGCTGCCAACGCAAGAAATTTCAACAACCTATTAAACATTTGGGCTTGAGATTGGTTAGTCGCGTGCGTCACATTTCTCTCATGTGAGCGCATCCATTGCCGGTGGTCCGGCTGGGATCCGGCCGCCAGGTGAATGCGCTCCGTCACAGGAGGTTGGCATGGTCTCGCGAGTTGGTGGGGTTGCTTCCGACGATTTCCGGAAGCAGTTGCTGGGGTACGGGCTGACGACGGCGCAAATCCTCTATCGGATGCCGGATCATCGCTCGTTGCTGCAAACCTATGTCTGGCAGAACTACGACCTGTTTCCGAGATTTCCGGTGCTGCAGGATTTCCTCGCCTTCTGGCAGGCGAAGCTCGAGGGCCCGCTGTTCTCGGTGACGGTGGCGCATTCCAAGCTGGTCAAGCCGGCCGAATTGCGCGCCGTCGACGGCGTGTTCCGGCTGCATTGACATAGGCCTTGGACTTGGAGCTTGCGGGCAGGGCGCAGCTTGCGCCTTTGCCCACCAGCGCCGCGCGACTTGTGTTAGCCTCTCACCGTCAGAAAAAGACGGGAGGCGAACAATGGCCAAGAAGACGGCATCACGATCCGCAGCCAAGACCGCGGTAAAGAAGAAATGGACGGGGCTCGGAGCCGGCACCAAGTCGTCCGCACGCAAGACCATCAAGTCCAAGGGCCGCGTCCCGGCGGCGAAGAAGAGCGCGCCCAAGACCGCGACAAAGACTGCAACAAAGGCGGCGAGCAAGGCACGGCCGAAGCAGCGCGTCGCCATCAGCCATCACCGCGAAGAGGACTTCAAGGCCGATGGGCTGCGCACCTACGCCAAGTACCGCGACCTCGGCATCGCCGCCGCCTCGCATGGCCTCGCCCAGGCGCACGTCATCCGGCTGCAGGGGCCGTGCAATCCCGACGAGGTGTCGAAGCTGCACTTCCACGACGTCGACTTCCAGATGGTCTATGTGCTCAAGGGCTGGGTGAAAACCTACATGGAAGGCGAGGGCGAGACGCTGATGCAGCAGGGCAGCGCCTGGACCCAGCCGCCGCGCATCCGGCACATGATCCTGGATTACTCAGACGACGTCGAACTGCTGGAGGTGATCCTGCCGGCCGAATTCAAGACGGTGGAGTTGAAGGCGTAGGCCTCGCGCTGTCATGGCCGGGCTTGACCCGGCCATCCATCCTGCTTCGCAAGAGTCTTTCACGAGCGATGGATGCCCGGGTCATAGGCGAGCGGAAGCGACGCCGTCCTTCGGACGGCTGTGCCCGGGCATGACGATTTTGTAAGTGGCGGCCATCGGTCTTGTAGCCCGGATGGAGCGAAGCGAAATCCGGGATTCGCGCAAACGATCAGCATGGCCCCGGATTGCGCTTCGCTTCATCCGGGCTACGGCTGTGTCATCATCCCGACAATCGCCCCCATCAGGCACGTCGTCAGCGTGCCCGAGACGATCGACTTCAGCCCGAGCGCGTTGATCTCGTCGCGCCGCTCGGGTGCCATGATGCCGAGGCCGCCGATCATGATGCCGAGGCTCGCGAAGTTGGCGAAACCGCACATCGCGTAGAGCATGATCAGCCGCGAGCGCGGATCGAGCGCGTCGGGACCGAGCTTCGACAGGTCGACATAGGCGATCAGCTCGTTCAGCACGGTCTTGGTGCCCATCAGGCTTCCTGCCGTGATCGCCTGCGGCCACGGCAGGCCCATCAGCCAGCACACCGGCGCCATGACGTAACCGAGCAAGCGTTGCAGCGAAATCTTCGCGCCGCCGATCTCGGGCAGCAGGCCGATGATCGCGTTCGCGAGATAGACCAGCGCGACCAGCACCAGCAGCATCGCGATGATGTTCATCAGGAGCTCGAGACCGGCGGCGGTGCCCTTCACGATGGCGTCCATCGTCGATGACACCTGAACATCGGGATCATCGAGCGATCCGCCGGTGTGTCTGTTAGACGTTTCCGGCACCATGATCAGGCTGACTAAAATTGCGGCCGGCGCGCCCAGCACCGAAGCGATGACGAAGTGCGCGGCCGCATCCGGGATCAGCGGTGCGAGCAGCGTCGCATACAGCACCAGCACGGTGCCGGCGATCCCGGCCATGCCGCCGGTCATCACCAGAAACAATTCGCTGCGGCTGAGTTGCGCCAGATAGGGGCGGATGAAGAGCGGCGCTTCCACCATGCCGAGGAAGATATTGGCGGCGGTCGAGAGCCCGACCGCGCCGCCGACGCCGAGCGTACGCCCCAGCAGCCAGGCCATGCCGCGCACCACCGGCGGCAGCACGCGCCAATAGAACAACAGCGTCGTGAGCACGCTCATGACCAGCACGATCGGCAGCGCCTGGAAGGCGAGGATGAAATCCGAACCCGGCACCTTGAGATCGAACGGCGCCGGACCGCCGCCGACATAACCGAACACGAAGGCGGTGCCGGCGCGCGTCGCCGCCGCGATGGTGCCGACGGCATCGTTGATCGCGCCGAAGGCTTGCGTCACCAGCGGCACCTTGATCAGCACCAGTGCGGTCGCGACCGTGACGATGAGCCCGATCGCCGCCTGCCGCAGCGACACGACGCTCCGATTCTCGCTCAACGCCCAGGCGATCACGAGCAACGCCACCACGCCGAACGCCGATTGCAACTGCAGCATCATGCCCCCAGGAACCCGCGCGGGATTATGGCAGGGGCCTCGCGCAGCGCAATGCTGTTGCGCGCTTGGCAGGCTGGTGAAGAAGTCTTTGCTCGACGTGCGATGAGTGCGATGTCGTCGCCGTTGAGGAGGCAGATCTCCCGTTCGAGTGAGCCGTCATCCTTTAGTTCGGCCCAACCGTCACCTTCGGCTGGCTCCATTTCGTCGTTTCCCTGCCAGCCGAACTCGATGGCGGCGCTGTGCGCAACCATACCGCAAGGACAGGAAGCCAGACGTGTGTTACAGGCGACGATCGGCGACCTTGCATCCGCTCGCGACGCCGGAGGACAGCATCATGCCGCTCTCATCCGAACTGTTCACAAAGGAAGGTCCGGGCAAAAAGCGTCTAGCCGACTGCGCCGTCAATCATCAGTTTAATATCTTCAAGGACAAGACGCCGAATTTTCCCGGCACGGAGGACGCGGTCGGGCGAATCCAGACCGCGCTGCGGTCGCTGGGTTTCACCATCTCCGATGCGGCCGGCGTTTACGGAGAGTCGACGGCGAAGGCGGTGTTCGCTTTCAAGAGCGCTCATCGTCCCAAGCCGATCCTCGGCCCTGGCCAGACAGTTCCGGACCGTGTCGTCGGCATCCAGACCATCGCTGCACTCGACAAGGCAATGGCCGGAAAAGGCCCGAATCCCGGTCCGACGCCTCCCGGTCCGACGCCTCCGCCTCCGACGCCTCCGCCTCCGACGCCTCCCCGTCCGACGCCTCCGCCGCCCGCGCCCAAACCGACGGACCGCGTCTGGAAGTTCAGCCTCAAACTACAGACGAATGCGGATAGCATATTTAGCTTCAGGCTGGAGCTGACCGATCCCGACGGCAACAGCGAAAACTTTCTCACTTCTAAACCTGTGAAGTTTACGAATACCTTGGGTACGCCAGTCAACTGCATCCAGGTCGGAGCCCTGAAGTTCTCGAACGAGGTTTCCCTCGACGATATTCTCGGCTGCCTCGCCGGTGTGGCGCTCAAGCCTGGCGACCGCGCTGAAGTTCTCACCGGCACACTGGCCGTCTCCGACGCGGACAAAAACATCAATTCCTTGGCGCCCGTCAACGGCGCCGCTCAGGGACAGCCGAACGAAGGTGGCATCCTTTTCGTGGCTTCCGTGCTACAGCGGTTGGCGTTTTAGCGGTCCGCGACGCGCCGGCCCACCTATCCCCGCGCCTGCGCCGCGCCCTCGGCTGTGAGCGGAGCGTCGCGGGTGATGTTCACGTGTCCGCTGTGCTAAACATGACCTACTAACCCGGGACGCGCTCTATCGCTCCGGCTAGAAGAGACATCAGCCACACGTGCGGCCGCCGCTCGCATTCAAATGATCTTGGGTACTTTCCCGCGCGTTCTTTTGAGACGTGAAGGGCCGCCAGCGGAGAGGATCTGACCTCGCTACGGCCCATCGCGCTCGGCGCTCTAAGAGCGTTTTCAAGCGAAGTGGACACCGGTTCGCATGAGGAAAACGCGTCAAAAGAAGAATCTAGAGCCCGTTCCGATCTTATCGGAGCGGAACAGCTCTTACCTCGTCTCCATTGACAAGTTGCAGGGGCTCAGTCACGCAATCATCCATGCTCACCGCCACGCCGGCCGGCGCCCGCGATCTGCTCGGCCACAGACCGTTCCTGTTCTTTTTGTCGTCGCGCAGCCTGTCGCGATTCTCCAGCCAGATCGGCGCGGTCGCGATCGGCTGGCAAATCTATGAGCTGACCGGCAGCGCGTTCGACCTCGGCATGGTCGGACTGGTGCAGTTCCTGCCGACGGCACTGCTCGTGTTCGTCGCCGGCCACGCCGCCGACCGCTTCGAACGCAAGCGCGTGGTGCAGGCCTGCCAGATCGCGGAAGCGTTGACCGCATTGTTTCTCGCCGGAAGCACGTTCGCCGGCACCATCTCCGAGATCCAGATCTTCGCTGCGACCTTCGTGCTCGGCATTGCCGGCGCGTTCGAGAGCCCGGCGACCGCCGCGTTGCTGCCGCTGATCGCGCCGCAGGGCTCGCTGCAGCGGGCGACCGCGATCTCGAGCGGCGCGGCCCAGGTCGCGACCATCACCGGACCGGCGCTCGGCGGCTTCGCCTATGCGCTGATGCCGAGTGCGCCCTATGCTGTCATGATGGTGTTCTGGCTGTTCGGCGCGCTCTTGACCGGCGGCATCGGCCGGCTGCAGCAGGCGGCGCCGAAGAACGGGCAGGTGTCGGATGATCTGTTTGCCGGCGTCACCTTCGTGCGCAGCAATCCGGCGATCCTCGGCACCATCTCGCTCGACCTGTTCGCGGTGCTGTTCGGCGGCGTCACTGCGCTGCTGCCGATCTATGCGCGCGACATCCTGCAGACCGGCCCGCTCGGCCTCGGCATCCTGCGCGCCGCACCGGCGGTCGGTGCGCTATTGATGACGATTGTGCTGGCGCGGCACACCATCAACCGCCGCGTCGGCATGCGCATGTTCCAGGCGGTGATCGTGTTCGGCGTGGCGACGGTGGTGTTCGCGCTGTCGCACTGGATGTGGCTGTCGGCGCTGTCGCTCGCGGTGCTCGGCGCCGCCGATACGATCAGCGTCGTGATCCGCTTCTCGCTGGTGCAGCTTGCCACCCCCGACGAGATGCGCGGCCGCGTCGGCGCGGTCAATTTCCTGTTCATCAATGCGTCGAACCAGCTCGGCCAGTTCGAGAGCGGCGTCACCGCGGCACTGCTCGGCGCGGTGTCGTCCGCCGTGCTCGGCGGCGTCGCCACCGTTGCGGTCGCGCTGCTCTGGATGAAGCTGTTTCCGACGCTGCGGGATGTGGAGAAGCTGGAGTAGCCGGATTTTTACCTCACCCCGCCTGCGGGGAGAGGTCGACGCGAAGCGTCGGGTGAGGGGGATTCCCCGGACACTTCAAGAATTTCTGGCGAAAATCGTTAAACTCCGAGACGACGCTTCGAGGCGGCCCGCTACAGCAGGATACTGCGGACGACGTACAGGCTCAGCACACACAGCACGGGGAATCACTTTTTCGAACCGTCTCAGCACAGAAACGAAGATTGGGAGAGGCGGAAAGTAATCTAACCGAGCACTGTGTCCTGACTCGGACCAGCCTGCGCTTCAACCGAACTGCGGCCGTAATAAGCATCAAGGTCGAGGACTGCTCGTCTGTATGAACGGGCGTCATCATCCGGTACGTCAAAGTCAGCTTGAACCTCATCAACACCCGCAAGAAGAGTTCCAAGTGTAGATTTGTTTGTGTTGACCAGATCTGCATAGCAGCCATAGTCCAACTTATATACGACGAACCTTTCACCGGCTCTGTGCGCTGAAGACGATGTGAAGAGCACGACGATCGAATAGACGGTCAATCGTTTCGTCCTTTACGTTTACCGGCAGAAGAAACGCCCTAGTTCGCCGATTACCAATCACTTCGTCGCGAATCCAATCGAGCAACTTGCTATTAGCTGGATTCGATTGGATCGCGGAGTATTTGTCCTGCTGAAAGAATGTGAGTGCGGCATTTCGCAACGTTGGCATCGAGATTGGAGATTCATTCGCCTTCTGGGCCGCCAATGCCAAGACGTGCATCGCATCTCGCGGGACACCTTCACATGCCCTCACGAACTCCGTGAAAACATTATGCTGAGTGAAGGCCGCACCGATGACGTCTTGCCCTGTTAAATCAATCTCGAGCGCATTCGCGACGGTTGCGGTATGTTTTTCGATCAAGCGCCTAAAGAACTGGACGGATCGATTTTCATTGTTGTCAAAGACCAGATAGTCATCGAGATTGATGGCCGGGACAATATCTGCGCCAAGCTCAAACCCAATATAGGTTGTGCCGTCTCGATCCAATTTCACCGATGACCGGTGCTCGATCGCGGCAATTTTCACTGTTATGTTTTGAGATGTGAAGAACGTTCGGCGAAGAAGGTCAGCTAGATATGGCTGCAAATCGGCCGGGATAGTGCTCCACTCATCAACAAGTATCCAAATCCGCTTTGGCCGCACGAAGTCCGACAGAGCTCTGACTCGCTGGTTCAGATAATTAAAGTCGATCCATGCAACTTCCGAACCCTTTTCTGCTGCCCGTCCGCTCGTAGATTTGGACCGGCTCTGCTCAGAACCGGCCGATAATTTCATCGATGGCGCGTTTGAGAGCAAGACCTCCAACCCTGACGATCGCTTGCCACCAGCCGTGTCTTGATGGCCTGTCTCTCTCTCTCGACTGTGCCAATCACCCTGACTTCAGAGAAAGCTTGAACAAAACTATCCAGCAATGGCGCCGCTGCAGATACGTCCCATTTTGATTTTGGATCGGTGAAGACCTCAAGCAAGCCGGCTTGAACCGCCGCGCAAACGTCAATCAATAGCCTAGTAGCTCGCTCGGCCAACGGTAAGGTCTTATCATCGTAGATCGATTGATTCGATCCGATGTTTTGGCAATCGACATAAACAGCTACATCGCCCTGTGTATTCTGCCGACCCATAAAATATCGGAGAGCATGCGTTTTGCCAGTGCCACGACGCCCGTACAATATCTGATTGTTAGTCGACTCCAGCGTGTCCAATAACGGTCCGACCGAGACAAACGTTTCTGCAATTTGCTGAGAATCCACTCTTTCAGCACGATCGCTGAAGCGCATAAAGCAGCGGTTGATGCTCAGCATCTCGCCCGTCTCCCCCGGCATCTCGTCGAATTTATCGACCTTAGCTAGCATCAGGCGACACCTGGAAGTAGGAGAAAGGCCGATTGACAGGGCAAAAATCTGCGTTTTTGCACCATCACTAACGGAACGTCCTATGGCGGTCAGGCGGCGCGCCCTCGCCGGTACGGCCGGAGGGACAATATACCGTTGGCCGAGACGTCGTTCCGGCTATTCGGGACGACAGGAATCAGTTGTCCATACCGCTCCTCATTGCCGATCCGCGGCGTCAAGGTGAGCAGTGCTGCGCGATTCCTGAAGCTGGAGCCCGACTTCCCTGAGGCAGCCCCTCATCCCAACTCTCGAAGAGCGAGCTTCGCTCGTCTCGACCCCGCAAGAGCGGGACGAGGGAGAAGAGAGGGCGCCCCGTCCCACGAACGGCATCTTGGTCGCCATGACCGTCATGGACAACACGTTGGCGTCGAGCGGTAGGCCCGCCATTTAGGCGATGGCATCGCCGACCCCTTTGGCGTCCATACGGGTTCGTTCTCGATCGTGCCGTAGCACGTCAGTTGCAGAAGTCCGCAAATGCGGGCGGTAGCCCCGGGCGAGGGATGCTCGCACGATTTCGGAATAATGGAAAAATATCGCTGAATTGCCCGACGTGTCAAGCTGCCGTGTCGAACGCCGGCAGCCGCGGGCTACTTTGCATGGGGTTGTTTTCGATATTTTGGCAGTGCGCCCCTGCGACGGCAGGCTATCGCCTATGGCGATCAGCCCACGTTGCACAGTTCGTCATGGCCGGGACAAGCCCGGCCATGACGACGTGATAGTCCTGCCGCAAGCAGGGAGAAGGAGAAGATCAGCCCCGGCCCACGAACGGCATCTTGGTCGCCATCACCGTCATGAACAGCACGTTGGCGTCGAGCGGCAGGCCGGCCATGTAGGCCACGGCGTCGCCGACTGCCTTGGCGTCCATGCGCGGCTCGTGCTTGGTGGTGCCGTCCGGCTGCAGCACGCCGGGGCCGTTGACCATGCGGTCGGTCATCGGGGTCGCGGCATTGCCGATGTCGACCTGGCCGACCGCGATGTCATACATCCGGCCGTCGAGATTGGAAGCCTTGGTGAGGCCGGTGATGGCGTGCTTGGTCGAGGTGTAGGCCGCCGAGAACGGCCGCGGCGCATGCGCCGAGATCGAGCCGTTGTTGATGATCCGGCCGCCGCGCGGCTTCTGGTCCTTCATGATGCGGAAGGCGTGCTGGGTGCACAGGAACGGCGCGGTGAGGTTGGTGTTGACCACCGCCTGCCACTGCTCGAGCGGCAGATCCTCGAAATTCACCGGCGGCGCGCCCATGCCGGCATTGTTGAACAGCACGTCGAGCCGGCCATAGGTCGCCTTCACCTTGTCGAACAGCGCGGCGATCGCGGCCGGATTGGCCATGTCGGCCGACACGCACAGGCTCTTGCCGGCGGGGCCGAGCTTGCTGGTCTCTTCCAGCATCTCGATGCGGCGCCCGGCGAGCACCACGGTGTAGCCCGCGTTCATCAAGGCGAGCGATGCCGCGCGTCCAACGCCGGTGCCGGCGCCGGTGACGAGTGCGATCTTGCTGGTTGCCTCAGTCATCCGAGTTTCCTCTTATTTGGTTTTTGCTTCGGTTTCGTTCTTGTAGGGTGGGCGTGGAATGTTCTGGTGCGCCGCGCGCAGCGCCGCCGACCAGCGCGAACGCAGGTCGTGGAAATAGGGCTCGCCGGCCTCGATGCGGTGGTTGAGGTCGGCCTCGCAGGCGTCGGTGCGCACCACCAGCACGTCGATCGGCAGGCCGACGCCGAGGTTGGAGCGCATCGTCGAATCCATCGAGATCAGCCCGGTCTTCAGCGCCTCGTAGAGCTCGACATCGTAATGCATGGCGCGGTCGAGCACCGGCTTGCCGTATTTGTGCTCGCCGATCTGCAAATAGGGCGTGTCGGTGGTGCACTCGATGAAGTTGCCGGCGGTGTAGACCATGAACAGGCGCATCCGCGAGCCCTTGATCTGGCCGCCGAACAGGAACGAGACGTCGAAGGAGATATCCTCGGAGCGCAGCGCGTCGCCCTCGGTGGCGTGCACCGAGCGGATGGCGCGGCCGATCCGCTGCGCAGCCTGGAACATGGTCGGCGCGTTCATCAGCGTCTCGAGCTCGCCGGTGTGCGGATCTTCCATGCCCTCGGTCAGGGTCGACAGCACCGACTGGCTGATCGCCAGATTGCCGGCGCTGGCGATCGCCATGATGCGCTCGCCGGGTTTTGAGAAGATGTGCAGCTTGCGGAAGGTCGAGACATTGTCGAGGCCGGCATTGGTGCGGGTATCGGCGATCATGACGAGGCCGTCTCGCACCAGAATTCCGCAGCAATAGGTCATTTCCAGTCCCCAACGATCCGAATTTCTCGGCGCAGAACTAGTAGCCAATTTCGAGGTCGCATCCAACCCCAATTCCCCGTCGCGGGACATGCGGCGACCGGTCAAAAAGGGGCGGGTGGCCTGCCGCGGCGAATGGCCCGTATGGGACTGTTCCGCCCGCAGGCCGTTCGGAGATGCCCGGGCGCCAACCTCATTCTGCGCCGCGCGCATCGGGCAATGATCCGATGTTCTCGCGATTGCGAGAGGCTTTCCCTTGTGCTCGACTGCCCGCAACCGACAACAACAAGAAATTCCGGGAGACGAGAATGTCGTTCAAACTGGCCGCATGCATCGTGGCCTTGAGTATCGTGGCAACGGCCGCGAGCCCGGCATCGGCGCAGAAGAGGGGCGGCACGCTGCGGCTCTATCACAACGACAATCCGCCCTCGACCTCGCTGCTTGAAGAGTCGACCATCGCCTCGGTGATGCCGTTCGCGGTGGTCTTCAACAACCTCGTGGTGTTCGATGCCGCCAAGGTGCACGAATCGATCGACACCGTGATCCCGGATCTCGCCGACAGCTGGTCGTGGGACCAGACCAACACGAAACTCACTTTCAAGCTGCATCACGGTGTGAAGTGGCACGACGGCCAGCCTTTCACCGCCAAGGACGTGCAATGCACCTGGCGGATGCTGATCGGCAAGGCGGAGACCCAGGACTTCAAGCGCAATCCGCGCAAGGTCTGGTACACGAAGCTCAGGGATGTCAGCGTCAATGGCGACGATGAAGCGACCTTCGAGCTGACCGAGCCGCAGCCCGGCCTGCTCGCGCTGCTCGCCAGCGCCTTCTCGGTGGTCTATCCCTGTCATGTGCCGCAACAGGTGATGCGCACCAAGCCGGTCGGCACCGGGCCGTTCAAGTTCGTCGAATTCCGGCGCGGAGATTCAATCCGTCTCGTCCGCAACCCCGATTACTTCAAGAAGGACCGGCCGTATCTCGACGAGATCACGGTGCGCTCGATCGACAGCCGGGCCACGCGGATGCTGGCGTTTGCGACCGGCGACTATGACATCACCTTTCCGTCCGACGTCAGCATTCCCCTGATGAAGGACGTCAAGGCGCGGACGCCGAACGCGATCTGCGAGATGACGTCGACCAATCTGCAGATCAATCTCTTGGTCAACCGCGTCAATCCGCCGTTCGACAATCCCGAGATCCGCAAGGCGATGTCGCTGGCGCTCGACCGCAACGCGTTCAACAGCATCCTGTTCGAGGGCACCGGTCGGCTCGGCGGCGCGATGCAGGCCAAGCCCGAAGGCGAGTGGGGCATGCCGGCAGACGTGCTGTCGACCATGATGGGCTACGGCCCCGATACCGAGAAGAACCTCGCGGACGCGCAGGCGATCATGCAGAAGCTCGGCTATAGCGACGCCAAGCCGCTCTCGATCAAGATCCAGACCCGCAATCTGCCGACCTATCGCGACCCGGCCGTGATCCTCGCCGACCAGCTCAAGAATATCTATATCGTCGCCGAGCTCGACATCCTGGATACGCCGCGCTGGTACTCGCGGCTGCAGCGCAAGGATTACACGATCGGCCTCAATGTCACCGGCGTCAGCGTCGACGATCCCGATAGCAACCTCGTCGAAAACTACTCCTGCAACTCGGAGCGCAACTACACCCAGTATTGCAATGCCGAGGTCGACAAGTTGCTGGCCGCGCAATCGCGCGAGGTCGACAAGGACAAGCGCCGCAAGATCGTGTTCGACATCGAGCGCGTGCTGGTCGAAGACGCCGCGCGGCCGGTCATCCTGCACTCATCGGCCGGCAATTGCTGGCAGCCCTACGTTAGGAACTTTCGCCCGCACGACAACAGCCAGTACAACAATCTGCGCTTCGAGGACGTCTGGCTGGACAAATAATGCGTGCTGCCCCGCTGGCGACGACGTGAGTCGCCCTGCGCAGACGCTGAGTGCTCGCGCCGATCGCCGGGTGTCACATAGTGACGGCACCCAGGCCGCGCAGAGCTCGACCGGACATCCGAAGCCGCTACGGAAGCTCGGATATCAGCTTGGTCCACTCGGCCTCGGGCCAGGCCCGTGAGGTGCAGGTCCGTATGTTTCCCTGAGAACTGAGTGCGAGCGCGAGTTTCGTGATGTTGTCGCCGAGAGGCGCTTCGGCGAGGAGAAGGATGTCATGCTCGCCGGAGGTGAGATAGACCTCCTTGATCTCGACACCGAGAGTCTTGGCGAGTTCTTTCGCTGCTCGGCTGCGCTTGGGCGCTTCCTTGACATTACGAATTCCCTGGTCGGTCCAGTCGATCCTCACTAAGAATGTCGCCATGTCGTCCTCCAAGGGTTACGCACTGCCCTTGTCTGCCGCGCGCGCGGCAGGCCAACGTGCTTCATGTTGAAGTTGAGGGAGCGCCCCATAAGGCAGGCGCTGCTTTCAGACTGCGATGCCTGCCGACGGCCTGACCGCTGCCTGTTCCATCCGACGGCGACGTCGGCCCGTCCCGTCTCAAAGGGCAGCTCGCTGCAGATTACGCCATGTCATTTGCTGGAGAAAGAGGGCTCCCCGCGTTGTGATCGCAAACGCCGTGACGGGGTTCGGCGATCACCCAGAATTCGCGTAGGAGAGACGCTGCGTCGAGGTCACACCTCTGCGCACGGATAAGAGCCGCAGAAAGCCTTCGCGTGCCGGCTGCCATCTGGTGTAAGTCAGGTGTGGGTGTAATCACCCGGTTTCAATCCGAGCGCTTTGACAGCTGCTTCGGGAAGCTGGCCCCACGCTTCGACCCTTTCATTCGGGGCCATCATTTCCGCAATAATTGCCGTGGCCTTTGCCGCATCTCCTTCAGCCACGAAGAAGACCGAGCGAATAGGCGGGCCGCCGTCCAACGGCTCAGTTGTTACGAGGACAACCTGACCATTTGCCATGCTCTCTTATACCGCTATCGCGGCGCTGTTTCCACGGATCCCTTCGATCGATCCCAGCGATCCGGCCGCCGACGCAGGCGCCAAAAGCGAGCTGGCCTAGTATTGCATCGTCGCGGCTCGAACACCAAATAGCAGAACCTGGGACGCAGAACCGCTCCAGGAGCGAGCAGGCGGCGCTGTGCGCCCTGCTCACCCTACGCATCCCGCGCATCGACGAGGAACGCCTCGTCCACCGGCACGCCGAGCGCCGTGACCAGCCGGTTGGTCTCGGCGGCCATGCCGACGATCGCGAGCATTTCCAGATATTCTGCCTCGGTCATGCCCTTGGCACGGGCGCTCGCGGTGTGCGAGTGAATGCAGTAGCTGCAGCCATGGGCCACCGAGACTGCAACGTAAAGCATCTCCTTGACCTTTGGATCGAGCGCGCCCGGTGCCATCACCTCCTTGATGCTCTCCCAGGTCCGCCGCAGCGTCTTGGGATCATGCGCGAGCGCGCGCCAGAAATTGTTGACGAAGTCCGACTTCCGCGTCGTGCGGATATCCTCGAACACAGCGCGTGCTTCCGGCGAGAGTTCGTCATCGGAAAGCAGTTTTACGGTTGCCATGGCTTGTCTCGCTGGTTCGGATTGGAGCCGCGATCATATCACCATCGTCATTCCCCGGTGCGCAATTGCGCACCTGAGGGCGCGCCTCTTGGCGCGAGCCCGGAATCCATTTCTCCGCACAGCCGGGGGCGCGATGGATTCCGGTCTCTCGCTTCGCGAGCCCCGGAATGACGATGGCGAGGAGGCAGTCTACGACTGCGTCTGGCTCTGCCACTGTCCGGGGCGCCCGGCCTGATCGACCTTGACCGCGACTGTCAGCGTCTCGCTGCCGCCGCCATAGCGGGTGCCGCGGACCGGGGCGGCGCCGAGATAGTCGAGGCCGATCGCGACGCGGGCATGGGCGTCGGTGGTGCAGATGCCGTTGGCGGCGTCGAAGCCGACCCAGCCGAGATTGGGCACGAACGCCTCGGCCCAGGCATGACCGGCCTGCTGGTTGACCATGCCGTCGGAGCGCAGGAAGTGGCCGGAGACGAACCGCGCCGGCACGCCGCCGGCGCGTGCGCACGCGATCAGGATATGCGCGTAATCCTGGCAGACGCCGCGCTTCAGCGCGAACGCCTCGGAGGCCGAGGTGGCGCTGTTGGTCGGATCCTCGTCAAACGTCATGTGCTCGTAGATCTGCACCATCAGCGCGTGCAGGAAGCCGAGCACGTCGGCGCCGGCCTCGGCGCGCAGCTCGCGCACGGAGGCGGTCATGGCCGGGTTGAGGTCGGTCAGCGGCGTGGGCCGCAGGAACAGGCTCGGCGGAAACCGCTCGTCGCTGCCGCGCAGCACGCCGCCGGTGTCCTGGGTCTCGACCAGGCCTTCGCAATGGATGGTGAGGTCGCTGATCGAGCCGTGGGTCAGCACGTGAGTGACGTTGCCGAAAGCGTCCTCATGGGTGTCGAGCCGGGAATCGGTCGAGACGTCGATCTGCCAATCCGCGACATATTGGCCGTCATGGCTGCCCGGCGTCATGCGCAGGATCTGGATCACGCCCGAGGCCGCCGGCTCGTAGCGATAGGTGGTGGTGTGGGCTATCCGCAGGCGCATGGTCGACCAACACAGTTGGGATCGTTATATCAGGGCAAAAGCGCGAAGCGCGTCCTCGCCAGATGTCCCGGGCGTCCGTCTTTCGCCCTTATCGTCCTTCAAAGCAAGACGGGGATGGCCGGGTCAAGCCCGGTCATGACGGGATTTTGCGTCAAAACCGGTCAAATCAGGTACTGCTTGGTGACGATCTCACCGAGCCGTGAGTTGTCCGCGATGAATTCCTGGATGAACTCGTGCACGCCGTGCTGGAAGATGTCGTCCATATGGCTGTGCTCGAGCCGGTTCCTGATGCCGCGGGCGTGGCGCTGGGCGGCGCCCTGGCGGCCATAGGCGACGCCGATCTGGTCCAGATTGCGCACGAGGTTGCTGTAGCAGCTGGCGAGCGACCGCGGCAGCGTGTCGTTGAGGATCAAAAGGTCGGCGATCAGCCAGGGTTTCAGGGTTTCCCGGTAGACCCAGTGATAGGCGGTCGTTGCCGACACCGAGCGCAGGATCGAGGTCCACTGGTAGTAATCCAGCGGGCCGCCGACATGCTCCTCTTCGGGCAGCAGCATGTGATACTTCACGTCGAGAATGCGCGCGGTGTTGTCGGCGCGCTCGAGATGCACCCCGAGCCGCGAGAACCAATAGGCGTCGTTGCGCAGCATGGTGCGGTAGGCCGAGCCGTCGAAGCGCAGCGAGGTCTCCTGCACAAAGCGCAGGAATTTGGCCAGTTCCTCGCGGCTGCCGGTCCCGCCCTTGCCCCACACCGCCTGCAACTCGATCCAGGCCGAATTGATGGTGTCCCACATTTCCGAGGTCAGGGCGGTGCGCACCGAGCGTGAATTCAGCCGCGCCGCCTCGATGCAGTTCTTGATCGAGGAGGGGTTCTCCGACGAGAAGGAGAGATATTCGACGACGTTCTGCTGGTTGGCTTCCGGGTAGTGATCGTAGAAGCTCGCGCCGACGCCGGCGGTGAGCAGCGCGGAATCCCATTCATTGGTCTTGCCGACATAGGCCGCGGGCAGCGCGGTGACGCGTAGCGTGGCGTCGATCGTGCGCGCCAGATATTCGGCACGTTCGACGTAACGGGCGAGCCAGAACAGATTTTCGGCGGTGCGCGACAGCATGCGATAGTCCCTACAAGACGAAAAATGTTCTGAATTCACCTCCCCCTAAAAGGGGAAGGTCGGCGCGCAGCGGCGGGTGGGGGTCTTCTCTCCGTTCGGCGCAAGTGGCCGACCCCCACCCCGACCCTCCCCCTTGCAGGGGGAGGGAGGGCTTGCGCAGCGCGTTGGGCTTCAAATCACTCACTCAGAATCCAGGTGTCCTTGGTGCCGCCGCCCTGGCTCGAATTGACCACGAGCGAGCCTTCCTTCAGCGCGACGCGGGTCAGCCCGCCGGGCACGATGGTGGTCTGGCTGCTGCCGGTCAGCACGAACGGGCGGAGGTCGACATGGCGCGGCGCCAGGCCCTTGTCGGTGCAGGTCGGGCAGGTCGACAGCGCCAGCGTCGGCTGGGCGATGAAGCCTTCGGGCTCGCGCTTGAGCTTGTCGCGGAACGCCTCGATCGTGGCCTTGGTGGCGGCCGGGCCGATCAGCATGCCGTAGCCGCCGGAGCCGTGCACCTCCTTGACGACGAGGTCGGCGAGGTTGTCGAGCACATAGGACAGATCCTGCGCCTCGCGGCAGCGCCAGGTCTGCACGTTCTTCAGGATCGGCTCCTCGCTGAGGTAGAACTTCACGATGTCGGGCATGTAGGAATAGATCGCCTTGTCGTCGGCGATGCCGGTGCCGACCGCGTTGGCGAGCGTGATGTTGCCGGCCGCATAGGCCGACATCAGCCCGGGAACGCCGAGCGCGGAATCCGGACGGAAGGTGAGGGGGTCGAGGAAATCGTCGTCGACGCGGCGGTAGATCACGTCGACCCGCTTCAGCCCCTCGGTGGTGCGCATGAACACCTCGTCGTTCTTGACGATGAGGTCGCGCCCCTCGACCAGCTCGATGCCGAGCTTGTCGGCGAGGAACGAGTGCTCGTAATAGGCGGAGTTGTAGACGCCGGGCGTCATCAGCGCCACCGTCGGCTCGGCGGACGCGCTGTGCGGCGCCACCGAGCGCAGTGCCGACAGCAGCTCATCCGGATAGCGCTCCACTGGCGCGACGCGGTGCCGCGCAAACAGGTCCGGAAACAGCCGCATCATGATCTCGCGGTTTTCCAGCATGTAGGAGACGCCGGACGGCGTGCGTGCATTGTCCTCCAGCACGATGAAGTTGTCGGGATCGGTGCGGATGATGTCGATGCCGGCGATGTGCACGTAGATGTCGTGCGGCACGTCCTGGCCGTTCATCTCCGGACGGAACACCGGGTTCTGGAAGATTAAATCCTCGGGGATGACGTTGGCGCGCAGAATGTCGCGGCCGTGATAGATGTCCTTGAGGAACATGTTGAGCGCGAGCACGCGCTGCTTGAGGCCTCTCTCCAGCAGCGTCCATTCGTTCGCGGACATGATGCGCGGAATGACGTCGAACGGGATCAGCCGCTCCTGGGCTTCGGTATCGCCATAGACCGCGAAGGTGATGCCGATCCGGCGGAACAGCAGCTCCGCTTCCTGGCGTCGATATTCGAGCGCATCCGGCGGCGTCTCTTTGAGCCAGCGGGAAAGCTCCTGGTAGGCCGGGCGAAGGTCCTCGCCAAGGCCGTTCATCTCATCGAACGCGACTGCCATATATCCCGACTGCCCTCCAAAGCCATGTGACACAGTGCATGACTTGATGGGATGGTAGCAAGGGGCGGGCCAGCGCGATATGCATTGGCTTATGGCATTTACTAAGGGAGAGACGGAAGGCCTGCCCGAAAAACCGGCTGAGGTCTGCTTAATTCGGCGGCAAAACCTCGTGACATCAAGGCATTGGGTCGGCAATGTCAGGGGATCAAGTTAGGGAATGAGACCATGAGCGAGATCGTCACGGCGGGGATATTGGTGATCGGCGACGAGATCCTGTCCGGCCGGACCAAGGACAAGAACATCGGCTTCATCGCCGAATACCTGACCAATATCGGCATCGACCTCAAGGAGGTCCGCGTCGTCGCCGACGACGAGGCCGACATCATCGCAGCCCTTGATGCGCTGCGGCATAGATACGCTTACGTGTTCACCACCGGCGGCATCGGGCCGACCCATGACGACATCACCGCCGACAGCGTGGCGAAGGCGTTCGGGGTCGAGATCCACCATCATCCTGACGTGGTGGCGCGGTTCAGGGAGCGCTGGAGTGAGCAGGACCTCAACGAGGCGCGGCTCCGGATGGCCCGGGTGCCCGACGGCGCCGAGCTGATCCAGAGCGCGACCATCCTGGCGCCGGGCTTCAAGCTCGGCAATGTCATCGTGATGGCCGGCATCCCGACCATCATGCAGGCGATGATGGACATCGTGGCGCCGACCTTGAAATCCGGCCAGCGGATGCTGTCGGATTCGGTCCGCGCCGACGCGCGGGAAGGCGATATCGGTGGTCCGCTGCGGGCGATCGCGGAGGCCCATCCCGACACCATCATCGGCAGCTATCCGTTCCAGGATGAGAACCAGAAGCCGAACACCAATCTGGTGGTGCGCTCGCGCGATTCGGAGAAGCTCGCGGCTGCGATGGCCGCGGTGAAGGAGATGCTGAAGCAGGTGCAGGCCGCGCAGAAGAAGCCGGCAGCGGGTTGAGACGACATGGTTGAGAGAAGTTCTGAACCGAGTGCGCAGGAGCGGGCCGGCAGACCGTTCCCGGTCTCGTGGGATCAATTCCACCGGGATTGCCGGGCGCTGACCTGGCGCCTCAACGAGGTCGGCCCGTTCCACGCGGTGATCGCCATCACCCGCGGCGGGCTGGTGCCGGCGGCGATCGTGGCGCGCGAACTCGGGCTGCGGATCATCGATACCGTCTGCGTCGCCAGCTACGACCATGACAAGCAGGGCGACCTGAAAGTGCTCAAGGGCATTTCCGAGCAGACCGCCAAGCTCGGCGGCGGCACCGGCAAGGGGCTGCTGATCGTCGATGACCTCGTCGATACCGGCAAGACCGGCAAGCTGGTGCGTGAGATGCTGCCCGACGCGCATTTCGCAACCGTCTACGCCAAGCCGAAGGGACGGCCGCTGGTCGACACCTACATCACCGAGGTGTCGCAGGACACCTGGATCTTCTTTCCCTGGGATACCGCGCTGTCGTTCCAGCCGCCGATCCGCGACGGGGCGGCGTAGATTTCCACCTCGCCCCGCACTCGGGGCGAGGGAGAAGGAAGAGCATGCCCCTGCAGAACCGCGTCACCCCGACCGGAGACATCGTCGCGTCAGAGCATCGCGGCACCTTCACCGGCAATCGCGGCATCATCCACGATCCGGCGACGCGGACGCTCTTGAACAAGCGCTGGTCGTCGCCGGCGTGGCTCACCTGTGTCTGCGAGTTCAGGGGACGGCGGCGCAAGGTGATGAGCCGGCAGAGCTGGACCGAGCTGTTCTTCCTCGATGAAGCGACCGCCTTCGCAGCCGGGCACCGGCCGTGCTTCTATTGCCGCCGCGATGACGCCAAGCGGTTTCGCGCGGCCTGGGAGAGCGGCAACGGCGTCAGCGATCTCAGTGCCAAGGCGATGGATGCGGTGCTGCACGCCGAGCGGCTTGATCGCGGCAAGAAGCGGCTGCATCTGCTGCTGCTGCCGATAGCCGGGCTGCCCGACGGCACGATGGTGCAGGCGAACGGGGAAACCTATCTCGTCGCCAATGGCAAGACGTTGCGCTGGTCATTCGCCGGTTACGACCGGGCTGACCTGACCGGTCCCGCGATGCTGCTGACGCCGCCGTCGACCGTCCGCGCTTTTGAGGCCGGCTACCGGCCGGTGTTGCATCCGAGCGCGGCGGATGCTTTGGGCTGAGCCGCAGGCGCGACCCTCACGCCAGCCGCTGTCGCGCCAGTTTTGCACCGGCACCGAGCGCAATCAGCTTGGCTTCGGCGATGTCCCGCCGCATCGGGGCCATGCCGCAATTGGTGGTCGCGATGATGTTGCCCTTCGGCACGAATTTCGCGACCGCCTCGATCACCTTGACGACGTCCTCGGCGGTCTCGACCTCGTCGCTGGCGACGTCGATCACGCCGGCCTGCACGATCTTGCCGGGCAGCGCCGCGAGCAGCTCGATCGGCACCTTCGAGTTACGGCATTCGATCGCGACCTGCTGGATCGTGCTCTTGTCGATCACCGGGAAAGTCTCTTCATATTGCCGCCACTCGCCGCCGAGCGTCTGCTTCCAGTCGGTGTTGGCCTTGATGCCGTAGCCGTAGCAGATGTGTACCGCGGTGGCGCAGGTCAGGCCCTCGGCGGCACGCTCCAGCGCCTTGATGCCCCAGTCGCGGACCTCGTCCATGTAGACGTTGAACGCGGGCTCATCGAACTGGATCATGTCGACGCCGTCGGCCTGCAACGCCCTGGCTTCCTGGTTCAGCAGCTCGGCGAAGGCGAAAGCCATCTTCACGCGGTCGCCATAATATTGGTCGGCGATGGTATCGATGATCGTCATCGGGCCGGGCAGGGTGAACTTCAGCCTGTTTTTGGTGTGGGCGCGCGCCGCGCGCGCCTCGCTTTCATGGACGCGGCCCTTGAGCTGCAGCGGCGCGACCACCTGCGGCACCATCGCTTTGTAGCGGTCCTTGCGGATGCCCATCTCGACCTTGTGGGCAAAATCGATGCCCTCGATCCGCTCCAGAAAACCGTGCACGAAGTGCTGGCGCGCCTGCTCACCCTCGGTGACGATGTCGACGCCGGCATCCTCCTGCAGCTTGACCGCAAGCACCGTGGCGTCGCGCTTGGCGCGGGCGAGCTCGGCGCCTTCCGATTTCCAGGGCGCCCACAGCATGTTGGGTTCGGCGAGCCATTCCGGCTTCGGCAGCGAGCCTGCGATCGTGGTTGGAAACAGCATGGGTGCCTCCCGGTGGGTTCTGATTGAGCGCCTGTGTGCCATGTCCTAAGGTGGACGTACAGAACAACAAAAGTCTTTGTGATGGGGAATAGGACGCCGATGATCGACCTGCACTACGCGCCGACGCCGAACGGCTGGAAGATCTCGATCATGCTGGAGGAACTCGGGCTGTCCTACACGGTGATCCCGGTCAACATCCGCGCCGGCGAGCAGTTTCGGCCCGAATTCCTGGCGATCAGCCCGAACAACCGCATCCCCGCGATCGTCGACCATGCGCCTGCCGACGGTGGCGGGCCGTTCCCGGTGTTCGAGACCGGCGCGATCCTGATCTATCTCGCCGACAAGACCGGCCGTTTCCTGTCCCGGGAGTTGCGTGCGCGGTCGAACGTCATCCAATGGGTGATGTGGCAGATGGGCGGCCTCGGGCCCATGCTCGGCCAGCATGGCCATTTCGCGCTCTATGCGGCCGAGAAGATTCCTTATGCGATCGAGCGCTACCGAGACGAGACGGCGCGGCTCTACGGCGTGCTCGACCGCCAGCTCGGCAAGACCGGTGCCTATATCGCCGGCGACGACTATTCGATCGCCGACATCGCCTGCTTCCCCTGGACCATGACCCACAAGGCGCAGGGCTTTACCCTCGACGAATACCCGAACATCAAGCGCTGGTACGCGGCCGTGCGTGCCCGGCCGCAGGTGCAGGCCGGGCTGGCGATCGGAAAATTCGTCAAGGAGCCGTTTGACGAGGAATCACGCAAGAATATGTTCGGGCAACGTGCGAAGGAGCTAGTCGAGAGGAAGTAGGTATCGTCATCCTGAGGTGCGAGCTCTTGCGAGCCTCGAAGGATGCGAAGCCGGAGGCCCTCCATCCTTCGAGGGCCGCTGAAGAAGCGGCCACCTCCAGCGACAAAGGCGAAGCCTTTGCGCGGGGATGACGGGAAAAGACAGCGCTACAAGCATGATAAAAAGGAAACGCCATGATCGAATTCTTCTTCGACTGTTCCAGCCCGTGGACCTATCTGGCCTGGCACAACATCCAGCCGCTCGCGAAGGAGTTCGGTGCCGAAATTACGTGGCGGCCGATCCTGGTCGGCGGCATCTTCAACACCGTCAATCCGTCGGTCTACGCGCAGCGCGAGACGCCGGTGCCGCTGAAAGCGCGCTACATGAAGAAGGATCTCGCCGACTGGGCGCGCTCGGCCGGCCTTGCGATCAAGATGCCGCCGACCGTGTTCCCGGTGAACAGCGTGAAGGCGATGCGCGGCTGCATCCTTCTCGGCAACGAGAAGATGGTGCCGTTCGCGCGCGCCGTGTTCGAGGCCTATTGGGGCGATGACAAGGACATCTCGCAGGATGCGGTGCTGGCCGAGATCTGCACCAAGGTCGGGATCGATCCCGCAAAGTTCCTTGCCGGCATCGGCGATCAGGCGATCAAGGACCAGCTCAAGGCCAACACCGAGGAGGTGATGGCGCGCGGCGGCTTCGGCTCGCCCACGATCTATCTCGACAAGACCGACATGTATTTCGGCAACGACCGCCTGCCGCTGATCCGCGAGGCGCTGGCACGTCTCAAGGCGCGAGCTGCCTGATGCCGAAAGCCGTTGTTTGCCGCGAGCTCGGGCCGCCCGAGCGCCTGCAGCTGGAAAACTTCGCCTCGGTGCCGCTGAAGCCGGGCGAGGTCCGCGTTGCGATCCGCGCCGCCGGGATCAATTTCCCCGACATCCTGATGGCCGCCGGCGAGTACCAGCTCAAGCCGCCGCTGCCGTTCACGCCGGGCTCGGAAGCCGCCGGCGATGTCGTCGAGGTCAACGATGCCGCTGGCGTCGCGGTCGGCGACAAGGTGATCGTCAAGATGCGCTTCGGCGCCTATTGCGATGAGACGGTTGCTGTGCCGTCGCAGCTCGTGCCGGTGCCGTCGACCTTCGACTATGCCGAAGGCGCGACCTTCCTTGCCGCGCACGGCACGGCGTATCACGCGCTGATCGATCGCGGGCAGATCCAGCCCGGCGAGGTGCTGCTGGTGCACGGTGCCGGCGGCGGCGTCGGGCTTGCCGCGGTCGAGATCGGCAAGCTGCTCGGCGCCACCGTGATCGCGGCGGCCTCCAGCGAGGAGAAGCTTGCGATCGCGAAGGCGCGCGGCGCGGATCATCTCGTGCTCTATGCGCGCGAGCCGTTCCGCGACGCGGTCAAGCGTCTCACCGACGGCCGTGGCGCCGATGTGGTGTTCGATCCGGTCGGCGGCGAGGTGTTCGAGAACTCGATGCGCTGCATCAACTGGGGTGCGCGGATTCTCGTCGTCGGCTTCACCGGCGGCATCGGTCTCGCCCGCACCAATCTGTTGATGATCAAGGGCGCGAGCGTGCTCGGCGTCCGCGCCGGCGAAGCGGTGCGGAAGAACCCCGCGCTCGGCGAGGTCAGGATCAAGGCGCTGAGCGAGTGGGCCGAGGCGGGCCGGGTGCGACCGAAAATCTCGCACCGGCTGCCGCTGGAGGATTATGCGAAGGCGATGCGGCTGCTGGTCGAACGTAAGGCCATCGGGCGTGTGGCGTTGATCATCCGGTAGAACTACGTGCCTTGCACACGTTCTGCGCAGCGCCTGCTCAAAACTTTAGCGGCGCTGCGGCAGGGCTTTTTTACCAATCGAATGTAGGCATGATCCAACCGGGGGTTGAGTCATGTTCAAGAACACCAAGATACTTTATCGCATTGCTTTCTCCGCCTTGCTGCCGCTGTTCGCATTTGCAGCACTGGCAATCTACGACATCTCGGCGAAGTGGTCGGTTCGAACAGATATCGCACGCATCCAGCCGATTGCCGAAGGCGTCGGCAAGCTCAGCCGGCTGGTGCACGAACTGCAGCGCGAGCGCGGCTTGTCGTCGGCCTATCTCGGCAGCAAGGGCGTCCAGATGCGAAGCGAGCTCGGCGAGCAGCGCAAGCGAACCGACGCAGACCGGACGGTCGCCACGTCAGTGCTCGCCGGCCTGAAGCAATCAGGAGCAGCGGAACTTGCCGCGGCCGCGCAGGCTGCCCAGGACGGCCTTGGCCAGCTTGACCCGCGTCGCACCGACATCGATGGGCTTGCGATCGCGCCGCCGGCCGCCATTGGCTATCTCACCGATACGATCGGCCGTCTGATCACCGTGATCACCGGTATCGCCAAGCTCAGCAGCGACGACGACATCTCGAAATCCATCGCCGCCTACGCCAATTTGATCGAGGGCAAGGAGCGCGCAGGGCAGGAGCGCGCGACCGTCGCCGGCGGCATCGCGGCGGGCCGGTTAGAACCTCAGCTCTATGTGCGCGCGGTGGGACTTGCAGCGGCCCAGGAGAGCTTCTTCAGCGCGTTCCGTGCAGCCGCGTCGCGCGAGGCGCGCGAGCTGTTCAGCCGGACGATGTCGGGCGGCGCCATCGACACCTTCAACGCCATGCGCAAGACGGTGGAGCAGGGCGGGCTCGCGGGCGACTTCAAGTTGCTCGACGGCAAATCATGGTTCGATGCCGCCACAGTCCGGATCGACATGCTCAAGATGGTCGCGGACGGTCTCGCCGCTGAATTGTCGCGCCTTATGGCCGACAAGAAGGAAGAGGCGACCATGAGCCTCGGTATCATCGCCGGCCTGATGCTGCTGGCGCTACTGGTGGGATCGCTCGCGGTGCTGGCGATGGCGAGCAGCATCACCGGGCCGATCAACACGCTGGCGTCCAATATGACGAGGCTGGCCGAAGGGAATCTCGATCTCAAGGTCGACTCCACCGATCACGGCGACGAGATCGGCGTAATGGCGCGGGCAGTCCGGTTCTTCAAGGAGAGCATGATCCGCTCGGCCGAGCTTGCCGCGAAGGATAGCGAAGCCGTCAACCAGCGTGCGGCCCGCGCCGCACGCGTCGGCGAACTCACCAATCAATTTCATGACGACATCGGCGCGGTCATCGACGCCGTGATATCTGCGTCATCACAGCTCGAGGCAACGGCTGCACTGATGAACAGGAGCGCCGGCAAGACCAGCGAACAGGCAGCGAACGTCGCCGAAGCGACGCAGGCGGCGTCCAGCAACATGCAGACTGTCGCGGCTGCGACCGAGGAACTGTCAGGCTCGGTCGGCGAGATCGGGCGTCAGGTGACGCAATCGGCGCAAATCGCGCAGCGTGCGGCGGCCGACGGTCGGCGCACCAATGAGACGGTGCAGGGTCTCTCCGCCGCCGCGGAGAAGATCGGCGACGTCGTCAAGCTGATCAGCGAGATCGCGAGCCAGACCAATTTGCTGGCGCTCAATGCGACCATCGAGGCAGCGCGCGCGGGCGATGCCGGCCGCGGCTTTGCCGTGGTCGCCGCCGAGGTGAAGACGCTTGCGGAACAGACCGCCAAGGCGACCGACGATATCCGGGCGCAGATTGGGGCGATCCAGGCTACGTCAGGCGATGTTGTGACCGCGATCCGGTGCATGACCGTCACGATCGACGAGATCAACGAGATCGCCTCGTCGATCGCCAGCGCGGTCGAGGAGCAGGGCGCAGCGACCCAGGAGATCGCGCGCAACGTCCAGCACGCGGCAAAAGGAACCGGCGATATCTCGGCCAATATCGGTGCGGTTACCGGTGCTGCCGAGGAGTCCGGGGCAGCGGCGAGTCAGGTGCTCGGCGCTTCGGAAGAACTGTCGCGGCAGTCGGCCCGGATGCGCAATCAGGTCGAGAGCTTCATCGGCAGAATCAAGGCTGCCTGATCACTGCGTCTCTTGCGAACTGCCCGGTTTGGAGGAACGCAATCGTCTGCGCGATCGCGTCCGCGTTGCGCACCAGCCAGGGGTGCGAGGTACGGATCACGATGTGATCGGCCATGCCGTCGAGCCTGGTGTTGGCGACCGACACCCGTCCGTCATGCGGTCGCGGCAGGCCGATGGACGTGATCGGATAGACCGAGCGGTTGCCGGCGATGATGCCGGTCGGGTAATCGATCGCCGGCAGCAGCGCGCTGGTCGCGGCATCGCGGCGGGTGACGAGCTGCTGGCCGGCCGGGCCGAAGAAGGCGCGATAGGCAGCAAGGTTTTTCAGGCGGTCGGCGATCTCGCTGCCGCCATTCGGCGTGCCCAGCATCACGACGCGGCCAAGTCGCGCCGGGCGATGTTGTGCCAGATAGACGCGTGCCAGAAGCCCGCCCATCGAATGGCAGACGAAATGCACAGCGCCTTCGAGGCTGCGCGCGAACCGATCGAGCGCCGGATGGATGTCCTCGGCCAGCGCATCGAGCGGCTTGCGCCGGCTGTCATAGTCGAGATTGAGAGTGGCAAAGCCGGCATCATCAAGCGCCAGCTCCATCCTGCGAAACGAGCGCGCCGTCCTGCTGATGCCGTGCAGCAGGACGACGCCGTCAGATGGAGACGCCGCGGGACGCCGCTCGCTCACTTATAGTCGCGCTCTTGCCACCACGGGAAATAGTCGGGCATGTCAGACGACACCTTGTTCTTGAACTGCGCAGGGCGCTTTTCCAAGAACGACACCACGCCTTCCTTGACGTCGTCGGAGCGGCCGCGGGCATAGATGCCGCGACTGTCGACCTTGTGCGCCTCCATCGGATCATCGGCGCCCATCATGCGCCACATCATCTGGCGGATCAGCGCCACCGACACCGGCGCGGTCTTGGCCGCGAACTCCTTGGCGAGCGCGCGCGCGGTCGGCAACAGATCGTCCGGCGGCACCACCTTGCTGACGAGCCGGCCGGCGAGCGCTTCCTGCGCCGGGAAGACGCGGCCGGAATAGCACCATTCCAGCGCCTGCGAGATGCCGACGATGCGCGGCAGGAACCAGCTCGAGGCGGCCTCCGGCACGATGCCGCGCTGGGAGAACACGAAGCCGAAACGCGCCGCGTCCGACGCGATGCGGATATCCATCGCCAGCTGCATGGTGACGCCGATGCCGACGGCGGGACCGTTCACCGCGGCGATCACCGGCTTCAGGCACTTGAAGACGCGCAGCGTCACCTGGCCGCCGCCGTCGCGCACCTGCGGATCGCTGTAGTCGACGCTGCCGTCGGCATGCCGCTTGACCGGACCGCGCCGCGCGTCGCGGTCGAACGTGTTGGCACCGGAGGACAGGTCGGCGCCGGCACAGAAGCCGCGGCCGGCACCGGTCACGATGATGGCCCTGACATCGTCGTCCTTGTCGGCTTTGTCGAACGCGTCGATCAGCTCCTGCTGCATCGTCGCGTTGAAGGCGTTGAGCTTGTCGGGCCGGTTCAGCGTGATGGTCAGGATCTGCTCGGCGACCTCGTACTTGATCGTCTCATACGCCATGGGGATGATTTCCTCTCGGTTTTCTTGAATAGGCGGCGCTACGCGCGTCTCCATCCAGTTAACCCGGCAATCATCCCTTGTGAAGAAGTCGGATGCGCGGCGTGGCCCCGCGCCGCGCATCGCGACTTGCGTTGAGGCGCTACTTCTTCGGCGGCGTCGGCCACGGCTTCTGCGGGCCGCGCAGGCCTTCGAAAGCCTTGCCCATGCCGAGCACGCCGATGTCGTCGAAGCGGCGGCCGATGATCTGGATGCCGATCGGAAAGCCCTTCTTGTCGTAGCCGCCGTTGATCGACAGCGCCGGGTTCTCCGACATATTCCACGGCACGGTAAAGCAGATGTGCTCGAACGGCTTTGCGGGGTCGTTGAGCGGTGCTGCGAACTCCGCCGGGAAGTTCACCACTGGCGACACCGGCGAGATCACATAGTCGAACTCGCAGAACAGTTTTGCGGCGGCCGCGCGGATCGCCATCGTCATGTTGAAGCCGCGCATCACATCGACACCGGAGAGCTTTGCGCCGGCCTCGGCCCAGCTGAGGATATAGGGCAGGGTCTTGCCGCGGTCGGCCTGCGGCAATTTCGACAGCTCGTCCCAGGTCCGCGCCCGCCAGAAATTGTCGAGGCCCTCGAGCATCTCCGGGGTCAGGATGCCGTCGATCTCGGTGATGACGGCGCCGGCGGATTCGAACGCCTTCGCCGCCTTGACGACGATTTCGCGCACCTCCTTCTCGACCTTCTGGCCGGATCCGGCGTCGAGCATCAGCCCGATGCGCAGCTTGCGCGGCGACTTCTCGATCGCCTTCCAGTTCACTTCCAGCGCCGGCAGGCTCATGCCGTCGCGGCGGTCGGGACGCGAGAGCACGCTCATCATCAGCGCGGCGTCGTCGACGGTGCGGGTCATCGGACCGGCAACGCGGCCGACATAGGGCGGATCGATCGGCACGCGGCCGAGGCTCGGCTTCAGGGCGACGAGGCCGCACCAGGAGGCCGGCAGCCGCACCGAGCCGCCGATATCGGTGCCGAGATGCAAGGGACCATAGCCTGCGGCACCGGCCGCGCCGGCGCCGGCGCTCGAGCCGCCCGGGTTCTTGCTGACATCCCAGGGATTGCGGGTGAGGGGATGGAACGACGACAGTCCCGACGACAGCATGCCGTAATCCGGCATCGTGGTCTTGGAGAAGATCACGCAGCCGGCTTCGCGCAGCCGCGCGGCAGGCGGCGCATCCTTTTCCGCCGGCGCGAGCTTGACGCTCGCGGCACCCAGCGGCACCGGCTGGCCCTTGGTCGCGACGTTGTCCTTGATGGTGACGGGCACGCCATCGAGCGTGCCGACCGGCTCGCCTTGTTGCCAGCGCTCGGTTGCGGTCTTGGCGACCTTTCGCGCCCCGTCAGGGTCGTACAGATACAGCGCCTTGATGTGCGGCTCCCAGGTCGCGACTTGGGAGATGATCTCCTCGAGCACCTCGGTGGGCGAGAACTGCTTGGCACGGTAGCCGGCGAGCAGGTCGACGGCCGTGAGATCGTGCAGCGAGGTGATGGTGTCCGGTTTCGGCTTATGCATGGGCACCTGCCGGCATGCGTTTCTCGATGATGCGGGCAAACATGCTGGCGCCGATCGGCAGGATCTTGTCGTCGAGAACGTAACCGGGATTGTGCACGGGCACTGAACCGTCATGACCGACCCAGAAATACGCGCCGGGAATGGCCTGCATCATGTCGGCGAAATCTTCGCTGCCCATCTTGGGTGTCGAGCGAGTGAGCACCTTGGCCGGATCGACGACGGTGCGCGCAACTTCCTCGACCACGCGGGACTGCTCTTCCTGATTCACCAGCACGCTGAACGTGTCGCGGATGTCAGCCTCGATCTCGACGTCATAGGCCGCGGCCATGCCGGCGCAGATCGCGCGCATGCGCTTGCGGATCAGGGCGCGGGTGTCGTCGTCGAAGGCGCGCACGGTGCCGCACAGCCAGGCTTCGCCCGGAATGACGTTGTAGGCGGAGCCGGAGTGAATCTGGGTGATCGAGACCACCGCCGGCTGCAGCGGATCGACATTGCGGCTGACGATCGACTGGATCGCCTGTCCGAGCGTCATCGCGATCACCACCGCATCCTTGGAGCGCTCCGGCATCGCGCCATGGGCGCCGTAGCCGTGGATCTTGATGTCGAAGAAGTCGGCGCCGGCCATCGCCGGGCCGGGCAGGATCGCGATCTCGCCATGGTTCAGGTCGGGCGCATTGTGCAGGCCGTAGACCTCGTCGCAGGGGAACTGCTTGAACAGGCCGTCCTTGATCATGGCGCGGGCGCCGCCGAGGCCTTCCTCGGCCGGCTGGAAGATGAAATGCACGGTGCCGTCGAAATTGCGGGTTTCGGCGAGATAGCGCGCCGAGCCGAGCAGCATCGTGGTGTGGCCGTCATGGCCGCAGCCATGGAAGCGGCCGGGAATGGTCGAACGCCACTTCAGATTGGTGTTCTCCTCCATCGGCAGCGCGTCCATATCGGCGCGCAGGCCGATCTTTTTGGTGCCGCCGCCCTTGCCCTTGAGCACACCGACCACGCCGGTGCCACCGAGGCCGCGATGCACCTCGATGCCCCAGCTCGTCAGCTTGTCGGCGACGATGCCGGAGGTGCGGACCTCTTCGAAGCCGATCTCGGGATGCGCATGCAGATCCCGTCTGATGGCAGTGAGTTCGTCGGCAAAACTGTCGATGCGCTCAATGGTCGGCATGGTTTCTATCCGTTTATGCGTGAAGGGGAGGTGGGTGTGAAAGTCGGGCCGTTTGGCTTGATACGGATGCCGGGACGCAAGTGTTTCCACGGCAGCGTGGCGGTATCGGCGGGCATCGCGCCCGGCGCGGCGCAGATCAGCAGCTTTTCGGCGATCGGCTCGAAATCGGCGCGGAAATGCACCGAGCTCTTGTTGACCAGGATCTTCTGCGCCGTCGGCTCGATGCCGACATAGCGGTACATCGACTGGTCGGCAAGCTGGGCCTTGTAGGAGCCGACCACGACGCGGACGTCGCCGATGCGCAGGCAGGCGGAAGGTCCCATGTCCATGTCGCGGCCACCGAAATAGGGGCCCGGTGCGACGAATTTGCCGTCCGAGAGCTTTTCGACCACGAAACTCTCCCGGTATGGCGCGTCACCGGGAATGCCGGACTTGCCGCCGAGTTCGAGCGTGACGGTCGCGCCGATCCCGGCGGTGTGCGCGGCCTTGGCCGATTGCGGGTCGTAGATCACGCCGGTCGCGGCACTCGCTCTGTTGCGCACCAGCGCGCGCAGCATGCCTGTCGTGTCGGAATCGCCGCCGGCGCCGGGATTGTCCTGGGTGTCGGCGATGATGATCGGCTTGCTCGCCGACTTCGCCAGTTCCATCGCCAGCTGGACGCCTTCGTCGGGCGAATAGATCCGGCCGTCGAAATCGTCCTCATGGCTCTCGACAAGCGCGACGATCTTGTCGGCGGCGGCATCCGCATCGGCTTGGGTCCGGCCATAGGCGAACACGCTCGGCCCGCAATCCCTGAAATCGGCCGCCGGGAAGCCCGGCGCAAATGACAGCGTCGGCACCGCGTCGCTCTCGAGGGCCGCGAGCTGTTGATAGATGCCCTTGGTCGGCTGGTCGTTGGTGCATTGCCAGCTGATCGGGATCAGGAACGGCAATTGCCGGAACGCCTTTGCGAAGCGTTGCTTTGTTTTCAGCAGCAGCGCCAGATGCCTGGCGCAGGCTTGGCCGGTGTCGGCCATATCGACATGCGGGTAGGTGCGGTAGGCGATCAACGCATCGGCATGCTCGATCATCTTGGGCGAGACGTTCGCATGCAGATCGAGGCTCACGACCAAGGGGAGGTCGTTGCCGATCACCTTGCGCACGCGGGCGAGGACCTCGCCTTCACCGTCGTCATCGTGCTCGGCGACCATGGCGCCGTGCAGGTCGAGATAGACCGCATCGATCGGCCCGGCCGCGGTAATGCCGTCGACCATTTCGGTCACGATCCGCTCATACGCATCCTTGCTCACATGCGCCGACGGGCTTGCCGCCGCGAAAATCGTCGGCACCAGCTCCCAGCCATTGGCTTCCGCCGCCTCGACAAAACCGGCGAGGCCTACATTGATCTTGCGCATGACCTTGAGCACATCGGCGCCATGCGTCATCGACGGCCAGCCGCCGCCGTGCACGAAGTCATCATAAGTTGCCTTCGTCGGCGCGAAGGTGTTGGTCTCGTGCAGGAAGCCGCCAACGGCAATGCGGGTCATCAAGTTGGTCTCGATACGTTTCTTCGATCATGATGCGAATGGAACGGCCCGCGCCACGATCTCGTCTCGTTGGTTGGAGCGCGATCTTTCGGAGAAGCCGGTATCCACCTTCCGGCTCACGCTCTAGCGCGCGACGTTAAGCGTGTCGTCGCGCCAAGCGCAAGCCGGGGAGCACTACCGGATTTGCATGCCCTATGGGCGTAAAGGCCCAAGGCCAGGTCATAAGGCCAGGTCATCAAGGCTAGGTCGTAAGGCTGCGGCTAAAGACCTAGGCCGTCGCCACAATGCCTTCCGAAACCGGGCGGAAATTCGCAAAATCCCAGCCGCGGCCGGGTGCGGCATCAAGTAGCGCGCGGGTATAGGCCTGCTGCGGATTGGTCAACACCTCGGCCGCTGGTCCCTGTTCCACGACGCGGCCGCGCTGCATCACGGCGACGTCGTCGCAGATTTGCGCGGCGACGCGCAGATCATGCGTGATGAACAACAGTGCGATGCCCAGACGCTGCTGGATTTCGTCAAGCAGGTTCAAAACCTGCGCCTGCACCGAGACGTCGAGTGCGGACACGGCTTCATCCGCCACCAGAACGTCGGGGTCGAGCGCCAGTGCGCGCGCGATCGCGATGCGCTGGCGCTGGCCGCCGGAGAACTGGTGCGGGTAGCGTGAGATCGCGTCGGGCGGCAAATGGACCAGCTCCAGCAGTTCGCGGGCTCGCGCCAGCGCGTCCTTGCGCGGCATGCCGTAATTGATCGGGCCCTCCGCAATGCTCTCGCCGACGGTGACGCGCGGATTGAGCGAGCGGTAGGGGTCCTGGAAGATGATCTGGATCTTCTGGCGATGCGGCTGCAACAGCCGCCGCGACAGATCCGAGATCTCGCGGCCGGCGAGGCGCACGCCGCCAGAGGTCGGATCGATCAGGCGGACGATGCAGCGCGCGACCGTCGACTTGCCGGAGCCGCTCTCGCCGACGATGCCGAGCGTGCGGCCCTTGCGCAGTGTGAGCGTGACGTTGCTGGCGGCCGCGACTTCACGGGCTTTGCCGTACAGCGACCGCTCCCGGTAGACCTTGCTGAGCTCGTTGGCCTCCAGCACCACCGGCTCCTTGGTCTCCGGGCGGGGCGCCCGCGGCACCAGGCTCGGCACGGCGGACAGCAGGTTGCGGGTGTACTCCATCGTCGGATTGCGCAGCACGCCCTCGAGCGGGCCGGTCTCGACCAGCCGGCCGTGCCGCATCACCGACACGCGATCGGCGATCTCGGCCACCACGCCCATGTCGTGGGTGATGAACAGCACCGCGGTGCCGTGATCGCGCTGCAGGTCGCGGATCAGGGTGAGGATCTGCTTCTGGGTGGTGACGTCGAGCGCGGTGGTCGGCTCGTCGGCGATCAGGAGCTTTGGTTCCAGCACCAGCGCCATCGCGATCATGATGCGCTGGCGCTGTCCGCCCGACAGGCGGTGCGGGTAGGACGAGAAGATGCGCTCCACGTCCGGCAGCCGCACATGCTCCATCATGGCCAGGATCTTCTGGCGCCGCGCGCGGGCGTCGAGATCGGTATGGGCGCGCAGCACCTCGTCGATCTGGCGCCCGACCGGCACGACCGGGTTGAGCGCGGTCATCGGCTCCTGGAAGATCATCGCCATCCGCGTGGCGCGCAATTGCCGCAGCCGCCGGTCGCTGGCGGTGAGCAGTTCCTCGCCGACCAGTTTGACGCTGCCGCCCGAGGGCACCAGCGTACCCTTCTGCAGCAGGCCCATCACGGTCAAGGAGGTCACCGACTTGCCGGAGCCGCTTTCGCCGACCAGGCAGAGCGTCTCGCCTTCGCGCACTTGCAGCGAGAGGTCGTCGATGATGCGGTGCGCATCCTGCTTGCGGCCGAGGCCGACGACGAGATTGTTGATGTCGAGGACGACGTTGGTCATGTCAGGCTCTCTTGACGCTATTGCGGGGAGCGAAACGACGGCAATTATCGGCTGTCATTCCGGGATGGTGCGCTAGCACCAGACCCGGAATCTCGAGATTCCGGGCTCGATGCTTTGCATCGCCCCGGAATGACGGCTTCAGAAGGGCTGAAGCCGTCACTTGCCCTCACGCTGCTTCATGCGGGGATCGAGCGCGTCGCGGGCGGCGTCGCCGATCAGGTTGATGCTGAGAATGGCGATCGAGAGCAGGAGCCCCGGCCAGAAGATCAGCGAGGGCTTGACCTGAAAATAGGCGCGGCCCTCGGCCATGATATTGCCCCAGGTCGGCGTTTCCGGCGAGATGCCGGCGCCGAGGAACGACAGGATCGCCTCGGTCAGGATCGCGGATGCACAGACATAGGTGCCTTGCACGATCAGCGGCGCGATCGTGTTCGGCATCAAATGCCGCCACATGATCTTGGGCAGGCTGGAGCCGAGCGAGATCGCGGCCTCGACATAGGGCTCTTCGCGTGCGGTCAGCACCACCGCGCGCACCAGCCGCGCCACGCGCGGGATCTCGGGGATGGTGATCGCGATCATCACGGTCCAGATGCTGGCGCCCGACAGCGACACCACGGCGATCGCGAGCAGGATGGCGGGGATCGCCATCAAGCCGTCCATCACACGCATCATCACCGCATCGACCCAGCGGAAGAAGCCGGCGACGAGGCCGATCAGCAGCCCGACGGCGATCGAGCAGACGGCGGCGCCGAGCCCGATCACCAGCGAGATCCGCGCGCCATAGATGACGCGCGACAACAGGTCGCGTCCATAGGCGTCGGTGCCGAGCAGGTATTGCGCGCTCGACGGCTTCAGCCGCTGCGACGGCGTCAGCAGCAGCGGATCGTGCGGCGCGAGCAGCGGCGCGAAGATCGCCATCAGGATGATGAGCGCGAGGCAGATCGTCGCAACCGCGATGATCGGCGTCGAGGTGAGGAAGCCGAGCTTGACGCGGAGCGGCCGCGTGACGGGAATAGAGGATTCGGGAAGGGTTTCGATCGCCATTGCTCAGTACCGGATACGAGGATCGAGCAGGGTGTAGGCGAGGTCGATCAACAGATTGACCGCGACATAGATACCCGACGTCAGAAGGATCATCGCCTGGATCACCGGATAATCGCGCGCCAGCACCGCATCGACGGTGAGGCGGCCGATGCCGGGCAGGTTGAACACGCTCTCGGTGACCACGACGCCGGAGATCAGGAGCGCGAAGCCGGAACCGATCACGGTGATGACCGGAACCGCGGCGTTGCGCAGCGCATGGCGCAGCAGCACGCCGGTCTCGCCGATGCCCTTGGCGCGTGCCGTGCGCACGTAATCCTCACCCAGCACATCGAGCATCGAGGCCCGTGTCATGCGCGCGATCAGCGCGACATAGATGAAGGAGAGCGTACAGGTTGGCAGGATGATGCGCTCGAAGAACGGACCGAAGCCGGCCGAGATGCTCTTGAAGCCCTGCACCGGCACCCAGCGCAGATCGATCGCAAAGATCTGGATCAGCACATAGCCGATCACGAACACCGGCACCGAGAAGCCAAGCACCGAGAGCCCCATCACGAAGCGATCGATCCAGGTGCCGTGCTTCCACGCCGCGATCACGCCGAGCGGCACCGCGACCAGGATCGAGAGGATGATGGTGGCGAGCGCAACCGAAATCGAGGGTTCGAGGCGCGGGCCGATCATCTCGAGGATCGGCTTGTTCGAGATCAGGGAGACACCGAGGTCGCCGTGCAGCAGTCTGGCGACCCAGGTGTAGAACTGGATGTAGATCGGCTCGTTGAGACCAAGCGAGGTCCTGATGCGTTCGAGCTGTTCCGGCGTCGCATTGTCGCCGGCGAGAATTGCGGCGGGGTCGCCCGGCGTTAGCCGCAGCAACAGGAACACGAACAGGGCCACCACGCCCATCACGGGAACGGCGGCGAGGATGCGGCGGATGAGATAGCCGATCATCGCTGCTATCTCCTGTCGTCAGGCGGTGTGAAGCGAAGGCTGGGCCGCATCATACTCATGGTGTCCCCGTGATGTGTCTCATGCGCTTCTGCGTCTTCTCTCAAAGCTAGCGCGAAAGTGATGAATTTGCAGGCAAATACTGTGCCAATGGCGACGCTATATCAAGGCGCGGTTCGGGCTGTTGGAAGCCTCCCTTGGTCTGAAGCTGCTATTTCGAATTGCACATTTCGTCACGCGCCACCGACCTGAAACCACAAGTCGATTCACGCTCTCATCGCGCCGCACCAGTTGGCGACGAACAATGCGATGCTCTGCGTTGTCTTGCGAAGGCTGTCGAGCTCGACGCGTTCGTTGAACGCATGCGGGCCGATGCCGTAAGGACCATAGCAAAGGGCAGGGATGCCATAGTCGACGCAATAGTAGCGGGTGTCGTTGACGGCGGTAGACAGGCGCTCCTGCATTGGAGCCTGGAAGACGGAATGATGGGCGGCCGACAGAGCTGCTTCCGCTTCGCTGCCAGGCTCGCACACCGCCGGGTCCGCCTGAAAACCACTCCACACGAGCTCAGCCGGATTGTCGGACAGGAAGTCGTCGGCCTTGTGCGCCTCGGCCAGGCATTCCTCGATGCCACGCATCGCCTCTCGCGGTGTCTCGCCCGGCAGCAGACCGAGCCGGCAATCCAGCTCGCACCACGCCGCGGTCGAACTGGCCCAATCGCCGCCTTTGATGATCCCGACATTGAACTTGATCGGATTCTTGACGGTGCGGAACCAGCTGTTGTCGAGCGCCCGGGCATTGAGCGTTTTGGTGTAATCCTGGAACGCGCGCACCAGATGCATCGCCGACAGGATGGCGCTCGTACCCGCCTCGGAATAGGCGACATGCACCGGCGTGCCGCGCACGCGCAGGCGAAACCAGATGGCGCCGACCTGGGCGCGCGTCAGCGTGTGTCCGGTCGGTTCGGGAATGAGACAGGCGTCGGCGCGATAGCCGCGCATCAGAGTGGACAATGCGCCGTTGCCGGTGCTCTCTTCCTCGGTCACGGTCTGCAGATGGACGCGCCCGCCCGGGGCATAGCCGGCGTCTCTGATAGCATCGAGCGCGAAGATCATTGCCGAGACACCGGCCTTCATGTCTTGCGCGCCACGCCCGAACATCCAGCCGTCGCGCACGGCGCCTGCGAACGGCGGCTGGTCCCAGAGGTCAGCGGGCCCCTCCGGCACCACGTCGATATGACCTTGCAAGATCAGGCTACGCCCGCTGCCTTTGCTGTTCTTCGTCGCAACAACCTGCTGCGATCCGGCAAGATCGATGCCGTCCATTGGCGCAGCCTTCGGATGGCTCATCAGATTGACGTCCGCAAGGCTGAACACATCGACGTCGTAGCGGCGCTTTGCGAACTGCTCGGCCAGCCAAAGTTGTTGCGGCGCTTCCTGTCCGCGCAAGCTGCGGAACTGCACCATGCGCGACAGGAACGCGATCTGATCGTCGAAGTTTCGGTCGACGGCCGCGCACAGCTCTGCGGCAATCTGATCCGGCTTGGTCAACGTCTCAGTTGTCATGTCGTGCCTTTCGTGGAGCCCTGTGCAGAAGGCTGAGCGTTGACTGTTTTGGAAAGGCGGCGCACGCAGTCGGTGCGCGTGCCGGTGGCGCGGTTACGCATCGGTCCGCCGAAGAGATCGCTGCCGGCATCCATGTCGTTCAGGATCCCGCGCCGGACCGCAATGTCATGCGTGCTCACCACCCCAATGCGCATTGTCCCCTCCCGCGATGAAGCGCTTTTTCCCATTGTGACGCTAGTTCCTATCACGCGGCGTTTCTCAGCGAATTCCGACTTGGCCATACGCAAATACGCTCATATTCTTCCTCTTCGGCCGGGTAATTAGGGGAAAGCTGCGCGGGTGGTCTCGGTCGTATCGACCTGCGACGGCACCATTGAAGGCGTGTCGAGGTCGCTCCAATCATCGATCGCCCCTGCTACCATCTGCGCCGTCGCGGCCGAGAGCGTCCAGCCGAGATGACCGTGGCCCGTATTGTAGAACACGCCCGGAATCCGTCCGGCGCGAACCACCGGCATCATGTTCGGCATCATCGGGCGCAGGCCCGCCCATGGCACGATCTTCGAGGTGTCGATCCCGGGGAAATGCTGTCGCACCCAGTCCACCAGCGGCTGGATCCGGTCGGCGCGAATGTCGCGGTTGAAGCCGTTGAACTCGGCGGTGCCGGCGACGCGGAAGCGGTCGGCGCCGAGCCGGCTGGTGACGATTTTCGCAGCTTCATCGAGCAGGCTGACGGTCGGCGCAGCGTCGCGGCTTTGCGGCGCATCGAGCTGCACGGTGATCGAATAACCCTTCACCGGATAGACATTGACGCGGTCGTTCAGCATGCCAGCGAAGTGACGGCTCGCCACCCCGGCGCAGATGACGATGCCATCGGCCTGCAACTCATGCCGCGTCGCGACGTCAGCATCATGCGAAGCGGCTTCGTTCCAACTGACGCGGAAGCCGTCGTCGCCTCGCGCGATCGCATCGACATCGGCTTCGTGGATGAAGCTCGCGCCGCGGCGGATGCAGGCGTCGGCAAGTCCGCGGGTGAACTTGTGGATATCGCCGGTCGCGTCCGACGGCGTGAAGAAGCCGCCATAGCAGGCCGTCTGCAGCGCAGGTTCGATTGTGCGGATTTCGTCAGGGGTCACCGGCCGGCGGTCGAGCCCGCCTTGCTGCAGCAGCGTGTTGACCCGCAGGCCCGCTTCGAAGCCGGCCTTGTCGTGATAGACGTGCAGGATGCCGCGGCGTTCGAGATCGAAGGCGATGCTCTCGCGCTGTGCGATCGAGAAAAGATGTTTGCGCGCTTCGATGGCGAGCCGCGTGGTCTCGATGGTGTTGCTGCGATAGCGGCCGATGTGGCCGACGAACTCGCCGATCCAGGAATATTTGTGCCAGCTCGGCTTCGGGTTCATCAAGAGCGGCGCGTCGCTTCTGAGCATCCAGCGCAGCCCCTTGAGAATGGTCGCGGCGTTGTTCCAGACTTCCGCGTTGCTGGCGGAGAGCTGTCCGCCATTGGCGAACGAGGTTTCCATCGCGGCGTAGCGATGCCTGTCGAGGACAGTCACCCGGTAGCCGCGTTCGAGCAGGGCATAGGCCGTCGTCACGCCGGTGATGCCGGCGCCAATGATCGCAACGTGAGGCATGATAGTCTTCAGGCTCCCGTGGGTTAGAGTCGCCGAACCACCGGTGAAACCGGCATCGGCGCCCCATCTGTCACGGTACCTGAGAGCTTGATCCGCATCGGGCCGCAGCCCAATAGCGAACTATCCCCTTCGGTGGACGTCATGGCCCTTGATGTGCGGCCATATTCGTCTCTCTCCAGATCGTCCTGACGATACAGTCCTTTTGCCTGAGAGTTTCCGGGGCGGTTGCTCCGTCGGCGCCGAAGCCAACAACACGCATGTTGTTGCTCCGATCTCTCCCGCATCGTCGTGTTGGACGGCCGGACCGTAGGCGAAGCCTGAAAATTGGACAAGGCTAAATTTCGATCCGGCAGTGCCAACGTGTTGTGCAGTGCAAATCGATGTCAGTCCAGCGTCGCCAGCAGTGCCGCCATCAGGCGGCCGCGTTCGGCGAGGCTGTCGACCTCGATATGTTCGTTGAGCGTATGCGCGTCTGCGCCGCGAACGCCGAGGCCGTCGAGCGTGGGGATGCCCATCGCACCGGTGAAGTTGCCGTCCGAGCCGCCGCCGGCGCTGCCATGCGGCAGATCGAGGCCCATCGCCGCCGCGAGGCCCTTTGCCTTTTCATAGAGCGCCATGGTGCCGGCATCCGGCTCCCACACCGGGCGGGTGACGCCGCGCGTCACCTTGAATGTCACGTCGTTGGCGGTGCCGGACAGCGCCAGCATGCGCTCGACGCCGCGGTCGAGATCGGCCTGGCGCTTGGCCATGCTGAGCGCTTCGCCGGTGCAGGTCGTCGCAACGCAATTGACCCATTGGCCGCCATGCACGATGCCGACCGAGAACGTGCAGTCCTCGGTGGTCATGCCGTCGATGGCGATGATCTGCCGGGCCATCTCGCGGATCGCGGAGCGGCCCGACGACAGCGTCGCGCCGGCGTGGCTCGGCTTGCCTGTTGCTTCCAGATTGAAGCGCGCGATCGCGTAGCGACCGGTGACGACGCCGTTGTTCGGACGGCCGGGCTCCGGCACCAGCACATATTTGTTGCGCGCGGCTTCCGCCTCGATGATGTCGCGCGTCGACGGCGTGCCGACCTCTTCATCGGGGGTGAACAGCACCGTGATCGGCAGCGGTGTCGTGAAGGAGGCGCGCGCCAATTGCCGGATCGCCTCGACCGACAGATAGTTGCCGCCCTTCATGTCGAAGATGCCGGGCCCGAAACACTTGTTGCCTTCGCGCCGCCACTTCAGCTTCTCGATGGTGCCGACCGGGTGCACGGTGTCCAGATGGCCTGATATCAGGATGCCGGGCTGGCCTTGCTTCGGATGAGGAAAACGGGCGCGGACGCAGCCGGCAAAGCCCTGGCGACCGGCGATGCGCTCGATCGTCGCACCCATGATCGCCATCTCGCGTGCGGCAAGGTCGAGCATGCGTTCGACTGCCGCCGAATCCCAGGTCGGGCTCTCGCACTCCACCCAGCTACGCAGGCCCTGCAGCATTGTTTCGGAATCAAAGGGAAGATTGGCTGGGTTCATCGTTTTTCTCTCTTGTTGTTTTGATCGCGCCGGCATCGCGCGCGCGTTACGAAAATCTCGGCCGACGAATTTGTAAAGCCAAAATCTGGCGCGCGGCCTCATTCGTTTGTGTACGTCCGATCCCGCCCGAAACCGATTGACGCGCATTGCGCTTGGTGCAAGTCTCGATTTCACAAGCCATACAGCATGTTAGTTCGCCTAAATAACGAACCGCATGCATAACGAATAAGCCGGCTTTGACCAGTTTCACGTCAGGAGAGATTGCATGTTCCCTATCTCGCGTTGGAAGCACCGCACGCTTGCGGCTGCGTTGACGGCGCTTGCACTGTCGTTCGCGCCGCAGGAATTGTCATTTGCACCGCAGGCGATGGCTGCGGGCAAGACCATCACCGCGGTGATGCACTCGGATCTCCGCGTCATCGATCCGATCATGACCACCGCCTACATCACCCGCGATCATGGCTACATGATCTATGACACGCTGCTGGCGACGGATTCCAACTTCAAGATCCAGCCGCAGATGGCGGACTGGAAGGTCTCCGACGACAAGCTGACATACACGTTCACGCTGCGCGACGGCCTGAAATGGCATGACGGTGCGCCGGTCACCGCGGAAGACTGCGTCGCCTCGCTGCAGCGCTGGGGCAAGGTCGACGGCATGGGCCAGAAGCTGATGGACTTCGTCGCGAGCCTGGAGGCGACCGACGCCAAGACCATCACGCTGAAGCTGAAGGAGCCTTACGGCCTCGTGCTCGAATCGATCGGCAAGCCGTCGTCGCGCGTGCCGTTCATGATGCCGAAGCGTCTCGCCGAGACGCCGCCGGACAAGCCGATCCCGGAACAGATCGGCTCCGGGCCGTTCAAATTCGTGCAGGCGGAATTCCAGCCGGGCGTGAAGGCGGTGTACGAGAAGAACAAGGACTACGTGCCGCGCAAGGAGCCGGCGAGCTGGACCGCAGGCGGCAAGGTCGTCAAGGTCGACCGCGTCGAGTGGGTCACGATGGCTGACGCGCAGACCGCGGTGAACGCGCTGCAGTCCGGCGACATCGATTTCATGGAGAACCTTCCGTTCGACATGCTGCCGGTGCTCGAAGCCAATCCGGATCTCAAGATCGACGTCCTGAACAAGTTTGGCTTCCAGACCCTTGGTCGCATGAACTTCCTCTATCCGCCGTTCGACAATCCGAAGGTGCGCCGCGCCGCGTTCCTGGCGATGAACCAGAAGGACGTGCTCGACGCGCTGGTCGGCAATGCGAAGTACCAGAAGATTTGCGGCGCCTTCTTCGTCTGCGGTACGCCGCTGGAGACCGACGTCGGTGCCGAAACGCTGGTGAAGGGCAACGGCATGGCGGAAGCCAAGAAGGCGCTTGCCGCGTCCGGCTATGACGGCACGCCCGTCGTCATCATGGGGCCGGGCGATGTGACCACGCTGAAGGCCCAGCCGATCGTCGTGGCGCAGCAGTTGCGCGATGCCGGCTTCAAGGTGGATTTCCAGGCCACCGATTGGCAGACCGTCGTGACCCGCCGCGCCAGCCAGAAGCCGCCGAAGGAAGGCGGCTGGAACATGTTCTTCACCAACTGGGTCGCAGCCGACGTCGCCGATCCGATCGTCAACGCGTCGATCACCGGCCGTGGCAAGAACGGCGGCTGGTTCGGCTGGGCCGAGGATCCGAAGATCGAGGAGCTGCGCGACAAGTTCGCGCGCGCTGGCTCGGCCGAGGAAAAGAAGAAGATCGCCGCTGACATCCAGACCGAGGCCTACGATCAGGTGATCTACATCCCGCTCGGTCAGTACACGGTTCCAAGCGCCTGGCGGAAGTCGCTGACCGGCGTGCTCGACGGTCCGGCGACGCCGATCTTCTGGAATATCGACAAGTCCGAGTAGGGGTGCAGTCTTACTCACGACGAATGGCCGGGCGTTGTCCCGGCCATTTTCGTTTTGAGCTCGCGCCTCTAGAGCTTCGGTTCTGATTGAATCAGAACCGAAGCTCTAGTTTCTTGTTTGACGCGTTTTCTTCACGCGAACCGGTGCCCACTTCGCTCGAAAACGCTCTAATGTGAGTGACCCGATTTCGCGGCGCTCGCGCTCGACAGGCTGGAGAGCTGTGTCGGCCCGACCGCCGCGCCGTTGATCCAGACCGCCGTTCCTGCGGCGAGTGCCAGCAATCCGTACAGCATGATCGCGCCACGAATCCATCGCCGGTAGATCACGCGCTCGTTGGGCGTCGCGTCGCGGAATTTCTGGGCATTGAGCCCGTTGCTGCAATGGGCCGCGTCGTCGCCATGCTCGAGAATGGAGGCGCCTTGATCGCACGCCCTGTCGCCAGCAATCCGATTGCAGTTTGCAATCTCCATCACCGATCTCCGACCAAATTGATTTCGAAATGCGACGGCCGCGAAATAAGCGGCCGGAATTTTCCAATGCGCGAAGATTACGAGACGCGGCGATCCCGGCTTGTGAACCGAGCCACAGCCCGGAAACACGATCAGGTGATGCGAGCATCGTGATACCGAGTGAACGCTCAGGCCGTGGGCGCGCGCGTGGCATGCCAACGCGGTTGGCGATGTCTTAAGGTTCCCGTCAGAATCACGTCGTAACCTGACCGCCAGCTTGTGTACCGACCGCGACGGGTTCATGGCCGACGACGAAAGCAGGCCCGCACCAGCCGGCGGGCAACAGCCGATGCCGACCGATGAGCGGCGTGGCGGCTCCCGTCGCCGCGTCCTCAAATCGGGGGCGATCGAGTTCGGCAATGAAGCGATACCCTGCACGGTCCGAAATCTTTCTCCGCAGGGGGCGTGCATCGAAGTCAATTCGCCGCTGTGGTTTCCCGACCGCTTCGTCCTCGCCGTCGACGGCCAGCGGCACACCTGCCGGGTGATCTGGAAGAAGGAGCGGCGGATCGGTCTGGGATTTGCGTAAGGCTCGGCCTGCCGAGCCGTAACTCGCGGCAACCGCATCGCCTTCGCCTGGCTGGCTGTCGCGCCGACGCTAATCATTTCGCGAGCGAAGGCTGGTGCGGGCGGTGGGAGTCGAACCCACACGACGTTGCCATCGAGGGATTTTAAGTCCGTTTTAGCCCAAATTCCCAAGCCATTGGATTGACTCGCGATTTAGCAGCGACGCGAAAAACCTGTTGGAAAACAATGGACAAGCATTGACGTGTAACGACATGGCCGGACATGCTGCGACAGGGATAGCAGCTACCGCTGCGGACACAGTGCGGACACGACGTTCCCATGCCCGATAAAATCACAGACCGAGATGTACGGAATTTGCCGGCCCCGGCAAGCGGCAACCGGATCACCTACGACGGTGATGTGAAGGGCTTCGGAGTCCGGGTTACCAAAGCTGGAGCCAAGGCCTTCATCCTGAACTATCGCCGAAAGGCCGATGGGCTCGAGCGCCGCTGGACGATCGGTTCATTCCCAGACTGGACAATTGGGGCGGCGCGCGAGGAGGCGAAGCGCCTGAAGCGCGAGGTCGATAGGGGGGCGGATCCGGTAGGGCAACTCCAAACGGACCGCTCAGCGCCCACCGTGGCCGATCTGTGCACACGTTTTGAGAAGGAATACCTGTCGCGAAAGCGGCCCTCCACGCAGGCCAGCTACAAGCAGCAGATCGCAGCCGATATTCTGCCGTCCATGAAAAGGCTCAAGGTCGCCGCAGTCGCGTATTCCGACGTCGATGACCTGCACCGCACCATAAGCGAGCGCGCGCCGTACCATGCGAACCGGGTATTGGCACTCCTCTCCAAGATGTTCTCGCTCGCCATTCTTTGGCACTGGCGCACCGACAATCCTTGCCGTGGTGTGGAGCGCAATCCGGAGCATAAGCGAAAGCGCTACCTCACCACGGATGAACTCGGTCGGCTGGTCACCGCCCTGGACGGTCTGCCAGACGAGCAAAGCTCAAATATCATACGCCTGCTTTTGTTGACGGGCGCGCGCCGCGGGGAAGTTCTGGCGGCAAGATGGGGTCAATTTGATTTCACGCGTTCTGAATGGATCAAGCCGGGCGCGACCACCAAGCAAAAGACCGATCACGTCATCCCACTGTCAGCACCAGCGATGGAATTGCTGAAGGAGATGAAAGAGACCGGGAAAGGGGAGTATCTGTTTCCGTCTCGTGACGGTGGCCACAGGAAGGACGTGAAGGACAGTTGGTCGGCTCTTTGCAATGCTGCGAAGATTGACGGCCTGCGCCTTCACGACTTGCGTCATTCCTTCGCATCAATCCTGGCAACCGGCGGAGCGAGCTTGCCTCTGATCGGGACTCTATTGGGGCACACGCAGCCAAGCACCACTGCCCGTTACTCGCACATCTTTGACGAAGTGCAGCGCGCAGCCGCTGAGCGCGTCGGCGAGGTAGTCGGTGGAAAGGCGCGCTGATGCCGGTCCTCAGGTGCGGCGATCACGAAACCGATCTGGGATGCTATCAAACCATGATCGAGCTACTTTCGGTTATGGCTTGGCCTTCCGATGAGGTCGCGCGGAATCAGTTCACCGCGTCGGTGATGTCAGAGAACTTGGCTCGTTTGCAATCTTTAGAAGAACCTTTGCCCGATGCTGCGACCAACTGGATAGAAACGATAGAGTTTGTAGAAGATCATGAAGAGTGCTTCAGCACTTCAGGATTTGTCGAAAACTGGTTTCTAGAAGTGGGAGGATTTAGGTCAGTAGCGCGAGCTGGGGGACTCGAAAATCTCGAAGCTATAATCGCTGGTTGCGAGAAGGGCTGGTTGAGCACTGGCTTGATCCTCGCGCTGGTGAGGCGAATGGATGAGCACCATCCGGACCTCGTTGGCGGAGCAAGCGTGAGCAAGGCACTGCATATCGTCGAGACCGTAGAGGTTCCTCTAACCATTCGAAACAAGAGGGACCTACAAAAAGCCTGGAAGGCATATAAGCCGGTTGCTCATTTTTGTGCCGCCCTTTTCGACAGAGTAATCAGATCGGCGGCAGATCCAGGAGCCGACGCCCCCGATGATGATCCGCTGAACGATATGATGAGCTTTTTAGGGGAGGCTGATGCGTACCTAAATTTTGGTACTTCTTTCATACCCGCTCGAACGGAATCGACTTTGTTAGACCCAGGCGAAGTTTGGGACATTCCGCATGACGCCATAATCATCCCGACCGCATTAGTACCAGCCCCTCTGTCGGGAGAACTGCTCGCTGCCGCACAGTCGTATAAGGCGCCCGTTCCTTCCAATTAAGACTAGTGGGTTTGGTCAGCCCACTAGATAACGATCCATCCCCATCAATGGTAATGGTCGTTGCCGTCTGAATATTTCGCTCCCTGTCACCCATAACGACAGGAAACGGCAAATCCTGTCACCACCAAACGACAGGAGATGGCAAAAGTGACGGACCTCACCGCTAACATCCTTGATGGCTATATCGAAGAAAGCCAATTCGCCGCTCTGAATGGCATCAGCCGGCGCACGTCGCAGCGTTACCGGGATATGCCGGATGGGCTTCCCCACGTCCGGTTCGGCGGCCAAATCTTCATCCCGATTGAAGGCTCGAAACAGTGGCTGAAGGATCGCGTTAAGCGCCGCAACCCCGGGCGGAGGGCGGCATAATGGAAAACCCCGCCTTTTCAGACGGGGCTCCGAAGTCGGATCAGAAGCTCGGCAGCATCTCGATCAGTTCGGACCATAGCCCCAGCCTGCAATATCTTCAAGCAGTCAAGATCACCAAGCGTTGCGCGGTGTCGATTGCGATGGCCGCGACCTTGGCCCCCATTCTGTTCGGGGAGCACCAGCAATGAGCAAGGACATACAGGAGATCATTTCGCGCGCCGTCGGCGGCAAGGTCGGAGTTTCCCTGATCCGCGATCCAGCAAGCGGCGATGTGCACTACTCGGTTTGCTACGAAAGCCGCGCGCTGTTCTGGCAGAGCAAGCACAGATTTCAGGAAATCGAGCACGCGCAGGCTGCGGCTCTCGCTCTGGGTGACTTCCTGGGGGCGAGGATCGCACTATGAGCAACAAACAATTTGTTCTCGCAGCGCTTCGCTGCACAGCTCTTCGCGTCCAGCTGATCCGCGAAGAGATCAACGTCATTGGCGTAGCTCTGGCCGGCGAGATGATCACTCCGGAGGCTGCCATCGAATGGTGCGACGACGTCGCGCCCGGTTGTCTCGAAGTGGTGATCAACACGTCTAATGAACTGTCGGAGGTAGCGTGATGGATATCAGCACCGCCGACAACATCGAGCTTGATCGCATTGTAGAACAGGTCGATCTTAGTCAGGGCGAACGAGTACTCCGCGACGTCTATGAGTTTATTGGCTGTTACGTGCGTTACCCTAGCGATCACGCTCAAATCGCGCACGCATTGTGGATAGGTCACGCGCATTGCATGCAGCATTGGCACACCTCGCCACGGCTTGCGTTCATGTCGGAGGAGAAGGAGAGCGGCAAGACCAGAGGGCTAGAAGTCACGGAGCCACTGACGCCTGGAGCTTTGCTCAGTTTCAATCTGTCGCCGGCGGCTCTCGTTCGAAAGGTGGCCGAGGGCGGGCACACCATCTTGTTTGATGAGATCGACGCACTTTTCGGCAACAGCAAGCGCGAGGAAGGCAACCTCGATGTTCGATCTATCCTCAATTCGGGATACAAGCGCGGCGCCAAGGCATATCGTTGTATCACCGTCGGTAAGCGCATTGAGGTAGAGGAGTTGGACTCGTTCGCTCCGGTCGCGCTCGCTGGTCTGAAGGATCTTCCTGACACACTCGCCTCTCGCGCGATCATCATTCGAATGCGCCGGAGGGCGCCGGATGAGCAGGTGGAACAGTTTCGGACTCGAATGATCCAGCCGATCGCCACCGGCATCTATGACAAGATTGCCAGCTGGGCCGCCTCGTTGCCGGACTTGAGCGGTACCACGCCGGAGATGCCGGCCGGCGTCACCGATCGGGCGGCCGAGTGCTGGGAGCCGCTCTTGCTCGTCGCGGAGGCCGCGGGCGGCAAGTGGCCGCAGCTGGCGCGAAAGGCCGCAGTGCACTTCACGCAGGGTGGCAAGTCCGAGACCATGTCGCACGGCGTTGAACTCCTGGATCACGTCCGGGACGCATTCGGCACCGATGCGAAGCTGTGGACGGATAGCCTGTTGCAGCGGCTGCACGACCGACCGGAATCGCCATGGAAGAACATTGGCGGGCGACCGCTCGATGACCGCGGGCTCGCGAAGCGACTGAAGGGGTACGGGATCAAGTCCTGCGACGTCAAAATCTCAGGGACCAACAAGAAGGGATACCAGGCCGAGAGCTTCGCAGACGCGTGGAAACGCTACCTGCCCATTATGAGCGCTACCAGCGCTACCAGCGCTACCGAATTGAACAGTCAAAACAATCCGGTAGCCGAGGTAGCGCAGGTAGCGCACACAGGACGCTGTGCTCACTGCGGTGGCAACGGCAGCACCGTTGAAGTCTTCCAGGGCGAAAGCGGTGTGCATCTCCATCGGGATTGTATTCATGGATGGCAGATCGGGGAGGGCGGCTCGGCGTGACCGTGCACACCGACCTGCACCGCCTCGCGGAGGCGATCGCCGCCGGCGCCGACCTAACATCGGAGGAACGCGCCGCTGCCGCGCAGGCGTTGCGCGCGATCAGCAGGCCGCGGAATGCGACCCGGGACGAGATCCTAGCCGACGGCATGGCGCGCTTCTGCGGTCACCTGCCGTCTGCGCGCGCCCAGGCTGAGGCGTTCGGCGCGGGTTGGCGGCGATATGAGGCCGGCGCCTGGCTACACGAGCGGCTGCTCGACCAGCCACCGGCGCGGAGGGTCGGCAAGATCGAGTACGTTTATTGGCAAGCCCTCAAAATTTATCCACACGTTCTCGGCGCTGAGCGGCTCCGGCGGCTCGTGGGTTAAGTGACTTAACCCAGAAAACGACGAATCGTTAGCTCGACACCAAGCGAGGAATTCTCATGGTCACCGGCCCCGCCACAGCCTTATCGAATGCCACCGCCGCGGCAGCAACTGCGATGGTCGCTCCCATCGTCGGTGGAGGATCGCAAGGCAAGCTGCCCCACGCAGCGCTGCTCCGCTACGAGGAATTGCAGCAACTGAAAAGGGAGGCTCACGCCAGTTATATGTTGGTGATGGAGGAACTTTTCGAGTTGCGTCAGGAGCGGACGCTGCTGAAGCAGACCATCATTCAAAGGAAATCGGTGCACGGCATCGAAGATGGACATCCCGCACTGGCTACCGAAGCGAACAGAATGGCGGCCATCGATCGCCGCCTTCCATCTCTGCAGAAACGCCATGATAATTTGCAGCCAGTGTGGGCCGAGATAGCAGGATTGACCGGCGCTATCGATGATTGGCTGCGCGCCGCACCCGCCGGGCTGACTGTCTACAACGGGCCCGCTCCGACCTTGAAAGCGAAAGAAACGCTGCCCCAAGCAGTTGAACGTTGCAGGCGTCGTGCTCGTGAACTGGATGCCGACCTTCAGAAATACCGCGCAGCGCCGATCACATCGGCTAAGGCAAAGGAACTGATCCGCGCCGAGATTGACCGGATTGCAGCCGCCGGCGAACCCGACCTAACCAATCTCGTCGACTATGGCGAAGGCATTCACTGGCCCGTTCAAGCCATAGCCGGAGTTGGATACAAGCTATCGGGTAAGGGATCTGTTGGGCCGCATACTGCATTCGACGGCCTCGCGGTCGACATCTGGCGGAATCGGGACGCATACATCGCGAGGCTTGAGCAACTGTTCAATGAAAAGTACGCGGACGACAGCTCAGCCCTTGACGATGCCGACCGTGCGCGCCTGATCTCCGAAGCAGAGCGCGACCTGCTTGCAGCAGCTTATGACGAGGAAAGCTTCATCCGCACGAGCGAGGAAGCTGGCCTCGCTATTCAACGTCGCCGGGACGCGCCCCCTGCGGCGGTACTCGGTGTCGAAGTAGAAGGGGCGGTCTAAATGCCGAGCATTGCACGAAACGGAGAGATACTCCTGTCCGGCGCTGTCGGTGACGGCTTTTCGGGCGAATTCTTCACCTATCTCGACGTGGTCGAAGCTCTCGCCTCCCTCGGCCGAAGCAGAGACGTCACTGTCCGGATCAATTCTGGGGGTGGAAGCGCTGCCGACGGGATCGCAATCTTCAATGCCCTGGATAGCCACAAGGGCAACGTGACCGTTGTCGTCGAATCCATCGCCGCGTCTGCGGCCTCGGTGATCGCCATGGCGGGGCAGAAAATTGTCATGAGAGCAGGCTCGATGATGATGATCCACGATCCCTCCGCCCTGACAGTCGGCAACTCGCAGGACCACGCGAAGAGCGTCGAAATGCTCGAGACCATGGCTAACTCCATGGCGGACATCTACGCGGAGAAGACCGGCCGGCCCGTTGCCGAGATCAGGGCGGAAATGAAGGCCGAAACCTGGATGTCAGCGCAGGAGGCCGTAGCAAAAGGGTACGCGACCAGGACTGATACTGCTCGCTCAAAGGAGCCGAGTGCCTTTGACTACAGATTGTATCAGCGGCCCCCGGACCGCATGGCGGCGCTCGCCGATGCGCGGGGATGGACGCAATCCGGCGCGGCCGTTACCGCCGAACGCCAGCGCGCTGCCGACATCCACGCGGCGTGCCAGATGGTAGGCAGGTCAGACAGGGCGACGGCCTTCATAGCCGAAGGCAAGTCGCTGCGCGACGTGACAGCCATCCTTCAAACCGAGCGAGTATCGGCCGAGGAAATCCACACTCGACCAGCGACGAAGTTTGACCAGCCTTCCGCGCTTGACCGGAGCGTCGCTGAGATCAATGCCCGCTTCGACGCCAACCACCTTGTGCGGGGGGGTCGGTAAATATGCAGATCGTCTGTACCGCGAATGGGGAAGCTCCATCCCCTCCTGACCAGGCGCGTTGCGGACGTGGGCACGCCCTCTGCTTTGGGTTGGCGGGGCGTGCCCATCAAATCGCAGGGGACTTCCTTCCCCCTGACGGCGCAAGGGCCACGAAGGGGTGCGGTGCTCTCGTGGCACCGCACCCTGTGCAACCACCAGCGAGCCATCAATGACAATCTACGCCTCTTGCTATTCTGCGGATGTCACCGACGGCCTCTTGCCAGGCGCAGCCATCTGCGGCCGCGGCGACGATGAAGCAAAGACCCTCCAGTATTTCACCGCCGAGCCGAGCCAGGACGGGCAGGCCTGGGTGGTCCATGAATGGCTCAAGCGGGTCAAGGGCAAGGAGGTTGGCCGCTTTCCCGACCTCGACGCAATCGAGGCTTGGCTGCGCTGCCCCCCAGAGCAAAAGGTACTTCCCAGTTCCTGGAGCGATACGGGGGAGCTGAGCGCAACATAAAATCAGAGCCAGACCTCCAAATTGATCGAACGGCATGAGCAACAACACGGCATCGTCAGTCTCACTCAGCGCGCTGGCTAAGATCCTCGGTCGCTCAAAATCGGGGCTCTGGTGGTTGGAGAAGTCCGGCCATATCAAACGGAATGCATTGGGGAAATTCGACATCGCAGAGGTCCAGCGAGCGATTGCCGAAACGGTCGACCAGACGATGGCGCACCGTCGCAAGGTGCGGGCTCCCGTTCGAACAGCAGCTGTTCGAACAACGCTGGAAGAACGTCGATCGAACGGGGACGACGAGGTCCTGGTCGATGGCAAGTGGATGCCGATCGAACAGGCGATCGCCCTACGCGACCGGTATCTCGCCTTGGCGGCAGAACTGAAGGAACGGCGCGAGAAAGCCGGGGAACAGGAATAGGAGATCGACCATGGCTGACCGGATCGTCCAGCGCATCCTTGCTTGGATACTGGCCGAAATAGGCCACTCGCTATTTCAAAACAGGCCATTCTCATCAATCTGGTTCTGGACCGTCATATCCGGATGGTGGCCGCACGGTTCGCCATCGAGCTGCGATCTCGTCGCAGGCGTCCGCAACGTTCCGGAGCTTCTTCACGAAGCTTCCCGGCGGCTTATGTGCAATTCCGCCGAACACGTCTACCGCAAAGCAAAGAGTGGGATCGGCATCTCCCATGCATTCGAGGAAGCGGCCAGCATACGTGTGTAGCAGCCCGGCGATAATCTTCGACCGTTCAAGTCGCGCGTTTGTGGATGTCTCGCCCTTGGAGAACAAGAGAACGGCCCCGCCAACGGCCTTCTTGCCCCCGACGGGTTGCCGATGAATGGTGAAGTCAAGGGAGACGCTGATTCTTGTCGGCCAAAGATCAAGAAGGGGCTGGCGGCCATGCACCGGACGACAATCAAGCTTGCTGAATCCAAGCTTGTTGTAGTGGCGCTGGAATGCTTCGATTGCTTCAATCGAGCCGCGACTATCGCGCTTCATCCAGGTGGATGCACCCGGCTTCGCTTCCCGCTTTTCCAGAGCGACAACCGCGTCGGCCAGATGGCCGTAACTTCGCGTGCCGTCGCCAAGGAAATTAACGAGTCCTTCTCGCCCCATCCCGTACTGTGCGACGATGGATTTTTTAGGAAAGCGCGCATCGCGAATGATGCCAGTGCGTCGGGTCGAAGAAGTCGATGGGCTCAAATATTCGGCCATCTGATTGGCCGAGAGCTGCGGCGACGCTCGATACGAGAATTTCGGTTTATCTTCGGTGGGTGCCATGGATGATATCTTTCTAACCAAACGAATCGACAATCAAAGGTTGATATGTATATCACCTCTCCCCGCTAAGCTGTACAAAGAGGCTGGGGGTAAAGGCCTTGGCGGTGAATTTGGCTATTTCATCTACGAGACAAGCGTTGACCACCCTGAGGCTGGGATTGAGGTAATCGGTAAGGCCGCCTCTCTCGAAGCGGCCCTGAGGTTGTTTGAGGTTATTGGCGGGGACGAGGGCTAACGTCCCTCCCTGAATTACCGTGAACTTTCGACGACGATCCGGAGGGGTTTCCGTAGGCAGCCCGGGGCCACAGAGAGCGCGGCGTCCACAAGCTGCGCAATGGTCCAAGCCTTGTCTGCGACGCCCAGCGCCTTCGCTGGCGTCGTGCGCAGGGGACCGCCGCCCCCGTGTGACCACGACTTCAAGTCACATTACGACCACGCCGGTCACGAGCAATCCTGAAGACTCAGAAGATTATCGGGAAGAAAACGATCGTTCTCGGTCTTGAGGTACTCGCGACCATCGTGTTTTTTGACGATCACCTTGACTGTCTTGCCCTGCTCAGTGACATCGTAAGCGCTTTTGTCGTGTTTGACGTTTGCAATGGCTGTTTCTTCCGAGTCTTGCCATCCTGAACCACCGACTGCTTGAATACGCCGATGGCGGTCTTGATGGATAGGCAGCCTGGTAATGCAGGTAATCCGGCGAGTCATGGCTCACTCCTATTCGTCTCCCTCGGCAGAACGGCATCTCAGCAAATCCCCAATCAACCAAGTGAGGATACGGCGAGCAGCCTTACGGCCCGACGTGCGTCACTATTATCCCGACCAGCAGGACGGCGCTTAAGACCGCAAGGCCAATACAAATGCGAGCCGGGATTGAATAAGAACGGAAGTGTGGTTGTTCGAATATGCCACGCACCTCTGAGTTCTTTCTTTGGGCGTCGCGGGCTTCGGGATTGCGGCCTCTCACTGTCGCTTTAGCTCTCCCGCGTCGCGACAAGGTCTCGTCCGAGAATGCCGACCCGTTTGTTCAGCGCGTGGCGCAACGCATTGCCCTCACATGCCGTCATCCTGCCAGCAGACCGCTCGGACATACAATCCATCATGACCCGTTGAATCTGGACTAGCGTCATACTTTCGATCTGGGCAATGCGCTTCTTAACTTCGGCGCGCAAGTTGGCAGTCTCTTTAGACATCGTCAGATCCTGATGCTCCACGGAGTCCAGCCCGAAAGGCTAACGACGTTTGACGGTACAGCATCAACATTGGATCGGGCTCCTACCTACTCTAGGGGGGGCAGCCGGCCGACCGTCGCGGTCAGACGACACCAGGCTCACATGCTCCTCCATCCTTCAAGCCAGAGGTCCGAAACGCCGGGCTTCGCTCGGTCGCCAGCCTGATCCGGCCGACCTCGCGCGCCTCGTGGATTACGACGTGGTCGTTCTCGGAGCTTATAACCGACTGACCGTGGGCGGAGGAACAGTTCCATTCGTTATATTCCGACGAACGATCGGCAGTTTCGGGCTGGGAACGTTGACTGTAGACGTCCCATAATTGCGGATGATTTACCTAGGAGTTTTCGAGATGACGTAAGCCTGATGTCAGCTGGAAATGTTTAGATACACAAAGACTCCAACGGCCCCGGTTTCGTACCGCTCTGGGGCCGTTTTTTTTGATGGTCGCGGCAAATAGGAAAGACCCCGCCACGCCGCGCTGGGAAAGCACAGCCTCAAGAACAATGACGGGAAAGGCGTGGAGCGGGTTGGAGAAGCAAGCCCCGCGCGATGGGCAATAAAAGTGAGGCGTTGACTTTTTGCACACAATATATGCTGCGCTGTATAGCGTTCAGATTGCCGAAGGGGTTGAAAAATTGAACAAATCCGGCTTTGTTCCGGTTGTGATATTCGTGGAACACCTGCAAAAGTTTAATCTTCGGAACGGCCAGCGGAGTTGACGGTTCTTTAGGGACGACCCTATATTTGGGGTCGGAATAGCCCCCCGTCGGACTTGGCCAGAAATGGTCCCCGGCGGGGTTTTCTTTTATGGCGGCACAAGACGAGCCAGCAATAAAGAACGTGATGGCCTTCTTTGATGGCCAGAACTTATTTCAGCATGCCAAAGAAGCCTTTGGCCACCACCATCCAAACTACGATCCAGCCAAATTACACAAGGCCGTTTGTGCCGCGAATAACTGGCGGGCGACTCTCACTCGCTTTTATACGGGGGTGCCGACAGCAATAGAGTCCCCGATGTGGGCGGCATATTGGTCAAATAGGGTGTTGGCTCTCAAGAGGGCCGGTGTCGTAGTGACAACGCGTCAGCCCAGGTATCGGAGAGAGCAACTATTTGACGGGAATGGGGACCCTATTCTTGAGCCCGATGGGAAGCCCAAAATCATTACGACGCCGCAAGAAAAGGGAATCGACGTTCGCCTCGCACTCGATCTCGTTTCTTTAGCGCGAAAAAAGCAGTTCGATATTGCACTTGTCTTTAGCCAAGACCAAGACCTTCAAGAAGTGGTTCACGAAATAGCCGACATATCAAAGGAACAAGATCGGTGGATACGTGTAGCCTGCGCCTTCCCATCGGGGGGTAATGCATCGTCAGGGCGCGGCATAGATAAGGTTGATTGGTTTCGTATGGATCAAACATTTTATGACGCCTGTCTCGATCCTCGCGACTATAGACCAAAACGAGCGTGAACTAATTCTCGATATGCCGCTGCCAATAGCCGGTGAAGTCCACCCACTTGCCGCCGCTTCTAAGGCTAGCCTGGCAATTCCCGCTTTTTGGCCCGCAATCCTATTGGGTCCCGATCTCACGCCGACGATTTCGTGGCGGTGAGCCAAGAAGATCCGGCAGAGTTGGCAACTGGGGACTCGGCTCGAGACCCGGCTCCGTGGCCGGTTCGTCCTGGCCCTTCGCCTGGTGTCGGCGGCTGATCACAAGGCCAATGAGGCCGACGACTACCAGCACGGCTCCTGCGAGAATGAGCCAGTGCGGTAATTGCAGCCATCCTGTCGCGGTCTTGATCATATCCGCCTACTTCTTGGCCTTCAGCCCGATGTCGACTACCCAGCGGACGGCGCGTCTGCAGCTACCGCAGCCACCGTGATTGTGGCATCAGCCTTCTCTTTTTCGGCAGTCTTCTGTAGCTTTTTCACATATGCCGCTGCAGCAGTCGCCTCCTCGCTATCGATGAGTTCGCGTTTCACGATTTCATTCTCTAACAGCGAAGACAAATATTCCGAATCCAATCTTATGCCGGAGAGCCGACGAACTTCCTTACGGATCGACTCCACTATCTTTTCAGTTCGTAATACGGCCGCCACTGTATACTTGCTGCTCGTCTGCTTTTCGTTCAACAGCTCCGTCAGCGAGTCTTTCGAATATCCTTCAGAACTGAGGCTGCCAAAGCACCCAATAGTATCTTCGTCTTTGCTATCGCAGGATAGGATATTGATCTCGAATACGAGCGTCTTATCGATCGGCTTCGCAAATCTCAGATTATACAGGCGCCATACTGCTCCATTCGAGAGAACGACCCAAGAAACTCCTTCGTTCGCAGCATAGTCGATGGCCTGCTTGACGTGAGAGTCCTTGAGCTCAACCCCTATTGCTTTTGCCTCGATCAAGAATCGTTTTTTATTGTCGACTGTCACGATGCGGTCAACATAGGTTCCGCGGATTGCGTGCTCGCTAGAAACCTCCTTGTATTTGTCGTAGCCCAATGCATCGCAGAGAAAGTCGGTGATGATGGTAACGGTATCTGACTCGCCGATGTCCCGTTGCTTCGCGGCCCCCAGCACTTTCTGATATTTTTTTAGCTGTGCGGATATGCGCGCAGAAACTCTCGCCGGAATTCCCATGGTACCCCCGCTAAAAACAACTTTCTGAAAGCGAGCATGATCTCGCCTCCTGGTTGTTCACGCAAGGGATTAGAGAGTACTTCCGTGCGACTACGGTGCGCCGGCTTCGCTACTTGCCCTTCGCCTTCAGCCCGATCTCTACCAACCGAACTATTGCAGGTGATCGCGCCGGCGTGTCGTCCTGGCGGCCCGCCCAAGCCTCTACGGCCTCAAGCACATCTTTTGGGATGCGGATCGTGACTGCTGGGTCTCGACCCGTTGCGGGACGACCGCGTCTTTTTTGGTGTACCGTAATTGACTTTCCCATAATTGCGGTGTACCAAAAAAGCAGGCCGGACGGAAGCGGAACTTCCGAGCCGGCCCTAACCAGCAACACGGAGCGTGATCCATGTCACGGGCTAAGACCACAGATACCACATCGAGACGGCGGTTTCTCGCCGGTACCGCCGCCGCGGCCGCCCTGGCCGGCGCTCCCGCGCTTTCGGCCGAGCCACCCGTGGATCCGGCTCTGGACGCCATCGCCCGGCATCGGCAAGCCTTTGCCGACCTGTTGGCGGCGATCACCGCTACCGACAACACCGATCCCCACACGGACGCACGTTCCGACGCGGAAGATCGCCAAACCGAGGCCTGCAGTCATGAGACTGATATGGCTTGGGAACTGGCTGGCACGACACCGACGACAACCGCCGGCATCGCCGCCGTGTTGGAATATGTCAACCGGTACGAGACCGCCGGCGAACTGTGGCCAAACGTCCACGACTGCACCGGTCCTAGGAGCTGGCACTTCAAGCTGAGGCAAACCATGGCTCGGGCTGCGGCCAAGCTGAGTGGGGCCGCAGGCTTCGAGCAGGCCGACGCCCGCGACGTCCAGCTGGTCGAGCACCTCGGCACGGTAAACTGAGCACCACGTCAACCGGCTGAGAGGACTCGGTTTTATCCGCCAATCTCAATCAGAGAGCACCACCCAATGCCCGGGCCAGTCCCGGGCATTCGCATTTGTGAGGGGCAACTGCAGGATTCGAGACGAGGATTCGCGATTTTGCGGACACAGTGCGGACACGCCATGTCCGGGCAATCACACGATGTCATCGCTAGAATAGCGTAAGCCTTTGATTTCAAGGCTGGTGCGGGCGGTGGGAGTCGAACCCACACGACGTTGCCATCGAGGGATTTTAAGTCCCTTGCGTCTACCAGTTCCGCCACGTCCGCATTGCGCCAGGCGCGCCGATTTCTAGCGCGTTTGAGCGCGAAGTGGAATTGTCATTATCCGGTGCTAACAGGTGCGGTTTCAAAGACTTAAACAGTGGCCAGCAATTCCATTTGCTTCGGCCGCCCCGCATTGGGATAAGCAGCGCGCCGCCGCGATTGAGCCTCAATCCGGACACCGGCGGCTGCTTTAGGCAATCTCAACACTGTCTGATTAAGAAAGCCGAATGTCTGTTCGTTTCCCACGCCGCTCAAAGATGTCGCGCGCGGCGGCCGTCATTGTGCTGCTCGCCTCGGCCGCGGGCGTTTCCGGCTGCGCACAGATCGGCGACACCATGTCGCCGGCGTTCGCCGATCCCGCCAAATACGACCTTTATGATTGCAAGCAGCTTGAGACCGAGCGCAAGAACCTCGCGACCCGCGCGACCGATCAGGAGAAGCTGATGGCCAAGGCGGAGACCGGCGTCGGCGGTACCGTGGTCTCCGAGATGGTCTATCGTAACGAGCTGATCTCGATCCACGCCCAGCAGAAGCTTGCCGATCAGGCCTGGCGCAGCAACAAGTGCCATGAAAGCCCGCCGGACGAGACCGCTGCGGCCGCAGCGCCCGGCGCGCCGGGGGCACGCGCCCCGCGGGGCGTCGTCCACTAAACTCAGCGCGTTCGAGCGAAGCCGATCGCTGTTCGCGCGCGTTCAGCTGATGGTTCAAACGCGCCAGTCGTAGATCCAGTCCTGTCGCGCCAGCATGCGCTCTGGACCGATGGCGCGGATCGCGAGATCGCGCGCGATCGCGAGCGGCCCGCGCAGGTGATAGATGCGGCCCTGCTGCCGGGCCAGGCGCTGGACCTTCAGTACGCGCCTGCGCCGCATCTCGGCGTAGCGCTTCAGCGCGGCGGGAATGCCTGAGGTGTTTTCCCCGGTGCAGTCGCCGAGCGCCTTGGCGAGGACGGCGGCATCCTCGATTGCCATGCCGGCGCCCTGTGCGGCGAACGGCAACATCGCATGCGCGGCATCGCCGAGCAGCGTCACCGCGCCTTCGCTCCAGCGGCCGATGTCGGGCAGGGTGAACAGCGCCCATTTGCGCCAGCCATCGACGGCGCCGATCAGCATCCGCGCGGTCGCTGGCCAGCGCGCCGTGGCGAACGCGCCCTTGATCTCGTTGATGTCGCCGGGCGCGCTCCAGCCCGGCCGGTTCCAGGTGCCTGCGACGATCGCGACCACGTTGATCTGGCGCCCACCCGAGATTGGATAGGCCACGAGATGGGCGTCCGGCCCCATCCAGAGCTGGACGCGCGGCGCGGTGTATTCACGCGGCAGGGCAGTTGCCTCCAGCGTGCCGCGCCAGGCAATCAGGCCGGAGAATTGCGGCTGTACATCCGGAAACAAATGCCCGCGCACGGCGGACCAGATGCCGTCGGCGCCGATCAGCGCAACCGCCAATTCCTCCTGCCGTGCGTTGCCGCGGCGCTGCACCACCGTCAGCCCCTTGGCGTGCTTTGTCACATCCTCGAACTGGCAGCCGAGCCGCAGGTCGATATCGGGGTGGTCGCTGACCGCGGCCTGCAGTGCGGCCTGCAGGTCGGCGCGGTGGATCACCCAATAGGGGGCGCCGGCGCGGAACTCGGCCGCCTGGCCGAGCGGCATCCGCGCGATCTCGCCGCCGACCCGCGCGCTCAGGATGTTGACGGATTCAGGCGTGACCGCGCGCCGCGCAAGCGGTTCCTTGAGCCCGAGCCCGACCAGGATCCGGCTGGCATTGGGAGAGAGCTGGATGCCGGCGCCGGCTTCCTCGAGCCGCTCGGCCTTCTCCAGCACGACGACGCGAAAGCCTTGTGCCGCCAGTGTCAGCGACGCCGTCAGTCCTCCGATCCCGGCGCCTGCAACGATGACGGTTCGCGTCAGCGCCACGGAGCGGTCAGGCGACCTTGTCTTTCAGCACGCATTCCGGCGGCCGCGCTTCGCCGGCAGCGAGGTCGGACGCGAAGCGATAAAGCGTCGAGCAGTACGGGCAGATGATCTCGCTGTCGTTGCCGAGGTCGAGGAACACGTGCGGGTGGTCGAACGGCGGGTTGGCGCCCACGCACATGAACTCCTGCGATCCGATTTCGATCACCGAGACACCGGCATCGTTATGGAAGTGCGGGACGACGTGGTCGGACATATTCTCACCTTGGTGGCAACGATGGGCAGACGCAATCGACAGCATGCGGCATCGCGAAATGCCGCGCACCATACTGGCGGGAACAGTTGATTCCTAGAGCCCCGACGGCTCATTTGCTCATGCAAATTCGACACAATCTTGTCGTCCCAGAGAAGCCCTTCTTTGGTCGGAGCCGTTGTGTCGCAAAAACGGCACACTATTTCCAAGGCGAACTGAACGAGGCGAATTAAACTTGAGGTTTCAAGCGGAATGAACGGGGTTCGCCTCAGTCTTGCGGTGGCCGGCCTGGCAACGAGCGCTGCCATCGGCGCGGTCATTTGGCCGCATGCCCATGATGCTGGCACGATCCTCGCCGCGCGGGACGATCCCGCCGAGCTCGCCGACCTCAGGATCAATTCCGTGGTGCGCAACAACCCGGCGTTGATTTCGGACAATATCGAGGCGGCACTGGCCGCGGGGGATGCCGACCTTGCGACGAGCTTTGTCGCGCTCGCCGCCGAGAAGGACATCGCGCTCGGCGATGAGCTCACAAGGCGGGTCGACGAGGCGCGCGCCGAGCAATCGTCCACCACGCATTTCGCCAAGGGGTTCGCCACTGGCCTCGTGACCGGCAACGCCGACGATGTCGCAAGCCTGTCCGGCACGGTTGCGGGCGACCTGTTCGTGTTCGGCGATGTCAGGGACGTCGTGCGCGAGGGCAAGCATCTCGTGATGGGCGAGGACACCGACCAGCTGGTGCTTGGGCTTGCGGCCGCCGGGCTCGCGGTGACGGCGGCGACCTATGTGTCGGTCGGCGGCGCCGGGCCGCTGCGCGCCGGGCTGACGCTGGTCAAAGATACGCGCAAGGCGGGACGGCTGAGCGAAGGGCTGATCGAATGGGCCGGGCGTTCGACCCGCGAGGTCGTCGACCAGCCGGCGCTGCGCGAGGCGGTCGCCTCCGGCTCGGTGCTTCGCCCGGCAGAGACCGCAACCGCGATCCGCGCGGCGTTCCGCGCCGAGAAGGCCGGGGCGCTGGTGCGCGTCGCCAAGGACGTCGGACGCGTCGGCGAGGCCGCCGGGATTCGTGCCGCACGGGACACGCTGAAGGTCGCGGAGAACCCGCAGGAGATCGCGCGCGCGGCTCGGCTCGCGGAGGCGAAGGGCGGCCAGACCCGCGCGATCCTCAAGCTGCTCGGCCACGGCGCGCTGCTGCTCGCGGCCGGCACGTTCAATCTCACCATGTGGCTGTTCGGTGCGCTGCTTGCGCTGTTCGGCTTCCTGTCCTCGATCAAGGCGACCACCGAACGGGCTACCGCGTGGTGGCTCAGGCGGAGTAAGGCGCGTCGCCTGCAGCGGCAGATGTCCGCTCAGGTTGCGCTGGCGGGTTCTGCCGCCCAGGGCTAAGCTCGCGGTCGGCTTTTCGATCGCCAAACTCAATCCCAAAAAACAACGGAATGGATGATGCCGAGTTTCCATCACGGCGACGTTGAAATTGCCTATATCGACGAAGGCGAGGGCGAGCCGATCGTGCTCGTGCACGGCTTCGCCTCGAGCAAGAACGTCAACTGGATCTATCCGACCTGGGTGTCGGATCTCGTCAAGGCTGGCCGGCGCGTCATCGCGCTCGACAATCGCGGCCACGGCGAATCCGCCAAGCTCTACGATGCCGCGCAGTACGAGATCGCGATCATGGCGAGCGACGTGATCGCGCTGATGGATCATCTTGGGATCGCGCGCGCCGACATCATGGGCTATTCGCTGGGCTCGCGGATGACAGCGATCCTTGCGCTCGAAAATTCCGATCGGGTGCGCTCGGCGATCCTGGGAGGCATCGGCATCGGGCTGATCGAGGGCGGCGGTCCCGGCGAGACCGTAGCCCTCGCGCTGGAGGCACCGTCGCTCGACGATGTCACCGATCCGGTCGGCCGCACCTTCCGCGCCTTTGCCGATCAGACCCGCTCCGACCGCCGCGCACTCGCCGCCTGCCTGCGCGGCTCGCGCCGGCTGATGACGCGCGAGGAGGCGGCCTGCATCCGCGTGCCGGTTCTGATCGCCGTCGGCAGCAAGGACGAGATCGCCGGCTCAGCGGCGGCGCTCGGCAGGATCATTCCGGGTTCGGAGGTGCTCGACATCCCGAACCGCGATCATATGCGGGCGGTCGGCGACAAGGTCTACAAGAGCGGCGTCATCGACTTCCTGTCGCGGCGAAAATAGCTCGTCGGCTTCGTTCTCCGCATCGTCCTTGGCGAAGGCGCGCGCCGCCGCGATCAGCACCACGAAGGTCGCAACCCATACCATGCGCGCGCCGTAACGGTCGTGCGGACCCGAGATCACGCCACAGATCACGGCATTGCCGAGCAGCGCGAGCATGACGGTGCCCGCCAGCAGCGTGAGGTCGTCGAGCCGCCGCTGCCACAGCCCGCGGCCGAACAGGATCACGACCAAAAGCATCGAGGCCAGTGCGACCGGCACATGGATGCGGTTGATGGCGGTGAAGTCGAGGCGCCAGCGCTGCTGTCGCGCGGCGCGCATCGGCGCGACCTGTTTGGGAATGTAGCGCGCGATGATGCCGTAGGTGTGCGGGATCCAGCCCGAGGAGCCTTCGCCGGTTGCGACATGCATCAGCTGGTCGACGGTGGCTTCCAGCGCCGCCTTGGCCTGCCATCCCGGATATTCGGCCAGCGAACGCTCCACGATGTAGCCCATCTCGTCATTCAGTCCCTGGAAGCGGCCGAGCGTGTTGAACATGCTGTGGCCCCACAGGAAGTCGTCGGCGGTCGGCGGCAGTTCGTTGCGATAGGGGCAGAGCTTCAGGTTCTCTTTCGCGCAATGGTCGCGCAGATATTGCGCCACGATGCCATCCTGCAGCATGCGGCCGAAGGCGACGCCTACTCCGCCGGGCGTCCAGGCAAGCTGCCCTGACAGCGCGAAATTCGCCGCCAGCAGCATCGCCGCGCCGGCGACGGCGGTCAGGCTGCCCTGCACGAGGCCCGCGATCGGGATGCGCCGGCCGAGCCACGGACGCAGCATCCAGCCGACGCAGCACAGGCCGAGCAGCACGGCGAGCGTCGCGCTGTGCGTTGAGGCCGAAAATGCGATGAAGCCAAACAGCACCGCCTTCTCCAGCGCCGCAATCCGTTCGCCGCGCAGGATGAGGATGAAGAGCGCGAGCACCGCGAGGCCGGCAAAGATGTCGGTCAGCAGCATGCTGGCGAGCCAGGGCAGGGCGGTGGTTGCGACCAGCGCGAGGCTGATCGCGATCAGCCTGACCGGCCGGGCGAGGTCGAGCACGCGCAACGTCAGCTGCAGGATCCACAGCGTCGCCAGGGTCTGGATGCCGAGGTTGAGCCAGAAGCCAGACGCCTCGCCGGCATGGAGGTAAATGCCGAACACCGTGGATCGGCTCGGCACCAGATAGCCCTCGTACCAGCGCGCCAGATAGCCGCCGGTATCCCATTGGAGCAGCGGATAGCCGTTCCAGAAGGCAGGGGCGAGCAGGAGCAGGGGGATGGCAATGGTGGCGATCCAGACCGACCGCGCGTCGGTCAGGCGGGCGCGTAAACTCCTGGTACTGATGTTGTTTCCCCCTTTTTATTGGGGCTGACCATGCCCAAAACCACACTCGCGACGAAATCCGCCAATAGTTGCAGAAGCACGGCTTGATTTCGGCAAAATCCCGACCAACTCCCCTAGACGCCGGCCCCGGGGGTGTTCGGTTGAGGTTTACCGTACCGAGCCATCCCGGGACGCGCTGGGTCCATCGTGCTATAACGCACATCAGAACAACCGAATTGCGAGAGCAGCCATGGCAGTTCATCAGGTCAATCCGCAGGGGGGAAAGCTGGCGGCGCTCGATCCGATCTGGGATCGAATCCGCGGCGAGGCGGAAGACATCCTGCGGCGCGAGCCGGAACTCGCATCCTTCATCTATGCGACCGTGCTGCATCATGAGCGCCTGGAAGATTCGGTGGTCCATCGCATCGCCGAGCGGCTCGATCACGCGGCGCTGTCGGGCGACCTGATCCGCCAGACCTATGACGAGGCGTTGCGCGATGCGCCCGATATCGGCAACGCCTTCCGCGCCGACCTCGTCGCCGTTTATGATCGCGATCCCGCGACCTCGCGCTTCATCGATCCCTTGCTCTACTTCAAGGGCTTTCACGCGCTGCAGACCCATCGTCTCGCGCACTGGCTGCATCAGAAGGGCCGCAAGGATTTTGCGTTCTACCTGCAGAGCCGCTCGTCGGCGGTGTTCCAGACCGACATCAACCCGGCCGCCAGGATCGGCCGCGGCATCTTCCTCGATCACGCCACCGGTTTCGTCTGCGGTGAGACGGCCGTCATCGAGGACGATGTCTCGATCCTGCATGGCGTCACGCTCGGCGGCACCGGCAAGGAGAACGAGGACCGCCATCCGAAGATCCGCCACGGCGTGCTGATCGGTGCCGGCGCCAAGATCCTCGGCAATATCGAGATCGGTCATTGCGCGCGCATCGCGGCAGGCTCCGTCGTGGTCAAGCCTGTGCCGCACAACGTCACGGTTGCGGGCGTGCCGGCAAAAATCGTCGGCGAAGCCGGATGTGCGGAGCCGTCACGCACCATGGACCAGATGCTCAACGCGATCGGTCTTTGATTTCACTCGTTTTCTGACCGCGGCGCGTTTTTCAGCAAAGTGGACGCCGGTTCGCGTCAGGAAAACGCGTCAAAACATGAATTGCGTGCGCAACATCACGTCGCCAAAGCCCGAAAAGGCTCTGGCGATCTTTGCCGTCTCGTCCTAAAACTCCCCCGAAAATCATCGACCCGATTGGAGACGGCCGTGGACGTTCAGGAAGTCAGGAAGCTCGACGCGTATCTCAAACGCGTGTTCAGCAATCCCAAGATCCGCGTGGTGCCGCGGCCCAAGAAGGACGACTCGGCCGAGGTCTATATCGGCGAGGAGTTCATCGGCGTGCTGTTCGTCGACGACGAGGACGATGATCGCTCGTTCCAGTTCCAGATGGCGATCCTGGAAGAAGATCTGAGCGAGTAAAGGCCGAACGGCCTCGCTGCCTGTCGCGCTGTCACGACGGGGCGCGCGAATGCGCGCCCGATATCAGGCTTCTCTCTGCCCGCAATGACGAGGAGGCTAGCCCTTCGCGCTGTGCATCTGTGCGGAGAGGCGGTTCATCGCGGTGGCGATGTCGCGCCATTGCGCGAGCCAGCCGCGCGGAAAGCGGAAGGTCAGATCGGCGCCCTCGATGCGCTGCTCACTCAGGCACATGCCGGGCGTCGAGCTATCGCGCGTGCAGCGCGCGGTCAGCTGCGGCTCGCTCGCGGTGAACAGGTCCTCGCCGCCATAGGGCGTGCCGTCGCGGAATGCGCGCGTCGTCAAGCCGTCATCGGTCGTCGCGCGCTCGTCCAGATAGCGCGGATAGATCGTGCGTAGCCGCATCTCGGGTGCGAGTGAATCGTGGTGCGCCGCGATCGACACGAAGATCCGGTCGATCGGCTGCACCTTGTCCTCGACGGTGTCGGCACTGTAGTGCTTCGGCGCGGCAGGTGCCTCCAGCGACGGATAGAGGATGCTCAGATCGACACGCTCCTGCGGCCCGGAATGGCGCTGGATCTTCATGCGCACGGCCATGGGCGGCACGTTGAACAGCGTGCCGCCGACGCTCACCGGCAGCCGCGACGGATCGCTCGGCGGGGCGGTGGTGTAGGTCGGCCACAACAGATAGGCGACCAGCGTGATCGCGCCGGCTGCGATCACTGCCGAGGCGATGACCGGAACGAGATGCGCGCGCGGGTTGCGGCGGGTGTCGCGGGCGAGATGCTGGGCCGTCGAAAGAAGCGTCATGGGCGAAGCTGAGAGCAGGCCGGGAGTGGCCGAATCACCTGCCGAATATGCCACGAGGCGAGGAATTTCCGTACGATTCCAATGGAATCCCAAATTGATTGGCCATGCGCAAACGCCGCGCCGGAGTGGTCCGGTTAACCTTTCCTTAAGGATGATGTGGCGGCCGTCCGCCAATTCTGCGAAGCAGGGTGAGTGGCCTGTTGCGTAGCGGAAGTGCCGATGTCGCCCGATACCCTGAATTCCCTGTTCTCGCTCTTCATTGGCTTCGCGCTCGCCGGCGCATTGGCCAGCGGTTATCAGGCCATGGCCGAGCGCCCGGCCGGCTTCGGCCTGCTGCAGGAGGGCGTGGCGCCGAGGACCTTTGCCGCGGTCCCGTTCCTCGTCTTCGCCGCACCGTTCATCATCATGCGCAACACGCTGCGCGGCGCCCGCATCGAGCGCCGCCGTTTCGAATTCGTGATGATGGCAACCGTGATCTCCGGCTTCTGGAGCCTGATGTCGGGCACCTTCTTCATGATGACGCTGCGCGCCGCCGGCGTGCTCGCCTGATCCGGTCGCGATCCGCGCGGATCAATGACTGCGGTTGCTTGAAACCACATCAGTCGCTGTGCCAATGTCGCCCCCACCAGAGCTTCGGTTCTGATTAATCGGAACCGAAAGCGCCGGATTGTCATTTTGACGCGTTTTCTTCACGCGAACCGGTGTCCACTTCGCTCGAAAACGCTCCAGGGAGACCTTCATGGCGATCTACGAACTCGACGGGCAGGGGCCCGATCTTCCCGCTGACGGCAGCTACTTCATCGCCGACAATGCCGTTGTGATCGGCAAGGTGCGCCTCAAGTCCGCGGCGAGCGTCTGGTTCGGCGCCGTGCTGCGCGGCGACAACGAGTGGATCGAGATCGGCGAGGGCTCCAACGTCCAGGACAATTCGACCCTGCATGTCGATCCCGGCTTCCCCCTGACCATCGGCAACCACGTCACCATCGGCCACAACGCGATCGTGCACGGCTGCACGCTGGAAGACGGCGTGCTGATCGGGATGGGATCGATCGTGATGAACGGCGCGCGCATCCGGCGCGGCAGTGTCGTCGGCGCCGGCTCCGTCATCACCGAGGGCAAGGAATTTCCGGAATACTCCCTGATCATCGGTGCGCCCGCACGCGTGGTGCGCACGCTCGACGCTGCCCAGATCGAGGCGTTGTCGCGGCCGGCGAAGTCCTACGCGATCAGGGGCCCGCAGTACAAAGCCGGGCTGAAGAAGATCGGCTAAGGCATGATCCGGAAAAGTGCGAAGCGGTTTTCCCTGCGACAAACGCGAAGCGTTTGCGTGGAGATCATGCTTAAGCAAGAACCAGAAGCGCGATGATGATTCAACCCAATCTCATCGCGCTTTAGCCCTCAGCGCTTCCGGCCCTGCCTGCGTGCGCGCTTCGGTGCTGCGCCGCCTGGCTTTGCTGTCTCCTGCAGTCTTGCTGCCCCCTGAAGTCTTGCGCTCTTGCGCAGCGCATCCTTCAGGTCGATCGGAATACCGTGCTTCTTGAAGAGGTCGGCGAAGGCCTCGTCCGCGAGCTCCTGCAGGGTCGCCATCCGGTCGCGGCCAAGCTGCTTCAGCTTGTCGAACGTGTCGTCGTCAAACTCGATCAGCTTGCGCAAATTGCATTGCTCCCAAACTGTATTGCTCCAACGCCTGCCGGAACCGGGGTTTCGCGGACTCGTTGATGTCCGCAAGGGAGAATTCCGTGCGCAAATTATCCGCCACCGCCGCGTTAGCGACAATCGCCATTCTGCTGGCGCCAGCGGTTACCGTCGCTCAAAGCACCGGGAGCGGCAGCCCCTCGTTGGCCACCCCGACGCCACCGCAGGTCACGTCGCCGCCGCCCGGCACCACCAGCGCCGGCACGGCGCAATCCTCCGGCCGGCTGAACAGCGGTATAGGCGTCACCACCGGATCGGCGTCGACCGAAAGCATCGACAAGGCAATCGCCGACGAGAACAGGATGGTCGATCGCCGGATGAACGGCATCTGCCGCGGCTGTTAGCTTTTCGACGGCTGCGTCTTCGATGAACGACGGTCGCGTAGAAGTGAGTGCGACAAAGGCGCGCGGCGGAAGCTGCGGTCCTACATTGAGTTAGCATGCGCAGGACGCGGCGGAGGAGGCTTGAAAAGAAAAGCCTTGGAAAGAAGGAGTAACGGGTGATGTTGCGTAAAACGATGATTGCCTTGTTGGCTGCGGCATCGGTCGGCCTGTTCACGGCCGACGCCGCGTCGGCGCGCGGCGGTTTTGGCGGCGGCGGTTTCCACGGTGGTGGTGGTGGCGGCTTCCGCGGCGGCGGCGGTTTCGGCGGCTTCCATGGCGGCGCTTTCCGCGCGATGGGCGGAGGCGGCGGCTTCCGCTCGGCTGCAATCGGCGGCGGCGGTTGGGCTGGCCGCGGTTGGGCTGGCCGCGGTTGGCACGGCGGAGGCTGGCACGGTGGCGGATTCCGGCGCGGCTGGGGCTATCCGTTCGCTGCTGCAGCGGTTGGGTTCGGACTCGGGTACGGCGCTTACGATTACTATGACGGCTACTATGGCAATCCGTATTACGCGGGCTATGGCTACGACGACGGCTACGGCTATGGCTATGGCTACAGTGATGGCGGCTGCTACGTCGTTCGTCGTCGCATGCTGACGCCGTACGGCTGGCAGATCCGCCCCGTGCAGGTTTGCAACTGAGCCATCCACTGACGCATGGCCAGTCCATTCGATTGCCATGGTGATGGTTTTGGAATGGTTGGCGCGGCCTCGATGTTGCGATGCGAGGGCTACGTTGGCGGTCGTGCACTGGTATGCGGCTTGCTTCGCATTTCGGCAGTTGATGCGTGAACGCGTCGCGAAAACAAAAGGCCCGGCTGCGATTTGAGCCGGGCCTCAGAGGACAATAGAGATGCTGACCATTCCTGATCTGACATTGCTGTTCATGGTCGTTGTGTCGAGTCTCGCCGTTGCGTTGATCTACATGCTCCATCAGCTCGAGCCGAAGCTTGCCCGGCTGAGGCTGCGAGTTGATCGCGCCCGCCGCGAACGCATCGGTTAAGTCCGCAACGCTGCACGCGGGGTTTCGATCAGCTCGAGCCCGCCGCGCCGCGGTTTCGCTCTTCTTTGCGCATCGCTGCGCGGGTGCAGCTGTCCCGAGCGCGCCAATGATAGTCGGGAAGGGTGGGCCGCATTCCAAGGCCCTCAAAAGAACAAGGCCGTCGACGTAGTATACCGTCAACGACCTTGCCAGCCCCGGATATTGAAATCGGCTCACGCCATCCGGTTATTTGAAGATGACTCGGATTCGAAGTCCGATATGTGAACCAGTTCACAAAGTCAGGATTAATTCCCGCTAACGGGCACTTGATCGGTTTCGCGGAATTTTACGGGCCGGCCGATTGGGGAGCGCCGTGGAGACCTCGCGAGGGATCAACCGCGCGATCGGTGGCGCTTCCGGCTGGCGCTGCGGCTGGCCTTCGAGCGCTTGCGCGGGGAGGGCTCGGCGGCCGGCTCGTTGGCCTGTGCGCTCGCCAGTGACTGGCGCAGGCCCTCGACCTGTTCGGTCAATTGGGCGACCTGATCGGACAGCTTCTTGGCGTCGGCCTGCTGCGCCGCGAACTGCTTGCGCATGGTCTGCAGCTCGTCCTGGACCAGTTGCAATTGGTCGATCGCTTCCTGCTGGGTCTCCTCGATTCCCTTGGTCTTCTCCACCAGGGCCTCGGAGACCTGTGCGGTCCTAGCCTGCAACAGACGGGTGGCGACCATGCGGTCGGTCTCGGGCACGTTGCCGGTGAAGCTGCGCCACAGCGCGATCGAGCCAATTCCGAACAGCACGAGCACAAGCGCCACGGCGCCGATCGCGATCGGCTGCACGCCAATCAGGCTGCCGACTGGTGAATTCCGGGGGGCAAGTTCGACCATGCGACCAGAACCGGACATCAATTGAAAGATTTTGATTAGCACAACCGCGGCGCGGGCAAAACCCGGGGTCCGCTAGACCCATGCGGCGACAGCGAAATTTGCCGACAACTGCACGCGCTGCCCCAAAACGGGACGGCTTCCGACCGGCCGACGGGCCTGCCGCCGCAGGTCAGGTCGCGGGCGCGACGAGGCCAACCCGCATGTCCTTCGCGACATAGACGCAGCCGCCGTCGGCAAGCACGCGGCCATCGGCGATGCCGAGCACCAGCCGGCCGCGCCTGACCTGGCGGATGTCGACCTCATAGCGGACCAGCCGGACGTCCGGCGTGATGTGGCCCCTGAACTTGACCTCGCCGACCCCAAGCGCCCGGCCTTTGCCCGGCGAGCCCGACCATCCGAGCCAGAAGCCGATGATCTGCCACATCGCATCGAGACCGAGACATCCCGGCATCACGGGATCGCCGGCAAAGTGACAGGCGAAGAACCAGTGGCCGGGTGCAATGTCGAGCTCGGCGGCGACATGGCCCTTGCCGAAGGCGCCGCCGTCGAGGCTGATTTCGGTGATGCGGTCCATCATCAGCATCGGTGGCGCCGGCAGCTGGGCGTTGCCGGGGCCGAAATAGCCGCCCTCGCTCGATCGCAGCAGATCCGGCCTTGTGTAGGACGATTGCGGTGTGTGAAAATCGTGCGGGTTGAACAAGCTGGCCATTGAAATTGCGGTTATTGTTGAACGTTAGGGCGGCTTCGCCGCATGGTGTTTGACGGCCCGGATTGAGCCTCCGCAGGCAGCCGCAGCGCGGCCGCCATGAAGGCCCAGATGTCGTCGGTCAGCTGAGCCGGATCGGGCCGCCGTTCGCCGGTGAGTGCGCCAATCAGCGCCTGGCGGATGCCGCCGATCATCAGCGCGATGGTGAGGTGAGCGTCGATGTCGCCGGATACGATCCCGTCGCGCCGGGCGGCTTCAAGCATCCGGGCACCGGCTGCGAGCTGGCGGCGGGTGAAGGCGGTCTCGACATCGAGGACCTCGGACGCGCGGCTCAGCGGTCCAATGACCAGCGGCGCAAACGGATGATCGTAGTGGAAGGCGACGTAGGCCCCGATCCGCTGCCTTTCCCGGTCCGCCCAGCTCTCGGCTGACAGCCTGGCACCGGCGAATGCCGCCTGATCCAGCCGGTCGTAGAACTCCTCGACCACGGCGGCGATCAGGCCGGCCTTGGAGCCGAAGTGATGATAGGAGAGCCCCACCGACACCTGCGCCCGCCTGGCGACGGCCTGCATCTCCAGGTGCCCATGGCCCTCGATGAGCTCCTCTTGCGCCGCCGCGAGCAGCCGTTCCCGTGTCCCAGGACTCGTCGTGCTCATTGGTTGCTCATCGCTTGGTCATCCGCTGAATTGAATTCAATTCAATATCGCTGCTGCCAGCATGTCAGGCCTCCGATGCCTGAAGGCGCAGTGAACCGGTGGAGGGCCTGCGATGGCGTTTACGATCAAGACCGAGATCCCCGATCCACGGGCGAAGGCGTTCAGCTTCACCGCCCAGAAAACCATGCATAAGCGGCGGGCACGTCGCCACAGACGACATCGTGGTCCTGTTTGCCAGCGAGAATGAGGTCGGCCGCGAGCTCAACTTTAAATTCTATCGCCAGGCCACCAACAAGATCGTCGGCATCACGGACGAGGCTGCGTCCTTTCTCGATCGCTTCTTCTGAGGCCTGCGGTCGGGAACCGGGCGTTACCCGAGGTCCTACTGATTGCAGGAGGCCCCGCCCGGAGTTAGAATATTGGCCAGTTAATACCTTTTTCGATCAGGTTTTTAAGCAGGCCTTCTGCAAAGCGGGCTCTGCTACGTTCTGTTAGCACGCTGGGGGAAGCGATGGGCGCCGACAAGGTTCTGTTGCCAATTTTCGTTGTCTACGCATTGGGCTGCATCTTCACGATCGGCGCCTTCTACCGCGATCGCGAGCGCTCGATCGGCGTCAAGCAGATCATTTGCACCCTCATCTGGCCGATCTGGTGGCCGGTCGCGAACGGTTTCGGGCCGATGCTCGATGCCATCGATAATGCCGTGACGGCGACGGATGGCAGGAAGAGCATCTCGTTTGCGCTGGGGCTTTTCGCTGCCGGTCACTGCCTGTCGAGCAGTTGGGGCGATTGCGGCGGCGCTGTTGCCTGCAGCGGAGTGCTTTTGAAGAGCACCGCGATGTTCTTTCCACCGCTGAACTTCGTCTATGTGACCTGGCTGGTTACGCAATTCGCGTAGCGACGCGCGCCTGCCTGCGTTGCAAGCCTCGATCACCTTCATCCGTCAAGGCTTTCCAGCCCCCAAAAAGGTTGCGCCCACCCTTTGGGGGAAGGGTGGGCGCGCGCGAACCGGTCTGGGACGGGGAGGGGTGGGGATGTGACCGGGTCGCGAACTCGAAATTCCTGTTCTGCTCAGCGCGAGCTTGCCGTTGAGACTGCCGGGCGGTTGTCGCCGAGCGAGACCCACACATTGGGATCGCTCTGCGATTGCCGCTTGACGAAGCGGTAGCCGGTCTCCGTCCAGGCGACGATGCTCTCGTTCTGGTTATCGAGCACGAACTCGCCCTTGTCGGTCTTCACCGTCAGCACCGCGTGGCCTTCGCCCTTCTTGTCGCGGACAACCGTGATCAACAGCGCCTCGCGCGGCCAGCCGGCATCCATCAGCATCTTGCGCTTCAGGAGCACGTAGTCCTCGCAGTCGCCGTAACCGTCGGATGGCAACGACCATTTCTCGATCACGCCCCAATGATCCATGTCGGTCATCGGCTTGATTGACTCATTGACCCACTTGTTGACCCGCACCAGGTCGCGCCAGGCGGTCTGCGACAACACGATGTCGCGTGGTTGCGTCGCGCTGCCGCGGCATTCGCCCGGATTGTCGGCGCAGAATTCGACCCAGCCGATCGGCGAACGCGCGACGTCACCCAGGCTGGCGTAGACCACGTCGCCGGCCTTGGCCGACACGCACGTCGCAAACAGGATGGCGGCAACTGCCAAACCTTTCCCCTGTCCCCTGAACCCAAACATTGTGGCCCCCGTTCTTCTTGTTGGGACCACGTTTCGCACAAAGCTTTTTCGCCGCCGCTAAGTACGCAAAGTAGATTTGACGCGAATACTCGTAAAATCCGCCGCTAATTCGATCTATACTTGAATCGAATTCGCATAAAATTTGAAACAACTGCAATTGATTCAAATTTTATGCATTAACTCGGCGCGCGCTGCGCCTGTGCGGTTTGTTGCGCCAAACGCGCCGGCCGTTAACCGCCGATTTCACCAGCCCAAACGCGGCGAAGGCGGCCACCGGTACACCGGAGGCCGCCTTCGCGGGCTGAAAACGGGGGGCTTGAGCGGCTTTTCGCTTTACCTCGCGGTAACGCTCTCTTCGAGCGTTTCCGCGGACTGCTCGTGGACGAACTCGAGCGCGAAGCCTTCCTCGAGATTTCGCACCACGCGGGACTGCACCTTGCCGAGCATCACGAGCGACTTCAGCGGCGGACGGTTCTCCGCGGCAATCGCGGCACCGGACAACGAAAGGTCGATGATGCGGCAGGTCATCCGCGTGCCGTCCTCCTGGGTGAGCAGGGCGATCGGGTTGCGCGGCACGATACGGTCGTGGCGGCGATCCTCGGGCAGATTGAGGATATCGCGGTTGGCGAGCCAGGTGAGCTGGGCGGCGAGCTTGTCGCGCTTGCGCGCGGTGGCGCCGATCGTCATCGCAAAGCCGTTGTCGATGATACGGGTGATGCGGCCTTCGACCCGGCCGATATGGTCGAGATAGGCGATCACGCGGTCGCCGACATTGCCGATGCCCGGCGCCAGCAGCGCGAGGCCACCCGGGGACATGTTGATAATCTGGCAGGGAAACTCGCGCCGGTCGGGCAGCATGTAGCGGCCGAGCAGGTGCACCTTGACGCGCTGGAAGCGCCGCCGCTCCTCGGCTACGGGGACGACGGTAGTTTTCTTCTGTGCAAACGACATCACAACAAACCCGGCCGCCGTCCATTCGGAGCCCCGATGACCCTAAGGCTGATAGGGTTAACGGGGCGTTACGGTTGTGGCAGGGAACCCGGACACGGAGCGAGAGAGTTTCACGCGCGCCGTGCCCGAGGACTTAGGCGCGTTCATGCGCCGCGTCAGCTTCGCCGAACCATCGTGCCATGGCTTGAGCGGCGTCCTCGAGGTCAGCGGCAGCGTTGGTGGCCCAGGCGACGAAGCCATCGGGGCGCACCAGCACCGCGCGCAAGCCCAGTCGATCCCGGGCGTCGCTTGCGACATAGGTGATCCGCTTGCTCCAGCGAACTGCAACGGCCTGCAGGGAAGCGCACGCGTCAAAGTCGAGCAGCAGTCCGCGCCCATTCCTGAGCCACTCGCCGAGCCTGCTCCCGCAGGCGAGCTCGAAGTCGGGCGCGCTGCGGCCGACCAGCGGATGGCTGTCGCCAAGATCGTAGCGCAGCGAAACACCCCACACGCGCTCGGCAAAGTAGGTCGTGCCGTCGGGCGTCTCGATCAGATCGCGGATGATGGCTTCGAGCGCGCGCGAACTCCGGCTCGGCCGCATCAGCGCGACCTGGGCGCGCGACCAGTCGAGAATCTGCGCGCCCACCGGATGCCGCTCATTGAAATAGCTGTCGAGCAGATCGGCCGGCGCGTCGCCGCGGATCGTGGCGGCGAGCTTCCAGCCGAGATTCATCGCATCGCCAAGCCCGAGGTTGAGGCCTTGGCCGCCGAGCGGCGAATGGATGTGCGCTGCGTCGCCGGCGAGCAGCACGCGCCCGCTTCGGTAAGCCGTCGCCTGACAGGCGCGATCGGTCCAGGTGGTGGCAAGCCGGAGCGCAGTCAAGGTGACGTCGGTGCCGGAGACATGACGCAACACCGCCTCCACATGCTCAAGCGTGATCTCCTGGGTGCGGTGGAAGGCGCCGCCGTCGAACGCGACCATCGCGATGGTGCCGGGCCGTGCGTAAGTGTACATGCCCGTCGGCGTGTAGTGGCGGCCCGGGCGGAGTTTTTCCGGATCGGCGATCTCGACTTCGACCGAATAGCCGGTGAATTCGGGATCGGTGCCGGCGAATGCGAAGCCGCCGGCCTTGCGCACCGCGCTGCGGCCGCCGTCACAACCGACCAGCCAGCGTCCGTCGAAGATCTCGCCACTGGCGCGAACGGTCACGCCGTCTTCCGACTGTTCGAAATCCTCGACGGCCAGCGCGCGCCTGATCTCTACCCCCATCGCGGTTGCGCGCGCAGCCACCGCGGATTCGAGCGACTCCATATCGATCGCCATGCTGGTGCCGGCCGGACCCGGCAGGCGAAACCGCCACTTCGAGGTGTCGATATCATGGTGGTAAAACTGGATGCCCGCGAAATGGCCGGCCGGGCGGCGCGGCTGTTGCACCCGGTGCGCTTCATTCGATGCGTTGCTGTCCGCGTCAACCTTCGCGCGCTGCGGCGGCGCGATGTCGTCCAGCATCCCGCGGCGGTAGAACGCCTCGATGCTGGGCGCCGACAGGCCGCGCATGCCGAACGGCAGCCGCTTCAACGGCGAGCGCGCCTCCGCGGCCTGCTCCAGCACCAGCACCGAGAGCTCCGCGAGCCGCAGCTCACAGGCAAGCAGCAGGCCGACGGGGCCGGCGCCGGCGATCACGACATCATGGGGAAGGGGGTGACCGTTGTGCATGAACTACTCCTGTGTCGATGTTCGACCGGAGCGGTTCGTCGGGTTGAGAACCACACGGACGAACATTGGACGCTTCGATGGCGTCCGGTGTTCGTCGTGGGGATCTCATGCACGAGGCAGAAGACCAGAGCTTTCGTTTTCGAAGGGACTTCGTTTTCGAAGGGACTTCGTCTTCGAGAGGACTTGGGCTTACCAAACCAAGTCTGCCTTTTCCGACGCGGGCTGTATAAAGGGATGGCGATCGATCTGCAACTGGCGTGCGGACCAATACACGGCCGCTATGTCCCGGCGACCGCGTCAGCTGTGCCCAGGTCGTCGACGCGGCGCGCGCCCGGGCGCGGCGCAAGATTGTCCGGCGTTTTGATGTTGCTTGCGAGTCCTGCGGCCTCGAACGTTTTGATCAGCCACCAGCCGAGATCGGTCTGACCCCGCAGCAGCCCGAGCTTCGCGGAGCTCGGATACGCATGGTGGTTGTTGTGCCAGCTTTCGCCCATGCTGATCAGCCCGGCGATGCCGATATTGTAGCCCTGGGCCGCGACTCCCTCGATGATCCAGGTCTGTCCGCCCTTGCGATGCGAGTAATGACCGATCAGCCAATGACCGGTGACGCAGACGGCGACGCGGACACAGACGCCCCAGACCAGCCAGCTCCATGAGCCGATCGCAACGAACAGCAGCGCCCAGGGCAATTGCTGCCACATCCAGGTTCGCTCGACCAAGGCGTAGAAGCGGTCATTGGCGAGTCGTGGTTCGAGCTGGAAGACCGGCGGGTGTTTCAACACCAGCGTGCAATGCAATTGCCACCAGGCATCGCGCCAGAAGCCGGCGCGGTGGCAGGAGTAGTCGTGACACGCGGCCTGGCGTTGCGCCCAGTCGCGGAAATCATGCAGCCGTACCATGCCGTAGGGGCCGGCCATGCCGACCAGCGTGCCGAGATAGACGCAGAGCCGTTCGAGCCACAGCGGGCAGTCGAAGCTTGCATGGATCAGGCGGCGGTGCATGCCGACCGAATGCCCGAAGCACAGGGTGATCGCGCTGGTCACGATGAACAGCGCGAATGCACTCCACGAGAACGTCATTGGTCCAAACATGATCGCGACCGCGGTCATGGTGCCGAGCCACAGCGATTTCGCTGGCGCCCATCGCACCTGTCCGTCCAGCGGTCGGCGCTGCTATCCGCAAGAATTCGTTCGGAGCCGGGCTGCAGCTTCATTCCATCACCTGAGGTTGTGTCGCAGGTTGCGGTGAAGCGATCGTCGCTGTCAATTGGCCGCGCACGTCCGTCATGTCGCAGCCGGTATTGGCATGTCCGGCGGCTTCACCTGGCCTGTCGTGATTTAGTCAGCTCACGGGGCGGAGACGTTCGATCATGCGACTGAGACTCTGGTTTGCGCTCCTTGCAGCCGTCCGGCGTCGATACTCCCGCTCGAGATCGCCTCGCCTTGGAAATCCGGGGCCCCGTGAAGCGGCTCAGTTGCTGCTGAGGTTTGTCCTGACGATCTGCGTCAACTGCTCATATCCCGTCCTTGTCAGGTGAAGCAGGTCTTCGCGGTAGTTGGCGCAGGGCGTGCTGTTCTGGCAGGCGATCGCCGATGCATCGAGGACGCGGTACTTCTGCACCGACTTCTCTCGCGACGAGAGCGATGCGTTGACGGCTGAAATATTTTCCTTTGCGCCCGTCATATTCGGGCCGCGCGGCAAAATGAGAATCTGGACCAGATGGGCCTTTGGCCAGATCCGGCTGATGCGGTCAAACAGATGGTCAAAGGCAAGCCGGACGCCGCACGGCTTGTCCAGGTAGATGTTGTTCGTGCCAAGCAGCAGGATCACGGACTGAGGTTGGATGCGCTTGAGCTGTTGTTCGAATGAGGTCAGTAGCCACAGCGTATTCTGGATGCGATCTCGACCGACCCCGAGATTCAGGACGGGATGTCCCGCAGCGAGCGAGGAAGCGAGGTCTTCCGGCCAGGCTTCGACCAGCGAGTCGCCAAGCATCACGATCGAGGCCTGGGCGGGCAGCGAGCTGACGTTCTTCAGATCGCGCCGAAGCGCATTTGCGGAGTCGGGGATCGTCGGCGTCGACGCGATCTGCTGGTCCGCCTCATCGCATGCGGGTCCGCTCAATGGCGCGGCACGCGCTGATGAGATCGTGGCCATTGCAACGATTGACAATGCAAGCGGGATGGTTCGAAGTCGAAGTCTGAGCATATGCTGACAGCCGTTGGGGAGTGGGAATGACGACTAGGATCGCGATTTTGGGTCAATCCAACAGCATTCTCAAGGAAGGTTTCTTCAACAAATTTTTAGATCGTCATCAGCCGGTTGAAGTGGTGTCGATGGGACGCGTCGGCGCGAGCCCATCGCTGCTTGGCCCCTATTTTGCTGGCCGCTCGTTCTTTCGGAACGCGGAATTTTGCATCATTGACATGTGCGCGATCGATTACTCGCTGCTGTCGGCCGGTGCGATCGGGCTTTACGACGTGGTGAAATGGATCGAATGGATCGGGCACAGCGCCAAGAAGAATGGATGCGAGCCGATCTTCGTCTGCATCCCGGTCAGCACCGTGGAGCTATCCAAGCATTTGATCTCGAACTGCATCTCGGTGTTTGAACGAAACGAATGGTTCTATCTGGATGTGCGCGATTGCATCACCCACCTTCTTGAAGACGGAACCAGACGTCCGGAAAGCCTCTACAAGGATCCGAGCCATCCAGGCGTGGAACTTTCGGAACTCATCGCCGACAGCCTGAAGGAACTGATCAGCGCAATTCGCGCGATGCCGATGATCGAGGTGGACAGGATGTTCCCGATCGCCCGATTCGACGTGATCAACCTGCAGGATCGGCTTGCGGCTCCCCCGGCAAATTACAAGACGTCCCTGATCGAATTCAGAGGGGTGCGTCTTGAACGGGGAAAGACCTATGAGCTGAAGGTCGGGAGCATCAGTGCACTAAGTGGCATGCTGCTCAATTCCGCGGCGTGCAAGGGCGTTCTTGAAATCGAGGGCGACAGGAAATTCTACAAGAACCTGCGGCTGCGGGCTTACCATCCAACGAATTTTGAGGCGCGACTGGTTCCGATCTGCAAGCCGCTCCGGGACGGAGAGGGCGCGATTGCGTTGACGGTTGCCGATGGCGCCCCAATTGAAAGCGACACGACCTTTCACAGCGTCAAGACGCCGGAAGACGATCTGGGCTTCGTCGAGGCGTCGGAAATCATCGTGGAGAGGGGCTATGACCTCTTCACTTACAGGTCGAGGCGCCCGGCAAATGGGCACATGACCCGTTGGACGCCCAAAAGCGCAAACAAGCTCGCGCAGGTTATTTGGGAATGATGACTGGGGTGTGTCCGAAAAAGCGGCTCGACAGTTGTCGGACCGCACCGTCATCTGATCTCGGCGCCGATTGATCGCGGCGTTCACTTCCTATTCAACAGTCACCGCTTTCAGGACTTTCCGGTTCGCTGCGCGGACCTCGAGCTGCAGGGGCAGCTGAAACGACCCGCTTGGCGGCACGAACACAAAGGCATGGTGCCCGTCACCCTTGTTGAGCTTGAGAAGATCATTGCGGAACTGATCGGCGACGACTTCGGCAACGTGGTCGCCGTTGAAGTAGATATCGATCTTCACCCGCTTGTCGGGGTGCTGGTCGTAAAGGGCCCAACCGGCGATCCTGTTTTCGTTGAAGGCGTCGACATGGCCGGTGATCTCGCCCGAGAGGCTCTCGATGCCGGCTTCGATCACATCGAGGTCGCTCCTGTAGATCGATCGCGTCACATCGAAGCTGAAATGCTCGGTATCGACGCATTGCTCCAGCAAGCCCTGCCGATGCTCCTTCATCCGTTCGAGCGTGTCCAGTTCGCCCAACTTGACGTACATGCCAACGATACCTTCGATACCTGGATTCATCGTGCCTTTCCCCGCGATGCTACAAGCCTATCCGCTTTGGGCTGCCGCTTTAAGCTGCCTTCATGACATCCCGATCGTCCTGACCTAAAGTCGGCACGGCCGAACCCGGCCCAACGACAAGGACAGGGAGGACGAACCGATGGAGCAGATTCGCGTCTGCACGCATGAGGGGCCGGGCGCCAAGCCGGTGATCCGCACCGTGCCATGGCCTGATGTCAGCAAAAAGGCGGCTCTAATCAAGGTCGGCGCCTGCGGCGTCTGCGGCACCGACCTGCATATCCTGAAAGGGCACTGGCCGAAGCCGCTGCCATGGCCGTTCACGCTCGGCCATGAGCTCGGCGGCGTGATCGTCGAATGCGGCCCGGAGTTTTCAGAGGATTTCATGAGCAAGCCGCTGCAGGTGGGATCGAAGGTGATGATCCCGCCCTTGATGCCGTGCGGCCGCTGCTATTACTGCATTCACTACCCGCAAAGCGCCAACAAGTGCCTGACGCCGGTGTATTACGGCCGCTACCTCGGCTTCGACAAGCCGCCGCACATGTGGGGCGGCTGGGCCGAATATGTCTATGTCGATCTCGACATGCTGCCCGGCACCAAGATCTACAAATTGCCCAACGACATGTCGCTGCGGCTGGGGGCGCTCTCGGAGCCGTTGACCTCCTGCATCCGCGCCTTCAACCGCGCTACCCGCGCCGGCGGTTTCAGCTGGGGCGACACGGTGGTGATCCAGGGCTCGGGCCCGATCGGCATCCTTGCGGTCGCCGCCGCGCAGGAGATGGGGGCAGGGCGCGTGATCTGCATCGGTGCGCCGGAGACGCCGCGGCTGGCGCTGGCGCGCAAGTTCGGCGCCGAGGCGACCGTCGATATCGAGCAGCTCAAGACGCCGGAGGAGAGGATCAAGGCGGTGCGCGACATCGTCGGCGGTTTCGGCGCCGACCTCGTGATGGATTGCTCGGGCCATCCGACCGCCGGCCCCGAAGGCATCGAGATGCTGCGCGACGGCGGCACCTATGTCGAGATGGGCCAGTTCACCGATGCCGGCTCGATCGATACGTCGTGGCACCGCATCTGCACCAAGGATCTCAACGTGCTCGGCTCCTGGGGCTTCACCGGCAACGACCTGCCGCTCGGCGTCGACATGCTCTACCGCACCCGCAACAAATATCCCTGGCTCGACATGCAGACGATCTATCCGTTCACCGAGGAGGGCGTCGGACAGGCGGTCGCGGACGCGATGGCCATGAAGACGGTGAAGTCGACCATCGTGCCGTGGCCGGAATTGGTGGAGTGAGCCCGGCGAATGCGGTGCTGCAAATCCTGTTGCAGTGCCCCCAACAATAGTGGCGAGGGTGAGGCCGGTATGGCCCTGATATCACTCGCCGGGACGGCGGCCCGGGGCTAACATCGGCGCATGCAATCGAACCGAGTGCCGCCGAGTGCAACGTCTGCGTGGGGAAACGTGTCCGAGGACTTCCCGCTGTTCAGAACGCTCAGCGCGGAGCAGCGGCTGATCGCCGTCGGCGCAATGACCCGGCAAGATCTCGTGCGTGGCCAGCTGCTGGTCGAGCAGGGCGGCCCCTCGGACGCATTGTTTCTGGTGCTGCACGGCGCGCTCGCCGTGTACAGGACCGATCATCCTGAACCGATTGCGGAGCTCCGCGCCGGCGAACTGGTCGGCGAGATCGGCTTCTTTGCGAATATCCCGCGTACGGCCAATGTGATCGCGATCCGCGATAGCAGCGTGCTGGTGTTGACGCGTGCGGCCTATGCGACGCTCGTGCAGGAAACGCCTGAGATCGTCGAGGCGCTGCTTGCCGCTCTTGCCCAGCGGTTTGCCATCCAGACCGCGCGCCTGTTGCCCGCCCGGGCGTCGCCGAAGGCACGCACCGTCGCGCTGATCTCCGGCGGACGGGAGCCGGTGCCTGCGGCCTTTGAACAGCGCTTGCGTCAGAGCCTTGCCGCCGCCGGTGCCGAGATCGTCGACCTCGCGCGGGTTCAGGCCATGTTTCCCGGCCGCCCGCTGGACGCATCCGAAGTGGCCGATTGGCTCAACAGGATCGAGTATGACGCGCCGCTGGTGGCCTATTTCGGTGGAGCTGACGCATCGGAGTGGGCGCGAAAAACCATTCGCCAGGCTGACCTCGTCGTATTCGCCTGCCGTGGCCATGCGCCTGCGCCTGATCTGACGGAGATCGAAAGGTTCGCCTGCGGGGTGCATCCGGCGTCAACGCGACGCCTCGTTCGGGTTCATGATATCAGGCGCAACGAGGTCAGCGGCACCGCGGCCTGGCTGATGCGGCTGCCCTGCTTCATGCACCACCATGTCGCGCTCGAGGACATGATCGATATCGACAGCCTGGTCCGCTTTCTCTGCGGGCGCGCCGTCGGATTTGTCGCCGGTGGCGGCGGCAGCCTCGGCACGGCGCATGTCGGAATCTACAAGGCGTTTCGTGAGCGCGGCGTGATGTTCGATATCTTTGTCGGCACCAGCGTCGGTTCGGCGATGGCGGCGGGCTTTGCCAAGAACTACGACGCCGAGCATCTCGAGCGCGGCACGCATGAGATCTTCGTCTCCAGCCGCAGCTTCCGCCGCCCGACCTGGCCGCGCTACGCACTGCTGGACCACAAGGCCTTCGATTCCGCGCTTGCCGATCAGTACGGCCATCACTGCCGGATCGAGGACTGCTGGCGGCCGTTCGCGGCGGTTGCGACCAATCTTTCGACGCACAGCCTCGAATTGATCCGGACCGGCCTGCTCTGGCAGGCGGTGCGCGCATCGAGCGCCATCCCCGGTCTGCTGCCGCCGTTTTACACAAGGGACGGCTTGATGCTGGTCGATGGATGTCTGGTCGACAACGTTCCGCTGGCGCAAATGCATCAGCTGAAGAGCGGCCCGAATCTGGTGGTCCATTTCGGCGAGCCGGCCAGTGAAATGTTCGACGTCGACTATGCCAAGCTGCCGGGACGGCTTGAACTGCTTGCGTCCCTGCTGACGCCGTTCCGGAGGAAATCGCTCCCGGCCGCGCCGAGCGCCGTCAACGTGTTGTGGCGGAGCCTCGTCGCCCATCAACGCTACGATACGTTGCCGACCACGCCGCTCGACATGGTGATGCGCCCGCCAACGCCCGATGGCATCGACGTGACCGATTTCGACCGCCATCAGGAGATCTTCCAATCCTCCTACCATTGGGCCCGCGAGACCATTGCTGCCTCGGAGGCGGCGCAGAACCCGGCTATTGCGGCCATCGTCGCGTCGGCCAAGGCGGCGGATGAGGGGGCCGACAACAGCGCGGATGAGGCGACGGTGACCGCGCCGGTTTCCCATGAGGCCCGCGCCGGCTGAGCCGCTTGCAGGCTTAGGCGATCTCGACCATCGTGCCGGACTGAAATCCGGAGATGACGATGCCTTTCGATTTGATTCTGCGCGGCGGACGTGTGATCGACCCGTCGCAAAAGCTCGATGCCGTGACTGACGTGGCGTTCTCGGGCGGCAAGGTTGCTGCGGTTGGTCAGCGGCTTGTCGCCGATCCTGCGACCCAGGTGCGTGATGTCTCCGGCTTGATCGTGAGCCCAGGGATCATCGACCTGCACACCCATGTCTATTGGGGCGGCACCTCGCTCGGCATCGACGCCGAGGAATTCTGCCGCAACTCCGGCGTCACCACCTCGGTCGATACCGGCAGCGCCGGCCCTGGCAACTTTGCCGGCTTCCGCAAGCATGTGATCGAGCCGAGCGAGGTCCGCATCCTCGCCTATCTGCATGTCTCGCATGCCGGCATTTTCGGCTTCTCGGACCGGGTGATGGTCGGCGAGAGCGAGGAGCTGCGGCTGATGAACCCGGTCGACGCCGCCCGCGTCGCCGATGAGAACCGCGACCTGATCGTCGGCATCAAGGTGCGGGTCGGTCTGTTCGCCTCGGGCACTTCGGGGCTGGTGCCGCTCGAGATCGCGCTGGAGGTTGCGGAACAGGTCGGCATCCCGCTGATGGCGCATATCGACCATCCGCCGCCGAGCTATGAGGAGGTGCTGGCGCGCCTGCGCCCCGGTGACGTGCTGACCCATGCGTTCCGTCCGTTCCCCAACACGCCCGCGACCGCGCAGGGCACGGTGAAGAAGGTAGTGCTGGAGGCGCGCGAGCGCGGCGTGCTGTTCGACATCGGCCATGGCAAGGGCTCGTTCGCCTTCAAGACCGCGCGCGCGATGCTAGCCAACGGCTTTTACCCCGACACCATCTCCTCCGACATCCATCAGCTCTGCATCGACGGCCCGGCGTTCGACCAGGTGACGACGATGTCGAAGTTCCTCTGCATGGGCATGTCGCTGCCGGACGTGATCGCTGCGTCCACGGTCAATGCTGCGATGGCATTGCGGCGTCCGGAGCTCGGCAGCCTCAAGCCCGGCAGCGTCGGCGACGCCACGCTGATCTCGATCAGGGAAGGGCAGTTCGACTATGTCGACGTCGTCGGCGAGCACCTGACGGGCGATCGGAAGATCGTATCCGAAGGCGTCGTGATCGGCGGACGCTGGTGGCATCCGAGATAGGGCGCGTACTCACAAAACCCGTGTCCGCTTTACCTTCATAAAGGCGACATGGAAGCCGGTCTCAATCAGTGTCGGCCAAGGGCCAAGAGCGGACATCCTGCACACTTCCCAATCGCTTGAAAGTGCGGTCATATGGCGTCCAGTGACACTTGGACGTTTGACACTTGGCGTTTTGGGGCAAGGGTGTCCGCTTGCACGGGGGAGAATGCGCGTGAAGGAACTCGCTGGAAAGACCGCCTTCGTCACCGGTGCAGCGTCGGGCATTGGATTGGGGATCGCGACCGCTCTCGCCCAGGCGGGGGCGAAAGTCATGCTTTGCGATATTGAGGAAGCGGCTCTGTCCGCGGCGCTCAAGCAACTGAGGCTCACCAACGTCGATGTCGAGGGAGTGAAAGCGGACGTCTCGCTCAAAGCCGAACTCGTGGCGGCCGCCGAAGCCACGACTGCGCGCTACGGCAAGGTGCATATCCTCGTCAACAACGCGGGCGTCGGCGGCGGTGGGCCCTATGGCACCTGGACCGAGGCGTCGTGGAATTGGACCATGGGCGTCAACCTGATGGCGACCATTTGGGGGATCGAGATTTTCGGGCCGTTGATAGAGCAGCATGGCGAGGGTGGACACATCGTCTCCACAGCCTCGCTCGCTGGCCTTATTTCAGGGGGGAGCACTGCATACAACGTTTCGAAGTATGGCGTAGTCGCGCTGTCCGAGGGCCTGCGGCGTGAACTCGCGCCCCGCGGGATTGGCGTATCGGTGCTGTGTCCCGGGTTCATCCGCACTCAAATCGTGAACTCAGGGCGCAACCTCCCCAAGCGCTTCGAGGGGGCGGTCCGTGCCTTGCCGACTTCGGGCCCACTTGCCGAGCAGATCAATCTGATCCGGGAACGCGTCTCTCAGGGCATCGATCCCATGTACGTCGGTGAACTCGTCCGCGAAGGCGTCGAAAACGACTGGCCATATATCTTCACCGACCTCGAATTTGAGCCGATGATCGAAGCGCGCTTCGCCGCAATCAAGCAAGGCTTTGACCACATCCGCGGGCGCAACCCGAAACGTTGAGCACGCAAGGCACGGTGAAGAAGGTGGTGCTGGAGGCGCGCGAGCGCGGCGTGCTGTTCGACATCGGCCACGGCAAGGGCTCGTTCGCCTTCAAGACCGCGCGTGCGATGCTCGCCGACGGCTTTTACCCCGACACCATCTCCTCCGACATCCACCAGCTCTGCATCGACGGCCCGGCGTTCGACCAGGTGACGACGATGTCAAAGTTCCTCTGCATGGGAATGTCGTTGCCGGACGTGATCGCGGCGTCCACCGTCAATGCCGCGATGGCATTGCGGCGTCCGGAGCTCGGCAGCCTCAAGCCCGGCAGCGTCGGCGACGCCACGCTGATCTCGATCAGGGAAGGGCAGTTCGACTATGTCGACGTCGTCGGCGAGCACCTGACGGGCGATCGCAAGATCGCATCCGAAGGCGTGGTGATCGGCGGACGCTGGTGGCATCCAAGGTAGGACGCCTGTTCAAAGACCCGCGTCCGTTTGCTCTCAAGAAAACAACATCGAAGCCGGTCGCCTGTGAGATACAATCAGACATGGCAACGGCTGGGCGAGGTGTCCACATGATCCTCGGCAACCATGTCAATGGCGGCCATCGGTAGAAATCCCTTTGACCCTCAGTGGCCAAGTTCGGATATTTCGGCTAGTTGAGTATGCGTGGTAACGCAATTGGGACGGGATCTCCGTCCTCGAGAGGACATGGTCATGAGATTGTCGTCAAGGTTTGTCGCGCCCTCAGCCGTCGCTTTCTTCTCAACTGTCTTGCTGTGCGGCCCGGCAGCGTCGCAAACCCCAACAGGCTCCGCCAACCCGCTTCCCGGCATCACGGTCGATGCGCCGAAGGAGGCAGCAAGGCCAAATAGGCCGAAGCAGGCGGAACACACAGTCGCATCTCGCCGGACATCGTCAACCGCTCGAACGCCATCGCCTGCGCCAGATTCAATATTGGGGAGGATTGCCAGGCTGGAGAAAGTCGCCAGCAATTGCAACGGTGGTTGTGAATCAAGCCTCCCACACGGCAAAGACCCTTGGGTTGGATGTAGCGAGTCGGCGGGCGGACAAGCACATGGGCCTTTCTCGTCAACGTGCAGAGACAACCTCACCTACAAATCTTACGTAGACTGCGTCGAGACCAAAGTGTTCTTGGGCGACTACCGAAATAGAGCCTACTGGGTTTGCAGCAGCCTGGACGCCGCCGGAAAGTTTCGAGTCGCCGAACTCAAGCGACCAAGACATTCGCGCTAAAGCATGATCCGGAAAAGCGCGAAGCGGCTTTCCCTCGCGACAAACGCGGAACGCGTTTGCGCGGAGATCATGCTTAAACAAAGAGCTAAGGCGCGATGACGATTCAACCCAATCTCATCGCGCTTTAAGGCGACTCGACGAGGAGTGCCCTTGATGTCGCCAATGGGATGGGAGGCACTCGGGCAGTGGGGTGAAGACGCAGCTCGCATCGAGCCGCTCGCCGGCGGCGTCGCCAACGACGTGTGGAGCGTGCGCGTCCGAGGGCACCTCGCGGTCGGTCGTCTCGGTGCGAGGAGCGACGCTGATCTCGGGTGGGAGACCGAGCTCCTCCGACACCTCGACCGTGAAGGTCTGACCGTGCCGGTGCCGATCCCGACGACAGACGGCCGGCTGTTCGCGGACGGTCTGGTGGTGATGACATACGTGGAGGGCGGACCGCCAGAGACGGAGGCCGACTGGCGTCGCGTGGCCGACATGCTCCGCCGGCTGCATCGGGTGACGGCGGGGTGGCCGCAGCGTCCGGGCTGGCGATCGTCGACCGACCTCCTGCACACCGAGACCGGGACGAAGATCGACCTCGGTGCAATGCCGCCTGATGGCGTTGCTCGATGCCGAGCCGCGTGGGCGCGGCTCGTCGGACGTCAGACCTGCGTCGTCCACGGCGACCCCAACCCGCGCAACATCCGCATGACCGCAGATCGGGTCGCGCTGATCGACTGGGACGAGTCGCATGTTGACGTCCCCGATCTCGACCTGGTGCTGCCCCACAACGCCGCCGGTCTCGAGGGCGGCGCGTATGACATCGCGGCGCAAGCATCGGCCGCATGGGAAGCCGCCGTCTGCTGGGACGACGCGTACTCAATCAAGCGGCTTGCCCAAGTTCGAGCGGTCTGAGCAGCGGCAGCGGCTCGACGACCGCTATGTCGAGTGGTTCTTCAACAGGATCAAACAATGCCGTCGGGTGGCGACGCGCTGCGATAGGCTTGCCGCCAACCATCCAGCCTTCGTTCAACTCGCGTCAATTAGGCTATGGCTGCGCCTTAATGAGTCCGCGCCCTAGTCGGCGACGATCGGCCCGAACGGCTCCCATCGTTCGCCGCTGAAGCGCATCATCCGGAACTCCTTGATCACGCGATAGTCGGTGCGGCTGGTGTTGATGGCAAGACCGGGCAGCAGCAGATCGAGCTTCACATTCTTCAGACTGGCGGCCTGGCGCATGATGTTGTCGCGCGAGACATCGTCGCCGCATTGCTGCAGCACATGCACCAATAGCTCGGCGGCGCTATAGCCGTAGACCGTGAACAGGCTCTTCCTGTCGCCGTCCGGATAATAGGAGTCCATAAACGCGCGCCATTTCTTCATGCCCGCATCGTCAGCCCAGGTCGGGTCGGCGGCCTCCTTGAACGAGCTCGCCGAGATCAGCCCTTTGGCATTCTCTGTTCCCGCCGGCACCAGCACCGCGTCGATCGAGGACGAGCCGACGCCGAGCAAATGCAGCGGTTGCCAGCCGAGCTCGGCCGCTTTGCGGATGGCCTGGGCGGCGAATTTCGGCGCGGCCATGTCGATCAGCACGTCGACCGCTGCCGCCTTGAGCCGGACCACCTGCGAGTCGATGGTCGGGTCCGTCGCATCATACGGGGCTTCGGACGCAAGCATGTCCGGCGCCCGCGCGCCGAGCGCGTCCTTGAGCCCCGCGAGATATTCCTTGCCGCTCTCGTCATTTTGGTAGAGCAGGCCGATCCTGGCGTTCGGATAATTGTCGAGAATGAACCGCGCATAGACGCGGATCTCGGTCCGCAGGTTCGGCGCGAATCCCATGGTCCAGGGAAAGCCGACCGGATCCTCGAACCGCGTGGCGCGCCCACCCGCGAACAGCTGGGGGACATGGCGGTCGTTGAGATACTTCTGCACCGCGATGTTTGAGGCGTTACCGACGCCCTGGAACGTGAACAGGACCTCGTCGCGCTCGACCAGTTTGCGAACCTGCTCGACCGTCTTGGCCGGCGTTGCCGCATCGTCATAGGAGATCAGGTTGATCCGGCGGCCGTTGATGCCGCCGCCGTCGTCGATCATCCGGAAGTAGGCGGCCTGCACCTTGCCGATGACGGACAAGGCCGACACCGGGCCGCTATAGGGCATCGTCTGTCCGACCTTGATCTCGACATCGCTGGCGCCGGGATCACATTTGCGGCCTTCGGCGCAGAGGTCGGCCGCAGCGAACAGACTGAGGCTGATGATTGCGGCTCCGGCTGCCGGTTTGTACGAGCTCTTACGCATCACGCGGCTCCACGGCCGTCGATGTTGTCGACGGGACGTCCCGCGCATCGGCTTGTGGCAGGAGTGGACGACCGTTGACCAGGCGCCGGCTCTCGGCTGCCTGCTGCCGCGCAAGCATTCCCTCGTGGTAGAATCTGCGTGCTTCCATGCCGGTTCTCGCGACGCGCCGGTTCAGCAAACGGACTCCATAGCATTGGCGCGCGCATGCGGTCTCGCAATGTGATCAGGCGTTTTGCCCGAAGCGGCGCGGAAATATTCCCGGCTGACCAGGTGCTGCGAATGGTGCGCAATCGCAGCAAGTTGATCGCGCCAATCGATGTCACGCGACTCGATCGGCGGTTCATCCTGTCATCAAAAAAAGATTGGCCGAGAGAACAATATTCACCGCCTTGCGCGGATAAAGCCGCGCACCACATCTCCGCACCGCAATTCTTGGGTGCAGGTTTGGGCTCCCAAACCGCCCAGTTGCGAATTGTGGAGATGGACTATGGACTTCCTCGGTTTTCTTAATGGTTCAGGTTTAACCCAGCCTGCCATTTGGATCGCTGCAGCGGTCGCATGTGTGATCCTGCTGCGCGTATCAAACGTGTTTCGCTACATTCCCAACAATCAGGTCGGCATCGTCGAAAAGTTGTGGTCGCTGAAGGGCTCGATCGATGACGGCTTCATCGCACTGAACGGCGAGGCCGGCTACGGGCCTGAAGTGCTGCGCGGCGGCCTGCATGTGCTGTTTCCCTTCATGTACCGGATTCACCGCTCGGATCTCGTGACCGTCGGCCAGGGCAAGATCGCCTATGTGTTCGCGCGCGACGGCGCGGCGCTGGAGTCGTCGCAGGTGCTCGGTGCCAACGATACCGAGGAGAAGTCGGACTTCCAGGACGCGCGCCGCTTCCTGCTTGGTGGCGGCCAGAAGGGCCCGCAGCGCAAGGTGCTGCGCGAGGGCACCTATGCGATCAACACCACGCAGTTCGCTGTTATCACCGACGAGCGCGTCTATGGTCATGCGCTGAGCGAGCGTGAACGCGGCGTGCTCGAGGGTATGCAGCTCACGATCACCGAGCGTTGGGGCTTTGCGCCTGTCGTGCTGGCGGCCGATCACGATCTGGTCGGTATCGTCACCGTGCATGACGGCCCGTCGCTGCCTCCGGGCGAGATCATCGCGCCCGAGGTCGGCACCGTTCTGCGCGACGGTGAGACGTTCCACAACAACTTCCAGGAGCCCGAGAAATTCCTGCGCGGCGGCGGCTATCGCGGCCGGCAGCTGCAGGTCATCGTCGAGGGCACCTGGTACATCAACCGCCTGTTCGCGACCGTCGAGGCGGTGCCGAAGACGGTGATCCCGGTCGGCAATGTCGGCGTCGTGATCTTCTACACCGGCCCACGCACCGACGACGTCTCGGGCGAGCAGTATCGCCACGGCGAGCTGGTGCTCAATGGCGGCCGCGGCGTCTGGAAGGACCCGTTGCTGCCCGGCAAGTACGCCTTCAACACCTATGCCGGCAAGATCGAGATCATCCCGACCGTCAACTTCATCCTGAAATGGGTGCGCGGTGAGGTCGGCTCGATGAAGCTCGACGAGAACCTGTCGGAGATCTCGCTGATCACCAAGGACGCGTTCGAGCCGACGCTGCCGCTCTCGGTGGTGATGCATATCGACTACAAGAAGGCGCCGATGATCATCCAGCGCTTCGGCGACGTGAAGAAGCTGGTCGAGCAGACGCTCGACCCGATGGTCAGCGCGTTCTTCAAGAACATCGCGCAGAAGATGACGCTGATCGAACTCTTGCAGAACCGCGCCGCGATCCAGGAGGAATCGGCGCGGGTGATGAAGGCGAAGTTCGAGGGCTATTCGCTCGACCTCCAGGAGGTCCTGATCGGCACGCCGCGGGCTGCGACCGGCGACCACACCATCGAGAATATCCTGATCCAGCTCCGCTCGCGCCAGATCGCGCGCGAGCAGATCGAGACCTATCAGGAGCAGGAGAAGGCCGCGGTGCAGGAGCGCGCGCTCAACGAGGCCAAGGCGACGGCGGCGGCGCAGTCGGCGCTGACGCAGTCGCTGATCCAGGTCAAGGTCAACGAGAACGAGGGCGCGGCGGCGCTCGCCCGCGCGCAGAAGGATGCTGAAACGAGGAAGGTCACGGCGGCCGCGGTCGGCGAGCAGTCGCGGCTCGAAGGCCAGGGCGAGGCTGACCGGGTGCTCGCGGTCGGCACCGCCAACGCGCAGGCGACCAAGCTGTCGGTCGATGCCTATGGCGGGCCGGAGTACCGGTTGGCCGAGCAGAACTTCGCGAAGTTCGCGGACGCGCTGACCCGGATCAACCAGCCCCTGGTGCCGCAGTTCCTGATGTCAGGCGGTGCCGCGCAGGAGAACAGCAATGCGGGGTTGATTCCGACCGCGATGCTGAGCTCGATGTTCGGGCAGATGATGCCCGGCGCGCTCGAGAAGCTGAAGGACGAGGGGCCAAAGGCCGCGCGCCGGATCAACGGCCAGTAGGGCGGCGGCAGTACGGCGAACGATAGCCGCGAAGGAAGTGCGCTCCCTCTCCCGCTTGCGGGGGAGGGCCGGGGTGGGGGTCTCTCCACGAGTCCTATCGAGGAGAGAGCCCCCACCCGGATCGCATCTGCGATGCGATCCGGCCTCCCCCGCGAGCGGGAGAGGCGAAGCGAGTCTGCGGGCAGACCGATCCTATTCGGTCTTGTCGACGTTCCAGAACACCGGTGGCGCGGGGCCGTCCAGCACGCCGCTCAGCGATTTGCGCCAGGCGCTCGGCATCCGGAACTGGCCGAGCGGGATATAGATCACCTGCTCATAGGCCTCCGTCTGGATGTCGACTGCGAGCTGCTTCTGCGCGTCGGGGGCGGTCGCGCGCGCAAAGGCGTCGCGCATCTGCTCGATCTTGGCGTTCTCCGGCCAGCCGAACCAGGCACGCTTGCCGTTCGCGGCGATCTGGTTGTTGACGATCGGGTTCATCGTTTCGGTGGCGCCCGTGAAGGTGAAGAACATGTTCCAGCCGCCTTCCTTCGGCGGCTTCTGGCTGGCGCGCCGGCTGACCACGGTCTGCCAGTCCGTCACCTGCGCGTCGACATTGAAGCCGGCCGCGCGCAACAGCTGCGCCGCGACGGTCGGCGGTCCCTTCAACGTCTGCACGTCGCCGGGGATCATGATCACGACCGGCGTGCCGTCATAGCCCGAGGCGGCCAGCGCCTTTTTGGCCTCGGCCATGCCGTTGCCCTTGATCAGCGTCTCCGCGCCGGCGTCGCTGGCGAGCGGCGTGTCGCAGGCGAAAAAGGCGCCGCAGATCTCGTAATATTTGGAATTGCCGACGGTGGCGTCGAGCACGTCCTTCTGGTTCATCGCCAGGAACGCGGCGCGGCGGATCTTGGGGTTGTCGAACGGCGGGTGCAGGAAATTCATCCGGCCTTCGATCTGGAAGCCGAACTTGTTCAGCACGGCCACGGTCAGATCGGGATTGGTCTCGAGCACCGGCACCATGTCGATCGAGGGCTGCTCCAGGAAATCGATGTCGCCGGATTGCAGCGCGTTGATCGCGGTCTGTGCGTCGGGCATCGTGATCCATTCGATGCGATCGACCTTCGCCACCTTGCCGCCGGAGGTCCATTCCGGCTTCTCCTTGCGCGGCACGTAATCGGCGTTGCGCTCATAGACCGCCTTGACGCCCGGCTGGAATTCGGCGGTCAAGAACTTGAACGGGCCGGAGCCGATCTGTTCGGCGATCTGCTTGCCGGGTGGCGTCTCCGCAAGCCGCTTCGGCATCATGAAGGCGACATAGGAGGAGGGCTTTGCGATGCTCTCCAGCACCAGGCCATAGGGCTCCTTCAGCTTGAGCACGATCGTCCTGGGACCGGCGGCCTCGAGCGACGCCGTGAAGTCCATCAGCTTCTGTCCCGTGCCGTCATTGGTGGCCCAGCGCTTCAGCGAGGCGATGCAGTCTTCCGCCGTGACAGGCGCGCCGTCGTGCCATTTCAGTCCGTCGCGCAAGGTGAAGGTGTAGGTGAGCTTGTCCTCGGAGATCGTCCACTCCGCCATCTGCGGCCGGACCTTGAAGCTCGCATCGATGCCGAGCAGCGTGTCGTAGACCATGTAGCCATGGTCGCGGGTGATGTAGGCGGTGGTGAAGCCGGGATCGATGATGCGCAAATCCGAATGCATCACCGCGGTGATGGTCTTGCCCTTGGCCGCGGCGATCGCGCGCGATGGGAGGATAGCCGGGACCGCGATCGCCGGCGGCACGCTGGCCGCGAGCTTGAGGAGCGTTCTGCGCGAAACATCGACCATTCGCCGTCTCCCGATTTGTCGTTGCGCCGGCACGCATGCCGCAGCGATCGGCATGCTTCACCAATCCGCTGCCCAGCGCAAGCAAGCCTCATGCCGCCGGTCTCGGACGCGCACAAGCCGGGCCCCGGCGCCGGATTCGCCCGGGCTCTGGACGTGAACGTTCCATGACCGCCGCCGTGGCGCGGGCTGCGCCGTGGCCGCGCAAGCGCGCATCCTGCATAGGAGCCTGCGCTTTCCACCGCACCTCGACGGCTGTTCGGAGCGTGCTCGGCCGTGTAGGCTTGCGATCTGCAAGCCGTCAATAAGGCCGCCAGCAATAAGGCCATATCCCGCCAATTTATGGGAACAAGCAGCCGAGGGAGTCCAGAAAAGCCACATGACCGATATCCGATACGTAGCACCGCGCTCGCTTGATGAAGCGATTGGCGCATTCGCTGCCGCCGGAAGTGCCGCCCGCATTATGGCAGGGGGTACCGATTTGTTGGTGCAAATGCGCGCCGGCCTGGTGCGGCCGGGATTGATCGTCGACATCAAGAAGATCGGCGAGATGACCGAGATTACCGAAACCGCCGACGGCGGTTTCCGCGTGGGTGCTGCCGTCTCCGGCATGGAGCTCGCCGAGCACGCACGCTTCGGCAAGGTCTGGCCCGGCGTGCTCGAGGCCGTGAACCTGATCGGCTCCAAGCAGGTTCAGGGCCGCGCATCCGCCGGCGGCAATCTCTGCAACGGCTCGCCGGCCGGCGACAGCGTGCCGGCGATGATCGCGGCCGGCGCCGTCGTCACGGTGCAGGGCCCGAACGGCCGCCGCGAGCTCAAGGTCGAGGATGTGCCGGCCGGGCCGGGACGGACCAACCTCAAGCCGGGCGAGATCCTCGTCAGCTTCACCTTGCCGCCGCGGCCCAAAGGCTCGAGCGACGCTTACTTGCGGATGATCCCGCGCACCGAGATGGACATCGCCGTGGTCGGCATCGGCGTCAGCCTGACCTTGAAGGACGGCGTCTGCACCGCGGCCCGCGTTGGGCTCGGCGCAGTGGCACCGACCGTGCTGCTGGTCGCGCCGGCTGCGCAGGCGCTTGTTGGCTCGAAACTCGACGCTACAGCGCTGGAGGCCGCCGCCGCTGCATGCCGCGCCGCCTGCCGTCCGATCGACGACAAGCGCGGCACCATCGCCTACCGCATCAAAACCGCGGGCGTGCTGCTCAAGCGCACGGCCGCGATCGCCGCCCAGCGCGCCGGAGGACACTAGCACCATGGCGAAACTGCACGTTTCCACGTCCGTCAACGGCGAGCCGGTCGAATTTCTCTGCGAGCCCTATGAGACCATGCTCGACGCCTTGCGCGGGCAATTGGCGCTCACCGGCTCCAAGGAGGGCTGCGCCTCCGGCGATTGCGGCGCCTGCTCGATCACGCTCGACGGCCGCCTGGTCTGCTCCTGCCTGATGCTCGCGGCCGAGGCCGAGGGCCATGAGATCAGGACCATCGAGGGCATGGCCAAGGGCGGCGAGCTGCATCCCCTGCAGCAGAAATTCCTCGAGCATGCCGCGCTCCAGTGCGGCATCTGCACCTCGGGGATGCTGGTCGCCTCCGAGGCGCTGCTCGCCAGGAATTCCAATCCGACCGAAGAGGAAGTCCGCTTCTGGCTCGCCGGCAATCTCTGCCGGTGCACCGGTTACGACAAGATCGTCCGCGCGGTGATGGAGACCGCGGCTGAAATGCGGGAGATTGCTCGATGAACGTCGTCAACAACAAATGGATCGGCCAGCGCACCATCAGGCCCGATGGCGTCGACAAGGTGACGGGCCGCGCGGCGTTTGCCGCCGACACCACCATGCCCGGCATGATCTGGGGCAAGGTGCTCCGCAGCCCGCATCCGCATGCCCGGATCAGGTCGATCAACACCACCAAGGCCGAGGCGTTGCCCGGCGTCAAGGCGGTCGTCACCTCGCGTGACATCGTCGACTTCACGATCGAGAAGGGTGCCGTGATGCTCGGCATCCAGGACATGCGCTGGATGTGCCGCAACGTGATGGCGCGCGACAAGGCGCTGTTTCCCGGCCATCCCGTCGCTGCTGTCGCGGCGACCACGGAAGCGATCGCCGCGGAAGCCTGCCAACTGATCGAGGTCGACTACGAGGTGCTGCCCTGGGCGATCGAGATAGACGACGCGCTCAAGCCTGATGCGCCGATCCTGCACGAGTTCAACAAATTCGACGGCAAGCCCTCGAACATCATGGGCCGGATCGAATCCAAGAAGGGCGACATCGCGCAAGGATTCAAGGACGCCGATGTCGTGATCGAGCGCTCCTTCACCACGCGCCCGGTGCACCAGGGCTATATCGAGCCGCATGCCTGCCTGATCTCGGTCGCCGCCGACGGCAAGACCACGATCTGGTCGTCGAGCCAGGGCCAGTTCATGGTGCGCGCGATGACCTCGATGCTGACGGGCATCCCGCAGAACGATATCCGCGCCATCCCCGCCGAGATCGGCGGCGGTTTTGGCGGCAAGACCATCGTCTATCTCGAGCCGCTCGCGACAATGCTTGCCAAGAAGTCCGGCCGCCCGGTCAAGATGGTGATGACGCGCGAGGAGGTGATGCGCGCCACCGGACCGACCTCGGGCTCCAAGAGCACGGTCAGGATCGGCGCGAAGAAGGACGGCACCATCGTCGCCGCCCACGGTAGCTTCTACCTGCAGGCCGGCGCCTTCCCGGGTTCGCCGATCCGCGGCGCGGTCGGTTGCAGCTTTGCGCCCTACGACATTCCGCATGTGCTGTCGGAAGGGTTTGACGTCTGCTCCAACCGCTCCAAGGTCGCGGCCTATCGCGCGCCCGGCGCGCCGATCGGCGCCTATGCGGTGGAATGCGTGTTCGACGAGCTCGCAGATAGCCTCAAGATGGACCCGCTGGAGTTGCGGCTGAAGAACGCAGCCAAGGAAGGCACCAAGGCGGCGCACGGCCCGGTGTTTCCGCGCATCGGCTATATCGAGACGCTGGAAGCCGCCAGGAACCATCCGCATTACGCCGCGCCGCTCGGCAAATATCAGGGCAGGGGCGTCGCCTCCGGCTTCTGGTTCAACGCCGGCGGTGAGTCCTCCGCCCAGGTCAACATCACCGAGGACGGCAACGTCGTCGTCACGACAGGGCATCCCGATATCGGCGGCTCGCGCGCCGGCATCGCCAACATCTGCGCCGAGCTGCTCGGCATCGACTACAAGCGCATCTCCGTCATCATCGGCGACACCCAGACGGTCGGCTTCTCCAACCTCACCGGCGGCAGCCGCGTGCTGTTCGCCTCCGCAATGGTGGTGACGCAGGCGGCCGACAAGGTGATCGCGACCTTGCGCGAGCGCGCGGCAAAGATCTGGGAGATCGATCCTGAAGCCGTGAAGTGGGAGAACGGCGCCGCGCATCCGGTGAGCCCGAATGCCGGCCAGTTCGAGCCGTTGACGCTCGCCGACCTAGCCGAGAAGGCGCCGTCGCAGGGCGGCCCGATCGGCGCCAGCGTGCAGCTCAACACCCAGGGCGCGGAGGGCGGCTTCGGCACGCATATTTGCGACGTCGAGGTCGATGTCGATCTCGGCATCGTCAGGGTTGTCAGATACACCGCGGTGCAGGATGTCGGCCGCGCCGTGCATCCGAGCTATGTCGAGGGCCAGCTGCAGGGCGGGGTCGCGCAGGGCATCGGCTGGGCGCTGAACGAGGAGTACATCTACAACAAGGACGGCAAGGTCGATAACCCGGGCTTCCTCGATTATCGCATGCCGGTCTGTTCCGACCTGCCGATGCTCGATTGCGCGCTAGTCGAGGTGCCGAACCCGAAGCATCCGCAGGGCGTCAAGGGCGTCGGCGAGGTGCCGCTGGTGCCTGTCATGGCCGCGGTCGCCAACGCCGTGCACAACGCGCTGGGCAAACGCTTCTACAGCCTGCCGATGTCGCCGCCAAAGGTCTCGGCGGCGCTCGATGCGCCGACGCAGCAGGCCGCGGAGTAGGGAGCGTAGGGCGGGTTAGGCGACTGCGTCCGCCGTAGCTCAACGAGCGAAGGCGGAAAGCCCTAACCCGCCATCTTTCCGCACAACGAGTAGCGGCGGGTTACGCTGACGCTAACCCGCCCTACGATTCCGTTCCGAACAACGGCCATTGACGTAGCTGGCTTCGCTTCGGCAAGATCGATCGGATGCATCAAGCTCACCCTGAACGGATGAGGATGGCCCAGCCCGACGAGCTCTCCGCCTATATGGTGTTCGGTCGCAGCGATTGGGCGGCCTTGCGCGCCAGCACGTCGCTGACGCTGTCGGACGCCGATCTCGCGGCGCTGCGCGGCTTGAACGAGCCGATCAATGCTGCCGAAGTCGCCGACGTCTACCTGCCGCTAACCCGCCTCTTGAACCTGCATTTCGCGGCGGCGCGCAACCTCGCGCGGGTCAAGGCGGAGTTCCTCGGCCGGCCGGCGCGCCGTTCGCCCTACATCGTCGCGCTGGCCGGCAGCGTGGGCGTCGGTAAGAGCACCTTTGCCCGCGTGCTGTGCGCGCTGCTGGCGCGATGGGCCGATCATCCGCGAGTCGAGCTGGTGACCACCGACGGCTTCCTGCATGCCAACGCCGTGCTGGAAGAACGCGGTCTGATGCGGCGCAAGGGCTTTCCCGAGAGCTACGACCTGCCGCGCATGCTGCGGTTTCTCGCTGCCGTCAAGGCGGGCGAACGCGAGCTCGAGCTGCCGGTCTACTCGCATCTGATCGGCGATATCGTGCCGTCGGAACGTCAGGTGATCCGGCAGCCGGACATCCTGGTGTTCGAGGGCCTCAACGTGCTGCTGGCGCGCGGCACCGCGCCGGTGGTGGTGTCGGATTTCTTCGACTTCTCGATCTACCTCGATGCCGATGAGGCCGACATCCAGACCTGGTATGTCGAGCGCTTCCTCAGGCTGCAGCCGACCGCGTTCCGAAATCCCGCTTCCTATTTCCACCACTACAGGGACCTGCCGCCCGGCGACGCGCGGGAGGTTGCGGAGCGGCTGTGGCGCGAGCATCACCGCGCCAATCTGCGCGAGAACATCCACCCGACGCGGACCCGGGCCGACGTCGTGCTGCGCAAGCGCGCCGACCATTCGATCGGGGAGGTCTGGTTGCGGGAGACGTAGCAGCATAGCGGCGTAGGGCGGGTTAGGCGAAGCCGTAACCCGCCGTCTTTCGGCGCAACGAGCTGCGGCGGGTTACGCTTCGCTAACCCGCCCTACGGCAGCGACGCTTACCGCAACTCCTTCCCCAACTGCGCGAACACCGTCTCGCAGGTCATCAAATCCAGATGTCCGCCGCCGGCGTTCTTGAAGAAGGTGATGTCGTCGGCTGAGAGCCGGCCTTTGACCGCACCGCTAGCGAGGTCGTAATGGTCGCCGAGCACGTCGCTCTCCTTGATGGCGCCGCTCTTGATCGGCTGCAGGATGTCGCCGACGCCGTCGAAGGCGGATTCGCGGCGGTCAACGAACACGCGTGAACGGCGCGCCGCCTCGTCGTCGGATTCCCGGGTCTCCGGGGTAAAGCCGCCGACCAGGTCGAGATGGGTGCCGGGCCGCAAATTGGCGCCCTTGACCAGCGGCTCGCGCGAACGGGTGCAGGTGGTGATGATGTCGGCCTCGCGAGTTGCGGCGTCGAGGTCGGTGACAACATCGGCGGCGATGCCGTCGGCCTCCAGCAGCGTCGCCAGCTCTTGCGCGCGCTCCACGGTCCGGTTCCAGATCCGCACCCGCTTCAGCTGCGGCCGCACCGTGCGGTGCCCGCGCACCAGCCAGTGCGCCATCTCGCCGGCGCCGACAACCAGCAGCGTCTCGGCATCGGGCCGGGCGAGATGTTTGGCCCCCAGCGCGGAATCCGCGGCGGTCTTCCAATGGGTGATCTCGGCGGCGTCCATCACCGCGAGCGGCCGCCCGTCATCGCCGTCGAACAGCACGCAGACCGCCTGCACGGCCGGCAGCTTGCCATGCGCAAGGTTGCCCGGAAAGCTGGTGTACAGCTTGGTCATCATGAAGCGGCCGGCATCGACCGCGCTGCGGGTGACCAGCTGCTGGCCCTTGTCGTCGCCGAGATAGCCGTCGCGTACCGCGATCTTCGGCCGCCGGTGCGCGGCCTCGATCGCCTCGATCAGGATCGGAAAGGTCAGGACGCGGTTGACCTCGTTGTCGTCGACAATATGCACGTGTTGCTCTCCCAGGGCGCCCCTGCGCTCCGCCCAGGCGCGACCGGCGCGCCAAAAACCGGTCCGGACTGGATAGCGCGTGGGCAAGGTTAGTCAACAAGGCCAGTCAACCGGACATGCACCGCCGCCCGTCACTTGCTATCCTGTTGACTGATTCTCTCGCAGGTCTTTGCAATCCGTGGTTGCAGTCGTCGTCGCTATCCTGATTTTCATGCTGTTGAGCGGCGCCGCGCTTGGGACCATGGCGATCCATGCCCGGCTCAAGGACCATCATCGCAGCGACGAGACCAACACCTCGGTGCGCCTGGTCGCGACGCTGTTCGTCACCATGCCGTCGCTGCTGCTCGGCCTGATGATGAACAATGCCGCCAACACCTATGTGGCAGTCGACCGCAACCTGCATGTGTTCGCCACCGACATCATCCTGCTCGACCGCGGCCTGCGGCCGCTCGGCCCCAGCGCCGACGAGCCGCGCCGCCGGCTGCTCGCCTATGTCGAGCAGGTGCTCAAGGACGTGCCGATCTCGCGGGCGAGCGAAGTGTCCGAACATTTGCTCGACGAGGTCGGCACCAGCCTCCGCGAGCTGCGGTTCGACGACGAGCAGAAGGTCGCGCTGTGGAACGACGCAAGGTCGGTCTACCGGCAGGCGGTGCAGCAGCGCTGGACCTTCGTCGAGCAGTCCGACGGTTCGTTTCCGTCGCCGCTGATCTGCATCCTGGTCGCCTGGCTGACACTGATGTTCGTGACGCTCGGCTTCCGCGCGCCGCGCAACGCGGTGGTGATCGCGACCTACATCGCCGCCGCGGCGCTGATCTCGGCCGCGATCTACCTGATCCTTGAAATGAGCACGCCGTTCTCCGGCCCGATCCAGCTCTCCGACCGCCCGCTGGTGCGCGCCGCCGAGGAGATCAGGCGCTAGCAAGATGTAGCCCGGACGAGCGAAGCGATATCCGGGACGGTTCCCGCATGTCGCGGAGCCTGTCATCGGGCGCGCATTCGCGCGACCCGTTGGCTCATGCGGGCTACACGCCGGTATTGGCGCGCGCTTCAGGCTTTATTCCGCTTCGATCGCGAACAAGCGCGAAATTCTTTCAGCGCCGCTGGCGGAATATGGTGCGGCGTCGGGCGTCCTTACGCATGCAAGTCGTTTGCATTCGAAAAGGAGACATTATGAAGACATCGATCTCGCTCGCACTCGCCACCGCCATGTCGTTCGCACTCGCATCCGCCGCCTTTGCCGCCCCGCCGACCAAGACCGGCACCACGGCAAAGGGCTCGGTGCTGACCGACGCCAAGGGGATGACGCTCTACACCTTCGACAAGGACTCGGACGGCAAGTCGGCCTGCAACGGCCCGTGTGCGACGAACTGGCCGGTGCTGAAGGCGGAGGCCAGCGACAAGGCCGAAGGCGGCTACACCATCATCTCGCGTGACGACGGCTCCAAGCAGTGGGCCTACAAGGGCAAGCCGCTCTATACCTTCGCCAAGGACCAGAAGGCCGGCGACATCACCGGCGACGGTTTTCTCAACGGCGCCTGGCACCTCGCGCAGCCGTGAGGATTTTTGCAGGTTCGTAGGGCGGGTTAGCGCAAGCGTAACCCGCCATCTCTCCGCGCGTGAGATTTTGCGGCGGGTTACGCTATCGCTAACCCGCCCTACAATCGCGCCTACGTCCTGCTCTTCAGCGCCATGCCCATGCTGATCCAGCTGACGCCGGCGCAGATCAGATCGACGCTGAGGAAGATGCCGAGCACGTAGAGGCTCGACACCGGCCAGCGCGCCAGGATCATGACGCCGAGCACCAGCGTGATCAGGCCGGAGATCGCGACCATGCCCCACGGCGCCGCCGAGTTCATGCCGAAGGCGAGGAAGATGCGGACGATGCCGGAGACGACCAGGGCGATGCCGAGGAACAGCGTCAGCGTCGCCGCGGCGAGCAGGGGATTCTCGAAGGTGATGAAGCCCGCCACGACATAGAGCGCGCCGAGCAGCAGCCAGAACAGGAACTTGCCCCACGACTTGAACTGGAACGCGTTGACGATCTCGGCGGCGCCCGCCACGATCATCATGGCGCCGACGAACAGCACGCTGACGACGGTGGCGAACAACACGCTGCCGAACGCGAGCACGCCCGCGATCAGATAGATCACGCCGAGGGCGACGATCCAGCCCCACTTCGCGCGAAGGTTGGCAAGCCCGGATCCGAGGCTGTGAGGAGGTGTAGCGGGTGAGCTGGACGCGCTGGACATCGTATCGCTCCCGAATGCTGAACCAAAACCATGCTACCATAGGTGAAGGCGCGGACAAGGTCGGGTGCCGAGGTGGCACGAAATGCATGCTTGGTGGCACCTTCGGCGCCCGGAGACGTTGATTCAAATCAATCGATGTGTTGCCGCGCAGCATTCGTCCCGCTCGGCGGCAGCCGGTCCGCATCGGACGACGGACTGTCCGGATCGGAGAGCATATTATCCGGATCGCGCATCCACCCAAGGAGGTCGACATGCCCACCACGCACGACGCGGATCACACCTACAAAATCCTGGAACTGGTCGGATCGTCGGACAAAAGCATCGAGGCGGCGATCGAGAACGCCGTCACCCGCGCGTCGAAGACGATCCGCGAGATGAAATGGTTCGAGGTGGTGCAGACGCGCGGCCATATCGAAGATAACAAGGTCCGGCACTACCAGGTGACCTTGCGGGTCGGCTTCACGCTGGAGTAGGGCGCGTCGGGCGGTTTGCTAGTCACGCAGATCGGCGCAAGGCACGGCCCGGCGGATTCCGGGCCCGACACCTCGCCATGCGTTGGAATGACGGTGAGGTGAGCGCGCGACTCAGGCTCCCTCCCCCCTTGCGGGGGAGGGTTGGGGAGAGGGGTGGCCCCGGGCGAGATGATGATTGATGAACGCATCGTCCTCGCAAATGCGGTGCTTGTCACCTCGAAAAATACGGAGAGAGTTCGTCGTGTGGCACCCCTCTCCCTAACCCGCTCCCGCAAGGGGAGAGGGAACCCTGCCGCCGCTGCCTTCCTCACACGCCAATCACTGAGTTGCCCGACGGCGCAAGCCCCTCCGTCAAAAATATTTCGCTTTATCAGAAGTGCAACTCAGTGTAGGGTTCGCCGGTCTCACCCGATCGAGGGGCGCTTCGCGATCGTCACGAACGCGGTGTGAGATGCGGTGGACGCCGGGCGTGGCACTGACGAAAACACGCAAGGCGGACGGCGAAGTCGTGTGGTCCTGACGCCCTAGTGGCCGGTGTCTCGCCGCAGGACGCGAAGGCGTTTTGCGAAGGCGGTGACAAACAAGCCAAGTCTCGCCGGGGAGAGCACGAAATAAGTCGTAACCCATCGCGCAGGGAAAGCCGGAGTTCCCGGTTACACCTGTGGTCCTACCCCCGAGCTTTCTACCTTTGCTCGGGGCCCATGGGTGCGATCGGCACCCGGCTTTCCCTGCGCCCTCTGCTTGAGGAGGGCGGAACGAAGAGCAAGGCTCGGGCAAGTGATGTCGCGAGAACGCGAAGCTGCGTCCCCACCCACACTGTCATCGCTCGGCTTGACCGGGCGATCCAGTACGCCGCGGCCTCTCGGCTCAAACACTGGCGTCTCTGGAATACTGGATCACCTGCATGCGCGGGTGATGACACTGAGCAAGCTGTTTACCCATCACCTTCGCGACAGCGGCGCGGGCGGGGGCGGAGCGGTGGCGCCGGCGGCGAGCGAGCGCTGCACCATCACGGTGTCGGACCAGCGGCCGTAGCGGTAGGCGACACCCGGCAAGTGGCCGACGCGGACGAAGCCGAAGCGGTCGTGCAGCGCGAGCGATGCGGAATTGTCGCTGTCGATATAGCCGATCATCTGGCGAAAGCCGGCCGCGGCGCAGGTGTCGACCAATTCCTGCAGCAGCCGCCCGCCGACGCCCTTGCCGGTGAATCGATGATGCACATAGATCGAATGCTTCACCGTGTAGCGATAGGCCGGGCGTTTGCGGAACTGCACGACATAGGCGTAGCCAACCACCTCGCCGTCGCACACCGCGACCAGATGCGGCAGGCGGGTATTGCGCAGATTCTTGCGGCGGTCGCGCAGATCGTCGGGCTCGGGCGTGCCGCTATCGTCCACGCTCTCGTCGATGCCGTGGCGGATATGGTGCCGGTAGATCGACAGCATCGCGTCGACGTCGCCGTCGCGCGAGGGACGGACGGTGATCTTGTGATCATTCTCCATTGCGCACAGCGTCCGTTCGCCTATTCGGACACGACATAGGTGTAGAAGCGGACGCGGCCGGAATCATCGATCTCCTTGTAGATGCCCTGCACCTCGACCTCGAAGCCGGGGAACGCGTTGAAGCTCGCCTCGAACATCCGCAAGTAATCGATCATCGGCTTGCTGCGTTCCGACAGCCGTTCGCCGGGCACGATGGTGGCAATGCCGGGCGGATAGACCACGAACGGAGTCGCGGCGGTGCGGCCGAAAATCTGGTCGATCGGCAGGTAGTCGACGTCGTTGCGGATCAGATATTGCGCCGCCTCGCGCGGCGACATCGCGATCTCGGGGAGATGTTCAGGCAGGAATTGCTTGGCCTGCAGTGTGCTGACGCCCCCGTCCCGGAAGAAACGGTGCATGTCGCCGCAGAGGTCGCGCAGCCGAACCCCGGTGTAGCGTTGGGGGCGGCGGCGGAAGAATTCGGGGATGACATCCTCGACCAGCGCGTTGTCGTCATGCAGCTTCTTGAAGGCGACGAGTCCAGAGACCCGCGTGCCGGCCTTGCTGGCCTCGACGCCGGGTGTCAGCAGGAAGAGCAGGGAGTTGAGGTCGTTCTTCTCGGCGACGATGCGGTTCTCGCGCAGATATTGCGCCACCACGGGGGCGGGGATGCCGTGGTCGGCATAGGCACCGGTGGCATGGTCAAAGCCGGGCGTCAGCAATGTGAGCTTGTTCGGGTCGGTCATGGCAAAGCCCGCCGTCAGCTCAGGGAAGCCGTGCCACGCCTCGCCAGGGTTGAGCTGCCAGTAGGACGGATTGGTCGCAAGCTGATCGGTCGAGATCGTCTCCCAGGCGACATTGTGGACGCCGTTCTCGCGCGCGACGTCCGGGATCATGACGCGATCGGGCACGAAAGGTTCGAAGAACCAGCGCCGCTCCGCGCGCGTCTCCTTCTCCTCGAACTCGCGTTTGACGGCACGGATCTTCTTGCGCAGCTCGATGCCGAGCCGGATCGTATCGTCCCACAGCACTTCGCCGGAGCGGCCCTTCATCATCTGCGCGCCGACGTCGAGCGAGGCGAAGATGGGATAGAACGGCGAGGTCGAGGCGTGCTGCATGAAGCTTTCGTTGAAGCGGCGGTGCTCGACGCGGCGCTTCTGCCCCTTGATGTGGCGGTCGCGGATGTGGATCTGCGAGGCCTGCGAGAAGCTCGCGAGCTGCTTGTGGGTCGATTGGGTGGCGATGATGCCGGGCGCCTCGGGGCCGAGATCGGACAGCCCCATCGCGAAGCGGCCGGAATAGATCGGGTGGAATTTCATGAAGCCGGCCCAGGCCTCGTCGAACAGGATGTAGTCGCAGAGATGGCCGATCCGCTTCAGGATCATCTCGGCCGAATGGATGGTGCCGTCATAGGTGCACTGCTCGACCACGGCGACGCGGAACGGGCGTTCCTTCTTCCAGGCGTTCTCGTCCTTGACCAGCGGGTGCTTGCGGATGTGGTCGCGCAAGCTCCCCTCGTCGAGCAGGTCCCAGCGCATCGGGCCGATCAGGCCCCAGGCGTTGCGCACGGTGGGCACGTAGACCGGGATGCCGCCGCCGATCAAAAGCGCGCCGTGATGCGCGGCCTTGTGGTTGTTGCGGTCGAACAGCACGAGGTCGCCATCGGTGACCAACGATCCCAGCGCGACCTTGTTGGAGGTCGAGGTGCCGTTGAGCACGAAATAGGTCTTCTCGGCGCCGAAGATCCGCGCTGCCTCCTTCTGCGCCTTCAGCGCCGGCCCCTCATGGGTGAGCAGGTCGCCGAGGTCGAGCACGGAATTGTCGAGGTCGTCGCGGAACACGGCTTCGCCGAGATGTTCGACGAACACGCGGCCGATCGGGCTGCGGCTGTAGAACACGCCGCCATTGTGGCCCGGGCAGGTCCAGAGCTGGTTGCCTTCCTCGGCATAGTCGACCAGGGCGCCGAAGAACGGCGTCTTGAGGTTCTCGGCATATTGCTTGAGCCTGGAGATCAGGTTCTTGGCGATGAAGGGCGGGGTTTCCTCGGACAGGAACACATAGCCGTCGATGAAATCGAGCACCTCGACCGGCAGGTCCTCGAACCGCTTGCGGCGGATCAACAGGATGATCGGGAAGTCGAGGCCGCGCCGGCGCATCAGGTTGATCAGCGCTGCGGTCTTGCCTTCAAGTCCCTTCTTGCCCCAGTCGACCACCATGCAGCCGATCGCAGCATCAGTCTGCACCGCGATCTCGGCGTCTTCCAGCTTGCGGGTGCGGACCACCTCGAAGCCGGAGCGCTCGATCTCGGCGATGATCTGGTTGAAGCGGATGCCCTCGAGGTCGTCGGCCTCGAACACCGGCGCGGCGAACAGGAAGTTGAAGCGTTTGAAATAGTCCATGCGTGTCCCCGAACTGGTCCGGCTGAACCTGTCGGCACAATTCATGACAATCAGATGACAATGGGCGGGATGGCTCCGGCGCAGCGAAGAATCCGTATGTTATCCCGCCACCGGCACCACCAGGCCGTAGCGCAGCATCGTCTCCTTCATCTTCGCCGGATCGGGCGCGCCGCCGGCCATCAGCGCGGCCATCTCTTTGAAATATTGCGGGCCCAGCGCACCGGGGCTCAGCAGGCACAGACAGGTCGCCGGACCGTTCGAGCGGTTGGTGAAACCGTGCACGATGCCGCGCTTGATGAACACGGTCTCGCCGGGAGCGAGGTCGATGTCCTTGCCGTCGACCCGCCAGGTCGAGACGCCGGACAGGCCGTAGATCGTCTCGTCCCAGCTCTCGTGATAATGCGGGATCGGCATTCGTGCATTCGGCGCCAGCGTCATCTCGAACAGGTCGATGCTGCCGCCGGTCGTGTCCTTGCTCTCCAGGAATTTGAGCTGCAGCGCGCCAATATCGATCAGTTCGGGCATGGTGTCCTCGCGTGTGGTTCGCGGGCCACGATAGCGGATGGTGTGCGGCGAGGCGAATCGCGCTGGGCGGGCGTGTCAGTGTCTCGACGAATCCGTTGGGGCGCGCGGAAGCTAGCCGGCGAAGACATCAATCGAAATGGCACAATTCCGTAAAACCGGACACGCGGATGTCCGCGCACAAGCGGCGTGTCCGCCGCAATTGGTAGCCTGGATGAGCGGCAGCGACATGCGGGGGCGGTCCTGCCGCGCATGTCGTGGAGCCTGTCATCAGTCGCGCACTTTGCGCGACCCGTTGGCTCATGCGGGCTACACGCTGACGCGCTCAGTAGACCAGGTTCGTGCCCGGCGGCTTCTCGAGCGCCGCCGCCAGCGTGCGATACTCCTCGCAGTCGGTGCCGCAGATATCGGCGATCCGGCTCAGATGATACTGCGCCTGGTCGCGGTTGCCCTGTTCGATCTGCCACAGGCCGTAATAGTTCCACGTCAGCACGTGGTTCGGATCGGCCTTCAGCGCGCGCTCGTACCAGACCTGCGACTGCTTGTAGTCGCCGAGCTTGCGATAGGAATAGCCGATCAGATTCGCGACGTTCGGATGATCGTCACGGCCGAGCGCGTGCAGCTGGTCGATCGCGGCGGCGTAGTCGTTGCGTTCGTAGATCGTCGCATAGGCCGCGCGATAGGCATCGCGGAATGCCGGATCGTCGAAGCCGGATTGCTTGGTCGGCTTCTTGACCCGGTGCGTGCTCTTCCTGCCTTTCTCCTGAGGGTAGGATGGCGCCGGAGTGTCGTAGCTCGATCCGTAGGGATTTCCGCCGCCACCTCCGCCTCCACCACCTCCACCGGCCGCGACGGCAGTCTGCGGTGGAAACAGGATGATCGGCGCTGTCAGAAATGCCGCAAGCATTGCGAGCTTCATCGGTGACTTGATCATGCACACCTCCCGATTCGACGTGGACAGTCGTTGGTCAGAAGCACTAACTCCCGATCGCGGGAGACATTCCGCTCGTTCTGAAAGATTGTCTGCGCGGCAGCCGATGCGGCAATCCCACTGTCGCTTCAGGACGTCGCGGCTGCACATGCCTGCTGGCCGAGTGTGTTGTTCGCACCATCGAACGGCAGAGTCGAAACTAACATCGGTGTTAGAATTGCGCCGGTCGTGCGAGGTCTGTGCGAAGGGCGAGCCAGCGTCAACGCGTGTAGCCCGGATGAGCGTAGCGATATCCGGGGTCTCACTTCGCCGCATATCGCGGAGCCTGTCATCGGGTGCGCCTTCGCGCGACCCATCGGCTCATGCGGGCGACAACCGTCGCTACTTCTGCTCCATATGCCAGGCGCCGTCCCAATCCGCGGCCGGCGGATTTTGCATGAAGCCTGCGACACGCGTCTTCATGGCGATCGACGGTCCGTCGCCGGGCACTGCAGCGAGCGCCGCGGCAAAGGCGGTCTCGGCGTCATCCCAGCGCCGGTCGCGATAGGCGGCGAGACCATCCGCGTAGTGCTGCCGCAACTCGGTCTGCGCCGGCGTCAGCTCGTCCTTCTTGCCGATGATCTCGAACACCGCGACCGGCTGGCTCTGGCCCATCACGACGAGACGGTCGATCTCGCGCAGCTCGATGGTCGCGGCGCAGGCGCTCGCGGTGGCCTCCGAGATCAGGCTGCGGCTGCCGTAGAACTTGTTGGCGCCTTCGAGCCGCGAGGCGAGGTTCACGGTATCGCCGAGCACCGTGTAGCTCATCATGAACTCGGAGCCGATGCTGCCGACCAGCGCCTCGCCGGTGGCGATCCCGATCCTGATGTCGCAGTCGGTCGGGATCGCGCGCACGCCGAGCAGTTCGGGCAGATCCTTGCGGAGCTGGCTGACCTGGCCGATCATGTCGATGGCGGCAAGCGCGGCCAGATGGGTCTGCTCGGCCTCCTCGACGAAGGGGGCGCCCCAATAGGCCATGATGGCGTCGCCGATATATTTGTCGATGATGCCGTGATGCGCATGGACCGGCGCGGACATCGTCGACAGATAAAGATTCATGATCTTGACGAGGCCGCTCGGCGTCACGCCTTCGCTCAGGCTGGTGAAGCCCTTCATGTCGCAGAACATCACCGTCATGACGCGGCGCTGTCCTTCGGTGGCGGCGATCGCCGGCTGTTCGAGCAGGCCCTCCGCGATCCGCGGATTGATGTAGCGGCCGAAGGTCTCGCGGATGCGCTGGTTGTGGCGCAGCGTCTCGATCATGCGGTTGAAGGCGGCGGAGAGCTGGCCGATCTCGTCCTGGGTCGTGATGGCGATGGCGCCGTCGAGGCGGCCGGCCTCGACCTCGCGGGTGCCCTCCAGCAGGCGCATCACCGGGCGCGTGATGCCGCTGCCGACCAGCATCGCGAACACGAAGCCGAGGATCGCGGCAATCGCGGTGACGACGCCCGAGATGATGATCGCCCTTTGCTGCGCGGACATCACCTTGGCCGCGGCCGAGCCGACCTGCGCCAGCATGTCGGAACGGATGCCCTCGATCCTGGCATTGAATTCGTCGCGCAGCGCGTCGGCGCGAAGCGTGGTCTCGCGCGCGGCCGTAAAGTCCTTGGCGTCGAGTTGCCCGAGCAGCGTCTTGTTCTCCGCGTTCAGACGCATCAGGAGGTCGTTGACGGCATTGTCGATGCGGTCATCGAGGCGCCCGAGCGCGGCATTGTCGGAGGGGGTCGAGGGATCGGCGATGATCGCATCGATCAGCACCCGCGCGGCATCGGCCTCGCGCTTGATCAGCGGCTCGATCTCGTCGAAGGTCTTGCGCGCGCTGTCGTAGCCGGTCTCTTCGCCGGGCGCCTGCATCTTCGCCATCATCATCCGGCGCATCGCCAAAGACCGCTCCAGCGCGCGGATGTTGACGCGGGCGAGATGGCCGTAGGCGGGGATGTAGCGGTTGGTGAGCTCGTCGAGGAGATGGCCGACCTGACCCGCCATCACCATCGACAGCAGCGAGGTGATCACCGCGAGGATGATGAGCCCCGTGGCGATGCCGACGATCTTCTGCCTGATCGAATTTCGAAACATGCCCGGCCCTGCCGCGGCTGCAATAGGCGGGTGTATCCCGCCGTGGCGGCGAAACAGCTAATAGAGTTCCGCGGGCTGCGGTGCAAGCGACGACCGGCGCCCGCTATCCCGTCCCTGTCCCCGGGCCCGGTTCGGGGCGCGGAGCTAGCGCAGGCCTTCGTAGACCATCAGGCCGCGGGCGATCGCGAGCTTGCGCAGGGCCCGTGGCACAAACCGTTCCTGGGGATGCAGGTAACGCCACGAGGTCAGCACCAGGTCGCGCAGCCGGGTGACGTCGTCCTCGAACGGGGCGAGCAGGCCGGTCAGGCTCGCCGGCGTATGGACGCGGGCGGTGAAGGGGAGCAGCAGCAACTCAAGATGCGCCTTGGACCCGGTCTCGGTCGTGGCGGTGACGCCGGCGATGGCCGGCAGGGTCTCTTCGACGACGCAGGTGATGATGTCTTCGATCTCGCCGCGACTGGTATCGGTGAACAGGGCGGAAAAACTGCGGTTCTTGAGGTCGCAGCCGAGCAGGGCGGAGGTGCGGGTGCCGGCGACGCGGAACGGAAAGCGGGTTTCGCCGTCATAGGCCAGCACGAAGATGTCGGACAGCAGCTCGCGCACCGCGGACGGCTCAAACTCACTCCGGTCAGGTGCACGTGCGGTGCCGCGCTTCGCATTCCAATAAGCGAAGTACTCGCGGCTGGAGCTGTGTTTCATCTAAAGAACCTTGCCCGGCGCCTGTCTCGGCGGGACACATCTGTCCCGGTTTTGCTCAGGCGCCTTCCCTTCTCTGTTGTGCAGGGAAGGCTGTGCAGCGTCCATGCCGCGGCCGCGCTTTGGGCGGCTTATCGGCAGCTTTGTGTTGTTAACGTAAATTTAACTATGTCCTTGGCGCCCGTGGAACCTCCGCGTAGGGTCCGCGCGTTCCCGTTCGCCGGCTGCCCCAAGCGCCGGCGTGGTTGGTACACAGGTGGCGTCAAACAGCTTGGTCATCGTGCGGGGAGGGGTGGGGATGTTCTCCCGATCCCTCTGGGACACGAGAAGACCAGCCGATCAGGGAGGGCGTTCTCAGCGTCCTCCCTTTTCTTTTCGCCAGGATATCGTGTCCCGGACGCAGTGCGGCGCGAAGCGGCGCGCTGCAGAGCCGGGACCTATGCCAGACCCCAATCAAGAATTGAGCTGATCAGACAGATCTCGCCAATCCGGATTGAGCCCCTCAATCAGCTTGATCTTCCAGGCACGACGCCATCGTTTGAGGGCATGTTCACGCGAGCGCGCCTCCAGAACGGATTCGAATACCTCGAAGTAGACCAGCTGATCGACGTTGTATTGTCGCGTGAAGCCCGGGACGAGCTTCGCCTTGTGCTCAGCGATTCGGCGCGCAAGATTGTTTGTAACGCCTACATAGAGGGTCCCATTTTGCCCGCTCGCGAGGATGTAAACGAAGAATTGCGTGCTCATCTTGGAGCAATGGATGCGGAAAGCGCCCTAAGTTTCGCAAGTTTAGGGAGCATTGCCAATTTCCATGGGTCCCGGCTCTGCATCGCACCACTGCGTGCTGCGACGCGTCCGGGACACGAGAGGTGTCCGATTTCGGGATTGTGCACTTGCACAGTGGTGTCAAAGCCGCCTATCTCTGATTCACCGCCGCATGCGAGGTCGCCGACCCCTTGGACTCCCATCCCGAATCCCCGCTCGCGCCGCCGCCGGAGGCGCCGCGCGAGCCGATCCTGACGTTGCCGCCGGCGCTCACCGCCTACATCCTCCTGATCGCGGTGATCCATCTGCGGGTGCTGCTGCCGCCGGAGATGGAAAACTGGACCATCGACGTCTTCGGCTTCATCCCGAAGCGCTACGATTCGACGCTGCTCGACATCACCTTCCCGGGCGGGGACGGCGCCAAGGTCTGGACCTTCGTCACCTATTCGCTGCTGCACGCCAACCTCACCCACATCGCCTTCAACGTGCTGTGGCTGCTGCCGTTCGGCAGCGCGCTGGCGCGGCGCTTCGGCGCGGTGCGCTTCTTCGTCTTCATGGCGGTGACGGCGGCCGCGGGCGCGCTCGCGCATCTGCTGACCCATGAGCACGCGATTGCGCCGATGATCGGCGCATCGGCGTCGGTGTCGGGCACGATGGCGGCGGCGATCCGCTTTGCCTTCGTGAAGGGTAGCTTCCTGTCATTCAACCGGGGCGACGCCGAGGCGGCCGCCAAGGTGCCTGCGCTGTCGCTGTGGCGGGCGCTGCGCAACGGACGGGTGCTCGCGTTCCTGGCGATCTGGTTCGGCGTCAACATCCTGTTCGGCGCCACCTCGTTGTCGCTCGGCGGTGAGGGCGCGAGCGTCGCCTGGCAGGCCCATATCGGCGGCTTCCTCGCCGGGCTGTTGCTGTTCTCGCTGTTCGATCCGGTCCCGCGCGGGCGGGACGATGCTGCAGATGCGTCGTCGGTGGATCAGTCGGGGCGCGTCTGATCGCCGCTTGCGGCTCGGATCGAATTCCTCCATCATCTTTGCGACGCAGAAACAAAGCGGGCCGACAGATAGAGCCCTGCTACTGACCGCGCCCCGGAACCGAAATCGGCGCGGAACTGTTGATTGAAGACTCTGGCGAACAGGCGCGACCTCCTCAAAGGGGCGCCGACGGATTCAGGGAGACGACAATGACGGTACGTTCCATTCTCGATGCAAAGGGCCATCAGGTGATGAGCGTCGCGCCAGGCGCGAAGCTCTCGGCCGCGGTCAAGCTGCTCGGCGAGCGCAAGATCGGTGCGGTGCTGGTGATTGAGCAGGGCCGCATGGAGGGTATCCTGTCGGAGCGCGACATCGTTCGCGTGATCAGCGAGCGCGGCGCAGGCGCACTGGACGAGCCGGTGAGCGCGGTGATGACCAGGAAGGTCGTGAGCTGCCGCGAGTCCGACACTGTCAGCGGCCTCATGGAGGTGATGACCACCGGCAAGTTCCGCCATCTCCCTGTTGTCGAGGACGGCAAGGTGGTCGGGCTGATCTCGATCGGTGACGTCGTCAAGCGCCGCGTGCAGGAATACGAGCACGAGCAGGAGGCGCTGCGCGACTACATCAAGACCGCCTGAGCGCTATTTCCCTGACGTGCCGGCGCCGGTCGACGGCGGCGCCAGGATCTCGATCGCTTCCTCGATCGCGCCGATGGCGCGCTCGGCCGCGCGGATGCCATGCGCGATCAGGTCGTCGGCGCGGTGGAAGTCGAACCAGCCGATCTGGCCGACCCGCGGCGAGATCAGCATGTCGGGCGGATCGCCGGCGAGGCGTGCGCGGGTGATACGGTCCTGCATGATGTTGAAGGCGTCGACCATGACGCTGGAGATCCCGGGACGGCTGGCGCTGCCGAAAAACTCCCGTTTCACGGTGCGTTCGGCCGAGAAGAAGCGGCCGAAGCGCCGCTTCGGCGGCTCCGGTTCGATTTCTGCCTCGGCAGTCACCGCGACCGTCACTTCGGGGGCTGGGGCCGTCGCGCCGTGATTGTAGATCGTGGTCGAGTGCGCGAACACGTCGCTGGAAAGGTTCGCCGCGATCACGATCTCGGCGCCGAGCGCACGCGCGGCCGAGACCGGCACCGGGTTGACCAGCGCGCCGTCGACCAGCCAGCGGTCGCCGATCAGGACCGGTGCGAAGATGCCGGGCAGGGCGTAGGAGGCGCGCATGGCGTCGACCAGGGGCCCCTGGGTCAGCCAGATCTCGTGGCCGGTCCGCACCTCGGTGGCAACGCTTGCGAACTTGACCGCGAGGTCCTCGATCATGGATTTTCCGAGGGCGCCCTCGATCTCGGCGGCCAGTTTGGCGCCGCCGATCAGTCCGGAGCCGTTGAGGCGGATGTCGAGGTAGCCGAGCACGCTGCGCGGCTGCAGGCTGCGGGCCCATTTCTCCAAAGTATCAATATGGCCGGCCGCATAGGCGCCACCGACCACCGAGCCGATCGAGGTGCCGACCACGACGTTGGGGACGATGCCGTGGGCCAGCAGGGTCTTGATGATGCCGATATGGGCAAAGCCGCGAGCGGCGCCGCCGCCGAGCGCAAGCCCGATCACCGGCCGGCGAACCGTTCCCAGTCCTACCTTGTCGGGGCCGTCGGAGCTCTTGTGGCCTCGGCCCATCCAGCTATCCAACACGACAAATCTCCTGCCAGCGCGAGACTAGGCCCCGCAGCAGGGCTGCGCCAGCGTCGTCCAACTTCATGGTTATTCCCGAAGGCATAATTCATGCCCGGCCCGATCGCGGTAGGCAGGGATTGTGACTGGACCGCGACCTTGCGGCTAACATCGGCTGATCGGCCGGTTCCAAATGGGGGACGGCGGCCCCAGGACTGTGACAAAGCCTTGGACGCCCCTTGGACGAAGGCTTGAATTTGCCGCGTTTTCGTTGAAAAGCATGGTGATGACTTCGAGGGGCAACGGCATCGGCGGATGCGGGCGGGGCGCGCGGCTCCTTCCGCAGCTGGCGCTTGCGGCATTTTTGCTCGCCCTGATCCCTGCTTCCGTCTCGGCGCAATTCTTCAGCGACCGGCCGCCGCCGATCCCGCCGGCCTCGGTGCCCGAGGTGGCGCCGTCCGGCCCGGCGCTGAATCTGGCGCCGCCCTCGGGGTCCGGTTCGGGGCCCGTTCTGCCCGGTCCGCTGACCCAGCCGACCATCGTCCAGCCGTCGATTGCGACCACGCCGCCGGCGGCGCCGCCTCCGACCGGCGCCGCGCCGACTGCGGGGCAGGCGGTGCTCTCGTTGACGGCGCGCTACGGCAAGGACCTGCCGGTGATCAATGCCGGGCTGGTGTGGCGGGTGTTCGCCGACAAGCCCGACGACAACGGCACCTACAAGCTGATCCGCGAGGAACGGGGGGCGACGCCCAACCTCGTGCTGCCGCCCGGCAATTACGTCGTCCACGTCGCGCTCGGCCTCGTCAGCGCGGTGCGCGCGGTCAGCCTGAAGTCGGAGACCGACCGCGAGTCCTTCGTGCTGCCGGCCGGGGGCCTGCGGATCGAAGGCCGGGTCGGCACCAGCAAGATCCCGGCCAACCAGATTTCGTTCGCGATCTACAAGGGCAGCCAGTTCGACGGCTCCGATCGCGGTGCGCTGGTGCCCAACGTCGCCGCCGGCGACGTCGCGCTGCTGCCCGAGGGCACCTACTACATCATCTCCAACTATGGTGACGCCAACTCGGTGGCGCGTTCCGACATCCGCGTCGCGGCCGGCAAGCTGACCGATGTCACCGTCACCCATCGCGCGGCCGTCATCACGCTCAAGCTGGTTAGCGAGAAGGGCGGCGAGGCGCTCGCCAACACCGCGTGGTCGGTGATCACGCCGGGCGGCGACGTGATCAAGGAATCGATCGGCGCGTTCCCACGTGTCGTGCTGTCCGAAGGCGAGTATCGCGCGATCGCCAAGAACGAGGGCAAGGTGTTCGAGCGTCCCTTCAACGTCGTCAACGGCGTCGATGGCGAAGTCGAGGTCGTGGCGCGTTGACGCCTGACAGGGCTGCATTTCATGCAGCTGTCATAGTCTCTAATCCGAGCTAACCATCGCGCGAATTTGAGCCGTCACAATCGCTCGCCGCGACGCGCGGCCTCGCTATTTTTACATGACGTTAAGCCGCGGCATGACTTGGATGCCATGGGGATTTGCGTTTGCGTGAACGGGGCGTGCCATGATCATGGCCAACAAGAAATCAGTAAAGACATCGGCCAAACTCAATTCGGAGATGTTCGCCGACGTTCCGGTTCTGCAGCGCAAGTGGCAGGCCGCGGTCCGTCCCGGTGACAAGCTGCCGCACTATGAAGACGTCATGCTCGGCAGCCTCGGCCGGCTCGCGGATCACATCGTGCTGCTGCGCAACGTTGACGGCGTGCTCAGCGTGTCTCACACCGGCCGCTACGTCCAGACCTGGCTGAACGATGAGCGCTGGGACATTCCGCTCAGCGCGCTGCCGCCGGATTGCGCAACCGCGTTGACCGAAGCCGCTGCAAACGCGCGCGAGAACTGCAGGCCCTATCTCGCGTCGGCGCATTGCGTGCGCGACGGTCTGGTGCGGACCTTTGACGTGCTGGCGCTGCCGACGCGGTCGCGCTGGGGCGGCATCCTGGTCGGCGTCTATGTCAACGAGCGCAATGCGCAGTACAATCTTCTCGATACGATTTTCTCGGCCACCGACGAGGGCGTGCTGTCGCTTGCCGCCATCCGCGATGCGCGGGGCGAAGCGGCCGACTTCCAGATCGTGCATCTCAACCAGGGCGCGGCAAGGCTGCTGATGCAGCCCGCGACCGACTTGCTGTGGCGCCGGCTCAGCGCCGGCGGCAATCCGCTTGCGGCGCCATTGGTGATGAACCGTCTGCGTCGATTCGTCGGAAGCGGTCCCGGCGGCCAGTTCGAGATCGACAGCGGCGATCGCTGTCTGCGGCTCGGCGTCACAGCGTTCGGCGACATGCTGTCGCTGACGGTCTCCGACGTCACCGCGTTGAAGCGGCGCGAAGAGTCGTTCCGTCTGCTGTTCGAGAACAACCCGATGCCGATGTGGGTGTTCGCCGCCGACACGATGGAATTCCTCAGCGTCAACGACGCTGCCGTTCAGCACTATGGCTACAGCCGCGACCGATTCCTCGGCATGACGCTGCGCGAGATCTGGCCGGAAGATGAGTGGAGCGTGCACAGCGCCGCGCTGCGCGAGATCGGCGACGTCTATCAATCGAGCCGCGACTGGCGGCATATCAGGGCCGACGGCACCGAGATCCACGTGCTGACCTTCGGACGCAAGGTGACCTTCGAGGGCCGCGACGGCTATCTGGTCGCGGTGGTCGACATCACCGAGCGCCGGGCCGCCGAAGCGCGGATCGCGCACATGGCTCACCATGACGGGCTCACCAATTTGCCGAACCGCGACTTCTACCAGGAGCGCTTGCGCGAGGCGCTGGAGCGCGGCCGGCCCAGTAGCAAGCGCGTTGCGGTGATGTGCCTCGATCTCGACCTGTTCAAGAACGTCAACGATTCGTTCGGGCATCCGATGGGCGACAGGCTGCTCAAGCTGGTGGCGGAGCGGCTGCGCGAGGTGGTCCGCGACGACAATGTGGCGGCCCGTCTCGGCGGCGACGAGTTCGCGGTCGTGCTCGCCGCCGACGTCTCGCCGAACGAAGCGAGCGGCTTTGCCGAACGGCTGATCGACGTGCTGAGTGCGCCCTACAGGATCGACGGGCTCGAGGTCGTGGTCGGCGCCAGCATCGGGATCGCGCTGTCGCCGGGCGACGGCACGACTTCCGAAGAGTTGATGCGCAATGCCGACATGGCGTTGTATCGCGCCAAGTCCGAGGGCGGCGGCGTGCACCATTTCTTCGAACCCGAGATGGACCAGCAGGCGCAGAAGCGCCGCGACATGGAGCGCGATTTGCGCGCGGCCTTCAACAACGGCGAGTTCGAGCTGCACTACCAGCCGCTGGTCGACATTGAAGCCGACCGCATCAGCGGCTTCGAGTCGCTGCTGCGCTGGCAGCACCCGCAAAAGGGCATGGTCTCGCCGGCGGAGTTCATCCCGGTTGCGGAAGACATCGGCCTGATCGTCGCGCTCGGCGAATGGGTGCTGCGCGAAGCCTGCGCCGAGGCGATGAAGTGGCCCGCCGACGTCAAGGTCGCGGTCAATCTGTCGCCGGTGCAGTTTCGCAGCCGCCATCTGGTCCAGGCCGTGATCTCGGCGCTGGCGCATTCCGGCCTGCCGGCTCGGCGGCTCGAGCTCGAGATCACCGAGTCGGTGTTCCTGGCGGAGACCGAAGCCAACCTGGCGATCCTGCACCAGCTGCGCGAGCTCGGCGTCAGCATCTCGATGGACGATTTCGGCACCGGCTATTCCAGCCTCAGCTATCTGCGCAGCTTCCCGTTCGACAAGATCAAGATCGACCGCTCCTTCGTGAAGGATCTGGCGCGGCGCTCCGACTGCCTCGCCATCGTGCGCGCGATCTCCGGCCTCGGCCGCAGCCTCAAGATCACCACGACGGCGGAAGGGGTCGAGACAACGGACCAGCTCGACTGGCTGCGCGCCGAAGGCTGCAACGAGGTGCAGGGTTTCCTGTTCAGCGCGGCGAGGCCGGCGGGCGAGATCGCGGCGCTGCTGAGCGGCTTTGCGGCACGCGCGTCGAAGGCGGCGTGAGCCTCCACGCGTCATGGCCGGGCTTGACCGGGCCATCCATCGTTCTTCAGAAGAGTCTTTCGGTGATGGATTGCCGGGTCAAGCCCGGCAATGACAGGTCTACGGTTTCAAAACCGCGTCACGATATCCGACAGCGCCGGGCGCGGGCGATCCTCGCTCGGTTTGGTCGGCGTGCCGATGTGGATCAGGCCGGCGAGCTTCTCATCCGGCTTCAGGCCGAGACCGTCGAGCACGTCGCGGTCGAAGGCAAACCAGCCGGTCAGCCAGCAGGCGCCGTAGCCGAGCGCGGTCGCCGCCGTGACGATGTTCATGGCGCTCGCGCCCGCCGACAATTCCTGCTCCCACGGCGGCACCTTCGGGTGCGGCTTGGTGAAGGAGACCACGCCGATCACCAGCGGCGCGTCGGTCAGGCGCTTCTTCTCGACCTCGATGTCGGCGGCCGGTGCGCCGGGATTCTTGCGGGCGAACACCTTTGCGATCACGTCGCCGGCGCGCGAGCGGGCGTCGCCCTCGAACACGATGAAGCGCCACGGCGCAAGCTTGCCGTGGTCCGGCACGCGCGCGCCGATCGTCAAAATGGTCTCGAGCTCGGCCGCGGACGGGCCGGGCCCGGTCATCTCGCGAGGTTTCATCGAGCGGCGTGTCTTCAACAGTTCAATGGCATCGGGCACGGAAATGTCCTTCAGGGGGAGTCGTGCCCCCAAGATGGGGGCACGAGCTGTCAGACGAAAGCCAGTTTAGACCGATTGTGAAGATCAGGCGACGGTTCGCGCCCGTTTCACGTCCGGCGGCGTCGCTTCGTCGACCAGCGCGGCGATCGCCTCGTCGGTCGGCATCACGGTCTGGCGCTCGCTGCCGAGGCGGCGGACCGAGACCGAATGTGTCTCGGCTTCCTTCTTGCCGACCACGAGCAGGGCCGGGATCTTGGCCAGCGAATGCTCGCGGACCTTGTAGTTGATCTTCTCGTTGCGCAGGTCGATCTCGACCCGCAGGCCGGCGCGGCGCGCCGCTGCCGCCACCACCTTGGCGTACTCGTCGCCTTCGGAGGTGATGGTCGTGACCACAAGCTGCGTCGGCGCCAGCCAGAGCGGGAAGTTGCCGGCATAGTGCTCGATCAGGATGCCGATGAAGCGTTCCATCGAACCGCAGATCGCGCGGTGCACCATCACCGGCGCCTTCTTCGAGCCGTCGTGATCGATGTAGAACGCGCCGAACCGCTCCGGCAGGTTGAAATCGACCTGGGTCGTACCGCACTGCCAGTCGCGGCCGATGGCGTCGCGCAGCACGTACTCGAACTTCGGCCCGTAAAACGCGCCTTCGCCCGGATTGATCTCGGTCCGGATCCGGTTGCTGCCCTTGGCCTTGATCTCCGACAGCACGGTCGCCATCACGCGCTCGGCGTGATCCCACATCTCGTCGGTGCCGACCCGCTTCTCCGGCCGGGTCGAGAGTTTCACCGTGAGTTCGCCGTCGAAGCCGAAATCGGCGTAGGTCGACAGGATCAGGTCGTTGATCTTGAGGCACTCCTCGGCGAGCTGCTGCTCGGTGCAGAACACATGGGCGTCGTCCTGGGTGAAGCCGCGCACCCGCATCAGGCCGTGCATCGCGCCCGACGGCTCGTAGCGATGCACCACGCCGAACTCGGCAAGCCGCAGCGGCAGGTCGCGATAGCTCTTCAGCCCGTGCTTGAATATCTGCACATGGCCCGGGCAGTTCATCGGCTTCAGCGCGAACCAGCGCTTGTCCTCGGCCTCGTCGCCGGCGGATTGCGCCGCGAACATGTTCTCGCGGTACCAGTCCCAGTGGCCAGACGTTTCCCACAGCGCCTTGTCGAGGATCTGCGGGGCGTTGACCTCGTTGTAGTCGCCGAGCAGCCGGCGCCGCATATAGGCGATCAGCTGCTGGAAGATGGTCCAGCCCTTCGGGTGCCAGAACACCACGCCGGGGCCTTCCTCCTGGAAGTGGAACAGGTCGAGCTCGCGGCCGAGCTTGCGATGGTCGCGCTTCTCGGCTTCCTCGATCTGCTTGAGGTAAGCGTCGAGGTCTTCCTGCTTGGCGAAGGCCGTGCCGTAGATGCGGGTCAGCATCGGATTGTTGGAATCGCCGCGCCAATAGGCGCCGGCCACCTTCATCAGCTTGAAGGCGTTGCCGATCTTGCCGGTCGAGGTCATGTGCGGGCCGCGGCAGAGATCGAACCAGTCGCCCTGGAAATAGATCTTGATCGGCTCGCTGCCGGGAATGGCGTCGACCAGCTCGACCTTGAAGGCCTCGCCCTTGTCGCGGAACACCTGCTTGGTCTTCTCGCGATCCCAGACTTCCTTGGTGAACGGCTTGTCGCGCGCGATGATCTCGCGCATCCGCTTCTCGATGGCGGCAAAATCTTCCGGCGTGAACGGCTCGTTGCGGAAGAAGTCGTAGTAGAAGCCGTTCTCGATCACCGGGCCGATCGTGACCTGGGTGCCCGGCCACAGCGACTGCACGGCTTCGGCAAGCACATGCGCGGCATCGTGCCGGATCAGTTCCAGCGCGCGCGGGTCGTCGCGGTTGACCAGTTCGATCCTGGCGTCGGTTTCGATCGGATCGTTGAGATCGGCAAGCGTGCCGTCGAGCGCCATCGCGACGGTGCGCTTGGCGAGTGAGGGCGAGATGCCCCTGGCGATGTCGAGGCCGGTGGTGCCTCTGGCGAATTCGCGGGTCGCCCCGTCTGGAAAGGTGAGGGCGATCTTGTGCAAGGGTTCTGCGGGCTTGAGGTTGGAGAGGCTGTACTGGAATCCGGATTCGGATTTGGGCGTATCAGTCATCGAAGGCTCCTGGAGCTCACTCCTGCGAACGAGCGCAGGTAAGCGGGAAAGCAGCGGTATAGCAGGGGATTTGGCGCCTGCAATCCGACAATATCAAGAAAATGGGCCTCTGGCCGCACCGAATCGAGCGAAGCTCGCCTGCACCGGATGCCGCCCAACATTGCGACCGCGGCCATCATCGTCTAACGTCGAAAGCCCGTTTTCCGCCATCGCGCGATCCGCAAGGTTCATGTTTTCCCGTCTCCTGTTTTTCGTGGCGTTGCTTCTGATCCCCGCCGTTTTGCGGGCGGAAGAAACACCGGTCGAGAAGGCCGGATTTGCGAAGCGGCTCACGATCTATCTTGCAAGGGGACCGGCAAACGCCTGCGGCGCCGGCTGCGATCGCTGGATCGCCATCGAAGGCGAGATCGATCGGGACGCCGCGGCGCGGATTCGTCGTTTCCTCGCCGGCGTCAAGGACACCCAGCTTCCGATCTACCTTCATTCACCGGGCGGCAACGTCGAGCAGTCCTACGCGATCGCGCGGCTGCTGCGCGCGCGCAAGGCGGTCGCTCGGGTCGGCCGCACCAGCGTGCCGGCATGTTCCACCGGCACGCAGGTCGATGCCGCCTGCCTGAAGATCAAGAGTGCGAAGGGGGAGGTCGAGGCCGAGCTCGCCACGCGCAACGCGATGTGCGTTTCGGCCTGCGCCTATCTGTTCCTGGGCGCGACCAGCCGCGAAGTGGCGCCCGATTCGGTGGTCGCGGTGCATAACTCCAAGCTGATGTTCGTGGTTCACGGGCATCCGCCGCCGCAGGTCGTTGCGGACTTCAGGAGGCGCGAGATGGTGAGCGCCGATCGCGACCGCAATGCATTCCTCGCCGCGATGGGGATCAGCCGTGAGCTCAGCGAGCTGATCCGGACCGTGAAATACGAGAACCTGCATGTGCTGACGCGGCCGGAACTCTATCGATTTGGAATCGATACGCGGCCGTTGCCGGAAACCCTGTGGGCGGTGGAGAAGGAAACACGGCCCTATGTCCGCAAGATCGCCCAGCAGAAGAAGGCCGACGGCAGCGCGTTCCGCATGATGGAGTGGCGCCTGCTTTGCGAGAACAAGGACCGCGGGCGGCTGATGTTCGTGCGCGAGTTCGACGAGGGCGCCGCCGGCAAGAGCACGGTAGTGATGACGGCCGGCGCCGACAAGACTGTCGCCTTCGGCAGATTGCCGGCACGGTTCGGCAAATACGAGGTCTGGAGCGACGCGGTGAGCTCGGACACCGTCAAGGCGATGCTGGCGGCGCCGCATCTGCAGGTCGGCGAGAGCACACCGTCCTCCGATGCCAAATCCGATCCCAAGTCCGACGCCAAGTCTGACCCTAAGCCCGGCTTGGTGACATTCGACATCGACACCACCGGGCTGGAGCAGGGATGGACGCAGCTGTTGGCGTCGTGCCCGGCGGCAACTGCCGGCCCGAAGCCTGCGAGCCCGTTCCCGGCCGTTGTGTCGCCGAGCGTCAACGCCGCGCCGGCGGCATCGCCGTCGCCGTGAGCGCAATCGATCACGTGTCATATCGGTCAAGTGCCATGCATTTAGATGCAGTTGCATTGATTTTGGGGTCTGCTATCAACGCGGCGTGAAACGCTTCGCTCCCACTGCATTGATGCTCGGCAACATCGTCACCGGCTGCTCGGTGCTGGCGCCGGCAGGCATGCTGGCGGAACTGTCCGGCGGGCTCGGCGTCACGATCCACACCGCGGGTCTTCTGATCACCTTCGGCGCGATCGTGCTGTGCGTGGGATCGCCGGTGACGGCGTGGCTGACCAGCCGGATCGAACGGCGCGCGCTGCTGACGGCGACGCTTCTGGTGCTGACGCTGACCAATGCGGCATCCGCCTTCGCACCGGATTACAACAGTCTCCTGATCATCCGCATGGTGATGCTCGCAGTCGGCGTGCTCTACACGCCGCAGGCGGCCGGCACCGCGGCGTTGATCGTGCCGGTGGAGAAGCGCGGCAGCACGATCGCCTATATCTTCCTCGGCTGGTCGCTTGCGGCTGCGATCGGGCTGCCGTTGATTGCCTTCATCGCAAGCCGTTACGGCTTTCGCGCGACCTACGGCGCGATCGCGCTGACCGGGCTCGCAAGCTCTTTGCTGCTGTGGTGGCGGCTGCCTGGCGGATTGCATGGCGCGCCGGTCGACTTGAGGACCTGGGCCGATCTCGCCCGCAACCCGACCGTCATCATGCTGCTGTCGATCACGACGTTGCAGATGTCCGGCCAGTTCGTGGTGTTCACTTTCATGGGGCCGCTGCTCGCCAAGCTGACCGGCGCCAATGCCGACGCCATCGGCATCGTGTTCGCGCTCTACGGCATCTTCGGCTTTGTCGGCATCGCGATCGCAACGCGCATCGTGGACTCCTGGGGCGCCTGGAAGACGTCGGTGCTGTTCACCGCACTGCTGCTCACCGGCGTGGCCGGCTGGGCGCTGAGCGCCGGCGCCTATGCATTGATGGCCGCCTCGGTTGCGGTGTGGGGCCTCGGATTTGCGTCGACGAATTCGATGCAGCAGGTGCGCCTGGTCGGTGCGGCGCCGGCGCTCGCCGCGGCGTCGGTCTCGCTCAATACCTCGGTGCTGTATATCGGCCAGGCCATCGGCTCCGCGATCGGCGGATTGCTGTTCGCGCGCGAATGGCTCCTCAGTGCGGGCTATGTGGCCACGGCGTTCGTCGCGGCGGCGCTTGCGATCGTGGTCGTCACGCGGCCGCGGTCGGCCGCGCGCGCCGCCGCCGAGTGAGCTTCCTTTTTGACGCGGCGCTGAGGTTGTTCGCGGGGAGTGCAGTTCGTTGCTCGACCGGCCTCTGCAGCGACTTCCGGTTTTGCTCCAGACCGGAGGCCGACGCCTCGTCCATCACCACTTCACGCTTTGGCTCGGCACGATGAACGCCGTCGTGCTCGGCCTGTTCGGATTGTGGGTGAAGTAGCCGTAGGCCGCGACGATCACGACCAGCAAGGCAAGCACGGCCAGCAAATCGATCTGCCGGGGATCGTGACCGTTGTGGCTGATTTTCCAGCGCATTGTTGTTTCCTCCCCAAGGGACAACACGGGGGCGATGAAACAATGCACCAAGTATCGCCACAGTTCCGCCGGACAGCAATGCGCGTCGCGCTTGGCAGCGCCGCAGCAACTCCTCAATTCTCGTTGACGCTGGCGTCAACCCTCGTTGACGCCGCGCCAACGGCCATAGCGCCATGGCAGATACCAGTGTGCCCCGGGAGGCCTCGTCTGCGGGACATTGTCGATCCCGGAGGTGCCCCAGGGCTGGCAGCGCAGCAGTCTTGCCAGCGTCATCCACCCGCCACCCCACAATCCGAAGCGTTCGATCGCTTCATCGCCATAGACCGAGCAGGTCGGCAGATGCCGGCAGTTGTAGCCGACCAGCGGCGACAGCGTGTGCCGGTAGATCCAGATCAAGGCGCGTCCGAAATTGCGCGGCAGGCGGCGCATGGAGGTGGCACAGTCCATGCATCGCGGATGGTGTGACGTTGAATGATCTGTCTGCGGCATACGCAAGTATTTACGTAGTCTTGCGGGGGTTCCAAGCCAAGGAACTGTTCTGCTGCAGATATTTACGCCACAGTTCGCAATTATCGCACAGCGCGGGTCGCGCTGCAGCAAAGGGCTCTATGGACGGTCCGGGTCAGCAACGCTACCGTTCTCATAACGCGCCGATGACAGAATCGCGGCGTATTGCCATGGGGCCATTGCCGCCGCTCGCGTCACCAAGGGCTTGGGGGAAGGAACCAAATTGAGGCTCGTGAACTCGCTTTCGTCGCGCAGTCGGGCGCTTATCGGCGCCGTTGCCCTTTGCTTCGCAGCTACCGGTTCCGTGACGACGCCGGGTCATTCGGCGCAGGCTGGCTCGACCCTCGAAGAACGCAAGCTGCCGATGAAGTTCAGCTGGATCGCATGCCAGCCGAATTGCCGGGGCTGGGTGTCGGCGGTCGGCATCATCACGGCCGACAGCCCCAAGGATTTCGACGAGTTCGCGCGCGGGCGCCAGCTCAGCGGCGCCACCATCGTGCTCGACTCCAGCGGCGGCTCGGTCAACGACGCGATCGCGCTCGGCCGCCGCTTCCGCGGTCTCGGCGCGCTGACCACGGTCGGCACCAGCATCGTCGATCAGGCGGCGGCGGGCGACCGCGCGAGCGTGCTGCCGGATGCCTATTGCGAATCGATGTGCGTGTTCCTGCTGCTGTCGGGCAAGACGCGTTACGTTCCGCCGGCCGCCCATGTCCGCGTGCATCAGATCTGGATGGGCGACCGCGCCGACGATGCCAAGGCCGCGAGCTACACCGCTCAGGACCTGATGATCGTCGAGCGCGATATCGGCCGCCTTGCCAAGTACACCTTCGACATGGGCGGCGCCGGTGAGCTGCTGTCGCTCGCGCTCAGCGTGCCGCCGTGGGAAGACCTGCATGAATTGTCGGCGGCCGAATTGCGACTGACCAATCTCGTCACGACAGATGCGGTCGCCGACGTGCTGCCGCGGCAGGACAGTGCGATCCCTGTCTCCGAAGCGAAGCCGAAGAACGCCGATCGCTTCGTGAGTAGCGCGATGGAAGGTGAGGGGCAGCCGCAGGTCGCCAAGGCGACCAAGACCGCCGAGGCCGTGGTGCCGACCGGCGGCACCGCCGCGCCGGCGCCGGTCCAGCCGTCTCAGTAAGGTCTAGGCTGGCAGTAAGGTCTACGCCGGCTGTTTTGCCTTGGCCTCGATCTGGCCGATCGCATCGACCACGGCATCGAAGGTCAGGAGCGTCGAGGCGTGGCGGGCCTTGTAGTCGCGTACCGGCTCGAGCAGCGCGATATCGGCCCATTTGCCGCCCTGCGGGGGCTGGCCGTTTTCCTTCAGCATCTTGCGGACCGTCTCGCGCAATTCGCGCAGCTCGTCCGCGGTCGAGCCCACCACATGGCTTGCCATGATCGAGGAGGAGGCCTGGCCGAGCGCGCAGGCCTTCACGTCATGGGCGAAGTCCGTCACCACCGGGCCGTCCATCTTGAGGTCGACCTTGACGGTCGAACCGCACAATTTGGAGTGGGCGGTGGCGCTGGCGTCCGGCTCGGCCAGCCGTCCGAGGCGCGGAATATTGCCGGCCAACTCGATGATCCGCTTGTTGTAAATGTCGTTCAGCATGGGGACAGATGCCTGGTTCCGGCGACGCCGGGCGCTCTTGGCGGCTGGGTTTCACCGTCCTATATATGGACGGCAGCGCCGGAAACATAGCCCGGCAATGCAGCGACCGCGGCACAGCTGCGCCGCGGCGGTGCTATAACGATGGGACTCAGGCGCCCGGCGGCTCGATGATCCGCCCCGTCTGCCCGGTGACACATCCGGCCCCGAGGGCAAATGCCAGGGCCGGTCGAACGGAGAAGACATGGACGCCTTGATCAAATCGATCCGCCCCAACAAGCCGACCGACGCCAAAGCCAGCGAGCTCGACCCCGCAGAATTTATGGCGGCGGCCGTCCGTGCCGACCAGCCGCGCCCGTCGCGGGCGGAAGCCGAGGATGCCGTAAAGACGCTGCTCGCTTATATCGGTGAGAACACCGGCCGCGAGGGCCTGCTCGACACGCCGCGCCGCGTCGTCGAGGCCTATGACGAGCTCTATCAGGGCTATCATCAGTGCCCGGCCGAGGTGCTGAACCGCACCTTCGGTGAGACCGCCGGCTACGACGATTTCGTCCTCGTCCGCGACATCGAATTCACCTCGCAGTGCGAGCATCACATGATGCCGTTCTACGGCAGGGCGCATATCGCCTATACGCCGGTGGAGCGCGTCGTGGGCCTCTCCAAGCTGGCGCGGCTGACCGACATCTTCGCCCGCCGCCTGCAGACCCAGGAGCATCTCACCGCCCAGGTCGCGGCTGCGATCGACGAGGTCCTGAAGCCGCGCGGCGTTGCGGTGCTGATCGAGGCGGAGCATACCTGCATGTCGGTGCGCGGCGTCGCCAAGCATGGCGCATCGACCTTCACCAGCCGCTTCACCGGCATGTTCCGCGACAACCCGGCCGAGCAGCAGCGCTTCCTGTCCCTGGTGCGAGGACCGAACCGGTAACCTCGCGTTTTCTTAAGCGAGGTTTTCCGTGTCCGCATCGACCCACGACCACGACCGCGAAGAGGGGCTGGACTTCCAGCCGAAATTCGACGCGGCAGGTCTCGTGACCTGCGTTGCGACCGATGTCGCGACCGGCGATGTGCTGATGGTCGCGCACATGAACGACGAGGCCCTGCGCAAGACGATCGCGACCGGCGAAGGCTGGTACTTCAGCCGCTCGCGCAATGCGCTATGGCGCAAGGGCGAGAGCTCGGGCCAGACCCAGCGCGTGGTCGAGATGCGGATGGATTGCGATCAGGACGCGGTGTGGCTCAAGGTCGAGCAGATCGGCGCCGCCTGCCACACCGGCCGGCGCTCCTGCTTCTATCGGGCAGTGAAGGGCGAGGGCGGCAATGTCAGCCTGTCCTTTGTCGATGCCGAGCGGCTGTTCGATCCGGCGCAGGTCTATCGCAAATAGATCATTGATCTGAATCAAAGTACAACGCGTCGAAGTCGTGCACTTCGTGGCCTCCTGTTACGCCATGCGCAAGCCATTGCGCATCGTCGTCACTGGGGGTGAACTGTGGCGCATCGCCTGATACCGCTTGTTGGGTTTATTGCCTGGGCTGTGTGGCCGATCGGTGCGGCGCAAGCGCAAACGGCGGAGCGTGCGCCGGACACGATGGCCGCGCGCGTCCTCGCCTGTGCGCCCTGTCACGGCGCCGACGGCGAGGGCACCAGCGACGCTTATTTCCCGCGGCTGGCCGGCAAGCCGGCGGGCTATCTCTACAATCAGCTGATCGCGTTCAGGGACGGACGGCGGAAATATCCGCCGATGAACTATCTGCTGGAGTTTCAGACCGACGACTACTTGAAGAAGATCGCCGAGTATTTCGCTTCGCTCAGGCCGGCATTTCCGCCGCCGGTCCCGCCGGTCGACAGCAAGGAGATCCTGGCACGCGGGGAATCGATCGTGAAGAACGGCGATCCACAACACGGCATTCCACCCTGTTCGGCCTGTCATGGTCCGGCATTGGGCGGCATGGAGCCCGGTATTCCCGGTCTGCTGGGCCTGCGCGCGGCCTATATCAGCGGCCAGCTCGGCGGCTGGCGCTACGGCACGCGGACGGCGCTCGCTCCCGATTGTATGCAGATCGTCGCAGGCCTCCTGACCGAGGACGACGTGAAGGCGGTGGCCGCCTACCTGTCGTCGCGTCCGGCACCAACAGATCCGTCCTTCGCGCCGCGAGGTAGCCTTCCGATGCCGCTCGAATGCGGCAGCGAACCGCACTGAAGGGATCGTGCCGATGTCGCGAACCTCAATAGGACTGCTTGTCGGGCTGGTGCTGTCGCTGTCGCCGCTCGCGGCTTCGGCGCAGCAGAAGGCAGCCGATCCGGCGGTCATCGCCAAGGGCGAGTATCTCGCGCGTGCCGGCGATTGCATCGCCTGCCATACCGCGCGCGAAGGCAAGACCTTCGCCGGCGGCCTTCCGATGAAGACGCCGTTCGGCACGCTCTACACCTCGAACATCACGCCCGACCCGCAGACCGGGATCGGCACGTGGACGTCCGACCAGTTCTACCAGATGATGCACAATGGCCGCTTCCCCGATGGCGGCCTGGTCTATCCGGCGATGCCGTTCGCCTCCTATACCAAGGTGACGCGCGAGGACAGCGACGCGATCTACGCCTATCTGCGCACGGTGCCGCCGGTCAGGCAGCTCAACAAGCCGCATGACCTGACGTTCCCGTTCAACAACCGCTCGCTGATCCTCGGCTGGCGCACGCTTTACTTCAGGGAAGGCGAGTTCAAGCCGGATCCGACCAAATCCGCGGAGTGGAACAGGGGCGCCTATCTGGTCGAGGGCCTTGGCCATTGCGGCATGTGCCACACCGCGATCAATGCGCTCGGCGGCAGCTCGCAGTCGCAGGCCTTCGAAGGCGGCCTGATCCCGATGCAGAACTGGTACGCGCCATCCTTGACCTCGAACAAGGAGGCGGGGCTCGGTGACTGGTCGCTCGAGGAGATCGTCGACTATCTGCGCAAGGGCGTCTCCGCCAAGGGCGCGGTGTACGGCCCGATGGCCGAGGTCGTCTACAACAGCCTGCAATATCTCAATGACGATGACGTGCGCGCGATGGCGATCTATCTGAAGGGCCTTGCGCAGGGCACATCGCCCGAAAAGGCGTCCACGGCACTGCCTACGGCCGAGAGCAGCCTGCTGCACTCTTTCGGCAAGCAGCTCTATGACCGCGAATGCGCGAGCTGCCATGGCGCGACCGGGCTGGGGATGCCGCCGGATTATCCGCCGCTCGCCGGCAACCAGTCGATCCAGATGGTCTCGGCGGTCAACGCGATCCGGATGGTGCTCAATGGCGGCTATCCGCCGGGCACGTCAGGCAATCCGATGCCGCACGGCATGCCGCCATTCGCGCAGAAGCTGTCGGACGACGAAGTCGCGGCCGTCGTGACCTACATTCGAACGGCCTGGGGCAATCGCGGCGAGCCGGTGTCGGCGCGGCAGGCCAACGAACTGCGTGCGGCAACGCTGAACTAGAGGCGCGATCATGATCAACTCATCTTCGCCGCAACCGCCGGCATCCGGCTCCGAAGACGAGGCCGTCGAGACCATCGTGCGCGTTGGTCCGGGTGGCGCGATCGCGGTCGCGGGCATTGCGACGGCCGTCGTGGTCGGATTGTGGTTTGCATTCTACCTGCTCGTCTTCCTGCCGCGGAGCGCTCCCTGATGGCGACCGAGACGGATCACAGCCTTGGCGAAGCCGTTGCCGCACGGATCGAGCGGCGCTGGGCGACGCTGTCGATCGTCATTGTCGGCCTCCTGGTCGGCATGGCGGCCTATATCGGCATCCATCAGGCGACGATGCCGCAGGGCCGGGTCGAAACCGCCGATCCCAAGACGCTGCATCTGTCCGGCGAGTTCGTCGAGAGCAATCTCGGCACTGCCGTGGAGGCCGACGGCTCGGTCACGGTGCGTGCGATCGGTCAGCAATATTCCTTCACGCCGCAATGCATCGTGGTGCCCGCGGAGACTCCGATCACCCTCCGCGTCACCAGCGCGGATGTCGTCCACGGTTTCCTGATCGAGGGCACCAACGTCAACACGATGCTGGTGCCGGGCTACGTCACGGACCTGCCGGTGCGTTTCAAGGCGCCTGGCGATCATGTGATGCCGTGCCAGGAATTCTGCGGCATCGGTCACCAAGGCATGTGGGGCAAGGTCAAGGTGGTCGACAAGAGCGCGTTCCGCGACATGGCGCCAGCGAAGCGGAGGCTGACCTGTGTTGACTAACAAGCGGCTGATAGCGGCGCATTTCTGGCTCGCCTTCATCGTGTTCGGCGTGGCGCTGGTGCTCGGTGCCTGGCAGATGTTCGTGCGCAGTCCGTTGAATGCCTGGCATTTCAATCCGGAGTTCTACTATCGCTCGGTCACCGCCCATGGCTCGGCGATGGGATACGTATTCCCGACGCTGATCGCGATGGGATTCGGTTATGCGATCACCGAAGCGTCGCTGGAGAAGGCGCTGATTGGGCGGCGCTGGGCCTGGGCCGGCTTCTTCCTGGTCGCCGTCGGCGCCGTTGTCGCGATGATCCCGGTGTCGCTCGGGCTCGCCTCGGTGCTCTACACCTTCTATCCGCCGATGGTCGGCAATCCCTTCTATTACATCGGCGTCGTGATGGTCGTGGTCGGCTCATGGATCTGGGTCGCACTGATGGTCATCAACTTCGTGATCTGGAAGCGCGAGAACCCCGGCAAGCCGGTGCCGCTTGCGATGTATGCCAATGTCGCGGGCTCATTGCTCTGGGGCTGGACCGCGGTCGGTGCGGCGCTCGAAATCCTGTTCCAGATCCTGCCAGTGGCGCTCGGGCTCAAGTCCACGATCGATGCGGGGCTGGCGCGCGTCTTCTTCTCCTGGACCCTGCATGCCATTGTCTATTTCTGGCTGATCCCGACCTACATCGCCTACTACACGATCTTCCCGCGCGCGATCGGCGGCCGGCTCTTTAGCGATGCGATGGCGCGGATTTCGTTCATCCTGTTCGTCGTGGTGGCGATGCCGATCGGCGTGCATCATCTGTTTGCCGACCCGCAGGTCGGCGCCGGATTCAAGTTCATGCACTCGGTGTTCACCGGCCTCGTCGCACTGCCGACGCTGCTTACGGTGTTCACGATCTGCGCGTCGGCGGAGATTGCGAGCCGCCTGCGTGGCGGCCGCGGCGCCTTCGGCTGGATCGGCGCTCTGCCATGGTCCAATCCGATCATGCTGGCGACGGCGCTGTCGCTGGTCATGCTCGGCTTCGGCGGCGCCGGCGGCCTGATCAACATGAGCTATCAGCTCGACGCCAGCGTGCACAACACGCAGTGGATCACCGGCCATTTCCACCTGATCTTCGGTGGCGCTATCGTCATCATGTACTTTGCCATCGCCTATGATCTGTGGCCGCATCTGACTGGCCGTGCGCTGGACAGCTTTGGCCTGATGCGCGCGCAGCTCTGGCTGTGGTTCATCGGCATGATCGTGACCACCTTCCCATGGCACTATGTCGGCATTCTCGGCATGCCGCGCCGCATGGCGTATTATGACTATGCCAACCCGGCGATCTCGCCGCAGGCCTTGTCGGTCACGATGTCGGCGATCGGCGGCTTCATCCTGCTGATCTCGGGCTTTCTGTTCCTGCTGGTGCTGATCCGCGGGCAATTCGGCGCGCGAGGCGAGGCCGGCGCGTACCGCTTTGCGGTGCCGCTGCACATGCCGGCGCGGATTCCGGTCGCGCTCAACTCGTTCGGCCTGTGGCTCGCATTGATGGTCGGTCTCACCGTGGTGAACTATGGTTTCCCGATCGCGCAACTGATGGCGCTGAACGAGACCAGTGTGCCTGCGGTCTATGTCGGAGCGGGCCGATGAGCGATCAGCCGCTGTTCTCGCTGCGCAATCCGTGGTTCGCCACCAGCGTCGGCATCACGGTCGCTATCGCCGTGCTGTCGGCCATCGCGGGCCTGATCTGGTTGCCGCTGGCGCAACCGGATCTCAAGCTTGCCGGCGTCTGGGACGCGATCTGCAGTGCGGCCGGTGTTCCGCGCGCCGCCGTGCAGGAGGCTGGCGTCAAGCCGGACTTCAAGACCTCCAATGTCGTCATGACGTCGGAGATGCTGACCAAGGTGAATCAGGTCTCGATCGGGCGGGGCGCGACGTTGGCTCAGCGCTGTGCGATCTGCCACGGACCGCAGGGCGTCAGCGACGCCCATTCACCGAACCTCGCCGGGCAGTTTGCCGCGGTGACGTACAAGGAGCTCGCCGACTTCAAGACCGGCGCGCGAGTGAGCGTGGTGATGAGCCCGTTCGCGGCGACGATGAGCGATCAGGACATGAAGGACGTTGCGGCCTATTACGCCTATCTGCCGCGCGTGCCCTCGAACAATCTGGATACTGGCCGTCCTGCGCCGGCGATCGTGGTGACAGGCGCCCCGATGCGTAACATCCCGCCCTGCGGCTCCTGCCACGGCGATATCGACAACAAGGCGGGGAGCCCTTGGCTCGGCGGCCAGTCGGCGGTCTACATCAAGGCGCAGCTCGACGCCTTCGCGTCGGGCACCCGGCGCAACGACATCAGCCAGCAGATGCGCAACATCGCCCGCCAGATGACGGCCGAGGAGATCGACCAGGTCGCGCACTACTACGAGGCCCAGCCCTGAGCGGGATGTTAACGTGCCGTTAACCATAATTACGGCAGGTTGACATGACATGGGTGCCGATTGCCGGCGCCTGCAAGGCACCGGATCGATGGCGGTCGACCTCTACAATGCCACGGCTGCGGCAGGTGTCGATTCCTCGCGCCTGAAAGTTGCAAGCTCGATCAAGCAGGCGGCCGCGACCACCGGCACGAGCTTCGAATATCTGCTCACGACCGCGAAGATGGAATCCAATTTCAATCCGCGGGCCGGCGCCACCACCTCGTCGGCGCATGGGCTTTATCAATTCATCGACCAGACCTGGCTCGGCACCGTCAAGGAGGCCGGAAGCCAGCTCGGCTACGGCCAGTATGCCGACGCCATCACCAAGAATTCCGACGGCAGCTATTCGGTCAGCGATCCCACCGCGCGCAATGCGATCATGAAGCTGCGCGACGATCCCGATGCGGCGTCCTCGATGGCGGCGGTGCTGACGCAATCCAACAGCTTCAAGCTCACCGGCAAGCTCGGCCGTCGCCCGACCGATGCCGAACTCTATATGGCTCACTTCATGGGGGTGGGCGGCGCCGGCAAGCTGATCTCGAGTGCCGAGGATAGTCCGAGCGCCAGTGCGGCTGCGATGTTTCCAAAGGCGGCGGCGGCGAACCAGTCGATCTTCTACGACAAGTCGGGCAGCGCGCGCAGCGTCTCGCAGGTCTATTCGGTGTTGACCACGCGCTACGCCGCGGCCGCGGATTCGACGGATACGCGCACCGCGTTTGCCGCGGCGGGCGGCGACACGATGAGTCCCTACGCGATCGCAAGCGCGGCGCCGACACCGGCGCTGACCATGGACACCGCGTCCTATCTCTCGACCTTCCCGGACGCCCGTTCGGCCACGACGGTCAGTGCGACCTCGACCGTCGCATCCGCGCAGCCGGCGCCAGCGTTTCGCTCGCTCTATCAGGGCGGCGACCGCTCACAGCCGATCTCGCCGGCGGTGCAGGAGCTGTGGGGCAGTTCCTCCGCGCTGACCAGCTCGGCGACGCCGAAGGTCCGCGCGCCGGGGCGGCTGGATCTGTTCAGCGATCCCAACGGCACCTACAGCAGCGGCTAGCACCGCCTTGCTGCGCGCGCGAAGTCGTGGCGCCTCGGCCGTCTTAACGAAACGTCAATAATCCCAAACGTTTATGGTGAACCCTTTGTTAAGCGTCATGGTTTATTTTTCCTTGTAGTTGGCGTCGTAAGTCGATGCCGTTTCGTTGCGTAAGCCGGAAGGACCATGATCGTTCGGCAGTTCATTAGTTGGATTAGGACCGCTCCGGCAGGCGAGCGGGCAGAGGCGACGCGGGCGTTGGCCCGGGCCTGGCTCATTTCGGATCTCGCCGAGGAGGATCGCATCGCAGCCGAAGGCGCGCTGCTGATGCTGCTCGACGACCCGTCGCCGCTGGTGCGGCAGGCGATGGCCGAGGTGTTTGCACGCAGCGCGGAAGCGCCGGCTGCGATCGTCCAGGCGCTGTCGGCCGACCAGCCGGCGATCGCGCTGCCGGTGCTGGAACATTCACCGCTCCTGATCGATGCCGACCTCGTCGACATCGTCGCGACCGGCTCGGACGAGATGCAGTGCGCGATCGCGCGCCGCATCAACCTGCCGGCCTCCGTCGCCGCCGCGATTGCCGAGGTCGGCTCGGCGGCAGCCGCGCTGGAGCTGATCGAGAACCCGTATGCGGGCCTCGCGCCGTTCTCCTGGGACCGCATCGTCGAGCGCCACGGCCATCTCGCGGCCATCCGGGAATCGATGCTGCAGCTCGAAGACCTGCCGTCCGCGACACGGCTGGCTCTGGTCGCAAAGCTCTCCGACACGCTGGCGCAGTTCGTCGTCGCGCGAAACTGGCTCGGCGCCGACCGGGCCGACCGGATCGCCGGCGAGGCGCGCGAGCGTTCCACGGTGAATATCGCCGCGCGCGCCTTCGGCGACGATATGCATGGCCTGATCACGCATCTGCGCGCCACCGGGCAACTGACCGCAGGCCTGATCCTGCGCGCGCTGCTGTCGGGCAATCTCGATCTGTTCGGGGCTGCGCTCGCCGAACTGTCCGGACTGCCCTATGGCCGCGTCTCCGCGCTTGTGAACGACCGCGGCGGCAACGGCCTGCAGGCGCTGCTACGTCGCGCGGGGTTGCCGGAATCCACCTATGTCGCGTTCCGCGTCGCGCTCGAGGCCAGCCACGAGGTCGGCTATGTCGACAGCGGCGACGGCGCAGCGCGGTTGCATCGCCGTATGGTCGAGCGCGTGCTGACCCATTGCGAGACCGACCATTCGGCGGCCGAGCCGCTCTTGATCCTGCTCCGCCGCTTCGCGACGGAATCGGCGCGCGAGGATGCGCGGATGTTCTGCGAGGAGCTCGCCGCGGAAGACGCGGTCGCGGTGCTGCCTTACGACGATCTCGTCGCGGCCTGAGGGCTGCGTTTCCAGCGATTGATGGAAGCTTGAGAGGTTGCCGCGGCGCGGCAGCCGGCCGCGCGGCTATTCGCTCGGTGCGATGCTCGGCGCGAGGATCGCCTCGAGATGCTCGGGCCGGTCGCGGTTGGCGTGGGTCAGGAATTCATCGGTGATGCCGCGGAGCTGCTTGCTCAGCACGCCGGCGACGACCGCGGTGTCGAGCTTGGTGCGCTCGCGCACGATCGCCTGCACCGCGTTGATGTGGTGGGAAATCAGCTGCGGCGGCACCGCGCTTAGGTCAGGCGCGTGCTCGATGATGCGGCACAGGCTCTCGGCGGCTACGGCCGCCGACGGATAACCGAATGTCGCGGCATCGCCCTTGATGTCGTGCGCGGCGCAGAACAGCTCCTCGCGCGTCTTGTCGTTGAAGCCCTCGCGCTGCACCGCGGCGTGCGCGGCGGAGAGGCGGTCGGCCTCGATCGTCATCCATTCCTTGAACTCGCCCGACAGCCCGGCGAGCGCCTTCTCGGCGCGGCCGACCGGATCGTCGAGATCGCTCTCGGGGACGCGCAGCAGCATCTTGCGCAGCGGGTTCGGCTGCGTGATGACATGGTGCGTGCCGAAGCTCTTGACCTCGATCGTCCCGGGTTTGTCTTTCGCCATGACGGTGTCCTAGATGGTCGAGCGCGCCTTTTCGAGCAGCGACGGCTGTTGCAGCACCTCGACCTCGCCGCTGCCGCGGCGCTCGGGGCCGATATAGGTGTTGGTGGTGTTGCGGCGGCGGTCGGGGCCGAAATAGGTCTTGGTCTTGATGAACGGGCGCGGATTGGCGACCACGTTCATGATCCGCTGGTAGAGGCCCTTGGCCGAGATCGGCTTGGCCAAAAACTCGGTGACCCCGGCGTCGCGCGCCACCGTGACACGGCGCTTCTCGGAATGCCCGGTCAGCATGATGATCGGCGCGTAGGGATTGCCCTTGGATTCCGGCTGCCGGATCATCTGCGCGAGCTCGAGCCCGTCGAAGATCGGCATCGACCAGTCGGTGATGACGATGTCGGGCACGTAATGGGTATACATCTCGAGCGCGGTGGCGCCGTCCTCGGCCTCATACACCTCGCGCGCGCCGAACGAATGCAAAAGCGTCCGCAGGATGCGGCGCATGTGCGGATTGTCGTCGCAAATCAAAAATCGCAGCTTGTTGAAATCGATGCGATACATGGTCCGGTCCCGAAAGGGCATACCGGGCCAACGCGGTATTACCCGACGTTAACCATATCCTGCCCGGGGTTAATGATTGGTTGCCGGGTAAGGGGAGCAAGGGGCAAGCCGCCGTCCTCAGTAGCCGAACTGCTCGCGCAGGATGCGCTCTTCCAAGGAGTGGCCGGGGTCGAACAGCATCCGCATCGCGATCGTCTTGTCGGACAAGACCTCGACCCGGCGGACGTCGCGGACCTCGTCATGGTCGGCCACCGCCGCGACCGGGCGCTTCTCGCCCTCGATCACCTCGATCACGACGAAGGCGGAATTCGGCAACAGCGCGCCGCGCCAGCGCCGCGGCCGGAACGCGCTGATCGGGGTCAGCGCCAACAGCGCCGCGTTGATCGGCAGGATCGGACCCTGGGCGGACAGGTTGTAGGCGGTCGATCCGGCCGGCGTCGCCACCAAAATGCCGTCGGCCATCAGCTCCGCCATCCGCTCATGCTCGTCGATCAGGATGCGCAGCTTGGCGACCTGGTAGGTCTGCCGGAACAGCGCGACCTCGTTGATGGCATGATGCAGGTGCACCGCGCCGTGGATGTCGGTCGCGCGCATCAGGAGCGGATTGATCAGCGACTCCCGCGAGGCCGCCAGCCGCGTGCGCAGATCATGCGTCGAGTATTCGTTCATCAGGAAGCCGACGGTGCCGCGGTGCATGCCGTAGATCGGCTTGCCGCTGCGCATGTTGGCGTGCAGCGTCTGCAGCATCAATCCGTCGCCGCCGAGCGCAACCACGACGTCGGCATCGGCGGGTGGAAGGTTGCCGTACATCGCGGTCAGCGCCTCGAGCGCCGACTGCGCTTCCGCGCTTGCGCTGGCGACGAAGGCGATCTTGTCATACCGCTTGGGGCTGGCCATCGCTCACGAACTCGTTTGGCACGGAATACGCCGCGCTCGTCTATACATCCCCGGCGGCCTTGTCGAGATGGTCCGGAAAAGGACCGCATGCCCCACAGGTGCCGCCAAGCTAGCGCAATTTCCAGGTGGAATGCGTAAACGCCGGCCCAGGGAGTGAACGACATGGCTAACAGTTTTGCGACACGGTGTGCTGCGGCGCTGTTGGTGGCCTGTCTTGCGACCGCGGCGCGGGCCGATGACGAGACCCCGCAGCCTTCGCCGTCGCCGAGCGCGCAGGCTCCCAGCGGCCAGAAGGGCCGGGGAGGACGCGGCGAGGCCGGCTCCGGCGCCAACGCCGCGGCCAGCACGCCCGCCGCCGAGCAGCACCGCCTGCCGCCGGACTCCACCACAAAGCAATCCGTCGCGCTGCCCGGCCGCATGCTTGCCTTCAGCGCGACCGCGGGCTCGATCCGCGTGTTCGACGACAAGGGCGAGCCGCTCGCCGACATCGCCTACACCTCCTACCAGCTCGACGGCGCCGAGAAGGCGAGCCGTCCGGTGACCTTCCTGTTCAATGGCGGTCCGGGCTCGGCGTCGGCCTGGCTGCAATTCGGCAATGTCGGGCCGTGGCGGCTGCCGTTCGATGGCGACGGCGCGGTGTCCTCGGCCTCGCCCGAGCTGCAGGCGAATGCCGACACCTGGCTCGATTTCACCGATCTCGTCTTCATCGATCCGGTCGGCACCGGCTACAGCCGCTTCGTCACCACGTCCGAGGATGCGCGCAAGCGCTTCTTCACGGTCGACGGCGACGCCAATTCGGTCGCGCTGGTGATCCGCCGCTGGCTGGAGAAATACGACCGGCTGACCTCGCCGAAATATATCGTCGGCGAAAGCTATGGCGGCATTCGCGGGCCCAAGGTGGTGCGCAACCTGCAAATGCAGCAGGGCGTCGGCCCGCGCGGCCTGATCCTGATCTCGCCGGTGCTCGATTTCCGCGAATATACCGGCTCCAGCCTCCTGCAATATGTCGCAAGCCTGCCGACCATGACGGCGGTCGCGCGGCAGGCCAAGGGAGCGGTGACGCGGGAGGATCTCGCCGACGTCGAGCGCTACGCGCAGAGCGATTTCCTGCTCGATCTCGTCAAGGGCCAGGCCGATGCCGAGGCCACCACGCGGCTCGCCGACAGGGTCGCGAGCCTGACCGGCATCGATCAGGCGGTGAGCCGCAGGCTGGCCGGCCGTTTCGACATCGGCGAATTCCGCCGCGAGTTCGATCGCAAGAACGGCAAGGTGACCGGCCGCTACGACGCCTCGGTCGAGGGCTTCGATCCCTATCCGGATTCCAGCTACTTCCATTTCAACGATCCGTCCGGCGATCCCTTGATGGCGCCCTTGACCAGCGCCGCCGTCGACCTCACCACGCGCAAGCTGAACTGGCGGCCGGACGGCTCCTATCATCTGCTCAGCGAGAGCGTGAACAAGGCCTGGGAGTTCGGTCACGGCATCAGCCCGGCGGAGTCGGTGACGCAGCTGCGCCAGATGCTGGCGCTCGACCCGAAGCTGAAGCTTCTGATCGGCCACGGCCTGTTCGATCTCGCCACGCCATACTTCGCCTCGAAGATCATCCTCGACCAGCTGCCGGCTTTTGCCGGTCCGAGCCGCACCAGGCTCGTGGTCTATCCCGGCGGCCACATGTTCTACTCCCGCGACGGCTCCCGCCAGGCGTTCCGCAAGGAGGCAGAGGCGCTGATGAGGTGAGGGGGATGGCTGCGTGGATTGCGCTGTCCGCTGCAAATGTTGTCGTCGTCCTGGCCTAGTACGCAATTGCGCACGGGAGCCATGACCCATAACCACCAAATTTGATTGTGAACGTGACCGTGGCCCCGGCGTCGCGCAACAATTTCCATTTGGGGTAATGGGTCCTGGTTTTCGCCAGGACGACATCGAATGTGTTGCGGCATCAAAAGTCAAACATCCGCATTCTCGCTGTCATCGCCCGGCTTGCCGCCTTCGCTAAAGCTTCGGCGTGCCTGGGATTCGTGGCCTCGTCGAAGCCTTGGCGTAGACGGGACCGGGCGATCCAGTATTCCAGAGACGATGGTACTCGAACGGATAAGCCGCGGCGTACTGGATCGCCCGCCTTCGCGGGCGATGACAGGTGTGGGTGGGGACGTAGCTTCGCGTTCTCGCGACATGAAGCGTCCGAGTTTTGCATCTCGTTCCGCCCTCATCTTGAGCAGAGGGCGCAGGGAAAGCCGGGTGCCGATCGCACCCATGGGCCCCGTGCAAAAGTAGAAAGCACGGGGGTAGGACCACAGGTGTAACCGGGAACTCCGGCTTTCCCTGCGCGATGGGTTACGGCTTACTTCGTGCTCTCCCCGGCGAGACTTGGCTTTTTTGTCACCGCCTTCGTAAGACGCAATTGCGTCTTCCAAGGGGACACCGGCCACTAGGGCGTCAGGACCACACGACTTCACCGTCCGCCTCACGTGCTCTCGTCAGTCGCACGCTGGGCGTCCACCGCATCTCACCACAACACCCGTGACGATCGCGAAGCGCCCCTCGATCGGGTGAGACGAGCGGACCATACACCAAGTTGTGCTTCCGAAAAATCGAAATATTTTTGTGGAGCGAGCTTGCGCCGTCGGGCAACTCAGTGATTGAATTCGCGGGGCGCACTCGGCATGCCGCACCGGTCACCCATACGTCTCGACGATGAAGTCGATCAGCGCCCGCAGCTTCGGGGTCATTTTGCGGTTCTTCGGCCACAGGATCTGGCGCGCCCGGCTTTGCGTCGTGTAGTTCGGCAGCAGCAGTTGCAGCCGCCCCGCGGCGATATCGTCGGCGAGCAACTCGTCGCGCATCAGCACGATGCCTGCGCCGGCGAGCGCCGCATAGCGGATGCCGAATGCGCTGTTGATGAAGAGGCGGCTCTCGACATCGACATGCACCTCGCCCTCCGGCCCGAAGAAGGTCCATCGCTGTCCGTCCGACCAGCCGGGATAACGCAGGCACTCATGGCTGGCGAGATCCGCCGGATGGGTCGGCGTGCCGTGTTCGGCGAGATAGCCCGGCGCGGCGCAAACCACGCCGGTATAGGGCGACAGCGAGCGCGACATCATGGTGGAGTCGGTCAGCGTGCCGACCCGGATCGCGGCATCCAGCCCTTCCTCGAGCAGATCGACCATCCTGTCGCTGAGGATGAGGTCGACCGAGACTTCCGGATATCTCTTCATGAAGCGGACGAGCGCGGGCGCCAGGCTGTACGACCCGAAGGCGACCGAGGTCGCCACGCGGAGCTTGCCGCGCGGCGCGCTCAAGGCCTCCTCGACCAGCGCATCGCCGGCCTCGGCCTGTTCCAGCAAATGCTTGCAGTGATCGAGATAGCTGCGGCCAAGCTCGGTGAGGCCCTGCCGCCGCGTCGACCGGTTGATCAATTGCGAGCCGAGCCGATCCTCGAGAAAGCGGATATGCTTGCCGATCATGGTCGGCGACATCCGCAACTCCTTGGCGGCCGCGGTGAAGGAGCCGAGATCGGCGACGCGGGCGAACACGGACATGCTGGTCAGTCGGTCCATGATTATAAACCAATGGTTATTTCATTGCGGATCAAAGCGCCGCTTATAGGGCGTGGCATTTGTATTTATTACCACGAGTGAGCAATCAGCGCGAATGCGCGTGCGATCGCTTTGGAATGTGGCCGGTTGCGCCCGGAGGGGCGCAGTCCGCGCGAGGTCTCGAACCAGGACAGGAGTGTCACGATGCCTTTCCAGCTCACCATCAATGGGACCAGCCATTCGGTCGACGCCGACGGCGATACGCCGCTGCTGTGGGTGCTGCGCGACGTGCTCGGCATGACCGGCACCAAGTTCGGCTGCGGCATGGCGCTGTGCGGCGCCTGCACGGTGCATCTCGACGACGCGGCGGTGCGCTCCTGCATCACGACGATCGACAGCGTCGGGGACTCCAAGATCACGACCATCGAGGCGGTCGGCACCACGCCCGCCGGCAAGAAGATCCAGGACGCCTGGCTTGCGCATGAGGTGCCGCAATGCGGCTACTGCCAATCCGGGCAGATCATGTCCGCCTCCGCCTTGCTCGCAAGCAAGCCGAAGCCGACCGACGCCGATATCGACGACGCGATGTCGGGCAACATCTGCCGCTGCGGCACCTATGTCCGCATTCGCGAAGCCATCAAGCAAGCCGCGCAGTCGGGAGGTTGATCATGACGCTGATGGACAATGTGTCTGAGCGCTCCGCCGATCTGTCGCGGCGCAACTTCCTCCGCGCGAGCGCGATCGCAGGCGGAGGCCTGCTGCTCAGCGTGAGCCTGCCGTTCGCGGGCCGCGAGAGCGAAGCCGCGGCCGCCGATGGCTTCGCGCCGAATGCCTTCATCCGGATCGGCGGCGACGGCAAGGTCGTGCTGACCATGCCCTATGTCGAGATGGGGCAGGGCACCTACACCTCGATCCCGATGCTGATCGCCGAGGAGCTCGAGATCGGCCTGAAGCAGGTGCAACTCGAGCACGCGCCGCCGAGCGACAAGCTCTATGCCAACCCGCTGCTCGGCGTGCAGGCCACCGGCAATTCGAACGCGATGCGCGGCGGCTGGCAGCCGATGCGGAAAGCCGGCGCCACCGCGAAGGCGATGCTGGTCGCAGCCGCGGCGAAACGCTGGAACGTCGAGCCCGCTTCGTGTCGCGCCGAGAACGGCGAGGTGCATCATGCAGCCTCCGGACGCAAGCTGGGTTACGGCGAGCTGGCGACTGACGCGGCGCAGATGCCTGTGCCGGAGAATGTGACGCTGAAGAGCCCGGCCGAGTTCAAGCTGATCGGCACGCCGGCCAGGCGGCTCGACACACCCTCCAAGATCGACGGCTCGGCGGTCTACGGCATCGACGCACGGCCGCCCGGGGTGAAGATCGCGACGCTGGCGCAGTCGCCGGTGTTCGGCGGGCGGGTGAAGCGCGTGGATGACGCAGCGGCAAAAGCCGTCAACGGCGTGCGCCAGATCGTGAAGCTCGATGACGCAGTCGCCGTGGTGGCCGATCATATGGGAGCGGCGAAGAAAGGTCTCGCGGCGCTCGTGATCGAGTGGGACGAGGGGCCCCACGCCAAGCTCGCCACGTCAGATATCGCGCGCGAGCTCGAAGCCGCCACCACCAAGCCGGGCACGGTCGCGCAAAACATCGGTGACGCCGACAAGGCGATGGCGGGCGCTGTGACGAAAGTCGAGGCGACCTATCAGCTGCCGTTCCTCGCCCATGCGACGATGGAGCCGATGAACTGCACCGTGCACGTGCGCCCCGATGCTTGCGAGATCTGGGTCGGCAGCCAGGCGCTTTCGCGCGCCCAGGCGGTGGCCGCGAAGGTACTGGACCTGCCGCCGGAGAACGTCGTGGTGCACAATCATCTGCTCGGCGGCGGCTTTGGCCGCAGGCTCGAGGTCGATGGTGTCATTCGCGCCGTGCAAATCGCAAAGCAGGTCGATGCGCCGGTCAAGCTGGTGTGGACCCGCGAGGAGGACATCCAGCACGACATGTATCGTCCCTACTGGTGCGACCGGATTGCGGTCGGACTCGATGCATCCGGCAAGCCGATCGCCTGGAACAACCGCTTCGCCGGCTCGTCGGTGCTGGCGCGATGGGCGCCGCCGGCGTTCCGCAATGGTCTCGATCCCGACACGACCGAGGGCGCGATCGATCTCGTCTACGACATCCCGAATTTCCACGTCGAATATGTCCGGGTCGAGCCGCCCGGCATTCCGACCGCGTTCTGGCGCAGCGTCGGTCCCTCGCACAATGTGTTCGTCACCGAAAGCGTGATCGACGAGATGGCGGCGGCCGCCAAGCAGGATCCGGTCGACTATCGCAAGGCGCTGCTGGGCAAGTCGCCGCGCGCCAAGGCGGCGCTGGAACTTGCGGCGGCCAAGGCCGGCTGGGACGGGAAGCTACCTGCCGGGCGCGGACGCGGCGTGTCGCTGCAATTCGTGTTCGGCAGCTACCTTGCGCAGGTTGCCGAGGTTGAGGTTGCCAAGGACGGTTCGGTTCGCGTCCACCGCGTCGTCTGCGCGATGGATTGCGGCACCGTGGTCAATCCCGACACGGTGCAGGCGCAGCTTCAAAGCGGCATCAATTTCGGCGTCACTGCCGCACTCTATGGCGAGATCACGCTGAAGGACGGGCGCATCGAGCAGACCAACTTCGACAGCTACCAGATGTTGCGCATCGATCAGGCCCCGGCCATCGAGGTCCACATCGTGCCGAGTTCGGAGCCGCCCGGCGGCATGGGTGAGACCGGGACATCGGGCATCGTGCCTGCGATCGGCAATGCGATCTTCGCGGCGACCGGCAAGCGGCTGCGAAAGATGCCGGTCGACCCGGCATTGTTGAAGCAAACGTAAGCTACCGGCCGTCATGCCCGGGCATAGGCGAGCGCAAGCGACGCCGTCCTTCGGACGGCTATGCCCGGGAAATGACGGAATGCTGGCGCGATCGTGAAGCCAAGCGGATTTGCGCCCCGCATTGATCCGACAAGCGGGCATGCATGTGAGGCGGTTCGCGAATCTCTGGCTCGCGCCGGTATCACTAACGCTCACGGCTCCACGGGAAGAGAGAGGCCGGGAAATCAGCCGCGTAGCGGTGACCGATCGGCGGGCGGGGCTCTTCTTGCGGGGGATTCGGGTCAGGCTCGACCACCTTCCTGTAAAGATGCCAGGTCGCATGACCAAGCACCGGCAGAACGACGCAGAGACCGACGAAGAATGGCAGTGAGCCCACGGCCAGCAGTACCGCAACGATCAATCCCCACGCAGCCATCTCAACTGGATTCATCTTCACGGCCCGTATCGAGGTGCGGATCGCATCGATCGCTGTTGCATGGCGGTCGAGCATCAGTGGAAATGAGACGACGCTGACGCACAGGGCAATCAGGGCGAAAAGGAAGCCGACGCCGCATCCGATGATGATGAGCGACCAGCCTTCGGGCGTCGTCAACACGCGCTGTGCGAAATCAGGGATGCTCGCAGCCGGAGCATAGCCGAAAGTCGCAACGTAGATCGCGTTCGCGGCGGCGATCCAGACCCCGAACAGAACGAACAGGAGAAACCCAAGTTCGAGCATGGCGCCGAACGACGGCGCGCGCAGCACCTGCATTGCGTCCCAGGCTCCCGGCTCCTCTCCCCGCTCGCGGCGGCGGCTCAGTTCGTAGAGGCCGAGTCCGGCGAAAGGACCGATCAGGGCGAAGCCGGCGGCGAGCGGAAACAGCAGCGGCAGCACCGAATAGCCGATCACAAGTCTGAACAGGAAAAGTCCGAGGACGGGATACATCACGCACAGGACGATTGCGTGGGTCGGGATGGCTTTGAAGTCTTCCCAGCCGAGGCGCAGCGCGTCGCCCAAATCGGAAAGGCTGATCTTGCGTACGACAAAGGCGGTAGAGACGCCAAACAATTGCAGTTTGGGCCGTGCGAATACTGTGGTCATGGTTCCGGCCTCCTTGCTGGTGGTCGCAGGGGAACGGAGCGCCCTCAAAACACGCACATCCGCCTCATGCGCGAAAATCGCGACCGAGTCCGGCAAATCAGATTCAACCAGAAGGAGCTTGCCGGACGACATCTGTCGCAACCGGTCCAATCAAACTAGTCCGATATGCAGCAGAAGCAAGATGGCGAACGCGTCGGGAGAATTGTGCAATCGCACAAAGCCAGGTTTTGCGATGCACCATCTGATGGTGGGTCCCGATCGGTGCTCTCCGGCATGCAACGCATTCGCGCCAACACGCGCCGGACCGAGGCGGGGCATACTCCTCTATTGACGCCGGGCTCGACGAGTACCATCTTGAATGCACTGAACGCCCCCAAGCTCCGATGAGATTGCGGTCGTGACGTTGACCCTTTGTCATGATGTCCCAGCGTCGCGACCGGCAGAATGGGCGAGGCAAAAGGCACGGTGATGGTGTACGTGACACCATACCTTGACACCATACCTTTGACGTGAGCTCCGCCCTTTCGTTCGTCTCCGCAGCCTTAAATGGCAAGGAGGAATGAGGGATGGCTGTCGCGCTCGTACTGCTCCTGGTTGCAGTCGCCTCGGTGCTGTTTCACATCTACAGCCCGTGGTGGTGGACGCCGATCGCCTCGAACTGGCGCTACATCGACGACACGATCAACCTGACGTTCTGGATCACCGGGGCGGTTTTCTGCGCGGTCATCGCGTTCATGGCTTACTGCGTGTTCCGCTTCCACCACAAGGAGGGACGGCGGGCCGCCTACAATCCCGAAAACAAGAAGCTCGAATGGTGGCTCAGCATCGTGACGGCGGTCGGCGTCGCCGCCATGTTGGCGCCCGGCCTGGTCGTCTGGCACCAGTTCGTCACCGTTCCCGACGACGCGACCGACGTCGAGGTCGTTGGACAACAGTGGACGTGGAGTTATCGGCTTCCCGGAAAGGACGGCCGGCTCGGCACGTCAGATGCGCGCCTGATCAGTTCCGACAATCCACTCGGGTTGAATCCCAATGATCCGAACGGACAGGACGACGTCGTCGTTCAAAACGAGGATCTGCATCTGCCGATTGGAAAGCCGGTGAAGGTGCTGCTCCGCTCGATCGACGTTCTGCATGATTTCTATGTGCCCGAGTTCCGGGCGAAGATGGACATGATCCCGGGCTCGGTGACGTATTACTGGCTCACGCCCACGCGTACCGGAACATTCGACGTCCTCTGTGCGGAGCTGTGCGGCGCCGCGCACGCGCAAATGCGGAGCAAGGTCGTCGTGGAGGAAGAGAAGGAATATCACGCGTGGCTCGAGAAGCAGCGGACGTTCGCGGAATTGTCAGGCCAGCGCGACGTCGCGAAGGCCGCGTACAAGACCGGTAGCGAATGAACATGCCGACGCGGATGCGCCGGATATTGTGAAGCGAACTCGTCGCTGAGCAGAAGACCAAGGAGGGAATTCCGATGGTCGATATCCCGTTTGATCAGGTCGCAGGTATACCGCCCGCCGAAGTGAGTGAGGTCGAGCTCTATCACCCGAAGAGCTGGTGGACGAGGTACGTCTTTTCGCAGGACGCCAAGGTGATCGCCGTCCAGTATTCGATCACGGCAATGTCGATCGGAATGGTGGCGCTGGTGCTGTCGTGGATGATGCGCCTGCAACTGGGATTTCCCGGTACATTCTCCTTTATCGATGCCAATGAGTACCTTCAGTTCATCACCATGCACGGCATGATCATGGTGATCTACCTGCTCACCGCCTTGTTCCTTGGCGGCTTCGGCAACTACCTCATCCCGCTGATGGTCGGCGCGCGGGATATGGTCTTCCCCTACGTGAACATGCTGAGCTACTGGGTCTACCTGCTCGCCGTGCTGGTGCTGGCCGCGACGTTCTTCGTGCCGGGCGGGCCGACCGGCGCCGGCTGGACGCTCTATCCGCCGCAGGCGATTCTCTCCGGCACCCCCGGGCAGGACTGGGGCATCGTTCTCATGCTGGCCTCGCTGATCCTGTTCATCATCGGCTTCACGATGGGCGGGCTCAATTACGTCGTGACGGTGCTGCAGGCGCGTACGCGCGGCATGACGTTGATGCGCATGCCTCTGACGGTGTGGGGCATCTTCACGGCCACCGTGATGGCGCTGTTGGCCTTCCCGGCGCTGTTCGTCGCCTCAGTGATGCTGTTGCTGGACCGCCTGCTGGGAACCAGCTTCTTCATGCCGACGCTGGTCGAGATGGGCCAGCTGACGAAGTATGGCGGCGGCAGCCCGATCCTGTTCCAGCATCTGTTCTGGTTCTTCGGCCACCCCGAAGTCTACATCGTCGCCTTGCCGGCCTTCGGCATCATTTCCGATCTGATCAGCGTCCACGCGCGAAAAAACATCTTCGGCTATCGCATGATGGTTTGGGCGATCGTGGCCATCGGTGCGCTCAGCTTCGTCGTGTGGGCGCACCACATGTATGTGAGCGGCATGAACCCGTATTTCGGGTTCTTCTTCGCCACCACGACGCTCATCATCGCGGTCCCCACCGCCATCAAGGTCTACAACTGGGTGCTGACGTTGTGGCGCGGCGACATCCATCTCACGACGCCGATGCTGTTCGCCCTCGCGTTCATCATCACATTCGTCAATGGCGGTCTCACCGGGCTGTTTCTCGGCAACGTGGTCGTGGACGTTCCGCTGTCCGACACGATGTTCGTCGTCGCGCACTTCCACATGGTGATGGGTATCGCGCCGATCATGGCCGTGTTTGGCGGAATCTATCACTGGTATCCCAAAATCACCGGACGCATGCTCAACGAGGCGCTTGGGCGATTCCATTTCTGGGTGACGTTCATCGGGGCCTATGCCGTGTTCTTCCCGATGCACTATCTCGGCCTGCTCGGGATGCCCCGCCGCTATCACGACATCGGCGAGACAACCTTCGTCCCGGCATCCGCCCATGACCTCAATGCGTTCATGAGCGTGGCGGCGCTGATCGTCGGCTTCGCCCAGCTTGTCTTCCTGTTCAATATGATCTGGAGCCTGTTCAAAGGAAAAGAGGCTGGCGGCAATCCGTGGGGAGCCGCCTCGCTGGAATGGCAGACACCGGAAACCCCGCCGGGACATGGCAACTGGGGAAAAGAACTCCCGATCGTCTATCGCTGGGCCTACGATTACAGCGTGCCCGGTGCTGCCAGGGACTTTGTGCCGCAGAATGAACCACCGGCCGGATTGGTGGCGCAGGGAGCCCACCCGTGAGCGCCATCATCCTGTTCATTGCTACAATTGCAGCGATCGCGGGATGGTGGCTCTCGCAGCAGCGGCTGGCGGCCAAGCCGTGGCTGGAGCAAGGCGTGGACGTCGATCTTCGCGGTGAGCGCGGTTCGTCGGTGCCGACGGCGAAGATCGGACTGGGCGTGTTTCTCGCGGTCGTCGGCTCGTTGTTCGCGCTCCTGATCAGCGCCTACTCCATGCGCAACAGCATGGTGGACTGGCGGGAGCTGCCCCTGCCCAGACTGTTGTGGTTCAATACCGGCGTCCTGGTCATAAGCAGTGTGGCGCTGCAATGGGCGCTGATCGCCGCGCGACGCGACGACATTGACGGCTTGATCGTCGGCCTGCTGATCGGCGGCGCGTCCGCTGTAACCTTCCTGGTTGGGCAGTTATGGGTGTGGCAGCAACTGAACGTCGCCGGGTATTTCGTGGCGTCCAATCCTGCCAATTCCTTCTTCTACCTGATCACCGCGGTGCACGGACTGCATCTGACGGGCGGACTGGTGGCGCTCGGCAGGACGACCGCAAAGGTGTGGCGCGGCGCGCCGATGATGCAGGTGCGCCTGAGCGTCGAGCTGTGCGCGATCTATTGGCATTTCCTGTTGTTGGTCTGGCTGGTCTTGCTCGGTCTGCTGACGGGCTGGACCGACAATATCGTCGACATCTGTCGCCAGTTGCTCAGCTAGCGAGGGCAGGAAGCGATGACGGAAACCACACTGGCAACCCCCAACGCGCCGCCCGGAACGCTACCCGGATGGCGCGGCATCGCCGCCGACTGGGCCTCGGACCAGCGTGCCTTCAAGCACGTGTCCTGGGGCAAGGCCATGATGTGGATCTTCCTCTTGAGCGACACGTTCATCTTCAGCTGCTTCCTGCTGTCGTACATGACCGCGCGGATGTCGACGACCGTGCCGTGGCCGAACCCGAGCGAAGTCTTCGCCCTCAATATCGCGGGCCAGCACATCCCGCTGATCCTGATCGCCATCATGACCTTCATCCTGATCTCGAGCAGCGGGACGATGGCGATGGCGGTCAATTTCGGTTATCGCCGCGATCGCGTCAAAACGGCGGCCTTGATGCTGGCCACCGCAGCGTTCGGCGCAACCTTCGTCGGAATGCAGGCCTTCGAATGGACCAAGCTGATCATGGAGGGCGTGCGGCCATGGGGCAACCCGTGGGGCGCGGCGCAGTTTGGTTCATGCTTCTTCATGATAACCGGCTTCCACGGCACGCACGTGACGATCGGCGTGATCTTCCTGATCGCGATTGCGCGAAAGGTCTGGCGGGGCGATTTCGACGTCGAGCGGCGTGGCTTCTTCACGAGCCGGAAGGGGCATTACGAGATCGTCGAGATCATGGGCCTGTACTGGCACTTCGTCGATCTCGTGTGGGTGTTCATCTTTGCCTTCTTCTATCTCTGGTGAGGTAAGCGCATGACAAACGCAGCGGTACATGTGGAAGGGCAGGCAACGCAACATGCGCTCCACACTTATGTGCATGACGCAGTCGCATCGGGAGCCACGCACGCCGAGGGCCAGCAGCACCCGATCAAGCTCTATCTCGTGGTCTGGGGATGGTTGTTCGTGCTCAGCACCTGCTCATACCTTGTCGACTTCTTTGGCATCCATGGCCATCTCCGTTGGTCATTGATCCTGCTGTTCATGGTGCTGAAGGCCGGCCTGATCGTTGCTGTGTTCATGCACATGGCCTGGGAGCGGTTGGCGTTGGCCTACGCCATCCTGTTGCCGCCGGTGCTGGTGCTGGTTTTTGTAGCGATCATGGTGTTCGAATCCGACTATACGCATCTGCTTCGGGTCATGTTTTTCGCGTCAGCGAGCTAGAAGCAGGACGGTTGTGCTGCGAACAAGGCCTTCAACCGATGGCCTTTTGAGTATCGAACTGACGAGGAATCAATCTCGTGCAAATCAATCGTTCAATTCTTCGCCGGAGCTATGCCAACATCGGAGACTACGTCGCACTGACGAAACCGCGCGTCATGTCGCTGGTCGTCTTTACCGCCCTGGTCGGTCTCATGGTCGCACCAGGCGGCATCGATCCCGTCACCGGCGTCGCTGCTCTGGTTTGCATTGCTGCCGGAGCCGGCGCCGCGGCTGCGCTCAATATGTGGTACGACGCCGACATCGATGCGGTGATGGCGCGTACCGCCATCCGTCCAATTCCTAGCGGCCGCGTATCGCGCTCGGAAGCATTGGTTTTCGGATTGATGCTCGGCGCGTGCGCCGTCCTGGCCCTCGGCACTTTGCTGAACATGGCCGCTGCTGCACTGCTTGCTTTCACAATTTTCTTCTACGTCGTCGTCTACACGATGTGGCTCAAGCGCCGAACACCGCAAAACATCGTCATTGGCGGTGCCGCCGGTGCGCTCCCTCCGGTGATCGGCTGGGTTGCGGTCACCGGAAATGTTGGGCTCGAGCCGCTCATCCTGTTCCTGATCATCTTCCTTTGGACGCCACCGCACTTCTGGGCACTTTCGCTTAATCTTTCCGGAGAATATGCCCGCGCCGGTGTGCCGATGTTGCCGGTCGTGGCCGGCAAGACCGAAACAAAGCGCCAGATTCTTCTCTATAGCGTGCTTCTGGTTCTGATCTCACTGCTGCCTTGTGCACTGGGGTTCGCGGGAGCCATCTATGGCGCGGCCGCGGCGGTGCTGGGAGCGATCATGATTGTTCTCGCATGGCAGGTACGTCGGAGCCACGACAAGGAATGGCGGCCAGCTCGTCGCTTGTTCGTGTTTTCGATGCTCTATCTGGTCCTTCTTTTTGGGGTGCTGCTGATGAATGCTGCACCCTACGCTCAGTCCCGCTGACTGGACGGATTCGAATCGACGGCCGCAGGGCTTACTTCGTGCCGGGGACGTCCGGATACGCCGCCGGGCGAGGCCAAGCTGGCGGAATCGTGAATTTGCAGGTTGCATTGATCCATGCGACAAGCAGGTATGTATGTGAGGCGGCTCGCCAATCTCTGGATTCTGCTGCTCGTCGTGGCCGGGCTGTTGCTCGCGCCCGTGGCGCCGGCGTTTGCCAGGATGATGCCGGATGCATCGGCCACCGCCATGCAGGCGATGTCCAGCCACGCGGCCATGTCGGACCAAGCCATGCACGGCATGGCCAAGTTCGATCAGGCCATGTCGGGGCAGGCGATGGCCGGCGACATGCCGTGCTGCCCGGACCAGACCAAGAGCAAGGGCTGCGACGACTGTCCGTTCCTTGCGCTCTGCATGCTGAGCGTCTCGCTGCCGCTTCCTGCCGGTGCCGCATCGCTGATCGCACGCGAGCCGTCGCGAGGCGGATTCGCCGCGCGCGAAGACCGCCTGCTTGACGGCCTCGGCGCCAAACCTCCGGATCATCCGCCTCGAACCCACGTCTGACGGGCGCGCAAGCGCCTGATCGCTGACGCGTGCGCCTGATGGCGCGCGTGTCGTCGCATGCCGCTCACGCGGTGCATCAGACGTATCGAGGATCTTAACCATGAAGACTTTCCACCTCGCGCGCGCCGCTGTGGCCGCGCTGATCGGCGTTGCCCTGGCCGGCGCGCCCGCTCACGCCGAGATCAAGAACTACGAATTCCAGCTCACCCAGCCGACGGTCAAGGCCGGGGACGATCGCATCGTCACGGTGCGGCTGGTCGACAAGACCACCGGTAAGGCCGTTCCCGACGCGGTGATCTTCTCGACCCGGCTCGACATGGCGCCCGACGGCATGCAGGAGATGGCCACCAAGGTGACGCCGATGCCGGGCACCGAGCCCGGCACCTACCGGTTCAAGGCGACCTTCGGTATGGCCGGCCGCTGGCAATTATCGCTCGGCGCCAAGGTGCAGGGCGAGACCGGCTCGGTCGAGAACAAGCTCGTCGTCACGGCCGAGCAATGAGCCGCCTCGCGTGGGCCCTCACTTGGGCCGGCGCTGCCGCTGCGATCGCCGCAGCGGCAGGCGCCGCATGGACCGGTCACGGCCTGCCGCCGCGGCCTATGACCGCCATCGTCTCCGCCGCGCAGGCTGCGGAGAGCGCTGCGCCGATCTATTACCGCGATCCCGACGGCAAGCCGTTCTACTCGGTGACGCCGAAGAAGACGGCGGACGGGCGCGACTATCTGCCGGTTTTTCCGGATGCCGATGCGCAATCCGGCGCGCCCGAGCGGCCGGCGGACATCAAGGCCACGGCCGCGAAGAGCGAGCGCAAGATCAAATATTATCGCAACCCGATGGGGCTTCCCGACACCTCGCCGGCGCCGAAGAAGGATTCCATGGGGATGGACTATATCCCCGTCTATGACGGCGACGACAGCGACGATGGCTCGATCACGCTGTCGCCCGGCAAGATCCAGCGCACCGGCGTCAAGTCCGAAGCGGCGGAGATGCGCCGCATCCGCACGCTGGTTCGTGCCCCCGGCACGATCCAGCTCGACGAACGGCGTGTCTCCGTGATCGCGATGCGCGCCGAGAGCTATGTGCAGAAGGTCGCCGACGTCACGACCGGCAGCCGGGTGACCAAGGGACAGAAGCTGATGGAGATCTACAGCCCGGCGGTGTCCTCGGCCGCCGCCGAATATGTTGCGACCATCGGCTCGAAAGCGGCTGCGGGGATCGATCCATACGGGCGGGGCTCGCGGCAGCGGGTGATGAACCTCGACGTGCCCGAGGCCGTGATCGCGGAGATGGAGCAGAGCCGCACGGTCCCGATCGTAATTCCATGGTCGTCGCCGCGCGACGGCATCGTGCTGCAACGCGCCGCGATCGAGGGCATGCGCGCCCAGCCCGGCGACGTGCTGTTCCGGGTCGCCGACGTCTCAATGGTGTGGGCGCTGATCGATGTCGCCGAGCGCGATCTCGGCAACATCGTAGTCGGCCAGAAGGTCACTGTGCGCACGCGCAGCTATCCCGGTCGCGTGTTCGCCGGCCAGATCGCCATGATCTACCCGCAGGTCAACAAGGAGACGCGCACCGCACGGGTGCGGATCGAATTGCAAAACGCCGATCTCGCGCTGCTGCCGGACATGTATGTCGACGCCGAGATCGATACCGGCAGCCCGGCGCCGGTGCTCACGGTGGCTGACAACTCCATCCTCGATACCGGAAGCCGCCAGACGGTGCTGCTCGACCGGGGCAACGGACGGTTCGAGCCGCGTGAGGTCAAGCTCGGGCGGCGCGGCGACGGTTATGTCGAAATTCGTGACGGGATCGCCGAGGGCGATGCGGTCGTCACGTCAGCGACATTCCTGATCGATGCCGAAAGCAATCTGAAGGCGGCGATCAAGGGCTTTGGCGGGGCCGGCGCTGCGCAGGCGGCGGGCGAGGGCGAGATGACGGGAGGCAAGCCATGATTGCCCGTCTCATCGCCTGGTCGGCGCGCAATCTGCTGCTGGTGCTGTTCGGCACCGGCTTTGCGGCGGCCGCGGGTCTCTACGCGCTGCTCCATCTGCCGCTCGATGCGATCCCCGATCTCTCCGACACCCAGGTCATCGTCTACACCGAATATCCCGGCCAGGCGCCGCAGGTGATCGAGGATCAGGTCACCTATCCCCTGACCACGGCGATGCTGACGGTGCCGAAGTCGAAGGTCGTGCGCGGCTTCTCGTTCTTCGGCGTGTCGTTCGTCTATGTCATCTTCGAGGACGGCACCGACATCTACTGGGCGCGCTCGCGCGTGCTCGAATTCCTCAACGGCGCGGCGTCGCGGCTGCCGGCGGGCGTATCGCCGACCATCGGTCCTGACGCGACCGGCGTCGGCTGGGTCTACCAGTACGCCGTGATGTCGAAAGAGCTGAACCTGGCCGACACCCGCACGATCCAGGACTGGAACCTGAAGTTCGCCCTTGCCAGGGCCGAGGGCGTGGCCGAGGTCGCGAGCGTCGGCGGCTTCGTCAAGCAGTACAATGTGATCCTCGATCCGCAGCGGATGCGCGACCGCGGCATCACCATGCAGCGGATGCGCGACGCGATCCGCGCCAGCAATGCCGATGTCGGCGGCCGCACCGTCGAGCTCTCCGAGTTCGAATATGTCATCCGCGGCAAGGGCTATCTGAAGGACATCAACGATCTCGGCAACATCGTGCTGAAGACCGACAACGGCACGCCGGTGCTGCTGCGCGACGTCGCCCGCGTCGAGCTCGGCCCCGACGAGCGGCGCGGCATCGCCGAGCTGAACGGCGAGGGCGAGGTGGCCAGCGGCATCGTGCTGCAGCGTTTCGGCGTCAACGCGCTCGACGTGATCGAAAACGTCAAGAAGCGATTCAAGGAGATCGCGACCAGCCTGCCGAAATCGGTCGAGATCGTGCCGGTCTATGACCGCTCCAACCTGATCTATGCCGCGATCGAGACGCTGAAGCGCACGCTGCTCGAGGAGAGCATCGTGGTTGCGCTGGTCTGCTTCGTGTTCCTGCTGCATGTCCGCAGCGCACTGGTCGCGATCCTGATGCTGCCGGTCGGCGTCCTGATGGCGTTCGGCGCGATGAAGCTGCTCGGGATCGGCTCCAACATCATGAGTCTCGGCGGCATCGCGATCGCGATCGGCGCCATGATCGATGCGGCGATCGTGATGATCGAGAACGCGCACAAGCACCTCGAGCGCGCCGAGCCCGGCCGGTCGCGGGTCGCGATCCTGATCGAGGCGGCGGCAGAAGTGGGACCGGCGCTGTTCTTCAGCCTGCTGATCATCACCGTATCCTTTATGCCGATCTTCACGCTGGAATCGCAGGAGGGGCGGCTGTTCTCACCGCTCGCCTTCACCAAGACGTTTGCGATGGCGGCGGCGGCGCTCTTGTCGGTCACGCTGGTGCCGGCGCTGATGGTGATCTTCGTCCGCGGCAGGATCGTCCCCGAGCACAAGAACCCGATCAACCGCTTCCTGATCTGGATCTACCGTCCCGTGATCAACGGCGTGTTGCGGGCCAAGACGCTGGTGATCGTGCTGGCGCTTGCAGCACTCGCCGTCACAGTCTGGCCGGCGCGGCAGCTCGGCACCGAGTTCATGCCCGACCTCAACGAGGGTACGCTGCTCTATATGCCGACCACGCTGCCGGGCATCTCGGTGACCAAGGCGGCCGAACTGATGCAGACCCAGGACCGCATCATCCGCAGCTTTCCGGAAGTCGCCTCGGTCTACGGCAAGGCCGGCCGCGCCGCCACCGCGACCGACCCGGCGCCATCGGAGATGTTCGAGACCATCGTCAACCTCAAGCCGAAGCAGCAATGGCGCAAGGGCCTCGCGCTCGACGGTCTGATCGCCGAGATGGACAAGGCGCTGCAATTTCCCGGCGTCTCCAACGCCTGGACGATGCCGATCAAGGCGCGGATCGACATGCTTTCGACCGGGATCCGGACGCCGGTCGGCGTCAAGGTGATCGGTCCCGATCTCGCCGTGATCGACAAGCTCGCCCGCCAGGTCGAACAGATCGTGAAGGGTGTGCCCGGCACCTCGTCGGCCTATGCCGAGCGTAGCCTCGGCGGCTATTACCTCGAGATCACGCCGAACCGCGAGGCATTGTCGCGCTACGGCATCGCCGTGCAGGACGTGCAAGACACGATCGCGACCGCGCTTGGCGGGCAAAGCGTGACCACGACGGTCGAGGGGCGCCAGCGCTTCACCGTCAACATGCGCTATCCGCGCGACCTGCGCGACAATCCCGGTGCGATCGCAAGCGACATCCTGGTGGCGATGCCGGCGGGCGGGGCGGTGCCGCTCGGCGAGGTCGCCGATATCAAGCCGGCGCGCGGGCCGACCACGATCCGGACCGAGAACGGGCAGCTCGCGACCTACATCTATGTCGATATCCGTGAGCGCGATCTCGGCAGCTATGTCGCGGATGCGCAGCGCGCGGTGCAGGCGAGTGTGCAGTTTCCGCCGGGGGCCTACGTGATCTGGAGCGGGCAGTACGAATATCTCGAACGCGCCACGGCGCGGCTCAAGATCGTGGTGCCGGTGACACTTTCGATCATCTTCCTGCTGCTCTACCTCAACTTCCGCTCGGTGGCGGAGACCATGATCGTGATGCTGTCGCTGCCGTTCGCGCTGGTCGGCGGGCTCTGGCTGATGTGGGCGCTCGGCTTCAACCTGTCGGTTGCGGTCGCGGTCGGCTTCATCGCGCTCGCCGGCGTCGCTGCTGAGACCGGCGTGGTGATGCTGATCTACCTCAACCACGCGCTGGCCGAGGTCACGGCGCGGCGCGCTGCCGAGGGACGCCCGATCGGCTACGACGACCTGCACCGTGCGATCATCGAGGGCGCGGTCGAGCGTGTCCGCCCGAAGATGATGACGGTGGTCGCGATCATGGCCGGGCTGCTGCCGATCATGTGGAGCACCGGCACTGGCTCCGAGATCATGCAGCGCATCGCGGTGCCGATGATTGGCGGCATGATCTCGTCGACCCTGCTGACGCTGATCGTGATTCCCGCGATCTTCGCCATGGTGAAGGGCTTTCGGCTTGGAGCGAGGGTGTCGGCGGGATCGGAGACCGCTCCGTCCGCGGCGCGCCAGGGCGCAGGGTTATGACAGGACAGGGGTCGGTCTGTTTGCCGACGCAAATCGAACACAGAATGGAGAAACCGATGAATCACCTCACCAGGATCGGCATCGCGCTCATTGCGCTGTCGGCCGCAGCTGGGCCGTCGCGCGGACATGAAAAACACGGTCACCAATCTTACTCGGCCGGCGAGCCCGGCGATCCGAGCAAGCCGTCGCGCACGGTCGAGGTCGAGATGAAGGAGATGGAGTTCACGCCGTTCCGCATCGAGATCAAGCGCGGCGAACAGATTCGCTTCGTGATCAAGAATGCCGGCACCGAGGATCATGAATTCCTGCTCGCGACCACCGAGGAGAATTTGAAGCATGCCGAAGTCATGAAGAAGCATCCGCATATGGAGCACAACGATCCGAATGGCGTCCGCCTCGCGCCGAAGAAGAGCGCGGAGATCGTCTGGAAGTTCACCAAGGCCGGAACCTTCGAATATTCGTGCCTGATCCCCGATCACCGCGACTACGGCATGACCGGCCGTGTCATCGTGAAATGAAACCAGCGACGAGAAAAGGACAACAATGATGAACCGGATGATCCGGATCGCGGGCGCCACCACGCTCGCGCTGACGCTCGCATGGAGCGCGACCTTCGCGCAGGGCGCTGACATCAACGGCGAGATCAAGAAGATCGACGAGGGCGCGGGCAAGATCACGCTCAAGCATGGTCCGGCCAAGAGCCTCGGCATGGATGAGCCGATGACTATGGTCTACCGGGTCAAGGATCCCGCGCTGCTGAAGCAGGTCAAGGTCGGCGACAAGGTCAAGTTCGAAGCCCAGGAGGGCGGCGGCGGCTACACCGTCACCGCGATCCAGAAGACGAAGTGAGGCGAGGGCTCGCCTCAGTTCCTGAGCTGATGCGCGGATTGGCCCTGTTCCACGCGGACAGGGTTGAATCCGTGGCATCGGCGGTCCTATCCTGTTCTCCGAAAGGAAGATCAATGAGCGATTGCTGCGAGCAGAAAACCTCCGAATGCTGTGCGCCACCGCCGCTGACGCTTCCGATGAAGGCTGGCGTGCGAGCAGGGGACCGCAATCGCGCGGCGGATGCGTGCGGCTGCTCGGGCGGCGTTCCGGTCTTTGACGGCCTCAACCCGCGCTACAAGCGCATTCTCTGGACCGCCATCGGCATCAACGGCGCGATGTTCCTGACCGAGATGGTCGCAGGTCAATTGGCCGGCTCGCAGGCGCTCAAGGCCGATGCGCTCGACTTCCTGGCCGATACGGTCACCTACGGACTGAGCCTTGCGGTGATCGGCGCGAGCCTGCGCGTGCGTGCCTCCGCGGCGCTGCTGAAGGGCGCGTCGCTGAGCCTGATGGCGTTGTGGGTGTTCGGCTCGACCGTCTACCAGACGTTCGTGCTCGGCGTGCCCAAAGCCGAGGTGATGGGCGCAATCGGTGCGTTGGCCCTCGCCGCCAATCTTGGGTCGGTTCTGCTGCTGCTGCCGTACAAGGACGGGGACGCCAATGTGCGCTCGGTCTGGCTCTGTTCGCGCAACGATGCGATTGGAAACCTCATCGTGATGGTGGCCGCCCTGGGGGTTTGGGGAACGGCCACGCCGTGGCCCGATCTCGCGGTTGCCGCCGTGATGGCGGCCATATTCCTGACCTCGTCGGTGCAGATCCTGCGGCAGGCCTGGGCAGAGTATCGCGAGGGGGCGTTGCGCGGCGCGACGGCGGCGCGTGGTTGATCGAGCCGCCTGTGCTCCCTGCCATTGGCCGTGGCAGGGTACAGAATTCGCCTCGCATTTACCTTAAATGAGGGCGCCGGGGGAACGTCCGTGGCAGCCGCGCGTTGCTGTGCATCATTCGTGTGCAGAAGGCTCCCTCCATGACAGTCAACGCGGCAATACTGATGGCAGCCTTGGTGCTATCGGGAACCGTGTTGGCACAGAGCTCCGGCCCTTCGACCGGCGCGGCGGGGGCCGGGCAGGCGGCCAATTTGACCACCATCGGCCAGGCGCTGAACAGTAACACGAAGACCGGAGACAGCGGGCCGCCGATCGAGAGGGCGCCGCATCCCGCGAAGCCGGATGCTGCCGCGGCCGGCAACACGGTGGGCGCCAACCGCCCGCCGAAGCCCGACCGGCGCCTTGAGCATTATCCGTAGCCTGGGGCGACGCAGCGGCCGCAGACTGGGCCTCAACATTACCTCCGTCGTCATGGCCGGGCTCGTCCCGGCCATCCACGTCTCTGGTTGCCGAAGCAAAGACGTGGATGCCCGGCCCAAGGCCGGGCATGACGAGTCTTGGGAGAGGGGGCTGCAATCTTGGGGATCTTTACGTTTCCGAGCGCGATCCAGCGCACCCCAGTCATGATACCGTCATGCCACGTCGGTTAGCGAAGGCGTTTGGTTGAAACGCGGCGGGTGGGAATGGCGAAGGCGGACCGGGCACGGTTCCTGGGAATGGATCGAGACATCGCCGGCGTCCTGCTCGTGCTGGCTATTGCGCAAGTGTTCGGGTGGGGGACCCTCGGCCTGCCGGCCATCGTCGGCCACCGGATGGCGGCCGACCTTGAGATCGCCCTTCCCACGGTGTTTGCGGGCACATCGACCTTTTACGTGACCATGGGCCTGTGCGGCCCGCTGCTGGCGGAGCCGTTCCGGCGCTTTGGCGCGCGGCGCATCATGATGACCGGCAGCGTGATCGCCGCGCTCGGTTTCATAGCACTGGCCTGCGCGCGCGAGCCGGTGCTGTATTTCATCGCCTGGACGGTCCTCGGCGCTGCCGGCAGCGCGGCACTGAGCACGGCCGCCTACATCATGCTGAACGAGGTGGCCGGGCGGAACGCGAAAGGCGCGATCGGCGCGCTGATGCTGGTCACCGGGCTTTCCAGCAGCATCTTCTGGCCGACGACAGCGTTTCTCGCGGAGGCCCTGGGCTGGCGCGGGACCTGTCTGGCCTATGCCGCCGCGATGGCTCTCGTCTGCCTGCCGCTCTACAGCTTCGGGCTGCCGCGCCGGGCGGTCGGCGAGGCGGCATCCGCATCGCCATCGGACCGGTCGGGTGCGCCGCCGCCGGCCGGCAGGAGCACGTTTTTTCTGGTGGTCGCGGCGATCGGGCTCAACGCCTTCGTCAGTTTCGGCTTCAGCGCGGTGCTGGTCGAGCTTCTGAAGGCGCAGGGGCTGCCGGCGGCCCTGGCGGTCGCGTTCGGCTCGACGCTCGGCGTCGTGCAGGTGTCGGCGCGCGCGATCGACTTTCTCGGCGGCGGTCGCTGGGACGGCATCACGACCGGGCTCGTCGCCGGCACGCTGCTGCCGGTCGCGATGCTGATCCTGATCGTCGGCCATGGCACCTATTGGGCGATCGCGGCCTTCATCCTGATCTATGGCCTCGGCAGCGGCGCGCTCGCGGTCGCGCGCGCGACGATCCCGCTGGTGTTCTACGACAAGAGCGAATTCGCCAAGGCGACCTCGCATATCGCGCTGCCGCTGAACCTGATCTCGGCGGCGTCGCCGCCGCTGCTCGCCTGGCTGCTGACGCGGTCCGGCAGCAATGCCGTGCTGGAGCTCGCGCTCGCCTGCTCGATCGGAGCACTTGTGATGCTCGCCATTCTCGGCCGCCGCCGGCGCGAGGTCGGGATCGTCGCCGCTTCGTGACAGATCGCAGGATGGTGATCCTTCGTCGCGGGCACGCTTCTTGCTTGACATTGGTTGTGGTGCGGCAGCGCGCACGCTCACGACATGACCCAGGGCATTCACATGACCCAGCAGGTGATCGGCTTTGTCGGCTTCGGCGAGGCGGCGCAGTGCTTCGCGAGGCATCTCGCAGCCAAGGGGCGCGTGAAGGGTGGTTCCGCGCCGCTGGTGTTTTGCGACGGCAAGACCAACCGTCCGCCATATTCGGAAGCATTCCGGACCATGGCGTCCAATTGCGGGGTCGAGCTGGTCGACAGTCTGCCCGCGCTGATGGCGCGCGCCGACATCGTCTTCTCCGCGGTCGTGGTCGCGACCGCCGTGCCGGCCGGGCAAGCCATCGCCAGCCTGGTTCGGCCTGACATGCTGGTGGTCGACGTCAACGCCTCCACGCCCAAGGCCAAGCGGCTGGTGGGCGATGCCGTCGCGGCGAACGGCGGTGCCTTCGTCGATGCCAATTTGATGGGCGCGGTCAGCATCTACGGCGCAGCGGTGCCGCTGTACTGTTCGGGCGATGGTGCCGCGCGCTTCGCCGAATTGCTTGCGCCCCTCGGTTTCACCATCGAGCAGGCCGGCCCCGAGGCGGGCACCGCGGCCGCGGTGAAGATGCTGCGCAGCGTGGTGACGAAGGGCATGGAGGCGCTGATCGTCGAGGCGCTGACGGCCGCCTCGCTGGCGGGGGTGCGCAGCGAAGCGTTGCGCGGCATCTGCGAGCCGATGGATGCGACGCGCTACAGCAAATTCGTCGACATGTGCGTGCGCACCGACGTGCTGCATGCCGAGCGCCGTGCGGTCGAGATGGACGGCATCGCGGAGGGACTCCGGGAGATCGGCCTGCAACCGATCATGACGGAAGCCACCGCTGCGCGGCTCTGGACATCGGCGAGGCTCGGCCTGCGCGATGATTTTGCGGCACGCCAAGCCTACAGCGCCGACGATGTGCTCGATGCCTATGCCGCAAGGGCGGCCGATCTGCCGCGTCCGTAATCGGTAGTCGGTAGGATGGGTAGAGCCAACGGGTCCGCGCAAAGCGCGGGCCCGATGATAAACTCCGCGAAACCCATCATCGACACCGCCGATGCGAGCGATGGGTTTCGCGGCGCTCTACCCATCCTACAGAGCAGCAAAAAGCCGGCGCGGTCCTCGTGACGGCGCCGGCTTGATGTCAGGACGATCGGCCGCTCAGTAAACCAGGCCGGTGCCGGGCGGCTTTTCCAGTGCGGCGGCGAGCGAGCGATATTCGTCGCTGTTGGTGCCGGCGAGCTGGGCGATGCGGTTAAGGTGATATTGCGCCTGATCGCGGTTGCCCTGTTCGACCTGCCAGAGGCCATAATACTGCCAGGTGCGCACATGGGCCGGGTCGGCCTTGAGCGCGCGCTCGTACCAGACCTGCGAGACCTTGTAGTCGCCGAGCTTGCGATAGGAGTAGCCGATCAGATTGGCGACGTCGGCACGGTCGTCCTGGCCGAGCGCCTTCAGCTGCTCGATCGCGGCGGTATAGTCGTGCTGGTCGTAGATCGTGATATAGGCGGCGCGGTAGCCGGCGAGGAACTTCTGATCGTCGATCGCGGAGCTCTTGTCCTTTTTGGCCTTCTTGCCCTTGGTGGCGCTGCTGTCGGAGGCCGGCGGCGAGGGATTGTCGCTGCCTGCGGCGTAGGCCGAGATGACCGGCCCGGTGGCGAGTGTCATCGAGAGCACTGCGAGGCCCAAAAACTTCCAACGAAACTGCGGCGTCTTGCTCATTCCTGGTTGCTCCTGATCGTTCCTGATCGTGCTCGGTAATCCTACACCGAAGCCTGCTGACTTGAACACCCGAGGCTACAAAACATTCCCGGCCGATCCCACGATCGCGTGTTCCCGCGATCCATCGGCGGGGACGGGCAACATGACAAAGATGTCATTCACATGAATGAACTCCGTCAGCGCCCTTCAGAACGGGTTCAGCGCGCGGCCCATAAGGTCACGTGCATTGATCGGTGAGGCCGACCATCCGGCCGGAGACCTCTCGATCCCGAACAGGAGGACCACCATGTTCAAGACGATTTCCGCCGCGCTGCTCGCCATCTCCGTGATCGCAGCGCCCGCGCTCGCCGCCGAAACCGGCAAGGTCGCAACGCCCGCGCCGGCGACCACGACTGCCCCGGCGACCAAGGCCGCCCCGGTGATCAAGAGCGAGCAACTGCCGTCGAAGGTGCGCAACGCCAACGCCAAGATGGGCCACCACAAGCACTATCGCCATCACCGCCACCACAAGCACATGGGCATGCTGAAGGTGAAGTCGCCGAAGCATGCGACCAAGCACGTCTCCAAGCACGTTCTGGCGAAGGCCTCGATCAAGCACGTCGCGCCGGCCAAGCGCGGCTGATCCTGATCCGAGGGACGCAGTCCGCTCCACATTGCCCCGCTGCGCCCTCAGGATGCAGAACCGGCCCGTCCGTCCATTGCTTCCCCAATGGCGGCGGGCCGGAGTGCGTTCGGACTTCAGAAAGACGCTCTGGACTTTACGAGCGGTAACAACCGAGTTGCCCTTCCGCCGCCCGGCGGTCTATGAGACGCGACCGGGGACCCATGAGAAAGCGACGTTTGCGGATATCATCAAAACTGGCGGCGATCTTGCTGCTTTCGATTCCGCTCGCCGGCTGCCTCACCAGCGATGACAGCGGGGGCGGGCCGACGACCTTCACCGATGATCGCGGCGTGGCCAACCAGCCGTTTCCGGACCGGTACCGCGACCAGATCCTCGCCTTCATGCGGACCTACCTCAACAATCCGGTCGGGGTGCGTGAGGCGGCAATCGCCGATCCGGCGCAGCGCACGGTCGGGGGCAGGCTGCGCTACGTGGTGTGCCTGCGCTACAGCGCGAAGGATACCGACGGCAATTACCGGCCGGCGCGCGAGCGCGGCGTGCTGTTCGTCGACGGCCGGCTCGACCGCATCCTGGATAATTCCGCCGAGCCTTGCGCCGGCGCGTCCTACGCGCCATTTCAGGATCTGGAGAAGATGGCGCGCTGACCGCGGCGGCCTGTCGCGGAGCTGACCGGATCGTTAGCAAACCCCGATCACTTTTCGGGGAGCGCTGAACCTCAGCTTAGGCATTTGCGACATCATACAGCCGAAATGCGGCTGCTTAACCGGTGAAAAAACCTTCTGTGCCAAGGAACAAACGGGCGTTGTTGCGACCCTGTCACAGCTCGGAAACATCACAGGTCTGGCACTGCCCCAAAGCAACCTAATTGGCGTCACGTTGTTTGGTTTAACAGCGCAGCGTAAGTCACGGGGATCAGAGATGAAGAAGTTTTTGCTCGGCACGGTCGCGCTGGCCGCTCTTGCGAGCCCGGCGTTTGCGGCCGACATCCCGGCCCGCACCTATACCAAGGCACCGCCGCCTACCGCTCCGGCGCTCATCTACAACTGGACCGGTTTCTATATCGGCGGCCATGTCGGTGGCGCGTTCACCGACGGCAACAACCTGATGGGCAGCGACGCGCGCTTCATGGGTGGCGTGCAGGGCGGCTTCGACTACCAGTTCGCCCCGAACTGGGTGATGGGTGTCGAGGCGCAGTACTCCTGGCTGCCGAGCTCCTCGAACAATGGTCTGGTATTCCCCGCCGGAACGGTCGTGACCGGGAATACCGACCAGCTCGGTTCGGTGACCGGCCGCCTCGGCTACACCTGGGGCCCGACGCTGCTCTATGCCAAGGGCGGTTACGCCTGGCGTGACAACAACAACATCACGGCGTCGGTCGGCGGCGTGCCGGCGGCGTTCACGACCGACGGCGGCCACAAGGACGGCTACACGGTCGGCGCGGGCCTCGAATACATGTTCGCCCCGAACTGGTCGGCGAAGGCCGAGTACCAGTACTACAATTTCGGCAAGACCACCTTCACCAGCGGTCCGGCCGACATTGTCGGCACGAGCTTCCGGAACGACGAGCATACCGTCAAGGTCGGGGTCAACTACCGCTTCGGCTGGGGCGGTCCGGTGGGCTCCCGCTACTGATCGCGTCATCGTCGCATCGAGATCAAAGGCCGACCTTCGGGTCGGCCTTTTTTGTTGGCCCGACGCTTGCTTATTCAGCGGATATTCACGCCGGATCGTGCAATGCAAAAAATAATTCCTGCATTGCACGGAACTTTCATCGTGATGCGTTATTATGCGATCGCCGGGGCTGGTGGACAAACGAACATGCGTAGCTTTGCGTTAGGGCTGATCCTCTCTGCGGTCGCTGTGCCGTGCCTTGCCCAGACGATCCTCAAATCCGAACCCCTCGTGCTTGCGCCGTATGAAGTCGTGTTCGTGCAGGACGCGTCCTGCACCGCGGGCAAGGTACTGAAGGTGACCGGGTCGATCCGGGGTCTGCATCGGCGGAAGATCTGCGTGTCGCTCACGGCCGAACAGGCCTCGCTGGCGACCGCGACGCCGTAAGGGCGGGACGACCGCTTTTGCATCCGGCCGCGATGCGTGCCGGCCGGTCTGCTGTTTTTTAATTCAACCGCGGCTCCAGGCGCGCTTCGCGATCAGCATCGGCCTTGTTCTTGACCGGGTCCTCGTCCGGCTCCGCCTGGCAGGGCCGGATCTCATAGTTATTCTCGAGCAGCGGGTGGGGCGAGGACTGCTCCTCGCCGGAGACGGCATCCACCACCAGCCCCGATTTCCTGGCGAGCCTCCAGACATCGGCCTCGGTTGGATAGGCCTTGCTCAGCTTGGCGTCTTGATAGAACAGCGCGTATGGCATTCGTCGTTTTCCCCAATCCCCGACAACGCCAGCACCCGTCCCGGGTTTCAGGCAATATCACCGTTCCAATCACGGAACCGTGAGCGGGGTTCCGGGCCAAGCATCTGAAAATATGAGTCATTTCGGCCCTTTCGCCGGGGACCCTGAGTCCTTAACGGGTGGTAAACCCCGGAAAAAAGAATCCCCGGGACTCCACGGGTAGAATCGCCGGATGCTTTCCCCATGAGAGCGATCCTTCAGACCCCCCATGAACGCGTGCACTTCGTGCTCGCGATCGCGCTGCTCGCGGCCTGCGCCGCGAACGTGGCGCTGGTCTGGTCGTGGCTTTAGCGAAATTTGGCTCTAGCGACCTAAGCGAAAACGCCGTGGCCGCGCGACGGCTGTAACGATTGACGGCCCCTGCATTCCTTCCATCATTGTCGGCAGAACAAGCGCCCGCCGCCGCCTGCGCCGACGGGCCGCCATCGGGGAGCGAACATTGATCGAAACGCTGAAGGAACGGGTCAATTGCGACGCCGGCCTGGTGCGGCGCGGCCGCTACCTCACCACGACATTCCTGCTCGAGATCGGCGCGGCCGTCTGGCTGATTTCGATCCATGAGGGCCGGATCGTGTCGGTGACCAAAGGGCCGTTCGTGATGCCCTCGTCGTCCTTTGCGCTGCGCACCTCGGAGGCGGAGTGGGAGCGCTTCTGCGAGCGGCGGCCGCCGCCGGGCTCCAACGACCTGATGGCGCTGATCAAGCGCCGCGTGCTGAAGGCCGAGGGCGAGCTGCAGGTGTTCATGGCGAACCTGCGCTACTTCAAGGAGGCGCTCGGCAAGCTGCGCCGCGAGGGAGTGGCGGCATGAGCGTCAAATTCGAGCCGATCATCGGCCGCTATATGCAGCTCGAGCTGTCCGGCCGGGCGCACCGCGTCTATGTCGAGGAGGCGGGCGAGGGCACGCCGCTGCTCTGCCTGCACACCGCCGGCGCCGACGGGCGGCAATATCGCGGCCTGATGAACGATGAGCGCGTCACCCGCAACCATCGCGTCATCGCCTTCGACATGCCCTGGCACGGCAAGTCGTCGCCGCCGCAAGGCTGGCACGACGAAGAATACCAGCTCACATCAGCGCAATACACGACGATGATCCTGGCGGTGATGGATGCGCTCGACCTCGACAGGCCGATCGTGATCGGCTGCTCGATCGGCGGCCGGATCGCGCTGCATCTCGCACTCGAGCATCCCGAACGCTTCCGCGCCATCATCGGCTTGCAGGCCGGCGCGCATGTCGATCCGTATTACGACCTGAATTTCCTGCACCGGCCGGACGTGCATGGCGGCGAGGTCGCGGCCGCCATCGTCTCGGGGCTGGTCGGGCCCGACGCGCCCGACAAGGAGAAGTGGGAAACGCTGTGGCACTACATGCAAGGCGGGCCCGGCGTGTTCAAGGGCGACCTCTATTTCTACAAGATCGACGGCGATATCCGCGCCCGCATCGCCGAGATCGAGACCAAACGCTGCCCGCTGTTCCTGCTGTCAGGCGAGTACGATTATTCCTGCACGCCGGAGGAGACGGTCGCGGTGGCGAACAGCATTGCCGGCAGCGAGGTCACCATCATGAAAGGCCTCGGCCATTTCCCGATGAGCGAGAATCCCGGCGAATTCCTGAAGTATCTGCTGCCGGTGCTGGAGAAGATCGGCGGCCGCCAGAGCACCGGTTCGCGCTGAGAAACACGTCAGAACCGCTACTGTGCCCCTCGACCGCGGGCGGCGCGGGTGACAGACTGCGCGTCCGCACGATTGGCGTGAACCGGTTGCGTAGGAGGTCTCGATGCTTCCGAAAGCTGAAGCAGCCTATTTCGCGATTGCCGACATCTCCGGCTATACGAACTTCCTCGCGGCGGTCGAGCTCGACCATGCCCAGGACATCATCGCCGATTTCATGGACGCGGTGGTGAAAGCGCTGCGCCCGCCATTTCGCCTCGCCAAGTTCGAGGGCGACGCCGCGTTCGTCTACACCACCGCCGAGACAATCGACGGCTCGTTGCTGCAGGACGCGATCGAGGGCGCCTATTTCAAGTTTCGCCGGCGCCTGCGCAGCGTTAGCCAGGCCTCGGCGTGCGAGTGCCGGGCCTGCGTCGCGATGGGCGATCTCGATTTCAAATTCGTCGTCCATCATGGCGAGATGGTGAAGCAGAAGATGGGCGGGCGGGAAGAGCTCGCCGGGCGCGACGTCATTCTGGTCCACCGGCTGCTCAAGAACACGGTTTGCGAAAAGGTCGGCGGGTGCGCCTACGCGCTCTACAGCGACGCGGCGATCCGCGCCATGGGCGTCGATCCGATTGCGCAAGGTCTCATCGCGCATCACGAAACCATCGACATCATCGGCGACGTGACGCTGTGGGTGCGCGATCTCGAGGCGGCGTGGCAGCAGGACGACGCGCAAAGGCGGATGGAGGTGACGCGCGCCGACGCCCACGCCATGCTGGAGTTCGATATCGCCGCGCCCCGGCAGACCGTGTGGGAATTTCTCACCGTGCCCGGGCAGTGGCAGCAATGGTGGGACGCCGACACCATTGTCGAGGAATCCGGCAAGGGACGGCGCGGTGTCGGCACCAAAAATCACTGCATGCACGGCAGCCATGCCGTCGTCGAAGAGCTGCTCGATTGGCACCCGGCCGACTACTTCACGGTGGGTATCACGCTTCCGGTCCCCGACGCGCCGCGGATCGTGATGACCCGCGCCGTTCTGGACAGTCCAGACGGAACGACGCATCTGGAGCTGCGGCTCGCCAAGCCGAAGCCGAAGGACAGGGCGTTCGTCGACGGCGCCTTGGCCAAATACGCCGAGCGCATGACCCGGGCGATCGCCGGCCTGCGATCGATGCTGGAAGGAAAGCAGCCCGTTTCCGACGCAGTGGAGGAGCCGGCGCTGACGCGATCGAGCGGACGCTTCCTGACCGATCCGGTGAAATCGGGCGCGCTGCGCTGAAGTCCAATCGACCCCGGCGGACAAGCGCGGGGGGCAAGGCCATCAGGTGAACAGGTCGCTGGTTACTTGCCGGAGCGCGGCAGTTCGCTGTTGTCGCGGATCGCGGCGCGCACCTTATCCATCGTCGTGGTGCAGTATTCCTCGCGCTCCTTGAGGAAGCGCTGCTGCTGGGCGCGGAAATTGGCAACCCGCTCGCGCACCTCGGACCCGAAGTCGCCGCTGATGTCGAGTTTTGCGAATTGCGGCGGCTGCGCCGGCGACGGCGGGACTTCGACGACGGTCACTGCCAGAGGCGGCGGAGCCGGCGGCAGGCCCTCGATCACGGTCGGCACGGGGAGCGGCGGCGGCACGGCCGCGGGCCGCGTCTCGGCCGCAGGCTTGGGCTTGATGTCGAATGTGGCGATGGCCTCGGCCAAGGCCTCTGCAGCGGCGGCGAGTGCCGGCGTGGCGGGTGCGGGCGCAATAGCAGGCGGCGCGGCGGTCTGCTGGGCGGCCGGTGGCGCTGATGTCCGCGGGGCAGGCGTCGGCATCCCGGCGTCGGGCTGCTTGCCCTTCACCGACTCCACGAAAGCCATTGTCTGCGCGATCAGGAGATCGCGTTCCTTCATCCACTTCATGGCGCACCTTGAGCGGGCGGATTGCAGCAGAGCAACCGCGCGGAATCAAGCACTCGCCATCATGATGGTTGACGAAGACGCCTGTTTTGCAGGCGCGGTGACAAAATTGTGACGTACCCGGCGTGCGAGGCGGGTCAGCGCTGGCGGGGGTTGGTGTTCGGGACGAACGGGGTGCCGACGATCCGGACCGGCGTCAGGTCAGGGGCCGGCACCTGATTGGGGGCCGGCCTAACCGCGGCATTGGCCGGCGGAGATGCCGGATCCAGCACCGCAACGGCGCCGGCGGCAGCCATGCTGAGCAGTGTGAACGTGCCCAGAAGGAGCATGTTGCGGTTAGGTTCGCGTAGCCTCATGCGAGGAAAATCGCGTGAGGGGGCTTAATGTTCCGAACAAATCCTCAGGCGGTTTCGCGTGGATTTGGCGCGGCGCTCAGAGAGCGCGTCAGGAGCGGACCTGAAGGCCTTGGGCGTGCTGATCAGGGGACGAGCCGGCGGGCGGGGCAGCATCGCGACGGGGTGCGGCTCAGTCTAGTGCGCGGCGGCGGCCGCGGCGGCCGGCGCTGGTTCGGTGCTGCGGGCCTCGATGAGGTCGGCGTAGCGGCCATACTCCTCGGCCATTTCGAGCAGCTGCTGGCGGACCGTGGCGTCGGTGACCTGGCGGGCCAGCCGTCGTGCCTGATCGGACTGGAAGCGGTAATGTGCTGTATCGGACATGGGATGGCTCCTCACATATGTGTAAGGGCCATCAGGCAAAGGTTCATCAAGCCGTCATTGACGGGAAGGCGTCCTTCAAGGGAAGGCGCTATTGAAGGGTCTGTGAGCGATCGGTCAGCGCGGCCGGGGCTGCGTGCCCCGCCTTGTCCTCGCGGACCTCGACCTCGAACCAGCCCATCTCCTTCAGCTCGCGCGCCTTCTTCTCGGCCGCATCTTCGCTGTCGCGCTTCAGCACGATCTGGCTGGTGCCATCACGGGCAAGGATCAAATAGGTCATTGGCTGAGTCCCATCCCGCATTCTGCATACCCCATTCTGGGCCGCAAGGACAGAAACAAGGCGGAGGATGGGTGATCCTACGGGAATGATCCCACGATTCCTGCCAAGGCGCAGGGCGTCGCGGGTGTTTCCGAACCGGCCCTCCGGCAAGGGCCGGTCTGGAGGGCGATCGAGCCTAGCGCTTCACCACCGTTTCGATATGGCGGTTTCTGTCGTCCCACCGGCCGCTCTGCAGACAGCTCTGACGGTAGCTGTCGCAGACGGCGAGATCGCCGCCATGGGTGCGATTCCAGCTCTTGCAGGTCGACGCGATGTAGGAGCAGGTGCATTTGCCCGACGCCGCACTGGTGCTCGACGGCGCCAAGCTGACCAGCCGTAGCGGCTTCGTCAGCAGGCCGCGATGCTTGCTTCGTCTTTTTCTGCCTGGCGGTGCATGCCTGCAATTCGGCGTGGCGCTGGCCGTTGTCCATCGCGCCTTGGGGCTCCCGCATGCAGGACGATGCGCAGCACGCGGCCGAGTAATCGAACTGGTTGGTGTAGCGAGACGGGAAGGCGAACGGTCACCGCGGGGATGGTGTGGGGACTTGATCCTTGCAGGCAGTGGGATCCTGCGTGGGGATCCAACTCCCGCTGCTGCACTGGAGGCCGCGACCTCCGCCGAGGCAGATGAGGGCTCCCTGGGAATAAAACGCGTTGTTGTAGACACAATTCCTCGTCATGGAATCGATCTTCTGGGGGTCCGGCAGGAAGATGTCCTGCGCCGATGCGACACGCGACATCATGCAGGCGATGACGGCTATTGCCAAAGCTGATCTCCTCATTCGCGCTCTCCTTCTCAGCAATCGGGAATCTTGAGATGGCCGCGGTGAGGCGGATCGCCGGAAGGTAATTGTTTCGTATGACGGCTCAGCGTCGGTCGGCGCGTAGCATGCAGCGGGGGGCCGTCAGCGCGATCGATGATGTGAAGCGCCGCCTGACAACCGGGAAACTACGGCCTCCTGTGTACGTTGTGGGTAAGCCGCAAGGCGCTTTGATTGAGCCGCAAATAAATGCTCGGCTTGGTCCAACACAACTCGGCTTAAGCCGAGTCTATCTGGATGGAGGACTCGATGCCCAGGCACTTCGGTTTGAAGGCAACAACGGCGGCAGGACGGTCGGCGTTCACGGGGTCATCAAGAGACTTGCAGGAGCGGACTGCATCGGCGGCGGCGTCGAAGGGCCATCCTCCGGCCAGTCCTGCAGCGACAAGGCTCGCGTCACCAAACTCGGAGCTGCCGTATTCTCCTGCGAGCTGGCGGGGCTGCCGTGGTCGGCGGACGATCTCGGTCAGCTGAGGTCACTTCCCGATGAAGGCCGGCGCAAAGAAACTACGCGCCGAAGCCGACTATGCCGACCAGATCGCTAGAAGCGCTACAGACCAGAAGAAGCGAGAACTGTACGAACGCCTCGCTGCCCACTTTAGGAATCTGGCTGTGGAAATCGATAAGGCGATGGCAGATCGCTCGGGGTAAGGCTGCGTCAGTTGGCGGTCTACCGTCGAGCCACAGCAAACGTTCCGGCCCCATCATTCCTTGGGACGCCAATCATTCCGCGAGTTGCGACAATAAGCCTGAAATAAATAGCTCGCTATTCGCTCCAGACAGGCACACAGTAAATCCATCACCGCCCGAACCCGTGGCTTATATCGGTGATGAGAACGCTCGATCGCGCTCCCGCCTTCCTCTAACGGAATGGAGCGTGGCATGTCCTTGAAGCGACATCTCATACACACTCAATCACTTGAACAGCGGCTTGGCATCCAGGCAGAGCGGCTCCGCAAGGAGGCCCGGGGGACTCCCCCAGGCATCGATCGCCAGCGCCTAGTCCGCAAGGCTCGTCTGGCCGAAACCGGCTCACACTTGGGCGAATGGCAGCGGTCCCCGGGTTTGCGAGCGCCGACGTGATGGGTCGATACCCATCCCATGCAGATATCGGCGTGAAGAGAATAGTTAACTTCCGCAGGCGATGGGCAAACAAGAGCGACACGGTAATTAAAACCGCCCTGAACCACTTCTGGAGCAAACAGATCAACAGAAGTGCTGCCGCCATACAGAAGGAGAAAGACAGGCTCCTCAAGTAAAGAGGTCATCGCACTCGAAAAGTGCAATATCCGGGATTTTGTTCGTACCCTCTCGGGGCTAGGGAAACGCCGTCCGTATTTATTTCAAACGGGCGGCGTTACTTGTCTGGGCCGCCTCAGTTGGAAACCTCTTTCTGCGACGCGAAGTTCGCTGGAACTTTTCTGTCTCCCGCGCTTTTTGATTCCGTTTTCGGGGCAGCAACGTCAGCTTGGAGAGAGGAGCCATGAAGCGACGACGCCGCGTTAAGCAGCTTGTCCCGCTTGAAGAACGCCTTGCCCAAGAAGCCCAAGTGTTACGCCAACGGGCTAGAGAACTTCCCCCATGTAGAGAGCGAGAGGCCTTGCTGAGGAAGGCGCGGCACGACGAGACTGCCGCTCATTTGACCGAGTGGCTGATGTCCCCCGGTCCACGAGCGCCCATCTAAGGAGGGCGCCGATGCACACGAACCACCACCCAATTGACGGCATCGAGGCTGCCTTTGTCTGCGCAGCGGCGGTGTCTTTCGTGGCCCTGATCGCAAGCGTTGCGTGGCTCTTTCTCGGATGAAGCGCCCGCAATGAGGTGAGCGGAGTTAGGAAGCGCCACTTCGAAAACGTTCCATGCCCGTTCTGGATTCTGCCATTCGCTCCAGGAACAAGTGTTCACTTTGTAACTTAAGGATTCGCCTCGCTGGAGGGCAAGTCCATGAGCGCAATGCGCAGAAAATCCAAGAGATCGAACTGCAGCCGGTCAAAGCCTGTCGGTGCGGCAAGCCACAGGATTTGGTCCGGACCATGCTGAACGTTCGCACCGGGAAACACGTTCGCATGTTTGAGAGCAGGACGTGCGGCGAACGAACCTGGGACGAGTGAGGGCTGTTTCAGTTCAATGTGCGACAAATGCGATCGACGCGGAGATACAGCACGTGAGGCGCGCAAGGACCACTGCGATCCGGATTCAAGACGCGCGCGCAGCCGAAGCGGCCCTCGATTTGATTGGGGAGATGGAGGCTCGAAAGAAGGAGCTCTATCCGACGCAGGAATAAGGCCGCCTCATTTGTCCTCCGGGATCTTGCCCTTGCCGTCGCAGGTCTTGCATTTGACCGGATAGATTTTGTGGCCCGGGTGAACAGGCTGCTCAACCGGCGGGAAGCCCGTTCCTTTGCAGGCCGGGCAGATACGCTCTTTGACCTTCGGTTGCATTTGAAGCCTCTCCGGCCGCCTCAGTTGGCGGCCTTTCAATGGTGGGCTGCCACAAGCGCACTCAGGGCGGCCGCCAAGACCCAGACCATCAGCGATAAAGAGTAGAAGGACGGACGATCCACCTTCGCTACTCATCTTGGGAGAATCGAAAGGGGCCGCTCCACGCGCGGCCCCTTGCCGGTTTAGTCTGAAAATTTGTTCGGGATGAAAAGCTAGCCCCGGCAACAGTTAGATTAAAGTTTTCAACAGGCTTTTAGGATTCCGGGGAAATACGGTGTTTCGCCATCTGAACCCGGAAATCCGACATGAGAGTTTGTCGATAGCGTCGTGGAAGGCCGGGGAGCCCCATCGGCTGGAAGCCCGGTGATGACCGGCCAGCCGGATTGATTGGCGGTCCTGGTGGACCGCCAAAGGCCGCACGGGCGATCTCGTCCACCCCAATGGATAAGAGCGGAATGTCGGCCAAACCAATGGTGCCGGCTGAGGGGATTGAACCCCCGACCTTCAGTTTACAAAACTGCTGCTCTACCGCTGAGCTAAGCCGGCGACATGGGAATGATTTGCGCGCTCGCATAGCAGACTTGGTGCGCCAGGGCCAGAACCTGAAGAACCGATGTCCAGAACCTGAAGGCCAGAACCGATCCCTTCGCTTCGAGCGGAGGGGCACGGAAAAGGCGGCCCGCAGGCCGCCTTTTGCGCCGTCAGCGGCTTGCGTGAGCTACTGGCAGGGATGCCGGAGGCCGTCGCTGCCGCGGAACCAGGTGCCGGGGGTGCAGACGAAGCCGTTCTGCCGGGCATATTCCTCGCCGCCGATCGGGGTGCGGGCGTATTCCGGACCGCCAAACGGGGCGGTGGCGATCGCAGCCGCCGTGCCGACCGCGCCGCCGACCACACCGGCCGCGACGTCGGCAGGCCCGGGGTCATACCGGTTGTAGCTGCCCTGCCAGTCGCGATCTCGCCGATAGGTGCGGTCGCGAGTGGTGGTGGCGGTGGTGCCAGGCGCCATCCTCTCGCATCGGGCGTCCGGCCAGGCATTCGAGCAGCGGGCGGTGGTGCCGATGGTCTGTTGCGCCATCGCGGGGCTCGCCACGACCGATGCGAGCAGGGCTGCTGCGCCAAGGAAGCGTCCAAGGATCTTCAGTTGTGTCATGCGATATCTCCTCTTGTCGTCGTGAGGGGCTAATCTCGCTGCACGGCGCCTGTTCCGGCGCAGCCTTGCCCTGCGTTCAAACCAGTGTGAAGTTCCGCAATGCTCGCGCATGATGCGTTCCGGATCACGCAGCCTTTGACGAGCACTGCATGCACACACGCGACGTCGATTATGCTGGCGGCGACGCCTCTCTGCGTGGCTATCTCGCCTTCAACGACGCCGAGCTTGTGCTGACCGGGGCCGACGATCCGCTGACGCCGCCCGATCAGGTGGTGGCCTTCGAGAACGAGATGCGTGCCGGCAAGGTTGCCGACTGGCAGGTGATCAGCTACGGCAACACGCTGCACGGCTTCACCAACCCGACCGCCGACGGCTCGATCATGAAATCGGCACTCTACGATGCGCGGGCCGACCGCCGCTCCTGGGCGGCGATGCAAGGCCTGTTTGACGAAGTGCTTGTTTGACCAGGTGCTGGCCTGACAAGATCAGCGATGTGGTGTTTGATCTGCAGTGACGGCGCGGGCGCGGGGGATCGATGTTCGGAATCTTGAGTCTTGGCTTTCTGCTCGGCATGCAGCACGCGCTGGAGCCCGATCACATCGCAGCCGTTTCGAGCATCGCGGCACGCCGGACCCATGTCGGCGACATCGTCAAGCACGGCCTGACCTGGGGCCTCGGCCACACGTTGACATTGTTCATCTTTGCCGGTGCCGCGATCCTGCTCGGGCGGGCGATCCCCGAGACGGTCGCGCAGCCGATCGAGACCGCGGTCGGCGTCATGCTGGTCGGCCTCGGCGCGCATCTGTGGTGGCGGCTGTGGCGCGACCGCGTGCACTTCCACACCCATTCGCATGGCGACGGCACTGCGCATTTCCACGCCCACAGCCACGCCGGCGAAATCTTGCCGCATGCCCGCGCCGCACACAGCCACGCGCACGGTTTCCGCTGGCGCACGCTCCTGGTCGGCCTGATGCACGGCATGGCGGGCTCCGCGGCGCTCCTGGTACTGACGGTGTCGCAGGCCCCAAACCCGGTGATCGGGCTTGGCTATGTCGCGCTGTTCGGCGTCGGCTCGATGATCGGCATGGGCGTGCTGTCGAGCGTGATCGCGGTGCCGCTCGCGGCCTCGGCGCGCTGGCTGACCTGGGCCAATCGCGGGCTGCAAATCGCGGTCGGCGCGGTCACGATCGCGATCGGGATCCATTCGATCGTCGAGAATGCGTTCACCTGATCCGCCAGCGGCCGTTAACGATTTCTGATCCCGCATCGCCGCATTGAGCGGATGCCGATGCTTACGCGTTAGGCTTACCGGAAGTTTGGCCCGCGTCCTTAACCCTTCCGCCAAGGGCTTGGATTAGGCTGCGGATCGAACAATTCGGGACGCTGGGTGACATGCGCGTAAGTCTTGCGCTGGCGATATTGGCTGCGATGACCTCGACGGCGCTGGCCGGGGGCGGCTTCGACATTGTCGTGCCCGTGCGCCCGGGCGTGCCCATCATCATCAACGGTGTCGACGCCTCCTACGCGGTGATCGAAAGCGCGATGGGCCTTGCCCGCAACGACTCGATGGTGCCGACCGTCTATGGCGGCCGCCCGATCGATCCGGTGCCGAATGTCGGCCACTATTATCCGAGCCTCGGCCGCATGCCGGGTTACGGCCGGCTCGAGATCGAGCCGCCGGCTAACCGGCGCCTGCCGCAGCCGGCCGAGAGCTATCATGAATCATGGTCGGCGCATTCCGCGCCGCTGCCGGCGCAATCCAATGTGCCGGTCGATCCGCCGCCGGTGATCTACGCGCCGCAGTTCAACGGGCCGCAGCGGCTTCCGGGACCGGTGCCGCGGCCACTGCGACCAAGAGGCCCCTAAATCGGGAGCCCCTTAAGCAGGGGGGCCCATCATAGCCATCAAGAGCTACGCGACGACAACGAGACCCACAGGAGAGAGTAATGCGTCAAATGATCAAAGGACTGATTGCGGCCGTGGCCGTCATGGTGACCGCGCCCGCAATGGCGTGCGGCTTCAACCCTTGCGGCTATTCCGCGCCCGTCGTGAATTACGGCTGCGGCGGTTGCGGCGGCTATGGCTATGGCGGTTACGGCGCGGTCGAACGTCTGCCCGACCCGGATGCCGCCTATCCCAGCGCGGCGCAGCAGTATTATTACGTCAACCAGGGCCCGACCTACACCGGTCCGGGCAACTGGGCGCCGCGTCCGTATTATCGCGAGGGCTATGGTCGCCCGTACGGCTATGGCTATCGCCACTACGGCTACCGGCATCACTACCGGTCGTCGCACTATGGCTATCGCTACGGCTACGCGCATCGCGCGCCGGCCTATCACTACGGCCACCGCGTGCTGCGCCGCTACTACTGATCCGACGATCTGTCGAAGACATCAGCGCCCGTTCGCGTCTCGCGAGCGGGCGTTGCTATTACATCAGCCCGAGCCGGCTGGCGCCGATATAGAGCGCGAGCACGGCGGCGTTCGAGACGTTGAGGCTCTTGATCTCGCCGGGCATGTCGAGGCGGGCGACGACGCGGCAGGTCTCGCGCGTCAATTGCCGCAAGCCCTTGCCTTCGGCGCCGAGCACCAGCGCGAGCGGCGCCTGCAGCTGAACCTTGCCGAGATCCTCCGAGCCCTCGCTGTCGAGGCCGACGGTCTGGAAGCCGCGCTCGTTCAATTCGTTCAGCGCGCGCGCCAGATTCTGCACGGTGACAACAGGCACCAGCTCGAGCGCGCCGGAGGCGGATTTCGCCAGCACGCCCGTCGCCTCCGGGCTGTGGCGGGCGGTGGTGACGATCGCCTTGACCGCGAATGCCGCGGCCGAGCGCAGGATAGCGCCGACATTGTGCGGGTCGGTGATCTGGTCGAGCACCAGCACGATGCCCTCCAGCGCCAGCGTGTCGATATCGGGCGAGGGCAGGGGATCGGCCTCCGCCAAAAGGCCCTGATGCACGGCATCCGGGGTGAGGCGCCGGTCGATGTCGCCGGGACGGACGATCTCCGGGGTGACGCGGGTCGCGATGTTTTCCTCGGCGAGCCGCTTTGCCGCGTTCTCGGTGAGGTAAAGCTTGCGGATCTGGCGGTCCGGGTTGGCCAAGGCCGCCGCCACCGTGTGCCAGCCATACAGAATCACCGGCCCGTCGGAACCGGATTCGCGGTCCCGCCAGGCCGGCGGACGGGCGAATTTTGACCCTTTTTGGAAGGGTTTACCGCCCTTGCCTCGGAAATTGGGTTTGCGGTCGCGATCGCTCATGTGAGGCTTGTGTCACGGCTCCCGAATATTGGCAATTTACACAGCGTTTTCGAGCGAAGTGGGGACCGGTTCGCGTGAAGAAAACGCGTCAAAAACAAGAATCTAGCCCCCGCATTTGCCGGTTTGGAACAGAGATCCCGCCAGCCCGCAAAAGTATGCCAAATAGGCGGCCGGCTTGGTTGACTTTGGGGACCGCCTTCGCCCATAAACGCGCCCGACCGCGCACCCGCTTCGGGTCGGCCGGTTATCAGCGTCATTTCGATGACCCGGTCCGCCGCCACTCGCGCGGCCGGTTCTGATGCTGTTGGACGGGGGAGTGTCCCGAGTGGCAAAGGGAGCTGACTGTAAATCAGCCGCCTCATGGCTTCGCAGGTTCGAGTCCTGCCTCCCCCACCATTCCAAATTTTCGACATTGAAATCGTTATTCTTTCTCGCCTGACGCCCGCACCTTTCCCTTCGGTGCGGGAATAGATGTTCGGGTTTCGTCCAGCGTGCCGATACCTTGCGCGGCCAATCGGGCGCGCTCAGCTTCGCGGGTGTAAACCTCAGCCTGGCGAATATTGGTCCATCCGAAAATCGCCATGAGTTGGTGAGCAGTCGCGCCATTCTCAGCGGCGATCGTCGCGGCAATCTTGCGCACACCATGGGCGCTCTTGTTGATCCCGCATTGACGGGCCGCTTCTGAAAACGCGTTGCCGAAACTCTCTTTGGTGAACGGCAACCCGCGCCACAGCTCGCACACGTTACATCCGTTTTCAGCACGTTCATCCTCGCCCTGAGGCGATCCTGCCCTTTACATGAACACGGCCAAAGCGAAGGAGGTTGGAGAAATCACGGCCAGAACGTCACTATCCCCGAAGCCGTCCCGATCGCCGCATGTCGCCGCCAAAGTGCAAATCGTGCCAAAGGAACATTGCTTGCGGTTCCGAGAGCCGGGAAACACCTGACGTTCGAAAGCGCCACGGCGGGGCGAGTTTCATTCCGACGCGATTGCATTCCGTTGATCTACGTCAATCTCGCGGCGCCTACGAGTCGCAGCTTCGTCGTTCGCCAAATCGTTCGTTAGAGAAAGGGCGCGCCATGCTTCGTTGGATCCTCGCCGCTTCGGCAGTTCTGCTTCTCGTTGCTGTCTGCGTGTTTCCTGATGATGCCTATGCCCGTCGTGGAGGAGGCGGCGGATTCCGCGGCGGCGGAGGTGGCTTTCACGGTGGCGGGATGCGTGGCGGTGGCATGCATGTAGCTGGCGGAAGGGTTCATGGTGGAGGATATCGCGTTGCCGGCCGCCCGCGGCCATCACACCCGATCGCCGGCCGTCCGGGCTATCCGGGCCGGCCGATTGCAGGTCGCCCCGGCCGCCCGGTCGCCGGCTATCCCGGATATGGCAGAGGTTACTATCGCCCTGGCTGGGGTTATGGTGCTGCTGCCGTCGGCGCCGCGACCGCTGCCGGCGCATACTATGGCAGCTACGGCTATTACGGAAACCAAGGCTGCTATTACGATCAGTCCGGTCAAATGGTCTGCCCGCAGTCCCAGTATCAATACTGATCCGGCCGAGCGGTGGTGGATAGTTCAGCCGTCGCTCCGCTACGCTTCGTTGATCAGGATCGGTCGTGCTTCAGCACGACCGGATTGGATGTGTTGCACCCAAAAGGTCGCCACGATCGCGACCTCCTCTGTTTGAGTCTTTGAGGAGAGGATCGATGGAGTACGGCGCGTTCACCGACGCGAGCCTGAAGATGATGTACGAGGCTGTTCGCGGCGCGCTCCAAGCCGACGATGAGTTCGAGGCCAATGGTGAAGATGCAAAATTCCGGGTCCGGTCGACGGCCGAATGGAAGCTGCATGCCAGCAATCTTGAAACCGAGATCCTGAGGCGAGGGCTCCGGATCGACATCATCGATTGGACGAACGGCCAGGGCGAGCTCCCGCTTTAAGGGTCTTCAAGGTCGGCGAGAACGCAGACCCGAGTTCCGCCAATCTTCCGCAAGCCGGGGTCCGCGTACCGATCAAACGCATCTGGAAAAGCTTGATCCAGATCAACGGCTCTCCGGGTTCTTGGCTTTCAAACCAGACCGGGTAGGACCCGCAGATTGGAGGAAGAGCCATGCCGACAGATTCGAAGACGATCACGCTAGCGACGTCCATCTTCGCGTGTGCCATGCTGCTGTCTTTTGACTGGTCGGAGCAGAGCGGTGTCTCGATCTCTGTCCAAAGCGCGCAAGCGCGCGTCGGTCGTCCTTTGACGCCGGTGAGCGTCGCGGGCGTTGCCCGTCGCCAGACACGAAGGGCAGTGGTCGGAACCGCTGCTGTGGGAGCTGCGGCTGCGGCCGGCGCTTATGGCTATTATAACTATCCTTCCAGCGGTCAGGGTTTTGTCTGCACACCCGGCACGTATTTCCGGGGCGAGGATGGCCGCCAACACCTCTGCCAGTAAGCTGAGGAGGTATCGAGGCTAGCGGGACGTAAGCCGTTGCCGATCACTCGATGGCAGAGGAGAGGCGTAACGCGGCACTCAGATCGTTGTCCGAATGCCGGAGGAAAGGGGAGTTCGCTCCAGCACCGGCAACACCGCTGCCAGCCACATTGAACGACGATTGGATCGCTTCGGAGGACCAATGGCCGACACCCCAAAGCTCTCGGTCGAGAAAGCGCTCGAAAAGTTACGCAATAGCGATAAGCCAAAGTCGAAGGACGAACGCCACGAGGAGAAAATGAGTGCGCTCGACGAAGAAATAAAGCGCATGAGAGCGCAGAGGCTGCGCCTGGATCGGCCCAAACGTAACCGCGACTAGGCGTTCCGTTGTTGCTCAAATCGGACCGTGCGATCCAGGCGGCACCATATGCAGCGTCAGGGCGAAAATCGCATGGATGAGCACGCCGTTACGCCGGTCATAGCCCGAGGTGGACTGACCTGAAGTCGCGCGGCATTTCCTGAACGGCTCGACGCGTGTCCATATTTCCGCTTCCGTGCCATTTGACCTAGATCAACCCGCGGCCGATCCGGTTGTGCGCTTCTTGTCAGGGACATCAATGAGAAGCAGCTCAGGAGTTTGTCATGACTAGAATTACAGCTGCCGCAGCGATTGCACTTTTGCTCACAACGTCGTCTCTCACCTGCGCAGCGGAGACATCTCCGACTGCCGGAGCAGCACAACCCAGCGCCGCCGACTTGAAAGCCTTGACGGATATGCGCGTCGGCATCGTCAAGGCCGCCCTGCAATTGACGCCCGACCAGGAGAAATACTGGCCGGCCATCGAGGATGCCATCCGCGCGCGAGCGAAGAATCGGCAAGCCCGATTGGAGCGGATAGCCGAATTGCACGAGAAAGGCTCGATTCTCGGTGACGGCAGTCCGGTTGAACTCATGCAGCGACGGGCGGATCGGCTCATTCAACGCGGGACCGATCTCAAGAAGCTCGCGGATGCCTGGGAGCCGCTCTACAAGACGTTGAGCGACGATCAGAAGAGGAGAATGGCCTTCGTATCGTTCGCCGTCATGCGCGGCATGCGAGACGCAATTGAGCATGACGACGAACCAGAGGACGAGGACGAGTAGGACAGGCTGAGAGGCGGGCCTGCATGGCCGGGTTTGCGGCCAAAGCTCGGCAATAGTGGCAGATTTTTTCCGTGCGGGAAATGCTATTTCGGAAGGCATTCCACGTTGTAGGCAATGATGATCTGTGCCGGGTCGGCTTTGCCAACACTCTTCAGGTCTTCCAGGCCGCTTCTTAGCTTCGCGCCCGCCTCTTTGAGGCTGCCCTCAAGTGTGGCCTTGGCCGCCCTGCATCGCTCCTCGCTTGTGAATTCCTGGAACACCACGGTCGGGAGCAGCCTCCATTCGGCCTTGTCGATCGTAGCGGCCGGGCTGACCGAATAGGAGAACACGTACATCAGTACCCACATCGGCGTGCTCCTTTTGCGATGCGAGGATCGCCCGATGCTTGCGCATTATCGCAGGGATTGAGCCGTCACCTACGTGATGTGTGGCGAAGGTCCCGGGTCCGCCATGATCTAGATCAAGGGTGCAAGCGTGCACGCTTCCTATCGACCGAGTTTTCTTGCTTTGGATCAATTGCAGAGATCCGGACCGCGGTGCGCGGAGCGATAGATTGATCTATCTCAAGACCGTATCTGGAACGAAGGCTCAGCTTTCGTTCGGAAGGCAGCGATGCGTCATGCAGATAATCGGGAGGTGAAGCATGTACCGGCATATTCTCATTCCGACAGATGGGTCCGAACTGGCGGAGCATGGAGTCGCGCAGGGGGTAGCGCTCGCGAAATCCCTCGGCGCCAAGGTATCGGTGATCTTTGTCCTGGAGCCCCTTTCAGAGCTGGGGGCACGGTACCGTGAGGTGCTCGCCGGATATGCTGCGATACGCAAGGAACAGGCCACCAGCGCGCTGGATGGCGCGGCTCGTGCGGCCCGGGAGGCCGGTGTGTCCTGCGAGACGATCCAAACGGAGAGCGGGCAACCGCATCAGGCCATCATCGCAGCGGCCAAGGACAAAGGCTGCGACCTTATTGTCATGTCATCGCACGGACGTAGCGGACTCTCCGCAGTTCTGATCGGCAGCGTGACAAACAAGGTGCTGACGCAGGCGAAGACCCCCGTCTTGGTTTGTCAGTGAACGCGCAGATCGCTCGATAGAAAGCGCCGGCGCGGGCTTCGAGCGCGAAGTTCACGCCCGCAAGGCGCGCCGCAGCAGTTTGGCGAAATCCTGCGCCATCTGCGACGGCGCTTTATGCGTGGGAGAGAGGACCGCGATCCGGTAGTGGATCTTCGGCTTGAACGGGCGGATGGCGAGGCCCTCGGTGAACGGCTTGCTCACCACCGGATCGACGATGCGCCGAGCTGACACGTAGCCGAGAAGAATTCCGTCTCCGACATCACGTTCCAGCGCGCGCTACATTCGGAGAAGGCCGACGCCAGCTAGATCGGGTCGCCGCGAAACAGCGTGACCAACAGGACGCCGTTGCGGCTTCGGCGTGGTCGCGGTCGCCGGTCAGGAAAGATCCGAAAAAATTACCGCAAGATCATCGATCCGGGTTCAATTCGACATCAAGTAAAATCGAAGCCGACAAATTGCCTCGCAAAGCCAATTTTCGCTATGCTCGCCCAACCGGACAGCAATGATCCCGGATGGTTATCCCCGGCGCGATGGACCGGGCGCGACACCATCGTGGATTGAGGTTGGGGAGAGCTATGGCGAGCTTCGTTCAGTTCTTGCAGAATTCTGGTGTGTTCGCTGCGCAAAACTTCATGATCGTTCCTCGGGAAGGCTTCAACCTGGTTTGCCTCCGCGACAGCAAGGACGTTGGCCTGTCGTATGATCGCAATCGGTTGCTGGTCGAGGATGTGCGCCTCGATGACGTCGAACGCGTCGCTCAGGAATACATCAAGTTTCGCTTCAGGGAGCAAAAGGGTCAGGAGCGCGACGATCAGTTGCTGCGTCTGCGTACAGCGCTGTATGCCACCGCACGGCCGGACGGCCCTGCGCGCGGCCTCAAGGTCTCGCCCAAAGATAAAGGCATTCCGGAACTTAAGGCCATCCGCGGCAACGCAAGCATCAAGCTGGATGTCGCCATTCTGCCGCGCAAAGATTTCACGGTCGCGTTCAAATTCCTCAAGCGCCTCGATCAATCCGGCAAAGTGATCAACGCCACGAAATGGACGCCGGATGACGTGCCATCGTTCCTCACCAAGCTGAACTGGACGTTCGGGGCTCAGGCAAATATCTTTTTCACCCCGGCCGAGGCCACATGGATTACGGTCCAGAAAGCCCTGGCGCCCAAAATCCCGCGGGATGTTTTTCGAAAGGATATCGTGCCGTTGAAGGGGCGCGGCGCCGACCTTACGTGCTTTCTCGTCGGCGACTATGATGCAAAGGATAATGAGGCGGCCGGGGAGTACCTGCCTGATGAGCAGGTATGCGTGGTTGTCGACCAGGGCAATCCACCCGTATTCGACCATGGCGAAGCGTTCATTGGCGTCATGGCGCACGAGTTCGGTCACTTCTTGCACCACAAACGGAACATGCCCGGGAGTGGACACCATGACCGAAGCGGTATTTTGCTTTCCAGTGGCATGGAAAGCCTGTCCCTGGACAGGCAACTCGTCAGCAACTTCAACGCGTGGTGAGATCGCTCGTTCTCGGCTTTTACGGTTTGGCAGCAACGTACCCGTAGTAATTCATAAGTATGCGACGACGAACTGCGGATCGTTTGGCTGCAGGGGCTCGTTATTATCGCCTTTGAACAGCGGACCGCCGCGCCAAGCGTAGAAGTACTTTTGCTTGGTACCGTCGGCGAGACCTTAGTCGCGCTCGCGACGCCGGGCATCGAACGGGTCCAACAGTTCCGGCGCTGCCACTAGGGCAGGCGCCTTCAGTAGGATGTACCGTCAGGTTAAATCTCGACGCACGCGGGACCGGTGCTATCGACCGCCGGATGAACGTGCGACCAATTGCGATAACAGACCCGTCAGGGAAAGAAGAAAGGCATGAAAGGCATTCCGCCGTCGCCCCTTCTGCCTGCGTTGGCCTCGGCCTTCGGCCTTGCGGGTCTTGCCAGAACCTCCGCCTCGCGATCCCCGCTCCTGCGCTCGAGCTTGGCGGACGGGGCATGACGTGCCTTGCGCCTCTCGCATTCGTCGTCGTCATTGAGGAAGTAACCTGCGGCACAGGTAATCTTGACACAGCGATCGCCGTCTCGCCTAAGGCCGGATCCGCAAATCGAGGGACAAACTCGCGCCGTTTTGAGCTTGATCGCGTCAAGCGCATCGGCGTTGGCGACTTTTGCGTCGAACTTGGTGCCGGCGTTTCGGTTGAACAGCTCGAGCGAGCGCCGCGATTCCGTGTCCCATTCCCCGCTGGGCGATCCTGTGAAGCAACCAACCCGGCGCAATTCGGTCTGTAGCAATTTGGCAACCGCGGCTGGTGCTGTTGGCTGCACGGTCGCCTGCGGACTGGGCAGCGCGGCCACCTTGGGACCCGCATTTGCGCTCGGCTCTCGCGGTTGGTCTGGCGCGGAGGGAGCTGCCGGCGCGGTGCTCTTAGCGGCGGTCGCGGCGCTCTCAGCCGCGGGACGCTTCTGTTCAGCCTGAGCCGCTTGTTGTTGCGCGACTTCCTTGGCTGCCTCAGCCGCCGCCCGAGCTTCCTGTGCTGCTTTCAGGTCCGAGGCCGCCTTGGCGAGTTGCGTCTGTTGAGCGCCCTGGTTGATGAGCCGGGCCTGTTCCTGCTCCGCCTGACGCGCTTTTTCGGCCGCAGCGGCACGCTTCTCCTCCGCATCAACCTTGGCAAGCTGAAGCTTTGCCAGATTTGCGTAGTAACTGTCAGGATACTGGGCGATGAAAAAGTTCAATGCATCCTTGTTGCCGACCTGCAGCGCGAGTTCGTAGTCATACCGCATTTCGGACCGCGGCGTTGGCGCTGGGGCGGCTTCCCGGGCAACTTCCTTGGCAGTTTGCTTGGCAGTTTCCTTGGCAACTTCCTTGGCTGGCACCAGCGGCACATCGTCGCCGCCAAGGGTGCCGTAGACGTACGGCTCCTGCCGATTACCTGTTGCTTTCATCACGTCGTCGCGGACGAAACCGAACACCCTGCGCAAATCCAGGCCGGGAGTTCCGATATACTTCACCAGTGCGGATGCATACGGACTGTTCTTGCTGTTGCCGTCCGACGCCGTCGAGCCAGCCTTGGCGGCAAAGGCCACGAGCGTATTCGATGTCGGGGGCTCAATGCGGGCAAGGCCGCGGCTGATCGCGCGCGAGCCAACCGTTCGCTTCATTTTGTCGGAGAAAGGATTGTTGCGGCAAGCGTCGAGAATCACAAGCCGCAGTTGCCTTGCCGGTTCAACGGCCAGCAGGACCCGATCGAGCGAAAACGCCTCGTCATAGACGTCCGTATCGCGCTCGAGGGTGGCATCGACCGGGATCAGATAGTTCGTACCTTCGATCTCGATGCCATGACCAGCATAATAGACGACAGCAACATCCGCGTCGCGCGACTGGTCGGCAAAATCGCGCAGCGCACGTCGCATCTCGGCCGCCTGAAGATCCAGGCGGGTTTGAACCACGTCAAAACCTGCATTCTTCAGTGTCGCCTCGACAATCTGGGCGTCGTTGACTGGGTTCGAGAGGGGCGCCGCGTTCTTGTATGAAGAATTGCCAATAACGAGGGCGACACGGCTCGCAGCCGATGCCGGCTGACAAAACAGCAGCACGATAAGAAAGAGGCAAATTTGTCGCAGTTCTACAAAGCAGCGTGCACGCATGGCGATGCTACTGTTCAAATGAATGTCTTCTACATGTGTGCCGTCACGACCGAAACGGTTCAATCGCATGTCGATGATCCGCAAGGCAATCTGCGGAAAGTGGAACCGGGGCGGCAAGATGGCGCGCCCTGGCCGGCCGATTGACCTTCCCGGAGGCGTGGCTTTTAGTAACCGCGATTTTCGAACGGGCGAGATCAGTGCTGTGACTGACGTAAAGCTCAGCCAGACGGACCCCGCGACAGCCAGCAACGGGAACGCCAGTTTTGGCGTCAATCCCAGGCTGGACTGGACCGCGAGAACCGCAGTGATCATCATCTACGGCGGGTCTGCTGTTGTCGGCGCCGCTGGCATCCCGCACCTGCTCCCGTTGGACAGTTTTCCCAAGCTGCTGATGGTCGCTGCCCACATGGCAAACGTGCTTTTTCTCAGCCTGGTGGCAGTGACGACCATGACCCGCCTGGTCCCCATCATGAAGTCGAAGGGTATTGAGACGCGGATATCAGCCTTGTTGGGCACTTTCCTAAGCATCGCGCTCGCGCTCCTTCCAAAGGCGGAGCTCGGTCCAATCTGGTCGATCCTGTCCACGGCACTGATCCTGGTGGCGACCTCACTGTGTATTGTGGTCCTTCGCTGGTTGGGCAAATCCTTCAGCATTCTGGCCGAGGCAAGACGCCTTGTGACGAACGGGCCTTACCGAATCGTCCGGCATCCCCTCTACCTTTGTGAGATGGTTGCCCTCATCGGCGTGACACTCCAGGTGCTTTCACCGCTCGCCGCGCTCATCGCGATTGTGATTGTGACGATTCAATGCCGGCGCATGATCAACGAAGAGCGGATTCTCCGGCTGGCGTTCCCCGAATATGACGCCTACGCTGCGAGAACGCCCTTCCTGATCCCGGCAAGACTGATCCCCACATGCATGGGGCGATTGGCTCGTCACGCGGGCCGGAAGCTGTCGACCAAGGCCGTCGATCCGCAAGCCTGACGCCGCGCTGCGCGGCGATCCCGATGTCACCTGTAGAGGCTGGGACGACTGAGGGAATCGTCTCGGCAGACCGCGGATACCAGCGAGGGCCAGTTACGGTTTGGCGGCAACGTACCCGTAATAATTCATAACAAAGTCCCCAAGGGCGAGGGGCTTCAGAGCGCCTCCTTTGCCCGGATGCGGTATCGCGTAATCTCCTTTGCCCCATGTGAAGATCGTTGTCGTCACGTTTCCGTTCGACACTTGTATCCTGTCACGCAAGACGACCCAGTGCCTCGTCAACACGGAGCCTTCATCAGATTGGTCGTCAAACTCGATCATGTTGGCGCTTATGAAAAGGCATACGCGATATCCGCCGGCGAGCAGGGCGTTGGCTTCGTTGACGCTGTCGATGCCCTTGCTGAATTTCAGATTGGTTTCCTCGCGCACGTCCCGGTATCCCGCCTTGCGGAACCATTGCTCCATTTCGCTCGGCAGCGTGATCCCCGCGACATCGCTTATTCTGCCGGTGTCGTCAAAATCGAGGAACCAATTTTCGGAGTCGCGGATGGAGGCGCATGTCAGCAATCGACGTGGTCCAGCGAGTAGGGCGGCGTGTAGTTCTTCACGTCCTTTCCCGGCTTGATCAGCAGGCGGCCGAGGCTCGCTTGCCCCTTTTGATACAGGTCGATGGCGAACCGCGCATACTGCCCCGGCTTGTCGGACGCGTAGCTGAACATCAGCGCGGAGGGGCCACACATGCTTGCCTGATCCTGATCGATGAGGCTCGGCTTCGCAATGCGCCTGAGAATCCCGATCCCGACGCGGTGCGGGTCGAGCTTCGGAAAGAATGTGGTCCTCGTGTTCTTGAGGAAATCACAGACCATCTCCGCGGCGAGCTTCTTTTGATCCGAATTGAGGTCGTACGGTCCAACTCCGAGCCACTTCTTCTTTTCGTCGCCGACGAAGAGCGTGATGAGCTTTTTCGAAGTCGGAGAGAGCGTTCTGGAGGTGCTCGCAATGGTGGTCAGGTCGTCCAGCTCGAATGAAGTGACGGTGCCGTCCGCGACGGTCGCCCTGATGATATCGACCACTTCCGCGTAATCCAGCTTGGAATCGTCGAGCAAGCCCTTGCGAAGCGCGGCATCGACGGATGGCGTAGAAATCGCATCCCATTGACCCTTTGGAGGGGAAGGCTTGGCGGCCGCCTTTGTCGCGAGGTCAACGAGCCGGCTGAACGTTGGCCCGCCAGGCCGAATATAGCCGTCGGGCGTGCCCGGGAAGTTTTTCTGCTGGAAATACAGAATCGAGCTGTAGAGGCTGTCGCTGGCGTGACCGGTCACGACAATTTGCGGTTTGAGCGTGGTCTCGGCGCCTCCGTCGGAAATGGCGATCTTGTTAAGCAGCGAAATGACCAGCTCCTGGTCTTGCTTCCAGTTCTGGCAGCTGCGACCCGTCGCGGCAAACCGACCGACTTTGTCTTTCAATTGCGGCATGACTGATCACCAGCAATGTGGTCGTCATCAGTGGCGGAACGTCAGCGCTCGCCTCTCGGCTTGGAGCCCAGCAGATCGTGCGTCCCACTGACGCTCAACGTTCCCGAGCATTCGAATCCGCCGAAAATTCCGCAGGACCCGGTGACCGTAACGCGAAAGTTCTTTCGTTGAAATATGTCGAGCGAAACGCCAAATCGCGAAAAATCGTTGGCGCTGTTCGGCAGGATCAGGTCGATGTGATCGATCGCCCAACGCGGCAGGTGAGGGTTGCTCTTCCAGAACAGTTCATTGACGGCGTGGTGCCCGAAATTCGGTCCGACCGTGAGGGCGCCGTCTGCGCCCTCGAACACGAAGCCCGTCTCGTCGATGTGAACGTTGACCCGGTCGGGTGCTACTGCGAAATGCAGCGACGTGATGTCTTGCGGCTGCGGGTCCTTGCCGAATTGCGCACTATAGTCGTCGCTCCATTGCCCTCGGCCGCGCCCAAGCCCGAAGCCGTGCCGGCCCGGAAGGTCTCGCGTCGAGAGCGGCCGGTCGGATAGCCTTGGGCGCCAGATCTCCCGAAATCCGGTGCCGATTGTGGCCGCCATCGACAGATCGAGGGCCCAATGCGACGGTTTCTCCGGGCTTTTCCCTTCGGCGAAGGCGTCGAATCCGTCCGACGTCTTGGCAATCCGCAGCACCTTGATCAGGTCTTCCCAGTCCTTCGGCAGAAACGTGACGCCGTCGAGTGTGCTCGTCGCGGCCGCCACGCCGTACTTCTCCAATTGACGTCGGATATAGGCCTTTTCGTCATAGAGACGGACATTGGGATTCGGCCCCGCGAAATATTTCGACAGATCGATCTGTGGCCGAAGCATGGTTAGCCGCGCGGCGATCTTCCGGTAGGTGTCGGTTGTGGTCGGGTCGGTGGTCGTCACGGGGCCGCCTCAGAGTCAAAGCCAGTCTCCGATTGGTCTGGTCCGGACGGGGCCGGGTTCAACTGAACCTCCCAACCGGAAAGGCCGACCACCATTCGTGGAGCAAGGTAAAGAGCAAGGACGATCTGATGTCACTTCGGAGCAGGGTGCTAGACGTGCTCAACGGCCCGGCGGTCGCGCGCATGCGCTTCCGGTTTCCGATCCGTGGCAGCCACGTGACGATTGCACCGCAAACGTTCCATCATGTCGCACGCGCGATCCGGTTGGGACAGGTCAGCGTCGGAGTTCCGACGGACCTCGCGGCGGGTGTTGCGGCACAATATAACGATGTCGCGCGAACACGAGCGGATGGTACCGTCGTCGCGGCGAATACGCTGGAGGTCGTGTCGGCGACGGGGCGGATGGACGAAGCCTATATCGTCCATGAGGCCTTGCATGCGGCCTACGATCTGCTGCGCACCGGCCTTGACGCCAATGCGGAGGAGGCGTCCGCCTATGTCTGCACTGCGCTTTATTGCCGCATGACAGGCCTACCGCGACCCCGCTGGGCGAACGGCCCGATCTACGCCAATGCCGCAGAGGTCGCCCGAACGCTGCTGTCGCAATATCAGAAGGGTGATCCCGGCATTCCCTGGGTCGGCGAACATGAATGGCGGATGCTGCGCGCCGGTGTGGGCCTTAATTCGGTCTATGCCAGCGGACCTGGCGGCATTCTCACCGGATGGCTGCTCGGCCAGCAATACACCCACGACGGTTGACGGGAGCGGGCTGCGTCCGCTCCACAAACTGGCGGACCGACTCGCTGCCGCCAGTTCCTTACCGAGGTCGACGCCGTTGAAGGCGTCAGGCCACCAGCAAACCCAGCTTTCCAACCGTCGCCAGCGAACGGTCAACGCTGTCTCGGGTCGAGAGCAGGAGCGGCTCGGCGGGCTGCCCGGCATCATCCAGTTGTTTGACCTGGATGGTTGGTCCGAAGCGTTCAGTCATTTCGGCTGCAATTTGCCCGATCGTCCGAGAGCCGTCGAGCAACTGCAGGAACTGGCGCGTCCTGTCGTCCTCCAACTGTACGGTCTGGTGGAGCAGATTGGTGACCAGCGGGCCGGTCTGCGCCTGTCTGCGGGCGAGCAGGCTCGCCTGCGGGCGTTCAGTGGCTTCCTTCACGAGAAAGGGTGGTGATTTCAGAAAGGAGATCTCTCCGCTGCATGCCAGGATGTACAGCGCTTCCGTCAATATCCGTTGGTCATCGCCTGTTTGCCGGCCCTCGAGCAGCGTCCGGGCGCCATCGAGCAGTTCAGTGAACGAGAGTGCGCGCGGCCAGGCCCGGCCGAGACAAAGATGCGCAGCCTTCAGGAGCGGCTTGGTCACCGTGATTCGGCTGCCGTCCTGAGTCTCAAATTCCATCTCGGACTCGTCGGTCAGGCAGACGTCGGGGCGACGTGAGCTGGTGGCGCTCAGCAGATAGAACCGGGTGATGAAGTCGAGATCGACCTGGCGGTCAAGGGAGATGCCATCGTGGCAGAGCAACGTACGCCGAAACCCGTTGCCGTCGATGAAGTCCTGATACTGATCGCGCGCCATGAACTCGCTTTCGGGAAAGCGCTGCAGCGTGGCGCGGACATCTTCGGTGTAACCGGCAAGATAGCGTCGCGAGAAATCGGAGTCGCTCAGATATTGCAGCCCGTGCCGGCCAGCGTCTTCGACGACTTCGTGCAACAGGAAGGCCGTCGCGCCCTGATCGAGATCGTCGTGAAAAAGCAATTCGTCCGGAGCCTTGAGGACGCGGTTGCACTGATCGCGCATGACTGCACCGTGCACCGAGTTGGACTTCGAGCCGTCGCTGAGAAATTTCACGATGGCACGAGCTTGTCCCACTTTTTCCTTCATCCCGGTGATGTGCCTTGTGTGGTAACGCATCATGTCGCGGACCATGTCGCGGAGATGCGAGAACGGGTGCGCGTTATAGCTGACGTAGCAGAGCCCTTGGGGTGCCAGGTTCTGCTTGAAGATGCTCATCATCTTCTCGCGCACGTTCGGGGGTACCCATGAATACACGCCATGCGCGATGATGTAGTCGAACTGTCCGAAGGCGGCGTCGACATCCATGATATCGCAATGCAGGAGCTTGATGTTACTCAAGCCCAATGCGGCGATATTTCGCTGGCCGCGTTCGACGGTAGCGCCGCTCAGGTCGATACCGATGAACTCGCTGTCTGGATATTGAAAGGCCATCGGCAACAAGTTGCCGCCACCGCCGCAGCCGAGCTCGAGAACGCGGCAGCGCTCGACCGGAGCCGGCTGCATGCCATAGACCGTTGCGATTGCCGCCAGATGGTTCGGGTGAGTGTGTCCGTAGACGTGCCCTGGATAATACACCTCATCGTATGCCGTGGTACCGGTGGTCGGCTGGCGGTGCTCGGTCTGGATGTTCATCGCAGTCAGTTCCACGAATATGCAAACTTGTCGTTCACGATCGAGACGCGCGTCTGCTTAACTTCCTCCTTGGCGAGAGACTTGCTGAGGAATTCACGCGACAGTTCGGGCAGCAGCGTGTTGGTGATGATGTTATCGATCATCCGCCCGCCGGAGTCCGGATCGTTGCAACGGGATACGATGTGCTCGACGACTGCATCGTCGTAGCCGAAGGCAGCCTTGTGATTATCGCGCAAGCGCTGTCCGATCCGGTCGAGCTGCAATCTGACGATGCCGGCAAGCATCTCGTCCGAAAGTGGGAAGTAGGGGATCGAAACAATGCGCCCAAGCAACGCGGCAGGGAACACCTTCAGCAATTCGGGCCGCAGCAGCCTGGCGAGTTCTTCCGGCTCGTTGCGATACTTTGGATCGCGCGCCAGGCCCATGATGAGATCAGTGCCGACGTTTGTGGTCAGAATGATCAACGTGTTCTTGAAGTCGATTCGCCGACCGTTACCGTCCTCCATGACCCCCTTATCGAACACCTGGAAGAAAATCTCATGGACGTCGGGATGGGCCTTCTCCACCTCGTCGAGCAGGATAACGCTGTAAGGCTTGCGCCGGACCGCTTCGGTGAGCCGACCGCCTTCACCATAGCCGACATAACCCGGAGGTGCTCCCTTCAAGGTCGAGACCGTATGCGCCTCCTGGAACTCCGACATGTTGATCGTGATCATGTTCTGCTCGCCGCCATAAAGGGTTTCGGCAAGCGCAAGGGCAGTTTCTGTCTTGCCCACCCCAGACGGTCCGGCCAGCATGAAAACGCCAATCGGCTTGGACGGGTTGTCCAACTTGGCGCGGCTGGTCTCGATTCTCTTGGCAATCATCGTCAGTCCATGGGACTGGCCAACCACGCGGCGATTGAGGATTTCGGGCAGCTTCAGGACGGTCTCGATTTCGTCACGCATCATTCTGCCGGTCGGGATACCAGTCCAGTCGGACACGACAGAGGCCACCGACTGTTGGTCCACATGGGCATAGATCATCCGCTTTTCCGGATTGATGCCCTCCAGGGTCTCAAACTTGCCGCGCAACTCCACGCGTTCCGCGGCCCGATCTTCGTCTCCGCTTCCGGAGAGGATTTCGCGGATGCTGCGGATGTCCTTGACGAGCTCCTGTTCCTTGGCCCAATCGGCCTCCAGGCCGGTCAGTTTGTCCTTCAGCGCCGCTATGTCGCCGTCGATTGCGGTAATGCGCTCGGCGTTCTCGTCCCCGAGATCGCCGTCGCTGACCAGCGCTGATCGTTCGGCCTCGCGAGCCGCTATGGCGACGCGAGCGTCCTCGATCAGGGCCGGTGTCGCGCTCTGGCTGATGGCTACCCGTGCCGAGGCAGTGTCCAGCAGGCTGACCGCCTTGTCCGGCAGCTGTCGAGATGGAATGTAGCGATGCGACAGGTTGACCGCGGTCACGATCGCGGCGTCCGAAATGCGAATGCCATGGTGCTTCTCCATCGGGCCGAGGAGGCCGCGCAGCATGATGCAGCAGGTCTCAACATCCGGCTCATCGACGTGGATCGGCTGGAAGCGTCGTGTGAGCGCGGGGTCCTTCTCGATGTACTGGCGATACTCTGCCCAGGTGGTGGCGGCGATCGTACGCAGCGTGCCGCGGGCGAGGGGAGGTTTAAGCAGATTGGCCGCGTCACCGGTGCCGGCCGCGCCACCAGCGCCGATCAGCGTGTGAGCTTCGTCGATGAACAGGATGATGGGGGTAGGGGAATTCTGTACCTCGTCGATCACCGAGCGCAGGCGCTGCTCGAACTCGCCCTTCATCGAGGCGCCGGCCTGCATCAGGCCGATGTCGAGCGCGCAGAGCCTGACGTTGCGCAGTGGCGGCGGCACTTCGCCAGCGGCAATGCGCTGCGCAAATCCCTCGACCACGGCGGTCTTGCCGACGCCAGCTTCGCCGGTGAGAATTGGATTGTTTTGCCGCCGGCGCATCAACACGTCGATCAATTGGCGGATCTCGTCGTCTCGACCGAGGATCGGGTCCATCTGGCCCGACTTGGCCTTGGCGGTGAGATCCTGGGAGAACCGGTCGAGCGGTGTTGTTCCTTTGGGACCTGCCCGGTCCGCGCCGTCAGTGCCGGCACCGGCCAATCCGGAGCCGTCCATCGGACGCATGGTCTCTTCCTCGGAGCCTGCCCAGACAGCGCGGTGCTCCGCAGCCAATGCGTCTACGTTTATCTTGGCGAATTCCTGCGAGATGTTGTTGAGCGCACGACGGATCTCATTCGATTTCAGTCCGGCGACCAGGAGATGGCCGGTGCGGATCTGAGTCTCGCCGAAGAACAGCGTGGCGTAGTGCCAGCCACGGTCGAGAATATCGATGACCGAATTGGCGACCCCGGGCATGTCGGTTTCGTTCTTGCGGAAGCCGTTGATGACGCCTGCGAGGTCCGACAGCAGCCGCGCGCGGTCGAGCTTGTAGTGATCCACCGCGAGGCTGAGGTCCGTCCTTTCCTGCTGCAGGATGTGAAACAGCCAGTGTGCGAGCTCGATGTTGCGGTTGCTCGCGCTTTTGGCGTGGCGCAGGGCTTGTATGAAGGCATCGTAGCCAGCGCGGTTCAGTTTTCCAGTCACGGCCTCAAGGCTGATGTCGGTCACGGTGGGGCCTCCTGCTCAATTCCCCCGGGGCGATGTCCGGCTCATCGTGGAAACTGGCGCGAATTCCATGATGTTAGGACAATCGGACCGGTGCATTGGTTCAAATCGGCGGGGCGTCTGCCGCGGCGCTTCGCCGGGCTCTCAGACGCTCGGCAAGGTGAAAGCGAGCATCGCGGCGATATTCCTCGGTCGAGGCCCAGTTCGGTGAAACCCAGCTGGTCCACCCAAGGCGTCCGCTCTGTCCCAGCTTCATCGGCACGACCGCTCCCGCCGGAATGGCGAGTTCCACCTCCCACTCGAGTTCGTCGCCGATATAGAAGTAGACGGCGTCAGCCAGCGGCTCGGACAGGTTAGGCACTTCGGTGGGCAGGAACTGCTCGTATTGAGCAAAATCCTTCACGAAAACGCGAACCCTGATCTTGTCTTCGACACTGAACACCCGCGAGCCCAGAAGCGCGTCGTGGCCGAGCTTGGCGTGCGCCGCGCCGAGGCGGCTGCAATGGCTCGGATCGAACGGGAGCCAGGTGCCAACAAATTCGTCGATCTCGACCCTGACATCGAACAGCCCCTGCAGCAGCCGGGCCAGTCGTGACGCGGATTTCGCCCTGGGTGAGACCAGTCCAGCGAAGCTGAGCTTCGCCATGTCCGGTACCGTGTCTCGATTGGCAAAGATATCAGAGCCGAGGCCGGCAAAGGAGCCGACATAGGCGATGAAGCGGTCATCCGATGGCCTGTCATGCTGCGCGATCGGCCGTGCGTCCGCCCAGGCACGAAAGAACAATTGCAGAAAGCGTCCATTGAGAAGGTCGAGAAAGCGCGGAAAAGCGTCGTCTCGCATCAACTGCCAGCCGAGGCTCTCATCGGTGGTGGCCAGCGGCAGTGCGCCCTGCGGTCCGAGCAGACCGAGGAATTTGACCAGGATTCTGAGCCTGCCATCGCGGTCGTCGACCGAGCTCAGATTGGAAGCGGGAAATTCCAGATAGGGGGTTTGACCGAGGTCAACAAATTCCTCGCGACGCGCGGCACTGTCGCCGATCCGGGGCCGATCCGGATTGGATCGCTCGAGCTGGCGGAGCGTCTGGAAGAAATCGAACCGCCAGGGCTCGGCCTTCATCTGGTCGATCAGCGTCACAGCGGCCTCCGGGTGCCCATGCGGGCCGGCCAGCGCATGATCTCCCCGCGTTCCGAAGTCGAGATGACGGTTTGGGTGAAGGTGTTGAAGCCCGAATAGTCGGCGAAGAAGCGTTCCAGTACAGCCCCGAGCAGGAACACGCCACTGCCTTCGAATGCCTTCTCGTCGAGCGTGACGGTGATCTCCAGGCCGCGCGCTGCGCCACTGCCAGTACGCTCACGCACCCGCCGCACCACGGGCCTGCTCTCGACGCTGCGCACGCCGCGAATCTTTCGTTCCGTAGCGTCGTCGAACTGGTCGGCGAACAATGACAGCATCTCCCGCAGCGCTCCGGCGTTCTTGCCGCCGCTGCGTTCCACGAGGCCGAGATAGTTCAGACTCAGCATGTTGATCAGGCGCCAACTGACAACGCCGCTATTGGCGATTTCGCTGCGACTGCGCAACTGCGCCACCACCGGCTCGCGTGGCCGGGTGGGACCGGCTATGCACATCAGCTCGAGCGAGGTGTCATCCAACAGGCGAAAGTCGGCTCCGCCCTGGCCGACCGGCAGATGTTCCGTGAGATGCCGGTTGGAGCACAACGCCCGGACGCTCAGCTCGGCGGCGGATCCGTCGCCGCTCAGGTCGCCGGGCTCGAGCAGCGAAAGGAACATGTCCGTCCCGGTGTAGTCGGAGGACGCGCCATAGGTCTTCTCTTCGACGGTGCGGCGCCGTGGTAGCCGACGAACGGTAAAATAAAGTCCCTCGACTGATCCGGCTGTCCGGTCGACGGCGGCGGAGTACAGCGGACGCACGTGCCGCTTGTCCTTTTCTGCCGGAAAGTGCGCGTAAACCTCCAGCACCTGGTGCGGCTCGTATTCGAGATAGCGGCTTCGGTCGGGCACCACGTGGTATTCGTGCGTATTCGATTTGACCGGGATGCGATCGCTGGTTTTCTCGAACAGGTTGATTGCCGGGGCGGTGTAGAGACTGAAAGTCTCCGCCCGGACAGAGGCGGCAAGCCGTGAGTTGTGCTCATCGAACGCGAAGACGATATCGATGGACTTGCTGCGCAACCGTGGCATCACGGCGCGAAGTCCCGTCAGATTGACGCCAAGGAATTTGCGCGGAAACACGAAATATTCCCGCAACAGCTCCGAGCCGCGAAAGACCCGGTTATCGTTCGGAAACAGGGATTCGTTCTCGCTGAAGCCGACTTGCTGCACACAGTCGTTCGGAGCCCGGATGACGACCGGATCGCCGAAATCGTCGAGATAACGAAAATACAGGCCGACGCAGTTCGAGGTCAATTGTTCGTAAAGTGCGATAGCGTCTGACTCGGCGCCGGTCAGATAGATGGGCAGTTCGCTGGCGCGGCAGCCGGCGAACCAGGTCTCCGGTTTGCTGCGAGCCTCCGCGTCCGCCGGCTCTTCGTCGAGCCGTGCGGCGGTACGGTGGGTCAAGGAGAGCCTGAGCCCAGCGATGACCTCTCCGCCAACTGGAATCCCGAGGGCCTGCAATGCGCCCGCGGTCGCAAAATATTCGGCGCCGGTGACGTCAAACGGCCAAAGCACGATATCGCGGCAAAGCCGGAATCGGCAGGCGAGGCTCCGTTCCCTTTCGCGATAGCTCGCATCGAAGTAGGCGCCCCGCGCGATTTTCCTGCCGTCGCGCAATGCCGGATCGGCATAGGTCGGCTGTGCCTTGACCAGCATGGCGGACGGAGTTGGCGCGAGGTAGTTCGGAACCAGCTGTTCGAGCAGGTTTGCCGTGAACTCCGGAAATTCGTGCTTGAGCTTGAGCTGAACGCGAGCAGCAAGGAACGCGGCGCCTTCGAGCAGGCCCGAAATCATTGGGTCTGAGCGATCGCGGATCAGGCCGCCGAGGCGCTCCGCGATGCCAGGATATTCCTCGGCAAAGTCTTCCGCATGCTCGTACAGCAGCGACAGTTCACGGTTGTAGAAGTCGAGGAACTCGCGATTCATGCTACATTCGATTGATCTGTATATCGCCGCTGTCGAGATCGACGTCGGCGACGAATTCCACGGGCACGTTGAGCGGCTCGCACTTCAGGTCGGTGTGCACGATGAAGCGAAGCTTGAGCTGCTCGGGGCCGACCGAGGTATCACGCCGGACCCGGATCGATTTGCGGTCGAGCCTGGGTTCATAGGTCGTGAGCGACGTGCGCAGGGCATCGCTGAGCTCTTCGTCCGTCACGTCGTCGATCGACCGGTTTGCGATATCGGGAAAGCCGTAGTTCAGGATCGAGGTCCGGACACAGTCGCGGCCTGTCAAGTCCAGGGTCGATTCGAGAGCAATTGTATTGAGAAGGGTTTCGAGATCATGCGAGACCTCTCGCCTCAGCAACGTTTCGGAGATCGGGAAACGGCCGACACTGCGCCGCCCCGCTATGACGCGCTCGCCGAACTGATCGCGCAGCTCGATCTTCTTGCGCGAATCACGAGCCTCGTGGGCCGCGCGAAAGGCCAGCATCAACGGAGGAGAAAGCCGGTCCTTCTTTGGCGTAACGGTCATCGACGGTCCCCATACCGCCGGCGCCGATTGCCACTATGGGCAGCCGGCGCCGAGCAGGAAGCTTTCGATCAGGCCCATTCCTTGTTGGCCGGAACGTCCCAGCCGAAGGTCGGCGATGCGCCGGCGCCGCCCTTTTCCGTCTGGGTCTTGTAGATCATCTTCACCTTCGCGAAGTTCAAGCTCACGTTTTCGGTGAGACGATCTTCGCCGTGCGATCCGCCGGTCGATACGCTGGCGACCAGGACGTGCTTCATCTCGATCTTGAGATATTCCAGCGGATTTTCACCGGCCTTGCGGACAGTGAGGATCGCGGTATCGATGTGCTTGCCGTTGGCGCAGACCTTGAAGAGTTCAGGCGTCGCTTTGTCAACGAAGTGCGTGAAGTGGAGATCCTGCATGTTGACCTTGCCGGCGCCGCCGCCCGAGCCGCTGTGGAAGGTGCCGCTTTGGCTTTCGCCAAACGACCAGCTCAAAATGTCGATCTCGTCCTTGTGTTTGTCGTCGAGCGACTCGCCCTTGATCGGATCGAGTTTCAGAAAGATGTCGACAGCCATAGTGTAGTCCTTTCAAAAAACCTGGATGAGTGACGGTTGCGATAACTCGGCGTCAGGAGCTCGGGCCTGGCAGGCGCGAAACAAGGCTGAGACCGACGTCCATCGCTTCCAATTGAAAATGGGGACGGAGGAAGAAGCGTGCGTTGTAGTATCCCGGGTTCTCCTCGTTTGCTATGACCTCGACTTTCGCAGCGGCCAGCGGCTTGCGCGCTTTCTGCGCCTCTGACGACAGGGCTGGGTTGGCATCAACGTACTCGTTGATCCAGGTCTGCAGCCAGACCGTCAGCTCATCCTTCTCCTTCATGGATCCGATCTTGTCGCGAACCATGCATTTCAGGTAGTGCGCAAAGCGGGACACGGCGAACATGTAAGGTAGACGTGACGACAGGTTGTCGGATGCGGTTGCGTCCACACCCTTCTCGCCGAAATATTTCTTCGGCTTGTAGAGCGACTGGGCACCGATGAACGCTGCCTTGTCGGTGTTCTTGCGATGGATCAGCGGGATCAGCCCCGATTTTGCAAGTTCGTGTTCACGACGGTCACTGATGGCAATCTCGGTCGGGCATTTCAGGTCCACCCCGCCGTCGTCAGTCGGGAAGGTGTGTGTGGGCAGATTGATCACCTCGCCGCCGGACTGGACGCCGCGAATGCGCGTACACCAACCGAACTCCTTGAAAGCGCGATTGATGTTGACAGCCATCGCGTAGGACGCATTGATCCAGCCGTATTTGTCCCCGGTATGCCCGTCGGTCTCCTCTTCGAAGGCGAATTCTTCCACCGGCTCCGATTTCGCGCCGTAAGGGAGGCGGCCCAGCACTCGGGGCATGCACAAGCCGAGATAGCGCGAGTCGTCCTGGTCGCGCAGTCCCTTCCAGGCCGCATACTCCGGCGTGTCGAAAACCTTGCCGATGTCGCGAGGGTTCGACAGCTCAGTCCATGAATCCATCCCCATCAGGGTCGGCTCGGCGCCGGCGAAGAACGGAGCGTGTGCTGCGCCGGCGATCTTGCTGAAATCGCGCATCAACTGTACGTCGGTCGGAAGGTGGCTGAAATAGTAATCGCCGATCAGGCAGCCGAATGGCTCGCCGCCCAACTGTCCGAACTCGTATTCGTAGATCTGCTTGAACAGCGGGCTCTGGTCCCAGCGCGCATCGGGATAAAGCCGCAGGTTCCGATACAGCTCGGTCTTGGAGACGTTCATCACCCGGATCTTGAGGTTGGCGTCGGTCTCGGAATTGAAGACGAGGTAGTGGAGACCGCGCCAGGCACTCTCGATCGCCTGGAATTCGGGTGCGTGCAGGATCTCGTTCATCTGCGCGGTCAGCTTTTGATCGATCCGCGCGATCATCTCCTCGATGGTGTCGAGCACGTCCGACTTGATGACGCTGGTGTCCTTCAGCGCCTCTTGAACGAGCGTGGAGACCGCGTTCTCGACTTCGGTCGCCGCACGTTCGGTGCGCGGTTTGAAGCTTTGCTTCAGCAGGGCAGCAAACTCGTCAGCTTCGACGGTCTTGACCTGGGTGGTGGTCTCTTTGTGAGTTGCTTCTTTTGCCATGGTCCCCATCCCTTGCGTTAGCTGTTGGTGTCGGCTTCGGTTGACTGGCTGGTCGCGCGCTCGCGCAGTGCGGCCATCAGTTGAGGATCGGCGAGGAGTTTCTTCAGCTGGTCCTCGGCGCCCACCTTGCCATCCATGTAGCGGAGCAGGTTGGCGAGTTGTTCGCGCGCCTCGAGCAGCTTCGCCGTCGCCGGTACCTGGCGGGCGACCGCCACCGGCGTGAAGTCGGACATCTTGTTGAAGCTCAGGTTGACGGAGATCTTTTCGTCAGACCCGTCGCTAAGACGATTGGCGACACGCGTCGTCACGCCGGGCTGGATCGCCGCCATGCGGTTATCGAAATTGTCCATGTCGAACTCGAGGAACTTGCGCTCCTCGACCTTCGCCTTCTCGACGCCGGGGTTGTTGCCGGAAAGATCGGACAGGACGCCCATGACAAACGGCAGCTCGATCAGCCGTTCGGCGTCGTAGGGATCTTCGTAAGTGATGTGCACGCGCGGTGCGCGGTTTCGGCGAATGAATTTCTGACCGCTGTCGGTTGCCATTGGGTTGCCCTCTTCACAAAATCTGTGCGGAAGCCGACTTGCGCGACGCAGGCTCGGGAAGTGCCTCGGTCTTTCGTCAGCGGAGCTTCCTTCTCTTAGTCCCGTCGAACGGAAGGCGGGTTCAATTCGATTTATCGATCGCCTTCAGAGCACCCTCGGGCAAGACGTCACTCAGCAGGCTGAGGAAATCTCGTTGTGCGAGTTCGCGCGCGCGATCGACCAGAAACGGGATCGGGCTGGACGGCTCCGCGGCGCGGAAGAAAGACGCAACCTTGGTCAGCAAATCCAACGCCTGCGCTCTGTTTTCTGCCGCAAAAACAGTATCTTGAGGGTCATTTTCTTCCGCAGCTGGGAGCGATGTGGCGAATTCCGCCATGCGCTCGATCGGCAGGTCGAAAACCTTGTCACGTCCGATATTGATGGCAGCGCTCTCGACGTGGGCGGGCATCAGCATCCGCATCACTTCGATAAACGATTTGCCAACCATGTCCTGCGCCTGCCGCACCAGCAAGAGCGCCGGGCTCGACGGTTCCTTCCGAGCGAAATAGTCGGCGGCTGCCGCCAGCGCCGCGGATGCCCGGCCCGGTGAGGTCACTGCGCCGGCCATTTCAATGGGAAGCTGCTGGTTGTCTTGAGCAGTTTCGTCCGGAGATGGAGCAACTGCGGTTGGATCGCGTGCTGTGACCATGCCCGCGAGCCAGTTCGCCATGCCATTCGCGACACCCGCAAGCCTGTCGAGACTGACGGGTTGCCCCGAGTTCAACTTTTCGTGCCAAGCCGATTTGATGCCGGCAATCTCGGCCGCGACCGCGGAACAGCGGGCGCTCAACGATTTGAGGGTGTCGAGGTCGGTCTCGCCGATGATGCGCTCGATGGTTCCGAGGTCAGGCGCGTCGACGTCAGCGTCAGCGGCGGGAATTTCGCCCTTGGCAATCTGATAGGCACGGTAGTTGAGGCTGCCGTGCCTGCGATTTTCGATCAGGGGGAGGAATTGGAGCGGGTTGATCACCGTCGGAAACACGTCGATCGCCTCGACGGTGACGGCGCGAAAGGCATAGTCGCCGTCCTCGCCCCTCGGGTGAACCGCTTCCCATTGTTCGCGGAGCAGCAGGGTGGTCGCCTTCAGGCAGCTGAGAAAGCCGTCGAGATCGCGGTTCAGGATGGAGAACTTGGCGAGCAGCATGGTCAGGCGCAGATCGCGGGTGCGTGCCAGGAGGGGCTGCGCAGCGGCGAACTGGCCGGCAATGTCGATGGCCTTTGGGTCGAAGCGGCCGCGCTCTCCGTTGGCGTTGACGACCTCGAAATACGACATCGGAAGCAGCGATTCCGCACCTGCGAAGAAATTCATGTACTGGACATCCCCGGCCGCATCGAGGTCAGGCCCGCAGGGATCGTCCGGGGCTATGGGCTTGGTCAGGGATGTGACATCGAGCATGCAAAGATGGTCCGTCTGCGGGGCCCTGGCCCCCTTTTGCCAAGTCCGTCACATGTGGCGGATCAGGCGGGGATCATGATCCTATTGTCTGTTAGGTCAGATCAACGATGACCTCGGTTCATTCCCGGCGGCCACGACCGTTTCGCGTGAACCAACAAGCTCTTGGAGCCGACTACAAGAGTGCCGGGATGGTTCCATCGGGCGCGTCCTTTGGCGCGTCAGGAGAGGGCGACACCGGACGGACTTGTCGGTCATCCCACCGATGGCTGGCTCGGATTTCGGTTGTTTCGTGCTTGACGACCTGATGCGCCGGTTGCGCGGATCGTGCGGTCAACGAAGGAGTTTAACGCCCACATGGGCCAGCTTACCCAGGATACCCGCCTTTGCGAGCTCAAGACCCCCCTTGGCAAGGACGTTCTGGTTTTTGTCAGGTTCGAGGCCTCTGAAGGTCTGAGTGAACTGTTCGAATATCGTATCGAGTGCCTCAGCGAGGACGCCGATCTCGACTTCGATCGCGCAATCGGCCAGCAGTGCACGCTCACCATCAAATTGCACGGGAAGGAGCGCGAGTTCAGCGGCATTCTCACGGAAGCGCAGTGGCTCGGGGTCAAGAACGACTATTTCAGTTACCGGATCGTGCTGAGGCCCTGGTTATGGCTGCTGTCGCGCACCACCGATTGCAGGATTTTTCAGGACAAGAAGGCGCCCGACATCATCAAGGAGGTCTTCAACGAGCGCGGCTTCACGGATTATGAGTCCAAGCTTACCGAAGAGGGCTCATGTCCAAAGCTCGAGTACTGCGTTCAGTATCGCGAGACCGATCTGGATTTCGTATGCCGGCTGATGGAACAGCACGGCATCTACTACTTCTTCAAGCATGAGGGTGGCAAGCATACGCTGGTGCTGGCTGACTCCAAGTCCTCGCACAGCCCAATCAACGGTCTCGCAAAGATCCCCTATATCCCGCTGACCGGATCCGACCGTCGCGAGGAGCAGCATATTTATGAGTGGGTTTCCGAGCGCCGGTTTCGCACCGGCAAGTTCGAGCTTAACGACTACAACTACCAGAAACCCAACGCGCAGATGATCAGCGACGCCAAGGGCTCCGAGCACTACACACGATCCGAGATGGAGGTCTACGACTATCCCGGCAAGTTCAAGGAGAAATCCGACGGCGAGCGATACGCCAAGATTCAGCTCCAGGCCGAGCAGGCGATGGATCGGCGCCGCCGCGGCAACGGCGACGCCGTCAGCCTGTTCCCCGGCGGACTAACCAAGCTGGAGAAGCACTCGAAAGACTCGCAGAACGTTGAATATCTCGTCGTACGAGCGGCTCACTCGTTTTCCATCGAGTCCTATCGCACTGGCGGTCCCGGCGACGGCGGACAGCACGTCTACTTCGGCAGCTTCGAATTTCTGCCAAGCGATCGGCCGTTTCGATCCCCCATGATGACGCCGAAGCCGAGGATCAATGGTATCCAGACGGCCAAGGTCGTCACCAAGGACGACAATTCGAGCGAGGAAATCGACGTCGAGTCGCTGGGCGAAATCTATGTTCGCTTTTTCTGGGATCGAAAGAAGAAGCGGTCGTGCCGGTTGCGCGTGGCCCAAGTCTGGTCCGGCAAGCGCTGGGGCGGTCAGATCATCCCGCGCGTCGGGCAGGAAGTGGTCGTGGAATTCCTGGAAGGAGACCCCGACCGGCCCTTGGTGATCGGCACGGTGTATAACGATGAATACAAGCTGCCCTACGATCTGCCGTCCAAGAAGACGATTGCAGGATTGAAGTCCGACTCGACCAAGGGAGGAGGCGGTTATAACGAATGGAACTTCGAGGACAAGAAAGGGTCCGAGAAGATCACCCTGCACGCCGAAAAGGACCACGATGTAACGGTCCGCGACACCGAGACCAGGACCATCGGTGAAGCCGCGTTCGGCGGCGATACCCGCAAGACCACACTCAAGAACGGCAATGACAAGCTTGATATCGAATTGGGTGGTCAGCACATCAAGCTGGCGATGGATCAGTCCGTCAATGCAGGGCTGAGCATCACGCTCACGGCCAATGTCAACATCACCCTCCAGGTTGGTCCCAGCCAGATCATCCTGACCCCCGCCGGAATCGTCATCAACGCCCCGACCATCACCATGACCGCGCAGGCCGCCATGGCGCTCGCGGCCGGCGGCCCGTTGGTTGCCCACGGCACACCAACCATTGTCGGCTGACGGCCATGGGTCAGGTTCGGTTCAGCACAGTCCGCGATCTGTTCGAAGCCTATCCGCTGGCGCGCTACGACGTCGGCAAAGCCTCGCCGGACAAGTTGTCGCTGGATTTCCTGCAGGAGGCCGCTGATGCAGGCAACTGGCACCAGGCTGTATCCTTCTGCGCGTATCTGCTCCCCAGGCGCGTGGCCGTCGCTTGGGGATGTCGCTCGCTGCGGCAGATGTTCGACCATTTCGACGGCAACGAAGGCAGGTCGCTCAGCTTTGCGGAGACCTGGGTCCGGCAGCCAGACGAGCAATCGCGTAACAAGGCGTTGGCGGTCGGCAATGCCAACGATCCCGAGCAGCCGGCGACTTGGCTGGCGCTGGCGGCGGGCTGGTCTGGCGGAAGCGTGGTCCCAGCGGAATTTGCCCCGGTCGAAGCCAAGCCAGATCAGACGGCGCGGGCGGTTCGCGCAGCTCTTTTGATCGGACTTTGCCGGCTTACCCGTGAGTCCAGGGACCGGATAATGACGGCCTGCCTGGAGGATGGTATTCAGTTGGCACGCGGCGAACCGCGCCCTCTGCGCTGACGAGACGATGTGATGGTGCTTCGCTTCAACATCGAGAACGAGTCCAACCTCCCCGATGGCGGACCTGTGTCATTTACGGTCACCGGAAGGCGTTCGGTCGATATAGGCCGCGATCGTCATCTCGATTGGACATTGCCCGATCCGTCTCGGATGATTTCGGGGAAGCATTGCGAGGTCCATTTTCGCGACGGCGGCTACTGGTTGCACGACGTCTCGACCAACGGCACCTTTCTCAATGGGGCCGACCAGCGCATACGGGGAGCGCATCGGCTGCGCAATGGCGATCGGCTCGTTATCGGCCACTATGTCATTGGCGTTTCGCTGGACCTGGACGAGCGTGCCGAGGGCACTCCGAGCCATGGCGCCCAGCAGCAAGCTCCTCTCGCGCAGCAGCACGCCGATTACCAGGAACTGTGGGCTCCCGGTCGCGACGTGCCGCCGCCAATCGACCCCCAGCAGTTGAGAAAGCCGCGCGAAGCAGCGCGGCCCGTCAATGCGGAATTCCTGGACTGGGCGGCGAGCGTTCCGCCGGCGGGCGTCGACCCCGTCCGGCATTCGCCGCAGATGCTTCAACGCGAGCCGCCTCTGCACGACGACATGAGCTGGGCAGCCGGTCCCGCCGCCACGCCCAAACCGCCGGTCGACGTGCTGCACGCGATGCCGACGCCGCGCCGACCATCGGTCTGGGCCGACGATGAAGCGGCTGTCCCGCCGCCGCCACCGCCGGCGCCGCCATCGGCAGGGCATGCGGGAGCGCCGCGGCCGCAGGTGGCCGAGCCGGCACCGGCTACGGCCACCTCGATCGGCAATCCCGAGTTTGCGCGCCTGGTGGCACGTGCTGCGGGACTGCCGGACAATTTCTTTGCCGACAAGACCGAGGCCGAACTCGCGGAGCAGCTGGGCATCATCCTGCGCATGACCGTGGAAAACCTGATGGCTCTGCTGCAGGCGCGGACCCAGGCCAAGCAGCTGACGCGCAGCACCAGTCAAACCACCATCCAGGCTATCGAGAACAATCCGCTGAAATTCTCGCCGACCGCGGACGACGCCATGCGTATCCTGTTCGGGCCGCCGACGCGCAGTTACCTCGATGCGCCGCATGCCTTCGCGCAGGGCTTCAAGGATCTCAAATCCCATCAATTGAAGACCTATGCGGCAATGCAGCATGCCGTCAGCGGGCTGATCGCCAGTATCGATCCGACGCTGATGGCGCGCGAGCTCGAGCTTCAGCGCGGCGCAAGATCCTTTTTCGGCTCGAACAAGAGTAAGTTGTGGGATGAATTCTTGACGCGCTGGAAGGCGCATCTCGGTCGCGACGAAAGCGCGCCGATCGATACCTTCATGCTGCATTTCTCTGAATATTACGACCGCGCAGACAAGTCGGGGTCAAAGTGAACTGTCGGTGACGATGCCGTCGCCGATCATTGCCAAGTGGATGCAGGAATGTCCTGGTACAGCAAAGTTTTCTGGTCGGAAGGTCTGTTTCTGCGGCCGCATCATCTGCAGCAGAACGATCGCTATCTCGAGCATCTGCTGGAAAAGCGCGTTCGTTACACAACACCGTACCCGTGGGGCTTTGCTCAGCTCGAGATCGACAACGATCTTACTCAACAGAGCAAATTCGCCGTGCGCAGTGCGACCGGCGTCATGCCCGATGGAACGCCGTTCGATATCCCTGCTGACAGTCCGATCCCGGAAGCCATCGAAGTGCCGGATTCGGCCGCAGGCCAGATCGTCTGGCTGATGATGCCGGTCGCGGCGCCCAATACGCGGGAGGTGGATGAGGATCGCACCGACAGCGCAAGTCGTTACGTTCGGACTTCCGAAACGTTTATCGATTCGACCTCGGCGCTGCGCATCGAAGAAGAGATTGACATTGTCTATCCGCGGCTGTCGTTCGAGCTGCGCAAGACCAGCAAGCCGGGGTACATGGGTCTCGGCATCGCCCGCATCCTCGAGGTACGCGACAAGAACATTCTGTTCGACGACAAATTTGTGCCGCCAATGCTGGTCTGCGCCGCACATCCGGTCGTCGATGGCTGGCTCAATCGCATCATTGGCTGGGTTGAGACCAAACTCGACGAGCTTGCACGCTACGCGGTCGACCCTTCGTCCGGCGGCGGTTTGCAGAGCGTCGATTATCTGGTGCTGCAGGTTCTGAACCGGACCATTCCCGTGCTGACTCATTTCAAGCGGTCCGGCAGCGTACATCCCGAGCGGCTGTACGAAGAGCTACTGAGGTTTGCCGGTGAGCTTGCGACCTTCGCGACGACCGAACGACGCGCGCGGGACTACCCGGCATATGATCACGACAACCTCGAATACGTCTTCACGCCGCTGGTGCGCGACATCCAGGATTTCCTGAGCGCGCGGTTGGGCAGGCGGGCGATCCGTCTGGAGATCATCGAACGCGCCCAGAACGCCTTTGTATCGCCAATCCGCGATCGCGCATTGTTCCGAAATGCGACCCTCGTGCTGGAGGTCGCCGCGCGGCGGCCTCTGGTGGAGATTCAGAACGAATTCCCGCACCTGTTCAAGGTCGGGCCCAACACCAAAATGACCGAGATCGTGCACGCAAACCTGCCGGGTTTGACCTTGGTGCATCTGCCGACGCCGCCACCGCACATCCGAGCCATCACAGACCACGTTTATTTCTACCTCGATCGCAAGTCGCCGCTGTGGCCCGAGTTCAGCACTGCGGCCTCGATCGGGATGCATTTTTCCGGCGACTGGCCGGAGCTTGAGTTGTACCTTTGGGCTATCCTGGAAGAGCGGCCATGACCGACAGGGACAAGCCGGTTAATCCTTTCGGTCGGGGTGAGCGGACCATCATCCGTCCGAACCCCGGCGGGAAGATGCCGCCGGCTCCGGCTCCTCAATCTCCGGCGGGCGAGGGACCTGCAAGCCGTCCAGCGTATTCGCCATCGCCCGTGGCTTCGCCTGGTGCCCCTTCGCCGCCGTCATTTTCTCCTGTACCGCAGGGCGCAAGCTACGCCGCCCCGCCGACCAGCCAGCCGTCCGAGGAATGGATTTCGACACCGGCGCAGGCTCAGGCGCAACCGATCTTGCCGCCCGGACCGCCCTTGCGTGTCGACGATCTGGTTACGCCAAATGCCAATCCGGTGATGCGCGCCGGCGGCCCTTTGCTGCAGTTGCTTGGCCGGCTGCGCGTAGCGCTGATGCGGGCGTCATTCGCGAGCCTGATGGAGCAGGTCGCCGACGCCATCAAGTTCTTCGAGAAGGATATCCGCTCGGCCGGCATTTCCGAGCACCAAGCCAATACGGCGAAATATATCCTGTGCGCTACCGCCGACGATATTGTGCAACACATCCCGACCGACGATCGACACGTCTGGGCCCAATACTCGATGCTCAGCCGGTTCTTCGGCGAACGCGTGGGCGGCGTACGCTTCTTCGAGATCCTCGACCATTTGAAGACTGATCCGCTGGTCAACTATCCGGTGCTCGAACTCCAGCACGCCTGCCTTGCGCTCGGGTTCCAGGGCATTCACCGGACGTCGCCGGGCGGGCTTGCGAACCTCCAGGTGATCCAGCGCAACCTCTATGAAACGCTGCGCCGGGTTCGGCCCAAGCCGACCAACGATCTGTCGCCGCACTGGCGCGGGCAGGCCTTGGCCGGTCGGCGGAAGCACTTGCGTATTCCCGTTTGGCTGGTGGCGGCCGTGGTCGCCGCGCTGCTGACGGGATCCTATTTTGTTCTGCGGACGTTGCTGGCTGGCCGTGCAGAGAATGCTGCGGAAGTCGCGCTGGCATTGCATCCCGGCGATCCGATCGAGCTCAAGCGCCGGGTCGTTGCGCCGCCGCCACCTCCGCCTCCGCCGCCACCCCCGGACCGCATCACCCAGCTGCAGCGGATTCGCAACGCGCTTGCACTGGAGAAAACGGCCTGCGCCATGACTGCGGATCAGACGGCGAGCTTCATCGTGATCAGGGTCTGCGATCTCGCATTGTTTGCCTCGGGCCAGGCAACCATCCTGGATGGTTTCAAGCCGATCGCGGCCCGGGTTGCGGCGACGCTCGACAAGGAGCCCGGCCGAATCCGGGTGGTTGGCCATACCGACAGTTCGCCGATCCGCACCGTGCGTTTCCCCTCGAATTTCGAATTGTCGGTCGAACGCGCCAAGGCGGTTGCCGCCGCGCTGAAACCCGGCCTGGCCGACGGTTCGCGCGTCGACGTCGACGGCAAGGGATCGGATTCACCAATTGCCAGCAATTCGACACCCGAGGGGCGTGCCAAGAACCGTCGGGTGGAAATCTTCATCGAACGTAGCGAATAGCGGACGCCACAAGCTCACGCGATAAGCGACAGGTACCGGTAAATGCTCGCTAAGGACATTCTACGCATCGTTCTCTATGGAGTCGGGCTCAGCTCGCTTGGGGCGGTGATCTACCTTGCCGGTCCCTTTATTGCTTTCGGCGACTGGCATCCGTTGGAGAATCACATCGTTCGCCAGATCGCGATCCTCTTGCTCGGCGCCGCTGCAGCAGGTGTCACCGGTCTTCATTTCTTCAAGCGACGCAAGAATGCCAAGGAAATCGCCGACGGCGTCAGCGGTGCGGATCAGCCTGTCAGTGACGAGCCGGTGCTCAAGGAGCGCATGAAGGATGCGCTCTCAACGCTTAAGACTGCGAGCGGCAACAAGTCCGGTTATCTCTACGATCTACCCTGGTATGTCATCATCGGTCCGCCCGGCGCCGGAAAGACCACGGCGCTGGTGAATTCGGGGCTCAAGTTTCCGCTCGCGCGAGGGGCAACGCCGGCGGCGATCGCCGGGGTCGGCGGCACTCGCTACTGTGATTGGTGGTTCACCGAGGAAGCGGTGCTGATCGATACCGCCGGTCGCTACACAACCCAGGATTCAAACAGCAAGGCCGACAAGGAAAGCTGGATCTCCTTCCTGGATATCCTGAAGAAAACTCGATCGCGCCAGCCGATCAACGGCGTTCTCGTCGCAATCAGTCTGGAAGACGTGCTGACGCTGCCGAAGCAGGAACTCGCGCTTCATGCCGATGCCATCAGGATGCGGCTCCTCGAACTGCATCAGCGGCTGAAAGTGAGTTTCCCGGTCTATGCGCTGTTCACCAAGGCCGATCTCGTCGCCGGTTTCACCGAATATTTCGCGTATCTCGGCGAAGCCGGCCGGCGCCAGGTCTGGGGCGCCACTTTCCAGACCGCCGACAAGACCCAGAACCTGGTGGGGCAGGTCCCGGTCGAGTTCGATCGCCTGTTGGAGCGCCTGAGCGAGGAAACGCTCGACCGTCTGCAGGACGAGCCGACGCCGCAGCACCGGGTGCAGTTGTTTGGCTTCCCGGCGCAGATGGCGCGGCTCAAGCCGCAGATCCACGATTTCCTCAACCAGATTTTTGAGCCGACGCGATATCACGTGAACGCCAATCTGCGTGGGTTCTATTTCACGTCGGGCACTCAGCAGGGTACGCCGATTGATCAATTGATCGGATCGCTGGCGCGTACATTCGGCGCGGAGGAAGTCGGTGCAGGAGCCTATTCCGGAACCGGCAAGAGCTATTTCCTCGCCGATTTGATTTCGAAGGTCATCATCGGCGAGGCTGACTGGGTTTCGACCGACCGTGCTGCGGTGCGCCGCGCCCTGATCCTCAAGACCGCGGCGCTGTCGGTGATCGGTTTGGTGGCGATCGGACTGATCGGTGCGTGGCTGACCAGCTACAAGCGCAACTCCGACCTGATCGAGCAGAGCTTGCAGGCGGACAGCGAGTATGCCGCCGCCGGTGCGCCGCTCATCAAGCAAACGCTGATCGCCGATCACGATCTCGACAAGGTGCTGCCGCTGCTCTATCGGCTGCGGAACGCCCCTGCCGGTTATGCCTCGCGGAATGAGCCGGTAGCACTTTCGGCGCGCTACGGGCTCAGTCAGCGCGCGCGCCTGTTGTCTCCCGCGAAGGCGGCCTATCACACCGCGCTTGAGCGCATGTTCAGGCCTCGGCTGCTGTACCGTTTGGAAGAGCAGCTCAATGCGCGCATCGCCGAGCCTGCCTTCGTCTATGAGGCGCTGAAGGTCTACCTGATGCTCGGCGGCCTGCAATCCCCGGACCGCGAGCTCATCCGCTCCTGGATGCAGCGGGACTGGGCGGATAACCTCTATCCTGGCGCGACCAACGCGGAAGGTCGGCGTCTGCTCGATGAAAATCTCATGGCAATGTTCGACCTCGAAACCGAGCAACCGCCGCTGATCGAGCTTGATGGCCGGCTGATCAAGCAGGCGCAGAATTCATTGGCGCGCCTCAGCGTCTCGCAACGTGCCTACGAGTTCCTGAAGTCAGAGGCTCGTGGATCGACCGCCGGCGACTGGATCGCCAGCCGCCGAGGCGGTCCGGACGTCGCAGTCGTGTTCGAAACCACGACTGGGCAGCCCCTGGACAACGTGCGGGTGCCCGAGTTCTTCACCTATAACGGCTTCAATCAGAAGTTCATCGCTCGACTGCCCGGATTGTCGGAGCGCATGAAGCGGGAGCGGTGGGTCTTGGGTGACGCCGGCCAGCAATCGGCAATTGACCAGCAGTATGACAATCTGGCTGGGGATCTGCTCAGCATCTACTCCAATGATTTTGTAACGGCGTGGCGTACTGCGCTCGGCAGCCTGCGTCTGAAGAAATTGCTCGCCGACAAGCCGAAATACGAGGTGCTGAGGTCGCTTTCGGCGCCGACCTCGCCGATGCGGCAAATCCTGGAATCGGTGCGCGATGAGACCATGCTGACCAAGGAACGCCCGAAGCCGGCGAGCACCGGAACGCCGGCCGTGCCGCCTGCGGTGACCACGCCGGCGCTGTTCAACAATGCCCAGGATGGTACACCGGGCGCGACGATTGAGTCGCAGTTCAAGCCCTACCATGCAGCGCTTGAGGGGGAGAGCACCCGCCGGCCGATCGACTCGACGATCGCAAACCTGAACGACATTGCGCAAAATCTGACGCTGATGATCGAGAATCCGCAACTGACGGCGCAAGCAACTGCGGGGCTTCAGACCCAGGTTGCCGCGCTGCGCAACAATGCCTCGCGTATGCCGCCACCATTTTCAGATATGCTGCGGGCGGCAGCCGCGGAGTTCGAAGGCAGCATCGCCGCCTCCACGGCCGGTCAAATCCTGCAGTCGTTGCGCGATCAGGTCACGCCGGTCTGTCAGCAGACGGTGACCAACCGCTACCCGTTTGTACGCAGCAGTGGTCAGGAAGTCCCGCTCGCTGATTTCGCGAAGCTGTTCAGCCCGAACGGCATCATGGACAAGTTCTTCACCCAATTCCTGGCGCCTTATGCCGATACTTCGCGCTCGGACTGGGTCTGGCGGAAGGAGAGCCCCGTCGGACGATCGTTCTCGCCCGACACGTTGAAGCAGTTCCAGAATGCCGCCTATATCCGCGATGCCTTTTTCCAGACCGGCGGCGGCGTGCCGGCAGTGTCCTTTGCGATCCGACCGCCGGCTGCGGCCGGACCGGGCATCACAGTCAAGACCGAGATCGGTGGCACGACGATCAACAGCCCCACAACACCAGGACCAGCCGCAGCTCCCTCCATGTTTGGCGCGCCGCAACCCGCTGCTCCGTCGCCGCCGCAGAGCAATTCGCCGACGACGGTCCTCTGGCCCGGCCCATCGCCGCGGACGGCAATTTCGGTCAGCAACGAGTCCGGCTCGCCATCCGTACTTGAGCGCATCGGCCCCTGGTCATTGTTCCGAATGCTGGAGGCCGGCTCGCTGGTTGCCAAGGCGGAAACCGCCAGCGCAACCTTCATTGTTGCCGGACGTGAGCTCAACTATCAGATTTCCACCGGATCGTTGCGCAATCCGCTAAACCTGTCAGTGCTCCGCGAGTTTCGTTGCCCGACCGGAATATGACCATGAGATGCGGCTTATTCGGCAAGATCGGCGCGAAGCGTGATTTCATCGCGATCGCGACGCCGCGCAGCTTTCTGGAAGTCTGGGAGCCGTGGGTGCAGGCTGCCATCTCCGCGAGTCGCCATCAACTCGGCTCCGCCTGGCAGGAAGCATTCCTGACCGCGCCGGTTTGGCGGTTCTGGCTTGGCGGCGCGATCTGCGGCACCACCGTCGCAGGAGCGATCATGCCTTCGCTTGACGGGGTGGGGCGATACTATCCGTTGACGTTGCATGCGGTGCTCGATGGTGACGCCGCGCTGCCGCCGCCGAACATCGATCCACAGGACGAGTGGTTTGGGCAAGTGGAGACATTCCTGCTCTCGACCCTGGATCGGGCGGCGACGTTCGAGCAGATCTCCGATGCGCTGGATCGCCTCGCGCTTCCGCGTCTGCGCGCGTCGGGGACTGATGGACCGTCAATCGTGTCGCTGAGCGACGCGACGCTGGGAATGGTTTCGACCGTCGATGGGTTTGCCGAGTCGTTCGGTACGCTTTGCGGCGCGAGCCCTCAAGTCTATGCCGCGGCTAGTTTCTGGTGGACCGCCGGAGGCGAAGGGTTCCCGCCGATCGCACTCTGTTGCCGCGGATTGCCGGATCCGTTTCACTATTCCACGCTGCTGACCGGCGACGTCAGCCGCGCGGTATCCGGGACGGGATGACGCGCGATGGTACACGTCCCCTCCTTGTTCGATGTCGGTAGCGTCACTCATGCCGGACGGGTGCGGGCGCGGAACGAGGATTCATGTCTGGTAAGAACCGACGTCGGCCTATGGGCGGTCGCTGACGGCATGGGCGGTCATGAGGCAGGCGATCTTGCCAGCCGCATCGTGGTGCAGTCGCTTGATGCGATCGCCGCGCCTGACTCCGCGGCGGACCTGTTGGCGCAATGCGAGGCGCGTCTGTTCAGCGCCAACCAGCAGATTCTGGCACTCAGCGAGGCAAGGCAGGGTGCCACTGTCGGGACCACAACGGCAGTCCTGCTCGTACGCGACGGCCATTATGCCTGCATATGGGCGGGTGACAGCCGGGTGTACCTGATCAACCGCCACGGCATCACACAGGTGTCGCACGATCATAGCGAGTTGGAGGAACTGATCGCCGGCGGCGCGCTATCGCGCGAAGAGGTCCAGGATTGGCCGAACAATGCCATCACCCGGGCTGTCGGCGTTGTCGCCGACCCCGAGTTCGAGGTGGTGACCGGTCCGGCCGAACCGGAAGACGTCTTCGTGATTTGCAGCGACGGCTTGACCCGACACGTGCAGGATGACGAGATTCAGCAGCACGCAGCCACTCGCCTTGCCCAGGCAGCCTGCGACGACATGCTTGCGCTCGCGCTCGATCGCGGCGGGCTCGACAACGTGACGATCGTGATCGTGCGATTGCTCGCGCCGCGATCCTCGGAGACCACGAGGACGCCGCTCGATCGGGAGCCGCGAGCATGACCGCGAACGATCCGTTTCGATCATCCTACCGCGGTGTGCCGGCCGGCACCCGGCTCAACGGCATCTACGAGATCGAAGCGATGATCGGGGCAGGCGGTATGGGGGAGGTCTACCGATGCCGCGAGATCCAGACCGGATCGCCCGTTGCGGTCAAGATGTTGCTGCCCGACATGGTCGACAACGAGGCGGCACTTGCGCTGTTCCGCCGGGAGGCGGCGGCACTTCACAATCTTCCGCATGAAGCGATCGTTCGCTACTTCCTGTTCACGGTCGAACCCGTGCTGCAGCGCCCCTATCTCGCGATGGAATTCGTGAATGGGCGCTCGCTGTCGAACATGCTCGACGATGGGCCGCTGACCTTCGAAGCGCTGATCAAGTTGATGCAGCGGGTCGCATCGGGCCTGCACGCCGCTCACGAGCACGGCATCATCCATCGCGATGTCTCCCCCGACAACATCATTGTGCCGCTCGATGATGTAAGGCGGGCGAAGATCATCGACTTTGGTATCGCCCGGTCTACCCAGATGGGTGACAAGACCATCATCGGCTCCGGCTTCGCCGGCAAGGATAATTACGCATCGCCGGAACAGGTCGGCTTGTACGGCAATGATGTCACCGCGAAGTCCGATGTCTACAGCTTTGGTCTCGTGCTGTTCCAAGCCTTGACCGGGCAGAAGCTCGATATGGGCGGAAGCCAGTTTCAACTGGTCGAGAAGCGCCGGCGTGTGCCCGATCTCGGCGCAGTGGATATGCGTATCAGGCCGCTTCTCGAGAGAATGCTGCAGCCGGACCCGGCCTTGCGCCCGACCATGGCGGAGGTCGCCAACTGGGCGCCGGCGGCTTCGGCTCAGCCGTCTGCCGCACCGCTCCACGGCTTCGATCCGTTGGGGAAGCCGGAAGCCGGGACGTCTGCGCAGCTGGAGCGGGCGCCATCAACCACGCGGAACTCTCGCCGCGTCTGGCTCGGCGCCGGCGTCGCAGCGATGCTGCTTCTGCTGGGGGGCGGTGGGTACACCTTCTATAAATTTGTCTGGTCGTCATCGGGTCAGGCGGCCTTGCCGCCACCGCCGAAACTCGCCGCGACACCCGCGCCGCCGAGGATCGAGCCTGCTCCGCCACAGCCAGCACGTCAGGAGCCGGTGAAGCTGCCGCCTCAGCCGACGGTGACGCCGTCTTCGTCGCCCGATGGGCCGGGTCGAGCCGAACGCATCCGCAGATATGTCGCCCAATATGCGGGCGGCGACTGCTTCTTCATCCTGCCTGTTGCAGTGAGCTCCAGCGCGGCCGTCATTGAAGGCTTCGGCGCCTCGACCGCCCCGTTCGATACCTTCGACAAGGCGTTTCGAAAGGAGCATGGATTTGAGGCTTCGGTCGGCGTCAGGCAGGTGAATCAGGCACAATGTCCGGCCGTCAAATTCTTGAGTCAGGTCGGAAGCGATCAAGCGCGTGCGCCGCGCATCAACCTGTCGGCGACGGAACTGAAGGCCGGCGAAACCCTGAACGGGACCATCGAGAATTTTGCCAACCGGGTGGTGGAACTGCTCATGGTCTCGGATCGCGGCGAGGTGCAAAGCCTGTCCTATCTCCTGAAGCCGGGCATCGACTCGCTTTCTTTCGCCCTGCCAATGGCGCGCTCAACCGGTCCGCAGCTCCTGTTGGTCGTTGCGGCCCCGCGTGTTCTGGACTCGCTGCGCCAGCCGCGACCGATGGCGGCCGACACATTCTTCCTGCAAGCGATCAGCGAAGCTCAGCGCGGCAATGTGACCCTAACGGCGGCCGCACGCTATGTAATGCTCACGAATTGAGCTGCTCTTCAGAACTTGCCGATCATCAAGATCTTCAGGTCGGCATCCGGCTTGAAGTCGCTTGCCGTGAATTGACGCGAGTTGTTGGCAGATGACGGCATGAGCCGCCCCGGACAAAAACTGACCAGACGGTCGTCGCCGCCCGGATCGATCGTCAACGTGAAGGAGCGGATTGGACCCGCCCAGTTCGCACCCGTCTTGAGCACGTAGGAAATGCGCCGCTCCTGCAGCTTTGCCGCATTGTCCTGGCTGCTGCCGGTGCGCTTGTCCAATTCGGCAAGGAACGCATCCGTTACGCAATACTCTTTCCTGTACCGCTCGACTTCCGGACCTAGTGCTGCGCTGCGACGCAGACCGGAGCGCAGGACCGTGTCAGGGCTGGAGCCGACGCTCGGGCGATACTGATGTTCGACGATGACGGTACGCGTGGGTGGGAATACCTGTTCGCGAACGGCCGAAGTCTTGGTTATCCAGCCGGGCATGTATTGCTGGCGACCGTTGTCGCTCATGCCGGCAGGCATCAGAAGGCCATCATCAATCAGCTTCGTGCGAGTTGTCGCCGGCAGGTCGGCTACCCGGATCTCCCGATCACCGAGCGGCAGCAGGGGCAGCTTGAACTGACGGAGCAGGGCAGTGACATCCTTGTTGCCGACCATGGCGCGCTGGTCGATGGTCAGCGGCACCGGGTTGCCGTCGATCCTGGTCTCGAACTCGACGAAGTTGACCGGATTGCTCGATGGAAGCGCAATGTTCTCAGCTTCGGACAGGTCGATGTCGGGCAGCGGAAAAGCGACAGTGAGCGCAACCGGCTTGCTCGTCTGGTTGACGAATTGGTAGCGAACGTTGACCTTGTCCAGCCCGATACGAAGCTCCTCGCTCGCCATGGTCACATCCTTGGTGCGAACGAATTGCAGCCCGCCGATGGACAATTCGGCGGCGGAATCGTTTGCCCGCGCGGGCCAGCTGGTTGCGGCCAACAGGGCGATCATCAGGGCTCGCGACCTCAACGACAGCCCGCTTAACGCTCCATTTGCCATGCCGGCCTCCATGTGGCGCCGCAGCGGCTGCCCGGGTGGGGTCAATCGATCGCCTGGTAAAGCTCTCCCCATTCCGGCTTCCAGACGCCATCCTGGTCGCAAACCACGATCGCAAGCTTCATGTCATTGGCGAGCCGGATTGCGCCGCGAAAGGCGTCCTGGGCCGGCATATGGGCGCTGACCTGGTCGCTGCTCAGGCGTCCGCCGCTTGCGGCGGCTGGCAACACGATTGACCCGGATGCGCCCGCATCGTCGCGCCTCAAAACCAGAGTAATCGCGTCGGGCTGGATTTCGCTGACTTGCTCAAATCTGTTTTTGGCCATGATTTTGCACTGCAAGCTGAAGGAGTTCGGACTATCACCGTCCAGTGAAAGAGTTGAACGGAATTGGGGTTGCTCGCCACTAATTGACGCTGCGCTCGCGCAGTCTTGGATTAGTCGGACTGACGCTGCATTCGGTTCGGTTACGTTGAGGCGGATATGTTTCGTCGATCTAGCTGGATCTGGCTCTCTATCGTCGGCGCGGCCTTCGCTGCAACCGGTGCAAAGGCCGACGATGCCGTCGTGCGAAGCTTTGCCGGCGGTTCGGCTGCCTCCATGGTCGGGATCGTCCCGGCCGGCCAGGACGTCGAACTCGGGGGCCCGCAAGCGCTCAGCGCTGACGGACAGGGAAACCTGTTTGTGCTTGATCAGGTCAACGGCCGCATCCTGCAGTTCGACCCCAAGCAACCGAACACTGCGCCCGACATCCTGAAGATGCCTGGCGACGTCCAGCCCACCGACCTCGTCGTCCGTAACGACGACATCATGGTTTGGGACGGCGGCGTACGGATGCTGAAGGCGGCACCGGGACAGTCCACGCGCGGGGTGGGCGGAGACGTGATCCAGCTTGAGGAAGTTTCGTCCCGCGGTACGGACGACCAGGTCGCCGTTTCGGCCTTCGCCCAAATGGGCTCGCAGGCGCTGAGCAGTCCAACCGACTTGCTCGATCGTGATACCCGCGCGGCCGTCGTAAGGACGACGCGACAGCCCGACCGGCAGTATATCGCCTCGCGCAGCAAGGGATCGGTGATCGCTGATATTATTCCCGACAAGGGCAATGCCAGCGTGCGGGTCGAAATCCAGACCATGGTCAGCAACGAGACCATCGGTCAGCTCGGCCTGCGTGTCCGCAACCAGCTCGGGACCGTGGAGTTTCTCGAGATCGACAACAGTGATCGCTTCTACGTGCTGGCCGAGGACATTCCGCCGTCGGGCAAGAATGCCGCCACATTCGTCGCACGCTATGCCTCGAACGGACGCCTGGAGGGCATCTACGAGTTGCCCTTGGAGAACACGCCCGTGACCCGGCGGTTCGTCACTGTCTCAGGCGATGGCGATGTCTATTTTCTGCGTACCAAGCCGGAGGGCGTTGAGGTCGTTGGTGTCGGCTTCCGGCCCATGGGGAAGGTATCCGTCATTGACGTCAGGCCATCGCGCACTCCGGCCGCACCGGCGGCGCAGCCGGATATCAAGTTCAATGCGACCGCCGCCGTGCGGCCGTCCAATCGCCAGCAGGCGATCGAGACGGCCTTCGCCTTTGAGGGTGTCCAGTGGAAGTTGACACAGGCGAACTACGGTAGCGATCCCGACAGCCAATGCTCCGGTTTCAGCCGTATTCGCCGGCCGTGGTATCTGCAGGGCAAGGTAAACCAGGAAGTGCGCGGCGTGCCCTATTGCTGGGGTTGCCACGGTTCGCTCGCGAACTTCCGGCAGCGGATCGAAAGCGGGACGCTGGCAGGCAATGTCTGCACCCGCAACGAGCCACGGCCGGATGTGGCCGGCGTCGACTGTTCGGCATTCGTCAGCGCCGCGTGGGGACTTTCCGTCCACTACACGACCGCCGCCATCCCCGCGATCGCTGCACCCGTGACGAACCCCTGGGACCTCAAGCCTGGTGACGCCCTGAACAAGCCGGGTTCCCACGTGATGTTGTTCCTGCGGTTCACGCCGGATCGCAAGGCGGAGGTCATGGAATCCTCGACGGGCGGCTGCAACGGTCGCGTCTGCCGCAACGTCTATCCGCTGGCAAGCCTGCTCGCGCGCGGCTACGTTCCGGTCCGCTTTCGCGCGTTCGCAGATGATCAGACGACTGTTTCCGCGAACGCCTATCAGGAGACCGAGGCGCCAGCAGGCCGCAAGACAGCGAACAAGCGGCGCTGAACCTGGGGTCTCGCTAGGGCTACAGATGAACATGGATCGCTGCCTGCGGGCTGGTTTCTGGAGGTCCGGACGGCATCCTGCCGCTCTACCTTACCGGTGTGGTTCCAGGGCAGACCTGCTTGATATCGAGGTGGATCACGATGCGAAGGCTCAAGGGCTTTGATCAAAAGACCGGTTGGCTGTGTAGCGCCATCCTGCTCGCTACGTTGGTCGGCCTGCCACTCCAGCGCGCGCATGCGGCGGGAGAACTGTCGATAAGTAACCCGGACGGTGCGGCCCTCCGGGCGCTCGTCATCGGCGTCGACGACTACCAGCATGTACGCAAATTGAAGGGCGCGGTCGCCGACGCCAATGACATCGTGTCCAGCCTGAGGACCATGGGCGTCAGCGATGTGGTCGAACTGACCAATGCACAGGTCGATAGGGCAAGCGTGCTGCGTGAGATCAGCTCACTGGTGGAGCGGACAAAGAGCAACGACCTCATCTTCCTGTCGATCGCAGGTCACGGCACGCAGGAGCCCGAGCGCATCAAGGGCTCCGAACCCGACGGAATGGAGAACGTGTTCCTGCTGCCCGAATTCGCTACTACGCCGGCCGGATCGGCCGAGCGCATTCTGGGAAGCGAATTCAACCATTTCATCCGGCAGTTCGAATTGCGTGGCGCGAAAGTGATCTTCGTTGCGGATACCTGCCACGGCGGTGGAATGGTGCGCGATATCGATCCGCGTGCGGCAGAGATGAGTTTTCGACAGGTGCCGCGCTACACGCTGCTGGTTGATGAATTGAAGCCGGTGTCGAGCAGCGACGACCCGAAGTCAGAACTCGATCTCGACCACACTGCGTTCATCGCCGCCGTCGATCGAAACACCAAGGCGCCGGAAGTGCGGATCCCCGGCATCGATGGCCTGCGCGGCGCACTGAGTTATGCCGTCGCGCGGGCAGTGGAGGGCAACGCGGACATCAATCACGATGGCAAAGTGACTCTGAAGGAGCTTTTCAGCAATGTTCGGCAGGTGGTCTATCAACTGTCCGACCAGCGCCAGAACATCGTGACGGTATCGTCGCCGACACAGAGGCCGGAAACCGACGTCGCCTTCGAACTGACGCGCGGCGTGGTGCTGATCCAGGGGACGGCCGCGAGAGCTGCCTCCGGTCAGGCTGCTACCGTCACGCCCGCCGAAAAACAAACCCCCACGCCGCCGGCCGTTACGGCCACGTCACAAACCGCTCCAACCGGCGTCGCCGCGACCGGCCCGGCCGCGCCCAGTGCCGCGCTGCCGCCCTTCCGTCTCACCACGCCGATCCGTTTGGCGGCGCTTGACGGCAAGATGAACTATTTCGCCGGCGTCAAGCCGCAGGATGCCAGTGTGCAGGCCGTTCAACCAACTGATAATCCCGACCTGATCTGGGACCCCGTGTCGCATGACGTCATCGCCTGGGGCGATGTGGTCGCCTATGGTGTTGACGTTGCCGGCTTGACGACAGTGGTCAACCGAACTGCAGCCATTCGGGAGCTTAAGCGCATGGCGACGCGGTCGCCGCAGGTGATGCGTATTTGGCCGGATGATCGACAGCAGCGCAGCGGCCAGACCGTCGAGGTCGAATTGTCCGACGTCGGTTCACGAGCGGTGCTGCTATTCAACGTGTCGGGTGATGGAACTATCCAAATGCTGTATCCGGTGGGTTCTGATGCCGCGCTGGCGCGATCGGCCAATCTGCGGCTGCCGCTTCGGGTAGGTGAGCCGTTCGGTGCCGAGCAGATCGTTGCGGTGACCTCGCAGCAGCGGATGGTTGACCTGGAGACGGTCCTGATGCAGCTCAACCGGCGTCGTGCCTCGGGGCAGGTCATCAAGAGTCTGGAGCGCTACCTGCCGGCGGACGCGCGGATCGCGTCGATCGGCTTTTTCAGCGTTCCCTGACAAACTTGGGAAAGCAGGTCATGTCGCCAGCGGAACTGGTTTGCCGCAAGCAATCATGGCTTGCGATCGTGCTGGTGCTGGCGGGAAGCGAGGTCGCGTGCGCGGCGCCGCTGCCGTCGGCATCTCCATCTGCAGGTGCGACGAACGCTCAATCGGTCCGGCGCGTACAGGCCCCGCGCGGCCCGGCAAATGCTGCCAGCGTGTCGCTTGAAATCCTGCCGGGTCCAACGGTCAACATTGGCAGCAAGGTGTCATTCGGCGTAACCGCCAGGAAGCCCGGGTATCTCATGCTGGTGGATGTTGATGCGGAAGGGCGCATGTCCCAGATCTTTCCGACTGCCGAGCTATTGGCGCAGTCGGTCGGACCCGACATGAATCTTGTCAAGCCTGGCGTCCAATTCATTGTTCCGACCCCGGCGGCACAGCAACGTGGATTTGAGTATGTCGTCGCGCCGCCGGCCGGGTCCGCTGTGATCGTTGCGATCCTGAGCGAGCGGCGTGCGCAATTGCTCGATTTGCCAGACATTCAGCGCAAGCTTCAGGGGCCGGCCGACACGTTGAGCTATCTGTCGGACTGGACCAGTCAGCTGCGTGTACCGGACAGCGGCAGCGGAAAACTGGTGCCGAACAATTGGTCGTTCGACATCAAATCATACTCCATCAAGTAGGTAAGCGATCCCGTTGCTACGGCTTGCTCAGGCGGCTGAAGCAACCGCCCCGCGCGATCATGTGGTGAATGTCCTGGTGGCCGAGGCTGACGTTCAGCTTCTTCAATGCAGGGCTCTGCGGCTGAGCTCCCTTGCCCTCAATCGTCGCCAAACCACGCTTTACCGATCGCGGAAGAGACGGCGGCCCTTCCACGATCTCGGGCGCGCCGCCGTGCATGCCGTCCTAGTTGCAGACCTCAACGTTGCCGGTACCGCCGCCGGGACCTCCGCCGCCACGGTAATCGAGATGACATCCGCGACGGACCGGGCGGCACAGATATGCATCACACATGATCTGGCCGCTACCACCCGAGGGTCTTGCAGTCGCCTGTCGTCGTCGGGGAATATCGGCTTGCGGCTCGGAGATATCGCGTAGCGAACGATTCGCGCGCGACGGGCGCTCGTCCATGTTACGCTTCGCCACCGGCTTTTTCCCGCGGCGCTTTTCGCATTGGTTGTCCTCGTTCAGGAACGAGCCCTCGGCGCAGGTGATCTTGCGGCACTGATCGCCGTCCGCCCTGTAGCCTTGCTCGCAGATCAGCGGGCAAACGCGGGCCGGTTTCAGCTTGATCGCATCGAGCACATCGAGGCTTGCGAGCTTGACGTCAAATTTGGTCCCGGCGTGCCGGTTGAACAGGGTCAGGGAACGACGCGAGGCCGCGTTCCACTCGCCGTCGACCGAGCCCGTGAAACAGCCGACCCGGCTCAATTCGCTCTGTACTGATTTGGCAAGATCCTCCTGTGGCGCCGCCGGGTTCAAGGCGGCAACCTTCGCGCCCTCGCTAGTTTGGGAGGGGGGTGGGGGTGCAAGATTGTCCGGCCTGGCGCTGTCGAGGGCGGGTCCGTTCGGGGAAAGCATGGCGACCGTTGAGGATTGGGATGCAGTCCGCTTCCGTTCGGCCTCGGTCGCTTGTTCCTGCGCTGCCTGCTTTGTTCTCTCAGCCGCGATACGGGCATCCTCCGCAGCCTTGAAATCTGCGGCGGCTTTTTCCTGCTCGGCCCGCTGGGCACCTTCGGACACAAGCCGAGCTTGCTGCTGCTCCGCTTCCTGCGCCTTCTTGGTCGCGGTAACGCGTGCGTCCTCGGCGTCGATCTGATTGAGCTGAAGCTTGGCCAGATTTGAGTAATAGCCGTCGGGATGCTGGGCGAGGAACGCACTCATGGCAGCCTTGTTGCCGACCTGCAGGGCCAATTCGTAGTCACGACGAGTCTCCGACGAGGCGTTGGCCGGCGGCGGCGTCGGCTCCTCTGCCTTTGGCACGAGCGCAACGTCGTCACCGCCCAGCGAGCCGTAAACGTATGGCTCCTGTCGATTACCGGTAGCTTGCAAGACATCGTCGCGGACGAAGCCGAACGCCCTGCGCAAATCGAGTCCAGGCTTTGCGATATACTTGACCAGTGCTGTCGCGTATGGACTGTTCGTGCTGTTGCCGTCGAGTGCGGTCAGTCCGGCCTTCGCCGCAAACGCGATCAGCGTATTGGATACGGCGGGTTCTACCCGGGCGAGCCCGCGGCTGATCGCGCGCGAAGCGACGGTTCGTTTCATCGTGTCGGCAAATGGATTGTTGCGACAGGCGTCAACGATCACGACGCGCAGTTGCCTGGCGGGCTCGATCGCCAGCAAGATACGATCGAGCGAGAAGGCCTCGTCATAGATATCGGTGTCGCGTTCAAGTCTGGCATCTGTCGGGATTAGATAATTCGTCCCGTCGATCTCGATTCCATGACCTGCATAGTAGACCACGGCAACGTCTGCATCGCGGGCTTGATCGGCGAAATCCCTCAGTGCCCGCCGCATGTCGCTCGAGGCCAGGTTGAGCCGAGACTCTACCACATCGAACCCGGCGCCCTTCAGGGTCGCGGCGATAGCGGCAGCATCATTGGCAGGATTCGGAAGCAGCGGCGCGTTTTGATAATTGGAGTTTCCGACTACCAGAGCCACTCGCTTCGTCGCCCAGGCTGGCTGAGACGCCAGGAGAACTGAAGCAGCAAGAAGAACAAAAACTCTGAGGTGTGTGTACAAGCGCATGGCGAACGTCCGAATTCGGCCCGAAACAATGGCAGCTTTACCGAAGATGGCCGCGCACAGACTCCACTGCGTCAAGCGTTACGAGCGCCGGCCTACCTCCGTACAGTAACAATCTTGAGTCCAATCCATTCCTGATGTTGTCGTTCGGGGCAGGGAGGACGTTCAAGCGCACACGGAAGAGTGTAGGGGTCATGGCGAGCATCCGAACGACATTGGGCGGCTTGTAAGCTATTGAGATGGTTATCTTTTTGTCTTTTGCGCAGGGCGGCTGGGAGTGCCGGCAACCGGCAAGGCTCGCCAAGCGAAGTTCCATCCCTTGATAGTGAACTCAGAATTGAGTGCGCATCGTCCGATGCGCAAGCGATGCTCGTGCCGGATCGTGAGGTTGGGACGGGCGCGTTGTTGGTTCCTGTGGCGAAGGTTCAACCGGCTGGTCTCGACTGTTTGCGGCAGCCGCGAGCCTGTTCCATGGGACCGCGAACTGCGCCCATCTGGACGCAACGCCAATCCGCTCAAGCTGAGACGTGCGGGTCCGTAACAAGGATCGCGGCGCGACTGCTCAGGAAAATCTGAACATGCTCGCGTCGAGCTGTCCCGGTGTGATCCCGATCAGCCAAACTGCGCTGCCTGCGGCATCGGTGATGATGGTCGAGGCGATACCGGCGGCGTAGGTCTCGGCTGCCTGCACATCGGCAAACGAATGCAGCGATGTCCCCACGAAGTTCAGGATGTCATTGACACCGCCCGCGTTGAAATCCTGGATGACCATCACTTCCGACGTCGTGTCGTCGATGGTGAATGTGTCGGAGCCGCCACCGCCCCAGGCATAGTCAACGCCACCACCACCATTGATCACATCGGCACCGGAGCCCATCAGAAACACGTCGACGCTACTGCCGCCGGTAACTGTATCGCCGCCATTGGAGCCGTAGATGTAATTCTGGCCCGACCCGCCGTAAATGACGTTTCCGTCGGTCTCACCCGAGGAGATGAAGAGGTTGAGACCTGCGCCGCCATACATCGTATCGATGCCTGCGCCGCCGTAGAAGTAATTGGTGCCCATGTCGCCGTAGAGCACATCGTTTCCGGCTTCGCCGTACATCACATTCACGTCCGATGCCGACGCCCCGCCAGTGCCATCGAGCAAATCATTGCCTGCGCCGCCGAACAGGTAATTGAAGCCGGCGCCGCCGTAGAGGACATCGTTGCCGTCTTCGCCGAGCAGCACATCGAGGCCGTCGCCGCCATAGACGGTGTCGTCGCCAGCGCGGGCATAGGTGTAGTCGTTGCCGCCGCTGAGATAGAAAATGTTCGCGTCGGTCGTGCCGACAAATACGTCGTTGTATGCGCCGCCGACCAACCCCTCGATCGAATTCAGCTGATCCGTGCCAAGTCCGGGCGCGGTGACGACCGGGTTGGTGAGATAAATGAGAAGATTGCCTGTTGCGCCCGAGAAGTCCGCGAGATCAAGTCCGCCACCGCCATTGAGGGTGTCGTCTCCAGGTCCGCCGCTCAGCGTATCGCCTTCGGCACTCCCGTTCAGCGTATCGTCCCCGTCCAGCCCTTCGAGCCAGCCGCCGTAGGATGGCGCGGTCAGCGTCTCGGCCAGCGATGTTCCAAGCGTCACCAGGGACAACGTCTGGTCCGAAAACTGCAGAGTATTCACGCCAATCAGAGCGGCGCTGCCAAGTGGCGATCCCGGGTGCGTGTCGGTGAGAATGAAGGAGTTGCCGCTGCCGCGCGATATCTGGAAGGCGCTGAGCGGTGCAGCGAATAAGGCCGTGTTCTGGGCGAGCGGGTCGCCGAATGCGGTATCGTTGCCGCCGCTGAGGATGAAGATGTTGGTCCCCGAGCCGCCGTAAAGCAGATCGTTGCCTGCGCCACCGTCGAGCGTATCGTTGCCGTTACCCCCGTAGAGCACGTCGTCGCCGGCGCCACCGGCGAGTGCATCGTTGCCGTTAGCCCCGTAAAGCCGGTCGTTGCCTGCGCCGCCAGCGAGCGTGTCGTTGCCGTCACCGCCGTAAAGCAGGTCGTTGCCGTCACCGCCGTCGAGAAGATTGCCCCCTTCATTGCCGATCAGCCAATCGTCGCCGTTGCCGCCGTAAAGCGAGTCGGCGTCGGTGGTTGCCGTGAATGCAAAACCCAACGTGGCATAGATGAGGTCATTGCCATCATCGCCATAGAGCTGGTCGGCCCCGCTGCCGCCGTCGATCGTATCGTTTCCGGCATCACCGTGGATGACATCCGCGTCACCGCCATCGCCGCCATACAGGTTCCAGCCGGGTGTGTCGCCCCACAGCTGATCGTCGCCGAGGCCACCGTAAAGGACATCCTTACCGGCATCGCCGGTGATGTAATCCGCACCTGCTTCGCCGAGCAGGATGTCGTTTCCGGCACCTCCCGACTCCGAGTCGTTGCCATTGCCGCCGTAGACAATGTCGTTGCCGGAATTGCCGCCGAGCGAGTCGCTGCCGTCCTCGCCGTAGACGACGTCGTCCCCGGGACCGCCGCTCAGATAATCGCGCGCGACGCCTCCGATGGCGGTGTCGTTGCCGGACTCGCCCGAGAGAAAGAAGCTGTTGGGGTTGTTCGCGATCACCGTATCGTTGCCGGCGAGGATTGCGTGCCACAGCCCTGAAATATCGAGGCTCGACGTGATGGTGTAGCTGAACCCGGTGATCGATTCCCAAAGCGACGCCCCGTCGCTGGACGTCCACGTAATCCCGGTGACGACACCGCCTGTCAGATTGCTTCCGTTATAGGTCAGTCCGGTGCCGATGATGTTGATCAGACCGTAAGTGGAACTGGGCAGTCCACTTGGATAGATGGGATCAAAGCCGAACTGCAAACCCCAGGGTTCCGCGACGAAATCAGTTTGCGGCTCGACGATCTGCCAAATCGGATCGCCGTTGGGAAACGACGCAAACATGAACGGTTCGGGATGAGGACTGATCGTATAAACGGCCATGCTCAACTCCGGCAATATGGGCCAACGAGGGCGCTCGTTAAAACCTTAGGTTACGCATTGCGGGGCGGTTAGAAAGACCCAATTGGGTGATGCACCGGGCCCCGATGCAGTTCCGGCACACGGGGTCGGGCGAGGGCTGCCGCGCCGAAGCCCCGAACCGGCGCAGGCGGGTGGCGTCCGACGTCCCGCTCGCTCATTCCATCCGCGCAAACAACTCCACCAGCGTCTCACGCAGCCAGCGTTGCGCGGGCACGGTGTCGTTGCGCTGGTGCCAGAACAGGCTGACGACGCGCGGCGGGGCCGGCAGCGGCACCGGCATCGCGTGCAGATCGGGCGCGTGGCGGGACTGCGCGCTGAGATCGCGCGGCAGCACGGCGATCAAATCGGACTGCCGCAGGATTTCGTAGGCGGTGTTGTAGTGATTGACGGTGGCGACCAGATTGCGCGACAGCCCGCGCGAGGCGAGGAACTGGTCGTAGGTCGGCAGCGTCCTGCCGGCGAGGCTGACATCGACATGCTTGGCGGCGAGGAAGCTGCGGGTGCTGAGCCGCTTCTGCCTGGCGAGCGGATGATCCCGCCGCATCATGCAGGCATACTCGACGGTCCACAGCGAGCGTGAGCGGATCACGGCCGGCGGCTGCTGCGCCTCGTTGACATAGACGCTCAGCACGCAATCGACCCGGTTGTCTTCGAGCCGGTCGCCGATCTCCAGGATGGTGTTGGGCATGGTGTGGATGCGCGCGGACGGCGCCACGTCATTAAAGCGGTTCAGCAGCCGCGGCATCACAAGCGAGGAGACGTAATCCGACATCGACAGGCTGAATTCAGCCTGGGTGCGCCGCGGATCGAAGGCGTCCTCGTCGAGCGCGTGGCGGACGTTTTCCAGGGCGTCGCCGATCGGCTCCCACAGCGCCACGGCGCGCTGCGTGGGGCGGATTCCGCTTGCGGTACGGACGAACAGGGGGTCGCCGAGCGCGTCACGCAACCGGGCCAGCGCGTTGCTGACGGCGGGCTGGGTCATGGTCAGCGCGCTCGCGGCGCGCGTGACGCTGCCCTCGGTCATCAGCGCCTCGAAGACTTTCAGAAGGTTGAGGTCGAGCGTGCGGAAGGCCACGGGCAATATTCACGTTGGTGATGTACTAGATAATAATTATAAATTATTCCCATAATGTCGATTTGTCTATCATTCCCCGATTGACCTCGCGGCGCGTGCCGAACCGTGGGGCGCAGAGGGGGATTTTCATGTCGATGATATCGGCGCGCATCGAGCGCCTGCCGTTCGCGCGTTTCCATATTCACCTGCTGCTGATGGGCGGCCTGGGCTATCTGTTCGACGCGATGGATGCCGCGGTTCTCGCATTCATCCTGCCGGTGCTGCGCACCGCCTGGGGGCTGTCGAATGTCGAGACCGGCGTGCTCGGCAGCAGCACCTTTGTCGGCTATCTATTCGGCGCGCTGCTAGCGGGGATGCTCGGCGACCTGATCGGCCGCCGCGCGGTGATGATGTCGGCGCTGGCGCTCTACAGCGCGGCCTCGCTGGCGAGCGCGGCGGTGGACAGCTGGCCGTCGTTCTTCGCTGCGCGCGTCGTCGCCGGCATGGGCACCGGCGCGGAGAGCGCGATCATCGCGCCATACCTCGCGGAGTTCGTGGCGCGGCGTTCCCGCGGCAGCTTCACCGGCGCGCTCGCCGGCTTCTTCTCTTTCGGCTTCGTCGCTGCGGCGCTGCTCGGCTATTTCATCGTGCCCGCCTACGAGAACGGCTGGCGCATCGTGCTGGTCATCACCGCCGTGCCGGTCGTGATGCTGTTGTGGTGGCGCCGCTCGCTGCCGGAATCGCCGCGCTGGCTGGAAAGCCGGGGCAGGGTGAAGGAAGCCGAGGCGGTGCTCGACAAGATCGAGGCCAGCTTCGCGCGCGAGGGCCGCGTGCTGCCGCCTGCGGTCGCAGAGCCCGCTGCGCCGGCCGCATCGTCGGGGACACTGCTGAGCAATTTTGCCGCGCTCCTGGCCGGCCGCCAGGCGCGGATCACCACCATGACCTGGATCATGTGGCTGTCGATCACGTTCAGCTACTATTCCTTCTTCGTCTGGATTCCCGGCCTCCTGGTCCAGAACGGCATGAGCATCACCAAGAGTTTTGGCTACTCGCTCGCGATGTATTGCGCGCAAGTGCCCGGCTATTTCACCGCGGCTTGGTTCAACGAGCGGATCGGAAGGCAGGCCACGATCGCCTCCTACATGCTGCTCGGCGGCGCCGGCGCGCTCGGGCTCGCTTTTGCCAAAAGCGACGGACAGATCATGCTGGCCGGCCTGCTGCTGTCGTTCTTCATGAACGGCACCTATGCAGGTGTCTATGCCTACACGGCCGAGGTGTTTCCGACCGCGATCCGCACCACCGGCGCCGGGCTCGCATCTGCGATCGGCCGCATCGGTGCGATCATCGCGCCGATCCTGGTCGGCTATCTCTATCCCAATTTCGGCTTTGCCGGCGTGTTCGGCGTCACCACGTCCGTGCTGTTGATCGGTGCCGTCACCGTCGTGCTGATGGGCGTGCCGACGCGCGGTCGATCGCTCGAAGACATCGCAACCGAAGCTGCGTGAAGCATGATCCGGAAAAGTGCGCAGCGGTTTTCCGAAAAAGATCATGCTCAAAGTGACGCAGGCCGCGTCCTGACAAGGAGACCATCATGTCCACCATCCTCTTCAAGAATGCCGCGCTGCTCGATCCGCTGCGGCCAGATCTCCTCGAAGGCCATCACGTGCTGGTCGAGGATCGCCTGATCAAGGAGGTGTCCGACCGGCCGATCGAGGCCGCCGCGGACCGGGTCATCGACCTCAGGGGCAAGACCCTGATGCCCGGCCTGATCGACCTTCACGTGCATGCGGTCGCCGTCGAGCTCGACCTGTCACAGCAGGCGCGGATGGCGAATGTGCTGGTGACGCTGCGCTCGACCATGCTGCTGCGCGGCATGCTGAAGCGCGGCTTCACCACCGTCCGCGATGCCGGCGGCGCCGGCTACGCGCTGAAGCAGGCGATCGACACCGGGCTGACCGATGGTCCGAGGCTGTTCGTCTCAGGCCGCGCGCTGAGCCAGACCGGCGGACACGGCGACGGACGCGCCCGCTCGGACTATCTGAACGACCCGACCTGCTCCTGCTGCGTGCGGGTCGGCGCGATCGCACGCGTCGTCGACGGCGTCGATGCGGTGCGCAAGGCGGTGCGCGAAGAGCTGCAGATGGGCGCCGACCAGATCAAGATCATGGCGTCCGGCGGCGTCGCGTCGCCGACCGATCCGATCGGCGCCTTCGGCTATTGCGAGGACGAGATCCGCGCCATCGTCGCTGAGGCGCGGGCGCGTCACACCTATGTGCTGGCCCATGCCTACACCGCGGAGGCGATCGAGCGCGCGGTGCGCTGCGGCGTGCGGACGATCGAACATGGCAATCTGGTCGATCTGCCGACCGCGCGGCTGATGGCCGAGCAGGGCGCCTATGCGGTGCCGACCCTCGTCACCTATGAGGCGCTGGCCACCGAGGGCGCGAAATACGGCCTGCCGGCGGCGAGCGTCGCCAAGGTCGCCGACGTGCGCGATGCCGGGCTGCGCTCGCTCGCGATCTACCGCGAGGCCGGCGTCAGGATGGGTTACGGTTCCGATCTGCTCGGACCATCGCAACGGTTGCAGAGCGATGAGTTCCGGATCCGCGCCGAGGTGCTCGGCGCGCAGGCGGTGATCGAAAGCGCGACAATTGTCGGCGCCGAGGTGCTCGGCATGACGGGCAAGCTCGGCCGCATCGTGCCGGAGGCCTTCGCCGATCTCCTGGTGGTGGAAGGCAATCCGCTGCGCGACGTGGCGTGCCTGCTCGGCCAGGGCGAGCACATCCCGCTTGTCATGAAGGCCGGCAAGGCCGAGGTCGATCGGCTGGGCGGGTAGGGCTCCTTGTCACCTCGCCCCGCGTGCGGCATGGCGATCGCATATGGCGCTTGCGGGCTTCTGCAACTGAGGTGTCCACGTTGTCATGGCCGGGCTATGGGACGAGGCTGATAGCCGCATGCGATAGCCTGCCGTCGCAGGGAGGCAATGCCAAAATATCGAAAACAACCCCATGCAAAGTAGCCGGCGGCTGCCGGCGGACACGGCAGCTTGACTCGTCGGGCAACTCAGCGGTATTATTCGATTATACAGAAATCGTGCAGCTTCGCTCATCTCGACCCCGCAAGCGGGAGAGGTGCAGCCAGTTCAGTCTGACTTCAGTTTGCTTTAGTCTTCCGTCCTCACCACACCACCCGAAACCCGGCGCTGCCCTTGTAGCTGTGGTTGTCGCCAGCATCCTGCAGGCTGGCGCGATAGGTCGCTTCGCCGAATACGGTGTAACGGCCGTTGGCCCAGCTGTAGCTGCCGCCGCCGCCGATGCTGCCCCACAGGCGGTCATTGGCGCTGGCGAAGCCGCTGCCCGCGACATCGACATTGCTGCCGTCGAGGAACTCGTAGTGCAGATTGCCGATCGCGTAGAGGTCCGAGCGGACGATGCTCGTCCCGTCATACCAGCTCTTCTGGTGATTGAGCGACAGCCCGACGCGGCCGAGCAGGCTGTCGGCATTGGTCAGCGAGACCAGCGCGCCGAAGCGGTCGGTGAAGCCATCGAAGTCGACCTTCGAATAGGCGAGCTGCGCCTGCGGCGTCAGCGAAAAGCCGTTGCCGAGATTGAACCGCTTGCCGCCTTCGACGCTGAATGCATAACCGAGGCCTTCATTGCCGTGAGCCATGTTGCCGACGAGATCGGAAGTGAGGTCGCCGCGGTAGAACATGGTCTGCATCTGGCCGTCGACGTAGACGCCGTTGTCGCCGTACCAGGTGGCGGTGGCGCCGACGCCGGTGCCCTCGGCGCGGATGCGGCCGTTGCCGAACAGCGAATTCACATAGGCCGTGGTCAGGCCGTATTGCAGCGTAAGCCCGACGATCAGGCGCCCATAGCTGTTCTCGAGCGCGAGGCCGTCGAGCCCGGCCTGCGCCTTGAACTGATCGCTGTTGGTGGTCGAGCCCGTGGTGTTCGACGGCCGCAGGCTGGATTGACCGCCCTCGACGCGGCCCCAGAATGGCGACTGCGTCCACGAACTGTCCGCCTGCGCCGCCGGCGTGACGCCCATCCGCGCCATCGCCTCTCCGGCGCCGCCACCCCAATAGCGGTTGCCGACGCGTTCCTGCAGCGACGGCAGTTCGTTCATGCCGAGCAGCACCCCGGCATAGTTTTCGTAAAGCGGCACGCCGGGCTGATAGAGCGGACCTGCGATCACGGGTGGTGTCGTCGGATCGCTGGGATTGGCGAGGCTGGAGCGCAGATACCAGTCGCCATCCGATGGCGTCGAGATGCCATTCTTCTGCAGCGTGTAGCCATAGGCGCCGGCGACGATCGCCTGCTCGCCCTTCAGCACATAGTCGCCGGCCAGCGCGAAGGTGCCGTTCGAGGCGCCGGCGACGTCGATCAGCCTGATGCCGTCAACCGTCTGCACGCCGCCGCCGCCGAAATTGGTGACCTTCACGGTCGAGGTGCCCGAAGTGCTTCCCAGCACGAAGAGGCGGTCGGTGGCTGAGCTATCGCCGCCGAGCACGGTGTTGAACAGCAGCGTTCCGCCATTGCCGACGTAATTGCCGGCGACCGTCAGCGTGGTCCCGGGCGTCGTGCCGAACCGCAACGTGCCGGCATTGCTGAATCCGCCCACGACCTGGCTGAAGCCGTTGAGGTCGATCGTGGTGCCGGCGCCGGCCGTGACGGCAGATACCGAGCTGAAGGCATCGGCCGCACCGGCGCGCAGCGTACCGCCGCTGACCGTGGTGGCACCGCTGTAGCTGTTGATGCCGGACAGGATTTGCGTGCCGCCGGTGAGTGCAAGCCCGCCGGTGCCCTTGATCGCACCGGCAAACGTGTCGCTGGCATTGGTGAGTGTCAGCGTCTTGGCGCCGAGCGCGACATTGCCGCTGCCGGCCAGACTCTGGATGCTCGTGCCGGCGCCGGTGAGTCCGGAGATATCGAAGACCGAATTCGTTACCACATGGCTCGAATTGCTGATCGCGCCGGCGCCTGCAAGCGCCAGCGTGCCGGCGGAAATCGTGGTCACGCCGCTATAGGTGTTGGCGCCGGACAGCGTCTCGGTGCCGCCTGTGAGCGTCAGCCCGCCGCTGCCGCCGATCGCGCCGGAGAACGTGTCGTTCGCCGCCGTGATGGTCAGCGTCTTGGCGCCGAGATCGACGCCGCCGGTGCCCGACAGCCGTTGGATGCTGGTGCCGGCGCCGGAGAGCCCTGCGATGCTGAACGTGCCGTTCGCGATCACCTGGCTGGAGGCGGCAATATCGCCACCGCTGGTCAGTGCCAGCGTGCCTGATGTGATCGTGGTCGCGCCGCTATAGGCCTGCACGCCGAACAGCGCCTGCGTGCCGCCGGTGAGCTGCAATCCGCCGGTGCCGCTGATGGAGCCTGCGAACGTATCGTTCGCATTGGTGATGATCAGGTCCTTGGTGCCCAGCGTGACGCTGCCGGCGCTGCTGCCGGCCAGGCTCTGGATGCGCGCGTTGGGGGCAGGCATGAGTGAAAGATCGAAGATTGCGTTATCGACCACCCGGCTCGAACTGGCGACGGCATTGCCGGAGCCGGCGATGTTAGACAGCTGGAGCGTGCCTTGCTGGATCACGGTTTCGCCGGTGTAGCTGTTGCCGACGCCAGCGAACCTGAAGATCCCGGCGCCGGTCTTGGTCAATCCGCCGACGCCGCTGAAGCCGTTCGCTTGGAGGACGGTGAACCCGTTGCTATCGACGGTCAGTCCGCCCGCGGCGATGTTGTTCTGGGCGGCCGTTCCGCTCGAGATGCCGGGGGTATTGATGGCCGCGCGGAAAGTGGCATTGTCAAAATTGATCTGGCCCCTTGCGTTGCCAACGGTAATGCCGAAGCCGCGATTCACGAGCGTGGCGTTGCTGATGTTGAGGGTGCCGGTGCCGTTGACCGGAGTGGTGACGATAATCCGGCTTGTTACGGTGACGGTCGCGCCATCAGTGATATTGAGGATGCCCGTGCCGGCAGTGCCGGTGGTGATCGTGGAAGCATTCCACCGTGACCCGGCCCCGGTCACAGTTACAGTGGCGGTACCGCCTACGACGTCGGAGATCGAGACGGTGCCGGTGCTTGTCAGCGTGCTTCCGTTCTGAATTGTGAGACTGCCCGGTGCCCCGACTGCGTCACGAACATTGATGGTACCGGTCGTGCCGGTCGCCGGTCCGGTCACGCCGAGGACGACGGTTGAACCGGCCACGATGCTAACCGCACCGCCGGCCGGAACTGTTCCGCCGTTCCAGTTCGAGCCGACCGTCCAGTCGTTGCTGGTGGCGCCGGTCCAGGTCTGTGCGGCGGCCAAGCCCGGCATTAGCGCCGAGAGCGCGGCCACCGAGGCGCTCATCAGCAGCAGGCGCTGGGATTGCGCGCGTCTGTAGGATGGTGATGCAGTCCGGCGCGCACTCAGGTGTGGATTGTCATCCGCTGGTCGCGAGATCGTCGCAGCCCCGATGCATTCGCGCATGGTGCTTTGGCCCCTTGTTCTTGCCACCGCCTGGCAGGTTGCATTCGCGCAAACATTCGCCGGCGGCGGATATGTGTTACGCTATGTGACTCACTGTGAGCTGACAAATGAAGGTTGTATCGTGGGCAACGAAACGGAGCGCGGTGTGCTCGCGATGCAACGTCCGCGCGCTGCAATTAATCGATCGCTAACCAGTTGAGTCGCGTTGGCACGGTACCGTGCGCAATCAGATGTGAGAGGCCGCCGGGGAGGGCGCATCCATCGCATTTGCCGGACATGAGGTAGCACCGTTCGCAGGACCGATAGCAGATCGACGGCACGGAGGGGGCTTGGGCAGGCCGGCATGCGGTGCCTCGACCGCCAGACGCGCACGATCACATTACCGCTGGCGACGTTGACGTTGCCGGGCGGACACACGACATACCGACTGTCTGATCCCACTCGCCGCTCCGGAGCAAGAAATGAACGCGCCGCCCGACATCGATTCCGTCGCTCCGCAGTCTGACGGCGAGATTGTGCGCTGGCTGACCAACGAGACGCGCGACGAGCGCTTCATCGACAACATCTTCGCCGAGCTCTGCCTGCGGCTGCAGCGTGCGGGCATTCCCCTCAAGCGCGCGACGATGAATCTCCTGATCCAGCATCCGCAATGGCTTGGCGCCCGGATCATCTGGGCCGACGGCAAGCGCGAGGCCGAGATCACGCGGGTCGACTACGAGGTCAGGGAGCGCTCGGAATATATCGGCAGTCCGGTCTACGAAATCCATGAGGGGGCGACCGAAGTGCGCGAACGGCTCGAACGGGCGCCCGGCCGCAAGCACGCGCTCTATGACGAGATGCGCGCACAGGGATTGACGGATTATGTGGCGTGGCCGCTGCTCCATACGCTTGGCAAGCGGCATGTCGTGACGTTTGCGACCGACCGGCCCGGAGGTTTCGACGATGCGCAGATCGCGGGCCTCTCGAAGCTGCTGCCGGTGCTGGCGCTGGTCAGCGAAATCCGGATGAAGAACCGGCTGGCGCGGACGCTGCTCGAGACCTATGTCGGGTCGCATGCCGGCGAGCTGATCCTGGCGGGGGCGACGCGGCGGGGCAGCGGGACGACGGTGCGCGCCGCGATCATGATCTGCGATCTCAGGGACTTCACCCGGATCTCGGACAGCTGGCCGCGCGACGACGTGATCGATCTCCTGAACGATTATTTCGACGCGATGTCGGAGCCGATTGCGCGGCATGGCGGGGAAATCCTGAAATTCATCGGCGACGGGCTGCTCGCCATCTTCCCGCTCAGCGACCCAAAAGCCTGCGCCAACCTGCTGCACGCCGTGTCCGAGGCGCGGCAGGCGATGGCGGCGCTCAGCGAAAAGAACAGCATGATGGGCCGCGCGCCGATGAATTACGGCATCGGCGTCCATGTCGGCGACGTCATGTACGGCAACATAGGATCGCGTACCCGGCTCGACTTCACCGTGATCGGACCTGCGGTGAACATGGCGTCGCGCCTCGAAGCCCTCACCAAGCAATTGGGAAAAAACGTGCTGCTGTCGCGTGCGTTCGCCGACCTCGTCGAACGCGATTTCCGGCTCGAACGCGTCGGCGAACACGCAGTGCGCGGCTTCAGTGAGCCGATCGAGCTGTTTGCATTTCAAGGGTGAGTGCCGGGACGTTCGGAGAGAGGCCAATCCCGAACGTGGACGTCAGCTCCCGCTACAGCGAATCTTCCGCCGCCTATCTCCGGGGCCGCTGCTTTCTCGGAAACAGCCGATCGCGGATGTAGCGCGAGGTCGGCGTCAGGCGGAGGCCCCGCGGCTTCTGCCAGGCCGCGCGGTCGATCTCCTTCTTGTCGCCGATTGCCAGCCTGCCCTTGGCAAACTTGGCGATGAAGATCGCATCGCTCATCCGGCGGCCCGAACGCTTGTTCTTGGCCGTGACTTCCTTCCACAGGCTGAGCCTGCCGAGCTTGAGCTTCGGCAGCTCTTCCTTGATCTCGCGCTTCAGGCAATCCTTGCCGGTCTCCCGCGCGCGCCTGCGTCCGCCGGGGAACATCCACAGGCCGTCGGATCGGCGCCGTACCAGAAGAACCTTGCCGCGCTTCGCGGCGACCAGCTTGGAGGACTTGGGCATGTACTGTGCAATGATCGAAACAGAATCGCCGTCATTTTAATTTGTCTATTTGAGTAGACAAGTTCGATGGCGCATTGTTCCACTGCCATTGTCGGCTGTTCGCCGACGACGCGGGACGTGACGATTGAGGAGCTTGCGACGCTGTGCGTCCTCTGTCGATCAGGTATTCATCCCCCAACAGCCCCACGTTGAAGTCGTGACAACTGTCACCCTCAGGGTTCCGACAGAAGGAACTCGCCGGATCGAGTTCGGCAATCGTGTCGCATGATAAGCGGGTGCACCGCTTGACTTGATGTTCTTGTTTTGTTCTAATTGCCCTCCACCGTGAACAGGAGGCCGCCATGGACAACCGTATCAGTGAAATTCGCAGGCAGATCAGGGCGCTGCGCGTCAGCATGCTCGAGGCCGAGGCCATCATGCGCGAGCAACTCAACCGGGACGAGGACTGCGCCTTCGTGGCCGGGGACCTGCTGAAGATGCGTCTCGTCATGAGCCGTCTGGTCGAGGAGCGCGGCGTCCTCGGCGACCGCGAACCGATCATCGTGTATGCGAGCGTGGCGCCGCGGCGCCGCACGACGGCACCCGTCTCCATTCGCCCGGGGAGGCCAGCGCTGGTCGCCAGCGAAGCGCGTGCGTGATGACGCGCTCAGGATGCTGCGGCTGCGCGCCGAGTTGCGCGAGCTCGACGCATCCGTGAACCGGCTCAGGCGGGCCGGGCGCGACAGCGCGTCGGCGCAGCTTCTGCTGTCGCGCAAGCGCGCCGAGCTGGAAGACGTGATCTGCCGGAGGAAAGATGAGAGAGCCGCTTCGGTATTTCCACGACAGCGATGATCACGCGCCCTGGATCAAGGCGCTGGCCGAGGTTCGGCACCGGGCAACGCGGGAAGGCTGGTGCTTTCACCACGTGCAGGCGATCATCGTGGCGATCGATCAGTATGCGGAGGCCGCGCTCGGCAACCGCGAATTCTTCCTCAACCGGCCGCAAACCGTCGGCCCGCGCAGGCGAGGCGACGTGCCGTAGCACGCCGCCTGGGCAGTTGATGTCATCCGACTTGCTTGCGAGTATTGCGTGGGGCAGGCGGGTTGAACGGCCCCGGCGAGATGTCGTGATCGCCGGAGCCGTCCCCGTCCTTGGTGTTTTCTCCCAGAGCGTGGATTATAGTCGGGAAGAAGTGGCAATTGGAATGCCCGCTGTATTACGGGTGTGGATTGTGCTCGCCTACGAAATCCCAACGCCTTGTGCGCCGGGGCCGGTCGTTCGTCGCTGGGCTCGGTAGGTTCGCTCGCCGATTGCCGTTCTCGTTTCGGAGACGGACCCCGGCGTTGCAAAATCGAGAGGGGAGAGAAGAAAGGGCCGCGTTTTCGCGGCCCCTCTTTGTGCAATCAATTCGAAATATGAAGTAGGCACCGGATCAACGGGGCTACGTTACGTCATTGCCCAACAGCCTTGAAACACCGTGAAATTATGGGTGCGGACGCATCAATGATGGAGACGGCTCGTCCGGCCTGCCGCCTGCGAGCCGTTTCCGGATCACCGACAGCCGGCAGTTCACAGCGGCCTCCGTGCGTCCAAGCTCCTGGGCGATCTCCCGCTGCGTCAGCAGCGTCTCTCTGAGCAACTGCAACAGCCGGTGCTCGTCCTCCGTGGTCCACTGTGCCGGCTTGATCTGCATACCCGTATTCCCGGAAAGATCGATGAAGCATGTTACGCGATCAGCCAAGACGTCCCGATCGGAGGAACCCCATTTTGATCGTGAATGCCAGTTGTAGCCGGGAAAAATCGGCAATTGGAAATCCGGGACAATACGGGGCCTCCTGACTGAACGGGACGCGAGCAGACCACCGACCAATCCGTCTCGCTCACGCACGACCGACAGTTCTGAATAGCGAGCCGCCGTCCGTCATGATCTCGTGGCGGCAATGCTCAGGGCAGCATATCGGCCGGATGCTTGTCGCGATGCTCGACATATTCGACGCGAGTCTGGTCCGGATGCAGCACCAGCATGTTGCGGCCGGTCGGGACCGGCTTGGGAGCCTCCAGCACCGTAGCGCCGACGCGGGGGAGATGGGCGGCGAACGCGTCGATGTCATCGACCAGAAACGTCAGATGCGTCGCCGTGAACGGCTTCAGGCTCTGCTCCGTCCCGGCAATGAACAGGATCGAGGCGACCTGCGCGAGCCTGAGATCATATTCCGGATAGTCGAAGCGAAGGCGCGCCGTCTGGCCGATCAGGGCTTCATGGAAGGCCACGGCCTCATCCAGACCGTCTAGCGGCAGGTAACGTCTCGCCAGGATATTGAGTATCTTCATCGCCAGGTCCTCATCTCATGCGTTGCTGCGGCTGCGATCCGGCTCGGTCAGCCGACGCGACAAGGCGCGCCGCCGCTGGCGCAGCACCGCAATCGCTCGATCGATCTGGTCGAGCTTCTGCTGCATCACTGCGGAGCAGTTCACGCGAGCGCCGCGCCGGCCGCCTTCCAGCGCGCTCAAGAGATTGCGAAGTTCGCGGGTCGAGAACCCCGAAGCGATCAGGTCTCGCACCCACGCGGCCCGTTCGATCTCCGCTGCGGAGTAGCTTCGGTAGCCGTTCGAAATCCGCTGCGGCACGATCAGCCCCGCTGCCTCATAGTGCCGAAGCACCCGGGCACTCACGCCAAGATGGCGCGCCGCCTCCTGAATCTTCATCGCGATCTCCTGTCGAGGGTCGGCCTAGCACCTTGTCATTAACGTCAATGTCAAGCGCAGTGGCGGCCGCAGGGGCCAAATGTCCCGGCCTGCCTGATCTGGCCGGGATGGCCAATCCGCTCCCCGCGACATATCGTGGCGATCCGCGGCCGAATCTGAGGCGGATCGTTCATCGCCGGGTCATGCAAATCCGGCCATCTTCAACGCTGCGCCCGGAGGGCGGCGGCACATTTGCGGAGGGGGTTTCGGATGGTGAGGGGCTGGCTGATTGCGGCATCGGCGCTCGCTGCTGTCGCGATGGTTGCAACGCTGGGCGTTGAGGCGAACGCGGCGCAGTGCGGCAACGGACCTGGCGGCTTCGAATCCTGGAAGGAGCAATTCGCCGGCGAGGCGAGGGCCAAGGGCGTCGGCGCCACCGCGATCGACGCGCTGATGCAGTCGCATTACGCCAGCGCGACCATTGCCGCGGATCGCGGCCAGCGCAGCTTTGGCCTGTCGCTCGAGCAGTTCATGGCCAAGCGGGGCTCTGCGACCATCGTGGCGCGCGGCCGTTCGCTCAAGCAATCGCAGGCGGCGTTATTCGCCTCGATCCAGCAGCGCTATGGCGTGCCGCCGGGACCGCTGATCGCGATCTGGGGCATGGAAAGCGGCTTCGGCAGCCAGCGCGGCAACCAGAACATGCTGTCGTCGATCGCAACCCTCGCCTATGACTGCCGCCGTCCGGAGTTCTTCACCGACCAGCTCTATGCCGCGCTGAAACTGATCGACCGAGGCACGCTCTCGGGAAGCACGCGCGGTTCGATGCATGGTGAGATCGGCCAGACCCAGTTCATGCCGAAAAACGTTCTCGCCTATGGCACCGGCAATCTCGACGTCGCCGCCAACGCGCTGAACTCGACGGCGAACTTCCTGCGGGCCCATGGCTGGCGCGCCGGCGCCGGCTATCAGCCGGGGGAACCCAACTTCGCCGCGATCGAGGCGTGGAACGCCGCAGGGGTCTATCAGAAGGCGATCGCGATCATGGGGCGGCAGATCGACGGCCAATGAGCGCACGGCCAAATTCTTCACATCCAGGTTCCTTCACCCCCTGTTAAGGCAACGGTGCCCAGATCGTTTGCGGTGAAACGGAGCAAATGGAAACGGGCTCCATGCTCAAGAACGGTACCTATGCGGCGTGGTTTCGAACGTCGCTTGCTGATGGCACCGGCATCGTCCACGTGGCCGACGGCCGGCTGTGGGGCAGCGATGCCATCATGCTCTACAGCGGCACCTATGAGGTCGACGGCGAGCGCTTCTCCGCCGTTCTGACCACAAGACGGCACTCCGATGGACATGCGACCGTGTTCGGCACCGACGACCTCGTGGTGCGGCTCGAGGGTGTCTTCAGCGGTGCGATCGCGACCTGCACGGGCAGGGCGGATGCCGTACCCGATCTCGCCTTCGAGGTGACGCTGATTCCGAGCCAGGACGTGACGCCCGAACCGCCGCCGGATCTGCCGCTGCCGAAGTTCGATCCGAGCAGGCTTCCGAAGCTGCCGAAACGCTCCAGCCGCTGAGCCGAAGCGTTTTCGAGCGAAGCGGGTACCGGTTCGCGTGAAGAAAACGCGTCAAAAAGAATCGAGCACCCTGCTACGCGTCGCTGGGCCCAGCGGTCTCCGGAAACGGCGCGCCGGGGATGTAAACCTTGAGCGCGCGGATCTCGTAGACCGCCGACGGGTTGACGCTGCGCAGGTCGCGCGCCGCTGCGATCGCCGCCGCTTCATCGGCGCAATCGATCACATAGAAGCCGAGCAGCTGTTCCTTGGTCTCCGAGAACGGGCCGTCGATCACCATGCCGTGGCCGGGCCCGCGCAGCGTGCTGGCCTTGCGGGTATCGCCGAGCCGTGCGGCGGGACCGAGCCGGCCCTTCAGCCGTTCATGGACCTCGCGCAGGCCCGTCATCACGGCGGCGTCCTCTTCGGCGGTCCACGATTTGACCTCGGCTTCGACGTGATAGGCCAGGATGGCATAAAGCATCTATGTGCTCCTCATTTCTGATGCGGCAGGCCGAAGGACGTCTCGCGGCAACCCACGCCGACATTTCCCTTGTAGCGGACGGGATCGTTTTTGTGGTGCGACAAGGTATCCCGCGAGGCGCCGCTGGCTGCCGCGCTGGCTCCGCTTTTTCGGCCTCTGATTCGATGTCCGCGTTTGGGGCAGGGGGCGTTAATCGCTCAGCCCGGACCGCAAAAAAGGCGCGGCGGAATTGCTCCCGCCGCGCCCCGTTTTTGTTGTCTCGCTGGTCAGGGCTGAGAGCGCCCCGATGCCAGGCTGATTACTCAAAGCCTAGCGGGCGATCCCAGCGAGGTGACAGCGCTTGAGACAAGACACTAGATCACCTCCTTTCTTTGTTGATGGGACTCACAATATAGGCGGCGAATCCGCCGCTGTTAAGGCCGCCGTCCGGCCCATCCGCGCCAGAAACCGGCCGGATCTTATCGAAATATGCTCCCTTGACCGGGGAATTGGGACGCGAGCCGAACCAGTTGAGGCGGCCGTCCGGCCGTGTTAGGTGATCGCCTGACGCGGGTGTAGCTCAATGGTAGAGCAGCAGCCTTCCAAGCTGAATACGAGGGTTCGATTCCCTTCACCCGCTCCAGCCTTTTTATGGACTTGGCGATAGGGGCGGATTTGTTCTGACAAGTCGGGCTGCTTTGCACGTTCCGATGCTTGCTTTCCGAGCGACTGTTTCGCGTGCCGCTTGAGACGCTGCCGTATTTCCGGTGTTGCTCGATGTGCGAGGTCATCAAAACCGAGCATCTTGACTTGGAGAAGAGGTATCGAACGCGCGTGCGGAAATCGGCGGCCGTGGCGCAAAAATGGGTCCCCCGGACCACCCAACCCTCAACGGGCCCGCAATGCCTCATTTGCCCGTTCGGCGGCTTGGCGGAGGACGGGAAGAAATCGCCTGATCATTTCCTCTTTGGTCGCCCGGCTCGTCGGCGCAACGACCTTTATTGCAGCGATGACGCTGCCCTGGCGATTCCTGAGCGGCACCGACACCGAACGAACACCCTCTTCATATTCCTGATCGCCGAGCGCCCATCCATTTTTTCTCACCTCGTTCAATGCCTTCCTCAACTCGCGCGGGTTCGTGATCGTATGTCGGGTCCGCGCAGGAAGGGGCGTATCGAGAAGATAGCGGTCAAGAACCAGCGGATCCAAATAGGCGAGCAGCACGCGGCCAAGTGAGGATGCGTTCGCTGGCACGCGCGATCCCACGCTCAAGGCCGCATTGACAACCCGGTGTGCTTGAACGCGACAAACGTAGACAATGTCCGGCCAGTCGAGAACACCCACCGTGCATGACTCGTTCAACTCATTCACGACCTCTTCCACGAAAGGCTCGACGGTATCCCAGACATCATTCGACGCCAGATAGGCGAATCCGAGATCGAGAACTTTCGGCCGCAATCCGAAGCGCTTTCCATCGTGCTCCGCATAGCCGAGGTCGACGAGCGTGAGCAGAAAACGCTGTGCAGTGCCTCGGGTCAGGCCCGTGCGGCCGGCCACTTCGCTGACCGTCATGGAAGGGTGCTCGCGATCGAATGCGCGCAGGATTTGAAATCCCCGTTCAAGGCTTTGCACGAAATGAGCCGGGCGCTCGTCTTCTTGAACCGGTCGACTGACCGACACGGCCTTTGCCACTTCTCTGGGCATGTGCCTGCCTTCTCTCGTGGAACCTGTTTCGTTATGCCGGTGTTTCGACCGAAAGGCAATGTCCGTATAGCGGACAAATGTCCGTATGGTTGACAGGTTGCGGCTAGTCTGCGACCTTCTTCGCGTGGTTGATCGCCTTGGGGCTAATAGGCAGCCGCGAAGGAGCATCATCATGTCGTCTTTCGGGACCGTGTTGTTGACCGGAGCAGCCGGAAAAATTGGCCTTCGACTGCGGGAGTTTCTGCGCCCGCGTATCCGGTTGCGCAGCACCGACATTCTCGCTCTCGACCCGCCCCGGGACGGCGAGGAGACGGTGCGCTGCGACCTTTCGGACCCGCTCGCAGCACGATCCGTCGTCGCCGGTGTTGACGCGATCGTCCACATGGCGGGAATCCCGCGTGAAGCGCCAATCGAACAGATTGCATCAGCCAATCTCATCGCAACCTATAACGTCTTCGCTGCGGCTCATGCGGCGGGCGTGAAGCGGGTTGTCTTTGGCAGCACCAACCATGTCGTTGGGTTTTATCCGGTTGAGCAATCGGTGGATGCATCGGCTTTGCCTCGCCCCGACACCCTCTATGGCGCCAGCAAGGTCTTCGGTGAGGCCGTCGCGCGCCTGTTCTGGGACAAGCACGGAATCGAATCGGTTTGCATCCGGATCGGGTCTGCGCTGGACAAACCGACGAACGTTCGTCAGCTCAGCACCTGGGTGAGCTACCGTGACCTTGGTGAGCTTGTATGGCGTTCGCTGGTGGCTCCACGGGTGGGAGCGACCATCGCTTACGGCGTTTCGGCCGGATCCCGCTGCTGGTGGAATAACAGCGCAGCCGGTCACCTCGCTTTCATCCCAAAGGACAACGCCGATAGGTTCGCTGCCGAGATGACCGAATCTCTGGCGAACGACGAAGCACGCGGCCCAGCCGTCGTGTTCCAGGGCGGTCCGTGGGCTGCAGATGGCTATGACGCAGCATGATCGCAAAAATGCGTCTCTTGGTTTGTGCGGTTGTGGCGTTCTCTAAACCAGGCATTCGGCGAGGAGAAGGCCATGGATTGTAAAGCGCTCGGAGCGTTGGTGGCGGAGCATTGGGTTTCTCGAACCTCTCTCCCTTTGCTCGGTCCGGACCTCTCGATGGATGAGGCCGTGTGCATCCGTGATGTGTTTCTCGCTCACATCCAGCCCCTCATGGGCCGGCCGCTTGGTTATAAGGCTGCGGTAATCACGCCCCCCGCGCAGCGTGACCTGGGGCTTAAGGAGCCCCTCGGAGGCATCTATCTCGCCGCGATGTTCAGGCCGGCCGATGGTGCCGCGATCCCGGTGACCTATGGCGCACGTCCAATCGTCGAGGCGAAACTTCTTGCCGTGGTCAAGGACGAAGCGATCAACGACGCTCGAACCGTCGCGGAGGTGGCGCGCTCTATCGCCTTCTTGCTCCCATCCATCGAACTCGGGGATTCTCTTGTGAACATCCACCAGAAGATCACGGCGCCGATATTGACCGTCTACAATGTGGGCGCGCGTGCAGTTCTGACCGGGACACCGATCCCATTCGATGGAACAGAGGCCGCAACCGAAAAGCTCAAGCGCATGATCGTCACGACGCGAAATGTCGAAAGCAATACGATCGTTGATCGACAAAGCGCAGAGGTCATCATGGGAAATCCGATGAATGCGGTGCTGTGGATCGTCCGGAACCAGCACGCACGTGGTGTTCGGCTTGTTGCGGGTGACCGCCTCGGTCTCGGCGCCATGTCGCGCATCAGACCCACGCCCGGCCTGCACATCGCCACCATCTGGGAGGGCCTTACACCAGAGCCCGTCATGGTGGAGGCCGTGTTCCGATGAACTCGTCTCGCCAACGCTCACTTGTGACCGCCTGAGCGTGGCGCAGACGCATGCCGCGGAAGGTTTATCCCTTGTCGAAACCAACAGCCTCCGACTACGTGCGCGGCTCGCTTTACGGCCTTGCGGCCGTGAGCATCTGGGCGTCATGGATCGTGGCCGCGCGGCTTGGGCTCAAGACAAGCCTCACACCCTGGGACATCACGGCAATTCGTTTCGGTGTCGCTGGATCGATCTTGCTGCCGCATCTGGTAAGGAAGGGCCTTGCCGTCGACCGCCTGGGGGGCGTCGGACTAGCAGCGATTGTGCTGGGCGGTGGGGCACCGATGGTGTTGGTGTCCTACGCTGGTCTGCTATTCGCACCGGCGGCACACGCCGCGTCTCTGTATACCGCTCTGATACCCGTACTTGTTGCGATCCTGGCCGCCGTCGTGCTGGATGAGGCCTTCACCGTCGCCAAGCGGATCGGGCTCGCCTTGATCGTTATCGGCGTCCTCGGCATCGTTTGGGGCGCGGGCGGTACGATCGGATCACGGCAGAACATCGGCCACGCCCTGTTCATCGCTGCGGGCATGTTGTGGGCCTGCTACACCGTGGCCATGCGGAAAGCGAGATTGGAAGGGCTTCACGCTGCTGCGATTGCCGCCGTCGGGTCATTGCTCACTTACGTGCCGGTATACGTCATCATTTCCGGGACCACTCTCTTCAGCGCGCCCTGGCGTGACGTCGCGCTGCAGGCCTTGGTTCAGGGAGTTCTAACGCCGGTGATTTCGTTTTGGCTTTACGGACGCGCGGTGAGCATTCTTGGCGCTTCGAACGGCTCGGCGTTCGCGGCCCAGTCCCCGGTCATGACGACGCTGTTGGCCATCCCGATCCTCGGCGAACGGCCGGCAACAATCGACTGGATCGCAATGCTGCTGATTTCGGGCGGTGTCTACATTGCCAGTGGAGGCCATGGGGCTCGCAAACGCCATTCTGACAACGAGAAACTTTGTAGTGATCTCAATGGGCCAAAAACGCCGAAAATGTCAGAGCGACCTTTGAAAACACTATAGTTCTTTGAGACTTCCAAGCTGAATACGAGGGTCCCTTCACCCGCTCCAAGCAATTTCAGTGATTTGGCGCGAGTTCTCGATCTCATTCCGACAATTGTTGAAGTCATTTCGGCAACCGGGCTGAATGCCTTTCCAAATTTGCCGGTGTTTTCAGCTCGCAAATCGCAGTGTCGCCGTCGTGACGAAACCGGCGCCCGGGCCGGCTCAATCGCTCGCAGGCTTGTCGAGAAAGGTGTACAGCGCCCGAATTCTCCCGTACTCGAAGATTGCGACGTCCATGCCTGTGACGAGAGGCGGAGCTCCAGCCGGTCCGAGCTGCCACCGCAAGCGGCCGAGATCATGGTTCACCTCAGCGGATCCCGTCGCGCCGAACACAAATCCGGGAGCGTCCTGGAGAATGCGCTCGATCTTCGCGTTCAGAGCGTCGCGGCCAACGATCCGTTCCCCCGCTTCAAAGAACGTGCAATTCGCGGCGTAGATCTCGGCGATTGCGACCGCTCTGCGCGCGGAATCTGGCTGCCCGAATACTTCGTGCAGGTTCCTTTCCATCAGAGGACCAAGTGTGTCGCTCATAGCTGACCCTCCTGTTCAGAACATGCCGTTAGGGTTGGCGCGCGACACGTTCGGCGCGAGCCACGGAGCCGAGTTCTTCGGGTCACCGACGAGCTGCAAGGTGTCCCAATGCTCTATGGCCTTTCCGTCGGCATCCATCTTGTAGATGTCGACGCCGGCGATCCCCGTATCGTTCGGATCGTCGTTGAACAGATTCAGAAAATTCACGTGAGCCCACACATAATCGCCGACAGCGATGATCTTGTGGACGACGACGCGCGCCCGGGCGCGTTCCCGGGTGATCTGGCCGAAGAACTGCCCCAGCGCCTCTGGACCGTTTGCAATGAGCGGGTTGTGCTGGACGTAGGCGGGGCTGATGAACTCGGCGACGAACTCCTCCGACTTCTTCTGGTTGATCACCAGATCATAGAAGCTAAGGATGCTGGCCTTGTTGCGAACGGCGCGGCTGTCATCGGAATCAAACAGCTCGATCATGGGTAACTCCTCTTGCGAAAAGTGGATTGGCCGGATGGCCCTAGCCGAGGCCGACGATCTGAAGGCGGAGCGTATCCAGTTCATCGTCGGATTTCTCGCGAGCGGCTCGGAGCATCTCATCGGCGTCCGCGCCGACCGGCGCGCGACTTGGTGCGGGCACCTGCTCGGCGAGTTCGATTACGCGCCTAGCCGCCAGGACGGAATCGAGCCCGCTGCTCTGCATGCCATTGAGTGTGGTTGCGAACGTGTTGAAGGACTCTCCGTACAGTCCGCGTTGTTCGGCCGTCATGTCTTCGGCAACACGTGCGAGCGCCGCTGCCGTTTTGGCGGGGCCGCCGGTTCTCATGTTGCCCGCAGCCGCCACGACGACGTCGACCCCAAAGGGTTTCAGTTCGGCGCGGTAAACAGCCGCAAACACCTCCATGGCCGCCTTCGACGCGCCTGACGGCCCGTTGAAGGGGAGCGGAATGCTCGCCGTCCAGGTACTGACCTGGACGATGCGGCCGCGCGCCTTCCTCAGCGCCGGCAGGAAAGCGTTCATGACCGCGAGAGCCCCGAACACGTTGACGTCGAACTCGCGCCGGATGGCGTCGAGCGGCAGAACCTCGATTGGGCCCGGGGTCAGGATGCCCGCATTGTTGATCAGCAGATCAAGGCCGGAAGGGCCGAGCGCGTCGGACACGCCGCCCGCCCAGGCCTTCACGGCCTGCTCTTTGGTCAAGTCGCAGACGGTCAGGCTCACGCGCCCGCCGGAGGCGTCCTTCAAATCCTGGATCTCTGCGCCGGACATGGCCGTGCCAAAAACGATATAGCCCGTGGCGGCAAGTCCGAGCGCGATATCGCGGCCGAGGCCGCCGCCCGCGCCGGTGACTGCGGCGGAGCGACGCGAATGTTCAGAAGAGCTCGGCATTTGATCTCCATTTCAGCAGGCGGTGAGTGTGCGCGGCGTCGTCCGCTCTCACCGGGTTTATGGTGTCGTTCCGAAGCGTGATGCGATAGCCTCGCGATCTGCCTAGCTGTGTCGCGGAAAGCGGAACGCCGATAATGGATATCGAAGACCTGCGGACTTTTGTCGAAGTGGCCGATGCCGCCGGAGTGTCGCCGGCCGCACGCCGGCTCGGCGTCTCGAAGTCGATCGTGAGCCGGCGGCTGTTCCGGCTGGAAGCTGAACTGGGCGTCCAGCTTCTCGCACGGACAACTCGCGGCGCTGCACTGACTGAGGCCGGCGTCACGTTCCGTGACCACGCCGCTCGGGTCTGCGCCGAAATCGATGTCGCGCGGGAGACGATCCTGCCCGCCGGGGACCTGCGCGGCCGCCTGCGCGTTGCAGCGCCGCTGACCTTCGGCCCAACGCTGTTGGCGCCGGCTTTTGCGGAACTGGCGCGGCGCCATCCGCTGCTTCACGTGCACACGTGTTACAGTGATCGCTTCGTGGACCTTGTCGGGGAGGGCTTCGACTGCGCCGTACGCGTTGGCTATCTCAGCGATTCAATCCTGATGGCGCGGCGCGTCGGACCAATCCATGGTGCCCTCGTCGCGAGCCCGGATTACATCAGGGAGCATGGCGCTCCCGAGACGCCGGATGAGCTACTCACGCATCAGGCGCTCATGCAGGGCACGGAAACCTGGCAGTTCATCGACGGGGACAAAACAATCTCCATTCATCCGCAGGGGCGGTTCAAGGCGGACAACGGCACTGCTCTCGCCGTCGCCGCTGTAGCAGGGCTCGGTATTGCCTGGCTTCCGCAATGCCTCGTCGAGGACTATTTGGCTTCCGGCGCCCTTACTCCGGTGATGACGCGCTATCCTCCGCCCACAGCCGGAGTGTTTGTCGTCCGGCCGCCGGGGCAGCACCCCGCTCGAAAAGTCCGAGTCCTCACCGAGTTGCTGATCGAGCACTTCGGATAGCGGGCTTTTGTTGTCCTATTTGGTGCGGCTTCGCCTTGGTGCTCGAGAACCAAGGGGATCACGGGAGTCGGGGAGGGACGTGGCTTTCGAAACCGCCGTCGCACGCCTGAGCGCGCGAGGCGGTTGGCCGTAGATCCGCAGGAAGGCGCGCCGCATGCGGTCCTTGTCTCCAAAGCCGACTTTGCGGGCAACGATGTCGATCGGCTCCGTTCCCTCCTGAATGCGCGGAAGCGCCGCTTCGGCACGCAGCCGCTCCACGACCTGGGCGGGCGTATCTCCGGTCTCCTTCAGAAAAAGACGGGCAAACTGCCGTGCGCTGATCCGGGCAGCCGCGGCCATGCGGTCGACGGGAAGCGGTTCGTGCAGGTGCTCGCGCGCAAAATTCAATGCATCCCTGATGCGATCGGATGAGGGCTCCAGTTCAAGCAACGTCGAAAACTGCGATTGTCCGCCCGATCTGCGATGATAGACCACCATGTCCCTTGCAACGGCCTTCGATACCTCGATCCCGAAATCGCCCTCGATCAACGCGAGCGTCAAATCGATGCCTGACGTGATCCCCGCCGAGGTCCAGACGTTGCCATCCCTCACGAATATCTTGTCCGCATCGACGCGCACGCGCGGAAACCGCCTTTGCAACCCGGCGGCATATCGCCAATGGGTCGTAACCGATCGCCCGTCGAGCAGGCCGGCGGCGGCCAGCAGGTAGGCTCCCGTGCACACGCTCGCCACGCGCCTCGCCCGTGGAGCCAACTTCCTGATCAGCGCGACGGTGTCGGCATCACCGTCGACGGCGCTGTCGGGGGCGCCTCCCACGATCAGGAGTGTGTCAACGGATCTGCCTCGCGAAGCCTTCAAGGTATGGATCGGCACGCCTGAGGCGCTCGTGATTGTGCCGCCATGAACGGAAATCACCTCGATCCGATAGGGAGCACGATGAATCTCCGACGCCAGATTGAAGGCGCATAGGGGACCGCTCAGGTCCAGCAACTCGAAGCCCGGGAATACCAGGACCCAAACACGTCGGTTGATCTCCGAGGGCATGAGATTCCTTACAGCGGACAATGTTCAGAACCGGCACCTGGTCAGGATGGCAGGATTTGCCGTTTATATGTCATTTCTGACATGGGCATTCTCAGCTAGCTTGCGCGGGATTTCAACGCGAATTCACAAGTTCAGGCGAACGAGGCATCGATGAAGGTACTGGCGCTTGCTTTTCCTGGCTTCACATTCATCGACCTGGCCGGCCCGATGCAGGCCTTCATGATGCTTCCAGGATTCTCCTCGCAGGTCGTGTGGCAGGACAAGGGCGTCGTCGATTCCGACGCCGGTGTCAGCGTGCAGGCCACGGAGGATTTTGGAAGTTGCTGGAAGGATCCGGACATCCTGTTCGTCCCCGGCAACACACGTTCTCTTTTCAAGCAGCTGCAGGACGACCGGACCCTCGACTTCATCGCCGCTGTCGGTAGTCGCGCCACGTGGATCACAAGCGTGTGCAACGGCTCGCTGTTGCTCGGCGCGGCCGGACTCTTGAAAGGATACAAGGCGGCCTCCTACTGGTACACGCGGGAGCATCTCAGTCTGTTCGGCGCAATTCCGACCGACGCCAGGTACGTCATCGACCGCAACCGTGCGACGGGCGGAGGCATGACTGCGGGGATCGATTTCGGCCTTGCCATGATCGGCCAAATCGCCGGAGAGGCCGCCGGCCGCATCGCCGAGTTGTCATTTGAGTACGCGCCGCAACCTCCTTTCGGAACCGGGCGTCCCGAACTGGCCGATCCTGCAACATTGGCTCACACGACGGAAATCGTGAAGCAGCTGATGCCGGTTCAAGAACTGGAGGGCGTGAGAGCCCGCTGTCTGACGATGGGAAGGCTCTAGGGGCCGTCTCGTCCGGCGTCGGAGTTTGCGGATAGTCTGTGGTGTAACCGTTGTTCTTCAGAAAGATGCGCGTCATGCAGCAAATCTTCATCGAGCTCTATAACTACCGTCCCGCTTGGGCCAAATGCCCGGAAAGCGAGAGAACCGACTTCGTGACGAAAGTGGCCGAGGCGGTCAAAGGTCTGAAGTCCGCCGGTGTCGAGGTCGTCGCTTATGGTTTGAACTCTCCCGCGACCGATCGTCGTGCTCCGTACGATTTCTTTTGCGTCTATCGTGTACCGAACGTCGATTTTCAACGCGAATTTGAGCGGCAGGTCGCCGCGTCGGGTTGGTACGAATACTTCGAGCAGGTGAATGTCAGCGGTGACGCGGACGACTTTGAAGCCGTGCTGCTCGGAAATGCCAGGATGGTTCGACCAGCTTCGTCCTGACTCAGGGCCGGGCATCCGTCTCCAGAATAAGCGATTACGGAATAATCGCTCTCAGCTTCCCGAGATCGCGCGATGGACGAGTGCGATGACCTCGTCAGCCTCCTGTTCGGTGCTGTCGAAGCGGGCCACGAACCGGATCACGTCATGGCCGCGTCGCGCGAATTGCAACCCGTTCGCCGCGAGCCGGTCGATGGCCAAAGCGGGCAGGTTGACGAAAACCAGATTGGCCTCCACCGGGGCAACCAGCCGCACGTCGGGCAGCGCGGCAATGCCCGCTCCAAGGCGGGCGGCTACGGCATTGGCCTTGGCCGCGAGCCGTAGATAAAGGCGATCCTCGATGTAAGCGAGCAGCTGCGCAGACGCGAAGCGCATCTTTGAGAAGGTCTGGCCGGCACGGCGAAGCCGATAGGACAGGGGTTCGACGAGATCCTGGTCGAACACCACGATCGCATCCGCCGACATCGCCCCGTTCTTGGTCGCCCCGAACGACAGAATGTCGACGCCGGCGCGCCAGGTCATGTCGGCCGGGCTGCAGCCGAGCCGCGCCAGCGCGTTGGCGAACCGGGCGCCGTCCATGTGCAGCGACAGATTCCGGTCGTGGGCGATGGCTCCGATCTCGGCGATCTCGGCGAGGGAGTAGATCGTCCCATATTCGCTGGCCTGAGTGATCGACACCGCATCGGGCTGCGAGCGGTTGCGGACTCCCCAGGCCGCCCGGCCCAGCGCCTCGCGCAGGCTCGACGGTTCGATCCGAAAGTTCCGGCCGGACATGGCGACGAGCTTTGCGCCGCCGGTGAAGGCTTCGGTGGCGCCGCCTTCCGCGGTATGGATATGCGCCTCTTCGTGACAATAGATGGCGCCATAGGGGCGCACGCAGCTCGCGAGTGACAAGGCATTGGCCGCCGTGCCGGTCGAGACCGGGAATACGGTGACCTCGGTCTCGAACAGCTCCGAGAAACGCGCATTCAACAACTTCGAATAATCGTCGCCGCCATAAGCGGCGGCCGGGCCGCGATTGACCTCAGCGATCGCCCGCAGGATCTCGGGGCTGACCGGCGCGACATTGTCGCTGCGGAAATTCGGGAGCGTCCGGGCTGCTTCGTTCATGCCGTCCTGTCCTGCCGTCATATCACCGTCGTTTCCTGCTTGTTGATGCGCCGGTTGATCAGAAGCAACGGGATTGCGGTGACCAGGATGAGCACCGCGGCCGCGGCGGCCGCGAGACCCGCGCCGGTGCCCTCGATCGCATGGTACATCACGACGGTCGTGGTGACCCAGCCGCTCGCATAGAGCACAATGGTCGCGCTCAACTCGGATGCCGCGGTGATCCAGACCAGCACCAGCCCGCCGACAAGGCCGCTCGCCATCAACGGCACCGTCAGCGTCGCGAAGGTTTTGGCCGGCGAGACCCCGAGATTGATCGAGGCTTCCTCGAGCGAGGGATCGAGCTGATGCACGATTGCCGAGGACGACCGGATCGCGAAGGGCAATTTGCGCACGACATAGGCGATGACCAGGATCAGCCAGCCGCCCGTCAGAACCAAAGGACCGCTGTTGAACGCGATGATGAGCCCAATCGCCAGGATCGTGCCCGACACCGCGAACGGCACCATGCCGACGAAGTCGAGCAACCCCGACAGGCGGGAGCGGTGCCGGGCCACGACATAGCCGATCGGCGCGCCGATCAGCATGGTGGCGACGGCCGCGATGCTGGCGAGCGTCAGCGTGTTGATTAGCGGCCGATAGGAGCCCGACAGCAGGGTCGCGTAATTGCCCAATCCGAACTCCCAGGTCAGGACGGGGCCGCGGAAGCGGAGGAGGGAGATCATCAGTACCGCCGCGAAAGGCAGCAGCGAGGCGATCACGATGCCCCAACTCACGACCGTGGCCACGAGCCGCAGTCCCGGCGTCAGCGGCAATTTCGCGGGCGCGCTGCGCGCATTGGTCGAGAAACGGCGCTTGCCGAGATAGTGCCGTTGCACGAGAAGCGCGAGCGCCGTGCAGGCGATCAGGAGCACGCTGAGCGCGCCCGCCGCGGCCGGGTTGGCGTCGGATTCGCCGGCGAAGAGCTTGAAGATGTCGACGGCCAGGAACGGCCGGTCCTCCGCCAGCACGGCCGGCACGCCGAAATTCTCCAGCGCCTCAATGAACACCAGGAGTCCGCCGGCAAGGATCGCCGGCATCACGATCGGCAGTAGCACGGTGCGGATCACATAGGGCCGTGAACCGCCGAGATTGCGCGCTGCCTCCTCCATCGAGGCGTCGACGGCCTGGAAACCAGCCAGCACGGGCATGACGACGTATGGATAGAGCGTCAACGTGAACACGATGACGATGCCGGGCAGGCCGTAGATCGAACCGATCGGGATGCCGATGCCGCGCAATGCGGTGGTGACGACGCCGGCATGGCCGAACAGCAGCACGAGCGCGTAGGCGCTGACGAAGGAGGGCAGGACCAGCGGCAGCGACGCGAGCGTCAGCAGCAGCGCGCGGCCGGGTATCTCGATCCGGGCAAGACAGAAAGCGAGCGGGATGCCGATCGCGCATGCGAGGGCTGTGGCGAGCGCGGCGCAGAACAGACTGTTGCCGATGCTGCCGAGATAGTAGCGGCTCTTCACAATCGCCGCATAGTTCCCAAGCGTCAGGCTGCCGGTGCCGTCGACCCGTACGCTGGCATCCAGGACGAGCGCCAGCGGGTAGAGCAGAAACACCGCGAGCAGCACCAGGGCCGCCAGCGTCACGATGGTGGCGAAGCGTTTCATGGCGCCGGATACGCCGTGATCTGGGCGGGGTCGTAGGCAAGGGTGAGCGGCGCACCGGGCGCGACATCGAGCGCCTGGCCGCCGAGCGCCGCGATCCGAATTTGGGTGCCGTCCGGCAGGGTTGCGTGGAGACGCTGCATTGGGCCGAGAAATTCGCGCAGCGCCAGACGCGCTTGCACACGCGGGCCACCGGAACCGTCGCCCAGCCGCAGGGCCTCCGGCCTGACCGACAGCAACACCGCTGCACCTGGCGTTGCGACTTCGCCTCTGACTGAGAACTCCGTTCCTGCTGCCGCGACATTGGTGTTGCGGCCGTCGAAAGCTCCCGCGATACCCGGCACCATATTGGTCGAGCCGAGGAACTCGGCGACGAAGGCGGTCTGCGGCATCCGATAGATGCGCTCCGGCGTGTCCACTTGCTCGATCTTGCCGTGACGCAAGACGGCGATGCGGTCAGAGATGGCGAGTGCCTCCTCCTGATCGTGCGTCACGTAGATCGCAGTCAGACCGAGCGCCTGCTGCAGCTGTCGGACCTCGATCCGCATTTCGGTGCGCAGCTGCGCGTCGAGATTGGACAGGGGCTCGTCGAACAGCAGTACGGCGGGTTCGATCACGAGCGCGCGGGCGATTGCCACGCGTTGCAGCTGACCACCCGAGAGCTGGTGTGACGAGCGGGGACCGTAGCCTGCAAGGCGCACCCGCTCGAGGGCCTTGTCGACACGCGATGCGATCTCGGCAACCGGGACCTTCCTGGCCTTCAGCCCGTAGGCCACGTTTTCGGCGACGGTGTGGTTCGGGAAGATCGCGTAGTTCTGGAACACCATGCCGGTGTCGCGGCGATGCGCGGGCAGAGCATCGATGCGCCGGTCGTCGAACGAAATGGAGCCGGATTCGACATCGACGAAGCCGGCGATCATGCGCAGCAGTGTCGTCTTCCCGCAGCCCGAAGGCCCAAGCAGCGTGAACAGCTCGCCATGCTTGATGTCGAGCGAGATGTCGTCCACGGCCCGCACCGCGCCGAAGGTGCGGGTCAGGTTTTCAATCCGGATCCTGGTCATCGGATCAGCGCGTGTTCTGGATCGTGGTCTTCAGCCGCGCGAGCGTGTCGCGCCGGGCTGCTTCCCATTTGACGTCGTCATAGGGCAGCACCTTGATCGCCGAGAAGGGCAGCATCCCGGGTGCGACTGCCTCGAGCTCGATATCCTGACGGGTAGGGCGCCGGAAGGTCGCCTTCAGCAACATCTCCTGGACTTCCTTGCTGGCGAGATAGTCGACCAGCCGTTTGGCAGGCTCGGGGTTCGGTCCGCCTTTCAGGACGGCTGCGCCCTCGACGCCCGCATATGTGCCCTCGGCCGGATAGGCGACGCTCACCGGTGCACCATTATGGGCCCACAGAAAGCCGGCATATTCGAGGGTGATGCCAAGCGGATATTCGCCGCTGCCGATCCCGTCGAACACCTGGGTCGAGCGGTTGAGCACCTTCGCATTCGCAAGCAGCCCGTCCATCTTGGTCCAGGCTGCGTCATCAGCGCCCCACAGCGAGAGAAGCGTGGTCGCGGCCGCATATGAGAATCCGGAATTGACCGGGTCGGTAAAGGCGAGCTTGCCCTTCCATTTCGGATCGAGGAGGTCGGCCCACGCTTTGGGCCCGCTGGCCTTGTCGATCGCCTTGGTGTTCTGGCCGATCACAACGACCTGGATGTTGGTACCGAGCCAAAGGTCGTTTGGGTCACGGAATTGGGCCGGAACGGCGTCGCGGCCCTTGGCTGGGTAAGCCTGAAGGTGCGGGCTCGCCAGCCGCAGCAGCGTCGCACTGACACCCCAGATCACGTCGCCCTGCGGATTGGCGGCCTCGGAGGCGACGCGGCGCACCAGCACACCTGATCCGGTCGAGACCACGTCGACTTTAATTCCTGTCGCCTTGGCGAAGCCTTCGGCGACAAGCTTGTTCACGGTGTCGTCGTTGGCCGAATAGAGCACGACGCTCTGCTGGGCCGAGGCCAGCCCAGCCGCGAACAGCGATGCCGCGAGCGTCACGACTCGGGCGAGGATGGGGGCAGGAGATCTCATCGTGGTTCGCCCTTGCAGGTTCAGCGGTTGCTCATGTGGTTGCGACGAGGTACTCGGTGGCCGACTTGAGCCCGGCGCCGGGCTCGATCGGCAGGCCGAGTTTCGTGAGTGCGTCTTCGAGATGCAGAAGGTCGGTCAAAATGGTCCCCGCGCTCAAAGCACCCATCGTGCCAAACCGGATGACGCGGCCTGACAGACGGTTGCGGGCGCCTGCGATCACCGTGCGGTGATCCTGGTAGAGCTGTCGCACGATGGCTCCGCCTTCGTGCCCGTCGGGGACCTTGAAGACCACGACCGTGCTCGAGCGCGGCTCTTCGCGGCAAAAATCTGCAAGCCCGAGCGCCGCGCCGCCGGCGCGCAGCGCGCCCGAAAGCTTCTTGTGGCGCGCGAGTACATTGGGGAAGCCTTCCTCATGCATCATCGTCAAGGCCTCACGCAGGCCATAGATATGGCTGACCGGCGCCGTGAACGGGGTCTCGTTCTGCTCCGCGGATTTCAGCGCGCGACGGAAATCCCAATAGAACACGGATCGCCCTTCGTCCTGCCCGATCACGCGCCACGCCTTGGCGCTCACGCTGGCAAGTGCGAGGCCGGGCGGGCACATCAAGGCCTTTTGCGAGGCCGAGACCACGATGTCGACGCCCCATTCGTCCTGCCGCATCTCGATGCCGCCGAGACCGCTGACGGAATCTGCGATGAGCAGCGTTGGCCGGTCGCGCATAAGCGCGCCGAGCGCCGCGAGATCGGCCACGATCCCGGTCGAGCTCTCATTGTGCACGACGACGACGGCGCGATAGGCGTGCTCGCGCAACTGAGCCTCCACCGCGGCGATATCGATCGGCTGGCCCCACTCGATCGCGACCGTGTCGACGGTGATGTTCATGGCCTTGGCGATCGTGGTGAAACGCTCACCGAATTGACCATGCTCGATCACGAGGATCCGGCTGCCCGGTCCGGCCACGTTGACGAGCGCGGCCTCCATGACGCCGGTTCCGGAGCTGGCAAAGAACAGGACGTGGTTCGTCGTGCCCAGAATCGGGCGGATCATCTCCTCCGCCTCGCCGATCGCAGTCCGGCATTCGGGACCGCGATGGTTGACCATCACTCGAGCCATCGCCTGCCGCACCCGCTCGGGCACTTCGGTCGGACCGGGAAGCCTGAGACGGTAGCCCGTCGAGGCGATGGCGGAACGAGTATCTGTGGTGGTCATAGTTTGAAGTCACCGTTCTGACGCATGTAGGGAACGAGGCCGCCCGCGCGCAGGATCGCCAGCATGATCGGCGGCAGCGGTTCCGGGCTGAGCGTCTCGCCGCTGCGTTCGTTGCGGATCGCGCCGGTGCCGTCGGAGCTCAGGATGTCGCCCTCGCGAATCTCGCCGGTATCGCAGACGAGCGGCAGCAGGCCGTTGTTGATGGCGTTGCGGTAGTAGGTGCGTGAGAAGCTTCGCGCCATCACTGCTGGAATGCCAGCCCCGAGCACGGTCGTGACGGCGACTTCCATGGCCGAGCCGCAACCAAAATTCTTGCCCGCCACCAGGATGTCTCCGGGCTGCACTGAGGCCGCGAAGGCCGGGTCGACATGCTCGAACAGGAATTGCCTGAGAACGGCGGGGTCGAGGCTCTCGCGCTTGCGGGTCGAGCTGATGATGGAGTCGGTGTTGACGTCGTCGCCAACCAGTCGCGCGCGCCCTCGCAAAACTGTCATCGCGACACCTTGCGCGGATCGGTCACGACACCGCGTGTCGCGGCGGCTGCGCAGGCGGCCGGCGAGGCGAGGTAGATCGATGCCTTGGCGTTGCCCATGCGGCCCTTGAAGTTGCGGTTGGCGGTCGAGATCACCGAAACCCCGTCGCCGGGGATCACCCCGCAGGTCCCGCAGCAGGAGCCGCAGCCCGGCTCGACCACGGTCGCGCCGAAGCCGACCATGGCGTCGAGCGTGCCATCGGCCGCCATGGCGTCGCGGACCTCGCGCGATGCCGGCGTGACCACGAGCTGCACGCCGGGCGCGACGCCTCCACCCGCCTTGAGCACGGCGAGGGCCTGATGGAAATCGCGTAACCTGCCGCCGGTGCAGGTGCCGAGATAGACCATCTGCACCGGCGTGCCGGCCGCATCCTCGAGCGCCACCACCTGATCCACCAGATGCGGCAACGCGATCTGTGGCGTCAGGGCGTCGAGCGCGATCTCCACGGTCCGGCTGTAGCGCGCATCCGGATCCGCTGCGACCGGCTCGAAAGCCTGGCCGGTGCGGCCCTGCAGATAGGCGACGGTTTCAACGGCGGCCGGGAAGATGCCGGTCTTCGCTCCCATCTCGACCGCAAGATTGCTCAGGACGAGGCGGTCCTCCAGTGCGAGCGTGGCGACACCCGGTCCCGCGAATTCGAGTGCCTGATAGGCGGCACCGTCAGCGCCGAGCACGCCCGCGAGCGCCAATGCGATATCCTTCGCGTAGACGCCGCTCGGCAGTTGTCCGGCCAGAACGACGCGGATCGAATCCGGCACCCGCAACCAGATCCGGCCGCACAGCATGATGGCGGCGAGATCGGATGAGCCGATCCCGGTCGCAAAGCAATTCAGCGCCCCGTAGGTCACGGCGTGGCTGTCGGCTCCGACGACCAAGCCGCCCGGCAGCGCGCGGCCCGTCTCGACGATGAGCTGGTGGCCGATGCCTTCGCCGGCCTCATGCAGTGTGACATCGAACCGCTTGGCGAAGTCTCGGATCACGCGGTGCAGTTCGATCGTCTGCGGGCTCGTCGGCGGCACATAGTGGTCGAGCGCAAACACCAGTCGCGTGGGATCGCGTACGCTCTTCCCGCCCATCGCCTTGAAATAGTCGAGCGCCATCGGGACCGAACCGTCGGTGCCGAGCGCGCAATCGACTTCGCAGACCACGAGGTCCCCGGCGCGCGCATCCTGCCCGGATTTTCGAGCGAGGATCTTCTCGGAGATCGTACGCCCGGCCATCGCTAGACCTCTGGCATCTCGCAACCGAGACGGCGGAGCGAGGCGTCGACCCAGCTACGATCGAGCGTACCGGCTTCGATCGCCGCCATTTGCTTGGTCTCGGCGGCCTGCTTGGCTTCGGCGGCCTCGATCACCGCTCGGCAATCATCGATGGCGACGGCGAGCACGCCATCGTCGTCGCCCAACACCAAATCGCCGGACTGGATGACCATGCCGCCGATCGCGATCGGTCCGTTGATCTCACCCGGACCGTCCTTATAGGGACCGCGATGGGTGACACCCACCGCGAACACGGGAAGGCGGTTCGCGCGGATGGCGGCGGCATCACGGATCGCACCATGGACAACGATGCCGGCGACGCCGCGCCGGGCCGCCTGCGCGAGCATCATCTCGCCGAAGATTGCGTTGCTGAGGTCGCCACCGGCGTCGACGACGATGACGTCGCCGGCAACCGCCATGTCGAGCGCCTTGTGGACCATCAGATTGTCGCCGGGGCGGGTCTTCACGGTCAAAGCGGGACCGGCCATGCCGCCAGCCGCATGCATCGGCCGAAGCGTGGCGCCGCCCGAGGCCATGCGTGACATCACGTCACTGATATTGGCGACCGGAAGGGCGCGCGCCCGCTCGACCCATTCGCCTGCGACCACGCGCCTGCGGGAAAGGATCCTGAACCCTACGGCCATGCTGAACCCCATTGAAAATGGAGCGCCGTTACGCATAGTGTAATGGCAACGCGCCGAGGTCAACCCGGAATCGGCAGGACAGGGGATTTCGATGCCCAAGACGCAGGGGGTCGCCGCCGTGCAACGTGCGCTGGCGATCCTGGATACCTTCGCTGGAGCCGGGTCGCGCAGCCTGGCCGACATCGCCAGGATCACGGGTTTGGCGAAGCCGACCGTGATGCGCTCGCTGGTGTCGCTGGATGAGGCCGGCTACGTCGTCCGCCTCAGCGACGGCCGCTACGCGCTCGGTGCAAAGACGTTCCAGCTCGGTACCACCTATCGGGCCAATTTCAATCTCGAACAGCATGTGCTGCCGGTGCTTCAGCGGCTAAGCCAGGAAACGTTGGAGAGCAGCGCGTTCCACGTGCGCGAACGCGATAGCCGGCTCTGCCTGTTTCGGGTGGATTCGCCCCAGCTCGTGCGCGATGTCGCGCGGCCGACAAATCTCGCACCGCTCGATTTGACCTCGACGGGACAGGTGCTGCAGACGGCCCACTTTGCGGATCGCATGAATGACGGTGTGCATGTGTTCGTCAGTTCGGGAGTCTACGACGCCGTGACGGCCTCGCTCTCCACCGCCGTCTTCGGACACGACGGCGCGCTGATGGGTGCGATGACGGTGAGCGGCCCCATCGAACGCATCCGCCGGGCCGACCTGCAGGCGCTGGCGTCCTGCCTCACCGACGCATCGCATCAGCTCTCGCTTATGCTCGGGGCGCCATTGCCCCGGGAGGTCGGCGCGCTGCAGATCGTCAGCCTGCCATCGGCGGAAATAGTCTCTCCATAACGCCGCTCGTCGGATCGAACTGACGTCGCGGGTTGGCGCTCACTTAGTCTTCACGAGCGATCCGATTGGTTGTGAGGGCGGACGAGATTGTCCGCCCAGGCCGCTGCGATGTGCGTCAATGCGAGGTCCTGTTTGCGGTCGAGCAGCAGCTCGAGCACGCGCGGCGGCGTCAGCGGCAATTCCTGGACGCGCTTTCCCGTCGCATTTGCCACCGCACATGCCACGGCCGCGCCGACATTCAGGATCGGGACCTCGCCCGCGCCCTTGGTGCCGAGAGGTCCGATCGACGGCGCGTCCTCGTAGAGGCTGATCTCGACCGGAACGACGTCGAGCGCCAGCGGCACGCGGTAGGTCTCGAAGCCGTTCTGGCAGACCCGGCCGTTGGCGCCGATCGTCACCTCCTCGTGCAGGGCGTAGCCAAGTCCCTGCACGACGCCGCCCTGGATCTGGCCTTGGATCGCGCGCGGGTTCAGTGCGCGGCCGACATCCTGGACGACGCGATAGGCGAGCACCTCGACATGGCCGGTCTCCGGGTCGACGGCGACCTCGCAGTCGTGGACGGCGAAGATCGGGATATCGATCGCACCGATGAAGTGACCGGCAACGCATCCCGGCATCGCCTGCACGCCGGCTCCGGTGGAGGCGCCGGTGCCGGAGATCGGACCGATCTGCGCCTGGGCGCGCGCCGCGACCTCGGCGATGGTGCGGCCGGACCCCGGCGCGCCGGCGATCTCGATCCGTCCCTGGCGCATCACGAGGTCTTCAGGCGCCGCTTCGATCCACTCGGAGGCGACCTTGAGCAGCTTGGTGCGAACCTCCTGCGCGGCCGACAGGCTCGCGGCGCCGAGCGAGACCGTGGTGCGGCCGCCGCCGACGCCGACATCATAGCCGGCGGCGTCGGTGTCGGCGGCGCGCACGATCACGGTTTCAGGCGGGATGCCGAGCGTGCTGGCGACGATCTGGGGCAGGCTCTGCATCATCGAGCCTGAGCCGATCTCGACGCCCGACGTCACCAGCGTCGCCGTGCCATCGGCATTCATGTTCACGGTCGCCGCCGACGGGCCGACAAAGACGAACCAGGTGCCGACCGTGGTGGCGCGGCCGTAGAGCCGGCCATCCGCAAGCTCACGCGGCGGCGCTGCTGGATCGCGTAGCGTGTCCATCCGCTGCAGCATCGGCCCGAGCACGTCGCCCTCGAATACCTGACCGGTGGCGCCGAGATCGCCGTCGCCGAGCACATTGCGGCGGCGGAAGGCAAGCGGATCCATGCCGATGCGTTGCGCGATCTCGTCGGTGTGCCGCTCCAGTGCGAAGGTGTTGTAGACGCCGTTGCAGCAGCGGAACGCGCCGTTCGGCGCAGTGTTGGTGTAGACCGCACGCGAGACCAGCCGCACCGAACCGAGCCGGTAGTTGCCGCCGAGCGTGTGCGCGGTCATGGTGGTCAGGAAGATCTGCTCGCCGCCATATGCTCCGCAGTCCATCAGCACGACGGCTTCGCGCCCGACGATCTCGCCGTCGCGCGTCACGGCCGACCGGATGCGGATCTCGGCGTTCTCGCGGAACAGGCAGGTCAGCATTTCCTCCTCGCGCGAGTTGACCAGCCGCACCGGCCGTCCGCTGGCGCGGGCGAGAAGCGCGGCGAATGGTTCAATCGCAAGATCGAATTTGAGGCCGAAGCCGCCACCGACCGGCGGCACCGTGACCCGCACCTGCGATGCGGGAACACCCAGTAGTCGCGCGGTCGCATTGCGGACGGTCCACGGGACCTGAGTCGATGTCTCGATGTGGAAACGTCCGTCCTCATAGTCGGCGACGACCGCGCGCGGCTCGAAGGCGACATGATTCTGGCGCCCGACGCGGAACGTGCTTTCGACCATCTCGACATCGGTGCGTGCGAAGGCGCCATCGACATCGCCGCGGACCACGGTCGCCTCCCAGGCGACGTTGCCCGCGCGTGCGCCGCCTTCGAGCAGGATCTCATGCTCGCGCCAATCGGGGTGAACGAGCGGCGCTTCGGGCGCAAGCGCTTCGGACATGGTGAGCACGGCCGGCAGCGGTGCGATCTCGACTTCGATCGCGGCAAGCGCGGCCTGCGCCTGGGCGAACGTGCTGGCGGCCACCGCGGCCAGCGGCTCGCCGTCGTAGCGGATCACCTCGCGCGCGAACAATGGATGATCGGCGATGCCGATGCCGATCTTGCCGGGAGCGTCGGCGGCCGTCACGACGGCATGCACGCCGGGCATGCGCGTAGCCTTTGCGGTGTCGAGACGAACGATACGCCCCGCGGGAACGCTGGCGCGCAGCACCGCCGCGTGCAGCATGCCGGGCAAGTAACGATCGATGGTATAGCGGGTGCGGCCGCGCAGCTTGTCGCTTGCATCGCGGCGCCGGAGATCCATGGTCGCTGAAACATCGGCCATCGCTGCGCCTCCCATCAAGTCGCCGCGAGCGCCAGCATGGCGGCGTCGATAATCCGTTCATATCCGGTGCAACGGCAGATGTTGCCGGTCAGCGCCGCGCGGATGTCGTCGCGCGTTGCGCCTGATGTGGTCGTCAGAAGATGCGTCAGGGTCACCACCATGCCGGGAAAGCACATGCCGCACTGAACGGCATCGCAGGTCTCCAGCGCCTGCTGGATCGGGTTGAGCGCGCCGCCGCCGGCGAGGCCTTCGACCGTGCGGATCTCGCAATCGGCTGCGAGCGCCACCGGCATCAGGGCGCGGGCTTGCCGTCGACCAGCACCATGCAGGCGCCGCAGAAACCTTCGCGGCAGACCGGCTTGGCGCCGGTCAGGTGAAACTCCTCGCGCAGGACGTCGACGAGAGGCGTGACGGGATCGGCGGTCGTGGCGAGGCGGTCGCCGTTGACGCTCAGGGTGAAGACCATGCCCGCTGCCTCCATCATCGTTTCATTCGCCACGCGCGACGGCAGCCGCGCGGCGCACCAGGCTCGGCAGCACGCTCACGCGATACCAGGGCGGAACCTCGACGCTGTCCCGGCCGGTGAACTCCGCCGTCAGCCCTGCGGCGATATCGGCCACCCGCGCGGGATCGAGCACTGCGCCAAGCAAGGCAGCTTCGAGCTGCCCCCAGCGGCGCGGGGTCTGTTCGACGGAACCGACGGCGATCCGGACCGCCTGAACACGGCTGGCGGTATCGACATTCACGGAGAGGCTGACGATCGCGACGGGATAGTCGCCTGATTTGCGCAGCGGCAGGCGGGTATGCGCGGTCCTGCGTTCTGTCCGGGGCACGATGATCCTGGTGAGCAACCGGCCAGGCAGGAATGTCGATCGCCGCTTGAGGAAGTCGACCAGGCTCATGCGCTCGCTGGCGTCACGGCTTGCAATCTCGACCGCGGCATCGAGACAGAGCAGCGCCGGCACGCAATCGGCGGCGTAGAAATCCGTCGCCGACAGATTGCCGCCGACCGTTGCCAGCGCGCGAACGGCCGGGTTGGCCGAGCTGCCGGCAGCTGCCGCGAGCACGCCGAATTCCGGAAGGCCGGCCAACGCCGCCGCCAGCGCTGCGTGCGTCACCGCCGCGCCAATCTCGATGGCATTCTTGCCGATCCGGATCGCACTGAGTTCGCCGATCTTGCCGATCGCGACATAATGCGGCCTGAGCGGTTCGTGCCGGATCGGTGACCGCATGATCCAGGTGCCGCCGGCAAAGGGGGCACCGGCAGGGCCGTAGTCGGCCAGCGCATCGAGTGCCGCCGGCAATGAGGGCGCAACGTAGATCGATACTGTCCGATCGTCTTGCACTTGAGACCCGGCCGTCATTGGCTTCGCTCCTGTCGCAGGCGATCGAGCAGCACGCCGATGATGACGATCGCGCCGAGCACGACCATCTGGACGTAGCCATCGATGCGGGTGAGGTTCATGCCGTTGGACAGGATGGTGACGAACAGGGCGCCGAGCACCGCAGTGCCGACCCCGCCGCGGCCACCTGCGAGGCTGGTTCCGCCGACCACGGCGCCGGCGATCGCCTGCAGCGACAGTGAGCCACCGAGATTCGGCTCGCCGGAGCCGGTGCGCGCCGTCATCATGATGGCGCCAAGCGCGGCGAGCACCGAGCACAGCACATAGGTCAAGGTCAGGATTCGCTTCACCGGCAAGCCCGCCACCGCCGCGGCGCGCGGGTTGGTGCCGATGATGTAGAGCGAGCGGCCAAAGACGGTGCGCACCAGCGTCAAATGTAGCACGAGCCCGACTGCAATTGTGATTGCGATTGCGGCGGGGACGCCGAGAACGTTGCCGCCGTAAAAGATCTGCGAGAACGTGCTCGGCACGCCTTGTACCGGCCGTCCCGCCGACAGCGTCGTCGCGACACCGATCGCGATATTGTAGCTGCCAAGCGTCGCCACGAAGGGGTTCACGCCGAGCAGCGCGATCACCACGCCGTTGAACAGGCCGCAGGCGATGCCAAGGCCGAAACCGGCCGCGAGCCCGGCGAGCAGCACCGCGGTCGTGTCATGGCCCGATGCCGTGGCGCCCGCCATCGCCAGCGCGGTGCCGACGCTGACCATCGACACCGTCGGGCCCAGCGCGAGGTCGAAGCCGCGGGTCAGGATCACCACAGTCTGTGCCATCGCGAACAGCGCGAGATAGCTGGTCTGCTGCGCGATGTTGAGCAAATTGGCAGGCGAGAGCACGCGGCCGTCGACCGCGGCAAAGCCGAGCAGCAGAACGACCAGCGCAATCGGCAGCATCGCGCGCCAGAGCCACTGGGCCGGCAGCCTCTTTGCAAGGCTCGTATCCTTGGCGGCGACGGACAGTTCGACGTCAGACACGGGATTTGCTCCGTCGGCTGAGTTCGTCCAGCGCCACGGCAGCGACCATGATAACGCCGAGGAACACCGGCTGCAGGCGGGAGTCGATGTGCAGCAAATTGAGCGCGTTGCCGAGGATGGTCAGGAACAGCGCGCTGATGGCGACGATCTCGATCCGGCCGACACCGCCGCGCAGGCTGACGCCGCCGATCACGGCTGCGGCGATCGACTGCAACATCATGCGGTCGCCGCCAAAGCTCGCCTGGCCGGAGCCGACCTGCGCGGTGAGCAGGATTCCGGCGAGTGCGGCGAGTACGCTGGACACGACATAGGTGCCGACGATGTGGCGCTGGACCGAGACGCCCGACACCACGGCGGCGTCGACATTGCCGCCGATCGCATAGACGTAGCGGCCGAACAGCGTGCGCCGTTGCACGAACACCATCACGGCGATGACGGCGAGCGCGATATAGACCGCGGTCGGCAGGCCGAACACCTGGGCGCGCCCAAAGCCCTTCACGAAGACTTCCGGCATGCCGTAGACCGGGATGCCGCTCGTGATCATGAGGCCGACGCCTGCGGTCGCTGACATCGTGCCCAGGGTGACCACGAAGCCGGAGACCTTGAGCTTCGCGACGCAGAAGCCGTTGACCAGCCCGACCACCAGCCCGCAGCCGAGCCCGGCGGCGACGCCGCTTGCGATGATGAGGGCGTTGTTGCCGGGAAACGCCGCCGCCGTGAGCGCCATGGTCTTGGCGGTCACCACGCTCGCCAGTGCAACGACGGCGCCGACCGAGAGGTCGAAGCCGCCTGCGATGATCACCAGCGCCTGGCCGCAGGCGACGATGGCCAGAAACGACGCGTTGCGCAGGATGTTGAGGATATTGATGATGCCGTAGAACTGCGGATCAATCGCCGACATGCCGGCAACGAGTGCCACCAGAAGCGCCGGCAGGAAGCCGATCCGCCCGGCGATCGATCGAAGGCCGATCGATGTCTGCGGTCGGGAGGCGGCGAGGGCCGTGTTCATGCGACCTCCGCCGTGAGGTGATCCCTGAAGAAGCTCGCAAGCACGTTCTGCTCGGTCTTCTCGGCGCCCTTCAACTCGGCAGCGATCCGGCCGTTGTGCATGACGTAGAGCCGGTTCGACAGTGCCAACACTTCCGGCAGTTCGGACGACACCACAACCACCGCGGCACCAGCCTCGACCAGGCGTTTCATGAACTCGTAGACTTCAAGCTTGGCGCCGACGTCGATGCCGACGCTCGGCTCGTCGAACAGGAATACGGTCAGCTCGCGGGTCAGGGCGCGGCCGAGCATCACTTTCTGACGGTTGCCGCCGGACAGCGCACCGGCGATGCGCTCGATATTGGGCGGCCTGAGCTGCAACCGCTCCATGATGCCGGCGATCGTGACGCGCTCGGCGGTCTGTCGCAGCATGCCGAAGCGGGCGAAGGCGGGCAGGTCGAGCGCGGTCATCGATGCGTTCTCGCGGATCGGGCGCGACAGCGCCAGCCCTTCGGCGATCCGGTTGGCGGGGAAATAGGCGACGCCGTTCTTCAGGCTGCGCCGTGGCGCCGGGAATTCGTAGGGCAGGCCGTCGAGCCGGACCACGCCCGAGGCAATCGGCGCAAGTCCGTAGATCGCCCGGATCAGCTCCGATTTGCCGCAGCCGACGAGGCCCGCAATGCCCGTGATCTCGCCGGCCTGGGCGTAGAAGTTCACGTCGCGAACGCTGTCGTCGGCGAGCGTCAGGTTTTCGACATCGACCATCACCTTGTCGGGTTGGTGCGTGATCGCCGGAAACAACAGGTCGATCTTGCGGCCGGTCATCAGCTCGACCAGCTCGCCATCCGTCGAGGAGGCAGCCTCGAGGGTGCGGATATGGCGGCCGTCGCGCAGCACGGTCACACGATCGGCGAGCGCGCGGATCTCGCGCATGCGGTGCGAGACGTAGATCAGCCCGACATTCTGGCGCTTCAGCCGGGCAATCAATTCGAACAGCCGTCCGGTCTCCCGCTCGGTCAGCGAGGCGGTCGGCTCATCAAGGATCAACAGCCGCACCCGGCCGAGCAGGGCCTTGGCAATCTCGGTCATCTGCTGGTGCGCGCGCGAGAGATCATCGACCCGCTGCGAGGGATCGAGGTCGAAGCCGAGCTCGTCGATCAGCGCCGTCGCGCGCTTGCGCATCTCTCGTGCACGCAAAACACCACCGTTCGAAACCTCGCGACCGAGGAACAGATTCTCTTCCACCGTGAGGCTGGGAACCAGTGAAAATTCCTGGAACACCGGGCTGATGCCGATGGCGCGCGCCCGCTGCGGCGTGAAATGGCGGATCTCCTGGCCGCCGAAATGGAACGTGCCTTCGTCGGCGGGAAAGGTGCCGGACACCACATTGATCAAAGTCGATTTGCCGGCGCCGTTCTCGCCGAACAAGACGTGCAGTTCGCCCGCGCGGACATCGAGATCGACCCGATCAAGCGCCCGGACGCCGGCGAATCGCTTCGAGATGCCCCGGAGTGCGAGCAGCGGCTCGGTTCGATTCAAGTCGGTGTCGGCATCCATCAGCTTCTCCGTGCCGGTCCGGCAAGCAGGCGAGAGCATCTGGCTCCCGCCCGCGATGCGTTGCCGGGGCTTACCTGGCGCTTACTTGCTGCTTACTTGGCCTTGACCGAATAGACCGGCGTCCAGCTTGCCGGCGCCAGCACGAGATCCATCTGCAATTTCGGGACGGTGGTCTTGTCGATCACGGCGGCGATCGGCTGCACAAGCGCCATCACCGGCTTCTTCTCGATCAGACGCACAGCCTGGTCGATTGCGATCGCGCCTTCGCCAACCGGATACTGGGTTGCGAAGGCGAGGACGTCGCCGCGGGTGAGCGCGTCGAGCATCGCCTGGTTTTCATAGGACGACACGATCTTCAGGTCATTTCGTCCGGCTTCGGCGACTGCGCCGATGGCAGCTTCAGCGGTGGGAGCGGTGCCCCAGATCACGTTCATGCTGGGGTAGGCCTGCAGCGCGTCCTGGATGAGCTGAAGTTGCACTGCGACGCCGGAGTCGCCGAACTTCTCGGCCAGGATCTTGGCGTTCGCGTTCTTGGCGACCGCCTTCTTGAAGCCCTCGTTGAACGATTCCGCCCAGCCCGAGCCGGCAGGACCGGGGAACGTGACGATGTTGAGCTTGTCGCCGGGCTTGGTCTGCGCGAGCAGGCCTTCGCCGGTGACCTCTCCCATGGCGACAAAGTCGACATAGTTGGCTGCGGGCAGGGCGTTGGGCGGCAGCGGGTTGGTGACCCCCACGACCGGCACGCCCTTGGCCTTGGCTTCCTCGAATTTCTTGCTGAGGCCCGCGCCGGAGATGGCGCCGACGATGATCGCGTCCGGCCCGCTCGCCATGCAGTCGTCGAATTGCGACAGCTGCTTGGGGAGGTTCTCGTAGCCGCCGGCCTCATACAGCGTCATGTTGACGTTCATGGCCTCGGCCTGTTTCACGATGCCGTAGGCGACCGCGACCCAGAAGCTGTCCTTCATGTGCGGGAACAGCACGCAGAGCTTGTAGGGCTTCTCGGCCTTCGGCAGCGGCGTGTACTCCGCCGGCTTCGGTGTGCCGGACGAAGCGTCATAGACCTTCATCGGAAACCACGGCGTCTCGGCCGACGCCGGCGCGATCGCGCCGGCAAGGGCAAGGCTCGTGACGGCAAGGCTAGTGAGGATGCCGAGGGTGGAGCGGATCGGTCGAAACCGATTGGCGGGATGGTTGGTCATGGTCTGTCCTCGTTGTTCGAATTGAAGGTGAGGCATGCACGCGCCGTGCCGCCGGCGGGCGGCGCGGTATCGGGTCGGATCAGTCCGCGGCCCAGTTGGCGACCGAGCGCCGCTCGAAGACTTCGCGGAACTGACGCGTGGATTCGGGAAGCAGCGCGCCGCTGCCCCAGTCGAGGATCACGGCGTGCTGGCGGATCACGTCGAGTACGTCGAGCGCGCCGCTGCGGTAGCGCTGGGCCACGATTTCCGGATCGAGCCGCACATTGGCGACGCGTTCGCGCCTGATCCGGGTGCGCAGCGCATCGGTCGCGGCCTTGTCGACCTCGTATTCGCAAAGCTCGGCGTCGAGGATCTGCACCACCACGCCATAGTCCTTGGCGGCGCGCGCGACCGAGACGTAATCGTCCTTGATGTCTTCGATCACGAGGCGCGGATCGCGCTCGAGCGGGTCGCCGAAGCCGCCGCCGCCGGCGGTCGGCCGCGCGAACACGTCGCCTTCACCGATCGGAACGTCGGAGAAGATCGAGCCGAGCCGTTCCTTGGCCTTGCTGCCGGCACGATGCAAGGTCAGGCCGTGCGGCATCGATGGCAGGCCGCCCTCGATCCCCCAGACGACGGCGCGTTCGCGGTCGCAGATGTAGGAGATCACGGTCTTCTCTGCCTGCAACATCCGCGACACCTTCTCGACGCCGGCGCCGCCGCGCCATTTGCCGGGCCCGGACGAGTCGGTGAGGATCTCGCACTTCGTGGTCAGGATCGGGTTGGCGCGCTCCTGGCCCTCGACGGGCTGCGACATCAGCCCGGTTCCGAAGCAGGCGGTGGTGACGTTGCTGCCGTCCTTGCCGTTGCGCCCGCCCCAGCCGCCGGGCAGCCAGTCGTAGAACATGAAGATCGGCTTGTCGGAGCTACGGGCGTCGAGGCCGCCGGTGAGCAGATATTCGAGGTTGAAGGCGCAGGCGAGCGCGCGCTCCGGCATCAGCTTCGACCACATCTCGTAGATCGAATTCATGATCTTCTCGAACGGCATCAGGAAGCCGGTGACCGCGATCGGCCATTTGGCGTCGACGATCGAGCCCTCCGGCGCGATGATGTCGAAGCAGCGATAGAACCCGGAGTTGAGCGGCAAATCAGGGAAGAAGGTCTTCATGCCGGCCGCCACCGCCGAGAAGGTGGCGCCGAACGCCGAATTGTAGATCGAGCCGATGGTTGGATGGCTTCCGGTGAAATCGTAGATCGCGCGGTCGCCCTTGATCGTCATTTTGATCCTGATCGGGATCATGCCTTCGCCGCCGGCGGGGTCGCGGTCGATGAAGTCGACGGTCTCCCATTCGCCGTCGGGGAGCGCTGCGATCCGCTGGCGTGCCGAGCGCTCGACATAGTCCTGAACGGCGGCGAGCCCGGTCTCGACGGTGTCGCGGCCATATTTGTTGACCAGGCGCAGGATCTCGCGCTCACAGACCGCGGTCGCCTCGGCCTGCGCCTGGATGTCGCCGATGATCGACGCCGGATCGCGGGTGTTGGAGGCGATCAGGTGCGCAACGTCCTTGCAGAAGCGTCCCTTGTCGAACAGGCGGATCGGTGTGATGCGCAGCCCCTCGCGGAACATCTCGCGGGCGGCGACGTCGAACGAGCCCGGCACGCTGCCGCCGACGTCGGACCAATGCCCGTTGGACTGGCTGAAGGCGATGATCTTGCCGTCGGCGAAGATCGGCCGGATCAGGCGCACGTCGGAGAAATGCGTGCCGCCGGCATAGGGGTCGTTGATCGCAAACACGTCGCCTTCATGCATGTCACCCTCGAAGTGGCGCATGACGTCCTTGCAGGTGAAGTGCAGCGTGCCGACATGAACCGCGATGTCCTGATTGCCCTGGGCTGCGCATTCACCTTTGGCGTCGTGCAGGGCGCTCGAGAAGTCGCGGTTGTAGATCACGAACGAGTAGCAGGTCCTTAAGACCTGCTCGCCCATCTGGTCGACGCTGGTGATGAAGGAATTCTTCAGCACTTCGAATGTGACGGGGTCGAGCGCAAGATCGCCGGCCATCGGATCACTCCTTCACGCGGATGATGATGTTGAGGTATTTGTCGACCTCGGCGCTCGCGCCGGGCGGCACCACTGTGGTGGCGTCGACCTGTTCGATGATCGCGGGGCCCTGGAAGCTGAAACCGCAGGGCAGGTCGTCGCGCTGATAGACCGGCGTGTCGAGGCCGTTGCCGTCGAACCAGACCCGGCGCCGATCGACCGGCTCCGGGATCGCCCCGGTGGCCTTGTGCACGGCGAATTCGGCCTTGGGGACGACGCCGATGGCCTTCAGGTTGAGGCGGAAGAAGCTGACCGGCGAGTCGTCCCGGCGGAAATTGTATTCACGCTTGTGCTCGGCGTGGAAGCTCTGGACAAGATCGCTGATCGGGCCGATCGGCCGCGGTGCGCTGACCGCGAGCGAGCGCCACTGGCCGCGATACATCATGTCGATCGACCGCTGCAGCACGATGTCCTGCGCGGCGACGCCCTCGTGGGTCAGCCGCGCCAGCGCTTCCTTTTCCAGCACGGCGAACTGCGCCTCGATGTCGGCGGCATCGGCTTCATCGGCGCCGACCATGCAGCTTTGCGAGAAGTCGTGCTGCATGTCGACCAGGAGACAGCCGAGCGCTGAGGTGACGCCGGGGTTCGGCGGCACGATCACGACGGGGATCGCGAGTTCGCGCGCGACGTCGACGCCGTGCAGGGCACCGGCGCCGCCGAACGCCACCAGCGCGAAATCGCGCGGGTCGTAGCCACGGCTGATCGAGATCAGGCGCACCGCATCCGACATGTTGGCGTTGGCGACCTTGAGAATGGCGTCCGCCGCCTCGTGCAGGCCGAGGCCGAACGGTTTTGCAACGCCATCCTCGACCGCCTGGTGCGCGAGCTCGGGATCAAGCGTCACCTTGCCGCCGGCAAGGCTGGTGCCGAGCCGGCCCATCGTGACGTTGGCGTCGGTGTTGGTCGGCTGGGTATTGCCATTGCCGTAGCAGGCCGGCCCCGGATGGGCTCCGGCCGATTGCGGTCCGTTGCGCAGGGAGCCCGCCGGATCGGTCCAGGCCAGCGATCCGCCGCCGGCGCCGATGGTCAGCACCTCGATCGAGGCAAAGCGGATCGGATAGCCGAACTCGATGTACCAGTCCTTGGTGATGCGCGACTGGCCTTCATAGGCCAGCGACACGTCGGTCGAGGTGCCGCCCATGTCGAGGCCGATGGAATTGGGAAAGCCGCACAGACCGGCGATGTAGCGGCTGGCGATGGCGCCCGCGGCAATTCCGGAGCCGGCCAGGCGTGCGGCGAAATCCTTGACGCTCGCCGGCGTCATGACGCCGCCGCCGGTGTGCAGCAGCAGGAGATCGCGGGTATAGCCTTCATCGGCGAGCCGGTCGCCGAGCCTGGTGGTGTAGCTGACGACCACCGGGCTCACGACGGCATTGGCGACCGTGGTCGAGAAGCGTTCGTGCTCGAAGATTTCGGGCAGCACCTGCGAGGAGATCGACACCGGAATATCGGGCATCTCCTTGAGCAGAATGTCGCGCATCGCGCGCTCATTCGCGCCGTTGAGATAGGCGTTCATGAAACACACCGCGATCGCGGCGACGCCGCGGCGCCTTAGGATGCGCGCGACCTCCCGCGCGGCGTCGACGTCGAGCGGCTCGATCACCTTGCCGGCCGCATCGACGCGTTCGGGCACGGTGAGGCGGTCGCGCCGCGGTACATAGGGCTTGACCACGTCCTTGTAGGTGTCCCAGAGATCTTCCTTGTTGGCGCGCCGGATCTCGATGACGTCACGGAATCCCTGCGTGGTCACGACGGCGGTGCGCGGCAGCCGCCGCGTGATCAGCGCATTGGTCGCGACCGTGGTGCCGTGCGAGAACAGCGCCACTTTGGAGAGGTCGATGCCGGCCTTGGAGACGCCGCCCATGATGCCCTCGATGGGATCGCGCGTCGTTGCCGTCTTCTCGATGCGGATGAGGCCGCTTGCCTCGTCCATGATGCAGATGTCGGTGAAGGTGCCGCCGACGTCGACGGCAACGCGAAGGTTCTGCACGATACGACTTCCTTTCGAGCCCGGGCCGGACGAGGTAATGACGCGGCTGCGCGCGCCGGATCGATGATCCGGTTGGCACAGGCGATCGGTTCGACCGGCGGATTTCCGCAGATGTCGCAAGGATTGTAGGCAGGCCTTCGGCGCAGCTCTTGACGCTCAGCGCAGGAAGATTTGCGCAAGAGAGCACGAGGCGCGGGATTGCTGTCTGCCTAACGCGCGATCAAGCAGAGACCGGAGCAGGGGGGCGGCGTGTCAGGGACGCGCCATGCGCGACGCAGCCCGCGCCTCGCTCGGCGTGCAGCCGAAGCGGCTGCGGTAGTTGCGGCTGAACTGCGCCTGGTCGCCGAAACCCCAATGATAGGCGATCTCCGAGATGCTTTTGCGGCACTGCGGATCGCGCAGCATGGCATCGCACATCGCCAGGCGCTGAGTGCGAACATAGGTGCTGACGGTGATGCCTTCGCCTTCAAATATCTGGTGCAGATATCTGAGCGAGATACCGCAGGCGTCCGCCACCATCTGCGGCGTCAGCCGCATGTCGTCGAGGCGGCTGCGGATAAAGTGCTCGCAGCGATGCAGATGCGCGTTGCGGATCGTGGACGAATGCCCGGCCAGCACGCGCTCGTCGGACTCGACCGCCATCGCCAGGAGATCGATGAGGTGCCGGCCCATCATGGCGCGGGCCGGCTCGTCCATCTCCTCGATGCGTTCCCCGGCGAGGCGCAGCGTATCGACGAACAGTCCGCCAACGCTGCGGCTGCAGTCGAATTGCAGGGTCGCCAGCCGTTCGGGGCAGGAGATCCGCGCCTTCAGCACGGCGCTCGGCACCTTCAGCACCCAGAGCGCCGACGGATCGCGATGGCTGAACTCGTATGGCAAATGGCTGCGTTCGATCAGGAACGCGCCCGGCCGGCACAGCACCTCTTTGCCGTCCTGCGCGAAGCGGATTTCCGCGAGCTCCGGCACCGTAATCAGAAAACACTCTTCCCGTTCATTGAGCAGATGGCGCTCGTGGCGCTTGTAGAGCAGGCCGTCCGACACGTTGCGCGAGACCGAAAGCGGGCCGAGCGACCAGGCGCCCAGACTGCCGTTGAAATCGTGCCCTCCGAGGAAGCGAAGGTCGAGCGAGAAGTAGATGTCGGAAACGACTTGCTGCCAGTACTGCCGGCGTTGTTGCGCGGGAATGTCGTTGGTCGCGTAAGTGGTCTGCATCTTGCGCTCCGTCACTGCCGTCGACTGCTATCTTGTCTCTTCTCTGCTGACGCGGACCGTTCGGGCGTTGGCCGTCGGCCCGTCGCCGCTCCTGCGACTTTCCTTCTTGCTATTCCCTTGCAACTCCCGTGCCCGAACGCGGGAGATCGGTTCTTGTCATGTTCCGCGCATTGCGCGATCGGATCACGCGGCGGACGCACAGAATGACGACATCCGCCGCACAGACAAGCGTGTCGAACGGACCCGGTCCGATACGCTGCGTGTTGTCGAAGCAGCCCCGGCGCAGTTACGCCAGGGAACTGCGCAGCCGCGTCAGCAGTCCGGCGCGATCATGGCGCGCGGCAAGCGCCTGATCCATCCCGACCTTGACGAACCGCACCGGCGTGTTGGGCTGCAACTGGCCGATCAGGTCCATGTCAGCTGCAATGACGGTCCCGACCATGAAATAGCCGCCGCCGGAAACCGCATCGCGATGCAACACGATCGGCTCGGTGCCGCCGGGCACCTGGATCGAACCATAGGGATAGCAGGCGTCGGTGATGTTGGAGGGATCGGAGCCGGCCCCGAACGGAGGCTCGCGCGGAACGAATGCGAGCGGCTTGCCGCCCTTGAAGCGGTAGCCGATCCGGTCCGCTTCCGGCGCGACCTTCCAGGTATCGGAGAAGAAGCCGCTGCCGGCGGCCTCGGTGAGGCGGTGCCAATAGAGCCCCGGCATGGCGCGCAGTTCGGTCGGCATCCCCGCCGGCAGCCCGCGCAACTCCTTGGCGATGGTGCGGCCTTCCTTGACCGGCGCCGCCGATGCGCCGACCGGCAATTCATCGCCGGCCTCGATCTTGCGTCCCTTGAAACCGCCGAGCGCGCCGAGCGCGTAGGTCGAGCGCGAGCCGAGCACCAGCGGCACGTCGATGCCGCCGGCGATCGCGATGTAGGCGCGCGCACCCTGTTTGAGGAAATCGAACGAGAGCTTCTGGCCGCGTTTTACCTTGAAGCTGGTCCAGGTCTCGCGCGGCGCGCCATCGAGCTTCGGCGGCAACTCGGCTCCGGTGACCGCGACCATCGCGTCCTCGGTGAACTCGAGCTCGGGCCCCATGAAGACGGCTTCGAGCACGGCGGCACCTTCTTCGTTGCCGACGAGCAGGTTCGCCGCCGCAAGCGCGTGACGATCCATGCCGCCGGAGAGCGGGATGCCGATGTGATAATAGCCGGGACGACCGAGGTCCTGGACGGTGGTCGCAAGACCCGGTTTCAAGACCTTAATGGGCATGGAGCACCCCCTCGAGCTTGCGATTATAGGCATCGATGTCGCGGTTGAATTCGGTCAGCGAGAACGAGACGTCGCGGATCACCGGCGCGAAGCGGCCGGCGTCGACATCGGCAACCGCAGCGTCATAGGCCGGCCGGTCGATCGGCTTCCATTTCACGATGTCGCCCGGCCTGAACAGGCACATGAAATCCCGGAGATAGCTGATCTTCTGGTTCGGATCGTAGATCGGCATCGGCGTGATGCCGAACATCTGGTAGCCGCCGGCGCCGCGCACCGAGTAGATGCAGCTGAAGCAGCCGCCGTGTCCGACCGTCAGCTTCGGCGTGTCGGTGCGCGGACGCAAATATTTCGGAGCCTGAAGCTGCCGCTGGCGCTCGACCATCTGATAGAGGAAGGGCAGGCCGGCAACGAATCCGACCATCGAGACGAACCACGGCGCGCTGGAATGCGCCTTGATGAACGAATCGACGCTGTGGAGGTTGTTGATGCGCGCCGCGTATTCGAGGTCGGTGCCGTCGGGATTCTGGTGGCGCTCGCGGAATCGCATCAGCGTCTCGTGCGTCCAGGGATCATTGTAGAGCACCGGGATCTCGATGATCCGCGTCTTGATGACCGGCTCGGATTTCTCGGTCGACGAGTCCAGCCGCTTCAGTTCGGCGAGGAGGTCGTCGGGCTTGATCTGATCCGGATCGAACTTGACCTGGTAGGAGGCATTGGCCGGGCAGATTTCGGTCACGCCCTTGATCCTGGCGTCGCGCACGGCGTTGGTGACGAAGAGGCTCTTGAAAAAGGCCTCCAGCGACATCGCTTCGTCGACTTCGGCAAAGATGTGCTCGTCGCCGCCGAAGGAAAATCTGGTTTGCATGGGACTGCGGCCTCCTGTTGCTGACGGGGCGGGTTATCGTGCGGTTGTCGGAGTGAGTGTAGCGAACGGCGGCGTCGTTGCCGCCGCAAGGGTCTCGGCATGCGCGGCGAGCCACGGCTCGAGCCAGGCGGTGTGGAAACGCGAGGCCTGCACGTCGGGATCGCCTGCCAGAGCCTGGTGCAACGGCTTGGTCGTCGCCAGGCCTTCGACCTCGAGCTCGGCCAGCGCGCGGATGAGCCGCGCAATGGCGCTGGGACGGTCGCGATCGTGAACGATCAGTTTTCCGAGCAGGCTGTCGTAGAAGGGCGGCACCGTGTAGCCGGCATAGAGCATGCTGTCGAAACGCACCCCGTCTCCGCCGGGGATGCTGAGCGCGCTCACCGTGCCGGGGTTCGGCATGAAGCCTTTCGCGGGATCCTCGGCGTTGATGCGGACCTCGATCGAATGGCCTTCGACCTGCACCTGATCCTGACGGATGCGGAGCCGCTCACCGCCCGCGATCCGGATCATCTCGACCACCAGGTCGATCCCGGTCACCATCTCCGTCACCGGATGCTCGACCTGGATGCGGGTGTTCATCTCAAGGAAGTAGAATTCATGGCTGCGGTCGTCATAGAGATACTCGATCGTCCCGGCGCCGCGATAGTTCACCGCCTTGGCGAGCGCGACCGCTGACGCGCAGAGCAGTCCACGCACCGCCGGCGTCAGGGACGGCGAGGGCGCTTCTTCCCACACCTTCTGGCGGCGGCGCTGCAACGAGCATTCGCGTTCGAAGCAGTGAATGACGTCGTTGCCGTCGCCGAGCACCTGCACCTCGATATGCCGGGCGCCTTCGACCAGTTTTTCGACATAGAGGCCGCCATCGCCGAACGCCGCCAGCGCCTCGGCCTGGGCCTGCGGCATCAGGTGATGAAATTCCTCCGCGGTTCGCGCAATGCGGATGCCGCGCCCGCCGCCACCGGCCGCGGCCTTGATCATCACCGGGAAGCCGGTCGTTTCGACCAGCGCGAAGGCGGCCTCGGCGGACTCCAGGCGTCCGCGGCTGCCCGGGACGGTCGGAACGCCGGCAGCGGCGGCCACTTCGCGGGCGGCAACCTTGTCGCCCATCAGGCGGATCGATTGTGCGGTGGGGCCGACGAAGGTCAGGCCGGCGGCTTCGACGGCCGCGGCGAAGGTGGCGTTCTCCGCAAGGAAGCCATAGCCGGGATGGATGGCGTCGGCACCGCTGGCCTTGGCCGCGGCGAGGATTGCCTCCTGGTTGAGATAGGATTTCGAGGCCTGCGGCGGACCGATGTCGACCGCCTCGTCGGCGAGGCGGACGGCAAGCGAGTCCTTGTCGGCCTTGCTGTAGACCTGCATGGTCGCAATACCGAGTTGGCGTGCCGCGCGGTTGATCCGCACGGCGATCTCGCCGCGGTTGGCAATGAGGAGCTTCTTGATCGTCATGGATGCTGGTCGGCTCAAACGTCGATCTCGGCGATGGGCTGGCCGGCCATCACGGCTTCCTCGTTCTCCGCCAGGAAGCGCACGATCTTGCCCGCCGCGCCCGCCTTGACCTCGTTGAATGATTTCATCACCTCGATGAGGCCGATCGTGTCGTCTTCCGTGATGCTGTCGCCATCGGACTTGTAGTCCGGCTTGTCGGGGGCGGGCTTGCGATAGAAGATCCCCGGTAGCGGCGAGAGTATCTGCTGAGTGGCCATGGAATGTCCTCGTGTGTTCGCTTCGATCGTCGTGGCGCGATGCGTCAGGGTGCGGTCAGATAGGGACGCACTGCTTCGCGTACCGCCTCCGCGATGGCAACCGCATTGGGCGTGTCGGAATGGATACAGATGGAATCGGCCCCGACAATGATGTCGTTTCCGGCCACCGTGCGGGTCTTGCCCTCGTTCACCGCGCGCGTGCAGCGTGAAGCCGCATCGACGGGATCCTTGGCGTCGTGTTCGCGGGTGATGATGAGGCTGCCGTCGGCGTTGTAGTCGAGATCGGCATAGTATTCGGCGACGAAGGTGTGGCCGCGGCGCTCGTAGACCTTCTGATGCAGCGTGCCCTTCATGCCCAGCAGCGGCACCTTGTAGACATCGGCGGCGTCGGCGACCGCCTCCGCGATGTCCTCGTTGCGGGATGCCATGCCGTACAGCGCGCCGTGCGGTTTGATGTGATTGAGCGGCATGCCCTCGGCATCGAGGAACGCCTTGAGCGCACCGATCTGATAGAGCAGGCAGTTCGCGAGCTCGTCGCGATCGATCTTCATCTCCCTGCGCCCGAAGCCCTGCAGATCAGGCAGCGACGGGTGGGCGCCGACCTTGACGCCATGCTGCCTGGCCAGTTGCACGGTCTTGCGCATGTGATTGAAGTCGGAGGCATGAAAGCCGCAGGCGACGTTCGCGACGTCGATATGAGGCATCAGGGCCTTGTCATCGCCCATCCTGTAGAGGCCGTAGGCTTCGCCCATGTCGCAATTGATGACGACCATATTTCACTTTCCTCCCGTTGTCCTGTTCCGGGCTGTTGCGTGTGATCCGATCGGCCGGCCCGCCTGCGGATGCGACGAGGCATCCGCAAGCGATGCGCGGCGAGCTTGCTCGCAGAGTTACTTGGAGATCAAATAATCGACCGGGATTTTTTCCGAGATCGTCCACTGATCGATCACCTTCGGTTTGCCGGCCTCGGTGTCGACGATCAGATAACGTCCCTGGTTCTGGTGGTGGATGTCCTTGTTGAAGGTGCGCGGCCCGAACAGCGTGGGCTCGTTGGTCATCTTCTCGAGCTCGGCCACCACGCCCGCAGCGTCGGTCGTCTTGGCGCGTTCGACCGCCTTGGCCCAGACGTCGATCAGGACGTAGCCTGGATAGACGTATTGGCTGGACGGATCGCCGCCGGTGACTTCCTTGTACTTCTTGTTGAACTCGTTGACCTTCGGGTTCGGATCGTCGCCATAGACCGAGCCTTGCACCGGAACGTAGAAGTTTGACAGGTCAGGCACGGCGTTCAGCCAGTAGCTGCCGTCGACGCCCGAGCCGTTGAGGATCATCGATTTGATGCCGGCGGCGCGGATCTGCTTGATGGCAGAGACGGCGCCCGGCATCATGGTGCAGAGCATGATGGCGTCAGGTTCCTTGGGCAGGCTCTTGATCCGCGTGATCTGGGATGCGATCGAGGCGTCGTCGTTCTTGAACGTGTCGCTGCCGGCGAGGGTGGCGTCCTTCAGACGGGGCAGCATCCAGTCGAAGCCGTCGCAGATGCCCTTGTTGTAGACGGTCCAGCTGTCGAGCAGCCGATAGAAGCTGCGGACATTCTTCTTGGTATAGGCCCATTCCGACATGGTCGCGCCTTGCACCGGCGCCAGCACCGAGGCCGAGAACGAGAACGGTCCGACGCCGGGGATGCCGGCCTTGATCGATTCGGCGCACAGGAAGAAGGAGACCTTGCCGGCCGCCTGCGCCTGCAGCGCGGCCGGTGCGCCGAAATCGTAGTCGCAGGAGACGATGACGAGGTCGGCACCCTGGTCGAGCACCGCAAGTCCGGCCTTGGCGCCTTCGGCCTGGTCGGTCTTGGTGTCGGCGAACACCGGCTTGATCTTCTTGCCGAGCAAGCCGCCCGCCTTGTTGATCTCGTCGATGCGGATCAGGGCGGCATCCTGTGCCGGCTTGTCATAGGCTTGCATGAAGCCTGATGCGGCGGTCGCGAATCCGACCACGATCTCGTTCGCGGCATGGGACGGTGTGAGCCACAATGTGGACACGCCGGCCAATATCCCCAGTATCTTGGTAAAACGCATGATCCACTCCTCCAATGATGCAACGAACTTCAGTTGGTTTCCTTCAGCGCAGTCTGTACCGGCGGTGCGAGGCGCCGCTGCAGCGGCCAGCCGCGCCATGTGAATTCCCGGTTGCGGGTCAGGCCGCTCGGCAGGTAGATCAGGATGACGATGGTGATGATGCCGATCGCGATCTCCTGGGCGCCGTTCGGCAGCGCCACGGTCAGGCCGCCGACGCTGAAACCCCTTTCGAGGTTGCGAAACAGCTCGATCAGCACTGACATCGCGACCACGCCGGACACCGCGCCGCTGAGGCTGTACATACCGCCGACCACCAGCATCGACAGCGCGATGAAGGTGGTGCGCAGGTAGAACGAGCCGGGATTGACGATGCTCAGGAAGTGCGCATAGAGCGCACCGGCCAGGCCGATGATGAAGGCGCTGACGACGAAGGCGACCAGCCGCTCCCGCACGATATCCACCCCGGAGGCGCTGGCGGCGATAGCCTCGTCACGCGCCGCGCGCAGCGCCAGTCCCGAGCGCGACACCGAGTAGAGATAGGCGATCGCGATGGCGACCGCGGCGCCCAGCCATCCGACCCAGACGTTCATGGTCGGCGGAATTCCGACGATCGAACCCTGTCCGCCGGTGACCGAGTCCCAGTTCGAATAGACGTTGTTGACGACGCCGAGCAGGCCGAAGGTGGCGATCGAGGCGGCAATCCCCGAGAGCCGCATGATGATGCGTCCGACGATCAATGCAAAGAGCGCCGCGAACGCGCCGGAGATCGGCGTCGCGATCCACATCGGCAATTGCGTGTGCAGCAGCCAGGCCGGCAATCCCTTGAGCGTGATCGACTTCATGACCGGCGGGATAGTCAGCCATGCCGTCATGTAGGCGCCGAGGCACATGAAGCTGATATGCCCGAATGACAGCAGGCCGGAATTGCCGACAAAAGCGTAAAGCCCGACCACCACCATGATGTTGATGAACATTTCGATCGCCGTGCGATTAAAGGCCCGGCTGCCGAACTGATAGGTCAGGGCCGTCATGGCCAGCAGCACCACGATCAGGATGATCGGGGTGATGATCGTTTGCCGGATGACGGATGGCGGCCGCGACATGGATCAGACTCGCTGCTTGGCGGATTTTGGGGCGAACAGGCCCTGCGGGCGAACCAGTAGGACCACGATCACCGCGCCATAGACGAAGGCGTCGCGGAACACGCGGGCATCGTGCGGCAGGGTGGCCTGGAACACGACGCTTGCAGCCCCGATCAGGAAGCCGGCGGCGACCGCGCCGGGCACGCTGCCGAGCCCGCCGATCACGGTCGCGATGAAGGCGATCAGCATGACATTGGCACCCATGCCGATATCGGCGGTGCCGGAATTGGTGGCGAGGACCAGGCCGATCGCCGCCGCCAGCATGCCGCTGATGGCAAAGGCCAGCAGGATGACGCCGTTGGCGCGCACGCCGAGCATGCGGGCCATGGTGAAATTCTCGGCGGCGGCGCGCATCTCGAGGCCGTAGCGCGTGCGCTTCAGGAACAGCACCAGCACGGCGAGCACCACCAGCGTGATGATGATGGTGACGACCTGCAGCATCGGAATATGGGCGCCGAGAAACTCTACCGGCAGGCCGAGGCCCGGCCACAGCGTGATCGACTTCGGGCGGCTCGAATAGAGCAACAACAGCAGGTGCCGGATCACGAAGCCGAGCGCAAAGGACGCGATCATCATGGTCGCCGGATTGGCGTTGCGGAAGCGGCGGAAGACGACGACTTCCGACAGCATCGACAGCCCGGCGCCGACCAGCAGCAGCAGGGGGATCAGCAGGTAAAATGGCAGCCGGCCGGCAAATACGATCGCGGCAGCATCGACCGACGGCAACAACATGGCGAAGACACAAAAGGCGATGAAGTCGCCATGCGCAAAGTTCACCAGGCGCATGACCCCGAACACCGCCGCGATTCCGAGGGCACCGAGCGCATAAAGGCTGCCCAGGCTCAACGCGTCGAACACGATTTGCAGGGCGGCAGTCATGGTCTAATGGTCCCCGAAGCCGAAATAGGCCTGTTTCAGCCGTGCGTCCTTGACCATGTCGGCGGCCTCACCCTCCAGCACGATGCGTCCGCCCCGGATCAGGACCATTCGCCCGCCCGTCATCTTGGCGCGGGTCGAGCTTTGCTCGACGATCAGCAGGGTGAGCTTGCGCTGCGCGCGCAGCCGCATCAGGATCTCGTAGACTTGGTCGATGATCTTGGGCGCAAGGCCGAGCGACGGTTCGTCGATTGCCATGATGCGGGGAGCCGCCATCAAGGCGCGGCCGATCACCAGCATCTGTTGCTGACCACCCGACAGCATGCCGGCCGTCGTGTGGCGACGCTCCGCCAGCATCGGGAAATCCCGGTAGACGGACTCAAGATCGCCGGCAATCCTGGTCCGGTCGGCGCGCATGCCGGTGCCGACTTTCAGGTTCTCTTCGACGGTCAGGCCGCCGAACACGTTGCGTCCTTCGGGCACCAGCGAAAATCCGCGCCGCGCGATCTCTTCCGGTGCTGCGCCGGTCACGCGCGCGCCGTCCAGCGTGATGCTGCCCGAGCCTGTCGGCACGACGCCGGCGATCGCATTCAGCAGGGTCGACTTTCCGGCGCCGTTGGGGCCGGTCACGAACAGGATTTCGCCCTCGGCGATGGTCAGCGTGACGCCGCGCAAGGCGGTGAGGCGCCCATAGCTCACGGTGATGTCGTTGACCGCCAGCAAGGTCATGACGCCGCGGCCTCTTCCGCGAGCGCCGGAACGACCTCGTCCTGCTGGGTGCCCATATAGGCATGCCGAACCGCGTCGCTGCGGCGGATCTGGTCGGGCGCGCCGACCTCGATGATCTCGCCGGAATCCAGCACGAAGATGCGTTCGCACAGTTCGAGCACGAGCCCGATATTGTGCTCGATCAGGAGAACGCCGATGCCGAGCTCGCCGGCGATCCGCTTGATAACTGCGGCCAGATCGTGGCTCTCATGCTCGGACATGCCGGCCGCGGGCTCGTCGAGCAGCAGATAGCGCGGCGTGCACATGATGGCGCGGCCGATCGCGACGCGGCGTTCGTCGGTATAGGGCAGGGCGCCGGCAATCGTGGCTGCGAGCGGCGAAATGCCGAGCCAGGTCAAGACGCGCCTGGCTTCCGCAATCGCGTCGCGCCGGCTCTGGCCGAGGCCGACGCCCGTCACTTCGAGGTTGTCGAGAACAGGGAGATCGCGGAACAATCGTCCCGATTGAAACGTGCGCGCGACGCCCATCCGCCGCAGTTTGTGCGCGGCAATGCCGCCGATCGCGGCGCCCTCCAGCTCGACGGTTCCCGTGCCGACGGTCTGGAATCCGGTCAGGACGTTGATCAGCGTGGTTTTTCCCGCGCCATTGGGCCCGATCAATCCGGTGATGCGGCCGCGGGGGACAGCCAGGGTCACGTTCGACAGCGCTTTCAGGCCATCGAATTGGACGCTGACGTCGCGAGCGACCAACTCCAAGCCTTGGGAAGTCATCGAGCTGCGGTCCCCTACGCGAAGCAACGATTGATTTTTTCGACGCGCGGGGCGATTGTAAAATTCGAAAAAGTAGTCACTGATATCGGAAAAATTGATGACCCTGACTTTCCGTCAGGTCCGCCACTTCATTGCCACCGCGGAATCCGGCAGGGTTTCGGCGGCTGCGGCTGCGCTCAACGTGACGCAATCGGCCGTCACGGCATCGATCAAGGCGCTTGAAGCCGATCTCGGCCACAAGCTGTTTGACCGGCATTCCAACGGCGTCACGCTCACCGTCGACGGTCAGCAATTCCTGCAGCGCGCCCGCGCCATCGAAGCCAGCGTGTCGGATGCGATGCGGGGGCCGCACCGCTGGGGCACCCAGGTCGACGGCACCGTCGACGTCGCGGTCAGCTACACGGTGGCCGGGTATTTCCTGCCGCCGCTGCTGTCGCGCTTCTGGCGATCCTTTCCCGGCATTACCGTGCGGCTTCATGAGTTTCAGCGTGATGCCATCGAGCAGAGCCTCGTCAAAGGCAGCGTCGATGCGGCGATCATGCTTGTCTCGAATTTGCATGATCGGCGCAGCATCCATTCACGCCTCTTGCTGCGGTCTCCGCGCCGGCTCTGGACCTGCGCCAATCACCCGCTGTTGCGCAAGGACAAGGTCACGCTGGCCGATCTTGCCGGCGAGCCGTATCTGATGCTGACGGTCGACGAGGCCGAACGTTCCGCGATGCGTTACTGGCAGCGCACCCCGCATGTCCCCAACGTGACTTTCCGTACGCTGTCTGTGGAGGCGGTCCGCAGCATGGTGGCGACCGGAATGGGTATCACGATCCTGTCCGACATGGTCTATCGGCCCTGGTCCCTCGAGGGACATCGTATCGACGTCAAGGTGCTGGACGATGACGTGCACACCATGGACGTCGGTCTGGCCTGGAAGAGCAAGTCGCGCCTTTCTCCGGCGGCCCGCGCCTTCTGCGAGTTTGTCGCGCACGCCTATCCGGGATCGGAGCCGATCCAGTTCGACTGAGGATGGCGGTCAAGGGGGCACATGAAGGCCCGCCGCTGCGACTGTGACCCAACTAACAAGGGCTGCAATGGCGTTCGTGCTAACTTCTGAGCGCGGTTGGCACCGTGCCTCCCGCGGCGCCTCCGTTCCAACGGGCTGCCCGCTCACTACGAACCGCCTAGCAGCCGCGGGCGCGGCAGCCCTGCGGGCGCTTTGGATCAGCGGTCCACTTCGATTTCAAGTTCGGCGAACCGCTTGTATATCCACGATCGTCCGTCAAACCGTCGCCAGACGCGCCCCCAAGCCAACTCGCTCGTAATTGTTCGCCGTGGGACAATCACAGTCCACACGTGCCAAAGCGACATCCAGTCAGGCTTCGTCATACGGCTTCTTCAGTCAATTCGATCGGTTCGTATGTACGAAGCCGCCACGCCGAATATCCTGGCGCGACGGCTTCGCCATGGTGGACCCGGATGGAGGGCAATATCCGGTACGCTGATGTCTGAGGGCTTCTGAGCATCAAGGCAAACGAACTCGCGCGTTAAGCTTGATGTCGCGCGGCGAGGTTAAATCTGGAACCTCCGCGCTCGGGTTAGCCCCATTTAGTTGAGGTTAACCGCACCATGTTATTGACGTCGCGCACTTGTGGCTGATCCCTTTTGCCGGAAACTGCACCCCCAGTGATTGGAGACGGGGAAGTGTCCTTCCAGCTGACCGTCTTGAAAGTGCTGGCCGGCCAGCCCACCGGGCGGGCCTCCGTTGCCGAAGTACGGCATGCCGTCGAAATCCTGATGAACAGCGGCAAGGACTGGACCGATCGCATGAAGCGGCTGCTCGCGCATGCGCCGGACCTGAATATCTTCTCGGCCAGGTTCGTGCTCCGTGATGTTGAAGGCTGGTCGATCACAGAAGAAGGTCGGCAATTCCTCTCCACGCTCGAAACGGCTGTCGCCGTTCGGAGAGAGCCGCCTCGATCGACCGCCGATCTGCCGCCCGGCGAGCCCGCTGCGCCGCCGGCAACGGATGCGGCAAGATCACTTGATCTACCCAGAAACCGTCGTCAGAAGCCGCGGCGGCGCCGCGCCAAAAGCGAATCCAACCGGCGCACAGCGTGACGCAGCGGCGCCGGCTTCGCGCCGGTCGCGGCGCGCGCGGTACCCCGATCGTTAGTAGAAACGCAATCTTTCACGCGCAGCATCGATCTAATTTGCATTAGTTATTGATGGGCTCGGAAATGATTGCTTTTCCCGACAGGCGAAAGTCTGTGCGTAATCCATCGCTGGATAATGCGTTAATCAGGTTTGGCGACATGTCATTGTGCTGTGTCGTCGGCGACATCACAGAGAACGGCGCGGCGCTGAAGGCGGATGATCCGCCGTCACCCCTTCCTGACCAATTCACGCTTATTGTTCCGCCAAGCAAGACTTACTCGTGCAACGTCGTTTGGCGAAAAGGCGCATGGCTCGGCGTCGCATTCGTTGCTGGATGACAGGGGCGGGTGTTTGATAACCTCGAATTGAGGGAAAATGCCAAGGCAATGTGAGCTATTTCACATGCCGTCACACGCTTAGCTGACACTATCCCGCTGTGATTTCAGCGGGACACCATGGACGACGATTTTTGCAGAGAGAGGGCGCGGACCGTGCGGGCGCTTGCTGAGCAAGCTGACCCGTTCATCAGGAAGCGCCTGTTGCAGCTGGCCGCTCACTACGAACGACGCGTCGCTCAGCCAGAGAAGGCTGATCGAGATCGAGCTGACCTGCCCGCGCTCTGGCCATCGATCTGGCCAACGTGAATTCCGGAAGGGCTTAGCGAACAGTAGGAAGCCGAGAACGCCGCTCGCCCTATCCTTGGCGTAGAACGGTGCGACGGTAGACACGGTCACGGCGGCCAACCTCAACATCGTGAGTTGATCCGCCGCGGCCTCTGCCCGGCGGCAGGATCGCTCGCGCCGATATCGCGGCAATGACGGGAACCTGCTATTCGCTGGTGTGAGACATCCACCCGATCGCAGGGACTCGAAATGAACGTGCCGCCCATCGAGATTCGTCGGCTCTTGCCTGAGGACGCTGCCCTCTACCGCGACATCCGCCTCGAGGCGCTGCGCTTGAGCCCTGAGGCGTTCGGCAGCGCGTATGAGACGGAGAGCGTCCATCCCGTCGGCTGGTTCGCCGAGCGCCTGGAACGCGGCGCGGTGATACTCGGGGCGTTTCGCGGCGGCGAACTCGCAGGCAGCGTCGGCTTCGTCGCTGGCGTAGGGCCGAAGCAGCGGCACAAGGGCGAACTGGTCGGCATGTATGTGCGGCCGGCGGCACGGCGCGCCGGCGTCGGCCGCGTTCTGATCGATGCCGCGCTCGATCTTGCCGCTGAAACGGTCGAGCTGGTGCTGATCGCGGTGGTGAAGGACAACGAGCAGGCCCATCGGCTCTACCGCAGCGCGGGCTTTGTCGAGTACGGGCTGGAGCAGCGCGCGCTGAAGATCGACGGTCGCTATTATGACGACATCCTGATGGCGAAGGATCTCGTCGCCCGCGGCTAACTGCGCGCGCTGAAGCGCCCCGGTTTCGGCGGGGCGTTGCGATCGGCGCGCATCCGCGCATAAGGTCGCGCATTCGCGTGCCGCTATCGCCCGGGAAACAGCCATGCCGAAGATCGACCTGACAAAAGTGCCGGAACGCAAGGGGACGGGTTACCCGGCCGAGTTTGCCGCGCCATGCGCCGAGCGCGTGCGGCAGCGTCTTGGCGACGCCGGCGGGCTCGCCGACTTCGGCGTCAATCTGATGCGGTTGCCGCCGGGCAACTGGTCGAGCCAGCGCCATTGGCACTCGGACGAGGACGAATTCGTCTATGTGCTAGCGGGCGAGGTGGTGCTGGTGGAAGACGGCGGCGAGACCGTGCTGCGCGCCGGCGATTGCACGGCGTTTCCGAAAAACTCCGGCAACGGACACCATCTGATCAACCGTTCGCAGATGACGGCGACCTATCTCGAGGTCGGCTCGCGCTCGCGCGCCGACGTCATCACCTGCTCCGACATCGACATGATGAGCCCGAGCTCCGACGGCCGCTTCCTGCACAAGGACGGCACGCCCTACGAATAGCCGAACGGACGCGGCAGCGGTTGGGCATTGCGGATTGATCGCCAAAGGCCCAAGTTTCCAGGGATAGCGTCTGGATGCATTGCGATGACGGAATGGTATTTCGTTTGGCTCGATGGCCCGCGCGGGCCTGAGCCGCAGAAATGGTCGTCGGACGGGCTGTGGGGGCAGCTTGGCCGCCAGGACATCATTGTGCGCTTTCCGCTGACGGAGCGCGAGGCCACACTGTCGATTGATCAGCTCGCGAAATTGCACCCGGTGCCGCAGTGAACCAGCCGCGCGAGCGCCGGCGGCCTCACACCACCAGCCGACCTTCGCGCTCGGCGACCATGATCTGCGCTTCCGTCCCCGAATTGAACTCGAGCCGGTCGGTCTCGATGCCGTCGCTGAAGATGACGCCGTTCTCGGGCATCAGCGAGCGCAGGCTGAGGCGTTCGGCGCGCTCGAGGCTGCCGCAGACCAGCGTGACCTGCGAGGTGCGGCTCGGAAACGGCTCGCGCACCGCAAAGCGCAGCGCGCCGGCGTCCCACGCTTGCGGCAGATAGGGCGGGGCGCTGCCGCCATTGCCGAAGGCGCCCGCGATCGCAAGCGAGCCGGTGACGATGCTCTTGAACCAGGCGGTCGAGCCGAGGCCGGTCGCGACGATCAGGCCGCTCGACGACTGCCGTTCCTTCTGCCCGGCGAGCGCGATCTCGTAGACGGCTGACGTATGAGTGCGCGCGCCGATGAAGAGGTCGTTGACGGCGTAGAGCACCTGGCCGTTGGTGAGCTCGGCCCTGGCCATGGTCACCGCCTTGTGGCCGCGTCTGTCGGCTGCGACCTCGCGCAGCAGGGCAGGGAGATCGCGTGGCACGAAGGGCAGCAGGATGCCGTCATAGCGTTTCGCATCGGGGTTGAGCCCGATCAGGGGATGGCCGTCGAGATATTTCATCGTGTTGGCGACCACGCCGTCCTGGCCGAGCGCCACCACGATGTCGGCGGGGCCGAAGATGAAGTTCGGCAGAAAGCTCCGGTCGATGATCTGGTAGCGTCCCCATTGCTCCAGCGCCTGCACGGTGACGTGGCGCTCGGCCTGGTAGATATCGTGCTCGCGCTGGTAGTCGGAGAAGTCGGCACCGAGATGCTCGACATAAAAGCGGGCCTGCGCAGCGGTCAGGTATTTTGCGATCAGTTCCTCGAGCCGCGTCTTGCGGGTGACGAGGACGATCTTGCGGTCATTGTCGGCGGGCACGGGCAACCTCCACAGCGGCGGGCTTCTCCAGCAGCGAGTTGAGCAGATCGGGCGAGACGTTGAGCTGGCCAATCTTCTCGGCCTTTTCGGCGATGCCGCTGAAGGCCTGCGCGATCAGCTGTCCCGGCTGCATGCCGGCTGAGGCCAGCGCCTGGATCACGCGGGTGTCGACGCCCTCGAAGATCTTCATCAGCGCCCCCACGCGGTAGGCCTCGGCATCCGCCAGCGTGCGGGTGTTCTCGGCGTTGAGGCCGACAAAATCCTTGCGCTTGCTCTCCAGCGTGATGTCGGCGACCATGCCGGCCTCGCGCAGCTCGGCCTGCTTGGCGGCGACGCTCGCCTCGGCGTCCATCTGGGTCTCCCGGATCGAGCGCTTCTTCTGCTCGACCGCGATCTCGGTGTCGAGCTCGCTCTCGCGGATGGCGCGTTCCTGTTCCACGGCAAAATTGCGCCGCGCGAAGATCGCCTCGTCCGCGCTCTTGAGGATCGCTTCGCGCGCCTCGGCCTCCAGCGCCTTGGCGGTATCCGGCGTCGGCTTCACGCCGCGGATCGAGACGCCGAGGATTTCCAGGCCAAGCGAAGCGATATCGGCGCGGCCGCGCAATCCTGTCTCGATCAGGCCGGCGATGCGGTCGGCGGCCTGCAGGGCCTCCTTCAAGGTCAGCTCTTTGACCGCCTGCTGCGCCAGCACCTCGACGGTGGCGAGGATCCGCTGCGGCAGCTTCTCCGGGTCGTCGGACTCGTAGGTCTTGCCGTCGGCCTGAGGGTGAAGTTGAGCATCGCAGCTGCCTTCTGCGGCTCGCTGATCCGGTAGGTGACATGGCCCTGAATGGTCAACGCCTGAAAGTCGCGGGCGATCTGCTGGAAGATGAAGGCCGCGTCGCGGCTGCCGATCGGGACCGCGACCAGCGAGGTGACCGGCCCATAATAGAAGCCGGACAGGCCGGCGCCTTGCTGGGTCACCGCGCCGCGGCGGAATTTCATGAGGTAGGTGGTCGGCTGGGCCTTGATGAAGCGGAGACCGAACATGGCGTGCACTCCCATATAAGTTGGTCTGAACAACTAAATTAGTTGGACTGTACAACTAAGTATGTTATTGTCAAGCCGGGGCGCGAAAGGGTTCACGCCACCAGAGCGTTTTCGAGCGAAGTGGATACCGGTTCGCGTGAAGAAAACGCGTCAAGACAAGAAGCTCTAGAGGAGCGGGAGAGCATGCCCGAGAAGCCGGATCTCGACTTTCCGAGGCCGCTGACGACGGTCGACGTCGTCATCTTCGCCATCCGGTCAGACGCGCTTCAGGTCCTCTTGGTTCAACGCCCAAGAGCGGAAACCGAGCCGTTCCCAGGGTCTTGGGCGTTGCCGGGCGGCTTCGTCGATATCGCCGGCGATCGCGACCTCGAAGCCTGCGCGGCGCGCAAGCTGAAGGACAAGACCGGCGTCGTCAGTCCGTATCTGGAGCAGCTCGGCAGCTGGGGCAGTGCCACGCGGGATCCGCGCGGCTGGTCTGCGACGCACGCCTATTTCGCATTGCTGGGCGAGCACGCCGCGGGCGGCGCGCTGGCCGCGGATGCGCAGTGGTTCGCGGTCGAGGGCGAGAAGGTGAGGCCGAAGCTTGCCTTCGACCATGCTGAGATCCTGCAGGCCGCGATCCAGCGGCTGCGCAGCAAGGTCGAGTACACCTCGCTGCCGGTCTATCTGATGCCGCCGGAATTCACGCTGCCGGAATTGCAGCGGACCTTTGAGATCGTGCTTGATCGCCCGCTGGAGAAGAGCGCGTTCCGCACCCGCATGCTCGCCGCCGACCTGATCGAGCCGGTTGCGAAGATGCGCAAGGGGCCGAACCGGCCGGCGCAGCTCTACCGGTTGAAGAGGTCCAAGGCCCCGGTGTTCTTCGCGCGGACCTTCAATCCGCCGGATTGAGATACGTGACCGGGCGTCAAACCGAAAGATCGAAGCCGGGCGTCGCGACGTCAGTCAGGAACGAGGTGAGGAACATCTTGCCAAGCACATGTTTGGCCGCGGGGGTGCCGACCTTGATCCGGCCGGCACTTGTGGCCTCTGCGAGCTCGGCCAGCGTCGGCGCCGCAAGGCTCGTGTCGGGTGCGGTGCGCGGGGCGGTGGCGGATGCGCTGAGCAGCACGCCGGCGTAATAGAGACGGGTGAGGGCGCGGACGTGCGCGAGCCGGGCGCGCAGCGCGTCGTTCAGCGGATGGCCGCGCCAGGCACGATGCAGAATGTCTTGCAGTTCCGGCGTTCGCGCGAGGCTGTCGCCGACAACAGCGAGATCGACCAGTGGATCGGTGCGGTAGGCGGACTCCCAGTCGATCATCCAGAGCCTGACGCCATCGAACAGGATGTTGGCGGGAAGCGGGTCGTTGTGGCTCGAGACCGAGTTCGTGTCATCCCACACATAGGCCACGCGGATGCGTTCGAGATGTTCGTTACACAGGTCGAGCACGCCGGGTGCGAACAGGCCGGTGCGGCCAACATGGGCCCAGAGCCGGGCCACGATGTCGGGATAGCGCACGAAGGACGGAAAGGTCGGCGTCGCCTGTAGCCGCGCCAGCAATTCGCCGAGCGCCTTCGCCAGCACCGGCAGGCCGCCGGGATAGCGGCCGAGCGGCTGCCGCTGCACGAAATCCATCACCGCGACTCGCGACGTCTCGTTGGCATAATAGAGTCGCGGCGCGATGCCGGCCTCGGCGGCAATCCTGAGCGAAACATATTGATACGGATTGCGCAGCGGGCTCGGTACCCCTTCGATCCGTAGCAAATAATTCCAGCCGCCCGCATCGATCCGGAACAATTGCGCGGATGTGGCGCCGCCCGAGACAGATGTAACGGCGTCGATCGTTGCCGTGCCGATCACTTCACGCAGTGCGGCATGCGCCGCTTCGCGCTGCACAGGCGGAAGTGTATCGAGATCACTCATGCACAAAGAACTAGCATGACGGCTATGCGTGCCGAAATCGCATTGATGCAGCGTTCTCGATCTATTGCTGGCAGCGCGCGACGAAGCATGAAACAGTACCGTAAAAATCATGTTGGGAGAAAACTCGATGTCGTTCGAGCGGGGGTTGCATTGCGCCGTTGCGTGCAGGACCGTTAAGTGCAGATCATGGATCGCGTTGCCATTATTCTGCCTGATCAGCACGTTCGGAGTGATGCATCGCGCCGCCGCTAGCGAATCCTTGCAGATTGTGGACGCGCGCGTACCGGCGGCCGACAAAGAAGGTGGGGACCTTCCCTTGACGATGACGATCAAGAACGAGGCCGACAGCGCCGATGCGCTGCTCCGTGTCCGCTGCCCGGTCGCGAATTTTTCCGAGCGTCACATCGTCGATCGCGGCGAAGGCGCGCCGGCGATGCGCTCGATATCCAATATACCAGTCCCGGCCAAGGGGACGCTCGAGCTGAAGCGCGACGGCTATCACGTCATGCTGCTGCAGCTGCGCCAGGTGCTCACGCCCGGCGAGACGTTCAAATGCGCGATCGTCTTTCAGAAGGCAGGCACAATCGAGACGGAGGTGCTGGTCCAGAAGTGACCACGGGAAGGCGGCGGGTGAGACTGTCACCTGTCGGGACTCAAGGCTTCTCGCGCGATCGCCCGTATGTGACGGGCGGTTCGATCAATGAAGAATGCTAGATCCGGAGGAAATGAATCTATGACAAGGTTGAATTGGGTTAAATCGCACATGCTCGCGGCGGCAGTAGCATCCGCTGCGACCCTCGCGGGCTCTTTCGCGCTCGCCGACGATGTCAACCAGGAGCGTCTGCTCAATGCCGACAAGGAAGCCGGCAACTGGCTGCACCACCACAAGAACTACTCGGCGACCCGCTTCTCGTCGCTGGCGGATATCAACAAGGACAACGTCAAGAACCTGAAGGTCGCCTGGACCATGCATCTCGGCGGCGTCGAGGGCGGCGGAATCTGGTCGCATGGCGGCCTGGAGGGAACTCCGATCGTCGAGAACGGATTCATGTACGTCACCGACGGCTGGGGTTCGGTCTACAAGATCGATGCCCACGGCGGCAAAGGCGTGCTGGTCTGGAAGATGGATCCCAAGACCGACCACGACTGGGCCGGCGCGGTCGCCTGCTGCGGCGTCGACAATCGCGGCGTCGCGCTGTGGGATAACCTCGTCGTCTCGCACACGCTCGATGGCCGCCTGATCGCGACCAACAAGGAGACCGGGCAGGTTGCCTGGCAGCGTCAGGTCGCCGATCCCGACAAGGGTGAGGTCATCACCGGTGCGCCTCTGATCGTCAAGGGAATGGCGATCACGGGCGTGGCCGGCGCCGAATACGGCATTCGCGGTTGGCTCGCTGCGACCGACCTGAAGAGCCAGAAGGAAGTCTGGCGCACCCACACTATCCCGGGCAAGGACGAGCCGGGTCACGAGACCTGGAAGGACGACAAGAACGCCAAGGCGAGCGGCGGCGGATCGACCTGGGTCACCGGCAGCTTCGACCCCTCGACCAACACCATCGTCTGGGGCGTCGGCAATCCCGGACCGGACTGGGATAATGAATACCGGCCCGGCGACAACCTCTACACCGACTCTTCGCTTGGTCTCGATGCCGACACCGGCAAGATCAAGTGGCACTACCAGCACACGCCGAACGATCCCTACGACTATGACAGCGTGGCGGAGAACGTGCTGGTCGACGTACCCGGTCCGAACAACACGACGCTGAAGCTCGCGCTCGAGGCCGACCGCAACGGCTTTGCCTATGCGATCGACCGCAACAGCGGCAAGTTCGTCTGGGGTCTGCCCTTCGTCAAGAAGGTGACCTGGACCAAGGGTCTCGATCCGGAGTCCGGCAAGCCGGTGGAGTATGATCCGAAGCAGGGCGTGCAGAAGTATAACGCGTCGGTCACGCCGAGCCGCACCAACAAGGAAACGGACATCTGCCCCGGCAACATGGGCGGCAAGAACTGGCCGCCGACCGCGTATAATCCGAACCTGAAGCTCTGGTACATCCCGGTGATCGAGAGCTGCAACCGGATCAAGGTCGAGGAGATGACGCCGGACAAGGTGAAGGCGCGCGAGTTCTTCACCGGCGGCGGGCCGAGCCAGCCGTTCAAGATCACGGGCAGCGTGACCGCGATCGACGTCACCACTGGCAAGATGGCGGGGAAGGCGGAGACGGAATTCCCGAACCTCGGCGGCATCCTGGCGACGCCCGACCTGGTGTTCTCCGGACAGCCGTCCGGCGAGGTGATCGCCTATGATGCGAAGTCGCTGCAGAAGCTCTGGGAGTTCAACACCGGCGGTGGCGTCAACGCGCCCCCGATGACGTTCTCGGTGGACGGCAAGCAGTATGTCGCGATCCTGGTCGGCCTCGGCGGTGCCTGGGACAAGTGGTTCATCGATGCCACGCCCGAGCTGAAGCGGATGCAGCCGGGCTCGATGCTCTACGTGTTCGCCCTTTGACGTCGCACGCGCGGGAGGCTTCGGTGAGAGGCCTCCCGCGTCACTTTTGATCCAGAGAAACAAAACAAATGAAGCAAGGATGGTTGGTTGGCGCGTGGCTCGGCTGCGCGCTGGTGATGGGATTTATCGGTACGGCGCATGCGCAGTCGGCGAGCGATCCGACCGATGCCGGCAAGGCGGTGTTCAAGCGCGGCAATTGCATCGGCTGCCACAAATGGCACGGCAATGGCGGCGGCGGCTATGGCGGCGACGCGCTGTCGCTGCGCAAGACCGAGCTGACGCGCGAGCAGATCATCGAGACCGTGACGTGCGGGCGGCCAGGCACGGGCATGCCGTTCTTCGTGCGCGGCTCCTACGACACCACAAAATGCTACGAGATGACCCGGCAGGACGTCGCGGACCGCATACCGCCCGAGGCGAATGTGTTCCTGCGGCCGAACGAGATCGAGGCCGTCGCCGACTACGTGCTCGCGCACGTCAAGGGCAAGGGCGAGCCGAGCTATGACGAATGCATCACCTTCTTCGGCGATGGCTCGCGCGTCTGCAACGTCTACAAGGACGCCGGCCACGCCGCCGCGCCGTCCGACCAGAGCGAGAAGGCAAAGCCATGAGCAAGCAACGATCGGCAATCCGTGGCCTCGTCTTCGCCGCCACCGTCACCGCAGCCGTGCCGGCGATGGCGACCGCGGGCGACCTGCGCGACATCAATGTCGGAATGGCGATCAGCAGCGTTCCCGACGCCGGATACATCAACCTGACGTGCGCCGGGGAGAAGACCACGCACAGATTGGCTGAATGGGCGCAGTGGCCGAATTGCCCGGCCGGGCCGGACCAGCTGCGCGGCATCCGCTTCGAGTATGATCGCGAGACCGCGCGGGAAGGCACCATGGTCGCCGGCCATCCGGCGATCCTGACCGTCATGATCGATCAGGACGCCAAGATCGCGGCGCTGACGATCGAGACCGATCCGAAGGCGCGGCTCTATCTGCGCAAGAAGGCCTTCCTCCTCGGCCTGCAGGCGAGGTCGCGCTATGGCGAAGACGGCTGGACCTGCTCGAACGCGCAGCCGGCCGGTGGAAAGCAGGAGGTCGGTGGCGTCTTCGTCGACGAGACCTGCAGCAAGACCACCGATGGCCGGACGGTCGTGATCGAGCGTCACCTCTATCGCGAGCCGAACAAGGAGTTGAAGGACATGACCGACGAGACCCGGATCACGATCCGCCGCGCCGGGTCGTAGAAGGTTCTCGTTGTCATGGCCGGCCTTGTGCCGGGCATGACGAAGATCAGGTCTCGATCGGTAGCGCGTCGACGTCGATCTGCGGCAGCAGGCCGGGCGACTGCCGCTCGACCAGCTCGCGCATCTTGCCGATGATCGCCCTGGCGTCCGCGGAGACGATCGCGCTCGGGCCGGCGACCGTGATGACAAGCGGGGGCGTCCGGTCGGTATCGGTCAACCGCATCGCGATTGCGCTGAGGCCGGGCGTGCCCATGTCGCGGGTATAAGCAAAGCCCTGGCGGCGGATTGTCGCCAGCGCATGCTGGATATCCGGAAAGCGGACCGGAGATGACGGCGCTTCCTCGGCGTTGATCCGCTGCACGATCCGCCGCGCATCCTCGTCGTTCATCAGGCTGAGAAACACCCGGCCCGGGGTCGAATGGGTCAACAGCCGCCGTGCACCGGGCTCGAGATAATAGCGCACCGGCGTCGTACCCTGCAGCACGCGGATGTACTGGCTGTAGAGCTGGTTGCGCGCCGCCACGAAGGTCGTCAGCCGCGTCGCCTCGTGCAGTTCGCGCGTGATGGCATCGAGCGTGACGCCCGGCAGCTTCTCGCTCTTCAGCCAGCCGCCGAGCAGGGCGATGCGGACCGTCGGCCGGTAGGTGCGTGCCTGCCGGTCATGGTCGAGATAGCCGAGCTCGACGAGGCTCTTCAGCAGCGCCGACGTGCTCGACGGCGGGTAGTTCAGCCGCCGCGCGATCTCGGTCATCGCCGCCGGCCGCTCGATCTCGGCAAAATATTCGAAGATGCGGAGCACGCGGTGCGCCGACTTGACGACGGACGGATCCGCGCTGCCGTCGGCGGCGCGAAACAATTCGTCATGCCGGTTGGCCTCGATCACCGTCGCCGCCGGATCGTCGAGTTGCGCGCGCACCCGCTCGGCGACGATGCGCCTGCGGCCCCGCCGCGACGGGGGCTGGGTGTCGGAGCGCGCTCCCATCATCTGCTGCCGCTCGTGTCCTTGCGCAGCGCCAACTTGGTGCGCCGCAACATCCTTGGCGTCGCCTTCTGCTGTCGAATGTGCAGCGAAACCGGCTGAGGTCAATAGTGCGCGGTGCAGCATCGACCTGGCATGCGATCCACGAGCGGACGGCATTTCCTCCACGTATCTGAAATTATTCTCGCATGGGGGTCCGGAGGTGGACATCGCAACCACGGTTCTCGATGTTGCAGACAGACCGGGGATGACATCCCACACACCGGCAAGGCTGGTGTGACGCCATCCCTAGCCAAGGAGAGCCCCGATGCAGATGAGCGCGCGCGACCTTCGCAGCCCCGACGGTGCCGCCGATCCAGCCGATCCGGCCCGCCACATCTCGCATGATTGCGCAGGCCTCAACTTCTACGATCTCGATCGCGGACTGCGCGGCCTGCTCAATTTGTATCTGTCGCGCGAGGAGCGCGAGAAACTGGAGCCGCATTTCCACCGCCTTGGCGAGCTGGCGGGAGGCAGGCTCGACCAGCTGGCGCGGATCGCCGACAAGCACGGCCCGGCGCTCAATCCGCGGGACGCTTACGGCCGCGACGAGGACTGGATCGACTATCACCCAGCGTATCGCGAGATGGAGGCGATCGCCTTCGGCGATTTCCAATTTCACGCCATGAGCCATCGCGCCGGTGTGCTCGGCATGGACCGGCCGCTGCCGGCAGTTGCCAAGTACGTGTTTCAGTATCTGTTCGTGCAGTCCGAGTTCGGGCTGATGTGCCCTATCAGCGTCACCGACACCTCGACGCACCTGATCCGCAAATTCGGTTCCGACGAGCTCAAGGCCTATCTGCTGCCGAAGATGCTGTCCGACGACATGGCAACCTTGTGGAAGGGCACGCAGTTCATGACCGAGCGCGCCGGCGGCTCCGACGTCGGTGCGGTCGAGACCGTTGCGCGCCGCGATGGCGATGTCTGGCGTCTGACCGGCGACAAATGGTTCTGCTCCCACGCCGATGCCGACGTCGCGCTGATGCTGGCGCGGCCGGAAGGCGCGCCCGGTGGCACCAGGGGTCTGGCGCTGTTCGCGCTGCCGCGCCGCCTGAAGGACGGACGGCGCAACAGCTACCGGATCGTGCGCCTCAAGGACAAGCTCGGCACCAAATCGATGGCGTCAGGCGAGATCCGGCTCGACAACGCGGTCGCTTATCTCGTCGGCGATCCGACGCAGGGCCTCAAGCAGATGATGGAGCAGGTCAACCTCTCGCGCCTGTCGCACGGCGTGCGCGCTGCGGCCATGATGCGGCGTTGCGTCAACGAGGCCAAAGTCAGCGCCTCCTCGCGGGTGGCGTTCGGCCGGCGCGCGATTGATTTCCCGCTGCTGCGACGGCAACTGATGAAGCTGATCGTGCCGACCGAGCAGGCGCTGTCGATGATGCTGGTGGCCGCGCGCGCGATGGACGATGCCAATGCCGGTTCGGCGCAGGCGAGGGACCTGCTGCGCATCCTGACGCCGCTCTTGAAGTACCGCGCCTGCCGCGACAACATTCCGGTCTCAACCGGCGCGATGGAGGTGCGCGGCGGCAACGGCTACATCGAGGAATGGGTGCAGCCGCGGCTGGTGCGCGACGCCCATGTCGGCGTGCTCTGGGAAGGCACCAGCAACATCAACGCGCTCGACATCATCTCGCGCGCCGTCGGCAAGAGCGGCGCGCAGCGGGCGCTGGCCGCGGCCCTGCATGCGCGGCTTGACGAGGCGAAGGCCTTGCCGGAGCCGTTCCGCAACCGCCTCCGCACAGCGCTCGACCGCGCGATCGGCTTTGCCGAGCAGGTGGCGGCCGATCGCACGGCGGAGCATGCGGCGCGGCTTGCGGCCAGCGCGCTCTACCATGCCGCGTCGGCGATCGTTCTGGCGTGGGAAGGCTGCCAGGCGCAGGTCGATGCAAGGCGGCTGTTACTTTCGCGCTTCGTGCTCGAGCATCGCCTGACCGCGAAAAACCCGCTGGCGCCGGCGGACGACGCATGGGAACGCGACGCCATCGCGCTGGTGCTTGGTGACGAAGCGGTTACGCTCGCGCAGGCGGCGGCGTTGCTGGTTGCTTGATCGCCCGGTCCTGGCGCGGATTAGTGCCGCGCCAGCAGCACCACGACGATCACGGCCAGGATCGCGCACAGCACTTTCCAGAATGTCACGGGATCGCGGTCGTGCAGCGATTTCCGGGTCGTGACGGCGGGGCCGGCCCAGGTCGCGCCGTTCTCCAGCTCGTGCGCGAACTCGATGGCGTCGCCGAAGCGCTGTGCCGGCTCGACGCTGAGCGCCTTGCCGATCACGGCATCGAGCCAGGCCGGCAAATCGGGCCGGTAGCGCGACAGAGGCGCCGGCTTGCCGAAGCGCGGCCGCGAGAACGGCTCGATCTCGCCGAACGGATAATTCGCGGTGAACATCCGGTAGACGGTGACGCCGAGCGCGAACAGGTCGGACGCCTCATCGCCCGCCCTGCCGCCGAACAGCTCGGGCGCCATGTAGCTCGCGGTGCCTGGAATGTCCTCGGCCGGAAAATCCTCCAGCAGCGGCACCCGTGCGACCCCGAGGTCGACCAGCCGCAGCCCGCCGTCCTTCAGCAGGATCACATTGTCCGGCTTGATGTCGCGATGGATGATGCCGGCGCGATGCAGCGCCGTCACCGCGCGCACCAGCTTGGTGGCAATCCCGATCCCTTCGGTCAGCGAGAGCCGCGGCGCGCGATTGAGCCGCTGCTCCAGCGTCTCGCCGTCATAGAGCGGCATCGCCGAATAAAGCCTGGTCCGCCGTTCCACGGGCACCTCGATGATCTCGCCGATCCACAGGCTACGCACCCGCGCGGCGACCCACGCCTCGCGGACGAAGGCGAGGCGATAGGAGCCCTCGCTGGCGACCCGCGGATGCGGAAATTTCAGCACGACCTCGCGGCCGACGCGCTTGTCGACCGCCCTGAACAGGCGGCTGTAGCGTCCGTCGGACAGCACGTCGCCGAGCGCGAAATCGTCGACGATGTCGCCGCTTTCCGGCAGATCGCCGATCGGCAGCGTTGCGATCGAGTGGGTGAGCTCGTCACGATCCGCCGGCGGCAGGTCGACGACGTCGAGCACCAGCGCAGTGGTGTTGTCGCTGCTGCCGGCCGCGAGTGCGGCCTCGACAATGGCGCCTGCCGATTCCTCCGGCGGCGTGCGCTCCTCCAGCAAATGCAGCAGGCGGGAATCGCCGAGCGCGCCGTGCACCCCGTCGCTGCAGATCAGAAGGCGGTCATGTTGCCGCAGCCCGACGGAGGTGTAGTCGAAGCGGGCGAACTCCTCGAACCCGATGGCGCGGTTGAGCAGGTGCGCGAGATCGCCGCGGCCGGCGATATGATCCTGCGTCAGCCGCTCCAGGCGTCCATCGCTCAGGCGGTAGACGCGGGTGTCGCCGATATGGATCACATGGCACTGCCGCCGCGACAGGATGACGGAGGAGAACGCACACGCCATGCCGCTGCGCGCGGCATCGACCCGCCCCTGACCGTAGATCCAGCTATTGGTGGCTTCGAGCGCCCGCGCGGCGCGGCGGCGGACGCCGAGCGTCTCGGGCAGGCAATAATAGGCGTCGATGAAGCTGCGGACGGCAACCTCCGCGGCCTCGCGTCCGCCCTTGTGGCCACCGACGCCGTCGGCGACGGCCGCGACGACGTCGCGGTGCAGCGTGCCCGGCGTGCCGAAGCACGCCGCGACATAATCCTCATTGGCGGCGCGCTTGCCGATCTCGCTGGCGAAGCCGAGCCGCACTCCCAATTCCCGTTGCGAGCCGTTCGCCACGTCCGTGCCCCGTCACCTTGCGGGGCGGGCGGTCAGACGCGCGCTCCCGACGCCGCGCCCCAGGTGGTGCGCCAGCGGACCTTGACCATGGCAAGTCCGATGAAGCCAAGCAACGCCAGCACGCCGAAGAACAGGAAGCCTGCGCCGAAGCTGCCCGTCATGCCCTTGGCGGTGCCGAGCGTTTGCGCCAGGAAGAAGCCGCCGACGCCGCCGGCGCAGCCGACGAGCCCAGTCATCAGGCCGATCTCGTGCCGGAAGCGCAGCGGGATCAGCTGGAACACCGCGCCGTTGCCCATGCCGAGCGCCAGCACGCCGATCGAGAACAGCAGGACCGAGGTCCAGGCGATGCGCGGCAGCTCGGTCAGCGACCAGCCGGCTTGCGTCGGCGCGGTCGGCCCCTCCGGCATGAACGCGATCACGAGATAGGCCGCGACCACGACCCCGAACAGGATCGACAGCGAACGGATGCCGCCGATGCGGTCAGCGATCATGCCGCCGACCGGACGAAATCCCGAGCCGAACGCGACGATCAGCGCCACCAGCATGCCCGCGGCAACGCCGGAGACATGATACTGTACGGTGAAATAAAGCGGCAGCGCGTTGGCGAGGCCGACGAAGCCGCCGAAGGTGATGAAGTAGAAGAACATGAACCAGCGGCTGTCGGAATCCTTCAGCAGCGCGCCATAGGCCTTCAGCGAGATCGGCTTGCGTTCACCCGGCGCGTCCTTGGCCGCCATGATGTAATAGGCCAGCACCATCAGCATCGGAAGCAGCAGGCAGCCGAACACGGCCTGCCAGCCCCAATGCTCGGCGATCGTGGGCGCGAGCAGCGTGTCGAGCACGACGCCCATATTGCCGGCGCCGGCAATCCCCATCACGACGCCCTGATATTGCGGCGGATACCAGCGGCTGGCCTGCGGCAGCGCCACGGCGAACGAGGCGCCGCCGACGCCGAGCGCCAGGCCAAACAGCTCGATCGCGAACTTGCTGTGCAGTCCGAACTGCCAAACCGACACGGTCGCGGCGATCACGACGAGCTGGGCGATGATGCCGGTGCGCTTGGCGCCGATGACGTCGGCGAGAATGCCCATCGGCACGCGCAACAGCGCGCCGGCGAGCACGGGAATGGCGACCAGGGTGAACTTCTCGTTCACCGCCAGATTCATGTCGCGCGCGATGTAGACGATCAGCGGGCCGAGCGCGACCCACGCCATGAAACTGATGTCGAAGTACAGGAATGCGGCGAGCAGCGTCGGCCAGTGACCTGCCTTCTTGAATTCAGCGAACTTCATTGGCAACGACCTCGCAATGATGCGGCCGGAGCAGCCGCATTCTCGCGGTCAGTTCCGGCGCAAACAGTCATGATATGGATGAAAAGGTGAGCGCGCTCGTCGTTGAGGCGCACCTGATTGACGAATGTTCAGCAATAACCGTGCCATCGAATCGCATGCGGACGCTTCGTCAGCGATCGCAAGGCGTTGCCGCTGTGTCGGCGATCGCGTGTGAAGGCTCCGCGTGCTGCCGCTGACAGCACATGCCGCCGCGCAAACGCGCAGGCTGGTGCTTTTTTGAGCGGCGCGCGTGCTTGCTTGCAAGGGCGTGTCAATGCCGCGCGCATGATAACGCGCGGTGCGCGCGATGCTGTGCTGCACAAGAGATCATCGGCGTGGCTAAAAATGTGGCCGAAAAATCCACCTCAAGCGCCGGCTGGTGATTCGGGGTTGGTCTGGAAATCCTTGATTTTGCTTCAAAATTCCCCGACGGGAAGTTGGCACGCGTCTTGAATATCAGTCGATAACGGAACATCGGTCGTCATCGAAGACGGTCTGCGCCCGCGGCTGGGCTTCCTACAACTCCAAACCTTTATCGGTGTCCATCAACGACGCGCGCCGCGTCGCTGAGCAGCATCGTCGGAATTGAAAGGCAGACCATGCTCGACAAAGTGACCAAGCAAAAGCTCGTGGTGATCGGCAACGGCATGGCCGGCATCCGCACGGTGGAGGCGCTGCTCGAACGCGCGCCCGATCTCTACGACATCACCGTGTTCGGCTCCGAGCCGTACGGCAATTACAACCGCATCCTGCTCTCGCCGGTGCTCGCCGGCGAGAAGACCGTTGACGACATCATGCTCAACACCGTCGATTGGTACGAGGACAACAACATCACGCTGCGCAAGGGCGAGACGGTCACCATGATCGACCGCCGCACCTGCGAGGTCGTCACCGAGGCCGGCGCGCGCGTGCCTTACGACCGCCTGCTGATCGCGACCGGATCGAATCCGATCATGTTGCCGCTGCCCGGCAAGGAGCTCCCGGGCGTGATCGGCTTCCGCGACATCTACGACGTCGATCGCATGATCAAGGCCTCGACCGACTATCGCAACGCGGTCGTGATCGGCGGCGGCCTGCTGGGCCTCGAAGCCGCCAACGGCCTGATGAAGCGCGGCATGAACGTCACGGTCGTGCATCTGCTCGACACCCTGATGGAGCGCCAGCTTGATCCGGTGGCCGGCGGTCTGTTGCGCAAGTCGCTGGAAGAGCGCGGCATGGTGTTCAAGATGCCGGCGCAGACCCAGGCGATCCTGGGCGAGGACCGCGTCACCGGCGTGCGCTTCGGCGACGGCACCGAGCTGCCGGCCGATCTCGTCGTGATGGCGGTCGGCATCCGTCCGAGCTTCGAGCTCGCGAAGAAGGCCGGGCTCTATTGCGAACGCGGCATTGTGGTCTCCGACACCATGCAGACCTATGACGGCCGCATCTACGCGGTCGGCGAATGCGTGCAGCACCGCCGCCAGACCTACGGTCTGGTCGCGCCGCTGTTCGACCAGGCCAAGGTCTGCGCCAACCACCTCGCGATGAAGGGCTTTGCCACCTATGACGGCTCGGTCACCTCGACCAAGCTGAAGGTCACCGGCATCGACCTGTTCTCCGCCGGCGACTTCGCGCCGGGGCCGGACAAGGAGGAGATCGTGCTGCAGGACGCCAATCGCGGCGTCTACAAGCGCATCATCCTGAAGGACAAGAAGATCGTCGGCGCCGTGCTCTATGGCGACACCATCGACGGTCCCTGGTACTTCCAGCATCTGCGCGATGGCACCGACGTCTCGCATATGCGCGAGCGCCTGGTGTTCGGCGCCGCCAATCTGGGCGACGGCGGCGTCAGCGGCCAGAGCTCGGTCGCCGCGATGAGCGACGAGACCGAGATTTGCGGCTGCAACGGCGTCTGCAAGGGCGCGATCGTCAAGGCAATCAGCGAGAAGAAGCTGTTCACGCTCGACGACGTCCGCGCCCATACCAAGGCGTCGTCGTCCTGCGGCTCCTGCACCGGTCTGGTCGAGCAGGTGCTCGCCTTCACGCTTGGCGGCGACTATTCGGCGGCGCCGAAGGTCAAGCCGCTGTGCAAATGCACCGATCACAGCCATGACGACGTTCGCCGCGTCATCGTCGAGCAGCAGCTCAAGACCATTCCGGCGGTCATGCGCTTCATGGAGTGGAAGACGCAGAACGGCTGCCATTCCTGCCGCCCGGCGCTGAACTATTATCTGCTCGCGACCTGGCCCGGCGAGTATCGCGACGACCAGCAGTCGCGCTTCATCAACGAGCGCGTCCACGCCAACATCCAGAAGGACGGCACCTATTCGGTGGTGCCGCGGATGTGGGGCGGCGTCACCACGCCGAGCGAGCTGCGCGCCATCGCCGACGTCGCCGAGAAGTTCAACATCCCGACGGTGAAGGTCACCGGCGGCCAGCGCATCGACCTGCTCGGCGTCAAGAAGGAAGACCTCCCGGCGGTGTGGGCCGATCTCAACGACGCCGGCATGGTGTCGGGCCACGCCTACGCCAAGGGGCTGCGCACGGTGAAGACCTGCGTCGGCTCCGAATGGTGCCGCTTCGGCACCCAGGATTCCACCGGTCTCGGCGTCAAGCTCGAGAAGTTCATGTGGGGCTCCTGGACGCCGGCCAAGGTCAAGCTCGGCGTCTCCGGCTGTCCGCGCAATTGCGCGGAGGCGACCTGCAAGGACGTCGGCGTGGTCTGCGTCGATTCCGGCTACGAGATCCATTTCGCCGGTGCCGCCGGACTGCACATCAAGGGCACCGAGTTCCTGACCAAGGTCGAGACCGAGGACGAGGCGCTCGAAGTGATCGTGGCGCTGACCCAGCTGTACCGCGAGGAGGGCTGGTATCTCGAGCGGATGTACAAATGGTGCGACCGCGTCGGTCTCGAGCAGATCAGGAAGCGGGTGGTCGACGACGTCACCAACCGCAAGGCGCTGTTTGCCCGCTTTGCCTATTCGCAGCAGTTCTCGCAGAGCGATCCTTGGGCGGAACGCGCCAGCCAGGGCGTCGACCGCAATGAGTTCGCCCCGATTGCCGAACTGGAGCTCGCATGATCAGCTGGATTGAAATCGGCGCGCTTACCGACATTCCGCGTCTCGGTTCGCGGGTGGTCCGCACGCCCCATGGCAACATCGCGGTGTTCCGCACCGAGAGCGACGAGGTGTTCGCGCTCGACGACCGCTGCCCGCACAAGGGTGGGCCGCTGTCGCAGGGCATCGTGCACAACAAACGGGTGACCTGTCCGCTGCACAACTTCGTCATCGAGCTGGCGAGCGGGCAGGCGGTCGCGCCCGACGAGGGTTGCACGCATACACATCCGGCCAAGGTCGAGAACGGCGTTGTCTGGCTGTCGGTGCGGCAGGCGGCAGCGGTGGGCTGAGGGGCCAGGCATGCCCGTCAAGACCACGTGTCCCTATTGTGGCGTCGGCTGTGGCGTCGTCGCGTCCAAGGACGCGGCGGGCACCATCCAGGTCGAAGGAGACAAGCAGCATCCAGCCAATTTCGGCCGGCTTTGCAGCAAGGGCTCGGCACTCGCCGAGACCATCGATCTCGACGGGCGTCTGCTCGCGCCTGTCGTCGACGGCGCGCCCGTTGCGTGGGACGACGCGCTCGATCGCGTCGCCGATGGTTTTGGCCGGATCATCAGGGAGTACGGACCCGACGCGGTGGCGTTCTATGTCTCCGGCCAGCTCCTGACCGAGGACTATTACGTCGTCAACAAGCTCGCCAAGGGCTTTGTCGGCACCGCCAATATCGACACCAATTCGCGGCTGTGCATGGCCTCCAGCGTGGCCGGGCACAAGCGCGCCTTCGGCAGCGACACCGTGCCCGGCTGCTACGAGGATCTCGAGCAGGCGGACCTTTTGGTGCTGGTCGGCTCCAATGCCGCCTGGTGCCATCCGATCCTGCACCAGCGGATGCTGGCGGCGAAGGAGAAGAACCCGGCCTGCAAGATCGTCGTGATCGATCCGCGCCGCACCGCGACCTGCGAGGGCGCCGATCTGCATCTGCCGCTGCGCTCGGGCAGCGATTCCGTGCTGTTCAACGGGCTGTTTGCGTTCCTTGCCGGCAGCAGTGCGGTCGATCGCGGCTTTGTCGGCAGTTCGACCACGGGCGTGGTCGATGCCCTCAAGCAGGTCGCCGGCCAGACCGTGGCGCAGACCGCGGCAACCTGCGGACTGAGCGAAGGCGCGGTCGGGCTGTTCTTCGACTGGTTCACGAAGACCGAGCGTGTCGTCACGCTCTATTCACAAGGCGTCAACCAGTCGTCGAGCGGCGTCGACAAGGTCAATGCCATCATCAATTGCCATCTGCTGACGGGGCGCATCGGCCGTCCCGGCATGGGGCCGTTCTCGCTCACCGGTCAGCCCAACGCGATGGGCGGCCGCGAGGTCGGCGGGCTCGCCAACCAGCTCGCCGCGCATATGGAGCTCGAGAACCCTGCGCATCGCGATCTCGTGCAGCGGTTCTGGCGCGCGCCGGTGATGGCGGAGAAGGGCGGGCTGAAGGCGGTCGACATGTTCGACGCCATTGCCGACGGCCGCATCAAGGCGGTGTGGATCATGTCGACCAATCCGGTGGTGAGCCTGCCGGATGCCGACCGCGCGCGCGCCGCGCTCGACGCCTGCGAGCTTGTCGTGGTGTCTGACTGCATGCGCGATACCGACACTACGCGCCATGCCGACGTGCTGCTGCCGGCGCTGGCGTGGGGCGAGAAGGACGGCACCGTCACCAATTCCGAGCGCCGGATTTCACGGCAACGGCCGTTCTTACCCGCGCCGGGCGAGGCGCGTGCGGACTGGCGCATCGTCTGCGACGTTGCACAACGCATGGGATATTCCGGCTTCGATTATCCTGACGTTGCCGCCGTGTTCCGCGAGCACGCCGAACTGTCCGGCTATGAGAACGACGGCCGGCGTGATTTCGACATCTCGGCGCTGTCGACGCTCGACGACCACGCCTATGACGCGCTGGCGCCGGTGCAGTGGCCGGTGACGGCAGAGCATCCGGCCGGCACGGCGCGGATGTTCGAGACGCCGAATTTCTTCACGCCCGACCGCAAGGCGCGCTTCATTCCGATTGCGCCCCGCGCGGCGCGCCATGCGACGAGCCGCGACTATCCGCTGGTGCTCAACACCGGCCGTATCCGCGACCAGTGGCACACCATGACCCGGACCGGGAAAACCGGGCGGCTGCTATCGCATATCTTCGAGCCCTATGCCGAATTCCATCCCGAGGATGCGCGGCTGGCTGGCTTGGAAAACGAAGGGCTGACGCGGCTGACCAGCAGTTGGGGCGAGATGATCGCGCGCGTCGTGGTCAGCGCCGACCAGCGCCGTGGCTGCGTGTTCGTGCCGATGCACTGGAACGAGGAGTTCGCCGGCGAGGGGCGCGTCAACGCACTGGTCAATCCCGCCGTCGATCCGGTGTCCGGTCAGCCGGAATCCAAGCACACGCCGGTGAAGGCCGATCCCTACGCACCGAAATGGCATGCCTTCATCCTGAGCCGCAATCCGATCAAGCGTCCGCAAGCCGGCTACTGGGTTCATGGCAAGGCGGGCGACTGCTGGCGGTTGGAACTCGCGCTCGACGCCCGCCCGGAGAGCTGGCGCGACTGGGCGCGCGTGCAACTTGGCCTCGACGGTGTCGAGATCGAATGGGTCGCCTATCGCGATCCTGCCGTGGGGCGGTTCCGCTACGCGGCGGTGCGCGACGGCCGGCTCGATGGCTGCGTGTTCATCGCGCCCGACCACACGCTGCCGTCGCGGGCGTGGCTGACCGGGTTGTTTGCGGAACAGCAGCTCTCGGCGAACGCGCGGATGGCGCTGCTCGCGGGACGGCCGTTCGGCGCCGGGGAGGATGTCGGCCCGATCGTCTGCTCCTGCTTCAGCGTCGGTCGGCACCAGATCACCGCCGAGATCAAGAAGGGCGCCAACAGCGTCGAGGCGATCGGCCGCTGCCTGAAGGCCGGTACCAATTGCGGCGGCTGCAAGCCCGAGATCGGCAAGCTGATCGGCGCAACCGCGCAGCCGCGGCAGGCGATCGCGTCCTGAGTTTCCGCGCCAGGGCGAAACGCAAACACTGAAATTGGGGCGCTATCGACCAGAAGCGGGCTCGTCATGCTCACCTTGAGTGCTTCCGGTCTTGAACCGACACGGACGTTGGGCACCGTGGTTTTGCTTTCCCAAACCGTTCATCAGTATTAAATTTCACGGAAACCGTTCCGCCAACGGCGGTCGGAGGAAACTATCGCTGGATTGTCGGTTGAAGTTCCGGGAGCAACGGAGGCTTCGGAAATGAACAAAGCAGCATTGGCGTTAGTGACCGCTGCCACCATCGGTGTCTCTGCCTTGGTGGCTCCATCACCAGCCCAAGCGTGGCGTGGTGGTGGCTGGGGTGCTGGGCTCGCGGCCGGACTAATCGGAGCGGCGGTGGTTGGTGGCATAGCCTCCAGCGCCTACGCCTATGGCCCAGGTTACGGCTACTACGGCGGACCGGGTTATGGCTATTACGGGGGTTACGCCCCCGCGTATTACGGCGGCTATGCCCCGGCATACTACAACTACGGCTACGCCCCCGCATACTACGGCGGATACCGGTCTTACTATGCTCGTCCCGCGTACCGGCGCGTTATTCGCCCCGCATACGCTTACGGCCCTAGGTACTATCGCGGGTATGGCTATTATCGCTGGTGATCGCCAGCGGCGGCGTCGAAGTCTGGGCAACGAACGGTCGCGGGGCGGCCGCAGCCTGTATCGTGCCCGCGGGTGCTTGAGTGTTCATAGCGAGCGGCGAGACGACCGTGAGCATTGACGTCGGCGGCAGACAAAGACCGATGGCCGGCGTGTCTCCTGCTGGCCCATTTCGGCCTTATGCGTTGTCCGCTCCTGCGGCGCTGCCGGAGGAGAAGCGGACATCGCGGATTTATGTCTACGCGCTTTAGCAGCCGCGGCAGATGCTCTTCAGCTTGTTGTTGAGCAGGTGGTCCTCCTCGTCGGACGCCGCCTTGGTGTAGGTGTCGTTGCCGCGGCGCTTGTCGTCGGCAAAACCGCCGGCGCCACTGGTACCGCTCATGTGCATGCCGTGCATCGCGAACCTGCCGCCATGGCCGGACCCGTGGCCGCGCGCGTCCGCCGCCGGCATGGCGACCGCAATCACGGTCAGAACGAGCCCCGTCGTCGTGATCGTCCGCATGTCATCCTCGTCGTCGCGAAAAAATGCCGCTGGCGCTGCGGCAAATCGGTGTCGGCCGCTTTCACAATTTCGCGTGGCGGCAATCGGGGTAGGGGCCGGCCGGTTCCGGCCAAATACCGCCGGTGCGCCGCACATAGGCCGCGGACGGATGGCTTCATGCCGACAATGCAGTGCTCGCCGCACCAAAATGGTGTATCGGCAAGCCTTGGCCGCCCAAGCCTTGGCGCGCTCAGGACACCGTCCGGCGCCAGATAATCAAGATATCGGAGGAATGCTTCATGTCGGCTTTGCCACTCTCGGGCATCAAGATTCTCGATTTGACGCGGGTGCTCGCGGGCCCGCTGTCGGCCCAGATGCTGGCGGATCTCGGCGCCGAAGTGATCAAGATCGAGCGGCCCGGCGGCGGCGACGACGCCCGCGCCTTTGGCCCGCCCTATCTCGCCGATCCCGAAGGCAAGCAGAACAACAACAACTCGTTCTACCTCTGCGCCAACCGCAACAAGAAGTCGGTCACGGTCAACATCGCCAAGCCTGAAGGCCAGGCGATCATCCGCGAGCTCGCCAAAACGGCCGACGTGATGATGGAGAACTACAAGGTCGGCGATCTAAAGCGCTACGGCCTCGACTACGAGACCATCAAGCAGCTCAACCCCGGCATCATCTATTGCTCGGTCACCGGCTTCGGCCAGACCGGACCTTACGCGCCGCGCGCCGGCTATGACGCGATCCTGCAGGCGATGGGCGGGCTGATGAGCGTCACCGGCCATATCGACGGCGAGCCCGGCGAGGGCCCGATGAAGGTCGGCCCCTCGATCGTCGACTACATGACCGGCATGAATACCTCGATCGGGATTCTCTCGGCGCTCTACCATCGCGACGCCAATAATGGGGAAGGGCAGCACATCGACGTTTGCCTGTTCGACACCGTGATCGCATCGCTGTCGCACTGGCTGCAGATCTACCTCGTCAACGGCAAGATGCCGCCGCGCCGCGGCACCTGGGGCAATGGCGGCATGCCGGCCGGCGTGTTCCGCTGCACTGACGGCGAGCTGATGCTCGTGGTCGGCAATGACGGCCAGTTCCAGCGCACCTGCGCTGTGCTCGGCGAGCCCGAGCTCGCCAACGACAAGCGCTTCGTCAAGAACAACGACCGCGTCGTGCACGGCAAGGAGATCATGGCGATCTTCGCCGGCCTGTTCCTGAAGAAGCCGGTCGCGTACTGGCTCGAGAAGCTCGAGGAGGCCGGCGTGCCGTCGGGCCCGATCAACAATTTCGAGCAGGTGTTCAGCGATCCGCACGTGCAGTCGCGCGGCATGCGGGTCAAGGTCGATCATCCCTACGAGCCGAACCTGTCGCTGATCCGCAATGCGCTGACCTTCTCGGGCACCCCGATCACCGAATACCGCGCCCCGCCGCTGCTCGGCGCCGACACCAACGACGTGCTGGCGACCATCGGCTATGACGACGCCAAGGTCGAAGGGTTGAAGGCGCAGGGGATTTTGTAGGCGCTGGTGCGCCAACAGCTGTCGGCCAACTCCGCCGCTCTGCTCCGTTCCGTCATCCTGAGGTGCGAGCCTTGCGGCGCAATTGCGCCGCTGGGCGAGCCTCGAAGGATGAATCGGCCACCAGCCGGGCCGTTCATCCTTCGAGACGCGCGTTCCGCGCTCCTCAGGATGACGGTCGGAGAGTGGCAAGTGCTTGTGCGGCGGCGGTGACAATCCCCCGCCGCTGAACTAATTTGGTGCGATCGATCGCCACGTAGCAATGCCAAGGCGCGTCCGCAGATGATTGTCCAGGCCTGTCTCAACGGCGCGCGCCCCGTCGATTTTCACCCGCATCTCCCGCTGTCCCCGGACGCGATGGCGCAGGACGGCGCGGCCTGCATCGCGGCAGGCGCCGCCGAGCTGCATATCCATCCGCGCGACCCGAACCGCCGCGAGAGCCTCAACAGCATCGATGAAACGATGGCCGCGGTTCGGCGGACATGTCCCGGCACCCTGATCGGCGTCTCCACCGGCGCGTGGATCGAGAACGACGTCGCGCGGACGCGGGCCGCGATCGCGGGCTGGCGTGAGCTGCCGGATTATGCCTCGGTCAATCTGTCCGAGCCCGATGCGCCTGCTGTGATGGACCTGCTGCGCAGCCGCCATGTCGGCATCGAGGCCGGCCTCGCATCGATCGCGGACGCCGAGCGCTTTGTCCGTCTTGACGGGCACGCGTCGGTATTTCGGGTCCTGATCGAAATCGACGTGCAGGACACTGGCAACGCGTTGCGGATCGTGGACGACATTACATCGGTATTGACCCGCGCCGGCCTGCGGCCGGCAGATCCTGCTGCACGGTTTCAATGCCACGGCCTGGCCGCTCGTCGAGGAGGCGCACCGTCGCTGCTGGTCCACCAGGATAGGCCTCGAAGACGGCAAGGCATTGACCGACGGCACTTTGGCCCCCGGTAACGCGGCGCTGGTCGCGGCCGCCGTCGCGATCTATCGCGCGGGGTGAGGCGCCGCGATCAACTTCGACACTTCGATCGACATCGAATCATTGTTGACATGGACCTGCTAGTTTGGCGCCATCGATCCTGTCACGAAGGTGCCAATCATGAAACGGGAAGTCGTTCGCGTCGAACCGATCTCGAGCTGGCTCGAGCGCTGGAAGGCGCCGGCCTCGCCGGTCACCCGGGCCGGCAACATGATCTTCGTGTCCGGCCTGCCGCCGTTCGATCCCGCAACCGGCGAGTTCGCCGCCGGCGCCTCGATCGAGCGGCAGAGCGAACTGGTCATGGCACAGCTCAAGCAGTGCCTCGAGGCTGCCGGCGCCACGCTCGACAATGTGATGAAGTGCAACGTGTTCTGTACGTCGGCCAAGCACTTCACCACGTTCAACGCGGTCTACGCAAAGTATTTCCCGCACGAACCGCCGGCGCGGATCTTCGTCTGCATCCCGGAATGGACCGGTCCGTTCGACATCGAGGTCGACTGCATCGCGATGGTGTAGAGCGCCTGAAGGGCAGGGCCCTCACAGATCCTGTCGCGTCAGCCGGCCGTGCACCACGACCGGCCGCGCCGCCGGCTTTGCCGGCATGTCGCCCATTGTCAGTGCCATCACCGAGACCGTGACGACGCGATCGATGATGGCGCGGACGTCGTCGAGGTCGCATTTGCCTTCCGACAGCCGCAGCAGGCGTTCCTTCTCGCGGATGGTGTGATGCGCCATCGCGAGCGCGAAGTGCAGGCCCCAATAGAGCTCGGTGTCGTCGCGACCGGGCATCGCGCGGCGCATCGCGGCGGCGAATTTGCGCAAATGATCGACCTCGCGATTCTTGATGCGGCGGATCGGCGGCACGGATTCGATCGAGGCGCGGATCATGAAGCGCGCCGCGGTCGAGCCCTCGCGATCGGGCCCGAGGCAGCCGCGCAGGGGCGGGCCGACCAGAGCGCGCATGATGTCCTCGATCGAGGCGCGGCCGCCGCCGCGCTCCTCCGCGGCCTTCAATTCATTGAGGCGTTCGCGGTTGGTCTGGATGCTGCGGGTGACGAACAGCTCCGCGATCAACTCGTCCTTGGAACCGAAATGATAGTTCACCGCCGCGAGGTTGACGTTCGCCTCCGCGACGATGTCGCGCAGCGTGACGTCGCCGAAGCCGCGGTCGGCATAGAGCCGCTCGGCGGCGGCGAGAATGGCGGATCGGGTCTGATCGCTGGCCATGGCCTTGAGTCTCCGGTCATTCCGGAGCGATGCGCAGCATCGAACCCGGAATCTCTCGCGCCGTAACCTCTGGATTCCGGGTTCGCCGCTAACGCGCCGCCCCGGAATGACGAAGTGGACGGGAGTTGCATTTCAAACATTTGTATGAAACTATCGTTTGAACGGCCGGAAATGTCAATCCGCAACAATGCGGGCGGCATTCTGGCACACCACCACCGCCGTATCAGCGAATGCCCTTGCGGCCTGCGGATGCCGGGTGGACAGTGCGGCCCAAAGTCTAGGAAAAAACGAGGAGCGTCCCATGGATTTCACGATGTCGGCCAGGCAGAAGGAATGGCTCGAGCGCGTTCAGGCGTTCATGAAGACGCATGTCCGCCCCGCAGTGCCGATCTATGACAAGCAGGACGCCGAAGGCCCGCGCTGGAAGGTGATCCCGATCCTCGAGGACCTGAAGAAGAAGGCGAAGGCCGAAGGCCTCTGGAACATGTTCATGCCGCCGTCCTCGCACGAGGACGACGAATTCCACGGCGCGGGATTGAGCAACCTCGAATACGCGCTGCTGTCGGAAGAGATGGGCCGCATTTCCTGGGCGTCGGAAGTGTTCAACTGCTCCGCCCCCGATACCGGTAACATGGAAGTGTTCATCCGCTACGGCACCAAGGAGCAGAAGCGCAAATGGCTGCGCCCGCTGATGGACGGCGAGATCCGCTCCGCCTTCCTGATGACCGAGCCCGCGGTCGCGTCGTCCGATGCCACCAACATTGAGACCCGGATCGAGAAGGACGGCGATCACTACGTCATCAACGGCCGCAAATGGTGGTCGTCGGGCGTCGGCGATCCCCGCTGCAAGGTCGCGATCCTGATGGGCAAGACCGACTTCAACGCCGCCAAGCATCAGCAGCAGTCGCAGATCCTGGTGCCGCTCGACACCCCCGGCATCAAGGTCGAGAAGATGCTGCCGGTGTTCGGCTTCGACGATGCACCGCACGGCCACGCCCAGGTGCTGCTCGAAAACGTCCGGGTGCCGAAGGAAAACATCCTGCTCGGCGAGGGCCGCGGCTTCGAGATCGCGCAGGGCCGTCTCGGCCCGGGCCGCATCCATCACTGCATGCGCACCATCGGCAAGGCCGAGGAGGCGCTGGAGAAGATGGTGAAGCGGCTCGCCTCGCGCACCGCGTTCGGCAAGAAGATCATCGAGCATTCGGTCTGGGAGCAGCGCATCGGCGAGGCCCGCGCCGACATCGAGATGAATCGCCTGCTGTGCCTCAAGGCCGCCGACATGATGGACAAGGTCGGCAACAAGACCGCGCAGGCCGAGATCGCGATGATCAAGGTCACCGCACCGAATATGGCACTGAGGATCATCGACAACGCGATCCAGGCCTATGGCGGCGGCGGCGTCTCCGACGAAGCCGGGCTCGCCAAGGACTATGCCCACATCCGCACGCTCCGCCTGGCGGATGGTCCGGACGAGGTGCACAATCGCGCCATTGCCAGACTTGAACTTCGGAAGTATGCAAACACGTCGCACTGAGCATGATGCGGAACGCATCGCGTTCACGCGGACATCGTGCTCAGAATGAAAAAAGAGATCAGGCTGGCCGACCGGCCTGATCGCGGCAGCGCCCGATGGCGCTGCCGAGAACGAAGTTGAGGGAGCGTCATCGTGGCGGACGGCGTCAGGAAAGACGAAGAATTTTCCGGCACAAGGGAAGTCGAGGAACGCCATCGCATCAACGAGGCGAACCTCGCGGCCTGGATGCAGGAGCATGTCGAGGGCTTTCAGGGGCCTTTGACGGTCCTGCAGTTCAAGGGTGGCCAGTCCAACCCGACCTACAAGCTCGAAACCCCCGGCCGCAACTACGTGATGCGCCGCCGTCCATTCGGTAAATTGTTGCCGTCGGCGCATGCGGTGGATCGCGAGTTCCGCGTCATCGCGGCGCTCGGAAAGCAGAATTTTCCGGTCGCGAAAGCTTACGCGCTGTGCACTGACGACGCGGTGATCGGCTCGGCCTTCTACATCATGTCGATGGAGGAGGGGCGGGTGTTCTGGGATCCGACGCTGCCGAGCCAGGAGAGCGACGCGCGCCGCAAGATCTTCACCAGCAAGATCGAGACGCTGGCGAAGCTGCACATGCTCGATCCCGAAAAGATCGGCCTTGGCGATTTCGGCAAGCCCGGCAATTATTTTGCGCGCCAGGTCGATCGCTGGACCAAGCAGTACCGCGCCTCCGAGACGCAGCACATTCCCGAGTTCGAGAAGCTCGCGGAGTGGCTGCCGAAGACGGTGCCGGAGCAGAAGCGCGTCTCGGTCGTGCACGGCGACTATCGCCTCGACAACATGATCTTCCATGCCATCGAGCCGCGGGTGCAAGCGGTGCTCGACTGGGAATTGTCGACGCTCGGCGATCCCATGGCCGACTTCACCTATCTGTTGATGCAGTGGACCATGCCGGGCCTCGCCAATGCCGACCTCAAGGCGTTGAACATTCCGAGCCAGGACGAGGCCGCGCGGATCTACTGCGATGTCACCGGCATGGCTGTGCCGGATCTGAACTGGTACTTCTCCTACAATCTGTTCCGCCTCGCCGGCATCACGCAGGGCATCGCGGGTCGGGTCCGCGACGGCACCGCCGCGAATGCCAAGGCCCTCGAGTCGGCCAAGCGCACGGTGCCGCTGTCGCAGGCGTCATGGGAATACGCGCAGAAGGCCGGCGCAACCTGATAGGAACGCGGCGCGATCCTTAAGGGCTCGCGCCGCTCTTCTCTTAACCTCGCCCCGCTTGCGGGGAGAGGTCGGATCGCATCGCAAGATGCGATCCGGGTGAGGGGGACTCTCCGCGAGTTCGTCTTTCACGGAGTTTGCCGAGGCAGCCCCTCACCCCAACCCTCTCCCCGCGAGAGCGGGGCGAGGGAGCAAGATCGCGCCGCTTCTGCGAGCTGCGGCATGTTTCCGCATTGTAGCCATCTGTGACTTGAGTTCACCGCGCCGCTTTGGCAAGTCAGTCCGGTCAACGCTCCCGCCTTTTGTCCTGATCGGACGCTTTCATCTTGCCCCTTTCCCCGAATCTTCGCGGCAGCCTGTTCATGGCTGCGGCCATGGCCAGCTTCACGGCCAATGACACCATCACCAAGGCGGTGGCGGCAGAGCTCAACATCGGGGAGATCCTGCTGGTTCGCGGCCTGGTCGCGATGGTGCTGGTCGCAGCGCTCGCCTGGTACCGCGACGCGTTGCGCAGTTTTGCCGCGCTGCTGATCTGGCCGGTCGGATTGCGCGTCATGGGCGAGATCGGCGGCACGCTGACCTATCTTTCGGCGATCGCGCAGATCCCGCTCGCCAACGCGTCGGCGATCTTTCAGGCGCTGCCGCTGGTCATCACGCTCGGCGCGGCGCTGGTGTTCGGCGAGCCGGTCGGCTGGCGGCGCTGGCTTGCGATCGCAGCCGGCTTCATCGGCGTGCTGGTGATCGTCCGGCCCGGCGCGGAGGGCTTTAGCCAGGCCTCGCTGCTGGCATTGGCGTCGGTCGGCTTCTGCGCAGTGCGCGATCTCGCCACGCGCCGCATCCCGAAACAGCTGCCGACGGTGTTCATCACGCTGCTCACGACCGTGACGGTGACGACGGCGGGCGCCGTCGTGCTGGTGCCGCTCGGCGGCTGGCGGCCGCCGTCCGGCCACGCGCTCGGCCTGCTGGTGTTCGCCGCGGTGCTGATCCTGATCGGCTATCAATGCATCATCGTGTCGCTGCGCACCGGCGATATCTCGGCGGTGGCGCCGTTCCGTTACTCCGCGCTGTTGTGGGCGATGCTGCTTGGCTATCTCGCCTTCGGCCACAAGCCCGACGTCCAAATGCTCGCCGGCGCCGCGATCATCGTCGCCTCCGGCCTCTATGCCTTCTACCGCGAGCGCAAGCGCGACAAGCTTCGCCCGGCCGCGACCGGACCGGGCCTGCCGCCGGATGGGCTATGATCCATCCGTAGACGTAGGGTGGGTTTCGCAAGAGCTCAACCCATCATGGGCAACTTGCGTGCTCGTTCTACCAGAGGTAGGACTTCACCATGCCAGACCTTGATTTGTCCAATGACCCTCGTTGGCGACGCCTGTGGGAACGGCCCTGGCGCTGCAATTCATGCGGGGATGAGCACCATGGGATCTTTGATCTCGCATGCGGAAAGCCGGCGCAATTTCCCGGACCGGAGGAATTGGCCCCCAATAGCGCCCTCGATCTCGACGGTGATTTTCTCTCGGAGGACTTCTGCGTGCTCGAGGGTGAGCACTTCTTCGTGCGCTCCGTGCTGGAACTGCCGATCATCGGCAGTGACAACAAGCGGTTCGGCTTCGGCGTGTGGACGACGCTGTCGCGCGAGAATTTCGAACGGTATGTCGCGAGCTTCGACAGTGGCGGGCAGGACGGCATGGGGCCGTGGTTCGGGTGGTTCTCGAACTGCCTGCAAGGCTATCCCGAGACGCTGAATCTCAAATGCAGGGTACATCTCAAGAGCGGTCGTCAACGGCCAAAGATCGAGTTGGAACCGACTGAACACCCATTGGCGGTCGAGCAAAGGCTCGGAGTCACCTTTGACCGGGTACTCGAGATTTACGCAATCAACGGACATGACATCCGTCGGTCCTTGACGGATTGACCGTTTCGTTTGTTACGACGTAGTCGTCCGTAGCAACCATGAGCTCTTTCGGTTGTGTGCGATTGAATTGTCCGATCGCCGTTGAGACTGACGCCGTGCTCGCGGCCATCAAGGCGTGGCCTGTTGAGGATGAGGATGTGGTGGCATTTGAGCGACGGCCATCCTTGACGGCCGCTGTGCGCGACGTCCTGGTGACGGCAGGTCGGGACGAAGAAACGGCGCCCCGGTCGAACAAAGAAACGCTTCAGGCTGCTGGAACAGCTGACATGTCAGCTTGCCAAGGGGTGCCTCGGGCCACCACGGCGTTGATGAAGACAAGCAGCTTCCTGGCGCAGGCGATCAGCGCGCGCTTGTGACCCTTACCGGCGGCGATCAGTCGCTTGTAAAGGGCGATGAGCTGCGGATTCCAGCGGAACGACGCCGCCAGCGCTGCAGCATAGAGCGCCTCTCGCAGGCGCTTGCGTCCACCGATGATGTGACGAGCGCCAATATGCTCTCCGCTGTCGTCATCATAAGGCGCAAGGCCCGCAAGAGCTGCGGCCTGCTCGCGGCTGATTTGGCCGATCTCCGGCATGCGCACCAGAATGGCGACCGCAGTCGGCAGCCCGGCCCCGCCGACGCTGTAGATCAGATCGAGCCGGGCAGCGAGATCGTGCTGTTCGCGGATCGCTGCCACCAAAGCCTTGAACTCGACGCGTTCGCGCTTGGCCAGGCGGACGATATCTTCCTTCCAGAGCTTTTGGATACGCGCATCGCGACAGCTCTCGAGCCGGTTCTTGAACCGCGTGATATCCTCTCCGATCTGATCGATCAGTGTCAGCTGCCCGGCCAAGGGCGATAACCTTGCGTCAGGGGCCGGGTGGATCTTGTTGACCGCAGCGGCGCAGGCGGCGATCAGCGCGGCATCGATCCGATCGTTCTTGGCACGTTGCCCGCGGTATTTGGCATAGGCACGCACCTGCGCCGGCTGGAACACCACGACGACAAACCGCTTGCGCCGTAACTCGGCGACGACGGCTTGCTCATAGCCACCGCTCGCCTCGATCCCAATTCGCCTGACCTTATGGCGCCCAAGCCACTCCAACAGCGTCTTGTAACCTTCCGCCGTGTTCTCCACCTGCAGCTGCTCCGAGCCGTCATCGAGCGCCACGTCGAGCTTCCGTTTGCCGGTATCGATCCCGGCACAGATTGTGGTACGCTTGGCCATCTTCCTCGACCCTCCCTTGTGATGCGAACCTAAAGTTCGTTCAACCATGCGGGTCCCGATGAAGTGCCGATCGCGATCTTGCTACGAATAACAGCCCTCAAGGCTTCGATGGGTAACGATCCGATCGATCAGCGGCCCAGCCCGGGCGGCCACCCGAGCTGGGCCATTCCTCACGGAACGAGGCCAGTCTAACCCAGCGCGCTAATACAAGGATGGGTGGAGCGAAGCGATACCCATCATGGCGCCGCGGAAACGAGGTGATGGGTTTCGCTTCGCTCTACCCATCCCACGAATCTAACCCGAGACCGCTCTGCAAAGCTTCCTTCCAGTCCGTAGCCCGGGTGAGCGATAGCGATACCCGGGGAACCTGCTCCCGCATGTCGCTTCGCTCATGCGGGTTACCGCAATTGGAAAGGCGTGCAGGGCGGATTCGCGTAGCGTGATCCGCCCTGTGGCCTGTCACAAATTCACCGCCCGATGTCCGGGCATGGCGAAAACAACCGCCTCAGTGAAGACCGCCCGTCACGTGCAACGTTTCGCCGGTGACGTAGGAGGCATCGTTCGAGGCGAAGAAAGCCACTGCCGCTGCGATCTCCTCGACCTTGCCGATCCGCGCCAGCGGCGTGATGGACTCGATCCATTTGCGCATGTCGCCCTCGGAAAGGCCGGCGGACACGACACCCTCGGTCGCGATCATGCCGGGGTTGACGGTATTGACGCGGATCTTGCGCGGCGCCAATTCCTTTGACAGCACCGAGGAGATCGCGTCCACCGAGGCCTTGGTCGCGGTATAGACAGCGGAGTTCGGCGGCGCGATCGTCGATACGCCGGAGCTGATATTGATGATGCTGCCGCCGACCGTATTGAAGTGCCGCGCGGCTTCCTGAGACACCAGCAGCAGGCCAAGCACATTGAGATCGAAATGTTTGTGGAAGTGCTCGGCAGTGATGCCATCCAGCGGCGCGAACTCGTAGATGCCGGCATTGTTGACCAGGATATCGATCGGACCGAACGCCTTGACGGTCTCGGCCACCACCGACTTGACGTGGCCGGCGTCGGTGAGATTGCCATGCACAGCGACGGCTTTGCCGCCTTTGCCGGTGATCGCAGCCACCACGCGCTCGGCCGCCGGTTTGCTGGCGCTGTAGTTGACGGCAACCGCGGCACCCTCCGCGGCGAGGCGGATCGCGATCTCGGCGCCGATGCCCTTTGACGCGCCGGTTACCAGCGCCACTTTGCCCTCGAGTCTTTTGCTCATCTTGTTCTCCATTGCCCGCGCGGATGCGCGAGTGGTTCAATAGTTCAGTAATAGTGAACTATTGAAGTTGTTCAAGGGCAGCGCTATATATTTCGCGATGGTGCAATTCGTTCACCCGTCGCGTGAGGACATCACATTGGCCGGAGTGCTGGCAGCACTCGCGGACCCGATGCGGCTGAGGATTGTCAAAAGCCTGCTCGAGCAGGACGGTTGCATGTCGTGTACGGCGGCGGCGCCGTGTCCTGAGATGGCCAAATCGACTCTGTCGAACCATTTCCGCGTCCTGCGCGAAGCCGGTTTGATTCAAACCTCGAAAAAAGGCGTCGAGCATCGCAATGTGGTGCGCGAAGCCGATATCAATGCGCGCTTTCCCAAATTGCTCAAGACGATCTTGGGGTATCCGGAACAGAGCGCGTAGCTCGGATGAGCGGCTTGTCCGCCGTAGAGCGAAGGCGGAAGCGATAGCCGGGGAAACTGTTCCCGCATGTCGCTCCGCTCATGCGGGCTACACGACTACACACGGAACATCATCGGATGATCATGAACAGCCGGTTCCAGCGCAGCGAAGCGGGCCAACGCCACACTTGCCATGCAGGCGCCTCGTCGCCGATCGAGAAGAAGATCATCCTGGCTTGGCCGATCAGGTTCTCGAACGGCACGTAGCCGACCCCGCCGCGGGCGGGCGGCACGCGGCTGTCGGCCGAGTTGTCGCGGTTATCGCCCATCGCGAAAAAATGCCCGGGCGGCACGACATAGACCTGCGTGTTGTCGTATTCGGAACGTTCGATGCGATCGAGGGTGAAGTAGCTGACCCCGTTCGGCAGGGTCTCGCGCCAGCGCTTGACGCGGACCGGGCGCGGCCCCTCGTCGCGATCGAAATAGTCATCGGCGCGCTCGCGCTTGACCGCGGTACCGTTGATGTACAACAGCCCGTCGATCATCTGGATCCGGTCGCCCGGCAGGCCGATCACGCGTTTGATGAAATCGATCGAGTCGTCGCTCGGCAGGCGGAACACCACGACGTCGCCGGGCTTGGGCTCCGAGCCGAAGATGCGGCCGGAGAACAGCGGCGGCGAGAAGGGCAGGGAGTAGTGCGTATATCCGTAGCTGTATTTCGAGAGGAAAAGATAGTCGCCGACCAGCAACGTCGATTCCATCGACCCTGAGGGAATGTTGAAGGACTGGAACAGGAAGGTGCGGATGACCAGCGCGATGATCAGCGCATGCACGACCACGCGCAAGGTTTCCGCCAATCCGCCCTGCTGACGTTCGTTCTCGGTCGACACGCTCATGGACCTCGGTTCGATAGATTTGGTGTCGACAGGCCGGATCGGCGGATTGCCGCCCTCTAGTTGGGTTAGGCCGGACGCCTCGTATCGCCGAGGATCAACAGTGCCAACGGCGCCAATGGTCCCACGACCACGGCTGTCCAAGTCCATCGTCGGGATGATCTGTTGCGTTCGCGCGCCATGGCGGATGCGAGGGGGATCGACCCAATCGAAACGATCACGAAAATCCACCACGCCATGGTCTTTCTCCAATGTTCGCCAGGACAGTAGCACAAAGGCAGTTCGCGTACCTTCCCTCGTCAAAAGGTGAGACCCGCCACATTTAGCGGGGCTCCTTGTTTGCGAAGCTCTGTAGGGCGGATTAGCGAAGCGTAATCCGCCGTCTGTCCGCGGGACGGCGGATTACGCCTTCGGCTAATCCGCCCTACATGCTGCAGCGTCACTTCGCGCAATGCGTGATCAGCCGCGCGACGAAATCTCCGCAAGCCGCGAGCTGCGACATCTCGACGAACTCGTCAGGCGTATGCGCCTGCGCGATTCCGCCGGGGCCGACCACGACCGACGGCACATCCGCCATGCTGACGAACAGGCTGGCCTCGGTGCCGAACGCGACCTTGGCGTGGTCGTTGCGGCCGGCCAGCTGCTTGGCGAGCGTGACGATGGCGGCGTCCGCCTGGGTGTCGAGCGCGGGATAGTCGAGGATCTCTTCGAAGTCGATGCCGCAGTCCGGATGCCGCTTGCGCATCGCCGGCTCGATCTCGGCCCTGGCCCAGGCGACGATTGAATCCGTCACCTCCCTGGACTCGGTGATCCCGATGCCGCGACATTCGAATTCCACCGTGCAATGGTCGGGCACGATGTTCAGCGCGGCGCCGCCATGGACGATGCTGGTGAGCAGGGTCGAGTGCGGGACGTCGTAGAGGCTGCCCTGTTCGGCGTCGGCCGTCAGCAGCGCGGCGCGGCGGCGGATCTCGGTGATCAGGTCGGCGGCGTATTCGATGGCGTTGACGCCGTCAGGCGCGATCGAGGAGTGGCGGGCGAGCCCGCGGAAGGTGGCGCGCACGCCATGCTTGCCCTTGTGCCCGATGATCACCTGCATCTGGGTCGGCTCGCCGACAAAGCAGCCGAGCGGCTTCACCACCTTGCGTGCGACCTCGCGCAGCATCGGCCGCACGCCGACGCAACCGATCTCCTCGTCATAGGAGATCGCCAGATGGATCGGTGTCTTCAGATCGGCCGCAACCATCTCGGGAACCATCGCGAGGCAGACCGCGACAAAGCCCTTCATGTCGGTGGTGCCGCGGCCGTAGAGCCGGCCGTCGCGCTCGACCAGCTCGAACGGGTTCTGGGTCCATTCCTGTCCGGCGACAGGCACGACGTCGGTATGCCCCGACAAGACCAGCCCGGCCTTGTCCTCGGGGCCGATCGTGACCCACAACGAGGCCTTCTGTCCGGTGTCGTCGACAATGCGCTGTCCACTGAGGCCGTGCGAGGCGAGATATTTTTCGATGTAATCGATCAGCGGCAGGTTGGAACGGTCGCTCACGGTGTCGAACGCGACGAGGTCGGCCAATAGCTTGCGGATACGGTCGGGACGTTGATTTTGCATTGCCTGTTCGTTTGTGAGGATTGAGAGGGCGCCGGTGATCTGGTTGGCCCCAGCATAACAGCTGGTTTGCCTGCCCAAGCAAAGCAATATTCGGGCCGATGCGTGACGGTATTGCGGTCCACGCATGTCGCCCCATGCGACGGGGAGAACAGCGCGCAGGATGCGGCGCACGGTTGCGCGGACCGGTGTTGCCCATTCGGCACGACGGGCAACTCAGCAAAAGCTGTCAACCACCTTGTGCAAAAATATTTCGGTTTATCTGAAGTACAACTCAGTGTATGGTTTGCCCGTCTCGCTCGATCGAGGGGCGCTTCGCGGTCGTCACGAACGTGGGTCGAGATGCGGTGGACGCTGAGCGTGTGACTGACGAGAGCACGTGAAGCGGACGGCGAAGTCGTGTGGTCCTGACGCCCTAGTGGCAGGTGTCCTCGCGCAAGACGCAAACGCGTGTTGCGAAGGCGGTGACAAGCAAGCCCAGTCTCGCCGGGGAGAGCACGTATAAGCCGTAACCCATCGCGCAGGGAAAGCCGGATTGCTCCGGTTACACCTGTGGTCCTACCCCCGAGCTTTCTACCTTTTGCTCGGGGCCCATGGGTGCGATCGGCACCCGGCTTTCCCTGCGCCCTCTGTTCGAGAGAGGGCGGAACGAAGAGCAAAGCTCGGACGGATCACGTCGCGAGAATGCCGGTGTTTGACTCACCGGCCCTACAACAAATTCAGTGTCGTCCCGGGCGAAGGCCGGGACCCATTGCCACAAATGCGAATTGTTGCACGACGCTGGAATGACGAGTCCCTGCACAACATCCGCCGCGGCGTATGGGTCCCGGCCCCCGTGCGCAATTGCGCGCTAGGCTGGAGTGTGCGGAGAAGGTCGTGCGACGAACGCGAAGCTGCATTCTCATTCACAGCTGTCATCGCCCGGTTCGACCGGGCGATCCAGTACGCCGCGGCCTCTCGGCTCAAGCACTGGCGTCTCTGGAATACTGGATCACCCGCATGCGCGGGTGATGACACCGCGCGAGACCCTCCAAGGTGTCGTCCCGGCCTTCGCAGGGACGACAGTTGTGAGTGTGGAACTATCGCGGGAATTCACTTGCACCGCGAACGGAGAGTGGCGTTGTTAAATCGGCTTGCCCGTATACGGCATCGACGCGGTGAGGCCGCCGTCGACCGGGATCGCCTGGCCGTTGACGTAGGACGCTTCATCGCTCGCCAAAAACAATCCCATCGCGGCGAGCTCGTGCGGCTGGCCGGGACGCTTCAGCGGATTGAGCTGGCCGATCTTGTCCTGGGTGCCGCGCTCCTTGGCGCGATCGAACACCGGCTTGGTCATGCCGGTTTCGATCAGGCCCGGGCAGATCGCGTTGATGCGCACGCCGGTGCCGGAGAGCGAGTAGGCGGTGGTCTGCACCAGGCTGATGACGCCGGCCTTGCTGGCGCCGTAGGGATGTCCGCTGGCGCCGGACTTCAGGCCCGCGACGGAGGCGGTGCAGACGATCGAACCGGAACCCTGCTTGGTCATGTATGGAATCGAATGCTTGATCGCGAGGAACGGGCCGATCAGATTGATCCGCAGCACTTCCTGCCAGTGTTCGACAGTCTGGTCGGCGAGCGGGACGAGGCCGCCGCTGACGCCGGCATTGGCCCAGATCGCATCGAGCTTGCCGTATTTCGCGACGGCCTTGTCGATGAAGGCCTTCACGTCGCTCTCCGAGCCGGCATCGGCGGTGACGGCTTCGACGGTGCCGCCGGCGTCGCGCACCAGCTTGGCGGTCTCGTCGACGCCATCGGTGCGATCGACCGCGATCAGCTTGGCGCCTTCCCTGGTGAACAGCAGCGAGGCCGCACGGCCGATACCGCTTCCAGCGCCGGTGATGATGACGGATTTGCCTTCGAGGCGGCCCATGGTTTTTCTCCCTGTTCACGTGGTCCGTGGCGCGTCTGCCGCGCGACGGAATTCAAACAAAATTTCAAACGTTCGAAGCACTTGAGACGATGTGCGACGTGACGTACAGCGACGGGGGACAGTATTGAAGGGCTCATCCGATGTCCAATCCAGAGAAGCCTAACGTGACGGTGACGCGGTGGTGGTGGGTTCGTCATGCGCCGGTGCGCAGCGATGGCGGCAACATCTACGGGCAAGAAGACATCGACTGCGACACCGGCGATGTCGAAGTGTTCGAGGCGGTCGCCAAGATGCTGCCGCGCGATGCTGTCTGGTATTCGAGCAATCTCAAGCGCACGCACAAGACCGCGGAAGCGATCTGGGCCGCAGGTTTTCCGAAGCCGGCCAACATGACGCAGGAACGCGACTTTGCCGAGCAGCATCTCGGCCGGTGGCAGGGCATGAACCGCGCCGCGCTGCTCGCGAGCCAGCCCCCCGGCAGAAGTTGGTTTGCCGACGTCAACGAGCCCGCACCCTGCGGCGAGAGCTTCATGGATCTCTATACGCGGGTTTGCCGCACGATCGTGCGGATCACGGCTGCGGAGCCGGGCAAGAACATCATCGCGGTCGGCCATGGCGGCGTGATCCGGGCTGCGGTCGGTCTCGCACTCGGCGGCCAGCCGGACAGGGGCCTGTCGTTCGACATCGACAATGTCTCGGTGACGCGGCTTGATCACATCGCAGGCACCGGCCTGTCGACCTGGCGGTTGCCGATGGTGAACCAGCAGCCCTGGATCGCCGATCCGCGCCACGCCGCGATGCATCAGCCGTCCGGGCCCGAAGTTCGGCCGGCGAGCAAGCTTGCATGATGCCGCTATCGCAACACGACAACGCTGCTTAAGCTCAACGCAGAATTCAAACACCTTACATCAGGGAGAGAAACATGACCTTGTTCGACATGAAGGGAAAAGTCGCCGTCATCACCGGCTCGACGCGCGGCATCGGGCGCGCGATCGCCGAGCGCATGGCCGAGCACGGCGCCAAGGTGGTGATCTCCTCGCGCAAGGCCGATGTCTGCGAGCAGGTGGCGAAGGAGATCAACGACGCTTACGGCAAGGGCACCGCGGTTGCGGTCGCGGCCAACATCTCATCGAAGGAAAATCTGCAGAACCTGGTCGACGAGAGCAACCAGGCCTTCGGCAAGATCGACGTGCTCGTCTGCAACGCGGCGTCGAACCCGTATTACGGTCCGCTCGCCGGCATTTCCGACGATCAGTTCCGAAAAATCCTCGACAACAACATCGTCGCCAATAATTGGCTGATCTCGATGGTGGTGCCGCAGATGATCGAGCGCAAGGACGGCTCCATCATCATCGTGTCCTCGATCGGCGGGTTGAAGGGCTCGACCATCCTCGGCGCCTACGCAATCTCCAAGGCCGCCGACATGCAGCTCGCGCGCAACCTTGCCTGCGAATACGGCAAGCACAATATCCGCGTGAACTGTATCGCGCCGGGCCTGATCAAGACCGACTTCGCCAAGGCGCTGTGGGACAATCCGGACAATCTGAAGGCCTCGACCGCGCGCTCGCCGCTGCTCCGCATCGGTGTGCCCGACGAGATCGCGGGCGCCGCCGTGATGATGGGCTCGCGCGCCGGCGACTTCATGACCGGCCAGACCATCGTGATCGACGGCGGCGCGACGATCAGCTGAGGATGTTCTCGTGTCCCGGACGCGGTGCGGCGCAGAGCGCCGCTCCGCAGCGCCGGGACCCAGGAGGACCTGCACGATTGGATCGAGGGTGGCCCCGGCTCAGCAACGCAACGCTCGCGCGCTGCGTTGCGTCCGGGGCACGAGACTTACTCCACAGCGGCATACACGCCGTTGCGCACCAGCGAGCGGGTGTATTCGCGCTGGCCCGGGCCCTGCATCATGAAGACCGCGATCAGGTCTTCGCGCGGATCGATCCAGAAGAACGTGCCGGCCATGCCGCTCCAGAAGTACTGGCCGACCGAGCCCGAGAACGGCGCGATGCCCTGCTGCATCCGCACGGCGAAGCCGAGGCCAAAACTGTGGCCGGGCGACACCAGCGTGCCCTGGATCTTGACGCCGGCGCCGAGGTGATCGGACGCCATGAATTCGAGCGTCTTGCGGCCGATGATCCTTGTGCCGTCGAGCGCGCCGCCATTGAGCAGCATCTGCGCGAAGCGCGCATAGTCCATCGTGGTCGACACCAGCCCGCCGCCGCCGGATTCCATCGCGGGCTTCTCGAGCATATTGAACAGCTGCACCTTCTCGTTGGTCCAGGGATCGTTGGCAAACGCCTCGGCGAGCCGGCCGGCATTCGCTTCGGGGGTGTGGAAGGCGGTCTCGGTCATCTGCAGGGGAGAGAGGATGCGTTCGGTCAGGAACCCGCCGAGCGTCTTGCCGCTGACGACCTCGATGATGTGGCCGAGGATGTCGGTGGAGCGGCTGTAGTTCCACTCGACGCCGGGCTGGCAGACCAGCGGCATGCCGGCGAGCATGGTGGCGTGCTCGGCATTGGTGATCTTGCGGCTGCGCAGCCGCGACTGCTGGTAGAGCTGCTGTACCGGCCCGTTGCCGGTGTGGTCATAGGTCAGGCCCGAGGTGTGGCGCAGCAGGTCCTGGATCGTCATCTGCCGCTGCACGGGCGCCAGCTCGAGCTTGCCGTCACGCTCGACGCCGACCTTGGTCTCGGCGAATTCGGGGATGAATTTCGCGACGGGGTCGTTGAGCAGGAAGTGGCCGTCCTCCAGCAGCATCATGATGCCAACGGAGACGATCGGCTTGGTCATCGAGAAGATGCGGAAGATCGTGTCATGCGTCATCGGCGCCGAGGCCGCCGGGCTCTGCCGGCCGATCGCGTCGAACCAGCCGATCTGGCCGCGCCGCGCCACCAGCACCGTCACGCCGGGCGCGGTTCCCTTGTCGACCTCGCGCTTGAAGGTGTCGGACAGCGCCTGCAGCCGCACGCTCGACAGCCCGATCGATTCGGGCTTGGCGAGGGGGAGGGATGGGGTGGTTTGGCTGGCGGCATGCTTGGTGGCGGTCTGGACGTTCATGGTCTCTCCCTGGTTCTTGATTCTTGCGGCGGAGCGCCGACGTGGAGTGATGGCCGAAGTCTGGCGCAGAAGTTTTGCAATGAACAGAAGCTTCACCGCTTCGCCCTTGCAAACCGGCCATGCCCTGTGCTTGAAACGGCGCGAACCGGCGGCGACGCGGGTTCCCTGCAGGAGTGTAGCTCAATTGGTAGAGCACCGGTCTCCAAAACCGGGGGTCGCAGGTTCGAGCCCTGCCACTCCTGCCAGTTTTTCCCTAATAATTTGAAGGTGTTGGCCGAGGTCCTGGACCCCGGCCATGATTGTCTTCACTCACTTGATGAGCGGGCAGCCGCCGTCCTTCAGCGGCCGGAACGCCTGGTCGGCGAGCACCTTGTAGTAATCCCACGGCGCCTTCGATTCCTCCGGTTTCTTGACCTCGAACAGGAACATCGAGTGCACCATGCGGCCGTCCTCGCGCACCACGCCGTTGTCGGTGAAGGCGTCGCGCACCGGGGTCGCGCGCATCTTGGCGAGCACCGGCTTGGTCTCCTTGCTGCCGGCGGCCTTCACGGCGTTGAGGTAGTGCAGGGTGGCGCTGTAGGTCGCGGCCTGGTTCATGGTCGGCATCCGCTTCATGCGCTCGAAGAAGCGCTTGCCGAAGGCGCGGGTGCGGTCGTTGAGATCCCAATAGTAGGCCTCGGTGATGATCAGGCCCTGCGCGAGCTTCAGCCCGAGGCTGTGGATGTCGGAAATGAACATCACGATACCAGCGAGGTTCTGCCCGCCGGCGACGATGCCGAATTCGGCGGCCTGCTTGATCGCATTGATGGTATCGCCGCCGCCATTGGCGAGGCCGACGATCTTGGCCTTCGACGACTGCGCCTGCAGCAGGAACGACGAGAAATCCGGCGTGTTGAGCGGATGCCGCGCGCTGCCGATCACCTTGCCGCCGGCGGCGCGGACCACGTCGCCGGTGTCGCGCTCGATCGAATGGCCGAAGACGTAGTCGGCGGTGATGAAGAACCAGCTGTCGCCGCCGTTCTTCACGATCGCGCTGCCGACGGTGTGGGCGTTGGCGTAGGTGTCGTAGGTCCAGTGCAGCGTGTAGGGCGAGCAGGACTTACCGGTGATATCGGAGCTCGCCGCGTCCGTCACGATCATGATCTTCTCGAACTGCTTCGACATCTCCATGCCGGCGAGCGCGGTCGCCGAGGTCGGCATGTCGATGATCATGTCGACATTCTCGGCCTCGTACCATTTGCGGGTGATGGTGGCGGCGACGTCGGCCTTGTTGAGGGCGTCGGCGGTGACGAGCTCGATCGGCTTGCCGAACATCGAGCCGCCGAACTCCTCGATCGCCATCTTGGTGGCCTCGACATTCCCGGCGCCGCCGATGTCCGAATAGACCGACTGGAAATCCGTGAGGACGCCGATCTTGAGCGGCGCCTGTTGCGCGAGCGCCGGACCCGCCAGCACCGCGGTGATCAGGCCGGCGGCAGACAGACTCGTGACGATGGATTTCATGATGATGGACCTCCCAGATTTTCTTATCGGCTTGGTGTTCTTATCAGTTTGTCCGACAAAGCTAGATTTGCCCGGTTCCGCTGTCAATTCTTGCCGGCCGGGTGCGACATTCAGGCCGTAGATGCCTATTTGACGCTCCAAATGCCTTCGCCTATCCTTTGTCCGACAAACAACAATCGGGAGCCCGAGGGAGCCAAGGATGCCCGCCACGCCGCTGTTCCGGCGCATTGATGTCGCGCCGGCCTATCAGAAGGTCGCGGACGCGATCGAACGCGAGATCATCAACGGCCGGATCAAGCCGGGCGAGCCGATCGGCACCGAGCAGCAGCTCGTCGCGCAGTTCGGCGTCAACCGCTCGACGGTGCGCGAAGGCATTCGCGTGCTCGAGGAGGGCGGGCTGATCCGCCGCGATTCCAGCCGCCGGTTGCAGGCCTGCCTGCCGCGCTACAACAAGCTCGCCACCCGGCTGTCACGCGCGCTGATCCTGCACGAGGTGACGTTCCGCGAATTGTTCGAGACGTCGATGACGCTGGAGGTCGCGAGCGTCGAGGGGGCGGTCGAGCGCGCGACCGAGGAGAACATCGCCGAGCTCGCCGGCAATATCGAGCGCAGCGCGGCGGTGGTCGGCAATCCGGCTGATCTTGCCGAGCTCGACGCGGAATTCCACGTGCTGATGGCCAAGGCCTCGCAGAACCGCGTGCTGCAGCTCGCCCGCGAGCCCGCCGCGCAGCTGTTCTTTCCGACCACTGAGATGATCGTGGGTGGCGTGCCCGAAGGCGGCGCGCGCCTCGTCGAGGCGCATCGCCACATCCTCGATGCGATCAGGCGGCACGACAAGGAGGCCGGCGTGCTGTGGACGCGGCGGCATTTGCAGGACTGGCGGCGCGGCTTCGAGAAGATCGCCTCGCTCGATCGCTCGGTCGAGCACACCTACATGGAGCACGCCTACGCCGCCCGGCAGTAGCGGCAGCGCGACGAAGACAAGACAACGACAACAAGCACATTCGGGAGGAACATATGAGCGGAGACATCGCAGCAACCATCCAGCGCGCCCGCGAGCACAGCATCGGCGATCTGCTGCGCCGGTCGGCCAAGCGCTACCCCAACAAGACCGCGCTGATCTGCGGCGAGGTGAGCTGGACATTTGCGGAGATGGACGCGATCTGCAATCGGCTCGGACGCGGATTGCTCGCGCTCGGCGTCGCAAAGGGCGACCGGGTCGCGGTGCTGTCGCGCAACTCGCATGGCTTCGCCGCGCTGCGCTTCGCAGTGGCGCGGATCGGCGCGATCCTGGTGCCGATCAACTTCATGCTCAATCCGGACGAGATCAATTTCATCCTCGCCAATTCCGGCGCAAAACTGCTCGCGGTCGGGCCGGATTTCGTGGAGACCGCGCACGCCGCGGCCGCCAAGGGCTCGGCGGTCGAAATCCTGATCTGGCTGCCGGGCGAGGATCCGGCCACCGCGCCCGAAGGCATCACGACCTTCGACAGCCTGCTGCACAGCGATGCGTCGGCTCCTGATGCGTCGGTCGACAGCCGCGATCCCGCACAGATCATCTACACCAGCGGCACCGAGTCGTTGCCGAAGGGTGCGATCCTCACCCATGAAGCTGTGATGTGGCAGTATGTCAGCTGCATCATCGACGGCGGCATGACGACCGACGACACCGTGCTGCATGCGCTGCCGCTCTATCACTGCGCGCAGCTCGACGTCTTCCTCGGCCCTGCGATCTATCTCGGCGCCACCAGTCTCATTACCGGCAAGCCGGTGCCAGACAATGTCCTGGCGCTGATCTCAGCCCACAGGATCAACGCGTTCTTCGCGCCGCCGACGATCTGGATCGCGATGCTGCGCTCGCCTTCGTTCGATGGCACCGATCTGTCGACCCTGCGCAAGGGCTATTACGGCGCCTCGATCATGCCGGTCGAGGTGCTGCTCGAATTGCAGCGCCGGCTGCCCGATGTGAAGTTCTGGAACTTCTACGGCCAGACCGAGATCGCGCCGCTCGCAACCGTGCTGGCGCCGGAAGACCAGCTGCCGAAGGCAGGATCAGCCGGCAAGCCCGCGATCAATGTCGAGACGCGGGTGGTGAATTCCGACATGACGGACGTCGGGGTCGGGGAGGTCGGCGAGATCGTGCACCGATCGCCGCATCTGTTGTCCGGCTACTATAACGATCCGGTCAAGACCGCGGCGGCGTTCGCCGGCGGCTGGTTTCATTCCGGCGATCTCGCGACCGTCGATGCCGACGGCTACATCACCGTGGTCGATCGCGTGAAGGACATGATCAAGAGCGGCGGCGAGAACGTCGCGAGCCGCGAGGTCGAAGAGATGATCTACCAGCTGCCTGCGGTGTCGGAGGTGGCGGTGGTCGGGCTGCCGGATCCGCGCTGGATCGAGGCGGTGACCGCGATCGTAGTGGTCAAGGCAGGTGCGAGCCTCGAGGCCGAGGCGGTCATCAAGCATTGCGCGGCGTCGATGGCCCACTTCAAGGTGCCGAAGCAGGTCATCTTCGTCGACAGCCTGCCGAAGAACCCGAGCGGCAAGCTGCTCAAGCGCGAGCTGCGCCAGCGCTATCTCGGCGGCGCCACGCTCGACCAGGCGGTCCAGAAGAGCTTTGCCGGATAGGACACGGGCAGGGGGATGATCCGAAGCTTCGGCGCGCGTCCGGGCAAACGCAATCACTGGCCAGCTGTCGGCGCTCCCTTGTCCGACCACTCCGGCGGCAATCCGAGCTTGCCGGCGGCCATCCCGACCAGGCCGGGATTGCGCCCGAACGCTTCGCAGGCCGCGTATTTCGGTTTGCCGCCGAACGACGCGCCGATCTTGTCGAACGATGGCAGGTCCGGTGGCTTTCCGAACGGCGTAGCTCCGGTGACGACGAGCTTGCTAAAGTCGTCACTGAACGAGGAGGCGAGTTCGTAGGCGTCACCGGCGCTCGAGACCATCGGCGAACTGGTGAATGAATTTGCGCCGCGAGCCCAGATCATCGCCGCCTGCTGGCGGCTGGCCGGATCCCGCACCTCGGCTTCGACCGTCAGGCTGCCGAGCCCGACCGGCAACCGCGGCACCGGCACGGGGACGCCTGCGCCGAGCGCGGTCGGCAGGATGCCGACCACTTTGGAAGCGCCCGCAGCGACTTCGTCAGTGGGCGCCGCCTGCGTGACGCGCGCGTATGCGGTGAGATCCGCAGGCTGATCGAGCGCAACGACCTGAAGCCGCTCGCTCAGGCCGACGCAGAGCGAACGATCGATGGCATTGGCCACCAGCTTCCTCTGCTCTTGCGACAGCGTCGGTGATGCGCCCTGCGAGAAGGTCGCAGGAACGATATGGATGGTCTTTGCGGCAAGGACGTCGTCCTTGTTGACGCGAACCAGCGACTTCGCCAGCAGCCCGTCGGATTGCGTGAGATTGTCGTAGGATGCCAGTGATCCGCCTCGGGTCATCGGTGCGCTGGCGCAGCCCGACAACAACACCATCGCAACCGCAGCGCCGGTAAGCGAGGACGACCGATTGAGCTGGCCATCGCGCGACGCCCGGCCCGTGCTCTGCGCATCAGCCGCAGCGCCCGGCAGAAATTCTAATCTCATGTCACCCCTCGAACGACCACTCACCCCACGAACGATCGCACGTCACGATAGAACAGGGCCGCCCGGGTCGGGATTAAGAGATATTAAGTCAGATGTAGGCCGTGAAACTGCGCGACCTATTTGAGCCACATTTGGCCGTGCAGGCTTAACAAAACGCTATATTTGCGCGCTGCGCATCCGCGGCAGACGCCTCTAAAATACCGTGATGCAAATCCTGGAATACGACCTCGTGGCTTTCCCCGTCACCAACGCGCGCATCCTCTGTGTCGAGGACGACGCCGATATCGCGCGCATGCTGGCCGAGGTCCTCCAGGACAACGGCTTCAGAGCGATGCTGGTCGGTTCGGCCATCGAGATGGACGCGCTGCTCAAGCGCGAGAGCTTCGATCTCATCGTGCTCGACGTGATGCTGCCGGGCGAGGATGGGCTCAGCATCTGCCGACGCCTGCGCATGTCGTCCTCGATTCCCATCATCATGGTGACGGCACGGAGCGAGGACATCGACCGCATCCTCGGCCTCGAACTCGGCGCCGACGACTACGTCACCAAGCCGTTCAATTCGCGCGAGCTGCTGGCCCGCATCCGCGCGCTGTTGCGCCGGGTCGAGAGCGGCACTGCGTCACGCTCGCGGCCGCGTCCTTTGACCTTCGCCGGTTGGCGCATCAATCCCACCACCCGCGAACTGCATGACCCGGCCGGCGTCCGGATCACGCTGACCGGGGCCGAGTTCGACCTGTTGCTGGCGTTCTGCCGCAATCCGGGGCAGGTGCTGTCACGCGAGCAATTGATCGAGCAGGCCTTCGGCGGCCTGATCGCCTCGGTCGAGCGCAGCGTCGACGTCCATATCAGCCGCATCAGGCAGAAGATCGAGCCGGATCCAAAGGACCGTTCGATGATCAAGACGGTGCGGCTCGGCGGTTACCTCTTCACGCCTGCGGTCGAGCAGATCTGATGGGATGGGCGCCGCGTCTGCTGCCGCGCAGCATCGCTGCGCAACTCATGAGCCTCGTCGCGCTCTCGGAACTGATCGGCATCACGCTCGCAGCGGTGACCGTCATTTTCCTGTTCGATTCTCCCTCGATCAACGACACGCAGAAGTTTCTTGCGGGGCGGGTCTCGGAGGTCGCTCAGCTGCTGCGTTCCACGAAGACGCCGACCGACGCGGATGAACTGCTGGCCGCGGCCAGGCGCGGCGGTCTCGATGTCAGGCGCGTCGCCCTGGGCGAACTCGTGCCGAGAACGGCCGGAGAGACGCGGCCGTTTTCCATAAGAGCGTTTCGGCAACTGGCGGCCGAGTCTGGAATTGAGTTGCTGGAGGAGCTGCGCCATCCGGCAGGTTCGTCGTCACAGGTGGTCGTAAAGCTCGACAACGGCCACGCGTTGATGGCCGACGTCGCGGTCAATGGCGGCTTTTGGTCCATTCTGCTCCGCCCGGCGGCCGGAGGGGCAATCATCCTGCTGATATCCATGCTGCTGCTGTCGGTCTATGCGGTGCGCTGGGTGATCGCGCCGCTGGCCGAAGTCGCGAGCGCCGCGACCTCGTTCGGCCGCTCGCCGCGGGTTCCCGAGGCGCTACGCCGGCGCGGTCCGCTTGAAATCGCCGAGGTCGCCGACGCCCTGAACGACATGCGCACCCGGATCCGCGCGCTGCTCGACGATCGCACCCGCATGCTGGCCGCCATCAGTCATGACCTGCGGACGCCGCTGACGCGGCTCAGGCTGCGCGCCGAGCGTGTCGGAGAAGGTACTCTGCGCCCGGCAATGCTGGGCGATATCGCCAAGATCACGCGCATGATCAACGAGACGCTGGAGTATCTTCGCGACGATGCGCGCTCGGAGGCAGTGTCGCACATCGACCTGCCGAGCTTTTTGCAGACCATCTGTTCCGAGTTCGCCGATCTGGGCCACGCTGTGTCCTATGCCGGGCCTCCGCGTCTTCCCTATGCCTGTCGGCCCCGCGCGCTGTCGCGCGCCGTCACCAATGTCGTGGAGAACGCAGTCAAGCACGGCAGCACGGTCACGGTGGCGCTCCGTCCCACCGACTCGAACCACCTTGAGATCGAGGTGGTTGACGACGGGCCCGGCATCCCGCCGGCGCTGCGCGACAAGGTGTTCGAACCCTTCTTCAAGGCTGATAGCGCGCGGCAGGATAGCGGCGGCTTTGGGCTGGGGCTGTCGATCGCCCAGGATATTGCCAAACGTCATGGTGGCAGCATCGAACTGAAGCCGCGGGAGCCGGTCGGATTGCGGGTATCGATGCTGCTGCCACTGAAGTCCGTCCTGGCCTAGACGAGACGGGGTGGTGAGTGTTACCGCACGCGACAGGGGCACCTTCTTGACGCTAATCTCCGAGCGGGAAGTCCCGCAAGTGCCCCGGCGCCCCGGCTAAGCTGTTGAACTGAAGGGATCAATGTCCGCTCGGCCCACGGTTGGCCCCCGTGGGGCGCGACCTCACCGACCTTGACGTTTGGCCGGTCCCGCAGTAGATACCCGGCACTCGCAGCCGGCCCGCTTTGATGGCGGATATCCGGCGCGGCCTAATTCCCCGAACATTCGAGCTCGTTTATCGGCTCAACCTTCAAACGAGGGCTGGGTCCGCAAGGTCGGCTGTTCGGATTCCTTGAAACGTTGCAATCGTCCGGTCACGGACGCGGATCCCACGATGGCTTTCAGCCCGTTCAAATTCCTGCAGGAAGTGCGCTCGGAGACCGCCAAGGTCACCTGGCCGACGCGCCGCGAGACGACCATCACCACCATCATGGTGTTCGTGATGGTGGCGCTGGCCTCGGTCTTCTTTTTCGCCGCGGACCAGATCATCCGCTATCTCATCACGCTGATCCTGGGCATCCACTGATGAGCATGGGAACTCAATTGATGGACAAGCGCTGGTACATCGTCCACGCCTATTCGAACTTCGAGAAGAAGGTGGCGGAATCGATCCGCGAGCAGGCCAAGCAGCGCGGGCTGGAAGAGCTGTTCGAGCAGGTGCTGGTGCCGACCGAGAAGGTCACCGAGGTGCGCCGCGGCCGCAAGATCGACGCCGAGCGCAAGTTCTTCCCGGGCTATGTGCTGGTCAAGATGAAGCTGACCGACGAGGCGTTCCATCTGATCAAGAACACCCCGAAGGTGACGGGCTTCCTCGGCGCGGAAAACAAGCCGATGCCGATCTCGGAATCCGAGGCGATGCGGATCCTGCATCAGGTGCAGGAGGGCGTGGAGCGTCCGAAGGCGTCGGTGTCGTTCGAAATCGGCGAGAATGTGCGCGTGGCCGACGGCCCGTTCGCCTCGTTCTCCGGCGTGGTGGAAGAGATCGACGAGGCGCGCTCGCGCGTGAAGGTCGCGGTGTCGATCTTCGGCCGCGCGACCCCCGTGGAACTGGAATTCGGTCAGGTCGAAAAGGTGGTCTGACGGGACAGCGTGGGGTATATGCCCCCCGTCAAGTGAGAGGCCGTGGGAGGGAGGAGGCGGTCGCCAGCCCCTTCAACCGAACCACGGAACCTGAAACCGCCGGCACCGTCCGGCACAACAGGAGTGATAAATGGCAAAGAAAGTGACCGGATACCTGAAGCTTCAGGTCCCGGCCGGTGCGGCGAATCCTTCGCCCCCGATCGGCCCCGCGCTTGGTCAGCGCGGTCTCAACATCATGGAGTTCTGCAAGGCGTTCAACGCGCAGACCCAGAAGGAAGAGAAGAATACCCCAATCCCGGTGGTGATCACGATCTACGCCGATCGTTCGTTCACCTTCGAGATGAAGACGCCCCCGATGTCGTTCTTCCTCAAGCAGGCTGCCAAGATCCAGTCCGGCTCGAAGGCGCCGGGCCGTGACAAGGCCGGCAAGGTGACCAAGGCGCAGGTGCGCGAGATCGCCGAGAAGAAGATGAAGGACTTGAATTGCGACACCATCGAATCGGCCATGAAGATGGTCGAGGGCTCTGCCCGTTCGATGGGTCTGGAAGTTGCGGGGTAACGGGCCATGGCAATCGGAAAGCGTTTGAAGAAGGCCCGCGAGGGCGTCGATCGCGAGAAGCTCTACCCGCTCGCGGATGCCATCAAGATGGTCAAGGAGCGCGCCAAGTCGAAGTTCGACGAGACGATCGAGATTGCGATCAATCTCGGCGTCGACCCGCGCCACGCCGACCAGATGGTCCGCGGCGTCGTCAACCTGCCGAACGGTACCGGCCGCACGCTGCGCGTCGGCGTGTTCGCGCGCGGTGCCAAGGCTGAGGAAGCCAAGGCCGCCGGTGCCGACGTCGTCGGTGCCGAGGACCTGGTCGAGAAGGTGCAGGGCGGTGCGATCGATTTCGACCGCTGTATCGCCACCCCCGACATGATGCCGCTGGTCGGCCGCCTCGGTAAGGTGCTCGGCCCGCGCGGCATGATGCCGAACCCGAAGATCGGCACCGTGACCATGGACGTCACCAACGCCGTGAAGGGCGCCAAGGGCGGCTCGGTCGAGTTCCGCGTCGAGAAGGCCGGCATCGTGCAGGCCGGCATCGGCAAGGCCTCGTTCTCCGAGGACAAGCTGGTCGAGAACGTCAAGGCGCTCGCGGATGCGGTCTCCAAGGCGAAGCCGGCGGGTTCCAAGGGCACCTACATCCAGCGCGTGGCGGTCTCCTCCACCATGGGCCCGGGCGTGAAGGTCGAGCCGGGCACGATCCTCGGCTGAGGTCTTTGGCCGTGACGAGATAAAGAGGGGCGGGATCGGGCAACCGGTCCCGCCCCTTTGTTTTGCCAGAGCGTTTTCGAGCGAAGTGGGTACCGGTTCGCGTGAAGAAAACGCGTCAAAACAAAAATCCAGAGCCCGTTCCGATTCAACCGGAACGGAAAAGACTCCGGGTGAGGCCTCTCGTAGGAAACAACAACAATGCCCGATAAGGTCCTGGTCTATTCGCGCTTTCCCAGAAACGAACTGGTGCGCTTCGGTGAGCGCTACGAGTTGTTGAATGCCGCGGGCAAGCGGCTGACCGAGGTGTTTTCGGCGGCGGAGCTTGGCGATATCCGGGCGATGATCACGGCGGGCGGTACCCCGCTCGGCGGTGAGGCGATGGACCTGCTGCCGAAGCTCGGCGCGATCATCTGCTACGGCACCGGATATGAGGGGATCGATCTTGCCGCCGCCGACAGGCGCGGAATTGCGGTCGGCCACAGCCCCGGCGCCAATGCCGCCTCCGTTGCCGACATCGCGGTGACGCTGATGCTGGCGGCGGCCCGCCGCCTGCCGGTCGCCGACAACTACGTCCGCAGCGGCGACTGGATCGGCGCCAAGCCGTCGCCGATGATGCGGCCGCAGGCCGGCATGCGCGGCCGCAAGGTCGGCGTCTACGGCCTCGGCGAGATCGGCCGCAAGATCGCGGCGCGCGCCGCCGCGTTCGAAACCGAGGTCGGCTATTTCAGCCGGTCACGGCAGGACGTGCCGTATCAGCATTTTCCGAGCCTCGAGGCGCTCGCCGACTGGTGCAGCGTGCTGATGATCGCGGTGCGCGCCGGTGCTGATACGGTCCATGCCGTCAATACCGTCATCCTGCGCCGGCTCGGCAGCAGCGGGATCGTCGTCAATATCTCGCGCGGCTCCGTCGTCGACCAGAAGGCGCTGGTTACGGCCCTTGCCGATCAGTCCATCGCGGGCGCCGGGCTCGATGTGTTTGCCAGGGAGCCGCACGCGCCCGACGAACTGACGGCGCTGCCGAACGTCGTGCTGTCCCCGCATATCGGCGGCCACACCCTGGAATCGCATGTGGCGATGCAGGACTGCGTGCTCGCCAATCTCCAGGCGTTCTTCGCCGGCAAGCCGCTCGCCTATCCGGTGCCGTCGGCGTCCTGACCGGCGGTCAGGCGCGGCGCGTGGCGCAGCTTGTCGGGGTTGCGGACGACGTAGATCGCCGCGATCCGATTGGTCGCGGCGTCGATCGCCAGGCTGAGCGTGTGGTCGATCTCGCCATCGAGAAGGACCAGCGCGCCTGCGCTGCCGTTGACCATCATCGGCTCGACACGGACCTCGCTGCCGGCATTCTTGCCGGCGATGCCGATGATGAAGCGGACGATCTTCTCGGCTCCCTTGATCGGGTTCAGCGCCGCCAGCTTGCGGCCGCCGCCATCGGTGATCGCGATCGCATCCTCGCGCAGCAGATCGGCCAGAGCGGAGACGTCGCCGCTGGCTGCGGCCTTGCAGAATGCCGTCAGCAATCTTGCGTGGCCCTCGGGGGGTGCTGCCGGGGCAGGGCGGCTGTCGCGCACGGTCCGCCGGGCGCGCGCCGCGAGCTGCCGGCAAGCCACCTCGCTGCGCCCGAGCGTGCGCGCGACTTCCGCAAACGGCCGGTCGAACACGTCGTGCAGCAGGAACGCGGCGCGCTCGAGCGGTGACAAGGTGTCGAGCGCCAGCATCAGGGCGAAGGAGAGATCGTCGGCAAGTTCGGTCGCTGCCTCGGCCGACAGGCTCTCGTCGAACACAGGCTCGGGCAGCCATGCGCCGACATAGACCTCGCGCTGGGCGCGGGCGCTCTTCAGCCGATCGAGGCAGAGCCGGGTCACCACCGTGACGAGGAACGCCTCGGGATTGTGAACGCCGTCGGCCGCGGCGAAGCGCAGCCAGGCGTCCTGCACCACGTCGTCGGCGTCGCTGCGGCTGCCGAGCATGCGATAGGCGAGCCCGGTCAGCCGCGCCCGATACGGGCCGAGCGGGTCGGGCTCAGGCGGCCTGCTTGATGACATCGATCTGATGGCCGGCCACGGTCACGCGGCGACACTCCCTGGCATAGCCTAGCGCCAACTTCATCATGGGGAAGATACGCCCGATTTGCAGGGCCATCGCGAGGTCGATCACGCCTTTTTCGCCCCAGCGCGCGCGAACCTCGTCGCGGCAGGTATCATCCTCCGTGGAACGCCGCACGATCGCGTCCGCGAAGCGGAAGCCGAGCGCGGTGTCCGCCGACATCGCGTCAACGTCGCGCCTGAGCACGGCCGTGACCTGCTGCTCCGCCATCCCGGCCTCGATCGCCATGTCGGCGACCAGCTGCGCGCAGGGACCGCAATCTTCGGCCAGCGCGCCGGTGAGCTTGGCGGCGAAGCAGGCTTCGACCGGCGCAACCTCGCGGCAGGCGGCGGCCTTCATCGCGCCGGCGAACTTGAAGAATGACGTCGGCGATTGCTTCAGCATCATCTCAAGATAGCTGGTGTCGTAACCGTAGCGCTTGGAATAAGCGCGCAGCATACGGCGCGCGATGAAACTACGCATGGTGTTCTCCTGATGTTCTCTTGGGCTTGGCAGGGCGGAATAGAGTGCGAGGGCCGCGGGCAGGATCACCGCGATCAGGTCGGACGCGGCATGGCGGTCATGGCCGCCGGCGATCATCGCAAGATGCAGCAGGCCATGGCCCACCAGGAACGCGGCGCCCGCGACCGCCGCGGGCCACCAGGCCGGCCGCCAGGCTCGCGCGGCGAGACCGAGCCCGGCTGCAATGAAGGCGATGCCGACGTCCTGAACCAAATGGGGGTTGAAGGGGCCGGTATCGGCGGCGCCGGGAACCAGCGACCATCAGACGGAACCGGCTGACAGCATCACCAGCCCATTGCCGAGGTTGAAGAGGGCGAGAATTCCTGCAATCCATCGTTTCATGCGAGCCTCCAGCGCCCAGACGAGCGACACCGCCGTCGTGTGACGTCGCGTCGGAGAAATTTTCGCTGGGCCGAGGCGGATCGGTGAACTGGTCTGAATTTTGCTCTTGGCAAGCAGGGCAGGACCGGCTACATAGCGCCTTCCGGGCGTGCTGGCACTTGCTGGCAGGTCCGTGCTCGCATTCCGAAAACCTGAGGTGATAGGAGATCATTCCTTTCCGCATGCCCGCAAGGATGCTCGAAAGGAAGGAAACCCGTCGCCTCCAACGGAATAAGAGCAGGGCGTTCGGCCTCGGCCGATAGCCCGATCCTGTCCAAGACTGCAGGCGCCCGCGAGAACTTCGTGTTTTCAACGGCTTAATCGCATGGCCTGCATAGACGGGTGAAGACCGGATTTTGTGCTCCACGTCGTTCGCGGCTGGGAGGCTGGTTTGGTTCGAACCTCGACAACCCATGGCCGCAAGGCTTTGGGAGGGCAGGCTTCTAGATGTCGTCTTGCCCGGCATGTCCGAAGGGTCTTGCGCCCTAAGGATCAGGTTTTGGGTGGGACGATGGGTGCAACCCGGCGGTCCTGCCTTCGCGGATAAGGCCGCCAACCGGAAAGAGCTTGCTGTGGAACGAGCGGCAAAAAAAGAGGCGGTCGGACAGCTCAACGAGGCCTTCAAGGCCACGAGCGTTGCGATCGTCGCTCACTATTCCGGCCTCACCGTAGCCCAGATGCAGAAGCTGCGCATGCAGATGAAGCAGGCGGGTGCGTCGGTGAAGGTCTCGAAGAACCGTCTCGCCAAAATTGCTCTTGAAGGCACTGACGTCGCTGCCATCGGTTCCCTGCTGAAGGGGCCGACTGTGATCGCTACTTCAAACGATCCGGTCGCGGCGCCAAAGGTTGCCGTCGAATTCGCCAAGGCGAACGAAAAGTTCGTCATCCTTGGCGGCTCGATGGGTAAAACCGTCCTGAATGTCGACAGCGTGAAGGCGCTTGCCTCACTGCCGTCGCTTGACGAACTGCGCAGCAAGATCGTGGGCCTCCTCGTGGCGCCGGCGACCAAGCTCGCTCAGCTGTCGAACGCGCCCGCGGCCAAGCTCGCACGCGTCATTCAGGCTCATGCCTCAAAGAGCGAAGCGGCCTGACCCTTCGCTAATCTCAAAACCTGGTTCGAACCAAACGTTTAAGGAAACAGATCAATGGCTGACTTGCAGAAAATCGTCGACGACCTCTCGAGCCTCACCGTGCTCGAAGCCGCCGAACTCGCCAAGCTCCTCGAAGAAAAGTGGGGCGTCTCCGCCGCTGCCGCCGTCGCGGTGGCCGGCCCGGCCGGTGGCGGTGCTGCCGCTGCACCGGCTGAAGAGAAGACCGAGTTCACCGTCGTGCTGGCTGCTGCCGGCGACAAGAAGATCGAAGTCATCAAGGAAGTCCGCGCCATCACCGGCCTGGGCCTGAAGGAAGCCAAAGACCTCGTCGAAGGCGCTCCGAAGCCCGTCAAGGAAGGCGTCAACAAGGACGAAGCCGAGAAGGTCAAGGCCCAGCTCGAGAAGGCTGGCGCCAAGGTCGAGCTCAAGTAATGCGCGATCCGGGAGCGCCGCAGGGCGCTCCCGGACCATGCAAACGGCGTGCGACGGGTTGTCGCGTAGCGCGCTGGACACAAAAAAGTGTGGGGATCCGTGGACTTAACCCTCGAATCTCCTTTATTGCCTTCCCATATCGGGTTGGCAGCGAAAAAACACGGTAGGCGGCGGGGGCGGCAGGGCACCCGGCGTAAGCCGTTGGGAGACAGTCAGATTTCGGGCTTTTTCAGTCCGTAAAGCGGAGCGTTTGGACGAGCGGGTGCAGTGATGCGCCCCGCGCGTCGTTTTGCGTTTTGGAGGAAATTGGGGCCGGGGCTGGGGATTTAATTCCTGACCCTGCGCTTCGTTCCTTCGGGACGATTCGAAAATTCAACCCGGGGCCGATGGCAGTCGCTCCCGGAAGGTTCGCCCCACAAAGGCGACGAAAATGAGAGGCCACGATGGCGCAGCAGACATTTACCGGTCGCAAACGCGTACGCAAGTTTTTCGGTCACATCAAGGAAGTCGCCGAGATGCCGAACCTCATCGAGGTTCAGAAGGCGTCCTATGACCAATTCCTGATGGTTGACGAGCCGGCCGGCGGTCGCCTCGACGAGGGCCTGCAGGCGGTGTTCCGCTCGGTGTTCCCGATCTCGGACTTCTCGGGCACCTCGATGCTCGAATTCGTCCGCTACGAGTTCGAACAGCCGAAATATGACGTCGACGAGTGCCGCCAGCGCGGCATGACCTTCGCTGCGCCGCTCAAGGTGACGCTGCGCCTCATCGTGTTCGATATCGACGAGGAAACCGGCGCCAAGTCGGTCAAGGACATCAAGGAGCAGGACGTCTACATGGGCGATATCCCGCTCATGACAATGAACGGCACCTTCGTGGTCAACGGCACCGAGCGCGTCATCGTCTCGCAGATGCACCGTTCGCCCGGCGTGTTCTTCGACCACGACAAGGGCAAGACCCATTCGTCCGGCAAGCTGTTGTTTGCCGCGCGCGTGATTCCGTATCGCGGTTCCTGGCTCGACATCGAGTTCGACGCCAAGGACATCGTGTTCGCGCGCATCGACCGCCGCCGCAAGCTGCCCGTGACCTCGCTGATGTACGCGCTCGGTCTCGACGGCGAGCAGATCCTGTCGACCTTCTACAAGAAGATCACCTACAAGCGGACCAAGGAAGGTTGGCGCGTTCCGTTCGACGCCAACCGCTTCCGCGGTTACAGCACCATCAACGACCTGATCGACGCCGACACCGGCAAGGTGGTGCTCGAGGCCGGCAAGAAGCTGACCGTGCGCAGCGCGCGCCAGATGCAGGAAAAGGGCCTCAAGGCGCTGCGGATGTCGGACGAGGAGCTCGTCGGCAACTATCTCGCCGAGGACCTCGTCAACCCGAAGACCGGTGAAATCTACGCCGAAGCCGGCGAGGAGATCACCGAGAAGTCGCTCAAGGTGCTCAACGAGCAGGGCTACAAGGACCTGCCGCTGCTCGACATCGACCACGTCAATGTCGGCGCCTACATCCGCAACACGCTCTCGGCCGACAAGAACATGACGCGTGAGGACGCGCTGTTCGACATCTACCGCGTGATGCGTCCGGGCGAGCCGCCGACGCTGGATTCCGCGCAGGCGATGTTCCAGTCGCTGTTCTTCGATGCCGAGCGCTACGACTTGTCCGCGGTCGGCCGCGTCAAGATGAACATGCGCCTCGAGCTCGATGCGCCCGATACCCATCGCACGCTGCGCAAGGAAGACATCCTGGCGGTGATCAAGACGCTGGTCGACCTGCGCGACGGCAAGGGCGAGATCGACGACATCGACCACCTCGGCAACCGCCGGGTGCGCTCGGTCGGCGAGCTCATGGAGAACCAGTACCGGATCGGCCTGCTCCGCATGGAGCGTGCGATCAAGGAGCGCATGTCGAGCGTCGATATCGACACCGTGATGCCGCAGGACCTGATCAACGCCAAGCCCGCGGCTGCCGCGGTGCGCGAGTTCTTCGGCTCCTCGCAGCTGTCGCAGTTCATGGACCAGACCAACCCGCTGTCGGAGATCACCCACAAGCGGCGTCTGTCGGCGCTTGGTCCGGGCGGTCTGACCCGCGAGCGCGCCGGCTTCGAAGTCCGCGACGTGCATCCGACGCATTACGGCCGCATCTGCCCGATCGAAACGCCGGAAGGTCCGAACATCGGCCTGATCAACTCGCTGGCGACGTTCGCGCGCGTCAACAAGTACGGCTTCGTCGAGACGCCCTATCGCAAGATCAAGGACGGCCGGGTCACCGACGAGGTGGTCTATCTGTCGGCGATGGAAGAGGGCCGCTACCGCGTCGCGCAGGCCAACGTGCCGCTCGATGCCAAGGGCCGCTTCACCGACGATCTGGTGGTCTGCCGCCATGCCGGCGAAGTGCTGCCGGTGACGCCGGACAAGGTCGACTACATGGACGTGTCGCCGAAGCAGCTGGTTTCGGTGGCCGCGGCGCTGATCCCGTTCCTCGAGAACGACGACGCCAACCGCGCGCTGATGGGCTCGAACATGCAGCGCCAGGCGGTGCCGCTGGTTCGCGCCGAGGCGCCGTTCGTCGGCACCGGCATGGAAGGCGTGGTCGCCCGTGACTCGGGCGCGGCGATTGCCGCGCGCCGCTCGGGCGTGATCGACCAGATCGACGCCACCCGCGTCGTGATCCGCGCCACCGAGGATCTCGATCCGACCAAGTCGGGCGTCGATATCTACCGGCTGATGAAGTACCAGCGCTCCAACCAGTCGACCTGCATCAACCAGCGTCCGCTGGTGAAGGTCGGCGACATCGTCAAGAAGGGCGACATCATCGCTGACGGTCCGTCGACCGATCTCGGCGAGCTCGCGCTCGGCCGCAACGTGCTGGTCGCGTTCATGCCGTGGAACGGCTACAACTTCGAAGACTCGATCCTGCTCTCCGAGCGGATCGTGAAGGACGACGTGTTTACGTCGATTCATATCGAAGAATTCGAAGTGATGGCCCGCGACACCAAGCTCGGGCCTGAGGAAATCACCCGCGACATTCCGAACGTCTCGGAAGAAGCGCTGAAGAACCTCGACGAAGCCGGTATCGTCTACATCGGTGCGGAGGTCCGCGCCGGCGACATCCTGGTCGGCAAGATCACGCCGAAGGGCGAGAGCCCGATGACGCCGGAAGAGAAGCTGTTGCGCGCCATCTTCGGCGAGAAGGCCTCCGACGTCCGCGATACCTCGCTGCGCGTGCCTCCGGGCGTGCAGGGCACCATCGTGGAAGTCCGCGTGTTCAACCGCCACGGCGTCGACAAGGACGAGCGTGCGCTGGCGATCGAGCGGGAAGAGATCGAGCGTCTGGCCAAGGACCGCGACGACGAGCAGGCGATTCTGGACCGCAACGTCTACAACCGCCTCGCCGAGCTGCTGGAGAACCGCCAGGGCATCGCCGGTCCGAAGGGCTTCAAGAAGGATACCAAGATCACCCGTGCGGTGCTCGACGAGTATCCGAAGTCGCAGTGGTGGCTGTTCGCCTCGCCGAACGACAAGCTGATGGCCGAGATCGAGGCCATGCGGAAGCAGTACGACGAATCGAAGAAGGGCCTCGAGCAGCGCTTCCTCGACAAGGTCGAGAAGCTGCAGCGTGGCGACGAGCTGCCGCCCGGCGTGATGAAGATGGTCAAGGTCTTCGTCGCGGTGAAGCGCAAGATCCAGCCCGGCGACAAGATGGCCGGCCGTCACGGCAACAAGGGCGTGGTGTCGAAGATCGTGCCGATCGAGGACATGCCGTTCCTCGAGGACGGCACGCATGCCGACATCGTGCTCAATCCGCTCGGCGTGCCTTCGCGCATGAACGTCGGTCAGATCCTTGAGACCCATCTCGGTTGGGCCTGCGCCGGCCTCGGCAAGCGCATCGGCCAGACCATTGACGCCTACTATCAGAAGCAGGACCTCAAGCCGCTGCGCGAGACCCTGAAGAAGATCTACGGCGAAGATGAAACCATCAAGTCGCTGAACGACAACGAGTTGGTCGAACTCGGCCGCAATCTGAGCCACGGCGTGCCGATCGCAACGCCGGTGTTCGACGGCGCCAAGGAAGCCGACATCGAGGAGATGCTGAAGCTCGCGGGCTTCGACGCCTCCGGCCAGTCGACCGTCTATGACGGCCGCACCGGCGATGCGTTCGATCGCAAGGTGACGATGGGCTACATCTACATGCTCAAGCTGCACCATCTCGTGGACGACAAGATCCACGCGCGTTCGATCGGTCCGTACTCGCTCGTCACCCAGCAGCCGCTGGGCGGCAAGGCGCAGTTCGGCGGCCAGCGCTTCGGCGAAATGGAGGTCTGGGCGCTGGAAGCCTACGGCGCCGCCTACACGCTGCAGGAGATGCTGACCGTGAAGTCGGACGACGTCGCCGGCCGTACCAAGGTGTACGAGGCGATCGTGCGCGGCGACGACACCTTCGAGGCCGGTATTCCGGAATCGTTCAACGTGCTGGTCAAGGAAATGCGCTCGCTCGGCCTCAACGTCGACCTGCACAATTCCAAGGTGGGACCGGCGTCGACGTCGGAAGCGGCCGAGTAACGCAGTGATCATGCCCGGCGCGAGAAGCGCCGGGCCTTCGCACTCCGCTCGGACGTTGGGCGGGGCGCGCGCTGAATAAAATTTCGAATTTGCTGCCGGTGACGATCGGCACGCGAGGAGAAGACCATGAATCAAGAGATTATGAATCTTTTCAATCCGACGACGCCGGCTCAGGTCTTCGACCAGATCCGGATTTCGATCGCGTCTCCAGAGAAGATTCTGTCCTGGTCGTACGGCGAGATCAAGAAGCCGGAGACCATCAACTACCGCACCTTCAAGCCGGAGCGTGACGGCCTGTTCTGCGCGCGCATCTTCGGGCCGATCAAGGACTACGAGTGCCTGTGCGGCAAGTACAAGCGGATGAAGTACAAGGGCATCATCTGCGAGAAGTGCTCGGTCGAGGTGACGCTGTCGCGCGTCCGGCGCGAGCGCATGGGCCACATCGAGCTGGCGGCGCCGGTCGCCCACATCTGGTTCCTGAAGTCGCTGCCGTCGCGCATCGGCCTCTTGCTCGACATGACGCTGAAGGATCTCGAGCGGATCCTCTACTTCGAATATTACGTGGTTCTCGAGCCCGGCCTGACCGCGCTGAAGGACCGTCAGCTGCTGTCGGAAGACGAGTATCTGAAGGCGCAGGACGAGTACGGCCAGGACAGCTTCACCGCCATGATCGGTGCCGAGGCGATCCGCGAGCTGCTCAAGGGTCTCGAGCTCGAGAAGCTCGAGGCGACGCTGCGCGCCGACATGGCCGAGACCGACTCGGACATCAAGCACAAGAAGCTCGCCAAGCGTCTGAAGATCGTCGAGGCCTTCCGCGTCTCCGGCAACAAGCCGGAATGGATGATCATGACGGTCGTGCCGGTGATTCCGCCGGACCTGCGTCCGCTGGTGCCGCTCGACGGCGGCCGGTTCGCGACCTCCGACCTCAACGACCTGTATCGCCGCGTCATCAACCGCAACAACCGCTTGAAGCGGCTGATGGAGCTGCGTGCGCCTGACATCATCATCCGCAACGAAAAGCGCATGCTGCAGGAGGCCGTCGACGCGCTGTTCGACAACGGCCGCCGCGGCCGCGTCATCACGGGTGCCAACAAGCGCCCGCTGAAGTCGCTCGCCGACATGCTGAAGGGCAAGCAGGGCCGGTTCCGCCAGAACCTGCTCGGCAAGCGCGTCGACTATTCGGGCCGTTCGGTGATCGTGGTCGGTCCCGAGCTGCGCCTGCATCAGTGCGGCCTGCCGAAGAAGATGGCGCTCGAGCTGTTCAAGCCGTTCATCTATTCGCGGCTCGACGCCAAGGGCCTGTCCACCACGGTGAAGCAGGCCAAGAAGCTGGTCGAGAAGGAGCGTCCGGAGGTCTGGGATATCCTCGATGAGGTGATCCGCGAGCATCCGGTGCTGCTCAACCGCGCGCCGACGCTGCATCGCCTGGGCATCCAGGCGTTCGAACCGGTGCTGATCGAAGGCAAGGCGATCCAGCTGCATCCGCTGGTCTGCGCCGCCTTCAACGCCGACTTCGACGGCGACCAGATGGCCGTGCACGTTCCGCTGTCGCTCGAAGCGCAGCTGGAAGCGCGCGTCCTGATGATGTCGACCAACAACATCCTGCATCCGGCGAACGGCCAGCCGATCATCGTGCCGTCGCAGGACATCGTGCTCGGCCTCTATTACGTCTCGATCATGCGCGAAGGCCTGCCCGGCGAGGGCAAGATCTTCGGCGACATGGCCGAGCTCGAGCACGCCCTGCATTCGAAGGTCATCCACCTCCACACCAAGATCAAGTACCGGTGGGAAGGCCTCGACGAGGAGGGCAAGCTGTCCAAGCGCTGGATCGAGACCACCGCCGGCCGCGTCATGCTCGGCAATCTGCTGCCGAAGAGCACCAAGATCTCGTACGACATCATCAACAAGCTGATGACCAAGCGCGAGATCTCCGGCGTGATCGACCAGGTCTACCGTCACTGCGGTCAGAAGGAGACGGTGATCTTCTGCGACCGCATCATGGCGCTCGGCTTCTACAACGCCTTCAAGGCGGGCATCTCGTTCGGCAAGGACGACATGGTCGTGCCGGCGTCGAAGTGGAAGATCGTGGACCAGACCCGTACGCTGGCGAAGGATTTCGAGCAGCAGTACAATGACGGCCTGATCACCCATGGCGAGAAGTACAACAAAGTCGTCGACGCCTGGTCGAAGGCCGGTGAAGAAGTCGCCAAGGCGATGATGAAGGAGATCTCCTCCACCAAAAAGACGGCGGCGGGGGCGGATGCCGACATCAACTCGATCTACATGATGGCGCACTCCGGTGCGCGTGGTTCGCCGGCGCAGATGCGCCAGCTCGCCGGCATGCGCGGCCTGATGGCCAAGCCGTCGGGCGAGATCATCGAGACGCCGATCATTTCCAACTTCAAGGAAGGTCTGTCGGTGCTCGAATACTTCAACTCGACCCACGGCGCCCGCAAGGGCCTCGCGGATACCGCGTTGAAGACCGCGAACTCGGGCTATTTGACCCGCCGTCTGGTCGACGTCGCGCAGGACTGCATCATCACGCAGACCGATTGCGGCACCAAGCTCGGCATCAAGATGCGCGCCATCGTCGACGCCGGCACCGTGGTCGCCTCGCTCGGCTCGCGCATCCTGGGCCGCACGGCCTGCGATGACGTGCGTGATCCCGCCACCAACGAAATCGTCATCAAGCGTGACACGTTGATGGAGGAGACCCATGTCGACGCGATCCAGCAGGCCGGCATCCAGGAAGTGAAGATCCGCTCGGCGCTGACCTGCGAGCTGATCAACGGCATCTGCGCCAAGTGCTACGGCCGCGATCTGGCCCGCGGCACCCCGGTCAACCACGGTGAGGCCGTCGGCGTCATCGCGGCGCAGTCGATCGGTGAGCCCGGTACGCAGCTGACGATGCGCACGTTCCACATCGGCGGCGCGGCGCAGCTCAACGAGCAGTCGTTCGTCGAATCGAACTTCGACGGCAAGATCGTGATCCGGAACAAGGCCATCGCCCGCAACAGCGAAGGCAATCTGGTCGCGATGGTGCGCAACATGGTCGTTGCGATCGTTGATGCCGACGGCACCGAGCGTGCAACCCACCGTATTCAGTACGGTTCGAAGATGCACGTCGACGAAGGCGACACGGTCAAGCGCGGCCAGCGCATCGCCGAGTGGGATCCCTATACCCGCCCGGTGCTGAGTGAAGTCGAGGGTACGATCGGTTTCGAGGATCTGGTCGAAGGCCAGTCGATCTCGGAAACGCTCGACGAGTCCACCGGTATCGCCAAGCGCGTGGTCATCGACTGGCGCACGACGCGCGGCGGTTCGGACCTGCGCCCGGCCATCGTGGTCAAGGGCAAGGACGGCAAGGTGCTGAAGCTCGCGCGTGGCGGCGATGCCCGCTACATGCTGTCGGTCGACGCCATTCTGTCGGTCGACATCGGCGCGAAGATCATGCCCGGCGACATCCTGGCGCGTATCTCGACCGAGAGCGCCAAGACGCGTGACATCACCGGCGGTCTGCCGCGGGTGGCGGAACTGTTCGAGGCTCGCAAGCCAAAGGACGCGGCGATCATCGCGGAAACGGCGGGAACGATCCGCTTTGGCCGCGACTACAAGAACAAGCGCCGTATCTCGATCGAGCCGATGGACAAGACCGAGGAGCCGCGCGAGTACCTGATCCCGAAGGGCAAGCACATCCACCTTCAGGACGGCGACATCGTCGAAAAGGGCGATTTCATCGTCGAAGGCAATCCGGCGCCGCACGACATCCTGGCGATCAAGGGCATCGAGGAACTCGCTGCCTATCTGGTCAACGAAATCCAGGAGGTCTACCGGTTGCAGGGCGTGCTCATCAACGACAAGCACATCGAGGTGATTGTCCGTCAGATGCTGCAGAAGGTCGAAGTCACCGACCAGGGCGACACCGACATGATCTCGGGCGAGCAGGTCGACAAGATCGAGTTCGACGCGCTCAACACCAAGGCCAAGGAGGAGGGCAAGAAGCCCGCCACGGGTACGCCGGTTCTGCTCGGCATCACCAAGGCGAGCTTGCAGACCCGCTCGTTCTTCTCGGCGGCGTCGTTCCAGGAGACCACGCGCGTGCTCACCGAAGCTGCCGTCAACGGCAAGGTGGACCCGCTCGAAGGCCTCAAGGAGAACGTCATTGTCGGCCGCCTGATCCCGGCCGGCACCGGCGCCTCGATGGCGCGGATCCGCGAAGTCGCGGTCAAGCGCGACAAGCTGATCCTCGACGAGCGCGAGAAGCAGCAGGCGGCGATCGTGCCGACGGCTCCGGAAGCGGAGCCGCTGGCGCTGCCGCCCGCGGAATAGGCATCCGCAAGACTACGGTAATGGCGAGAAGGCCGGCGTTTTGCCGGCCTTTTTGCTGCTTTCTTTCCTTGCTGCGGTGCAGGGACGCAGTTTGTTCATCTTTCCTTCAGGCAAAAAAGTGCTTTTGCTAAGGTGACTTAGACCGGCTGTTTGGCTCGTGCCGGAGACGACGGAATCCATATGCTCGACTTGGCTATCGTAGGCGGCGGCCCCGGGGGGCTGATGAGCGCCTGGTATTTGAAACGCAAACTCGGCGACCTCTGCCGCGTCACCATCTTCGAGGCGTCGAACCGACTCGGCGGCAAGATCGTCACGCGCAAATTCGACTCCGCGCCTGCGATGTATGAGGCCGGCGTTGCCGAGATTTACGATTACTCGATGACGGGACCCGACCCGCTGCGCGAGCTGATCCAGCATTTCGGCCTGCAGACGATCCCGATGGATGCCGAGCAGGTCCAGCTCGACGGCGAACTGCTCGCCGACGTGCCGGGCATGCGCCGCAAATACGGCGCGAAGACCGCGGCCGCGATCGAGGCGTTCCGCAAGCGCTGCAGCGACATGGTGTCGCCGCACGAATATTACGAGGGGATCGGTGCCCACGACAACGAGCACCCCTGGGCCTACAAGACTGCCGAGCAGATCCTCGACGAGGAGGTCGACGACGCGACCGCCAGGCGCTTCTTCAAGGTGATGGCGCGCTCCGACATCGCGACCGAGAGCCACAATACGAATGGCCTCAACGCGCTGAAGAACTACGTGATGGACGTCGACGGCTATATCGGCCTGTATTCGATCCAGAACGGCAACGAGCAGCTGATCGATTGCCTGCGCTCGGAGGTCAACGCCGACATCCAGCTCAACCATCGCGTTCTCAAGGTCGGCAAGACCGCAAGCGGCCGCTACCAGCTCAACATGATGAACGGCAAGGGGCCGGAGACGCGCGACTTCGACCTCGTGCTGGTCTGCCTGCCGCACTCCTGGCTTGCGACCATGCGCTGGGACGGCGAGCAGCTGCGCAAGTCGATGGTCAAGCACGTCGCCTATTTCGACCGGCCCGCGCACTATCTGCGCGTCTCGATCCTGTTCGACGAGCCGTTCTGGGGCGAGAAGGTCCCGGGCGCCTGGTTCATGTCGGAAGCGTTCGGCGGCTGCTGCGTCTACAATGAGGGCGCGCGCCACGACGTCGGCAAGCACGGCGTGCTGAACTGGCTGATCGCGGGCTCCGACGCGCTCGCCTTTGCCAATCTCAGCGACCAGGAACTGTTCGATGCCGCGCTGAAGTCGCTGCCGGCCTCGCTCGGCGATGCCCGCGCGCATTTCCTCGAAGGCAAGATCCATCGCTGGCTGTCGTCGGTCAACGCGCTGCCGGGCGGCCTGCCGGTGCGCGACGTCATGACCAACCACCGTCCCGAGCCGAAGGAGCATCCCGGCATCGTGGTCGTCGGCGACTATCTGTTCGATTCGACGCTGAACGGGCTGCTCGATTCCTCCGATGCCGCGACCGACATCGTCGTCACCGAGATGATGCGATTGCGCCGCGCCCGTGCCCAGGAAAGCGCCGAGGTCTCCGACAAGATCGACCGCGGCTATTTCGACAATTATCGCGGCGCCGGTCCCTACAGCGAAGCCTGGCGCAACTTCACTGACCCGGCCTATCTGACCGACCTGATCAAGACGGTGTGGGGCAGGGCGAAGGGCTACAAGCTCCTGATCGCCGGCTCCGCCAGCGGCGAGCTGGTCGGCGCGCTGCGCGAGCGCGGCATCGATGCCTGGGGTGTCGAGAACAACCGCTACATCCACGGCAAGACGCCGAAGGCGTTGAAGAAGTACAACAAGCTCGGCTCGATCGCCGACCTGCCGTTCAAGGCCAACGAGTTCGACTTCGCATTCGAGACATCGCTGTGCCATCTCGGCGAGAAGCAGGTGGTGCGCGCGGTGCGCGAGTTGAACCGCGTGGTCAAGACCGGCCTGGTGTTCGCGTCGGTGACCTCGGACATGGCGCCGGCGGTGATCGATCGCTACGACCTGCTGCGCGGGGTGAAGAAGCTCGGCACCTGGTGGGAGTGGTCGGAATTGTTCTTCGGCAACGGCTTCGACCTGTCGATGCACCGCCGCGACTGCACCGATCAGCTGTGGGCGCTGACGCTGGCCGCCAACAAGGGGCCGGGGCAGTGGTACGCCGACTCCGACAGCCTGCGCTATTCGTTCTTCGACAAGGTCGAGGCCGACCTCGACGACTAGCGACAGCGACTGATGGCATTTGGCGCAAGGCGATCGGCCTTGCGTCAACCACCTGTCAAATGACGGCATGGCTCCAATCCGAATCGATCGGGCCGCGCCCACGCACAGCGATCGCCGCAAACGCTTTGCCGAATTCATCCTGATCGCATAGGATTGCCGCCGCAGCGTTCGCCGCTGCGGTTTCGATTTGCGGTCATGCCGGCCGTGGAGCATCGGTTGGTTTCATGGCGCCTAAACCTCCTGCATCAGACGATCCCAGTCGGGCCGATGCCGGCGATCCCGAGCTGAAGAAGAAGCCCGTCATCATGACCGGTCCGCCTGCGGCGGCTTCCGCGAAAGCGGCCGCGGCGCCGGATGATGATGACGAGGAGGATGAGGACGACGAGCTTGAGCTCGATGACGACGAGGACCTCGTCGTCTTCACCGCCAAGGAAGCCGCCGGCGCGCTCTCCACGATCTTCGGCTTCGTCAGGCCGATCCTGGCGAACTACAGAAAGCCGCTCGCCTGCGTCGCCATCGGCGTGCTGGTCGAGACGTTGTTCAACGTCATCATGCCGCTCAGCCTGAAATTCCTGATCGACGACGCGCTCGGCGAGGAGGATTTCCAGGCCCTCTACAAGATTCTCGGCGTGCTCGCGGTGGCCGGCATCGTCACCTCGATCATCGCGGTCTGGTACGAGCGCTGGGATGCGCGGCTTGCCGCCGGCATCATCGCCGATGTGCGGACCCGTATCTTCGACCACGTCCAGAACCTGCCGTCGGCCTATTTCGCGCGCACCAAGCGCGGCGAGATCCTGTCGCGCTTCTCGATCGATCTGTCGGCCTTCGAGGGCTCGATCAAGACCTTTGCCAACAGCGCCGCGCTGCCGGGCCTCGAACTGGTCGCCGGCATCATCCTGATGCTGTTCCTGAACTGGCAGCTCGCCGCGGTCGCCTTGCTGGTGTTTCCGATCACGCTGATCGGGCCGCGCATCCTGACGCCGAAGGCGGTGCTGGCCAATTATGAGCAGAAGCAGAACGAGGCGGCGCTGCTCGGAATGGTGCAGGAGAACGTCGCCGCCCAGGCGGTGGTCAAGGCGTTCAACCTGCAGCGCCGGGCGCTCGGCTGGTTCACGATGCGCAACCGCGACGTCCGCGCCAAGGCCGCCTCGGCCATGTTCCTGTCGACCATGGTGGAGCGCACCGTCACCATCTCGGTGCTGCTGCTTCACCTCGTGGTGCTGGCGATCGGCGCCTATCTGGCGACCAAGGGGCAGATCACGGTCGGCACCTTCGTGACCTTCGAGAGCGCGTTCTGGGAGGTGTCGTACAACATCGCCCATCTGATGCACTTCATCCCGGTGTCGATCTCGTCGGCGGCGGCGGTGCGGCACATCCAGGAGCTGCTCGACGAGCCGACCCGCGGCGCCGATCGTCCCGGCGCGCCGGATCTGCCGCGGATCACCAACGACATCTCCTTCGACCGCGTCACCTTCCAGTATGAGGGGGCGCAGACGCCGGTGCTCGACAATCTCAGCCTCAAGCTCAATGCCGGCAAGAGCATCGCGATCGTGGGTCCCAGCGGCTCCGGCAAGAGCACACTGATCAACCTGATCCTGCGGCTCTACGTGCCGGACGAGGGCCGTGTCGCCATCGACGGCGTCGACATCCGCCGGGTGACGCGCGAGTCGCTGCGGGCGAGCATGGCGGTCGTGTTCCAGGAGAACATGCTGTTCAACATGTCGATCCGCGAGAACATCCGGCTCGGCAAGGAAGGCGCTGATGACGCCGAGGTCGAGGATGCCGCGAAGAAGGCCGAGATCCATCGCTACATCATGAGCCTGCCGCAGCGCTACGACACGCCGGTCGGCGAGCGCGGCGACACGTTGTCGGGCGGCCAGCGCCAGCGCATCGCGATCGCGCGCGCGATCATCCGCAACCCGTCCGTGCTGCTGCTCGACGAGGCGACCTCGGCGCTCGACCAGACCACGGAAGCGGCGATCAACCGCACGCTGCTCAAGGTCGCTGAGGGCCGCACCATGATCTGGTCGACGCACCGCCTCACTTCCGTGGTCGAGATGGACGAGATCATCGTGATATCAGGCGGCAGGGCGATCGAGCGCGGCTCGCACGAGGAGCTGCTGGCCAAGAACGGCGTCTACCGCAAGCTGTGGGACGACCAGGGACATCACGGCACAGACGACGAGGATGCCGACGACGCGGACGATGATGACGATGACGACGAGGAGGATGAGGGCGAAGACGAGGAGGCGTGACGCCTGCGCCGCGCCGCCTTGCCGGTGGATGTCCGGAAGCGAGCTTCCGCCGATCCGGCCCTTACGCCCTGTCGGCTGCGTGCGGACGCTGCCGGAAGCGATTGGCCGGCCGGGCCGCTGACGATGCCGCCTGTGGGCTGTGCAGCCGGCGCAGCCAGCTCCGGCCGAGATAGAAGAAGAAGCGCGCCCAGCGCTGGGCTTGCCAGTAGGGCCCGGTACCGATCGAGACCTCGCGGAAGCTGAATGCCTTGCCGTTCGACCAGGCGTCGCATTCCGTCTTGACCGGATCGTCGTAGAACGCGGTGATCTTCTCCTCGCCCATGCCGTCGGTCGCAAGCCAGGCCGGGATATGGACGTTGCAGAGCTGGGCGACGTCAGTGAACACCTTGTCGGTCCCGGTGCCGGTGACCGGGCAGGTGCTGGCGAAGGCATCGCCGACCAGCACGACGCCGGCCTGCCGATAGCCGGTGCTGACATAGACGTCGGCGGGCCTGATCTTGATGTCGCCGGCGACGTCGAACTCGCCGGTGAGCCGGCGCAACCGCGGCAGCGCGGCGTTCAGCGTCTCGACCGGATTGCGCCGCATCGCGCGCAGCCAGGGATCGTCGGCCTGACGGTAGGTGAAGAGGTTGGCGCGCATCCGGTTCCCGACCGGAAACAGCGTGATGTAGGGGATGCGGTCGCTCGGCCGCTCCGAGAAATAGGTCATCGCCGCGAACGGGAAGGCGGGGCGGCCGACCGGGACGCAATCGAAGCCGAGCGAGATCGAGTGGCTGTGGCTCGTGACTAGCCGCTCGATGCCGAGCATCCGGCGCAGCCCGACGTTGAGGCCGTTGGCGAGCACCACGAGCCGCGCCGAGATCTCCTCGCCGCTGGAGAGCACGACCTTCTGCCGCTCGGAACTGGTCGCGACATTGGCGACCTTGTCGCAGATGAATTCCGCCGGCCGCGCGATTTCGTTCCGGATCGCCGCGATCAGCGCGTCGTACATGATGCCGTATTGCCGGCTCGGCTGCCGGTCGAGCAGATAGCCGAATCGCGCGATCCAGTTCTCGCCGTCCAGCGTCGCCGAACGGAGCACAGATTCGGCAAGGCCGGTCCTGGCGAATCGCTCGAGCTGGAGGTCGCCGGCGATCTTTTCGACGCGGAAATCGAACGGATAGACCTGATGTGGGTCGATCAGGATGCTCGGTGTCCCGGCACGGCCGAGCATGGCGGCCGCGATCGAGCCCGCAAGGCCGCCGCCGATGATCGCGATGTCGGTGTACCGCATGAGTGAGTTCCGTAGCCGTAGACCCCGACTTTTGCGCCGCGAATGGCAAATAAAGGCTTAGTTTCGAAGTTTGCCTTCAGGTCTAAGTTGGGGAGAGTTGTTTCTATTCTTGTTTTATCCGGGTATAATATGATTCTGCCGGGTGGCCCGCGACTCGGTCAAAGGGCGAGGGGAGGTGCGCAGGTCGTCATATTCCGTCGCGCACCGTGCCGCGGCGAAATGCAAAATCTGCAAGCGCCAGAGGCGTTTCTTTGCCTGTCGTTTTGCTTGACTTCACTATCTCTCGATTATACAAGGCGGCCACTTAACGACAGGCGGTGAGCTACGCCAGCGTCGGAACGGAACACCCGAAGGCCCTTTTTTGAGGAGCCGGACGGGCACCAACCTCGACGAATGCCGCTCAAACGCTGTCGATGATAGCTAGGCAATGCCAGGACGATTTTAGTTCTCTTGAGCACGTCCTCATGAGAGTGAATTCGGATGCATGACCTCGGTGGCGGACCGAACAGCGAACGCTGAACGGTCCGGGATCGCGGTCCTCTGTGGCGTCGATGCGCTTTCCGCTCAGCGATGAGTGGTTGGCGCGATTTCGCTTTGCGCGGTTGCTTGTTCCGCGTCGAGCGGGCCGTACGGGACGGCTAGTCCTGAGAAGAAATTTGCGGAGCCATTCAAGGCTTTCGCGCGAACTAAAGGGTGAAGGCTGCATGCCGACGATCAACCAGCTGATCGCAAAACCACGTGAAGTGCAGAAGTCGCGCAAGAAGGTGCCGGCGCTGCAGCAGTCGCCGCAGAAGCGCGGCGTTTGCACGCGCGTATACACCACGACCCCGAAGAAGCCGAACTCGGCGCTTCGTAAGGTCGCCAAGGTGCGCCTGACCAACGGCTTCGAGGTGATCGGCTACATCCCGGGTGAAGGCCATAACCTGCAGGAGCACTCGGTGGTCATGATCCGCGGCGGTCGCGTCAAGGACTTGCCCGGCGTGCGCTACCACATCCTCCGCGGCGTGCTGGATACCCAGGGCGTCAAGAACCGTAAGCAGCGTCGTTCGAAGTACGGCGCGAAGCGTCCTAAGTAAGCGGGAAACGATCAGATGTCGCGTCGCCATTCTGCTGAGAAGCGTGAAGTTCTTCCGGACCCGAAGTTCGGGAACATCATCATTACGAAGTTCATGAACTCGGTGATGTACGCCGGGAAGAAGTCGGTTGCCGAAAACATCGTCTACGGTGCGCTCGGCATGATCGAGGCCAAGACCAAGCAGCCGCCGCTCGGCGTGTTCGAGCAGGCGCTCGAGAACGTGATGCCGACCATCGAAGTTCGTTCCCGCCGCGTCGGCGGCGCGACCTACCAGGTCCCGGTCGAAGTCCGTTCGGTGCGCCGCCAGGCGCTCGGCATCCGCTGGCTGATCTCGGCCGCCCGCGAGCGCAACGAGAAGACCATGACGGAGCGCCTCTCGGCTGAACTGCTCGACGCGTCGAACAATCGCGGCAACGCCGTCAAGAAGCGTGAAGACGTGCACCGGATGGCGGAAGCCAACCGCGCCTTCTCGCACTATCGCTGGTAACGGCGAAACACGGAATTTAAGGAACAGCCTATGCCTCGCGTTCATGCCATAGAGAACTACCGCAACTTCGGTATCATGGCGCATATCGACGCCGGTAAGACCACGACCACCGAGCGCATCCTCTATTACACCGGCAAGAGCCACAAGATCGGCGAAGTGCACGAAGGTGCCGCGACGATGGACTGGATGGAGCAGGAGCAGGAGCGTGGCATCACGATCACCTCGGCTGCGACCACCGCGTTCTGGAACGGCAAGCGCCTGAACATCATCGACACCCCCGGCCACGTCGACTTCACCATTGAGGTCGAACGTTCGCTGCGCGTGCTCGACGGCGCCGTTTGCGTGCTCGACTCCAACCAGGGCGTCGAGCCGCAGACCGAGACCGTCTGGCGCCAGGGCGACAAGTACAAGGTTCCGCGCATCGTCTTCGCCAACAAGATGGACAAGACCGGTGCCGACTTCTTCAAGTGCCTGGCCGACATCGTCGACCGCCTCGGCGCCAAGCCGATCGCGATTCAGCTTCCGATCGGTGCCGAGAACAACTTCAAGGGTCTCGTCGACCTCGTCGTCATGAAGGGCATCATCTGGAACGATGAATCGCTCGGCGCGAAGTTCGACTATGTCGACATTCCGGAAGACATGATCGAGCAGGCCAAGGAATATCGCGAGAAGATGGTGGAAGCCGCCGTCGAGCTCGACGACGACGCATTGGCCGCTTTCCTCGACGGCAAGGAGCCGGACGAGGCGACCCTGAAGCGCCTGATCCGCAAGGCGGTGCTCACCGGTGCATTCTATCCGGTGCTGTGCGGCTCCGCGTTCAAGAACAAGGGCGTGCAGCCGCTGCTCGACGCTGTCGTCGACTATCTGCCGTCGCCGATCGACGTGCCCGCGATCAAAGGTATCGATGACGACGGCAACGAGGTCGTGCGCAAGGCGGACGACAAGGAGCCGCTGGCGCTGCTCGCGTTCAAGATCATGGACGATCCGTTCGTCGGCACCATCACCTTCTGCCGCATCTACTCCGGCGTCCTGCAGTCGGGCACCGGCGTGGTGAACTCGACCCGCGACAAGAAGGAGCGGATTGGGCGGATGCTGTTGATGCATGCGAACAACCGCGAAGACATCAAGGAAGCCTATGCCGGCGACATCGTCGCGCTGGCGGGCCTGAAGGAAGCGCGCACCGGCGACACGCTGTGCGATCCCGACAAGCCGGTGATCCTCGAAAAGATGGAATTCCCGGAGCCGGTGATCGAAATCGCGATCGAGCCGAAGTCGAAGGCCGACCAGGAAAAGCTCGGCGTCGCGCTGGCCAAGCTCGCCGCGGAGGATCCGTCGTTCCGCGTGTCGACCGACCAGGAGTCCGGCCAGACCATTCTCAAGGGCATGGGCGAACTGCATCTCGACATCAAGGTCGACATTCTCAAGCGCACCTACAAGGTCGATGCCAACATCGGCGCGCCGCAGGTGGCGTTCCGTGAGCGCGTGACCAAAAAGGCCGAAGTCAAGTACACGCACAAGAAGCAGACCGGCGGTACCGGTCAGTTCGCCGAAGTGTCGATCGTCGTCGAGCCGAACGAGCCCGGCAAGGGCTACGAGTTCGAATCGAAGATCGTCGGCGGCGCGGTGCCGAAGGAATACATCCCCGGCGTCGAAAAGGGCCTCAACAGCGTGATGGGCTCCGGTGTCGTTGCCGGCTTCCCGGTGGTGGACGTCAAGGTGCAGCTGGTCGACGGCAAGTATCACGACGTCGACTCGTCGGCGCTGGCCTTCGAAATCGCGTCGCGTGCCGCGTTCCGCGAGGCGCTGACGAAGGGCAAGTCCGTCCTGCTCGAGCCGATCATGAAGGTCGAGGTGGTGACCCCGGAAGACTACACCGGTTCGGTCATCGGCGACCTGAATTCCCGGCGCGGCCAGATCCAGGGCCAAGACATGCGCGGCAACGCCAACGTCATCAACGCGATGGTGCCGCTCATGAACATGTTCGGTTACGTGAACAACCTGCGCTCGATGAGCCAGGGTCGCGCGACCTTCACCATGCAGTTCGATCACTACGCCGAAGCACCGGCGAACGTGTCGGCTGAAGTCCAGAAAAAGTTTGCTTGATTGTCGTTGGTTAGCAACTAACGACTGAACGGAGAGTCAAATGGCCAAAGCAAAATTCGAGCGTAACAAGCCCCACTGCAACATCGGCACCATCGGTCACGTCGACCATGGCAAGACCTCGCTGACCGCAGCGATCACCAAGGTGCTTGCAGAGACCGGCGGCGCGACGTTCACCGCCTACGACCAGATCGACAAGGCGCCGGAAGAGAAGGCGCGCGGCATCACGATCTCGACCGCTCACGTCGAGTACGAGACGAAGAACCGCCACTATGCCCACGTCGACTGCCCCGGCCACGCCGACTACGTCAAGAACATGATCACCGGTGCCGCCCAGATGGACGGCGCGATCCTGGTCGTGTCGGCTGCTGACGGCCCGATGCCGCAGACCCGCGAGCACATCCTGCTCGCCCGCCAGGTCGGCGTGCCCGCGCTCGTCGTGTTCCTCAACAAGTGCGACATGGTCGACGATCCGGAGCTGCTCGAGCTCGTCGAGCTCGAGGTCCGCGAGCTGCTCTCGAAGTACGAATTCCCGGGCGACAAGATCCCGATCATCAAGGGCTCGGCGCTCGCCGCCCTCGAAGACAAGGACAAGACGCTCGGCCACGACGCCATCCTTGAGCTGATGAAGAACGTCGACGAGTACATCCCGCAGCCGGAGCGTCCGATCGACCAGCCGTTCCTGATGCCGGTTGAAGACGTGTTCTCGATCTCGGGCCGCGGCACCGTCGTCACCGGCCGTGTCGAGCGCGGCATCATCAAGGTCGGCGAGGAAATCGAGATCGTCGGTATCCGCGACACCCAGAAGACCATCGTCACCGGCGTCGAAATGTTCCGCAAGCTGCTCGATCAGGGCCAGGCCGGCGACAACATCGGTGCGCTGCTCCGCGGCACCAAGCGCGAGGAAGTCGAGCGTGGCCAGGTGCTGTGCAAGCCCGGTTCGGTCAAGCCGCACACCAAGTTCAAGGCTGAGGCTTACATCCTCACCAAGGAAGAGGGCGGTCGTCACACCCCGTTCTTCACCAACTACCGTCCGCAGTTCTACTTCCGCACCACCGACGTGACCGGTGTCGTGCACCTGCCGGAAGGCACCGAGATGGTGATGCCGGGCGACAACATCGCGATGGAAGTGCACCTGATCGTGCCGATCGCGATGGAAGAGAAGCTGCGTTTCGCGATCCGCGAAGGCGGCCGCACCGTCGGCGCCGGCGTCGTCGCCGCCATCATCGAGTAAGTACGCGAATAGGGAATGGCGAGTAGCGGGTGGATCGATCCATTCGCTATTCGCTACTCGCCACTCACTAAAGAAAGAATACGGCAATGAACGGCCAAAACATTCGCATCCGTCTCAAGGCGTTCGACCATCGAATCCTCGATACGTCGACCCGTGAGATCGTGAACACGGCGAAGCGCACCGGTGCGCAGGTTCGCGGACCGATTCCGCTGCCGACCCGCATCGAGAAGTTCACCGTCAACCGTTCGCCGCACGTTGACAAGAAGAGCCGCGAGCAATTCGAGATGCGCACCCACAAGCGCCTCCTCGACATTGTCGACCCGACCCCGCAGACCGTCGATGCGCTGATGAAGCTCGACCTGGCCGCCGGTGTCGACGTCGAGATCAAGCTCTAAGGTTTTGGATTTTTACGTCCGCCGCTTGCGGACAGAAAGACAGGAAGCACGCCGATGCGCTCCGGAGTGATCGCACAGAAGGTCGGGATGACGCGGGTCTTTACGGAGACCGGCGAGCATATCCCTGTGACCGTGCTGAAGTTGGGCAACTGCCAGGTGCTGGGCCACCGCACGACCGAGAAGAACGGCTATGTCGCCCTTCAGCTCGGCTCCGGCGCCCGCAAGACGGTGTACATGCCGAAGGCCGAACGCGGCCAGTTCGCGGTCGCCAAGGTCGAGCCGAAGCGCAAGGTCGCCGAATTCCGCGTGTCCGAGGACGCGCTGATCCCGGTCGGCGCGGAAATCCAGGCGGACCATTTCGTGGTCGGCCAGTTCGTCGACGTGACCGGTACCTCGATCGGTAAGGGCTTCGCCGGCGGCATGAAGCGCTGGAATTTCGGCGGTCTGCGCGCCACCCACGGTGTGTCGGTCTCGCACCGCTCGATCGGTTCGACCGGTGGCCGTCAGGACCCCGGCAAGACCTTCAAGAACAAGAAGATGCCCGGTCACATGGGCGTCGACCGCATCACCACGCTCAACCTGCGTGTGGTTTCGACCGACGTCGAGCGCGGCCTGATCCTCGTCGAAGGCGCCGTTCCCGGCTCCAAGGGCGGCTGGATCTCGGTGCGCGACGCCGTCAAGAAGCCGCTGCCGAAGGAAGCTCCGAAGCCCGGCAAGTTCAAGGTTGCCGGTGGCGAAGCTGCCGAGGCTGTGGCCGAGAAGGAGGGCGTGTGAGATGGAACTGAAAGTCACCACCCTTGAAGGCAAGGACGCTGGCTCGGTTCAGCTGTCGGACGAGATCTTCGGTCTCGAGCCGCGCAAGGACATCATTCAGCGCTGCGTGCAGTGGCAGCTGAACAAGCGTCAGGCCGGCACGCACAAGACCCAGGGCCGCGCCGACGTCTGGCGCACCGGCAAGAAGATGTACAAGCAGAAGGGCACCGGCGGCGCCCGTCACGGCTCGGCCCGCGTGCCGCAGTTCCGCGGCGGTGGCCGTGCGTTCGGTCCGGTGGTTCGCTCCCATGCGACCGACCTGCCGAAGAAGGTGCGCGCGCTCGCGCTGAAGCATGCGCTGTCGGCCAAGGCCAAGGACGGCGGGCTGATCGTGATCGACAATGCGCAGCTCGAGGCCGCCAAGACCAAGGCTCTGATCGGGCACTTCTCGGGTCTCGGCCTGACCAATGCGCTGATCATCGACGGCGCGGAGCTGAACAACGGTTTCGCGATCGCGGCCCGCAACATCCCGAACATCGACGTGCTGCCGATCCAGGGCATCAACGTCTACGACATTCTCCGCCGCCACAAGCTGGTGCTGACCAAGGCTGCGGTTGATGCGCTGGAGGCGCGCTTCAAATGAAGAACATCGATCCGCGCCACTACGACGTCATCATCTCTCCTGTCGTGACGGAAAAGGCGACGCTCGCCTCCGAGCACAACAAGGTGCTGTTCAAGGTCGCCGGCAAGGCGACCAAGCCGCAGATCAAGGAAGCGGTCGAGAAGCTGTTCGACGTCAAGGTGAAGAGCGTCAACACCCTCGTCCGCAAGGGCAAGACCAAGGTGTTCCGCGGCAATCTCGGCTCGCAGTCGGACTCCAAGCGCGCGATCGTGACCCTTGAAGAGGGCCACCGTATCGACGTGACTACCGGACTATAAGGCGCAACGACGATGGCATTGAAAACCTACAATCCCACGACGCCGGGCCAGCGCCAGCTGGTGATGGTCGATCGTTCGGCGCTCTACAAGGGCAAGCCGGTAAAGGCGCTGACCGAGGGCAAGCTCGGCAATGGCGGCCGCAACAACACCGGCCGCATCACCGTGCGCTTCCGCGGCGGCGGCCACAAGAAGGCCTACCGCACCGTCGACTTCCGCCGCGACAAGGTGGACATGCCGGCGGTCGTGGAGCGGCTCGAGTACGATCCGAACCGCACCGCGTTCATCGCGCTGATCAAGTATCAGGACGGTGAGCTGGCCTACATCCTGGCGCCGCAGCGTCTGGCGGCGGGCGACACCGTCGTCGCCGGCAACTATGTCGACGTCAAGCCGGGCAACGTCATGCCGCTCGGCAACATGCCGGTCGGCACGATCGTGCACAACATCGAGCTGAAGATCGGCAAGGGCGGCCAGCTGGCGCGCTCCGCCGGCACCTACGCCCAGATCGTCGGCCGCGACCAGGACTACGTGATCGTCCGCCTGAACTCGGGTGAGCAGCGTCTCGTGCACGGCCGTTGCCGCGGCACGATCGGCGCGGTCTCGAACCCCGATCACATGAACATCTCGATCGGCAAGGCCGGTCGTACCCGCTGGCTCGGCTGGCGTCCGCATAACCGCGGCGTCGTCATGAACCCGATCGACCATCCGCACGGCGGTGGTGAAGGTCGTACCTCGGGCGGTCGCCACCCGGTTACTCCGTGGGGCAAGCCGACCAAGGGCAAGAAGACCCGCACCAACAAGTCGACCAACAAATTCATTCTCCTCAGCCGCCACAAGCGGAAGAAGTAAGGAACGCCGGACATGGTTCGTTCAGTCTGGAAAGGCCCGTTCGTCGAGGGTTCTCTGCTCAAGAAGGCAGATGCCGCGCGCGCGTCCGGCCGTCACGACGTCATCAAGATCTGGAGCCGCCGCTCCACCATCCTGCCGCAGTTCGTCGGCCTGACCTTCGGTGTCTACAACGGCCAGAAGCATGTGCCGGTGGCGATCAACGAGGAAATGGTGGGTCACAAGTTCGGCGAGTTCTCGCCGACCCGGACCTTCCACGGCCACTCGGGCGACAAGAAAGCCAAGAAGGCTTGAGGAATAGACGATGAGCAAACCAAAGCGCGAACGTAGCCTCGCGGACAATGAGGCCAAGGCCGTCGCCCGCATGCTGCGCGTCAGCCCGCAGAAGCTGAACCTGGTGGCGCAGCTGATCCGCGGCCGCAAGGCTTCGGCTGCGCTCGCCGACCTGCAGTTCTCGCGCAAGCGGATCGCGGTCGACGTCAAGAAGTGCCTGGAATCGGCGATCGCCAACGCCGAGAACAATCATGACCTCGATGTCGACGATCTCGTCGTTGCCGAGGCGCATGTCGGCAACGGCATCGTGATGAAGCGTTTTGCTCCGCGCGGCCGTGGCCGTTCGGGCCGTGTGTTCAAACCGTTCTCGCACCTGACCATCGTGGTTCGTCAGGTCGAGGCCGAGGCAAGCGCCTAAGAAGGGCGCAGGAGAAGACGATGGGTCAAAAGATCAATCCAATCGGGCTGCGTCTCGGCATCAACCGGACCTGGGACTCCCGTTGGTTCGCCGGCAAGCAGGAATACGGCAAGCTCCTGCACGAGGACGTCAAGATCCGCGAGATCCTGCACAAGGAGCTCAAGCAGGCGGCCGTCGCCCGCATCGTGATCGAGCGTCCGCACAAGAAGTGCCGCGTGACGATCCACTCGGCCCGTCCGGGCGTCGTGATCGGCAAGAAAGGCGCCGACATCGACAAGCTGCGCAAGAAGGTCGCCGACATCACCTCGTCGGATGTCGTGATCAACATCGTCGAGATCCGCAAGCCGGAGCTCGACGCGACCCTGGTCGCTGAATCGATCGCCCAGCAGCTCGAGCGCCGCGTTGCGTTCCGCCGCGCCATGAAGCGCGCCGTGCAGTCGGCGATGCGTCTCGGCGCCGAGGGCATCCGCATCAACTGCTCGGGCCGTCTCGGCGGCGCCGAAATCGCGCGCATGGAGTGGTACCGCGAAGGCCGCGTGCCGCTGCACACGCTGCGCGCCGACGTCGACTACGGCGTTGCCACCGCGTTCACGACCTTCGGCACCTGCGGCGTCAAGGTCTGGATCTTCAAGGGCGAGATCCTCGAGCACGATCCGATGGCCCAGGACAAGAAGATGGCCGAGGGCGACAATACCCCGCGTTCGCGCCGCGACGCCGCTTGAGGCAAAGCAGGAATTTGAGGGCTTAAAGCCATGATGCAACCTAAGAAAACGAAGTTCCGGAAGGCGCATAAGGGCCGTATCCACGGCGTTGCGACCTCTGGCGCGACGTTGGCGTTCGGCCAGTTCGGCCTGAAGGCGATGGAGCCTGAGCGCGTCACCGCCCGTCAGATCGAAGCCGCTCGCCGCGCGCTGACCCGTCACATGAAGCGCGCCGGCCGCGTCTGGATCCGCGTGTTCCCGGACGTGCCGGTGTCGAAGAAGCCCGCCGAAGTCCGCATGGGCTCCGGCAAGGGTGCGCCGGAATTGTGGGTGGTCCGGATCAAGCCGGGCCGCGTGATGTTTGAGATCGACGGCGTGCCGGTGCAGACCGCCAAGGAGGCGCTGTCGCTCGCCGCCGCCAAGCTGCCGATCAAGACGCGCTTCGTTGCGCGCATTGCGGAGTAATCGCCATGGCCGAGATGAAAGTTGAAGACATTCGCGCGATGAGCGACGACCAGCGGGAAGACGCGGTCCTTAACCTGAAGAAGGAACGCTTCAACCTGCGTTTCCAGCGCGCCACCGGGCAGCTGGAGAACACCTCGCGGATGCGGGAAGCCCGCCGCGATATCGCTCGTATCAAGACCATCGCCGCGCAGCTGCGCGCGAAGAAGAAGTAAGGGAAGCCTATGCCGAAACGTACTCTGCAGGGCGTGGTCGTCAGCGACAAGCAAGCCAAGACCATCGTGGTGCGCGTCGATCGCCGCTTCACCCACCCGATCTACAAGAAGACGATCCGCCGTTCCAAGAACTACCACGCGCACGACGAGAACAACCAGTTCAAGCCGGGCGACATGGTCTGGATCGAGGAATCGAAGCCGATCTCGAAGCTGAAGCGCTGGACCGTGGTCCGGGGCGAACACAAGAAAACGGCCTGATTACTTCGGCCTGGCCGAGGAATTCAGGGAAATTTTGGGCGCGCTAAAGCGCAGAAAGAGGACGAGGTGCATCAATGATTCAGATGCAGACCAACCTCGACGTGGCCGATAATTCAGGCGCACGCCGTGTCATGTGCATCAAGGTTCTTGGAGGTTCCAAGCGCCGCTATGCCACCGTGGGCGACGTTATCGTTGTGTCGATCAAGGAAGCCATTCCGCGTGGCAAGGTGAAGAAGGGCGACGTGATGAAGGCCGTCGTGGTCCGGGTCCGCAAGGACATCCGCCGCGCCGACGGTTCGGTCATCCGTTTCGACCGCAACGCCGCCGTGCTGATCAACAATCAGTCCGAGCCGGTCGGCACCCGTATCTTCGGGCCGGTGCCGCGCGAGCTGCGCGCCAAGAACCACATGAAGATCATTTCGCTCGCGCCGGAGGTGCTGTGATGGCTGCCAAGATCCGCAAGGGCGACAAGGTCATGGTGCTCACCGGCCGCGACAAGGGTCGCACCGGCGAGGTGTTCGAGGTGCGTCCGGACGAGAACAAGGCTCTCGTGCGCGGCATCAACATGGTGAAGCGTCACCAGAAGCAGAGCCAGACCCAGGAAGGCGGCATCATCTCCAAGGAGATGCCGATCCACCTGTCCAACGTTGCGTATGTCGGCAAGGACGGCAAGCCGACCCGCATTGGGTTCAAGATTCAGGCCGATGGCAAGAAGGTTCGTGTTGCCAAGAGCTCGGGAGCAGAGATCGATGGCTGATACAGCTTACACGCCGCGCCTGCGCGCGGAGTATGACAAGAAGATCCGCGGCATGATGACCGAGAAGTTCGGCTATGCCAACGTGATGCAGGTGCCGCGCCTCGACAAGGTCGTGCTCAACATGGGCGTCGGCGATTCCGTCAACGACCGCAAGAAGGCCGAGACCGCCGCTGCCGAATTGAGCCTGATCGCCGGCCAGAAGGCGATCGTGACCTATTCGCGGATCGCGATCGCGACCTTCAAGCTGCGCGAGAACCAGCCGATCGGCTGCAAGGTTACGCTGCGCAAGACCCATATGTACGAGTTCATCGACCGCCTGGTGAACGTGGCGCTGCCCCGCGTCCGCGACTTCCGCGGCCTGAACCCGAAGAGCTTCGATGGCCGCGGCAATTATTCGCTCGGCATCAAGGAGCACATCATTTTCCCCGAGATCGACTTCGACAAGGTCTCGGAAGCGCGTGGCATGGACATCACGGTGTGCACCACCGCCAAGACCGACGACGAGGCGCGTGCCTTGTTGGCCGCTTTCAATTTCCCGTTCCGGCAGTGAGTAGCTGAGCCAAAGCCACTCAAACGCGGATACCCAGGAGCCAAGCATGGCAAAGAAGAGTTCGATCGAGAAGAATAACCGGCGCAAGCGGATGGCGAAGAATGCTGCCCCGCAGCGTGAGAAGCTGAAGGCGATCATCGCCGACAAGACCAAGCCGATGGAAGAGCGCTTCGCGGCGACGCTGAAGCTCGCCGAGATGCCGCGCAACTCGTCGCCGACGCGCATCCGCAACCGCTGCGAGCTGACCGGGCGTCCGCGCTCGAACTATCGCAAGAACAAGCTCTCGCGCATCGCGCTGCGTGAACTCGGCTCCAAGGGCCTGGTTCCCGGGCTCGTGAAGTCGAGCTGGTAAGGAGGGTCGGAACCATGTCTACGCACGATCCGATCAGCGATCTCATCACCCGCATCCGCAACGCGCAGATGCGCTCCAAGTCCAAGGTTTCGACCCCGGGCTCGAAGATGCGCGCCAACGTGCTCGAAGTGCTGAAGTCCGAGGGTTACATCCGCGGCTACGCCAGCGTCGAGCATGCCTCGGGCCGCAGCGAGCTCGAGATCGAGCTGAAGTATTTCGACGGCGAGCCCGTCATCCGCGAAATCGAGCGGGTGTCGAAGCCGGGCCGCCGCGTTTACGCCTCGGTGAAGAACCTGCCGCGCGTGAACAACGGTCTCGGCATTTCGGTGTTGTCGACGCCGAAGGGAATCATGGCTGACCACGAGGCGCGCGACGCCAACGTGGGCGGCGAAGTTCTCTTCACGGTGTTCTGAGGAAGGATTTTACGATGTCACGTATCGGCAAAAGGCCGGTGGCGATCCCGTCGGGTGTGACGGCGACCGTCGAAGGCCAGACCGTCAAGGTGAAGGGGCCGAAGGGCCAGCTTCAGTTCGTGGTGCATGACGACGTCGAGGTGAAGTTCGAGAACGGCCAGGTCAAGGTCGCTCCGCGCGTCAAGACCAACCGTGCGCAGGCGATGTACGGCACCGCGCGCGCGCAGGTCGCCAACCTCGTCGAGGGCGTCACCAAGGGCTTCGAGAGGAAGCTCGAGATCACCGGCGTCGGCTACCGCGCCGCGATGCAGGGCAAGAACCTGCAGCTCGCGCTCGGCTACAGCCACGACGTGGTCTACGCGATCCCGGAAGGCATCACCATCGCGGTGCCGAAGCCGACCGAGATCACGATCACCGGCAACGATCCGCAGCGCGTCGGCCAGGTCGCCGCCGAGATCCGCGCCTACCGCCCGCCGGAGCCCTACAAGGGCAAGGGCGTGAAGTACGCCAACGAATTCATCTTCCGCAAGGAAGGCAAGAAGAAGTAACGGAGCCGGTCATGTCACTCAAGGTTACGAATGCCCGGCGCAAGCAGCGCGTGCGCCTTGCGCTTCGCCGCTCGGCAGGCGGCCGTCCGCGGCTGTCGGTGTTCCGCTCGTCCAAGCACATCTACGCCCAGGTCATCGACGACCAGAAGGGCGAGACGCTCGCTTCCGCCTCGTCGCTGGAGAAGAATCTGCGCGACGCCGGCAAGACCGGCGCCGACATCGATGCTGCGAAGGCGGTCGGCAAGCTGCTCGCCGAGCGCGCGGCGCAGAAGGGTGTCAAGGAAGTCGTGTTCGATCGCGGCGCCTACATCTATCACGGGCGCGTCAAGGCGCTCGCGGATGCGGCGCGCGAAGGCGGATTGAGCTTCTAAGCGAATTGATCGATTACAAGGAAAGAGGCTTGGGCCTCCTAGAGATTGGAAAACACCATGGCAGGTGAACGCGAACGCGGCGGACGCGAACGGAGCAGGGATCGCGAAGAGCGCGACAGCGAGTTCGTCGACAAGCTCGTCCACATCAATCGCGTGGCGAAGGTCGTCAAGGGCGGCAAGCGCTTCGGCTTTGCGGCGCTGGTCGTGATCGGCGATCAGAAGGGCCGGGTCGGGTTCGGCCACGGCAAGGCGCGCGAAGTGCCGGAGGCGATCCGCAAGGCGACCGAATCGGCGAAGCGCAATCTGACGCGCGTCGCGCTTCGTGAAGGCCGCACGCTGCATCACGACATCGCCGGCCGTCACGGCGCCGGCCGCGTCTACCTGCGTGCCGCTCCGGCCGGTACCGGCATCATCGCCGGCGGCCCGATGCGCGCGGTGTTCGAGACGCTCGGCATCCAGGACGTGGTGGCGAAGTCGATCGGCTCGTCGAACCCCTACAACATGGTTCGCGCAACCTTCGACGCGCTGAAGCATCAGGATTCGCCGCGCTCGGTGGCGGCCCGCCGCAACATCAAGGTCTCCACCCTGCAGTCGCGCCGCGTCGGCGGCGACGCCGAAGTGGTGGCGGAATAACCCCGCGCGACCAGCCAGCGCGCTATTTGGAGTTACTGTCATGGCCAAGGCCAGCAAGACCATCAAGGTCGAGCAGATCGGCAGCGCAATCCGCCGCCATCACTCGCAGCGTTCGACGCTGATCGGCCTCAAGCTCAACAAGATCGGCCGCACCGCCGAACTGCAGGATACCCCTGAAGTTCGCGGCATGATCAGCAAAGTCCAGCATCTCGTCCGCGTCGTCGGCGAGTAAGCAGAGATAAGGAGAAGGGCGATGAAGCTCAGCGATATCGCCGACAACGCCGGCTCGCGCAAGAAGCGCATGCGTGTCGGCCGTGGCATCGGTTCCGGCAAGGGCAAGACCTCGGGCCGCGGTGGCAAGGGCCAGACCGCGCGTTCGGGCGTCCGCATCAAGGGTTTCGAAGGCGGCCAGATGCCGATGCATCGCCGTCTGCCGAAGCGCGGCTTCAACAACATCTTCCGGCTCGACTTCGCCGAGATCAATCTCGACCGTCTGCAGGAAGCGATCGACAACAAGCTGGTGGACGCGTCCGCCACGGTGAACGTCGAATCGCTGGTGAAGGCCGGCGTGCTGCGCCGCGCCAAGGACGGCCTGCGGCTGCTCGGCCGTGGTGAGATCAAGACCAAGCTGACGATCGAGGTGCACGGCGCCTCCAAGTCGGCCATTGCCGCGGTCGAAAAGGCCGGCGGCTCGGTCAAGATCCTGGCCCCCGCCAAGGAAGAAGGCGAGGCGGCGTAACATCTGCGTCATTGCCCGCGCGCGGCGCGGGCAATCCGCAACTCGAATGATGGACTTATCGAGGCCGAGCACCAGATAATGTCCGGTGTCTGCCGACTCCCCAAAGGGGGCGTCGGCGAAGGGGGCTCCGGGAGAAAGCCGAAAATGGTCTCAGCAGCCGAACAACTTGCCGCCAACCTCAATTTCGGACAGCTGGCGAAAGCCGACGAGCTCAAGAAGCGCATCTGGTTCACCCTGGGTGCGCTGCTTGTTTATCGGCTGGGCACCTACATCCCGCTGCCGGGCATCGATCCCAACATCTGGGAGCAGGTGTTCCGCAGCCAGTCGGGCGGCATCCTCGGCATGTTCAACATGTTCGCCGGCGGCGGCATCCACCGCATGGCGATCTTCGCGCTGAACATCATGCCGTACATTTCGGCATCGATCATCGTGCAGCTATTGACCACCGTGTCGCCGCAGCTCGAGGCGCTCAAGAAGGAAGGCGAGGCGGGCCGCAAGACGCTGAACCAGTACACCCGCTATTTGACGGTGATCTTGGCCGCGTTCCAGTCCTACGGTATCGCGATCGGCCTCGAAGGCGCCGGCAATGTCGTCAGCGACCCCGGCATGTTCTTCCGCCTGTCAACCGCGATCACGCTGACCGGCGGCACCATGTTCCTGATGTGGCTCGGCGAGCAGATCACCTCGCGCGGCATCGGCAACGGTATTTCGCTGATCATCCTGTCCGGCATTGTCGCCGAGCTGCCGTCGGCGCTCGCCAACATGCTGGAACTCGGCCGCCAGGGCGCGATGTCGACCGGCCTGATCCTGATCGTCATCGTGATGGCGGTCGCCGTGATCGCGTTCATCGTGTTCATGGAGCGCGCGCAGCGCCGGCTGCTGATCCAGTATCCGAAGCGTCAGGTCGGCAACAAGATGTTCGAGGGCCAGTCCTCGCATCTGCCGCTCAAGCTCAACACCTCGGGCGTGATCCCGCCGATCTTCGCCTCGTCGCTGCTGCTGCTGCCGACCACGGTTGCGAACTTCAACGCCGGCAAGGGCCCGGAGTGGTTCCAGTGGATCACCACCCAGCTCAGCCACGGCCGGCCGCTGTTCCTGTTCATGTATCTCGCGCTGATCGTGTTCTTCGCGTTCTTCTACACCGCGATCGTGTTCAACCCGACCGAGACCGCGGACAATCTGAAGAAGCATGGCGGCTTCATCCCGGGAATCCGTCCCGGCGAGCGCACCGCCGAATATATCGACTACGTGCTGTCGCGCATCACAGTGCTCGGTGCGATCTATCTCGCGATCGTCTGCCTGATTCCTGAAATTCTGATTTCCTACGCCTCGGTCCCGTTCTACTTTGGCGGCACCTCGCTCCTGATCGTCGTTAGCGTGACGATGGATACGGTGTCGCAGGTGCAGGGCTATCTGCTCGCTCATCAGTATGAGGGGCTGATCAGGAAGTCGAAGCTCAGGGGAGGCCGCCGCCGCTGATCACGGCGCGGCTTCAAACTCAAAACTCAGGTGTGCGGACTTCGCCCACCTAGCCGGGGGGCGAAACAGATATGAGATTGATCCTTTTGGGGCCGCCGGGCTCGGGCAAGGGAACCCAGGCGCAGCGGCTGGTGCACAAGCACGGCATCGTTCAGCTCTCGACCGGCGAGATGCTGCGCGCAGCGGCTGCCGCGGGCACGCCGGTCGGCTTGCAGGCCAAGGAGATCATGGCCAATGGCGGCCTGGTTCCCGACGAGGTCGTGGTGGGAATCATCGCCGACCGGATCGAGGAGCCCGACGCCAAGAAGGGCTTCATCCTGGATGGCTTCCCGCGCACCGTGCCGCAGGCGGAGGCCCTGGACGAGCTCCTCAGGAAAAGACATCTCAAGCTCGACGCCGTTGTCGAGCTGCGCGTCAACGAAAGCGCGCTGCTCGCGCGTGTTGAGAAGCGCGCCGAAGAGACCCGCGCGCGCGGCGAGGAAGTGCGACTCGACGACACGCCGGAAGTGCTGACCAAGCGCCTGGCGCAGTACCGGTCGATGACGGAACCGCTGATTCACTACTATTCCGAGCGGCGGAAGCTCCTGACGGTCGATGGCATGATGACCATCGAGCACGTCACCCGCGACATCAACCGGATCCTGGCGGCGATCGGCGCCCTCGAATCGAAGGCCGACGAGCCGGCCAAGAAGCCGGCCAAGAGCGCTTCGAAGGCCACCAAGACGGCCAAGAAGACGACCAAAAAGAAGCCGGCCAAGCCGGCAGTTAAGTCGGCCAAGCCGGCCCGGAAGGCCGCCAAGGGGGCCTCAAAGGCGATCGCCAAAGCCAAAGGTACCAACAAGGGCGCCAAAAAGGCTGCGAAGAAACCCGCCAAGAAGGGGGCAAAGCAGGCCTCTCGTGCCGCGAATGCCCGGAAGGGGGCAAAAGCCGTCAAAAAGGCGGCAAAAAAGCTCACGAAAAAGCGAGCTAAACGCTAGGAGCGGTTGACGAAACCGACATGAATCCTTTAATAAGCCCCGCATCCAAGTTGGATAGTTTTATGACGATGCCGGGCCCCGAAGGACACGAGGGGAGGGCGTCGTGTTCGCGTTTGTGGACACGAGCCCGAAGAACAAGAACTTGAGCAGCCCGTATCCGTGATGGATCGGCGACAGGAGAGAAGTCCGTGGCCCGTATTGCCGGCGTCAACATTCCGACCAACAAGCGCGTCCTGATCGCGCTTCAGTACATCCATGGCATCGGCCAGAAGAACGCGGCCGACATCATGGAGAAGACCAAGATTCCGGTCGACCGTCGCGTCAATCAGTTGACCGACCAGGAGGTCCTGCAGATCCGCGAAGTCATCGACCGCGACTATCTGGTCGAGGGCGACCTCCGGCGCGAAGTCGGCATCAACATCAAGCGGCTGATGGACCTCGGCTGCTATCGCGGCCTGCGTCATCGCCGCGGTCTGCCGGTGCGCGGTCAGCGCACCCACACCAATGCGCGTACGCGCAAGGGGCCGGCCAAGGCGATCGCCGGCAAGAAGAAGTAAGTTTTGCGAATTGCAGGTGGGGAGTAGCGAATTGAAGTTCGCTACTCGCCATTTGCGTTTTGAGGTGTAGCCGCTGGCACTACGGCGGCGCTTGAGATCACAGGAAAGGTTTGAAATGGGCAAGGAAGCCACCCGCGTACGCCGCCGCGAACGCAAGAACATCGCCTCTGGCATCGCGCACGTGAATTCGTCGTTCAACAACACGACCATCACCATCACCGACGCGCAAGGCAACACCATCGCCTGGTCGTCGGCCGGCACGATGGGCTTCAAGGGCTCGCGCAAGTCGACCCCCTATGCCGCGCAGGTCGCGGCCGAAGACGTCTCCAAGAAGGCGCAGGAACACGGCATGCGCACGCTGGAGGTTGAAGTGGCCGGCCCGGGTTCGGGCCGTGAGTCGGCGCTGCGCGCGCTGCAGGCCGCGGGCTTCACCGTCACCTCGATCCGCGACGTGACCACGATCCCGCACAATGGCTGCCGTCCGCGCAAGCGTCGGCGCGTTTGATCTGTAAGTCGCGGGCGGCGGTCTGCCGCCCTGCGATGGTTTTTGGAATTGACCGCGCGGACTGTCCCGCGATCTCCAACGCCAGGTTCGGCCATTCGACTGGCCCTGCGACTGGCAAAGGGTGAAAAAAGTGACGATCCAGAAAAATTGGCAAGAACTCATTCGACCGAACAAGCTGCAGGTGACGCCGGGCTCGGACGCGAGCCGGTTCGCCACCGTCGTCGCCGAACCGCTCGAGCGTGGCTTCGGCCAGACGCTCGGCAACGCGCTGCGCCGCATCCTGCTGTCCTCGCTGCAGGGCGCGGCAGTGCAGTCGGTGCATATCGACGGCGTGCTGCACGAGTTCTCCTCGATCGCCGGTGTGCGTGAAGACGTCACCGACATCGTGCTCAACATCAAGGACATCGCGATCAAGATGCAGGGCGAAGGCCCCAAGCGCATGGTCGTCAAGAAGCAGGGCCCGGGCGCCGTCACCGCTGGCGACATCCAGACCGTCGGCGACGTCGTGGTGCTCAATCCGGACCTGCAGATCTGCACGCTGGACGACGGCGCCGAGATCCGCATGGAATTCACGGTCGCGACCGGCAAGGGCTATGTCGCCGCCGAACGCAACCGTCCCGAGGATGCCCCGATCGGCCTGATCCCGGTCGACAGCCTGTTCTCGCCGGTCCGCAAGGTCTCCTACAAGGTCGAGAACACCCGTGAGGGCCAGATCCTCGACTACGACAAGCTGACCATGACGATCGAGACCAACGGCGCGATCACGCCGGATGACGCGGTGGCCTACGCTGCGCGCATCTTGCAGGATCAGCTCAACGTGTTCGTCAACTTCGAAGAGCCGCGCAAGGAAGTCACGCAGGAGATCATCCCCGATCTCGCGTTCAACCCGGCGTTCCTCAAGAAGGTCGACGAGCTTGAGCTGTCGGTGCGTTCGGCAAACTGCCTGAAGAACGACAACATCGTCTACATCGGCGACCTCGTGCAGAAGTCGGAAGCGGAAATGCTCCGCACCCCGAACTTCGGCCGCAAGTCGCTGAACGAGATCAAGGAAGTGCTGGCCCAGATGGGTCTGCATCTCGGCATGGAAGTGCCGGGCTGGCCGCCGGAGAACATCGACGAGCTCGCCAAGCGCTTCGAGGATCACTACTGAGCATCACGCTTGAACAAGAAGGCGAAAACGCCTGATGGCGTTTTCGCGGGCGAACGCAGGCAGCCCACCTGAGCAACATGTCCGACGAACCGTCGCGGCAGATTACAAAGTAAGGAATAGACTATGCGTCACGGCAAGGTTCATCGGAAGCTCAACCGCACCGCCGAGCACCGGCGTGCGATGTTCGCCAACATGGCGGCCGCGCTGATCAAGCACGAGCAGATCGTCACCACGCTGCCGAAGGCCAAGGAGCTGCGGCCGATCGTCGAGAAGCTCGTCACCCTCGGCAAGAAGGGCGGGCTGGCCCTGCGCCGTCAAGCGATCTCGGAGCTGCGCGACGTCGACCAGGTCAGGAAGCTGTTCGACACGCTGGCGACCCGCTACAAGGACCGCCAGGGCGGCTACACCCGCATCATCAAGGCCGGCTTCCGCTACGGCGATAACGCGGCGATGGCCGTGATCGAGTTCGTCGATCGCGACGTCGACGCCAAGGGCCAGGACTCCGGTCCGACCCAGGACAAGGAAGCCGAGGCGGCGTAAGCCGGTCTCGAGCCAAGGTTTTAAAGCGGCGCCTCCGGGCGCCGTTTTTCGTTGTTGGTGGCGTCGCTCTATCCCCGTCGTCGTCCTGGCGAATGCCAGGACCCCTACCGCGGGATTTATCAAGCGGGCACAATGGCCAACGCCGGTTTCATCCACCGGTGGCAGTGGGTCCTGGCTTTCGCCAGGACGACGAGATGTCTTCTACTTCCTCACGCGTCGGTGAGATGCAATTGCGGTGCATCATGCCGCGCCCGATATCTCCTTCAACATCAAAGGAGATGACAGATGAAAATCGACCTTTCCGGAAAGACTGCGCTGGTGACCGGCTCGACCGCGGGCATCGGCAACGCCATTGCAAAAGGACTGGCCGGGACCGGCGCCGAGGTCGTCATCAACGGCCGCGGTCAGGCCAAGGTCGATGCGGCAGTCGCCGCGATCGCAAAGGCGGTGCCGGGCGCCAAGATCCGCGGCATTGCCGCCGACGTCTCGACATCAGCCGGCTGCAAGGCGCTGCTGGCGGCGCTGCCCGAGGTCGACATCCTCGTCAACAATGCCGGCATCTTCGAGCCGAAGCCGTTCTTCGACATTCCCGACGAGGACTGGAGCCGCTTCTTCGAAGTCAACGTGATGTCGGGGGTGCGGCTGTCGCGCGGCTACATGCAGGGCATGCTGAAGCGCAACTGGGGCCGCATCGTCTTCATCTCCTCGGAATCCGGCCTCAACATCCCGACCGAGATGATCCATTACGGCACGACCAAGACCGCGCAGCTTGCGATCGCGCGCGGGCTCGCACAGCTGACCCGCGGCACCGCGGTCACCGTCAACTCGGTGCTGCCCGGGCCGACCATGTCCGAGGGCGTCGAGACCTTCGTCAAGGATCTGGCGAAGCAGAACGGCCAGTCGGTCGAGGAGGCGGCCTCCAACTTCGTCAAGCAGCACCGGCCGACCTCGCTGCTGCAGCGCTTTGCCAGCACCGAGGAGATCGCCAACCTCGTGGTCTATGTCTGCTCCAAGCAGGCCTCCGCCACCAATGGCGCCGCGCTGCGCGCCGAGGGCGGCATCGTCAACACCATCGCATGAGGTGCGGCCATGTCAGCCTATGTGATTTCCGAAGTCGACGTGAAGGAGGCCGCGGGCTTCGAGGCCTATCGTTTCGATCGCCGCCAGGGCGATCGCGCAATATGGCGGGCGTTATCTGGTGCGCGGCGGTGCTGCTGAAGTGGTTGAGGGCGGACCGCCGCCAAACAACATCATCGTCGCCGAATTCCCGTCGATGGCGCGTCTGCGCGAGTGGTACGCGTCGGCGGGATATGCCGAGGCGCTGAAGCATCGGCGCACTGCGCTCGACCGCCGGCTGATATTCGTCGAGGGCGTGCCGCCGAGCTAACCTTTGGCTCCGTCGAGGAATTCGCTGAAGCCTGAGGGACGGTAGGGGCCGAAGCACAATTGCTCGAGAACGCCGATTCCGGTCCGGTCGCCCTGGCGGGCGCGCACCACCTGTTGCACGTGCACGTTCTCGCGCGCCAGCGGGTCGAGCGTCGAAGGATCGAACGATTCGCCGCCGATCTCGAGCTCACCCTTCCACATGCCCTGGCCCCATTGCGGATGACCGTAGCCGAGGCCCTTCATCTGGAATTTGAGGATCGGATCGAGCGCGATCGTGCTGGTGTGGCCGTCGATGTCGACCAGGTCGATTTCAGCCGACTTCGCCAACCGTGTGTTCGGCACGTAGGTCACGCGGTGCCGCGCGGTCGCCATGCGGCGGTCGAGCCCGTCGACGACGCCGGGGACCTCGGCCTCGCTCTGGTAGAGCGGGGCGATGATGCCCTCGCGGACCAGCGCCTCGCCGCGCTATAGCGCGACAATCAGGATGAGAGCGGCGCGTCAATCAAGATGAGACGAGGCGGCCGAGTCAGGAGATAATTGACGCTGGCCGCCTACTTGGCAAGCGTTGATTGACGCTGCGCGACAATCAAGCGGCGCTGCCAGCGTCAATCACAGTCTTGTCGAGTTCGTTGGGGGTCGTGTGAACAGGTGGCCGGCCTGGACCGCGCTTGCGATCGAGGGCAACTTTTCGACGGTAACTTTCGACGTTCATCTCGAGGATCGTGGCGTGGTGGACCAAACGATCGATGGCAGCCAACGTCATTGCCTGGTCCGGGAAGATACGCCCCCATTCGCCAAATGGCTGATTGGCCGTGATCAGCAGCGAGCGTCGTTCGTAGCGGGCGGCGATCAACTCGAACAGCACACTGGTTTCCGCCTGATCCTTGCTCACATATGTGATGTCGTCGAGGATCAGGAGGTCATAGCGATCGAGTTTGGCGATCGCGGACTCCAGCGCCAGCTCGCGCCGCGCGACCTGCAGCCGTTGCACCAGATCAGTGGTGCGCGCGAAGAGAACGCGCCAACCGTTCTCGACGAGAGCCAGGCCGATCGCCGTGCCGAGATGGGTCTTGCCGCCGCCCGGCGGGCCAGCGTCATAATGCCGGGTGTCTGGGATCTGAGGTTGAGATCCTCTACCCATTTCATCCGCGATGTGGAGCGTTAGTCGTCGTTGTCGCCCGCAAGCGGCTCGGGAGTGAGACGCATTTTGTTATCAGACAACCTGATGCGACGTTAACGCTTCTGCCGGCATGGATGACGGCCCCCGCCGCCGCTTCCTTCCGACTGACGGCTGATCCGCGGCTTCCGGTGGATCGTCTGCTGGAGGCGCGCGTTCTTGCCGACGCGGTCTTAGCCTCCTCTCCCAGGGAATCGTCCCAATCGCGAGGAGGCGGTCATGGCGGACGCATCACGTCGTCAGGGGGATCTTTTCGGGAGCCCTCCAAAATACAGCAGCATTCCAATCGAAGCCCACCAGCAAATGTTGGAGCTGTTGAAGGAGCTTCTGACCGAAGCACTCACCGACAGCGCGGTCGACGCAAACGACGTGAACCGGGAGGACAGCGGTGAGCAAGATCACGCCTGAGCACCTTGCTCGCCAGGCCGTCGTGTACGTTCGTCAGTCGACGGCCGACCAGGTTATCAACAACCGAGAGAGCCAGCGCCGCCAGTACGGCTTGGCCGACCGTGCGCGGCAGCTGGGCTGGAGCGAGGTGGTCGTGATCGACGATGATCTCGGTCGCTCTGGTGGCGGCACCACGCGTCCCGGGTTCGAGAAGCTGCTTGCCGCCATTTGCGAAGGGCGAGTTGGCGCTGTGGTCTCGATTGAGGCCTCTCGGCTGGCCCGCAACGGCAGGGATTGGCATACGCTCCTGGAGTTCTGCGGGCTCGTCGGAACACTGATCGCCGATGAGGACGGCGTCTATGATCCGCGCCACCCCAATGATCGCCTTCTGCTCGGCATGAAGGGCACAATGAGCGAGATGGAGCTGTCTATCTTTCGGCAGCGCTCGCTTGAAGCCTTGAAGCAGAAGGCCCGCAGGGGGGAGCTCTTCCTCAACGTTGCAATCGGTTATCTCAAAGTCTCCCACGATCGGATCGAGAAGGACCCTGATCGGCGCATTCAGGAGGCGCTCGCACTCGTGTTCACCAGGTTTGCTGAGATGCAGACACTTCGCCAGGTCCACCTGTGGTTACGGCAAGAACGAATCACTTTGCCCGCGGTCAGCCATGGCCCCGAGGGTCGCCACGTCGAGTGGAAGTTACCAGTCTACAATACGATCTATCACATCCTTACCAATCCCATCTATGCTGGCGCCTACGCCTTCGGGCGCTCGGGCAGTCGGGTGACGATCGAGGCCGGCCGCAAGAGGATCGTGCGGGGCTTCCGGCGGGAGCGCAGCGACTGGGAAGTTTTGATCAAGGATCACCATGAGGGCTACATTACGTGGGCGGAGTTCGAGAGGAATCAGCGCTTGATCACCGATAACGCCAATGGGAAGAGCTTCATGAGTCGTGGCTCGGTCCGCTGCGGCGAGGCCCTTCTTGCAGGGCTCCTTCGTTGCGGTCACTGCGGTCGCAAACTTCACGTTGCCTACAGTGGCACGCACGGCACTGTTGGGCGTTATCATTGCCGCGGTAGCCAGATCAACCATGGCGGAGATCCGTGCATCTCATTCGGCGGCCTGCGCGTGGATCGCGCAATCAGCGCGGAAGTCATCGCACGTTTGCAGCCGCTCGGTGTCAAGGCTGCGCTGGCTGCCATGGAGGCTCGCGGCCGTGAGCACGCCGAGAAGCTGCGCCAACTTGAACTGGCTCTGGAGCAAGCGCGCTATGAGGCCACTCGTGCTCGTCGGCACTATGAGGCCGTCGATCCCGACCATCGCTTGGTAGCTGGCGAGTTGGAGCGGCGTTGGAATGAACGCCTGCTGGCTGTCCGCGCGCTCGAGGATGAGCGCGGGGCGTTTTTAGCCAAGCCGGAGACGACTCTGAGCGAGGCGGATCGCGAGCGGTTACTCGCGCTTGGCTCCGATTTGGAGCGAGCCTGGAACAGCCCTGGGGCGACGCCTGCGACGCGCAAGCGGATCATCCGAACTGTGATCCGCGAGATCGTTGTGCGCGTCCACGATGAGGCGATCGAGCTTGTCATCCACTGGCAGGGCGGCGATCATACAGCACTGAAGACCAGGAAGAACCGTACGGGTCAACACCGCTGGAGGACGTCCGCGGATGCCATCGATCTCGTGCGTGTTCTGGCACGGCAGATGCCCGACAACACGATCGCGGCAGTCCTCAACCGGGCCGGCAAGTCGACGGGGCGGGGTAACAATTGGACCCGCGCCCGCGTTTGCCACTTGCGCAACCAGCAGGCTATCGCGCCCTACCGAGAGGGCGAACGCAAGGAGAGAGGAGAAATCACTCTGGATGAAGCCGCCGCAGCCTTGCAGGTCAGCCCATCGACGGTTCACCGTCTGATCGCGGAGCAGAGCTTACCTGCGCACCAGCTGTGCAAAGGCGCACCTTGGGTGATCAAAGCGCTTGATCTGGAGCAACCCGAGGTCAAGAAGGCCGCGCAGGCGCGACGCTTCCGGCGGCCGCCGTCCGACGATCTGCGCCAAAGAGAGCTTGAACTATAACGGCATAGCGAGGTGAGCAGTATGAATCGGACTCGGGTGGACCGAACAAGAGCAAATTGGCGCCGGCCTTCAACCAGGCGTCGCCAGCGGCGAGCGCCATCGCCTGTGCCTTTGATAGCATCGGCACGCTTTCGAAGTCGAAGGTGGCGAGCGTCTTGCCGGCGGGCAAACGCGCTTCCACCATGTGTCGCTCGATCCGACGGCGGGTGCGATCGGCCGCCTCGTGCTCGGCAAGGGCGGCGAGGAAGCGGGCGGCAGGCCACCCTTCCTTGTCCGACTGTGCGGCGAGCTTCGGCCAGATCGCCTTGACGCCCGGCAGGCGGAGCTCATTGAGAAGCAGCTCGACACGGGCAGCATCGACGGAGGTAGCGATACCGGTCATGCTGCCTCTCCCAGGTTCGAGCGGCCCGACATGACGCTGACGGAGGCGAGTTCATCGTAGACGTCGAGCGGCGCCAGCTTGACGGCGACACGCGGGATCGAGGCCGCCTCGGGTCGGAAGCGGTCGCGCAGCGCGGCAAGATCGGGTAACTGTCCGGCGTCCAGATCCATCGCGATCACCTCGGCGAGTTCTGCTTCGCAGGCGCGCTCGTGAGCCAGCGCCAGAAGCTCGACCGTCACCTTGCAGGCGCGCCGGTCATCACCATGCTCCCGCAAGGTCTCGAACAGACGTTTGTAAGCTGCACGCGGGAAGAGTTGGTCGCGATAAACGAGATTGAGGAGCGCCATCGGCTTGCGCCGCAGGGCATGGATGACGTGCCGGTAATCCACAACATGACCGCCCTGGCTCTCGGACACAGGCCGACCGCGCCGCAGCGTCACGACCGGCGTGACGCCAAGGAAGCATTCGAGCCGGTCGTCGAAGATGCGCACACGCAGGCGATGGCCGATCAATCTTGAAGGCACGGTGTAGAATACGCGCCGCAGGATGAAGCCGCCTGACGACGTCACCGGGATCACTTTCTCCTCGAAGTCGGTCGTGCGGCCTTTTGGCAGCGGCGCCAAGGCCTCCTTCTCGAGCGCGATCGGCTTGGCGAGGTTGGCGTTGCGCCGGCCGACAATCTCGTCGACAAAAGCCCGGTACGCATCGAGACTGGCGAACTCGCGCGTCCCCCGCAGCAACAGCGCATCTTCCAGTGCCCGCTTGAGATGGCCGTGCGCGCTCTCGATCGAGCCGTTCTCATGTGCGATGCCCGCATTGTTGCGCGTTGGCGCCATGCCATAGTGGCCCATCAGCCCGGCGTAGCGCTGCGTCAGATCCCCCCGTGCGTCGGCGGCCAGATTGCGGAATGCTGCCGACAGGCTGTCGCTGCGATGCTCCCGCGGCACGCCGCCAAGCGCCCACAGCGCGTTCTGCAAGCCCTCCGCCAGGGCGACGAAGCTTTCGCCGCCGAGCACGACATGGACATGCTCGAAGCCGGAGAACGCCAACCGGAAGTGATAGAGCCGGTGATCGAGCGGCTCACCCGCGATGGTAATACCGAGCGCGCTCACGTCGGTGAAGTCGGACAGACCCAGGCGGCCGGGCTCGTGCTGCTGGCGGAAGATCACGTCCTGTTCGGGGCCGTTGAGCGCCCGCCAGGCGTTGATGCGCCGCTCCAGCGTGCGGCGGATGTTCGGGTTCAAGTCATGATGCCGTCGGCGCAGCTCGTCCAGCACGCCGATCACGCGGATGCCGGGCGCAGCCTTCAGGATCGGAACGATCTCGGCGTCCCAATACTGCCCGAGCGGATCGGACCGGCGCCGGCCCCTCGGCGTCTTCTTCTGCGATGGCGGGCGACAATCGCCCTCGATTCGATACGCGCTTGCCTTCGAGAACCCCGCCTTGGCCGCGGCGGCCTCGGGGGACAGTGTCAGTCGGTACGTCATGTACAGCCTCATCTGGTGGTCGGTGATGTGGAGGCCAGGCAAGGCATCGATTCCCTCTTGTCGAGACGAACCAACAGCTTGCACCAGCCGCACCCGGCCGCCAGACGGGTCCAAAAACGCGCGACGCCGATGGGGACGGTCCTCCGGTCGGGCTGCGCCCTCCCTTCGGTCCGTCCCCATCGGCGCAGTCTCACCTTGATTGTCGCTGGAGTCTCACCCTGATCGCCGCCGCGCACCGCGCGTCCCATCGAAGAAGATGGCGTGCGAGATGTGGTCGTCCCAGACCAGCGGCGCCCAGAGGAAGAACACGCTCGGCGGTGGCATCGGCGCGCCTCCGACATCGCGTTCGCCGACATTGCGAACGCCCCAGGAGCGATCCTTGGTGCCGTAGCATGAGCGATCGTCGACCTTGATCTCGCCATCGGGGTGACTGATGACGCCGTGCCAGCGGCCGAACTGGTCGAACCGGGTCGAGTCCATCGCGCGGCGGTCGCCCGACCAAAGCGTCTGGCGCGCTTCCTGGATCGCAGTGGTGCGCGCGGAAAAGGTCAGGTCGCAGGCCAGCCCCGTCGCATTGTCTTCGAGCACGACCCGGGTGCGCAGCATCGGTTCGAGCACCTCGAGTCTGAAAGGACCGACCAGCATCTCGGTGCGCTCGATCGGCGCGCGCCGCGAACCGTAGAAGCAGTGCTGCCGTCCGCCGCGCTCGACGACGCTGAACGCGCAATCGAGGATCTTGCGGTGCGGATAGATCGCGATGCCGATGCCGAAATAATACGCGCCGTCGGTGGTGTAGCCATTGAACCAGGTGCGGTCATAGACATTGCGGTCGCTGGTGATGGGGACCGCGATCGGTTCCGGCGTCTGGTGGATCGGGAAGTCGTCGAGTTTGTTGAGCACGCAAATCCCTTTCGGTACCCCTTAGTCCTGCCAGTATGCAAAACTGTCGTGATCCAGCGCTTGCGCGCAGGCGCCGCGGGTCATCTTCAGGAACAGTGCGTCGCCGCGTTCGGAGCGCTGCACGCTGAGCGCAGAGACGACGCCCATCATGATGCCATGCAGGGTGTAGCGCCGGTAATCCCGCCAGCACTGGTCCCAGCCATAGTCCCGCACGCCGCGCCGGATCAGTTCCGAATGATATGATCGCACCAGATCGGTTTCGTGAAGCCGCCGTTCTGACGGTTCGATGCCGGCCGACAGGAAATAGGCGACGTCGACGATTCCAGGGCCAACCGTCAGCGTCTGCCAATCCAGCGTCGCCATCGGTCGGGTATTGCCGCGGACGTCAAACAGGATGTTATCCAGCCTGAAGTCCGCATGCTGCAGGGTTCGCGGCGTCGATTGCTCCGACTGGTAGCGCGGGACCGCGTCCGGAAGCCGGTCGATCAGATCAAGGAATTCCGGCTCGATCACGCCACGATATCGCTCCTTGTAGTGACCGATGATGGCGGGCAGCGTCGCACGGAAATCCTTGCGTCGGCTTGCGGCCACCACGAAGCAGTGCACCGCGTCCAGCGTCGGATCGCTCCATCGCGGCGCGTGCAGCGCAGCGGCCTCGGCCATCGCTGTCCGGCAGTCCGCGATCGAGCATCCGGCGAGCTGGTCGCCCTGGCGTGCGGGCGCCAGATCTTCGAGAATCAGCGTGAAGTCATCGGTCGCCGGATCGATTTCGGCGAGGATCGGCCGCGGGGTGTGAATGGCGACGGTCGCCGCCAGCTCGCGATAGAACGCGACCTCGCGAACATAAAGCATGTGCGCGGAACCGGAGCGGCGGCTGTCGGGATCTGCGGCAGGGAATTTGCCGATGACGCTCAAGGGTGCGTCCGGCGCGTCGCCGTCATAGGTCAGACGAAATCGATAGGAGTCGCCGACGAGGCCATTGCCAACGGGCTTGCAGGCGAGATCGATGACCCTGACCTGGTCGATCACACCGGCTTCGCGCAGCGCCCGCGTCATCCACTCCGGATCGATCCGCGAAGGATCGGCCGTGAGCAAATTCATCGGTTTCCTCCCATCCCCGTGGGCGTCACCACCGCTCCAGCCGCTTCTCGCGTCGGCCGGATTGAGGACGGGGTGATCGTTGCGCAAACTATACAGGCGATGTCGCGGCTTTGGCAAAAGCGACGCGGCGGCCTGTGGGGAAGTCGGGCAGGGCGGGTTAGCGTCAGCGTAACCCGCCGTCCTTGGCGAGGCGGTGGGTTACGGCTTCGCCTAACCCACCCTCCGCATTCGTCCCGATCGTACTACCAGCCTTCCAGCACGATCTTGCCGCGCGACTTGCCGCTTTCCAGCAGCGCATGGGCGCGCTTGAGGTTGGCGGCGTTGATGGTGCCGAAGGTTTGATCGAGCGTGGTGCGCAGCACGCCCTTGTCGATGAGGTCGGCGACATCGTTGAGAAGATGATGCTGCGCGATCATATCAGGCGTCTGGAACGACGAGCGCGTGAACATCGATTCCCAGTGCACCGAGACCGCCTTGCCCTTGAACGCGGCGACGTTGAACTCCGAGGGATCGTCGATCAGGCCGAACTTGCCCTGCGGTGCGATGAAGTCGGCGATCGACTTGTAGTGCTGGTCAGTGAAGGTGAGGCTGGCGACGAGCCCGACCGGCGGCAGCTTCAGCTTCTCGATCTGCTCCTTCATCGGCTGCGAGTGATCGATCACCGCGTGCGCACCGAGATCGAGGCACCATTTTTGCGATTCCGGCCGCGTCGCGGTGGCAACCACGGTGAGGCCGGTAAGGCGGCGGGCAAGCTGGATCAGGATCGAGCCGACGCCGCCGGCGCCGCCGGTGATCAGCAGCGTACGCGGGTCGAGACTCTTGCCCGGCACGGCGCCGAGCCGGTCGAACAACAGCTCCCATGCGGTGATCGAGGTCAGGGGCAGGGCAGCCGCTTGCGCGAAGGACAGCGATGCCGGCTTGTTGCCGACGATGCGTTCGTCGACCAGATGAAATTCCGAATTGGTGCCCTGGCGCAGGATCGAGCCCGCGTAAAACACCTCGTCGCCGGGCTTGAAGAGCGAGACGTCGGGCCCGACGGCATCGACCACGCCGGCTGCGTCAAAGCCGAGGATCTTGTAGCCGCCGTCGGTCGGCGCCGCGCGCTTGCGCACCTTGTAGTCGACCGGGTTGGCCGAGATGGCCCTCACCGCAACCCTGATGTCGCGCCCCTTCGGCTCGGGCTTGGCGATCTCGAAATCGACGAGCGAGTCCGCCGCCTCGATCGGCAGCGATTTTTGGTATCCGACGGCCTTCATGCCTGGTCTCCGTAATGGGCGATTGCCTGCCGTGATAACTGTCGCGCTGGCGTCCATTTGGCAAGTACTGTAAATTCAGGGAACTAGTCCCTGTTTGTATACTATTGGGAAAATACCGATGAAACGGAAGAATTTTGCGCGCCGGCCGGGCTGCGCCGTAGAGGCGGCGCTCGACCTGATCGACGGCAAATGGAAGGGCGTGATCCTGTATCATCTGCAGGCCGGCACCCAGCGCTTCGGCGAGTTGCGGCGGCGGATGCCCGGCATCACCCAGCGCATGCTGACCAAGCAGCTGCGTGCGCTCGAGGACGATGGTCTCGTGATCCGCAAGGTCTATGCCGAAGTGCCGCCGCGGGTCGAATACACGCTCTCCGAACTCGGCGAGAGCTTGCGTCCGGTGATCGATATTCTGAAAGCGTGGGGCGAGAGCCATCAGGAGCGGCTGTCCTGCGCGCCGGCGCCCGAGGTCATTGTGAAGAAGCCGAAGCGCGCGGCTTGAGCGCTTTCGAGCGAAGCGGGGACCGGTTCGTGTCAAGAAAACGCGTCAAACGAACGCTCAAATGAAAACGGCCGGAGCGATGCCCCGGCCGTCTGTTTGTTGACGACAAATCGGATCGTCTCAGAACGCAACCTGCGTGCGCAGCGCGACCGCATCAAACTTCGAGCCGACATCCGCAGTCGAAGTCGCCGACGCCTGCTTGGCGACGTCGCCGTGCAGGTAGTTCAGCATGAAGCGGACGTTGTTGTTGACGTACCAGTTCAGCGCCGCGGTGTAGACGGTCTGCCGTCCACCGGCGATGCCGACCGCCTGGCCGATCTGATCGTTGAGGTTCATCTGGCTGACGCGGCCGGCGATTTCCCAGGCGCCCCAGCCGCCGCTGGCGAGCGAGAACGGATCATGCGGCTTGATACCGCCATAGGAGGCCGTTGCCGGGTTGTAGGCGTGATTCTCGCCGGTCAGCACATAGCCGACCTGCGCGTAACCGCCGTCGAATTTCAGGCTCGACGCACCGAACGGCGGCAGCCCGGTATTCGCAGTGCGGTCGATATTGAACCAGTAGTACTCGCCTTGTGCAATGAACGGACCATAGGTCGCAGCCGCTTCGACGCCGTAGACCTGCGCCCCGGAGACGTTGGCGATCGCACCGGTCGAAATCAGCGTCGTCGGATCGATGCGCAGCTCGGGCCGGTCGCTGAGCGTCAGGGTCTGCGCCTGCGTCACCAGATTGCGCGGCGGCTGGATCAGCCATTCCGCGTCGGCGCCGATATGGACCGAATAGTTGTTGCCGCTGATCGGATTGCCGGCGACGCGGACGACCGCGCCATACTGCTCCGATGATCCGGGCGGGGTGACGCTGGACGCCGAGTGAATCTGGCCGGTGGTCGGTCCGGTGACATAGCCGCCGAGCCAGAGCTGGTCATTCCACCAGCGGCTGCCAGCGGCCGAACGGAAGTCGCCTGCCGCGACGTTCTGCGCGATGATGCCGGCCGAGGCGCGCTCCATGAACAGGATGTCGTTGGAGCTGGTGGACTCGTCGAGCGTCCAGGGCAGATCCATGATGCCGCCTTCGATCGCCATCTTGCCGCCGAACGGCTTGAAGCCGGTATAGCTGAGATAGGCATTCTCGACGCCGGAGGTGCCGCCGCCGGGCAGCGATCCCGCCGCCGTGCCACCGAAGCCGTCCGACGAGCCGCCGAAGTCGTAGATCAGCGCGTAATTCCAGTCGCCGAAGAATTTGCCGATCACGCCGATGCGGGCGCGGCGCAGATTCTCGCCGCTGTCGAGCTTCTGCGGCGACGTGCCCGCGGTGTTCGGACGATAGTCGTAACCGCCGACATCCCAGTGGATGCGGCTCGTGATCGCGATGCAGTTCTGTTCGTCCGCGGTGCAGATCGTCGGCCGGTTGTTCGGCAATGTCACCACGACGCCCGAAGGCGCGACTGGACCCTTGACCGGGATGGCGGCATTGGCGGTTGCGACCCGCGCGGCCTTGGCGTCCGCGGCCTTCGCGTTGGCGTTTGCGCTGGCTGCGGTCGCGGTGTTGGCATTGGTCTGCTTCTGCAGTTTGTCGAGCTTCTGCTCGAGCATCTTCAGCTGCTGCTTCAGCAGCGCGATCTCCGCATCGCTGCCGCCTCCGGCCGATTGCGAGTAGGCCGGTGAGGCGGCGAGCACCCCGGCCAGCCCTATGGCGATTGCACCAACTTTTGTCGCACTCATTGTGCACCCCTGTTGTGTTTGAAGTCCCCACTCACTCACTGAAACGTCCTAGGAGTTGATCGTGACTGACGCACGACAGCGCTGCCTAGCATCGCAGTTCCGCTTGTTGTCCGCGGGCAACAAGCGGAGCGGCGCAGTGAGATGACAGTCATCATAGAAGTTTGGGGGCGCGCTTCAACGCGGCTGCCACGGGTTTTGCACCGCGGCGGCGGGGGGCAGTTATCGGGCCCGGCGCCCTTCAATTGCCCGGCGAACACGCCTATATTCCGGCGTTTTCCACGAGAGGTGAGAATGCTCCGACCCGCCCGCTTTGCTGCCCTATCCGCTCTGTGCACGTTGGCTTTCATCGGGAATCTCGGCCCGGCCGCGGCCCAGGACCGCCGCGTGCCGTCCTCGCAGGCCGAGCTGCAGCTGTCCTATGCGCCGATCGTGCAGCGGGTGCAGCCGGCGGTGGTCAATGTCTATGCCGCCAAGACCGTGCAGAACCGCAATCCATTCCTGGACGATCCTATTTTTCGTCGATTTTTCGGCGTGCCCGGGCAGCAGCCCGAGCAGATGCAGCGTTCGCTTGGCTCCGGCGTGATGGTCGATGGCTCGGGCCTCGTGGTCACAAACAATCACGTGATCGAGGGCGCCGACCAGGTAAAGGTCTCGCTTGCGGACAAGCGCGAATATGAGGCCGAGATCGTGCTGAAGGACAGCCGCACCGACCTTGCGGTGCTGCGGCTGAAGGGGACCAACAAGGAGAAATTCGCGACGCTGGATTTCGCGAACTCCGACCAGCTGCAGGTCGGCGACGTCGTGCTGGCGATCGGCAATCCGTTCGGCGTCGGCCAGACCGTGACGCACGGCATCATCTCGGCCCTGGCGCGCACTCAAGTCGGGATCACGGATTATCAATTCTTCATTCAGACCGATGCCGCGATCAATCCCGGCAATTCCGGCGGCGCGCTGGTCGACATGACCGGCCGGCTCGCCGGCATCAACACCGCGATCTTCTCGCGCTCCGGCGGCTCGCAGGGCATCGGCTTTGCGATCCCCGCCAACATGGTGCGCGTGGTGGTGGCCTCCGCGAAGGGCGGTGGCAAGGCGGTGAAGCGGCCATGGCTCGGCGCGCGGCTGCAGGCGGTCACACCGGAGATCGCCGAGACGCTCGGGCTGAAACTGCCGACCGGCGCGCTGGTCGCCAATGTCGCGCCGAACAGCCCGGCGGCGAAGGCCGGGCTGAAGCTCTCCGACCTGATCGTCGGGATCGACGGCCAGGCGATCGACGATCCCAACGCGTTCGACTACCGCTTCGCGACCCGCCCGCTCGGCGGCAGCGCGGAGATCGAGGTGCAGCGCGCCGGCAAGCCGGTAAAGCTCACCGTGCCGCTGGAGACCGCGCCCGATACCAACCGCGACGAGATCGTGCTGACTGCGCGCTCACCGTTCCAGGGCGCAAGGGTCGCCAACATCTCGCCGGCGCTGGCCGACGAGCTGCATCTCGACGCCGGCGCCGAGGGCGTCGTGGTGACCGAGCTTGCCGATGACGGCACCGCCGCCAATGTCGGTTTCCAGAAGGGCGACATCATCCTCGCCGTCAACAACGAGAAGATCGCGCGGACCAGCGACCTCGAGAAGGCATCGAAGACGGGGACGCGGGTCTGGCGCATCACGCTGGTGCGCGGCGGCCAGCAGATCAACGTGACGCTCGGCGGATGAGCCCCAAGTGAGCCCAAAGCAACCGCGGGAAGCCAGCAACCTGTTCGCTGCGGCGGGGATGGAGCAGGACGCGCCGCACCCGCTGCCGGACCGGCTGCGCCCGCGTACGCTGGCCGACGTCGTCGGCCAGGATCACATCCTCGGGCCCGACGGTGCGCTGACCCGCATGCTGGAGACGCGCACGCTGGGCTCGCTGCTGTTCTGGGGACCGCCCGGCACCGGCAAGACCACGGTGGCGCGGCTTCTGGCCGACGCCACCGAGCTGCATTTCGAGCAGATCTCCGCGGTGTTCTCCGGTGTCGCCGATCTGAAGAAGGCGTTCGATGCCGCGCGCGCCCGCCGCGAGACCGGCGAGGGCACGCTGCTGTTCGTCGACGAGGTGCACAGATTCAACCGCGCGCAGCAGGATTCCTTCCTGCCGGTGATGGAGGACGGCACCGTGGTGCTGGTCGGCGCCACCACCGAAAATCCGTCGTTCGAGCTCAACGCGGCGCTCTTGTCGCGCGCCCGCGTGCTGGTGTTTCACTCGCTCGATACCGCCGCGATCGAACGCCTGTTCGCCAATGCCGAGAAGGTCGAGGGCAAGAGCCTGCCGCTCGATGCGGAAGCCCGCGCCGTGCTGGTGCGGATGGCCGACGGCGACGGTCGCGCCTCGCTGACGCTCGCCGAGGAGGTCTGGCGCGCCGCGCGCAAGGGCGAGGTGTTCAACGCCGAGCAGCTGCAGGACATCCTGCAACGCCGCGCGCCGATCTACGACAAATCGGCCGACGGTCACTACAATCTGATCTCGGCGCTGCACAAGTCGGTGCGCGGCTCCGATCCGGATGCGGCGCTGTATTATCTCGCGCGCATGCTCGATGCCGGTGAGGATCCGCTGTTCCTGGCGCGGCGCGTGGTGCGCATGGCGGTCGAGGACATCGGGCTTGCCGATCCGCAGGCGCTGGCGGTCTGCAACGCCGCCAAGGATGCCTATGATTTCCTGGGCTCGCCCGAGGGCGAGCTCGCGATCGCGCAGGCCGTGGTCTATCTCGCCACCGCGCCGAAATCCAACGCGGTCTACACTGCGTTCGGCGCGGCGATGCAGACCGCAAAGCAGGGCGGCTCGCTGCTGCCGCCAAAGCACATCCTGAATTCGCCGACCAAGCTGATGAAGTCGGAGGGCTACGGCTCCGGCTATCAATATGATCACGACATGCCCGACGCGTTCTCCGGCCAGGACTATTTCCCGGAAGCGCTGGGCCGCCAGACTTTTTACGATCCGCCCGACCGCGGCTTTGAGCGCGAGATCCGCAAGCGGCTGGATTACTGGGACAGGCTGCGCAAGGAGCGGGGCGGCAAATAGCCCCTCACTTCACGCTCTTCACGAACTCCAAAATCTCGTCCGTCAGCCGCGTGTCCGGGGTGTTGATCGCATAGACCTCCGACATGTGGCTGTGCTGCGGCAGCATGAAGCTGCGGGCGCAGCCGCTTGGCCGCTTGCAGCTGGCCTGCTTCATGAGCTCGAACTGTTCGACGAAGCGCGGCGGATCGAGCTCGGCCGCGGTGATCAGGAACGGGATCGGGCTCGCAACGAGGCCCTGCAGCGAGGAGCGTTCGGCGTAGCGCGAGGGGTCGGAGCCGTAATAAGCGAGCTCGGCGTCGCCGGCCGGCGAGGCCGTTAGATCGTAGATGCCGGACACCATGATCGCGCCGGCAAGGCCGCCGCCCTTCACTTTGTGGAATTCGCCGTGCGCGACATAGCTTGCGACATGGAGCGCACCGGCCGACTGGCCCATCAGGAAGATGTGTTTGGGATCGCCGCCGCGGAGCGCGATGTTCTCCGCGACCCATTGCACGATCGCGCCCATGTCTTCGGCGCCCGCCGGCCACGGAAACGCCGGCGCCAGGCGATAGGTGGCGTTGACGCCGACAAAGCCGCTCTTGGCGGCCCACAGCATGACGTTGTCGTAGAACGGACTGCCGGGTGCGCGCTTGTCGCCGGCAATAAGGCCGCCGCCATGGATGTAGATCAGCACCGGCCGTGGCGGCGACGCTGTGTCCGGCGTGAAGACGTCGAGCAGATGGCGGTCGGCGAGGCCATACTTGACGTCGCGCTCGACCCTGACGCCCTGATAGGGCTCCCTCTGTTGCAGCGGTGCGTAGAGCGCGGCTGTCTTGGGCATCTCGACGACGCGGCCGAGTTCCAGGAGCTTCCAGGCCAGATCTTCCGGCATCGGGCTCTCCTGGGCCAGCGCCGGGCCCGCGAGCATCAGGGCCGCCGCCAAAGCCGATACCGCCAGTCTCATTCCTTGGCTCTGTCGCTTGCCGTGTGCGGCCGGACGTGGCCGATGTGGCAGGATTTATACCGATTTCGCCGTGACGATTCGCGGCATTTGCGCTACCCAACGGCTTAACTTCGGAGTTGCAACCCCATGAGCCGACGCGTCAAGAGACCCCTCCGCCCAGCCGCCGACCGCGCCAAAGGCGCGCGTCCCAAGGGTGCGCGTCCCCATCGCGGCTCGGCGGCCGAGCGGGGGCCGGCGCATCGTCCGGGCGGCAAGCCAGCGGTGCGGCTTGGCGACAAGCAGCGTGCGCCCAAGCCGTTCGTGCCTGAGCCCGAGAAGCATGTCGCCGAGCCACCGCCGCTACCGACCAAGGTGCAGACGGTGGTCGTGACGGCGGACGAGAACAACATGCGCGTCGACCGCTTTCTCGAGGCGCGTTTCCCTGGCCTGTCGTTTTCCCACATCCAGCGCATCGTTCGTAAGGGCGAGTTGCGCGTCAACGGCAAGCGTGCGGACAGCAAGGACCGGCTGGAAGAAGGCCAGAGCGTCCGCATTCCGCCGCTCAAGCTCGATACGCCGAAGGCCGCCGCCAGCCTCTCCGAAGCGGCGAAGAAGACCCTGCAGGACCTCAAGGACATGATCCTGTTCGAGGACGCCGACGTGATGGTGCTGAACAAGCCCGCAGGTCTGGCGGTTCAGGGCGGCTCCGGCATCACGCGCAATGTCGACGACATGCTGGAGGTGATGCGCGACGCCAAGGGGCAGAAGCCGCGGCTGGTGCATCGGCTCGACCGGGAGACCTCGGGCTGTCTGCTGATCGCCAAGACGCGTTTTGCCGCGACCGCCCTGACCGGCTCGTTCCGCCATCGCTCGGCGCGAAAGATCTACTGGGCGCTGGTCGCCGGCGTGCCGAAGCCAAAGCAGGGCCGCATCTCGACCTACCTCGCCAAGGAGGAGAGCGAGGAGGACAGCATCATGCGGATCGCGGCGCATGGCGACGAGGGCGCCAGCCACGCGGTGACCTATTACGCCGTGGTCGAGACCTCGGCGACGAAGCTTGCCTGGGTGTCGCTCAAGCCGGTGACCGGCCGCACCCATCAATTGCGCGCCCACATGGCGCATATCGATCACGCGATCGTGGGTGACCCGAAATACTTCAACAAGGAGAACTGGCAGCTGCCCGGCGGCCTGCAGAACCGGCTGCATCTTCTGGCCCGCCGCATCGTGATTCCGCACCCGCGCGGTGGCGTGATCGATGCCACCGCGCCGCTGCCGCCGCACATGCTGCAATCCTGGAATTTGCTCGGGCTCGAGGCCGACCGCTTCGACCCGATCGAGAACGCGCCCGAGGAGTGACGGGCGCGCGCCCGCAAATCCGTTTCAGACAGCAAGAACGATCAAACCGCGCCGCGCGCAGCCTCTATGTTGCCGCGCGCCGGCCGTTGCCGGCGTGAATCTTGAAAGGGCTGTCCATGATCGGGACCTGGCTACGCGTCGCGCTTGTTGTTGTTGGCTCGGCTCTCGCCTCAGTGGCGGTGCATGCCGAGACCGTCGTGCTGCGCGGTGGCAGCGTTTACGCATCGCCCGATGCGGCTGCGCTGCCGGATGCGGTGGTCGTGATGACCGACGGAGTCATCAGCGCGGTCGGCAAATCAGGCGATGTCACGCTGCCCTCGGATGCGCGCGTGATCGATTGCACCGGCAAGACCATCGTTGCCGGGTTCTGGAACAGCCATGTGCATTTCACGCAGAGTTCCTGGCGCAACGCCGGCGCAGCACCGGCCGAGGCGCTGACGCAGCACATGCAGGAGATGCTGACGCGTTGGGGCTTCACCACGGTCTGGGATCTCGGCTCCGATCCAAGAAATACGCTGCCGCTGCGCCGGCGCATTGCGGCGGGCGAGGTCGCCGGTCCCAACATCCTGCTGGCCGGCAACATCTTTCCCAAAGGCGGCCATCCCGTGTATCTGCCGCCCGAAATACAGCTTCCGGAAGCCGCGACGTCGGAGGAGTCGACAAAGTGGGCGCGCGACTGGCTCGCGATGGGCGAGGACGGCATCAAGCTGTTCACCGGCGCGTTCATGGGCGACAAGCCGGTCGTGAACATGGATCCGGCGATCGCCAAGGCGGCCGTCGATGTGGCGCACGCGCAAGGCAGGCGGGTGTTCGCCCACCCGCAGAACAAGATCGGCGTCGAGACGGTGATCGTAGCTGACGTCGATGTGCTCGCGCACACCACGCCGGGCGAGCGTGCCTATAGCGAGGACCAGCTGGCGCGGTTCAAGGCGCAGGGGACTGCGCTGATCCCGACGCTGGCGCTGTTCACCACCGTCGTGCTCGATCCCAACGTCACCAACCGTATGGTGGCCGCGACCGTCAACCAGCTCAAGCAGTTCTCGGAGAATGGCGGCACGGTGCTGTTCGGCACCGATGTCGGCTTCACCACGCAATACGACACCACGCAGGAAGTCGAGCTGATGCATCGCGCGCTGTCGGAGCGTCGGGTGCTGGCCTCGCTCACGACCAATCCGGCGACGTTCTTCAAGGCCGCGAAGAAGGGTCGGGTGGAGCAGGGTTTTGACGCCGATCTGGTGGTGCTCGGCGGCGATCCGCTCAGCGACGTCGGCAACCTCGCGAAGGTGAGCACCACCATCCGTGCAGGTCGCGTGATCTATCAGAAGCCGTGATGGCAGGCCGCAGAACGCACTGCCGTGCAACGCGAGCACCTGCTACGATGCGTATCGCATCGTGCCTTGCCGGCATAACGGGTGACGGTGGAGGAACTCCCCGCCGCAGGTGCGCGCTGCCAAAATATCGAAAACAACCCCATGCAAAATAGCTGGCGGCTGCCGGCGTTCGACAAGGCAACTTGACACGTCGGGCAAATCAGGGATATATTTCCAATATACCGAAATTGAGCAAGCGTTCCTCGACCGCAATGGCGGGCTCGCCAGTTGCGATTGCGGCCGAGTCCCCACAATTGAAATTGCCCCGGCTGCGTCGGTCTATTTGGCCGGAAGGCTATCCAAACGGACCAGCTTGATTTCGTCTCATGATCTTGAGCGTGAGCAGGACCGCTCCGAGCACAAGAAACAGCAGACCGACGACAATTGTGCTGGTGGATTCGAATGTCACGCCGACTGCTGTCAGCAGGCAGCCAAGAACGATAGCAATAAGTCCACCCAGCTTCTTTACTAGCAGAAGCTGTCCGTCGCTTGCGCGCGCCACCATGATCAACCTCACTCGTTGAGTGATGCGTTCATGCCGCCATCGCCGCGGGCCGGTGTTGCCTGGACAAGCGTGGCTCACATCCGCATACGAGGATCGTACTCTTGAGCGCCAACGATGGAAATCTCTCGTTGGTGGGCATGATGATTTCCCTTTTTATTCAATTGAGCGTCTCGCGATTGGACAATCCTGCTTACCTAGCCGCGCCGGAACATCGCACGAATAAGTCGAGTGGCGTATCTCGCAACGGCGCTGCAATTCCGGGAACGATGCGTCTAGCACATTTGTCGTAAAGTCTTCTGGACCAACACAAGCATTGCAGGCGCTGTACGCGGATCGTTGACTCCGTGTTTTTTTGGGTGCCTACTTCCGGTTGCCGACTGGAAGACCTGAAACACCAAGGTCGAAATCGGGAAGGAAAGCCAATGTGGCCACCTTCGATCGCTGAACAAGCGGACCGGCCTTACATCTCGACGGGGCACTTGCCCGATCCCGAGATGGTGCAGGAGCTGGTGTCCCAAGCTCATCTGCGCTTCAAGTCGAACAGCGAAGGGACCAATTCGCAGGTTTATCCGGCCCTGGCCAGGGTGCCGAGTGAACTGTTCGGCATATGCGTGGCCGGTGCCAGCGGACGCATCTACGGCGCCGGCGATATCGAATACGAATTCTCGATTATGAGTGTGTCGAAGCCATTCGTGTTCGCGCTGGTGTGCGAGGCCATGGGCCCTGAAGAGGCGCGCGCAAGACTGGGCGCGAATGCGACCGGGCTGCCGTTCAATTCGTTGGCGGCAATCGAGCACGGGGCGGGGCGCACCAACCCGATGGTGAACGCAGGTGCGATCGCGACCACCAGCCTCGTTCCGGGTGCGAGCGCGGAAGAACGATGGCGGTTGATCCATGACGGCCTTTCACGCTTTGCCGGTCGCAAGCTCCCGCTCAACGAGGAAGTCTACGCATCGGCCTCGAAGACGAATTTTCGCAATCGAAGTATCGCGCGGCTGCTGGAGAGCTATGACCGGATTTACTGCGACGCCAGACAGGCGACCGATCTCTACACCCGGCAGTGCTCCCTCAATGTGAGCGCCAGGGATCTCGCCGTGATGGGCGCGACGCTGGCTGACGGCGGGGTCAATCCAGTCACCAGGCAGCGGGTCGTCGATGCGGCCGTGTGCCACTATGCGTTGGCCGTCATGGTCACTGCCGGATTGTATGAGACGTCAGGCGACTGGCTGTACGACATCGGTCTGCCCGGCAAGAGCGGCATCGGTGGTGGCATCGTCGCGGTATCTCCGGGAAAAGGTGGTTTCGGCACCTTCGCCCCGCCACTGGATGCGGCCGGCAACAGCGTGCGAGGGCAGCTCGCCGCGAAGTTCCTGTCGCAAAGACTGGGCATGGATCTGTTCGTGTCCCAACCGGACGAGTGAAACAATATGCTCTGAGGATCGGTAGAGCCGTGGCTCGATCGGTCGCAACGCCAGGCAGGTTGGAGGACGCGATGGCAACGCAAGCTATCTCGATCGGCGACGTTCATCAGGAAGAGCGCGCATCATGGATGCCCATGATCGCGATTGCGTTCGGTCAGATGATCATGTCGTTCAATGTCGCGTCGTTGCCGGTTGCCATGGGAGGAATGGTCGCCAGCTTCGGCGTGCCGCCGACCACGGTCGCGACCGGAATCGTGGCGTACTCGATGCTGGTGGCCGGGTTCGTGATGCTCGGCGCGAAACTCGCCCAAAGGTTCGGGGCGGTGCAGGTCTTTCGCGTTGCCGTCGTGCTCTTCCTGATATCGCAGATCGCGATGACGTTCAGCCCCACGGCCTCGGTGATGATCTCCGCTCAGGCGCTTTGCGGCGCTGCGGGCGCGGTGATCGTGCCTTCGCTCGTCGCGCTGATTGCCGAGAATTATGCCGGACGCCAGCAAGCGACGGCCCTTGGTGCGCTTGGCTCGGCGCGGGCTGCCGCCGGCGTGCTGGCATTTGTCGTCGGTGGGTTGCTCGGCACCTATATCGGCTGGCGCCCCGCGTTCGGAATTCTCATTGCTGCTTCGGCGATCGCTTTCGCTCTGAGTTTCCGCCTGCGGCCCGACCGCGGTCGCCCGGATGTTCGGATCGATCTGATCGGCGTCGCCCTTGCCGCGAGCGCAATCATCTTCATCAGTTTCGGGTTCAATAATCTGAACGGTTGGGGAGTGATCCTGGCGACGCCTAACGCGCCGTTCGACGTGCTGGGCGTCTCGCCGGCACCGGTCCTGATCGTGCTTGGCATTGTACTCGGGCAGGCATTCCTGATGTGGACGCATCGGCAGCAGGCCGCAGGGAAGACGCCCCTGCTGGCGTTGCAGGTGATCGACTCGCCAGAGGAGAGGTGCGCCGTCTACGCGCTGTTCGCAGTCGTGGCGCTCGAGGCGGCCCTGAACTTCACGGTGCCGCTCTACATCCAGATCGTTCAGGGACGTTCGCCAATTGCGACTGCGATCGCGATGATGCCCTTCAATCTGACCGTTTTTCTGTCGGCGATGCTGATTGTCAATCTCTACGACAGACTGACGCCGCGCCAGATCGGACGCTTCGGCTTTGGCCTCTGCACTGTCGCGTTGCTATGGCTCGCGTTCGTCGTACGCAACGACTGGAGCGAGTTTCCCGTTCTCTTTGGACTCGTGCTGTTCGGCATTGGCCAGGGCTCCCTGGTGACGCTGCTGTTCAACGTTCTGGTCACGGCTTCGCCCAAGGAATTGGCCGGGGACGTCGGGTCTCTGCGCGGAACCTCACAGAATCTGGCGGCGGCAGTCGGCACCGCGGTTGCCGGAGCTCTTCTCGTCGGTCTGTTGAGTACGATCGCGCTCGGCAGGATCGCGGCCAGTCCGGTGCTGACCAAGGAGCTTCAGAGCCAGGTCGATCTCGGCAACATCACCTTCGTCAGCAATGACCGGCTGCGCAGTGTGCTCGAAGGCACCAGCGGTACGCCGCAGCAGGTCGAGGAAGCGGTGCGGGTCAACACCGAGGCGCGCCTGCGGGCGTTGAAGATCGGATTGTTGATCATGGCCGGCCTCGCCTTGCTCGCAGTCATTCCCGCAGGCCGGCTGCCGAATTACCGGCCGGGAGAAATACCGGACGACGGAGCGACAGGCGAGGGCGAGCGATCGGCCTAGTTGGGATGCGCCGCAGCTGCCTGGGATCGAGGAGGATGACATGGCCACCTATGAGAACAGTTCCACAATGCTCCGCGGCCTGCCTGGCCCGCCTTTGTGGGTGTGCGTCCTGCTTGGGCTCGTCATGATCGCCGCGGGCCTTCTGGTCCTGGGCGATGTCGTGCTCTTCACCGTGATCAGCGCCATCTTCATCGGCTGGACGGCCATCGTCGCTGGCGCGTTCGAAATCCTGCACGCGTTCTGGACCAAGGGCTGGGGCGGATTCGTGTGGCAGCTTCTGCTCGGGGTCCTCTACCTTGCATGCGGAATGGTTCTGCTGAGCCAGCCGGTGACGAGTGCGCTGATCCTGACCTATGCGCTCGGTCTCCTGCTGTTGGTCTCCGGGATTGTGCGCATGCTGGTTGGCATCGGCCATTGGCGGCAGGCTGGCTGGATCATGCTGGCCTCCGGGCTGTTTGGCGTCCTGGCAGGCCTCGTCATTCTGACCGGGTTTCCGGCAACCGGCCTGTGGGTGCTCGGGCTGTTGCTGGGGATCGATCTGCTGTCTCATGGCGTCGGATGGCTGACCTACGCTTTGCAGCCTGCCGCCAGAGCGGCTCAGTAGGCCGCTCACTAATCAGCCGCAATCAAGTCGGCCCCTCGTACACAGCGAGATCAATGATAATCTCGAGCGATGTGCCATGGGCGGAGAGTGACATGTCAGATTTGAGCAAAAGCTTCGGGGTGGCTGCACTGATCGCCTCGATTGGCTTGAGCCTCCTTGGCTCACTGCCTGCGCAAGCTCAGCAGAATACTGGCGTGCTGTTCCAGAATGTCCGCGTCTTTGATGGCAAGAATGGCGCGCTCTCCGGGCCGTCCAATGTGCTGATCCGGAACAACAAGATCGAGAAGATTTCGACTGCGGCGATCACGGCCGACGCGCAGGTGATCGCCGGCGACGGACGGGTGCTGATGCCCGGGCTGATCGACGCGCATTGGCATGCGATGCTGGTACGCCCGACGCCGGCGGCTGCGATAGCCGGTGATGTCGGCTACACCAATCTCCTTGCGGCCGCGGAAGCAACGGCCACGCTGATGCGCGGCTTTACCACCGTTCGCGACATGGGCGGGCCGGCCTTTTCCCTCAAGCGGGCGATCGACGAGGGGCTCGTCGCCGGTCCGCGCATCTACCCGTCCGGTGCCATGATCACCATCACCAGCGGCCATGGCGACTTCCGGCAGCTGTCCGAGCTGCCCAGAACGATCGGCGGCATGCTCAGCCGCATGGAGAGGATAGGCGGCGCCATGGTCGCGGACAGCCCCGATGAGGTCCGTGTGCGCGCGCGCGAGCAGCTCATGCAGGGGGCTACGCAGGTCAAGCTCACCGCGGGCGGCGGGGTCGCGTCACCGTTCAGTCCGCTCGATGTGTCCACCTTCACTGAACCGGAGTTGCGCGCCGCGGTCGAAGCTGCCGAGAACTGGGGGACCTATGTCGCCGTACACGCCTATACGCCGGTCGCGATCCAGCGATCGATCGCAGCGGGAGCCAAATGTGTCGAGCACGGTCACCTGATGGACGACGCGACGGCCCGCCTGATGGCCGAGAAGGGAATTTGGCTGAGCACCCAGCCCTTCGTCGACCTGTCGGGCGCCAGCGCCCTTGGGCCTGCGGAGCAGGACAAGATGCGACAGGTCGTTGCCGGCACCGACAGGGTCTACAGCTTTGCGAAGAAGTACAAGTTGAAGACGGCATTCGGCACCGACGTCTTGTTCTCGAAGGTGCTTGCTGACCGGCAAGGCGCCATGCTGACGACGCTCACGCGATGGTATACGCCCGCCGAGGCGCTCACGATGGCGACGTCGACGAATGCCGAATTGCTCGGTCTGTCCGGGCTTCGAAATCCGTATCCAGGCAGGCTAGGCGTGGTGGAGGAAGGCGCGCTGGCCGACCTTCTGTTGGTCGATGGCGACCCGATCGACAACATCAAGCTGATAGAAGACCCGGCAAAGAACTTCCTGGTCATCATGAAGGATGGGAAGGTCTACAAGAATCTTCTTGGTGGTGACCGGAACAAATAGACGCACGTGATGACAGAGCAGGCCCGGCTGTGCGTCAAAGCATCAGCTTGTAGCCGATGTGGCTGCCGGTGAATCCCAGCCGTTCATAGAAGCGGTGCGCATCGGGCCGCGCCTTGTCGGTCGTGAGCTGGACGAGGTTGCAGCCTCTCGCCCGGCATTGCGCGATCGCCCATTCGAACATCTGCTGCCCGTCGCCTGAACTCCGGTGCGTCTCCGCAATCCGGACCGCTTCGATCTGCCCGCGCCAGGCGCCCAGCCGCGCCAATCCGGGGATGAAGGTGAGTTGCAGCGTGCCGATCACCTCGTCATCCGCGGTCGCCACGACCAGCAGCTGGTTGGGATCGGCGAGAATGGCTTCGAATGCGTCGACATATTTCGGTGGTGAACTCGGATCTTCCCGCTGCTGCCCCAGGACATCGTTGGCGAGGAGGGCAATGATCGCCGGAAGGTCGGCCGGCTGGGCCTGGCGGAAAGCGATTGATGTCATTGAGCAGGATTTCCACAGAGACGAAGCCAGACACCTTACAGGCTCGCGCTGGCTATGGACATCCAGCTGGGTGAAAATGAAATCCGCCGGCCTGTCGGGCCGGCGGATTGTTGTCTCGCGAGGTGCGGTCGTCAGTGGTCCCAGCCGCCGCCGTGATCCCAGCCGCCGCCATGATGATGGCCGCCGCCGTCGAAGTCGAAGAAGTCAAAGAGATCGCTGAGCGCCGGGCTGTTGACCGGAACATAGGGATTATTGGGCGCCGCTACCGGGTTCGGGAAGTTGTCGCGGCTGCGATGGGTGATCGGCTGCAGGTCCCAGTTTCGCTCGATGAATTTGATGATCGAGACGTGATCGGCATATTCATGCGAGATGTGGCCCTGCCGCGCGAATGGCGACACCACGATCAGCGGAATCCGCGTGCCGTCGCCGAAGTAATCGAGCGGCTGCACATAGCCTGAGTCGAAGTAGCCGCCACCTTCGTCGAAAGTGATGAAGATCGCGGTGTCCTTCGCGTAGTCCGAGGCCTGGACCTGATCGACGATCTTCTTCGTGAAGCCTTCGAACAGGTTGAGCTTGGACGACGACGGGTGACCGTCGATGAAGCCGCTCGGCTTGACGATCGAGACCGCCGGCAGCGAATGCTTGGAGAGGTCGGAGTACAGATCAGACGAGTCCTTGATATGGGCTGCGACCTGGTCCGGGTGCGACATGATCGAGGTGTCGTACTGGAACGGATTGCAGATGTTGCAGTACTCGTCGGCGTTCGGCCCGGCCACGCCCCAGTTGAGCTGGTAGGGATCGTTGACGTAGTTGTTCCACTGGTCGCCGTAATACTTCCAGGAGATGTTGCGCTCGTTCAGGCTGTCGCCGATGCTCTTGCGGGTCGACGGCGGGATCGTGAACGGCGTGTTGGATGGATTGGTGTCGGTGTAGGCGTTCTTGCCGTTACCGAAATAACCCGGATTGTAGTTGTTCAAGAGATAGTAGTGACCCGGTTCGCAATTCGCGTTGATCCGGAGCCCCTTCAGATAATCCAGGATCGGCTTGACGCCGGGCTGGCTCGGATCCGAGCAGTCGCTGTAGGAGCCGCCGCCGGACACCGGGCTGGTCTGGTAGGGCGCCGGGAAGCCGCCATTGCCGCCGGCGCCGTAGCCGTCTTCGGTGTACCAATTGTTGGTGCCCGAGGCCGGATTCGGGTTCTCGATCTGATGCACGATGCCGGCGTCAGGCGTGCCGCCGAACACCTGCGTGCCGTTCGGCGGCACGGCGGCGTTGCCATAGGTGTCGCTGAAGTAAAGCATGTCGGCATGACCGAACATGATGTGGTTGGCACCGGTGCCGCCGTTGACGGACTGGTGGAAGTTGTCGCTCATCGCGTATTTCTGCGCGAGAGACGTGAAGTACGGCACGTCGCCCTTCTGCACGTTGTAGAAGCCGAGCGCCGTCGAACCTTCGCCGGTGGTCGTCGCCGTCGGCGAATAGTCCGTCGAGAAGTTGGAGGGCTGCGCCGCGCCATTGGCGCCGGCGCCGACGGTCACTTCGACCCAGGCGAACAGATTGCCGCCGCAGCCCGACGGATTGTCGCGGCTGGCCGCCGAGTGGTTGCAGTTCAGCTGCTGCCACATCTGGTAGAAGCGATGCACCGGGCTTGCCGAATAGGTGTCGTAGGGCATCGCGTCGCTGTTGGTAAGCTGGAACGGACCGGCCGGCAGCGCGCTGACATTGGTGATGCGTGCGTCGGGGGTCGCCGACGTCTGACCAGTGCCGCCGGTCAACAGGTACTGGTAATATTCGGACGGCAGGCCGGATTCTGATTGCTGCGCCAGCGCAAGCGACGCTTCGCAGCTGGTGATCGGCGAGCTGCCGCATTTGTTGGGGATGTAGGAGACCTTGGGGCCGCCGACCAGCGGAGCCGGCAATTGATCCCTGGGGAAGTTCTGCTTCGGCGGGCTCAGCAGGAACGCATCGTTCAGGCCGGTATCGGTCGCGGCTTGCTGATGCGCCTTTTCGAAGTTGGGCCCGGGGATCGCGTTCTTGTTGTGATCGAGCTTGACGATGCCCTGCGAGAGCAGGTTGAACACGCTCTGGTCGTGCCGCTCAGGCACATAGGTCGCGAACACGTGGTCGAAGCTGCGGTTCTCGCCGATGATGACGATCACGTGCTTGATCGGCGACCGGGTCTCGTGTCCACCGTGATGGTTCCAGTCCTCCGCCAGCACCGGGCCGGCGGTGAACTGACCTAGCGCAAGCGCGCTGAGGGTAAGGCGGCATCCCTGCAGCCAGCGTGACCTGTGCTTGTCGCGCATTAAAGCTCTCCTTTTTGCAGATTAGGCGGTTTGGTGGAACTTGCAGTGTCTCGCGGCACGACCTTGATCCGTCCCATCATGCCGCCGTCCTCGTGTTCGAGGACGTGACAGTGGTAGACAAAGGTGCCGACGATGCCGGGATCGCGAAAATCCATGCGCAGGCGCACGCTCGGATACTTCAGCATCCGGCCGTTGTAGTAGGGCACATTGACGGTATCGCGCAGGAACGGCTCGTTGACTGCGACGCCGGACCAGTCGAGCAGCTGGAAGTGAAGCTGGTGGATGTGGAAATCATGCAGCTCCATCGAGCGGTTCTCGATGATCCAGTCCTCGACGTCGCCCTGCCGCACGGTGATGTCGGGTACGTCCGATTGCGGATCGAACGGCTTCGGCGTCTCTCCGTCGAGGGTCATGAAGAACTTGGTCGGGCTGTTCGGGTCGTTCGGGTTCTCCGGCTGCTCGGAAAAGAACAGTTTTCTGACGCGTATCGGTGCGACGTCGCCGACCCACGGCCGATCCGGTTTCGGCAGCGGCCCGGCGTGCGCGGGCAGTGTGGCCTGCGGCTCGCTCGCATTGGCTGAGGCGGCGATCGCCACCAGCGCGCGGTTGGGGTCGTTCTCGCCGGCGGGCCCGGTGTCGACCGCGCGCGTCACCAGCAAGGCCTGCGCGCCGGCCGGCGGTCCTTCGACGATGAACTCGGCGCGCGCGCCCGGCGGCAGGCCGATATGGTTGACCCATTGCACCGAGGGCGACGGGCTGCCCTGGAACTGCAACGGCACCCCATCGAGCCCGACGATGCCGATCTGCTGCGGCGCACGGCCGACCAGCAGAGCGAGGTTGAGATAGGTGATCGCGGACGCGTTCAGTACGCGCCAGAGCTGCCGCTCGCCCGGCTTCATCGTGAGCTGAGCCGGCGGATAGTTCGGATAGGGCACCGGCACGAAGTTGACAGAGAGATCCTTCGACGGCTTGCCGAAACCGGTACCGGAATTGGCGACGTCGCCATCATTGTCGAGCTGGCTCTTGGTCATGACCGGCTCGAATTTCGACGGCGGCGCATCGGGATTGACCAGATCCTGGTCGCGGATCACGAGCACGCGCTCGGGGAGGCCGGCGAGCGACGGATCGGCGCGCTCGATGCCTTCGATGATCAGCGCGCCGGAGGCGCCGCCGAGCACCTGGGTCTTGCTGAAGCCGTGCAGATGCGGGTGATACCAATAGAGGCCGGGCGGCGCGTCGTCCGGGATGCGCAGGCGATACTCGAACGGCGCATCGTCGGGCTGGATCGAGGTCTTCAGCACATCATCCTGGTGGCAGACCGGCGGCACGGTCAGTCCGTGGAAGTGCAGATTGGTCGAGATCGGCGTCATCGCGCCGCTCGCGCAAACGTCGGCTTTCGGTCTCGTCGTGCAGATCGGTGCGCCGGCGAGTGGGCGGTCGATCGCAGGCGTCGCCGTGTCGAGGTCGACAAGGTCGTTCTTGAAATGGATGACCAGCTGATCGCCCGGCCTCACGCGCAGCGTCGGCGATGGCTTGCCGTCCGGTGTCAGGTAGCAGTAGCGGCTCGTTCCATCCGGCAGCTTCTGATCGTGGATGCTGAGGTCGGTTTCGAGCACGCCGTCGCGGCTGCGCAATTCGGCGGGTTCCTCGAGCGCGCTGCCGGGCTCCGGCCGCGCACAAACATCGTGTTGCGCTCGCGGCACGTCCTGCAAGCCCGTTGCGCCGAGCCAGGCCGTCATGCCGCTCGCCGCAAGCCCGAGGCAAGCCGCGGCGATGACACAACAAGCTGTCGAAAGTCGTCGTGCCACGCCGCCCTGCCAATACGTCGACATAGGCGCGCAAACGCGCAACCGACGCCATGCGTGACGTCAGTCCACGTCTTGCGACCGCAATGGTCGACAAATGCTTCTTGTTTGGTGTCGGAAGGCTAGCCGCGCGTTGTTGCCGAAATCTGGCAGGTTTTTAACACGCAGATGACAGCTTCTTGCGGCACTTCGACGCAGAACGCGAGCAGGATGTTCAAACTTGCTGAGCGATCAATCGGATGCAGCATTCGCCGACGCAATTGCGGAGAACGCGCGACGCGCCGGCGATCGTCAGATATTTTTTCGGCGGCGCCGATCCTGTCACGTGCCGTCGTGCCGACGGCGGTTTGGTTCCAGCAAACGGCCTCGTGGTTCCGAGCGAGTGCAGTGATCGAGATCAGCGCCTGAACTGCGTCAGAAACAGTCGCAGCGAATCATGCGGGCTCTCGACATCAGAGATCACCCAGCCGTCGGGACCGTTGACGACGATGAAGTTGAGCGTGACCGCGCGGCCCTCATTGTCGAACGTCACGGTCACATCGGTCCGGTCGAACTGCCTGCGCAGGATTGCGATCGAGATCGGGCCGATCCGCCAGGTCGGACTCTGCACCAGGAAATCGTAGGGTGCGTCGTGCAGGGCGGTCCAGGCGGCGCGCAGGGGGGAATCGAAGAATTGCCGGGCGGTTTCCTCGTCGCGCGGCAGGCCATTGGAAAACGCGGCGCTGCCCCGTCCATAATGGGCGTAGACGTTGCGGATCAGCGATTCCGGTGTGCGGAACCCGGCCTCGGCGCCGGCGGCTCCGAAGGCCACCGCAACGAGCGAAAAACCCGCCAGGATATTGACCCGTCCCATCAGCTTTATTTGCCGGTGACCCTGACATATCTTGCAGGGAAATCCTCCCGAACGAAAGCCTGCCGGCCTGATGCGCGAACTCTTCGACAATGGACCCGAACAATCCCCGCTCGATCCGCAGGAGGCGGTGCGGCGCCACATCCGCAAGCCCCAGCGCAAGCGGTTCTACATCGGCGCCGACGTCACTGACGCCAGTGGCGGATTTGCGATCACGCTCGACGGCAAGCAGATCCGCTCGCCGTCCGGCAAGCCGATCGTGGTGCCGACGCGCGCCATGGCGGACGCGGTCGCGGCAGAATGGAATGCGCAGGGCGAGACCATCGATCCCATGACCATGCCGCTGACGCGGCTTGCCAACAGCGTGATCGAGGGGGTGATCGATCGTGTCGACGAGGTCGCCGATGACGCCGCAAAATTCCTCGGCAGCGACCTGCTGTTCTATCGCGCCGGCTATCCCGATTCCCTGGTGGCGCGCGAGGCCCGGCATTGGGACCCGATCCTGTTCTGGGCCGCTGACACGCTCGGCGCCCATTTCGTGATGGCCGAGGGGGTCATGCATGTCGGCCAGCCCGAGCCCGCGATCAAGGCGGCGCGCGCGGCGTTCCCGGCCGATCCATGGTCGGTCGCGGCGCTCCATGTGGTGACGACGCTGACCGGCTCAGCGCTGCTGGCTCTGGCCTTGGCGCATGGTGCTCGCGACGAGGACCAGGTCTGGGCCGCCGCCCATGTCGACGAGGACTGGAACATCGAGAAATGGGGCGTCGACGAGGAGGTCGCTGCCCGCCGCGCGGCCCGGCAGGTCGATTTCAAGGCCGCCGCCAGCGTCCTGAGGGAGCTCATGCCGGCTGCCGGTTAACGAGGGGTTTACGGCGCCGGGCTAGCCTGCGGCCTGAGCCTGCCGCCTGACCGAGACCTCCGACATGGCACTTGCCATCAATCCCGTGCTGCCGGTGCTTGCCTCGAACGAGGCGGGCAGTGTTGCGCCAGACCTCACGCTCGAGGCGGGCAGCGTCGTCAATGCGCAGGTCTTGAAGGTGCTGTCGGCCGATCTGGTGCGGATCGCGATTGCGAGCCTGTCGATCGACGTCCAGACCGAGGTGCCGCTGCAGCAGGGCCAGAACCTGCAGCTTGCGGTCTCGCAGACCAGTGACGGCAGCGTTCGCCTGCAACTGGTCGGGCCGGGCGCCGACGCCGGCGATACGGTGCAGATGTCGCCGCGCGCCCAGGGGGCGGCCGATCTCAGCGCCGCGTCCCAGCCCGTCGCCACGGCGCCGAAGGCGGTGCTGACGCCACTCGAGCGCGTCACCATCACCGCAACGGCCCAGAACGCGGCGGCGGTGCAGGGCAGCCAGGCGCCACTATTTGCCAATCTCGCGGCGGTCGCCTCCGCCAATCTGCCGCCAAAGCTTCAGGCCGCGATCGCACAGGTGCTGGCGCAGCAGACCGGCCTCGACGAGAATCTGAGCGGCGATGCCGTGAAGACCGGCTTCCAGAAATCCGGCCTGCTGCTGGAGGCGACGCTTGCTTCGGGCGTTGTGCCCACGAGCGGCAGCGCGCCCGATCTGAAGGCCGCGCTGATCGTGCTGCGCCAGGCGCTGACGTCGGCTGGTGCCGGCGACACCGCCAAGCCTGCATCCACGCCGCTCGAGCGGCCGACGCTTGCCAATGCCGGCACGGCGCCGAGCCTCGTGCCGCCGGCAACGCCCGACCTCGACGTTCAGGAGATACTGCTGCCGCAGGCCCGCGTGCCGGTCGCCGACGATCTCGGCCGCGGCGCCACCGGGCTCGCCGGCGCACTCGCGGATGCGCTCGATGCCGGCCCGTCGTCGGGCGGCGCGCTCAATCTCATTCAGGAAGCGCTGCACGAGCTCGGCAATCCGGCACGGCAGGGCGCTGTGCCGCGGGAGACGCTGCCCGGCGAGGTGCCCGCACGCAGCGACACGCCGCCGCCGCCGTTTCACGGCGCGCTGCCCGCGGCGCAGGCCGTTGCCGAGCCGTCGATTGCGCCGGGCACGCCGATTGCTGCCGCCGCGCATCGCCTGCTGGAAAACACCGACGCGGCACTGGCGCGGCAGACGCTGCTCCAGGTCGCCTCGCTGCCGGATCGCGGCGATGGTCAGCGTCCGCAGCTCGACGCGATGGTGCCGCGCTGGAATTTCGAGATCCCGTTCCTGACCCAGCAGGGCACGGCGATGGCGCAGTTCGAGATTTCCCGCGATGGCGGCGGCAACGAGGTCGAGGCCGCCAAGCGGGTATGGCGGGCGCGCTTCACGCTCGACGTCGAGCCGGCCGGGCCGGTGCACGCGCTGGTCTCGTTGAACGGCGAGCGCACCTCGGTGCGGATGTGGGCCGAGCGTCCCTCGACCGCCGCGCAGCTGCGCTCCGGCGCCTCCGAGCTAAGCCAGGCGCTGACCAGGGCCGAGCTGACACCCGGCGATATCGAGATCCGCGACGGCAGCCCGCCGCAACCCGCGCCCGCGCGCGCCGGCCATTTCCTGGACCGCGCATCATGAGCGACGCCAACAACCAGCTCGCGGTCGCCCTGCATTACGACCACGCCGGCGCACCGCGCGTGGTGGCAAAAGGCAAGGGCGCGATCGGCGCCAAGATCATCGAGGTCGCCAAAGCCAACGATATCCCGATCGAGGAGAACGAGGTCCTGGCCGGCGCGCTTTCCAATGTCGAGCTCGGCGACGAGATTCCGGCCGAGCTCTACAAGGCCGTCGCCGAAGTGCTGGTGTTCGTGCTGCGGCTGTCGGGCCGGGTGCGCTAGCTGCTTTCGAGCGAAGTGGGCCCCGGCCCGCGTGAAGAAAACGCGTCAAACAAGCAAGCCTTATTGCCATCGTTTCACCACGATGGCATCAGCATCGTCGTCAACCCGAACCGGTCCAGGTCCCCTCGTGATCCATCGCCGCCATGCGCTCGGTCTGCTTGCTGCCGCTAGCATCCTGCCGTCGCGCAGTCTCGCCAACGTCTCCTACCAGCGCAGCGAGTTTCGCGAGGATCTGGCAAAGCGCTTCTTTGATCTCGGCACCGAAGGCACCTTCGTCGGCTACAAGATCGACGACTATCTGATCATCGCGAGCGACAAGGTTCGCTCGGGCGAGGGCAAGTTACCGGCCTCGACCTTCAAGATCCCGAACGCGCTGATCGCGCTCGAGACCGGCGTGGTGCAGGACCCCGACAATGACGTCTTCAAGTGGGACGGCACAACGCGCAGCATCGAGGCCTGGAACAGGGACCACACGCTGCGCTCGGCGCTCGCGGTGTCGGCCTTCCCGGTGTTTCAGGAGATCGCCCGCCGGATCGGCGAGGAGCGGATGAAGAAATATCTCGACATCATCGACTACGGCAACCGCGACATCGGCGGCGGCATCGATCAGTTCTGGGTGTCGGGTAATTTGCGGATCGATCCGGTGCAGCAGATCGATTTCCTCGACCGGCTGCGCCGCGGCGTGCTGCCGGTCGGCAAGCGCAGCCAGCAACTGGTGTGCGACATCCTTCCGGTGACGAAAGTCGGTGACGCCGTCATTCGCGCTAAGACCGGATTGACCGACAAGGAGCACGGCTCGCTGGGCTGGCTGGTCGGCTGGGCGGAGAAGGGCAGTGACGTCACGGTGTTCGCGATGAACATGGACTGCAAGACCCAGGCGCAGATCGACGCGCGGATGAGCGTCACGCAGCAATGCCTCACCGATATCGTCGCGTTGTGACGGGCTGATCTGCGTGCGTCGCGGCTGCAGGCGCATCACTGCTCGACTAGCATGCCTCCGTCAAAAGCAAGAACCGGAGGAAATCATGCAATCAGCAACCGTCTGGCTGTCGTCGCTCACGCTGGCCGCGGCCGGCGGCTGGCTCGCGGCCACGATGTTCTCGGCACCCGCCACCAGCAAGGAGCCGCGCTTCCCGCAGCTCACCATGGAGCAGCTCAACGATCTGCAAAAGCCGCTCGGCGAGCAGATCATGAAGGTGTCGAGCGTCGGCATCGGCGGTCCCTACAATCCGATCATCAGGAGCCCGGTGCTCGGCCAGCGGCTCTACGATCTGTTCTATTATCTGCGCTGGCAGACTTCGGTGCCGACCAGGCTGAACGAGTTCGCGATCCTGATCATCGGCCGCCAGTGGCGCTCGCAGGTCGAATGGTTCGCGCATGCGCCGCTCGCGGCTAAGGCCGGGCTGTCGGCGGACGTGATCGCAGAGCTGAAGGCCGGCAACCGGCCGTCGAAAATGGCCGAGGACGAGGCCGTCGTGTACGATTTCGTCACCGAGCTGACCACGACCAAGAAGGTCTCCGACGAGACCTATGCGCGGGCAAAGAAGATCTTCAACGATCAGCAGATCGTCGATCTCACCGCGCTCGCCGGCAATTACGTGATGGTCGCGATGATCCTGGCGATGGCCGAGGAGACCGTGCCGCCGGGCAAGGAGGAGCCGTTCAAGGTCGGCGAGAAGTAGCCGAGTCACTCGGATCGAAGCGGCTCGGCTACGGGTTTGGTCCACCTCTCCCCAATGGGGAGAGGTCGATTTGCGCAGCAAATCGGGTGAGGGGCCGCGGCGCTAACGAGGGACCGTCATCCCTCACCCGGCGCTGCGCGCCGACCTCTCCCAAGGGAGAGGTGAAGAGCCACCGTCGCTCCAGTTCAGTGCAATCTCATTATACTTTAGCGCCCGATCGCCCGCTGCAGCGCCGGCATCAGCTTCGGGTCGCGGCATTGCGCGACGTTGAAACGCATGAAGGCGGCAGCTGTCTGCGAGGCGCTGAACACGTTGCCGGGCGCCAGCACGACATTGTCGTCGGCGAGCGCTGCGCGCGCCACGTCGGCGGAGTCGCGGCCGTCGGGCAACTCGCACCACAGATAGAAGCCGCCGCGCGGCATCAGCCAGGGCTCGATGCCGATGCGCTGCAGCTTGTCGCCGATGTCGCGGCGGGTGCGGGCGAGGCGCCTTCGCAGCTCCTCGACATGCTTGCGGTAGAAGCCGCTCGACAGCACGCTCGCGATGATTTCGGTTGCGACCGCGCTCGGGCCGCCAAAACCGGTCGCGACCTGGAGGTCGACGAGATCCTCGATCCAGTCCGGCCGAGCGGCGATGAAGCCGCAGCGCACCGAGGCCGACAGCGTCTTGGAGAAGCTGCCGATCCGGATCACGCGGTTGAGCCCGTCGAGTGCAGCGAGCCGCGCCGACGGCTCCGGCTCGAAATCGGCGAAGATATCGTCCTCGACGATCGTGAGATCATGGGCCGCCGCGGCGTTCAGCACGCGATGCGCGGTTTGCGGCGACGGCGTCGCGCCGGTCGGATTGTGCAGCGCCGAGTTGGTGACATAGAGCCGCGGCCGCTCGGCGGCCAGCACCGCCTCGAAGCTTGCGACGTCGGGCCCTGACGCGGTGTAGGGCACGCTGACGATTTTCACCTGATGCGCGCGCAGCAGCGCGCGGAAATTGAAGTAGCAGGGATCGTCGACCAGCACGGTGTCGCCGGGCCGGAGCAGGAAGCGGCACACCAAATCGATTGCCTGGGTGCCGGACGCGGTGAGCAGGAGCTGCTCGGGCGGCACCTCGAGGCCCTCATCGGCGAACCGTGCCATCAGGAGACGGCGCAGCGCGAGTGAGCCGCGGGTCGCGCCATAATCGGCAAGCACGGCGTCGTCGGCGCGTGCCAGGCCGCGCAGCGCGCGTCGCAGCGCTTCGGTCGGCATCCACTCGGCTGGCAGCCAGCCGCAGCCCGGCTTCAGCGCGCCGTCTTCGGCATCGAGCGATTGCCGCGACACCCAGAACGGATCGACGGCGCGGTCGCGCTGCGGCTGGTCTTTTGCGAGAGCGAGCGGGGGCAGTGCGGTTGAGGAGACATAGAAGCCGGAGCCGGGCCGTGGGCGGATCAGGCCCTCGGCCACCAGCCGGTCATAGGCCTCGACGACGGTGGAGGGCGAGACGCCCATGGTGGCGGCAAGGCCGCGGATCGAGGGCAGGCGGTCGTCTGCCACCAGCGCCCGGCTCGCCACCCTGGCGCGGATCGCGTTCATCACCTCGGTGGTCCGCGTCGCCTTCGGCGGATCGGATTGCGGCGCATCGGATGGCTGTTGCAAGTGTATGCCTACCTTCATCCATACAGTTTTGCGATATTGTACTGATCTGTAGCTGCCTTGGCGAGCCCCCGACCGCTATGGTCGGGGTGAAGTACAAATGAGAGTCGGTTGGATCGATGCAGCACCAGCCTCGCTGCACCTCTCCCGCTTGCGGGGGAGGTCGCATCGCATGGTACAGACCGGATAGATACCCGACAGTTTAGACCGGCATGATTGCCGACAGGTTTCTAGAAGCATCGGCGGGAGGGCCCGACGATGCCGTTCAGAGAGACCAGTCGGATGGAAGAGCGTATCCGGATGCTTATGGAGTACGAGAGCGGGAACTGGAGCGTGTCGGAGTTGTGCCGCCGTCACGGTATCTGCCGCGACACGTTTTACGCATGGCGCCAGCGGAAGCAGAGCGGCGATCCGGAGTGGTTCAGGGACCGTTCGCACGCGCCGCAGCAATGCCGACAAACGACCGATGCGGCGATTGCAGAGAAGGTGATCGCGGCTCGGCAGCGCTTTCCCTATCTGGGACCGCGCAAGCTGCTCGCCCTGCTTGACCGCCAGGCGCCGGAGATCGATTGGCCGGCGGCGTCGACGATTGGGAGCATTCTCAAGCGCGCGGGGCTGATCTCGCCGGTGAAGCGCCGCCGCCGTCCGCTCGACCAGCGGCGTCCCTGCACGCCGGTGCAGGAGCCGAACGACGAGTGGAGCGTGGACTTCAAGGGTTGGTTCCGCACCCGCGACCAGTGCCGGATTGATCCGTTGACGGTGGCTGACAGCCACAGTCGCTTCCTGATCGAACTGCAGATCGTCGCACCGACGACCGAGGGCGTCCGCCCCCGCTTCGAGAGGGCTTTCCGCGAGCATGGCCTGCCGCGGGCAATCCGCTGCGACAATGGTTCGCCGTTCGGCTCGCGCGGCGCCGGCGGTCTCACCACATTGTCGGTCTGGTGGCTGAAGCTCGGCATTACGCCGCACTTCATCCGTCCGGCCTCGCCGCAGGAGAACGGTCGCCATGAGCGCATGCATCGCACCTTGAAGGCGCAAACATCGAGCCCACCGGCAGATAATGCGTCCGAGCAACAGGCCCGCTTTGACGCCTTCCGAGAGCATTACAATAAGGAACGTCCTCACGAAGCGCTGGGCCAACGGCCGCCGGAGGACGCCTATCGAGCATCTCAACGCACCATGCCGGATCGCGAGCAAGACCCCTGGTATGACGCCGATCACCAGGCCCGCCGTGTTCGCGGCAATGGGGAGATTAAATGGAAAGGCAAGTTCGTCTTTATCGGTCAGGCGCTGGTGAACGAACTTGTCGGCATCGCCGAACTCGATACCGGTGACCACGTCGTCCGCTTCTGCGACCTCGACGTCGGTCTCATCGACCGCCGCGGCCTGTTCACCCGGTTCGCTCCGCCTCGTGAGGGGCTGCGCGAACCGGGCGAACAGACCGCTTAACCCAAACTGTCGGGGATCATGCCGGTCCAAAATGTCGGGAATCATGCCGGTTGAACACCGTGGAGATACCCCCACCCCAACCCTCCCCCGCAAGCGGGAGAGGGGGCGCACTGATGCTCGCGGTTCGACCCTATCTCGCAATGCGCGAAAGCAAGGTGCGATGGACAAGGCTTCGATCGATGGCTGGGGCAGCGGCTTGCTCGGCGTGATTATCTTCAGCGGCTCGCTGCCGGCCACCCGCGTCGCCGTGGCCGGGTTCTCGCCGCTGTTCCTGACTTCGGCGCGGGCGGCGATTGCGGCGCTGCTCGGCGCCGCGCTGCTCGCGGTGCTGCGGCAGCCCTGGCCGCAACGCAAGGACCTGGTGTCGCTCGTGATCGTCGCGCTCGGCGTCGTGATCGGCTTTCCGCTGCTGACCGCGCTGGCGCTCCAGCACATCACCTCGGCGCATTCGATCGTGTTCATCGGACTGTTGCCGCTGTCGACCGCCGTATTCGCTGTGCTGCGCGGCGGCGAGCGGCCGAAGCCGCTGTTCTGGCTGTTCTCCTGCATCGGCAGCGCGACGGTCGCAGCCTTCGCCTTGTCGGGCGACGGAGCGGCGTCACTGACCGGCGATCTCCTGATGGTCGCGGCGATCGTCGTCTGCGGCCTCGGCTATGCCGAAGGCGCGGCGCTGTCGCGCCGGCTCGGCGGCTGGCAGGTGATCTCCTGGGCGCTGGTGCTATCCGCGCCGGTGGTGCTGCTGATGACGATCATGACGCTGCCGCCGAATTGGGACGGCATCGGCGCGGCGGCCTGGCTCGGGCTCGCCTATGTCTCGATCTTCAGCATGCTGGTCGGCTTCGTATTCTGGTATCGCGGGCTCGCGATCGGTGGCATCGCCAGCGTCGGCCAGTTGCAATTGCTGCAGCCGTTCTTCGGCCTCGCGCTGGCCGGGCTGTTGCTGCACGAGCCGGTCGCCTGGTCGATGATAACAGCAACCATGCTCGTCGTGGTCTGCGTGGTGTTCGCGCGCCGGTTCGCGTGAGTGCGGCCAGACACGCTAGCTCAGCTTGAACAGCGCCTGCAGGAAATCGCTGACCGCCTTGCGCGCTTGAAGCGCGGTGGTTGGGTTGCCGCCGACATGCGGACCTAGCTCGACGCAGGAATCCTCGTAGCTGAACGGCGCCGCTGTCGCCGCGTTGATCAGCACGCCGCCTTCGCCTTCCTTGATGGTGCAGTGGCGCACGGTCTGCGAACCCGTCGACTCCACCACCGTGTTGCTGCCGATCAGGCCGGCGTCGAAGCCATGCGCGGAGTCAGGATATTCGGTCAGCACCACATCGTGCTCGGCCTCCTTGAGCCGCGCGACGTAGGCCTTGCAGCTCGCAACCGGGTTATAGTCGTCGGGCGTGCCGTGAAAAATCCGGATCGGCCGCGCGGCGACCGCGGTGTCGGTCAGAAAGCTCGTCGAGCAATCCGGATAGAACGGAATATAGGCCGCGAACTGCACGCCGGACTTGTTCCAGAGCTTGTTGAAGCGATCGAGGCTTGCGTAGAGCGTGGCCTGGCCGCCGCGCGAAAATCCCATCAGCACGATGCGCTCGGGATCGACCCGCGGATGCCTGGCGAGGATATCCAGCGAATGATAGATGTCGACGATCAGATTGAGCCGGCCGAGCAGGGCCTGGTTCGGCCCGGTGGCGGTGAGGCCGCGGCCGGAGAAGCCGTCGATCACGAAGGTCGAGATGCCCATGGCGTTGAAGTGGCGCACCCAGGCGTCCATCCCGGCGCCGACGCCGCTCGAACCATGCATCAGCACCACGACCGGCAGCCGGCCACTTCCCTGCGCGATCCGGAATTCGCCGCCGACGGTAACCGGCTTGCCGTTGCTGTCGCCGGTCAGGAATTGCTGGTCGGAGATGGTCAGCGAGGGGATGCTGTAGATCTCGGTGCGCGCCGCGATCTCCTTCGAGATTTGCTGGGCGCTGGTCTCGATGCAGGTGAACAGCACGGCGCAGCAAAACAGGATCGCGGTCGCGGCCAAGCGCCAGTCTGTCAGCATCTGATCACCCGATCTGGTCGTGGATGACGGCAAATAGACCGATCGGGAGGCAGGCTGTCAAATGACACGGGATGGCGCCTGACGGACGGCGTGGCTTCCGCTCGCCCAGGCCCGGCGATGACGACGCAGGCGCAAGCATCCGGCCCGGAGGCCTCACAACACAACGCCGTCCGCTTGAAATATCCGCGGGCGGCGTTGGTCCTAGCCCCAGGAAGGGAGGTGCAAAATCCCTGGCAGTTATAGGTCTGCCTGCCCCGGCAAAGGTTCAGGCAAAATCGCTTGCCGGGGACGTCATCGCTTCAGCTCCCCCCGGATATACCGCCCTATTGCGCTTTGCCGATCCGTCCGAGGTGGGTGGTGCCAAACCCGACAGAATATTTCAGCCCGTAGCCGAGCGCGCGGTCGATCCCGATATGGGCGAGCCAGATCATGGCGATCGACAGCACCAGCGGCCCTTCGCCGGCAAAGCCCAGTGTCATCAGCGCAACCGGCGCCAGATAGGTGTGGGCGGCGTTGTAGACGATGGCGCCGACGCGAGGGCCGGCGAGATAGGCGGCGAAGCTCAAGTCCGGCACCAGGAACAGCAGGACATAGACCAGCCAGGACCCTTCCCATTTGTAATAGAGCACGGTCATCCCGACGAACAGCACCAGGCCCTCCAGCCGGAGCAGGGTGCGCACCCCGCCGGTTGCCGCACCGGTCTCGGCCGCGGTCGTATCAGTCATCGCCATCTCCCCAGACATCGGAAAATCCTACCGTTTTTGCGCCCGATACCGCCCACAAGCGGCTTTCCGGTTCCGAAATTGCCGTGCTAAAGCCATTTCCGAACGAAGCGGGACCCCGGCTGGCGCCGGGACGCGGACTGTAGCTAACACGGGCGGAAACAAATGAAAGACATCCTCGACACCCTCGAAGAGCGGCGCGCCGGCGCCAAATTGGGCGGCGGCGAAAAGCGCATCGAGGCGCAGCACGCCCGCGGCAAGCTGACCGCCCGCGAGCGGATCGAGCTTCTGCTCGACAAGGGCTCGTTCGAGGAATTTGACATGTTCGTCGAGCACCGCTCGACCGAGTTCGGCATGGAGAAGACCAAGGTTCCCGGCGACGGCGTCGTCACCGGCTGGGGCACGGTCAACGGCCGCAAGACTTTTGTGTTCGCCAAGGATTTTACGGTGTTCGGCGGCTCGCTGTCGGAAACCCATGCGCTGAAGATCACCAAGCTCCAGGACATGGCGATGAAGGCGAGGGCGCCGATCATCGGCCTCTATGACGCCGGCGGCGCCCGCATCCAGGAGGGCGTCGCTGCCCTGGCGGGCTATTCGTATGTGTTCCGCCGCAACGTCATCGCCTCGGGCGTGATCCCGCAGATCTCCGTCATCATGGGGCCCTGCGCCGGCGGCGACGTCTATTCGCCAGCGATGACCGACTTCATCTTCATGGTGAAGAACACCAGCTACATGTTCGTCACCGGCCCCGACGTGGTGAAGACCGTCACCAACGAGGTGGTCACGGCCGAGGAGCTCGGCGGCGCCTCGGTGCACGCCACGCGCTCCTCGATCGCCGACGGCGCGTTCGAGAACGACGTCGATGCGCTCTTGCAGATGCGCCGGCTGATCGACTTCCTGCCGTCGAACAACAGTGACGGCGTGCCGGAATGGCCGAGTTTTGACGATATCGGCCGGGTCGACATGTCCCTGGACACGCTGATTCCCGACAATCCGAACAAGCCCTACGACATGAAGGAATTGATCCTCAAGGTCGTCGATGAGGGGGATTTCTTCGAGATCTCGGAGACCTTCGCCCGGAACATCGTCACCGGCTTCGGCCGCATCGCCGGCCGCACCGTGGGCTTCGTCGCCAACCAGCCGATGGTGCTGGCGGGTGTGCTCGACAGCGATGCCTCACGCAAGGCCGCGCGCTTCGTGCGGTTCTGCGATGCCTTCAACATCCCGATCGTCACCTTCGTCGACGTGCCGGGCTTCCTGCCCGGAACCGCGCAGGAATATGGCGGCCTGATCAAGCACGGCGCCAAGCTGCTGTTCGCCTATTCGCAGTGCACGGTGCCGCTCGTCACCATCATCACCCGCAAGGCCTATGGCGGCGCCTTCGACGTCATGGCCTCGAAGGAGATCGGCGCCGACATGAACTACGCGTGGCCGACCGCGCAGATCGCGGTGATGGGCGCCAAGGGCGCGGTGGAGATCATCTTCCGCAGTGACATCGGCGACCCCGACAAGATCGCAGCCCGAACGAAGGAATACGAAGACCGTTTCCTGTCGCCCTTCATCGCCGCCGAGCGCGGCTACATCGACGACGTCATCATGCCGCATTCGACCCGCCGCCGGATCGCCCGCGCACTGGCGATGCTCAGGGATAAGAAGGTCGAGATCCCCGCGAAGAAGCACGACAATCTGCCGTTGTGACAAGAGCGTAGGGTGGGTTAGCGAAGCGTAACCCACCATCTTCGCTCCGCACGATCCGCGGCGGGTTACGGCTTCGCCTAACCCGCCCTACAGGTTTCAGTCTGATGACCGAAGACGATCCGACCGACGAGATTTCAGAGATCGAGGCGCGGATCGAGGAGCTTGCCGAGAGCGCCGAACGATCGCGGCGGATCATTCTTGGCTCGAAGATTGCGATATCAGGCGGGTTTGCGTTGCTGCTCATCGCGCTGCTTGGCCTGTTCGGAGCCGGACAGACCGCAGCGCTCGGATCGATTGCGCTGGTGCTCGGCGGCATCGTGTCGCTTGGATCGAATGTCAGCACGTTGCGGCAGACCGAGGCCGCGATCAGTACCGCCGAGGCGCGCCGCGCGCGTCTGATCGGCGGGATCGACCTGCGCCTGGTTCACGACGCGCCGCTGAAGCTGATGTGATTCATCGAGCCCGCATATTGCTGGTTGTTTCTGTTCTGCTCTCGCCAAAGCTGAATGTCAGCGGGGTCGAACCATTTCTCCTCTCGCCGCGACAAAGGGGATCGATGGCGTGGCGAGGGATTTTCATGACAAGATGGTTTGGTGCGGCGGCGATGTTGCTCATCGCCGGGCCGGCGTGCGCGGCTGACGTTGCGACATGCACGCTCGGTGCCGACAAGAGGACGGTCACGGTGACCGCCAGCAATCCCTATTCGAAGGTGATGGCCTGTGAGGTGAATTGCGATATGGCAATCCCCGGCGGCATCGCCACCGTGGTCTGCGTCAAGCCGGTGCCGGTGGGTGCGAAGGATTTCGTGATGTGCAGCGAGGTCGCCAAAGGCGACCGGGTCTACACGCGGGTGAAGGAGACCGAGGCGAATTGTCCGGATCCTTCGGCGCCGCCTGCCGGCAGCAAGGCCGAGAGCAAGGAAAAGGACGATGACGACGATGATGACGCCAAGGCCGATGAGAGGATGCAGAAGCTGATCAAGCAGGGCCAGGATTTCATCCAGCAGCAGAAGCGGAAATAGCAGGCGTAGCAGGGATGAGCCAGCGGGTCGCACGAATGCGCGCCCGATGACTCATGCGGGCTACTCGGATAAGCCGGGGTGTCCGTCGCGCGCGCCTCTTCCTAATGCGACGTCAGCGGCACGTAGTCGTACTCGCCGACGCCTTGCAGGATCAAGAACGTCAGCGACGTCGTGCCGCCGTTGGTGACGAGGTGAGGGCGGGTCGGCTTCACGGCGTAGACCTCGCCTACCTTCAGGTTCACCTCCTCCTTCGGCTCCTGCAGGAACAGCCGCATCTTTCCCGCCAGCACGTAGAACGTGTCGGAGATGTTGCTGTGGGTGTGCCACGGCACCTTCTGGGTCGGCGAGAGCTGCAGCTCGGTGATGCGGAAGCCGGGGCGGGCGGCGTGCTGGGCGCGGCGCTCGACTTCGTAGAGGTGGCTGGCATCCGTGATCGGTTGTCCTGACTTCATGGCGGCCTCCCGGAGATGGTCTTGTGCCGCGATGCTAGTCCCGTTCGGCGGAGCGCGAAACCGGCGGAATGGGCATGACGGGCAGGACGCGATAGCGTGCGTCGATGCGCAGCAGGGATGCGTAGGGCTGGTTAGCGCAAGCGTAACCCGCCGTCTTCATTCCGCGCGAGCAGTGGCGGGTTACGGCTTCGCCTAACCCGCACTACAAAAATCTGGAGGAACCAATGCCCGCAGCCTATTTCGTCGTTCGCGCCACCGTCACCGATGCGGCCAGGCGTCCGGCCTTCGACGCCTGGTATTCGCGCGAGCATCTGCCCGATGCGATGAAATCGTTCGGCGCAGAGCGGGCGTGGCGATGCTGGAGTTTCAGCGATCCATCGCTGCATCAGGCGACCTATCAGTTCGCCGACCAGGCGGCGCTGGAGCGCGCGATCAACAGCGATGACATGAAGCGGCTGGTCGCCGACTTCAACCGCGACTGGCCGGAGGTGACGCGCACGCGCGATCTCCTCGTGCTCGCGGAGGAGACGACGGCGTGATGATTGTGTGACGTCACAACGTCGCGAACACAGCTGCGATGCATCGGGTTCCGTGAAAGCTGAACGCGCGGTTCAGCGAGCGTTCAGGCCGCGGCGAAAAAACTGGCTGACGCAGTTGGTCCAACGCAGCAACAAAGGGAAACTCTCATGGAACGCCGGGATTTTCTGAAGATGGCCTTCGGTGTCGCCGCCGGTGCGGTGACGTTCGCAGCGACCGCGCAGGCCGCGCCGCTTCCGCTCAATCACGACGCACGCGCGCCGGCCGCTGGTGATGCGCATCCGGCCGTCACCACGGGCGACGAGGTCAGCCGCATGAAGCCCGAGCACGTGCGCTGGCATCACCGCCACTGGGGTTGGCGTCACCGGCACTGGCACCACAGGCATTGGGGCTGGCGCCGCCGCCATTGGCGCAGGCATCACTGGCGTCATCATCACTGGCGCCGCTGGTGACATTGACTTGATGTCAAAGAAAAACCCCGCGCGAGGCGGGGTTTTGTTTGCGCAGGTGTGCCGCGATCAGATCGGGCGGCAGCGGCCGTAGCGCCAGGCAAAGCCGTAGGGGCAGGCGCGGACGCGCGGCGCGACCACGACCGGGCCAGGCGCGACGACGACGGGGCGCTCAACCACGACCGCGCCCGGAACGACGACAACGCCACGATTTCTGACGCAGCCGCCATAGGGGCCGCGGTGCCAGCCCGGGCCGCAACCACCGGCAGCATCAGCGGCGCTGATGCCGGCGAATGCGGTCGTCACCAAAACTGCTGCTGCAAAAAGATACTTCATGTCTTCTCCTTTTTAATTGGGCCGCGCTGCGGCACCGCAACAAACTTTTACTTACCGATTCGCCCGGCCGGATCATTGCAGAAGCCGTGCCCGATGTCGCCGACCTTAATGTTGCGGACTGAATGCGACATGAATGTTGCAGCTCACGGCTGCGTCAGCGCGCCGCAAGCACGTTCAGCATCAATTTGAAATATTTCGCAGGCGCGAAGGCGATGCGCGTAAGCGGCGAGGGCGCGAGATTGCCGCGGGGCGCGCATGCCGCTTGAATGCGCGATGCTACTCGCCCGCGCCGAACAGCGCGGCGAACCGCTTCTCGCCGTTTCGCGAAAAATTGACCACGCGGCTGCCCGGCGCGGCATCCCGCGCGGCCCATTTCAGCTCCGTGAAGCGGTCCATCATCGCGGCGCCCAGCGTACCGGCGAGGTGGTGCCGCCGCTCGCTCCAGTCGAGGCAGGCCTTGCACACCGGACGGCGCGGATGCGTCAGCGCATCGGCGTCGATCTGTAGCTCCTCCGCCATGAAGCGCTTGCCTTCGCCGGTGAGCTCGATTGCCTGCTTGCTCTGGCGCACCAGCTTCTGCCGTCTCATGCTGTCGAGCATCTGCACGCCGAGATCGCCGGCGAGATGGTCGTAGCAGATGCGGGCGCGGCGCAGCGCCGGATCCTTCGGCCCGGTGCGCACCCGCATATGGCCGGCGCGGGCGGCGATGCCCTGTAGGCCTTCGAGCACGTCGGCGACGTCGGGATCAGAGAGCCGATAGTAGCGGTGGCGCCCTTGCTTCTCCGGCTCGATCAGCCCGCCAGCCTCGAGCTTGGCGAGATGCGAGCTCGCGGTCTGCGGCGTGATGCCGGCTTCCTGCGCGAGCTCGCTCGCGGTCAGCGCGCGGCCGGTCATCAGCGCGGTCAGCATGTTGCAGCGTGCGGGATCGCCGACCAAAGCGGCGATCCGGGAGATGTCGGGTCCTGCTTTCATAGTTCGATGATAGCCGAAGCATTAGTGTCGGGCAAGCGGGTAGTGTCGGCGTCGGAAGCAGGCTCGTCTTGCGCTCGCAATGACGGACAAATCAGGAGGCCGCCAATGACCATCACCGTCTTCATCCGCTACCAGCTCGATCCGTTCAAGCGCGCGATGTTCGAGGAATATTCGAAGAACTGGCTCTCGATCATTCCGCGCTGCGGCGGCGACCTGCTCGGCTATTGGATGCCGCAGGAGGGCACCAACAACATCGGCTTCGCGCTGATCTCGTTCGAAAGTCTCGCCGCCTACGAGGCCTATCGCGCGCGGCTGCGCCAGGACAGCGAGGGCATGGCGAACTTCCGCTTCGCGGAGGAAAATCGCTTCATCCTCGCGGAGGAGCGGACATTTCTGCGCAAGGTCGAGGCTTAGCCATTGCGCTTCACCGAGCACACTGGCGTGTTGCCATGCGCGTGCCTATCTCTGCGCGGCCAACGATATCAGGGAGCGACCCATGCCACTGCCAACTGCTGACAAACGCGCCGCCTTCAGGAAGCTGCACGAGAGCGGATGCTTCATCATCCCGAACCCGTTCGATGTCGGCAGCGCCCGCGCATTGCAACATCTCGGCTTCAAGGCGCTGGCGTCGACCAGCGCGGGTTTTGCCTGGACCATCGCCAAGGCCGACAACCGCGTCACCGTCGACGACGTCTGCGATCATCTGACCGCGGTGTGCGCGGCGGTCGATATTCCGGTCAACGCGGATTTCGAGGGCGGCTTTGCGGTCGAGCCCGACAAGGTCGCCGTCAACGTCGCGCGCGGCGTCAAGACCGGCGTCGCCGGGCTGTCGATCGAGGATTCCACGGGAGACGCCGCCAACCCGCTGTTCGCGCACAAGCTCGCGGTCGAGCGCATCAGGGCGGCGCGCAAGGCCATCGATGCCGACAACAGTGGCGTGCTGCTCACCGGCCGCTGCGAGGCGTTCCTGTGGGGCAAGCAGGACCTCAATCTGGTGATCGAGCGGCTGCAGGCCTATTCCGATGCCGGCGCCGACGTGCTCTATGCGCCGGGCATCAAGACCAGAGAGGAGATCTCCGCGGTCGTGAAGGCCGTAGCGCCGAAGCCGGTCAATCTCCTGATCGGCGGCCCATCCGAGCTGACGCTGCAAGCGGTCGCCGACCTCGGCGTGCGCCGGATCAGCGTCGGCGGCGCGCTGGCGCGGATGGCCTGGACCGGCGTCATGAAGGCGGCGAAGGAAATGGCCGAGAAGGGCACCTTCACCGAATTCGCCAACGGCTATCCCGGCGGCGAGCTCAACAAGATGTTCAAGTAGCCGTCACAAAAAAGCAGCGGGCCGTTTCGGCCCGCTGCTCGCGCCTGGTCAGTGTCGTCACTCGTTACTTCGCATTCTCGGCCGGCGGGGCGGCCGGCTTGTTCATGTCAGACTTGTTCATGTCAGACTTGTTCATGTCAGATGGCGGGTTGGCTGGTGCCGCAGGGCTGGCCGGCGCCGCGCCCGTGGTCATGCCGGGCTGGCTGTTCGACTTCGGCGTCACGTCGCGCATACCCGGAGGCGGCGCGGCCGGATTGACCGACTGGGTCTGCGCGGTCTGCGTCGACGGCGTCGTGCCGGCCTCGTGCACCGACGTGTTGTTCAACCCGTAGAACAGCGCGCCGAGCACCACGGCCACCGCAACTGCGAACATCGCGACCTTGGTGCTGCTGGCCGGTCCGTCCTGGAGTTCCGGATCCGGCTGCAGCTCGTTGTCCAGGCTGTTGAGGCGCGCCTGACGGCGGATTTCGTCATCGGTCAGGTTGGCGCGATACGGATCGTCAGGTTGGTAAGCCATTTCAAGGTTCCTCCGTTTGCCCCCCAAGGCTAAACGCAAAGGCTGGACGCTAAGACTAAACGCACGGGACAATCGCTGGCGCGTGAGGATGTTCCGCGCCAATGTTGCAACCCGTTCATGATGGAACCGCCGATTCCAGGTTCCGAACCTGTTCCATGAGGCCTTTTCAATGTGGACCATGCCGCCCACCGATTCGGTGCTGCACATCCTCTCGTTCATTGCGGTAGCGGCGCAGTCGATGACGGCGGCGCTAGCGGCCGGCAGACGCAGCATGGATTGGGCCGGCGTCTGCATGCTCGGCGCGATCACCGCACTCGGCGGCGGCACCATCCGCGACGTGCTGCTCGGGCATTATCCGCTGCTCTGGGTCGCGCATCCGATCTACCTCGCGATCGCGGCGGCGGGCGCTTTCGCCACCATCCTGCTGGCGCGGCTGGTGCATAGGCTCAATCTCGCCTTCCTCGTGCTCGATGCGATCGGGCTCGTGGTGTTCACCATGGCCGGCTGCGACATCGCCTGGCAGGTCGAGGCTTCGCTGCCGATCGTGATCGTCTCCGGCATGATCACCGGCTGCGCCGGCGGCGTGCTGCGCGACATCCTCTGCAACGAGGTGCCGCTGCTGTTCCGCAGCGAGCTCTACGCCAGCGTATCCGTGGTGACGGGGCTGTTCTATGCGACGGCCTTCGGCCTGCATCTCAACGACCAGATCTGGACCGTGCTGACCTTCGCCCTCGGCCTGACCTTCCGGATGCTGGCGATCCGCTACAAATGGGAGATGCCGAAATTCGTGTTTCGCGGCGAGGAGCGGTGAGGGGATTCTCGCGCCCCGGATGCAGCGCAGCGCGCTCGCGGTGCGCTGCTGAGCCGGGGCCCATGTCAGCCGCGGAGCCAGGTGGGTCCCGGTTCTGCGGAGCAGCGCTTCGCGCCGCACCGCGCCCGGGACACGATACCCTATTTCCACCGCGCTTTGGCGACCTCGTCCGCGCTGACGGCCGGTGCCGCATTGCCCCAGGCATTGCGGATGTAGGTCGCGACGTCTGCGACCTCCTGGTCGGTGAGCTTCGGATAGGCCGGCATCGAGCCTGCGTTCGGCGCGCGCGGCGTGGTCACGGTCTGGGCGCCGTCGAGGATGATGCGTAGTGTGCTCGCCGGATTGGCCGATTGCAGATTGGCGTTGCCGGGCAGCGGCGGATAGATCCGCGGCGCGCCCGAGCCGTCAAGCTCATGGCAGGCGATGCAGGCGCCGCGATAGATCCGCTCGCCATTGCTCATCTGCGCAGGCGAGGGCGGGGTGACCGCAGGCTCCGGTGCGCCGGCCGGCAGGCTCTTCAGATAGACAGCGATCGCGCGCACATCGGCGTCACTCATCTTCGAGGTCGAATTGACCACCACCTCGGACATCAGGGGGCCGGCGTGGCTGTGTCCGTTGCGGCCGCTCTGCAGATATTCTGCGATGTCACCGGCACTCCAGGATTTCAGCCCGCTGCGTTCAGCGCCATCCAGCCTCGGCGCGAACATGCCCTGCACCATGCTGCCGCCGAACGCCTGGTCGCGTCGGTCGGCGCCGAACGCATTCTTCGGCGTATGGCAGGCGCCGCAATGCGCGAGGGCTTCGACAAGATAGCGGCCGCGATTCCATTCCGTGCCCTTGCTCTGGTCCGGCTGGATGATGCCGGACGTGAAGAACAGGGCATTCCACGCCCGCATCAGCCCGCGATAGTTCAGCGGCCAGCGCAGATCTGGCGGAGGCGCCTTGTTGCTGACCGACGTGAGCGTCGCGAGATAGGCGCGGATCGCCAGGATGTCGTTGCGGATCAGTTTGGTGAAAGAGGGGTAGGGGAAGGCGGGATAATAATGCGTCCCGTCAGGCGAGACGCCGCTGCGCAGCGCGCGGAGGAAATCGTCGTCGCTCCAGCCGCCAATGCCGGTATCGCGGTCGGGGGTCAGGTTCGGCGAGAACACCGCGCCGAATGGCGTGTCGATCCGCTTGCCGCCGGCAAAGGGCTTTGCCGGGTCGGCGGTGTGGCAGCTCGCGCAGTCGCCTGATATCGCGAGCGCCTTGCCGCGGGCGATGATGTCGTCGGTGGCTTGAGCGGCGCATTCGCGGGCCGCGAACGCACCGCACAACAGCACAACGGCCAGAATCGCACCCGTCGCTCGATGTCGTCGCCGCATCCAATCATCTTCCGGTCCACAAGACGCGTTACGCCATTTCGCCACGGGCCTGTCCTGCGACAGAAACCGAAACGGCGCTCCGATATTCCCGGCACTAAGTTGCGATTTTTGGGCGACCGGCTTGGTCGCCCAGAATTGTGCTGCGCAGGCGAGAAAATCCGACATAGACTGGTTCTAACAAGTTCGGATGACTAACTAAAATGCAGTCGTCGCGACCAGCGCAAAGAGGGCTAAATGGGAATCAACCAAGGGCCTATCAGCCTCGACCAGAAATACACCCAGGGCACCGGCCACGTCTTCATGACCGGCATCCAGGCGCTGGTCCGCCTGCCCATGGCGCAGATCAGACGCGACCGCGCCGCAGGCCTCAACACGGCGGGCTTCATATCCGGCTATCGCGGTTCCCCCCTCGGCGGTTACGACCAGCAGCTGTTCGCCGCCCGCAAGCATCTCGAGCAGTACAACATCAAATTCCAGCCCGGCGTGAACGAGGATCTCGCGGCCACCGCGATCTGGGGTTCGCAGCAGCTCGCCCTGTCGCCCGGCGCCAAATATGATGGCGCGGTCGGCATCTGGTACGGCAAGGGCCCCGGCGTCGACCGCTGCGGCGACGTCTTCCGCCACGGCAATGCGGCCGGCTCCGCCAAGCATGGCGGCGTGCTTTGTCTTGCCGGCGACGACCACGGCGCAAAATCCTCCACCGTCCCGCATCAGTCCGACCACGCTTTCATCTCCGCGCTGATGCCCTACCTCTATCCCTCCAGCATCCATGAAATGATCGAGATGGGCCTCCTGGGTATCGCGATGTCGCGCTACTCGGGCTGCTGGGTCGGCATGAAGGTGATCACCGAGACGGTCGAGACCACCGCCGAGATCGACCTGACCGACGAGATGACGCCGTTCATCATTCCCCCCGATTTCGAGCTGCCGCCCGGCGGCCTCAACATCCGCTGGCCCGACGACCGTTTCGAGCAGGACCGCAGGCTGCAGGACTACAAGGGCTTTGCCGCGATCGCTTATGCCCGCGCCAACAAGGTCAACCGCATCACCATGGATTCGCCGAACGCGCGCTACGGCATCATGGCCTCGGGCAAGAGCTATGAGGACATCCGCCAGGCGCTGCGCGAACTCGGCATCACGCCTGAGATCGCCACCAAGATCGGCCTTCGCCTCTACAAGATCGGCATGCCCTGGCCCTTGGAGCCGGAAGGCGTGCGCAACTTCGCGGTCGGGCTCGAGGAGATCTTCATCGTCGAGGAGCGCCGCGAGATCGTCGAGAACCAGGTCAAGCAGGAGCTGTTCAACTGGCGCGACGACGTGCGCCCGCGCATCGTCGGCAAGATGGACGATCACGACAAGCGCTTCCTGACCTTCGCCGCCGAGCTCAGCGTGGCCTCGCTTGCAAGCTCGCTCACCGAACGGCTGCTTCGACTCAATCTCAATCCTGAGATCGCCGAGATGCTGCGCGCCAAGGCGGACTGGTTCAACGGCCGCCAGTCGACGCAGATGCAGGCGACCGCACCGGTCACCCGCACGCCGTATTTCTGCTCGGGCTGCCCGCACAACACCTCGACCAAGGTGCCGGAAGGCAGCCGCGCACTGGCCGGCATCGGCTGCCACTTCATGGCGCTGTGGATGAACCGCTCCACCGAGACCTTTACCCATATGGGCGGCGAGGGCGTGCCGTGGGTCGGCATCGCGCCGTTCACCAACGAGAACCACATCTTCGCCAATCTCGGCGACGGCACCTATTTCCACTCCGGCATCCTCGCGATCCGCCAGGCGATCGCCTCCAAGGCCAACATCACCTACAAGATCCTCTACAACGACGCGGTCGCGATGACCGGCGGCCAGCACCATGACGGCGATCTCTCGCCGCAAAAGATCACCTTCCAGCTCCACGCCGAAGGCATCCGCGAGATCTATCTGGTTTCGGAAACGCCTGACGCCTATCCGGCCGACACGATCGCGCCGGGCGTCAAGCTGTTCCATCGCGACGAGCTCGAAAACGTCCAGAAGATGTGCCGCGACACCAAGGGCACCTCGGCGATCGTGTTCGTGCAGACCTGCGCCGCCGAAAAGCGCCGCCGCCGCAAGCGCGGCCTGATGGAGGATCCGCAGCGCCGCGTGCTGATCAATCCGGCGGTCTGCGAAGGCTGTGGCGACTGCTCGGTGCAGTCGAACTGCATTTCGGTCGAACCGCTGGAGACCGAGCTCGGGCGCAAGCGCACCATCAACCAGTCGACCTGCAACAAGGACTATTCCTGCGTGAAGGGATTCTGCCCGTCCTTCGTCACGGTCGACGGCGGCAAGCTCAGGCGGCGCGCGCCGCCGGATCTCGATCTCGGTGCGATCGGCGATCTGCCGGAGCCGGCATCGAAGCCTGCGCTCGACCGGCCCTACAACATCGCGGTCGGCGGCGTCGGCGGCACCGGCGTGCTGACCATCGGCGCGCTGCTCGGCATGGCCGCTCATATCGAGGGCAAGGCCTCGATGATCCTCGACATGTCCGGCCTCGCGCAGAAGGGCGGCGCGGTGCTGAGCCACGTCCGGCTCTCCGAGCACACCGCCGACGTGACTTGTTCGCGCATCGTGACCGGCACGGCCGATCTGGTGCTCGCCGCCGACGAGGTCGTGGCGGCCTCGAAGGACACCATCACGCTGTGCGATGCCAGCCGCACCGTCGGCATCATCAACAGCCACGTGATCCCGACCGCGGATTTCATCCTCAACCGTGACTTCAACTTCCAGAGCCGCAAGGTCAACAGTGTGCTGGAGACCGAGCTGCGCAAGGACTCCGCCTTCTTCGACTTCACCAAGCCGGCCGAGGCGCTGCTCGGCGACAGCATCGCCACCAACATCATGATGATGGGTTTTGCCTATCAGCGCGGATTGCTGCCGCTGTCGGCGGAAGCGATCCAGCAGGCGATCGAGGTTAACGGCGTCTCGATCAAGATGAACACGCAGGCGTTCCAGCTCGGCCGCCTGGCCGCGGCCGATCCGGCGCGGCTCGCCGCGATGATGAAGGCCGACGACGAGGTCGTGCCGCCGAAGACGCTGGATGCGATGTCGCTCGACGAGATCATCACCCATCGCATGGCGCTCCTGACCAATTACCAGAACGCGCGCTTGGCAAAGCGCTATCGCAAGCTGGTCGACCAGGTGCGCGACGTCGCCACCAAGGGCGGCTATGGCGAGGCGCTGCCGCGCGCGGTTGCGATCAATTACGCAAAGCTGCTCGCCTACAAGGACGAGTACGAGGTTGCGCGGCTGTTCACCGATGGCCGCTTCGAGAAGCAGCTGCGCGACCAGTTCGAGGGCGAGTTCAAGTTCAACTTCAATCTCGCGCCGCCGATCCTCGGAGGCGGGCTGGATGCGCAGGGCCGTCCGAAGAAGCGCGCCTTCGGTTCGTGGATGATGTCGGCCTTCAGGGTGATGGCGCGGTTCCGCTTCCTGCGCGGCACGCCGCTCGACATCTTCGGCTACAACGCCGACCGCAAGCTCGAGCGCGATCTGATCGCGGGCTACGAGAAGGATGTCGCGACGGTGCTGGGTCTGCTGTCGCCGCTCAATCACGACATCGCGGTCGAATTGCTGTCGCTGCCCGAGCGCATCCGCGGCTACGGCCCGGTGAAGGACAAGGCGATCAACGAGGCGAAGGTTCGCTACGCGCAACTCGCCGCCGACCTCGCCAACCCGCCGCCCGCGCCGCGGCAGATGGCGGCGGAGTAGGCGTAGCCACATAACGGATGTCGTCCCGGGCAAGCGGAGCGCGACCCGGGACCCATAACCACCGCAGTTCATTGTTGCGCGATGCTGGGGCCACAGCTTCATCTCGCAACGGAGCCCTGTGGTTATGGGTCCCGGCTTTCGCCGGGACGACACCTGTTGTGTCGGCCGCACGGTGCAGACGCCGACAGTCTCACCTGACGGAATATTTCTGCGCTTGCCAAGGCTGCTACGGCGGTTCAGAAAAACGCTGGAGCCAGGAAACGCCAGCGGAGAGCGATTTGACCATCAAGGGCAAGGCCTACATTGCCGGGATCTACGAACATCCCACCCGGCATGCACCCGATAAATCAACAGCACAGCTTCACGCCGAGGTCGCCAAGGGCGCGATCGAGGATGCCGGGCTCACCAAGGACGACATCGACGGCTATTTCTGCGCCGGCGACGCGCCGGGCGGGCTGTGGCCGATGGTCGATTATCTCGGCCTCAACACCAGGAAGCTGCGTCACATCGACTCCACCGAGACCGGCGGCTGTTCCTATCTGATCCATCTCGGCCACGCCGCCGAGGCGATCGCTGCGGGCAAATGCTCGGTCGCGCTGGTCACGCTGGCAGGCAAGCCGCGCACCGGCCCGATGCCGCCGCGCGCCTCCGGTGCCGAGGCCGATTTCGAATCCGCCTACGGGGCTACCACGCACAATGCCTATGGCATGTGTGCCATGCGCCATATGCACGACTACGGCACCACCTCCGAGCAGCTCGCCTGGATCAAGGTCGCGGCCTCGCATCACGCGCAATACAATCCGCATGCGATGCTGAAGGAGGTCGTCACCGTCGAGGACGTGCTGAACTCGCCGATGATCTCCGATCCGCTGCACCGGATGGATTGCTGCGTCGTCACCGACGGCGGCGGCGCGATGATCGTCACCACGCCCGAGATTGCGAAGAGCCTGAAGAAGCCGCTGGTGCGCCTGATCGGTCATGGCGAGGCGGCGAAGGGCCCGCGCGGCGGCAAGGATCTCGACCTGACGTATTCCGCCGGCGTGTGGTCCGGCCCGCGCGCCTTCGAGGAAGCGCGCGTGACGCCTGATGACATCAAATACGCCTCGATCTATGACAGCTTCACCATCACTGTGCTGATGCAGCTCGAGGATCTCGGCTTCTGCAAGAAGGGCGAGGGCGGCAAGTTCGTCGCCGACGGCAATCTGATCTCGGGCGTCGGCAAGTTGCCGTTCAACACCGACGGCGGCGGGCTGTGCAGCAACCATCCCGTCAATCGTGGCGGCATGACGAAAATCCTCGAGGCTGTGCGCCAGTTGCGCGGCGAGGCGCATCCGAAGGTGCAGGTGAAGAACTGCGACCTCGCGATCGCCCACGGCACCGGCGGTCTGCTCGGCGTTCGCCACGCCGCCTCAACCTGCATTCTGGAGCGTGCGTGATGTCTGAAGCGAAGAAGTACAATGCCCCCGTGACCAACCCGGAGACCGCGCCGTTCTGGGAAGCGGCGAAGGCGGGCAAGTTCATGATCAAGCGCTGCACCACCTGCGGCGAAGCGCATTACTTCCCGCGCGCGATCTGCCCGTTCTGCTTCTCCGACAAGACGGTGTGGGAGGAATCAAGCGGCGAGGCCACGGTCTACACCTACAGCCTGATGCGGAAGTCGCCGACCGGTCCGTATGCGATCGCCTATGTGACGCTGAAGGAAGGCCCGTCGCTGCAGACCAACATCGTCGATTGCGATCTGGAGAAGGTGAAGATCGGCCAGAAGGTGAAGGTGGTGTGGAAGCCGACCGACGGCGCCCCGCTGCCGTTCTTCACGCCGGCCTAGCCTCAAAAGTACCTTCCCCCCTTGCGGGGGAAGGTGGCAGCCGAAGGCTGCCGGAAGAGGGGTTCTTTCCACGAGAGAGATGAGTGTGAGGAGACAACCCCTCTCCCAAATGAGTTTGCGTTTGATGCCGGTGTAGCCCTCTCCCACAAGGGGAGAGGGCACTTCAACGGGCACCGTCGAGAGAAGAAGTTCGGGGAGAAAACAACAATGCCGATCGTGTACGAACAGCTGATGGCCCTGAAAAATCTCGGCCAGAAATACAGCTACGGCGACCGCGAGGTGATGCTGTACGCCTATGGCATCGGGCTCGGCGCCGATCCGATGGACGAGAAGGAGCTCGCCTTCGTCAATGAGGGCGTGCTGACGCCGCGTCCGCTCAAGGTGGTGCCGACGTTTGCCTCGGTCGCGGCCTGGGGCGCCGGTCCCGGCGAGATGAACCTCAACCGCGTGATGGTGGTTGACGGCGAGCGCGACATCACCTTCCACAAGCCGTTCGCGACCGCGGCCCACATCACCGCCGACTCGACCGTGCTCGACGTGTTCGACAAGGGCAAGGACAAGGGCGCGGTGATCCGCCACCAGACCGTGCTGAAGGACGAGAAGGGCGAGAAGCTCGCAACGCTGGTCGCCTCGCGCTTCGCCCGCGGCGATGGCGGCTTCGGCGGCCCGTCGGACGGCCAGCCCGAACCGCACAAAGTGCCGGAGCGCGCGCCGGACAAGGTCGTCGACATCACTACGCGGCCCGACCAGGCGCTGGTCTACCGGCTCTGCGGCGACCGCAACCCGCTGCACTCCGACCCGGAGTTCGCTAGGAAGGCCGGCTTCCCGCGGCCGATCCTGCACGGCATGTGCACCTACGGCATCACCTGCCGCGGCGTGCTGCAGACCTATGCCGACTACGATCCATCCGCCTTCAAGCAGCACGTGGCGCGGTTTTCCTCGCCGGTGTTTCCCGGCGAGACCGTGACCATGGAGCTGTGGAAGGACGGCAACGTCGTATCGTTCGAAGCCAAGGTGAAATCGCGCGGCGTCACCGTGATCAAGAGCGGCAAGACGGTGCTGGCGTAGCTCTCGTGCCCCGGACGCAGCGCAGCGCGCAAGCGGTGCGATGCAGAGCCGGGGCCCAGTCGCCGGGTGTGGGTCCCGGCTCTGCGAAGCAGCGTTTCACGCTGCATCGCGTCCGGGACACGATAACAACGGAGAAACAACCATGGGATTGCTCGACGGCAAGGTGGCGCTGATCACGGGCGCCGGCGGCGGACTGGGGGAGGCCTACGCAAAGCTGTTCGCGCGCGAGGGCGCGGCGGTCGTCGTCAACGATCTCGGCGGTCCGCGCGACGGCTCGGGCTCCGACAAGTCGATGGCCGACAAGGTGGTCGACGCGATCAAGGCCGAGGGCGGCCGCGCGGTTGCCAATGGCGCCGACATCTCGACCTTGGCCGGCGGCCAGTCGGTGTTCGACGACGCCATCAAGCATTTCGGCCGCGCCGACATCCTGGTCAACAACGCCGGCATCCTGCTCGACGAGACCTTCCACAAGGCCAAGGAAGCCAACTGGGACAGGGTGATGAAGGTGCATCTGAAGGGCACCTTCTGCTGCACCCAGCCGGTGTTCAAATGGATGCGCGACAATGGCGGCGGCGTCATCGTCAACACGTCGTCGACCTCGGGCCTGATCGGCAATTTCGGCCAGACCAATTACGGCGCGGCCAAGGGCGGCATCTGGGGCCTCTCCAACGTGCTGGCGATCGAGGGCCGCAAGTACAACATCCGGATCTGGACGCTGGCGCCGGGCGCGCTGACCCGAATGACCGCAGACCTGCCCCGCTACAAGGAGAACCCGGGCGCGGCGCTCGGGCCTGATGGCATCGCGCCGGCCGTGCTGTACATGGTCAGCGACTTGTCGGGCGACCACACCGGCAAGGTTCTCGGCGTCTCCGGCCCGCGCGGCGTCCGCGAGATGCGGATGATGGAAATGGAGGGCTGGAAGCCGCCGTTTACCGGCTGGAAGGCCGAGGATATCGCCACCCACGCCAAGGAGATCTTCTTCTCCGAGGAGCAGATCAGGATGGGCGCGCGGCGGTTTTAGGCTAAAACGTCATTCCGGGATGGTCCGAAGGACCAGACCCGGAATCTCGAGATTCCGGGTCCGCCCTCACGGGCGCCCCGGAATGACGAAAGAGGATAGAGGCAGATAATGACAAGACTCACCGCCCAGGCCGCAGGAACCTTTGCCATCGCGCCGACCCCGTTCCACGACGACGGCCGCATCGACGAGGCATCGATCGACCGGCTGACCGATTTCTACACCGAGGTCGGCTGCGACGGCGTCACGGTGCTGGGCATTTTGGGCGAGGCACCGAAGCTCGATGCCGCCGAGGCCGAGCAGGTTGCGCTGCGCTTCGTCAAGCGCGCCAGGAAGCTTCAGGTGATCGTCGGCGTCTCGGCGCCGGGCTTTGCCACGATGCGCTCGCTGGCGAAGAAGTCGATGGATGCGGGCGCCGCCGGCGTGATGATCGCGCCGCCGCCGCATCTGCGCACCGACGACCAGATCATCGGTTACTTCAAGCAGGCCCAGGAGGCGATCGGCGACGATATTCCCTGGGTGCTGCAGGATTATCCGCTGACGCTGACCGTCGTGTTCACGCCCGCGGTGGTCCGCAAGATCGTGATGGATTCGCCGTCCTGCGTGATGCTCAAGCACGAGGACTGGCCGGGCCTGGAGAAGATCTCGACGCTGCGCAACTTCCAGAAGGACGGTTCGCTGCGGCCGCTGTCCATTTTGGTGGGCAATGGCGGCCTGTTCCTCGATTTCGAGATGGAGCGCGGCGCCGACGGTGCGATGACCGGCTATGCTTTCCCGGAGTTGCTGATCGACGTCGTCAACCTGTCGAAGGCCGGCAAACGCGATGCCGCGCACGACCTGTTCGACGCGCATCTGCCGCTGATCCGCTACGAGCAGCAGCCCGGCGTCGGGCTGACGGTGCGCAAATACGTGCTGCAGAAGCGCGGCATCATCTCGTCCAGCGCCCAGCGCAAGCCGGGGGCGGTGATCACGCCGCAGGCGAGGGCGGAAGTCGACTATCTGCTCTCCCGCGTGGCGCGGGTCGATCGCCGCGCCAATCTGCAACCGCAATCCAGTGCAGCAGGCTAATCATGACCGAGATCGTTGCTCCGCGCCTTGCCTCGACCGTGCTGTTGCTGCGTGACGGCACGTCAGCGCGCGAAATTGAAATCTTCATGATGGTCCGCCATCACCAGATCGAGTTCAACTCGGGCGCGCTGGTGTTTCCGGGCGGCAGCGTCGACAAGAACGACAAGGAGATCGCGGCCGATCCGGCGCTCTATTCGGGCGGGGAAGGGCTCGACGCCGACGCGCTCGGCTTCCGCATCGCGGGGATCCGCGAGACTTTTGAGGAAAGCGGCATCCTGCTGGCGCGGCCGCAGGGCTCGAAGGATCTGGTCGATGCCAGGCGCGCGAGCGAGATCGCGACCGCGCATCGCGCGGCCCTGAACGAAGGCAAGATCACCTTCCACAAGGTGCTGACCGACAACGGCATGGTGTTGGCGCTCGACGCGCTCGTGCCTTACGCGCACTGGATCACGCCGGAGGGCATGCCGAAGCGGTTCGATACCTGGTTCTTCCTCGCCGCCGCACCGCCGGAGCAGCTCGGCGCCCATGACGGTAAGGAATCCACCGACTCGATCTGGGTATCGTCGCGCGAGGCGCTGGAGGGCGGCGAGACCGGCCGCTTCAAGCTGCCGTTCCCGACCACGCGCAATTTGATCAAGCTCGGCAAGCAGCCGAATGTCGGCGCCGCGCTCGCCGACAGCAAGGGCAAGCCGATCGTCGCGGTGATGCCCGTGATGACCAAGACCGCCACCGGCCGCCAGCTCCGCATCCCCAAGGAAGCGGGCTACGACGGCGAGGTGTTCGAGGTCGGGGCGCTGGGGTAGTCCCGTCCTCGCACAGACCCGTCATCCTGAGGTGCGCCCCGTTGGGCGCCTCGAAGGATCGACGGCCACCAGCCGGGCCGCGCATCCTTCGAGGCTCGCTCCGCTCGCACCTCAGGATGACGGTTCGGCATCTTCACACTTCGATCTGTAACGAAGGAGCGGCGCAACACATTCGATGTCGTCCCGGCCTAGTGCGCAATTGCGCACGGGAGCCGGGACCCATAGCCGCCGATGTTCATTGTTGCGCGACGCTGGGGCCTCACCTTTTTCCAACAACGAAGCCCTGTGGTTATGGGTCCCGGCTTTCGCCGGGACGACGATGGGAAAGAGAGTCGCTTTTTTCCACACTTCGGCCTGTAGCGAAGCATCATTGCTTCCCGCCGACGTAGGCTCCGTCTCAACATCGAGACGGAATCTGCAACATGACCGCCACCACATCGCGACAACCCGGCATGGCCTCCGAACTGGCCCTGCTGCTCGCGCTCGCCACCCTGTGGGGCGGCTCCTACACCTTCATCAAGCTCGGCGTTGCGACCATCCCGCCGATCACGCTGATCGCGGCGCGCACCGCGATCGCGGGGCTGCTGCTGCTCGTCATCATGCAGATGCGCGGCGTGACGATGCCGACGGATGGCGCGACCTGGCGCCGCTTCATCTTCCAGGCCTGCCTGAACAGCGTGATCCCATGGACGCTGATCGCCTGGGGCGAGCGCTACGTCGATGCCGGGCTCGCCACCATCCTCAACTCGGCCTCGCCGATCTTTACCTTCCTGTTCACCGCCGCTATCACCCGCCATGAGGCGGCGAGCCCGCGCAAACTGTTCGGGGTGATCGCCGGCATGGCCGGCATCTGCCTGATCGTCGGCGTCGATGCATTCCGCGATCTCGGCGCGGGGATCGTGGCCGAGGTCGCGATCGTCGCCGCCACCATCTGCTACGCCTGCGCTGCGATCTTCAGCCGCGGTTTCAAGGGGCTCGACCCGATGGCGCCGGCGGCGGGCTCGCTGATCGCGGGCGCCGCGATCCTCACGCCGCTCAGCCTCGCCGTCGAACAGCCGTGGACGCTGTCGCCGTCGACGAGCTCGCTGCTCGCTCTGCTGGCGCTTGCGGTGTTCTCGACCGCGATCGCCTTCGTGATTTACTTTCGCCTGATCCAGACCCTCGGCTCGGTCGGCACCACGGCGCAGGCCTATTTGCGGGTGCCGATCGGCGTTGCGCTCAGTGTCGTTTTTCTAGGCGAACGGCTGAGCCCGACGGCGTGGATCGGGCTCGCCTGCGTCGTGATCGGCGTCGCCGCGATGACGATTCCGGTGCGAAGGATCGCAACGGCCTGAGGTCATCGCCGCGATGACGATTCCGGCGCGAAGGATCGCCACGGCCTGAAGTTTCGCCAGCCGAAACCGGCGCCTTGCTGCCGCCGGCCAATCCCTGCATCCTGCCCGAAACGAAGATCAAGGTTGCGGAAACGGGACGATGCTGCGGCGGATCAGCCTCATTGCCGGTGCGTGCGCGGTGTTGCTGGCGATGGCGGGCGCGGTGCGTGCACAGGATTTTCCGAGCCGGCCGATCCGCATCGTGCTTCCCTATGCACCGGGCAGCGTCGCCGACGTGTTCGCGCGCATCGTCGCGCAGGACATGCAGGAGCAGTGGAAGGGCACGATCGTCGTCGAGGCCAAATCCGGCGCCAACGGCTCGATCGCGGCCGAGGAGGTCGCGCGCGCCGCGCCCGACGGCTATACGTGGCTGTTGGTGACGACCTTCTTCACCGCAAGCCCGGCGCTCAGCACGCAGCTGCGCTGGGACCCGGTGAAAGACTTCGCGCCGGTCGGCCAGATCTGCCTCGCGCCGAACTTCTTCATCGTGCCGGCCTCGCTGCCGGTGAAAACCGTCGCCGACTACGTCGCGCTTGCCAAGGCCAAGCCGGGCACGGTGAACTACAGCCATCCCGGCAAGGGCTCGACCGGCCATCTCGGCTTCGAGCTGTTCAAGCGGCTTGCCGGGATCGACGTCACGCCGATCGGCTATCGCGGCTATCCGAAGATGGTGCCCGACATCGCAAGCGGCCTGATCACCTCGAGCTTCCTGTCGGCCAACCAGGCGCTGGCCCAGGTGCAGTCCGGCAGCATCCGGATCATCGGCGCGATCAGCGACGGCCGCTCGAAATATTTCCCGATGTGCCGACCTTGGCCGAGCAGGGCTATGCCGAGGCACAGGTGACGCCGTGGTTCGGCTTCGTGGTGCCGTCAGCGACGCCGCGGCCGGTGGTCGAACGCATCAGCGCGGCGCTGGAAACGGCGCTGGCCTCCGCCGCGGTGCGGCAGAAGCTCGATGTCGCCGGCTGCGACGCCAGGAGTGCGCCGCTTGGGCGCTTCGCCGACATCATCAAGGCGGATGTCGCCCTCTGGGCCAGGGTGGTCAAGGAAGCCGGCATCCCGCCCGACTAGGCCCGACGTCGCCCTGTGCCGGAATCAGCCACCGGCTGCTATCATCGGGGTGACACAGATCACACCGCCGGCCGGCTCAGCCGCCTAGCATGTTTACCCAAAGCCCGTGTTTTCCCGTATATTGGGCGTATTGGACCCCGGCCTTGATGACATGACCGCTGAATTGCCGCCGAATTCGCAAGCGCCGCGTGCGTTCTCCCTCTCAATTGGCCAGCTCACATTCGGCAGCTTCCTGCTGGTGCTGGCTGTGATCATCATCACATCCACGGCCAGCGTCATCGCGATCCGCCACATCGATACGACCTTCGCCGAGCTGCAGCGGCTGCAAAGCGTCGGCGACATCGCCGAGGACATCGACCGCCGCACCAACGAGCTGCGGCTGGCGGCGCGGGACTTCGTCACCGAGCCCGGCAGCCAGTCGCAGTCGGCCCAGGTCGCGCAGGCGGCCCAGTCGCTGAGCGAAATCCTGAAAAAGACCCGGATCGAGCTGGCGCCCGAGCAGCAGGATATGATCGACGGCGTCACCCAGCGGCTGGCGACCTATCGCGGCGGGATCGAGCGTATCTCGGCGCTGCTCAGCCGCCGCGCCGAGATCGTCGCCGGGCTGCCGGCGCTGCGCGACGCCTTCGACAAGGCGGTCGACTCGAGCGGCGATGCGGCGCTGGCCAACGCGCTGTCACAGGACCAGAGCCGGATTGCCACCGCGCTCCTGGCGCACAACACGTCCGCCGCGGAGCAGGCCGCGCAAAGCATGCGGGCGATGACCGTCACCGACCCCGCCTTGCGCCGCGCCGTCGACAATTATGCCGAGGCGATCATCGCGGTCTCGGTCCGCGAGGGCCAGATCGCCGACATCGACCGAGAGGTGCTCGGCGCCGAAGGCCGGCTGATTCAGAAGGTGACCGAGCTGTTGCGCGAACTCTCCAGCCGTCGCGGCTATGTGCTGGCGCGCGATTTTGCGCGGACGCTGGCGGAAGCGAAATGGCAGAGCATCGTGCTCGGCACGGCGGGCGTGCTGATCGGCCTGTTCGCCTCGGTGCTGGTGGTTCGCCGCACCGTCCGCCCGCTCGCCAGGATCGCCGGATCGATCCGCAAGGTCGCGGGCGGCGAGAAAAGCGCGTTCATTCCCGGCGCCGATCTCGACAATGAGATCGGCGACATCGCGCGCGCCGCCGAAGTGTTCCGCCAGACCCTGGTCGACGCCGACAGCGCCCGTGAGGCGGCGCTGCGCGCGCTCGCCGAGCAGCGGCTTGCCGAGGAGAGCTACCACAAGCTGTTCGAGGCGTCGGTCGAGGGCATCTACGTCACGACGCCGGGCGGCACGCTGCTCAACGCCAATCCGGCGCTGGCACGCATGATGGGCTATGCCACGCCGCAGGACCTGATCAACGGCATCGACGACATCGCAACCACCGTCTATGTCGATCCGGCGGCGCGGGAGCAGTACCAGAAGCTGATGCAGCGCGACGGCACGGTGCGCGACTACGAATATCAGGTGCGCGCGCGCGACGGCACCATATTGTGGCTGTCGGATTCCGCGACCGTCGTACGCAACGACGAGGGCGAGGTGGTCCGCTACGAGGGCACGGTGCGGGACATCACCGACCAGAAGCGCGCCGAAGACGCCATCGCCGAAGGCCGTCGCATGCTGCAGATGGTCATCGACACGGTGCCCGCCGTCATCAACGTCAAGAACAGCGAGCTGCGCTATGTGATGATGAACCGCTACATGGCGGGAATCTTCGGCATCGACCCGCAGGACGCGCTCGGCCAGACCACCGCCGAGCTGATGTCGCGCTACGGCGCGGCCAAGACCGACGAGAACGACAAGCGCGTGCTGTCGGTGCGGCGCGAGCTCGGCTTCTATGAAGAGGAGTACAAGGACTCGGCCGGCAACATGCGGCAATGGCTGGTCAACAAGCTGCCGATCCTGGACTCGCAGGGTGACATCGAGAACATCGTCACTGTCGCGCTCGACATCGGCGATCGCAAGCGCTCCGAGCAGGAGATGCGCAAGGCAAAGGACTCCGCCGAGGCCGCGCTGCGCAATCTGCGCGAGACCCAGAATTCGCTGATCGAGGCCGAGAAGCTCGCCGCGCTCGGCCGCCTGGTGGCCGGCGTCGCCCACGAGGTCAACAATCCCGTCGGCATCAGCCTGACGGTGGCCTCCGCGCTGGAGCGCAAGACCGCGATCTTCGCGACCCAGGTCGAGCGCGGCGATTTGCGCCGCTCCAGCCTCAACGATTTCCTCAACACGGCGCGCGACGCGTCCTCGCAGCTCGTCGCCAACCTCAATCGCGCCGCGGAGCTGATCCAGTCGTTCAAGCAGGTCGCCGCCGACCGCAACTATTCGGACCAGCGCACCTTCGATCTCGGCGACCTCACCGAGCAGGTGGTGATGAGTCTGCGGCCCGGCCTGCGCAAGCAAAATCTGACGCTCAACGTCGATTGCGAGCCGAACCTGATCATGAATTCCTATCCGGGGCCGTACGGCCAGGTGCTGACCAACCTGTTCCTCAACGCGGTCGCGCATGCGTTCCCGGACGGCAAGGCCGGCGAGGTCGAGATCCAGGTGCATGCGTCCGGCGGCGACAATGTCGAGGTGATCTTCGCCGACAATGGCTGCGGCATGAGCCTCGATGTCCGCCGCCGCGCCTTCGATCCGTTCTTCACGACGCGGCGCGACCAGGGCGGCACCGGCCTCGGCCTCCACATCGTCTACAGCATCGTCACCACGCGGCTCGGCGGACGGCTCTCGCTCGACTCCGCGCCGGGCAACGGCACCCGCATCCAGATGATCCTGCCGCGCGTCGCGCCGCTGGAGCAGGCCGCGGAGTAGGTGGGACTCGCGGTGGCCGGAACGTCATTCGCTTTTGCTCCGTCATCCTGAGGTGCGAGCGGAGCGAGCCTCGAAGGATGCACGGTCCGGCCGGTGGCCGTCGATCCTTCGAGACGCGCGCAAGAGCGCGCTCCTCAGGATGACGGGATCTTCCAGCGAGCTAGTTGATATCCGCGAGCTTGTGCAGCGTGGCGCTGAAGATCAGGCTGGCCTTGCCGACCAGCGCGGTGCCGCTCATTGTGCCGCGGGTGTCGGTGAAGGTGCCGGAGACGCCGATGCCGACCGGGGCGGGCCCGCCGAACAGCGGGTTGTCGGTGTCGCGCGGCGTGGTGTGGCGTTGCACAAGGACCTCGCCCTTGAAGGCGTCACCTTTCACCGTGTAGCTGCCGGTGTAATATAGGTAGGCGTCGCCGCCCAGAATCTGGCCGTCGCGGAAGAGAATGACGCCGCTGCCCTTGCCGACGCGACCGTCCAGCAGGGTGACGTGAATTGAATAGAGCCCGTTCTTCATGACGTCCCGTTTGCTGGCCGCCGCGCCCACGGCAAGCCAGTTGGTTTTTTATGCCAAAGCGAGCAACCTCGTGCAATGCGGCAGGTTGATTCCCGGGTCTCCCCCGTTCGGGTAACCCTCGGTTCCTGCCAGGCAGTGTGACGGCGCGATGACAGCGGACCGTGCGCGCGAATCAAAGTGGCCCGCGAAATGCATAGCTCTGGTTGCACTGGCCGGTGAGTGCTGGAGCGAACACATGACAGACTGGATTGAGTCGGGCGGCCGTTTGGCGCGCCCTCGCAGTGCCAATGGAACTTCGGCCCGTCGTGCGGGCCTCATGATGGTGGTCCTCGGGTTGACGATGTCGGTGTTGGTGGCCGCCGTGCAAATCGCGCAGGCGCGCGATCCCGATGGCCGCTACGCCAATTCGCCGCTCAAGGAATGGTTCGACCGTCTGCGCAGCGGCAAGGGGCCGTGCTGCTCGGATGCCGACGGCAGCGCGGTCAGCGATGTCGATTGGGAGTCCAAGGACGGGCACTATCGCGTGCGGCTCGATGGTGCCTGGATCGACGTCCCCGACGAGGCTGTGGTCACCGAGCCCAACCGGGTCGGCCGCGCCATGGTCTGGCCGATCAAGAGCTACATGGGCGTGACGATCCGCTGTTTCATGCCGGGCAGCATGACGTAGCGAAGCGGTTCGTCGCTCACACGTATTTCTTGTCGCGCTCGAGCAGTTCGATCGAGATGCCCTGCGGGCCGCGGATGAAGCAGATCCGCACGCCGGGGCGGATCGTGGTCGGCTCCTTGGTGAACTCGACACCCTTGGCCTTGATCTCTGCCGCGACCGCGTCGATGTCCTTCACGGTCAGTCCGAAATGATCGAGCCCCTGATAGGGCGTCACCGGCGCGGCGTTGACGCCGTCGCCTTGCGTCACCTCGGCGATGAACACCTTGGCGCCGCCGAGCTGGACGTCGATCCGGCCGGGGCCGCGGATGATCTCGCCGCCGAGAATGTCGCGCAGCCAGGTTGCGGTGGCCTCGGGATCGGGGCTGCGCAGATGGACGTGGTCCCAGGTGACGACAGGCATTGCGATCTCCTTGTTGTTCTTGCGCCGCTGGAGGGCACGGCACGCGCTCTCGCGCGCGAACGTAGCGAGCGGCCCGCCGTGACGCCATCCCTCCGTCACCACAGTCGCAAGATTGTCGTCCCGGAATGAAACCATTCCGCCCGTCAGCGATTGTTTCTCGCGTGGCCGCTCGACCTGCGGCCGTCCGGAAGCCGCTTGGCGCGATGCCTGCGTGGCTTCCTCGGTGTGCGGCGGCTCGATCGGGCGTCCAGGGGGTGAGGGCACCACGATGCAGATCGGCTTGTCGTTTCAAAGGACTGCCGCCGGACGTCTCGGTCAGGGCGGCTTCTATGCCAGCCTGCTGCTGTCGGTCATCGCCATTGCCGGGATCGCCGCGTGGTTCATGCTCCCTGAGCCGAGCGATGCCGGGGACCAGGAGCTGTGGCCGATCTCGCCCGCCGTCATCCGCACTGCGCAGTACACATCGACCGAGGCCGAGCCCGCTCAGCCCGCAAAGGCCGCCCCAACCGCGCCGGCAGATGAGCCGGCCACAGTCGGCATGGCGACCGCCCCGCAGGCGATGGAGGCGGCGAAGCCGTCCGAGTCCGGCGCCGAACGGTCACCGCTGGAGAAGCTGCGGATCGCCTCGCAATCATGGCGGCGCGGCGGGCTGGGCTCGAAGGCGCTGGTGACCCTGACGCTGCGCAACGCCAATGATTTCGCGGTCAAGGACATCGAGATCGCCTGCGCCTTCATCCGCCGCGACGGCAGCCCCCTGACCGAGCGCAAGCGGCTGATATCAGACACCATTGCCATGAAAAGCCGCAAGACCTACTCGCGGATGCTGATCGGGTTCGTCAACGTTAACGCAAGCAAGGCGAAATGCTCTGTCGTGACCGCCAGCCGTGTTTAATCCCCATTCCCGAAAAAGTGACCGGGAATTGACTTGCCGGGTGAACCGTAACGGCCAGGCAGGAACTAACTAATAAGCCGACCGTTAGAGAACGACCCGGGAGCGCGACGGCGTCTGTCCGGGTGATCATGCGCAGACGATGAGTTCGTTGCGCGATGACTGATGTCGTCGCGTCGAGATGAACCGCGCCCGAGGCGCGGGGGGAGCTTCCAAATGCCTGTGGCGCGTTATTTCCTGTACATGGGTGGTGTGCTGCTTGCGCTGCTCTTCGTCGTCAACCTCGTGGTGCCGCAAGAGGCCGTCGTCACCAGCCAGGGCCTGTCGTCGCCCGGCGTCGACAAGACCATGGTGCGCATCAAGTCGACCCAGAAATTGCCGGAGCGGGTGGTGTACGACACCAGTGTGCCGGCCATCGCTCCGTCGCAGGTGAATGTGGTGGCCGCTGCAGCCCCGCCGGCTGACCGCGATGCGTCGGCGCAGTCCCGCGTCCGCAATACGTTCGCCCAGTTCATTCCGCCGGAGAAGGCTGACGCGGGCAAGGGGCCGGTCGTGGCCGAAGCCAAGCCGGCCGAGCAGCCGGCGCAGGCCCAGCCGCAGGCACCGAAAAAGCGCAAGGTCGCGCGGTACCACCCCCATCCCCAGCAGCCGATGCGGCTGGCGCAGCCCGGGATGTACCAGCCCTACCGTATCGCGCAGCAGCAGCCGCGCATGGGCTTCTTTGGCGGCTTCGGGACCTGGTAAGCGGGATCTCCGTAGCCCACATCGATACGCCGCCGCGAATGCTCGCGGCGGCGTTTTCATGTCCGCGATAACAGGCCGGTCGCCGGTCGCCGATTGCGCAGGTGCCGCGCTACGCGGTTACCGCGGCAGGCGCGGAATCTTGTCGGCAAAACCGTTGTAGCAGGTCAGCCGTTCGTCCTCTTCCTTGACGAAGCGGCATTCATTGACGCCCTTGGCAGGCGCCGCCTTCGGCTTGGGCTGCGGCTTGAAGATCTCGTCGTAGCAGAGCAGCCGCTCCTTGGTGGCGTCGTCGATGTCGCCGCAGGCCTGGAGCTTCTGCGCGACCGATTGCGGCTTGCCCGGCGCGGGCGGCTTCTCGCCCTTCTTGGCCGCCGGCTTCTTGCCGACCTGGACCAGCGGCTTGTCGCCGATCATGGGCTGGGCGGCCGCCGCCGGCTTGTCGGCCGCGGCAGGTGGGGTGGTGCCTTGGGCAAGCGCGGCAGCCGGATACAGGAGCGCCAGCGCGAGAATGATCTGTCTCATGTCGAAATGTCCGAAATGGCGTGATGACCGAAGGAGGGCGCCAGGGTCGGAAAGGCCGCGGCGTGGAACCGTGACTAACGCAAATTTTGGCTAAATCCTATCCCGGACTTGGCCTTTGGGGGTATCAATCCACCGGCTCAGGCGGTGCCTATTTCGGCATGGCCTGCGCGACCAGGAACAGCGCGGCGGCACGTATTTTCGGGGCGTGGATCTGGCCGACAATCTGCAGCGCTCCAGCCACGTCGCCGGCCCTCGCGGTCGCTGCGGCAAGGCTACGCAGCGCGGTCTGCTGAGGCGGCGTTTCGGCCGGATCCGTCAGCAGCGACAGCGTCGTGCGGGCATCATCGGGCCAGCCGTTCGTGGCCTGCCAACTGGCGATGCTGGCGAGCATCATGTCCTTGTCGGTCACCGGCGTCAGCGATTTGGCGATGTCGAGGGCAAGCAGAAATTGCTTGGTCTCCAGCAGTGGAACGATAACCTGCGTATAGCCGACGAGGCGCTGGAGCTCGAATTGCGCGTCGGCAGTCTCCGCCTGCATCTGTTGCAGCGCCTGCTTGACCGGCTCGCCGTCGCCGCGCAGCGCCATCACTTTGATGATGGAGAAGCGAAGCGGGATTTCTCCGCCGCGTACCCTCAATTTGTCCAGGGCGGTGCGTAGATTCTTCTCGGCCTGGTCATAGAACTCCTTCGCGGATTTCGTATCGCCGCGCTTGGCGTAGGCACGCCCCAGGGCGACCTGCATGTCGGCCAGTTGCGATTCCGTGATGAAGCGCTGCTCCATCATCAGTGCACGGGCTTTCTCGATCTTGCCGACGTCTGCCAGCTCCTTCACCGCCTCGATCGCGATGACGCTGCGCGTGCCGTAGATGTTTTTTGGGTCGGGCGGCGGTTGCAGCCGATCGGCCAACGCCAGCGCCGTATCGAGATCGTCGGCCTTGACGAGGCTGCGCGCGAGCTCGGCGATTCCGATGAGCTGCGTCGACCCGCCGAAGGAGCCGACCAGATCAAGCGCCTGCTGTTTCTGGTTGGCGGCAACCAGTCCCTTGATGGCAATCAGGACGTAGCTCGTCACGTTGGCGTTTTGCGCGGATTGCGACAGCTGTTGTGCCTCGGCGATGTCGGCGGCGGTGGCGTACTCGATATGAAGCAGCACGCTGGCCTGGATCAACACGTCCAGCCGCTCCTTGCCGGCGAGCGGCCTGCCGTTGCTGCTGAACGCCTCTTCGAGAACGCAGGCGCGCGTCGGCTTGCTCCGGCACGTCGCCCAGTCCGCATGGACCGGCAACGCGCCGCTCATTGCACACGCCAGTGACGCAAGCGCCGTCAACCAAAAGCGATGCCTGAAAACCGTCATTGTGCCCTCAATCTAGGCGTGCAGTCCGCCATGCTCGATAAGTTCCACACCTTGCAGAAGACCGCAAGTTGTCGCGCACGCTGCGCTTGCGCGGTCTGCCATTGCCTTTGGCAGGCCGGGCGGCTATGACCACGCCATCTGCGCGACTGGCGCTTGGATGGACCACCATCGGGGAGCGCAGAGACTGAACGCCGCGCGCCTGGGCACCGCTTCGAAACGGAGGTCCCATGACGGCGAATATTCTCGATGGGCATGCACATGCCCAAATTGTCATCGATCAGGTTGCAAGCGAACTGGACCGGCTGCCTCGCGCACCGGGGCTGGCGGTCGTGCTGGTTGGCTGTGACCCGGCGAGCCAGGTCTACGTGCAGAGCAAGGTCAGGATGGCCGAACGGCTCGGCCTGCGCGGCGAGGTCGAACGCCTGCCTGATGACGCCAGCGAGGCCGATCTGCTGGCCAGGATCGAGGCGCTCAACGCGCGTGACGATATCGACGGCATCCTCGTCCAGCTGCCGCTGCCGGCCCATGTCGACGCCTTGCGCGTGATGGCGGCGGTCGATCCCGCCAAGGATGTCGACGGCCTGCATGCCCTGAACGCAGGCCGGCTGTTTCACGGCGACGATGCGCTGGTGCCATGCACGCCGCTCGGCTGTCTCCGCCTGATCAAATCGATCCGGCCTGATCTCACCGGTGCGCATGCCGTGGTGATCGGCAGCTCCAACATCGTCGGCAAGCCGATGGCCGCGCTGCTGCTGCAGGAGCAGGCGACCGTGACGCAGACCCACATCCACACCCGCGGCATCAGCCAGATCTGCCGACAGGCCGATATCCTGGTCAGTGCGGTGGGGAAGGCTGGCCTCGTGCGCGGCGACTGGATCAAGCCGCAGGCCATCGTCATCGACGTCGGCACCACGCGCGTCGAGAAGCCGGACGGCGGCTACACGGTGTGCGGCGATGTCTCCTTCGACGAGGCGGTGCAAATCGCCGGTGCGATCACGCCGGTGCCGCGCGGCGTCGGCCCGATGACGATCGCCTGCCTGATGGAGAACACCCTGAAGGCCGCCAAGGCGAGGGCGGCACGGCTGCAATAGCGCGGCATATGCGCCGCGTTGCGCGAGCGGCCGATACCGCTCGCGTCACGTCTTCGCATCCGGCGTCGCGTGCGCGAAGTTCATGACGTCAGAGGTCATGGAATGCCCGCAGCGATCGTCTATCGTCGTGCCGGAAAGCGGAGGTGCGCGATGCTGTATGCGGAAGATCTCACCGAAGGCCAGACGTTTGAGCTCGGCAGCTACACGATCGGCGAGGCCGAGATCCTGGCGTTCGCCGGCAAGTATGACCTCGTGCCGATCCACACCGATCCCACTGCGGCTGCGGCGGGTCCGTTCGGCGGCTTGATCGCAAGCGGCTTCAACACCATTGCGATCTATCAGCGCCTCGTCGTCGAGGCGATCTGGGGCAAGGTGGCGGGCATAGTCGGGCGGAGCCTGGAGATTCGATTGCCCAGTCCGGTCCGCCCGGGAGCCACGCTGACCGGCCAGTCGCAGATCCAGAGAATCACCATCAGGCCGGAGCGGCGCGACGCCGTCGTGATCTTCAGGACGGAGCTGGTCAACGACGAGCAGCGTCCCGTCCTCGTCGTCGTGCTCGATGCGCTGATTCACATGCGGCCGGCCGCGAAGGAGCGGGCGTAGCGTCCGAATTGATCGCTGATCGGGGGCCGTAGCCGTGATCATCGGGCCTGAAGCATGTTGCTCGGACAGGTACCTTGCATTACATGGTATCTTGTTATATATAGCTCCCAACACCCGCAGGAGTTCGATGGCGGAATCGACGATCCAGGTTCAGCTCAAGAAGGGAGCGCTCGAGATGTGCGTGCTGGCGCTGCTGGCCCGTGGCGAAAGCTATGCCTATGAGATCGCGAGCACGCTCGCTTCACGCATCGGCATGGGTGAGGGCACGATCTACCCCCTGATGCGCCGCATGCAGGATGACGGGCTGGTCGATACGCGCCTCGTCGAGTCGAGCAGCGGTCCGCCGCGGAAATATTACCGGCTGACGCCGGCGGGACGCGCGGCACTCACCGCCCAGAAGCGCGAATGGCAGGCGTTCACGGACGCGGTCGATCAGCTGCTCGGAGAGCGCAAATGAACCGGGCGGCCTTCCTGCGACGTCTCTCCGACGGATTGGCCGGCCTTCCGGAGCGCGAGGCCGAGGACATCCTCGACGATTACAGCGCCTATTTCGACGAGGGCCTTGCGGCGGGACGCAGCGAAGAAGACGTCGCGGCCGCGCTCGGCGATCCCTCGCGGCTGGCGCGTGAGCTGCGCGCCGAGACCGGCCTGCGGCGCTGGGAGGATGACCACAGCCTGCGCAATTCGGCTTCAGCGCTGCTGGCGCTCGGCGGGCTTGCCGCGGTCGACATTTTCTTCCTGCTGCCGCTGCTGTTCGCGGCGCTGCTCACCGTGCTGGTCCTCGGCCTTGTGATGTTCGTGCTTGGTATCGTAGGGATCGGGCTCTTGGTCAGCGTCTTCAAGCTCGCCGCCGTCGCGTCGATCGCCAAGCTGGTGATGCGCGCGGTGGCGGGCATCGGCCTGATCTCCGCCAGCGCCGGAATTGCGATGCTGCTGCTGTTCGCCGTCAACGCGGCAGTCGGCAAGCTCGGCAGCTATGCGCGCCTGCATTACCAATTGCTCAAACCCGAACAGCACGCCGGCTGACGATGCCGGCATCAGGAGGATGGCGATGATGCACATGCCGCAGAATCTCAATCCAACGATAAAGCTCGATCGCCGCAGCGTCCTGGCCGGGCTTGGCGCGAGCCTGATCGCGCCGCGGGTCGCGTCAGCGCAACCGACGGCCGAGGAGATCGCCCGTCGCCTGACGCAGGCCGAGAGCGCCGGCAGGATCAGCGGCCTGCATGCGCTGCTGGTAAGCCGGGGCGGCAGGCTGGTGTTCGAGCACTACGGCAGGGGTGACGATGAGGCCGAAGGCCGCGGGCCGCTCGCCAACGTCGTGTTCGGCCCTGACGTGCCACACGACCTGCGTTCGGTCTCGAAGAGCGTGATCGGTCTTGCCTATGGCATTGCGCTTGCCGCCGGCAAGGTGCCGCCGCCGGAGGCGAAGCTGTACGACCAGTTTCCGCAATATGCCGATCTCGCGCGCGAGGCGGGCCGCGACCGCATCGCCATCCATCACGTGCTGTCGATGACGCTCGGGCTCGAATGGGACGAGCTCACCGTTCCCTATGGCGACGACCTGCGCAACTCGGAGATCGCGATGGAGGCGGCGCCCGATCGCTTCCGCTTCATCCTGGAGCGGCCGATTGTTGCCGAGCCCGGCACCAAATGGACCTATTGCGGCGGCGCGACCGCGATCCTGGGGCGCCTGATCTCGAACGGCACTGGCGAGGACTTGCTCGCCTATTGCCGCCGCGTCCTGTTCGATCCGTTGGGATTTGGCCCTGTGGACTGGGCGAAGGGAGTGGGCGACGGCCAGTATCGCGCGGCCTCGGGCCTGCGCCTGTTGCCGCGCGACCTCCTGAAGATCGGCGAACTCGTGCGCGCAGGCGGCGCGTGGGGCGGCCGGCAGATCGTGCCGCGCGACTGGCTGACGCGCGTGCTGGCGCCGGCGGTCGTGATGGAGAATGGCGGCCGCTACGGCTACCAATGGTATCTCGGCGCGTCCTTCGCTGCAGTATTGCCGCATCCCGAACGCTGGGCCGCCGGCATCGGCTGGGGCGGTCAGCGCCTCTATGTATTCCCCGCACTCGACCTTGTCGTCGCGCAATACTGCGGCAATTATGACAAGCCGGCGGCCGAACAGCGGCGCATCAATGATGCCATCATCGATGAGGTGGTGCTGCCCGGCATTTAGGCCGGCACTGCGCCGCAAGGCATTGGCTTGGACGGTGGCCGTGAAGAGCAGCAAGCAGAAGCGCGGGGAGATCGACGCCAAGCAGCGCAAGGCAGAGGAATGGCGCCGCTTGCAGGCGCAACGCGCCGCCGAGCAGCGCCGTCTCCGCGAATACAAGATTGCGCTGGCGCGCGGCGAAGTTCCGGTGGTGACGAGCGAGCTGGCGCCGTCGAACAGCTATTCGATCCCAGATTTCGTCGAGCGCGGTACCTATCGACCGGAGCCGTTCGTCTGCAAGGACTGCGGCGTTGCCGAGGTGTGGACTCCGTTGCAGCAGAAATGGTGGTACGAGACCGCCAAGGGCGACGTGTTCACCACGGCCGTGCGCTGCCGGGCCTGCCGCACCAGGGAGCGCGCACGCAAGACCGCCGCGCGCCGCGTGCATCTCGAAGGGCTCGCGAGGAAGAAGTCTCCCGCCTCGTAAGGGGCACGCTGCGCGCGGACAAGTTGCAACTCTCGCATCGATGGACATGGAACCAGCACGCCCGCGGTCAATGCGTCGCGCGCGCGGAACGTTTCGTTGCCTGATCGGTTCGAGACTTCGAAGCCCCCGAACGAGGGGCGTGAGCGGGGAGGAAGCCAGCCAAGGAAACTACCAAGGAAGCCAGCCAGGGAAGCCGGTCAAGGCCGGAACCAACAAGAAGGAGCAGCGGATGAAGCTTAATGCCACGCAAGTCAAGCAGACCATGACGCAACTGAATGCCCAGGTGCTGCCGGATGATCATCCGGCGGTGGCGCAACTGAACAGCGTTTTCGGCGAGCACACATTCTTCGTCGATACCAGCGGACTCAAGGTGCTCGAGCCGGCGCAGACCTCGGACATGCCGGGGCAGACGGGCGAGGTCGTGAGTCTCGCCGAGTGGAGCGATCCGGAGCTGACGTCGCTTCGGCCTCACGAGCCCGAGCCGACCGGCGTGCTCATCACGCTCGAACCCAGCAAGCATTGAGCGCCGCAGCGCGCGGCACGGCGATCGGGCCTCTTGATGGTGACAGTCACCAACATCACTGCAAGAGGTGCCGAAAGTCACATGGCAAATCAGCGCCGCCTGCGTATGCATCTGCGTGAGGTGGGTATCCAGGCGGTGAGGGGCAGATGGGGATCGTGCGGCGCTGGAGCTCGGACGAGGACGAGAAGCTCCGTGAGCTCGCCGGGGCCGGCAAGAATGCTCTCGAGATCAGCAACGAACTAACCCGCAGCGCGTCGGCGGTGCGCCGGCGCGCCGAGGTCCTGTCGGTTCTCATCATCGCCAAGGCGTTTCGCGCCCGCCCGTCTCATGTCGCCACCCATCTCGAGCGGGTCGCGATCGACGCGATCAAACATCGCCGGCCGTTTCCCGCGGGCGTCGGCCCGAGCACGCTAGCCGGAATGATCGACAAGGGCTGGATTATCCCGGAGGTGGGGCGGAGATATCGCGTCACCGACGCCGGCGTGGAGGCGGTGCGGCGCAAGATCCCGAGCAGTTGAAGGCGCTGCGTGGCTGCGCGCCCGGCGCGACCCGAATGTGGGTTGGCGGGTTTCCCGTAGATGCACGGGACGCCAGGCGGAATATTTGCGCCGAGCACAAGATTTTGCGCCCGAGACGGACGCGCTCGCCGTTCAACCATCGGGGGCGCATCAGCTGCGGTCTCCTCTTGCCCTTCCGTCCGAGTTGATGGTGCCGATGCTCAACGTCCCGCAGGCTCAAGCCGACCGATATCGGCGTTTTGCCGATCTCTCCGATTCCGTCGGTGAGGCAGTCGATGCGATCGCCGGACTGAGCGCAGCAGAGCGTACCGACGTGGCATTCCTCGAGCGGGAGTTCATCCCCGCGCTCGGCCTCAACGACGAGCTGCTGCGCGAACAGCCGCCGGAATTGTCGGCGAGCTTCGGCAAGGGCCTGCACCTCTGGCAGTATCCGAGCCAGCTCGCGCCGTATCTGGCCTGGCTCGCACGCAATGCGTCCGGCGTCTCATCGTATATGGAGATCGGCTGCCGATGGGGCGGCATGTTCATCCTGGTTGCGGAGTGGCTCCGGAACAGCGGTGCCGACCTCAAGACCGTGATCGCGCTCGATCCGATCGATCCGACGCCGTTCATCACGACCTATTTCGAGCTGCTGCGCGAGCGCGCGGAGATCGAGCCGGTCTATCTTCAGGCCTTCTCCACCGCGCCGGTCGTCAGCGCCTATGTCGATCGGGTGAAGCCGGACTTCGTCTTTATCGACGGCGATCACAGCCTGCGCGGCGCGATGCTGGACCATCTGCTGGTCCGCGCCCATGCCAGGATCATCGTGCATCACGACGTCCACTCCCAGGCCTGTCCGGATACGACGCTGCTCTGGACGGCGCTCAAGGAGTTCGAGGCGCCGATCTTCGATACGTTCGAATTCACCAGCCAATATCCGTCCGTCGGCGGTTCATTCCTCGGCATCGGCGCGATGAAGCGGCGGTCAGCGTAGACTGCACAGGACTCACGGTGTTGGCGGCGTCTCGAAGGCGCGCCAGTTGATCGCTCGGAGGTCGCCGCGCTGATAGGGCTGCGGGACGCGCTGCCGGGCCGGCATCGATAGCTGTCGATGTAACACCGGAAAGTTCTGCGCCAGTGTTCCGTTGGTGGGCGGATCCTGCGTATCGGTCGCGGTCAGGCTCACCAGACGATAGCCCGATCCGAACGCCCGCTCGAATGCGCCGGGCTCGAGCTTCCGGATCGTGTTCGGATCCTCGATATCGCCAAAGGTCACGATCATCGGCGTCCTGTTCGGTTGAAAGCTGCCATCGGCCTGTATCGATTCCGGCAGCAGGCTTCCCGAGATCGGCCTTTCGTCGAGCTGGTTGTTGATGGTGACGAACACATAGCGCCTGCCGCCAAGATCGGCGTAGGGCGCTTCGCCCCGCTCGGAGGCCGCGCCCTTCACCGCGGCCGGGTACCACCATGGTGCATGCGAGTGGACCATCTCGATCACGGAGGCGCCGCGTGCCGTGCCGGATGGTGTCGCCACCTCGATCGAAATCTTCTTGCGGATCGGTTTTGACGTCGACGATCCGCCGAACACCAAGAGATAGCCGCCGCCGAGCACGAGCAGCCAGATCACCAGGCGCCGGACCGCCCAGTTGAGCAGGTTCGTCCGCGGCATGCGCTGCTCCGCTCTACCCGGCGCGTTGTGCCGAGGCTGACGCCCCGTTGAGCGCGCGCGGCGCAGCGCGTCGCTCCTCGAGATAGGCGTTGCCCCAGCTCCACAGCGAGCGGATCACGGGTTCGAGCGAACGCCCGCGCGCCGTCAGCGAATACTCGACGCGCGGCGGCACCTCCGGATAGATCTCGCGGTGAATCAGGTCAGCGGTCTCCAGCTCGCGAAGCTGCCGCGTCAGCATGCGCTGTGAAATCCGCGACAGCCGCCGCCCGAGTTCGCTGAAGCGGATGGTATCGCCGAGCAGGTGATAGAGGATCACGGCCTTCCACTTGCCGTCGATCAGATCGAGCGTCGCCTCGACGGGGCAGCCGGCCGCACAATCATAGCTCTTCGCATCGCGCCCCTTCATGGTTCACTCCCTGATACTACCGGACATTCCTGTGCGTAATTGTCAGCGCCCAACTTAGCGCGCAACGTTGGTCCCGCAAAGCCGAACCTTGCCGATCAAGGCCGGCCCGGCGCGCAACGACACATCAACGGCAACAGGGAGGGGACCCGCGTGAAGCGAGGGATTTTGTTGATCGCCGCGATGACGGCGAACGTATTGCTATCGGCTGCGCGTGCGGACGAGCCGGCGGTCCGTGCCGAGATCGTGGCGCGGTTGCCCGAGTCGGTCGGCAACATCGCCATCACGCCGGACAACCAGCTGATCTTCAGCCATCACCCGTTCTTCAGTCCGGAGATCAGGGTCGCGAAGCTGACGGCGCCGACGACATTCCAGCCGTTTCCAAGCGCGGAGTGGAATACGCCGCGGAAGGGCACCGACCAGTATCTCGACAACGTGCTCGGGCTCCGCTCGGACGAGAATGGCGTGGTCTGGATCATCGACATGGGATTCCGCACCAACATCACGCCAAAACTGGTCGGATGGAATACGCGCAGCGACCGGCTCGAGCGCATCTATTACATGCCGGATCCCGTGACGCGGACGGGGTCGCAGCCGCAGGACATCGTGATCGACCAGAAGCATCGCAAATTCTACATCGCCGACGAGAATATCGGCCCGGGCGGCGATGGATCGCATGCCGCGATCATCATCATCGACATGGACACCGGGCGCGCCAGGCGCGTGCTTGACGGAGACCGTTCCACGATCCCCGAAGACCTGCCGATCACGGTGGACGGCAAGGATCTCACGGTGTCGGGCAAGGACGGCAAGCCATCCATCAATCAAGGTCGGCTGCGACGGCATCACCATGGATGTCAGGTCGGAATGGGTCTACTTCGCGCCGCTCAGCGGGCGCTCGATCTACCGCGTACGGGTCGCCGATCTCAACGACGAGAAGCTGACGCCATCCGAGCTCAGCGCCAGGGTCGAGCGCTATTCAGACAAGCCGAACAATGGCGGGCTCTCGATCGACTATGCCGGCAATCTCTATCTCACCGCAGTCGAGAGCAAGTCGGTCGGCGTCATCGGGGCCGATCGCAAATATCGCACCTATCTGAGCGACGCCGAGATGGTCTGGCCCGACGGAATCACGGCGTCCGCGGACGGCTACATGTACGTATCGGCGTCGCAGATCTCCGCGGCCGCGATGTTTCACGGCGGCAAGGGCGAGAACAAGGCTCCGTATCTGATTTATCGCTTCAAGCCGCTCGCGGCCGGCTACGTCTCGCGATGAGTGCTGGCGCAGCGTGTTGACGACGACGCCCGGCCTGTTTTGCAGGCCGGGCGACAATTGCAATCACGAACTCGCCGGCCGGTCGCGCAGATTGAGCTTGCTCCTGTCGCCGCCGGCCCAGGCCAGCGTCTTCGGGTCCATCACGCGGAACCAGAGCGGCGGGATCGCAGCGAGCCCGAACATACCGGTGTAGCCGTTCGGCAGCCGCGGGATGTCGTCGAAATCGCGCAGCGACTGGTAGGGCCGCATCGGGTTGGCGTGATGGTCGGAATGACGTTGCAGATGGAACGTCATCAGGTTCGAGACGATGTGGTTGGTGTTCCAGGAGTGGCGCGGCTCGACCGCCTGGTAGCGGCCGTTCGGCAGTTTTTCGCGCAACAGCCCGTAGTGTTCGACATAGTTGGCCTGGGTCAGCGCATACCAGCCGAGGAAATGATGCGCGACGATGAACGGCGCCACCTTCCAGCCGAACAGCGCAATCAGAATAGCCGCGACCACGAATGTCAGCGCAAAGCCCTGCAGGATCTCATTGTTGACCGACCAGACCGGCTCGCCGCGCCTAGTCAGCCGCTCGGCTTCATTGCGCCAGCCGCGCTTGAAGGCGCCGGGCAATTCGCGCAGCGCGAACGCATAGATCGATTCACCGAACCGCGCGCTGGCGGGGTCTTCGGGGGTCGCAACCCAGGTGTGGTGGCCGCGATTGTGCTCGACGCGGAAGTGGGCGTATCCCACCGCACAGTTGGCGAGCGTGCCGAACAGGATGTTGAGCCTGTCCGGCTTGTGGCCGAGCTCATGCCCGATCAGCAGTGCACCGCCATTGATGGTGCCGACGCCGAGCAGCAGCGCGACGTAGGACCACCATGGCAGCTCTTGGGTGCCGAAGAAGGCGATCAGGGCGACGTAGTTGACCCAGGGAAATACCACGGTGAAGCGCGCGAGCCGCAGATAATACGGATCGGCCTCCATCGCGGTGACCACTTCCGCCGGCGGATTGTGGCTGTCTTCGCCGAACAGGACATCGAGCAGCGGGATCAGGATGAAGATGAAGACGAAGGGGATCAGCGTCACCAGCGGATTGTGCGTCCGCAGGAACAGCCAGTAGGACAATAGCGGGATCAGCGGCGGGATGAACGACAGCATCCACAGATAGCGTTTGCCGTCCCGATAAAAGATCGGGTCGCCAGCATCATTCTTGCCTTCGAAGATCATCGCATTCCCTCCAGCATCTCTCGTCGCGTCGGCATTCGCCGTTGTTAGCCTGAGCATGCCGCGAGGCGGGCCTGCGCCGCCAGTTCACAACAGGCCAAATTTGTGGCATTTTGCGCCAAACGTCAGACAGCCGGGGGAGGCCGCCGACACCATGCAGCGATCGGATTCGGATGCCCTCCGCGCGCCGGTCACCGTGAGCTATGCGCGGGCGCTGGTCCGCGCCTTTGGCAAGACGCGCGGCGAGCGCGACGAACTGCTGAAGGGCACGGGGATCCAGCTTGAGGCGCTCGACCAGCCGGGCGCGCACATGCCGGTGTCCGCGCTGGTGGTGCTGGCCGCCAACATCACCCGCCGGCATGGCGAGCTGTGGCCGTTGTCGGCTGCTTCGGTCTGGTCGACATCGCTGCAGGGCGCGCTCGACGTCGCGACCCGGACGGCACCGACCATCGAGGATGCCTTGATCACCGGCGCCCGCTTCGGATCGACCCGCGCGCCCTTCATCCGCAACCGGCTGCGCCGCACCGCGCGCGCGATCCAGATCGAAATTTCTCCCGCGGTGGCGATGGATGACGCGCTGTGGCACGCCGTGGCGCTGGCGGTCAGCCTCAACGTGCACGCGGTGTACACGCAGCTGCTCGAGGATGCGATCGGGCAGGCGACGCTGCAATTTCCCTGGGCCCCGCCTGCGGACGCCGAGCGGCTCGTGCCGCATTATTCCTGCGCGGTGAAGTTCAACGCGGCCGCCTTCCTGTTCGATGTGCCGAAAGAGTTATGCGCGCGACCGTCGCCGTTTGCCGATCCGGAATTGCACGCCAAGGCGATCGAAGCCTTGGAGGCGATCGAGAAGCCGCGCTCCGACAGTGAGGCGCTGACACGGATCGTGGAGAACCTGATTGCGTCGCGCCTGCCGCAGCGGCTCGGCGAGGAGGAGGCCGCGCGTCTGGTCGGCACCTCGCGGCGGACGCTGGTGCGGCGACTGGCGGAAGGTGGCGGCGCCTTCCGCCCGCTGCTCGACGCCGTGCTGCGCGAGCGCGCGAGGGTGATGCTCGCGGCAGGCACCCAATCCCGCGACGAGATGGCCGCCGCGCTCGGCTACACCGATGCGACGAGCTTTAGCCGGGCGTGCCGGCGCTGGTTTGCGGCGAGAGGCGTGCGGGGCTAGCGGATCGGCGCGTGCGCGCAGATCGCGTCGTTTTCGTCGCCGGGTATGGGAACGCCTCCGACTGCGCCGGAGGCGTTCGGCGTTTTCACGACTGCAGGGCTTTCATCACGACCTCCTGCACAATCTGGCTGCCTTCCGGCGTGGTCCAGTTTCCTGCAAGCTCGGCGATCACTTGGTTGGTGCTGGTCAGCGTGGCGCCGCCCTTTTCCATTCGCCGCAGCGCGATATCGTCGGCCATTTTGCTTGGCGAGCCGCCGGCGTCGGCCACGACCTGGACCTCGTAACCATCACGGACGAGACTCAGCGCCGGGAAGACCGTGCACACATCGTTGGTGACACCTGCGATGATGAGTTTGTTGCGCCCGGTAGCCCTGACGGCCGCAGCGAAGTTCTCGTCGTCCATGGCGTTGACGATGCCGACGCGCTTGATGCGAGCAGTGAACGCGGCCGACAGGATGGATTGCAACTCGCTCAGCAACGGCCCCTGCGCATATTCCTCCATGCTCGAGGTCAACACGACCGGCAGCTTCAGGATGCGGGCGGTGTCGGCCAACATCAGCGCATTGCGTTTCATCTCCTCGAACGGGATGGAGTGCACCCAGCTCATGGTGCCGACCTGATGGTCGATCAGCAGCATCGCGGCATTGGCGGCATTGAATCGTTCGTAATCCATCATGCTTCTCCTTTTGACGATCGCGAACCTCAGGCGCTCAAGGCGGGGTAATCGACGTAGCCCTGCGCGGCGCCGCCAAAGAAGGTGTTGCGGTCGGCATCGTTCATCGGCGCATTGGCCTTCAGCCGCGCAACAAAATCCGGATTGGCCAAGACCATCTGACCGTAGGCTTCCAGATCGGCCAGCCCCGAAGCCACGTCGGAGCCGATCCGGTCGCGCGGGCGACCCGGCCGGTTCAGGACCAGCGGCTGCTTCCAGAGCTTACGGATGTCGCTCAGAAGCGGGTCGTTGCCCTGGTGCATGATGTGCAGATAGGCGAGGCCGAGCTTGTCGAGTTCAGCGACCAGATAGCGGTAGAGATCCGGCCCCTCAGCGCCTTCGTCGATGCCCCACATCGTCGTCCCGGGAGACAGGCGGATCGCCGTCCGGTCCGCGCCGATCTCTTCAGTAATCGCGGTGGCAACCTCGATGGCGAAGCGTGCGCGGTTTTCGACCAACCCACCATATTGATCGGTGCGCGTGTTGGCGCTCGGCGCCAAGAACTGATGGAGCAGATAGGCGTTCGCGCCGTGGATCTCGACACCGTCGGCGCCGGCCTCGATGGCGCGACCCGCCGAGGTGCGGAAATCCTGAACGGTCTGGCGCACTTCCACGGTGGTCAGGGCGCGCGGCGCGGGGATGTCCTGCATGCCCTTCGCGGTGAACATCGGCGCCCCCGGCGCTATCGCTGACGGTGCTACGCCCTGACGATGATGCGGCGTGTTGTCGGGATGCGACATGCGCCCGGCGTGCATGAGCTGGATGAAGATGTGGCCGCCCGCGTCGTGCACGGCCGAGGTGACCTTCTTCCAGCCGTCAGTACGCGCGTCGCTATAGATGCCCGGCGTGGTGAGATAGCCCTGTCCATCGTCCGAAGGCTGGGTGCCTTCGGTGACGATCAGGCCGACGCCGGCGCGCTGGGCGTAGTATCGGGCGGCCAGATCGCCCGGCACGCCCGCCGCATCCGCTCGGGATCGGGTCATTGGCGCCATCGCTAGCCGATTGGGCAGCATGTAGCGGCCAACGCGAACGGATGAGAACAGTTGATTCATGGGTGAATTCCCTCTCAAGAGTTGATGAGAGGGAAGATGGGCTATTCATTTTCGGGATAAATATGATAAAGCTGAAATAATTGATCCATTTATGGAGCAATGATCAACTTGGAACTACTAAATGACATGGCGCTGTTTGTTGAGGTTGTGAAAGCCCGGAGCTACCGCCGGGCGGCCCAAACGGTCGACGTGCCCAACTCCACTTTGTCACGGCGGATCAGCAGCCTCGAGAAGGCGATCGGGTTGCGGCTTCTGCACCGCACGACACGCAAGATTGAACTGACCGAAGCAGGCCAGATCTATTTCGAGCGTTGCAGGCGCATCGTCGATGAGGCGCGACTCGCACACGAGCAACTCGGCGAGATGCTTGCCCAGCCGAACGGAGTCTTGCGCGTTTCTCTGCCCGTGGATTTCGCCACGACCTTTCTTGCGCCCGAGTTGGCGGAGTTCTCCCACCGCTATCCCGGGATCAGCTTCGAATTCGACCTTACGCCGCGGCGAGTCGATCTGGTGGCCGAGCCGTTTGATGTGGCGATCCGCATGGGCGAGTTGCCGGATTCGACCCTGATCGCGCGCAAGCTCGCCGAGCTTCCGCGCTATCTATACGCCTCGCCGCGCTATCTCGAACGCTCTGGAGAACCGAGCGGACCCGCCGACTTGGAAGAGCATCAGTGCCTCTGCTTCCCGAGAGGCGACGCCTGGACCCTGCACCGCGGAGCGCAAACGGTGGAAGTCGCCGCCGGCGGCCGATTCCGGCTCAACAGCATCGGCATGATGCGGCGCATGGCGGGCCTGGATTTGGGCATTGCCATGCTGGCGGAAGCCATCGTCGCCGAGGATTTGAAGGATGGACGGCTGCGCCGGGTGCTGCCGCAATGGCAGGCTGCGCCAATCTCCGTGCACGCCGTCACCGAGACGCGTTTGCTGCCAGCGAAAACCCAGCGCTTTATCGAGTTCTTGAGCGAGTGCCTGAACCGGACTTGATCCATCGACGTGAGGCGGCGCTTGCTTGCCATCGCGGGCTTCGTCGCCGAAGAGCAATGTGCCGATGCGAACGCCGCGGGTCGCCGAACCCCACCGCTCTTATGATTATGAAACTCCGCCGTAGAAACCGAGCGGAGCGCCCCGCATGAAATCGCAGATTCGGAAGTGGCGCGCCTCGGCCGATGAAGATGGGCAGTATTGCTTCAGCCGTGGCACAATGACGCGGCGGTCGCGGTCACGAGCATTGCCAGGATCATGATCCGGTTTCATACTCTGAAGGCCGGAAAGCGGAGACAGCGATGCTGTTTCGTCTCGCATTTGCTTTTGTAGCGATGGCGGCGCTGCTGGTTGATCCGATTGACGCCGTCGCGCAGGACATGCTGCGCGATGTCGACCTCAACAGTCCCGACATGACGACGTCGGAGATGACGCGCGCCGAGGTCGACACGCTTCTCGAGGCGGCACGTCGACAGCCGGCGGACCGACGCACGGCAGATTTGGAGGGAAAGCGGCTGTCGCGCCTCGATCTCTCGGGGCTCGACTTCTCCGGCGGCAATCTTCGCCTCGTCAAACTCAACCGCGCCAGCCTGAAAGGCGCGCGCTTCGACGGGGCCATCCTGAACCAGGCCTGGCTGATCGACGCAGATTTGACCGGGGCGTCCCTCGTCAGGGCATCGCTGCTCGGCACCCAGATGCAACGCGCCAGGCTTGGCGGCGCCGATTTGAGCGGCGCTCGCATCACCGCCGATCTTTCCGGCGCCAGCCTGATCGGGGCCAAACTTGCGGGCGCCGATTTGAGCGCTGATATGCGCAACCAATCGATGGGCCTGATGCGCGGTGTGCTCAATTCCGCCGATCTGCGGGATGCGGATCTGAGGGGCGCCAATCTCTCTCGCGCCGATCTCGAATTCGCGAAGCTGCAGAACGCCAATCTGGCAAATTGCAACCTCAGCCGCGCTAACCTCGTGGGAGCCGACTTGTCCGACGCCAATCTCGCCGGCGCCGATTTCACCGAGACCGACCTTGCGTCGGCCCTTCTGCCGGGCGCGGCGGCGCTGGCCGATAGCCGGAATCTGGACAAGGCCCGGAACTTGAACCTGGCGCGGCGCCCAAATTAGCAGGCGAATTGCAGTGCCCAGCAACTCGACTTATGCTCTGCGTTGAGAACCACGCTACCGCTCATCGTGCGGCGGGCAGGACCACGGTGGAGGGTTGCATGTCGCACCGGAGGTGACGTCATGACCATTTCTCCCACACTGCACAAATATCTTGCTGCCGAAACCATCGCGTACGACGAAATCCCGCACGTGCTCACGATGTCGTCCACCCATAGCGCCCAGGCATGTCACGTCTCAGGCGATCGCCTGGCCAAGGCGATCGTGTTGCGTCGCGACGGCGGCTACATGCTCGCCGTGCTGCCGGCCTCACATCACCTCAGGCTTGAGGATCTGAGGGCGAGATTCGGCGACGATATCGCCATGGCCGCTGAAAGCGAGATCGATCGTCTGTTCGCCGACTGCGCGCACGGGGCGGTTCCAGCCGCCGGCATCTGTTACGGGCTTGACGTGATCGTCGATGACAGCATCGAGATGCAGCCCGACGTCTACATTGAAGCCGGCGATCATGAGACGCTGCTGCATCTCGGTCGTGCGCAATTCGCACGCCTGACCGCTAACGCACTGCGCGGCCGCATCAGCGCGCACGACTGACGCGCTAGATGGCGGGACCAACTGTCGGTGCGCCCTGATCAAGGCGCGGCCCACATGCGGTCACGCCCGATCTGCTGTATAGTTGCAGGCGAGGGGGCTGCTGCCTTGCAAGGGAGGTCCTCCATGAAGGTCAAGGACGTGATGCACAAGGGCGTCGATTGGGTGAGCCCCGATACCCCGATCGCCGAAATCGCAAAATTGATGCAAGGGCACGACGTCGGCTGTATTCCGATTGGACGAGACGATCGCCTGATCGGGATGGTGACGGATCGCGATATCGTCTGCAAAGGTGTTACGAGCAAGGACTTCAACCCGGCGCGCGCCACCGCGCGGGATGTGATGACCGAAGGCATCCACTGCTGCCGGGAAGACGACGATCTGGCAAAGGCGGTGCATCACATGGAGACCCTGAAGGTCCGCCGGCTGCCCGTCATCAACAAGAGCAAACGGATGGTCGGCATGATCAGCCTGGGCGATGTCGGCCACTTCGCCGGTGCCGATCTCGTGTCCCAATGCATGAAGGGCGTGTCGGCTCATCATTGAGGCGAGGCCGGTCTGCCGGAAACGACCGGCAGATCGGCCGGCACCGTGGTCGCACGACAGAACGTCACGATGAATCTAGAGCGTGCTCAATACTTCCGGTTGCTGCGGGAGAAGCCGATCCCTGTTGCACCGACGCATCAACTGTCGAGCGATACATTCATGCCGATGGAATTTCTTTTGACTGATCGCCGACGGCCCGTTTTGCTATGCCCATTATGTTTGACGCAGCGATTTCCATACTTTTCATTGTGAGTGTTGGCATCCTCCTCGCTCACGCGATCGATGCGTTCAGATCGTGACATCAGGCAGCAGTCTGCGTGAGTTAAGCGGACTATCAACCAGTGACGCCTTTGGCGAAATCAACCACTTCGCCCCATGCCAAACGGGTATCAACCCAGCCGACCTTGCCGCACGCGGCCATCGCATGGACGGCTATTTGCCGTTCAAAACCTTTGCACAAACCGGGACGTCCTGACGGCGCGGCGTCTAATGATGCCCGAGTATAGAGAGGACGCGCTGGGCGGTGCTGCGGTTGGCCGAGCAGCTTGTGACCGGCTTCCTGTCTGGGGCCTGACCCGTCGAGGCAGGGTGTTTCAAGAAAAGACGCCGCCGGTTTCAAAAATACACGCCCGGCGGCGTTTCCTTCCTGAACTGGGACACTGAAATCCCCAGCATGGTCTCCATTGCAGCGCCCATGCCAGAGCGGTTCAGACTGGCGGGACCTGACGGCAGGTCGTGAGGATGAACCCTGCCTTGCTGCATTGCCACTCACTGCCGAGCGCAGCGCTCGATACCGGGTGAGGAGCGGCCATCGCCATCAAGATGACAGCCGCACCGGCCAGCAGACTTACGACCACCAGCATGCGTACTTTGTGGGTCCACATCGTCGTCGCTCCCTTGGGTCAGTGGGCCAGAAGCTTTGTGTCGGACTGCGTTGCAATCGCGTGCTTTCTGTCGGTCGCTCTCTGTTGGCGAGCGAGACGGAGATTCTGGATGTACTGCCGTATCCAGAGACCGAGGTCGGCCGAACGCCTGATCTGTGCGGTACGCAAAACCTGGTCGAGATCCTGGAATTTGATGCCGTTGTCTTGCTGCATGGCTTTACCCCGGAAATGTTCAGGTGATGAAAAACACCGGGGATGCTGAGCGCCGTTTGTTTCGGGCTCGCTTCGAGGGGCAGGAAATGATGTTTCGTTCACGCGGAGGTTATTAGGCGGGTGGGCAAGGGGGCCCAAGGCACTCGCGCCCGTGGTTCACCGGCGCGCTCGGAGAGCCGGCAAGATCTTGATAAGATGAGTATTTATATTGTCATCGTCGCGAACCGCCCATTCTGGGCGCGACGCCTATCCTCCCGTGGCCCCGATGGCGATAAGTGAAAAACCCGCTGCCGTATGTCGAGTCCAGTGTCGGACCGGTTGCATAGGCGAGCGCGGCTTGGTCGCGCTCGAACCTCAGTCGCTCTTTCTCTGCCTCGATTTGCCGCATCTCGATCGCGCGCTGTTTATCAAGCTGCATTCTTTTAAAGGCGCGCTCATTTCGTGCGCGCAGATCGGCGTCGTCGAGGACCTCACCGCCAGGCCCGTAGATATGCTCGATATCTCCCGTGATGACCCGCACCTGCTGAGCTCGCGATGGCGACATTACAGCGAGACAGGTGGCGACGAAGATTGCTGCTCGGAACACGCTAAATCTCCCAAGCGTGGTGGTGTGCGAACCTGATGTAAATCCCGACCTGGCGCCGTTTCAACATGACGGCATTCACGACGTCTCACGTTCGCGTTCGGCGCGCGGGAGCAGGCTCGTGACGAGCATCGTTGCCGTGACTTGAACCGTTCACAACCGCCGGGTGGGACTTGAATATGCTGGCGTCCACCGGAGGCCGGAAATGAGCTCTTTGCTGCGGCTACGCAGCTTCGTTGACGCTCGCGATCACGGTCCGCATATCGGTCGCCAGGTCGCGATAGCGCGCACCCAAGCGCAGATATAGTTCGCGACTGCTCCCATCCTGCACACGGCTAGCGATCATCTCGCATTCGGCCGCAAGAACCTCAAATCGTTCCAGCTTTGCATGGAGAGCAGACATGGGGCGCGTCCCTGACTGATACTGAGGGAGTGCGACGCTACTCCTCTGATTGCGTCTGATTAAGCATTATTATCGGGTAGAACTAAAATTCTTGCCGCGCCGCCATTTCGGTCATAGTCGCTGTCGCTCTTCCGGGCACCGCTGACGAAAGGGGGCACAGGGGGGCGGCTCATGGAAATGGTTTCATGCCTGCGCCGAGTTCTCTTTCTGAGAGACGCCTTTCAAGGGTGGCAATGGTTCCCTTGAGATTATCGTACCGCTCGTTCAGCGACCTCGCCAAAATCGGATACCTTCTGTCCGATCGGTCGGAAATCCCCGCGCGCACTTCCTCGGCCGTGATGTCGTCCTGGATCGTCTGACAGGCGAGGATCAGATCGGCCAGTATTTTGCTGATCGTCAACTCTCGTGGAGTGCTTTCGCGGGCTGTCTCAAAACGAGGATGCATGTTCATCTTGGTGCTCCGAATGTTTGAGTTCGGCACACCGAGAATGGTTGGCGCCGAACTATTCACGCATGCGTCGCAAGTTGCTTGCCAGTGTCGGGCCCGTAAAAGCACGGTCGGAGCGGTCGCACGCGGGCTCGGCGCCGGCGGCGAGCTCGCTCCGGATTTTTACGGTGGAGAACACTGCCCCGGCAGATCTATTCTCGGCGCCATGTTGGAATGCAAGCGCCTAGCGTGGCGCGCTTGTAGTCTCGAGCTGCATTCTGATCTCCAGCTGTCTCGGCAAACCTGACCGCGGCCTCCAGGTCTTGAGCCGCAGACGCGCTATCACAGAACAGGCTGCGAATCTCAGCCCGGTATCGATATGTCCTGTAGTTCATCGGGTTGTATTGAAGCGCCAGGTTGTAGTTATTTTGCTCCTCGGCGGCACCTCGGCGCGCTTCATCAGACTGACTGTTGAAGTTGGTCAGGCGATTGAGCGCCTGGAGTGTCCCGAGCTCCGTGTAACGTAGAGACATCGCGCCAAAGGTCGCTGGGAGTGCTTCGTCCGACGAAGGGAGTTGCTTCACCGGGGCAAGCGCGCGTTCAATTTCAATCTTCTTGTATTTGATGGCGTTGCTGTAGTCCCGCAGGCTTTGGAACGCGCTCGATATTTCGCCGTTGATCGGAGCGACATAGGCGGCCGGGAGTCGTCGATCCCCGAGCAAGCTGAGGCATGCGCGTATCTTTGCCTGAGGAGGCAAGACATCGCGACATTCCTTGTCGATCACACGCCACTCGTCCCGTGAATGCGCCGTCGGCCGCGTCTGCGCAGCGGAAGGCAGCACAATAACCAGTGCAAAGAAGATCGCTAATGTGCGACCGCGACTTAGGCCATCCATTTTATCTCCTCGCCGTTAGCCCGATCTCGACCCGCCGCCGGATAGCCTCGAAGCGGGTAGGAGCGTCGTCCTGGGCGTTGTTGCCGCGCTCACCGGGCACAGCCCAGAGGACGTCGAGCGCATCTTGCAGGCGCACGATCTCGGCGGCAAATTCGAGTTGGCAGAGCAGGCCATGGTGGAGCTTGAGCAGCAGGTTAGCGGAACGTAAATTGCAAACCGGTCTGCAAACCGGAAATACCGTTCCGGTTCTGTCTCAAGCCAATTGATGGACTTTATTGGCGCGCTCGGAGAGATTCGAACTCCCGACCCTCGGAATCGAAATCCGATGCTCTATCCAGCTGAGCTACGAGCGCGTTGCGGGTCGATTATCAGACTTGAGCGGTGAGGGCCAGCAGCCCCGCGCGGCCGCCAGGCGGTGTCCGCGCGTCCGGCCGGCCGTGTCCCGCGAAGCCCTCAGAAGCAGGGATGGCGGCGGCGATCCTGGCCGATATAGGCGGCCGAGCTCTGGTAGCACTTGTTGCGCGAGGGGCCGTCGTAATAGGCGAAAGTGCCGGCGGCCGGGCCCGGGCCGTAATTGTGCAGATAGCTGATGTGGTAGGGCAGCCCCCAATGGGCGTGGTGGTGGTGATGCCGGTGGTGGCGCGGGTGGGCCGAGGCCGCCGGGGTGAGGGCCAGGACGGCCAGGGAAACAGTCACGGTGAGGGCGGCGAAAAGCTTGGTCTTGGTCATGGGCTGCCTCCGGGCATTCACGCTGGAATCGGCATTTCGGGCCGATCCGAAGCCCATTTAACCCGGAATCAGGCGAAAAGCTGCGGGAAATCAGTCACAGCGCGCCAAATTTTGCCTTTTTGCGGATGCTTAACGGATTGCCAACACAGTCCGGCCAGAGTCTTGCGGTCAGGTCCGCCCGGATCTGGCATTCCCTCGGTCTCGAACGTTCCATGCGCATCACGCTCCTTGCCGCCTTGCTGCTCCCGGTTCTGGCTGCGACGCCAGCGCGGGCCGTGCTGCACATCACGCGCGACCATGGCGGCTATGTCGAGGAGTACAAGGCCAAGTACAAGCAGATCCGCGACCGCCGCGAGCGCGTCGTCATCGACGGCATCTGCAACTCGGCCTGCACGCTGGTGTTCGGCATCGTGCCGCTGAACAAGATCTGCGTCACGCCGAAGGCCAGCATCGGCTTCCACCAGGCCTATTACGACAAGGCCTTCACCTTTGGCATCAAGGTCACCAGCCTCGAGGGCACCTCCGACCTGATGTCCTACTACCCCGACACGGTGAAGAACTGGATCCGCCGCAATGGCGGGCTCACCACCGAGATGAAGAAGATCAAGAACGGGGTCGATCTCTGGAACATCGTCGATCCCTGTCCCGAAGAGTGGTAGGCGCGGGCGCGCAGGCTCCGAACCATCCTCTTCGGGTTTGCGCTTGAGGTCTTCGGCCTGACGTCGCCGTCCGACACCCGTCAAAACTGACGCCTTCGACTTGCCGGGCACGGCCGCAGCGATGCTGCCGTTCGCTCATGATACGTTCATCCGCGTGATGCGATTGTGCTCCACCCGCGAGCCCGACCGCCGGAGCGGCTGGGCCTCGGCTCGCACGCACAGGAGGTTGTGATGGCAACCAGATCCAATCTTTCGAAGGCTGAACTCGCGCGCAGCGTTGCCGGCGCCGCGTCGGCGCTGGTGCTGAGCGGGCTTGTGTTGTTCGTGGCCGCCCATCATCTCAGCGGCGGGTAGGCGCACGCGCCTCAGCTGGCGCCGCATGGTCTCGTGTGACGATGAATTACGAGAGCCAAAACACCCCGATCAGCAGACCGGCCGCAAACGCCCAAAGCCCCAGTGTGCAGGCCGAGATGACCCGCACAAAATTCCGCAAGTCGACATCTTGCATTGAATCGCGGGATCGGTCGCTCAATTGCAGGCACCCCCTGCGGTGGCCGCCTTGGCATGCCATCCTGGCATCTCCGCAGAATAGCCTGTTCCCGATCGATGCCCAAATGAAGGCAGGGAACGGTCACGCAGGATCACGCATTTGCGAGGCCCGCCGGCCCGGCCGGGCAGCTGGGATGCCTGTTCCTGGCCGTATCTCCAGGGAATTTGGGCCGTCTCGAGACGGTACCCGGGGGCAGGGAACGTCTCGCCGGCCGAGTCCTTCGGCCTGACGCCGGTGCCGCCCTTCGGCTGCGCGGCCTTTGCGGCCTCGGTCGAGGCCCAACCATTGTCCGCGATCAAGGCGCGCGCTAGAGGAGGGGCCCGGCAAGCGAGAGCCCGAGAGAACGTGTCGTTCAGGATATCTGCCACCACCCGCATCGTGATCGGATCGGCGCTTTTTGCCCTGGCGTCGAGCGCATTGCTTTATCTGTTGCCTCCGAGCCCGGTCGATCGAACGCTCCGCGGCACCTTCCGTTTTTTGCAGGGACACGCCTACCTGATCCCCGTCAAGTATTTCAGCGGCGAGCTCAACGCTGCGCGACTGTATGAAGACGATCGACCTCTCGGCCCGGCCAATAGCGACCAACGGGAAATCGAGTCCAAAGGCGCCGGCCGGTTCGAACTGCACCGGGACACAACAAATTGGTTCGGCCCGGTCCTGGTGTTCTCGACAAGCGACAATACCGACCCGAATAAGAATGGAAGAAAATATCGCCTCGAGTGATGACGGCGTTTTGAGGCTGCGCGAGGCTAGAGCATGATCCGGAAAAGTGCGAAGCGGCTTTCCCTCGCGACAAACGCGGAGCGTTTGCGCGGAGATCATGCTTAGACAAAGAACTATAGCGCGATGACGATTCGACCCAATCTCATCGCGCTTTAGGGAGCGATCCAAATGCCAAGCGCGATGATCGCGATGGAGATCGCGATCACCAGCATGTCCGTCGTGAGCCAGTCGGGCATTCCGGTTGATGGCTTGTCGCTCATGTCAGCGACTCCTCTGTTCGCGTCGAGCCCGCATCTTGGAATGCCTGCCTGCGAACGCAGGTGAAGCAGTTCACACAGAAAACGGGAAAGGTGACAACTCGAATTTTGATCACCCGCGCGCGTTAAAGTTGCGGCGCGCGATGCGGATGTCGTCTGGGTTTCTGAACATGTTCTGCAGGCAAGGTCGGCGAGAGCGAGTGAGATCAAGGATGCAGGTTGCCGAACCCGATGTTGCGCTCATGCAGGCCGGTGGCGAACTGTTGTTCGGCGCGACAAGGCGACCGACGGGCAACTCAGCAAAACCTGTCAAGCCTCGCGCGCGAAAATATTTCGCTTTATCAGAAATGCAACTCAGTGTATGGTTTGCCCGTCTCACCCGATCGAGGGGCGCTGCGCATCGTCACGGGTGTTGTGGTGAGATGCGGTGGACGCTGATCATGCAAGCGACGAACGCGTGTGACGCGGACGGTGAAGTCGTGTGGGCTATATTTTGAAGGTCGGTGAAAGGCGCTGAAAGCAACAAAACCCTTTATTTAAAGGGTTTTTCTTCTACCCTCATTCGAGGGCTTTCAGCGCATTTCGCCAAATCTAGGTCCCGGCCCTAAGCCTCTCTCGACCCTCCAAGGACTGAGAGGCCCAAGGGCCGCGACCATGGTCCCAAACCCTTCAGGAGCCTGAAACCACCATGGATACTACCACGACCACCGAACCCGCCAAGCGCGCGCGCAACAGCAGCGTCATCCTCACCGACCGCATGTGCGAGAAGCGCGTCACCAAGCGGGTCAAAATCTACGACCGCAAATGCCCCGGCCTACACGTCAGCATCACCACGGCTGGCGTGGCAACCTTCTCCGTCAAGTTCACCGATCCGAAGACCGGCAAGCAGCGCACCGGCTGGCTTGGCGTCTACAACCCCGAGACCTTCGCGGTCGAGGATGCCCGCAGCAAGGTCTACGCCCTACGGGGCACAGGCGCTGTGGCGCTCGCCGAAACCTTCCGCGACCGCAAAGTGCAGCAGGCGAAGCGGGGCAAGACCGTCGATGCAATCATCGAGGAGCGGATCGAGTGGATGAAGACGCCGGTCAAGAAGCCGGACGGCGAAATGCGACCCCGGATCGAAAGCTGGGAGAACGTCGCCAGCCACCTATGGCGCTTCCTCAGCCCATCGCTCGGCAAGAAGATCGCCAGCGAGGTCACCAAGCACGACATTGCGACGCTGTCGAACGACATTGTCGCAGGCAGGTTCGGCGGAAAGGCATCGGTGAGCAACGCCCGCCACATGCGGCGTGCGGCGTCGGGCCTGTTCAACTGGGCCGCCGAAGCGGGCCGCGACTATGTGAGCGCCAGTCCGTGCGTGAACCTACCGCCGCTGGACGAAGAGCACCCGCGCACACGGGTTCTCAGCGAGCACGAAATCAGGACGCTGTGGCACGGTCTCGACCGCGACGAGCTGCGATGGGATCGCAAGACAAGGTTGGCGCTCAAGTTCGCGCTTGTCACGATGTTGCGATCGGGCGAGATGCTGCCGATCCGCCGCGACGAACTCAACGCCGGGAACGGCACCGTCGATATTCCGGCGCGGCGGGTCAAGCGTCGGCGCACCATCGCCCAGCCGCTCAGCGATCTGGCAGTGGAGATTATCAACGAAGCGATGGGGAACTACGAGTTTGCCTTCACGGGCCGGTACGGCGATGCGCCGCTGAGCCGCAGCGCGATGCATAATGCGCTGCGCGGCAACAAGAAGACCAAAGGCATTTGCGAATTGCTCGGTCTTGCGCCGTTCACGCCGCACGATTTGAGGCGCACGGCGGCGACGATGTGTGGCGAACTCGGCCTGCCGGAAAGCGGCATCGCGCTTTGCCTCGATCATCAGGCGAACCAGGACGAGAACGGCAAGCCACTGCCTGCGATCACGAACCGGGTCTATAACCTTGCTACGCGCGTCAGGGTGGAAAAGAAGCGCAAGGTGCTTGATGCGTGGGCCATCGAACTGCGGCGGATCATCCGCAAGTCCGCAGAAACCGGACTGCGGCTCGCTGCCTGATGCACACCGCGATCTGCGGCAGTGAGCAGCCCGGTCAGCGAAAACTGGCCGGGCTTTTTTTGAAATCCGGTGAAACCCGCCATTTGGCCGTTGGTGCGCGTTAGGGGCGGCCAAGGTTCCTGTGACGGCTCCTCCGGAATAACGCACAGGCGGGCCGCGCTGGCAGTGATACAGTGCGACCGGGCCGGAAGGCGCGATCAACGCCCCGGCCCGGACTGACCAACCCAGTGGGATGAACACATGGGTAAGGCTAAGAGCGATCATACACCCGAACCGCGCGCCGCCACCCAGAAGATGGAGGCTCCCGATCAGCCGAAGCTCACGGACCTTGCGATTGAGGATTGCCGCCGGCGCTTTGAAGCGGGTAGCGCAAAGGCATTGATTGAAGCCATCGACTTCTGTGCGAGGTCCGGCAGCGCGATGCCCTTGTGGCTCGGCGAAGCCGTTTGTGCCCGCTTCGACCAGGTTCCGCTATGAGGTAAAGACGCTCGATCAAGCGTTCGGTGTTGAGCGGAAACGCGAGCGAATTTCCACTCGCAAGTTGCATCTATCGCTGCAGCCGCGCGTGGCTTGGGAAGTGATCCGATTGCACAGGCAGGAGAACCTTCCCATTGACGAGGCGCTGTTCGAGCGCATCGGCAAACAATTCAAAATCTCGATGGGAACGGCGCGCAGCGTCTACTACAACGGCAATCCGTGGCGAAGGATATTCGAAGTCGTGCCAACCGAACCTGCTTCGGAATAGGCGCTTCCAAGTTAACTGCGATTAACTTGGAAATACATCCGCGCAAATTTCGGTGATCCTCTGTGCATCCAAATGCACTCGGAGGACACGCAATGGCCTGCCCCGAAGCCGGCGACGCCGACGCGTACAGCATTGACGAATTCTGCAAGCGGCACCGCATCTCCGTGCAGCTCTTCTACAAATTCCGAGATGACATGCCAGCCACCTTCAACGTGGGCAGCAGGGTACTTGTCTCGCGCGAAGCCGCTGCGCGCTGGCGCGCCGAACGCGAAGCTGCGACCGCTGCCGTAGGGTGACGCCATGAACCGAATTGCGACGCCGCACAATGTGAAGGTGGACACGGCGATCAAAGAGCAAGCCGCAGCGCAAGAGGCCGCAGCGGACACGTCCGGGCCCCGGCGCATGCTCAATCAAGAGCAAGTTCTGCGGATCGTGCCGGTCAGTCCGGTAACGCTCTGGCGGATGGAGAAGGCAGGCCGGTTTCCGAAATCGACCTACATCTCCCCGAACCGGCGGGTCTGGTTCGCAGACGAGATTTCCGCGTGGCAGGCCGAAATCAATGGCCGAAGCCGTGGCCGCGCAAATCATCTCGCTGAGGTCAAATAGAAAGGCCGGGCGCTGCGAGCAGCGCACCGGCCAAATATGTGGGGCATCGAACACCCTCCATATGAACCGACGCGCAAACGCCCGCAAGCCCCGGCCTTCCAAACCAAGGGAGGTCAACATGATCGGTGAGTATTCTGGAACCATTAGCAAAATAGTAGACCGTGGCATGGCGCAGGCCCCGAGCCACGAAGACCGGCCACCCGACAACGGGGTGACCTCCGGGCCGGAAGTCACAGACGACCTGAACGCAGAGCAACGTGAGGTCCTGCGGCAGGACGCCGAACGATGGCGACGCATGTCGAACGGTAGCCATCTAGACGACTGGCTGGCCTACATTCCCGGTCTCCAGATCAGGCGTTCTCTGGCGATGCGGCATGCCCACACCAACACGCCAATCGGGAAACTCTATGCCGACGAATTCGCCGCGTTGATGCGTGCCGATGGCCTTCACACCATGGACAAGCGCGCCGTCACAGCGGTGCTCTGGCTGGGCGAAGAACCGGCGCGACTGCAATGGCTGCAGAAAATCCGCAACGCCATGACACCGGGCCAGCGATCGCGGCTCAACTCGCCGCACAGTGCACGCTGCCGCATCGAGCAAATCCTGAACGCCAAGACACAGCAGAGCAAGCCCACGGAGGAGGAGGCCGAACGCCTCACGCCGATGGAGAAGCTGAAAACTGAAATCGCCGAGAAGGACCGCAAGATCGGGCAACTCGAACGAGCGGCGAAGGGCGGCTCACTGTTCGATCTGCGCCTCGACCGCGCTGACGACATCGCGACAGGGATCGTGAACGCCGTCAGCGAGCACAAGGCGAAGCAGATCGCGCAGGGCATTTTGGCATGGTTCAAGGAACAGAAGAAGCAGCAGCGAAGACCAGCAGGCTAAGCCGTGACGCGCACGAGCATGACGACGAACAGGAAAACCACCCGGTGCAATCCCGCGCCGGGCGACACAGGAGAATGTGCCATGACGAGCAATACGAAGCCGCGAGACCTCACCAAGCTATCGACGGGCCAACTCAGGGCTGAAGCGGAGGCCCTGCATACTGCGGACATCGTCGATGCGCGCCTGCTCGCGCCCATCGAAGGCGAACTGCGACGGCGGAAAGCCGCCCGCGCCAAGCGTGCCGCCAGTGTCGTGGAGGTCACCACCTGATAGCAAAAACGCCGCCCCGGTGGGGCGGCGCTTCATTCATAGCTGCATCGAAACTGCCTCTAAGCGGGCAGCGACGATGTAGCGCAAACCGAACGCCGCATCAATGCCGATCACCAGCATCAACAAGGCGCAGCCAGTTTCCGGGCACAAGGGCCGCGACCGATGGCTTGGCGCGGTGATCGCCGCCTCCGGCCTCTCACCAATTGCCGTCAGGCTCGCCGTCAAGCTTGGGATATTTTTCAATTGCACCACCGGCCAATGCAATCCGGGCTATGCGAGGCTCGCAAGAGAGGTCGCGGTTTCGCGGCGCTCCGTGATCCGGGCCATTGTTGCGCTCGAAGCCGGTGGCTGGATCGCGGTCGATCGAAGCGACGGGCACCACGATCACAAAACGGAATTCATCCTGCTCATGCCGAGCGTACGGGTGACACCAGATGTCACCCCTACGGGTGACAAGGATATGTCACCCGTCCAGGCGGCGGGACGGGTGACAAAAAACAGCGGGACGGGTGACAAAGGCGAGACGGAACGGGTGACACACGCTGTCACCACTAATGAACCTGAAGAACCTGAAGAACCTGAGGGGCGCGCCTACGGCGCGCGGACCTCCCGTGTTGATAGAGAGAGTGCTGCCTCTAACAGCGCAAACACTGCCGATGACGAGACATCGATCCAGCGCGCGCCTGGAGGCGCGCTGATCGAGACTTTCGCAGCGCAAAAGCAAAAACCACCTGAACGCAACGAGACAGAAATGGGTACTGCCGCGAACGGGCGCGCTGCACCCAGCCCGTTCGCGCAGGTCTTGAGCGTCTATCCGGCAGATCGCGTCGGAGATGAAGCGAAGGCGTACTTCGCCTTCGACCGCGCGCTGGCTGCGCGGGGCAGTCTGAGCGTGGTTCTCGAAGACATCGCCAGCTTGATGCAGGACTACGGCGACGACGTTCCGTTCCTCGTCGATCTTATGAAAACCATCGAGCGCATATCGTGAAAGGGTACCACCACCAACCGAAGTGAGGACACCATGACGAACAACATCAGGACGACAATTGAAGAGTTTCTCGCGATCCGAAAGGAGGCCGGGCTAAAGATCGATCCGGAGACCGCTGAGGTCATGTGGACTTATGCGCAAACCTTCGATCCTTACGGGATTTACGACCTCCCGGAGGAATTCCAGCAATTTGGGCGGGAATATTTTGCCCGTTCTCCTGGGAGTGACATATGGGTCGAGTTCGGTGACCTCCCCGACGCAACCCGAGACGCGCTGCGGCAACGGCATAAGCGGCGGTTAGCGTTTCCTGCGGGACTTGAAGATATTCCGTTCTGACATCCCCATGAGCAACCGGCACCAGCGTCGCGCCGATGAGGCGGCATCGTCCATCGATAATTGCTGCCGCAACGCCGCTCGATGGTCGCGGCAGGCGTTCCAATGAAACTTTGCTGCGGCTTGATGAACGCGACAAGCTGCTAATCGAAATCGCGCACCGGTTCTATCCCGGCCTATCTCATCTGGAGGCCGCACACCGGCTGCGGTCCCGACTTCTCGTCTATCGCTCCGCGCGCTGGCGGCGCTCATGCCTGGACCTCCGATCACCGCATCCGCCAGAGAAGATCGAAACGCTGCTCTGGTCCTTGTTGAAATCGCGCGACGCGATACCGGCTGTGCGTTCGATCAGAGCGGTGCTGGGGCGCGCGCCTGACGGGTAACCCGCTATTCGTTGCCAACTGCCGGTGCGATCCTATCGATCATCATCAAGATGGAGGAGGAGACCGATGGCCAGACGCGAAGACGAAGGTTGGCGGCGACACGTGGTCGAGCAGGTGCTGCCGCGAATGGAGGCCACAGAACCCGCAGCAACAGGCTTTCAACCGGCAACAGCGGCGGACTTTGGGCCGGTCGCTTTTCACGGCAACCGAACGCCGGACGATGCGGCGGCGCTGCTGCCCGATGCAGCCGCCACGAAAGCGATAGCGATAGGACAGCGTTTTACCGATCTTTTCGCGGCGGTGCCGACGCACGATCAGGTGCAGGAATTGCGGCTCGAAGTCACTGTCCTCAAAAATCGCCTTGCTGATCTAAAGCGACCCTTAAGCGAGGGAGGCAGCCCGGTGCCCGCAACCCCGTGGCAGGTTGAAGACGTTGAGCGGCAAATAAAGCGCGCCGAAAAAGAACTCGCGCGGGTGACCGAGTTGAAGGAAACCCGCTCGGTCAGATCGACTGCTGCCGGACAGTTGCGTCAATCCGTCAACGATTGGGTTTTGCGCGGAATTCCCGGCGACTGCACGCTCGACGTGATCGCGGATGCGCCGGTTGCCGAATTGCTGAAGAAAAACGAAAGCCTAAGCGACGGAGTGGAGCGCTATCGACTGCGGCAGCGTGAGGGTGCCGCTGAGCGCCACCGCGTGAACTCGCAACAATGGCCGGTTTCGATGGCGGAGGCCGCTGCGAGAGAGTTGATCGAGCGGCTTGCAGATGCTGGCAGGCCCAACCTCGAAAACGCCATTGAGCACAATTTGCCGATCAGCTTTGCGACAACAAGGCTGACGACGAAAATTGTTAACGTCGATGCGCCCGGTGCCATCGGCTACGCGGAAATGCCGGACGTGCTTGGTCTACTCACATGGGTGTTACGCGATCAGCTACTGGCGCAGATCAACGCCGGTTTCCGTGAGATTGGCGACGACAAAAACGCCCTCGATCAGCAGCAGCGCGAGACAATGCTCGCGACCATCGACGCGGACAGTCTGGCTACGGAGAGAGCCGAGTGCGCGCTGATCTGGCACGCTGCCGAGCGCGGCGAAATTATTGATTTCAGGGCCGACACGACGCCGATGTGCGCGATCGGGGTGGCTCTTCGCACCGTACCGCGTGCAGAGCCACCAGGCACCAGCTACGGCCTCTCTTGGGACCTCGCTGGAGGGCGACAGCGATGACACCGATCGTGCAGCCGGGGCTTGCTGCCTGCTCCTCCCGGCGCTGCACGGGCGGCGGGGATGTCGTCGCGGCTGTCCTCGCCGCCACCACTACACGAACTGCGTTGCCGGAGCCACTGCCCGGCGGCGCTCCGGACGGTGCAACGGGGCCAATGGTTGGCCGGTGTCGATCCCGTCGCATCACGGGCCGGGGATGGTAGCGCATGCCATCTTCGGCCCGGCGCGGCCCGCTATGCACGCGCTGGCGGTGCTACGCGAACTTCAACGCGATGTCGGCCCGAAGCCGAGTTGGCGGCACCTGCTGATCCGCCGCGACACACGCCGCGAGTTTGGACCGGGCAACGCCCGCTGCCAGGTTGCGCGATGGTTCCTGCGGCGGCGGCCATGCGGAACGGCATGATCCAGATCAACGCTGCCGCGCGACCGCCGCCAAACATGGCGCATGGCATCAAGACGGCTTTCCAACATCGAACTGGCTGCGATTGTTGTTATCGTTCTCAGCGTGGCTTTACTTGCCTACGTCGGGTTCGCCATTTTGTCAGAACCATGAAGGCCGGGACCGGCCCCGGCGCTTGCTCCGCAGCGCATGGAAGTCCGGCGTGCCATCGTCGCGGGTAATCACAGCCTCGCCGTCGATGAGGAACGGACGATGCCAGGATTTTGCTGGCGGCTTCAACGATGGCCGGGAAACGGTCGGCCCAGTCATGGCCGCCGCGCGTGAAACAGCGGATGCGCAGGCCATCCCGGCGCACCATCAGCCGGTAGCCATCGTGCTTGATCTCATGAACCCAGTCAGGGCCGGACGGTGGCCGGGCCACCCTCGACGGCAGGCACGGTTCGATGAAGCCGGAGGGACGCCGCCGCTGGATCATGATCGGAGGATAGGCTGGCGACCCCGCGAGGAGCAACGCCGCCCTCGCGTTAACCCTCAACCTGCGGCGGTGTGGTAAATGCTTTGGGATTGTTTTCTGACGGGAACTTCACATGGCTGACACCTCGATCGAATGGACCGACGCGACATGGAACCCGGTCGCAGGTTGCACCGTGATATCTCCCGGCTGCACGAACTGCTACGCGATGCGGATGGCGGCCCGGCTCGATGCCATGGGCATGAAGAAATATCGCGGGCTGACCCGCAAGAGCGGCAAGCGGGCGGTCTGGACCGGCAAGGTCAGGCTTGATCACGACGCGCTCGGCATCCCGGCAGGCTGGAAGAAGCCACGCCGGATTTTTGTGAACTCGATGTCGGACCTGTTTCACGAAGCAGTTTCAGCAAAGTTCGTCGCCGCCGTCTGGGATGCGATGCAGGCAACGCCGCAGCACACCTATCAAATTCTGACGAAGCGACCGGATCAGATGGCGAAGATCACCGCATCGCTGCCGGTGCTGCCGAACGTGTGGCTCGGGACCAGCGTCGAGAGCGCGGACTATCTCGGGCGCATTGATGATCTGCGCAAGGTCGATGCTGCCGTCAGATTTGTTTCGTTCGAGCCGTTACTCGGGTCCGTGGCTCGGGCTGATCTGCGGGGCATTCAGTGGGCGATCGTCGGCGGCGAGAGCGGTCCGCGTTCGCGGTTGATGGACGAGCAGTGGGTCGCGGAGATTGAGACCGCATGCCGCAAGGCACGGACGGCGTTTTTCTTCAAGCAGTGGGGCGGAAAGAACAAAAAAGCGACTGGTCGCTCGCTTCATGGACGCACCTTCGATGAGATGCCAGACTTGAGAATGTGATGCGCGATCCGCGAGGCCAGACCGATAGCGGCGGGCCTGGGATTTGAAATAGCGAAGAACAGCGCAAACTGCGGAATGCCTCTGTCATCATTCAGACGCAGCGGTGGCAGGACAGACGAAAACAGCCCCGCCAGCCGCGCGCCGAAATACTTTTCCATATCATCGACCTCCGCTGTGCGTGCGAGGCGTTCGTCCGTATCGCCGAAAAGATTGGTACGTCGGCTCATCTCGTACCAGTCCTTCTCCCAATCTGGCGTGCCGATCATTCTGGTAAGCGCAGTGCGTTTTGATGCGTCCAAATCTTCAGCATCGCGCGTTGCTTGACGGAACAGCCCAGAAAGTGAAACCAAATACCAAACGTCGATTGCTTCCGTCCTCCTGATCGCCTCCAACGTTCGCCATTCAACCGACATCCCGTATGGATCGAGGAACATCACAGCTCGTGTCCCGGCCCAGCTTTTTTGCTCCTCCAAGAGGTTCATGATTTCGGCGTTGGCGTCACCCGGAACGACAGAGATGTTTCGGGATGGGTTTGCGGATCGCAAGTCGTTCAACGCTGCGACGTGTCTCGGCCTTTTGTCCATGAATACTAATCTGTCGAAGGCTGGCGAGACATCGATCGCAATTTTCGCGGATCCAGCTCGGCGCTCCACTCGCGCATCGACTTCAGGCCCCAGCATATCGGCGGCGCGACCGGGAATAAAAACGGTTCTCTCACCGGTGCCCGCGAAGGCGTCGACATACCAAAGGTTTGAGAATTGAGGGCGCAACGCCTTGGTAAACTGCTGAAGATACTCACCGACCAGAGACAATTTAAGGTCCGTAGATATGCCGCCAAATTCATGGTCGCTCTGAGCCATCGCCACCCACACCAGCTTTTCCCAGTCAGATAGTTTCGCAACTGGAAGGCGAGAGCAAGGGCAGATATGACCGAATTGCGCGAGAACCGACTTGTCTTCTTTGTCGGCCCCGCGCATCACGATCCGTAGTGCATCGTCCGGCAGCGGTCGCTGCAGTGTCTTGGCCTCATCCCACGGGGCGCGCATCCACACTTCCCCGCTCCGCGAGCGGTCGGTCGTCGTTCAACGGCGCGGGCCGGTCTCGACGTGAACGAAAGAGCGCGCACAAATCATCAAATGCGGCACGTCTTCTTCAAGCAACCGAAGCGTCGACGTGGCTAAAACAGACTGACGATGCAGGCGGGCGCGTGCCGCCTGGAGGCAGGCGCTCTAAAACAGAATTTAATGGGTATGGGCCGCTTGTGAACCCACATAGGACCGTGCCGGGTCCCCTTGCCGCTGGGACCTTTCTTTGGGGTCAACGATGGCAGTCCGGTCTGAGAGCCTTGCATACGCTTGTTGAAGAATTCAGCGTCTTGGGCGTCCACGTTCAGTATTGGATGCTGATAGCCGCTCTGATTACTGCGATCGCCGTGGTCTCCGGTTTGCGGAAATGACTGCATTCATTAGCGAGGCAGCCCAGCGCTCCAAGCGGACGTTGGCGAGCAGCGGCGCTCGGGCTTGAGCCAGCCGCGCGCCAGTGGGGTGATGACGTGTTGCGGATGTTGGTCACCGGCGGCCCGCCGGTACGCGGCGGCGGCGGCATGCCCCACCGCATCACGGATAGCTCGCGCCCGGTGTCGGTGTTGCGGACCAACGGAGCCGGATAATCCGGAAACACGCCCGGCATCGGCGCGAGGTTACCGACATAGCGATTGACGACGCGGAATAGGCGCTGGATCGCTTCTTGGTTGGTGGTGATCGAATAGAGGTTACACAAGGCCCTCTACCTATGTCCCTTCAAGCGTAATCAACATGTCCAAGTCGCTTGTGCATTGTTTCCGGAGAGCGATCAGCGGCAGATATTCCGGCGAGGTGTACCAAGCGTTGAGAGCGTCCGTGTCCGGAAACTCGATTACGACCACACGTTCTGGCTTCCAATGACCGCCTTCGGGAAATTTGTGGCTGCCACCCTTGGTCAGGTATCGGCCTCCGTGCTTCGCAATCATCGGACCAACCTTAATTCGATACTCCTCAAACTTCTCGGCGTTTGTAATGATGTGTTCAACAACCAAGTATGCCTTTGCCATTTTTTCAATCTCCTTGCTCAAACTCACCGTTCGCCCGTCCACCACGTTGATGGCGGATCGCTGGCTGAAATCTTGGTTGGCCGCAGCGCGACCAGATGGCTGCGCTTGTACGGATAGCGGCGGACTTCGGAGCATTGGCGGCAGCGCATGTAGCGCTCAAGTTCATGGACCGGCGTTGTCTTCGGTCGCCGCACGATGTCGAGGGCAACGGTCTGATGCGTGTTGCAGCCAAGGCATTTCACTTCGAGATAGCGATACCCGGCATTGAGCGCGTCACCGAGCGCGGGCGATGGCTGCGCCGGTCCCTGAAATCCGAGCATGCGCGCGTTCCACGCCTCGACGGCGAGCCGGTCGGCGTCCTTACGGGCTTCGGCGGCCCGCTCCGCAGCAGCCCGGATCGACGCGCCGTAGATCGCTTCGCGTGACTTTGTGCCCATGGGCGAAGAATGCGCCGGGCCGCGCGAGACAGGCAAGCCGCTACAGCTTGCGGTGGACAACGCGCCGGGCACAACGGAAGCGAAGCGCCGGTCAGTCCTGCTCATCCATCGGCGGCTCACCGGCCTTGTCGGCCATCGTCTGGCAGACCTTGGCCATCTCGGTGCGCACCTCGAACACGACGCGCTCGATATTGCGCCGGGTCGCCAGATCGCCACGCGGAGCACAGCGCGCCGCCATGCCGGACAAATGCGTCAGCACCACACCGCACAACTGGTCGGTCAGCTCGTCGACATCGCTTTGGAGTACCAGTTCGCGCCGCTTCTCCATCAGCCGCGTCTGCAACATCTCGGTCTTGACCTTGACGTAGTCGGCGTCGGCCTGCGTGCGCGGCGATTGCTGCCTCTCGCGCCGCAAGTATCGCAGATAGGCAACGCGGCTCTCGTCCAGCGGGAAGCCGTCACCTTGCCGCTGGATCACGCCTTCGGCTTCGAGCTTGCCGATGTAGGTCCGGCTGCAATCGAGGTGCAACGCCAGTGCCGACGCGCTGATGGTCTCGGCCTTTCTGGACGGCGGTCGAGGAACGGGTTTGGCGACGGGCGCGACGGTCTCGGTCATGCCGTAGGATAGCTCACTTCCGCTTTCTGTGGCAAAGCGGGCCATGCCCGGACTTGCCGCTCGCGCTAGCGCCGCAACCGATCCAAAGCTAACATTCGACGACCCTCGATGGGAGCTGGTTGGGCAAGCTGCACTTAACGGGCCAGCCATTGGAGAACCAACCATGATGTTACGGATTGCTTGCGTTGCTGTTGCGAGTGTCATCGCATGCAGCTACGCACGCGCCGCAGAGAAAACTATGCCGATCAACTTCATCGGCGAATGGTGTTACTCATCGCAAGAAAACAAAATAACTTCGTACACATTACCAAGCTGGACGGAGGATGGCCGCTGCACCAAAATCCTCTCCATCGAACAGTGGGGTTTTTACGGTGAAGGACGGCACTGCGAGCCGGTGAACGTGCGGCTTACAAAGGATACTGCACCGTCTGGAACCGCGTACATTGCTGCGGTCACCGCTCGCTGCCAAGCCGACGGCCCGGTGACGGAAGGTAAACTTCAAGCCTTCAAGTTCAATCGCTACAAAGGGAACCTGACCGTCACCACGGAGGCAGGCCCGGAGCCAATGAGGCAAACCAGAAACCCGAGCTTCAATTGTCAGCAAGCGAAGGCCCCAGATGAGGTTGCGATCTGTCAAACGCCAAAGCTCTCCGAGATGGATACCAAATTGGCCAATTTGTATTCTGGATACCGAAGATTGACTTCTGGTCCTGCTCGCCACCAGTTGGAGGTCGATCAAGCAGCGTGGCTTCAGCATCGACGGTCATGCGGCGGAACTCTTGGGTGCATTGCTAAAGCTTATAAGGACCGCGTCGATTACCTTTACCAGCATAGCACACCCGGCGTCTGTGGCGGCCCGATCCTGAAACAGCCTATTGGCTGCGATCCCGGTGGCACTTCGGAGATTGCAGATGAAGATGTTAGCGCCTTTTCCGCCGCCAAATAACAGACTGGCTGTAACTGCAACCACGGATTTTCTCGCACCAGTTATCCTGAATAGATGCGGTCGCGCGGTCCTCCCATCCGCCTATGCCCCTCAGAGGACCCCAGCCGCGATCGCGCCCCCAAGTGATGAATTCGGACGAGCGGCAGAGCGAGACACTGCCGTTATTGCGATTGTTTCGGGAGTGCATGGCGCAGGCGGGAGCCCAACGCTTGTTGCGACTGCTTGTGCTTTCGTTGGGATTTCTGTGTCGGTAAGGGGTCGCCGCCCTTTTCTGGCTGACCATAAAAGACGCTACCGGGCCCTGAGTGGGGCGGCACCCCAAAGGTAAACGCCATCGCGATGTGTGCGCCGCACACAAGCGGCAGAGCGATACAAACGAGGCGAAGAATATGCTTCATGCTTGCTCCTTCGATCACGTAGGCTTTCGAAGCGGCCCGAAGGTCTTCCCTATGGAAAGAGTTTCCAACGGCGACGACAAGCCATTGATTTAGATCAAGGCCACTTAAGTTCCGATGGCTCAAATTGCAAATTATGTCGCGATGTCACGCGCGAACCAAAGGAGCCAAGGCCATGTCGATATTGCCGAAAGGTTACCTACCCGCGTTCGCTGCTCTTGCGCTTTTGGTGCTTTCACCCCTTTCAAACGCTTTCGCGCAAACACCATCACCAGCGACACCATCGAGCGTTCTGCCGACAGGTGGCGGCGCTGCCCTCCTTGATCCATCAGACACTGTAATCTTGTTGTTGGATCATCAGACCGGTCTCTTCCAGACCGTAAAGGATATTAGTGTCGCTGACTTGCGGACGAACACTATCATGCTCGCCAAGCTTGCTACGCTTCTTAAAATTCCAGTCATAACCACAGCCTCCGAGCCAAATGGACCGAACGGTCCGCTTATGCCGGAAATCCATCAATTCGCGCCACACGCAGTGTACGTCCCGCGAAAGGGCGAAGTTAATGCGTGGGACAACGAAGACTTCGTCAAGGCTGTGCGTGCCACTGGTAAGAAGACTTTGATCATGGCTGGGGTCTGGACCAGCGTCTGCGTGATGTTCCCGGCGTTGGATGCAAAGGCAGCGGGGTTCAAAGTCTATGCGGTGACTGATGCCTCTGGTGATCCGAGTGAGATGGCATCGCGAACAACAGTCGCCCGCTTTATTCAGGCCGGGGTGATCCCAACTTCAACAAACGCGGTGCTATCTGAAACGCATCGCACATGGAACCGTCCTGAAGCCGCAGAGCTTGGAAAACTTTACGCATTAGTTGCACCCAACTACGCGGCAGTCATCGAGAGCTATCAAAAGGCTCAGGAAGTCGCGAAACAGACGACCGGACAGACGACCGGGAGCCGATAGCCGCGCCCCGTGTGAACGTCACTGGAGAACTCGCCGCCAGCGTCGAGCGCGTCACTGCGACGGGACAGGCGGGCGGGTATCAGGCGCTCATTTGTAATGTTAGGAACCCGACTTAGTCGGTATGCTCCTGGACCAATCGGGAGTGTTGCGATGACTTCTATCGACGAATGCAGAGCACGCGCAGCCGAATTCAAAATTCGAGGAAGCGAGCCGCACATTTCAGCCCGCCGATCCACGGTGCTTTTGAGCATTTCACGCAGTTGGACCGCGCTGGCGCACCAATTTGAGAACTTGGCGGTAATCGTCAAAGACGAACAGTAAGTCCGCCGTTGATCTTGCGACCAAGAGAACCGCGTCACCATTCACCAAGGCCCCCAAGTTGCTGGGGCCATTCTCCATAAGGGGTGTGAGAACGGTCGCCCTTGGCATCAGATGCACTGCCGAATTTTCCAGATGTAGATTTTAAGTCCTACGCGGGATTGCGTCATGAGCACTGGCATACTTTTCCTTTGGATTATAGCGCTGGGGTTGAGGCCGATTGTCATCGCTGCGATCGCTTTGTTCGCGTTATGAAGACGTCGGCAGTGCCGCTCACGGAGCGTGAAAAACAAATCCTCAGGCGCATGGCTCTGGGGCGGTCCGATGCTGACATCGCTCGCCAGATCGGCGGAACCGAAGCGCAAGTTGCGACCCAACGCCTTCGCTTGATCAGAAAGCTAAATATCTGCGCGCATGCGGAGATCATCGAAGCGGCCATTAATCTGGGGCCGTGGCCCCGTCAGATGAGGCGTCCTGATCTCCCTTCGCGAGTGTCCTAATTAGGACAGCACCCTCCAGCGCGCCGGGCTACAGGACATCGGGCAGGCCGCGCCAGCGCGCAGGGTGTGAAACTAGGGCCTATCGGGGCCCGGCGGGTTCGGGCGGGCCTTTCGTTCGTCCAGCAGAAATCGAAAAAAGCCCTTAATTTCCGGCACTTCCGACGTTTTCAACAGGTCGAAAAAGCCACTAGACATCAAGTCGTGTGGTCCTGACGCCCTAGCGGCCGGTGTCCCCAAGCAAAGCGCGAAAGCGTTTTGCGAAGGCGGTGACAAACAAGCCCAGTCTCGCCGGGGAGAGCACGAAGTAAGCCGTAACCCATCGCGCAGGGAAAGCCGGATTGCTCCGGTTACACCTGTGGTCCTACCCCCGAGCTTTCTACCTTTTGCTCGGGGCCCATGGGTGCGATCGGCACCCGGCTTTCCCTGCGCCCTCTGCAAGAGAGAGGGCGGAACGAAAGAGCAAAGCTCGGACGATTCATGTCGCGAGAATGCGAAGCTGTGTCCCCACCCACACTGTCATCGCCCGGCTCGACCGGGCGATCCAGTACGCCGCGGCCTCCCGGTTCAAGCTCCGGCGTCTCTGAAATACTGGATCACCCGCATGCGCGGGTGATGACACCGTCTGCTTAAACGCGAACGCCAATGGCATCGGCGCATCGCCCCCTCCAAAAATTCGCGATTGCCGGCTGCCTTATCTTCAGGCAATGACTGTCGGCAATGAACAAGAGCTTCGAGGAAACTGCCGCTCGCCTGGCGCCGGCGATCTTTGTCGTGCTGTGGAGCACGGGATTCATCGGCACCAAATACGTCATCAACAATGCGGAGCCGCTGACCTATCTGGCGATCCGGATGGCGTTCGTTGTGGTGGTGATGGCTGTCATCGCCGCGGTCGCGCGGCCGAAATGGCCGGACCGGACGGGCGTCTTCCACAGCGCGGTGGCCGGCATTCTGGTGCACGGCTTCTATCTCGGCGGCACCGCGATTGCGATCGCGCATTCGATTCCCGCCGGGCTCTCGGCTTTAATCCCGGGGCTGCAGCCGATCCTGACCTCGACCATCGCCAACCGCTGGCTTGGCGAGCGCGTCACGCCGCTGCAATGGGGCGGGCTGGTGCTCGGCCTCGCCGGCGTCGTGCTGATCCTGCACAACCGGCCGATGACAGGCGAGGCGGGGTGGGGTTGGCTCGCCTCCGGCGTCTCGTTGATCTCGATCACGCTCGGCACGCTCTATCAGCGCCGCTACTGCAACCAGATCGACTGGCGCGCCGGCAATCTGGTGCAATACGTCGCGGTGACGATCTTCTTCGGCATCGGCGCGTGGCTGTTCGAGACCAATGTCGTGCACTGGACCAGCGAGTTCGTGCTTGCGCTGGCCTGGCTGGTGTTCGCGCTGTCGATCGGCTCGATCGGGCTGTTGTACTGGCTGATCCGCCACCATGCCGCGACCTCGGTCGCGAGCCTGTTCTATCTGGTGCCGGCAGTGACCGCGCTGATGGCCTATGTGCTGTTCGGCGAGCGGCTCGATCCGGTATCGATCGCGGGCATGGCGGCCTGCGCCGCGGCGGTGCTGCTGGTCAACCGCCGCGCTTAATCCCTCACGCGAATCTTCGCGTAGGCCGCAAGCGCACGTTCGCGGCCCTGCTTGTGATCGACGATCGGCCGCGGATAGCTCTTGCCGAGGTCGACCCCGGCGCCGGCGAGCTCGATCGGCGTCGCGGTCCAGGGCTGATGGATCAGCTCGTTGGGCAATCGCGCAAGCTCCGGCACCCAGCGCCGCACATAGACGCCGTCGGGATCGAACTTCTCGCCCTGCAGGATCGGATTGAAGACGCGGAAATAGGGCGCGGCATCGGCGCCGGAGCCGGCGACCCATTGCCAGTTCGCCGGATTGGAGCCGGCATCGGCATCGACCAGCGTGTCCCAGAACCATTGTTCGCCGGCGCGCCAGTCGATCAAAAGGTGCTTCACCAGGAAGGAAGCGGCCACCATCCGCACCCGGTTGTGCATCACGCCGCTGTGCCAGAGCTCGCGCATGCCGGCATCGACGATCGGATAGCCGGTCAGGCCGAGCTGCCAGGCCTTCAGCGCGTGGGCGTCGCGCTTCCACGGAAAGGCGTCGAACTGTTGCTGCAGATTCCGCTCGGCCAGGTCGGGGACGTCGAACAGCAGATGGCGGCAGAACTCGCGCCAGCCGAGTTCGCTGAGGAATTTGTCGATGTCGCCGGCCAGGCGCGGGTGCTCGGCGGCGGCGAAACGGGCAGCGTGCCAGAGCTGGCGCGGGCTGATCTCGCCGAAGCGCAGATGCGGCGACAGGCGCGAGGTGCCGTCGCGGTCGGGCCGGTCGCGGTCGTCGGTATAGCCGCGGACGCGATCGTCGAGGAACGCCTTCAGCCGCGCCTGCGCCGCGGCTTCGCCCGGCGTCCACGTCTCGCGCAGGCCGCCGGCCCAATCCGGCCTGACAGGCTCGAGGCCCCAGTCATCGACGGCTTCGCTGGCGATGCCGCTGAAGGAGGTGAGCTTCTTCGGCGCCGGCAACGGCTTTGGCGGATCGCGAAGCCCCTGCACGCGCCGCCAGAATGGCGTGAATACGCGCAGCCCCCGGTTGTCCTTGTTGCGGATGGCCTTGGGTTCAACGAGCAGGTCGCCGGGGAAAATCTGCGACTCTCTTCCGTCGCTTGCCAGCGCGGCCTCGACCTCGGCGGCGACAGCTTGATGCGGCGCCTGCGCGATGTCGTTCCAGAACACGGCGCACGCATTGGTGTCGCGCGCCAGCGTGGCGATCACGGACGCGGCCGGCCCGGTGCACAGCACCAGCGTTCCGCCGATCGCTTCAAGACCCTTGCCGAGCGCGCGCAGCGATTGCGCCAACCACCAGCGCGTCGCGCCCCCGAGGGGGCGCGCGGCTGGAGGTTTCAGGGCAGGGCTTTGTTCGTCGCGGACATAGAGGCCAACCACGGGCGCGCCGCGGCTGGCGGCTTCGTGCAGGGCCGGGTGATCCGACAGCCGCAGATCGTCGCGGAACCAGACGATAACAGGCTGTGCGCGGGCCACCCGGAGGATGCGTATCTGCCGTTACTTCGGCTGCGGCACGATGCGGATATAGGGCTTCGGCTCCTTCCAGCCCTGCGGATAGATCGTCTTGGCCTCGTCGTTGGTCACCGAGCCCGCGATGATCACGTCCTCGCCCTGCTTCCAGTCGGCAGGCGTGGCGACCCGGTGCTTGGCGGTGAGTTGCAGCGAGTCGATGACGCGCAGGATCTCCTGGAAGTTCCGGCCTGTGGTCATCGGATAGACCAGCACCAGCTTGATCTTCTTGTCGGGGCCGATGATGAAGACGTTGCGCACCGTCTGATTGTCCGCCGGCGTCCGGGTGAGGGGATCGCCGGACGTCGAAGCCGGCAGCATCTCGTAAAGCTTGGAGACGTTGAAGTCGGTGTCGGCGATCAGCGGATAGTTCGGGGCGGCGCCCTGCGTCTCCAGGATGTCCTCGGCCCATTTGGCGTGTCGATCCGCGGGATCGACCGAGAGGCCGATCAGCTTGATGCCGCGCTTGTCGAATTCCGGTTTCAGCTTGGCCAGCGCGCCGAGTTCGGTCGTGCAGACTGGGGTGAAGTCCTTCGGATGGGAGAACAGCAGGGCCCAGCTGTTGCCGATCCAGTCATGGAACTTGATCTTGCCCTCGGTGGTCTGGGCCTCGAAGTCGGGAGCGGTCGCGCCAATCGGAAGTGTCATGATCTTACCTCATCTCATTGATGTTGCAGGATAATTCGTATCTGAGGTCGTCTGTTCCAGTATAGGACGGAACAAGGCTTAAGTGAACCGGTTCATGAAAAAGGTGAGATTGTTCTCATAGCGGGGGAATTCCAAGCAACTTGTTTTGATCGATATCCCTGCGGCGAAATATCAGATGCGGCACAAGAGCTTGGAAATGCCCAGATAAAGCCGCTTATCGCCGTCATCACGCCGGCCCCGGCTGCTATAGGACTGAACCGCGAAAGCTTCCAAAGCGACCAAATGGCAACCATCTAAAAATCTCGGAACGCAAGTTTCGAATCATTAACCACTCGTTTACGCCCGCATGGAAAAGCTGGCCTGAGATAGGAATTGAAAGCTCCCACAATGTCTGCCCCAAGTACCAAGACCGCTGAGGCTCTCAGCGGTGCGTTGCATCCATCCTGCCGCAAGACCGCTGCCCATGCGCTGACCATCGTGCGCGACGGCGTGATCACCGGCGAAGGCCCGACCACCAAGGGCCGTATCCATTTCTCCCGCTCACTCGACGCCGATGACGCAGCCTGGTGCGCGCGCATCCTGACGGCGGCCGCGGTCGAGCATCAGCCGGTCAGCCGGGCCGAGATCGAGGCGCTGTTTTCGATCAACGAGGCCGCCGCCGAGCGCAGCGATGACGGCAGGTTCGACGATCTGCTCGCCAAGGCGATCGCCCATCATGCCGCCTCGGAGTCCGGCCTGCCGGTGCCGCCCCGCACGGTCGCGCTGTCGCCCGACACCGAGATCGATCGCTGGGCGCCGACCCAAGGCGCCAAGATCGACACCAAGGTATTGGAATGGATCGCGGGCCAGATGCGTGGCCAGCGCCGCACCGGCCGTGCGCTGGCGGCGATGGTGGCGACGCTGGTCGGCGCCGCCGCGCTGCCGCTTGCAGCCCAGCTGCCCAACGTGTTCGACATCGGGATGATGTAGGCCATCATCCCGAGTGACTGATCTTGACGAGAGCGGCGGGGATTACTTCCCCGCCGTTTTCTGTTTGCCGCCGGTCTCCTCGAGCCCGAGCGTCCGCCCCGGGAACCCGGCGACGTCGAAATAGCGGGTCGAGAGCACGCGCTGGAATTTCAGCACGGTACGCAGGCCGTTGGCCGAAGGCTTCTTCGACATCAGGGTGCCCTCGGCCATCTTCGGCACGATGCCGTTCGGCAGCGCTTCCGACATCACCCGGCCGATCAGCCCGCCATTGTTCGGCGCGCGCAGGCCGAGCAGCTGCGCCGCGGTCATGCCGACATCGGCATTGCTGACCGGCAGCGGATCGACATAGCCCGCCTTGAAGTCGGGGCCGATCGCGGCGGTGAAGTTGAAGGTGTCGCCGCGGCTGAAGCTGCCATGCATGCCCTGGCCCTGGCGCAGCACGGTGTCGGCGATCTGCACCGAGCAATTGGTCGGGATCGCGCAGCCGCTCGACCAGGAGCGGAAGTTGACCACGATCGACGGGTTCGGCGTCACCGCCTTGCCCTTCAGATTGAGGTTCGACATCGGCAGCGTGCCCGGGAAGTTGCCGAGCTTGTCGTCGACAAACAGGCCGCTGACATAGTCCTGCTCGAGCAGCGCCTTGATGACGCGGTCGGCGAGCTTCTTGTCGCGGTTCGGCAGATAGATCAGGTCCGAGCCGCCATTGGTCGCGATCACGACATCGGGCTTGGCCGGGTCCTGGCCGAGCACGCCGTTGCCGGCCTTCGGATGGGCATTGTCGGCGACCTTGGCGTTCTTGTCGTTGGGGTCGAACAGCGGCAGGTTCAGCGCCTTGGCGAGATCGATCGCCAAAAAGCCCATCGGCAGGAAATCCTTCGGCGTGTCGTCAAAGGCGATCTTGGCCGAGGGGCTGGTCTTGCTCTCCTTCGAGATCGTCGAGAAGCCGTGGTCGGAGGAGACCATGATGTTGGTGTTGGCGGAAAGCCCGAGCTCGTCGAGCGCCTTGCGGAGCTGGGCGAGGTTGTTGTCGGCATTCTTGATGCCGGCCATCGAGGTCGGGCCATTGATGCCGGGGGTGATGGTGTTGAGGCTGTCGCCGGTGTTGTGCTGGCTGCCGTCCGGATCGCGCGACCAGAACACCAGCACGAACGGCTTGTTGCGCGCCTTGAACATCGGCAGCACGACCTTGGTCGCGACATCGGCCATGTAGGCCTGCTGGGCGACGTTGGCGACCGTCGTGCCTGGCGTCTTGGCGTCGCCCGCCTTGGCGTTATCGCCGCGGCTCGGGGTGGCGAGCGGCAGGCCGGCCTTGGTCAGTGCCTCCTTCACCTCGTCGGAGAGCGGCACGCCGGTCTTGCCGCCGGTGGAATCGTCGACCACGATCGTGTTCTTGCCGCGATCGGTGTGGTCGAACAGCAGGGTCGGGCCGACCTTGCCGATGGCGGCGGTGCTGAAGCCCTGGCCGCGGGCCATCTTCAACAGCGTCTCCTCGTTGAGGTAGTCGCCATTGAAGTGATCGTCGACATCGGCGAGCACGGCGTCGTTCTCGATGAACGGCACCACGGTGTCGCCGGCCGGCACCGAGGTGTAGCCGGTATAGATCGTGTTGGAGAAGGTGCCGGTGTCGCCGAGATAATGCCCGGTCGAGAGCGCCGAGCTGTTCGCCATCGTGAAGGTCGGAAACAGCGAATGCGAGTTCTTGAAGTTGACGCCCTTGTCGCGGATCTCGGCCATCGTCGGTGCCGTCTCCGGCGTCACGATGCCGCCGCGCAGGCCGTCCGGAACGAACAGGATGAGGTTGCGGGGCTTGGCGTTCTGCGCCGAGGCGGCGCCCGCTGAAAGCGCGATCATGCTCGCGGACAGTAACGTAATGGCTCGACGCATTCTTTATTCCCCCAAATGAAGCCCCGCGGCAGCCCGCCGCCGCCTTCGTTTAGTTTTGCCATATGACAGAGATGTTACAGCGCTTGTTCAGCGCTGCAACTGGCGGATTTTTCCTGGCGACGGCCGGTCAACACACCGTCATTCCGCGGGCTGAATCGCGGCTCGCTCATTGTGCGCAGCACTGCCGGCATGTCCGTACCGTGCATAGAGCGCAGGCAGCACGGCAAGCGTCAACAGGGTTGCGCTGATCAGCCCGCCGATCACGACGGTGGCGAGCGGCTTCTGCACCTCGGCGCCGGTTCCGGTGGCGAAGGCCATCGGCACGAAGCCGAGCGAGGCCACCAGCGCGGTCATCACGACGGGCCGGAAGCGGGTGAGGGCGCCTTGCTCGATGGCCTCCCGCAACGGCACGCCGCGCTCGCGCAACTGCCTGACGAAGCTCAGCATCACCAGCCCGTTCAGCACCGCAACGCCTGAGAGCGCGATGAAGCCGACCGCCGCCGAGATCGAGAACGGCATGTCGCGGAGCCACAGCGCCGCGATGCCGCCGGTCAGCGCCAGCGGCACCGCGCTGAACACCAAGAGCGCATCGCGCGCCGAGCCCATCGCGGCCAGCAGCAACAGGAAGATCATCGCAAAGCAGGCCGGCACCACGACGGCAAGGCGCTGGCGCGCTGCCGCGAGATTTTCCGACTGGCCGCCCCAGGTCATCCAGTACCCCGGCGGCAGCTTCACCGATTGCGCGACACTGGCCTGGGCTTCCTCGACCACCGAGCCGAGATCGCGGCCGCGGACATTGGCCGTCACCACGATGCGGCGCTTGCCGTTTTCGCGGCTGATCTGGTTCGGCCCTTCGGTGAAGGAGAACTGCGCGACGCGGTTGAGCGGCAGGCTCTGCACAGGTGAGTTCGGCGTTGCCTTTGGCAACGCGACCGGCAAATTGCTCAATGCTTCCAGATCGGAGCGCACGCTCTCCGGCAATCGCACCACGATGTCGAAGCTGCGATCGCCCTCGTACACGACGCCGGCATCCTGGCCGCCGACCGCGGCACCGATCACGTCGTGCACAGCGGAGACGCTCAAACCGCGCCGGGCGATCGCCGCCTTGTCGACCTTGATCTCGAGGATGGGGAGGCCGCTCGTCTGCTCGACCTTGACGTCGGTCGCGCCGCGCACGCTCCGTAGCGCCGCCGCAACCTGGTTGGCGGCCTTCTGCATCGGCTCGAACTCGTCGCCGAAAACCTTGACTGCGATATCGCCGCGCACGCCGGCGAGCAGCTCGTTGAAGCGCATCTGGATCGGCTGAGTGAACTCATAGACGTTCCCCGGCAGCCGGCCGACCGCCTTCGAGATGTCCCCGATCAATTGCTCCTTGGTCAACGATGGATCCGGCCACTCTGCGCGCGGCTTCAGGATGATGAAAGTGTCGGATGCGTTTGGCGGCATCGGATCGCTCGCCACCTCGGCGGTGCCGGTCTTGGAGAAGACGAACGACACCTGCGGAAAGCGGCTGACGGCCTTCTCGACCGAGAGCTGCATCGACTGCGACTGCGACAGCGCCGTGCTCGGAATTCTGAGCGCGTGCATGGCAATATTCTTCTCGTCGAGCGAGGGGATGAACTCCTGGCCGAGGCGGAAGAACCCGAACAGGGCGGCCGCGAACAGCACGACCGCTACCGCGATGATGGGGACCGGCGTTGCGATCGCTCGGTGCAACAACGGGCTGTACCAGCGCTTCAGTGCCGCAACGAGCCAGTTTTCCTTCTCCTGCACGCGGCCGGTGATGCCGATCGCGATCAGCGCGGGAACCAGCGTCAGCGACAGCACGAAGGCCGCGGCAAGTGCGAGGATCACGGTCAGCGCCATCGGCTCGAACATCTTGCCTTCGACGCCGGTGAAGGTGAGCAGCGGTACATAGACCAGCAGGATGATGGCCTGGCCGTAGAGGCTCGGCTGGACCATTTCCACGGCGGAGGCGCGCACCGTCGCCAGCCTTTCGTCGCGCGTCAGCACGCGGCCGAGGGCGTGCTGCTTCTCGGCAAGGTGACGCAGGCTGTTCTCGGTGATGATGACGGCACCGTCGACGATCAGGCCGAAATCGAGTGCACCAAGGCTCATCAGATTGGCGCTGATGCGCCCCTGCCACATGCCGATGGCCGTCATCAGCATCGCGATCGGGATCACCAGCGCGGTGATCAGCGCCGCCCGGAAATTGCCGAGCAGCATGAACAACACCGCGATCACGAGCAGCGCGCCTTCGGAGAGGTTGCGTGCCACGGTGCCGATCGTCGCATCGACCAGCTGGGTGCGATCGAGTACCGTCTTGACCTCGATACCCGCCGGCAAGGATGGGGTGATTGCGCGCAGTTTGGCGTCGACCGCGGCCGATACGGTGCGGCTGTTGGCGCCGATCAGCATCAGCGCGGTGCCGACCACGACCTCGCGGCCGTTCTCGCTGGCGCTGCCGGTGCGCGTCTCGCCGCCGATCGAAAGCGTCGCGAGGTCGCGGATCCGGACCGGGACGCCGCCGCGGGTGGTGACGACGACGGCGCCGAGTTCCTCGATGGTTTCGAGCCGCCCGCCGGACCGTACCACGATGCCTTCACCATTGCGCTCGATATAGCGCGCGCCGCGGCTGACATTGTTGCTCTCGATCGCCTTGGCGACGTCGGCAAAGGTGAGGCCGAGCGCGATCAGCTTTGCCGCATCGGGATGGACCTGGTACTGCTTGAGGTACCCGCCGATCGAATCCACGCCGGCGACACTCGGCACCATCTTGATCTGCGGCTTGATGATCCAGTCCTGCACCGTGCGCAGATAGGCGTCCTTCTCGACCTCGCTTTGCAGCATCTGGCCATCAGCCGTGAGGAAGCGGCCGTCGCTTTGCAGGCCCGGCGCGCCGTCGGTCTGCACAGGTTGTCCGGAGAAATGCACGGTCCACATGTAGATCTCGCCCAGACCGGTCGAGGTCGGGCCGATCCGAGGTTCGATGCCTTGCGGCAGGCGCGCGCGGACTTCGGTCAGACGCTCGCCGACCTGCTGGCGGGCGAAATAGATATTCGTCGCTTCGCTGAACACCGCGGTGATCTGCGAGAAGCCGTTGCGTGACAGCGACCGCGTGCTTTCCAGCCCGGGCGCCCCTGCTAGTGCGGTCTCGATCGGGAAGGTGACCTGCTTCTCGATTTCCGCCGGCGACATTGCCGGTGCGAGCGTATTGATCTGGACCTGCTTGTTGGTGATGTCGGGCACCGCGTCGATCGGCAATTTGGTCAACGCGAGACCGCCGAGGAACATCAGGACCGCGGTGAGCGTGACGACGACCCAGCGCCGCTGGATCGCAAGGCCGATGATGCGCTCAATCATGGCCGTGCTCCGTCTCGTCCTTCTCGATTTCGGCCTTCAGCGTGAAGGTGTTCTGCACGGCGATGGTTTCGCCCGCAGCGAGGCCGGCGACGATCTCGATATCGTCGTCGTCTTCACGGCCGGTCCGCACGGACCTCGCCTCGAAGCCGTCGGCATCGCGCACGAACACGGTCGGCGTCCCCTTGATGGTCTGGATCGCCTTCTTCGGGACGATCACGGTTGATGGCGCGCCCGACAGCGGGACCTCCGCGGTGACGAACGTGCCTGGTTTCCAGCGGTGATCCCTGTTGGGCATGGTCGCGATCACGCGGGCGTTGCGGGTCTCGCGGTCGAGCAGGGGGCTGACGAAGATCACGCCGGCGCTGGCTTCATCCTCGGTGCCGATGGTGCGGATCTTCACCGAGACGCCTTCGCGGACTGCGTTGATGTCTTCGGGCGAAACCGCCAGATCGACCCAGACATCGTCGAGATTGACGATGACGTAGAGCTCGCTCTCCTGGCCCTCGCGCCCGATCAGGCCGCCGAGATCGACCCGCCGTTCGGAAACCCGGCCGCTGATCGGCGCGCGCAAGAATTGCGTCCGCAGGCTCTCCGGCGGCTGGTTGGGCAGATCGGCGATCTCGCTTTCCGACAGACCCAGCGCAAACAGCTTCTGGCGCGCGCCGTCGAGTTTGATCTGGGCGTCGTTTGCGGTCAGCCGTGTGCGCAGGAACTCGTTCTCCGACACGATACGGGCCTCGACCAGCGTCTTCTGCCTCGCATAGAGGGTCTGCTGCAGATCGTTGGTGAGCCGCGCGGCGAGGTATTCGCTCTTGGCGTCGGCCACCTCGCGACTTTCGATCGCGGCGACGATCTCGCCCTTCTCGACGACGTCGCCGAGACGCTTGCGCAATTCGGTGACCGTCGCGAGCACACGCACCGAGACGCGGCCGATATGGTCGGCATCGGGGATCAGCGATCCCGGCGCGAGGAAATGCCGCTTCAGCATGCCGCCACCGGCTTGCGCGAAGGTGATGCCGGCGTCGCGAATCTGGTCTTCGCTCAGCTCGATATGTCCGGGAGCCTCATGGCTCGCCTCGGTCTTCGTGTGTGTGGCCGCAGTCTGCCGCGTCGTCTCCGGGACCGGCCAGCCGATCCATCCAGCCGCCACAACGACCAGTGCGATGCCGGCGGCGACGCCAGCGAAAAATACAACAACCCGTTTCATATGCGCCTCTCCGCAGCGCATGCCGGTGGCCCTGCGCTGTCGCGACATCGATTTGTGCGGAAGCGTGCCCGCTGCCTGATGGCGGCGGCGCACGGCCGGTCATGTCGACCGGATCAGGCGCGGGGTGGTTTGAATGGAGAGAGGCGGTCGGCCGATGCGGGCTGGCGGATGCTGCTGTCGCCATAGCTATTCGGTGCATAGGCGATGGGGAACGCCGTCTCCTGCGGAGCCACCGAGGCGACGTGCGTCAGGCAGTGGTCGCCGTGCAGTGAAGCCGGATGCGCGGGAGCCTTGCCGCCGGTGTCGTTGATCGACTGTGCGATCGGGAAGCCGGGAGCTGCATCGTCATCGCCGTCGAAGGTCCAGCCGTGGAAGAACGACAGCACCAGCGCAAGCGAAATCAGTCCCGCAAGCAGGCTGCGCCAGCGGCGCGTTCCCGTTGCGTGAGAGGAAGACTGAATCATGGTGCACGAAGCGGCCATGAGCCCTCATTAGCGCTGTGACTGCGCGCATTCAAGTTCGAACCCGCGACAGATTGGCCGTGGATACTATAACGTTACACGCTATCTGCGGTTCGGCGCATCAGCCAGCGGCGCGCCGCGACGATAGCCCAGATCGCTTCGACCAGGCCGAACGGCCAGGCGCCTTGCAGGAAACCGTAGGCCGAGCCGAGCGCGCATGCGATGGCAAAGGCCAGGATGAACCAGGCGCTGCGATCTTCGGCCGCATAGCAGACGAGCATCATGGTCACCGCGAATAATCCGAACAGCGTGAGCGCATCCATCGCGCAGGTGAACCCCGTTACGTCGATGTTGATATCTGAACATGCCTGGGGTGGAATATCCATCCAGCGTCGCCGCCCGGAAGGACTGCCCCATGAAGCGCATGCATGTTCACGTCGCCGTCAAGGACATTTCGCAATCGATCGGCTTCTACTCGGCGCTGTTCGGGGCCGAGCCTACGGTCGTGAAGTCAGACTATGCCAAATGGATGCTCGACGATCCCCGCGTCAACTTCGCGATCTCGAGCCGCGACCGCGAGCCGGGCCTCGATCACCTCGGCATTCAGGTGGAGAGCGCGGAAGAACTCGGCGAGGTCTATGGACGGCTGCGCAAGGTAGGCGGCGAGGTCATCGAGCAGGGTCAGACAGTGTGCTGCTATGCCAAGTCGGAGAAGTCGTGGATCGACGATCCAGCCGGGATCGCTTGGGAGACGTTCCATACGACGGGCGAGAGCATCGTCTATGGCGACGGCACCGGCGAGCGAACCGCGCGCGTCGCTCACGAGAAGCCGGGCGAGACACAAGGCGCGTGCTGCGCGCCGCAGCCCCAGATCGTGCCTTCTGAGGCATCGAACTGCTGCCGTTCCTGAACAGACCAATTCGCGTCCATGAATTGCGTCGACGCGTTCGTCGGTCATGGGCAATTCCGTCGGGCCATCGGATGGGACTTCGGAGCCCACTGCAATCGGCGGTGGTGGACTCGGCCTGCTGCCTATCGCCGCTTGAGTGCGGCGGTAGATTCTAGCCGATCTCTGCATGAAGACGGTCTGCGGCACCTCGCGGGCACTGACGCACCACGCTACCGCTGTAAGCAAAGGCTTAATGCCTGCGACATAATATCCCGCGATCGACTGCCCCCCGCGCTAACCGCCGGTCAACCATGCGGCTTCTGCCACTCAAGGATCCCGAGCGGTCCTGGCGTCACATCAAGGCACAATGGAAGAAGGACGCTGAAGGCGTCGGTGAGGATTTTGCCACCATCGGAGGCATCACCGCTTTCGAGGCGCTGGCGTCGAGGGAGGGCGACAGCCAGGGGCTGTATCACCTGAGCGACGGCGAGCGCGTCCATGCGGTCTGCCAGGTCAGACGTCTCTTGATGAGCAAGTATACCGGGCCGGCGCTCAGCGCGCGGTTCGTCAACGTGTCTCCGATCTATGATCTCGGCCTCACCGATTCCGGCAGTTACGGGCAGATGCTTGTGGCGCTGTTCTCGGGTGTCGTCTGGCTGTCGAGGGATGCGCTGTCGGCCACCCATATCCGGTTTCTTCTGAAGAGCCCGGGCGATTCGCAATTCTTCGCTGCGCTCAAGGTCGCGACGCCATATTCACCGTTCTCGAAATTCACCATCGAGGGGGCGCTGATCGAGTGCAGCCTGAAGGAGGCCGGCGCGGCGTCCGGAGCTGTCTCCTGACGGTGGATCGCTTCTGGTCCGCATTCGTCTTAACCGTCCGATAACTGATTTTCCTAACCGCCCCTTGGGTTGTGTTCCCCTACAAGGGCAGCCGCAAGGGGCAGGAAAAATGTCGGTTGTCTCCACGAACAGCGCGATGCCGGAATACCGGCGGCTGTCGATCAAAGGTGTGTCGCGCGCCACAAGGATGGGCGCCATCCAGTGGCTCGTGTTGAGTGCCGCGCTGCTGGTGCTCGCGATCACGCTTGGCACCGGCTATCTCGCGCTGCAGTTTCGCGAGCGTGCGCTTGAGATGTCCGAACGCGAGCTCAACAACACCGCGCTGTTGCTGTCGCGGCATTTCGACCAGCAGCTTGTCGATCTCCAGCACGTCCACGACGACGTCGTGAATTATTTGCGGGCCGAGCAGGTCGAGACCGCCGATCAGTTCGAAAAGAGCATGTCGCTGCTGAGCGCGCACGAAATGCTGCGCACGCGGCTGGCGACACTGCCGCATGTCGGCGGGCTCAATCTGTTCAATGCCAAGGGATGGCTGATCAACTCGTCCGAGATGTGGCCGGTGCCCGACATCAGCGTCGCGGACCGGCGCTACTTCCAGGAGTTCACCTCGGGACGGCCCACGTCGCCCGTGATCGTCGAACCGGCGATGAGCAAGGTGACCGGCAACTGGACCACGATCTTTGCGCGCAAGATCACCGGGCGCAATGGCGAGATCATCGGCTTCGCGAGCCGCGGCGTCGAGCCGAGCCATTTCGAGGATTTCGTGGCCTCGCTGGCGCTGAACGGCGACACCGTGATCTCGATCATCCACCGCGACGGTACCATCATCGCGCGCTATCCGCAGGATGCCAGCGTGGTCGGTCGCAACATCGCCGATCAGCCGGCGTTCCGGAAGGTCATCAGTCTTGGCGGCAATCTGTCGGGACGCTTCGTCGGCGCGTCGGGCGACGAAAATGTCGGGGCCGTGAAGTCACTGTCGCACTTTCCGATCCTGATACTCGCCACCACGCGAACCTCCAGCGCGCTGGAGGACTGGCGTGCCCAGACCAAGCTGCAGTTCTGCGCTGCGGTGCTGGCGGTGCTGATTGTCATCATGACGATCTTCCTGATCGTGCGGCAGCTGCGGCGGCAGCACGACGCGGCGCAGCGCCGGCTCTCCGAGCAGAGCCAGCAGCTCGACACCGCCATCAACACCATGACGCAGGGCCTGCTGTTGTTCGATGACTCGGCGCGGCTCGTGATCTGCAATCAACAATATATCGATGTGTTCGGCCTCTCGCCCGACATCGCCAAGCCGGGATGCCATCTGCGCGACCTGATCCTGCATCGCCAGGCGACCGGCTCTTTCGTCGGCGATGTCGATGCGTACTGCGCGCGCTTCATCAACCCTGACAGCGACAAAGTCCAGGACGCTGTGATCACGATCCCGGACGGCCGCAGCATCCATCTGATCTACAAGCGCTCGCCCGACGGGGGCTGGGCCACCACGCTCGAGGACGTCACCGAAGGGCGGCGCGCGCAGGCGCGCATCGAATATCTCGCGCATTACGACGCCCTGACCAATCTGCCGAACCGGACGCTGCTGCAGCGCCACGCGGAAGGGCTGCTGCTCGGGCCGACGGCGCGCGACTTCGCGATTCTTTATATCGATATCGACGAGTTCAAGCGGATCAACGACACGCTGGGTCATCTGATCGGCGACGAATTCCTCCGGCGCGTTGCCGAAAAGCTGCGCCAATCGGTCGGCCCGGACGACTTCATCGCGCGGCTCGGCGGCGACGAATTCGCCATCGTCCAGCGCGACATTGTCTCGGATGACGACGTCAGCGACCTGGTTGCGCGCGTCTATCAGTCGCTGCGCACGCCGTTCGACTGTCTCGGCCATCGGCTGTCGAGCGATGCCAGCATCGGCATCGCGATCGCACCACGCCACGGCTCCGACCTGTTCGACCTACTCAAATGCGCCGATCTGGCGATGTACGCCGCCAAGGCGGCCGGTCGCAGGACCTATCGGTTCTTCGACCCGGCGATGGAGAAGCACGCCAATCTGCGCCGGGCGCTGGAGGCCGACTTGCGAACCGCGCTGGCGGACGGCGGCTTCGAGCTGCACTATCAGCCGCTGGTCGATTTGCGCAGCGACGAGGTGACCGGCTGCGAGGCGCTGCTGCGCTGGCGGCACCCGGTGCGCGGCATGATCTCGCCGGCCGAGTTCATACCCCTTGCCGAGGAAACCGGCCTGATCGAGGAGATCGGGCAGTGGGTGCTGCGCACTGCCTGCACCGAGGCGGCGGCCTGGCCCGCGCATGTGCGGCTCGCGGTCAACGTGTCCCCCGTCCAATTCAAGTCGGAGACGCTGGCGCTGAAGGTCGCGAGCGCGCTCGCCGAGAGCGGGCTCGACCCGCGCAGGCTTGAGCTCGAGATCACCGAGGCGGTGCTGATTGCCGACGATGATGCGGCGCTGGTCACGCTCGGCCAGCTCCGCGCGCTCGGCGTCCACATCGCGCTCGACGATTTCGGCACCGGATACTCGTCGCTGCAGTACCTGCAGCGCTTCCCGTTCGACAAGATCAAGATCGACCGCAGCTTCGTCAAGGAAGTCACCCGCAACAGCGGCTCTGCCTCGATCATCCGCGCGGTGGTCTCGATCGCCGCCGACCGCAACATGATCACGACCGCCGAGGGCGTCGAGACCGACCAGCAGCGCGACACCGTGCAGATGCTCGGCTGCACGCAAATGCAGGGCTACCTATTCAGCAAGCCGGTTCCCGCGCAGGACGTCCGGACGCTGCTCGCGGCCGACGCGGTCGAGGACGCGGCATAGGGCGCCGCCGGTCGTCGTTTTCCCGGACATTGAGGAACTGTTTTGCCGGAACCGCGTTCCCTTGCGGGGCTCGACCGGCAGGCGATCAATGAGAACCGCAGCTACGTCCGCGGCCATGCTGCTGTTTGCCTCGTCCATGGCAAACGCAGAGAGTGGCCTTGCGTCCTATTATCACGGCATCGGCAGGAGCGGCGAGATGACCTGTGCGCATCGCAAGCGGCCGTTCGGCAGCATGGTCACGGTGTCCTATGGCGGGAAATCGATCCGGTGCCGCGTCAATGATCGCGGCCCGTTCATTCGCGGACGGATCATCGACGTTTCGACCACGGCGGCCCGCGCGCTTGGCATCCTTCAGCTCGGCGTCGCGCATGTGGTGATCGAATAGCTCGCGACCGAAGGCGGGATCAGGGCTTGGAAGCCCGCTGCTCGGCGATCGCCTTCCTGAGCGTGCGCGACAGCGCCTCGACCGAATAGGGTTTCTGGATCAGCTCGAAGCCGCTGTGCGCGTTCTCGGCGAGCACGTTGCTGTAGCCGCTGGTCAGCACCACCGGCAGGCCGGGAAAGCGATGGCGGATCACGCCTGCGAGCTCGACGCCGTTCATGCCGGGCATGATCACGTCGGAGAACACGAGGTCGGCGGCGAACTCGTTCTCCGACAGGATCGCGAGCGCTGCGTTGGCATTGGCGGCGCGCTTGACCGAATAGCCGAGATCCTCGAGCAGCTCGGTGGAGAATTGGCCGACATCATCATTGTCCTCCACCACGAGAACGCGATAGCCGCGGCCGATCGAGGTCTGCTCGGTGCCCGCGCTGGCTGCGACCTTGGTATCGGCCGGGCGCATCGCCTGCGGCAGATAGATGGTGAAGGCCGCGCCGTGCCCGGGCGTAGAGGTGACTTCGATGTCGCCGTCGGATTGCTTGACGAAGCCGAAGGCCTGGCTCAATCCGAGGCCCGTTCCCTTGCCGACCTCCTTGGTCGTGAAGAACGGTTCGAAGATCGCGTCGAGGTTTTCCGGCGAGATGCCGGTGCCGGTATCCTGGATCGAGACCGTCACGAAATCGCCGCTGCGCGAGGCCTGGCCGCGCAGGGCAGGGATGCTCCTGGCCTTCCTGACGCGGATCGTCATCAGGCCTTCGCCGTTCATCGCGTCGCGGCCGTTGACTGCGAGATTGATCAACGCGGTCTCGAACTGGCCGATATCGGCGATCGCAAAGCAGTCGGGGTCGTCGATCCTGATCTCGATGTGGATCCGTCCGCCGACCAGCGGGCGGATCAGCTGGGTCACGCTGTCGACCTGGGTGCCGACATTGAACACTTCGGGATTGAGCGGCTGCCGGCGCGCAAACGCCAACAGCTGGGCGGTCAGCTTGGAGGCCCGCTCCACGGTCTCGGCGATCGCGTCGATGTAGCGGCGACGCCGCTCATCCGGCAGCTCGCGGCGGCGCAGGAAGTCGGTCGCCGAACGAATGATGGTGAGCAGATTGTTGAAGTCGTGCGCGACGCCGCCGGTGAGCTGGCCGACGGCCTCCATCTTCTGCGACTGCCGCAGCGCCTCCTCGCCGCGGCGCCGCTCGGTGATGTCGACGGCCTCCGGCACCGCGCCGACGATCGTGCCGTGCTGGTCCTGCAGCGGCCGCATCGCGAAATCGAAATAGCGCTCGCCCGCCGGCAGGCGCAGTAGCAGCTCGATCTTGACCTCCTCGCCGCGCATTGCGGTCGCGAAGGCATTCTGGATCAGGCGCGGCATGCCGTCGGTCGCGGCGAACCACGGCGTGTCCCAGAACGGCTTGCCGACGACATCGGCGGCATCGGTGCCGATGCCGGCGAGCGCAGTCTGGTTGGTGTAGAGCAGGACGCCATCCCGGTTGAGCAGCATCTGGTATTGATGGCTGGTTTCCAGGATCGCGCGGGTCTGGGCTTCGCGGGATTCGAGCTGCGCGGTGCGCTCGAGGATGCGCCGCTCCAGCGACTCGTTGAGCTTGCGCAGCTCGATCTCGGCTTCCTTGGCGGCCGTGATGTCGTGGGCGACGCCGATGAAGCCGATATGCTTGCCGGTCGGGTCCCAGCGCGGCTGCGACTCCGAGCGCAGCCAGCGCCAATCGCCGGCCGCATTGCGGTAGCGCGCCTCGAGCACGAACGGCTTGAGCGAGAGCTCGCCGGTGATCTGCTCCTGCAGGATATTCGGCAGATCATCCGGATGCAGCGCCTTGCGCCAGTCGAACACGACCGCTTCCTCGAATGGCAGGCCGAGGAAATCGAGATAGGCCTGGTTGGCGAAGGAGCGGGTGCGGTCGAGCTTGGTCACCCAGATCGGGACCGGCGCGCTGTCGGCGATCAGGCGGAAGCGTTCCTCGCTCTCGCGCAGGGTCTCCTGCGCCAGCATCTGATCGGTGACGTCGAGGTCGGCGCCGACCAGCCGCAACGCTCGTCCGCTGCGGTCGCGCTCGATCTTGGCGACGACGCGGATCCAGCGGCTCTCGCCGTCGTTCGGGCGGATGATGCGGTATTCGGCCGTGTAGTCCTCGCCGCCGGCCTTGAGCACGCCGAACAGATGCTGGATGGTGCGTTCGCGGTCCTCGGGATGAATGCGCGCGACCCAGTTCTCATAGGTCTCGTTGACCTCTTCGGGCGGCAGCCCGTGTACCAGGAGATATTCGGGAGAGCGGCGGTTGCGCACGCCGTCGCGGAAATCGATCTCGAGCCCGCCGACCCGGGCAATGCGCTGGATCCGCGCCAGCTCGGCCTCGCGCTCCTGGAGCTCGCGATGGGCGCGATCGCGTTCGCGCGCGATCTCCTCAAGGTGCTGCCGCAGCCGTTCGGCTGCCGCAGTTTCGGGGAGCACATCAGCGGGATCGGGTGGGGTCATACGCGCCGGCAACCTCTTGGCGCATTTTCACACAGGACAAGGCGGCTTTGCCAGCGTGATTTATCGCGGTCGCTTGCTCTTCACTTGCGCTTCACTTGGTCTTGGCTTGGTCTTTGGGCGGACGGCAATTATAGGCCCTGCGGAACCCGGCGGCCTGGGCATCCTCCTCGGAGCAGAACCAGCGATCCGGATTGTTGAGGCCGGGGTAACTGCGGCACGCCTGCAGGTGATAGATGCCGACATTGCCGGTGACGCGGGCGCGCACGGCGTACTTGCCCTTGATGTTGCAGCTCGCCGGCATCGGCAGGTCGTCGGGGAAGAGCGCATCGCGGATCTGCTTGTCGCGGTCGGCCGGGCAGGCGTTGCCGAGCAGGGCGCCGTCCTTCTTGCCGGTCCGGAAATCGCGCGGCGCCACAAAGCAGCCCTTCCAGAGCCCGGCACGACTATCCCTCGCGGTCGCTTCATCCGGCTTGAATCGGCCAGTGGCCGACGTCTCGACATTGAGGGCGTAACCCTTCTGGACCAGCAGCTGGCTCAGGCTGGTCGGGTCGCCCTCGATCTTGCAGACGCCGAGGCGGCGCTTCTTGAAGGTGGGGTCGACGCCGATATCGTCGCAATGAATCGGCTTGCCGCCGATCAGCTTGGTGAGTTGGTCGCGCGCCTCGATCCCGCAGCTCCAGACATCGGCATGCTCGTCGATGCAGAGCTGATCGGCGGCCGGCGCGTCGATACCGTCGAGCCGATAGGTCGTGTTGCCGAGCTGAACGGCGCCGGCATCCTTGATGACCGCTGAGGCGGCGAGGGCGGGGGCTGCGGACAGGCCAAGGCTTGCAGACAGGCAGGTCAGGAGGAGCGTCGTGGCGACCGGATTTCGAAACCGCATCATTCTCACTTCAGGTCTTTGGACGTCAGGGCTTGGGCGTCAGATCTTGATGGCAGGTCTTGGGCGGGCAGCCGAACTTCTAGCACAGCCCGGCACGATCCAACCAAGGCCCGTTCGAGTGCGGGCCCGTTCGTGCGAGCTGCGTGCGTGGTGGCATCAGATCAAAGATCCGATTGACTTGGTGAGAACAAAATAGGAACATGATGCACCAACTGAATCCCGGATACCTCATGATGTCTGCACGGCCCGAATCTGACGACGATGACGGGCTGGAAGCGGCTGTCGATCAGGCCATCTCGGCCTGCGGCGGCAATTTGCGCGCGACCATCCGGGCGCTGATCGTTGCCAATGAATTCCTGGAGAACGAGGTCAGCGAGCTGATGAAAGCCGTGGCGAAGGCGCATTCGCGCGGCCGCTTCAAGACCTATTCGGGCTGAAATACCCCTCAGGCTACCGCCAAGGACTGGCCATGCACCCGGCAGGGTCTGCATTAGACCGTTGCCTCCGGGGCAATTTGCTGTACCACGGAGTGGCCAATCGCCCGTGCCGGATTGCGCGGGGAGGATCCTACCCAATAGACAAATTCAAGTCGAAAAAGCCCAAGCAAGAAGAGCATGTTCAAACGAATCCTGATCGCAAATCGCGGCGAGATCGCCTGCCGGGTTATCAAGACTGCGCGCCGTATGGGGATTGAGACGGTCGCCGTCTATTCCGAGGCCGACCGCGACGCGCTGCATGTCGAGATGGCCGACGAGGCCGTGTTGATCGGCCCGCCCGCCGCGGCCGAGAGCTATCTTTTGATCGACAAGATCGTCGAGGCCTGCCGCAAGACCGGCGCTGAGGCCGTGCATCCGGGCTACGGCTTCCTGTCCGAGCGCGAGGCGTTTCCGCGTGCGCTGGAAGCTGCCGGCATCGTGTTCATCGGCCCGAACCCCGGCGCGATCGCCGCGATGGGCGACAAGATCGAGTCCAAGAAGGCGGCGGCCAAGGCCAAGGTCTCGACCGTGCCCGGTCATCTCGGCGTCATCGAGGACGACAAGCACGCCGTCCAGATCGCCGACGAGATCGGCTATCCCGTGATGATCAAGGCGTCCGCCGGTGGCGGCGGCAAGGGCATGCGCATCGCGCATTCCAAATCGGAGGTCGCCGAAGGCTTCAACCTCGCCAAGGCAGAGGCGAAATCGTCGTTCGGTGACGACCGCGTCTTCATCGAGAAGTTCATCACCGATCCCAGGCACATCGAGATCCAGGTGCTCGGCGACAAGCATGGCAACGTGATCTATCTCGGCGAGCGCGAGTGCTCGATCCAGCGCCGCAACCAGAAGGTCATCGAGGAGGCGCCGTCGCCGCTGCTCGATGAGCAGACCCGCCGCAAGATGGGCGAGCAGGCGGTCGCACTGGCCAAGGCCGTGAACTACGATTCGGCCGGCACCGTTGAGTTCGTCGCCGGCCAGGACAAGAGCTTCTACTTCCTGGAGATGAACACCCGCCTGCAGGTCGAGCATCCCGTCACCGAGCTGATCACCGGCATCGACCTCGTCGAGCAGATGATCCGGGTCGCGGCCGGCGAGAAGCTCGCGCTCGCGCAGAAGGACGTGACGCTGACCGGCTGGGCGGTGGAATCCCGCGTCTATGCCGAGGATCCGTTCCGAAACTTCCTGCCGTCGATCGGACGCCTGGTGAAATACCGTCCGCCGGCCGAGGCCAGCCATGACGGCATCACGATCCGCAACGACACCGGCGTGCAGGAGGGCGGCGAGATCTCGATTCATTACGATCCGATGATCGCCAAGCTCGTCACCCACGCCCCGTCGCGCGCGGCCGCGATCGAGGCGCAGGCGACCGCGCTCGATGCCTTCTATGTCGACGGCATCAGGCACAACATTCCGTTCCTGTCGGCCTTGATGAACCATCCGCGCTGGCGCGAGGGCCGGCTCTCGACCGGGTTCATCGCCGAGGAATTCCCGAAAGGGTTTTCGGCGCGCGCGCCCGAGGGCGAGATCGCGCGGCGGCTGGCCGCGGTCGGTGCTGCGATCGATCACGTGCTGGGCGAACGCAAGCGGCAGATTTCCGGCCAGATGGGTGGCCGCGTGGTGCAGCGTGAGCGCCGCCGCGCGGTGTGGCTCGACCGCGCCGAGATCGCGCTCGACGTTGCGCGCGAGGATGACGCCATCGCGGTGCGCTTCATCGGCGCCGACGGGCTGCCGGGCAATCCGCACAATCTGGTGTCGAGCTGGGCGCCGGGCGAGCCGGTCTGGCAGGGCACCATCGACGGCAATTTTGTCGCCGTGCAGGTGCGCGCCATCAACAACGGATTCCGCCTCGCGCATCAGGGCTATGAGGTGCCGGTCTACGTCTTCACCGAGACCGAGGCGACCTCGGCGCGGCTGATGCCGGTGACCTCGGCGGCCGACACCGGCAAGAAGCTGCTGTGCCCGATGCCCGGTCTCGTGGTGTCGATCGCGGTGACCGAGGGCCAGGAGATCAAGGCCGGCGAGACGCTGGCGGTCGTGGAAGCCATGAAGATGCAGAACGTGCTGCGCGCCGAGCGCGACGGCACCGTCAAGAAGATCCACGCCGCCGCCGGCGCCACGCTCGCGGTCGATGCGCTGATCCTGGAGTTCGCTTAGACGCTATCCCGTCATTGCGAGCGTCGCGAAGCAATCCATAGTGCGGCAGAGAAGGTTTGGATTGCTTCGTCGCTGCGCTCCTCGCAATGACGAATTGAGGAGTCCCAGACATGGCCTTCCGCAAACGCCGCGAAGCACTGCGATCGATTCTCAACGGATCAACCTGTATCCGACCGGGCTCTGTCTATGACGCAACCTCGATCCGGATTGCCGAGGATCTCGGTTTCGAACTCGGCATGTTCGGTGGCTCGGTCGCCTCGCTCGCCGTGCTCGGCGATCCCGATATCGCGCTGATCACGCTGACCGAGTTCGCCGAGCAGATACGCCGGATGTCGCGTGCTTCGAGCCTGCCGGTGCTTGTCGATGCCGACCATGGTTACGGCAATGCGCTCAACGTTCGCCGCACGGTGCAGGAAGTGGAAGCCGCCGGTGCCGCCGGCCTCACCATCGAGGACACGCTGCTGCCGCAGGCGTTCGGCCAGGCCAAGACGCAGCTGATCTCGCTCGAGGAAGGCGTCGGCAAGATGAAGGCCGCGCTCGACGGCCGCAGCGATCCGTCGCTCGTGATCCTCGGCCGGACCGGCGCCGTCTCGATCACTGATCTCGACAACGCGATTGCACGCGCCAGGGCCTATGAGGCGGTCGGCGTCGACGGGCTGTTCTTCACCGGCATCAAGTCGCGCGGCGAGCTGGAGGCGCTGTCGGCCGCGACGACGCTGCCGATCGTGCTCGGCGGGGCGCCGGAGGAGATGACCGCGCTGGACTATCTGGCCAGCCAGCGCGTCAGGATCGCGTTGCAGGGCCACGCGCCGTTCGCCGCCGCAACCCAGGCCGTCTATGACACGCTGAAGGCGCTGCGCGAAGGCACCTCGCCGAAGAATCTCAAGGGCATCGCCTCATCCGAACTGACCGGCCGCGTGATGCGCGAGGCCGAGACCAAGGCGCGCAGCGGCGAGTTCCTCGGTCTGAAGAAATGAGCGGCGTGATCCGCCACGTCACCATCAGCGGCCGTGTCCAGGGCGTCGGCTACCGCGCCTGGGTCGACGAGCAGGCGAACTCGCGCGGCCTCGAAGGCTGGGTCCGCAACCGCCGCGACGGCAGCGTCGAGGCGGTGTTTGCCGGAGCCGAGGACGTTGTCGCCGATATGATCGCAGCATGCGACCGCGGCCCGTTCTCTGCGCGCGTCGTTGCCGTGCACGCTACGGCGGTCAATTCCGATCTCTTGAACCAGCGCCGGGCAGGGGAGCGGTTCTCGGTCCTGCCGACGGTCTGAAGCACGTTGTTACGCGACGGCTGAAATCACCAGTGCCTGAATGCGGCCTTCGATGGCGCCCTTGCCGAAGCGGTGCGCGAGCGCCGCTGCTGCGTGCTCGGTCGCAGCATCAAGGCCGATCCCGCCGCGCGCCTCGATTTCGCCGCGCAGCGGTGAGCCCTGGCAAAAACCGATCGCCGGATCGTGAGGCGCATTCGCCCGGCTTTGCTTCCGGACGGTATCGATCTCGATCTTGCTGAAGCCCGCGGCCGCAAGATCTGCCCGGATCGGGTCGACCGCATAGTGCCCATGAGGCGTGCGTGCCAGGAATCGCGGCGGATCGGCTGGAAAGACCTCTGCCAATGCCTGGGTCACCACGTCGGCAAACTCGTTGTCCTCGATGCGATCCCAGATGTTGAACAGGAAGCGGCCGCCCGGCTTCAGGACACGACGTGCCTCCGAGTAACCCTTGGGCTTGTCGGGGAAGAACATCGCGCCGAACTGGCAGGCGACGACATCGAAGCTTGCATTGTCGAACGGCAGGTTGAGTGCGTCGGCCTGCCGCCACCTGATATCAGCAGCGTCCGGCATCCGCGATTTCGCCCGTTCCAGCATCGGTTCATTCAGGTCGGTCGCTGTGATCCTCGTGGCGCGGCCGAGCGCCGACGACAGCGCGCGCGTGACGGCGCCGGTGCCCGCCGCGGTCTCAAGCAGGTCGTGCGGGCCAAGGGTTTTGGCGCGTTGCGCCAGATCGCACGCATAGGGTTCAAAAATCATCGGCACGAGGAGCCGGTCGTAAAGTTCTGGAATGGAGCCGACGAACTCCTTGTCTGACGCTGGCATCGCAATCTCCCTGGGCGGCCGTGAAGCTGGCTCACGTCGACAGCCCGGCGTACGGCCCAAAATGGTCGACCCGGTTCAGCTTGGCCGAAGACCTCGGCAACCACAAAGGAAAACTCGTCACCTGCGATCAATTGCAACACCGCTACGTCACACAGCGCAGGAGACCTTGCGGGTCGCGCGAGCCCCTCACGGCGGCGCTGGCGGCCCTTGACTTCTACTCCGAACCGTCTGATATTTCTGTCATGACAGAAATAACTGCCAAGAAAAAACTGCCTGCCGTCGTCGAGCGCTTCATCCTGCATTGGGGCGACATGGGCGACGAATGGGGCGTCAACCGTTCGGTCAGCCAGATCCACGGGCTGCTCTATCTCGCCGAGGCTCCGATGACGGCCGAGGACATCGCCGACACCCTCGGCATGGCGCGCTCCAACGTCTCCAATTCGATCAAGGAGCTGTTGTCCTGGGGGTTGATCCGGCGGGTGCCGATCCTCGGCGACCGTCGCGACCACTTCGAGGCCGAGACCGATATCTGGGAGGTCGCAGCGAAGATCGCGGCCGGGCGCAAGGAGCGCGAGATCGATCCCGCGCTGGCAGCGCTGCGCGCCTGCGTCTCCGACGCGGCCGACGATCCGGCCATCAGTCCGCTCGCCAGCAAGCGGCTGAAGGAGATGCTGACATTCACCGAGTTGGTCGACCGCTGGTACACGCAGATGCTGAACGTGCCGCGGCCGCGCCTGGTCGCGCTGATCAGGCTCGGCGAGAAGATCGTAAGTTTCCTGCCCACAGGCAGGGCCAAATAGAGGCGGCGTAACGGGAGTGTGCGATGGCGTCAGCAAGGATATCCAGCCTCAAGACATCGCCGGTCCCGGATACAAAACTGCTCGACGACCATCGCTTCCGCGCATTGCTGCCGGATGAGGATTGGGGACGCCTGCCGGTTGCGATCTGGCGGCGTTTTTCGAAACGCTTCGAGGACGGCAACACCGTCGTCTATGTCGGCGAGGTCGAGGAAGCTTCGAGCAGCCGCGCCGGCTGGTGGCTGGCACAGGCCGCACGGCTGATCGGCGGTCCGCTTCCGACCGGCACCGAGACCGGCGTGCCGATGATCGTCACGGTCACCGAGGACGCGGCGAGCGGCGGCCAGATCTGGACCCGCATCTGCGCGCGCCGCGACGGCTTCCCGCAGGTGATTCATTCTGCCAAGCGTTTTGCCGGCTCCACCGGGCTTGAGGAGTATGTCGGCTTCGGCGTCAGCATGGCGCTGCGGATCGCGGTCGAGCACGAGGCGCTGGTGTTTCACAGCGTCGGCTACTCGCTGCAGTTCGGCCCGTTTCGCCTGCAGCTGCCCGAATGGCTCACGCCCGGCGCTCTCACCGTGACCCATTCCGATCTCGGCTGCGGCGACTTCCGCTTCACGCTCGAGATCATCCACCCGCGTTTGGGCCGGCTGATCCGTCAGTCCGCCGTGTTCAGGGAGGCCTCGTCATGACGCCGCTGCTTTGGACGCTCGTCGCCATCCAGATCGCGATGGGGGCGTTCGACACCTTCTATCACCACGAATTCACCGAGCGGCTGGCGTGGCGTCCGTCGCAGCGCCATGAGCTGCAGCTGCACAGCGTGCGGAACATGCTCTACGCGCTGCTGTTCCTGGTGCTCGGCTGGCTCGAGGTGCACGGCATTTTTGCGATCGCCATCATGGCCGTGCTGGTCGTCGAGGTCGTCATCACGCTGATGGATTTCGTCGAGGAGGATCTGAGCCGAAAGCTGCCGCCGAGCGAACGGATCAACCATACGCTGCTGGCGATCAACTATGGCGCGATCCTGGTGCTGCTTGTGCCGGTGCTGATCGGCTGGGCGATGCTGCCGACCGGCGTTGCGCCTGCCTCTGCGGGTCTGCTCAGTCTGTTCGCGACGGCCGCAGCCTTCGGCGCTGCGCTGTTCGGTGCGCGAGACTTCGCCGCGGCAAGACGCCTCGGACGGATGGCCAGCGTGCCGGCCACGACGCTGGTTGAGAAATTGCCGGCGCGGCAGACCGTGCTGGTCACCGGCGCGACCGGCTTCATCGGCAGCCGTCTGGTCGCAAGCCTCACCGCGTCAGGCCATCAGGTCATCGCGCTGATCCGCAATCCGGCGAAGGCCGAGATGCTGGCACCGCCGGTGACGCTGATCACAAGCCTCGACCAGTTGCCCGCCGACTCAGGGATCGACGCCATCGTCAATCTCGCGGGCGAACCGATCGGCAATGGCCTGTGGACCGAGGCCAAGCGGCGGACGATCCTCGCCTCGCGGATCGACATGACGGCGGAGGTCGTCAGGCTGATCGCGCGTCTCGAGCGCAAGCCTTCGGTGCTGGTAAGCGGCTCGGCGATCGGCTGGTACGGGCTCTGGCAGGACCAGGTGCTGACGGAGTCGGCGAAATCCCACGCCTGCTTCAGTCACGAGCTGTGCGAGGCCTGGGAGAATGCGGCGAAGCCGGCCGCCGATCATGGCGTGCGCGTCGCGTACTTGCGGATTGGTCTCGTGGTCGGCACCGATGGCGGTTTCATCACGCGGATGCTGACGCCGTTCGAGTTCGGTCTCGGCGGGCCGCTTGGCTCGGGCAAGCAGTGGATGTCGTGGATCGAGCGCGACGATCTGGTGCGCCTGATCGCGCATGTGATCGCGAGGCCCGAACTGTCCGGCCCTGTCAACGCGACCGCGCCGATCCCGGTGACCAACACGAAATTCACCGAGGAGCTGGGGCGCCGCCTGAACCGGCCCGCGATCTTCCGCGTTCCTGCCGTGCTGCTCCGCGCCGTCGGCGGCGATTTTGCCGATGAGCTGCTGCTGGGCGGCCAGCGGGTGCTGCCGAACAAGGCGTTGAGCAACGGTTTTGTGTTCCGGCACGAAACCTTGCGCAGCGCGTTCGATGCGATCCTGTGAGGAGGGCGATATGTCCAGTGGCTGTTCCCGTGCATTCGGAGGCTGGCTTGCAGGCTGCGGTGCCGCAACGGCGGTGATTGCTGCTATCGGCCAGACCGTGCTGATGTTTGCTGCGCGCGGCGATCTCGCCCGGCTTCTGTACGGCATCGTGGTGCTTTTGATTCCCTCGGCCGTGATCTTCGTCATCACATGCCTGCTGACCGCGATTCCTGCAGCGATCGCGATCTGGCTCGGCGAGGAGCTCCGGATCCGATCCGCCGGGTTCTTCGCCGGCGCAGGCGCTGCGATCGGCGCGCTCAGCATCACGGTGCTGCTGCGGTCTCCGGCCGTCTGGACATCAGGACTTGTCTGTCTGTTCGTCGCAGCCGGATTTGTCGCAGGTCTGACTTACTGGTTTGTCGTGCGAGAGCTGGAAGCCGCCGAGCATTCTTCGTGATGCCGCAGAGCCATGCTCGCACTACGCTGCAGACGCCACGCTGCGGAACGTCGCGGCCAGGGTCCGCAATGCGGCCAACTTCGCGGGGTCGCTGACCTTCGAATGCAGCATCACTTTTGACATACCGAGCCGCGGCAATCTGTGCGTAGGTGCGATGTCGATCAGGCCCGGCGGCGCGATGCGGCGGACGAGCGGAGCGACCGCAAGCCCTGCGAGGGCGGCAGCTACCACCGCGGTGATACCGCCGCCGACGAAGCTTTCGGTCCACGCGATGCCGGCTTTATCGAGCGCCCGCACCGCCATGGCACGCACGCCGCACGGCGGTGCGAGCGTTGCGAGCGGCAGGGCGTCGCCGCGCGGCCATACGAAGCGCTTGGTGGCAAACCAGCCGAATTCGTCCTCCGTCAGTTTCTCGCCGCCGCGCCGGCTGCCTTCCTGGCGCACGATGACAGCATCTAGCTCGCCGGCATCGTAAGCGTCGAGCATCTCGCGCGAGAAGCCGATGGTCACGGCGAGGGCGAGCTGCGAGGCCATCGCGTGCAGCCGCTCCAGCAGGGGTACCAGCTCCGGACCTGCGGCGTGGTCGCTGATCCCGAGCGTGAGCTGCTGCCGCGCCGGTTTCTCGCCGGAGAGTGCACGGTCATGCACCTCGATCAGCGCGCGGGCGTGATGCAGGAAGGCGGCGCCGTCGGCGGTCAGCCGCACCGCGCGCGGCGAACGCTCGACCAGCCGCTTGCCGAGCAGCGTTTCGAGCCGCTGCAACTTCATGCTGATCGCCGCCTGCGTGGTGCCGAGCGCCTCGGCGGCGCGGGTAAAACCCTGCAACTCGGCGACGAGGAGGAAGGCCTGCACGGTATCGATATCGAGCGTCGTCATTGATGATCAGAGATTGTTATCATTGCTATCCGTATAGATAAGATACCAAGATGATGGCGAAAGGTCTAGTGAGAGGAGGCGCGGTTGACCCGCGCCAACCGAATTCAAGGAGACCGATCATGCCGCTTATCACCGTCACCTATGCGACCTCGCGCGAGAGGCCGTCGCTGAAGTCCGACATCGCCGCCGCGGTGTCGGAACTCACCGCTGACATCCTGCACAAGGATCCCAAGGTCACCGCCATCATCGTCAAATCGGCCGCCGCCGCCGACTGGTTCGCCGGCGGCAAGTCGCTCGCCGAGCAGGGGCTCGCGAGCTACTGGCTCGACATCCACGTCACCGAGGGCACCAACACCAAGGACGAGAAGGCGGCCTATCTCGCTGCGCTGTTCAAGCGGATGGGCGAACTGCTCGGGCCGTTGCACACCGAGAGCTATGCCCATGTCGACGAGGTGAAGGGCGATGCCTACGGCTTCGGCGGCCTCACCCAGGAGCGCCGCTACATCGCCGGCAAGCTGGAGGTCGCGCCGCAGAAGGCGGCGGCATGATTGCCAGTTGTCCGGCTGGCGCGTGCCTCAAGGACACTGCCCGCCGATCGTGCTCTCGATCGTGCCGGTCCAGGCGGCATAGCCATCTGCGCTGAGATGGATGCCGTCCTCGACCTGGGGGCTCGCCTGCGTCTGCAACGTGCCGACATCGATCAGCGGGATCGAACGATCACGGGCGGTCTGCCGTATCACCCGGTCGATGTCGGCGAAGCGTGACCGGTCGATGGCATTGGCCAGCACGCCCGACCCGGCAATCGGCGCCAGCGACACGACGAAGACCTTGGCGCCGAGTGCGCCGGCCCGCTGCACGATCTCCTGATAGGACTCGGCAAAAGGGCGCCGGTCGACCACGAGGGCGTCATTGACGCCGACCGAGATCACGACAATGCCCGGCGAAAATTTGATGCGGTCGAACTCCTTGACCAGTTGAAGCACGCCGCTGGCGATCGCACCGGCATAACCCGCGTTGAAGACGGGTCGTCCGCAGATCGCAGGCGAAAAACTGGCGCTTTCGACCAGGCTGTCGCCGACGAAAGCAACCGGCTTCTCGCTGCCATGACGCGCCATGAAATCCTGGACGCGCTGCAGTGTTGCGTTTTGTCGAAGCTTTTCGACCGGAGTGTCCAGCAGGCGATAGACCAGGCTTGCGGAGGCCAGAACGATCAACGCGACCAGAAACCACTTGCGCATCAGGTCACAGCGCCGTCGCTTCCGGCAGGCGCGCCGCGGTGTCGCCGAACACCTCGGCGAAGGCCTGCCGGAGCGCGATGTCGACATCAGCCATCGTGACCGGCAGCCCGAGATCGACCAGCGAGGTGACGCCGTAGCGCGGATCGACCACGCCGCAGGGCACGATCGCCTGGAAGTGCGAGAGCTCGGGCTCGACATTGATCGCAATGCCGTGGAACGAGACCCAGCGGCGCAGCCGGACGCCGATCGCGGCGATCTTGTCCTCAAAACCTGGCCCCTTGTCCGGGCGTCGCACCCAAACCCCGACGCGGTCCTCGCGGCGCTCGCCGCGGACGTTGAAGGCGGTCAGCGTGCGGATGATCCATTCTTCCAGCGAGGCGACATAGGCGCGCACATCCGGCCGCCGCCGCTTGAGGTCGAGCATCACATAGGCAACCCGCTGGCCCGGGCCGTGATAGGTGACCTGACCGCCGCGGCCGCTCTGGAAGGTCGGAAAGCGCGGGGCGAGCAGGTCACTCGCCTTGCCGCTGGTGCCGGAGGTGTAGAGCGGCGGGTGCTCGAGCAGCCACACCAGCTCGGCCGCCTCGCGCGCGGCGATCGCCGCCACCCTTGCATCCATCGCGGCGAGAGAATCGGGGTAGGGCACCAGACCGTCCGAAATCCGCCATTCGATCACACCGCCGCCCGAAGGGCGCGCAAAGGTCGTCACATCGAGGCTTTGGCGGTCGTTAACCATTGGCTAACCCTAACGTGGTCAGGTGAATCCACAATTTAGTTCCGGTTCGGCGGTTCAGAAGTGCCCACCCTCGATAAAGTCAGCGTAGATCTCATGGTGGTCCTCGGTACCACCACCATGCCGATTCATCAGGTCATGCGGCTGTCCCGCGGCGCCATCATCGAACTGGATGCCACCGAGGCCGACGAGGTCAAGATCCTCGCCAACAACCTGCCGGTGGCCAGCGGCGTGGTGTTGGTCGACCGCAACCGGATTGCGGTCGAGGTCAAGCAAATGCTGCCGAAATCTCCCGGGGTTCGCAGTTAATTCTCGCATTTAGCGCCTTGTCCCTGCATGCATGATTTGTTACATCGCCCCGTCGATGCGGCGGCGCCTTAGGGTTCCATCCGACATCCTTAGCGCTCGTGGCGGAATTGGTAGACGCGCTGCCTTGAGGTGGCAGTGGGTAACACCGTGGGGGTTCGAGTCCCTCCGAGCGCACCATACCTCAGCTGATCCTTGAAATCGCTGGATTTTTCGAAGCAGGAGCGGTTGCTCCGGCTTCGCGGCAAGCCACGTCCCGAGCCTGGATCACGCTCTAATCGGGCACGCGCTTGCTGGCCGCCGCCGAGGCCTCGGCACGCGGGGTGCGCTTCTTCAAATTGGCGACTCGGACAGACGCGTTGCTCTCATTGGGCTGCGCGACAGGCCGGGGCGCGGCGTGGGCTCTGCCGTGAGCCGCAGCGGGCGCCTGATGCGCGGCCTGCTTCGGATGCTTGGCCTGGCGCGCGGAGATCGCCTGCGCGCGCGGTCCGGCAACGCCCGGGCCGACGGTCGCGGCGATCCGGCGACTGGCCGCCGATCGCGTCGCGAGCAGGGTCAGGTCAAGCGCTTCGGGAACACGAAACACATCGGACGAGGGAATCGGCAATGTCGAGACCGCCGCCAGCTGCGCGAGCTGCGGCTGCGGCCACAGCGTGCGGACCGGCCCAGCGATCCGGCTGCGCTGCGCGTGATCGAGGATGTCGGCGTCGCGCCAATCCATGTCGGCAAACACCGGGGCAGGCAGCGTCCGCGCCGCGGTGAAGACGAAGTTCGGAATTTTCGGCCAGCGCGTGATCGCCACCGTCTCGGTCGGCGGATGCATGAACCATTGCTGCGGCTGGGTCGGTGTCGCCGGGCGGTCCGCCGTTGCAGGCACGACGTGAACGATGCGGTAGCCGCGCTCCTTCAGCGTGTTGAGGATTCGCGGCAGCGCCGCCACCGTGCGCGGCTGGATGTCGTGCAGCAGCAGGATGCCCTTGCGCTTGGCCTCGATGCGCTGGATCGCGAGATCGTAGACCCGCTGCGGCGAGACGTGGCGCCAGTCGTCGGCCGGGAAGTCGGCGCTCCACACCTGGATGCCCTGCGACGCCAGATAGGCTTCCGGGATCTCGGCGCGCATCAGGCCGGGAATCCGGAAGAATGGCGCAAGCTTGCTCTTGTCGCCGTTGAGCGCGGCCAAGGTCGAGGCGATGCCGTCGTCGACCTCCTGCCGCACCTTTTCGAGCGGCATCTTGTTCATCGTCAACGGATGGTTCTGGCTGTGCGTGCCGACGGTATGTCCGGCCGCGATCAGCTTGCGCACGCCCTCCGGATTGAAACGGGCCTGTGAGCCGATGGTGAAGAAGGTCGCCTTGACGCACTGGCTGGCGAGGATCGCCAGCACCTGGTTGCTGTATTTCGGCAGCGGCCCGTCATCGAAGGTCAGCACCACCTCGTGATCGGCGAGCGGTAGCGTCTCCGGATACTGCATGGTGCCGATCCGCGGATGCTCCTTGGGATCGACGACGAGGGTTCGCGAGGTGCCGAGTGCGTTGGGGTTACCCGGGCAATCCGCAGCGCGAACGGCCTGCGGCGCCATGAAGCAGCAGCTGAGCAACGCCGCGCCGATCACGGTCCGCGACCGCTTCCGGACAGTCACCAGGAAGTTCGCAATCATCAAATTCGGCCGCATTCCAAACGCACTGACGAATCCTTAGGTATGGCGCCATGAACGCCGCCTTAACGGTCTGTAATCCAGTTCTGGTTCCGGGTTCAATGTGACCGGTCGGACACGGTCTTCATTGCCGCCGGGACGATGTGGACGACGTGATAATTATGCTCACGCAGATACCTTAAAAAGGCCGGCAGCATCTCGGCTGTTCGCATTTGCGCGTCATGCAGCAGGATAATGCCCTTGCGGTGGCCTTCAAGCCGTCCGGTGAGGAGCTTGAGTTCCTCCTCGGGCGCCATCTTGACCCAGTCACTGGCCCAGAAATCGGCGCCGAACACCGCGATACCGCGTTTTTCCAGGTGATTCAGCAGGGTGGGCGTCGACTCGAAATAGGGGAACCGGAAGAACGGCGTGCTCGGGATCGTGCTCTCGGTTCCGCGCAAGGCCTTCCCGACCGCTTCGATCCCCCGATTGACGTTCGCTTCGGCCTGGTCCAACGGGAGTTTGTTGAGATGCGGGTGGTCCCAGGTGTGATAGCCGATGGTGTGGCCGAGGCGCGCGACCTTGCGGACCATATCGGGATGATCAGCCGCGTTGCGGCCGACCATGAAGAAGGTGGCGCGCACGCATTCGCTCGCCAGCGCCGCCAGCACCTTGTCGGTCGTGCCCGGCGTCGGGCCGTCGTCGAAGGTCAGCACGATCTCGCCATCGCGCAGCGGCAGGGTCTGCGGGAAGCTCTTCAGCCCGACGCGCGGATAGGTCGCAGGATCGACCTCGAGCACACGCGAGGTGCCGAGCGCGTCGTTGCGCTGGCACTCGGCGGCCCGCGCGGGGCTAAACAGCGCAGCCGGCACCACGGTAATCAGCGCCGCGACGACGCTCAGGCAAGTGTTCAGGATTGGCCGAGAGCCGCTCGACATATTTCTCATTGCGCTGGGCACCGCCGATTAGGTAATCCGTTCCGCACTCATCAGAGCAGTTTTTCCCCTCCTGTCAAACCGGCGAAACACGGCATGGCCGAGAATTTCGACGTTGCCGAACCCGCCGAGACCGACCCGCTGGCCCGGATGCCGATGCGGGACGAGGAGGGCGAGCTGCGCCCCGAATTCGTCGCGGAGGTCACCCGGGCCATTCACGCCGCGGACCGACCGCTGCTGTGCGAAGTGGTCGCGGAACTGCACGAGGCCGATCTCGGCGACCTGATCGCGGCGCTGGAGCCGGACGACCGCGTCACCCTGGTCGAGATCACCGGCACGGATTTCGACTTCTCGGCGCTCAACGAGGTCGACGAGACCGTCCGCGAGGAGATCCTCGAGGAGCTCGAGCCGGAGACGGTGGCGGAGGGCGTCCGCGAGCTCGAATCCGATGACGCCGTCGAGCTCCTGGAAAGCCTCGACGAGGAGGACCAGGAAGAGATCCTGGAGAAGCTGCCGGCGGCCGAGCGCGAGGACATCGAGCGCAGCCTGCTGTACCCGGAGAATTCCGCCGGCCGGCGGATGCAGACTGAGTTCATCGCGGTGCCACCGGACTGGAATGTCGGGCAAGCGATCGACTACATGCGCGACACGCCCGATCTGCCGGACCGCTTCTACGAGATCTATGTCGTCGACGCCGACAAGCACTTGCTCGGCGCCGTGCCGCTCGACGTGCTGCTGCGCACGCGCCGCCCGGTCGCGGTCAAGGACCTGATCGACGAGGACCGTCGCCGCGTCTCCGCGCTGGAGGACCAGGAAGAGGTCGCGCGGATGTTCGGCAAGTACAATCTGGTCGCAGCGCCCGTGGTCGACACCGTCGACCGGCTGGTCGGCGTCATCACCATCGACGACGTCGTCGACGTGATCGAGGAGGAGGCCGACGAGGACCTCAAGGCGCTGGGCGGCGTCACCCATCCGGAAGAGCTGTCCGACACGGTCTGGACCATCGCCCGCGGCCGCTTCAACTGGCTCTTGGTCAATCTCGCCACCGCGTTCCTGGCCTCGTCGGTGCTCGGCCTGTTCGAGGGCCAGCTCGAGAAGATGGTGGCGCTCGCGGTGCTGGCGCCGATCGTGGCGAGCCAGGGCGGCAATGCCGCGACCCAGACCATGACGGTCGCGGTGCGCGCGCTCGCCACCCGCGAGCTCGGTTCGGCCAACGCGATGCGCGTCGTCTTGCGCGAGACCATGGTCGGTCTCGTCAATGGCCTCGCCTTTGCCGTGATCACCGGCATCGCGGCGGTGGCCTGGTTCAAGATCCCTGGTCTCGGCCTCGTGATCGGGCTTGCGATCATCTGCAACCTGGTCGCCGGCGCGCTCGGCGGCATCCTGATTCCGATCGTGCTGGATCGGGTGCGGGCCGACCCCGCGGTCGCCTCCGGCACCTTCGTCACCACTGTCACCGACGTGGTCGGCTTCTTCTCGTTCCTCGGCATCGCCACGCTGTGGTTCGGGCTGAAATAGGAGCATGATCCGGAAAAGTGCGAAGCGGTTTTCCGAAAAGATCATGCTGTTAGCCGGGGGCCAGCGGGCCGGTTTATCGTTAATCGCGCCTTAACGGGGTTGGCGGATGATGCTCGCATCTCCACGGGGGCCATTACGGGGGCCATCATGCAGCGCTTGCGGCTCAAGGCGGACGGACGGATCGTCGAACTGCGCGACGGACAGGAAATCCCGCTCGTGCCCGCACACCCGGCGGTGCCGGCGATGCAGCCCTCGGCCACGCAACCGGCCGTGCGGGATCTGCGCCGCCGCGCCCAACTCACCCAGCTCGAATTCGCCGCCAAGCTCGGTGTGCCCGTGGAAACCATCCGCAACTGGGAGCAGGGCAAGCGCGCCCCGCGCGGCCCCGCCCGCGCGCTGCTCGCCGTGATCGCCCATTCGCCGGAGACGGTGTTCGCCGCGCTGTCGAGCGAGCCGACGGCGGCATAGTCCGCCACAAGACGCCATCGCCCCATCCCCGGTGTCATCACCCGCGCATGCGGGTGATCCAGTATTCCAGAGGCACCGGTTGTTGAGCCGCGAGGCCGCGGCGTACTGGATCGCCCGGTCGAGCCGGGCGATGACAGATGTAGTGCGGATGCAGTTTCGCGTTCTCGCGACATGATTGTCCGAGTCTTGCTTCTTTCGTTCCGCCCTCTCTTGAATAGGGCGCAGGGAAAGCCGGGCGCCGATCGCACCCATGGGCCCTGTGCAACAAAAAAGCACAGGGGTAGGACCACAGGTGTAACCGGGAACTCCGGCTTTTCCTGCGCGATGGTTTTACGGCTCATACGTGCTCGCCCCGGCGAGACTGGGCTTTTTTGTCACCGCCTTCGCAACACGCGTTCGCGTTTTGCGAGAGGACACCTGCCACTAGGGCGTCAGGCCTGCACGACTTCGCCGTCCGCCTCTTGCGTCCTCGTCAGTTGCGCAATCGGCGTCCACCGCATCTCACCGCAACGTTCGTGACGATCGCGAGCGCCCCTCAATCGGGTGAGACGGCGGCATTAGACCGGTGAGTTGGGGTCCACGTCAAGAGTAAATTCGGAAAAAACGAAGAGGCTCGCGCCCAATCCCTCATCACCGGCTGCTCAATCGCAGTACGACAATATAATAATATGTAGTTATATCAACACATTGTAGATAATTGCATGCAGAATACAAAATATGCTTGTCGCCTCGCGCGGCTCGAAGCAGACTTTGCGCGGGGCAGGAGAGGCCGATGACCTTCGATGACGAGGGTCGTGCCAGGGGCACACAACAATCTGCCGGCAGAGGAGCGAGCAATGAGCGATCAGGTGTCCACCATCGCAATGGCAGATACGGCGAAGCCTTCCGGCGTGCGCTGGAAGATCTTCCTGCTGATGCTGTTCCTGATCTCGATCAACTATATCGATCGCGCCTCGCTCTCGGTCGCGATGCCGGTCATCGCCAAGGAGTTCGACATCGATCCGGCGATGCAGGGCCTGATCCTGAGCTCGTTCTTCTGGACCTACGCGCTGATGCAGGTGCCCGGCGGCATGCTCGCCGACCGCTTCAAGCCGCGCATCGTGATCGCTCTGGCGACGCTATTCTGGGGCTTCTTCCAGGCGCTGGCGGCGCTGTCCACCAGTTGGATGCTGCTGCTGTTGACCCGGCTCGGGCTTGGCGCATCGGAAGCGCCGATCTATCCGGCCGGCGGCAAGCTCAACGCGATCTGGATGACGCAGACCGAGCGCGGCCGCGGGGCCACTCTGCTGGACGGCGGCGCGCCGCTGGGCGCTGCGCTCGGCTCGATCGTGATTGCTTGGCTGATGGCAGCGTTCAGCTCCTGGCGCGTCGCCTTCGTCGTCGCGGGTGTCGGCACCATGCTGTGCGGGCTGTGGGCCTGGTACTACATCCGGAACGCGCCGCGTGAGCATCCGTCGGTCAATGAGGCCGAGGCGCGCTATCTCGAAGCGGCGCATGCGATCGAGGACGCGGCGACGCCGGCCGCGTCGGGCGCCAGCTGGGTGGCCTATTTCCGCTTTCGCTCGGTGTGGTGCATGTGCCTTGGGTGGATGTTCTTCAACACCACCTTCTACGGCCTGCTGACCTGGATGCCGACCTACCTGTTCAAGGTGCACGGCTTCGACATCAAGGCGCTGGGCGGCGCCTCCTTCATCATCTTCTTCGCAGGCTTCGTCGGCGAACTGGTCGGCGGCTGGATCGGCGATGGCTGGCGGGAGCGGGGCGGGGCGCCGAACACCGTGTTCCGCACCCTGTTCGGCATCGCAGCGATCATGGCGACCATCTCGATCTTCCTCGTCGCCTACGTCACCAATCCCGTTGTGGTCGTGGTGCTGCTGTCGACGACGCTGTTCTTCCTGCGCTGGTGCGGCATGTACTGGGCGATCCCCTCGGCGCTGGCCGGCCGCGGCAAGTCCGGCTTCCTCGGCGGCTGCATGAATCTCGGCGGCAACATCGCCGGCATCACGACGCCGTTGATTGTCGGCTTCATCGTGCAGGCCACCGGCTCCTACTTCCTGGCCCTGATGTATTTCGCCGCCGCGGGCATTGCGCTGTTGATCTGCTCGACCCTGATCGATTACAGCCGCAAGCTCCCGGTCTAGAGCGTTTTCGAACGAAGTGGATACCGGTTCGCGTGAAGAAAACGCGTCAAAAAAAGTATCTAGAGCCCCATTCCGATTCAATCGGAACGGAAGAGGCTCTAGAACGGATACGGCCGAATCCACGTTGGGTTCGGCCGCTTGATGAGGCCCGTCCATGACACGTCCTATCCGGCTCGGCATGCTGACGCCGTCGTCGAACACCGCACTCGAGCCGATCACCTGCGCGATGCTCGCTGGGATCGACGACGTCTCGGTGCATTTTTCGCGCTTCAAGGTGACCGAGATCGCGCTGTCGGAGGCGGCACTGCGCCAGTTCGACGCCACCGAGATTTTGCGCGCAGCAGAATTGCTCGCCCATGCCAAGGTCGACGTCATCGCCTGGAACGGCACCTCGGCAAGCTGGCTCGGCTTCGATCGCGACGAGAGCCTGTGCGAGCAGATCACCGCCGCGACCGGCATCAAAGCCTGCACCACGGTGCTGGCCTATCGCGAGCTGCTGCGGCGGATCGGCGCCAAACGCATCGGGCTGGTGACGCCGTATCGCAGCGATGTGCAGGACCGGATCATCGCCAACTGGAATTCGGAAGGGCTGCATTGCTTTGCCGAACGGCATCTCGCCTTGCAGGACAATTTCTCCTTTGCCGAGGTCAGCGAGGCCGCGGTCGCAGGCCTGATCGAGGAGGTGATCCGCGAGGGCTGCGATGCCGCGGTCGTGCTCTGCACCAACATGCGCGGCGCCGGCGCCGCCGAGCGGTTGGAGCGGCGATTTGGCGTGCCCGTGCTGGATTCGATTGCGGTGACGCTGTGGGCATGCCTCGCAGCTGCCGCCTGCGATCCGTCGCGCGTGCGCAGCTGGGGCAGCCTGTTCTCGAACCCCGATCTGCGCGCGGCGACCGCGATCCAGATCGAGGATGCGATCTCCAATCATGAAAATGAAGGCAAGCGGTGACTGAAGCCAAGACCGAAGTCAGGGCGACCAGACGCAACAAGGAACCCAAGCGCGCGATGACCGCGCTGCAACGGCGCCGCCTGCGCGTGCCGCGGGTCGGGCTGCATGAGCAGGCGGCGGCGCGGCTGCGCACCATGATCGTGCGCGGCGAGCTGGCGCCGGGGCAATCGCTGGGCGAAGCGGACCTGTCCGACGCGCTCGGCATTTCGCGCACCCCGCTGCGCGAGGCGCTGAAGCAATTGGCGAGCGAAGGCCTGGTCGAACTGCGGCTCAACCACAGCGCCGTGGTGGCGCCGTTCCGCCGCGCCGAGCTGACCGAATTGTTCGAAGCCGTCAGCGGCATCGAGCGCTGCGCCGCCGAGCTCGCCGCTTTGCGCATGGAGGGCGCCGACTTCGAACGGCTCGAGGAGCTGCAGGACAAGATCGAGTGGCACCACGGCCGCGGCGAGCTGCGCGACTATTTCCAGGTCAACCAGCAGATCCATTCCGCGATTGTCGGCTTCGCCCGCAATGCGGTGCTGAAGGCAACCCATGAGGCGCTGCTGGCGCGGGCCGAGCGCGCGCGCTTCTTTGCGCTGTCGGTGCTCGGTCGCTGGGATGAATCGGTGCGCGAGCACCAGGAGATTCTGGCCGCGCTTAAGCGCCGCGATGCGGCCCGTGCCGGGCAGATGCTGGCGCATCACGTCCGCCGCACCGGCGAGATCGTCGCCGAAACGCTGGACAATACGCCGGAAGACGCGGCCGTGCCGGACGCACCCGCGAAGCCACGCGGCCGCAAGACGAGGAAAGTTGCGCCATGAAGATCCTGCTGCTCAATCCCAACACGACGGCAGCGGTGACCGATCTTCTGCATGCCGCCGGCAGCAAGGTGGCGTCTGAAGGTACCGAGCTGGTGCCGGTCACCGCCGCGCGCGGCGTGCCTTATATCGCGACCCGCGCCGAGGCGCAGATCGGCGGCGCGATCGCGCTGGAGATGCTGGCCGAGGCCGGCCCCGGCATCGACGCCGCAATCATCGCCGCATTCGGCGATCCCGGCCTGTTCGGCGCGCGCGAGCTGTTTGCGTTTCCCGTCGTCGGCCTCGCGGAAGCCGCGATGCTCACCGCCTGCATGCTTGGCCGGCGGTTTGCCATCGTGACTTTCGCCGGCGCGCTGGCACCCTGGTACGAGGAATGCGTCGCCATGCATGGGCTGAGCTCTCGCTGCGCCGGGATCCGCGCGCTCGATGGAAGCTTCCAGTCGATCTCGGAGGTACAGGCCGAGAAGGAAGAGCTGCTGGTCGCGCTCGCCAACCAGGCGGTAGAGCAGGACAAGGCCGACGTCGTGATTCTGTCTGGCGCGCCGCTGGCCGGGCTGGCCGCAAAAGTCCGCGACCGCATTCTGGTGCCGGTGGTCGATCCGGTTGCGGCCGCGGTGCGCCAGGCCGAGACGCTTGCTGTGCTGAAGCCGCGCAAGGCGGTCGCCGGCACCTACCGCCGTCCCGATCCCAAGCCGACGCTTGGGCTCGCCGAGCCGCTTGCCGCAATCATCGAACACCGCTCACCGAAGGAGGGGACGCGCTGATGTCCTTCGACACCATCATCCGCGGCGGCACCGTCGTCACCGCCGCCGACACCTTCGCCTGTGACGTCGGCATCCGCGACGGCAAGATCACCGCGCTCGGTCATGATCTCGGCGCTGCGACCGAGATCATCGACGCCACCGACCGGCTGGTGCTGCCCGGCGGCATCGACAGCCACGTCCATTTCGCCCAGCCCTCCGGCGAGGGCATCGTGATGGCCGACGGCTTTGCCAGCGGCACGCGCTCGGCGGCGTTCGGCGGCAACACCACCGTGCTGCCGTTCTGTCTGCAGGAGAAGGGCCAGACGCTGCGCGAGGCGCTCAAGTACTACCATGCGCTGGCCGAGGGCGAATGCCATGTCGACGTCGCCTTCCATCTCATCGTCACCGATCCGACCGAGCATGTGCTGGGCCAGGAGCTGCCGGCGCTGGTCGAGGACGGCTATACATCGCTGAAAGTCTTCATGACCTATGAGGGGCTGGCGCTATCGGATCGCGAGCTGCTCGAAACCATGTCGGTGGCGCGCGAGACCGGCGCGATGCTGATGGTGCATGCGGAGAATTTCGACGCCATCCGCTTTCTCACCGACCGGCTGGAGCGCGCTGGCAACACCGCGCCGCGCTTCCACGCGACCTCGCGGCCGATCCCGGTCGAGCGCGAGGCCACCCATCGCGCGATCTCGCTGTCCGAGCTGGTCGATGTGCCGATCATGATCGTGCATGTGTCGAACCGCGAGGCGATGGAGGAAATCCGGCGCGCGCAGCAGCGGGGCTTGCGTGTGATGGGCGAAACCTGTCCGCAATATCTCATGCTGACCGAGAAGGATCTCGATCAGCTCAACATGGAAGGCGCAAAATACGTCTGCTCGCCGCCGCCGCGCGACCTCGCGAGCCAGAAGGCGTGCTGGGAAGGCCTGCAGCAGAAAGTGTTCTCGGTGTTCTCGTCGGATCATTGCCCGTTCCGCTACGACGACCCGCAAGGCAAGCTCGCGCCGAAAGGGCGCACCAGCTTCCGCTGGGTGCCGAACGGCATCCCCGGCGTCGCGACGCGGCTGCCGATCCTGTTTTCCGAGGGCGTGGTGAAGGGCCGGATCGACCTCAACAGCTTCGTTGCCTTCAGCGCCACCAACCATGCCAAGATCTACGGCCTCTATCCACGCAAGGGCACGATCGCGGTCGGCTCGGATGCCGATATCGCGCTGTGGGACCCCAAGCGCAAGGTGACGATCCGCCATGAGCTGATTCATGACGGCGCAGACTACACCCCCTATGAAGGGCTCGAGGTCACCGGCTGGCCGGTGCTGACCATGGTGCGCGGCAAGGTCGTCGTCGATGACGGCACCCTTGTCGGCAGCAAGGATCACGGCACCTATTTGCCGCGCGCCAAGCCGCCGGCGGGAGCAACCATCCCATAACACCCAAAGCAAGAAGGCAGGAGACCACCATGCCCTACGCAACAACTGATGACGGCGTCCGCCTCTATTTCGAGGAGACCGGATCGGGCCATCCATTGATCCTGGTGCATGAGTTCGCCGGTGATTTGCGCAGCTACGAGCCGCAGATGCGGCATTTCGGCAAGCGCTTCCGCACCATTGCCTACAATGCGCGCGGCTTTCCACCGTCTGACGTGCCGGAGCAGGTCGCGTCCTACTCGCAGGCGCGCGCCGCCGACGATATTCTGGCCGTGCTCGATCACATCGGCGCGCCGAAGGCGCATATCGTGGGTCTCTCGATGGGCGGCTTCGCGACCTTGCATTTCGGACTGCGCCATCCGACGCGGGCGCTGTCGCTGTGTATCGGCGGCTGCGGTTATGGCGCCGAGCTCGACAAGCGCGAGACGTTTCGTGCCGAGGCCGACATCATCGCGGGCGTGATCCGGAAAGAGGGCATGCCGGCCTTCGCCGAGCGCTACGCCTACGGGCCGACCCGCGTGCAGTATGAGAACAAGGATCCGCGCGGCCACGCCGAGTTCAAGGCCATGCTGGCCGAACACTCGGCGGTGGGATCGGCCAACACCCAGCAGGGCGTGCAGAAGGAGCGTCCCTCGCTCTATACGCTGGTCGACGAGATGAAGCGCATCAATGTGCCGACGCTGATCATCACCGGCGACGAAGATTGGCCGTGCCTCATGCCGGGCATCCTGATGAAGCAGAGCATCCCGTTGGCCGCGCTTGCGGTGATGCCGAACTGCGGCCACGCCATCAACATCGAGGAGCCCGACGAATACAACCGGATCGTCGGCGAATTCCTGGCACAAGTCGAAAGCGGCCGCTGGCCGCAGCGCGATCCCCGAGCAGTGAGTGCGTCGATCACGGGGATGAAGGATTAGGGATCGAGTATCCAACGAGATGGCCGAGGCAAAGTTATGCTGCGAATATCAGAAGCACTCGAACTCGTTTCGAAGCAGCTGGAGCTGAGATCGCCTGACGATGTTCAGTACGTCGTCGTGGAGAGCTCCACTATCGAGAAGCCCTTTGGATGGATTTTCTTCTACCAGTCTAAGGAGTTTCTTGAGACGGGCATCTTTATGCATCGTTTGGCCGGGAATGGTCCCGTGTTCGTCAACAAGGCGACTGGCGAAGTCGATTTTTTTGGAAGCGCCGCTCCGCTCGAAATCATATTGGCGGAGTACGAAGGGAAACTGAAAGAACGCGGATAACCATGTGGTTTCCTATGACGTCGACGAGTTGCGTCCGCGGAGCCGGAATATGCAATCACCATACGCTGGCATGACGTTGAACGAACGGATCGTCGTTTCCGGGCGGCTGGCGGAATGGGACAAGGCGGTCCATGCGGCGGATCGATCGAAGACGATTGAGATTTTGACGCAGCTTGACCTGGAGAGCCAGGCGGAGTCGCTGGTCAATCAAATTTTGGCTAACCCAAAATTCTATGGATATGACGATATCAAGTCGTTCAAATGAATTGATCTGACGATCGTGCTTGCCGGCGTCATCGACGCAGCGATCGCTTCAATGACATCGATTCAATATCCGTTCGGGCGCGCTGCAACCGCCGCGTGAATCGAACGCGGGACGATTATGTCGCGATGATGCGGCAATCGCAAAACCGACACAGAGCTGTTACGCGCGCTGGCTAATGTGTCGCATGTCGACGTCATAAATCCTTAAAAAATGGGGCAAGAAGTGAAGGCGAAATTCCTTTCAACGGTCGGATTCTGTGTGGTCGCCGCGGCGATCGCGAGCAGCGCTCCGGCGGCGCAAGACGATCACGACCGCGATCATCGTCATCCGCATGACATCCACACGGCCACGCCGATCAAGCATCTCGTGGTCATCTTCAACGAGAACCGTTCGTTCGATCATTACTTCGCGACCTACCCGAAGGCGGCGAATCCGTCGGGCTCGATTCCGTTCGTTGCCAAGCCGCATACGCCGAAGGTGAACAACCTCGCCAACGCCAATCTGTTGACCAACAACCCGAACACCAATCCGGCCAACGGCACCGGCGCGACCAATCCGTTCCGCCTCGACCGCACCCAGGCTAACACGCGCTCGCAGAACCACTCCTACACGCCCGAGCAGCAGGCGGTCGACAACGGCAAGGACGACCTGTTTCCGGAATTCACCGGTCGCGGCACTGCCGGCGGCGTCGGCGCCTTCGGTACCAACGGGCAGGTGATGGGTTATTTCGACGGCAACACCGTCACCGCGTTCTGGAATTACGCCCAGAACTTCGCGATGAGCGACAATCACTGGACCGACACCTTTGGTCCGTCGACGCCCGGCGCGCTCGAGGTGGTTTCCGGTCAGACCAACGGTGCGCAGAACATCGTCGGCACGTCATCGTCGATCGCCGATGGCCAGGGCGGCCTGACGTTGATCGGTGATACCGATCCTGCCTACGACTCCTGCTCGAGCACGACCAGCCAGGTCTTGATGACCAGCAAGAACATCGGCGACCTGCTCAATGCCGAGCAGATCAGCTGGGGCAGCTTCATGGGCGGCTTCGACCTGACGCTCAAGAACACCAACGGCACCACCAACTGCGGCCGCAGCACCTTCTCGAGCAACGTCAACGGCACCATCGTGGACTACATCCCGCACCACGCCTGGTTCCAGTACTACAAGTCGACCGCCAACCCGACCCATGCGCGGCCGAGCTCGGTGAACGCCGTTGGCCACACCTACGTTCCCGGCAGCAAGACCGTCGATCCGGCCAATCACGCCTACGATCTCGACGACTTCTACGCCTCGGTGAAAGCCGGCAACTTCCCGGCCGTCTCCTACATCAAGATGCCGGCCTATCAGGACGGTCATCCCGGCAACTCCGATCCGCTCGACGAGCAGGCCGGCAATGTCGAGCTGATCAACTTCCTGCAGAAGCAGAAGGAGTGGGGCGAGACGGCGGTCATCATCACCTATGACGACTCCGACGGCTGGTACGACCACCAGTACGTTGCGCCGACCAGCGCCTCGTATGATCCGACCGCCGATCAGATCAACGGTCCCGGCCAGTGCGGCCGCGGTATCGGCAAGCAGACGCAGCCGAAGGGCCTCGACGGCAAGCCGGTGAACGGCCGCTGCGGACCGGGCACCCGCGTCCCGTTCCTGGTGATCTCGCCCTTCGCCAAGAGGAACTTCGTCAGCCACACCCGCATCTCGCAGGCCTCCGTGGTTCGCTTCATCGAAGACAACTGGCTGCACGGCCAGCGTCTTGGCGGCGGCGCGTTCGACGACAGCGTCGAATCGATCGCGGACATGTTCGATTTCGATCACGGCCGCGGTCACGACCACGACCATGACCATGACGATCGGCAGGATGCGCTGTTCCTCGATCCGACCAGCGGCACCGTGATCGTCAGCCCGCCCGACGACCACCATCATCACTAACGCGCTCGGACGACGGGACGTCAGATGAACGGCCGCACTTTGTGGCTCCTCGGCGCCGGCCTGCTTTGCATGGCCGGCGCTGTCGCTGCGGTGGGGACGCAGCAGCTTCCGGACGCAAGCCAGCTTCCGGGAGCCAATCCCAATCCGGTCCGGCTCGTGCGCCCGCCGGTCGCGCCGCTCTCGGCGATGGCGCAACTCGGTCGCGAGATCTTCTACGACGCGTCGCTGTCTTCGTCGGGCGCGCTGTCCTGCGCCTCCTGCCACAGCCCCGACCACGCCTACGGCCCGCCCAACGATGGCCCGGTGATGCTCGGCGGCCGCACGCTGCAGCGGCAGGGCGCGCGCGCCGTTCCGTCGCTGACCTATCTCGAACGTCACCCGAATTTCAGCATCGGCCCCGAGAAGGACGAGGACGACAACGTCGTCGACCTCGCGCAGATGGCGGCGCTCGGCCAGCAGACCGCGCGCGCGAAGAAGACCGCGACCGCGACCGCCGCGTCGGCAGCGAACATCGTGCCGCAGGGCGGCCTGTTCTGGGACGGCCGCGCCGACACGCTGCAGGATCAGGCGATCATGCCGCTGCTCGACCCCAATGAGATGGATGGTGGCAGCCTCGACATCGTGGCCGACAAGCTGCGCCGCGAGCCCTACGCCAAGCGCTTCGTCGAGCTGTTCGGCGCCGGCATCTTCGACAACAGGCGGCTCCTGGTCGCGGAGGCGATGTTCGCGGTGGCGCGCTATCAGGTGGAGGAGGTGAGCTTCCATCCCTACACCAGCAAGTTCGACTACTGGCTGGAGGGCAAGGCGCGGCTGAGCGAGACCGAGCTGCACGGCCTGCAATTGTTCAACGATCCGGAAAAGGCCAATTGCGCCGGGTGCCATACTTCGGCGCCGACCCGTGACGGCCTCCCGCCGCTGTTCACCGACCATCAGTATGAGGCGCTCGGCGCGCCGCGCAATGCCGCGCTCGCCGGCAACGCCGATGCCAATTATTTCGACCTCGGGGTCTGCGGTCCGCAGCGCACCGACGTCGCCGAGCAGACGCAATATTGCGGGATGTTTCTGACGCCCACCTTGCGCAACACCGCAAGGCGCCGCGCGTTCTTCCACAACGGCGTCTTTACGAGCCTCGAGCAGGTGCTCGATTTCTATAATTTCCGCGATACCAATCCGGAGAAGGTGTATCCGCGTGCGGCCAATGGGGCGGTGCGGAAATACGACGACCTGCCGGAGAAATACCACGGCAATGTCGACGTCAGCGATCCGCCGTTCGAGCGCCATTTGGGCGACACGCCGGCGATGACGGCGCAGGAGGAAGCCGACATCATCGCCTTCCTGAAGACGTTGACCGACGGCTACCAGGTGGAGCGGTAAGCCGTCGCGACCGACCTGCGGAACCGATAGGTGAGTTGGCAGGCTGTCGTCATGCGCGCATAATGGCCGCATGAATGTTGTCGAAGGCAACGGCGTCATGATCCCCGCGATCGGGCTCGGCACGTGGGAATTGCGTGGGCGGGTCTGCGCGCGCATCGTCGAGCAGGCGCTGCGGCTCGGTTATCGCCACTTCGACACCGCCCAGATCTATGACAATGAGCGCGAGGTGGGCGAGGGACTGCGCGCCTCCGGCATCAAGCGGGACGATGTGTTCGTGACCACCAAGGTCTGGACCACGCATTTCATGGCGAAGGATCTCGAGCGCTCCGCCAGGGAGAGCCTCGCGCGGCTGCGCCTGACCGAGGTCGACCTGCTGCTGCTGCACTGGCCCAATCCGCATGTGCCGCTGGCCGAGACGCTCGGCGCGCTGGCGCGGGTCAAGCAGGCGGGACTGGCGCGGCATATCGGCGTGTCGAACTTCAGCGTGGCGCTGATCGAGGAGGCGGTGGCGGCGTGCCCCGAGCCGCTCGCCTGCGACCAGTCCGAGTACCATCCCTATCTCGACCAGACCGACGTGATCTCAGCCTGCGCGCGCCATGGCATGGGCTTCGTCGCCTACAGCCCGATCGCGAAGGGGCGGGTCAAGGGCGACCGTGCGCTGGGGCGGATCGGCGACCGCTATCGCAAGTCCGCTGCCCAGGTCTGCCTGCGCTGGCTGCTGCAACAGAATGTGTCCGCGATCCCGCGCACCTCGAAGCTCGAGCGGCTCCAGGAAAACATCGACATCCTCGATTTCGAATTGTCGGATGAAGACATGCGCGAGATTTCGGCGATGGGCAGCGGCAACGCGCGATGATCGGCGCATTGCGCATGGGCGGCTTGCCCGGCCACCGGGTGACCCGCTGCATCGCCTGACTGGTCTTCGGCCCTGCTTGCAATCTCTGGTTCCAAAATACCTTGACTTCGAAATCCTTTTCCGTTCGCCTTGCTGCGGCCGATCTCTTTTGCCCGATTTTCCCGGCCGACATTTTCAAGGGAGGTTTCGATGAAAATCATAGTCGTTCTCTTGAGTATTCTGTTCGCGGGTGCTGTAACGGCGCCGCTTTTAGTGACTGATGCGGTCGCCCAGCAGAACCCGCCGAAGGCCGGTGCCAAGAAGGCCGGGCAAACGACCGGGCAAGCCAACAACCGCCCCTGCAGGACACGCAACCGCGCGTGCTACTGAGACGTTGCTGCGCGCTGATGATGGGCGGTGGCTCCCTTCCGGGATCCGCCGCCCGAACCAGAATGGGATTGAGGCCGGTCCTGATTGCCCGCTATGGTGCCGGGCAGGGGAGCATCACGACGTGATCGAGTGGGATGAAGTTTCGGCCAAACGCGGATCTTATGGCGTCGGTGTTCGTACACCTGATGCTGCTCGCGCTGATTTTCCTTTATTCGGAGGTCCATCAGTTCGATCCCGTCGCCGCTGACACGGTGCCGGTCGAGATCGTGACGCCGCAGGAGGCGGCCAAGTCCGAGATCAAGACCGAGCCCGAACCGGTGCCGAGCCCGTCGCCGACGCCCGAATTGCAATTGCCGTCGCTCGACAAGCCGATCGACACCGCCAAGCCGGAGCCGTCAGCGCAGGCGCCTGCACCACAGCCGCAACAGAATGCGCCGCAGCCCGCGCAGAAGCCGCCGACGCCGCCGGCGTCCAAGCCCAGCCCGTCGCCGCAGCAGACGGCGGCGGCCGTCCCGCCCACGCCGCCGACGCCTCCACTGACGCCGCAGCCACCGGCTCCGCCGGCATCACCCGCCTATGTGCAGCCCGAGCCGGATCTCTCGGTCAAATACAACGTCATGCTGGGCCTGCCGCCCGACATCTCCGTGCAGGCGCCCGCCGACGCGCCGGCCGGACCCGGGCCCGGCAAGGACAATTTCGACGCGGCGGCGACCGAGAAGGCCGACGTCGGCTCCAGCGTAGCAGCCGAATTCCGCCGCCATCTGAAGAGTTGCATGAAGCTGCCGCCGACGCTGAGCAGCGCCGATGACGTCAGGGTCAAGCTCAGGGTGTTCATGAAGCCCGACGGCAAGCTCGCCTCATCGCCCTTGCTGATCGAGGCCAGCGCGTCGGCCAAAGGGCCGCTGTTGCTGAAGAGCGCGACCGATGCGCTGGAGGCCTGCCAGCCCTATGCGATGCTGCCGAGGGATCGCTACGGCGAATGGAAGGTGCTCGACCTCGACTTCACGCCGCGCGACTTCGCGTCGTGAGCCGAGACAAGCGTCAGCTTCCCATCGCCTGCCAGGCATTCGAGGCGAACTGCCGGCGCCAGATCACGATGACGACGGCGGCGGTGGTGACGAACAGCACCCAGGGGCTGACGAACCAGCCGAGATAGGCGAGCGCGAAGAAGAACGCGCGCTGACCGCGGTTGAAGTGCCGGCCCGCCGTCTCGAACAGTCGCGTGGTGCGGACCACATGGGCCTCGGCCTCCGGCGTGTCGCGCTGGCCGGCCGGCGGCATCGCGCCGAACAGGATCGCCACATAGTTGAACAGGCGATAGGCCCAGGCGAATTTGAAGAAGGTGTAGATGAAGATCAGGATCAGCCCGATGCACTTGATCTCCCACAGAGCGGGCGAGGGCGAGAGGTCGACCGGCAATGCGCCGAGCACGGCGAGCGCGTCGTTGGTGGCGCGCAGCAGCGCCAGCCCGCCGCCGATCGCGATCAGGCTGGTGGAGGCGAAGAACGCGGTGCCGTTCTGCAGGCTGGCCATGATCTGCATGTCGACCATCCGCGCCTCGCGATTGAGTAGATTGCGCACCCAGATCTCGCGATAGACATGCATCCGCGCCGACAGGCTGTCGCGCCCATAGGCGCTGTGCTCCAGCGTGATGGCGTAGACCAGCCATTCCAGCGCGAAGAAGCTGACGGCCAGGATGTCGGCCCAATAGCCGGTCATGGTGCCTTCCTTCGTGAACGCGCGGCTGCCTCTGTGAATGCGCGGCTGCCGCGCCGCGCGGCGTTCCGCGTCATGTACAGGTTGAACGCGTGCAATGCACTATGGCAACATGCGGTGACAACAGGATTCTCCGGACATGCTCAAGCTCGTCATCGGCAACAAGAACTATTCGTCATGGTCGATGCGGCCCTGGCTGGCGCTGCGCGCCAACGCCATCCCGTTCGAGGAAGTCTTCATTCCGCTCTACACCGACAACAAGGCCGACAAGGATCGCATCCTGAGCTTTAGCAAGGCCGGCAAGGTGCCGACTCTGATCGACGGCGACGTCACGGTGTGGGATTCGCTGGCGATCATCGAATATCTCGCCGAAAAATTTCCCGAGGCGAAGCTGTGGCCTGCGGATCGCGCCGCGCGCGCGCATGCCCGCGCGGTCTCAGCCGAGATGCATTCGGGCTTTGTGCCGCTGCGCAGCGAGTGCGGCATGAACCTGCACCGGCCGATCCGTGCCGTCGCGCTGTCGGACGACGCGCGCGCCAATGTGGCGCGGATCCAGGAGATCTGGGCCGAGTGCCACGCGCGTTACGGTAAGCAGGGCCCGTTCCTGTTCGGGGCATTTTCCGGGGCGGATGCGATGTACGCTCCTGTGGTGCATCGCTTCCGCACCTATGCGATCCCGGTGAAGGCCGAGGCGCAGCATTACGTCGACGCCATGATGTCGCTGCCGGCGTTCCAGGAATGGACGAAGGACGGCCTCGCCGAGACGCTATTGATCGACCGATTCGAGGACGCCTGACCGCTTCCGAAATGTGACAGCGGCGGCAAAGATCGCGGCTTGACGCCGCGGGGCCGAAGACGTCGAATCCGAAGAACCGGTTTTGCAAGTCGTGAAAGGACTTAGACCATGGGCATTCTGGATTCCCTGGAGAACTCGCCGGAGTTGAAGGGCATGCTTGGCCAGCTCGGGGCGGCGGTGATCCCCGTCGTGCTCGGCGAGGTGATGGGCAATGGCGGGCAGGGTGGATTGTCGGCGATCGTCGCCAAGCTCCAGCAGGCCGGCCTTGGCGAGCAGGTCAAATCCTGGATCGGCACCGGCCAGAACCTGCCGATCACGGCCGAGCAGCTTCAGGAGGTGCTCGGCAGCGACACCGTCAGGCAGCTTGCCGCCAAGTTCAACATTCCGGTCGACGAACTGTCCAAGGTGCTGGCCCAGCAACTGCCGACCGCGGTCGACAGCGCGAGCCCCAACGGCAAGCTGCCGCATACCGCCTGAGGGACGGTGGAACCCGGTTTCGGCCGGGTCTGCGGGCAATTTCCGGCTGGCACATAAATTGCTGCCTATCGCCCTGAAAAACCTGCAAAAATGGCACCTTTGCCATGCCCCAATGTTGCTGGATTTTGAGCCCTGCCCTGTGCTAGGTTGCCGCAGGGTTCTCAAAATGCCGGCCAGAGCTATCGGGACTGTCAGCTCAGCCAGCAATCTCTAAGAAAATGGAGAGGGCGTTGAAGCATAAGTACTCGATTGGCGAGACCGTCTATTTCACGGCCAGCAATGTGGCGCGCCCCGCCGCGAGCGGCACCTACCAGGTGATCCGCCTGCTGCCGACCGATGGTGACGACTGCCAGTATCGAATCAAGAGCTCGACCGAAGCGTTCGAACGGGTGGCCAAGGAGAGTCAGCTCGCGCTGTCCTGATGGAGTTGTGCGCAAGCCGGTGGCTGGAGCGGGTTCCGCGCCGTCGCCGTCAAAAGGCCCTGTTCGCAGACACATTCTGCTGAAGGTCGAGTGCCGTGGTGGCGGCGTTGGCCGTCGCCGATTGTGCTTACGCTGCGTTGAGGGACATCGCGCATGAACTGGGCTTGGACTTCGCTGGATCAGGTGTGGCGCTCGCCGACCTTCCCGATGTGGCTGACCTTGGCCGCCGCCGGGTTCTTTGGGGTGGTCGTTTTGGTCACGCTGCTGCGCGCGGAAAAATCCGTCGCCAACGGCGCGCTGACCGTCATCACGCTGCTGTCGATCGCGGTTGCGGTCGCCGCGACGATCCGCGGCTTCGGGCCGGGCGGAACGGCGTCGCCGGCCGAGACACGCACGGCGCAATTGACCGGCCAGACGGTGCCGGCGCTGGCCTGCGTCGACGACCTCGCCGGAGATGCCGTTCTCAATGCCTGCGAGAAGGTGCTGTTCGGCTCATCGGATACCGCGGCGGCGGCAGTCAGCTATGCGGCAGCCCAGGTCTCGCGCCTGACCGCGCTCGGCGACCTCGCCACGGCGGAGCGCAACGCGACCACCGAGCTGCAGGCACTGCGCCGCGCCATCGAGCATGACCGTTACGGCCTGGTCGCCTATGCGCTGATGGCGCGCGACCACTGCACACCGACCGCGTGCCCCGCGTTCCGCTCGCTCGGCGACAATCATCAGATCATCGCCAACATGAACGAGCGCACCTACGAGAACCTGGTCACGCGCTACGCCTCGTCCTGGAACGCGCCCGCCGGCCAGCCGTCGGCCGCCGGTCTGGTCGCGGCGCTGCCGCAGTCGATACCCACGGGCAGGCCAACCAACGCCGAGTTCCCGAGCGCGGCGTCGACGCCGCCGGTCAGCATCATGACGCCTGAACCGTCGACGAAGCCGGCTGCCGCGGCTCCGCCGCCGGCCGCCCGTGCTGCCGCCGCGCCGCCTGCCGCTCCGAAGCGGCCACCGGCGGCGAAGCGCCCGGTCCAGATCGCGCCGGCTCCCGCCGCGCCTGCGGCCCCCGCCGCTGCGAGTGCGCCGGCGGCGGCCGAGGGCCAGGAATAGGCGTGATGATGAGCGCGATGACCGCGGCCTGAGCCGTCGCCATTGCACTGTTTCGCGCAGTAAATCCCGATATCCACCGCCGTGGATAGCGCTCCCTTTTCAAAGTGCGCGCCGGCCGCTACATCCGGCGCATGCCGCTTCATCTCATCAAGCTCGCCGTCGGTTGCGACTCCGTCAAGGAACTCAAGGGCTGGGTCGCCGAACGGATGGCGACCGCGAAGAAAAAGGGCCTGCCGCTCCGTCACGTCCACATCACGCGGATGACACCGAAGCGCGAGGAGGAGCTCCTTGCCGGCGGCTCGCTCTATTGGGTGATCCGCGGCGAGATCGCCGCGCGCGAGAAGATCATCGCCATCGAGCCATTCCGCGACAAGGACGGCATCGGACGCTGCCGGCTGGTCATGCAGCCCAAGGTGATCGCGGTTTCGCCGCGGCCTATGCGGCCGTTCCAGGGCTGGCGTTATCTGACCGCGGACTCGGCGCCGGCAGATCTCACCAAATCGAGCGCGGCCAGCGTGGCGTCGATGCCCGAGCCGATGCGCCGCGAGCTGCGCGACCTCGGATTGCTGTGAGCAATCGGACGGCGGCTGCCGAGGATCACTGCGACTGCGTGACGAGATGCAGCCGGCCCCATTCGGATGCCGGGATTTCGACATAGCGGCCACCCGCTCTGTTGACGGTGACGTCGAGCAGTTCGTGATCGATCCCCATCTCGCCGAGATATCGCCGGAACTGATCGGTGAAGATCGAGGTCAGGCTTTCGCGATGCTCGTCCGAGACGTTGGGCGCGAGCCGGTTGGTGATCGCCATTCTGGCGGTCAGGATGACGCGATTGCCGGGCGGCAGGCTGCGATGCACGCCGCCTGCAAGCACCAATACACAGGCGAGCTCGCAGGGGACATCGGAGAGCTTTTCCTTCCCATCCAGCGGGCCGCCGGGGCGTTTGAGTGCAAAACAGTCCGCGTCAGATTTCCCGTTGCAGGCCTCGACCTCGGTCGCAGCGACCGTGGCGTCGATGCCGCGACCGCGCAGGATCCGGCCGAGGCTGGCAGCGACGGTGAGGTCGGACCCCTGTTTGATATTGATCACGACAGGGAGCTTGTGCCCGGCCTGACGGTCGAGGATCGCCAGCAGCCGCTTGTAGGTGTCCCATTGCACGACGCCCTCGGCGGCGATCCAGTCCGAGCAGCCGGGGCCGCAGGCATCAGGTGCGCCATGCGCGACATAGAAGATCATCGCGCCGGGCGAGGAATTGACCCCGCCGACCGGCGGCCGGGTCTGCGCCTGCGCCAAGCCGGTGGCCAACAGCGCGATGCCGAGAAGAATGCCTAGCCTGTAAAGATTGTTCATTCCGACCGCCCCTGAAAGGCGCGATCATCCCTGCGTCGCGGCATCGGAGCAAGCTCAACGCGGCATGGCTACACAGCGATGTTGTCGATCAGGCGTGTGCTGCCGAGCCGTGCCGCCACCAGCATCCGCATCGGGCCGTCCTTCAGCGAGCCGATCGGCGCCAGCGAGGCGGCGTGACGAACCTCGAGATAATCGAGCACGAAGCCGACCTTGGTGATCAGCGCGGCGCCGGCGGCCATCGCGGTTGCGGTGTCCTCGCCGGCACGCAGGCGCCCCGCCGTTTCCTTCATCACCCGATGCAACTCCGGGGCGGTGCGCCGTTCCTCCGCCGAGAGGTAGACGTTGCGGGAGGACATCGCGAGGCCATCGCGTTCGCGCACCGTCCTGGACCCGATCACCTTGACGCCGAGGTCGAGGTCAACAGCCATCTGGGTGACGACCCGGAGCTGCTGAAAATCCTTTTCGCCGAAGATCGCAACGTCGGGCCGGACCTGGGTGAACAGCTTGCCGACCACGGTGGCCACGCCGCCGAAGAAATGCGGCCTGAAGCGATCCTCGAGTCCGGCGGTGGCCGGACCCTCCGGCACGATCCTGGTGGCGAAGCCGTCCGGATACATCGCCTTCACCTCCGGATGCCAGATCAGGTCGACGCCTTCGGCCGCGAGCTTGGCGACGTCTTCCTTCCAGGTGCGCGGATAGGAGCCGAAATCTTCCGTCGGCGCGAACTGGGTCGGGTTGACGAAGATCGAGACGACGACCCGCTTGGCGCGGCGCTTGGCAAGCCGCACCAGCGACACATGGCCGTCATGGAGGGCTCCCATGGTCGGGACCAACGCGACGGCCGCCTTCTTGGCGCGGAAGGCGTCGACGGCGCGACGAAGGGCAGGGACGGTACGAACGACGGTGGGATTTCTCGGCATCTGGTCTCAACTCGTGGGGCGATCCGGGTGGGATGTTTGCGGTTCGGCGGGTGGCGCAGCTTATCAAGACCGCACCGCTATCGGCAAACCGTCGCGTCGCGACCAGCCTTACCCGATCCCGGGCGCGCGTGGATCACGCAAGTCATGCCGCCGATCGACGCAGCCATCTTGCCTGATCGATTCATCATTAAGGACGGCTTCAATTGAATTCCTCTCGCCGTGATGCATTTCACTTGACCGCAGCCGTGCGCGATTTGAAGATCATTGCCGGGGTTTGAATCATGTTGGTGCAGGCTAGTCAGGGTCAGTCCGGCTCCGCGCATGTCATCGTGCTGGGCAACGAGAAGGGTGGTTCGGGCAAGTCGACCACCGCCCTGCATATCGCCGTCGCGCTCCTGAAGGCCGGACAACGCGTCGCCACCATCGATCTCGATTGCCGCCAGCAAAGTTTCACCCGCTACATCAATAATCGCCAGGCTTGGGCGCGGCGCTCCGGGCTCGATCTCGAACTCCCGGCGCACCACTGCATCAAGTACGGCGAGACGATGCAGATCGAGGACAACGAGAACGCCGAGTTCCAGCAGTTCATGGCAGCCGTGAGCGCGGTGGAACGTGGCTATGATTTCATCGTCATCGATACGCCGGGCTCGGACAGCTACCTGATGCGGCTCGCGCATTCGATGGCCGACACGCTGGTGACGCCGATCAACGACAGCTTCCTCGATTTCGACGTGCTGGGCACCGTCGATGCCGCGACCTATGCGGTGACCGGCGAGAGCCACTATGCCGAGATGGTGCGCGACACCAGACGCAAGCGGCGCCAGCTCGATGGCGCCTCGACCGACTGGATCGTGGTGCGCAACCGCCTGTCGATGCTCGGCTCACGCAACAAGCAGCTGGTCGCCGACGGCCTCAAGCAGCTCTCGCTGCGGCTCGGGTTCCGTTCGGTCGACGGCTTTGCCGAGCGGGTGGTCTATCGCGAATTCTTCCCGCGCGGGCTGACGGCGCTCGACGACATCGACGAGGCGACGCTCGGTACCCGCCCGAATCTCGGGCACGTCACCGCGCGCGAGGAGGTGATGGGCCTGTTACGCCAGCTCAAGCTGCCGCTCGACGAGCGCGGCCGCCGCCGGGCCGCCAACCGGGCGGAATGGTTCAGCCAGGTCGACAAGCCGCTGGAAGTCCACGACATCATCGGCAGCTAGCGATCGTGAGCAGCAGCGCGTTGATGGCGATCGATCTGGGTTGTCGGGGCGCCGCGGTCGGATTGGCGTTGTTGATCGCAGGCGTGCTGCTTCGCGACCGCAGCGACACGGCGGTGCGCCTGAGCGCCGCGTTGCTGGTCGCCGTTGCGGCATCAGCGATTTCCTCGGCGCCGGGGTTTCCGCGGCCATGGCCATATTGGAGCCTGATCCTGGCCGCTCTTCCCAGCAGCGGGGCGGTCCTGCTCTGGCTCTGGGCGCGCGCGACCTTCGATGACGATTTCGTGCTGCGGCCCTGACATGGCGCCTTGCTGGTCGCCATTCCCGGCGCGCAACTGTTTGACCTCTGGCCCGCAAGAACCGTGCTCAGAGGCGACCTCGATCGACCGCTGTCGTTGGTCTATCTCGGCCTCGCTCTCTTGGCTGCGGCGCAGATACTCCCGACATGGCGCCTGGACCTGGTGGCGGGACGACGGCGGTTGCGCGCCGTCGTCCTGGTCGGCGCGGTGACCTATAGCGTCGCGGGGTTTTTTCACGGCCTTTGGCCCGCGTTCGGCTCCTCCGTTTGGAGCATCGCCAACGCGGTTGGGCTGTGGGTGCTGCTGAGCCTCAGTGGATGGAGCCTGTTTCAGGCGGCCAGAATGCAGCAGGCATCCGCTTTTCTGCCCACCACGGACAGGGTGCCGGGCGAGACCAGTGCTGTGGCACCTGGAGAGGATAAGCCGCCCGCGGTCGACCCCGAATTGTTGCGCCGGCTGCTGCGGCTGATGACCGTGGAGCGCGCCTATCGGCGTGAAGGACTGACCATCGGCGCGCTGGCTGCAGAGCTCGGTATTCAGGAATACCGGCTGAGGCAGCTGATCAATGAAGGACTGGGGTATCGCAACTTCAATGCCTTCCTCAATCACTACCGGATCGAGGATGCCAGCACGGCCCTGGCGGATCCCGGACAAAAGCAAGTTCCGGTGCTGACCATCGCCATGGACGCCGGATTCCAGTCGATCGGCCCGTTCAATCGGGCCTTCAAGGCAGCCACCGATCTGACACCGACTGAATTCCGGCGCGTCGCGCTCGCGAAGCACGCGTCCGGGGCGGGCAACCCGGATGACGTCCCAGGAATCGGCCAGCCGGACTGAGGAATCGGCCAACCGGGTTCAGAACCCGGCGCAGGCGCGGCCGGCTGCGTTTCGAATACGCAGTTTCCAGGCCAATGACGATCCCGGCCTGAAGCTGGTCATTTACACCGAAATCGGTTGAAATCCGTGGTTTTCCGGTGATTTTTGCCACAGAGTGGCCAAAAAGCCGGAACAAAGCAGCCGAAATCCGGTTTGACTAGGGCGCCATCGCTCCCTTATCCGTCATGCCGGCGGGTGAGGTGCTGCGGTGCCATCGCGCCAACGCGGTAGAAGCAAATGCACAAACTATAGGTGCAGCGCACAACGTTATGGCGTCAAAGCCACAATATTTGGACTTCCTGTCACGGCGCTGTGACATATATTCTGAGAAAGGAGGCCGCAGAGCCTCCGGCGAAAATCAGCCCTGTAAGGCGGGCGCCTTGAGGACGTCATGAAGCGTGGAATTTCCGTTCTGCTTTCGCTCTGTGTGGTGGTCACGGCGGCTTACTTCACCGCGAGCAAGTGGGCGATCCGTCACGAAACCATCATGTTCAAGGATCCGACTCGCGATGAGCGACCGGTCGCAGTCGACGTCGCCGTGCGCTTCGACAAGGAGATGCAGGCCGACGCTGGCATGATCAAGTTGCCGGTTGCGATCCTCAATCATGGCAATACCGTCAAATTCACCGAATATTCCTTCCTCGCGAACGTGTTCGCGGCGCGCGGCTATCTGACCATCAGCATTCAGAACGACCTGCCGTCGGACGGACCGATGGTGACCAAGGTCGGCGAGATCTATGTCGGCCGGTTGCCGCAGTATCAGCGCGGCATCACCAACATCAAATTCGCGATCGAGGAGATGAAGAAGCGTCACCCGAACGCCGATTACAGCAAGCTGACGATGGTCGGCCATTCCAATGGCGGCGACATCGCGATGTATTTCGCCAAGCAGTATCCCGACGAAATCAAGAAGGTCGTGACGCTGGACAATCTGCGGGTGCCGTTCATGACCGACGGCAGGTTCAAGATTTTGTCGTTCCGTTCCCACGACTCGCAGTTCAAGCCTGATCCCGGCGTCGTTCCCGATGCCGAGGAGTGCGAGAAGGCCGGCATCACCGTTGTGAACACCAACTTCCAGCACAACGACATGCGCGACACCGGACCCGAGAAGGCCAAGGACTCGATCCAGGCGATGCTCGATAAATTCCTGGCCGACACCGACAGCGATGTCGCTGCGGTCGACACAAGGAATGCGCCGCCGAAGATTCTGGAGCCGGGTCCCGTCTCGCTCTACGTGCCGATCGAGAAGCGTCAGACCTTCACCGACAAGGTCAAGAAGTCGCTCTCGCTGACCAAGACCGAGACGAAGAAGGATCCGTCGATCACCAATTGACGGGGCCGCCCGGGATCCGATCCGGGCAGAGGGGTCCGCGATCTTGATCGATCCGCTACGTTGACCAACTCGACGGCGCGGCCCACATAGTGTTTGCTGCACGAGGCAAGCGCTGATGGCCGGTAAGACAATCAAACCGACATCCGGAAGCGATGTACGCCCGGCCGACACTCCGGACGTGCCGTCGTCGACCGCGAACGACATCGCCGCGTTCGTGGCGAAGGCGCGGGCGATGTCGCCGCATCGCGCCGGCGCACGCGGCCGGCTGGTGTTCGCGCTCGACGCCACGATGAGCCGGCAGCCGACCTGGGACATGGCATGCACGCTGCAGGCCGACATGTTCCGCGAGGCCGGCTCGCTCGGCAGCCTCGATATTCGCCTGGTGTACTACCGCGGCTTCAACGAATGCCGTGCCACCGGCTGGATCTCCGACAGCGCGCAGCTCGCGCGGCTGATGAGCAAGATCGATTGCCAGGGCGGCAATACCCAGATCGGCAAGGTCTTGTCGGAGACGCGTCGCGAAGCGGTCGCATCGGGCGTGCGCGCGCTGGTGTTCGTGGGCGACGCGATGGAGGAGAGCGTCGACGAGCTCTGCACCAAGGCCGGCGAACTCGGCCTGCTCAAGGTGCCGGTCTTCATGTTCCAGGAAGGGCACGACGCGGCCGCCGAGCACGCGTTCCGCGAGATCGCACGGCTGACCGGCGGCGCATGGTGCAGGTTCGATCCCGGCGCGGCCGCGCAGCTCCGCGAGCTGCTGCGCGCCGCCGCGGCCTATGCCGCGGGTGGCCGCGAGGCGCTATTGCAGCTGGCCAAGACCGCAAGCGGTGCGGCGAAGCTGATCGGCCAGATAAAGTAGGGGGTGCGGCGCGTCAGGCCCCGCCTGACGTCACGGTCTTTGCAATTGCGCCGAGCAACGCCGACATGGCGGCGGTCACCGCCTGGGTGTTGTCCGCAACGCCGTGCCGTTCGGCGAGCCAGGCCGGATCGTTGTAGGAGAGCCAAGTGTCGCCGCCGGCGTCCTGCCAGACCAGCGCCTTGAGCGGCAGATCGATCCCGATCGTTTGTGTGGCCTGCATCAGCGGGGTGCCGCCCTTCGCATTGCCGAACACGAAGAGCTCGGTGGGGCGGAGCGCGAGACCGGCGCCGGCGGCGCCCGCGGCGTGATCGATTTGCGCGAACAGGGTCAGCCCGCGCGCCTCGAGTTCGGACTTGAGCCGATCGGCCGTTTGCTTCGGCCCGACATTGCTGCGAAGGCTGATCAGTCCGTCAATCGCCATCAACTGTCCTCCGGTGCGGTCGGCGCAAGCTACTCAATGGCGGGGGCTGGCGCCACGCGGCTGCGCTTCACGCTCCGGTGAGACGAAGGTTCGCATGCTTTTTGTCGCCGGGCCGCCTATATTCTGCGCATGCCAACCCTGATCGCCGGCGTCGTCGCAATTGTCGTCCTGTATTCCGCGCTGCAGATGTTTCGTGCGGCCAATCCCGCCGTGCTCGCGCGCGCAATCAAGATCGGAGGCGGGGTGCTTGCGCTCGCCGTTGCGGCCTTCACCGGTGTGCGGGGCGAATTGGCGGTGGCCATTCCGCTCGGCATCTTCGGCGCCGGACTGCTCGGCTGGTCGCCGTTCGGCAATACCGGCTTCCCCAATTTCGGCGGCATGTTCGGCGGTTCGCGCAGCGCGGGGCAGAGCTCGCGGGTGCGCTCGCAATATCTCGACATGAGCCTTGATCACGGCAGCGGTGTGCTCAGCGGCCAGATCGTGGCCGGACCGCAGGCCGGCCGCATGCTCGACGAGTTCGACCTGTCGCAGCTGTTGGCGATGGTCCCGAGCTTCGACGCCGAGAGCGTCGCGCTACTTGAAAGCTATCTGGACCGCCGCTTTCCCGCCTGGCGTCAGGACGCGCAGGGCGACCGGGCAGGGCGGCAGAGCCGTGCGGCGGCGAGCGGCAAAATGACTGAGGAGGAGGCCTATCAGATCCTTGGCCTGCAGCCGGGCGCGTCGCGCGACGACATCAGCCGCGCTCACCGCACCTTGATGAAGAAACTCCATCCCGACCAGGGGGGCTCGACGTACCTCGCGGCCCGGGTGAACGAGGCCAAGGATACTCTGCTTCGCACGCATCTCTGACTCCGGCTACGCCAACAACGCCACAGCCGAGAGCTGCCTTCCGTCTCTGATCGACGCCCTGTCTGGCCCGCCGCTGTCCGGCGTGACCGATGTTCTTTCGGGAAAACTTAACCGTAAAAGCTTGACGAGAAGTTTCATGATTGCGCCGCGCGCTGACGGCTCGGTTTTTCTTGCGGCGGCATGCCAAGCAAAAGGCCGGCGCTTTTGGCGCCGGCCCTTTGAGATCAGCAGTCAAAAGCGTTTTCGAGCGAAGTGGACACCGGTTCGCGTGAAGAAAACGCGTCAAAACAAGGAAGCGAGAGTTTCGGTTCTGATTCAATCAGAACCGAAACTCCGGCGTCGATCAGTTGCGAACGGTGATGCAGGAAATCTCGGCGCGCTTCAGCGTCTTGCAAGCCGCTTCGGCCTGGTCACGCTCGAGACCGGCAAAGCGGGCGCGGTAGAGCTTGCGATTGTCCTTGGCGACGACCTCGGTGAACGGATCCGCCTTGCTGAGCAGGCCGCGGGCCGAGCTGCGCGCGAGATCGATACGCTTGTTGGCTTCGCCTTCGGTCTCCAGCGCACCAACCTGGATGATCCAGCCGGTGTGCGCGGCGCTCGGCTTGGCGGCGCTGGTCTGCGGCGCGGCCTGCAGGCTGCGGGTGGGCTCGATCGACGCCACGGCCTGCGGCGCCGGCGGGGCGGGCGCACGCACGGCCGAAGCCGGCAGCACGCCGAGGATGCCGTTGCCGGTGCCGAAATTGGCCGGCTGCGGCGGCATCTCGGGCTTCGAGGTCTCGGCGGCACGCGCCATCATCGCATTGGAGGTCTCGGGCATCTCGCCGCGCGACGGGATCGTGCTGGTGATCGGGGGCGCGGCCTGCACCGGGCCGGCGGCGGCGAGCTTGATCTGGCCGGCCTTGACCTGGACGGTCTTCACCTTGACCGGCTTCATCGGTTCAGCCGAGCCCGGGATCGCCGCGATCGGCTGGGTCTGGATCACGCCTGAGGTCAGCGGCGCCGGCTCGGGCTTGGCCTGCGGCTCCGGCTTTGCCGGAGGCGGCGGCAGGGCGGCAGCGGCCGCTGCCATCAGGGAGGGCTTGGCCGGGCGCGGCGCCGGCATCGGCGCAGGCGCGGCGGGCTCCGCCGCTGCGACCGGCGTGGTCTCCGCCGAAGCGCGTGCATCGTCTGCATCGGCGACCTCGACATTGGCGTCGGCCGGATTGCGTTCGGTGATCGCGGCGGCCGTGCGGGTGGTCGCACCCTTGCCGATGTTCTCGGCCAGCAGGTTGCGCATGATGGCGTCGCGGGAGCCGCCGCTGCGGCCGCCGAGCACCACGCCGACCAGGAAGCGATTGCCGCGGTGGATCGAGGTCACGAGGTTGAAGCCGGAGGCGCGGGTGTAGCCGGTCTTGATGCCGTCGACGCCCTCAACGCTGCCGAGCAGGCGATTGTGACCGGTGATGGTGTGGCCGCGGAAATTGAAGGCCGTCGTCGAGAAGTAGCGATAATAGCGCGGGAAGCGGTCCTGGATCGCGCGGCCGAGGGTCGACTGATCGCGCGCGGTCGTGATCTGCTCGTCGTTCGGCAGGCCCGAAGCGTTGCGATAGGTGGTCCGGCTCATGCCGAGCGCGCGGGCCTTGCGGGTCATCATGCGGGCGAAATCGTCTTCGCTGCCGCCGATCGCCTCAGCGATCACGACCGCGGCGTCATTGGCGGAACGGGTGACCAGGCCCTTGATGGCGTCTTCGACCTTGATGGTCTGGCCGGGCCGCAGGCCGAGCTTGGTCGGGTCCTGTTCGGAGGCGTGCTCGGACACCGGCATCTCGGTGTCGAGCTTCATCTTTCCGGAATCGAGGCGCTCGAACAGCAGATAGAGCGTCATGATCTTGGTGAGCGAGGCGGGGTGGCGCAGGCCGTCGGGACTGTTTGATGTCAGCACCGAGCCGGTGTTGCCGTCGACAATGATCGTCGCGAATTGCGGGCTGTAGCTTTCGCGCGCGGGCTCGCTGTTGTGGTGCCGAGCGTAGTGGCGCCGGTGCCGGCGCGCCTCCGCGCTATCACTGGTGATCAGGATCGCCGTCGTGACGGTCACGAGCCCAAGAACGCCAACTCGCAGCGCCCGCGAGGAGGCCAAGGTTGTTCGAAGCATCTACTTCCCCGTCCCAATTTCTATCTAGATCACTGGCTCGTGAGGCGAAATTGTGCCCGGCGGCCATCGATCCTTGCCTGCGCAACCAACCACTTCGGGCAGAACCCATTCGCCGCGGTGGCCGCTCAGGTCGCTCTTCTAGCTAAGGTGTTGTTCACAAACAGCTTTCGGGGCCGTCTGTTGGAAGGCGAACAAGAGCCCGGGAATCAGGTTAGGCGGACCGAGTTTCCAAAAGATTAAGCAACCGTTGCGCAGTCGCCCGGGGTTTAGCGCAAATGCCGAAGATTCGGGCTGCGTGATTGTGCGTTGCACAATATTTGTTGACTTTATTGTGCGATGCGGTATTCTGATCAAGTCAGGGGGCCGGGAGCTTCCCGGCATGGGAATTTGCGCGTTCAAGTCTGGGAAAAGGACATTCTATCCATGGTCAAGATCGAAGACATTCAGAGCTACGGCAAAGAGCATATGGAGTCGGTTACCGCCTCCGCGAACAACCTGCAAAGCGGCGTCCAGGCCATTGCCACCGCCTATGGCGACTATGCCAAGAAGTCCTTTGAGGACACCAAGTCGTTCGTCGAGAAGCTGTCGGGCGTGAAGTCGCTGGACAAGGCGCTCGAGGCGCAGACCGAGTACCTGCGCTCGTCCTACGAGACCTTCGTCGCGGAATCGCAGAAGATCGCCGGCCTGTACAGCGACTGCGCCAAGCAGACCTTCAAGCCCTATGAGGGCCTGGTCTCCAAGTTCACGCCGGCTGCTCAGTAAGCCCCGCTGATCGAGACAAACGAAAAGCCCGGCCGTTGCGGCCGGGCTTTTTTGTTGTGCCTGAAGCGGGCGGCTACTTCGCCAGCCGCAGCTTGCTCAGCGCCGTTCCGATCGAGTTGAACGCCGACACGATCTGGGTCGAGCTGGTCAGCATGTAGAATTTGTCGGCGCTGCTCGCACAGTTCTGCAAGACGGTCGAGGTCGGATCGGCTGGCGTACCGGTGTTCACCTGGATTGTGTAGATGGTGTACATCGGCCGGCCGCCGCTATCCGTCGCGGCCTTCAGATTCTGGCACATCAGCGCCTGCCTTGCGTCGATCGGATTGCCGGAAGCCTGCGAGCTGCCGTCGCCGTAGTCGGGCCAGCGGTCCTCGGTGTTCAGACCGTCGGACAAGAGAATGATGACCCGGTTGTAGGTCGTATTGGAATCCTCCGCCGGTGCGTTCAACGGACCGCCCACCAGCAGGGACTGCCAGGCCCAGGCCAGTCCGACCGCCTGGTTGGTGCCGCCGGTCGGCTGCATGGCGTTGACCGCATTCTTGAGCGTAGTCCAGTTGTAGCTTAGCGGAATGATCGCCTCGAGCGGCGTCGAAACGCTGGTGTTGCAGTAGTACGTGCTGTTCTCATAGTACTCGTTGGCCGGGAACAGCGTGGTGACGTCGGACGACGCCGGCAGCACGCCGGTCGCATCGTTCGGCTGGGTGCGGTCGGCGACGCAGCCCGTCCAGTTGCCGATCGGATTGGTGGACGCCTGCCGCCAGTCGTTCTGCACGGTGGGCGTCTGAGTGGTCGCGGTCCATTTGTTGTTGGTCCATCCGACAACGGCGCTGACGCGGGGCTGGCCCGGATTGTCGGTCGTGTCGTTGGGGCCCGGCTGCGTCCAGTTGTGGGTATACAGATTGCCGGTGCACGACTTGACGCCACCGCTGGTAGAGCAGCTACAGCCGCTCACGGCGTTGCCGGAGGAATCCGTCGGACAGGCGCAGGACGACGACCCGGTGCAGAACACGCCGGTGCCAGCCGCCGTGCTCACCCAGCAGCCGTTGTAGCGCGTGTGCGAGTTGGCATCGACGCTCGGGCAGATGTAGCCGGAATAGGTCCCGCTCGAGGGGATGTAGTTCGTGGTGGACGTGCTGGTCGGATTCCTCACGCAGCTGAAGCCGCCGCTGCTGGTGGTCCAGGGGCAGCGCGCACCCGGTCCGACCGCATGCCAGTTCATCGGCAGACTTGCCTGCATGGTGCCGTTGGCGGGCTGCGTGGTCGGCGGATTGAGCCAGTCGGTCCAGTCGATCCAGCTCTGGCCGGAATTGCCGGTGCCGACATTGACGACCTTGGCGAACGGAATGACGGAGATGTAGACGTCGCCGTTGCTCTTGCTCAGCGCGCTGAGCTGGTCGATCAGTCCGCCGGTTGCGGCCACCGCGTTGCGCAGCGCGGTAATCTTGCCGTCCTGGGCCATCGATCCGGTGTTGTCGAGGGCGAGCGCGACGCGCATCTTGACGTTGCCCCAGGTGGTGGTCGTCGAGCTGCTGAAATTCATGGTCGGGAAGCCGGCAAGCTGCATGAAGTCAGACTTGATGAAGCCGGATCCGCTCAGCAGAATGGTCGCCGCCGTGCTGGCGGTCGGGGTCGTATAGGTGGCCGAGACGGAAATGCCCTGGCCGTCCTTGTTGGTATAAAGGCCAGTGAAATAAGTCGTGGCCTTGCTGGGGATCTGGGCGGCCGTGATGCTGCCCATGGTCAGATCCTTGGACAGCATCAGTGCGGTGGAATCGAGCGCCGCCTGCATCGAGGAGCGGGCGTTGTTGGCGCGGGTGTAGTCGATCGCGGCACCCACGAAGGCGATCAGCGGCAGGATTGCGAGGGTGAAGATCACCGCGACATTGCCGTCGGTAGCCCTGGAAAACCGGCGGGCAGCCGAGCGGAAGCGATTGGAAATGGCTGAACCAAGCATGGCGCTCTCGTCAAAATGGATTGCTGGGCCATCTCTACGCGCGCGGCTAAACAGATGGTGAATCGGGCTGGGGAAACCCGGCAGCCGGCCCTGCGGAAGGGTCAAAATCAGGGCAAAAGTACTCGCTATCCTCAATGGCGTCTAAATTGGCTGCCCTGATCCTTTGTCAAATCAGGCAGAAATGATTAACCTTCCGAGGGTTGCCGCGCCCGGAATCGGACCGGTGGGCCGCTGCGGTTCTGCGCTTGCGGCAGGGCGTCGCGAGGCCCATATTCGGGAGGTCGATCCGGCCGCCGGATCGAACCGGGAGCGGCAATCTGGAAAGCATTGCTGGGGGTTCCGCGATCAGTCTTGCGGCCATCGCGACCACCTTCCAATCGCCAACCGGTTTCCCCTGGGGAATTCGAACGCCTGAGCCATGTTGCGACTTACGTCTACAGCCCTGATCTCCGAGCCGGTTTCGTCCATGCCGGCGGTCGCCGCCGCGCATGCGCCGACAATGAGCAATGACGACAACCGCAACGGCGCGGGCACCGGCCCGTCGACCTCGGTCATCACCAAGGTCAAGCCGAAGACCAAGCGGCCGAACCTGTATCGTGTCCTGATCCTGAACGACGACTACACGCCGATGGAGTTCGTTGTTCACGTGCTGGAACGATTCTTCAACAAGGACGCCGAGGCGGCGACCAAGATCATGCTGCATGTTCACCATCACGGGATCGGTGAGTGCGGCGTGTTTACCTACGAGATCGCCGAGACCAAGGTGACGCAGGTCATGGACTTCGCGCGCAAGCATCAGCATCCACTGCAATGTGTGATGGAAAAGAAGTAGTTCGCTGGAACGATTGACCCGCCGCGGGCCGCGGAACGGGTCTTGCATCGCGTTTCATGACGCAGCCGCACGTCCCGTATGATCACGGGCGTGGCCGCATGCGACGTTCCGGAGCCTGCAATTTAGAGGAAAACCATCGTGTCGGGGCCGGTCTTTCGCCACGATCCGTCGTAACTATATCAATGGCGATCACGAAGGTTGTTATTGCCTGACCCGGTAATGGCGATCATGATGGCCGGGGGCCATAGAGGACGCGAATGCCTACTTTTTCTCAAAGCCTTGAACAATCCTTGCATCGTGCATTGGCGATCGCGAACGAGCGTCACCATCAATACGCGACGCTCGAACATCTGCTGCTGTCGCTGATCGATGACTCGGATGCGGCGGCGGTGATGCGGGCCTGCAGCGTCGATCTCGACAAGCTCAGGACCAGCCTCGTCAATTATCTCGAGACCGAATTCGAGAATCTGGTGACCGACGGCGCCGACGACGCGAAGCCGACGGCCGGGTTCCAGCGCGTGATCCAGCGCGCGGTGATTCACGTCCAGTCGTCCGGTCGCGAGGAAGTGACCGGCGCCAATGTCCTGATCGCGATCTTCGCCGAGCGCGAGAGCCACGCTGCGTACTTCCTGCAGGAGCAGGACATGACGCGCTACGACGCCGTCAACTATATCAGCCACGGCATCGCCAAGCGGCCCGGCGTCTCCGAGGCGCGGCCGGTGCGCGGCGTCGACGAGGAAACCGAGACCAAGGGCAACGAGGACGCCAAGAAGAAGGGCGAGGCGCTCGATACCTATTGCGTCAACCTCAACAAGAAGGCGCGTGACGGCAAGATCGATCCGGTGATCGGCCGCAATGCCGAGATCAACCGCGCGATCCAGGTGCTGTGCCGCCGCCAGAAGAACAACCCGCTGTTCGTCGGCGAAGCCGGCGTCGGCAAGACTGCGATCGCCGAAGGCCTCGCCAAGCGCATCGTCGATAGCGATGTGCCGGAAGTCCTGGCGGCCGCGACCGTGTTCTCGCTCGACATGGGCACGCTGCTGGCCGGCACCCGCTACCGCGGCGATTTCGAGGAGCGGCTCAAGCAGGTCCTGAAGGAGCTGGAGGCGCATCCGAACGCCATCCTGTTCATCGACGAGATCCACACCGTGATCGGCGCCGGCGCCACCTCCGGCGGCGCGATGGACGCGTCCAACCTGCTGAAGCCGGCCCTGGCCTCGGGCACGATCCGCTGCATGGGCTCGACCACCTACAAGGAATACCGTCAGCACTTCGAGAAGGACCGCGCGCTGGTGCGGCGCTTCCAGAAGATCGACGTCAACGAGCCGACGGTGGAAGATGCGATCGCGATCCTCAAGGGCCTGAAGCCCTATTTCGAGGATTACCATCGGCTGAAATACACCAATGAGGCGATCGAGGCGGCCGTCCAGTTGTCGTCGCGCTACATCCACGACCGCAAGCTGCCCGACAAGGCGATCGACGTGATCGACGAGTCAGGTGCGGCGCAGATGCTGGTCGCCGAGAGCAAGCGCAAGAAGACGATCGGCATCAAGGAGATCGAGACCACGATCGCGACCATGGCGCGGATCCCGCCGAAGAGCGTGTCGAAGGACGATGCCGAGGTGCTGAAGCATCTCGAGCAGACGCTGAAGCGAACGGTGTTCGGCCAGGACAAGGCGATCGAGGCGCTGGCTGCGTCAATCAAGCTGTCGCGGGCCGGCCTGCGCGAGCCGGAAAAGCCGATCGGCTCGTATCTGTTCTCGGGCCCCACCGGCGTCGGCAAGACCGAGGTCGCAAAGCAGCTGGCAGCCTCGCTTGGCGTCGAGCTGTTGCGTTTCGACATGTCCGAATACATGGAGCGGCACACCGTGTCGCGCCTGATCGGCGCGCCTCCCGGCTATGTCGGCTTCGACCAGGGCGGCCTGCTCACCGACGGCGTGGACCAGCATCCGCATTGCGTGGTGCTGCTCGACGAAATCGAGAAGGCGCATCCGGATCTGTACAATGTGCTGCTGCAGATCATGGACCATGGCCGGCTCACCGACCACAACGGCAAGCAGGTCAACTTCCGCAACGTGATCCTGATCATGACCACGAATGCGGGCGCGGCCGACCTCGCGCGGCAGGCCTTCGGCTTCACCCGCTCGAAGCGGGAAGGCGACGACCACGAGGCGATCAACCGCCAGTTCGCGCCGGAGTTCCGCAACCGGCTGGATGCGATCGTCTCCTTCGCGCACCTCAATGCCGACGTCATCGGCATGGTGGTCGAGAAGTTCGTGCTGCAGCTCGAGGCGCAACTCGCCGACCGCGACGTCACGATCGAGCTGTCCGAGCCTGCCAAGGCCTGGCTGATCGAGCACGGCTATGACGAGCAGATGGGCGCGCGTCCGATGGCGCGCATCATCCAGGAGCACATCAAGAAGCCGCTCGCGGATGAGGTTCTGTTCGGCCAGCTCAAGGGCGGCGGGCATGTCCGCGTCGTCCTGGTCAAGGACGAGGCGACCGCCAAGGACAAGATCGGCTTCGAGTATGTCGAGGGCCCGGTCACGCCGAAGCCGGAAAACCTGCCGCCGCGCAAGCGCAAGCCGCCGAAGGGCGGTCCCAACAACGGCGGCGGAGGCGGCACCAAGGGGCCGGCCTCGAAGGGTCCGATGGTCAAGGCCTGAGGCGCAGTGAGCAATCAAATGAAAAGGCCGGCTGAACAGCCGGCCTTTTTGTTTGGCGACGATTGGCGCATGACGCGATCAATCCGGATCGTATGCCGCCTCACTCGCCCTTCAAACGCTGCCCCTCATGAACCCGCACCTGCTCGGCGCCGCGGCTGCCGACGGATGACAGCCGTAGCGTGCTGAGCACGGCACCGACCAGCGCAAAGCCGACGCCGACCATCAGCGAGATCCTTGTGCCGTCGGCCGGAAACCGCGCCAGCAGCAACGCCACCAGGGCAGCACCGATGGTCTGTCCGAGCAGGCGCGCGGTGCCGAGCATGCCGCTGGCGCCGCCCGAGCGCTCGCGCGGGGCGGCGGCGATCATGGTGCGGTTGTTCGGGGTCTGGAACAGGCCGAAGCCGACACCGGCAAGCGCCATCCGCCAGATCACGTCGATCGGCGTCGCGTTGGCCGGCATGAATGCCAGCGTGCCCAATCCCAATGCGAACAACAGCAGGCCGATGCCGCCGAGCAGGCCGGCCGGATAGCGCTCGACCAGCCAGCCGGCGAGCGGGGCGGCGAAGGCGACCGCGATCGGCCACGGCGTGATCAACAGCCCGATCTGCACCGCGGAATATCCGAAATGGTTCTCGAGATAGAACGGCATCGCGACAAAGGCCAGCATCTGGCCGCAGAACGAGGCGATCGAGGTGCCGATCGACAGCGCAAAGATCGGAATCCGCAGCAGGTCGACCGGCAGCAGCGGCGAGGGCAGATGCTGCTGCCGCCGGTACAGCAAATGCGAGGCAACCACGGCGACGGCGAACTCCAATGCGCAGAGATACAGCGCCTCGCCATGGCCGGCGCTATCGAGCGCGCTGATGCCAAACCCGAATGCGATGGCGCTCATCGCAGCGCTTTGCCAGTCGAAGGCGTGCACGGCGGGCATGGTGTGCGGCAGAAAGCGCCAGCCCAGTGCCAGCGTGATGATGCCGAGAGGGACGTTGATGGCGAACAGATAGGGCCAAGTCCCGATCGCCAGGATGAACGAGGCGATGGTCGGGCCGACCGCGGCCGAGATCGCGACGACCAGCGCGTTGACGCCGATGCCGCGGCCGAGCAGCGAATGCGGATAGATGAAGCGAACCAGCGCGGTGTTGACGCTGAGGATTCCGGCGGCGCCAAATCCCTGCAGGATGCGGGCGACGGTCAGCAGCGGCAGCGTGTGCGACAGTGCGCAGAACAGCGAGGCCAGCGCGAACAGCAACAGTCCCGCCAGATAGACCCGGCGATAGCCGATGATCTCGCCGAGCGAGGCCAGCGGCAGCAGTGAGATCGTGATCGCCAATTGGTAGCCGTTGACGATCCAGATCGAGAATGCGGGGCTGGCGTCGAGATCCCGGGCGATGGTCGGCAGCGCCACGTTGGCGATCGAGCCGTCGACGACGGCCATCACGAGGCCGAGTGCGATCGTGAGAATGGCCCAATTGCGCTGCGGCTGCGGCAGCCCGTCGGGATGCTCAATGATCGCGGACGACATGTCGTGAAGTTGCTTTCGGTTCCAGCATCGGCGCGCTTACCGGATGCTGGATTAGCCTGACCTTTGCAACCCCCGAAATGGCAGACGCCGGCCGCGATCGAAACGAGGCCGGCGAGCCGCGCGAGGACGCCTTAGTCCTGACCGAGCAACTCCTTGATGCGACGCTGCAGCTGCCGCTTCTTGATCTCGCTGCGGCGGACCCGCTCGTCGAGATCGCTGACCGGCGTGTCCGAGGTCATGATCCGGAACGCGAGGCCGACCTTGTTGGCCTGGCGCCAGATCAGGCGCGCCAGGAACGAGCGGCCCTTGCGCGCGATGCTTAAGTTCATCTCCTCGGGCAGGCGTGCGGCGTCGCCGAATTCGACGCAGGCTCCACTTTCGCTGATGTTGCGGACGACGCAATCCATCGTCGAGCCGCGCTCATTGATCTCCGCAACCGCACCGTAAAATACCTTGTCGCGTGGGCTCTGGCGCCGGTCCTGCATGGGAAATACTCCAAATGAACGGCAGGACTGTACCGGTCCGGACCTGCGAAAAGAAGGGCGCGGCGGGAACCGGTTGCAGTTAGCGTAAATTGTTAGCATCCGTGAGGGTGCGGATTCTCGGCTATTTTGCGCCGCAAACCGCCATCTGACGCTAATTCGGCAGCCGGCTGTGCCGCCAAACGCGCGGCGACAGGCCGTAATGGTCGCGGAACACGCGGCCGAAATGCGAGAGATCGTTAAAGCCCCAGGCGAACGCGATCTCGCCGATGTGGCGATGGGCGTGCGCCGGCGAGGCGAGGTCGCGCTTGCAGCGCTCCAGCCGCTGCGCCAGCACGAAACGCTGGAACGAGGTGTCCTCGTCGGCCAGCAGGCTGTTGACATAGCGCGGCGAGATGCCGAGTGCGGCGGCCGTCTCGGTGAGGCCGAGATCGGGGTTTTGCAGGTGCGCGAGCACATGCGCCTTCAGTCGGTAAAGCAGCGCGGAGCGGTGGGTCGAGGCGGGCAGTGCCGCGCCGCCGAGCCGTTCGCTCATCGCCATCGCGAGCAGGTCGGCGGCCTGATCGGCGAGGCGGATCGCGCTGTCCGGATCGAGCCTGTCGGCGACGTCGGAGAGGCCCGTGATGAACTGCCAGGCCAGCCGCTGCACCGGACGATCCGATGAGAACGTGGTCGCCGTGAGACCCTGCGTGCCGGCGAAGCGCCGGTGCAGCATCTCGCGCGGCACCTGGAAGATGGTTTGCGTGAAGTCGTCGTCGAAGCGCAATTCGTAGGGCCGCGTCGTGTCGTAGAACGCGAACTCGCCCGGCTGGATCACGGTCTCGCGGCCGTCCTGCAGCACGGCGCCACAGCCGCGCTGGCCGAGCGCGACGAGGACAAAGTCCTCGCTGGCGCGCGCGATACGCGACGGCGTGCGCAGCACGCGCTGCTGGCCTGACGAGACGACGGAGCATTTCGCCGCGCCGAGTTGCGCGCTGGTGATGGCGCCGTGGAAGGCGCTGCCGAGCTCGGACTTGCAGTCGAGCTGCACGAACACGTCGCAGACGATGTCCCGCCAGAGCGCGAGGCGCCGATGCGTGGGCGCGTTGTCCGTGGTGAACAGGGCCGGCATGATTTCCTCCCTTCACGAGTGCAAACGCTGGCCACTCCAACAAAGCAAGCTTCGTACCGGGCACGGCTGGGGAATCGCCTCCGCAGTCGAATTTTCCTTCCGTCCTGGTCGAACGGCGTTTCCGGTCCCGGGGCAGCATGATGTCAGAGGCTGATAGGGCCGATCAAGTACGAACCGGCCGGAGTGGCCGGCCGCGAGGAGGACATCATGGGTATCGAACATCCGAAATATCGCGTTGCGGTGGTGCAGGCAGCACCGGCCTGGCTCGACCTCGACGCCTCCGTTGCGAAGAGCATCGCGCTGATCGAGGAGGCCGCCGCCAAAGGCGCCAAACTGATCGCATTCCCGGAGGCCTTCATCCCCGGCTATCCCTGGTATATCTGGCTGGATTCGCCGGCCTGGGCGATCGGGCGCGGCTTTGTGCAGCGCTATTTCGACAATTCGCTGAGCTACGACAGCCCGCAGGCCGAGAAGCTGCGGCTCGCGGTGAAGAAGGCCGGCATGACAGCAGTGCTCGGCCTGTCCGAGCGCGACGGCGGCAGCCTCTATCTCGCACAATGGCTGATCGGACCCGACGGCGAGACCATCGCCAAGCGGCGCAAGCTGCGGCCGACCCATGCCGAGCGCACTGTCTATGGCGAGGGCGACGGCAGCGACCTTGCGGTGCATGACCGCCCCGGCATCGGCCGGCTCGGCGCGCTGTGCTGCTGGGAGCACCTGCAGCCGCTGTCGAAATACGCGATGTATGCCCAGAACGAGCAGGTGCATGTCGCGGCCTGGCCGAGCTTCTCGCTGTACGATCCGTTTGCGCCGGCGCTCGGCTGGGAGGTCAACAACGCGGCCTCGCGCGTCTATGCGGTCGAAGGCTCGTGCTTCGTGCTGGCGCCCTGCGCCACGGTCTCGCAGGCGATGATCGACGAGATGTGCGACCGCGAGGACAAGCACGGGCTGCTGCATGTCGGCGGTGGACACGCGGCGATCTACGGGCCGGACGGCAGCTCGATCGCCGAGAAACTGCCGCCCGATCAGGAAGGCCTGCTGCTCGCCGATATCGATCTCGGCGCGATCGGGATCGCCAAGAACGCCGCCGATCCGGCCGGGCATTATTCGCGGCCCGACGTCACGCGTCTCTTGCTGAACAAGAAGCCCTCGAAGCGGGTCGAGCATTTCGCGCTGCCGCTCGACAGTCTCGAGGAGATCGACGCGGCCGCGAGCTGAAGCATCGGGAAATCCAACCGGAGGCGACTGCCATGGAATCCGCGATTCCCACTCATCTGCAAGCAGAACGGTCGCGTCATCGTCGCGTGCCCGACGACTACGCGCCGCCCTATCCGTCGTTCGTCGCGCGCCACAAGCCCGCGGTCAAAAGCGTCATCATGGCCTATTTCGGCGTGCAGGTTCGCGGCGAGCCGACCGCAGCAGCGGCCGAGGCGCTGGCGCAAATCGCAAAGCGCTTTGCCGGGGAGAACGGCCCGACCCATTGGGATCGCGCGCAATATGTCGACCAGGCCGGCTTCACCAATGTCGTCTCGGTGGCCTATTGGGACGATGCCGGGCGTTTCGATGCCTGGTTCGACGGCGCGCGCGAGGCCTGGACCGGCAGCGCCGCGGCGGGTGGCGGCGTCGGCCGCTTCATCGAGGTGCTGCGGCCGCATGTTGCGCGCTACGAGACGCTGTTCTCGTCGCTCGGCCGCCCGGAGGGCGTCGCCGTTCTTGCCGATGGCATGAGCGGCGAGGTGCAGGAGCACGCCTATTGGGGCGGCATGCGCGACCGCATCCCGCTGTCCCAGACCGACGCGATGACGCCGGGCGGGGAGCCTCGCGTGATCCGCGAAGGCGCGCGGATCCGCGTGGTTGCGCATGACAATCTCTGCCTGATCCGCTCCGGGCAGGACTGGAGCGACACCGAGGCGTCGGAGCGCAAGATGTATCTCGACGATGTCGAGCCGGTGCTGGTGAAGGCGCAGTAAGAGAGGCCTCTCGCCTGTCGTCCCCCGGCTTGACCGGGGGACCCAGTAGGCCGCGGCTTCTCCATCACCGACTGGTGCCTCTGGAATACTGGATCGCCCGGTCGAGCCGGGCGATGACACTGTCGGTTTGGAAAAGTCTTCCACGCTCGGCCTTACGCTACGCGACGCGCAGGCCTTTCGCGATCTCCTTCTGCGCGTCGAACTCGCGGCGCAGCCGCGCCAGCTCCTCGGCGCTCAGCGCGTCGGCGTTGCTGTAGTCGCGCTTCCAGGACGCGTCCTCGCTCCAGCGCAGCGGCGATTGCACGGTGGTCTGCGGACCGGGGGCCTGCTCCAGCACGCGCAGCGCGAGCTCCAGCGTGAACGCCTGCGAGGCCTCGTCATGCGGCTTGCCGGCGGAGTTGCCGAGCGGGAAATCCGAGAACAGGAAGCGCGGCACCGCGGCGTGCTCGACGATATCCTTGGCGCAGCCCATCACAACGGTGGGAATGCCATTCGCCTCGAGGTGCCGCGCGACCAGACTGACGGTCTGGTGGCAGACCGGGCAGTTCGGCACCAGCACCGCGGCGTCGACCTTGTCGTCACGGCAGCGCTTGAGGATTTCGGGCGCGTCGGTCTCGATGGTGACGCGATGGCTGCGGTTGGTCGGGGCGCCGAAGAAGCGCGGGGCGACTTCGCCGATCTTGCCGGCCGCAGCGAGGTGCTTGAGCTGCGCCAGCGGGAACCAGGTGCCGCTGTCGGTCGCCGTGGTGTGCGTGCGGTCATAGGCGATGTGTGAAATCCTCAAATCCTGTGGCTGCGACGTGTCGCCGTCATAGACCGAATAGAATTTGGCCCCGCCATTGTATTTCGCGCCGGGACCTTGGTCGCCCCTGATGGGATCGAACGGTGCCGCTGTCGTGATGATGGCGACGCGGGACTGGCTCAGCGGTTTGTTCAGGGGCTGGAACGGGGCGGAGGTGTAATGCGCCCAGCGGTAGGGGGTGGTGTAGCCGATCGCCGCATAATAATCGCGGGTTCGCTTCATGTAGCCGATCGGGGCGTCGTCGTCGGGGGCAAAGCCTGCTTGATCGTCGGAGGCTGCGGCCATTTTGCGCTCCCTTTTGCGCGCCATCATTTCAGTCCATAGCTAGACCACGAGCCTGCGGTGTCAAGCCGCGTTGCGCGGGAACAGATTTGCGATGCGAACGGGTCTTTGCGCCGCATTGGTCATGCTTCTGACGCTGCTGCCGCCGGTCGGCGCCGGCGCGGAGGACGCGCCTGCCGCAGCCCCGGCGACGCCGCCAGGCCCCGAACAGCCCGCATCGCCGCCGGCGGACAAGCCCGCCACGCCTGCCGAGACTCCCGCGGCTGCGCCAGCGGAGCAGCCTGCGACGCCTCCGGGGACGCAGGCCGACAAACCTGCGGCGCCTCCCGGGGACACGCCTGCGGCGGCGAGCGACAAGCCCGCAGATGACGCGCGCGAGAGCGACACCCGCGAGGCGATGTGCCTGATGATCGAGTCGGCGGCACGCGCGAATGATTTGCCGCTCGAATTCTTCGCCCGCGTGATCTGGCAGGAGAGCCGCTTCCAGGCCGATGCGGTCGGGCCCATGACCCGCAACGGCCAGCGCGCGCAGGGCATCGCGCAGTTCATGCCGGGCACTGCCAACGAGCGCGGGCTGCTCGATCCGCTCGATCCGGTGCAGGCGCTGCCGAAGTCGGCCGAATTCCTCAGCGAGCTGCGCAACCAGTTCGGCAATCTCGGCCTCGCGGCGGCCGCCTACAATGCCGGCCCGCGTCGCGTGCAGGACTGGCTCGCCGGCTCCGGCTACATGCCGCAGGAGACGCGCAATTACGTCTCCGCGATCACCGGCTCCAGCGTCGACGACTGGGCTGCCGCCGGCCGCAGCGGCAAGATGTCGGCGCGTGCGCCGACCGCGAGCTGCCGCCAGCTGATGGCGCTGTTGAAGCGCGCGCCCAATCCGTTCGTGACCGGGCTCGAGCAGCACGTCACGCTGTCGGCAGCCAAGCTGTGGGGCGTGCAGCTCGCCGCCGGCTTCAGCCGCGACAAGGCACTCGCGATGTATGCCCGCGCCATCAAGCGGCTGTCGAGCGTGATCGGCGATCAGGATCCGAGCCTCTTGAGCTCGCGGCTGCGCACCCGCGGCAGCGCGACCTTCTACCAGGTGCGGATCGGCGCCGACACGCGCCCCGAGGCCGACGGCCTCTGCAGCCGCATCCGCAAGGCGGGCGGCGCGTGCTTCGTGCTGAAGAACAGGGCGTGATGTCTAAATCCCGTAGCCCGGACGAAGCGAAGCGAAATCCGGACATCTCGAATTGCGCTTCGCATCATCGTCATTCCGGGGCACGCGAAGCGTGAACCCGGAATCTCGAGATTCCGGGTTCGATGCTGGCGCATCGCCCCGGAATGACGGACAGAGGTTATCCGGGCTGCTGCATAGCAGCGCTGTGCCGCCACTTGCTTGACCCTGCGTCCCCGCCGCCCTAAGCCGCCGCCATTGCAGAACCATCCGGTATCCCGTGGCGCTTCCTCCGCTCGATTCTCCGCAATGGCAGACCTCGTTCCGCGCCTTCCTGTGGGGCGCGCGGTCGATCGGCGCGACGGTGCTGACGCTGGTGCTGTTTGCGACCTATCTCGGCATCGGCGCGCTGGCGCATGATTCCGGCTTCTCGCTGGGTTGGACCCTGGCGAGCACGGCGTTCGTCTGGGCGGGGCCCGCGCAGATCATCGTGATCACGACGCTCGGCTCCGGTGCCACAGTGCTGCAATCGGCGATCGCGGTCACCGTCAGTGCGATCAGGCTGTTCCCGATGGTGGTGTCGGTGCTGCCGATGATGCGCACCGAGGACACCAAGCGGCGGCACCTGATCCTGGTGGCGCATCTGACGGCGGTGACGCTGTGGGTCGAATGCTTCCGCTTCCTGCCGCAGGTGCCGCGTATCAGGCGGATCGCCTTCATCCACGGGCTCGGCTGCGGGCTGGTCACCGTCTGCCTGATCGCCAACACGATCGGCTACACGCTCGCGGCCAACCTCACGCCGCTGCTGGCTGCCGGCATGCTGATGCTGACGCCGCTGGCGTTCCTGTTCTCGACTGCGCGCAACTGCCGCGAGCTCGCCGATGTCATCGCGCTGGTGCTCGGGCTGTTGTTGTTCCCTCTGGCGGCGATGCTGAACAGCGGCGTCGACATCCTGGTCAGCGGCGTCATCGCGGGAACTATTGCGTATGGCGTGCACCGGGCGAGGGCAGGCAGCGTGAGGGCTCGCGCATGAGCAGCTTCATCGGCGACTGGCACGCGCTGGCGATCCTGTTCGTTGCCGGCGTCATCCCCAACCAGATCTGGCGCATGCTCGGCTTGTGGTTCGGCGGCGGCATCGACGAGAATTCCGAGCTGCTGGTCTGGGTGAGGGCAGTGGCCACCGCGATCCTCGCCGGGATCATCGCGCAGATTGTGGTGCAGCCGCCGGGCGCGCTCGCCAGCGTGCCGGACTGGCTGCGCTACGGCGCCGTCGCCGCAGGCTTCGTGGTGTTCATGCTCACACGGAAATCGATCTTCGCCGGCGTGATCGCGGGCGAAATCGTGATGCTGACAGGCAAATACTGGCTCGGCTGATTGCGGCGAGCGCACTATCCGCTAGTCTCGTTCCCCAAGAACAACAATGGGGGAAACGGCATGCAGCGACGCGCATCATCGGCATTCATCGTTACTCTGGCCGCGCTGCTGGCGGCGGCGCTGCCGGTCCGTGCCGCCGATTATCCGGCGCGTCCGATCAAGCTCGTGGTGCCCTATGCCGCGGGCGGACCGACCGACGTGCTCGGCCGCATGGTCGGCGAATATCTCGGGCGCGATCTCAAGCAGGTGGTCGTGGTCGAGAACAAGGCCGGCGCGCAGGGCGCGATCGGCGCCGAGGCCGTCGCGCGCTCCGATCCCGACGGCTACACGCTGTTCGTGACGGCCGCCTCGATCTTCGTGCTCAATCCGCTGCTCTACAAGAAGCTGCCCTACGATCCCGCGAAAGACTTCCGCCTTCTCTCGGTGATCACGGATGCGCCGATGATCATGGAGGTTCATCCCTCGGTGCCGGCAACGACGATCGCCGAATTCGTCGCCTACGCCAAGAAGAATCCCGGAAAACTCAATTTCGGATCGGCCGGCACCGGCGGCACGGTTCATCTCGCCGGCGAGATGTTCAAGCAGATGGCCGGCGTCGAGATGACCCACGTGCCCTACAAGGGCGCCGGGCCGGCGCTGACCGATCTGCTGTCCGGCAATATTCAGCTGATGTTCGACACGCTCGGCACCGCGCTGCCGCCGGTCAAATCCGGCATGCTGCGCGCGCTCGGCGTCAGCTCGACCGAGCGGATCTCCGACTTGCCCGATCTGCCGACGATTGCCGAGAGCGGCTATCCCGATTATGCGGTCAGCGTCTGGTATGGTATCGCAGCGCCGTCGAAAGTGCCTGACGACGTCGCGAACAGGATCAAGGCCAGCCTCGACCGGGCCTTGAACGACGAGGCGTTTCGCGCTTCGCTGGTCAAGATCGGTTTTCCGCCACTGCGCCCGAAGAGCCTGGCCGAGATCGACAAATACGTAGGTGCAGATCGCGCGCGATGGGCGGGCGTGGTCAAGGCACTGAACATATCGCTGGACTGACACATGGTACGTGAAATGGAATTGCGCCAGGGCGAGGTCGCCGTCGACATGCCGGCGGCGCGCGATGCCGGCCTGGTCTTCATCGGCCGTATCCGCACGCCCTGGACCTCGCGGCTGGCGACGCCGCGGCAGGGGCGGCATGACGGCCCGGTGTGCCGGCTCGAGATCTTCGAGCCCTGGGTCGCCGCGATCAAGGGCGTCGATTTCTATTCGAACCTCGAAGTGCTGTACTGGCTGCACCAGTCGCGCCGCGACATCGTGCTGCAAAGCCCGAAGAACAACGGCAACACCCGCGGCACGTTCTCGCTGCGCTCGCCGGTACGGCCGAACCCGATCGGCACCTCGATCGTCAAGCTGGTCGGCGTGGAGGGCAACGTCATCCTGGTGCGCGGCCTCGACTGCCTCGACGAGACGCCGCTGATCGACGTCAAGCCCGACCGCTGCGAGTTCACCCCGCTGGCCCCGCCGCAGCCGGGGGATTTCGAGACGGAGTAGGATTTCTCCGTTGTCATTCCGGGGCGATGCGAAGCATCGAACCCGGAATCTCGAGATCCCGGGTTCGTCGCTACGCGCCGCCCCGGGATGACGCCGAGGGCGTCACTTCAACGCCGCGATCAACTTCGCCGCATTCGTCTCCAGCACCTTGCCGTCTTCCTTGTGACTGGCAGGCGGCAGCAGCGCGACGCCGTCCTTGCGCGGCATCACATGCATGTGGAGATGGAAAACCACCTGGCCGCCGGCGGGCTCGTTGAACTGCTGCACCGTGATGCCGTCGGCCTCGAACGCTTTCATCGCGGCGGCGGCGATCTTGTGGGCGGCGCGCGCGACATGGGCGTAGTCGTCAGCCTTGATGTCGAGGATGTTGCGGGCAGGGGCCTTCGGGATGACAAGCGTGTGCCCGGGCGAGCGCGGCATGATGTCGAGGAAGGCAAGCACGTGCTCGTTTTCATAGACCTTGTAACAGGGGAATTCGCCGCGCAGGATTTTTGCGAAGGGATTGTTGTTGTCGTAGGCGGCGGGCATTGCGGCGGCTCCCTGGATTTTGCAGGTCTAAATCTGCAAGTCTAGTGTCTCGGTCGCGATCCAAACGTCAAGCGTCGTCGTCGACGGTCTTCCGGAACGGACCGGCCTCGGCCAGTTCGCGTCCGACTTCGGCGACATAGTCGCGCTCGCGCTTGAGGTAATCGGCAATCGCTTTGCGCAGGCCGGGGTCGGCGATGAAGTGTGCCGAATAAGTCGTCTGCGGCAGGTAGCCGCGCGCCAGCTTGTGCTCGCCCTGCGCGCCGGCCTCGACCACCTTGAGCCCGCGCTGAATCGCGAAATCGATCGCCTGGTAATAGCAGACCTCGAAATGCAGGAACGGGTGGTGCTCGACCGCACCCCAGTTGCGGCCGAACAGCGTATCCGAGCCGATGAAGTTGATGGCGCCCGCGATCCAGCGGCCGTTGCGCTTGGCCATCACAAGCAGCACGTCCCGGCTCATGCTCTCGCCGATCAGCGAGAAAAACTGTCGGGTGAGATACGGCCGGCCCCATTTGCGCGAGCCGGTCTCCATGTAGAATTCGAAGAACGCGTCCCAGGCGTCCTCGGTGATGTCGGAACCGGTCAGCCAGTGGATGGTGATCCCGGCGGTTACAGCCTCGCGGCGTTCGCGCTTGATCCCCTTGCGGTGGCGCGAGTTCAGCGAGCCGAGGAAATCGTCGAAGGTCTTGTAGCCCTCATTGTGCCAGTGGAACTGCTGGTCGGTCCGCTGCAGGAAGCCATGCGCGCCGAGGAATTTTGCCTCATCCTCACGGGCAAACGTCACATGCACCGACGAGGCCTCGGTGGCGTTGCAGAGCGCCCGCAGGCCCCGTGCCAGCGCCGAGCCGATCGCCTCGCGGTCAGCGCCGTCGCGGATCAACAGCCGTGGTCCGGTCGCGGGCGTGAAGGGAACGGAGACCTGCAGCTTCGGGTAATAGCTGCCGCCGGCGCGGTGATAGGCCTCGGCCCAGCCGCGGTCGAACACGTATTCGCCCTGCGAGTGCGATTTCAGATAGCAGGGCACGATGCCGACGATCCGGCCATCGAGCTTTGCCACCAGATGCCGGGGGCCCCAGCCGGTCCGCGGGCAGGCCGAATTGGAGGCTTCGGCGGCCGCGAAAAAAGCGTGGGAAACGAACGGGTTATAGCTCGAACTTGCGGTCGCCTGGCAATTGCCTGCGGAGCCGGGCGAGGCCAGCGTGTCGAGGTGATGGATGCTGTCCGCGTCCGCCTTGGGATTGGCGCAGGCGTCCCATTCGGCGGCCGGAATGCCGCCGATGTCAGCTACAGCCTCTAGGGTGATTTCAGAAGACGCCATCGAGAATGAAGACCGGTGCCTCGTTCGAGCATGATCTTTCCGGAACAGCTGGCTCCACTTCCGGATCATGCTCCGCATTCCGCCATCGCCGATGACGACCAACGCTTGACCAACCAACGCCTTACCAGCCCTTGCCAAGATCGTGCATCGCAGCGACGACTTCAAGGCTGCAAGGGGACATGTCAGGTTCCCGGTGTAAACCCCTCGAAAATGATCTGGTCGGCGTAGCGCGCCGCGCGCTCGCGCTGTTCCGGCGTCCGCACGGTCCAGGCCAGCAGCGGGCAGCCGAACACCTTGCGGGCGATCCAGGGCGCCGGCGCCGGTAGCTGGTTGACCCAGAAGGCGACGAAATGCGGCTCGGTTTTAAAGCCGTGGCGCAGATAGACCATGCTGTCGCGCTGCGCCTGCGTCAGCTTGGTCCAGGAACTGTCGTCATAGGTGCGCTGGGCGGTGATGCCGCGCGGCAGGCCCGGCATGATCTCGCGCAGCGCCAGCACCTGGTCGGGATCGAACGACATGCCGACCACGGGGCCGGAGTAGGACGACAGCACCTCGGCCATCCGAGCTACCAGCTTGCGGTCGCCGTCGAAATGGCTCTTCACCTCGACCACCAGCGGAACGCGGCCGGCGACCAGCGCGCAGAGATCGCTGAGCGTCATCATCTGCTCGGAGGTATTCTTGAACTTCACCGCCTTCAGCTCGGCTGCGGTCTTGCTCGACAGCAGGCCCGAGCCCTCGGTGAGGCGGCCGAGCGCTTCGTCATGATGCACCATCGCCTCGCCGTCGGCGGTGAGCTGGATATCGCACTCGATGGCAAAATTGCCCGCGACCGCGGCGGTGGCCGCGGCCGGCATGTTCTCGATGATGCCGCGTGCGGCATCGTGCAGGCCGCGATGGGCGACCGGCCGCTTTGTCAGCCAATCAGGGGCGCGCATCGCTCAGGAGACTTCGAACACGCCTTCGACTTCGACCGCGGCATCCGCCGGCAGCGAGGCGACGCCGACGGTGGTGCGGGCGTGACGGCCCTTGTCGCCGAACGCCGCAACCATCAGGTCGGAGGCGCCGTTCAGCACCTTCGGTCCGTCGAAGAAGTCCGGCGCGGAGTTGATGAAGCCGCCCAGCCGCACCACGCGCGCGACCTTGTCGAGGTCGCCGAGCGCGGCCTTGATCTGCGCCAGCAAATTGATCGCACAGCCGCGCGCCGCCTCGGTGCCTTGCTCGATCGTGACGCCTGCGCCGAGCTTGCCCTTGGCGATCAGCTTGCCTTCGGCGTTGAAGCAGACCTGGCCGGACACGAACAGCAGGTTTCCGCTGCGGACGAAGGGGACATAATTCGCGACCGGGGAGGTCGGCTCGGGAAGTGTGATGCCCTGTGACGCCAGTTTCTGTTCGACGGTACCCGCCATTTTTGATCCCCAGATTGGATTTGAACGAAGCCTGAAACGCGGTCAGGGCCCGGTTTGTTTCGCGCATCGTGCCGCCCGTTGCAAGCTAGGGTACGGCAGCAATGACGTTGCTGTTGCGAGTGGAATCGCACGGAAGCGGTCGAAATTGACGGCATTTTCACTGCGCACATTGCCATTTTGTAAAATTTGCCCCAGTTGCGGCGCAATACCACCGTCACTATTGTGGCGAATCCCTGCCTCCCTGAGGAGAAATCATGATCCTGCCGTTTCGGAAGCCGTCGCGTGCCCTGGTGCTGTCGATTGCCGTTGCCGCAGGGTCCGGTCTGGTTCAGGGGCCGGCCGCCGCTGCGGCCAGCGGGCCGTTTCTCGCGCATCAGGCGCTGTACGATCTGAGCCTGGTGAAGTCGCGCGGCTCCAATTCGGTCAACGATGCGCGCGGGCGCATCCTCTACAATTTCTCCGGCAGCTCCTGCGAAGGCTACACCTCCGAGTTCCGCCAGGTCTCGGAGCTCGACAGTGGCGAGGGTAAGGTGACGCTCTCTGATCTCCGCTCCTCGTCCTGGGAGGACGCGGCGGGCAGGAGCTACCGCTTCAAGATCGACACCCGAATGAACGACAGCGAACCGGCGCCGGTGGACGGTATCGCCGAGCGCGTAGGCGATCATATCACCGTGAAGCTGACCCAGCCGGTGAAGAAGACGTTCAATATCGACGGCAAGGTCGTGTTCCCGACCGAGCAGATCCAGCACATCATCGTCGCCGCCCGCGACGGCAAATCGGTGCTCGAGCAGACTGTCTATGACGGCTCCGACAATGGCGAGAAGGTCTACAACACGCTGACCGTGATCGGCCGGCCGATCGCAGGCGACCGGGCGCCGTCGTCGCCCGATCCGTCGACGGCGAGCGGTGCGATGAAAACGATGACGCGCTGGCCGGTGACGGTGAGCTATTATGACAGCGACGCACGGGCCAAGGACGGCGAGCAGACCCCGGTCTACGCGATGTCGTTCGAGCTCTACGAGAACGGCGTCTCCCGCGCGCTGGTGCTGGACTACAACGATTTCGTGATCTCGGGCGCGCTGGACAAGTTCGACGTCAGGGATTCCAAGCCCTGCAAGTGAGGGGCTAAGCACGCGATATAAAACAGCCGCCGTCCCGGGCAAGCCAACGGGCCGGCGCGAAGCGCCGCCCGATGACAGGCTCCGCGCGACCCGGGACCCATAACCACAGGGTTGCGTTGTTGAAGGGGGCTGTGGCCCCAACGTCGCGCAGCAATCACCTTCGGTGGTTATGGGTCCCGGCTTTCGCCGGGACGACAACGGAGCAAGCCTGCGGTCCCCGCGAGACCGCTCTGGCCGGAACCGTCCGACGCGAGTACGCTTCCCAAAACACGCGTGTCAGGGAGGCACATCATGAGCAAGCTCCACCTTCGCCCCAGCGGCCTTCATCACAATCCGGCTTACTCCCACGTCGTCGTCGCCTCGGGTGCACGCACGATCTACATTTCGGGACAGGTGTCGGTCGACGAGGAGGGACGGGTGGTCGGCGCCGGCGATCTCGCCGCGCAGACAACGCAGGTGATGCAAAATCTCGGCATGGCGCTGAAGGCTGCGGGAGCGAGCTACGGCAACATCGTTAAGATCACGACCTACGTGGTCGGCTACAAGCCGGAGCTCCGCCCGATCATCGGCAAGGCGCGCTCGGCGTTCTTCGAGGGCATGGAGCCGCCGGCCTCTACGCTGGTCGGCGTCAGCGCGCTGGCGGCGCCGGAATGGCTGATCGAGATCGAGGCTGTCGCGGTCGCGGATTGAGGGCCGTGTCTCTGCCGGGCGACGTCATTCCGGGGCGATGCGAAGCATCGAACCCGGAATCTCGAGATTCCGGGTCTGGTCCTTCGGACCATCCCGGAATGACAACCTCCTACTCCTCCGCCGGCTTTGCCGGCCCCTCATAAGCAATGCCCCTGATCACGGCGGCGTTGCCGAACTTCTTGCGCAGATTGTCGATGGCGCGTTCGGCGTGCGCCGATCGGCGGTCGAGCATGTCGGAATCGTTGGCCTGCGAGCCTGGGCGCAGCGCGCTAACGCCGGTGCCCATCAGGCGGAAGGCGGTGCCGTCGATCTCCTTCGCCAGCATCTCGCGCGAGACCGCGAAGATCTTCGCGGCAAGCTGGGTCGGGGTCTGGATCGATTGCGAGCGGGTGCGTTGACGGAAGTCCGCGGTCTTCAGCTTCAGCGTGATGGTGCAGCCGGAAAGCTCAGAGGTCTTCAGCCGCGCCGAGACCTTTTCGGACAGTTTCCAGAGCAGCCGTTCGAGCGTTGCGAAGTCGCGGATGTCGGTCTCGAAGGTGGTCTCGCTCGAAATGGTCTTGGCGCCGCGGTCGGGCACCACGCTGCGGTCGTCGATGCCGCGCGCCAGCCGCCACAGCCTGCGGCCTTCGCTGGCAAACTGCTTCATCAGCTCGTTCTCGTCGGCGCGCTGCAGGTCGGCGATGACGCGGAAGCCGCGCTGCACCAGCTTCTCCTGCGTGGCAGGGCCAACGCCGTAGATGAAGCCGACCGGTTTGCTTGCGAGCATCTCGCGCGCCTCGTCCTGGTCAAGCGTGGCGAAGCCCCTGGGCTTGTCGAGGTCGGAGGCGATCTTGGCGAGGAACTTGTTGCAGGACAGCCCGACCGAGACGGTGATGCCGATGTCGCGCTCGACATCGCGGGCGAATTTCGCGAGCACCTTGGCCGGGATCATGCCGTGGACGCGCTGCGTGCCGGCGAGATCGAGGAAGGCCTCGTCGATCGACAGCGGCTCGACCAGCGGCGTCAGCGCCTGCATCGCGTGGCGCACCTCGCGCCCGACCCGGACATATTTCGCCATGTCGGGTGGGATCACGGTGGCATCGGGGCACAGTTCCAGCGCCTTGAACATCGGCATCGCCGAGCGGACACCGTAGGTGCGGGCGATGTAGCAGGCGGCCGACACCACGCCGCGCTTGCCGCCGCCGATGATGACGGGGCGGTCGGCGATATCTGGATTATCGCGCTTCTCGACGGTGGCATAGAACGCGTCGCAGTCGATATGCGCAAGCGTCAGCGCGGGCAGGGTGCGATGCCGCACCAGCCGCGGCGATCCGCAATGGCTGCAGCGCTTCACTTTGATATCGAGATCGCCGAGGCAGTCCCGGCAGAAACTGAGGGGGCCGTCGTGAGCTGCCGCGGCCGTCGTCACGGCACGTCGCACTCCCATTGCGGGTCGCCCAGCACCTGACGGGCGGCAGCGATGTTGGTCGGGTGCAGCTCGGAGGCCTTCGCGAACGCCGTCACGGTGGCGTCGTCGCGCATCACGAAATCGAGCACGCTCGCGAGAAATTGAGGGTCAGATGCGGCGTTCCGCAGCGTCTCTGGACCGATTCCAGTCTCGGCCAGAAACAGGCCCAGCCGCTCAGGATCGCCGGCAATAAAACCGAGCGCCTGAATCGCAACGATTTCAGCAACTTCCCGGGGGTTGTGAACAGGCTTTTTCAACGTGCCGGTTTGCCTTTCCGTTAACTTATGGTGTCTATTGAGAGGCCCATCATGCCCGAGTCTTCCGCACGTGTTCAAGCAACGGAAACCCACCGCGGACGTTTGGACTACGGGATTAACGGGTTAGAGCGATTCTGGCGCTAGTTTGAATTCACTTTTTCGACGCGCCCCAAGCGCGGTGCGTGAGGTGCCGCAGCCGGGCCTGTGTCCTGGGTTTGGGAGGGACGGGATGGCCAAAACCGTCCTGATCGTGGAGGACAACGAGCTCAACATGAAGCTCTTTCGCGATCTGTTGGAAGCGCACGGCTATCAGACTTCGGGCACCAGCAATGGCTTCGAAGCGCTCGATCTCGTCCGCAAGCTGCGCCCCGACCTGATCCTGATGGATATTCAGCTGCCGCAGGTTTCCGGCCTCGAGGTCACGCGCTGGATCAAGGACGATCCCGATCTGCGCGCGATTCCGGTGGTCGCGGTCACCGCCTTCGCAATGAAGGGCGACGAAGAACGCATCCGCGAGGGCGGCTGCGAAGCCTATTTGTCCAAGCCGATCTCGGTCGGCAAATTTATTGAGACTGTCCGACGCTTTATCGGATAGGGGAGTTGTGGTGCCATGTCCGCGCGTATCCTCGTCGTCGATGACGTTCCGGCGAACGTCAGGCTGTTGGAAGCCCGCCTGTCAGCCGAATATTTCGATGTGCTGACGGCTTCCAACGGGACGGAGGCGCTGGAAATCTGCACCCGCGCCGAATGCGACATCATCCTGCTTGACGTCATGATGCCTGATATGGACGGCTTCGAGGTCTGCCGCCGGTTGAAGTCGAACCCTGCGACCCATTTCATTCCCGTCGTCATCGTCACCGCGCTCGACAGCCCTGCCGACCGCGTGCGCGGCCTCGAGGCCGGCGCCGACGATTTCCTGACCAAGCCGGTGTCCGACGTCGTGCTGATCGCGCGCGTGCGTTCGCTGACGCGGCTGAAGATGATGACCGATGAGCTGCGCATGCGCGCCATCACCTCGCTCGAGATCGGCATGCAGGCGCCCGAGCGCAGCGCGATCGCCGATCGGGGCACCGGCGGCCGCATCCTCCTGGTCGACGACCGGCCGTCGTCTTATGAGAAGCTGGCGCCGATCCTGTCTGCCGAGCACACCGTCGATGTCGAGACCAATCCGGCGGAAGCGCTGTTCCATGCTGCCGAGGGCAATTACGACCTGCTGATCGTGTCGCTCAGCCTCGACAATTACGACGGCCTGCGGCTGTGCAGCCAGGCCCGCTCGCTGGAGCGCACCCGCCAGGTGCCGATCCTCGCGATTTCGGATGCCGACAACAACGCGCGGCTGATGCGCGGCCTCGAGATCGGCGTCAACGACTATCTGCTGCGTCCGGTCGACAAGAACGAGCTGCTGGCGCGCGCGCGCACCCAGATCCGCCGCCGCCGCTACACCGATCATTTGCGCGACAATGTGCAGAACTCGATCGAGATGGCGATCACCGATGCGCTGACCGGCCTCAATAACCGCCGCTACATGGAGAGCCACCTCGCGACACTCGCGGAGCAGGCCTCGGTCCGCGGCAAGCCGCTGGCGCTGATGATCCTCGACATCGACTACTTCAAGGCGATCAACGACACGTACGGCCACGATGCCGGCGACGACGTGCTGCGCGAATTCGCCGTCCGGATCCGCAAGTCGATCCGCGGCATCGATCTCGCCTGCCGCTATGGCGGCGAGGAGTTCGTGATTGTGATGCCCGAGACCGACCTGCATGTCGCCGGCATGGTCGCCGAGCGGCTGCGCCGCTCGATCGCAGGCGAGCCCTTTTCCGTCGAAAAGGGCGGCAAGCGGATCACCGTCACGATCTCGATCGGGCTCACCACGCTGGAGCGCAAGGGCGAGCAGGTCACCGACGTGCTCAAGCGCGCCGACACCGCGCTCTATCGCGCCAAGCACGACGGCCGCAACCGCGTGGTTTCGGCAGCGGCGTAACGTCCGCGTTTCACACCATCATATCCGTCGTCATACCCCGCGAATGCGGGGTATCCAGTACGCCGCGGCCTCTCGTTTCAAACGGCACTGCCTCTGGAATACTGGGTCACCGCATGCGCGGGTGACGACAGGATGGATGAACCTAACGCCCGCGCTTCACCGCGTCATAGGCCATCCGCTTGAACTCGAACGAGAACGGATGGACGAACGCCATCTGGCGCTGCGCCATCATCACGCCGGCCATCCCGGTCTTCGGCGAAATCCACCACTGCGTGCCGGCGACGCCGCCCCAGTAGAACTCGCCGGCAGCGTCGGGATGATCGATCGGCGAGGGGTCGAGGATCAGGCCGCCGGCGAGCCCGTGCGCCTTGCCGGGTTGCTCGCCCATCATCGCGAAGCGGATCCACTGTCCCTCGGGCAACTGGTTGGACATCATCATTGCGATCGTGTCCGGCTTCAGCAACGTCGGTCCGCCGGGCAGCAGGCTGCGGATCAGCGCGACCATATCGGGCAATGTCGAAACCAGGCCGCCGCCGCCATTGAGCCGTGCGACCGGACGCAGATAGGCGCCGGGGAAGGGCGCATTGTCGGTGCGGGTGAGACCCGGCTTCATCGGCTCCATCAGATCGGCGCCGGCGTAGTATGCAACAAGGCGACCCTGATCCTCTTGCGGAACGACGAAGCCGGTATCGACCATGCCGAGCGGATCGAGGATGCGTGCCTTGATGAACTTGTCAAAGGTCTGGCCGCTGACGACTTCCACCAGGCGTGCGACCACGTCGATCGCGAGCGAGTATTCCCACGACGTGCCCGGCTGATAGATCAGCGGCAGATCGGCCAGCACGTCTACCATCTCAGCCAAGGTCGTATTGGGATTGTGCACGCCGCGCTCGTTGAGCGCCTTGAAAATGACGGTGCCGGGATCGAAGAAGCCGTAGCTCAAACCGGCGCTGTGGCTCAGCAGCTGACGGATGGTGATTGAGCTCTTCGCGGGCTCGGTTTGGTCGATCGACGTCGCGCCTTTCAGCAGGACCTTGCGGTTGCGGAGCTGCGGGATGAATTTCTCGATCGGATCGTCGAGCTGGAAGCGGCCATCCTCGGCCAACAGCAGCGCCGCGCAGGAGGTGATCAGCTTGGTGTTGGAGAAGACCCGGAAGATGTGGTCGGTGCGCAGCGGGATCTGCGCTTCCTTGTCGGCCCATCCGACGCAGCTGACGTCGACCAGTTCGCGGCCGACCATGACCGCCGACGAGATGCCGGACAGGAGATCGTTGTCGATATAACGCTGCATGGCCGCGCGCGCCGGCGCGAAATCGTAGCCGGTGGCCGTCACCTTCAGATCTTCCATGGTCGCTCCCTGTTGCGCCGCGGGCTGCTTGTGCGGTCGCTGTCAATCTCGCCTGACGGAATATTCCTTCGGACGCCGTCGCGCGTCGTCAGCGCTACCAACCAAACGCCGCTTCGGGACGCAACCGTATTCAGCCAGCTGGCTTCCTGGCTGCGGGATCGGCTTTGGCGACCTTGACGCCCGCATTCGCCAGCAGCACGCGGGCGGCTTCCTTCGCCGCGCGCGCCATGGCCGGATCGTCGCGCACCAGGTCCTGCGCAATCGAGCCGTCGACCAGCAGCGTGAGCTGGGTCGCCAGTCCCTCGGCATCGGCGACGCCGAGCTGCCGCAGCAGATCGCGAAACCAGACCCGGCGGCTTTCCTTGAAGGCAACAGCGATGTTTTTGATAGTCCGGTCCTCGTCCTCCGGGCCGAGTTCGGCCACCGCGTTCACAAACGGGCAGCCGCGAAAATCCCGTGCTGAAAAGCGCCGCTCCAGCGAATCGAAGGTCGCGAGAATCTGCTCGGCCGGCGGCTTGTCGGAGGGGCGGGGCTGCACGAAGCGGCGCTGCAAGTAAGCCTCGATCAGCGCGTCCTTCGACGGGAAGTGATTGTAGAGCGTGCGTTTGCTGATGCCGATCTCGGCCACGATGGTGTCGACGCCGATGGCGCGAATGCCTTGCAGGTAGAACAGCTTGTCAGCGGTCTCGAGGATCCGCTCTTTCATGGTCTGTTTGGGAGGCGGGGAAGCCATGCGCCAGCCGTGATCCTCTTTGCTTGACAGCTCGCCCCCTGTATAGCCTAAGGACACAGGTCTGTGTAACCAAAACAAGCGTGAATTGCAGGCTGCGGCACGCGTGCCGTGCCCATTTGGGAGAACAAGAACAATGCCCCTGTTGCAGGTCCTGCGTCCCACGCTTCCCATTCTGATCGGTGCTTCCATCATGCTCACGCTGAGCATGGGGCTGCGGCAGAGCCTCGGCATCTTCATGCAGCCGCTGACGCACGACATCCACATCTCGATATCCGATTTCACGCTGGCGCTGGCCGTGCAGAACCTCGCCTGGGGCTTTTTGCAGCCGCTCGCCGGTGCGATGACGGTGCGGTACGGCTTCCGCCCCATCATGGTGGTCGGCGCACTGCTCGATATCGCGGGCCTGGTGCTGATGACGACCGCGCATGGGCTGGTCAGTGTCATGATCGGCGGCGGCGCGTTGATCGGCACCTCGCTGGCCTGTACCGCGGCGGCGATTGCGATGTCGGTTGCCGCGCGGGCGGTGCCGGAGACGGTGCGCTCGACCGTACTCGGCATCGTCTCCGGTGCGGGCTCGCTCGGCGCGCTGCTCTCGGCGCCGCTCGGCCAGATGCTCAATGAAGGATTCGGGTGGCGCGTCGGGCTCGCCGGCTTTGTCATCCTGTCGATCGCGATGATTCCGGCCGCCTGGTTCGCAGGGCGTGTCGACAGCATTCCGTTGCCGAAGCCCGCAGCCGACGATATCGGCAATGCCACCGCGGCGACCGCGGCAAAGACCGCGTTCGGCAACGCGTCCTTCGTGGTGATGACCTGCGCCTACATGGTCTGCGGCATGCAGCTCGTCTTCCTCACCACGCATCTGCCGTCGTATCTGGCGATCTGCGGGCTCGATCCGATGCTGAGCGCACAGACGCTCGGCATGATCGGCGGCTTCAACGTGCTGGGCTCTCTGTTCTTCGGCTGGGCCGGCCAGCACTGGAACAAGCTCGCGCTGCTCGGCGCGATCTACATCCTGCGTTCGCTGGCGCTCGCCTGGTATTTCATGCTGCCGGCGACGCCTGCCTCGACGCTGCTGTTCGGCGCCATCATGGGCTTCCTCTGGATGGGTGTCGGTCCGCTGGTCGCGGGTGCGGTGGCCGAGATGTTCGGGCTGCGCTGGCAGGCGATGATCCAGGGCCTCGCCTTCATGAGCCACCAGGTCGGCAGCTTCCTCGGTGCGTATGGAGGCGGGGTGATCTACGACTCGCTCGGCTCCTACACCATGGCCTGGCGCATCGGCGTCGCGCTCGGCCTTGCCGGCGGCATCATCCAAGTCGCGTTCGCGCTGATCCGGCCGTCGCAGCCGCCGCTGCTCAAGACCGCCTAGCGTCCGATCCGACAAGATCGGCGACTGCCCCGTGTGTGGGCAGTCGCTGTTACTGCCTATTTTTACATCGATTATTTGCTGCGAGAACGTGCAGCGGCGCGCGCCGTTGTCCCGTGCGGGGATTGAAGTAGCAGCGCTTTCAGAGCGTTATTCCGTGCGCGCCGATGGCACGAATCTTGATTGAATATGGCTAGGAATCGTGCCGGAAGCCGTCGCTGAGGTTTCTGGCCTGGGGGCCTATGGGAAGGGCTGGCCGCGATGAGGCTAGTCGCCGGCATTCTCCAGCCATCCGCGCACCACGGCCTTCGCCGCGCCGCCGAGCAGGGGGCGCTTGTGCCTCGCGTCCGGCGTGATGTCGCCGCGGCTTCGCTGCATCCCGCCACCCGCATCGCGGCACTTCGAGACATCCCGATAACCGAACGCGCAAGTGGCCTCTCGGCGCCTCGAGCGCACCGCGCCCATTCCGAACAGCAACATTTCTTGTGATGGGAGGACGATGATGGAGTCTGGGACATACACGCGCCAGAAGCTCGTGAGAACAGTGGTTGCGCTGCTGGGGGTGGCGTTTCTGTGCCTGCTGTTCAGCGACCTCGCGCTGGCTGAGGACGCAGCGCCTCCGGCCTGCGGCGGCAAGATTCTCGAGAAGTGCACACCAAACCCCGGCGACACGGCGTGGATGCTCACGTCCGTCGCACTCGTCTTGATGATGACGGTACCGGGCCTCGGCCTGTTCTACGGCGGCATGGTGCGCAAGAAGAATGTCGGCGATACCGTAATGACCAGCTTCGCCGTCACCTGCCTGGTCACGATCCTGTTTGCCGTCCTGACCTACAGTCTGGCGTTCCGTGCCGGCACGCCGTTTATCGGCGGTCTGGATCGCATGTTCCTCAAGGACATCCTGAGCGACATCGGCAAGGGCGGCATCGGCAATCCCAATCCGCTCGCCGCGACCATCCCTGAGTCTGTCTACATCTGCTTCCAGATGACGTTCGCCATCATTACGCCGGCGCTGATTGCCGGTGCGTTTGCCGAGCGGATGAAGTTCTCCGCCATGCTCTGGTTCATCGGGCTGTGGGCGATCTTCGTCTATGCGCCGATCGCGCATTGGGTCTGGGGGCCCGACGGGATCTTCTCGGCGGGTAACGACGCCGCGTATGTCAAAGTTCTCGATTTCGCCGGCGGCACCGTGGTGCACATCAATGCCGGCGTGGCCGGGCTGATGTGCGCCATCATGCTCGGCAAGCGCGTCGAGACGGGGCCGGCGCACAACATGGTGCTGACCTTCATCGGCGCCTCGCTGCTGTGGGTCGGCTGGTTCGGATTCAACGCCGGCTCCGCCGTCACGGCGGGAATGCAGGCGGGCATGGCCATGCTGGTGACCCAGATCGCCACGGCGGTGGCGGGCTTCACCTGGATGCTGGTGGAATGGGCGCTGAAGGGCAAGCCGACCGGCGTCGGCATCTGCTCGGGTGCCGTTGCGGGTCTCGTCGCGATCACGCCGGCCTCCGGTTTCGTCGGCCCGGTCGGTGCGTTTGCCATCGGCATTGCCGCGGGCGTGTTCTGCTACTGGGGATGCACCGGCTTGAAGCGCATGTTCAGCTACGATGACGCGCTGGATTGCTTCGGCGTCCATGCCGTCGGCGGCATCGTTGGAGCGCTGCTGACGGGCGTGTTCGCGGTCGAGCAGTATGGTGGTACGGCAGGCGTTCTGGAGGGGAATGCCGCGCAGTTCATCAATCAGTGCATCGGCGTCGCGACCGTCTTCGTGTATGATGCCGTCGTGAGTCTGGTCATCCTGTTCGTGATCAATCTCTTCGTCGGGCTTCGCGTGACGCGGGAGATCGAGCGGGAAGGACTGGATCTCGCGCTGCACGGCGAGGTCGTGCAGTAGACTGGGCGGCGTTCCGCAGGGCCGGCGAGGTTCGCCGGCCGGTGCGGGTCAAAGCTGTTCGAGGTGATCCCATGAACTGGTTCTATTGGAACACAGCGTGGTCGCTGTTCTTCAGCCTGGTTTGGTTCATGACCATCACGCACAATCCTGATGCGCAAATTGCGGATGCGCATCTGCGTGATGAGGCGTTCAAGCGCTAGCTCCGGTAGTAGCGCCACATCCTGAGGAACGTCCGGTGGATCTCGTCGGGCGACCGATCGAATGGCCCGAGATTGACGCGCACCACGCCACGATGGTCCATGCGCCAGGGCAAGCGCATCAGCAGCCGATAGGCCGGCCGCTTGCGCCAATCGGCCACCAGCGCGCTGCCGAGCGGCCCGTTGAGCGCGATCTGCAACTCGTGAACGGTCATCGCGCGCTCGGCGATCTCGACGAGGTCGATGCGCGCGATGGCGCGCCAGCGGATCAGCCCGAAGGCCTGGATGAAGATGCCGTACTGGTTGGCCCCGATGGTCGGACGACCGGCCTCCAGCAGGGGGATGTTGTAGTAGGTGAAGCCGGCCGCCGCCGCCGCTAGAGCCAGCCAGTAGATCGCGCCGGTGATCCAGCTCGCGGTCAGGAAGATCGCGGCCAGCGCGGCCGTGACATAGACCGGAAAGTAGATGTCTTCGCGGCCGTAGGCGACCGAATAGCCGCCGACGTTTCCCTCGTCCAAGGTTGCAATCATGCGAGCCCTCGCCCGGGCGGTCCGGGACGCATCAGGGATGACGCGTGGACACAAAGCAAAAACGGGGCCCAAAGGGCCCCGTTTGAAACGTCAGAAGCAGGCGATCTTACTTGATCTTGGCTTCCTTGAACTCGACGTGCTTGCGCGCGACCGGGTCGTACTTCTTCTTGACCAGCTTGTCGGTCATGGTGCGCGAATTCTTCTTGGCGACGTAGTAAAAGCCGGTATCGGCCGTCGACACGAGCTTGACCTTGATGGTGACCGCCTTGGCCATGTGCAAAACCTCGAAAATGCAGGGATATCGGGAGCCGGCCAAATCGGCCCGCGTTTGGCCGGGAAACTAGCCATAAACCGTGGGAAGTCAAGGATTTCCCGGCCGAAACGGGCCTGATTTCGAGGCTTTTCGACCCAAAAGCGGCGATTTTCGTCGAACCTGGCGCACCGGACTGCCGACTACCGCCTGTCCCCATTTCCAGCTGATGGCAGAGGACAGGATGTCGGTTGCAATCACCCATGACGACCAGGGCGTGCGCGTCGAATGGCTGAAGCAGTGGTACTTCCGCCTGGCCTCGCTGCCGTTCCCTCGCAGGCGGCCTCTACTTTGCCTACTACATCGGCCTGATCCTCAAGGCCGATCTGACGGGATCGGGCTACTGGAGCGAGGACTGGGTCGGGCTGCTGTTCCTGACCGGCTTTGCGCTGGTGATCGGCGCGCCCGGACTGATCCTCGCGACGCTGCGCTACTTCATCGAGGTCGACCCGATCGCGCGGCAGCTGATCGTCACCAAGCAATTCGGTCCGCTGAAGTTTCGCAGCCTGCGCCAACTCAGCGAATTCAAGTTCATCAGTATCACCGATCACTCCGATCCCGATTGCAGCTTCACCGCGTATCACGTGAGCCTGTGCGGAGGCCGCGGCACCAGGCCGGTCATGGTGTCCTTCAGCCGCCGCGACGAGGCGAACGAGTTTGCGCAGACGCTCGGGGCCGAGCTGAAGCTGCGGCCGAAGGACTATGTCGGCACCGAGCCCGACGCGGACTAGCATCGATCGTCTGCGCCCGATCAGGCCTCGAAGAACTGGTTCTTCGGCCGCGGCAGGCCCAGATTTTCGCGCAGGGTCTTGCCTTCGTAGTCCTTGCGGAAGATCCCGCGCCTCTGCAATTCGGGAACGACCTTGTCGACGAACTCGAACAATCCCTGCGGCAGATACGGAAACATGATGTTGAAGCCGTCGCTGCCGCGGCCGGTCAGCCATTCCTCCATCTGATCGGCGATGGTCTGCGGCGTGCCGACGAAGGCGAGCCCGCCATAGCCGCCGACGCGTTGGGCGAGCTGGCGCACGGTGAGCTTGTCGCGCGCGGCGACGTCGACGAGGCGCTGCCGGCCGCTCTTGCTGGCATTGGTTTCCGGGATCGGCGGCAATGGCCCGTCGGGATCGAAGCCGGACGCGTCGGTGCCGAGGATCACCGAGAGCGAGGCGATCGCGCTCTCGTAATGCACGCGGCTGTCGAGCAACGCGCGCTTCTCCTTGGCTTCCTCGACGCTGTCGCCGACCACCACGAAGGCGCCGGGCAGGATCTTCAGATGCTCGGGATCGCGGCCGATCTTCTCCATGCGGCCCTTGATGTCGGCATAGAGTTTTTGTCCGTCCGCAAGGCTGCCGCCGCCGGTGAACACGGCCTCCGCGGTCTCGGCCGCAAGCTGCCTGCCGTCGTCGGATGCGCCGGCCTGCACGATGACCGGCCAGCCCTGCACGGGGCGGGCGATGTTCAGCGGACCGCGGACCGAGAGATATTTGCCCTTGTGGTTGAGCACATGCATCTTGTCGGGATCGACGAACAGCCCGGACTCGACGTCACGCACGAATGCGTCATCGGCGAAGGAGTCCCAGAGGCCGGCGACGACATCGTAGAATTCGCGGGCGCGCTTGTAGCGCTCGGCATGCTCCATGTGATCGTCGAGCCCGAAATTCAGCGCCGCGTCCGGATTGGATGTGGTGACGATATTCCAGCCGGCGCGGCCGCCGGAGATGTGGTCGAGCGAGGCGAAGCGCCGGGCGACGTGATAGGGCTCGTCGAACGTGGTCGAGCCGGTCGCGATCAGGCCGATATTCTCGGTGACGGCCGCGAGCGCCGAGAGCAGGGTGAACGGCTCGAACGAGGTCACGGTGTGGCTGCGCTTCAGCGCGTTGATCGGCATGTTGAGCACGGCCAGATGGTCGGCCATGAAAAACGCGTCGAACTTGCCGGCCTCGAGCTTCCGGATCAGCTGCTTGATATGGTCGAAGTTGAAATTGGCGTCGGGCCAGGCCCCGGGATAGCGCCAGGCGCCGGTGTGGATGCTGATCGGCCGCATGAACGCGCCGAGCTTGAGTTGACGCTTCGCCATTGCCCCGTTCCGTTCTTGATGTCGTTAGCGGAACAGATAGGGAGCGCCGCGGACAACGCCATGAGGGTCCTTAAGAAGAATCTTGCAATCTGGGCGACGAGCAGAGGATATTTTCAACCCGACGCCTTTGTCATCGTGGAGGGGGACATGATCTATCCGGCAAGGCCATGGCTGATCGCGGGCTTCCTGGTTGCGATCGCGCTCTGTCTCGGCAGCCCGGCGCGGGCGCAGATCGTTGCGATCGGCGCGAGCAATGTCGCGGGCCGGGGCGTCAGCAGTTCGGATGCCTGGCCGGCGCAACTGGAAGGCATGCTCGCGGCGAAGGGCCGCAGCGTTCACGTCACCAACGCCGGCATCAACGGCGAGACCAATGCGGGCATGCTGGCCCGGCTCGATTCCGCGGTCCCCGCAGGGACGAAGATCGTGCTGCTCGACCGGCTCGGCGGCGGCTGGAACGCCAGGCGATTGCATCAAGGGGATCAAACCGCCGAGCTCGCTGCGATCGAGGCGCGGCTTCGCAGCCGGGGCATCCGCGTGATCCCGATGTGGTGGAATGCGGTGCTGCGCAATTATCTGCAGCCGGACCACATTCACTTCACGCCGGAGGGACACAGGGTGGTCGCCGCGCACATGCTGCCCTCGGTGATATCAGCCGTGCACTGACCTGACACCGTGTCCCGGCGCAGCAGGGGTCATGCTCCCAGCACGTCCTTATGCATCTTGCCGCCGTAGAAATGGAAGAACGGCACCGGCGCGTCGTGGCGGAGCGGGCCGGTGGCGAGACGGCGGTCGAGCTCGGCCAGCACGTTCTTGGTCATGGCATGCGCGTCCGCGAGCGGCTCGGAGCCAATCTCGACCCAGACCAGCTCGACCAGTTCGGCGTCGGCATGCACCACGCCTTCGACGCGGTGCGCGATTGCTGACGCATCGGCGGTGAAGAAGCGGGTGTCGAAGCGGCGGACGCGGCCGGGCGGCGTGATCGCGCGCGCAATCAGGAACAGGCCGGACGGATCGGGCAGCAGGCCGGCGTCGGCGAACGGCGCCCAGGGACCGTCGAGCCTCAGTGTCTTCTCGACCTTGCGGCCGAGGCAGAGCCCGGTCTCTTCGCAGGCTTCGCGGATCGCTGCATTGGCGAGCGCACGCGCGCGGCCGGGTGTGATCTTCGGGCTGCCCTTGAGCAGATTGGTTTCGAGCTCCGGCGTGATCGGGGCTGCGACCGGCACGCGGCTGTCGGCCTTGTCGACGCGGCCGCCGGGGAAGACGAATTTGCCCGGCATGAACACCACCTTGTCGTGGCGCTTGCCGACCAGCACCTTCGGCTTGGCACCGGAGCGATCGATCAGGATCAGCGTCGCCGCATCTTTCGGCCGGAAGTACGCATGATGATCGGCTTCTTTTTCGCCCTGGTGGACGACGGCGGCAGGTGCGGCAGCTTCAGTCATTTCATCCCTTTCATTTCTTCTTGGGGTCCGGTTTAGCTAGACCGGCGGGATGTCGCTAGGGGCATTTTCGTCAAAGCCATGCATGCGCAGGGCCCATTGCAATCCGATCACGGCTCCCTTCACCGGCTGCAACAACGCCAGCGATGCGAACAGCGTGAACGGCAGATAGATCGCAAGTTGCAGCCACACCGGCGGCGAATAATCGGTCTCGATCCACAGCGCGGTCGGTACCACGATATGGCCGACGATGACGATGACGAGATAGGCGGGCAGATCGTCGGCGCGATGCGGCGAGAAGTCGAGGTCGCAGACCGGGCAATGGCCGTCGCATTTGAGAAACTTGCGAAACAGCTTGCCTCTGCCGCAGCGCGGGCAGCGGCTGAGGAACCCGCGCTTCATCGCGGTCCACACGTCGCGCTTCTCGGGCTCGGCTCCGTCGCGAGTCCAGACCACTGTCGGCGGTGTCACTTCCATGACGTGCCTCGCTTCGATTTGCCGGGCTTGGACTTCGCCGGCTTGCGGTCCTTCTTGTTGCGCGCCTTCCGCTCCTTGTGTGCCTTCTTGCCAGTTCCCTTGCCTGGTCCCTTGCCAAATCCCACAGCGCTGCGCTCAGGCCTTGCGCCGTCGCGTTTTCTGCCGCGCGGAATTGCCTGGCCGCCGGATAATAGCTCAAAGCGCAGCGCGCCCGCCACCGGCGCGGCTTCGACCAGCCGCACGTCGACGACGTCACCAAGCCGATACATGGTTCCACTGCGCGAGCCGATCAGCGCATGGCGGGTTTCGTCGTAGTTGAAATATTCGCTGCCGATGGTGCGGATCGGGATCAGGCCGTCGGCGCCGGTGTCATCGAGCTTCACGAACAGGCCGGATCGCGTCACGCCGGAAATGCGGCCCTGGAACGAGGCGCCGACCTTGTCAGCAAGGAAATGCGCGATCAGCCGGTCGGTGGTCTCGCGCTCCGCCTTCATCGCGCGCCGCTCGGTCACCGAAATCTGCGCGGCGATTTCGGCCAGTGTCTCCACGGTCTCATCCGTCGGCAAGGCGCCTTCGCCGAGGCCGAGCGCGCGGATCAGCGCGCGATGCACGATCAGATCGGCATAGCGCCGGATCGGCGAGGTGAAGTGCGCGTAGCGGCGCAGGTTCAAGCCGAAATGGCCGTAGTTTTCGGCGGAATATTCGGCCTGCGCCTGCGAGCGCAGCACCACCTCATTGACCAGCGGCTCGTAATCCTCGCCCGAAACCTGCGCCAGCACGCGGTTGAATTGCGCGGGCCGCAGCGCGCCCTGCTTGGTGAAGGGCAGGTCGAGCGTCTTCAGGAATTCCTGGAGGTTGTGCACCTTTTCCTGGCTCGGCTCGTCGTGCACGCGGTAGATCAGCGGCAGCGCCTTCTTCTCCAGCATCTCGGCCGCGGCAACGTTGGCGAGGATCATGAACTCCTCGATCAGCCGGTGCGCATCCAGCCGCTGCGGCACGATCACCCGATCGACGGTGCCGTCGGGCTTCAACAGGATCTTGCGCTCGGGCAGATCGAGATCGAGCGGGTCACGCTCGTTGCGCGCGAGCCTGACCAGCTCATAGGCCGCCCACAGCGGCTTCAGGATCGGATCGAGCAGGGGGCCGGTGGTGTCGTCGGGCCTGCCGTCGATCGCGGCCTGCGCCTGCGCGTAATTGAGCTTTGCGGCCGAGCGCATCAGCACGCGGTGGAAGGTGTGCGAGCGCTTGCGGCCGTCGGCGCCGATCACCATCCGCACCGCGAGCGCGCCGCGCGGTTCGCCCGGCACCAGCGAGCAGAGATTGTTGGAGATGCGCTCGGGCAGCATCGGCACCACCCGATCAGGGAAATACACCGAGTTGCCGCGCTGCAGCGCGTCGCGGTCGAGCGCAGAGCCCGCCCGCACATAGAAGGCGACGTCGGCGATCGCGACATGGACGATAAAGCCGCCCTTGTTGTTCGGATCGGGGTCGACCTCGGCATGCACGGCGTCGTCGTGATCCTTGGCGTCCGGCGGGTCGATGGTGACGAGCGGCACGTCGCGCCAATCCTCGCGACCCTGCAACGTCGCGGGCTTTGCGTCTTCGGCTTCGCGCAGCGCAGAAGACGAAAACACCTGCGGGATGTCGTGGGTGTTGATCGCGATCAGGCTGATCGCCTTCTCGCTGGCGATCGAGCCGAGCCGTTCCTTGACCCGGGCGGAGGCGAGCCCGTAGCCGCGGGTGCGGATCAAATCGACGCTGATGAGGTCGCCGTCCTCGGCGCCGCCGCTGTCGGCCTGGGCGATGTTGAGCTCGCGGCCGGCCTGCTTCTTGTCGACCGGGATCAGGCGGCCGCCGCCTTCAGGGTTCTTGCGGAAGATGCCGAGAATGCGGGTGCGTCCGTGATCGATCACCTTGATGACGCGACCGCGATAGGGCGTGCCGTCGCGCTCGTTGGTCACCTCGACCCGCAGCAGCGCGCGGTCACCGACGCCGGCGACGGTACCGGGCTTCGGCCGCCGCGGCGTCTCGATGCGGATTTTCGGGGCGGTGCCGTTTTCTTCGGAGTCCCACTCGGCGGGTGTGGCGATCAACTCGCCGTCGCTGTCACGGCCGGTGATGTCGGCAAGCACGGTCGGCGGCAGCGCCGCCGGCTCGTGAATCTTGCGGCCGCGCTTGGCGACCGTGCCGTCGTCGGCAAGCTCGCGGAGGATCCGCTTCAACTCGATGCGGTCGGCGTTCTTCAGGCCGAACGCGCGCGCGATCTCGCGGGTGCCGATCTTGCCTGGATTGGCGCGGATGAAGGCGACGATGGCGTCCCGGCCCGGAAAGCCATGGTCGGGTTTTGGTTTCACTTATCCTCTTGCCTTGCCGGCGCTCTTCTTCGCGGGCGCTTTCGCGGGTGCCGATGACTTTGCAGGCGACGTCTTGGCACCGGAGGCGACCGGCGCGCGCGCCTTGCTGGTCGCATCCGTTTTCGGCTTCGCCGCGGCCTTCTTGGACGCCCCCTTCTTGGCGGGCTTGGCCTCGGCATCGCCGTCGGCCGTTTCGGCCTTGGCTTTGGCGGGCTTTGCCGCCTTCGCCTTCTTGCCCTTTGCCTTGCCGCCGCCCTTGGCCGCGCGCTCGTCGATCAGCGCGATCGCCTCCGCAAGCGTGACCTCATCGGGCGTCTTGTCGCTCGGAATCGTCGCGTTGACGCCGCCGGCCGCGACATAGGCGCCGTAACGGCCGTTCTTGAGCGCGACGGCGCCCAGCGTCGGGTGGTCGCCGAGCGGCTTGCCCGGGTCGGCGCCGAAGCGGCGGCCGCTCGGACCCTTAGCGATCTTCTCCGCGATCAGCGTGACGGCGCGGTTCAATCCGATGTCGAACACCTCGTCGCCGGCCTCGAGGCTGGCATAGGTCTTCTCGTGCTTGACGAACGGCCCGAACCGGCCGAGGCCGGCCGTGATCGGCTGCCCGGTTTCCGGATGCTTGCCGATCTCGCGCGGCAGCGACAACAGCTTCAGCGCCAGTTCGAGATCGACATCGCCAGGCGAGGTGCCCTTCGGAATCCCCGCGCGCTTCGGCTTCTCGCCTTCGGCGTAATCCTTCTGCTCGCCAAGCTGGATGTAGGGGCCGAAACGGCCGGCCTTCACCGTGACATCGAACCCGGTGTCGGGATCGGTGCCGAGCACGCGGTCGGCGCTCTCGGCGCTGTCGGCCGCCAGCGGCCTTGTGTAGCGGCATTCCGGATAGTTCGAGCAGCCGACGAAGGCGCCGAACTTGCCGGCCTTGAGGTTGAGCCGCCCGGTGCCGCAGGTCGGACACTGCCTGACGTCGCCGCCATCCGCGCGCGGCGGATAGATGTGCGGGCCAAGCATCTCGTCGAGCGCATCCAGTACCTCGGCGACGCGCAGATCCTTGATGTCGTTCACCGCGCCGATGAAGCCGCTCCAGAAATCCTTCAGCACCTGCTGCCAGGAGATCTCGTTGTTGGAGACGCGATCGAGCTGTTCCTCGAGATCGGCCGTGAAGTCGTATTCGACGTATCGCGAGAAGAAGTTTTCCAGGAACGCGACCACGACGCGGCCCTTGTCCTCGCCGTGCAGCCGCTTCTTCTCCAGCTTGACGTAGCCGCGGTCCTTCAGGACCTGCAGGATCGAGGCGTAGGTCGAGGGCCGGCCGATGCCGAGTTCTTCCATCCGCTTCACCAGCGAGGCTTCCGAGAAGCGCGGCGGCGGCTCGGTGAAATGCTGGGTGACGGCAAGGCTCTGGCGCTTCACCGCTTCGCCCTGGCTCATCGTGGGCAGGCGGCGCGAATCCTCGTCCTCCTCGTCGTCACGGCTTTCCTGATAGAGCGCGAGGAAGCCGTCGAACTTGATGACCTGGCCGGAGGCGCGCAGCTCGAGTGTGCGGGCGCCGGCCTTGGCTTCGATGTCGACGGTGGTGCGCTCGAGTTCGGCCGACTCCATCTGGCTCGCAATGGTGCGCTTCCAGATCAGCTCATAGAGCTTGGCCTGGTCGGTATCGAGCCGACGGCCGATGGTGGCGGGGCGACGCGACAGATCGGTCGGGCGGATCGCTTCGTGCGCTTCCTGGGCGTTCTTGGCCTTGGCCTGGTACTGGCGCGGCGCGTCCGGCACGTAGGCGTTGCCATAGTCCTCGCCGATCACCTTGCGGGCCTGGGTGATCGCGGACGGATCGATCTGCACGCCGTCGGTTCGCATATAGGTGATCAGGCCGGTGGTCTCGCCGCCGATGTCGATGCCTTCATACAGCCGCTGCGCGATGCGCATGGTGTGCGCCGGCGCGAAGCCGAGCTTGCGGCTCGCTTCCTGCTGCAGGGTCGAGGTGGTGAAGGGGGCCTGCGGATTGCGCCGGGCCGGCTTGGCCTCGACGGTCGCGACCTTGAACAACGCGGCCTCGATCGCCTTCTTGAAGTCCTCGGCTTCGGCGCCGGAGCCGATGTCGAGTCGCGCGATCTTCTTGCCGTCGGCACCGACCAGCCGCGCCTCGAAGGCGTCGCCGCGCGGCGTCAGCAGCGTCGCGACCAACGACCAGTATTCCCTCGGCACGAACTTCTCGATCTCGAGTTCGCGGTCGCAGACCAGCCGCAGCGCGACGGACTGCACGCGGCCGGCGGAGCGGGCGCCGGGCAACTTGCGCCACAGCACGGGGGAGAGGGTGAAGCCGACCAGATAGTCCAGCGCACGGCGCGCCATATAGGCATCGACCAGCGCGCCATCGATCTGGCGCGGCGCCCTCATGGCATCGGTGACGGCCTGCTTGGTGATGGCGTTGAACACCACGCGCTCGACCTTCTGGTCCTTCAGCGCGCGCTTCTCCTTCATCACCTCCAGCACGTGCCAGGAGATCGCCTCGCCCTCGCGATCAGGGTCGGTTGCGAGAATCAGACGGTCGGCACCCTTGAGCGCCTTGGCGATGTCGTTCAGACGGCCAGCGGCCTTGGCGTCGACCTCCCAGATCATCTGGAAATTGGCGTCCGGATCGACCGAACCGTTCTTGGCCGGGAGGTCGCGGACATGGCCAAACGACGCCAGGACCTCATAGGAGGATCCCAGATATTTGTTGATCGTCTTGGCCTTGGCAGGCGACTCCACAATGACGATATTCATGTCATTCCAATAGCTTACGGGAAAACTTGAAGGTCGGTTCCGCTAGACTCGCGGCCCGCCGTGTCGGGGCGAACATGGGTGCTGAGGCGGTCCCTGTCAAATCGCCAGATATTGAAGGGAGGGTCCAGGCTGTGGAGTTCCTATCCCAAGAGTTGAAAAATACGTCCTAGAGTTGCGGCCGGAAACGGCGTATCTCTTTATATATAGGGGTGGGAATCGGACTAGGCCTTTTGAGCAGCACAGGGGGCGGCCGGAAGCGCAAGGCATCCGGTCGGCGACGACCGGCGGGCGACGAGACAGGTGGGGAGGGCGGTCCGGATGACGCCCTGGTCCTGATCGCAGCCGCCGCGACCGAACTCGCCAAACTCGCCCAGCGCCACAAATTCGAGGTCCTCGACCGGCTGTTCGCGATGGCCCGCCTGGAAGCCGACGAGCAGTTGCGTGTGCGCAGCCGAAGGAGGTTGTCGTGAGGGGACGTCGCGCTCGGCTCTCTTCCCGCGTCGTCCTGGCCTAGTGCGCAATTGCGCACGGGAGCCAGGACCCATAACCACCGAATTTGATGATGAATGGGATCGTTGCCCCAGCATCGCACAACAATTCTCATTTGGGGCAATGGGTCCTGGCTTCCGCCAGGACGACGATGAGGATGGTTCTCGATTCAACGGTCAAGCAGCTTGTTCAGTGTCATCACCTGCGTATGCGGGTGATCCAGTATTCCAGAGGCGCCGGTGTGTGAGCCGAGGGGCCGCGGCGTACTGGATCGCCCGCCTTCGCGGGCGATGACAGGTACCGGTGGGGACGCAGATTTGCGTTCTCGCGACATGAATCGTCCGAGCTCTGCATTTCGTTTCGCCCTCACTCTTGAGGAGGGCGCAGGGAAAGCCGGGTGCCGATCGCACCCATGGGCCCCGAGCAAAAGGTAGAAAGCTCGGGGGTAGGACCACAGGTGTAACCGGAAACACTCCGGCTTTCCCTGCGCGATGGGTTACGGCTTACTTCGCGCTCTCCCCGGCGAGACTTGGCTTGTTTGTCACCGCCTTCGCAAAAACGCCTGCGCGTTTTGCTAGAGGACACCGGCCACTAGGGCGTCAGGACCACACGACTTCGCCGTCCGCCTCATGCGCACTCGTCAGGTGCGCAATCGGCGTCCACCGCATCCCACACCGCGTTCGTGACGATCGCGAAGCGCCCCTCGATCGGGTGAGACGGGCAATCTATGGCACTGAGTTGCATTTCTGATAAAGCGAAATATTTTCACGCGCGAGGATTGACAGATTTTGCTGAGTTGCCCGTCGTGTCGAATGGGCAACACCGGTTGCCATCTCGATGGACGGAGTTAGGCCGATACACGCCGCGCGCGCTTCGCAGCAGGCCGCGGCTTCAGCGCCGTGTCGGCGGCATCAAGCACGCGGCCGTCCTGCGAAAACAGCGCGAGCTTCTTCACCGGCTTGCCCTTGTCGCGGTCGACCAGGATGGTCGCGATTTCGTCCGGGTGCTCGTCGAACTCCTCGGTCCATTGTCGGAGCGCGACCAGGATCGGAAAGATGCCGCGGCCCTTCGGCGTCAGCAGATATTCCTGGTAGGCGCTGCCGTCGGAGGCGGGGACCATCTTCAGGATGCCGCGCTCGACCAGCGTGCGCAGCCGCGTGGCTAGGATGTTCTTGGCGAGGCCGAGGCTCGCCTGGAATTCGCCGAAGCGCCGCCGACCGAGGCTGGCGTCGCGGATGATCAGCAGCGACCACCAGTCGCCGAACACGTCGAGCGCGCGGGCCACCGGGCAAGAATCGCCTGCGAGGCTGGTTCGTTTCACGGCGCGGTCTCCGGAAGTTGGGCCATCACGGTCTTGTGTGGTTGCAATATTAAACCTGATGCCCTAAGTAGGCAACGAAGTTTAATAATGCAACTAACTGGAGGCGGACAATGAGACTGGCAAACAAGACGGCGTTGATCACCGGCGGCAACAGCGGCATCGGGCTTGCGACGGCAAAACTGTTCGTGGCCGAGGGCGCCAAGGTCGTCATCACCGGGCGCAACAAGGAGACGCTTGCGGCGGCGGCCAAGGAACTCGGGCCGAACGCGTTGGCGGTGGTGGCCGACGCCACCGATGTCGCGGCGCTGGAAGCCGCGGTGAAGCAGGGCGCCGAGAAGTTCGGCAAATACGACGTGCTGTTTGCCAATGCCGGCATTCCCGGCCAGACGCCGGTCGGCGGCACCACGCTGGCTGCTTTCGAAAATGTGATCCGCACCAATCTCACCGGCGTGTTCTTCACGGTGCAGGCGGTCGCGCCCTATCTCAACGACGGTGCATCCATCATCCTCAACGGCTCGGTGATTTCGGTGCTCGGCAATCCCGGCTACTCAGCCTATGCCGCGAGCAAGGCCGGCGTGCGCGCGATGGCGCGGGTGATGGCGTCAGAGCTGTCGCCGCGCAACATCCGCGTCAATGTGGTGGCGCCAGGCGCGGTGCGTACACCGATCTGGGGCGCGGCGATCGCAACGCCCGAGGCCGAGAAGGTGTTCGAGGCGCGGATCGGCAAGACCACGCCGCTGGGGCGGATCGGCGAACCCGATCACATCTCGAAGACGGTGCTGTTCCTGGCGTCCGACGACGCGGCGCACGTGCAGGGGCAGGAATTGTTCATCGATGGCGGCGCAACGGCCTCGCCCGCGGGCGCGCCGATCTATCGCGGCTAAATTGTTTCTCATTGTAACGAACCGGCCGGTGTGAAGCGCTTCATACCGGCCGGTTGCGTGCGCGACTATCATTGCGTGAATTGAACCTTTGACGTACTCCCGGGACTCCTGAAAAGGGCGGGGAATTTTTTCACCACGGAATCATTTGGAGTGCCGTCATGCCCAAAGCAGCTCGTATTGCGACTCCGGTCAGAGTTTCGTCCGCGTCCGAGAATTCGGACACGGCACAGTTCGTGACGGTCGCGCTGTTTTCCGGCATCGGTTTGTTGATCTCCCTCGTCGCCGTCATCGCCGGCATTCAGGGCGTCTGGTTCTGAGGCATCCGGCGAGTCGCCCGCGCATGACGCTTGCCGCTTGGCCAAGACCTTGTCCCGCCCACAACTGTCATACCCCGCGCGTGCGGGGTATCCAGTACGCCGCGGCCTCCCGGTTCAGTAACGGCCGTCTCTGGAATACTGGGTCACCCGCTTTCGCGGGTGACGACAGTGGTTCTGGGGTTAAGCGGCGTTCAGGCTGCCGGCGGCCTGCAGCGCGCCTGCGACCGCCTTCTCGCGATGCTCGGGACCGACCTGGATGCCGTCGGCCGGGATGAATTCAAGATTCCTGACACCGATGAAGCCGAACACCCCGCGCAGATAGGTCTCGAGATGCTCGAGGGCTGCCATCGGCGTGTCGGCGCCGTAATAGCCGCCGCGCGAGATCGCGATGATGACCCGCTTGTTGCCGGCCAATCCCTGAACGCCGGTGGCGTCGTATTTGAAGGTCTTGCCCGCAACCAGGACGCGGTCGATCCAGGCCTTGAGCTGGGAGGGAATGGTGAAATTGTACATCGGCGCGCCGATCACCACGATGTCGGCGGCGAGGAACTCGTCCAGCACAGCTTGGCCGGTCGCGATATCGTCGCGCACCGACGGGTCCGGTGCGGCGCCCTGGCTCGCGGCCAGGTGGAGGCCGGAGAGGTGGGCGAGCGGGGTTTTGGTGAGATCGCGGTAGCTCACGACGAGGCCGGGATTGGCCTGGCGCAGCCGCTCGACGGCGGCGGCGGAGACCTGCCGGCTGACGGAGTGGGGGCCGAGGACCGAGGAGTCGATGTGCAGAAGTTTCATGGCTGGGATCACCTTTGGTATAGGTTTGTAACTGGCGCTATATGAGTGACCGCCCTAAATGTCCGCAAGAACGCACATTTTTGAAACCCGAGCACAGCGATGAGACCTGAGAACATCCATGTGACTGCCCCGCCGCCGCGGCCGAGTCCCGATCACAGCGATTGCCGCGCGGTCGCCTCCGTGCTGGCGCGGGTCGGCGACAAGTGGAGCGTGTTCGTGATCATGATGCTGATCGACGGGCCGAAGCGCTTCAACGAATTGAAGCGCATGATCAGCGGCATCTCGCAGCGGATGCTGACGCTCACGCTGCGTGGACTGGAGCGCGACGGCCTGGTGACCCGCACGGTGTTTCCGACCATCCCGCCGCGGGTCGACTATGAGCTGACCGATCTCGGCCGCGGGCTGGCGGCGCCCGTGAAGGCGCTCGGCGAATGGGCGTTCGCGCATCTGCCGGAGATCGAAGGCGCGCGCAGCAGTTTTGATGCGCGGAACGGCGACTGAAATCTGGACCCGTCACCCTGAGGAGCGCGAAGCGCGTCTCGAAGGGTCGACGGCCACCAGCGGGGCCGTGCATCCTTCGAGACGCGGCCAAGAAGCCGCTCCTCAGGATGACGGGGAGAGGTGCGGCGCCACGGGGCGTGCGCTCTTAATTTCTAGATCATCGACACCAGCCCGCCGCCGTGACGCTCGAGCCTGCCGGCAAGCTCCAGCTCCAGCAGCACCGCGCGGACGACAGCGGGCGAGACATCGGCCATCCGGATCAGATCGTCGAGGCTGATCGGGCTCGGACCGAGCAGATTGATGATGCGGGCGCGGTCGCCGCCATCGGTGGCAAAATCCAGCGGCTCGTCGTCCTCGCGCGCGCCAAGCATCACCGGCCGCTCCATGATCGGCGTCACCGCGCTGATGACGTCGGCGGCTTCAGTGACCAGCGTGGCGCCCTGCTTGATCAGATCGTTGGCGCCGGCGGCGCGCGGATCGATCGGCGAGCCCGGCACCGCGAACACCTCACGGCCCTGTTCGGCGGCCATCCGCGCCGTGATCAGCGAGCCCGAGCGATGCGCGGCCTCCACCACCACGACGCCGAGCGAGGCGCCCGAGATCAGCCGGTTGCGGCGGGGGAAGTCGCGCGCCCGCGGCACATGGCCGAGCGGCATCTCCGAAATCGCGGCACCGCGCTCGAGCAGGGCGGCCAGCAGATCCTCATGCTCCGGCGGGTAGATCCTGTCGTGGCCGCCGGCGAGCACCGCGACCGTGCCGCTCGCAACGGTCGCGCGATGCGCCGCCTGATCGATGCCGCGGGCGAGGCCGGAGATCACGACTAAGCCGGCGTCGCCGAGATCGCGCGCGAGAGTGCCTGCAAATTTCAGCCCGGCGCCGGAGGCATTTCGGGAGCCGACGATCGCGATCATCGGGCGCATCAGCGTGTCGCGCGCGCCGCGCACGGCAAGCAGCGGCGGCGCGTCGTCGATGGTGGCAAGCCGGGCCGGATAATGCGCTTCCTCCGGCGCGACGAGGTCGATGCCATGCCTCGCGCAGGCCGCAAGCTCCGCAGCCGCGTCGGCTTCGCTCGTGATGCGCCCGGGGCCCGACGCGCCGCCGCGGCGCGCGAGATCGGGCAGCCGCTCCAGCGCGTGCGCCGCATCGCCAAAATGGCGGAGCAGCGATGCAAAGGTGCGTGGGCCGACATTGTCGGAGCGGATCAGCCGCAGGCGGTTGAGCCGCTCGGTGTCGGTGAGTTTTACAGCGCTGGGCGTCCGGTCATGCATGTGGAGCGTAGCTTCGCCCAACCTGGGATTGTGATCAACCACGACATTGGCGCAGTGGGCGTGACGCGCTACAAGCGGTCGCCAATTCCGGGGAAGCCGACCATGATCTCACTTGCCGACCTCAAAGCGCGTATCGAGCAGGGCGCGCTGTCGCCCGAGGCTGCCATCGGCCAGTCGCTGGAGGCGATCGGCGCGCTGGAAAAGACCATCGGCGCCTTCGTCCGCCACGACGACAAGGCGCGGGCGCAGACTGCCGGGCCGCTGCGCGGTATTGCGGTCGGCATCAAGGACATCATCGATACCGCCGACTTCCCGACCGAGATGGGGGCTGCGATCTATCGCGCCCATCAGCCGCGCGCCGATGCGCCGGTCGTGATGGCGCTGAAGCAGGCCGGCGCCACTATCATCGGCAAGACCACGACCACGGCGTTCGCCGCGAACGATCCGACTGCAACCCTCAATCCGCACAATCACGCGCATACGCCGGGCGGATCGTCGTCGGGCTCGGCCGCCGCGGTCGCCGCCGGGATGATCCCGCTGGCATTGGGCACGCAGACCGGCGGCTCGGTGATCCGGCCGGCCTCGTTCTGCGGCGTCGCCGCGATCAAGCCGAGCTACCGGCTGCTGCCGACCGTCGGCGTGAAATGCTTTTCCTGGACGCTCGATACCGTCGGGCTGTTCGGCGCCGGCGTGCGCGATGTCGCGCTGGGGCTGGCCGCGATGACCAGGCGGCCTGAGCTGATCGTGCCGTCATCGGTCGCTGTTCCGCGCATCGGCGTGGTGACGCAGGCTTTCGCCGGCGCACCTGAAACGTCCGGCGCGGAGGCGTTGCAGAAGGCGGCGCGGGCGGCGGAGCAGGCGGGTGCGACCGTTCGCGAACTCGCAATGCCTGACATCGTCGCGGAGGCGTGGCGGATCCATCCGGTGGTCCAGGAGTTCGAGGCGCATCAGTCGTTCGCCTGGGAATACGGCCAGCACTACGACGCGATGCCGCCGCTATTGCGCGGCCGGCTCGACGAGAGCAAGGGCGGCACGCCGGCCGAGTACGACGCGGCGATGGACGTCACGCTGCGCGCGCGGCAGGCGCTGGCCGCGATCCTCGGCGAGGTCGACGTGCTGCTGACGCTGTCGGCGCCGGGCGCGGCTCCCGCGGGTTTGGCATCGACCGGCGATCCTCGTTACAACCGGCTCTGGACGTTGATGGGCGTGCCTTGCGTCAACGTCCCGACGCTGATCGCCGAGGACGGATTGCCTGTCGGCGTGACCGTGGTCGCGGGCTTCGGCGGCGATGCCAAGGCGCTGGCGGCGGCGAGCTTTGTGGAAGCTGCATTGGCAAAATAGGCAGCGTCATTCCGGGGCTCGCGAAGCGAGAACCCGGAATCCATACCTCCATAGGTCATGCGGCCAAATGGATTCCGGGCCCGCGCCAAGAGGCGCGTCCCGGAATGACGGAGAGCTACTTCTTCTCGCCGATCTTGCCTTCGGTGCCGGCCTGCAGGCGCTGGATGTTTTCGCGGTGCGTGTAGAACAACAGCAGCGTCAGCACGACGAACAGCGAGGCGAGGGCGTTGTGGCCGAACCACCACAGGAACAGCGGCGTCACGAACGCGGCGATCAGCGCCGACAGTGACGAGTAGCGCGTGGTGTAGGCGGTGCCGAGCCAGATCACGGCGAAGATCAGCGCCGCTGGCCAGAACAGCCCGAGCAGCACGCCGAGATAGGTGGCGACGCCCTTGCCGCCGCGAAACTTGAGCCAGACCGGGAACAGGTGGCCGAGGAACGCGCCGAGCGCTGCCAGCATCGCGGCGTTCGGGCCGTCGATGGTGCCCGCGATGATGACGGCGACCGTGCCCTTCAGCATGTCGCCGATCAGCGTCGCCGCGGCGAGGCCCTTGCGGCCGGTGCGCAGCACGTTGGTGGCGCCGATATTGCCCGAGCCGATCGTGCGCAGATCCTGGGTGCCGGCGAGCCTGGTCAGCACCATGCCGAACGGGATCGAGCCGAGCAGATAGCCGATCAGGAAGGCGGGCAGCAGCATCGCGTCAGCAGACATCGCGGTGGTTCCCTGGACGGCCGGTCCGGTCGATTTCGGCCAATTCCGTCAATGAAATATTAACCATCAGCCCGCACCATGGCCTTGGAAATGAGGGAGCTTATCATGGCTTCTGTTCGCAGGCGGCTGGAGCAGCTGTTCTTTGTCGTTTACGTCGCAGCTATCGTCGTCGGAACGACGATGGAGGCGATGTCGCAACTCGCGGCGCGTTGAGTTCCATTCAAATTTAGAGCTTTTCCGTTCCGATTGCGTCGGAACGGGGCTCTAATTTTTTGTTTTGACGCGTTTTCTTCACGCGAACCGGTATCCACTTCGCTCGAAAACGCTTTGGCTTTAGACGTGCTCGTACACGGTCCGTCCGCCGACGATGGTCCGCGTCACGCGGCCGGAGAAGCGGGCGTCGTCGAACGGCGTATTCTTGCACAGCGATTTGAGATCGTCGCGGTCGAGCACCCAGGGCGTGTCGGCGTCGATCACGATGATGTCGGCAGGGGCGCCTGCGCGCAACGTGCCGCCGGGTAGGCCGAGCAGTTCCGCCGGCCGGGTCGACATCGCCCGGACCAACGTCTTGAAATCCATCTCGCCATTGTGGATCAGCCGCAGCGCCGCCGGCAGCATGGTCTGCAGGCCGACTGCGCCGCTCGCCGCTTCCGCGAACGGCAACCGCTTGACCTCGACGTCCTGCGGATTGTGATCGCTCATCACGACGTCGATCAGCCCCGAGGCCAGCGCCGCGACCAATGCCCTGCGGTCGTCCTCGGTGCGCAGCGGCGGCGACAGCTTGAGGAAGGTGCGGTAGGGCCCGATATCATTTTCGTTCAAGGTCACGTGGTTGATCGAGACCGAGGCCGAAACGTTGTAGCCGGAGTCGCGGGCGCGCTTGAGGATCTCCAGCGACTCGGTCGAGGTCAGCGAGGCCGCGTGATAGCGGCCGCCGGTCAACCCTGCCAGCCGCATGTCGCGCTCGAGCATGATCGACTCGGCGGCGGTTGGAATTCCGGCAAGCCCGAGCCGGGTCGCGAATTCGCCCTCGTTCATGACGCCTTCGCCCACCAGGTTCGGGTCCTCGGTGTGATGCACGATCAGCGCGTCGAAATCGCGCGCATAGGTCAGCGCGCGCCGCATCACCTGGGCGTTGGTGACGCTGCGGTCGCAGTCCGTGAAGGCGACCGCACCGGCGGCCTTGAGCAGGCCGATCTCGGTCATTTCCAGGCCCTGCATGCCCTTGGTCAGGGCCGCCATCGGGTGGATGTTGACGATCGCGGTGTCGCGGGCGCGGCGCAGCACGAAGTCGACGGTGGCGGAGTTGTCGATGACAGGCGAGGTGTCGGGCTGGCAGATGATGGTGGTGATACCGCCGGCGGCGGCGGCTTGGCTCGCGGAGGCAAAGGTCTCGCGATGGCTGGCACCGGGTTCGCCGACGAAGGCGCGCATGTCGATCAGGCCGGGGGCCACGATCTTGCCGGCGCAATTGACGATGTCGGTGCCTTCGGGGACGCCGGCGGCGCCGATGCCGCGCTTGGCGTCACGGATCACGCCGTCGGCGATCAGGACATCGCCCGGACCGTCGAAGTCGCGGGAGGGATCGATGACGCGGGCGTTGGCGAGCAGGATGGGGCGGCGGTCAGTCAGCATGGCGTCACGCGTTCGGCAGGTTGCGGGCGAGCGCTTCGAGCACCGCCATGCGCACTGCCACACCCATTTCAACTTGTTCACGGATCAGCGACTGCGCGCCGTCGGCGACGAAGGTGTCGATCTCGACGCCGCGATTCATCGGGCCCGGATGCATCACCAGCGCGTCCGGCTTGGCGTAACCGAGCTTCTTCTGGTCGAGGCCGAAATAGTGGAAATACTCGCCCGTCGACGGCACGAAGGAGCCGTTCATGCGCTCGCGCTGCAGCCGCAGCATCATCACGATGTCGGCGCCGTTCAGTCCCTCGCGCATGTCGCGCGCGACCTCGACGCCCATCCGCTCGATGCCGGGCGGCAGCAGCGTGGAGGGGGCCACCACGCGGACGCGCGCGCCCATGGTGTTGAGCAGGAAGATGTTGGAACGCGCCACACGCGAATGCAGCACGTCGCCGCAGATCGCGATCGTCAGTCCCTCGAGCCGGCCCTTGTTGCGGCGGATGGTCAGCGCATCCAGCAGCGCCTGCGTCGGGTGCTCATGGGCGCCGTCGCCGGCATTGATCACGGAACCGTCAACCTTGCGCGCCAGCAGCTCGACCGCGCCGGAGGCGTGGTGGCGCACCACCAGGATGTCGGGGTGCATTGCGTTCAGCGTCACCGCGGTGTCCATCAAGGTCTCGCCCTTGCGGGTCGACATCGATGACACCGACATGTTCATGACGTCGGCGCCGAGGCGTTTTCCAGCGATCTCGAACGAGGACTGGGTCCGGGTCGACGCCTCGAAGAACAGATTGACCTGGGTGCGACCGCGCAGGCTGGCGCGCTTCTTGTCGACCTGGCGGTTGAGCTCGACATACTCCTCGGAGAGGTCGAGCAGGCCGGTGATGTCGTCAGCGGAAAGCCCTTCGATGCCCAGCAGATGCCGGTGACCGAGGACAAAAGTCGATTTCAATGATGGGGTCATTAAAGCGAGAGCTATAGGCGCGGATGACCGGTGGGGCAAGCGCGAAGAGGGCCCAGCGGAGTTTTCCCCGAGTAAGATGTGACGGCCTTCTCCGCCGTCATGCCCGGGCCTATTCCCGCCTTCGCTGAAGCTTCGGCGTGGCTGACGCAGAGCCCGGCGAGCCTTGGCGGAGCCGGCTTCCGGGCGTCCGTCCTTGCTTTTGCGGGCGTTTCCGGAACAAGACGTGGTTGGCCGGGCATGGGCGGAGCGGAAGCGACGGGCCACGCCCGGCGATGGCGCCGGAGCGAGAACTGGTGAAAATTGTCGTGATCCTCGTTGCCGTTGCTGGTCTGGTCTCTCCGGCGCTTGCCCAAGGCGTGCCCGGCGGCTTCGCGTTCCTGCGCGACATCGATCCGACCATCATCCAGGACATCCGCTACGCCACCGCGAACAATTTCATGGGCCGGCCGCTCGCGGGCTATGGCGCGGCGGAATGCGTCGTGAAGCGCGAGGTCGGGCTGCGGCTCAAGGCCGTGCAGCAGGAACTGGCGCGGCAGAAATTGTCGCTGAAGATGTTCGATTGCTACCGGCCGGCCCGCGCGGTCGCCGACATGGTGGCGTGGTCGAAGAACGGCAGGGAGACCGCCGCCGAGCGGCGCTACAACCCGGCGTTCTCGAAAGCCGATCTGTTCCGCCTCGGCTATATCGCCACCCATTCCGGTCATTCGACCGGGGCGGCGGTCGATCTGACGCTGGTCGATCTGACCGCGGACAATTCGGGGGCATTCGATCCTGCGCGCGCCTACGCCGATTGCACGGCGCCGGTCGCGGCGCGCGCGCCCGAGGGCAGCGTCGACATGGGCACCGGCTATGACTGCTCCGACGTGAAGGGACACACCGCTGCCAGCTCCATCACGCCCGCACAGCGGCGCTGGCGCAACCTTCTGGTCGCGGCGATGGCCCGCCAGGGTTTTGTGAATTATTCGAAGGAATGGTGGCACTTCTCGCTGCCGGGCGCGGGCGCGGCGGCCTACGATTTCCCGATCACACGGGCGCGACTAGGACCACAGCCGCCACTGTAGAGATGACCCAACGCCGTTCTTGGCCACGGGCGTTCGTGATGCATTTTGCTATTGTGGCTTCTTCATTGTTGCGTATCGGCCAATGGAGCACGCGATGCCAGACAGCAAGCCAATCGAGGCGAAGTCGCACACCCCGGTGCCGCAGGGCTATGTGATTGGTGCCGGAGAGGGGGAACACCTGATCCATTTTCGTGATGGCGGCAACATCTTCATCAAGGCCGACCCCATGATGGGGTCCAATCATCTTGGCCTGGGTATTCAGCAGCTACCCAAGGGCTCGGGCATTCCCCTTCATCGACACCTCGACAGGGACGAAGCCTTTTACGTTCTGGAAGGCAGCGGCACGGTCACACTCAACGATGTGCGGCACGCCTGCGAAAAAGATGGAACGATTTTCATACCCAGAAACACGTGGCATGGGTTCAGTAGTCCAGACCGGGAACTGGTTCTGCTGTGGATCATGGTGCCCCCGGGCCTCGACGGTTTCTTTCGCGAAACTTGCAGCCGACCCGGCGAGCCGCGAAAGGAATTGACGCGGGAGCAGATCAACGCGATCGCCCTCAAATACGGGACCGAATTCACCTAGGCGGGCTCAAACATTTGCCCACCGCTAGCAGGGCAAAGCGGACGTGGCATCGTCGTGCCGTCAAATCCAGTCGCCGATTCCGAAGTAAATCTGGCCGTTTACAGAATCGGCCAATCCGGCGCGGAAATCGGCGCGCCGCGGGGCGTTGTCCGTGCCATTTTCGATGCGGCGGGCTCGGACCCCGCAAGTCGTGACGTGGAGATGCCCCGGATGAAACTGATCGCGTCGATACGGACGATTTCGATCGCGCTTTGTCTGTTGGGGCCGGCGTCCGCCGACGAGCTGACGACTCCGGGCGACGCAACGAGCCTGGGCTTCTCCGCCGCGCGGCTGGCGCGGATCGCGCCCTGGTACCAGCGCCGCTTCGATGCCTTCTCGCCGTCGGACGGCCTTTTGCCCGGCGCCGTGGTCGCGATCGCCAAAGGCGGCAAGCTCGCCTATTTGCAGGCGATCGGATTTCAGGACCGCGCCAAAACTGTTCCGATGAAGACGGATTCGATCTTCTGGATCGCGTCGATGTCGAAGCCGGTGACCAGCGTCGCCGCCATGATGCTGGTCGACGAGGGCAAGCTCGACCTCGACGCACCGGTTGCGCGGTATCTGCCCGAGCTTGCGGAGATGCGGGTCGCGTCCCTGAAGACCGACCCGGCCACCGGCAAGACGGAATACGGGCTCGATCTGCCGAAGCGGCCGATGACGGTTCGCGATCTGCTGCGGCATACGTCGGGCCTGATCTACCCGGAAATGGATTTTGCCTATCCGGAACGCGGCCTTTCGGACGCGGACGCCGAATTTGCGATCCGGGTGATCCACATGCTCTACGGCTCGAAGGCTGTGTTCAGGCGCGACAAGACGTTGGCGGATTTCGTCTCCAGTCTGGCCAGCTTGCCGCTCGCCCATCAGCCGGGCGAAGTCCATGAATATGGCTGGAACGCCGACGTGCTCGGCCGCATTGTCGAGGTCGTGTCCGGTCAGTTTTTCGACCAATTCCTGCAGAGCCGCATCTTCGCGCCGTTGCATATGGTCGACACGGGCTTCTATGTGCCGAAGGAGAAGCTCGACCGCCTGGTCGATTCTCCCATGCCGGAACGGCCGCCGATCTGGGATGTCACGAAGCCGACGAAGCTGTTCGCCGGCGGCGGCGGGCTGGTGTCGACCGCGTCCGACTATCTCCGCTTTTGCCAGATGCTTCTCAACGAGGGTGAGTTCGATGGCGTGCGCCTGCTCAGCCCGCAGGCGGTGAAGCAGATGACGACGAACGCGCTGTCTCCGGACGCTCGGATCTTTGGCGGTGACGAGGTCGGCAGCCGTGCCGGAACGACCTTTGGGCTTGGCTTCGGGATCCGCGTCAATCCCGTCTTCAGCTGGATACCCGGCGCCGTCGGAAGCTATTCCTGGGCCGGGTTGTGGGGCACCTATTTCTGGATCGATCCGGTGGAGAAACTGATCGGCCTCCAGATGATCCAGGCGACGCCCGGCAGCAAGGGACGCGCAGCGCTGCGCTACGCCGGGATCAATCATCTCACCTATGGCGCATTGACGGTTGCCGGGTCGTCCTCGTCTGCTCCGCCGGCGGGATCGGCGATGGCGAGCCCGGAAGCGCTCGCCGACTATGCCGGGATGTATGATTTCGGCGCCTCGGTGAGTTCGCGCGACCGGCAGGGCCTGGCCGACGGCAAAACCGGCTGGCTCGGCATCGAGGCGTTCGTCACGATGGAGCCGGAGGGCCTGCGGATCAATCGGCCGCTTCCTCACAGCCCCGCAGCCAAGGCCGGCGTAGTGGCGGGCGATCTGATCACCGAACTCGACGGCGCGCCGCTCAAGGGACGTTCGCTCGGCGACGTGCTGGCCCGGCTGCGAGGGCAGGCCGACACGGCGATCAGGATGAAGACGGTCCACAAGGGGCAAGACGGTGCAAACGAGCTCAGCGTTGTGCGGGCTGCGCGGAGTGTCGATACGGTCCAGCTTCAGCTTCGCGTCGAGCAGGGCAGGCTCGTCGCGGAAGCTATGGGGGCCTGGCCGCTCCTTGCGTTCGAGAAAGGCAAGGCGACGCCGCTGGTCGCCACATCGAACAACGAATTCACGGTGGACGACGAGGATCACACCAGGATCGCGTTCGTCAGGGACACGGCGGGCAAGGTCTCCGGGCTCATCCTCAATCCCGGGCCCTGGGAGCAGAAGGCGGCGATCATCGCGCCGGCGACGAAATAGCTGATGCCAAAAGCCGGATCGGATTTCCTTCAAATCCGAGGCATTTTCGCAAGACAAAGCTTGCCATCGCAAAAGCAGCTGAATGCGCGTTCAACACTCCTTAATTGCGGCCGTATCAAGTGCGCGCATTACGGGAGCACGAAGCATGCGTTTCGGAGCCATTGCAATCATTGTCGTCGGCGCTGCCGGCATCGCGATCTACGACCAGTACGACAAGGGCGCGAACTACCAGCGCGTCGATGCGCGCATCAGCGGCGTCAACGAGCAGTGCTATCTCGAAAAGGTCGAGCGCGGCGTCATCACCAAGACGACGTTTACGTCCGACCTGACTCGCTGCGAAACTGCCGAGCTGCTGCGCAAGGAGCATCCGAAGTGGCAGGGCTATGACGTGAAGCACAAGATCGAGGTGCGCGTCGTCTATGTCTCGCCGGTCGATGGAGCCACGCACCAGTCGAGCCTGCAGATGTCCTACTTCCCCAACGGCAAGCCGCTGCGCGCCGGCGACGTGTTGCCGGTGCTGGCCTCCAAGAGCAAGGCGGAGAAGACGCGTTCGATCTGACCGTCACGGCGGTCGGGCAGGATGGGAATTCGACGATGCGTCTGGGGCTCTACGGGATCATCGCCATCGGCGTCGCGGGCTTCTATGCCTATGGCGAGCTCGACAAGCGGGTGAACTTCCGGCCGATCGACGCGCGCGTCAGCAGCGTCAAGGAGCAATGCTACATGGAGAAGACCGAGGGGTCGCGGAGCTCGACCTCCGACCTCTTGCCTTGCGAGCTTGTCGAGCTGCTGGCGCGGCATCATCCGAAGTGGCAGGGCTCCGACATCAAGCACAAGATCGAGATCCGGTTTGCCTACATCTCTCCGGTGGATGGCGCCGCGCATGAGTCGAACCTGCAGCTGGCGGCCTATCCGGATAACCGGCAACTGAGCAGCGGCGACATTTTTCCTGTCCAGGCGTCCAGGAAGGAGGCGAGCCGGACCCGCGCCAGTGACTGGGTCGACCGCTGGCTCGGCCGCCATGCGCCCAGGCATGGAAGCATCTAGGGCAGGCACCGATAAATCCGGATTGTCCGCGTCTAGGGGATAGAGCGGACATGGCCTGACCGGCCGGGAACGTCTGCAAATGACCCATTTCGGACTTCGTCACTGCAAAAATGTTTCGTCGTGATGAATGGGTAACAGCCCGGCCTGTAGGAGCGTGTTAGCCTTGACGATTGCTGGAGGCCGTAGTGAACAAGCTGGCAAATGCGGTTGCAGCCATTGCGCTGGTCGGAACGCCCGTTTTCGCGGCAGACATGCCGGTCAAGGCTCCGCCGCCCGCACCCGCACCGGTCTATAGTTGGACCGGATTGTATGTGGGCGGCAACGTCGGTTACAGCTGGGGCAAGGCCGATACCGATGTTGTAGGCAACGCGACCACCGTTGTGTTTCCAACCTTCTTAGGTGGCTTTCCAAACAATAGCGTTGCGGTTGCGGGCTCGAATACAGCAAAGCTAAATGGCGCCAGCGGCGGTGGCCAGGTCGGCTACAATTATCAATTCAGCCCGAGATGGGTGTTGGGTTTCGAGGCTGATATTCAAGATTCGGGCGAGCGAGGGGGCAATACGTTTGCCGCTCCATTCTCAACGACAGTTTGCACGCTCGCGGCCGCGGGCCCACCGGGGGTGCCTGTAGTATTTCCTAATAACGGTCCTCCGACCTGTCTTCTGACTGGCACGCTCAACGGCACCGCAGCGACCACGTATGATGCCAAGATTAACTGGTTTGGGACAGTTCGTGGGCGTGTTGGAGGTTTGATAACCGATCAGGTTTTGATCTATGGGACCGGCGGCTTGGCTTTTGGCCGCGTCGAAGTGTCGGGCGTTACTGGTGTTAGTGGGTCAATAAACACCAACGCTGCCCTTACACCCAGCGCGAACGCCTTCAGCGACTCCAGGACGAAGGTTGGCTTTACGGTTGGCGGAGGGATCGAGGGCAAAATCTCGTATGGGATGGGCTGGACGTGGAAATTGGAATACCTCTACGTCGACTTGGGATCGCTCGACACGATCGGCCCGTTTCCTGGCGCGTCCGTCAACCCGCCCGGTTTGGGGTTAATCACATCGCCCTTCAGCGGCACTATCACCACGCACACCCATTTCACCGACAACGTCTTGCGCGTCGGGCTGAACTATCAGTTCCACTGATCTGACCACGGCGACTTCTGGTTCTGGCCCTTAGCTGACATGCCTTCATCATCTCTCCCCGATGTCCGACTTCGGGGCCAGCACCTGCCTGCATCGCGCGGGCCCATTTTTGAGTACACGTCCTGGCTGAAGCGCATTTTTCGCTGCCCGGCACCGGCGCGCAGGCTTATGATCCATCGATTCCATTGCGCCACGGCTGGCCCGTGATCCACCCCGGCGGAGACCGGTTGTCCGCGCAGCGAGACCAATTACCGAGGAGACCATGACGCAGGCTCCGTTCACCACCCACGACGTCTTCAACCAGTCGCCGCCGTTTTGGGATGTCGACCTGTTCACGGCGGACGCGCCGCTGGTCGCGGCCGTCGCCGCCAATGGCGGCGCGGCGGCGACGGCTGAGCTGTCCGATTTCGGCAAGCAGTGGGGATCTGCCGTGATGGCGGAGCGCGGCCGCGTCGCCAATGAGAACACGCCGAAACTGCGAATGTTCGATGCCAGGGGCAACCGCCGCGATGAGGTCGAGTTTCACCCGGCCTATCACGAGCTGATGGCGCACTCCGCGCATGCCGGGGTGCACAACTCGACCTGGACCGCGGACGGCAGGCCGGCCGGTGGCGCGGCCGAAGTGGTGCGCGCGGCAAAATTCTATATCGCAGCGCAAGTCGAGACTGGCCATCTCTGCCCGATCACGATGACGCGCGCCTCGGTCGCGGCGCTGGCCTCACAGCCGGACATTCTGGCGAAGACGATGCCTGTGATCGGCACGCGCGCCTACGACCCGAGCTTTGCGCCGTGGTGGACCAAGCGCGGCATGACGCTCGGCATGGGCATGACCGAGAAGCAGGGCGGCACCGATGTGCGCGCCAACATGACGCGCGCCGAGCGCGACGGCGATGCCTATCGCATCACCGGGCATAAATGGTTCATGTCGGCGCCGATGTGCGACGCGTTCCTAGTGCTGGCGCAGGCCGAGCAGGGGCTGAGCTGTTTCTTCATGCCGCGCTTTGCGCCCGACGGCACGGTCAATTCGATCCACTTCCAGCGGCTGAAGGACAAGCTCGGCAACCGCTCCAATGCCTCCTCGGAGGTCGAATTCCACGGCGCGTATGCCGAGCTGGTCGGCGAGGAGGGCAAGGGCATCCGCACCATCATCCAGATGGTGCAGCTGACGCGGCAGGATTGCGCGATCGCATCCGCCGGCTTGATGCGCTCGGGGTTGGCGCATGCGCTCAATCACGCGCGGCATCGCAGCGTGTTCCAGAAGCATCTCGCCGACCAGCCGCTGATGCAGGCGGTGCTCTCCGACATGGCGCTGCATGTCGAGGCGCAGGCCGCGCTGGTGATGCGGCTCTGCCGCGCCTTCGATCGTGCGCCCACCGACGCAGGCGAGGCCGCCTATATGCGGCTGCTGACGCCGGCGATCAAATACTGGATCTGCAAGAGCGCACCTAGCTTCCTCTATGAGGCGATGGAGTGCCTCGGCGGCAATGGCTATGTCGAGGAGGGCATTTTGGCGCGGCATTACCGGGAGTCGCCGGTCAACGCGATCTGGGAAGGCTCCGGCAACGTGATGTGCCTCGACGTGCTGCGTGCGCTCGGCCGCGAGGCCGATGCCGCGCTCGCCGTGCTGCGCGCGCTCGCCGACGAGACCGAGGGCCTGCCGGGTGCGGCCGATGCTGTTGCGATGATTGGGAAGTCATTCCGCCGCTCCGACAGCGAGCGCATCGCGCGGCTGGCGGTCGAGAAGCTTGCGCTGCTGGCGGCCGCAGCGGCGCTCAACCAGGTCTCGCCCAAAAACGCCGAGCTGTTCGCGACGACACGGCTTGCCGAACGCCACGCCGGCATGTACGGCGCGGTGGACCTATCCGATGCCGATCAGCGCGCGCTGCTGGCGCGAGCGCTGCCATGAAGGTTTGCTGATGGACGCACTCAATCCCGATACTCCGCCGGCGGCGGTTACACCGCCACCACGTCCGCCGCGGGTCTGGAAGTTCTGGGGCACCGCGCTGTGGGGCCTCGTCATCTTCGCGGCGATGTTCCTCGGCCAGGTCGCCGTCATCGTCTACCGCATCATGGCGCAGGGGGCAGAGCTGTCGGTGGCCGGCATCACCCATGTGGTCGCCGACGGTCTGACGATCTCGCTCTCGGTGCTCGCCGGGCTGCCGATGGTGGTGCTGGTGCTATGGCTCGCGATCCGCCGGACCCGGATATCGTTCGCGGATTATCTCGGGCTGCGCGGCACGTCGTGGAAGAATGTCATCATCGGCATCGTTGCGCTGCTCGTGCTGGTCGGGGCCTGGGACATGGTGTCCCGCGCCGCCGGCCGCGAGGTGACGCCGGGCTTCATGGGCGACGTGCTGAAATCGGCGCAGGAGCACAGCGCGCTGTGGCTGCTGGTGATCGCCTTCGCCGTCGCCGCGCCGCTCTGGGAAGAGCTGTTCGCGCGCGGCTGGCTCTATCGCGGCTGGTCCGAATCTGCGCTCGGCCCCTACGGCGCGATCCTGCTGTCGTCGATCGTCTGGACCGTCATGCACCTCCAGTACGACTGGTTCTTCCTCTGCGAGGTGCTCTCGATCGGCCTGCTGTTCGGCTACCTCCGTTATCGCACCGGCTCGACCTGGCTGACCATCCTGCTGCACGGGCTGAACAACCTCGCGGCCACGATCCAGACCTGGTGGCTGGCGGGGTAGCGGTCTCGCATGTTAGCTTGAAGCAGGCCCACCTTCGCTGCAACGTTGTTGCAGAAAAAATCCTGATGTCGAACTTCGAGAATGCCAATTCGCCGGTCCCGGCTTCGGCGAAATCGCCGCGGGTATGGGATTTCCTGGAGACGACGCTTATTGGCCTTGTCGCTTACGGCGCGTTTCTTCTAACGGCAGGGCTTGGACTTTTTGTCCTTATACTCGCGCAGTATGGGACAATCCCGATTGCTCATGTTGAGTTCGAGGGACGCTGGCAGGGCGCCGGTCTGGTCTTCGGAAGTCCAGCTGCGGTTGCGGTGCTTTGGGTCTCTGTCCGCAAGCTCGATCGGGACTTTTCCGAATACCTTGCGCTCAATTGGCCCAGTTCACGAGAGCTTTTTCTCGCATTCGCGATCACGGCAGTCATCCTGATCGTGGAGGGCTATTTTCGAGCTTTCGTAGGCGCAGATACGAGTTGGATCGCTCCTAGTTTGAACGTGCAAGGGCGGGGTGGCTTGCTAACCTTCCTGATCGGCTGCTGCTTGGCCGCGCCGATCATGGAGGAGTTTATTGTCCGCGGCTTTTTGTTTCGAGGATGGTCGCAGTCTTTCTTCGGGCCAGTCGGTGCCATCGTCTTGACATCAGTGGTTTGGGCTCTCAACCACACTCAATACGATTGGTCCGATCGCTTCTGTATATTCGTTTTCGGCCTCGCTCTGGGCTACTTTCGTTGGCGGAGTAATTCGACCTGGCTGACTGTGCTCGTTCACTCGGCCATGAACATAATCAGTTCCTTCATGATAGGGCCTTATGTTTAAAGCCCGACCGCGGCAATCACGACCGGCATCGTGACCGCCGCCAGAATCGTCTGCAGCGTGATGATCTGGGCGAGCAGCGGGGCGTCGCCGCCCATCTGGCGCGCCAGCACATAGGCTGACGGCGAGGTCGGCACCGCGGCGCAGGCCGCGACGATGGCGAGATTGGCGCCGCTGACGCCGAACCACACCGCCAGCGCAACGGTGAGCACGGGCATCGCGACCAGCTTCAGGACCAGCGCGGCGCTGGCGGCGAGGCCGGGGCGGAAGATGCCTTCCAGATGCAGACCGGCGCCGGTGACGAGCAGGCCGATCGCGAGCGACGAGCCGCCCAGCGCGTCGGCGACATCGTGCCAGATCTGCGGCAGCGCGATGTGCGCGACGTTGATGGCGAGCCCGATCACGCAGGCCCAGATCAGCGGGTTCTTCACGACCGTCATCACGATCGCGCCCACAGTGCGCTTCTCGGACGAGGCATATTTCGCCAGTACGGCGACGCTGAAGACGTTGACCAGCGGGATGATCGCGACCATCGCGACCGAGGCCAGCGCCAGCCCGACGCTGCCATAGAGATTGCGCGACACTGACAGCGCGACATAGGTCTGCCAGCGTGTCGCGCCCTGGAAGATCGAGGTGAAGGCGGGACCGTCGACCCCGGCGCGGGCGAGCGGACCGCGCAGCGCGAGACACAGCAGGCTCATCACGAGCGCCGCGAGCAGCAGCGCGCCGCCGACGCCCGCGACCGGCACCTTTGTCAGATCAGCCTTCACCAGCGTCTGCACCAAGAGCACCGGGAACAGCACGTAGTAGGTCAGCTGCTCCAGCCCGTGCCATTGGGTGTCGAGCCGCATCAGGGTGCGCCTCAGGACGAAGCCGAGCACGATCAGGAGGAACACCGGCAGCAGCGCCGCGATCACCACGGCCATCCTCAGCGGTCCCCGCGCAGCTTCGCGAGCCGGTCCAGCGCGCCCTGCAGGATGAAGATCGCGGCGTGCTCGTCGATCACCTCGGCGCGGCGCGCGCGGCTGACGTCCATCCCGATCAGCTCGCGCTCGACCGCCGCGGTCGAGAGACGCTCGTCCCACAGCCCGATCGCAAGCGCCGTGAGGCCAGCGAGATTGCGGGCGAACGCCCGGGTCGATTGCGCGCGCGGGCCCTCGCTGCCGTCCATGTTGATCGGCAGGCCCAGCACGAAGCCGACGGCGTTGCGCTCGGCCGCGATCGCGAGCAGCCGCGCCGCGTCGGCCTTGAATTGCTTGCGCTTGATGGTCTCGACGCCGGTGGCGAGCCGCCGGTCCGGATCGGAGACGGCAACGCCGATGGTCTTGGTGCCGAGGTCGAGGCCGACAAGCGCGCCGCGGTCGGGCCAGTGCGGCGCGGCTTCGATCAAGGGAAGGATGGGGGCGGGCATGGCGCTAGCGCTTAGCACGCAGGCGCGCGCCGAGGCAAAGCCCGGCGGCAGCCGGCCGTCCATGCGAAAACGCCGATCAGGCGGCAATCACCCGCTCGTCGCCGCCAAGGCACGTGGCAAGTCCCTGCAACGGGCTGTACTGGTGCGCGGTGCGGCGCTGGATGAACAGCGTCTCGACGAGCGCGTGCTTCGGGTTGAGCTTGTGGATGTGGACGTCGCGCTGCACGTGATCGCGCTCGACGACAGCGCGCGGCAGCAGGGTGACGCCCATGTCGGCGGCGACGCAACCAATCATGCCGTCGAGCGTGCCGAACTCGAAGCGGACGGCCGACGGCCAGCCGAATTCGGTAAAGACCTGTTCGAGCCGCTGCCGGTAGGTGCAGCCGGTGCGGAACACCAGCGCGGTCGGGCCCGACTCCGGCGTGCCGGCGCGCAAGGCGGCGAGCGACGTCCAGCGCTGCGCTGTGACCAGCACCAGTTCCTCGGTGAAGGCGGGCGCCGCGGTGAGCTCGGCGTGCTCGATCGGACCGGCGACAAAGGCGCCATCGAGCGAGCCGTCGAGCACGGCGGCCACGAGGTCGGCAGTCGGTGCGGTGCGCAAGGTCAGCCGCACCGCCGGATAGCGGCGATGAAATTCGGCCAGCAGCGCCGGCAGCCGCACCGCGGCCGTGGTCTCCATCGAGCCGATCGACAATGGCCCCTTCGGCTCGCCATCGTCGCGGGCGGCGAGCACGGCTTCGCGCGACAGCGCCGCCATGCGCTGCGCATATGGCAACAGGCGGCGGCCGGCGCCGGTCAGCGACATGCCGCGGCTGTGACGCTCGAACAGCGCGGTACCGATCTCGGCCTCCAGCGCCTTGATGCGCTGGGTGACGTTGGACTGCACGGTGTTCAGCTCTTCGGCGGCTCGGGTGATGCCGCCGAGCCGGGCGACCGTGGAAAAGGTGAGGAGGTCGGTCAATTCCATCGGAGACCACCGTTCTGATTTAGAGATGGTAGTGTTCTCTAGTATTCATTTTCCGAGAATGTTAGGCCCGCTTAGGCTTGGAGTCCAGAACAGCAAGTCCAGAACAGGGAGCGAGCGCATGCCGATCAGCACCGAATTGACGGCACGTCTGGGCGTCACACATCCGATCCTGCTGGCGCCGATGGCCATGATCACGGGAAGCCGGTTGGTCACGGCGGTGAGCGATGCGGGCGGCTTCGGCATCCTGGGCGGCGGCTACGGAGACCGCGCCTGGCTCGAGGCGGAGGCCGCGGCGCTCAGGGGATTTGGCCGTCCGTTCGGCATCGGCTTCATCACCTGGAGCCTCGCCAGGCAGCCCGAGCTGATCGATATCGCACTCGACGCGAAGCCGCGCGCGGTGATGCTGTCGTTCGGCGATCCCGCGCCGTTCGCACCGAAGATCAAGGCGGCAGGCGCGCTGCTGATCTGCCAGGTGCAAAGCGAGGACATGGCGCAACAAGCGCTCGATTGCGGCGCCGACATCCTGATCGCGCAGGGCACCGAGGCGGGCGGTCATGGCGCCTCGCGCACCACGCTCGACATCGTGCCGGCGATTATCGATTTCGCGGCGGGGCGCGTGCCGGTCGTTGCGGCTGGCGGCATCGCGGACGGGCGCGGCGTCGCGGCGATGATGATGCTCGGCGCGTCCGGCGTGCTGATGGGAACGCGCTTCTACGCCAGCGTCGAGGCCGACGCGCCCGAGCAGGCGAAGCAGCTGATCTGCGCGGCGAAGAGCGGCGAGACGGTACGCGGCGTGGTGTTCGACTGGTCGCGCAAATTGATGTGGCCGGCGCCGTTCACCGCGCGCTCGCTTGCCAACGACCATCTGCGGCGCTGGAGCGGCCGCGAGATCGAGCTGATGCAGCGCGCGGACGAGATCGCGGCGGAGTACGCCGCCGCAAGAGCCGCGGGCAATTTCGACATCGCCGCGGTGTTTGCCGGCGAGTCCGTCGGGCTGATCCATGATATCGTTCCGGCGGCCGAGATCGTCGACCGCATCGTCACCGAAGCCGAGCAGTCGCTGCAGGGCCGGCGCAATTTCTTCCCTTCTCCCCTTGTGGGAGAAGGTGGCGCGGACAAAGTCCGCGTCGGATGAGGGGTCTGCATCCGCGGAGACAAACCCCTCACCCGCGCTCGCTTCGCGAGCGCACCCTCTCCCACAAGGGGAGAGGGTACTTCCGAGCAAGCCAGGAAAGAGACACACCATGTGGCCAGACCGTCGATTGATCGATCGTTTCAAGACCGAGTTCCCGATCGTGCTGGCGCCGATGGCCGGCGTGATGGATGCCGAACTGGCGATTGCGGTGGCACAGGGCGGCGGGCTCGGCTCGCTGCCATGCGCGATGCTGTCGGCCGAGAAGGCGCGTGAGCAGGTCAACATCATCCGCCAGCGCGTGTCTGCGCCTGTAAACCTCAACTTCTTCTGCCACAAGGCGGTCGATGCCGATCCGGCGCGCGAGGCGCAATGGCGGCAGCGGCTGACGCCATACTATCGCGAACATGGCCTCGATCCGGATGCGCCGATCAACGCGGCGAACCGTGCGCCGTTCGATGCGGCATTCTGCGCGGTGGTCGAGGAGTTGAAGCCGGAGGTCGTCAGCTTCCATTTCGGCCTGCCGGAGGCAAAACTGTTGCAGCGGGTGAAGGCGGCGGGCGCCATCGTGATGTCGTCGGCCACCACCGTGAAGGAGGCGATCTGGCTCGAGGAGAACGGCGCCGACGTCATCATCGCGCAAGGCGCCGATGCCGGCGGCCATCGCGCCATGTTCCTGACCGAGACCATCGCCGAGCAGCCCGGCACCTTCTCGCTGCTGCCGCAGGTCGTGGATGCGGTGAAGCTGCCGGTGGTCGCGGCCGGCGGCATTGCGGATGGACGCGGGATCGCGGCGGCGTTCGCGCTCGGGGCCTCCGCTGTGCAGATCGGCACGGCCTATCTGCGCTGTCCGGAGTCCAAGGTGACCGCGGCAGGCCGGATCGCGCTGGCGCAGGCCAGCGATGAATCGACCGTCATCACCAATGTGATGACCGGCCGTCCGGCCCGCGGCGTCGCCAATCGCGTGATGCGCGAGGTCGGCCCGATCTCACCGGACGCGCCGGCGTTCCCGCATGCGGCGACCGCGCTCGGCCCGCTGAAGGCGGCTGCCGAAAAACAGGGCAAGGTCGATTTCACCAATCTGTGGGCCGGGCAGGCGGTGCGGATGGGCAAGGAAATGCCCGCAGCCGAGCTGACCCGCGCGCTGGCAGGCGCCGCGCTGGCACGGATGGGGGCATTATCTCAGGCCTGACGCGCGGGCTCGCTCTGGTTGACCTCCAGATGCTCGGTCGCGAGCCTGCGATAATGCGCGGCCATTTCCTTGTAATGTTGCCGGGAGATCGGATCCGTGGCGCTTTCGGCGCGGCGCTCGAACATCTCGGCCTTGTCCTGCAGAATTTTTGCCTGGGACATGGCTATTTCTCGTCTCGTTCAGACCAGACAGGCCACGTAAAGGATCGCGACACCGATCGCGGTACCGATCGACCAGAGGGCAGGGTCCCAGCCTCCCGGCTGGGGGGTGATCTCACGCATGGACATGACGGCTCCCGTACTTTTCTATTTGAGGGGAGTAGGCGCCGCGAATGTTTCAGGACGACTGCGCCGGGTCCGCAAAGTGGTTTCGTCGCGGGTTTTGCCGCCGGAATCATCGGCTGCCGGGCGCCTGATCGGCCGTCCGGCAGGGGGTCTGAGGCCAGCCGCGCGCCCAGCGCGGTTGCGGCGCAAAACCGGCCTCTGCTATACGGCGGGCTGACCTTTTCAGCCTAGAGGCCCTATATAATGTCCGTAGACGCCACGACCGTCCGCCGCATCGCCCATCTGGCGCGGATCGCGGTCAGCGACGACGAAGTTCCCCATCTCCAGGGGGAGCTGAACGCGATGCTGGCCTTCGTCGAGCAGCTGTCGGAAGTGAATATCGACGGCGTCGAGCCGATGACCTCGGTGACGCCGATGGAGATGAAGAAGCGCGCCGATTTGGTCAATGACGGCGAGATCGCCGACGACATCGTCCGCAATGCGCCCGATACCGTGAACCACTTCTTCCTGGTGCCGAAGGTGGTCGAGTAACTCTAGCATCGCGTTTTCGAGCGAAGTGGATACCGGTTCGCGTGAAGAAAACGCGTCAAACAAAAGCGACAAAGTCCGATGTGTCTGCTGTGCGACGATGAGAAGGCCTACAAGGCCTATATGGACTTCCTCGATGTGATGGAGCGCAAGGGAAAGGTCGCCGATCCCAACGAGGCGATCGACGCCGTGCTCGACCAGCTCGAGGCGCTCGACGCCGCGCGCGCCAAGGAAAATGCCAAAGCGCGGCAGGACGATCCCGGCAACGACAAGACCCTTTCTCCCTTCTTCTGCAGCCCGATCAATAAATGACCGATTTGACATCGCTGACGATTGCCGAGGCCCGCGAGGGCCTGGTGGGCAAGTCTTTCACCGCCGTTGAGCTGACCGATGCGCATCTCGCCGCCATCGAAGCCGCGCGCGTGCTCAATGCCTATGTGCTCGAGACACCGGACCGCGCCCGCGAGATGGCCAAGGCCGTCGACGAGAAAATTGTTAAAGGCGAGGGCGGGCCGCTGGCCGGCATTCCGCTTGGCATCAAGGACCTGTTCGCGACCCGCGACATCAGGACCACGGCATGCTCCAGGATCCTGGGCAACTTCACCCCGCCCTACGAGTCAACGGTGACCTCGCAGCTCTGGCGCGACGGCGCGGTGCTGCTCGGCAAGCTCAACAATGACGAGTTCGCGATGGGCTCGTCGAACGAGACCTCGTGCTTCGGCCCGGTCACCAACCCGTGGCGGCGCGAGGGCTCCAACACCACGCTGGTGCCGGGCGGCTCGTCAGGCGGCTCGGCTTCGGCGGTGGCGGCATCGCTCTGCATGGGCGCAACCGCGACCGACACCGGCGGCTCGATCCGCCAGCCGGCCGCGTTCACTGCAACCGTCGGCATCAAGCCGACCTATGGCCGCTGCTCGCGCTGGGGCATCGTCGCCTTTGCGTCCTCGCTCGACCAGGCCGGTCCGATCGCGCGAACGACGCGCGACGCTGCGATCCTGATGCGCTCGATGGCGGGGCACGATCCGAAGGACACGACATCGGTCGACATCGCCGTGCCGGACTATGAAGTCGCGATCGGCAAGTCCGTGAAGGGCATGAAGATCGGCATCCCCAGGGAGTATCGTCTCGACGGCATGCCGGCCGAGATCGAAAAACTCTGGAGCGAGGGCGCGCAATGGCTGAAGGCTGCCGGCGCCGAGCTCGTCGAGGTGTCGCTGCCGCACACCAAATACGCGCTGCCGGCCTATTACATCGTGGCGCCGGCGGAGGCTTCGTCGAACCTCGCGCGTTATGACGGCGTGCGCTACGGCCTGCGCGAGCCGGGCAAGAACATCATCGAGATGTACGAGAACACGCGCGCCGACGGTTTTGGCGATGAGGTGCGCCGCCGCGTCTTGATCGGCACCTATGTGCTCTCGGCTGGCTATTACGATGCCTATTATCTGCGGGCGCAGAAGGTGCGGACGCTGATCAAGAAGGATTTCGAGGACTGCTTCGCCAGGGGCGTGAACGCGATCCTGACGCCGGCGACGCCGTCGGCGGCGTTCGGCATCGGCGAGAAGGGCGGCGCCGATCCGGTCGAGATGTATCTCAACGACATCTTCACGGTGACCGTGAACATGGCGGGCCTGCCCGGCATCGCCGTGCCCGCGGGCAAGGACGCGCAGGGCCTGCCGCTCGGCCTGCAACTGATCGGTCGCCCGTTCGACGAAGAGACGCTATTCTCGCTCGGCGAAGTGATCGAACAGGCGGCCGGCCGTTTCACGCCGCCGAAATGGTGGTGACCGATGGCGGATTTCCGCGCCAGTCTCGCTGACACTGCGCCTGATGCGGCGCTGTCGCCGCAGCTCGCCGCAATGTGGTGGGCGAAGAAGGGCGACTGGCACAAGGCGCACGACATCGTGAAGGACGGCAGCGCCGCCAGCTCGGCCTGGGTTCATGCCCATCTGCATCGCGTCGAGGGCGATCTCGGCAATGCCGACTACTGGTATCGCCACGCCAATCAGCCGGTTGCCAGGGACTCGCTCGAGGCCGAGTGGGAGCGGATCGTTTCCACGCTTTTGACGTAAAGCGCCTAGGTTTGCCGGTGCCGAGGCACCGCGATCATTAACCCTGTTCTGTCCGCCATGCCGCCGCCCAGATTGGCCGTGATAGGCTAACGGAACCGGGCGGGGGCCAGCGGCAAGAGAGTATTCGTGCGTGGGTCGGGGATAGGGGGATGGCTGTCAGCGCTGCTGGTGGCCGTGACGGCGGCGGGCCTTGCCGGCTGTGCGTCCGTCTACAATCTGCCCGGCAATGTGCCGCTCGGCGCCGTGGCTGCCGACACCAACGGCATCAGCGACATGCCAAGCTATGAAGACGACCTGCTGCTTGCGCTGTCGTTCTCCGGCGGCGGCACGCGCGCCGCGGCGTTTTCCTTCGGTGTGCTGGAAGAGCTCGACCGCACGCGCTCCAGCGCTGTAGGCACCAAGACGCTGCTCGACCGCGTCGACTTTGTCTCCGGTGTATCCGGCGGCTCGATCACCGCCGCCTATTTCGGATTGAAGCGGCGCGCCGCGCTCGACGATTTCCGCGAGCGCTTCCTGCTGCGCAACGCCGAGGAGGGACTGAAGACCCGGATCTCGCTCGGCAATATCGGGCGCGCGCTGGGCGGCGGCGTCAACGACAGCCAGTTCACCGACTGGCTCGATCGCAATCTGTTCAATGGCGCGCGGTTCGAGGCATTGCCCGACGACCGCCGCCCGCGGGTCTGGATCAACGCGTCCGACATCTACAACCGCACGCCGTTCGTGTTCGGCAAGACCGCGTTCGATGCGCTGTGCAGCGACATCCGCTCCTATCGTATCGCCGAGGCGGTCGCCGCATCCGCTGCGGTGCCGCTGGCATTTGCGCCGATCGTGCTTGAAACCTTTCCCGGCGGCTGCTCGGCGCCGCTGCCGCCGTGGCTCGAGCGGGTGCGCAACGATCCGAACGCGCAGCCGCTGCTGCGCTCCTACGCCGAGGCCCAGGCGCGCTACCGCGACGGCTCGATGCGCTATGTCAAGCTGCTCGATGGCGGCCTCGTCGACAATTACGGCCTGTCGGGGCTGAGCATCGGGCTGCTCGCAGCCCAGCGTCCGTACGAGCCTTTGAACGAACGGCAGGCGGCCAAGCTCAGGCGCATCCTGTTCCTGGTGGTCGACGCAGGCCGCGGCATCTCCGGCGACTTCGTGCAGACGCTGGAAGGACCGAACGGCGTCGAGCTGGTGTCGGCGGCCGCCGACACCGCGATCGATGCCAGCGTGCGCTCGAGCTACGCGGCGTTCACGGCGCTCGCCAACGACTGGTCCGGCAAGCTGAAGCGCTGGCGCTGCGGCCTGTCGGCGGCGGATCGCTCCAGGCTCGGCGTCGGCGCCGGCTGGAAGTGCGGCGACGTCGCGATCTATGTCGAGCGGCTCGGCTTCGACCGGCTCGGACCGGAGCGTGCCGGCATCCTGAACGCCATCCCGACCCGGCTTTCGCTGCCGCCCGAGCAGGTCGACCAGCTGATTGTGGGCGGCGCCGACGCGCTGCGGGCAAGCAAGGCCTATCAGCAGTTCCGGCGTGGGCTGTAATCAGCGCTACGTGGCCCGGCGACGGCCGAAAGGGGGCTGCAAGGCGGCTTGACTGGCGCGTTTGGTTGCGCGAAGCCCAAGGCTTCCCAGATATCACATTATCCGGACAACGAGATCCATGACCGCATCTGCCGCCCTACACAAGCTGATCAAGAGCGCCACCGGCGATTGGGAAGTCGTGATCGGCATGGAGATCCATGCCCAGGTCACCTCGAACTCAAAGCTGTTCTCCGGCGCATCCACCGCATTCGGCGGCGAACCCAACACCCACGTCTCGCTGGTCGACGCCGCGATGCCGGGCATGCTGCCCGTGATCAACGAGGAGTGCGTCCGCCAGGCGGTGCTCACCGGTCTCGGGCTGAACGCGAAGATCAATTTGCGCTCGGTGTTCGACCGCAAGAACTATTTCTATCCGGACCTGCCGCAGGGCTACCAGATCAGCCAGTACAAGTCGCCGATCGTGGGCGAGGGCGAGGTGTCGCTCGAGCTCGACGGCGGCCGCAGCGTCACCATCGGGATCGAGCGGCTGCATCTGGAACAGGATGCCGGCAAGTTGCTTCACGATCAGTCGCCGACGATGTCCTATGTCGACCTCAACCGTTCCGGCGTCGCACTGATGGAGATCGTCTCCAAGCCCGACATCCGCGACGCCGAGCAGGCCAAGGCCTACGTCACCAAGCTGCGCTCGATCCTGCGCTACCTCGGCACCTGCGACGGCGACATGGAGAAGGGCAGCCTGCGCGCCGACGTCAACGTCTCGGTGCGCCGTTACGGCGAGACCGCGCTCGGCACTCGCTGCGAAATCAAGAACATGAACTCGGTCAACTTCATCGGCCAGGCGATCGAGTACGAGGCGCGGCGCCAGATCGAGATCATCGAGGACGGTGGCTTGATCGACCAGGAAACCCGGCTGTTCGACCCGAACAAGGGCGAGACGCGCTCGATGCGCTCCAAGGAAGAGGCGCACGACTACCGCTACTTCCCCGATCCCGATCTGCTGCCGCTCGAGTTCAGCCAGGCCTTCGTCGACGATCTCAAGGCGCATCTGCCGGAACTGCCGGACCAGAAGAAGTCCCGGTTTATTACGGGCTTCGGTCTGTCGCCCTATGATGCGAGCGTGCTGGTGGCCGAGCGCGAGAGCGCGGAGTTTTACGAGACGGTGCTGTCAGGTCTTGCCGACAAGGCGCGCGACGGCAAGCTTGCCGCCAACTGGGTGATCAACGAACTGTTCGGCCGTCTCAACAAGGAAGGCGTCGAGATCGCCGCCTCGCCGGTGTCGGCCGAGCAACTCGCTGCGATCGTCGATCTGATCGGCGAGGGAGCGATTTCCGGCAAGATCGCCAAGGACTTGTTCGAGATCGTGTGGCAGGACGGCGGCGATCCGCGCGCACTCGTCGAGGCGCGCGGCATGAAGCAGGTCACCGACCTCGGCGCGATCGAGAAGGTGGTCGACGACATCATCGCGGCCAATCCCGACAAGGTCGCGCAAGCAAAGGCGAAGCCTGCGGCCCTTCAGTGGTTCGTCGGTCAGGTGATGAAGTCGTCGGGCGGCAAGGCGAACCCGAAGGCGGTCAACGAGCTCTTGAAGTCCAAGCTCGGCATCTGAACGAACAGGACAATGATGTTGTCCTTGGCGCATGATCCAACCGGATCATGCTCTCATCCCGTCACCTCTGGTGTCGTCGCGCACGCGTGAACGCGGCGTGATCCTGGCTCACACCCTCCGTCCGCGGTGCTGACGACGCCCCTCGGCGCCGAATCGTCGCAGCCACGATTCGACCGGGAATCGGGTTTGGATGACCTCAAACGAGGCGAAAGCCAACTTTCCCACGAAATATTTTTCGTTGCCAAAAGTTGCGACTCGGCGCCCGCGCCGCGCCACTTTTCCTCACAGCTCGCGACTCAACGCAACGACGATCGTGCGTTGATTGACTGAATGCGAATTCAAAAAGTGCCTGCAATAAAGGCGTTTCCTGCAACGTTGACAAATGCCGATGTCGGCCGTTGCTGCATTTCTTGCATCGTCGCGTGAAAGCGTCGTCGATTTGATCGGCGACGCGTGCTGCAGGTACGGCTATCGCTGCGTCAACACTTCCTTAAGCGGGACACTGTTTTTTTTGCCGTGTTGGTGTATTCGGGAAGTAGTGCATATCGATTCCCGAGTGCACGCAGCGAAGTAGAGAGCCATCTCACATATCGGAGGGCAACATGGCTAAGAAGGCAAAGAAGGCGAAGAAGGCGAAGAGCGCAGTGAAGAAGACTGCGAAGAAGACCCGCAAGGTCGCCAAGAAGAAGAAGTAACCCTCTCGCCTTGAGAGGATTGCCGGCGGCTTGACGCCGGCACGTCGCGAGAGCCACCGGACGGACTGCTGAGAGGCACATCCCAATCCCAGGCTCCTGACGAAAGAGGGTGTCGGCGAGACATCAGGTCAAACGGCTGGATCGAATTTCGGAGAGGGCAACCTTCCCAAAACCGGTCCGGCAGAAGAAACAGAGATTTCTTCGTTCGGTGCGGAGCCTGCTTGGTTCCGCAATTTCACCGGCGAGAATGCCGAGCTGAAATCTGGTCCTGACGTGTTCGCCGACCCCCTCGTTCCGGCGGCCTGCGCAGTCCGCGCCCCGGCAACTATTTTCCACATTCCAGTTCTGGATCGACATTCGGCCTCATGGCCTCGCGTTCGTTTGTATCCGCGCCGATCGCGCTCAACGTCCCGCGGATCGTCGGCCGGAGCTGCGCCCCCTCCGCCAAATTTGAAACGGATGGCCGCTGAGAGCGGCCGGCGGCGTCGGCCATTGGCCGCGATGGTTATCGTTGTCCAAAACACCAGGGTAAACCGGCGTTCACGAATGCATGGAAATGCCTGCGGCACAGGCACTTCTACGATTCCGGGAAACCCGCTTGGCGGCGCCGATTTACATCCCGTTCATCGCGATACTTAAACCGCTCTTCAAATTTGATGGGCCATGATCATCCCAACGAGCCGGCAAACGGCGAGCGGTGATCCCAGGGATCAGCGCGGGGCATGATCCAAAGGACCAGCCCGGAGACAACAGGGTGTTTCAACAGTGGACGGGGGCCGCGCTCGGGGGAGGGCGGCCAACAACAAAAAGGGGAATGACGACAATGTTTCAGGGGGTCATCGATCAGGACAGCGCCATCCCGGTAGCTGCGACCGCGATCCAGGACGTGCTGTTCGAACGTGGCATGTACTGGGCGAGCGGCCGCTCCGGCGTGGTCAACCTCGTCGCGGCGCACAAATGGTTCAACCTGGCGGCGCTCAAGGGACGCACCGACGCGATCGCGCATCGCCGCGAAGTCGCCGAGCAGATGTCGGATGTCGAGATCGCGGCCGCCCAGCGCGAAGCCCGCGCCTGGATGACGACGCACTAGACTCTTGTTTGGACGCGTTTTCTTTACGCGAACCGGTGCCCACTTCGCTCGAAAACGCTACGCCGATATCGAGCTGGGAGCCTCGGCTCCCTCGCTCCATCTAGAACCAGTATCGCGCGGCGTAGACCACGGTCATCACCGCTCCGGCCACGATCACGAACTGCCGGACGATGGACGCGGGAAGGATCCGGATCAAATAGCCACCAGCATAGCCGCCGATCATGGCGCCGAGCAGCATCACCGACGTCTCCGGCCACCGCACCGCTCCCTGCACGATGAAGATCAATGTGGCGGCCAGCGACACGCAGGTCGCGAGCAGGTTCTTCAATGCCTTGATCGCCCTGATGTCGTTGGGCTCGGTGATCGAGAGCACCGCGGTCAGGATGACGCCGAGCCCGGCGCCGAAGAAGCCTCCATAGACACACGCCAATCCCAACACAGCACCGCTCGCGCCGGTCGAGGGCAGGGCCGCGCTCGCCTGCCGCCCGATGGTCCAGCTCTGGATCTGCGGCGCGAAGGCAAACAGCAGCGTTGCGAATGCGATCAGGCCCGGCACCGGCAGCACGAATAGCCGCTCGGGGAGCAGCAACAGGACCCCGGCGCCGATTGCGCCGCCAAGCGTGGAGGCGGCAACGAGGCTGATCGTGCGCAGTGTCGGCGGCGGCAGCTTGCCGCGGTCGGCGAGCGCTGCGATCAGATGCCCCGGGGAGATCGCCACCGCATTCGACGCATTGGCGATCACGGCGGGCAGGCCCGCCGCCAGCATCGTCGGAAACGTGATGAGCGTCGCGCCGCCCGCCAGTGCATTGATGATGCCTCCCGCGACACCGGCCGCGAGCAGCAGAAGACTTGTCTTTGTATCCATCCTTCACCCCTTGCAGGGTGAACAGGCTAGCGGGTGTGGCGCCGGACGGTCTGGAACGTCTGTGACGCCGCTTCAACCGCGCCAGTAGACGCCCGGTGTGGTTCCAAAGGTGCGGCGGAACAGGCGGGTGAGGTGGCTCTGGTCGGAAAACCCCGCATCGGCGGCAACTGCTGCAATCGGTTCGCCCGCGCGCAGCAATTGCCGTGCGAGATTGAGCCGGCTCAGCATCCGGAAGGCGTGCGGTGAGACGCCGAGCTCGCGTCTCACCATGCGGCTGAACCCTTCGCGGCTGCGCCCGAAGTTCATGGCGATGGCGCCGATCGGCCCGGCGCTTTCTGTCAGGGTAACGCCGAGCTTCGTCTTGTCTGCGATGCGAGCCGAGCGGGACCGCCCGCGCGACTGGATGTCGTCGGCGATCTCAAGAATGTGCTTGGGCCATATCTCGTCGACGCTCCGCCAGAGAGCCCTGATGCTGATGACCCGCAGCGATGAGGGGGTGCGGCCCGCCGGAACATAGGCGTTCAGGCAGACCGTTTCCTTGTCCGGTGTCGGCATCGGCGCATGCAGCAGCCCCGCCGGAATGAGCGCGGCATGGCCCGCAGGCACCGTCACGGTAGCGCCGTCGATGCGGAAGGCGCGCGACCCCGACAGCACCAGCACGATCTGGTTCTCGTCGTGGAAATGCGGCCGGAGGCCAAGCGAGCCGGTACCGCGCCAGGACGCCAGCTCGACGATGCCGGCATCGTCAGCTGGCCGGTAGTGCCAGGCGTTGGGTGAGGCGAAGGGCATGATCGCGAGCGTAGCATGGTCGAGCGCCGACCGTCATGAGGTGTCAATGCTGCGCGACTGACGCGATCGGCGAGGCCGTTCGCATCGTCGCCATCGCGATCAGCGCGGCGACCACATTGGCGGCAGCGCTGATCGCCACCGGAATGAAGTAGCTGTGGCTGACATCGTAGCCGAAGCCGGCGGCGCTCGGGCCGAGCAGCGTGCCAAAGGCGACGCTGGTGTAGAGGATGCCGATGATGCCGCCGATATTGCGGCCGCCGAAATGGTCGGTGACCACGGCGGGCAGGATCGCAACCCAGCCGCCATAGAACACGCCGAACAGCAGCGCGAACGCCGTGAGCGACCAGAAGCCACCGGCAACAGCCCAGATCGCCAGCGAGACGGCCATGCCGATGTACATCGCGATCAGGAACGCATCGCGGCCGACCCGGTCGGCGATGCCGCCGAGGAAGAAGCGACCGGCGGTGCTGCCGACGCCGATCATCCCGAGCAGCAGCACGGCGAGCGCAGGCGCCACCTGATGGTCGACGGCGAAGGGCACCAGATGCACGAAGGGGACGAACACCCCGAACGCGCTGATCAGGCAGGCCGCATAAAGCCCGGCGAAGCGAGCTGTCTTGAGCGCGCCGCGGATCGAGACGCCCTGGCGGAGCGGCGCGCCTGAAACCGCTTGAAGCGGATCGCCATCCGGTCCGGTGCCGTAGCGGCGCGGATCATCCGCGATCAAAAGCGATGCTCCGATACCGGCGACCGCGGCGACAACGCCCAGCACGACATAGGCATCGCGCCAGCCGAGGCTCGTGATCAGCCAGGTCGCGAGCGGCGGCATCACCAATGTCCCGACCCCGATCCCGCTGACGGCAAGGCCCGACGCAAAGCCGCGCCGCCGGACGAACCAGCGTTGCACCGCGCCCAGCGTCGGGACATAGGCGCAACCGACGCCGGCGCCGATGCCGATGCTGTAGGCGGCATAGACTTGAAGGATGGTCTCCGCCTGTCCCGCCAGCACCATGCCGAGACCGACCAGCGCCATTCCGAGACCAGCAAGCCTGCGCGCGCCCCAGCGATCGGCGAGCGGGCCGGAGATGATGCCGAGGCCGAAATACAGGAAGCCGGCAAAGGAGAACACCAGCGAGACCGAGCCGCGCGAGGCGCCGAACTCGCGCTGCAACGATTCGACGAAGGATGAGAAGGTGTAGGCGCTGCCGAAGCCGATGAAGGTCAAGACGAAGGCGGCCGCGACGACATACCAGCCGTAGAACGGCTTTGCTCTTTGATAACCGGCGTGCATGGCGGCATTCCTCACGATCGTTCTCCCTGTGCCGCGTCACCGCCATTCTTGCCCGGCGGGTAGAGCAGCATCTGCGTGCAGCGAAACAGCGCGATGGTCTTGCCCGTCGCTTCGCTCTTGATCTCGGCATCCCACACCTGGGTCGTGCGCCCGCCATGAACGAGGCGCGCTTCGCAGCTCACGCCGCCTTCGCGCGCGGCGCCGATGAAGTTCGTCTTCAGTTCAGAAGTGGCGAAGCCGATGGCGCCGTCCGGCAAGGACGCGAGGCAGCCGAAGCCACATGCGGTGTCCGCCAATGCGACGAGGCTTGCGCCGTGCAGCAGCCCGTGCGGCGAGAAGTGCTTGGCGGCGATCTCGAAGCGGCCGCGGATCTGGCCGCGTCCGGCTTCGAGCCATTGAAACTCCAATGTGCCGGGCAGGCTGCCGGCTTGCGACGCGTTGATGCGATCGACGAGTCTGCCGGCGTGGGCTCCCGCGCCGATCTCATGCAGGGCGAGCTTGTGTGGAACCTCAGTCATGTCGCTGCTCCATGGGGGAGCCGAATGCCGCGTCGGACGCCGTAGATAAGGATCAGAAAATCTAATTCTTATCGTCCGGTTTTCGCTGCGTTGACGTGGCTTTCAGCCATAGGATAGGCTGATAGAGCGCCCGGAAGACCCGAGTTGGCAAACCAGATTTGCTGAGCGATTGAGATTAGAAAATCTAAAGCATGGAGAGCAGGCTTCCACCCCTGAACGCGCTGAAGGCGTTCGAGTCCGCCGCCCGCCATCTCTCGGTGAAGCTGGCGGCCGAGGAGCTGTGCGTGACGCCGGGCGCGGTCAGCCAGATGCTCAAGACGCTCGAGGCCCATCTCGACGTCAAACTGTTCGAGCGGGTGCCGCGCGGCATCTATCTCACCGACGCCGGGCGCGACTATCTGCCGTCGATCCGCAATGCGTTTCGCCAGATCGCGGAGGCGTCGCGCCGTGTCGCTGCATCGACCGATGTCGGCACGCTGACGGTCAGCGTCACGCCGTTCTTCGCGTCGGCTTGGCTGGTGCCGCGGATGGCGTCGTTTCAGGATGCGCATCCCGAGATCGATCTGCAGATCGTCACCAGCAACACGCTGGTCGACTTCTCGCGCAGCGGCGTCGACGTCGCGGTGCGCCACGGCCTCGGCCGCTATCCGGGGCTGCGCAGCGACCGCGTCGTCACGGTCGAGATGGTGGTGGTCGCATCGCCCTCGCTCGTCGCGCGTCTCGGGCGGCCGACATCTGCCGGCGAACTCGCCGGCTGGCCGCAGGTGCATGACGCCGATCGCAAGGGGTGGAGCCTGTGGTTTCAGGCCAACGGCATTGCGGAGGTGCGCACGCCGCGCGGCCCGTCGTTCGACGACAGCGGTCTGCTGCTGAAGGCGGTGCTGACCGGGCAGGGCGCGGGCCTGCTGCCGGCGGCGATGGTCGCAAACGAGATCGAGAGCGGTGAACTGATCCAGCTGCTCGAGACCGCGCATCTGGAGGAGTTCGCCTATTATCTCGTCTGCCCCGACAACAGGCAGGGGCTTCCGAAAATCGCGGCGTTCAGGGAGTGGATCCTGGGGCCGGTGGCCCAGTCGGCGGCTGCGGAGCGTTAGCCGTCTCGCTCTGGCTGCGATCGTGACGCTGGGCGAGCCGGTCCGGTCCTTCCACGTCATCGGCGGCGGCCTCGCGCTGCTCGGCGTTGCCTGCGCGCAGGCCCTTCCGCGGCCGCTGCCGAGGATGCGGCGCGCCTGAGCGCGACGCAGATCGTGGCTTAATCCCGTCGATGTGACCGATCGTGAGGCCGCCAACGCTGGCGGCCTTGTGGTCGGCGCATCATATGATGGTGAACCGGAGCCAAGGCGATGCGTGCTGCTTTGATGGTGGGACTGTTGGCGATGCTGTGGAGCGCCGCCGCCGACGCCGCAACGGCACATCACCGGCGCGCGCGACAGCACCTCATCATCCGTCCAAGCGAGCAGGTCGCTCCTCCGGGCCACTACGTCTATCCGGGCTACGGGCCGATCCCGCCGGGCGAGAACCGAAATCTCGATCCGTCCACCCGCGGCGGCGGGTGACGCCGGGTAGGGGGTCAGTTCATCCCTGTGACGGCGTTGCCTTGACCGCGGCACACACCGTGCATCGCGGCCTGACAAACATCGGCGATCAATCTTCTTAAGCGAAGCTGAACATGCTTGCGTTGAGTTGTCCGGGGGCGAGGCCGATCAACCAGGCAGCGTTGCCTGCCGCGTCGGTGATGATCGTGGTATTGATGCCGGGCGAATAGAACTCGGCGGCCTGCACATCGGCAAAGGAATGCAGGGAGGTCCCGGTGAAGCTCAAAATGTCGTGGACGCCGCCCGCGTTGAAGTCCTGGATCACCATGATCTCTGAGTTGGCATCGCTGATGTTGAACGTATCCGAGCCACCGCCGCCCCACGCATAATCAACGCCACCGCCGCCGCTGATCACATCTGCGCCTGATCCCATCAGGAACACGTCGACGCCGCTGCCGCCGGTCACCGTATCGCCGCCGTTCGAACCATAAACGTAGTTCTGGCCCGAACCCCCATAGATGAGGTTTCCATCACTCTCGCCTGACGAGATGAAGATGTTGAGACCGGAGCCACCGAACATGGTGTCAGCGCCAGCGCCGCCGTAAAAATAGTTAGTGCCGGTTCCCCCATAGAGCAGGTCATTGCCGGCTTCGCCGTACATCACGTTGACATCGGACGGCGAGGCTCCGCCCGAGCCAGAAAGTGTATCGTTGCCGTCGCCGCCAAAAAGGTAATTGAAGCCCGTGCCGCCATAGAGCGCGTCGTCGCCACTCCCACCAAGCAACACGTCAAGGCCATCGCCACCGAACAGAAGGTCGTTGCCTCCGTAGGCATAAATATAATCGTTACCAGCGAGCGCGTAGATCGCATCGGCCGCACTTCCTCCAAGCAAAACATCATTCGCCGCCGTGCCGTTAGTGACAATGACACCCGCAGGAACCTGCGGTTGGTTCGAGGGCGGTCCATAGAGCGCTTGAATGCCGTCGATGTCCGATTGCGTCAGGTTGGTTATGTCAGCGCTGGCGTAGGGGTTCATGATCGCCGGGCCGCCAGTGTAATGATCGAGGCCCAAAGCGTGGCCGATTTCGTGCGTTGCAACGGCCTCGAAACTTATTCCTCCCGAAAGCGTCAAACCGCTGGAGGACGACATGTAGGTTTCAGCCTGGTCAAAGCTGACCGTGACATCAGGCAGAAAGTCGCCGTCGGAGTAGTAGTACGATGTCTCAGCCAGGATCCCGTAAGGGCCGTCAAAAGTCCCGAGTCCGAAACGGATGTCGACGCTCGCAGAATCCGCCACCTCGACGAACGTCACATCGGCAACGGCGGACCATCGCTTCAAGGCATCGATGATTTCCCGTTCATACTCACCGGCCTGGAAGAACGTTGAGAATGTGTCAGGCTGACCGGAGAAATTGATCGTCGCGAAGCTCCACGTGATGGTCTTCGACGACCAGACGGGTCCTTCCAAGTTGTAATCTGCCATGGAGATTCCTGCCTGTTGGGTCGCGCCCGGAAACCAGTATCGCGATACTTCGCTTCCGGAGTTTTATTTCGTCCGATTTGTGGTGCCGAAAGGGTAAATAAATTCCTGTGAGATCAACCGTCCTGGCTGACCAGAAGCTCGGCATTAAGGACGTCGACGAGGGCATTTGGCTCGTCTGCTTCGTGCACGACGATCGCGGGTACTGCGGCTTGGAGTGGGATGACCTGGAGCAGAAAGCCTTGCACCCAACTGGCAACCCGTTCGGCGCGAGGTTGTCACCCATGTCTTGGGTATGACCTGTTACCCATGTCTCCCGGCTGGACAACCAAGTCGATGGCGGAGACGGAGACCGCGAAACCCTCCGCCTTAGACACGCTACCATGTCCGCCGCTGTCCGTCGACGCGCTGATTTCCCTCGGTTTTTCGGTGCCGGCTGCCTTCCCAAATTCCCGCCGTCCGCTACTGTCCGCCGCGCCCGCTAGGGCAGGTGTTGCAGGGACCACAGGGGAGAAACCGACATTATGGCGCAACAGCGCAACAGGCTGAGCGCGCGCTCAGTAGCGACAATCACGAAGATCGGGAGGCACGCGGATGGCGGAAATCTCTATCTCTCGATCTCGCCGAACGGCGGGCGGAGGTGGACATTCCTGTTCCGCTGGCGCGGCAAAACCAAAGAGATCGGGCTTGGCAGCGCTCGCGACGTGATGCTTGCGCGGGCCCGGGAACTGGCCACAGCGGCGCGCGCCGAACTGGCTGAGGGCCGGCAGCCAACCGGTATCCGGCGCCCAACGGTCGGCGAGACGTTCGGCGAGGTTGCCAATCGCCTGGTCGAGACCATGGCGCCTGGCTGGAAAAACGAGAAGCACGCCGCGCAATGGCGCATGACGCTGCTAGGTGAGGCAGGGGAGGGTGACGAGGACGGCAAGCCGATCAAAGCCAAGCACGATTACTGCGCGTCGCTGCGCAAGGTTCCCGTTGCTGAGGTGAGCACCGCTGACGTGCTGGCGGTGCTGCAACCGATCTGGCAGACCAAGCCCGAGACGGCATCGCGAATCCGCGGGCGCATTGAGCGCGCGCTCGACTCCGCCAAGGCGCAAGGGCTGCGCACCGGCGAGAACCCGGCACGGTGGCGCGGCCATCTCGATCATCTCCTAGCCAAACGCCAGCGCCTTACGCGCGGCCATCACGCCGCGCTGCCTTACAGCGACGTGCCGGCCTTCATGGTCGACTTGCGCGGCCGCGAAGCTGTCGCGGCTCGCGCGCTGGAATTCGTGATCCTCACCGCGGCGCGGACCGGTGAGGCACTGGGCGCGCGCTGGGATGAGATCGACTTCGACCGCGCCTTATGGACCGTGCCGCCGGAGCGGATGAAGATGGGCAAAGAGCATCGCGTGCCGCTGTCGGCGCGAGCTCTGGAGATGGTGCGCGAGCTGTTCGAGGTGAGGTGCAACGAATTCGTTTTTCCCGGGCAGAGCAGCGACGGCGGCTTGTCGTCGATGGCGCTGGCTGCGGTGCTGAAGCGGATGAAGGTCAAGGGCGCAACGCCGCACGGATTCCGTTCTAGCTTCCGAGACTGGGCCGGAGACGAGACAGCCTATCCGCGCGAAGTGATCGAGGCCGCGCTGGCGCACACGATCGAGAACAAGGCGGAGGCCGCATACAGGCGGGCAACGGCGCTGGAGAAGCGGCGCGAGCTGATGGCGGCATGGTCGAGCTATTGCGCCGAACCGCAAGGCGGCAAGGTGGTGCAGCTCCGGCGCTGAGGGGCGATTCCGTGCGGTGTGGCGGTTGGACTGTCCGCCACACGTCGCACGCCAAGCCCTGTAATTACAGGCAATCGGCGAGACGCTGCCGGCGCCTTCTCCAGCGTCTGTCCCAGCTTTGACAGGCGGCCCGCGGCTCGCGTACACAAATGACGTCCAGAAGTGCTTTGTCCCATCCCTGCCTGATCCAGCGCCGCTGCGCTGCGGTCCTGGCATGGGGAAACCCGCGGCAAGGCCACCATGGACAAATCCAATCCCGATCTCCCGCAACAGCCCGATCTCTCGCAGCCCGATTTCTCCCATCGGCTCGCGCTGAGCATAAATGAGGCGAGCCGCCTGGCGCGGGTCGGCCGAACCCAGCTCTATGAAGCGCTGCAGGCCGGCGAGCTGAAGGCGAAGAAGCGCGGCGCCACAACGCTGATATTGCCGGCGGAGCTGAAGCGCTGGATTGAAAGCTTGCCGGACTACGTGCCGGAGATCGCGCGACGCAAGCCGCGGCGCAAGTCGCCGGCTGTCCGGTTGGTCTCCTAGCGCTGGGGCAGCTGCACCATGAGCGAAGCTGTCGAGATCGTGGCGGCTCTCAATTCGACCTGGCGCGTCGTCGTGGTGCCGGCTGCCCGGCGCTTCCATCGCGCATGGTCGCTGCAGCGCCTGGTTGGCGACGCCTGGCAAGGTCATGCCATGGCCCGGACCGCCGAGCTGTTGCGCGGCCTTGTGCTGGCCTATGCCGGCGCCGTCGACGAGGCCGCGGCGGGGATCCTCGCCACGTTGCCGCCGCGCGTGGATTTCGACGCGATGATATCGGCGGAGCAACGGCGCAAGGCAGCGCAGGCGAGGCGGCGGAAGCGCGGGCCGCGCGTCGAGACTCGGCCGCGCCCGCCTGCAGCCATAGCCCGGGCCGCGCCAGCACCGCGTGCCGTCGAGATCGGCAAGGCCGCGCCGGTCGTCGTCGAGATCGCAGCCAAGGCCGCGCCGTCGACGGTCTGTCCGGAGGTGCCGGAGGCCGTGCCGTCGACGCCGTACCGGGACACGCCGCTTGAGATCAGGCGGCTCGCCCGTGAGTTCTGCGCATGGCGGGCGGAGTTGTGATGCGCATGGATGAGCGTGGATCCGCCCAACCCGGAAAGCAGCGTGTTGGATTTGCTCTAGGGTTGCCGGCGGGCTGCGGTTGTGTCTGCGCGCCGGTCCCAGCGATCACAGAAAATGGCACGTATAGGATGGTGAAAATCGTCGAGCCGGGGGGCTTGTGCTGTTCGGCCGGTTGATCCAAACACTGACTCGCCGGAGACCCAGGGCACGTCATAGCGCGACCCTTAGTCCTTCCCGCTGGCGCTCGCGAGCCAAAAATCCGTGACCCCACCACACACCGCGGAGCGATCCGCAAAAAGAAACCCCCGCAGGCTTGCCGGCCTAACGGGGGCGAAGGGCGACAGCAGCGCCCCGATAACGATTCTTCATGTGGCCATTGGCCATGAAAAATCAAGCGCTGTTTTCGTCCTTCGCCAACAAAAGAAGGATGAACACTGCAATGAGCAACCAAGCTTTCAAATGGGCGAAGGCCCAGCACATCGACGACAGCACAGTGAAGATGCTTTTGCTGGTGCTCGCCGAATATGCCAACGGGCAAAATCAGTGCTGGTACAAACAAGCCGACCTGGCCCGCGACATCTCCAAGTCTGTTCGCACCGTGCGCCGTACGCTGGTCACCTTGCGCGATCTCGGCTTAATCCACACCGAGCAATTGCCGAGCCCGACGCGCGGCGGCAAGGGGCAACTCCTCGTCACCATATTGACCGGAGCAACCGGACACGCGTGTCCGGATGATCCCCACGACACCGCGAGCAACCGGACACAGGTGACCGCAGCAACCGGACACGCGTGTCCGCAGCAACCGGACACACGTGACCGCGGCAACCGGACACTGTTGGCCACACAGAAACCCTTAAGAGAACCCTCAATAGAACCCTCAAGAGAACCCTCAAGAGAACCCTCACCTTTTGTCCCCTCCGGGGACGGCGCGCGCTCTAGGGCTCATGTCGTGGTCTCGAAGGGCATGACATTCATCGGATGGGCCGATGCCTTCATTGCAGCGCTGCAGACTGCCAAGACGGCCGATGACGTGGAGGAGTTTTTTCGCCTCAATCAGCACAACGTCGACAGGCTCAAAAACTGCCATAGGGAGTCGGCCGATCGCGTTCACAAGGCGGCAAGCGAAGTGCTCGCCGATGCTCCGCCTCTGAGCCGACTCGTCGGACCGCGGCCAACCGCCAACACGCACAACGCATAGGGAGCAGGACCAATGACGAAGAAGCGCAAGCGGCAGCAGCAAGACGGCAACGCGATGATCGATGATCTGTTAACGGATTGCGAGATGCGCGAGGCCAACGGCCAACTCTTCCGGGAAGTGCTCGCCCGCGCCCGACGCGAGCCGGTGCAGTCTCGAAGCCTCGTGCTCGCCGAACATCCGACCTTGCAGTGAGGAGTCGACCATGAGCGAACCCGTCGACGCTGCCCGACTTGAACGCGCGCTCGCGATTGCCGCGTACTGCATTGCGAGGCATGGCGACTATTTGCTGCCGATTCTCGATCGGCTGCGACACGAGCTGGCAACGTCTCGCGCTGGCGCGGCCGGCGCCGCTGCGGTATCCATTCCGGATGACGAAGCGAGCAACAGCTCGGGGACGATCGCGAGCGCAGCGCCGCGCTGTCATGCCGTGCCAAGCCCGCATGACGTTGGACGGCAGCGGTGCGCCGTCCGATGGGATCGTGATGACGAGCGCTAGTGTGCCATGCTGGAAGCGGCTGCGGAGGCTTCCGACCAGAACGCCGCGCGCCGCGCCAGCGCGTAGCAGGGGACTGCGTTGAACGCCCTGGCCCGGAAACCACTCCGGCGACACGTAGGGCCGCTGTACGGCCTTCTAATCCAATCGTCAGGCTTGTTACCCTTGCCCGTTCGCATCGGCCGCGCCGATCGGCACCGGTTCGGAGCTGGGCGAAGTCCGTATCGGCAACCGGTTCGGATGACATCCACTCCGCCATAGTGAGCGGCCGGAGCGTGTGATCACAGGCGGTTACCGCTGGCGCGCCTTGCGCTGCCGCAGCACGTGCCGCAGCGGTGCGTTGGGATTGGTCGACGTCGCGTCCTAGGATGAAAGCGGCGCCGGCAGGTGTGGACCTGTCCTTTGCCGGCGCCGTCGAGACCTTGGGCGCGTACATCCGGCGCCAAGCCCTCTCACAAAAACCAAACCGCCCGCTCCATCAGTGCGGTGATGGAGCGGGCGATCCACAGGGGGCTGAACCAAGCGGGCGGAGATTCCCTTTTCAGCGCGATCATCTTTGCACCACGCCAACACCGAAAGCAAACATTGCATCGCGCGTGCTGTCACCTCGCTTGTTACCGCGCCCCTATATTCACAGGCTTTTCGCGCACTTTCGAAAAAACTGCGCTATGGTGTGCGCATCGACCGGGTGCAGGACGGGCGACCAACGCACACTCTCACTCGGGAGATTCCCTTATGGACGAGCAACAGCTTCAGACTTTCATGGCCGCACTCGACGGATTGCGCGCCGACATCAGCAAGAGCATCGCCGACGTCGCCGCACGCTGCGACGCTCTCGACGCGAAGATCGAGAAGAAGGACAGCGCCGGCTCGCGCAGCGGCGAGAACGAAAACGACATGGGCGATCCCGACGCAGCGATGCGCACCGCGGCCGACTCCGTGTCGCGTGGTGAATTCCGCCACCTGCAGCAACGCGTAAACGAGATGGGCTTGAAGACCCTGGCTCGTGCGCCGGCCGATCGCGACGCCATGGCGGACCTGCAGATCAAGGCTGACGCCGTCTATCGCGCGCTCGACAGTCGCCGCGCGCCCGAGCCCATGCAGGGCGAAAGCGTCGTAGACTATGCCGTGCGCCTGCATCGCCCGCTGATGAAGCACAGCGCGAAGTTCAAGAACGCGGAGTTGGCCGTGCTGGCTGGCGATCCGGCGACGTTCAGCGCAGTCTTGGACAGTGTCCGAATGGATGCTTACACCGCCGGCATGTCGCCGGGCGACGCGCCGCTCTTCCAGTATCGCGAGATCAAGACGGAGAGCCCCGGCGGGCACCGCATCACCTCGTTTGTTGGAAACGGCACCATCTTCAAGCAACTGGCGCGGCCGGTCCGGATGGTCACCGGATTCCACAACGAGTCTCGCCTTGGCCGGCCGGGTTCCTCCGGCGGCGCGGTTCACGCGAACTGACGCGCGCAACATCGGCGCCTGCCTCCGCTCAGGGACGTCCGGAGGCTAGCGCCGTTTGTGTGACGGGCAGGTGCGGCGGTTGTTGTGGTCGACGCGCCGCACCCGCCCCGATCACAAGCATCAAAGAAGCCGAGACCGGAATGGCAGCGCGTGGTTGTGTCGTGACGAAACCGCAGTGGCAAATCATCGTTGAGGAGCGAGCCGCCGCACAGGCTCGCCGCGTCGCCATGATCGAAGAGCTATTGGGCCCCGGCGGTTTCGACGCCGTGGTCGCCGAGATCGCGGACAAGGCGGGAGCGGGGGATCCTCGCGCGCGCCGGATCATGGCGCGCCTCAACCGGATCAACGGTCGGAAGCTGTGACCGATGGTGACGCAGAGACAAGCGACGGCCGCGCCTGCAAAAAACAGGGCGAAAACAGGCTCCGGCCGATTCCCGAAGGGCAAGAGCGGCAACCCTGCAGGCCGCAAGCCGGGCAGCCTCAACAAGCGAACCCTGGTGCTGGAACACATGACCGATGACGATCGTGCGGCCCTGGTCGCAAAGGTAATCGGGCAGGCGAAGCGCGGTTGCCGCCCATCGCAGAAAATGATCCTCGACAGGATCGAGCCGCCGCGCAAGGGACGCGCAGCACGGTTCGCGCTGCCGCCGATCGCAAGCATCTCCGACGTCATCACCGCGCTGGCGGCCGTCACGGCTGCGATGGCTGCCGGGCAAGTCTCACCGGCTGAGGCCGTCGAGATCGCCAGCGTCATCGAGCTGCAGCGCCGCGCCGTCGAAAACCTCGATCTCGAAACCAGACTTAACGCCCTTGAAGAAAGGTTCAAATGAGCAACGATCTTATCCGCCGTCTCGAAGCACTGGAGGCGCGCATCAATGCAGAGCGGCCGGCCGGTCCCGGTGCACCTATGCGCGTCGTGATTATCAGCGGCGCGCTGCCACCTGGCGAACCGCTTTTCGCCAATACCGGCGAGCATGAGCTGTTGCGCAACGAAGGCGAAGAGCTGGACGCATTCGTCGCCAGAGCGGTCGCCGAGGCGCATGGGCTGGCCGTGCCGCTGTTAACGATCGGCGGGTTGCCTCAGTCCGAAGGGCAGACCTTCCTCGCACAGGCCGCTTTCGAGAAGTGGCTCGCGAGCGGCGCCGATGACGTGCCGCCCGTGACGCAGCCGGGCACGCGCCGATGACGCAGTACGCGCACAGAATCACCGTGGTGCCGCGCGGCCTGATCTGGCTGGCCAGCACCGGTCTCACAGCGATCGCGGCGCCTGCGAAGCTTGCGCCGCCGGCCGGCGCCGCTTACTGCACCATCCAAGCCGTGGGCGGTATCGCCTATTACACGCTTGGTGGCAGCGCTCCGTCGCCGGCTGCCTATGACGGTTCGATCGGGGATGGTGCCACCATGGCGATGCAAGGCCCTGACCCGATCGGCCGGCTGCGCCTGATCGGTGCGCAGATGTGCGTGAATTTCTACCGGTGACCGGGCCGGCGGACGGGGACACATCCCAACCGGCTGCCCATCGTCCTGTGATCGCTGGGGATTGCCGGCCGGCGTCTGGCTGTGCCCCATGATCAGCCGCAGCGCCCCATGTTGGCCGAAACCGGGATTGGTCCTGATGGCAGTGGTGCCGATGAGGGCGGGTAGAGAGCTAACGGTCGGCCTATAGCGCCAGCCCGCCGACCGTCAAAAAAGCAGCGAAGTATCGTTACGCGCTTAGGTTGCCTTTAGGATTGCTGGTCGTTAAGAGTCTGATTCGGAAACTGATTTGTCTTTCGGTCGGTACTCTGGCCCTGGGTAGCCTGTTGCGATGAAGAAGTCCGTTCAGACCTCCAGCCCTCCGCACGCTCGGAGGCTCGAGCAACATCTCTCGCCAGCCAACCGGGCTTTAACTTTAGCTCCGACATTGAAATCTCCCTTTTGCCCAGAATAGACGAATCACCCGGCAATTGTAGGCCGTCATCCTTCTAATCTGTTGATTATCTAGAGGCGCGTTGAATGAGTAATGAGACAACGTCAGCAATAAAACCCAGTTCCAGGGTTCCGGCAATGTCACTTCCCGTCGAGGATCATCCGGAACTTATCTTCGGATTGGTGGGACCGATTGGTGTCGATCTCGAATCCGTGACGGAATGCCTCTCCATTGCGTTGTCGGAGGTCGGCTACGATTCCAAAACCATCAGAATTACCGAGCTTATGAAAGAGGTGGGCGTGGGGCTCCCTCTCGATGCGGCGGGTTATATCGATTCGTATCGGCAACGAATTGATTATGCAAACAAGGTTCGAGAGGTCCTTAAGCGCAACGATGCCTTGGCCATCCTTGCGATCAGTGCCATCCGCGAGTTTCGGTTAGAGGCGACCGGAAACATTGATGAGCCAAAGCCGAAGCAGGCATACATCATACGTCAATTTAAGAGGCCAGAAGAAGTTAAGTTGCTGCGGAGTGTCTATGGTCGGCAGTTCATTCAGATATCGGCCTACGCTCCGACCTCATATCGAAAGAGGAGAATTGCAACTAAGGAAAGACAATCAAAACGAAATCTCATCTCGCTCGTTGATGCCGAAAACGGAGCTAACTCGTTGGTCAAGCAGGACGAGATGGAGCAAGATCATGGCTATGGACAAAATGTGCGAGACGCCTTTCCGTTTGGCGATTTGTTCATTGAAGCTCCCGATAAAAAATCATGCAAGGAAACGGTGACGAGATTCGTTACGGCGCTTTTTGGCGACAACGAAGCGTCACCAACTCATGACGAATACGGAATGTATCTTGCCAAATCGGCTTCGCTCCGTTCTTCGGCACTGACTCGGCAAGTGGGTGCCGCGATCTTTCGACATTCCGGTGAGGTAATTTCACTCGGATGCAACGAGGTGCCGAAAGCTGGCGGGGGAACATACTGGAGCGGCGACCCGTCAGATATGCGCGATTTCGTGGGTGGTCGAGATCCGAATGACGAAAAAAAGACGGAGATCCTTGTCGATCTTGTCGACCGACTGATGAAACGCAAGCAACTATCGCCCCAACTCGTAGGCAACGAGGATGCCGCGGCCGTTGCAGCGAAGCTGCTGCTCGATGACTCTGGAGACAGTATTCGTGACTCGAAAGTCATGGATCTGATCGAATTCGGCCGCGACATTCACGCTGAAATGTCCGCTATCACCGACGCAGCTCGAAAGGGGGCGCCCATCGAAGGTGCGACACTCTATTCCACCACTTTTCCGTGCCATCTGTGCGCAAAACACATTGTTGCTGCAGGAATAAAGCGCGTAGTCTATATCGAGCCGTATCCAAAGAGTTATGCTGAGGATTTGCATTCGGACTCTATCGAGCTCGATGCGTCGCCAGATAGTAAGCGCGTAAATTTTCAACGCTTCATCGGTATCTCGCCTTATCGGTACCGAGACCTCTTTGAAAAAGGGAAGCGAAAGTACCAGACCGGGGAAGCTCGAAAGTGGAACCGCGGAGAAGGGCAGCCCATGTTGGAAGTCATTTACCCCACGTACTTCAAAGCTGAAACGTTTGTCGTAGACCTGTTAAGTGGCGGACTGAGCCAGCTTAAGGGAGGAGCAGGGCGATAGGCACCGGTGTGTTCAGGTCGACCGACGCAGTTCATGGTCACGTTGCCAGCGTCTAGCCCGACGAAACCGACTTGATCAGTCCGCCGGCGATGCCGCCGATCAAGTCTCCGATGTTAGACCAGGTCGAGTTTCCGCCATCGGCGTTTTGAATCCTCTTCTCGACAGTGTCGCCGGTCGGGAGAGGTTGTTTAACGATGGACAGGCCTTTCGCCGTCAGTTGCGCACCTGTGAGGTGCATCACGCCATTCAAATTCTTGCTCGCGCCCTTGGCTCGGATAATCCCTTCGTCGAGCATCCACGTAAGGACGTCGGCGAAGAGAGCCATGTCTTCCTTCGTTCCGAGAAATTTCTCAACACCGCGCGTATCGATCTCGTGTGTCATCAAGCCGCTCGACACAAATCTCGCCACCACGCGCGCAAGCAACGCCATGTGTTCTTGCAGGGTGCTCTCGGACGATGATGCATTCATCTAGAAGCGTCTCCTCAGCGACCAAGCAACACATTGTTCGCTCCCCGGCCGAAAAGCCTCATCCGAACTCAAATTTGGTGGAGCGCAACCCCGTAAGGGCACGGGGGGGGGGGCGCAAGCGGCGCGCGCAAGCAGGATTTCCCACAGCGGCGGTAAAACTTTTTACGCAAATCAGACTGACGATGTCCCGGGTCTGATGGCTTAGCGATTGCTGGGGCTCATGATAGGGCCGAGCGCTTTTTCTCTCGCAAATTATCAAGAAATCCCAACAGCTTATAGGGAAAGACTGGCGGAGACGGAGGGATTCGAACCCTCGATAGGCCTTTACAAGCCTATAACGGTTTAGCAAACCGCCGCCTTCAGCCACTCGGCCACGTCTCCAATGGCGCCGATATGCCCGAGAGGGCGCTGAGCCGCAAGCGGCAGATTCAGATTGCGACAAGGTGATTTGGTGGCAGCTGCGCCGCCGGCCGCCCTGGAGCCTTTATATCCAGCGCCAATCGGGAGGGGCTGACGCGGCCAATCGTACGAAATTCTAACTATAACAATGAGTTGCGTCAGGATTCGGCCGCGATCCGGCGCAAGCCTGTTGAAAACCGCTCCCGCCGGGTCATTCCACGCTGGCGCCGCGGTGCAGGTCGGCCTCGATCTGCAACCGGGTCCCGCCGCCGAAGCGGGCGCGATAGACCTGCAGGTTCTCCATGATGCGCTGGACGTAGTTCCGCGTCTCCGAGAACGGAATCAGCTCGACCCAGTCGACCGCGTCGACCTTGGGATCGCGCGGGTCGCCGTAGCGCTCGATCCACTTCTTCACGCTGCCGCGGCCGGCATTGTAGGCGGCGAAGGTCAGGATGTAGGAGCCGCGATAGTCCTCAAGCAGGCCGCCGAGCTCGGCGGCGCCAAGCGTCGCGTTGTAGACCGGGTCGGTCTTCATCCGGTTGAGGTCGAAGCCGATGCCGGCGCGCTTGCAGACGTAACGTCCGGCGTCGGGCGTCACCTGCATCAGGCCGTAGGCCTGGGCCGGCGACACCACGGCCGGATTGAACGCGCTCTCCTGGCGCGCAATCGCGTAGACGACGCTCTGCTCGACCTCCGGCCCGACCTGGCGGAACGACGGAATGCCGTTGACCGGATAGGCGTAGTGGTCGAACGGCAGTCCGCGGTTGAGCGCGGACTTGCCCATCAGCAGCATGCCGCGTGCGTCGCCGTTGCGTGCGGTCAGCTCGCCGAGGCCGGCCAGCGCTTCCGGATCGCCATTGTCGCCGAGGTCGCCGTAGATCGGGATCGCGAGCTCGCGCGCGTCGATCTCGTACAGCAGCGCCACTGCGCGTACGATCTCCAGCCGATCGGCGCCGCGGCCGCGCGGCGCGCTGTTCAGCTCGATCTGCGGCAGGCCGAGTTTTGCGCGCGCCAGCTGTCCGTAGTAGCTGGTGGATTGTTCGGCCGCGCGTGCATAGGCGGCGCGAGCCTCCTGGCCGCGGCCGGCGGCTTCCGCGGCGCGGCCCTGCCAATAGCCGGCACGCGCCAGCGCGGTCGGGTTGGCGCTGCCGACGCCGATCCGCGCGAAATGCTGGGCGGCGAGGGCGGGATCGTTGAGGAAGCGCAGCGCGATCCAGCCGGCGGTGAATTCCTGCTCGGTCTTGTAGATGTCGCGGGCCGGCAGCGCCGCATCGCGCGCGATCAGATAGGCGGTGCGAAACTCGTTGGTGTCGATCATCTTGCGCGCCAGCAGCCGGCGCTCGATCCACCATTCGTCGACATTGTAGAGGCGGGAGGCCTCCTTCGGCGCACTCAGCATCAGCCGCGCAGCCTCAGCGAATTTCTCCTCGCGGCGAAGCAACTGAATCTTCGCGAACAGGTAGCCGGTGTCGCCGGAGAGTTCGTCCGGCACCGCTTCCAGCAGTGCGCGGAGGTTCGAGCCCTTGCGGGTGGCGGCGATGCGGGCCTTGGCGAGCGCCACGTAACCGGAGCCGAGCCGCTTGGCCTCGCGCATGCCGGCAGCCTCGTTGTCGGTGCCGTAGAGCATGGTGTCCATGCGCGCCTTGTGGTCGCCGGCGGTGAGGAACGAGCCGAACAGATCGAGCGCGGTGGTTTCGGTATCCTCGCTCATCCCGTCGTTGCGCCAGGCCTCGCGGACCAGGCGCTCGGCATTGCCGCGGTCGCCGCGGCCGATCATCACCTTGGCGAGCGCGAGCCGGCCCTTGGCCGAAACCGGTGATTCATTCTGGAACCAGGCCCAGACCGCGGAATCGTCGCGACGATCATCCCACAGCGAGGCCTCGATGCGGCGGCGCAGGAAGGTCTGCGAGGGCCAGCTCGGATTGGCGTCGAGGAAGCTGCGGTAGCGCTCGACCGAGGCGCCATTGTCCTCGCTGCGCAGGATCAGCCATTCGGCAAGTTTGCGCGCGACCGGATCGGAGATCGAGGCCTCGGCCTCGGTGGCGTCGGAAGGCCTGCGCTTGCGCAGCAGCTCGACGACGTTGGCGAGCGCGTCCTTGTCTGACTGCGACGTCGACGATGTCGCGGCCACCGCCGCAGGCACCACTGGCTTGCGCACGACAGGGGCGGCATGCTGGCGGGTCGCGGGAACCAGCGCGGGGGCGGCGACGCTGGCGGGCGCCGGTTTCTTTGGCAGACTTCCCGTCGAAGCGGGCGAGGCGGTCTTGGGCGCGGTGGTCTTGTGCGTGTCGGTCTTTGACCCCGTGCTCTTGGAATCGGTGGTCTTGGGATGAACGGTCTTGGCGTCCGTCTTGGCTGCGCCGGACTTGGAAGCAGTTGTCTTCGCGGCGTCGGTCTTTGCGGAGTCGCTCTTGGTTGCGGCTGGCTTTGAAGCAGCCGCCTTGGGAGCGTCGGCATTGGGAGCAGCCGCCTTGGGAGCGGCAGACTTCGGTGCCGCGGCTTTGGGAGTGGCGGCCTTGGGAGTCGCGGCTTTGGGAGCGGCGTTGTCGGCAGCCGGCTGTGTTGCTGGCGTATCCGTGGTGGCCCATGCATCGGCCGTGACAGCGGTAAGGCCGACAACGAGCGCGAGGCTCGTCGCCAGCGCCGTCGATCGCAAAGTGCCTGCGCGGGCGGAACGGATCACGAAAGTCCTCTGCGGCCTCGAATCATCTGGTCGTTCGGGCCATGGGTTTCTTACATGGGTTTCTTATTTGATTGAAAACGTAGACAAAATACTAAGAAGTCTGCCGGTGCGGTTGTTTGCGCCAGCACCACGGCAAAATCGCGGCTGGAACCGGCTGGGAATAGGTACGGTGCGGCCCTTTCGCCTGTCGGCCAGACCCGATATGAATTGCCTTTCGTGGCGTTTCGCATCGAGCGGTGCCGGTCACACGGACGCGAAGCGCGCCAACAAGAACGGTCCGTCGACCTAGCCTATAGCCTGAAGCGTTTGGAGGAAGTCCATGGCAGCCAAGACAAAATTCCGGGGGTCATTCACTGCCTTGGTGACGCCCTTCAAGAACGGCGCGGTGGACGAGGCGGCCTTCCGCAGCCTCGTGAACTGGCAGATCGCCGAGGGCACGCACGGCCTGGTGCCGGTCGGCACGACAGGCGAGAGCCCGACGCTCAGCCATGACGAGCACAAGCGGGTGGTCGAGTGGTGCATCGAGGAGGCCAAGGGACGGGTGCCCGTGATCGCCGGCGCCGGCTCGAATTCGACCAAGGAAGCGATCGAGCTCGCCGAGCACGCGGAGAAGGCAGGGGCCAACGCGGTGCTGGTCGTGACTCCGTACTACAACAAGCCGACCCAGGAAGGCATGTACCAGCACTTCAAGGCGATCAACGATGCGATCGGCATTCCGATCATCATCTACAACATCCCGCCGCGCTCGGTGATCGACATGTCGGTCGACACCATGAAGCGGCTGTTCGAGCTGAAGAACATCGCCGGCGTCAAGGATGCGACCGCGAGCATGGTGCGGGTCTCGCAGCAGCGCGCCGCGATGGGCGAGGACTTCAACCAGCTGTCCGGCGAGGACGCGACCATCATCGGCTACATGGCGCATGGCGGCCATGGCTGCATCTCGGTGACCTCGAACGTCGCGCCGCGGCTGTGCTCGGAATTCCAGACCGCCTGGCAGAAGGGCGACGTCACCACGGCGCTGAAGATCCATGACAAGCTGATGCCGCTGCACACCAATCTGTTCATCGAGAGCAACCCGGCGCCGGTGAAGTATGCGATGTCGCTGCTCGGCAAGCTGGACGAGAAGCTGCGCCTGCCGATGGTGCCGGTCACCGAAGCGACCCGTACTGCTGTCCGCAGCGCCATGGTGCATGCCGGCCTGATCAACTGAGCCGGACCGGACCTGCCGTGAACAATGCCGTGCGCAATGTCGAAGAGAAGGGGGTGGGCATGCTGAAGGAATTCCGCGAATTCGCCATGAAGGGCAATGTCGTCGACCTCGCCGTCGGCGTCATCATCGGCGCAGCCTTCGGCGCGATCGTCACCTCGCTGGTCGGCGACATCATCATGCCGATCATCGGCGCGATCACGGGCGGGCTCGATTTCTCCAACTATTTCACCGGACTTTCCAAGGCGGTCAACGCGACCAACCTGGCCGACGCCAAGAAGCAGGGGGCGGTGCTGGCCTGGGGCAACTTCCTGACGTTGACGCTCAACTTCCTGATCATCGCCTTCGTGCTGTTCCTGGTCATCCGTGCCATGAACCAGTTCAAGCGCAAGGATGAGGCCAAGGCCGCCGAGCCGCCGAAGCCGTCCGACGAGGTCGTGCTGCTGACGGAAATCCGCGACCTCCTCAAGAAGGGCTAAAGTGGCCGACAAGAACGAACGTCCGATCAAGGTTGTCGCCGAAAACCGAAAGGCCCGCTTCAACTACGCCATCGAGGATACGATCGAGGCCGGCATCTCGCTGACCGGCACCGAGGTGAAATCGATCCGCAGCGGCAAGAGCACGATCGCGGAATCCTATGCGGATTCCAAGAACGGCGAGATATGGCTCATCAACGCCAATATCCCCGAGTATCTGCAGGCCAACCGCTTCAACCACGAGCCGAAGCGGCCGCGCAAGCTGCTGCTGCATCGCAAGCAGATCAACAAGCTGCTCGGCGCTGTCGACCGCGAGGGCATGACGCTCATTCCGCTGAAGCTGTACTTCAACGAGCGCGGCCGTGCCAAACTGCTGCTCGCGATCGCCAAGGGCAAGAAGCTGCACGACAAGCGCGAGTCCGAGAAGAAGCGCGACTGGGGCCGCGAGAAGGGCCGCCTGATGCGGGCGCGAGGATAGAATTCAAGCCGTCATTGCGAGGAGCGAAGCGACGAAGCAATCCATCCATCCACTGCGGCGCTATGGATTGCTTCGCTAAGTTTATCATCGGGCGCGCGTTGGCGCGACCCGTTGGCTCGCAATGACGACCCACGGAGATTTGGGCGATGAGCCAGAGCAGCCTGACCGATGTCGACTGGAGCAAGATCCCACCGCCCACGGACGACGGCGGCGCGGCGCATCTGACCGGCATGACGATCCGGCCGGTGACCTTGCGCGCCACCAACGACACGTCGGTCACGTTGTCGGCGCTCGAGGGCCGCACCGTGGTGTTCGCCTATCCACGAACCGGCGAGCCCGGCAAGATCGGGCTGGTCGATGATTGGGACATGATCCCCGGCGCCCGCGGCTGTACGCCGCAAACCTGCGCGTTCCGTGACCTGTTCGCCGAGCTCAAGGCGTCCGGGGCCGCCCAGGTGTTCGGGCTGTCGACCCAAAGCAATGCGTACCAGACCGAAATGGCGTCACGCCTGCACCTGCCGTTCCCGGTGCTGTCCGACGAAGCGCTGGAACTGACGAAGGCCTTGAGGTTACCGACCATGTCGGTTGCCGGGCTGACGCTGATCAAGCGGCTCGCACTTGTGATCGACGACGCTCGCATCACGCAGGTATTCTATCCGGTGTTTCCGCCGGATCGGAACGCCGACGATGTGCTGGGGTGGCTCAGGGAACATCCGGTCAAGTAGATGTCGGGAACGCCGGTGATCGACGAGTACATCGCCGGGTTTGGCTCGTCTGCGCTCGGAGAATTCGCCGAGAGCATGCCGTGGGAGTTGACGCTCGGCGCGGTTGGAATTGTCGAGCGTCTGCTGGGTGGCTTGCGTGACGGTTACGCGATCGCCGATGGTGTTGCCGTGCATTGTACGTCAACGATCGAGGGTGGTGCCGTCGTCAAGGGGCCGGCCATCGTTGGGCCAGGTTGCTTCATTGCCGCAGGCGCGTACGTCCGCGGCGGCTGCTGGTTGGAGGCCAATTGCATTCTTGGGCCTGGAGCCGAGCTGAAGTCCTCATTCGTCTTCACAGGCTCAAAGCTCGCTCATTTCAACTTCGTTGGAGACAGCCTTCTCGGCAGCGGGGTCAATCTTGAGGCAGGATCGATCATCGCCAACTACCGAAACGAATTGGTCAGGCCGATGATTTCGTTCTTCCACAAGGGCACACGGCTTGAGACGGGAGTCGAAAAGTTTGGCGCCCTCGTTGGCGACCGAACAAGGATCGGCGCTAACGCGGTTGTCGCGCCGGGCGCAATCCTGGCGCCCGCAACGGTTGTGAAGCGCCTGTCGCTGATCGATCAGGCGGTCGGCGAGGGCTGATCCCTAACCGAGGTCCTTCCGCACGGTCGCGAAGACCTTGCGGAACATGTCGGTCGTCAACACGCCCGTGTTCGTGTTGTAACGCGAGCAGTGATAGCTGTCGTAGAGCTTAAAGGTGCCAGCGCTATGCACTGCACCGTGCACAAAGGGCGCCGCAGCCAGCCGGATGGCCAGCGCCTTCAACGTCGATTCGTGGGCGATTCGCCCGAGCAGCACGATCGCGCGCAGCTTCGGCATCGTGGCGATGGTGGCGCTCAGGAATTGCCGGCAGGTGTTGATCTCGGCCGGCAGCGGCTTGTTCTGCGGCGGCACGCAACGCACCGCGTTGCTGATCCGGCTGTCGACCAGCTTGAGGCCGTCGTCCGGGCGCGCCTGATAGACGCCGCTGGCGAAGCCATATTCGAGCAGGGTCGCGTAGAGCAGATCACCGGCATAGTCGCCGGTGAAGGGACGGCCGGTGCGGTTGGCGCCCTGCATGCCCGGCGCGAGCCCGACGATCAACAGCCGCGCATTTGGGTCGCCGAAAGACTCCACCGGCGAGTTGAACCAGTCCGGGTGGAGGGCCCGCGCTTGTGCGCGGAAGTCGGCCAGCCTGACACAGAGCTGACAGTTGCTGTCGGGGCGCGTAGGTGCGGCGACGAGGTTACTCGTCGAAATCGTCATCGGCTCCCCGTGGGGCCATTGTGGTGGTCGCGCGCTGCAGGAATTGCGGGGAGTGGTGACGCGGTTCGCGCGGGGCCGGACGTTCGGACGGATCGCGGCCGAGCTTGGATTGCAGCTCGACGAGGTCGGTGAAGACGTCGGCCTGGCGACGCAGCTCGTCGGCGATCATCGGCGGCTGGCTGGCAATGGTGGAGATGACGGTGACGCGGACGCCGCGGCGCTGCACCGCCTCGACCAGGGAACGGAAGTCGCCATCGCCGGAAAACAGGATCATCTGGTCGATGTGTTCGGCGAGTTCCATGGCATCGACCGCGAGCTCGATGTCCATATTGCCCTTCACCTTGCGGCGGCCACTGGCGTCGATGAATTCCTTGGTGGCCTTGGTGACGACGGTGTAGCCGTTGTAGTCGAGCCAGTCGATCAGCGGACGGATCGACGAATACTCCTGATCCTCAATGATCGCCGTGTAGTAGAACGCCCGCAGCAGAGTGCCCCGACTCTGGAATTCCTTGAGGAGGCGCTTGTAGTCGATGTCGAAGCCCAGCGTCTTTGCGGTTGCGTACAGATTGGCTCCGTCGATGAAGAGCGCGATCTTGTTGGAAACAGGTGACGACATCAAAGTGTTCTCGCGTGGTTGTTAGTGTTTTTAGCGCAGCGGCGAACGACCGCGCGCAATTTCCTGCGTTGCTGCCTAAAGTTCTGTGAATCTTTCCCCACGACAGTCACCACCGCAATTATGGTGAGGCGAGGGCAAAAAGCCTAGACCTTTGACATTGCAATGAAGAGATTTACTTGTCTGGGACAGCAACCTAGCCATGTCGTCAGACGCTCCGGCCCTTCTGGCCCCGGCAGACCGGGTTATCAGAGCCTGTTGGGAAGGCAAATCACAAATTTTACCTTGCGAAACCGGGGCTAGCCCTATAACTAACCCTCATAACCAACATGTTCGGTCCCTTTTACCACGGAGCGCCTCGAGATGGCTCGCGTCACCGTCGAAGATTGCATTGATAAGGTCGACAATCGTTTCGACCTCGTCCTGTTGGCTGCGCATCGCGCCCGGATGATCTCGTCGGGCTCGCAACTCACGGTTGATCGCGACAACGACAAGAACCCGGTGGTCTCGCTGCGGGAGATCGCCGATTCGACGATCTCGCCGGAAGACCTGAAAGAGGAACTCGTGCACTCGCTGCAGAAGTTCGTCGAGGTCGACGAGCCCGAGCCCGACACCGTGCCGCTGATCGGTTCCGCCGGTGCCAGCGTTGATGCAGACGATACCGAGGTCGCGGTCGAGCGGATGACTGAGGAAGAGCTGCTGAAGGGCCTCGAAGGCCTGGCGCCCCCGGAAGAGCAGCCCGAGGAAGACGAATAAGCTCCTCGTTTCGGATTGATTTGAAAAAGGCCCGGACATTGCTCCGGGCCTTTGCTTTTGTTGACAATTTCGCTGTTACGGTGCGTCCTATACGGGCGCGGGAAATTGAACGGTTCCAAGGCCCGCGCAGGGTGCTGCTTCATTCGAAAGCGCACTAGATTGAGCAAGGTGGGACGTTCTGGTCCCGCGGGAGAGGCATCGCGTTCATGGCGTATCGACGCCGCAGTTCCATCCAGATGCAGGCTGCAACCGAAACGGTCGCGGTGGCGCCGACGTCGTCCGCGGCGGAGCGGCCGGCCAAGCCGCGGACGCGCATGATGCGACAATATGACCTTGTCGAGCGCGTCCGCTCCTATAACCCCGATACCAACGAGGACCTGCTCAACCGCGCCTATGTCTACGCCATGAAAGCGCACGGCACGCAGACCCGTGCCTCCGGCGATCCCTATTTCTCGCATCCGCTCGAGGTCGCCGCGATCCTCACCAACCTCAAGCTCGACGATGCCACGATCGTCGCGGCCCTGCTGCACGACACGATCGAGGACACCGAGGCGACGCGCGCCGAGATCGACCATGTCTTCGGCCACGAGATCGGGGCGCTGGTCGAAGGCCTGACCAAGCTGAAGCGGCTGGAGCTGGTGTCGCGCGAGGCCAAGCAGGCCGAGAATCTGCGCAAGCTGTTGCTGGCGATTGCTGACGACGTCCGCGTGTTGCTGATCAAGCTCGCCGACCGCCTGCACAACATGCGCACGCTGGAATTCGTGCCGCCGGCCTCGCGCCGCCGCATCGCCGACGAGACGCTGGACATCTATGCGCCGCTCGCCGGCCGCATGGGTATGCAGGAGATGCGCGAGGAGCTCGAGGACCTGTCCTTCTTCGTGCTCGATCCCGAGGCCTATGCCGTGGTCAAGCAGCGGCTCGACGCGCTGGCCGAGCGCAACCGCAATTTGATCGGCGAGATCGAAAGCCAGCTCTCCAAGAACCTCCAGAAGAACGGCATCACCGCGCGGGTGTTCGGTCGCCGCAAGCAGCCGTTTTCGATCTGGACCAAGATGGAGCGCAAGTCGGTCGGCTTCGAGCAACTGTCCGACATCTACGGCTTCCGCGTCATCCTCGACGATGTCGGTGCCTGCTACCGCGCGCTCGGCATCGTCCACACCACCTGGCCGGTGGTGCCGGGCCGCTTCAAGGACTACATCTCGACGCCGAAGCAGAACGACTACCGCTCGATCCACACCACCGTGATCGGTCCGGGCAAGCAGCGCGTCGAGCTGCAGATCCGCACCGAGGAGATGAACCAGATCGCCGAGTTCGGCATCGCCGCGCACGCCTTCTACAAGGAAGGGGCGGGCTCGCCGCACGAGCGGATGAAGCACGAGTCCAACGCCTTCGCTTGGCTGCGCCACACCATCGGCATCCTTTCGGAAAGCGCCAACCCGGAAGAGTTTCTGGAGCACACCAAGCTCGAGCTTTTCCACGACCAGGTGTTCTGCTTCACGCCGAAGGGCAAGCTGATCGCGCTGCCGCGCAACGCCAATGTGATCGATTTCGCCTATGCCGTGCACACCGGTGTCGGCAACAGCGCGGTCGGCTGCAAGATCAATGGCAAGTTCGCGCCGCTGTCCTCCGAGCTGCAGAATGGTGACGAGGTCGAGGTGCTGACCTCGAAGGCGCAGTCGGCGCCGCCGTCGGCCTGGGAAGCGCTCGCCCGCACCGGCAAGGCGCGCGCCGCGATCCGGCGTGCCACCCGTGATGCCGTACGCGACCAGTATGCCGGCCTCGGCCGCCGCATCGTCGACCGCCTGTTTGCCCGCGCCAAGATCGAATATGCCGACGACAAGCTGAAGGGCGCATTGCCGCGGCTCGCGCGGACCTCGATCGAGGACGTGATGGCCTCGGTCGGGCGCGGCGAGATCAAGGCTTCCGATGTCGCGCGCGCGATGTATCCCGACTACAAGGAAGAGCGCCTGGTGCGCTATGGCGCCAAGAAGGGGCTCGCCGCCAAGCTGAAGACGCAGACCCCGCCGCATCCGGCGCGCGCCACCTCGGTGATCCCGGTGCGCGGCATCAATTCCGACCTGCCGGTGAAATTCGCGCCGAACGGCGGTGCCGTGCCGGGCGACAGGATCGTCGGCATCGTGACGCCGGGCGAGGGGATCACGATCTATCCGATCCAGTCGCCGGCGCTGAAGGATTTCGAGGAGGAGCCGGAGCGCTGGCTCGACGTGCGCTGGGACATCGACGAGACCATGCCGCAGCGGTTCCCGGCGCGCATCCTGGTCCACAATGTCAACGAGCCCGGCAGCCTCGCCCAGATCGCCACCGTGATCGCCGAGCACGACGGCAATATCGACAACATCCACATGTCGCGCCAGTCGCCGGATTTTACGGAGCTGACCATCGATCTTGAGGTCTATGACCTCAAGCATCTCCTCGCTATCATCGCGCAGTTGCGCGCCAAGGCCGTCGTCGCAAAGGTCGAGCGCGTCAATGGTTGAATATGGATGCGCGGGGCATAGGCGAGCGGAAGCGACGCCGTCCTCCGGACGGCTATGCCCGCGCATCACGAGTTAGATTTGCAGGTCCAAGAAATGTCAAAAGCTCCTCCGCTGCGCCTCGGTATCAATGTCGATCACGTCGCGACCTTGCGCAATGCGCGCGGCGGGGCGCGGCCCGATCCGGTGCGGCTGGCGCTCGCCGCGATCGAAGCCGGCGCCGACGGCATCACCGCGCATTTGCGCGAGGATCGCCGTCACATCCGCGACGAGGACATGGCACGGCTCAAGGCCGAGATCTCCAAGCCGCTGAATTTCGAGATGGCGGCGACCGACGACATGCTGCGGATTTCGCTCGCCACCAAGCCCCACGCCGTCTGCCTGGTGCCGGAGCGGCGCCAGGAACTCACCACCGAAGGTGGCCTCGACGTGGTCGGCCAGCACAATGCGCTGGCGCCGTTCATCGCGCGGCTCAATGATGCCGGCATCCGGGTCTCGCTGTTCATCGCCGCCGATCCAAGGCAGATCGAGATGGCGGCGAAGCTGAAGGCACCCGTGATCGAGATCCATACCGGCGGCTGGTGCGACGCCGTGGTCGACGGCCACGCCGACAAGGCGGAGGCCGAATGGAAGCGCATCGTCGATGGCGCCAAGCTCGCGCAGGCGGCCGGGCTCGAGGTCCATGCCGGCCATGGGCTCGACTATGAGACCGCGGAGACGATTTCCGCGCTGCCCGAGATTCGCGAGCTGAACATCGGTTACTTCATGATGGGCGAGGCGCTGTTCGTCGGCATCGCCGGGACGGTGCGCGAGATGCGCGCGGCGATGGACCGCGGCCGCGCCAGGGCGCAAGGCGCAGTCGGCGCATGATCATCGGCATCGGCTCCGACCTGATCGATATCACGCGGGTCGCGAAGGTGATCGAGCGCCATGGCGAGCGATTCCTCGATCGCATCTTCACCGATGCCGAGCGCGCCAAGGCGATGCGCCGGGCCAACAATGAGAAGATGGTGGTGGCGACCTACGCCAAGCGCTTCGCCGCCAAGGAGGCCTGCTCCAAGGCGCTCGGCACCGGTATCCGGCGCGGGGTGTGGTGGAAGGACATGGGGGTGGTGAACCTGCCGGGAGGGCGGCCGTCGATGCGGCTGACCGGCGGGGCGCTGGCCCGGCTCCAGGAAATGACGCCCGAGGGCATGCAGGCGCAGATCGACCTTTCGATCACAGACGATTGGCCGCTGGCGCAGGCCTTCGTCATAATTTCGGCGGTTGCTCCGGCCAGATGAGCGCAGGGCGCCGGAATCGGCCGGAAAACTTCAGCAAACTAAAAAATCATTGACATTTCAATGAATTGCGAAGTTTTGAGGCGGCGATTGATTGCGCCCTTGCGAACAACCGTCTAAAACGCCGCTGGGTATATCGAGCGAGACGCGAATTTCGGGTTTAGGTCGGGATTTGCCCTCAAGATCAGAATCAAGGCCATTTTCCTCACGCGGGGATCGAGCGCTTCGCGTGGAGAGAACGTTCTGCCACCGCGCGGGTATCTGGGCCCGCGGGAATTGGGAAAGCAATGAGCGCGACCACCGGGACCAAATCTGAGAGCGGCTTTGGCGAGACCATCCGCGTCGTCATCCATGCCCTTCTAATCGCGCTCGTCATCCGCACCTTCCTGTTCCAGCCGTTCAACATCCCGTCGGGCTCGATGAAGGCGACGTTGTTGGTGGGCGACTACCTGTTCGTGTCGAAATATTCCTACGGCTATAGCCATTATTCGATCCCGTTCTCGCCGAACATCTTCTCGGGGCGCATCTTCGGCTCGGAGCCGAACCGCGGCGACATCGTGGTGTTTCGCCTGCCGCGCGACGACTCCACCGACTACATCAAGCGCGTCATCGGACTGCCGGGCGACCGGATCGAGGTCAGGAACGGGCTGCTCTACATCAATGATGAGCCGATCAAGCGGGAACGGCTGAGCGACTTCATCGGCGAGGACCCTTGCGGCTCGGCGGATGCCACCGCCCGCGTCAAGCGCTGGAAGGAAACCCTGCCGAACGGCGTCAGCTATGAGGCGCTGGACTGCACCGACAACAGCTACATGGACAACACCATCGTCTACACCGTTCCGCCCGGGCATTTCTTCATGATGGGCGACAACCGCGACAATTCCACCGACAGCCGCTTCCTGTCGCAGGTCGGCTACGTGCCGTTCGAGAACATCATCGGGCGGGCCCAGATGATCTTCTTCTCGATCGCCGAGGGCGAGCAGGCCTGGATGATCTGGCGCTGGCCGTTCGCGGTGCGGTGGAACCGCCTATTCTCCATCGTGCGATGAACGACGACACCGCAGCCATCAACGATCAAGCGCCCGCCGGCGAGCCGAGCCCGACGCCTGCCGCGGATGGCACGGCTGCGCCGAAGAAGCGGCGCAGCAAGGCCGCCAAGGCGGCCGAAGAGAAGGCCGCGATCGCCGGCACCGAGGCGCGCATCGGGTACAATTTCTCGGATCCCGCGCTGCTGACCACCGCGTTCACCCACGTCTCCGCGCTGAAGCCCGCCACCCGCAACCGCGCCGACAGCTACCAGCGGCTGGAATTTCTCGGCGACCACGTGCTCGGCCTGATCGTCTCGGACATGCTGTTCCGGGCGTTCCCGAAGGCCGACGAGGGCGAATTGTCGAAGCGGCTCGCCGACCTCGTGCGCAAGGAGAGCTGCGCCGACGTCGCCAAGTCGCTCGGACTGCTCGAGGACATCAAGCTCGGCATGGTGAAGGCGGTCGAGGGCGCGCGGCTGCGCAAGTCCGTGCTCGGCGACATCTGCGAAGCGGTGATCGGCGCGATCTTTCTCGACGGCGGCTACGAGGCGGCGCGCCAGTTCGTCGAGCGCAACTGGACCGAACGGATGCACAAGCTGCGCCGGCCACTGCGCGATCCCAAGACCGTGCTGCAGGAATGGGCGCAGGGCAAGGGACTGCCGACGCCGGTCTATCGCGAGGTCGAACGCACCGGCCCGCACCACGATCCGCAATTCCGCGTTGCGGTCGACCTGCCGGGACTGGCCTCCGCCGAGGGGCTCGGCGGCAACAAGCGCGCAGCCGAGAAAGCAGCAGCATCCGCCATGATCGAGCGTGAAGGCGTCGGCACCAATGACTGACGAAGCCAAGGGACAGGCGGAGGGGCAGGGGGACGCGACGCGCTGTGGCTTCGTCGCGCTGATCGGTGCGCCCAATGTCGGCAAGTCGACGCTGGTCAATGCGCTGGTGGGCTCCAAGGTCACCATCGTCTCGCGCAAGGTGCAGACCACGCGCGCGCTGATCCGCGGCATCGTGATCGAGGGCAATGCGCAGATCATCCTGGTCGATACGCCCGGCATCTTCGCGCCGCGGCGCCGGCTCGACCGCGCCATGGTGTCGACCGCCTGGAGCGGCGCGCACGACGCCGATCTCGTCTGCGTGCTGCTCGATGCCAAGGCTGGGATCGACGAGGAGGCGCAGGCGATTCTGGCCAAGCTCGAATCCGTCGCGCATCCCAAGATCCTGGTGCTGAACAAGGTCGACCTCGTTCAGCGGGAAAAATTGCTCGCGATGGCGCAGGCCGCCAACGAACGCATGCGCTTCGAGCACACATTCATGATCTCGGCGTTGTCGGGGGATGGCGTCGACGATCTGCGGCGGACGCTGGCGCAGATGGTGCCCGAGGGGCCGTTCCACTACCCCGAAGACCAGATGTCGGACGCGCCGATGCGGCATCTGGCCGCCGAGATCACGCGCGAGAAGATCTACAGCCATCTGCATCAGGAATTGCCGTACCAGTCGACGGTCGAGACCGACAGCTGGACCGACCGCAAGGACAAGTCGATCCGCATCGAGCAGACGATCTATGTCGAGCGCGAGAGCCAACGCAAGATCGTGCTCGGCAAGGGCGGCGCCACTATCAAGTCGATCGGCGCGCAGGCGCGCGCCGAGCTCGCCGAGATCATGGGCGTGCCGGTGCATCTGTTCCTGTTCGTCAAGGTGCGCGAGAACTGGGGCGACGATCCCGACCGCTACCGGGAAATGGGACTGGAATTCCCCAAGGAATAGATCGGCGTTTGAACGTGCCCAGAGCAATGAGCGTGCCCAGAGCAATGAATGTGCCCAGAAACGTGCTGTGGTTTGAGGTGCTGCTCTATCTGTCGCTGACGCTCGACGCGCTGTCGGTGGCGTTCCAGGACCGCACGCCGACCGCCGTGAGGACCGAGCAGATGATCACGGGCGAGACGCTGACGGCAGGGTGCATGATCCTGCTGCTGGTGTATTTCGTCCGGCTCGCCGCGCGGCACCGCAAGAACTGGCCGCGCTGGGCGCTGGCTGCCATGCTGGTGCTGTCGGTGATCTCGCTGGTGCAGGTGATGGGCGAAAGGGGCTTGGAGCTCGACAGCGCCATCGAGGTGGTGTCCTGCATCCTGACCACGGCCGGGCTGTATTATTCCTTCACCGGTGACGCCCAAGGCTGGTTCAACGCGTAAGCCTGCGTAGGGCGGGTTAGCGAAGCGTAACCCGCGGTGTAACTTCCTGGCGATATCGGCGGATTACGCTGCGCTGATCCGCCCCACATGATACTTTTGCAACCATGGAATGGACCGACGAAGGCATCGTGCTGGGGGTGCGGCGGCATGGCGAATCCTCTGCCATCGTCGAGCTGTTGACGCGCCAGCATGGCCGCCATCTCGGCCTGGTGCGCGGCGGCGCCGGCTCGCGGATGCGGCCGCTGCTGCAGCCCGGCAACAGCGTCACCGCGGTGTGGCGGGCGCGGCTCGACGAGCATCTCGGGATGTATGTGCTGGAGGGCACCCGGCTGCGGGCGGCGACGCTGCTGGCCTCGTCGCATGCGGTCTATGGCGTCACGCATCTGGCGGCGCTGGCGCGGCTGTTGCCGGAGCGCGATCCGCATGAAGACATCTACGAGATGCTGCAGGGGACGCTCGACGATTTCGATGACGCCGGCGTTGCCGCCGTGCACCTGATCCGGTTTGAGCTCGCGATGCTGACCGAGCTGGGTTTCGGGCTCGATTTGGAAAACTGCGCGGCCACCGGGGAGACCACCGACCTGGTCTACGTGTCTCCGAAATCCGGCGGCGCCGTGTCCCGCACGGCCGGCGAGCCGTGGCGCGACCGGCTGTTGCCGCTGCCGGCATTCCTGCGCGAAGGCGAAGGCGGCGCCAACAGCTGGTCGGATCAGGACCTGCTCGACGGTTTCCAGGTCACCGGCCTGTTCCTGCTCCGCCACGTGCTGGAGCCGCGCGGCCAGGGCCATTCCGACGCCCGCGACGGATTTATCAACGCCGTGACCCGGCGGCGGAGCCGGACCTCGGTTCCTTAAGCCCGATTCGCAACCTAAATTCGCGGTGATTCGCGGCTTGCCCGATTCACCGCCAAGGTTTAACGCCTCCCCATGGGAAAACGACAGATACCGCCGGAAGAGCCGGCCGAAATTCACGAGGTGCCGCTGCGTGACGCGCTCGAGGAGCGCTATCTCGCCTATGCGCTCTCGACCATCATGCATCGCGCGCTGCCGGACGCCCGCGACGGCCTGAAACCGGTGCACCGGCGTATCCTCTACGGGATGGACCTGCTCGGGCTCGACCCGCGCGCGGCCTTCAAGAAGTCGGCCAAGATCGTCGGCGACGTGATGGGCTCGTTCCATCCGCATGGCGACCAGGCGATCTATGACGCGATGGTGCGTCTGGCGCAGGATTTCTCCTCGCGCTACCCGCTGGTCGACGGCCAGGGCAATTTCGGCAATATCGACGGCGATAATCCGGCCGCCTACCGCTACACCGAAGCGCGCATGACCGAGGTCGCGCGGCTCTTGCTCGAAGGCATCGACGAGGACGGCGTCGAGTTTCGCGCCAATTACGACGGCCAGACCAAAGAGCCGGTGGTGCTGCCGGGCGGCTTCCCGAATCTGCTCGCCAACGGCGCGCAGGGGATTGCGGTCGGCATGGCGACCTCGATCCCGCCGCACAACGCCGCCGAACTCTGCGACGCCGCGCTGCATCTGATCGAGAAGCCCGACGCCAAGTCGAAGGCGCTGCTGAAATGGGTCAAGGGCCCGGACTTCCCGACCGGCGGCATCGTCGTCGATTCCAAGGAATCGATCATCGAGGCCTATACCACCGGCCGCGGCTCCTTTCGTACCCGCGCCCGCTGGTCGGTGGAGGAGGGCGCCCGCGGCGCCTGGGTGGTCGTCGTCACCGAAATCCCGTGGCTGGTGCAGAAGTCGCGCATGCACGAGAAGATCTCGGAGCTGCTCGACCAGAAGAAGCTGCCGCTGGTCGGCGACGTGCGCGATGAATCCGCGGAGGACGTCCGCTTCGTCATCGAGCCGAAGTCGCGCACCGTCGATCCGGCGCTGATGATGGAGTCGCTGTTCCGGCTGACCGAGCTGGAAAGCAAGATCTCGCTGAACCTCAACGTGCTGATCAAGGGCCGTATCCCGAAGGTGGTCGGCCTCGCCGAGTGCCTGCGCGAATGGCTCGACCATCTGCGCGACGTGCTGGTGCGGCGTTCCAACTTCCGCAAGACCCGGATCGAGCACCGCCTGGAAGTGCTGGGCGGCCACCTCGTCGCCTATCTGAACCTCGACAAGGTGATCAAGATCATCCGCACCGAGGACGAGCCGAAGCCGGTCTTGATGAAGACCTTCAAGCTCTCCGACATCCAGGCCGATGCCATCCTCAACATGCGCCTGCGCAATTTGCGCCGCCTGGAGGAGATGGAGATCCGCACCGAGGACAAGGATCTGCGCAAGGAGCTGAAGGGCCTCGAGGGCCTGCTCGGCTCCGAGACCGAACAATGGACGAAGGTCAGCGACCAGGTGCGCAAGGTCCGCGACATCTTTGGGCCGAAGACGCCGCTCGGCAAGCGCCGCACCACCTTTGCCGATGCGCCCGAGCATGATCTCGCCGCGATCGAGGAAGCGCTGGTCGAGCGCGAGCCGTGCACCGTCGTGATCTCCGAGAAGGGCTGGGTGCGGACGCTGAAAGGGCACGTCGAGGATCTCTCGGGGCTCGCCTTCAAGACCGACGACAAGCTCGAGCACTCGTTCTTTGCCGAGACCACCTCGAAGCTGCTGCTGTTTGCCACCAACGGCAAGTTCTACTCGCTCGACGTCGCCAAGCTGCCGGGCGGCCGCGGCCATGGCGAGCCGATCCGGATGTTCATCGACCTCGAGCAGGACGCCGCGATCATCTCGCTGTTCGTCAACAAGGGCGAGCGCAAGTTCCTGATCGCGAGCAGCGAGGGGCAGGGTTTTGTCGTCAAGGAAGAGGACTGCGTCGGCAATACCCGCAAGGGCAAGCAGGTGCTCATCGTCGATGCGCCGAACGAAGCCTGTGCGATCACGACCGTAACCGGCGACACCGTCGCGGTGATCGGCACCAACCACAAGATGGTGCTGTTCGGTCTCGACCAGGTGTCGGAGATGGCGCGCGGCCGCGGCATGCGCCTGCAGAAATACACCAGTGCCTCGCTGTCCGATGTCGCGGTGTTCGATTCCAAGACCGGCCTGACCTGGAAGGATTCCGCCGGCCGCGAGCACAGCATGACCCTGAAGGAGCTGGCCGACTGGCGCGGCAACCGTGCCGACGCCGGCCGGCTCGCACACGGCCTGCCGAAGTCGAACAAGTTCAACCGCGGCGTGGAGTAGTGGAAGCGTAGCCCGGATGGAGCCAACGGGTCGCGCGAATGCGCGCCCGATGACGGGCTCCGCGAAATCCGGGGCCGCTGTCACATTTGGCAACGATCCCGGATTGCGCTGCGCTCCATCCGGGCTACGGAGCGCCGCCAGCGGTGTGATAGTATCCACATTTCACCGCGCTATAACCGTCGCCGACGATAGCGGGCGACGGTTGCCATGGCGCACAATCACGACCACGACCATGACCACAGCGGTCATTCCCACGCCGGGCATTCCCATGCCGGGCACAGCCACGTGCCCGACAGTTTCGGCGCGGCCTTCGCAATCGGCGCGTCGCTCAACACCGCCTTCGTCATCGCCGAGCTGATCTTCGGCTATTCCGCCAACTCGCTGGCGCTGGTCTCCGACGCGGTTCACAATCTCTCCGACGTCATCGCGCTGCTGCTGGCCTGGGGCGGGGCGTGGCTCGCCGGCAAGCGCCCGACCGATACCCACACCTATGGCTACCGCCGCGCCTCGATCCTGGCGGCGCTGTTCAATGCCGGGCTGCTCCTGATCGCGGTCGGCGGCATTGCGGTCGAGGCGATCAACCGCTTCCGCGAGCCTGCCGAGGTGGCAAGCTGGATCGTGGTCTGGGTCGCGGCGCTCGGCATCCTGATCAATGGCGGCACCGCGCTGCTGTTCATGCGCGGCCGCGACAGCGACCTCAATGTCCGCGGCGCCTATCTGCATATGGCGGCCGATGCCGGCGTCTCGCTCGGCGTCGTCGTTGCCGCGCTGCTGATCATGGCGACAGGCTGGCAATGGCTCGATCCCGCGATCAGCCTGGTCATCGCCGTGGTCGTATTGCTGAGCGGCTGGGAACTTGCGCGCGACAGCGTCAACCTCGCGCTGGACGCGGTGCCGAGGGGCATCGATCTCAAGGAAGTGAGGGATTATCTGGCCGCGCTCGATGGCGTCACCGAGGTACACGACCTGCACATCTGGGCGATGAGCACGAGCGAAACCGCGTTGACCGCACACCTGGTGCGCCCCGGCGGACATGACGATGCGTTCCTGCATCAGGTCTGTGCAAAGCTGTCGGAGCGGTTCAGCATCCACCATGCTACGCTGCAGGTCGAAATCAGCAGCGAGACCTGCCGGCTGGCGCCGGCCGAAATGGTCTAGAGCATGATCCGGAAAAGTGCGAAGCGGTTTTCCGAAAAGATCATGCTCAGACAAGAAGCTAAGGCGCGACAATGACTCACCCTCATCTCATCGCGCTTTAGCACTGGCGCTGATCGCATCGCCATCGCGCAGTTTCTCGGAGAATAGCCATGCACTCGCATTCGATCGATCAGTGGACCCACGAGCACGTCTTCCTCGGCGCCGGGCATTCCAAGAACGAGCGCCGGACCTGGATCGTGGTCGCGCTTACGGCCGTGATGATGGTCGGCGAGATCGTCGCAGGCTGGCTGTCCGGGTCGATGGCGCTGTTGGCTGATGGCTGGCACATGGCGACGCACGCGGCCGCGCTCGGCATCGCAGGGCTCGCCTATCTGCTGGCGCGGCGCCAGGCCGGCAATGCACGCTTCTCGTTCGGGACCGGCAAGTTCGGCGACCTCGCCGCGTTCTCCAGCGCGATCATCCTGGCGATGGTCGCGATCCAGGTTGCGTGGGAGAGCATCGACCGGCTGCTGCACCCGGTGCCGATCGCCTACAGCGAGGCGATCATGGTCGCGGCGCTCGGTCTCGTCGTCAACCTGACCAGCGCCTGGCTGTTGCGCGATGACCATGATCATCACCATCATCACGGCCATGGCGACGATCATCGCCATGACGATGATCACGGTCATCACCACGACAACAATCTGCGCGCCGCCTATGTCCATGTCCTGGCCGACGCCGCGACGTCGATCCTGGCGATTGGCGCGCTGCTGGTCGCGATGGTTGCGAACTGGGTCTGGGCCGATCCGCTGGTCGGCATCATCGGCAGCATCGTGATCGCGAGCTGGGCCTATGGCCTGATCCGCGCGGCCGGCGCCGTGCTGCTCGATGTCAGCGCCGACGCGCATCTGGAGACCACCATCCGCAAACGCATCGAAGCCAAGGGCGACCGCGTCACCGACCTGCATTTGTGGCAGGTCGGCCCCGGCCACCGTGCCGCCGTGATCTCGGTGGTCTCGGATCACCCGCTGCCGCCTGCGACCTACAAGCGCCGGCTCGGCGGCCTGTCCGGCCTCAGCCACATCACGGTCGAAGTCGAGACCTGTCCGGATCACGACCACGCGCATTGATGTGTTACGCCGGGCCAACGGAGGGCAACATGAAGAAGGCAATCGGTCTCGTGATGTTGCTGTGGGTCGCGGGTGCGACGCCGCAGGCCGGCGCTCAGCCGGCGAATTCAGGCGTCGAGAAACTGTACATCCTCAACTGCGGCGAGGGCGTTGCCGGTGACATTTCGCGCTGGTCGCCCGGCGTGAATGAAGGCAAGTCGATGGACTTCGTCGACAATTGCTATCTGATCAAGCACGCGCAGGGCTGGTTCCTGTGGGACACCGGCATTCCCGACGCGGTGGCGGCGATGCCGAACGGCCTTGCGCCTGCCGATCCCAAGGCGGTCACCTGGCGGCGGCCGAAGACGCTCGCCGCGCACCTCGACCAGCTCGGGGTCAAGCCGTCGGACATCAAGGCAATCGCCGTCTCGCACACCCATCCCGATCACATCGGCAATGTCGAGCTGTTCCCGGCCGCGATGCTGTATGTGCAGAAGGCAGAATATGAGTGGCCTGGCACCAACAACGCGCCGCGCTTCAAGCCTGAGCATCCCGTCACCAAGCTGGAAGGCGACCGCGACGTGTTCGGCGACGGCAGCGTCACCATCCTGTCGACACCGGGCCACACGCCCGGCCACCAATCGCTGCTGGTGAAGCTGCCGAAGACCGGTGCAGTCGTGCTGACCGGTGATGCCGTTCACTTCAAGGATAATTGGGACAATCGGCGCGTGCCGAGCCTGAACGCCAGCAAGGACCAGACGCTGGCCTCGATGCAGAAGATCGCCGACACGCTGACCAAGGAAAAGGCGCAGCTCTGGATCAACCACGACAAGGCGCAGCGCGACGGGCTGAAAATGTCGCCGGACTTCTATGATTGAGCCGCTTTGGCGCTATTTGCTTTCGACCAATTCCGAAACAGCTGCGCCGTCGCCTCGTCCATCGGAAAGAAGCTTTCGATGCGCAGCTCCTGCAGCGTGACGTCCTGGGGCGTTCCGAGCGTTGCGATTGTGGTGAACAGCTGCAGGCCGACATCGCCCTTGCGGAACAGCATCGGCAGCACCGGTCCGGACGCCGGCCCCGCGGGCGGCGCGGCCAACGCGGCCTCGACACCGTCATAGGACAGCAGGCGCTTGAGCAGTTCCACTGTTGCGGTGGTGCCGTCGGCGGCGGCATCGGCTTCGACGCTGCGGACGAAATAGCCGGCCACCTCGGCCCAGTTGGTGAGATAGGGGCGCAGCACGTCGGGCGCGACCAGCGCGTCGGCGAGATTGACGGGCGTGCCGGGCGCCGGTGGTCCGACCAGGAATTCCACCAGCCGCCCGGCGCCTGCATTGGCGAGCAACAGATTCCAGTGCCGGTCGACCACGACCGCGGGAAACGGCTCCTGCTGCGCCAGTATGAAATCCAGCGCGTGACGGATCTGGGCGAGCTCCGGCGCGGCAAGGTCGGTTTGCCGCCATACCGGCGCGAAGCCGGCCGCGACCAAGAGCGCGTTCTGCTGGCGCAACGGCACGTCGAGCGCCGCAGCGAGCCGGATCACCATGTCGCGGCTCGGTGCGGCGCGCCCGAGCTCGAGGAAGCTGAGATGGCGCTGGGAGATGTCCGCGCGCCCGGCGAGCTCGAGTTGCGAGTGGCCCTTGCGCTGCCGCCACCAGCGCAGGCTGGCTGCAAAATCGTGCTGCTGCGACATGGATACCTGCCGAAAATACCTGTGAAGTAGTTGCCGGAATGATCTCACTCGGCAAGATGCCACAAGCGAACACGAAACGCATGGGGAGCAGGATGGGCGAGTGGATCGGCGTTGCGATTGCACTGGTCTCGAGTTGCCTCGGCGGTACGGCGGCGGCGATCACGCGCTATTTGGCTGGTAACGCCGACCCGATCACGCTGGCGATCCTGCGCTGGGCGATCGGATTTCTCTGCGTGCTCCCGGCCGCGGTCCTGCTCGGCGCGAAATGGCCGCGGCGCGAGGATCTGCCGGCGGTCGCAGCACTCGGCGTTGCCTTCTTCGGGGTGTTCTTCGTGCTCTATAACCTCGCGATGTCCTACACGACCGCGGCGCGCGCCGGCCTTGCGCTGGCGACCTTGCCGCTCTCCACCATGGTGGTCGGCGCCTTGCTCGGCATCGAACCGCTGACGATGCGCAAATCGGCCGGGGTCTCGATCGCGGTGCTCGGCGTGGCGGCCGCGCTGGCATCCGGGCTGTCGGCGGCGCCACCGGGGGCATGGCGCGGCGAGTTGATCATGGCCGCCGCGGTGCTCTGCATGGCGTTCTACAACGTGCTGTCGCGACCGTTCATCCGTCGCTCCAGCGCGCTCGGCTTCCTCGCCGTGGGCATGGGCGCGGGAGCGGCCGCGCTGGTGGCGGTCGGGATGTTCACCGGCAGCCTGGCGACGTTGCGCGATTCCGGCACGCCGCAGTGGATCGCCGGGCTCTATCTCGGAATAGCCGGCGGCGCGCTCGCTTTCATCCTGTGGGTGCTGGCGCTGGAGCGGGCATCGCCGACCCGTGTTGCCAACACCATGACGGTCAATCCGATCGCCGCAGGCCTGCTTGCCAAGCAGCTGGTCGGGGAGCCGATCACGGTCAATCTGGTCGTCGGTCTGATCGCGGTATTCGCCGGAATCTGGATCGCGACGTCGGAGACCAAACCGGCCTGATCAGCTGCGCGGGGCTGATGGTGCGGTCGGCGGCGGGCCGGGCACGTGCTTCGGCTTCAGCGTGCCGGCGTAGAACGACAGGGTGAAGATCAGGATGAGGCCGGCAAGATAGACCCCATAGGCTTGCGGCGGGGTGATCGCCCATTGCATGAAGCGTCGGATCGGATTTGGCGGGGCAGCATCATTGTCCATGCGCTCTTGTGCGCGAAGGCCGCAGCAAAGGGAAGCGGGAATCTCAGGCTTCAGCGGCGGTGTTCCGCGCGAAATGGTGAGGCGGGCGGCCTTGCAATGCTGCATCGGCGTCCGCATCTGTCACGCGACGACCAGCCCTTCCTCCCGCACCAATTGCCCGGCATAATCCAAAGTATGGAACTGACGCCCCGTTTGCGCCTCATGAATTGGTTGGTCCGACAGGGTCTGACCGGCCTGCCGGAAAACGACCTGCTGCGCGGCTTCTGCGAGCGGTGCCGGGCCGCCGGCATGCCGCTGTCGCGGGCGATCGTGTTCATCGACACCCTGCATCCGATCTTCGAGGGACGCGGTTTCCGCTGGAACGACGGCGAGAGCAACGAGGCCGACATCTTCGAATACGGCTCGACCAGCAGCGGCGAAGCCAGCCAGAACTGGCGGCGGTCGGCCTTCTACCACATGCTCGAAAACGGCCATGACGAGATGGTGATCGATCTCACCGGCTCGCACGATTTTTCGATGATCGGCGACCTCGCCGAGAAGGGCCACAAGCATTTCGCCGCGTTCGTGCATCGCTTCGGCGAGGCCGGCACGATCGGCGAGATGGACTGCTTCTACTCCTACTACACCACCCGCCATTCGGACGGGTTCGATGCCAACCACATGGCGGCGCTGCGCGACCTGGTGCCGGTGCTCGGGCTCGCGATCAAATCGGCGGCGCAGGTCGAGATCGCCCGCACGCTCGGGCGGGTCTATCTCGGCCGCGAGACGGCGGAGCAGGTGCTGCGCGGGCGCATGCAGCGCGGCATCACCGAGAAGATCAAGGCCGTGCTGTGGTACTCCGACGTGCGCGGCTCGACCGCGATCAGCGAGCGCATCGGCCCCGACGAGATCATTCCGTTCCTCAACGACTATGCCCAGGCCTCGATCGACGCGATCCATGATGCCGGCGGCGAGGTGCTGAAGCTGATCGGCGACGGCGTGCTGGCGATGTTCACCAGCGAGAACATGACGGGCGCCAAGCGCGCGGCGCTGCGGGCCGAGCACAGATTCCGTCATAATATGCGGGTGCTGAACGATCGCCGCGAGAACGAGGGGCGACCGACCACATCAGCCTATGTCGGGCTCCATGTCGGCGAGGTCTTCTACGGCAATATCGGCAGCGAGGACCGCCTCGATTTCACGGTGGTCGGACCTGCGGTCAACGAGGTCAGCCGGATCGCCTCGATGTGCGCCTCGGTCGACCGGGAGTTGCTGACCTCGACCGACTTCCGCACCGGGCTCGACGCCGCCGGCCGCAACTATCTGGTCTCTACCGGCCGCTTCGTGCTGCGCGGGATCGGCCACGCGCAGGATCTCTATACGCTGGATCCGGCCGTTGCCGCCGACGAGGTCGTCGGCGGCAAGTATGAACGGTACTTGGCGAGCTGATCAGCAGCGCACGGGCTCGCCGACCATGTCGGGCTGCCGTGTCAGCGACACCGCAGGCGACATCAGGATCACCAGCGCCTGGGCGGCGAAGATCGCGGCCGCGAGGTAGAGGCAGGCTTCGGCGCCGTAGAGGCCGCCGACGATGGCACCGAGCGCGGAGCCGAGCGGGCGGGCGCCGTAGCTCATGATGTTGATCGCCGAGACGCGGCCGAGCAGCGAAGGCGGCGTCACCGACTGCCGCAGCGTGGTGGTCGAGATCACCCACAGGATCGGGCCGACGCCGAGCAGGAAGAAGCTGAGGCCGGCGAGCAGCGGTGTCGGAAACCACGTCGTCAGCGCCATCACGGCCGCGGCGACGAAGCCGGTGACCGGGCCGAGCCCGATCACGGTGCCGAACGCCAGCCGCTTCATCACGCGGGTTGCGAACAGCGCGCCGACCACCATGCCGACCCCGTACATCGCAAGCGTCGTGCCGACCCCGGTGGCGCTGAGCCCGAGATGGCGCACCGCATAGGGCACGAACACCGCGAGCAGCAAGAAGGATGCGGTGTTGAAGATGAACTGGGTGATGAACACCGGCCGCAGCAAAGCGTGGTGCATCACGAAGGCCGCGCCTTCCTTGATGTCCTGCAGCGGATGACGCCGCGGTGCGGGCGGACGCGCCGGCTCGTAGATGCCGGCGAGCAGCACGACTGCGATCGCCGACAGCGCCGCGGCGAAGCCGAACGCGGGCGCAGCGCCGACCCAGCCGACCAGCACGCCGCCGAGCGCGGGGCCGCTGGCAAAGGCGACGGTGCGGGCAAGCTCGATGCGGGCGTTGGCGGCCGGCAATTGCTGTGACGTCACCAGCGAGGGGACCAGCGCAGGCGCTGCGACGCTGTAGGCGACCGTGCCGCAAACCGCCACGAAGCCGAGCAGAGCGAGCAGCGGCAGCGTCATCAGGCCGAGCCACAACAACAGCAGGATCGCGGCAAGGGCCGCGGCGCGCAACGCCTCGGAGCCCGCCATCACCCAGCGCCGCGACACGCGGTCGGCCAACAGGCCGGCGGGGATCGCAAACAGGATGAAGGGCAGCGTCAGTGCGGTCTGCAAGAGGCCGGTCTGGCCTTCGCCGACGCCGAGCAGCAGCACGGCGACGATGGGCGCAGCCGCAAGCGCGATCTGGTCGGCCGATTGCGCGGCGAGGTTGGACCAGGCCAGACGATTGAAGGTGGCCGGCAGGCGAGGCGTATCGGCGGACATGGCAGTATCCTTGGGACATTCGATCTGACCATAGTGTGGGATTGGACGGCGTCCGATCCCACCCGTTTCCCGACACCGCGTCAGCGTCCTCGCCATGCGAATGTTGTCACGCGCGAAATTGGCATCGGCGTCGATCCGCTGCGCCGAACATGCCCTGTGCTTGCCGCTGTATCGGCGTGACGCTCGCGCCCGTTCTGGTGATTGTCCGCAAGCGATGCGCTGGAGGAGCGATCCCTTCGGCGTCGCTGGCGATCCCTCCGCCCTGGGCCTGGACAGGCGGCGGGGTCTTGCGGTGCCGGGAAGGCGGGGCGGCGGTTTCATTTTCGTGATCCTAGATGCAGTTGCAAATGAGTTGCAATAACGAGTGAGTTCGGTCATGTTGGCTGAATGGACGCTCGGACGCCTGAAATGCCTTCTGTTTCTCTTCCCGTCACCGTGCCAGGAGGCTGGCGCGGCGACGCCGCTCATGCGCGCAGCCTGCCCGAGGTGAATGCGACCGTCGCGGTGCCCATTGGTGGCGTGTGGTGGCGGCGGCTGCTGGCGTTCGCCGGGCCGGGCTATCTGGTCTCGGTCGGTTACATGGACCCCGGCAATTGGGCCACCGATATCGCCGGCGGATCGAAGTTTGGCTACACGCTGCTGTCGGTCATCCTGCTGTCGAACCTGATGGCGATTCTGCTGCAGGCGCTTGCGGCGCGGCTTGGCATCGCCACCGACCGCGATCTCGCCCAGGCCTGCCGCGCGACCTATTCGCGGCCGGTCAATTTCGTGCTCTGGCTGGCCTGCGAGGCCGCGATCATCGCCTGCGACCTCGCCGAGGTGATCGGCACCGCGATCGCGCTGAAGCTCTTGTTCGGCATTCCCTTGATCGGGGGCGCGCTGCTCGCGGCGCTCGATGCGTTCCTGCTGCTGCTGCTGATGAACCGCGGCTTCCGCTTCCTCGAAGCCTTCGTGATCGCGCTGCTGATCGTCATTGCGGTCTGCTTCGTGGTCCAGATCGCAGCCGCCGCGCCGCCGATTGCCGGCGTGATCGGCGGCTTCATGCCGTCGCGCGAGATCGTCACCAATCCGGAGATGCTCTACATCGCGATCGGCATCATCGGCGCCACCGTGATGCCGCATAACCTCTATCTGCACTCCTCGATCGTGCAGACCCGCGCCTATCCGCGCACCGAGGAGGGGCGGCGCGACGCGATCAAATGGGCGACCACCGATTCCACTATCGCGCTGATGCTGGCGCTGTTCGTCAACGCCGCGATCCTGGTGCTGGCGGCCGCGACCTTCCACAAGAGCGGCCATTCCGACGTCGCCGAAATCGACCAGGCGTTCGAGCTGCTGTCGCCGCTGCTTGGCCTCGGCATCGCCTCGACGCTGTTTGCCGTGGCGCTGCTCGCGTCCGGCCTCAACTCGACGGTGACGGCGACGCTGGCCGGCCAGATCGTGATGCAGGGTTTTCTGAACCTGCGGATGCCCAACTGGGCGCAGCGGGTGGTGACGCGCGGCATCGCGATCGTCCCGGTCATCGTGGTCGCCGCGCTCTATGGCGAGAGTGGCACCGCGCAACTGCTCGTGTTCAGCCAGGTCGTGCTGTCGATGCAGCTGCCGTTCGCGGTGATCCCGCTGGTGCGCTTCGTGTCCGACAAGCGCAAGATGGGCGCGTTCGCGATTTCGCTGCCGGTCGCGGTGATGGCCTGGATCGTCGCCGGCTTGATCGTGATCCTGAACGTGAAGCTGCTGATCGATACGTTCTTCGGCACCTAGAGCGTCTGATGCGCTAGTCCTGCGGCTCGGCCAGCGCTTCACCCGTGGCGTCGACGCGCAGCCAGCCCGACGGCGCGAGCCGTTGCTGCGGCAGGAAGCGGCCCTTGTAGTCCATCTTCTTCGAGCCCTCGATCCAGTAGCCGAGATAGACGTAGGGCAGGCCCTGGCGGCGGGCGCGGGCGATATGATCGAGGATCATGAAGGTACCGAGCGAGCGGCTTTCCAGCCCCGGCTCGAAGAACGAATAGACCATCGACAGCCCGTCGCTGAGCACGTCGGTCAGCGCCACCGCCATCAGCTCGTCGCCGCGGCCGGTGATGGCGCTGTCGGCATTGCGCTTGCGGTACTCGATGATCCGGGTCTCGACATGGCTGTCCTCTACCATCATCGCGTAGTCGAGCACCGTCATGTCGGCCATGCCGCCGTTGCGGTGGCGGCGGTCGAGATAGGCCCGGAACACCGAATATTGCTCAGAGGTCGGCACCGCGGTGCGCTGCTCGCCGATGATGTCGGCGTTGCGGGCCAGCACCTTGCGGAAGTTGCGGGACGGGCGGAATTCGTTGGCGACGACCCGGACCGAGACGCAGGCCCGGCAGGCGTCGCAGGCCGGGCGGTAGGCGATCGACTGGCTGCGGCGGAAGCCGCCATGGGTCAGCAAGTCGTTGAGATCGCCCGCCTTGTCGCCGACCAGGTGCGTGAAAACCTTGCGCTCGTGCCGGCCCGGCAGATAGGGGCACGGTGAGGGCGCCGTCAGATAGAACTGGGGGGTATCACGCGAGTGCTGGGTCACGTCAGATCGTCGGGCTCCACAAACAATACAGGCAGCCGAGTTAGCATCGCCCTCCGGAGGCTAACGGTCAATTGGTTTAGGCGGGCCTAATAGTAGGCCCGCGCGGCCGGGCTGACCGGGGTCCGGACCGAGCTGTTGATAACGACGGTTCCGAGGATGATGTCGTGCAGCAGCCGGCGGCGGCCGTTGAGGAGTCCGACCAGCAGCACCAGCGGCGACAGGAACGAGATCGTCACCCAGAACAGCACCGCATGGGTGGCGCCGAGCACGAAATAACCGCGCGCGCCGTACCAGGTGCGCAGTTCCAGATCCATCATGCGCATGCCGATGGTGGCCGAGTGCTGCCCGCCGATCGAGGCGCCGTAATAGACGATGGCCCAGACGATCGAGGCCGGCGACACCAGCCAGAACAGCGCCCAGCCGAGGCCGAGCGTGACGACGCCGAACACCGCGGTGAAGATCACCGCCAGGATCACCGGCACCGACAGCACGACGAGGTCGATCAGGAACGCGAACACGCGTCGCGTCAGCACGCCGCGGAACAGGTCCGGCTGCATCAACGGATCGAACGCATGCGGGGGAACGCCGCCGTCGTTGCGCCAGGCTTCGTTGCGCCAGGTGCCGCCGTCATTGCCATAGGACATGACCAACCTCCGATGAAAGTCCCGCGCAGGACATGGGAGCAGGAGGCTCGCCTGCCAAGTCCGCGCGAACATTAACTAGCCGAAATAATCAGGCGATTCGGCGGCCGGAAGCGCCCGCCCCGGTGTAGGCTGGAGGTTGTGCGACGGCGGGGGACATATGGGAACACAAATCGGGTTGCGCTGCCGCTGCGGAGAGGTTCGAGGCGTGGTCACGAACGCGGCACCAACGGCCGTCAATCGCGTCGTCTGCTACTGCGACGACTGCCAGGCCTTCATGCATCGGGTCGGCCGGGCCGATCTGCTCGATGTCCACGGCGGCACCGACATCGTCCAGGTCGCACCGGCGTCGCTCAGCTTCGTGCAGGGGCATGACAGGATCGTCGGACTGCGGCTGACGCCAAAGGGGCTGTACCGATGGCACACCACCTGCTGCAATTCGCCGGTGGGCAACTCGCTGACACCTGCCGTCCCGTTCGTCGGAATTGCGGTGCAGGCCTTCGACGGCGGTGCGTCGCGCGTGGACGAGGTTTTCGGCAAGCCAACCGGCGCAATCCTCGGCAAATATGCAATCGGCGAAGCCCCGAAGGGATCGACCGGCTTCAAGCCGTCGCTGATCCTGCGCGTGATCGGCAAGGTGTTGGGCTGGCGCCTGCGCGGCAGGACCTGGCCGCATCCGTTCTTCAAGCGCGAGACAAATGAGCCGATCTACCCGCTGACGGTGCTGTCGCAGGGCGAGCGCGAGGCGCTGCGCCCGCTGTGCGGTCCACGTCCAACCGCGCCGGCCGGACCCGTGTAGCGCCCTTACGATTCCGCCTTGATCTTCTCGGCGGCCTGCGGTGCGAAATAGGTCAGGATGCCGTCGGCGCCGGCGCGCTTGAAGCCGAGCAGGCTCTCCATCATCGCGCGCTCGCCGTCGATCCAGCCATTGGCGGCGGCGCCCGCGATCATCGCGTATTCGCCGGACACCTGGTAGACGAAGGTCGGCATCGCAAAATTGTCCTTCACGCGGCGGACGATGTCGAGATAGGGCATGCCCGGCTTCACCATCACCATGTCGGCGCCCTCGGCGATGTCGAGCTCGACCTCGCGCAGCGCCTCGTCGGAATTGGCGCTGTCCATCTGGTAGGTGCGCTTGTCGCCGGTCAGCGTCTTGGCCGAGCCGATGGCGTCGCGGAACGGGCCGTAAAATGCCGAGGCATATTTCGCCGCATAGGACATGATCTGCACGTCACCAAAGCCGTTGTCGTCGAGCGCCTCGCGGATCGCGCCGATGCGGCCATCCATCATGTCCGACGGCGCGATCACGTCGCAGCCGGCCTCGGCCTGGGTCAGAGCCTGCTTGACCAGCACCGCGACCGTCTCGTCGTTGAGGATCCTGCCGCCTTCGATCAGCCCGTCATGGCCGTGGCTGGTGAAAGGATCGAGCGCGACGTCGCAGAGCACGCCGATATCGGGAAATTCCTTCTTGATCGCCCGCACCGCCTGGCAGACCAGATTGTCGGGATTGAGCGCCTCCGAGCCCTGCTCGTCGCGCAGCGACGGCTCGGTGAAGGGGAATAGTGCGATGCACGGAATATTGAGCCTGGCCGCGCGCTCGGCGTCGCGGACGATCTGGTCGACGGTGAGGCGGTCGACGCCCGGCATCGAGGCCACCGGCGTGCGGGTGTTGTGGCCGTCGACCACGAACATCGGCCAGATCAGGTCGTTCGTGGTCAGCACGTTCTCGCGCACCAGGCGGCGGGCCCATTCGGTCTTGCGGTTGCGGCGCATCCGGATCGTCAGGTCGAGCGAGGGGGAGGCGAGGGCCTCGGTCTGGCGCCGCGGCGCATCGCGCAGTTCGATCGGGCGCCCGAATTTGATCGCCATGTCTTCTCTCCTCGGGGACGGCTGGTCTGGACCTGATATAAGTCCAATTCTAGCACCTGTCAGGGGCGCCGTCATTGCGCCGCTATTGCACCTCTATTGCATCCTTGGCGCCCTTGATTTGCCGCAACGGCAATTGATTTTGCGCGGCTGGCGGGCCAAGACTGCGCCATGAACCCCATTTGGCAGCCGTTCTGCGGCGATTCGGATGTCTGACACCTCTGCACGCGATCAGGCGCGGGACAACGCCATCTCGGTGAGCGCGATCTCATCCGACCGGATCGAGCCGGACGACAATGCGTGGACGCGGCGCCTCGTCATCTTCCTGCGCATCATGGCCGTCGTCTCGGTCGCCAAGGGCCTCTATCACTGGGCTCAGGTCACCGGCTTCGTCGGCGGCGAGGAGGAGGCCTTCGAGAACCAGTCGATGGCCTGGCAGACCGCGACGATCTATTTCGCTGTCATCGAGCTTGTCGCGGCCGTCGGTCTCTGGCTCGCAACGCCCTGGGGCGCCGTGGTCTGGCTGACCACCGTGGTCTCGATGGCGGTCATCGAGCTGATGTTTCCCGGCATCTATGGCGGCAGCCTCACCGTGGTCGGGCTCGAGGCCGTGATGCTCGCGGCCTATCTCGCGCTCGCCTGGATGGCGGCCCGCGAACGCCCGCCATAGCTCCGCACGCAGCGACGGCTGCATACACTGTTGCAACGCGGCGACAGCGCGACGAATAGCTGATGGCCGCAGCCACTATATGGAAGTGGTGCGCGCAACGAGAAGACAGCGCTATTGGTTCTGCTAGGTGAGTGCCACAGATCGCACCCCTTTCGAGACATCCCGTGTTCAGGGAGCGTCTCCGCGGGACCTGCCGTCGGGACCCATTTCTCTCGGATCTTGGCGCACGCGCTAGCCGGCTTTGCGCTGGTCGACGGCGGAACCGGTCAGCCTCCGGCCAACACCTGGCCGGCCGCATGCGCGCATCGCGTGCATATATCCCGCGACGTGATCCCGTAAAATTTTCAGAGAATTTTCCGGTAACCGTTCGGTCACCGTAAAGGGTTCCCTCATACCCGTTACGCCACCGTTTCGAATTCGAACGAAGCTGTTTCCGAATGTGACAGGGCAGGCAGACGAAGCGTGAACAGGGGGCTGCCACCGTCAATGAAAAGTTGCGAAAAGCCCTTGATCCATGGGCTTAATCCACGATTCACTGTCTTAAATTCATGATCTCTTTATTCTCTTATTTAAGCGGATATTCAAACGGCCCCCTTACGTTGGACCTATCAGGCGGGACACAAGTTTCGTCGAAATAAAGTCGATAAAAACGACAAACAGGGGAAGTGTCATGATGAAAGCCGTTGCGACAACGGCGGCGGATGCCGCCGATCGCGCTACCGGTCAAGCTCCGGTGCAGCCGCTCTATCTCGAAGCACTGACTTTGGTGGAGCGGCTGCATCGCCGGCTCCTCGACGTCATCAAGGACGAATTCGACCGCCGCGGCCGCGCCGACATCAATTCGGTGCAGGCGCTGCTGCTGTACAACATCGGCGACAAGGAGCTGACCGCCGGCGAGCTGCGCACCCGCGGCTACTATCTCGGCTCCAACGTCTCCTACAATCTGAAGAAGCTCGTCGAGTTCGGCTTCCTCGATCATCAGCGCTCGCGCGTCGATCGCCGCTCGGTCCGCATCCGTCTGACCCCGCAGGGCCAGGAAGTCCGCAAGATCGTCGATGCGCTCTATCAGAAGCACGTCAAGACGGTCGAGCAGGTCGGCGGCATCTCGAACGAGGAGTTCGCGAGCCTCAACAAGTCGCTGCACCGCCTCGAGCGCTTCTGGACCGACCAGATCCTGTATCGCCTCTGATCCTTCCTTTGTTCGCCTGATGGCCAAGCCGGCCGCCCAGAAGACCGGCAGCCTTCCTCCAGTCAACGCATCGGTCATGCCCGGCCGATGCGCTTTTCATGCTGCACCTGCGAAAATAAATCGGGCCCCGCAAGGAACCAAGGCGTTCCCCGAAGCTTATCCCTTGGCCAACAGAAAGGCAGGGATATGCTGGTCGAACGCGGGATCGAGGTACTGAATGTCGAGGTCGTCGGTGACGCCTACGCGATCGCCTCGAACTATCTGCGCAAATCCGGTGCCATTCCCGACACTTTCGCCACCAATGAACGCCTCCTCAGCATCATCGTGAAGCTGTTCCAGCGCGGTGAGATGAACCGCCTCCGCCTCGCCAACAAGGCGATCGCGAAGTTCGAGGCCGAGACGCTGGTGGTCGCCTGAGCGTCAACCCGGAGACATCAATGGAAGCCGCGATCGATCGGATCATGCAGACGTATGATCTGTTGCTCAACCGCACGTCCGCTGCGAGCGACGAAGCGCGGGCGAAGGTCACCGAGTATGTGCAGACGCTGTTCGAGGCGGGCGAGCGCGATACGCATCGGCTGACCGTGTGCGGGCTGACCTATCTGCGCCAGCTCGACGGCAGCACCGACCATGTGAAGGCCGGGTATACCGGGCTGTAAGGTCAGCCTGGTTTCGCGGACCGTCTCCACGTCATTGCGAGCGAAGCGAAGCAATCCATGGTTCAACGTGGCGATGCGATGGATTGCTTCGTCGCGTTGCTCCTCGCAATGACGGGGTGAGTTTCTGATTCAACTGTCAAACAGCTAGTTCGGTGTCATCACCCGCGAAAGCGGGTGATCCAGTATTCCAGAGACGCCGGTGCTTGAGCCGAGAGGCCGCGGCGTACTGGATCGCCCCGCTTTCGCGGGCATGACGGCGCGGGTGCCTCACACACGGTCGTCGTCCTGGCCTAGTGCGCAATTGCGCACGGGAGCCACGACCCATAGCCACCGCACTTGGTGAGGAACGGGATCGTGGCCCCAACGTCGCACAACAATGATTTGGGGTAATGGGTGCTGGCTTTCGCCAGGACGACACCGAATTTGTTGCGCCAGCTGTGGGTTATGCTTCGGCATTCTCGCGACATGATTTGTCCGAGCTTTGCTTCTCGTTCCGCCCTCTCGTTGAACAGAGGGCGCAGGGAAAGCCGGGTGCCGATCGCACCCATGGGCCCCGTGCAAAGGTAGAAAGCACGGGGGTAGGACCACAGGTGTAACCGGAGCAATCCGGCTTTCCCTGCGCGATGGGTTACGGCTTACTTCGTGCTCTCCCCGGCGAGACTGGGCTTGTTTGTCACCGCCCTCGCAAGACGCAATTGCGTCTTACAAGGGGACACCTGCCGCTAGGGCGTCAGGACCACACGACTTCACCGTCCGCCTCACATGCGTTCGTCGCTTGCATGATCCGCGTCCACCGCATCTCACCGCAACACCCGTGACGATGCGCAGCGCCCCTCGATCGGGTGAGACGGGTTATTCATACACTAAGTTTCCTTTCCGATAAACGGAAATATTTTTACCGCGTGGGCTTGACAGGTTTTGCTGAGTTGCCCGTCGGGTTGTTCTGTTGCGGCCTCTCACCGATGAATTCGCTCGTTCGAACTCTGAGAGCCGGGTCTGCAGTCCGCTGCTCTACTGTCACGTTCAAAATTCACCGCACTGAGATCGTTGTGATGATCGAGAAGATGCGCGCCACCTCAGCGTGTCGTGGCTGTGAGCGATGTCACTGTCAGTCTCTGTCTCGCGTCGTAATGCCGCATTCGGAACCGGCAATGTGTGATCGGTTCGTTATGACGCTGGCCGCGCCGACACTACGCTTCCGCTCATTGAAGTGCCGGCCTCTCGAGGCCGTTTTGTCCAAGGCGGATTTTCAATTTTGCAGCGGTGACGGCGGCGAATTTCTCGATCGTGTCGTAGCTGCTCGCGCGTCATCGAAAGTGCATCGGAAAACGGCGACCCCGCAAGGGGTCGCCGTTCGCACATTCGTGCCCGAGGCGGGGATCGCGGGCGCAACCAAAAGAATGACGCGGGAGGGGATACGCTGGGGCAAGCTTTCACGTTGCTCGGCGGTCATCTGTAATACAGCCTTGGCGAGTTTTATGCTTTTGCCACTAGCTTGCGTTGAGCGGCTCCACGTTCGGCCGGATCGTTCGAATCCGCCATTTGGAGCTTTTGGAGCTGTTCTGCGATCGTTCCGCGACGTTGGCCGGCGGCTAAGCTTCTGTAGCCTAGGTCGAATTTCGCCGTGGCCCCATTTGCTCCATCGAGGCGTCGCGGTTTTGCCGCGCCGCGTTCGCTATGTCCCAACTCTGTTCATATACCTTACTAGGTAACACAGGCGTCATTTGTTCGCGGTCTGTTTCGGTTTTTGGACCGATTGTGTATCCGAGATGATTATACCTCCTCATGGCCGAGGCTTGCCCGCAGGCGTCAGTGACTGAGAAGCCGAACGCGCTGCCGCCGGCGTCATGACGGGGTCCGTCAACGCCCGCTTTAGCTTTTCGGCCTGCTCCCTCGTCAGCTTCTCGGCCAGGCTGTGATCTTGCAATAGCGCTGGCCCCTTGCGCTCTCGATCATAAACCATCCAGCCGGTGCTTCCTTGCCGAACGAGGAACCTGGCCTGTCCAGTTGCTGTGTAACTCAATGGTACCGCCGATCTGCCGAATAAAATCCGCCGATTAATTCTTCGATCCGCGCGCCAGCTCATTCAACCATGTGACTCTGGCTCACGTCTAATAGGTCATTGCATCTGCCAAATCGTTCAACTCGAATGCTTCTAAATCACGGCATATGCCGATCAATATAACGGCACCTCAGCCGGGCGTGCGGTCGTATCGTCCTTTGGTCTAATCCCATCCGAAGTGCTATTCACTTTGTGCCACGCGCAGCAAGAGAGCGAGGCAGATTGCGCGTTGCCGTGTGATGTTGGTTGTGGCGTCAGCTGTGCCGACATCGACGAGGCCTGGCGGCGAGCCGCTCGAAACAAGGCAAGCGAAAACCGACCGGTGAGGTGCGGCGATTTGCAGCACACGGTAGCCGCGCCCTCCGGCTTGCCGAAGACTGTGGCGAATGGTCGCTAAGGGTGCGCAGACGCGCGATCGGCGAGCGATTCCTTCCCTGACGGAACGGCGCTCTTCGATTGGCGCTGTGACCACGTGCCCGGATGCAGCCGACGGTCAAGGGCTGCATCGGCAAATTCAGGAGGAAGCCCTATGATCTCGTCCCACATGCGCCTGTTTGGCGCGGTCGTCGCGCTATTGCTTGGGGCGAGCGGTCCGGCGCCCGCGCAGCAGCTCGAGCTCAAGCTGATGGCGCCGGCGGCGCCCGGCGGCGGCTGGGATCAGACCGCGCGTTCGATGCAGCAGGCGCTGGTCGCGGCCGGTGTAGCGCGCAGCGTCCAGGTCACCAACGTTCCCGGCGCCGGCGGCAGCGTCGGCATCGCGCAGTTCGTCAACGGCGCCAAGGGCGACGGCAACCAGATGATGGTCAACGGCTTCGTCATGGTCGGCGCGCTCGCCATGAACAAGTCGCCGGTGACGCTGGATCAGGTGACGCCGATCGCGCGCCTCACCGAGGAGATCCAGGTCATCGTCGTGCCAGCCAACTCGCCGATCAAGACGGCGCAGGATCTCGCCGCCGCGGTGAAGGCCGATATCGCCAAGGTGACCTTTGCCGGCGGCTCGGCCGGCGGGGTCGACCACGTGATGGCGGCACTGTTTGCGGGCACGGTCGGCGCCGATGCGAAGAAGATCAACTACATTCCGTTCTCCGGCGGCGGCGAGTCGCTCGCTGCGATCCTCGGCGGCAAGGTCACGGCCGGCATTTCCGGTCTCAGCGAATACGACGGCCAGATCAAGGCCGGCAAGCTGCGCGCGCTCGGCGTGACGTCGGCGCAGCGTTTGCCCGGCGTCGACATCCCGACCTTCAAGGAGCAGGGCATCGACCTCGTGCTGGCCAATTGGCGCTCGGTGGTCGCACCGCCCGGCATCACGCCGGAGCAGCGCAAGGTGCTGAGCGATGCGGTCGAGAAGATGGTGAAGTCCGATGCCTGGAAGGAGATCCTGAAGCAGAAGGGCTGGGATGACGCCTATCTCGGCGGCGATGCCTTCGCGGATTTCCTCAAGAAGGAGATTACGCGTGTCACCGAGGTGCTGAAGTCGGTCGGCCTCGTGAAGTCATGATGCCGGACAGCGCTTCCGACAATCTGCCGCACGCGCCGGCGAGGCGCGTCGATCGCGCGGGCATCGTGATCGCGGCCGCGCTCGCTGCACTCGCTGCGGTGCTGGTGTGGGACGCCAGCAAGCTGCCTGCTACCACGATGTACGGAATGGGGCCGGAGGCGATGCCTGTTGTCATCGCCATCGGTCTTGTCATTCTTGCGGTCGGCAATCTCTTCGATGCGCTGCGCGGCAACCTGCCGCCGCGCGAGAGCATGGACCCGAAACCGGTGTGGCTGATCATCGGCGGCCTGGCGCTGCTTATCGCCATCATCGGCTTCGGCGGCGGATTCATTTTGGCCACCTCGGCGCTGTTCGTGACCACGTCGGCCGCGTTCGGCCGGCGCGCGATCCTGGCCGACACCGCGATCGCGCTTGTCATCACGACGCTGGTCTACCTCGCGTTCGACAAGCTTTTGACGCTGAGCCTTCCCGCCGGCCCGCTGGAGCGACTGCTGTGATGGACACTTTCGCCGCGTTGGCGCATGGCATGGCGGTCGCCGTGCAGCCGATGAACCTGCTCTATGCGCTGATCGGCGTGTTCCTCGGCACCGCGGTCGGCGTGCTGCCGGGCATCGGTCCGGCGCTGACGGTCGCGCTGCTGCTGCCGGTGACCTACAAGCTCGATCCCGGCGGCTCGCTGATCATGTTCGCCGGCATCTATTATGGCGGCATGTATGGCGGCTCGACCACCGCGATCCTGATCAACACGCCGGGCGAGAGCGCGTCGATGGCGACCGCGCTCGAGGGCAACAAGATGGCCAAGGCCGGCCGCGGCGGCCCGGCGCTGGCGACCTCGGCGATCGGCTCGTTCGTGGCCGGCACCATCGCCACCATCGGCCTCGCATTCCTCGCGCCATGGCTGGTCGACTTCGCTGTTCGATTCGGGCCGGAGGATTACTTCGCGCTGATGTGCGTCGCCTTCGTCACGGTGTCGGCAACCTTCGGCGACTCGCCGGTCCGCGGCCTCACCAGCCTGTTCATCGGCCTGACGCTTGGGCTCGTCGGCATCGACAAGCTGACCGGTCAGGCGCGGCTTGCGTTCGGCATCCCCGAGCTGCTCGACGGCGTCGAGGTGACGACGCTGGCGGTTGGTCTGTTTGCGGTGGGCGAAGCGCTCTATGTCGCCTCGCGCCGCCATCACGCCGAGGAGAAGCTCGAGCCGGTGCGCGGTTCACTGTGGATGACGAAGGAGGACTGGCGGCGCTCGTGGAAGCCATGGCTGCGCGGCACGCTGTTCGGTTTTCCGATCGGCGCACTGCCAGCCGGCGGCGCGGAGATCCCGACCTTCCTGTCCTATTCCACCGAGCGGCGGCTGACGAAGCATCCGGAGGAATTCGGCAAGGGCGCGATCGAAGGCGTCGCCGGACCGGAGGCCGCCAACAATGCGTCCGCCGCCGGCACGCTGGTGCCGCTGCTGACGCTCGGGCTTCCGACCTCGGCGACCGCAGCGATGATGCTGGCGGGCTTTCAGCAATACGGCCTCAATCCGGGGCCGCTGCTGTTCGCCGAGCGGCCCGATCTGGTGTGGGGCCTGATCGCGAGCCTGTTCATCGCCAACGGCATGCTGCTTGTGCTCAACCTGCCGCTGGTCGGGCTGTGGGTGCGGCTGCTCGCAATCCCGCAGCCCTGGCTGTATGCCGGCATCCTGGTGTTCGCCACCACGGGCACGATCGCGGCCAAGCCGTCGGTCGTCGAGCTGTCAATGCTGGCAGCGTTCGGCGTGATGGGCTTTTTGATGCGGCGGTTCGATTTCCCGATCGCGCCCGTTGTGATCGGCTTGATCCTCGGGCCGATCGCCGAAAGCCAGCTGCGCCGTGCGCTGGCGATCAGCCTCGGCGATCCCATGGTGCTGCTGCAAAGCCCGATGTCGGCAACGCTGCTCGGCATCGCGCTGATCGCGCTGCTGGCGCCGTTCGTGCTCAAGGGATTGGGGCGGTTCAGGGCGAACGAGGATTAGACCGCGGCATGACAGACTGTAAAAGGCCCGCTCCGGGGCTCGCATTTCGGAGCGGGCCAGTCTGGGCACGGCAAATGTTGCCGCGGCGCGAACCTAGCGCGACTAGCTGACACCATCCTGACAGCAGCCGAAAAAGAGAGGTGGCTGAACGCCGCCTCCCTGTTTCCAGGTTTTTCGTGAACTGAATGTTCAGCTCACCACTTGTAGGCGAGGCTCGCCGTGATGCGGCGGCGATCGCCGTAGTAGCAGGAGCTGATCGTCGCGCAGCTCGCGACATAGATCCTGTCTGTTACGTTCACGACGTTGAGCGCCGCGCGCCAGTGGTTGTCCCATTCGTAATGCAGGGCAAGATCGCCCAGCACGAAGGCGGGGACGCGCGCGGTGTTCGCCTGGTCCGCAAAGGACGAGCCGACGTAACGGATGCCGCCGCCGAGGCCGAAGCCGCGCAGCGGGCCGTCGCTGAAGGTGTAGTCGGTCCAGACCGAGGCGAGCTGCCGGGGCGTGTTGGTCGGCACAGTACCGATCAGCGCGGGGTTGAGGTCCTTGCTGACGAACAGCTCGTAGTTGGTGTAGCTCGCAACCAGCTTGAAGTCGCGCGTGATATTCGCGACCGCCTCGAGCTCGACGCCACGCGAGGTGACCTCGCCGTTCTGGGTCTGGAACAGGGTGTTGTTCGGATCGGTGGTCAGCGCGTTCTTGCGCTTCAGGTCGAACAGCGCGACGCCGAACCGTGCGTTGAGCCCGACCGGTTCGTACTTGACGCCGACCTCGGTCTGCTCGGAGGTCTCCGGCAGCAGCAATTGACCGGCCGCATTGGTGCCGATCACCGGATTGTAGCCGGTCATGTAGGAGACATAGGGCGCAACGCCAAAGTCGAAATTGTAGATCGCGCCGACGCGGCCGGAGAACTTGCTGTCGTCGCGGCTCTGCGAGGCGCCGATCCGGTTGTTGTTGTTGAGGTCGACCCAATCCTGGCGGCCCGACAGCACCACGGTCAGGCGGTCGAGCTTGACCTGGTCCTGCAGATAGACTGCGGCCATCCCCTGCGTGAGATAGGCGTTCTGATACAGCGCGCCGCTGTACGGAAGATTGGTACCGTAGACCGGATTGAGCACGTTGAGGTTCGTGCCCATCCCAAAACCCTGGCGGTCGTCGATGCCGTAATATTTCAGGTCGACGCCGGCGAGAGCCGTGTGCTGCAGCGCGCCGGTCGAGACGCGATATTCGAGTTGGTTGTCGAGGTTGAGCTGGGTGGCGATGCCGCGGGTGTAGAAATTGCCGCGCGCGATGTCGGCGGCGGCCGGCGTCGTCGCGTAGCCGAGCCCGTAGAGGCCGGCATAGTAGACGTCGACATGCGCCATGCGCGTGTTCTGGCGGAAGTCCACGCTGTCGGAGACGCTCTTCTGGAACTGGTAGCCGACCATCTCCTGGTCGCGGCGGAACTGGTCGACGCTGGGATCGCCGACGAACAGGCTGGTCGGAATCCGGCCGAACGGCGCGTTGGTGACGGTGCCGACATAGGGCAGGAAGTTCAGCGCGCGCGTGTTGCTGTGGGAGGCCATGCCGAACACGGTGAGGCTGGTGTCGGCATCCGGCCGCCAGGTCACCGACGGGGCGAAGAAGAAATTGTTGTCGTAGATATAGTCGGTCTGGGTGCCGCCGCCCTGGGCCTGGCCGACCAGGCGGTACTGCACTTGCCCGCCGCCGGGCTGCGCCGTCGCGCCGCCGATGTCGAACTGGGTGTAAGCGTTGCCGAAATTGTTGATGCCGGTCTCGATGTAGCGGATCGGTTCGGCCGACGGCAGCTTGCTGATTGCGTTGACGAGGCCGCCCGGCGCCGAGCCGCCGTACAGGATGCCGGACGGACCGCGCAGCACCTCGACGCGCTCGAGATTGAAGGGCTGCAGCTTCCAGCTCGCATAGGAAGTGTAGAACAGCTGCAACCCATCAAGGAACAGCGACTCGTTCTGCGCGGGGAAGCCGCGGATCAAGAACCAGTCGTTGCGGAAGTCGGCGCCGTAGGTGCCGCCGACCACGCCCGGCGTGTAGCGCAGCACCTCGTCGAACTTGCTGACGATCTTCTGGTCGCGGATCTGCTCGGCGCTGATCACCGTCACCGATTGCGGCGTCTGGATGATCGGCGTGCTGGTCTTGGTGCCGCTTGAGCTCTGCCGCGCCAGATAGCCGGTGACCGGACCATTGGCGCGTTCGAGTCCGCCGCCTGCGCCGGCGGCTTGCTGTGCGATTTGTGGCTGCGCTCCCGAAGGCGCGGTCGGGGCGCGGCGCGCGGCACTTCGCGCACGCGTGGTGCGTTGCGAGGGCTGTTGCGATCGCGCCGCCTGCCGGTGCGGCGCCTCGACGGTCACGGACGGCAATTGCGTCTGGGCGAAGACCTCGTCCGCACCAACAAGCGAAAGCACCACCGTTGCCGAAACAGCGAGCTGCCTCGACCCAATACACCTGCACGACATTTATTCCACGCTCCGTAAAAAATTCTCGAGCGAGTCGTTATCACGATGATTTTCGGGAACAGCCCGCGCGCGGTTAGAAGCTATCGAAGCTGTGCGCAATGCGCGTGTGTGTGACCGCGAGACAACGGAGTGCGACAGACAATTGCACGCGTCGCGTGAGTGCTTTGAATCGATCCAGTGTTGAGCGATTCAAAAATCGAACGATTCAAAATCGTCGCGTTGACTCGATGCATCGCCATCGCAGGCGTTGTGATCGAGAGGTTCGCAAGTCGCGTGAATGGGTGATCGTGTCTCGCGACGCGCGAGGGTGACGAACAGTTCAGGCAGACGAACACCGGAGTGATCAGTCCGCAAGTTCGGGCAATCGGGCAGGGGGCTCGTCCGCTCTCACGGGGCGCCGCAGCCATGCCGCGCCGGGCGCCTGGAACCCGGACGGCGGGGCCGGCCCGGCCGCTGGCAATCCCCGCCATCCCCACCATATCTGGCATAATTGACCGCCGGGGACCGCAACCGCTTGGCCATTTTGGGGCGATGTGATAACGCTCTGAAACCAGCTTCGACCGCCACTCGTGACCGTCCGCATCCTGCCTAAGGGCTTGCGGCGGTGGAGATATTTCGCCGATGACCTCGTCCTCCAAAACCGCTTCCGCGCCCGATTCCTTCTTCACGGCTGGTCTCGCCGAGGCCGATCCCGAGATCGCCGCCGCGATCAAGGGCGAGCTCGGCCGGCAACGCCATGAGATCGAGCTGATCGCCTCGGAAAACATCGTGAGCCGCGCCGTGCTGGAGGCGCAGGGCTCGGTGATGACCAACAAATACGCGGAAGGTTATCCGGGCGCGCGCTATTACGGCGGTTGCGAGTGGGTCGACGTCGCCGAGACCCTGGCGATCGAGCGCGCCAAGAAGCTGTTCGGCGCCGGCTTCGCCAACGTCCAGGCGAACTCCGGCAGCCAGATGAACCAGGCGGTGTTTCTGGCGCTGCTGCAGCCCGGCGACACCTTCATGGGTCTCGACCTCGCGGCCGGCGGACATCTCACCCACGGCTCGCCGGTCAACATGTCCGGCAAGTGGTTCAAGGCCGCGCACTACACCGTGCGCCGCGAGGACCAGCTGATCGACATGGACGAGGTCCAGAAGCAGGCCGAGCAGGTGAAGCCGAAGCTGATCATCGCCGGCGGCTCGGCCTATTCGCGCGCCTGGGACTTCAAGCGTTTCCGCGAGATCGCCGACAGCGTCGGCGCGTATCTGCTGGTCGACATGGCGCATTTCGCGGGCCTCGTGGCCGGCGGCGTGCATGCATCGCCGGTGCCGCACGCCCACGTCACCACCACGACGACGCACAAGTCGCTGCGCGGTCCGCGCGGCGGCCTGATCCTGACCAATGACGAGACGCTGGCGAAGAAGCTGAACTCGGCGATCTTCCCCGGCCTGCAGGGCGGCCCGCTGATGCACGTGATCGCCGCCAAGGCGGTGGCGTTCGCGGAAGCGCTGCGGCCCGACTTCAAGGTCTACGCCAAGAACGTGGTCGAGAACGCCAAGGCGCTGGCGGAGACGCTGCGCAGCCACGGTCTCGACATCGTCTCCGGCGGCACCGACAACCATCTGATGCTGGTCGACCTCAGGCCGAAGGGGCTGAAGGGCAACATCTCGGAGAAGGCGCTGGTGCGCGCCGCCATCACCTGCAACAAGAACGGCATCCCGTTCGATCCCGAAAAGCCGTTCGTCACCTCGGGCCTGCGTCTCGGCACGCCGGCTGCGACCACGCGCGGCTTCGGCGTCGCCGAGTTCAAGCAGGTCGGCGGCATGATCGCGGAAGTGCTCAACGCGCTGGCGCAGTCGCCGGACGGCAAGGCGCCGCTGGTCGAGGCCGCGATCAAGGAACGCGTCAAGGCGCTGACCGATCGCTTCCCGATCTACCAGTAGAGTTCGCTCGTAAGGGTCTCGTCGAATGCGTTGTCCGAGCTGCAATTCTCTCGATACGCAGGTCAAGGACTCGCGTCCGACTGAGGACTCCGCTGTCATCCGCAGGCGGCGCGTTTGCATGGCCTGCAACTTCCGCTTCACGACCTTCGAGCGGGTGCAGCTGCGCGAGCTGACCGTCATCAAGCGCAACGGCCGCCGCGTGCCGTTCGACCGCGACAAGCTGGTTCGCTCGCTGCAGATCTCCTTGCGCAAGCGCCCGGTGGAGTCGGAGCGGGTGGAGAAGATGGTGTCGACCATCGTGCGCGAGCTCGAAAGCGGCGGCGAGGCGGAGGTCTCCTCGGAGGCGATCGGCGAGATCGTGATGGAGCATCTGCGCCAGCTCGACGACGTTGCCTATGTGCGCTTCGCCTCGGTCTATCGTAATTTCCGCGAGGCCAAGGACTTCGAGGCCGTGCTCGACGAGCTGACCGGCGAAGAGGACCCGCGGGTCGCGACGTTGCGAAAATGATCTTCCGGATTCTGGAAGAGCAGCTCGGGCAGAAAGCCAAAGAGGCCAAGGAGACGGCCAAGGCCGCCGATCCGCGCTTCATGCAGCTTGCGCTGGCGCTCGGCCGGCGCGGGCTCGGGCGCACCTGGCCCAATCCGGCGGTCGGCGCCGTCATCGTCAAGGACGGCGTGATCGTCGGCCGCGGCTGGACCCAGCCGGGCGGCCGCCCGCATGCCGAGGTCGAGGCGCTCCGGCGCGCCGGAGAGGCCGCGCGTGGCGCGACGCTCTATGTCACGCTCGAACCCTGCTCGCATTTCGGCCGCTCGCCGCCCTGTGCGGATGCCGTCGTTGCGGCCGGGCTCGCCCGCGTGGTCTCCGCGATCGAGGATCCCAACCCGGAAGTCGCCGGGAAGGGACACGCCAAGCTGCGCGCCGCCGGGATTGCGGTCGATGTCGGGCTGTGTGCGGCGGAGGCGGCGCGCGACCATGCCGGACACTTCCGCCGCATCCGCGACAAGCGCCCGCATGTCATCCTCAAGCTCGCGGTGTCCGCCGACGACAAGATCGCAGCCGGCGGCCACAGGCCGGTTGCAATCACCGGCGAGGCCGCACGGAGGCGCGTGCATCTTTTGCGCGCGCAGTGCGACGCGATCCTGGTCGGCATCGGCACGGTCAGAGCCGACGATCCGCTCTTGACCTGCCGGTTGCCCGGCATGGCGGCGCGCTCGCCGGTGCGGGTGGTGCTGGATCGCGCGCTGCGCATATCAGGCGACAGCCGCCTGGTGCATTCGGCGCGCGCAACGCCGCTCTGGGTGATGACCTCTGATCTTGCGGAGGCGCCGGCCGCGATGAAGCTTGGTGCTGCCGGGGCAGAGGTGATCCGCGTTGCATCCGGCGCGCCCGTGGGGCTCGACCTGCCGGCGGTGTTGCATGCGCTGGCGGAGAAGGGGATAACGCGGCTGATGATTGAGGGCGGGGCGCGGGTAGCAGGTTCTTTCATTGCAGCCGGTCTTGTCGATGAAATCTGGCTGTTGCGCGGACCTGATATGATCGGCGCCGACGGCGTTCCCGCGCTGGACGCATTGCCGCTCGACGCAATCACGCAGTCGCCGGGCTTCAAGGTTCGTGCTAGCGAAACCCTCGATAACGACAGTCTAACTATCTACGAGCGTGCGTAATGTTTACCGGAATTGTCACCGATATCGGTGAGATCACCAGCCTGAAGCCGGTGGCGCAGGGGCAGCTGCACCGGATGCGGATTGCCTGCGACTACGACCAGACCACGATCGCCGACGGCGCCTCGATCGCCTGCGATGGCGTCTGCCTCACCGTGGTCGCCTCCGGCACCGCGGATGGCAAGACCTGGTTCGACGTCGATGCCGCGGCCGAGACGCTCGGCATGACCACCGCCAAGCACTGGGCGCAGGGCGGTCGGCTTAATCTCGAGCGGGCGCTCAAGATCGGCGACGAACTCGGCGGTCACATCGTGGCCGGGCATGCCGACGGCATCGCCACCATCGTCAAGCGCGACGATCTGCCCGACATGGCGCGGTTCGAGCTTCGAACCGCCCGCGAACTGGCGCGTTTCATCGCGGCGAAGGGATCGGTCACGCTGGACGGCGTGTCGCTGACCGTGAATACGGTCGACGACGTCACGTTCTCGGTGCTGATCATCCCGCACACGCTCGCCGTCACCACCCTGAGCGGCTGGAAGGCCGGCAGCGAGGTCAATATCGAGGTCGATCTGATGGCCCGCTACGCGGCACGGCTGGCGGAGATGAAGTGACGGCCTGGCCGTCATCCTAGCGGTCATTCCGGGATGGTCCGAAGGACCAGACCGCAGATGCACAATTGTGCATCTGGGAATCTCGAGATTCCGGGTGCGATGCTTACGCATCGCCCCGGAATGACATTGCGAGAGCATTCCTGCTTGGCTTCAGTCGTTGAGGCGACTACAAACTCGCGAAACGTTGACATTCAACGTTATCGGTAAATGTCAACAAAATGATATGGATACGTAAATGGCTGACGCGCGGCGCGCACCCCTGAAGGACCAGACCGACATCACAGGCGCTCGCGTGCTGATCGTCGAGGCACGGTTTTATGACGACATCCAGGATGCGCTGCTGGAAGGCGCGCTCGCCGAGCTGAAGACCGCGGGTGCCACCCACGACGTGATCACGGTGCCGGGCGCGCTGGAGATTCCGGCTGCAATCGCGATTGCGATCGATGCGGCGGCGGCGAACGGCAAGCCCTATGACGCGGCGATCGCGCTCGGCTGCGTGGTGCGCGGCGACACCATCCATTTCGAGATCGTCTCGCAGGAGTCCTCGCGCGGATTGATGGATCTGGCCGTGAGTCGGAAATTCCCGCTCGGCAACGGCATCCTCACCGTCAACACCGAGGCGCAGGCCTGGGCGCGGGCGCGCGCCAGCGAGTTGAACAAGGGCGGCGACGCGGCGCGCGCGGCGATCGCGATGCTGCGGATCAAACGCCGCCTGGCAAAGGCCTGACCATGCCTGACAGCAAGAAGCCCGCGAAAGCCCCCGACCGGAAAGCCAACCGGCGCGGCGCCGCACGGCTCGCAGCCGTGCAGGCGCTCTACCAGATGGACATTGGTGGCGCGGGTATCAACGACATCTTCGCCGAGTTCGAGAGCCATTGGCTCGGCAACGAGGTCGAGGGCGAGAAATATCTGCCGGCGGAAGCGGCGTTCTTCCGCGATGTCGTCTCCGGCGTGGTGCGCGACCAGGCCAAGCTCGATCCCCTGATCGACGAGGCGCTGTCGAAGGGCTGGCCGCTGAAGCGGATCGACGCGATTTTGCGCGCGGTGCTGCGCGCCGGTTCCTACGAGCTCGAACATCGCAGGGACGTGCCGGGCCGCGTCGTGGTGTCCGAATATGTCGACGTCGCGCACGCCTTTGTCGAGAAGGACGAGACCGGCATGGTCAACGCCGTGCTCGACCAGATCGCGCGCCAGTTCCGCGGCGATGAGTTTGTGCGGGGCTGAACCACGTATTCCGCCGTCATCACCCGCGCATGCGGGTGATCCAGGACGCCGCGGCGATTATTGGCAACAAGCTTCCGCGGCGTACTGGATCGCCCGGTCAAGCCGGGCGATGACAGAGCTGAGGGTAAGGCGCGCGACATGACAGAGCGTCACGACAATCCCTCCGGCGAAGATTCCCTCATCGCGCGCTATTTCAAGCCGCTGGCGAGTGATCCGGGTGCGTTCGGGCTCGACGATGATGCCGCCGCGCTGCGGGCGGCCGGCGAGGACATCGTGGTCACCACCGATGCCATCGTCGAGGGCGTGCATTTCCTCAGCGGTGATCCGCCCGACACGCTGGCGCGCAAGGCGCTGCGGGTGAACCTCTCCGACATCGCGGCCAAGGGCGCTGCGCCCGCGGGCTTCGTGCTGACGCTGGCGCTGCGCCGCGCCGAGGAGGCCTGGCTCAAGCCGTTTGCCTGGGCGCTCGGCGAGGACGCCAGCCATTACGGCTGCCCGCTGCTCGGCGGCGACACGGTGTCGACGCCGGGGCCGCTGATGATCTCGATCACCGCGTTCGGCCGGCTGCCGCAGGGCAAGATGGTGCATCGCGCGGGGGCAAGGGCCGGCGACCGCCTGTTCGTGACCGGCACGATCGGGGATGCCGCGCTCGGGCTCGATGTGCTCCAGGGCGGTCCGGTCGCGGCTGATCTGGCGGACGATGCCGCCGGCCGGGATTTTCTTGCCGCCCGCTACCGTGTACCGCAGCCGCGCAACGCATTGGCCAATGCCGTCCGCGCCCACGCCAGCGCGGCGATGGACGTGTCCGATGGTCTCGCCGGCGATCTGGCCAAGCTTTGCGCAGCTAGTGGTGTGACGGCCGTGATCAACGCGCCGAGCATCCCGTTGTCATCAGCGGCCGCGGGGCTCCTCGCGCGCAAGGCGATCGGGTTCGAGACCCTGGTGGCCGGCGGCGACGATTACGAGATCCTGTGCGCGGTCCCGGGCGATCGCGTGGCCGCCTTTGTGCGGGAGGCACGGCAGGCCAAGGTCGCGGTGACCGCCATCGGCGGCCTCATCGCAGGCTCATCGCCGCCGAGCTTCCTTGACGGACAGGGCAGGGAACTGGCGCTGAAGCGGCTGTCCTACAGCCATTTTTAAAGCGTTTTCGAGCGAAGTGGGCACCGGTTCGCGTGAAGAAAACGCGTCAATACAGGAATCTAGAGCCCCGTTCCGATTCGATCGGAACGGAAGGTTCTAGAACTGCTGCGCCTGACGGCGCCGATTTTCCTTCTAAATAGCTGCCGATATCGGCGTTTTCGGCCACAGGTGGCGTTGCACAGCGGTAACGATTTTGGCAAGGTCGCGCCCGATTTGAGGCAATCCGTTCTTGGGGAGGATTGTCCTCGCAAAATAAGCGCCTGCCGCCCCCTAGCGGCACAAGAAGGCGCGGGGGTTACATCAAGGATCTGAGGCAACATGACAGCTTTATGGTTGATTGTGCTCTGCGGGGCGCTTTCCATCGTCTACGCGATCTGGGCGACGCAGTCGGTCTTGAACGCGGATGCGGGCAATGCCCGCATGCAGGAAATCGCGGCCGCGGTGCGCGAGGGCGCACAGGCCTATCTGCGGCGGCAGTACACCACGATCGGCATCGTCGGTATCGTGATCTTCGTGGTGCTGGCCTACTTCCTGGGCCTGCTGGTGGCGATCGGCTTTGCGATCGGCGCCATCCTGTCGGGTGCGGCCGGCTTCATCGGCATGAACGTCTCGGTGCGCGCCAACGTCCGCACCGCGCAGGCAGCGACCACCTCGCTCGCCGGCGGTCTCGAGCTCGCCTTCAAGGCAGGCGCGATCACCGGCATGCTGGTTGCCGGTCTCGCGCTGCTCGGCGTCACCATCTACTTCATGATCCTGGTCAAGTTCATGGGTCTGGAGGCGGGCAGCCGCACCGTGGTCGACGCCATGGTGGCGCTCGGCTTCGGCGCCTCGCTGATCTCGATCTTCGCCCGTCTCGGCGGCGGCATCTTCACCAAGGGGGCTGACGTCGGCGGCGATCTCGTCGGCAAGGTCGAGGCCGGCATCCCCGAGGACGATCCGCGCAACCCGGCCACCATCGCCGACAACGTCGGCGACAATGTCGGCGACTGCGCCGGCATGGCGGCGGACCTGTTCGAGACCTATGCGGTGACCGCGGTCGCCACCATGGTGCTCGCGGCGATCTTCTTCGCCAAGACGCCGATCCTGGTGAACATGATGACGCTGCCGCTCGCGATCGGCGGCATCTGCATCATCACCTCGATCATCGGCACCTTCTTCGTCAAGCTCGGCGCCAGCCAGTCGATCATGGGCGCCCTTTACAAGGGCCTGATCGCCACCGGCGTGCTGTCGCTGGTCGGCGTCGCGCTCGTCATCAACTGGTTGATCGGCTTCGGCAAGCTCGACGGCGTCGACTACACCGGCATGGCGCTGTTCGAGTGCGGCGTGGTCGGTCTGGTCGTCACCGGCCTGATCATCTGGATCACCGAGTACTACACCGGCACCGACTACCGCCCGGTGAAGTCGATTGCGGCGGCGTCCGTCACAGGTCACGGCACCAACGTGATCCAGGGCCTCGCGATCTCGATGGAGGCGACAGCCTTGCCCGCGATCGTCATCATCGCCGGCATCCTCGTCACCTACAGCCTGGCCGGCCTGTTCGGGATCGCGATCGCGACCGCGACCATGCTGGCGCTGGCCGGCATGATCGTCGCGCTCGACGCCTTCGGTCCGGTCACCGACAACGCCGGCGGCATCGCCGAAATGGCGGGCCTGCCGAAGGAAGTGCGCAAGTCGACCGACGCGCTCGACGCGGTCGGCAACACCACCAAGGCGGTGACCAAGGGCTACGCGATCGGCTCCGCCGGTCTCGGTGCGCTGGTGCTGTTTGCGGCCTATAACCAGGACCTCAAATTCTTCATCAGCGACTCCGCCAACCACGTCTACTTCAAGGGCGTCAATCCGGACTTCTCGCTCAACAACCCCTACGTCGTGGTTGGTCTGCTGTTCGGCGGCCTGCTGCCGTATCTGTTCGGCGCGATGGGCATGACGGCGGTGGGACGCGCCGCCAGCGCAATCGTTGAAGAGGTGCGCCGTCAGTTCCGCGAGAAGCCCGGCATCATGCAGGGCACCGACAAGCCGGACTACGGCAAGGCGGTCGACCTGCTGACCAAGGCGGCGATCAAGGAGATGATCATCCCGTCGCTGCTGCCGGTGCTGTCGCCGATCTTCGTCTACTTCGTGATCTATGCGATCGCGGGCGGCGGCGCGGCCGGCAAGTCAGCGGCATTCTCCGCGGTCGGCGCCATGCTGCTCGGCGTCATCGTCACCGGCCTGTTCGTCGCGATCTCGATGACCTCAGGCGGCGGCGCCTGGGACAACGCCAAGAAGTACATCGAGGACGGTCACTACGGCGGCAAGGGCTCTGACGCCCACAAATCCGCGGTGACCGGCGACACCGTCGGCGATCCCTACAAGGACACGGCGGGCCCGGCGGTGAACCCGATGATCAAGATCACCAACATCGTGGCGCTGCTGCTGCTGGCGGTTCTGGCGCACTGAGTCCTTGGCGCACTAAGCGGCGCGAAACCAACGAAACGCAAAATCCCGCGGTGCGAGCCGCGGGGTTTTTGTTTTGCACGGACTTCGTTCGGTGTACTGCCGAATTGATCGGCTTTCCGCCAACGATATTCGTCGAGAACCAGACGCGAACGAAACGGAGATCAATCGATGTCGCTCTCATCCGCACGAAACTATGCGCTGCGCGCCTCCAAGTCGCAGGATCAGAAGGAGGCCATCGAGCTGCTGTCGAAGGCGATCCTGGAACTGGCCATGTCGATTGAAGCAACCGACGCCAAGATCAAGAAGATCAACAAGTCTTCGTAGAATCCCGGGGTAGATTAGCGAAGCGCAATCCACCAGTGGGTCTGACCGCGGCGGCGGATTACGCCTGGGCCTGTCATCGGGCCGCGCTTCGCGCGGACCCGGTGGGCTAATCGGCCCCACGGCGCCGTCGCTCCTCGCAGCGCCGCCGGGGCGATCCGCGTGTACTGAACCCTAGGTGCATGATCTGCGACAAACCTGCGGTGCAGGCCGTGGGTTTTCCGCCATGAAGTTCGAGATGACCAAATGCAACCAGTGCGGCAGCGAGATGCCGATGGGTGTCGACGTCTGTCCAAGCTGCGGCAAGCTGCAGGTCGGTATCAACAGGGTCGGTTCCTACCAGCCTCGGACGATGCTCGCCGTAGGGCTGGCCGCGGCGGTTCTCCTCATCTTCAACTGGTTCAAGACCCCGGCGCCGCACCCGAGCAGCCAGCTCACTTCACCTCCATCTGCAAGCCTTCCTTCTCGATGATCGCGGCGAACTTTTTGGTTTCCGCATCGACGAAATCGGAGAACTGCTGCGGCGTGCCGTAGTCGGCACGCGCGCCCATGCCGGCGATATTCTTCTTGATGTCGTCGCGCTCCAGCATTGCCTTGACCTGGCGGTTCAGTTCGTCGAGCACCGGCGCCGGCGCAGTCTTCGGCAGGAACACGCCAAACCAGGACGAGACGTCGAATTTTGCCAGCTCCGGCGCGCCCTCGCGCATCGTGGGTAGGTTGGGCGCGGATTCGCTGCGCTCGGGCGTCGTGACGCAGAGCCCGTTGAGCTTGCCGTCCTGCACCTGCGGCAGCGATGGATAGAGATTGTCGAACAGGATCTGGATGTCGCCGGCGAGCCCGGCCTGCAGCGCCGGGCCGGCGCCGCGGAACGGTACGTGCGTCATCTTCAGCCCGGTGAGCTGCAGGAACCAGGCGCCGGTGAGGTGAGGGCTCTGTCCGGTGCCGGATGAGCCGTAGGTCAGCTTGTCGGGGTTCTTCTTCAGATAGTCGATCAAGTCGGGGATCGATTTGAGCCCGGTCGACGGATGCGCCGAGACGATGTTCGGGATCCGGATCATGTTGGAGACCGCCTGCAACTGGTCGGCCTTGTAGGTCAGGTTTCGGAAGATGCTGAAGGCGATCGCGTTGGGGCCGGGATTGCCGATCAGGATGGTGTGGCCGTCGCCCTTGGCGCGGGCGACCTCCGATGTGCCGATGGTGCCGCCGGCGCCGGAGCGATTCTCGACGACCACCGACTGGCCCCAGATCGGCTGCAGATGCGCGGCGAGCAGCCGCCCCATCACGTCGGTGGAGCCGCCGGCTGCCGCCGGCACGATGATCCGAACCGTCTCAGACGGCCGCCAGTCGCCGGCACCACGACTGGCGCGCGGCAGGATCGCTGCCGTCGAAAGGGCCGCAGCCCCCGCAAGTACTCCTCGGCGAGAAAGATATCCCTTGGTCAATCCCCTGGTCACGACTTCGCTCCCTGCATGATTTTATTTTGCAGGGAGCGTAGGCATGGCGCGGCTGTCCGGCAAGCGGACGACTTGGCGCAGCAGACTTGGCGTAGCAGACCTGGCGCAGGCCTGCTTCAGGTCGGTGGCGCGGTTACACCAGCGCGTCGGCGTTCTTGGCGAAGGCTTCGTCGTTGGTGAACGGGATTTCGCTCACCTTGATGACTTCGGTCTTGTTGCTTCCGATAATCACGATCTCCTTGAGGAAGGATCCGGGGAAAGACCCTTTCACCGTGTAGGGCTTGGTGCCTTGGCCGAGCGGACCGGTCCATCCCATCACCCTGATGGCGAGACCACCGACCCATTGCTCGTCGCGGATGAGTTTGATTCCTGATGTGAAATTCGGGGCGTTCCCCTTGACGGTGACGGAGAAGAATCCCGGCGCGCCCAAGCCCGTCCAGACATAAACGGCCTGTGCGCTATCGAAAGGTTCCGGTCCATAAAAGCCCATGACGTTGATCTCCCTGCTGAATGAAGGCTGACGAGAGCCCTTGAAGAGCCGATTGGCATGATCGGGCTCATAGCGAGCGTAGCACGAGCATCGCTGCGAGCGTGTGAATATATTGCAAGCAACTATAAATTGATTGGAGCAATCGCTCGGTCGAAGCACGACAAATCGAAATCGCGCGAAGGAGCTGCGCTGCTCTGTTTTGCTATCGCAGCGTTGCATTGGTTTTAAATTGAGCGCGCATGTGAAGCCGATGACCAACTTTTCGTGTTGAACAAGAATCGTTCTTGCGCTCAGCTTCTGTGCATGCATACTACCTCAGGGTGTAACTACCTAGAGAAGTATTTTCTAACAAATAAAGCCGAAAATTGTAACAGTGCCTTGCTGCCAAGCGATTGGCGCGGGCGCTAACGACACCTCGTATTTTTGGATTGGACAGCGATGGGAACAGTCGACGCACTGATCGTTGTTGATACCGAGGGCGCGCTCTCCAGCGGATCGGCTGTCGACAATTCATTTCTGGCTGACAACAACGGCTATCTCGGGTCGTGGAACGAGGGAACGCCGACGCTCAACACGGTCGTGCAGGACGGCCAGGTCGTGAACTGGAGCGTCACTCCCGTCAGCCCCACGGGCCAGGTGTCGATCACCGGCTTCTCCGGTCAAATGATCTCCACGTCGGTCTGCAAGCCGGCTCCGCAGGTGGGCAACCCGGATGTGTGGTCCGGCCGGGTCGAATCCCACGGTCAATTCGCGTCCCTTTCTTACACGATCGCCCTGTCGATCGGTGGAAGGTCAATGACGCTCAACTCATCCATCAAGATCGTCTAACGCAGGGAGCAGCAGCGTGAGTGCAGATAAAACAGAGCGTGCAGCAGCCGCATTGAGTCAAGTCGATGTGTTGATCGTGGCGGATGTCGAAGGCGCGCTCGCCTCCGGCAACCTTCAGGACAACGTATATATGATCGACACCAACAAACACGCGGGCTCGGGCAGCGAAGGGCAGGCGGAGCTCTACACCGCGGTCAAGGACGGTCAGGTCCTCAACTGGAGCGTGGTCGGGGTGTCGCCATCCAGCGACGTGAACATCACCCAGTTCACCGGCCAGATGATCAACGACAAGATCTGCGTTCCGCAGTCGGTGACCACGCCCGACGGCACCTATTGGTCCGGCCGGGTCGAAGCCCAGGGCTTCAAGGGCAACCAGCAATATTCCTGCGTGCTGACCATGGACGGCAAGGCCATGACCTTCGATCCATTCCTGAAGATATCCTGACCATGCTGAGCCCATCGATCAACGTCGCGAACAGCCTGCTGGCCCAGGCGTTCAACGAGATATTGCGGCTCGACAGCTATTCGATCAGCGCGAGCGGCACGACCATCGGCGTGCTGGTGAAGGACCCCGACTGGCTGGCGCCGGTGCGCAACCGGGTCGGCATGTTGGGGCAGGCCGGCGCGAAATGGATCGAGGACAAGCCCTCGGTCTGGGGACCGGTGCTGACGCAGTTCAGCAACTATGGCAGCGCCTTCGCCGGCGTGGCCGATGCCAAGGCCACCACAAGCGATCAGTGGATCAAGTTGCTGAAGGAGGTTCTGCTCAGCCAGCTCAACAAGTCGATCGACGCCACGAACATCGCGGCGACGGCGCTGCAAGGCCACTATCAGGCTTTCAAGAACATCCAGCCGTTGCTGGAGAGCAGCATCAATGCGGGGTGGGCCGAGCTGCAGGACGAAGAGCAGCAGATGGTCAAGATCGCCGCGCAGCTCACGCGTCTGGAGGATCTGGTCGGCTCGCTCCAGGATTCCATCACCGCGGGCGACATCAGCACCGGCCAGAGCGTGGTCACGACTACGGTGAAGACACTCTACAACGTCGCCACCGGGGTCGGCGAATCCTTCTCCTTCCTCGGGATGGCCGCCGCCGCCTTCACCGTCGGAAAATTCTACTACGACATCATCACCAAGACCGCCGAAGTCGGCGAGACCTTGCAGCAGATCGCCAAGCTGCAGATCGAGGCGAGCCAGGAGGCACAGGCAGCCGCCGGCACCAAGCTCGTGCTGCGGCTGCTCTACAATCTCGAGCTGACATTCGGACGCATCGTCGACGTGATGCCCCAGATCGTGACGATGTGGAGCACCGAGCGCGACAAGGTGCAGCAGGCGATCCAGGCGCTTCAAGCCGGCGCCGACCCGGCGACCTATTTCGACATCTTCACCATCCCGATCGCGAACGCGAACTGGCAGGCGATCAGCAAGTTCGCAATCGCAATACCGGCGACCAAGACCACGGTCGGGCCGCCGGTGACGCTGGACCCGCAGCATCCGATCGCAACCTAGCACGCGCAGGAGAGAGATCATGATGGCACTAGCAAAACTGAAACTAAAAGCAGCGCCGAAATTGGCGGCGACCACCAAGCTCGAGACCCAAACCCAATCGGCCTTCGTGATCTTGTCATTGATCACCCAGGCGTGTCACGGCATCCTGAACACGGTGTTCGTGCCGCCGTCGCCCAAGCCGAGTTGGTTCGACGACCTCAACAGCAAGCTCGACGTCGCCAAGACGCACGCGCAGGACTGGATCGACAATATCGGGCCCAGCGTCACCGGCGGCGTTCCGGTGCAGGTCATCAACTACGGCACGACCTATTCGGCCATCACCGGCACGATCCAGTCGATCGTTAACGCGCACCCGGACGCACAAGGCGCCGACAACCCCTACGTCAAGCAGGTTCATGAGCTGGTCGCCGCGCTGGAGCAGTCGGTGCAGGTCATCGTCACCAATGCCAACACCACACAGACGCTGATGAAGAACTGGGGCGACCTGATGCAGGCGTCGCACGACGCCCTGACCTCGGGTGCGGTCAGCATTCAGAAGGCGGAAGCGGATCTGAGCGCCGACATCAGCAAGATGAACGAAGCGATCAAGGTGCTCAACGACACCATTCATAACGAGAATATCGCGATCGCGGCGTCCGCTGGCGGCATCGCCATTGGATTGCTTCTCCTGGTGGTGGGTATCGCGCTCGCGCCTGAAACGGGCGGCGCCAGCCTCCTTGTTGCCGGCACCGGCGGCTTGCTGGTCGTCGGCGGCGCCGTGACGTGGGGCGTCATGCAGAGCAAGATCAACAAGCAATTCGACGAGATCGCCCAGGACCAGAAGGAGCTGGACGACGACAAGCGCCAGATGGTCGCCCTGCAGGGGCTGGGCTCCGCCTCGAGCCAGGCGATCCAGTACATCACCGACGCCAGCAACGCGCTGTCCGACTTCCGCACCAGCTGGACTGTGTTCCAGGGCGAACTGCAGGGCGTGCTGGCGAAGCTTGAATCGGCTGAAGCGGCGCTCAGCACCATCGTGGCGGGTGCTTTCACCACCGCTGCAGCCTCGGAATGGGCCGATGCGACGTCGTTTGCGCAGGGGCTGGTCAATGCCCCGGTTTCATATCCGGCCAAGGAACTGGCGATGGACGGCAAAGCCGCTTGATCATCTCGCGGGCACCGCCGCCTGCCGGCGGTGCCCGCCTTGCTTGAAAGGAATTCGTCATGTCGAACGACAAGCCAGGCGGCGAACCGGATGTGGGCGGCCTGGGCAGGCTAACTTCTGCGTGCAAGGCGACCTTCGAGGGTCTCGCCGCGGTCACTGCAGCCTGCCATGGTTTGCTCAACGCGCCGCTGATCCAGCCGTCGCCAAAACCCGACTGGTTCGACGACCTCAACAGCAAGCTCGATGCCGCCAAGGCGCAGGCGCAGGACTGGATCGACAATATCGGGCCTGATGTCACCGGCGAAGTTCTGGTGCTGGTCATCAACCACGGCACGACGTTTTCGGCGATCTCTTCACAGGTCAGCTCGATTGCGGCTGATCATCCGGATGCGCAGGGCGCAGGCGATCCCTTCGTTGAAATCGGGCTCGAACTCACCGGCCCACTGGATCAGTCATTGCACGTAACCGTCGCCGGCCTCGAAACGAGGCTCGCAACGATCAGTGCATGGGGAGAGACCATGCATGCCCGCGATGCTGCGCTGCGCGCGGCGGCGGACCAATCGCCTGACGCAAAGGCCGCGGCGGCGCTTGCGCTGTCTGCCGCCGAGCAGGTGCTGGGCTCGACCGGCGATGCACTGACGCGTCTGCGTGAGCTCATCGGTGCCTGGGGCGCGCTTCGGGACGCGATGGGCGATGCATTGGCGGAGCTTAGGGCCGGCAAGGTCACGCTGGGCACGTTCGCGGCCGACACTTTCGGCGCGGCCACGCAGGCCGAATGGGCCGCTGCCACGCAGTTCGCGCAGAAGCTGGCGACCGCTTCGATCGGAATCCCCGGCAGGGCCGCGTAACAGAGGGGAGACGAGATGCCTTTCAGCGGTGCGGCGACGAATGCGGAGATCGACGCGAGCATGGGCGCGATCGTGCTGCTCAACTCGTCCTGCCAGGCGGTGATCGAGGCCGAGATCGCGGAGGTCGCTTCCCCCTGGTACGATCAGCTCGACCAGGAGCTCGGCGCCGCCGAGAACCTGGTCGTCGGCTGGCGCCGCAGCGGAGTGCTGTATTTCCAGACCGACATCCTCGATACGATTGCCGCCGCCGGGCAGGCGTTTGTCGCGGCAGCGCCGCAGATCGACGCTCTGTTTGCCGCACTCGAGCAACGCTTCTCGGCCGGCGGCAAGGCCGAACTGATCACCGCGATGCAGGCGCTTGAGCCGCCGATCCAGGCCATGATCGGACAGATCGCGGACTATCTCGGCAAGCTCCAGACGTTCGAGCAGGCGATGCTGCAGGCCGACCAGGCGATGCGCAACACGGTCGGGCAGGTACAGGCCCAGGAGCAGCAGATTCAGGGCGAGATCGATGCGATCAACAACCAGATCAAACTGCTCAACGTGCAAATCCAGACCGACCGCGAGGCGATCGCACGGGCGAAAGCCGCGCGCACGCGCGGCATCATCGAAACCATCTTCGGTGTCGTGTTCGCGCCGCTGACCGGCGGCGCGTCGCTGATCCTGGCCGGTATCGGCGTGGCCTCGATCGCCGAAGCCGAGGGCCAGATCAATGCCATGCAATCGGAGATATCAGGCTATCAGCAGAAGATCGCCTCTGATCAGTCGGCGCTCACCGACGATCAAAGGATCGTCGCAACGCTGGGCGCGCTGACCATGAGCACCGGGCTCGTGCTGAGCGATATGGCGATGATCGAAAACGCGCTTGATTCGCTCCGGACCGGCTGGACCGCTCTGGACGGCGAGCTCGGCGGCGTGATCGCCAAGCTGCAGGCCGCGACGTCGGCGGCAGACCTCATCGTCAGTCAGGCCTGGTACACCGCTGCTTGCACCGAGTGGAATTTGATCGACAGCCACGTCGCCGACCTTACCGGGCGGCAGATCGACACCAGCCGGGTGAGAATTGGTTGAGCGTCCGGGACTTGAGCATCCCGGACTTGGGCGGGGCGCGATAGCTGATTCCGGTCAGTTGAAGCTCAGCAGCTTGAAGAGCGGTGTCAGGTAGGACATTTCCTGGCCCGACGTCGGCGTGGTGCGGCTGACGAAGTCGAAGATCTTGCCGTCCTTGAGGCCGTAATTGGCGAGCCGGCGCACCTGGCGGTTCTTGTCGAAATAGACCGCGATCACGCGCTGGTCGACCACCCGCTGGTTCATGAAGGCGACCGGGCGCGAGGTCCGCTGCGAGATGTAATAGAACACCTCGCCGTCCAGTGTTGCGACGGTCGAGGGCGTGCCGAGCACGATCAGCACCTGATCCTGGCTCGCGCCGATCGGGATCTGCTCGAGCGCCCCTTCAGGCAGGATATAGCCCTTCTGGAATTGTTCGCCGGCGCAGCCGCCGAGGGCGGCGCAGACCAGGCCAATGACGGCGATCGCGCGAAAGCGCGTGAAAAACCCGCGCGCGGAAGCGGCGCGAGACTGTCGTGGAAGAGTGTGGTTCATCGGCGGAACTGATCCGTCCCCTTGCATCGGCCGTGGCATTGACGTACCGGGCAGCTCAATGGATTGCAATCATGCCGCGCTCCAATGGGCGACCGCTCAACAGGTGTCCTTTGGGGGGCCGGCAGCCGGAACCCGTCATGCTTTGGCCGTTCAATCACTTCAGAAGACCCCCGGTGCCCGCGCGCAGCACCATTGAGACCATCTATGGCATGATCGTGACGCAGGCGCGAGAACCGTTATTTTACCGTGACTTGGGCGTTCCCGACACGGTTAACGGCCGTTTTGACCTGCTTCTGATGCATCTCTGGCTGGTGCTGCGGCGATTAAAGTCCGCCGAGGGCGGCGTCGCGCTGTCGCAAGCGCTGTTCGATCATTTCTGCATCGACATGGACGACAACCTGCGGGAAATGGGTATCGGCGACCTCACGGTGCCCAAGCGCATGCAGGCGTTCGGCGAGGCCTTCTATGGCCGCACCGCAGCCTATGACCTGGCGCTGACCGACAGCGAGGAGGCCCTGGCCCAGTCGTTCTGCAAGAACATCCTCAACGGCCAGAATATCGACCAGGCGCGCGAACTGGCCGCCTATGCCGGGGAGGCAATGGCGGTGCTTGATCACACCGACCTCGCGGCGCTGACCGAGGGCGCGTGGCGCTTTCCCGCGCCGCAGGCTGCGGGGACGGCGGCATGAGCGGCGGGACCACAGGACGGCCCGATGCCGTGCGGGACCCTTGGCGCGTTCTCGTCAATGTCGCGCAAATCCCGGAGACCGGTCTGCATCGCGAGATCGTGGCCGACGAGGCGGTGCGCAAGGCGATGGCCGAGGCCGCGGAGTTGCGCGAGGTGATCTCGGCGCACGCGACGTTCGATCTGCAGCCCAAGCGCGACGGCAGCTGCCACGTCACCGGCAGGGTTTTGGCGAAGGTCGGGCAGACCTGCGTGGTGACGCTCGATCCGATCGAGAACGAGATCGATGAAGAGATCGATGTGATGTTCGCGCCGCCCGAGCAGATCCCGGAGATGGCCGACCTGGTCGACGACGCCGAGGCCGGCGATGAGGAAACGCCGGATCCGCCGGAGCCGATCACAGGCGGCTTCATCGACATCGGCCGGCTCGCCACCGATGCGCTGTTTCTCGGCATAGACCCGTATCCGCGCAAGGTGGATGCGGTGTTTGAACAGGAGGTTGAAGCCCCTGATCCGGAAAATCATCCCTTTGCCGCGCTGAAAGCGCTGAAGGAAAAGCCTAACGGCAAGTAGCCCAAGGGCAGTTGAGGGCGGCTAAGGGCAGCTTTTTTGTTTTGACGCGTTTTCTTCACGCGAACCGGGATCCACTTCGCTCGAAAACGCTCTGAAGCCACATTTGAGGGGATGGCTTGCTTGCACGGCTTCGCGAGGGATGTCGGTGGTCACTTCAAATAAATGTCGCAATGCGTTGAAATATAATATATTTCTGGTATGTTTGGATGTGTTGCGTGACGGGTTTGACGGCTCGGTCGTTTGCGGTCAAGAGGTTGTGTCGGACCGCGGAAACGCTATTGTCGCGGCCCGGCCGGGACGCGAATTGGTGTTTGGCCGCGCGCCGTTGACAGCGGTGACTTCAAGCTCGCGGCCTGCGTTGAAGGGCTGTGGGAGAGCAGGTTTCCGGGACGTTCATGCCTCAAAAGGTTCGAATCGCGCTTGACGCCATGGGGGGCGATGTCGGCGCATCGGTGGTCATTCCCGGCGCCGCGATCTCATTGAGCCGTCATCCCGGCAGTGAATTCCTGCTGGTCGGAGACCGGGCCCAGATCGAGCCGGAACTCGCGAAGCATCCTGCGCTCAAGGCAGTATCGAAGGTGATCCATACCGACGTCGCCGTGAAGAATGACGAGAAGCCGAGCCAGGCGCTGCGGCGGACCCGCAGGGCGTCGTCGATGTGGCTGGCGATCGATGCGGTGAAGCATGGCGAGGCCGACGTCGCGGTCTCCGCCGGCAACTCCGGCGCCTTGATGGCGATGGGCAGCATCAATTTGCGGACGCTGCCCGGCGTCGACCGCCCGGCGCTCGCCGCGGTGTGGCCGACGCTGCGCGGCGATTCGGTGGTGCTCGATCTCGGCGCCTCGATCGGCGGCGACGCCCACCATCTGGCGACGCTCGCGGTGATGGGCAGCGCGATGGCGAGCGTGCTGTTCAACCTCGAACGGCCGACCGTCGGCCTGCTCAATATCGGGTCCGAAGAGATCAAGGGGCACGGCGAAATCCGCGAGGCGGCCGAGATGCTGCGCGCGATGAACTCGAACCAGTTCGACTATATCGGCTTTGTCGAGGGCGACGCGATCGGCAAGGGGCTCGCCGACGTCATCGTGTCGGAAGGTTTCAGCGGCAATATCGCGCTCAAGGCCGCCGAGGGAACCGCGCGCCAGATGTTCACGCTGCTGCGCGAGGCGATGTCGTCGAGCTGGCTGGCGCGGATCGGCTATCTGCTTGCCCGCGGCGCGTTCCAGAAGCTGCGCGACAAGCTCGATCCCAACAAGTCGAATGGCGGCCTGCTGCTCGGCCTGAACGGCGTGGTGGTCAAGAGCCATGGCGGCATCAACGCGGAAGGCTTTGCCTATGCGGTGGATGTTGGCTATGAGATGGCCCACTACGATCTCCTCACCAAGATCAATCAGATGCTCAACCGCGACGGCAGCGCCCTGGTAAAGGCGCCGACCGCGCAGGAGGCTGTCTCGTGACTGCGATACGTTCGGTAGTGCTCGGCTGCGGCTCATATTTGCCGGAGCGGGTTTTGACCAATGCCGAACTGGCCAGCCGGATCGACACGTCGGATGACTGGATCGTGCAGCGCACCGGCATCAGCGAGCGCCATATCGCCGCAGATGACGAGTTCACCTCGCATCTCGCGATCAATGCGGCGCGCGCCGCGCTCGCCGATGCCAACATCGACGCCCAGTCGATCGACCTGATCGTGCTGGCGACCTCGACGCCCGACAACACCTTTCCGGCCACCGCGGTCGCGGTCCAGCACGGGCTCGGCATCAACCATGGCGTGGCCTTCGACCTGCAGGCGGTGTGCTCGGGCTTCGTCTTTGCGCTGACCACCGCCGACAATTTCCTGCGTGCCGGCCACCACAAGCGGGCGCTGGTGATCGGTGCCGAAACCTTCTCGCGCATCCTCGACTGGAACGACCGCGGCACCTGCGTGCTGTTCGGCGATGGCGCCGGCGCGGTCGTGCTGGAGGCCCAGGAGCATTCCGGCACGATCAGCGATCCCGGCGTGCTGACGACGCATCTGCGTTCCGACGGGCGCCACAAGTCGAAGCTGTTCGTCGATGGCGGCCCCGGCTCGACCAGGACGGTCGGATATCTCCGGATGGAGGGCCGCGAGGTGTTCAAGCACGCCGTCGGCATGATCACTGATGTGATCGTCGATGCGTTCAACGCCACCGGCTTTACCGCCGACGACATCACCTGGTTCATTCCGCATCAGGCCAACAAGCGAATCATCGATGCATCGGCCCACAAGCTGCATATTGCGCCGCAGAAAGTGGTCTTGACGGTCGACAAGCACGGCAACACGTCGGCCGCCTCGATCCCGCTGGCGCTGTCGGTCGCCGTGAAGGACGGACGCGTCAAGAAGGGCGATCTGGTGCTGTTTGAGGCGATGGGCGGCGGCTTCACCTGGGGCTCGGCGCTCGTGCGCTGGTAGCGCGTCATTAAAGAGTGCCAACAGGTTGCCGGTATCTTTCCGGCGTCCGGATGCTGGTCGCTGTTGACCATTGCGCGCTAAGCTTTTAATTTCAGTCAAGAAATTGTTCGCCGAGAGTGCGGGGCAGGCGATGACCACGGGAACCGGAAAAACAGTGACGCGTGTCGATTTGTGTGAGGCGGTCTACCAAAAGGTAGGCCTGTCGCGCACGGAATCGTCGGCATTTGTCGAGTTGGTATTGAAGGAGATCACCGATTGCCTTGAAAAAGGCGAGACGGTGAAGCTGTCGTCATTCGGCTCCTTCATGGTGCGCAAGAAGGGCCAGCGTATCGGGCGTAATCCAAAGACCGGCACCGAGGTGCCGATCTCGCCGCGGCGGGTGATGGTGTTCAAGCCGTCGGCGATCCTGAAGCAGCGGATCAATGGCCATGCCGTCACCAATGGCGACGGCAGCAAGGCCGACTAGAGCGTTTTCAAGCGAAGTGGATACCGGTTCGCGTGAAGAAAACGCGCCAAAACTAGAATCTGGAGCTCCGTTCCGATTCAATCGGAACGGAAAGGGTTCTAGCCATTGAGGCGAGAGGAGCGGGCATTTGGACAAGGCGCCGGATGCGTTCCGTACCATCAGCGAAGTCGCTGACGAGCTTGATATTCCCCAGCATGTGCTGAGGTTCTGGGAAACGCGCTTCGCGCAGATCAAGCCGATGAAGCGCAGCGGCGGCCGCCGCTATTATCGCCCTGACGACGTCGACCTGCTCAAGGGCATCCGCCGGCTACTCTACGGCGAGGGCTACACCATCCGCGGCGTGCAGCGGATCCTGAAGGAGCATGGCATCAAGTCGGTGCAAGGCATCGCCGACCAGACCGCGGCGGTCTCGTTCGGCGCGGTCGAGGAGGCGGTCGGCAACAGCATGGCCGAGCCCGACGAGCTCGAGAGCAATGACGGCCTCGATTTCGACGGCGAGGAGGGCGACGGCGACGAGCAGGGAATCGACTACCGATTCGTCGATCCCGACGAGGATCCGATCCTGTCGACCTACAAGGCGCACGCCCATCCGGGCAAGGCGTCCGCGCAGCCGGGTAAGGCGTCGGCTGCGGCGCCGCCGGTGCGCCCCTCCGTTCCGTCGGCCGATCGCGAGCGGCTCGAACGCGTGCTGCAGGAGCTGGTCGCCTGCCGGCAGATGATCGACGCGGCGATGAAGGACGGCTGAGTCGGGGAACCGGGGTCCCGATTGCGGCCCTGAAAGGCCTGCTTTGCCTTGCGCGAACACAGGATCGCAGCTAATGGAACGGCATCGGAGCGTGGCGCAGCCCGGTTAGCGCACTAGTCTGGGAGACTAGGGGTCGGAGGTTCAAATCCTCTCGCTCCGACCATTTTACTCAATACATTCTGTGGCGGATCGGGGCGGGCGGTACAAAGCCGCCCGTTGCCAATTGTTCGCCAATTTTTTCGTCCGCCGTTCCTGGCGCTCTGCGTCGTTCGATTGTTAGGGTTCATCACCCCGCCGCCTACCATCGGTGATGAGATCGCCCGGTTAGCAGCGCAAATGCAAAGGCGGCGTTGTTTCAAGCAATCACAATCGCTGCAAGACCGTTTGGCTGACGAAGCGATACGTCTGCGCGCGCACGCCGCGGCTCAATGACGCACAGCGCCTTGTCGACGATCCGGCAAAGCGCCTCGGCGATCTCGGGCGGGCGTGCTGGTCACGGCGAGCAGGGTTGCGGCATCCAGCAATTATCGTGGAAATTGAAGTCGTTGGCGCCAACGGCGTCGGCGTCCTCGCAGGTATGTGCGGGGTGCGCGGAATCCTCGGGAAGGCCGGTCGCGCGGTGGTCGTCAGGTTGGGGTAGCCCGTGTGGGCATCTCTGTTGGCGCCCTTTCTCAATACTATGAAATCGCATTCCGGCTGGAGCACTCGTCATCGAGGCGACTTTGGCGCTCGCCGCTTAGCCCTTTAAGGCGCCAGAGCGTTCCCGATTGCGAGGTTCGCGAAGCCGGAAGCACAACGTCGCCTCGACGAGAGCCAGTATTCAGGGAAGTCAAACATGCCCGTATTCTACGGAGATAGCACCGACAACAGCGTCACCTCTGCAAGCAATTTTGACGCGCTCTATGGCGGCCAGGGCAACGACACACTGGCAAGCAGCATTGCCGGCTCCGACTATTGGGAGGGCGGCCAAGGCGACGATTTCTTGACGGCGCAATGGAGCAGTCTGGCCTACGGCGAGATGTATGGCGGCGCTGGCAATGACTGGATTCAGGGTGGCAATACCGCCAGCACGTCGTTCGAGTACGGCGGCAACGGCGACGACTATGTTCAGGATGGCGGCACGCTGACGACGCAGTCCCACTACATCGACGGTGGTGTCGGGCGCGACGCTCTGTATGGCTCGGCCGGCAGCGATACGATTTATGGCGGCGAGGGCAACGAAAGCGGAGCGAACATCCTGGTGGCCTCCGGCACCTCCGTAGCACCGGGCCTCTATGGCAACGGCGGCAACGACGTCCTGGTGGCCGGCGGCGGCGACGACCTGCTCTTCGGTGGCGACGGCAATGACGTGCTGTTCGGAGGCGGAGGCAACGACACGTCGTTCGGCGGCAACGGCAACGATACGCTGGTGGGAGACGACGGCGTCGATCTGCTCGAAGGCGACGCCGGCGACGACTGGATCTACATGAGCGTCGGTGACGGCGGCACCGCCTACGGCGGAGCAGGCAACGACGTCATCGTCGCCAATGGCCGCGCGGTCGAGATCGGCGACGACGGCAACGACGTCATGTACGGCCAGGCCGGCAACGATTATTTCTACGGCGGCAATGGCGACGACGTCATGTATGGCGGTGACGGCGTCGACGTTCTCATCGGCGGTGCCGGCAACGACTATTTCGATGGCGGCACCGGCGTGAACTACTATTTCGGCGGCGGCGGCAACAATACGTTCGTCTCCCGGAGAGCGCCGGGTGTCCAGGTGGTCCAGGACTGGAACGCTGCCACGGATACCGTGCAGTTCACTGGCAGCGGCTTCAGTTCGTTCGCCGATGTGCTGGCACACTCCTACCAGAACGGCGCGTACTTCGTTATTCAGGTCGACGGCGCCACCGCGGTCTGGCTTAACGGTGCGACCGCAGGCACGGTCACCGCGGCGGACTTCAACATTCTGTCGTAGTTGCGTTCGGTCGAACGGTGCGGCGCCTTCGGGCGGGCTGTCTGCGGTGAGCACTCGTTCCGCAGACGGTATGCAGGGTTGTTCGCGAGCCGTTTCTTTGTGCAGCCCGTTCAAGTGTCCAGCCCATCGCGTGGCCCGTTTCATGCTTTCCATCAATCAAATGGAGGGCTGATAGTGATCGCTGAACACTTCCTGGTCTGGGCTGCACTGCTGGGTATTGCGGCTTTTCTGGCCTTCCAGTCGCCCGGGCGAGGCCATGGATAGGTCACCGCGCTGAGCGGCGAGGCTGTTGCCCGACCCGGTCGGGTGCCTGGAGCGTTTTCGAGCGAAGTGGCTACCGGTTCGCGTAAAGAAAACGCGTCAAAACAGGAATCTAGAGCCCCGTTCCGATTCCATCGGAACGGAAAAGGCTCTGGTCGAATCGTGGGGCCGCGATCTCAGGCGCGCCGCGCCGGTCGCTTCAGGTATCTGAATCCATCGCGACGATCAGACACGCCTTTTCCAGGCGGTTGTTGAGCATCGCAAGCTTGGCCGTGAATTCGGCCAGTTCAGGCTCGCTGAACTCCTCGAATACGGTCCTCTTGAACGCCTTGTGCTGGCTGGCGAGGCCCGCCAGATGCTTCCTCGTCTTGTCGGTCAGCGACAGCCGGACCACGCGCGCATCGGCCAGGGAGGGGGTGCGACGCAGCAGCTCCTTTTGCTCGAGCAGCTTGGATTGCGTGGTCACGAACGATGGATCGACGTGCAGCAGCTTCGACACCACGTTGATCGGCACGCCGTCGTCCTTGTCGAGATCCGAGATCGCGATCAGAATCATCCATTGCGGACCGCTAACGCCAAGCGCCTTGCCCCAGATCTGGCGGACACGTTCGAGGTGCGAATTGATCGAGGAAATCTCGAGCGTGAAGCGCTTGATGATGTCGAGATGCTCGATGGCGCGCAGGCGCGTTGTATCCTTCCTGGTCACTGACACAGCTTTCCTCTTCCCTAGGTGCCGACTCAGCTTTGCGCTGGTTTATTCTTGTTTCCCGCTCGGCATCGCGATCTTTCTCGTAAGCCGCCAACGAACGCAAGTGAACGTAAAGTAATTATGATGGTCCTGTGACGATTGGACTATTTGGGGTGCGACAAGTTTTCCCTGCTAACCAAAGGGCTTACGGGCAGCGTTGCCGGCGAGACACAGTGTGGCCGCAATCGCATTCCTGACTTTATAAACTATTTTGATTGGCGAACTCGCCAAGGCATATTGAACCCGGCGGTAGGGGAATCTCGATCGTCCCGTTGCGGTGATCGTTCAAGTCCGTCGCACTCCACAGATTGATCTGCGGGTGCGGGGTTTGGGGAAAGCGGTCTTGGACAATGCGGGAGGATCACGGGGCGCTCGCAGCTCCGGACTCTACGCATATGAGCAACTTGGAGGTTTAATATGAATTTGAAGAGCCTTATCCTGGGCTCGACGGCTGCGCTGGTCGCGGTCGGCGGGGCACAGGCGGCCGATCTTCCCGTAAAGGCCAAAGCGGTCGAGTACGTGAAGATCTGCTCTCTTTATGGTCCGGGCTTCTACTACATCCCCGGCACCGACACCTGCATCAAGCTGGGCGGCTACCTGCGCGCTGACGTTGTGGTGAACGGCAACAGCGTCTACGGCCCGAACATCAATGGCCCCAGCGGCGCCAACAACCGCTTCACGAACGGCTACACCTGGCGTTCGCGTGAAGACTTCAACATCGACACCCGCACCGCGACCGAGTACGGCGTGGTCCGCACCTATTTCGACGCGGTGTTCACCTGGACCTCCGACAGCTACACCGGCCAGGGCAACGGCTCGACCGTCTACTCGGCGATCGGCTCGGCTTCTGCGCCGAACAACGCTGGTTCGGGCAACGTGGCTGCCGGTGCAGTCGGCGTCTACTACGCCTTCATCCAGTTCGCCGGCTTCACCATGGGTAAGGCGGTCTCGCAGTTCGCTGCTCCCTGGAACGGTTATCCGGGCAACAACTACGACGGTCTCGTCGGTGGCGTGAACACCACCAACGGCATCAACCAGTTCACCTACACCGCGCAGTTCGGCAACGGCGTGCAGCTCGCACTGTCGGCGCAGGACCAGGTGGCGTACATGCAGGCTGGCGTGAACAACCTCGGCGCCGGTGGTGCTTACGGCACCAGCGACTACGCCGGCACGATCGCGCCGGACTTCGTCGCTGCGCTGAAGGTCGACCAGGCTTGGGGTATCTTCCAGGCGTCGGTCGCCGCGCATGACAACCACGCTGCCTACTACGGCGGCACCGAGTTGACCGGTCATCCCGACGACAAGTGGGGTTGGGCTGGTGCGTTGGCCCTGTCGATCAAGAACATCCCGACCGGACCCGGCGACACCATCAACATCCAGGGCGTCTATACGGATGGTGCGACCCGTTACAACATCCAGGAACTGGCCAGCCAGGCCAGCTCGGTCGCCATCTACGGTGGCTCGAGCCTGCCCGGCGTCTATGGCAGCGTTGGCTTCGGTACGGCACCTGACACGGTGTTCGGCCCCGGCGGAGCGCAGCAGTCCATCAAGACCTGGGGTATGCGCGGTGCTTACACCCATAACTGGGATCCCTACTGGAACACCGCGATCTACGGCGCCTATGCCGCAGTCTCGTACAACGACACCTCCAAGGCGCTCATCTGCGGCGTTGGTGGCGTGGGTGGTACCTTCCGTGCCGCGTTCGCTGGCGGCGCTGGCGTGACCAACTGCAACCCCGACTACAACATCTCGCAGATCGGCGTGATCACCCGTTGGACCCCGGTCAAGAACCTGACCTTCTCGGCCGACGTGACCTACGTCCACCTCGATCAGAAGTATTCGGGCGTCATCACCACGTCCTCGACTGGCATCGGCAAGCCGGTCGCGACCTACGAGCTGAAGGATCAGGACACTGTCCAGATGCTCTTCCGCGCTCAGCGCAACTGGTAATACCGGTTGATCTGATCACGATCCTACAGAACCCCGGCAGGCAACTGCCGGGGTTTTTCTTTGGCAAGAATCGATTGCTGATCGATTGCAGAAGCAGAGCTGCGTCCATCTCGGTCCACGCGGACAACGAAGACGAGCCATGCGATTCATTGGCCGCAAACTTATTTACTTACCTGATCTACTAAACTATATATGGAATGGCCAACAACACATTGAATGATGGCTCTTAGCTTGCTGCTAAGCCTCCCAAACCTCCGGCAATGCCCTGCCGGAGGTTTTTGATTTAAGGCTGGACCGCTGCTGCCCGATCGTGAGGCGCGCTACGATTGCCGGCTGCCAACCGCACACAGGTTCACATCGTCTCGCCGATTCGACGCCGTCAAGATTTGACGGAATCGATCCGCAGTGCATTCTCGCCATTCATGGGACTCTTCAAGAACAGCCGCCTCGCGCGCATGAGCAGCGGCCACTATTGCTTGATACGGGATCTCGGGCTGGTGAAGGGCGGCAAGGGATTGCGGCACCATGAGGTGGTCATCGACTTCTCGTGGCGCGGCCTCCTCAGGCTGGTCCTGAGCGCCGGCAGCGCGGTGCTGCGGCGGCGCGCGCCTGTGCACATCGAGACCGCCGAATAGCGCTTTTTGATCAATGGATACTGTTCGCAACACGGAATGATTTCGTTGCACGGCCGGCTGCCTGGCAGGCGCCGTTGCTGGGCGATAATTCGGTGATGTAGAGTGCCTCAGCCAAAGCGGCTGGGAGTGCGATCCGCGCTCCCGCCAAAACGAACAAGAAGCAGGGAAGGAACGGATCTCGCATGAAGGATTTTGCTGGAAGGATTGCCGTCATCACGGGTGGCGGCACGGGCATGGGACGCGAACTCGCGCGGCAGCTCGTTGCCGAGGGATGCAATGTCGCGATGTGCGACGTTTCGGCCGAGGCGATGGCCGAGACCAAGCGGCTCTGCGAGGTCGAGAAGCTGCCGCAGGGCCTGCGCATCACCACCCACATCGCCGACGTCTCGATCGAGGATCACTACAAGCGTTTCCGCGATGAGCTGATCGAGCAGCAGGCCACCGACAAGATCCATTTGCTGTTCAACAACGCCGGCATCGGCGGTGGCGGCAGCCTCTTCACCAATACGCGTGAACAGTGGGAGCGCACCTTCAACATCTGCTGGGGCGGCGTCTATCTCGGTGTCCGCACCTTCCTGCCGCTCTTGGTGAAGGCTGACGAGGCGCACATCGTCAACACCTCGAGCGTCAACGGCTTCTGGGCCTCGGTCGGCCTGGGCGTGTCGCACACCGCCTACAGCGCGGCGAAGTTCGCGGTGAAGGGATTCACCGAGGCGATGATCAACGATCTGCGTCTCAACGCGCCGCATGTGAAATGCTCGGTGGTGATGCCCGGCCATATCGGCACCTCGATCGTGTCGAACTCGCGCAAGGTGCAGAATGGCTCCGACCAGCTGAATGCCGACGAGCTCAAGCAGGCCCGCCAGCGCCTGCAAGGGCAGGGCATCGACGTCGCCAAAATGTCGGATGCCGACATCCAGCAGATCGCACTCGACCGCGCCCGCATCTTCCACGACGAGGCGCCGACCTCGGCCGCCGCCGCGGCCAAGATCATCCTCGACGGCGTCAAGGCCGAGCGCTGGCGCATCCTGGTCGGCGACGACGCGCATACGCTCGACGAGCGGGTGCGCAACACGCCCGAGCAGGCCTATACGCCGGAGTTTTATCAGAACCTTGTCGCGGCGACCGGCTGGAAGGTCGGCTGATTAACGCATCGCGCGCTGGCGCGATCCGGCCTGATAGGCGAGGCGGTAATGCCCCGAGCAATAGGGCATGCCGCCGAGCGGGGTATTGCCGCAGAAGCAGAAATCGTCGGCGCCCGGGGTGCTGATCGGCCAGCGGCAGCGCTGCTCGCTCAGTTCGAACAGCGAGCAGTTGTTGGCGCTGACAACAGGCGCATCGTCGGCTTCCTGTTGGTAGACCGACTGCAGCAGCTGCAGCTGCTGCTTCGCCGTCGCCCGTTGCGCGGCGTGCGCGCTGGATCTCTTCCGCCGGGCGCGGCGTTCGTCCGGCGTCGTGCGCGTGAGATTCAGCCGCGACAGCTTGCCGATCACCGCATTGCGGCTGACGCCGATATTGACAGCGATGTCGCGGCAGGAGAGGCCGGCTTCAAAGTAGATCTTGAGTTGGTCGACGCGCTCCGGCGTCCAGGTCGGTTCGATGGCAATCATCTGACGGTTCCACGTTCTGTGTTGAACCGCCGCGCTGGCACACCCCCGCGTCAGGGCGTGCGGCCGTTGTCGCGGATTGCAAGCAACCCGTCCTTGATGGCGAGCCGAATGCCTTCCTCGATCAATGTCCGTGCAACGCCCGGGACGCTCGTGCCGTGGGTGCCCTGTCGCACCAGCTTCTCGAGATAACCAATGGTCGAGAGCGCCAGCGTGACCGGGACGCGGTCGGTTTCGGCCTTTTCTGTAGCCATGAGAAAACGCTTAGCTCTGAACGCCTGTACTGAAAAGTACCTATTTAGAGTCTATTTAGGAGTAAGGCGGTTCGTCAAGCCGTCAGCTGCGAGAGCGGCCAGCCGCGCCCACGCACGCCGGAGGTCAACTCCGGCGTGATGTTCGGGGCAGAATATTCAGGCAAATGAAGGCGTTAGGATCGCATCTCGACCTTGACCGGGAACTTCTTCAGAAGCCGCTCCGCCGTTTCGGCCTTGCCAGGCGGCGCGCTCACGCTCAGGTACAGCCCGCGGGATGGATCGGTGATGGCGTCGACACTGACCTCGCCGGACAACCCTTCCTGCGCCAGCAGCTCGCGCGCGGCCTCGCCGGCGGCGATCTCGCGCAGCTTCGGCTTGAAGATCTTGCCGACCGGCGTGACCGGCATTTCCGCAATCACCGACACCGCGCGCGGGCGCGCCGGCGGCTCCGGGATGTTGTCCTGCACGAAGGCAGCCAGCTCCAGCGGATCGATATGGACGCCGGGCTGCGCCGAGACGAACAGCATCGGCACTTCGCCGGCATAGCTGTCGGGACGTCCGACCGCGGCCGCCAGCGCCACGCCCGGGAACTGCAACGCGGCATCCTCGATCGCGCGCGGGTCGATGTTGTGGCCGCCGCGGATGATGACGTCCTTGGCGCGGCCCAGGATGTAGACGAAGCCGTCGGCGTCGATCCGGCAGATGTCGCCGGTACGCAGCCAGCCGTCACGGAACGCCTCTTCGGTCTGCTTCTTGTCGACGTAGCCGGCAAACACCTGCGGGCCCCTGGTCAGGAGTTCGCCGACCGGTGACGGCCACGGCCCGGTGTGCAGCCTGCCGCCGTCGAGGATCGCGAGCTCGACCAGCGGATTGCGGGTGCCGACGCTCTCGGCGCGGGGCTTTACGCCGTGCACGTCATGCGTGATCGCGCCGGCGAGTTCGGTCATGCCGTAGAGCTGCTGGATGCAGGGGCCGCCCCAGGTCGCGAGATAACGTCGCTCGATCTCCGGCGGGCAGATCGAGGCACCGGTGGCGGTGACGCGCAGGCTCGAGATGTCGCTGTCCGCAACCGGAACGTCGGCAAGCGCGCCGAGCGTCGTCGGCACATTGCCGGCGATGTTGACGCGGTATGTCTCGATGATTTGCCAGAAGTTCCGAACCAGCGCCGGATCGCGCGCACCGGCGGGGCCCGGGATGAGCATGGTCGTGCCCGCCGAGAGACTGTTGGCCGTGGTGCAGAACAAGCCGCCGACATGGAACAGCGGCATCGTGATCATGGCGCGCTCGCCGCGATGGAAGTCGAGCGCCATCCGCGAGGACAGCGTGGAGGCGACCATCGCGCGGTTGGTGAGCCGCGCCACCTTGGGATGGCCGGTGGTGCCGCCGGTCGGCAGCATCACCGCGACGCGGTCGGCCTCGCTCATGTCCGTCGACTTGCCGTAGTCGTTGCGCCAGGCCGGATCCGGCCGCAGCACATCGCCATCGAAGGAGATGGTGCCGTCGAGCGGCACGATCACGATGCGCTGGAGCGACGGCACCTCGCGCTGCAGGCCCTCGACCTTCTCATAGAGCCCGCCAGGCATGCCCGGCGGCGGCGCCAGCAACAGTTTTGCGTTGATCGCATTGAGCTGGGCGACGATTGCCTCGCGCGTGAACAAGAGGTTGAGGGGCTCGGCGACGCCGCAGGCGGCTGCGCCGAAAATCGCGACCACAGTCGCGGGACACGCCGGCAGCAGAACCGCGACCGGATCGTCCTTGCCGATGCCTTGCGCGCGGAAATAGTTCTCGGCGGCTTTGATGCAGCCCATCAGCTGATCGTTCGAGATCACGACCGGATTGGGATCGAGCGGCGAACGCAGATAGATCGCGGCTTCGGCGTCCGGCGCGCCCTGCGGGCCGCGGGCAATGAGGTCGAGGATGCGAGGGCAGGCGGCGAGCGTCTCCTGCATCTCCTTGTCGCGCATAGCCTCGTCGGCCGGCGAAAGCCTGTCCTTCAGCATATCCGTCCCCGTCCATTCTTGTTCGTTGGGACGGGGATTGTATCGAGCCGCGCCTGCGGAACAAGTGCGGCCTATCGACCGCCTGTCAGCCGTGGACCACCGATTTGGCGATCATGCAGTGAATGCCCTTGGAGCCGTTGACCGTCTGCGTCACCCGCAGGTCGGCGGCCAGGCTGCACAGCGTATAGGCGTCCTCGCGGGACAGATTGCGCTTCTCGCCGAGCAGCACGATCATGTCGCGCAGCGCCCGCACCACGCACTGGTCGAGGTCGGGATCCATCGCCATGGTCATGTAATGATCAGCGGTCTCGGCGCGCGGATAGGCGAGCTTGAGATCCTTGCGCAGGGTCAGGCGGAAGCGGCCGGTGAGCGCGGTCTCGATCGCGGTGACGCAGACCTCGCCGTCGCCCTGCACGCCATGGCCGTCGCCGCAGGAGAACAGTGCGCCGGGCACGAACACCGGCAGATAGAGCTTGGCGCCGGCGCCGAGCTCCTTGTTGTCGAGATTGCCGCCCATCGCGCGCGGGATCAGCGAGGAGATGCGGCCCCAGGCCGGCGGCGGCGAGACGCCCATCACCCCGAAGAACGGCTTCAGCGGCAGATCGAGCCCCCACGGCATGCGGCCGACCATGCGGTCGCGATCGAGTGGGATGTTGAGAAGGCGGGTCTCGTGGAAATCGTCGGGCAGGGTGCCGGACAGCGGCTTGATCAGATTGTAGCCCCAGTCCTGGCGCAGCTGGACGTCGAGAATATCGACCTCGAGCACATCGCCGGGCTCGGCGCCGCTGACCGCGATCGGGCCAGTCAGAATGTGCCCGGGCACCATCCGCTCGTTCTTCGCATGGATGTCGTCGAGCTCCGGCGGCACGACAAACTTGCCGCGGTCGGGCACCACATCCGGACCGCCGCTGACGGTCTCGACCGTGACCTCGTCGCCGCTTGCGATCGTGAGGACCGGCTTGAGCCTGGCTTCAAAGAAGCCCCAATGGCAGGTTTCGGGACTGGACTTCAGATGATGATGGGTCATGTGACTTCTTTTTATTGCGTTCCCGGCGGCGTATGACGCTGTAGCAGAACTTCGCAGAGGCTTCCCTTGTTTTTTGTGCTCTCCAAGACGCTCGGCATCATGCTGCTGCCGATCAATTTCCTGATCGGTATCGGCGTGATCGGCGCCGTGCTGTTGCTGACGCGGTTTGCGCGTCTCGGCCGCAGGCTGATGGTGGGCGCGCTGCTGCTGCTCGCAATCTGCGGCTTCTCGCCGCTCGGCAATGTCCTGATCGTTACACTGGAGCAGCGCTTTCCGCCATGGGACGCCTCGCGTGGCGCGCCTGACGGCATCATTGTGCTTGGCGGATCGATCGATGCCGATCTGTCGGTTGCGCATGGCACGCCGGTGGTGCGCAGCGCGGCCGATCGCGTCATCGCGGCGGCAGCGCTCGCGCGCAGATACCCCAACGCGCGCCTGGTGTTCACCGGCGGCAGCGCGAACCTGATCTCGAACGATGCGCGCGAAGCCGACTATGCCGCCGAACTGTTCGAGAGCCTCGGCATTCCCAGATCGCGATTGATCATCGAGCGCCGCTCGCGCAACACGGTGGAGAACGCTGAATTCTCCAAGGCGCTGGTCGATCCGAAGCCTGGCGAGCGCTGGCTGCTCGTCACGTCAGCCTATCACATGCCGCGTTCGGTCGGCCTGTTCCGCAAGGCGGGATTCAGCGTCGAGGCCTATCCAGTCGACTGGCGCGCCGGCAATGTCATGAGCTTCGCAACGTTTGCGATCGACGGCCTGTCGCGCACCGACGTCGCCACGCGGGAGTGGATCGGGCTCGCGGCCTATCATCTGGCGGGCAAAACCGATGATCTGCTGCCGGGACCGGCGGCGCGCTAGGCCTGTCGTCCATCAGCCAATCCGGCTAACATCGCCACAACAGGCGGCGGCAAGCCGCCGATCACGGGAGTTTTCGCCATGCAACAGCAGACACCACCGGAACAGTTCGACCTCGCGGCAATCGTTGCCGATCTCAACAACCTGCTGCGGCTGAAGACCACGGTCATCGGCATCAAGATGTTCGCCCGCGTCGAGGAGATGGAGGCGATCCCGAAGATCCGGCGTCCGTCGGCGGTCCACACCACGGACCAGATCGTCAGCATGGCCTCGCGGCTCGGCTGGACGGTCGGCATCACCGGCGACGATCTCGTCGGTGCGCAATGCCGCGCGGTGATCGGGCTCGCGCCGCAGGACGAGAAGTGGCTTGCCGGCGAAAGCTATGTCGGCGTCTGGCATGGCACCGCCGAAGACGCGCGCAAGCGCCAGGAGGCGCTCGACGTCGTGCCGTACGGCCGGTACCAGGCGATGGCGGTGAGCCCGCTGACCAGCGGCCGGCTCAATCCGCCCGACATCTGCCTCGTCTATGCGACGCCGGGACAGATGATCATCCTGATCAACGGGCTGCAGTACACCGGCTACAAGAAGTTCGAATGGGGCGTGGTCGGCGAAACCGCCTGTGCGGATTCGTGGGGGCGGGCGCTGAAGACCGGCGAGCCGAGCCTGTCGCTGCCGTGCTTCGCCGAGCGCCGTTATGGCGGCGTGCCCGACGAGGAGATGCTGATGGCGCTGCCGCCGGCCTATCTGGTGAAGGCGATCACCGGCATGAAGCAGCTCGCCAAGAACGGCCTGCGCTACCCGATCGCGCCCTATGGCATTCAGGCCGACGTGCGCGCCGGCATGGGCGTGTCCTACGCCAAGAAATAGCTGATTGCGTCGCCGCGCCCGCAATGACAAAAGGGCGCCCAATCGCAGGGAGCCTGATCCATGTCCTCGTCGAAACTCGATATCGTCGTCTATGGCGCAACCGGCTTCACCGGCCAGCTGGTCGCCGAATATCTCGCCGCGCATTATCGCGACGGCAGCCTGAAATGGGCGATGGCCGGGCGCAGCAAGGACAAGCTCGCCTCGGTTCGCGACGCGATCGGCGCGCCTGCCGATACGCCGCTGATCGTGGCCGATGCCGGCGACGCCGCGTCGCTGAAGGCGATGCTGGCCCAGACCAAATCGGTGATCTCGACGGTCGGTCCGTATCAGCTCTACGGCAATGAGCTGATCGCGGCCTGCGTGGAAAGCGGCACCGACTATTTCGATCTCTGCGGCGAGCCGGTCTGGATGCGGCAGATGATCGACAAATACGAAGCCGCGGCAAAGGCCAGCGGCGCGCGCATCGTGTTCTCCTGCGGCTTCGATTCGGTGCCGTTCGAGCTCGGCACCTTCTTTGTCCAGGACGAGGCCAGGCGCGTGTTCGGCGCGGCCGCACAGCGCGTCAAGGGCCGGGTGCGCGACATGCGCGGCACGCTGTCCGGCGGCACGGCCGCGAGCGCCAAGGCGACTTTCGATGCGGTCGCCAAGGACCTCAGCCTGGTTGCGATCCTCAACAATCCGTTTGCGCTGACGCCGGGCTTCGAGGGCCCGAAGCAGCCGCGCGGCAGCAAGCCGGCCTATGAGGACGATCTGCACTCGTGGACCGCGCCGTTCATGATGGCGCTGATCAACACGCGCAACGTCCACCGCTCCAACATGCTGATGGGCTTTCCCTACGGCAAGGAGTTCATCTACGACGAGATGGTTCTGACCGGTCCCGGCGAGAAGGGCGAGGCGAATGCAAAACGCGTGATGGCGTTGAATGCCGAGAAGACCGGTCCGAGCGCGCCGAAGCCGGGCGAGGGACCGTCGAAGGAAGAGCGCGAGAACGGCCGCTACGATCTGCTCTATCTCGCGGTCGCGCCCGACGGCCGCATGGTCCGCGCCGGCATCAAGGGCGATCGCGATCCCGGCTACGGCTCGACCTCGAAGATGATCTCGGAATGCGCGATCTGCCTGCTGCGCGATACCCCAGATGTCGCCCCCGGCTTCTGGACCCCGGGGGCCGCGATGCAGCACAAGCTCATCAAGCGCCTGGTCGATCGCGCCGGGCTGATGTTTGAGGTCGAGAAGTAGTTCGCGTAGCCTTCTTCAGTGTCATCGCCCGGCTCGACCGGGCGATCCAGTATTCCAGAGACGCCTGTGCTCAGCGGAGAAGCCGCGGCGTACTGGATGCCCCGCTTTCGCGGGGCATGACAGCCACATGCTACGCCGCTGCGCGTGGATCATACGCGTACATAAAATCCATGCCCTTGGACGACACCGGCAAGATCAGCTTCAGCATGTGATCGCGCAGCCAGGCGCCGGTCGGGCTGAACTCGCGCTTGTTGTTGCCGTTGCGGCGGGCGATCGCGACGATCTTCTCGGCGCGCGGGCGCCGCTCGTGCTCGAAGGCCTGGAACGTCAGGCCAAGCTCTTGGCCGTCGCGCATCAGCACCGCGAGCCGCAGCGCATCTTCCAGCGCGAGCGACGCGCCCTGGCCGGCATGCGGGCTGGTGGCGTGCGCGGCGTCGCCGATCAACAGCGTGCGCTTGCGCGACCAGGTCGGCAGCGTTGCGACGTCGAGCGTGTCGGTCACCACGATATTCTCCGCGGCCTCGATGATCTCGGGGATCGGCGCGTGCCAGCCGGCGTGGAAATCGCGCAAATGCTGCCTGATGGCGTCCTGGCTTTGCAGCCGGTAGGCCGCCGCGGTCATGCCGTGCGACGGCTGCGTGCTCCACCACATCGCACCGGTCTCCGGATCGGGGCTACACAGCCCGTAGCCGAAGAAGCCGCTTTGCCCGAACGTGCTCTCCACCTTCTGGCCGATCGGCAGGCGCTCGATCATGGCGCGCGGCACGAAGCCGCCGAAGCCGATCAGCCCGGTGTCGAACGGCGTCGGCCCGTCAGGGATCACATGCCGCCGCACCGCCGAATGCACGCCGTCGGCGCCGATCACGAAATCGCCCTCGGCGGTGGTGCCGTCGGCGAAATAGGCTGTTACGGGCTGGTCGCCGCGATCCTCGATCTTCACCAGCCGCTTCTCGAAGAACACCGAGACGTTCGAGGCCCAGGCCTTGTCGATCAAGGTCTCGTTCAGGGTCGCGCGGCACATGTTCACCGCGGGCTGGCCGAAGCGCTGCTGCATGTTCTGGTTGAGCGAGCCGAGCTTCTTGCCGCCCTGCGAATAGAAGTCGAAGGATTCGGCGATCGAGCCGTTACGGATCAATTCGTCAGCGACGCCAAGCTCCGCCAGCACGTGCATGCCGTTGGGCGCGATCTGCAGCCCGCCGCCGATCCCGGTCGAATAGGGCCAGGCTTCATAAAGCTCGGCCTCGATACCGGCGCGGGTCAAAAACATCGCGGTCACCGGACCTGCGATGCCGGCGCCGATGATCAGAGCTTTATGGGGACGTGACGTCATGCCTTGCTCCATGCATCCGTGTGGGGTAGGAAGGGTTAGCAGCTAATCATCTTAGATGCTAAGATATTTATCGACTAAGGTATGAGGTGAAGCTTGTCAAGCGCGAAATCGCGCGCCGCCTTGCTGCAGGAGCTGGAAGAGGCGCTGCGGCGGTCGTCGGCGCAGGGCGTGCTGTACGGTCAAGCCGTTGCGAACGTGGCTGGAATTTCCGGTTCCGATCTCGAATGCATCGACATCGTCTTCCTGGAAGGACGCGTGACGGCAGGCCGCCTTGCCGAGGTCACCGGATTGACCACGGGGGCCATCACCGGCGTGATCGACCGGCTGGAGAAGGCCGGCTATGTGCGCCGCGAGCGTGACGAGAGCGACCGGCGCAAAGTGTTCATCGCGGTCGTGCCGGAGGCCGTCGAGAGGATCGGGCAATTCTATGTGCCGATGCAGCAGGCGATGGCGAAGGTCTTCAGCCGCTATAGCGAGGACGAGCTTCGCCTGCTGATGCGCTTCACCATTGACGGCTACAAGGGCGTATTGGAGGCGACCGCGGCGCTGAAGACCGTGATCGATACGCCGCCGGAGCAGCGCGCCAATCTCAAGATGTCGCCGAAGTCTCGCCGGTGACCTGCGCCGCCGTCGCGCGGTAGCGCTCGGCCGCCGCGTACATGCCCCACATCGTGCCCAGCATCATCCAGAAATGCCGCCAGTGGTCGGTATCGATGATGAAGCTCTCGCCGACGAAGCCGAGAAACCCCGCGAAAATGGCGAGATAGGCGCGCTGCCACGGCACCCGCATGTAGATGTAGCGGAAGCCGATGAACGCGCTGACGAACACCAGCGCCGGATAGCAGATCCCCGAGATCCAGCCGCCCGACATGAAGGCGTTGAGATAGGAATTGTGGGTGTCCTCGGGGAAGTAGGTGTGGAATTGCAGCGGCCCGATGCCGAACGGCAGCTCGAGCGCCATCTGGGCGCCGAGGATGTGACGCCCGAACCGGCCGAAGCGGCCTTCGTCATAGCTCTGGTCGAAGCTCGCGCGCTGCTTGAACATGTCGGCGACTGAGCCGATCGAGAGCAGCACCGCGATCAGCGCCACCGCCAGGACCGCGGCGATCAAGGTCATCACGATGATGCGCGAGCGCTGCGCCTGCGTGCGGCTGGTGAACACCATCATCGCCAGCATGAAGGCCGCGGTGATGACGAGGCCGCCCCAGGCGGCGCGGGAGAACGACAGCAGGATCGCAAGCGAGATGATGCCGAAGGCGATGGCATTGCGGAACGCCTTGCCGAAGTGGTCGGAGACGACGCTCTGCAGCGTGAACAGCGCCGGCAGGATCAGGAACGCGCCGAGCACGTTCGGATCCTTGAAGGTGCCGCGGGCGCGGTCGTACAGCGTCAGCAGATCGTAGCCGCCGGGCACCAGACGGAAATAGCCGGCGATGCCGGCGAGCGAGGCGATCATCGCGCCGACGATCAGTCCCCGGCGCAGCATGTCGAGGCGGGCTTCGGTATCCTCCGACATCACCATCGCGAAAAAGATGACGGTGACGGCCATGTACCAGGAGGTGAGGACCCAGTTCACCACCTCCGGCTTGTCGAGGAACGGCACCGCGCCGATGCTGTAGCCGACATTGAGCACGATCAGCGTGAACAACAGCGGCATGAACACGAGCCGCATGCGCAGGCCCGTGGCGAAGAACACCACGCAGGCGGTCAGCGTGACGAGTTCATACGGGCTCGGCTCGATGAACGCGATGGCGCCGGACGCGCCGGCCAGCCACACCAGCGCCCGCTGCAGCGCCAGCACGCCCGCTGGCGCGGATGTCAGCGAATGGGACGTCCCGGCTGTCGCCGCATAGGCCATCGGATACTCACGCAACGCAACAGATACACAAGCTGACGCTCGCCTCGGCGAAGGAGTATCAGCGACAGGCAATCGATCTCAGTACGCGTTCTCGTTCTTGGTCAGCAGCGAGAGCGGCGTCTTGAGCAGGATGTAGAGGTCGAACAGCACCGACCAGTTCTCGATGTAATAGAGGTCGTATTCGACGCGCTTCTGGATCTTCTCGTCGGTGTCGACCTCGCCGCGCCAGCCGTTGATCTGCGCCCAGCCGGTGATGCCGGGCTTGACGCGGTGGCGCGCGAAGTAACCGTCGACGGCCTCGTCGAACAGCTGGTTCTGCAGCTTGCTCTGCACGGCGTGCGGGCGCGGACCGACCAGGGAGAGGTTGCCCTTCAGCACCACATTGAACAGCTGCGGCAATTCGTCGAGGGAGGACTTGCGGATGAAGCGGCCGACGCGGGTGACGCGCGGATCGTTCTTGGTCACGACCTTGGAGGCAGTGGGATCGGCCTGGTGGTGGTACAGCGAACGGAATTTGTAGACGTCGATCCGCTCATTGTTGAAGCCGAAGCGCTTCTGGCGGAACAGCACCGGGCCGGGGCTGTCGAGCTTCACCGCGAGCGCCACCAGCCCCAGCACCGGCAGCGCGGCGAGCAGGGCAAGGCCGCCGACCACGCGGTCGAACAGCCATTTGAGCACCAGATCCCAGTCGGTGATAGGCGCCTCGAAGACATCGAGCGTCGGCACATTGCCGACATAGGAGTAGGAGCGGGGGCGGAAGCGCAGCTTGTTGGTATGGGCCGACAGGCGGATGTCGACCGGCAGCACCCAGAGCTTCTTCAGCATCTCCAGGATGCGGGTCTCCGCCGAGATCGGCAGCGCGAACAGCACGAGGTCGACGCGGGTGCGGCGGGCGAACTCGACGATGTCGTCGACCTTGCCGAGCTTCGGCGAGCCGGCGCAGGTATCCATGGCGCGGGAGTCATTGCGGTCGTCGAACACGCCGAGCACGTGGATGTCGGAATCATCGTCGGCATTCAGCGCCTCGATCAGGTGCTCGCCGTTCTGATCGGCGCCGACAATGATGGTGCGGCGGTCGAGCCGCCCGTCATGCGCCCAGGCGCGCACCATCGATCGCAGCAGCACCCGCTCGGCGATCAGCACCACGAGACCGACGCAGAAGAACGACGACAGCCAGACGCGCGATACCTCGCCGCCGAGCTTGGCCAGGAAGGAGACGCCGATGAACAGCAGGAACACGAAGGCCCATGACGAGATCATCCGCGTCATCTGGCGGAGCTGGCCGCGGAAGATCTGCACCTGGTAGATGTCGGCAGCCTGGAAACAGACCACCGCCGCGGCCGACATGCCGAGGATCGAGGCGATGTATCCCCAATGGATGCCGCCGGCGAGCGGGCGGACATAGGCGAAATAGAGCCCGACGCCGACCAGGCTGAGCAGCACGAAATCGGCGACGCGGACCACGCCCGCGATCACGACCGGCGAATAGGCGCCGCGAACTTTCTGATTGGTAACGGCGAGTGCGGCCGGCGACAGGCGCCGGCGGCGTTCGACCTGCGGCTTGGCAGCCGTTGCAGACGCAGCGGCATCCAGCATCGAGCGTGCGTTAAACGGTTCCACGAGTCCACGTCCATTCCTGCGCATGCAGATGGGCATCCGCGCGCTGCAGCGAAATTCCCCTGGACGTGACTTAAGGGGACAAATCGGAAGAAACGGTTACGTGTGCAAGAAGTGGTTAACGTTTGGCAAATGCGTCGCGGTAGCCGGCCAGCACACCCTCGACCATCGCGCTCTGCGAGAAATGTTCGGAAATCCGCTCACGCAGTTTCTGCGCGCGCGTCGCGGTCGCTGTGGGATTGTCGAGCGCTGCCTTGATGGCGTCGGCCATCGCAGCGGCATTGCTGGGCGCGAACAGGGCGTCGGTGTGGGTGTCGAAGATCTCCGGGATGCCGCCGACATTGGCGGCGATCATCGGAACGCCGGCCGCACTCGCCTCGATCACCACGTAAGGCATCGAATCGCCGCGCGAGGGAACCACCAGCAGGCTGCCCTTGGAGAAGCCGTAGCGCGCCTTGACATGGCCGATGAAGCGGACGGCATCTCCGAGCGACAGCCGCTTCACCTGCTCCTTGAGCCGCTCGAACTCCTCGCCATCGCCGCCAAGCGTCAGCGTCACCGGCTTGCCATCGGCGCGCAATTTCGCCACCGCGTCGATCAGGAGATCGGCGCCCTTGATGCGCCGGAACTCGCCGACATAGGCCACATCGGTGGCGTCGTCGGCCCTCGGCACCGGCTCGAATTCCTCTGATGTGACGCCGTTGAAGACGCAGCGCACGAGGCCCGCCGGCTTGCCCACGGTCCGCTGATAGGTGTCGCGGGCGAACGCGCTCTCGAACAGGAACAGGTCGGTGCTGTTCATCAGCGTGCGCTCGAGCTGGCTGTAGAAGCGGCCCTTCCAGGTGTCGAGTGGGTAATGCAGTGAGCCGCCATGCGGCGTGTAGACCCGGATCACCTTGTCCGACCGCCGCCGTAGCCGGACATAGGCGCCGGCCTTGGCGCCATGGCCGTGCACGACATCGGGCTTCAGCGTGCGGATCAGGCCGGCGATGTGCGCCCAGACCATGAAGTCGGCGAAGCGCGGCTCGCGGCGTATCGCCACCCGGTGGACGCCGAGCTTGAGGCGTGGCTCGATCTCGGCCAGCACGGCGTCGGCACGCGCGCCGCCGGTCAGGCTGTCGGCGACGATGCCGACATGATGGCCGCGTTCGATCTGGCCGTTGGCGACATCGAGGATGTGACGAATGATGCCGCCGACCGGGGCACGGACGACATGCAGGATGCGCAGCGGCTGTTCCTGATTCTGTGCCATCGATCAGAACCAGCGTTCGCCGACGAACACGGTGTCACCGGGGCCGAGCGGCGTGCCCAGCGGCACGACGAAGCGGCCCGCGCCCGATGCATCGGTGTGGGTGAGGGTGACCTGGTCGCGCCTGGCGCGCGGCGAGAAGCCGCCGGCGATCGCGACCGCGCTCTCCACCGTCATGTTGGGCACATAGGGATATTGGCCGGGGGCTGCGACTTCACCGAGGATGAAGAACGGCCGATAGGACTCGATCTCGACCGCCACCGAAGGCTCGCGGATGAAGCCGTTGCGCAGCCGCGCGGTGATCTCGGCGGCAAGTCCCGCAGGCGTCCGGCCGCGCGCCGGCACCGAACCGATCAGCGGCATGGTGATCGCGCCGGCCGCGCCGATTGCATAGGAGTTGGTCAGGCCTTCCTGGCCATAGACCACGACGCGGAGCTTGTCGCCGGGGCCGAGATTATAGCCGCTGTGCGGCGGCACGGGCTCGGCATAGGCCGCGGGAGTAGCGAAGGGCGGCTGGGCATAGGCCATCGAATCGAGGCCGGGGTCGCCGGCGACCGGCGACGTCCGGCCCATGCAGCCCGACAGCGCGAGCGCAGCAATCAGACAAACAAGGGGAGCGCGCAAATCGCGCATGTCAGGAATCCCGAGAAAATACCGGCCCCCGATTAACGGCACGCATGGTTAACAAAGAATGACGGCGTGGTGGCGGCGGCCATCTCCGTCAACCGCGCCGATTAACCCAGCAGCAACCTTAATGGACTGTAATCGCGGCCATTGAGGTGGAATCGCGGCGTCCGCGGGAGTTCGTTATGCGTTTTGCATTCTGGCGTAGAGGCAAGGAAAAGGCCGTCGTGCAACGGGCGTTGCCGAAGTCCGCGCCCGTTGCCGACGAGGTCGGCGTCAAGCCGGCCCCGCCGAAACCTGCTCCCGACAAGCCGGCGGCTCCGTCCGAGGCAGCCGATCTCGATCTGCATGTGCTCGGCCGCGCGCTGGCGCGTAAGCGCGGCTGGATCATCGTGCCGACTATCCTCGCGTTCGCGTTGTCGCTGGCCGCCGTCAATATCGTGACGCCGCGCTACAAGTCGGAAGCGCGAATCCTGATCGACAATCGCGAGAACGCTTTCCTGCGCCCGAACGGCGAGCGCGACCTGGAGCGCAGCTCGCTCGACGCCGAGGCCGTGACGAGCCAGGTGCAGCTGCTGCTGTCGCGCGATCTCGCGCGCGACATCATCAAGAAGAACAAGCTCGCCGAGCGTCCGGAGTTCGATCCGGTGCTGCGGGGCTTTTCCCCGCTGAAATCGCTGCTGGCGCTGTTCGGCATCGGCCGTGACCCGTTCAGCCTGACGCCGGAAGAGCGGGTGCTCGATTCCTATTACGAGCGCTTCCAGGCCTACGCGGTCGACAAGTCGCGCGTCATGGTGATCGAATTCCAGTCGGAGGATCCCGAGCTTGCGGCGCGCGTCGCCAACTCGATCGCGGACGGCTATCTCGTGCTGCAGCAGGGGGCGCGGCAGGATCAGGCCAAGTCCGCCAGCACCTGGCTGCTTGGCGAGATCGACAAGCTGCGCACGAAGGTTGCGGAAGCGGATTCGCGGGTCGAGGAATTCCGCTCGAAGTCGAGCCTGTTTGTCGGCACCAACAACATCCCGCTGTCGAACCAGCAGATGGGCGAATTGAACACGCAGCTCAACAATGCCCGCGCGCTGAAGGCCGATGCCGAGACCAAGGCGCGGTTGATTCGCGAGATGCTGCAGGGCGGCAAGCCGATCGAGGCTTCGGAAGTGCTCAATTCCGAGCTGATCCGCCGGCTGGCCGAACAGCGCGGCACGTTGCGCGCGCAGCTCGCCGAGCAGTCGTCAACGCTGCTCGACAACCATCCGCGCATCAAGGAGTTGAAGGCGCAGATCGCCGACCTCGACCGGCAATTGCGCGAGGAGGCCGGCAAGATTTCGCGCTCGCTGGACAACGATGCCCGCGTCGCCGATGCCCGCGTCCAGGCGCAGCAGGCTGGTCTGGACCAGTCGAAGAAGCAGGCGTCGTCGAGTAACAGCCAGGACGTGCAGCTGCGCGGGCTGGAACGTGAAGCCAAGGCGCAGCGCGACCTGCTGGAAGCCTATCTCGCCAAATATCGCGAGGCGACCTCACGCGAGAATATCGAGGCCGCGCCGACCGACGGCCGCATCATCTCGCGCGCCACGGTCTCGAACACGCCGGCCTATCCGAAGAAGCTGCCGATCGTGCTGATCGCGACGCTGGCGACGCTGTTGCTGTCAGCCGGCATCATCATCACCGGCGAGCTGCTGCGCATCTCGGCGCCCGGTGCGGTTGGCCGCGCCTTCGCACCGGCAGCGGCCGTGATCAGGCGCCGCGAGCCGGTCATGGAGACCGCGACCGCGGACGAGCCGGCACTGACGCTGCCGGCTGAACCCGAGTTCGAATCGCCGCTCGCACCCCGGCTGCCGCAGGAGCCTGAACTGCCCCTGGAACCCACGGTTGCGCATGAACCTGTTCTGAGCGAGCCGCAGCCTGCGCCCGCCGAGATCGTCGACGAGATCGACGAACTGGCCGAGCATTTTGTCGCGGCCGGTCCCGCCGCCCACAAGGTCACGATGCTCGGCCCGGCCGCCGGCGAGAGCGTCACGATGACCGCGCTGACGCTGGCGCGTCTGATGGCGCGCCAGGCCAAGGTCGTGGTCGTCGATCTGGTCGCGTCCTCGCCGGTGCTGACGGCGGCCACCGTCGACCCCGCAGCACCCGGCCTTGCCGAACTGATGCAGGGCGAGGCGACGTTCGCGCAGATCATCACCAAGGACCGGCAGTCGCGGGTTCAGATCGTCAGCGCCGGACGTCCGGGCTTCGATCGCAGCCACCTGCAGTCGCCGCGGCTGGGGCTTGCGATCGACGCGCTGCTGCGGGTCTATGACCACGTGCTGCTCGACGCCGGCACGGCCGTCGACCTGCCGGCCGAACTGCTGACCGCGAAGGCGCAGGCGGTCGTCGTGCCCGACGCCGGAATGGCGCAGGATGCGCGCCGCTCCATGGTCGATCAGCTCAGGGCCGTCGGCTTCTCCGAAGTGACGATGCTGAGCAAGCCCTGCGCGCCGTCGGAAGCGGTCGTTGCCGGCCCGCGGGTGGTGGCGGCCTGACCGCCACCGTCAATGCGCCATCATCGGCTCGCGCATCGAACGTTCGAGCACCGGATCGATTCGCAGCCGGATCGTCACCAGCGCGCCGATCAGTCCGACGACCGCGAGCAGCAGCAGGCCTGCGGTAAATCCGCCGGTCAGGTCCTTCAGGTAGCCCATCGCGAACGGGCCGGCGAAGCCTGAGAGATTGCCGAGTGAGTTGATCGCGGCAATGCCCGCCGCGGCCGAGGCGCCATTCAGGATGCTGGCCGGCATCGGCCAGAACATCGGCGGCACCGACGAAACGCCGATCTGCGCGATGCAGAGCAGGCCGATGATCAGCACCGGACTAGAGACCAGTCCGGCGAGGCCGATGCCGACTGCGGCCAGCGTCAACGCGCCGGCAACATGGTATCGCCGCTCGCCGGTTTTATCGGAATGGCGGCCGAGCAGGACCATGCCGATCGCGCCGAACACGAAGGGCAGGGCGGCGATCAGGCCGGTCTGGGTGTCGGTGACGCCAAACGCCTTGATGATGGTCGGCAGGAAGAACGCGACGCCGTAGCTTGCGGCGTTGAGGCAGAAATACACCAGCGCGCAGGCGAGCACCCGCGAATCGGTGAGCGACTGCAGCACCGAGATGTGCTCCACCGCCTCCTTCTTCTGCCTCTCGATCTCGAGCGTGTTCTGGACCCACTTGATCTCGTCGGGTTGCAGCCAAGTCGCCTGGCGCGGGAAGTCGGGCAGCATGATCAGAACGGCGAAGCCGACCAGCACCGACGGCAGCGCTTCCAAGATGAACAGCCACTGCCACCCGCCCAGACCGGCACCCGACACATTGAGCAGCAGGCCCGAGATCGGCGCGCCGATGATGCTGGAGATCGGGATCGCCAGCATGAACAGGCTGATGACGCGCGCCCGATAGACCGTCGGGAACCAGAGCGTCAGATAGAAGATGATGCCGGGGAAGAAGCCGGCCTCGCAGGCGCCGAGCAGCAGGCGCAGGAAGTAGAAGATCCACTCGCTCGACAGGCCGCTGGCCGCGGACATCTGCGGGATGAAGGCGAATGCCGCGGAGACGATGCCCCAGCTGATCATGATACGGGCGATCCAGCGCCGCGCGCCGAACCGCTCCAGAAGGATGTTGGAGGGCACCTCGAAGAAGAAGTAGCCGATGAAGAACAGTCCCGCGCCGAGCCCGTAAGCGGCTTCGCTCAGCCCGAGCGCGGTGTTCATGTGCAGCTTGGCAAAGCCGACATTGACGCGATCGAGATAGGCCACGAAGTAACACAGGATGAGGAACGGAATCAGCCGCCGCATCATTTTCCCGATCGCGCGCTTCTCGACATCGTCGGTCATCGTTCCCATCCCTTCTGGTTTTTCGATACGGCGGACGGTGGTCGCGCTGTCCGGGCGGCACCTGGTGCAGCCGCAGCGGTCCGTCGCCTTGCTCTTGCAAGTATTGCATTCATTGTTGTGTAATCGACCGCCGCGTGACTAATGGCATTTGGGAATGGAGCCACGGCGAAACTGTCATGATGCACCGCGGTATAAACGCGGGAACTCTGGAGCGTTTTCCAGCGAACTGGATCCCGGTTCGCGTCAGGAAAACGCGTCAAAATAGAATCTAGAGCCTTGTCCGTTCCGATTTGATCGGAACGGACAAGGCTCTGGCCGGGCAGGATGGTGGCGGGCCGTGATCAATAATCTGAAATTGCGCCAGTTGCGCCTGCTGGTGGCGCTCGACAGCGAGCGCAAGCTGCAGCTGGCCGCCGAACGCCTCAACATCACCCAGTCGGCGGCATCCAAGATGCTGGCCGAGATCGAGGCGGTGGCGCGGGTTCCGTTGTTCGAGCGAACCGCGCGCGGCGTCGAGCCGACGGCCTACGGCTCGATCCTGATCCGCGGCGGCCGGAGCGTGTTGGCCGACCTTGACCGGGTCACCGACGAATTCGCGGGTTACCGGTCCGGCGAGCTCGGCACCGTATCTGTCGGAACGGTCGCCAAGCCCAGCATCGACCTCGTCGTCGACGTCATGCAGTATCTCGGCGAGAAATTGCACCGGGTGAACATTTCGCTCGATGTCAGCACGAGCCCACCGCTGGTTGCGCGGCTTCTCGCGCTCGAGCTGGATTTCGTCGTTGCGCGAATTCCCGCCGGCGTCGATTCCGGGCAGTTCGACTATCACGAGATCGGCGCCGAGCAGGCCGGCCTGCTGGTTCGCGCCGAGCATCCGCTGGCCGCGCTCGACAGCGTCAATCTGGAAGACACGGTCGACCTGCAATGGATCTCCCAGCCGCGGGAATCCTTCATGCGCCAGGCGCTAGAGCGGCTGTTCTACAGCCGGGGCATCGCGCCGCCGCAGCGCATGATCAACACCGAATCCTTCTCCGCGTCGATTGGAATTGCCGCGGGGATCGATGCGATCGTGCCGGTGCCGTTGCTGATCTTCGATCTGCTCGATCCGCAGCGCTTCAAGATGCTGCGCATCCGCGACCAGCTGATGCTGGAGAGCTACGGGCTGATCAAGCTGCGCAGGCGCGCGCTGTCGCCGGCCGCGATGCTGGTGTTCGATGCGATGATGCGGCTTGGCGTCGAGAGCGGCCGGCAGGCGTCGTCCGCCTGACGTCGGCCGCGGCCGTCCTCAGCGGAACATGCTGCGCAGGTTCTGGGCGATCTCGAACAGCGCCGGATTGTGCTTCACCGCGCGCTTGGCGCGATTGATGGCCGACAATGCGCTGGCCGCCGGCTTGCCGCGCAGGCTGAGCGGAATGAAGCTGTCGACGATCGCTTCGTCGTCCTTGCAGAACAGCCGCTTGTACTCGTCCGAGCCGATGCCGAGATCGAAGGCGCGGTAGTCCTGGCCGGCATGGCGATCGATGATGTCGCGCATCAGGATCAGGCCGGGGCTGAACTTGGCATTGGCCGACATCGTGTAGGTGTTGAACATCATCGAGAAGCGATGGCCGTCGGACACGCCGGCGAAGATCGCGATCACTTCCTCGTCGCACTCCAGCGCGTGGATGTCGATCGCATAGCCCTTGCCGTCGGCGCGCGGCGCCAGGCAGGCGGTACGGATGAACTGCTCGATGCCCGGCTCGGCGAACACGTTCGGCAGCTTCTGCTCGGCCATGCGCTGCGGCTTGACGCGGAAGAACCAGTCGAGCAGGCGGCAGACGTCGGCGCTGTCGGCCGCGACGTGATAGCGGTAGCCGGGCAGCGGCTGCAGCTTGCGCTCCTTGCCCTTGAGGCGGCGGCGGAACGAGTTGCTGATCAGTGTCGCGGGTGCCGCGCCGGGCTCGATCACCAGCAGCGGGCAGTCGTTGACCGAGGGTTGATGCGGCAGCAGCGCCAGCGGATTCGGCAGCTCCTGCCAGCGCAGCGGCTGCTGGCACAGCACCAGCGCATCGGCGCGGGACCGTTCGGCGATCGAGCCGATCAGGGCCGTGATGTCGGCCTCGGTCGCGTTGGCGGCGAAATCCTTCTCGCACAGCGCCATGTTGAAGGTCGCGTGCTTGCCGCCCATGAAGCTCGCGCAATTCGCGCCCAGGCGCTGCTCGATGGCGAGCGGCAACAGCAGCAGCGGCCGGCGCTCGCTGTCATGGGCGACGACGATGAAGGGCCGCAGGCCCTCGCGCTCGCCGACCTGGCGCTGCCAGTTGGCGAGGAAATCGAAGCGCTGATATGGGGTGTAGGAATGCTGCGGTGTCTCGAGACTGCGCCAGGTCGCCTCGGCCGCCGTGAGATCATGAAAGATATCGACGCCGGTGACGCGGGTTGCGTTCGGCCACGTTCGCGTCCCCGCCGCCTGGCCTTCAATTGCCGCCGCCATGACCATCTCGGAACCCAAATTTCTTAAGGTATTAATTTACAGTTCTCGGCTGGGGCCGACCTTCGCAGGGAAATGTCAACAAAGAGTAATAACAATGCCGCGGCGGGGCGTGGGAACAGCCGGACAGAGGCGGGGATCTTGGCGCCGGACAACGGGATTTTGCGACGGGCCCGGATGGAGCTCGCGTATTTCAGTGGCGCCTTCCGCCTGCGCGAGCGCGAGGCCGGCGGCGCCGGAGTGATCCTGCGCTTCGCGCGCGTCCGCCCTAATCGCCGGGGCCGGTTCCAGCCGCTGAAGTCCCAGGAGGTCACGCCGGCCTTCCTCGATCGCACGATCCGTGCGCTGAAGCGTTGGCGCTACGACATCGTCGGGATCGAGGAGGCCTGCCGCCGCGCGGTGACCTTGCCCGAGCGCCGACGCTTTGCCTGCCTGACCTTCGACGGCGCCAGCAAGGACATCGTCACGCATGCCTATCCCGTGCTCGCCCGGCACGGCGCCCCCTTCACGCTCTATCTGCCGACGGCGTTTCCCGATGGCGTCGGCGTGGCGTGGTGGCTGGCGCTCGAGGACATCATCGCGCGTGAAAGCCGCATCAGCCTTGTCATCGACGGCAGGGAACGGCACTTCGGGGTCGCGACGGTGTCCGACAAGTATGAGCTGTTCGACTTCCTGTCCGGCTGGCTGCGCATGCTGCCGCCGTCGGATTTGTCGTATGCGGTGAATGATCTCAGCCGGCGCTATGCGGCCGACGCGGCGCAGATGTCACGCAGCGCCTCGCTCGACTGGCAGGATCTGGCGAAGCTTGCAGCCGATCCGAACGTGACGTTCGGCAGCGCCACGGTGAACTATTCCGTTCTGTCGAATCTCCGGGATGCCGATGCGCAGCGCGAGATGGCGATGGGAAAGGCGGTGGCCGAGAGCGCGCTGCGGCGGCCGATCCCGCATTTCGCGTTTCCGTTCGGGGACCGCGACTCGTTCCGCCGTCCGCATGTGGTGATGACCGAGGAGGCCGGCTTTGCCAGCGCGGTGTCGACCATATCAGGTGTCGTCGAGGCGCAGGGGCGCACCAACCTTCACGCGCTGCCGCGGATCGCCTGGGACGGCCGGGTGCGCTCACTGCGGATCATGCGGGTGTTGCTGTCGGGCGTGATGTTTCCGCCGGTGCAGCCGACGCGGCATGCGCGCGATCAAAACGCCATTTAAGCGCGGTCGGGCCGCGACATCCAGGAGACGATCGGCATCGCCGGCAGCACCCAGCCGAGACCCGCGACGACGTAGAAGATCGCCTGCAGCAGCCCCGAATTGGCGAGCCATGGCGTCTGGGCGATCGTCATGCCAAGCAGTGACCACACCACGACCAGGATCAGCAGGGCGATGGTTCCGAGCAATTTGCGGGTGCGTATGGCCATGGCGGATATGTATGACTCGTGATTCAGAGCGTTTTCGAGCGAAGTGGACACCGGTTCGCGTCAAGAAAACGCGTCAAAACAACATTCCGAAGCTTCGCTCCGATGTATCGGAACGAGGCCCCAGGCGGCGCTTGCGCCGCGGGCGAGGCGGACTATAAGGGGCGCGAAAATCCAATCAAGTCAGGGCGAAATGGCCGGCATTCCCGCAAAGACATCGCAGCTCCGCGCCGTCAGGATCTGGCTGTTCGCAGTCGCTGCCCTGATCGCGCTGATGGTGCTGGTCGGCGGTGCCACGCGGCTCACCGAGTCTGGCCTGTCGATCGTCGAATGGAAGCCCGTGACCGGCGCGCTGCCGCCGCTGACCGAGGCGCAGTGGACGCAGGCCTTCGAGGGCTACAAGACCATCCCGCAATACCGCGAGCTCAACGCCGGGATGACGCTTGATCAGTTCAAGACGATCTTCTGGTGGGAGTGGAGCCACCGGCTGCTCGGTCGGGTGATCGGCGCCGCCTATCTGCTGCCGTTCCTGTATTTCCTGTGGCGCGGCGCGGTGAGCGGCGAACTTGGCCGGCGGCTGTGGATCATCTTCGGCCTCGGCGCGCTGCAGGGCGGCGTCGGCTGGTGGATGGTCGCGTCCGGTCTCTCGGAGCGCCTCGAGGTGTCGCAATATCGTCTGGCGACGCACCTGGTGCTGGCGCTGTTGATCTTTGCGGCGATCGTCTGGACGCTGCGGCGGTTGACCGATCGTCCGTCCGTGATCGCGCCGCTCAGGCTGAAGATCACGAGTGCGGTGCTGCTGGTGCTGACCTTCGTGCAGCTCTATTTCGGCGCGCTGGTCGCGGGCCTGCGCGCGGGCAGGGTCTACAACACCTGGCCCGAGATCGACGGCGGCTTGATTCCGTCGGCTGACCGTCTCTGGTTCGAGACGCCGTGGTGGCGCAACCTGTTCGACAACACGCTGACGGTGCAATTCGAGCACCGCATGACCGCCTATCTGCTGTTCGCGCTGGCGATCGCACATGCGATCGATGCCGTGCGCGCGCGCGCCGGAGGGGCGGTGATCGCGGGGGCCTGGTGGCTGGTTGCGGCGATCACGCTACAGGCGACGCTCGGCATCCTGACGCTGCTGCATCAGGTGCCGATTGATCTGGCGTTGACGCACCAGGCGGTCGCGATCGTCGTGCTGACGCTCGCGGTGCTGCAGGCCGAGCGCTTCGCGGTGCGCCGGACCGAGCGGGACCAGCCGACCCTTGTTCCGGTCGGCCAGGCCGGTTGATTCCTCAACCCGGTTGATCCTTCAACCTCTCTGATCCATCAAGAGAGATAGTCGAGCCCGATATCGAGCGCGGCCGAGCTGTGGGTCACCCAGCCGACCGAGATCAAATCGACGCCGGTCGCGGCAATCGCCGCGGCGGTCGCTGCGGTGATGCGGCCGGAGGCCTCGGTGATCGCCTTGCCGCGCGCCATCTGAACCGCCTGGCTGAGTTGCTCCGTCGTCATGTTGTCGAGCAGGACCGCGTCGACGCCGAGCGCCAGCGCCTCCTCGAGCTGCGACAGCGTGTCGACCTCGACCTCGATCTTGACGAGATGACCGGCATTGGCCTTGGCGCGCTCGATCGCGGTGCGGATGCCGCCGGCAAGCGCAATGTGGTTGTCCTTGATCAGCACGGCATCATCGAGCCCGAAGCGGTGATTGCCGCCGCCGCCGGCGCGCACCGCATATTTCTCGAGCGCACGCAGTCCCGGCGTGGTCTTGCGGGTGCAGACGATTTGCGCGCGCGTGCCTGCGACCGCCTTGACCAGCGTCGCCGTTGCGGTCGCGACGCCGCTCAGATGGCAGAGGAAGTTGAGCGCGGTTCGTTCCGCGGTGAGCAGGCTGCGGGCCGGGCCGTCGATGATCGCGATGACCTGGTCGGGTTCGACCGCGCTGCCGTCGGGCCGCTCGGCGCGCAGCGTGATGGAAGGCGACACCGTCTGGAACGCGGTGCGGGCCACGTCGAGCCCCGCGATCACGCCGGGCTGCCGCGCCCGCATCACCAGCCGCGCCTGCTGGGTGGCCGGTACGATCGCATCTGCCGTGATATCGCCCGCACGGCCGAGGTCCTCGCGCAGGGCGGTCTGCACGATCGGCTCGTAGATCAGCGGCAACAGGGAATTGAGGGTCATGAGCGGGCACTCCTGGCTGGCAGCTTGGACTCGACGATGTCGCGCGCGGCGGCGAGCGCCTCGTCACGGGTGAGGGACGACGGAGCCGCCGACAAAGCGGTGTGCGGGAAATCGGTGCGGAAATGACCGCCACGGCTTTCCTCGCGTCGGATCGCGGCAACCGCGATCATCAATCCGACCAGCGCTGCGTCGGATGCCGCACTCTGACCGCGCGCGAGCGGAGTGAGGCCGCGGATCGTGCGTGCGATGCCGTCGTGGTCGCGCAGCACGCCGAGCCCCTGGGAGAGGATCGGCCGCACGGCGGAGGGATCGGAGGCAGGCGGCAACGCCTCGTCGCGCAGCATCGCGCGCGGACCCGCGCTCACGCCTTCGATGCTTTCGGCGACCCAGCGCGCGCAGACGATCGCTTCCATCAGCGAGTTGCTGGCGAGCCGGTTGGCGCCGTGCAGTCCGGTACGCGCGGCTTCACCGCAGGCCCACAGACCCTGCACCGTGCTGCGGCCATGACCGTCCACCGCGATGCCGCCCATGTGATAGTGCACCGCCGGCCGGATCGGGATCGGATCGCAGGCCGGATCGATGCCGGCCATCTTGCAGAACACACTGATCACGGGATAGCGCTGGGCAAAGTCCGCGCCCGGATGTTTGCGCGCATCGAGGAAGGTGCGATGTCCTGCAGCACGACGGCGCCAGACCGCGCGCGCGACGATGTCGCGTGGCGCGAGCTCGGCGCCGGGCTGGTCGGCCATGAAGCGCTGCCCGGTCTCGTCGATCAGCACTGCGCCGTCGCCGCGGATCGCCTCGGTTAACAGCGGCATCGGCCGTGACGGCCCATCGAAGGCGGTCGGATGAAACTGGACGAATTCGATATCCGAGAGTGTTGCGCCGGCATGTGCCGCGAGCGCGAGCCCCTGACCGAAGCATCCGCCCGGATTGGTGCTGTCGGCGAACAGCCCGCCAATGCCGCCGGTCGCAATCACCACGCGATTGGTGACGATCGTCAGCGCGCCGCTTGCGTTGGCTGCAAGCACGCCCCTGAGCGCATTGTCCTCGACCAGCAGCCGGCGCGCCTCGACGCCTTCAAGCAGCGTGATCGATGGCGTCCGGCGGACCGCTGAAATCAGCGCGCGCATGATCTCGCGGCCGGTGCCGTCGCCGGTGGCGTGCACGATGCGGTTGCGGCCGTGCGCGGCCTCGAGCCCGAGGCGCCAGCTGCCGTCGGCGCGCCGGTCGAATGCGACGCCGAGTTCGGCAAGGTGCTCAACGGCGGAGGGTGCGGCATGAACGATCCGGGACGCTGCGGCCGCATCGCAGAGGCCGGCACCGGCTGCAAGCGTATCGGCCAGATGCAGGGCAGGGGTGTCGTCTGCGCCGACCGGCGCTGCGAGGCCGCCCTGCGCCCACATGCTGGAGGCTTCCGCGCCGAGCGGCGATTTCGACAGCAGCACGACCGGCTCGGGCGCGAGCTGAAGCGCGGTCATCAGCCCCGCGGCGCCGCCGCCGATGATGACCGGGCGGCCGTCGAGATCGGAAATGTCGGTGCTCATATCGCCAGCATCCTTTCGACACTCCTGCGCGCACGATCGGCGATCGCGGGGTCGATCGTGACCTCGTGCTGATTGGTCTCCAGTGCGTGGCGGATGTTCTTCAGCGTGATCCGCTTCATGTGCGGGCAGAGATTGCAGGGGCGGACGAAGTCGATATCCGGATTGCGCGCCGCGATGTTGTCGCTCATCGAGCACTCCGTCAGCAGCACGACGCGGGGCGGTCGCTTGGTCTCGACGAACGACTGCATCGCTGCCGTCGATCCCGAAAAGTCAGCTTCGGCGACGACTTCGGGCGGGCATTCCGGATGCGCCAGGATGGTGACGTCGGGGTGATTTTCACGCAGCTGGCGCACGTCGTCGGCGGTGAACAGCTCGTGCACCTCGCAATGGCCTTTCCAGGCGATGATCTTCTTGCTGGTCTGTTTCGCGATGTTCTGCGCCAGATATTCATCCGGCAGCATGATGACGCGCTCGGCGCCGAGCGATTCCACCACCTTCAGCGCGTTGCCCGAGGTGCAGCAGATATCGGACTCCGCCTTCACCGCGGTCGAGGTGTTGACATAGGCGACGACGGGCGCGTCTGGATAGCGCGCGCGCATCAGCCGCACGTCAGCCGGCGTGATGGAATCCGCCAGCGAGCAGCCGGCCTTCAGGTCGGGGATCAGCACGGTCTTGGCCGGATTGAGCAGCTTTGCCGTCTCGGCCATGAAGTGCACGCCGGCGAGCACGATGACATCGGCGTCGACCTTGGTCGCCTCGCGCGCGAGCAGGAGGCTGTCGCCGACGATATCGGCGACGCCGTGGAAGATTTCCGGTGTCTGGTAATTGTGCGCCAGCACCACCGCATTGCGGCGGCGTTTCAGCGTGAGGATCGCATCGACGTCCTCGGCGAAAGTGGCCCATTCGAACGGCGGGATGACGCGCTTGACGCGCTCATAGAGCGGTGCAGTGCGGGCGAGCAGATCGGTATCGAGTGCAACCATTTATACTCTCCGTGAGCATAAGATGGCTTATACTTATCCTGAGCATAAGGCGTGTCAAGTGCGCGAAAGCGGCAGCTTGGTGCCGGCGACGGCCCGTTCGGCCAGCACGGCATGGCGGAAGCGGAACAGCTTGGCCGGCCGTCCGACGGTATCGGCGGCCATTGCGCCAATCTCTTCAACGAGTTCCTGCTGCTCGATGAGCCGGCGGAAGTTCTGCTTGTGGACCAGCCGGCCTGCGAGCGCCTCAACACTGCGTTGCAGTTGCAGCAGGGTAAACTCGGCCGGCATCAGCTCGAATACCACAGGGCGGTATTTGATTTTAGCGCGCAGCCGCGCGATGCCGGTTGCGAGAATGCGGCGATGATCCGCCGTCATCGGTTTTCCTGGTATGAGCAATGCCTCGCGGGCTTGCGCACGGCCCGCCTCCGGGATCAGCCCGGCCTCGTAGAGCAGCTCGTAGCGCTGCAGCACCAGCTCTTCGTTCCAGTCGCGGTCATCGAGGCCGAAGGTGATGGCGCAGCGCTGCCAGCGCTCGCGCTGCAGCGTCGGTGACGGCGCCGCTTTCGCCCAGGCTTTCAGTTTCGGCGCAATCAGTTTGGCAACGAACGCCGGCGCGCCGGCGCGATGATCCTCCCAGGGAAAGTAGTCGTACCAGCCGGACCAGTGCGCCTCGAAACCTTCGCCGACCTTGTCCTCGCGGGTCAGGCCGAGATAGCTGATCGAAACGCTATGCGGCGACCTGGCGTCGCCGGACCGGCCGCGGTCGGCGAAGGTGTAGAGCTGCTCGACATAGCCGAGTGGGTGGCCGGTCTGGGCCTCGACCCAGGCCCGCAACGCGGTCTGCAGCGAGCGGTGGGTGAACTCGAACGGGCCGCTCGGCAGCGCGGCGCCGCCGGCGATGGTCACGATCTTGGGCGTGCCGTCGGTGACGGCGACCAGCACCGCGACGAGATCGGCGGTGATCGCGTTCCCCGAAGCCGGTGCGCTGGTTTTCTGCGGCGATCTGGCCACGCTCGTCCCGCGCTAGCAGTAGCCGTAGACGCCGCAGGCGTAGGGCAGGCGGTCCCAGTAGGTCACATAGGCGCCGCCGTAATAGGGGCCGAAATAGTTGTAGGAATGCCAGTTGCCGTAATAGCCGGGCAGTGACGACGATCCGGGCAGCAGCGGTTCACCCACCACGTATGGGATGTACGGCTCGGCGTTCAGCGGGATCACCTCAGGCTCGACCACCACGAGCTGGCGCCCGCGCCGCACATAGGTCGGCGGCGTGATGGTGGTGCGGTAGGCATAGTTCCGGCGCGGCAGGCCAGCCGGCAGCTGGCGCGCGGCCTTCACGGTGGCGCGTTTGGTGGCGACAGGGCCGTCGGCGGCGTCAGCAGGCGAGATCGCAAACAGCGCGATCGCGAGCGGCAATATCCAGCGCAGCATCAATGGTCTCCCGAATCATCCGGAGCCTATCACTGCCACTTTATGCCGGATTGAGCGTTAACAAGAGACCCGTCGTTTTAGGCAAGGTTACTGGAGCGATGCGGTGCACCGCTCCGGAACAAGCGCGGGATCAGGCGCGCAGGGCCTCGTCCAGGTCCGCAATCAGGTCTTCCTTGTCCTCGATGCCGATCGAGAGCCGGACCACGTCGGGTGCCGCGCCCGACTTCACCTTGGCGGCGTCGTCGAGCTGGCTGTGGGTGGTGGAGGCCGGGTGGATCACCAGCGAGCGGGTGTCGCCGACATTGGCGAGATGCGAGAACAGTTTCAGGTTCGACACCAGATTGACGCCGGCGTCATAGCCGCCCTTGAGGCTGAAGGTGAACACCGCGCCGGCGCCCTTCGGCGCGTATTTGCGCTGCAGGGCGTTGTACCTGTCGCCGGGCAGACCGGCGTAGTTCACCGCCGACACGGCCGGATGAGTGGAGAGGAATTCCGCCACTGCCTTGGCGTTATCGCAGTGCTTCTGCATGCGCAGCGGCAGCGTCTCGATGCCGGTGAGGATCATGAAGGCGTTGAACGGCGACAGCGCAGGGCCGAGGTCGCGCAGCCCGAGCACCCGGCAGGCGATCGCGAAGGCGAAATTGCCAAAGGTCTCCTGGATCCGGATGCCGTGATATTCCGGGCGCGGCTCGCTCAGCATCGGATATTTGTTGTCCTTCGACCAGTCGAAGGTGCCGGCGTCGACGATGATGCCGCCGAGCGAATTGCCGTGACCGCCGAGGAATTTTGTCAGCGAGTGCACAACGATATCGGCACCGTGATCGATCGGCTTGATCAGATAGGGCGAGGCCAGCGTGTTGTCGACGATCAGCGGCACGCCGGCCTTGCGTGCAACGGCTGCGATCGCCTCGATATCGGTGATGCTGCCGGCGGGGTTGGCAATGGATTCGATGAAGATCGCCTTGGTGTGCGGCGTCACCGCGCGCTCGAAGCTTTCGATCTCGTCGGGATCGGCCCAGGCCACGTTCCAGCCGAACGCCTTGAAGGCGTGGGTGAACTGGTTGATCGAGCCGCCATAGAGCTTGCGTGCCGCAATGATCTCGTCGCCTGGCCTCAACAGCTGCTGCAGCACGACGAGCTGCGCGGCGTGGCCGGAGGCAACCGCAAGTGCCGCAGTGCCACCCTCCAGCGCTGCGACGCGTTCCTCGAGCACCGCGTTGGTCGGGTTGCCAATGCGGGTATAGATGTTGCCGAACGCCTGCAGGCCGAACAGCGAGGCGGCGTGATCGGCGTCGTTGAAGACGAATGACGTGGTCTGGTAAATCGGCGTCGCCCGCGCGCCGGTGGTGGGATCAGGCTGTGCGCCGGCGTGCACGGCGAGGGTGGAAAATCCCGGAACGCGATCGGTCATTCTTTTTTGTCCTATTCTGGCCTGGTCGAAAACGCGCGGCATGCTGATGGTGGCGGCGCCCGCCGTCAAGCGAGTTGGGCACGCCGCCAGTTTTGGGAGGGGCATCCCACGCTATACCGGGCAATCGGAACGAATATTCCGCTGCGATGTCAGCTCGTCTCGGTCTTGTTCTTCGCCGCGCGGTCGGATGCTGCAGTCTGGCCGCCACCAAAGCTCGTGCGGTTGAGCGACAGCCGCATGCCCTGCGTCGGGATCGGCGCGCGCTTGGAACTCAGCGTGCGCGAGTTGACGCCCATCCAGGAGATCTCTGACGACAGCCGGCCATATTCGATCTTCGGGCAGCGATTCATCACCACCTTGAGGCCCGCCGCTTCCGCCTTCTCGGCCGCGGCATCGTCGCGCGCGCCAAGCTGCATCCAGATCACCTTCGGCGGCGGCGACAATTTCAGCGCCTCGTCGACGACGGGCATGATGTGGCTCGAATTGCGAAAGATGTCGATCATGTCGATCGGGCGACCGATGTCCGCAAGCGAAGCGACGAACGGCTTGCCCATCAGCGACTTGCCGACGTGGCCGGGATTGACCGGGATCATGTCGTAGCCGCGCTGCGCCAGATATTTGAAGGCGAAATAGCTCGGCCGCACGTTGACCGGCGAGGCGCCGACCATCGCGATCGACTTCACGTTGTTCAAGATGCTGCGGATGTAGTTGTCGTCGTAAGCGTCGTGATTCATTTTTCTTCCGGTTTGTCATTCCGGGGCGATGCGGAGCATCGAACCCGGAATCTCGAGATTCCGGGTTCTCGCTTCGCGAGCCCCGGAATGACGCCCAAAGAGGGCGTTATTTGTCCTGCCACTTCGGATCGCGCTTCTCGATGAAGGCGCCGATGCCTTCCTCGGCGTCGCGCGCCATCATGTTCTCGGTCATCACCTCGGCGGCGAAGCGATAGGCCTCAGTGAGGCTCATCTCGGCCTGGCGATAGAACGCCTCCTTGCCGAGTTTGACGGTGTAGGCCGATTTCAGCGCGACCTTCTCGGCCAGCGCGATCGCGGCGTCGCGTTCGGTACCTGCTGATACCACGCGGTTGATCAGGCCGATGCTCTGCGCCGTTGCCGCCGAGATCGGCTCGCCCGTGAGCAGCATCTCCATCGCCTGCTTGCGCGGCACGTTGCGCGACAGCGCCACCATCGGCGTCGAGCAGAACAGCCCGATGTCGACGCCGGGCGTCGCAAACGTCGCGGCCTCGGATGCAATCGCAAGGTCGCAGCTGGCGACGAGCTGGCAGCCTGCCGCCGTCGCGACGCCCTGCACGGCGGCGACAACCGGCTTCGGCAGGTGCACGATGGCCTGCATCATCGCGCTGCATGCGTTCATGATCTCGGCGAAATAGGCGCGGCCGCGGTCGGCATCGCTGCGGCGCGCGGTCAGCTCCTTCATGTCGTGGCCGGCGGAGTAGGCCGGGCCGTTGGCTGCGAGCACGACGCCGCGGATGGCTTTGTCGTCGCGGATATCATTCAGCGCAGCGTGCACCTCGCGGATCAGGCCTTCGGAGAGGCTGTTGCGCGCCTCGGGGCGATTGAGGGTCAGTAACGCGATACTGCCGACGGTCTCGCGCAGCAGGATCGGCTGATGTTGCGGCGCTTCGGCGCGGGCAGCTTGGGCGGACATGGTGAAATTCCACTTTGGTCTTGATGACAACTTAATGTAACAGGCAGGCTGAAGCGAGGGCAGGGACGGCATGGCGATTGCGAAAATGAGCGTGGCTGAGCTGGAGGAGTTCCTGCGCAAGGAATTTCCGCAGGCATTCACCCACGACGACATCAGGATCGAAAGCGCCGACGGCGAGACGGCCCTGCTGCGCCAGCGCTTCAGCGAGCGCATGCTGCGGCCCGGCGGCACGGTGTCCGGCCCGACCCTGATGGGACTGGCGGATTTCGCGATGTATGTGGTGCTCCTGTCGGCCATCGGGCCGATCGGCCTTGCCGTCACCACCAACCTCAACATCAACTTCCTGCGCAAGGGCCAGCCGGGGCAGGACGTGCTCGCGGTCGCCAAGCTGCTCAAGCTCGGCAAGCGGCTTGCGGTCGGCGAGGTGAACCTGCTGTCCGGCACCTCGCCGGATCCGATCGCCCATGTCACGGCGACCTATTCCATTCCAAATCAATAGGCTTTTTTACGGTATTATTGCACCATATTTGCAAGCTATTGTTTTTACTGATGTAATTATGCCATGTTGACGTTGACGTGCGGCCGCGGCTTCTCTAGAAAGCCGCCCAGTTCGGCGCATTCGGCGCCGATTTGCTTTTCACGGATTTCACACATGAGCACGTTCTCGGCCAAGCCCGCCGAAGTGACGAAGAAGTGGGTCGTGATCGACGCCAAGGGTCTGGTCGTCGGTCGTCTCGCCACGCTCGTCGCGATGCGCCTGCGCGGCAAACACCTGCCCACCTACACCCCGCACGTCGACTGCGGCGACAACGTCATCATCGTCAACGCCGCGCATGTGGTGCTGACCGGCCGCAAGCGCGACCAGAAGACCTACTACAAGCACACCGGCTTCATCGGTGGCATCAAGGAGCGCACCGCGAAGCAGATCCTCGAGGGTCGCTTCCCCGAGCGCGTCGTCGAGAAGGCGATCGAGCGCATGATCCCGCGCGGTCCGCTCGGCCGCATGCAGATGAGCAATCTGCGCGTCTATCCGGGTGCCGAGCATCCGCATGAAGCGCAGAGCCCCGAGAAGGTCGATATCGCTTCCCTGAATCGCAAGAACACGAGGGCCGCATAAATGTCCGATACGTTGCAGTCCCTCGACCAGCTCTCGCAGGTCAAGCCGGCCGCGCCCGACGCGCCGAAGTATGTCAAGAAGGTCGACAAGTTCAACCGCGCCTATGCCACGGGCAAGCGCAAGGACGCGGTCGCCCGCGTCTGGATCAAGCCGGGTGCCGGCAAGATCTCCGTCAACACCCGCGACATCGAAATCTACTTCGCCCGTCCGGTGCTGCGCATGATGATCCAGCAGCCGCTGGTCGCTGCCGCCCGCAACGGCCAGTATGACGTGATCTGCACCGTCGCCGGCGGCGGTCTGTCCGGTCAGGCCGGTGCTGTCCGACACGGCATCTCGAAGGCGCTGACCAATTTCGAGCCCGAGCTGCGCGGCGTCCTCAAGAAGGGCGGCTTCCTGACCCGCGACTCTCGCACGGTCGAGCGCAAGAAGTACGGCAAGGCGAAGGCCCGCAAGTCCTTCCAGTTCTCGAAGCGCTAATTCGAGTCCTAAAATTCGCGGCAATTGCCGTGAGCATCGAGTTGCAGAGGGCGCCGAGAGGCGCCCTTTTTGCTGCGCCCAATGGAGCGAGCTTCGACGCGAATTAGCGCAGTTTTTCATGAAAACTTGCGTGTGCGTGCAAACGAAATTGGAACTCGGGCCTTCTAGCGTGCGGGCTCGCACTGGCGCTGCATCACCTTTTATTTGCGCCTGCGAACGTTGCATCACACCGGGCTGGGGTGAGTTATGTCGTTCGATCCATCGACACTTTATTTGTTCGCCACCATGGTCGCGGGCATGCTCGGCGCCATGCTGTGGCTGTTCGGCAGGCAGGAGAACATCCCCGCGCTGAGATGGTGGGGCACCGCCTATCTGCTCGGCGCGGCCTCGGTCGCACTCTGGACGGTCGGCAGCTCGACCCTCGACGCCATGGTCCTGATGGGGCTGAATGCGATCGGCTTCGCGGCCTGCGGCATGGTCTGGAATGCCGCGCGCATCTTCCATGGCCGCAAGGCCAACCTGCCGGGCCTCGTGCTCGGCCCGATCGCCTGGATCGGTGCCGCGATGACGGTGGAGGATCACGCGCTGCGCCTGACGATCGGCGCCGGGATCGTCGCGATCTACGCCGCGCTGACCGCCTCCGAACTGTGGAGCGAGCGCCGCCGCGTGCTGCAGCGGCGCTGGCTTGCGATCGTGATCCCGGTCGCGCACGGCTGCGTGCTGATGCTGCCGATCCTGGTCGGCGACCTGCTGCGCTTCAACGGCCAGAATTACGTCAGCAGCTTCTGGGTCACGCTGTTCTCGATCGAACTCGTGCTGTACGCGATCGGCACGGTGTTCGTGATCTTCATGATGGTGTCGGACCGCGCGGTGGCCGTGCACAAGACCGCCGCGTCGGTCGATCCGTTGAGCGGCATGCTCAACCGCCGCGGCTTCACCGAGGCCTGCACGCGGGTGATCGAGCGCGAGGCCAATGCCGGCCGCCCGGTCACGGTGATGATCTTCGACATTGATCATTTCAAGTCGATCAACGACCGCTTCGGCCATCCCGCCGGCGACGAGATCCTGAAACTATTCTCCGCCGTCGTGGTCAACAGTCTCAGGATCAGCGATCTGTCGGGCCGGATCGGCGGCGAGGAATTCGCGGCGTTGCTGCCGTGTTCGCTGGAGGAAGGCGTGCTGGTCGCCGAGCGCGTGCGCGAGGCCTTCGAGAACAGCAACATCGCCTGCGAGGAAGGTCCGGTGGATACCACGGTCAGCATCGGCGTGGCCGGCGGCCCCGCCGGCACCGAGCTCGAGGTGCTGCTGGCCTCGGCCGACACCGCGCTCTACCAGGCCAAGCGCGGCGGCCGCAACCGCGTCGAGGCGGCGGAGGAGTTGCCGCTGTCGCTGGAGAACTGGCGGCGCAAGACCGCGGGCCTGCCGGCGGCGCGGCAGAAACCGGCGACGGTGCGGACATGAGCGCGGTAACGACCGATTAACCATTCGATCCCATGCTTTCGGGCATGGACTCGATCCGCACCCGCAATCCGCAGTCAGCCCTGATGTCGCTCGAAGCCGACGCGGTTTCGGCGCGCACCGGCTTCGCCTGCCTGTTCTCGAACTCCGATGAATACGAGACCGCGCTGATCGCCGAACGGCGCGCGCAGGGCCGATACCAACAGCCCAGGAGCCGCTGGCCGGTCGTGATGCTGCTCGGTGCGATGCTGATGGTTGCCGGTACCGTATTGCTGTTCAACTGAACCGCCGCAGGATCGACAGAGGAGGCGCCCCGGGCGGGGCGCCTTTTGCTTTTTCGCCGGCTGGGCTAGAGACGGGGCCTTTCCCAAGGGAAACCAATCAAGGGAGGCGACAGCCCAATGATCACCGAAATCGCACAGATCGACGTCAAACCCGGCAGCGAGAAGGATTTTGAGGCCGCGGTGGCCAAGGCGCGCCCTCTGTTCCTGCGCGCCAAGGGCGGCAAGGGGTTTGAACTGCACCGCTCGATCGAGAAGCCGTCGCGCTACCGGCTGGTGGCGAAGTGGGAGACGCTGGAGAACCACACGGTCGATTTCCGCGGCTCCGAGGATTTCACCGCCTGGCGCGCACTGGTCGGCCCCTATTTCGCGGCGGCGCCCGAGGTCGAGCACACCGAGACGGTGCTGACCAGCTAAGGCAAGGGATTCTTGTCTTGACGCGTTTTCTTCACGCGAACCGGTGTCCACTTCGCTCGAAAACGGTCTAATTTTACGCGACCTGCGCAGGCGCCTGATCCTCTGCCTTGAAATGGTCGATCATCACCTTGGCGATCGCCATCAGCGGCAGCGCCAAGGCCAGCCCCCAGATGCCGAACACGACGCCGAGCAGGATCTGGAACGCGAACAGCGTCGCCGGCGGGATGTCGAGCGCCTGCCGCTGCACGATCGGCGTGATCACGTAACTCTCCAGCGCGTGCACGCCAAGGAACAGGATGAACGCGCTCAGCGCGGCGATCCATCCCGAGGCGAGGCTTGCCAGCACCACGATCAGTCCGGCGATGATCGCGCCGACCGTTGGAATGAAGGCCAGCAATCCGGCCTGGATGCCGAGAATGAACGAGCTCGGAATGCCGATGATGGCAAGCCCGATCCAGGTGACGAGGAACACCGCCGCCATGGTGATGATCTGCGCGATCAGCCAGCGTTCCAGCGTCTCGCCGATGCGGTCGACGATGATGGTGGCCTGTGCGCGGTATTTGGCCGGCGCGATGAACAATAGCCCGGCGCGGTAGATGCTGGGCTGGGCCGCGAAGGCGAGGCCCAGAAACAGCACGATGAAGAAATTGCCGACGACGCTGACGGTGCCGAGCAGCACCTTCAGCGTCTGGCTGATGATGGCGCCGCCGCTTGAGGCCAGCGCGCCGGCCCCGGGGATGCCGTGCGACTGCGACGTTGCGGGCGCCGTTGTCGTGGTCGCCACGCCGGTGCCGTCGGGTTTCGCTTCGCCTGCCGCATTGGTGAAATCGAGATAGCTGGTGTCGACGCCATGCTGCTCGAGGAATTCCTTGACGCTGCCGAGCTGCGATTTGATCGTGTTGCTCAGCACGGTTGCCTGCTGTGCGATGGTGGTGCCGCCGAGGAACACGATGCCGGACAATAGTCCGGCCATCGCCAGGCAGACGATCGCAAGCCGCAACGCGTGAGGCAGCCCCGTCAGCCGGCCGAGCAGGGCGGCCATCGCGTTCAGGCCGACGCCGAGCAGCATGCCGGCGAACAGCAGGAACAAGGTCGCGGCGAAATGCCAGGCGAACATCAGCAGCGCGGCGAACAGCACGGCGCCGATGCCTCCGACGGCGATCGCCCATGCCATGTCGTTGCGGGCCTGCAGGCGATTGTCAGCCGGTTCTGTCACGGGTGATTCCCCTTTGCGACGGTGTCCGAAGCAGTCATTGGCGAAAATCCCGCCGGGATCAAGCTGGGCGGACCGTGCCGGTTAGCCGCTGACGCGCCGCGGCACCGGGGCGCAACTGGCCGCATTTTGGGCCCCGGGCGCCCAACTGTGCAGGACTGCAAGCCCCCCTGTGCAGATATAGACAGTTGATCCGGCGGGAACTCGAAGGCATGATCGTCTCCGCAACGTCGCAAACTTAGAAGAATCATTGCGCGAGACTTCGATAATGAGACGGCCCGTGGTCGGCGTGATCGGAAACGCCCATCGCATCGAAAATCGTTTCACAGTCCAGATGGTCGGGGAGCGCAACCTTCGCGCGGTTGCCGATGTGTCGGGTGCGGTGCCGCTGATGTTCGCTGGCAGCCCAGACATCACCGACGTCGGCGCCTTGCTCGACGTGGTCGACGGCGTGGTGCTGACCGGGGCCCGCGCCAACGTCCATCCGACGCGCTTCAATACCGAACCTTGTGCCGCGCACGAACCCTATGACCTCCACCGCGATGACGTCGCGCTCGCGCTGTCGGAGGCCTGTGTGGCGCGCGGCGTGCCGATCTTCGGCATCTGCCGCGGCCTGCAGGAGATGAACGTCGCGTTCGGCGGCTCGCTGCATCCGGAGATCCGAGAGATTCCGGGCCGCATGAACCACCGGATGCCGCGGCTGGACAACGGCGAAATCCACCCCGATCCCACCGTGGTGTTCGCCGACCGCCACGATGTCGCACTGACGCCGGGGGGCGCCTTCGCAAAGATCCTTGGCCGCGAGACCATCCGGGTCAATTCGCTGCACGGCCAGGGTATCCTTCAGCCGGGCAAGCGGGTCGTGATCGAGGGCATTGCCGAGGACGGCACCATCGAGGCGATCCGCATCGCGGATGCGCCCGGCTTTGCGCTCGGCGTGCAGTGGCACGCCGAATACGATCCGCAGCGCAATCCGATCAACCGCGCCCTGTTCGAAGCCTTCGGCGACGCGCTGCGCGAACGGCGGCGGGCGGCGTAGGGCGGTTTCACCGCGATCCAGGGCAAATTCGATGTCATCACCCGCGCATGCGGGTGATCCAGTATTCCGGAGATGCCAGTGCTTGAGCCGAGGGGCCGCGGCGTACTGGATCGCCCGGTCGAGCCGGGCGATGACAGTTGTGGGTGGGGACGCGGCTTCGCATTCTCGCGACATTATTTGCCCGAGCTTTGCTCTTCGTTCCGCCCTCTCTTGAACAGAGGGCGCAGGGAAAGCCGGGTGCCGATCGCACCCATGGGCCCCGAGCAAAAGGTAGAAAGCTCGGGGGTAGGACCACAGGTGTAACCGGAGCAGTCCGGCTTTCCCTGCGCGATGGTTTTACAGCTTACTTCGTGCTCTCCCCGGCGAGACTTGGCTTTTTTGTCACCGCCTTCGCAAGAACGCTTGCGCATTCTGCGACGAGACACCGGCCACTAGGGCGTCAGGACCACACGCTTTCACCGTCCGCTTCGCGTGCTCTCGTCAGCGACACGCTCGGCGTCCACCGCATCCCACACCGCGTTCGTGACGACCGCGAAGCGCCCCTCGATCGGGTGAGACCGGCGAACCATACACTGAGTTGGGTATTCCGGGAAACAGAAATATTTTGGCTGCGCGGGATTGACAGGTTTTGCTGAGTTGCCCGTCGGGTTGTTTTGTCGCAGCCCGATCCCTCGGGACAGTTATTGGACACTTGTCAAGTTGAGGTAACCCGGGAGGGCATCTCCGTTGCCGCCTTTTGCCGATACAATGAAATTGCGTTCCAGATCGGAGCGCTGTGATTGGGACGGCTTCGGCGCCCGCCGCCCTAGCCCCGGAAGACGCGCCGGCGGCCGTCCCGATTGCGATGTTCGCGAGCCCCGATAGCACAACGCCGCCCGCTTAAAATCCATGCGGTCGGCGTCGGCCCTAGCCCCAGGAAGGAACTGCAAAATCCTGGCTCCTGAAGTCTATATCCATCGTGGCAACGGGTAATTGGCAAAATCGGGTTACCACAGACGGATGTTCGGAGGGGCTGCTTGCCCCAAGCGAACAAGTCCCAGGACCTTCACGTCGGTTACCTTCACGTCGGTCCCACTCTCCAATTGACCAAAGAGTTGAGCCACGGCTCGGGGCGTGCATCGCCCTGTCTCAACCACGAGTCGACCGGCGGCTTGGAAAGCGGGCAATCGCTTTTACGATCGCTGGCCAAATCTTAAAATCTCCTGCTGTCACTGCCGACGCGGTTGCTCCGTTCAAACACACCAAGGTCTCTGGATTCGTTTGAGCGACATTGATTGGCGCGAGCACCCTTTGACTTCGTTCATCGCAGTTGACGCCGGCGGGCGTGTGCCCGGCGGCATGCCGGCGTCGAGCGCGTCGTTGAGTGGCCGCGGACGGATGGCGCGGTCCTGGAATGCGAGCATTCCAGCTTGGCCGCACGGAGCCGCTCCTTCTCCGTACTAATACGGATACGAAAGTGGCGGATCGCCGGCCCGGACTCGGCTAAGCAACTAGGCGCTAGCCACCGGATATTGCCCCGGCGCCGACAATCCTTTCCGGATACCGTTTTTCCTTTTCCATTTTCCGGGGCAGCCGACACGATGAGTTGGTCGTGATGAATTTGTCGGGCCGTCTGGCGATGGGGATGATGCTTCCCGTCGTCGCGCTCCTGCTTGCGCTGGGCTTCATCCATGGCGTCACCTGGCCCGGCATTCTGCTCGCCGGCGGCGCGATTGTGGTGGTGTTGATGACTGCTGAGATGATTGCGAGGTCGCTGTCCGGAACGCCTGCCCAGCTGGTGCGGGCGGCGGAAGCGCCGTCGCGCGGGGAGCAGGCTCCGATACGCGCAGCCGACAGCGACGAGGCCGCCGAGCTCGCCGCCACGCTTGCCGAACTGTCGGCGCAATTGGGCAGCAGGCAGCACCTGCTCGAGAAGACCGTCGAGAGCATCCGCGATCCGGTGGTGGTCGCCGATGAGCACGGGATGGTCGTGATCGCCAACGCCGCGGCGCGGCGGCTGTACAGTGTCGAACCCGGTTTTGACACCCTGACCGGCGTTCGCACCTTCCAGAACTATTATCCCGACGGCACGACCGTGATGCCGATCGCGGACACGCCGATGGCGCGCGCGCTGCGCGGCGATGACGTTGACGATTTCGAGCTGATCGTAAGGCCCCAGGCGCCGGATCCGGAGGTCTGCCTCGTCGCCAATGCGCGGCCGCTGCGCGACGATGCCGGCAATCTGCGCGGCGCGGTCGCCGTGCTGCACGATGTCACCGCGCAACGGCGGGCGCACCAGGCCCTGGTCGAGGGCGAGCAGATGGCGCAGGCCATCATCAGGACCGCGCTCGATGCCTTCGTCCAGACCGATCAGGACGGCATCATTCTCGACTGGAGCCCCCAGGCCGAGGCGCTGACCGGCTGGACGCGGTCCGAGGCGGTCGGTTACCGCGTGGTCGAACTGGTGTTTCCGGAGGAGCTTCGCCTCGCGCACCGGCAGCGGATCACCCGCTTCCTGCAGGAGACCGCGGCCGGCGGCATGGGCATGCGCTATGAAACCGCGTCCGTGCACCGCGACGGCCACCGGTTCTATGTCGAGGTGTCGCTCAATGCGCTGCGCCGCGGCGACGGGTGGATCATCAATTCCTTTGTCAGGGACGTGACCCAGCGCCGGATCGCCGAGGAGCAGTTGATCCAGGCGCAGAAGACGGAATCGCTCGGACGGTTGACCGGCGGCATCGCGCACGACTTCAACAACATGCTGACCGTGATCACCGGCACGATCGAGATCCTCGCCGACGGGGTCAAGGACAACCCGCAGCTTGCCGCGATCGCCAAGCTGATCAGCGATGCCGCCGATCGCGGCGCGCAGCTCACCTCAAGCCTGCTGGCATTCGCGCGCAAGCAACCGCTGCAGCCGGCCGAGACCGACGTCAACGACCTGGTCGGCGAGGTGGTGCGGCTATTGTCGCAGGCGCTGGGTTCGCAGACCGAGATCAGGACGGAGCTCGGCCGCGACGCCTGGCTCGCCTTTGTCGACCGCGGTCAGCTCGGCGCGGCGCTGGTCAATCTCGCCATCAATGCGCGCGATGCGATGCCTGATGGCGGCACGCTGACCTTTGCGACCCGCAACATCCAGCTCGGGATTCCCGAGGCGGTGGCGCACGGCGTCGAGCGCGCCGGCGACCATCTCGTGATCGAGGTGATCGACACCGGGGTCGGGATTTCGCCGTCGCATCTGGAGAAGATCTTCGATCCGTTCTTCTCCACCAAGGAGGTCGGGCAGGGCACCGGGCTCGGGCTCAGCATGGTGTTCGGCTTCGTCAAGCAGAGCGGCGGCGGGATCGAGGTCAGGAGCGAGCAGGGGCGCGGCACCAACTTCAGGATCTATCTGCCCAAGGCCGACGGCATCGCGCAGCGCGCGGCCGAGGAGGACGATCTGCCGGTCAAGGGCGGCAACGAGACGATCCTGTGTGTCGAGGACGACCCCACGATCCGCGACTACGTCACGGGCCAGCTCGAAAGCCTCGGTTACAAGGTGCTGGTCGCGGCGAATGCGGACGCCGCGCTCGCGATCGTCAACCGTGGCACTGCGTTCGATCTTCTGTTCACCGACATCGTGATGCACGGCAGCATGAACGGCCGGCAATTGGCTGATACGCTGATGGCCGGGCGTCCGGCACTGCGGGTGCTGTTCACCTCGGGCTACAGCGATGGCGTGCTGCCGGCCCAACAGGGCCGTGGCGGTCACGGCATTCCACTGCTGACAAAACCCTATCGGCGCAGCGAGCTGGCGCGGATGCTGCGGCGCTGCCTCGACCTTCAGGTCGACCTCCAGGGCGATCCGGTTCCGCAGCCTTACTCCGTGCAGCCCGATCTTGAACGCTTCCTGCGCGAGAATCCGCCGGACAAGAAATAGGGTGTGGACTCGTCAGCGTTGCCGTAGCCTGAGCGAGGCAAGTTGGACGAGGGGGCAGCACGGTGCAGGCAAGCGGCAAGGTTGCGATCTTCGATGGCCACAATGATGCCGTTCAACACCTCGCCGAATACCGGGAAGGCGGGCGCGATTTTCTGATGCGCTCGGAGGAAGGCCACCTCGACCTGCCGCGTGCGCGCGAAGGTGGCATGATCGGCGGTCTGTTCGCGATGTTCGCCGGGGCGGAACATCCACGAGAGGGCGGTTTCACGCGAACGGCTGACGGATACGAGGTCCGTCTTGCGGACCCGCTCGATCCGGCTTACGCGCGCCGCACCATCAATGCGCAATTGAGTGCGCTGGAGACCATGGTGGCCCGCGCCGGCGGAAACATCCGATGGGCGCGAACCGTGGATGAGATCGAGGCGGCGCGCGAAGATGCCGCGTTCGCGATCGTGTTGCATCTGGAGGGCGCTGAAGCGATCGGCGCCGATCTGGACGGGCTGGAGCAGCTCTACGCCCGCGGCCTGCGTTCTCTCGGCCCGGTCTGGAGCCGCCCCAATATCTTCGGCCATGGCGTGCCGTTCGCCTATCCGCGCTCACCGGACACCGGTCCCGGCTTGACGGACGCTGGCAAAGGGCTGGTGCAGGCCTGCAACCGGCTCGGAATCATGGTCGATGTGTCGCATCTCAACGAGCGCGGCTTCTGGGACGTCGCTGCAATCAGTGCCGCGCCCATCGTGGCGACCCATGCGTGCGCGCATGTGATCTGCCGCGCGACGCGCAACCTGACCGACTGGCAGCTCGACGCGGTCAAGGCATCAGGCGGCCTCGTGGGTTTCAATTTCAGTGTGTCCGAAGTGCGCCCGGACGCGCAGCGTGATCCGGACATCCCGATCGAGACGGTCGTCGCTCACCTCGGCTACCTGGTTGAACGAATGGGTGACGACCACGTTGCGCTGGGGTCCGACTTCGATGGCGCGCTCATGCCCCTCCCGGTCAGGGATGCCAGTCATCTGCCAAACCTGATCCAGGCCCTGCGCGCGCACGGCTTCGATGACGCCACATTGCGCAAGATCGCCTTCGACAATTGGATGCGGGTGTTCCGCCAAAGCTGGCGATGAAAACCGCTGCACATTTCCATCGATCATGATCTATCATCGCTGCACAACAACGGCGCGGCCGGTCAACGGCCCGATCTCAGGGAGCATGGAATGCAGGACCGCAAATGGTCGAGACGCGATTGGCTCAAGGCGACGGCGGCAACCGCGGCCGGAGTGGTGTTCGCCGAACCCTTAAGGGCGGCCGCGCCGCCGGCCGAGGCGGTGACGCCGGAGCTGATCGCAGCCGCCAAGAAGGAAGGCAAGATCTCGTTCTACAGCGCGCTTGAGCTCAACACGGCCGAGCGTCTCGCGCGCGACTTCGAGCAGAAATATCCAGGCATCAGCGTCCGCGTCGACCGCTCCGGCGCCGAGCGGATCTTCCAGCGCATCGCGCAAGAGCAGGGCAGCGGCATCAATGCCGTCGACGTCGCCAACTCGACCGACCCTGCCCATTATCTCGACTGGAAGAAGAACGACTGGCTCGCCGCCTATGTGCCCGAAGAGGTCGCAAAGCATTTTCCCACCGACCAGATCGATCCCGACGGCACGTCAGCGACATCCTGCGCCTGGTTCGAGGTGATCGGCTACAACACCGAGCAGGTGAAGCGCGAGGAAGCGCCGAAGAGCTACGCCGACCTGCTCGATCCGAAATGGCGCGGCAAGATCGTCAAGGGCCACCCGGGCTACTCGGGCGCGATCATGACCGCGACCTTCGTCTTGGCGCGCGATCTCGGCTGGCCCTATCTGGAGAAGCTCGCGCAGCAGCGGGTGATGCAGGTGCAGTCGGCGGCCGATCCGCCGAAGAAGATCCTGCTCGGCGAGCGCGCCGTGATGGCCGACGGCAACGACTACAACCTGGTGCTCGCCAGGGATCAGGGCAAGCCGGTCGAGGTGGTCTATCTGACTGAGGGCGCGCCGCTGATCATCGTGCCGAGCGGCATCTTCAAGAATGCGCCGAACCCGAATGCCGCGCGGCTGTTCCAGAGCTATCTCTTCAGCGCCGAGACCCAGCAGATGCTGGCCGACGAGTTCGCGCACCGCTCGTTCCACGGCAAGGTGAAGGAAAAGGCCGGCCACGTGCCGCTCGACAAGCTCAAGATGCTCAAGGCCGATCCGGCCCAGGTGCAGGCGCAGAGCGAGGAGATCAAGGCAAGGTACGCGAAGCTGTTCCGGGTGTAGTTCGATGGCCCACAACGGCCTGATCCGTCATCCCCAGGGAGCGCGCATCGCACGCGTCTCGATGCACGGCCACTGTCGGGCCGTCGGCCTTCGAGACGGCCGCTTTGCGGCCTGCAGTGGGCGCTGCGGACCGCTAACCTCCGACTTCCGCGCTGAGAATGGGCCCGAACAGCTCCCATCTCTCGCCCTTGAATCGTCTGAGCTGCATCTGCTTGAGCGGAGCGAAGTCGATCGGACTGGTGTTCATCGTGATGCCCGGCAGCAGGTTGTTGGTCCTGAAGTCCTTCAGGTTCGCGGCCTGCTTCATCACGTTCTCGCGCGTGAGATCGTCGCCGCACTGCTTGAGCACCTGAGCCAGCGTCTGCGCCACATTGTAACCCGTCACCACTAGGCCATCGGCCCGATTGCCCTCGGGGAAGTATTTGGAGAGGTATTCGTCGAACGCCTTCATGCCGGGGTCATCCTTCCATTGTGGATCGAGCGGATCCATCAGATAGGCCACCGAAATGATCCCCTGCGCGTTCTCGACGCCGGCAGGCTGGATCACGGCGCCGATCGAGGAACCGACCGAATTGAGGATGTGTAACGGCTTCCAGCCGATCTCCGCCGCCTTCTTGATGGCCTGCGCCGCGAATTTCGGCGTGGCAATGTCGACGAATACATCGGCATTCAGTGATTTCATCTTGACGATGTGTGTGTCGATGGTCGGCTCGGCCACCTCGTAGGTATCCTCGGCAACGATCATCGACGCCGCCTTGTCGCCGAGGCCATCCTTCAGGCCTTTCAGGTAGTCCTTGCCGTAGTCGTCATTCTGGTAGAGCACGGCGATCCTGCCGCCCGGCTTTTCTTTCAGGATGTGCTTGGCATAGATTCGTCCCTCGCTCTGATAGCTGGGCTGCCAGCCGATGGTCCACGGGAAGTTCTGCGGATCATTCCACTTGGTCGCACCGGTCTGGATGAATAGCTGCGGCACCTTCTTCCCGTTCATGTACTTCTGAATGGCGCTGTTGGATGCTGTGCCGAGTGCGGCGAAGATCAGCAGGACCTCGTCGCCTTCGACCAGCTTGCGCGCCTGCTCGACGGCTTTCGGCGGACTGTAGCTGTCGTCATAGGATATGAAGGTGATCTTGCGGCCATTGATCCCACCCTCGGCGTTGACCTTGCGGAAATAGGCCGCCTGAGCCCGGCCGCTGGTGCCATAGGCGGATGCCGGTCCACTGTAGGGCATGATGTTGCCGATCTTGATTTCCGTGTCGGTTGCGCCGGTGTCGTATTTCTTCTGGGCAAATGCGCTGCCTGCACCGGCAGCGAGGATGATGATGGCGGTCGAAAGCGCCGCCATTCGTCGTGCGACGAAAGACATCTCGTTTCTCCCCATGCATAAATGAATGTGTCTGTTTTATCGGAAGCCGCTTTCGGGTCCTTGCAGCTAGTGAACACCCGGCCCCGATTATTGTCGATCCCGAAGCACCAGCCGGTGTGCCGGTTCGCGTCACCTCATAGGGTTCGTCAGTGTTGCTGACCGTAGTCTTCCGGGATTGCTATGGTTGCGCCGCGCGCATCGATCGCTGCGCGCGGTAGGCCTGAGGCGAGGTCAGCGTGAGCTTGCGGAAGGCTTTGCGAAAGCTGCTCTCGTCTTCATAGCCGGTGGTGCGGGCGATGGTCTTGATCGGTTGCGTTGTCGTCTCCAGGAGCGTGCGGGCGTGCTCGACGCGGCGGCGCATGATGAAGGCCTGCGGCGGCTCATGGGTCAGCTCGCGGAAGCGGCGGTTCAACGTGCGTTCGCTGAGGCCCAGTGCATGCGCGAGGCGGCGCACCGTGATTGGGGCCTTGCCGGTGCGGCGCACCAGCATGTCCGCCTTCATCAGCAGCGGGTCCTGCGGGAGCATGTAGCCGAGCGGCATGAAGATCGCTTGCGTGCGCTGCGCGGTGTCGATCACGGCATAGTCGGCGCAGACCTTTGCGACCTCCGGGCCCTCGACGAGTTCGATCAGCCGCAGCAGCAGATCGACCCAGGACATCGGGCCGGCGGCGCAGACCAGCCGGTCGGCCTGGGTGAGGACGGCGTCGCCGGCGAGGTCGACCTTGGGATGGCGGCGGCGGAGCTCGCTCTGCAGCCACCAGGTGATGGTGGCGCGGCGGCCGTCGAGCAGGCCGGCATTAGCGAGCAGCAGCACGCCGCTGCAGAACGCGCCGATCAACTTGCCGCCGGCATGTTGCTGGCGCAGCCATGCGCCGGCGCGGTCATATTGCGGCTGCAGGCGCTCGGCGGTCAGGTGATCGACCAGGCTGCCCGGCACGATGATCGCGTCGCAGGACGTCCGCCCGCTGACGGCGCCGTCGACCGCGAGCAGCTTGCCGCCGCCCGCGCGCACCGCCTTGCCGTCGAGCGAGAGCGTCTGCCAGGTGAAGCGCGCCTTGCTACCGCGCAGCTGCATCACATGGTTGGCGAGGGTGAGGATGTCGGCGATGCCGGCGACCGCCGACTGCATGCAGCCTTCCAAGGTGAGGATCGTAAGCTTCATGGGACCTCCTGAAATTGCCGTCATCCTAGCCGATCGGCGCAATCGGGCTGTGGCAGATATTGCCCGATCTCTGTCCGATCGGCCACTGCCTGATTGAGCCCTGCCGGTCCATCTTGGTTGCGTCGTCACCACCTCAGCAATGGAGAGAGACCATGCCTTACGTCACCATTTCCACCGTCCGCGGCATCTTCGACGTCGCGCAGAAGAAAGTGCTGCTCGAGCGCGTCACCGACCTGATGGTCGAGGTCGAGGGTCAGGGCAACCCTGACTTCCGCCGCAACGTCTGGGTCAAGATCGAGGAAGGCGAGCCGGCGAGCTGGTCGCTCGGCGGCATGATCCCGACACCGGACATGATCGCGGGCACCTTCGGCGCGCTCGACGCCGGCGGGCGCAGGATCGCCAAGGCGAGGGTGTAACCGCCGGGACTGGGACAAAAGGCGCTTCCGCCGGAAGCGCCTTTTGCACGCGCCGCCGGGAGATCGACGCTGGCGCTACGCAGCAGGCCCGCTCGCACCGATCGCGGCCGCGGCGCGTTCGGCGATCAGGATCGTCGGGGTCTGGATATTGCCCGAGATCATGATCGGGATCACGGATGCGTCGGCCACCCGAAGGCCGTCAAGGCCATGGACCTTGAAGCTTGTGGGATCGACCACAGCCATCCGATCGTTGCCCATCCGGCATGTCGAGGCGGCATGATACAGCGTCGTGCAATGGCCGCGCACGTAGTCGGCGATGTCGGCGTCGCTGATCGCCTCCAAGCTCGGCGTGATCTCGCTTTCGATCAGCTCCTTGAGCGGCGACTGCGCCGCGATGCGGCGGTTGATCCGCACGCCTTCCGCCAGGGTTGCGATATCCCGGCCACTGGCGTCGGACGAGAAGTAGCGCGGATCGATCGCGGGATATTCGAGCGGATCGGCCGAGCGCAGGGTCAGTTCGCCGCGGCTGTTCGGCCGCTGCAAGGTCGAATGCAGCGTGATGCCCGGCTTCGCGGACAGGAAGCGGACGTAGTCACGGTGCGGGCTGATGGCGCCATAGAGCTGCAGATCGGGCTCGACGTCAGGGCGGCTGCGGACATGGGCGCCTGCCGCGACCCAGGGCGAGGAGCGGGGACCGCTGCGGCTCTCCTGCCATTCCTGCAGGCTGGCTTCGAGGCTCTCGTCGGTCCAGGCGCCGACGCCGATCTTCTCTTTGGTGTAGAAGGTGATGGGAATGTTGATGTGGTCCTGAAGATCCTTGCCGACGCCGGGAAGGTCGTGCACCGGCGTGACGCCTGCGGCCCTCAACTCGTCGGCGGGGCCGATGCCCGACAGCAGCAATTGCTGGGCGGAGCCGATCGCACCCGATGACATCACGATATCGCCGGATGCGTTTGCCGTCTTGAGCTGCCCGTTTTCGAGATATTCGACGCCAGTGGCGCGGCCCCTTTCGATGACAATCCGGATCACGCGGACGCCGGTCTTGACCGTCAGGTTGGCGCGCTCCAGTGCCGGACGCAGATAGGCCTTGCCGGTTCCGAACCGCTCGCCCTGCTTGATCACGAACTGGAAGAAGCCGGCGCCCTCCTGGCTCTCGCCGTTGAAGTCGAGATTGTGCGCGTGGCCGGCGGCCTTTGCGGCTTCGAGCCAGCGCAGCTCGTTGGGGTCGACGAACGGAACATGGGCGACATGGAGCGGACCCCCGGTGCCGTGCAGCGGGCTGTCGGTGAAGTCGGCGTTGTTCTCGAACGCGATGAAATCCGGCAGCACGTCGCGCCAGCCCCAGCCGGTGCAGCCGGCCTTCTCCCAGCCGTCATAGTCGGACGGCAGGCCGCGGATGTAGATCATCGCATTCATCGCGCCGGAGCCGCCGACCATCTTGCCGCGCGGCCAGAACACGCGGCGGCCGCGGCAGCCGGCCTGCGGCTCGGTGTAGAAGCCCCAGTCGACCGCCGTGTTGAACATCGTCGGCCAGTCCGAGGGAATGTCGGACGCCAGCGGCGCGGCACGGCCGGCCTCCAGCACCAGCACCTTGCGGGCGGGATCGGCGGAGAGCCGATTGGCCAGCACGCAGCCGGCTGAACCTGCGCCCACGATGATCGTATCGTACATCTGTCACTCCACTGGTCACGCCGGCGTGTCGCCGGATATTTCTGCTGTCATCGCAGGACTGCGCGAGCGCAGCCGCCGCAGTCTGTCGAAAATGCTCTCGAACAGGCCGATCAGGCCGTTCGGCATCAGCACCATCACCGCGGCGATGATGATGCCGAGCCCGAGCGAGCGGAATTCCCCGATCTCGCGCATCGCTTCGTCGGCGGCGACCAGCACGATGGCGCCGACCAGCGGCCCCCAGAGCCGGCCGATGCCGCCCACCACCACCATCGCGATGATGAAGAACAGCTGCGAGAACGACAGCACGCCGGGGCCGATCGCGTTGAAATGCGCGGCATAGAGCCCGCCGGCGAGCCCGGTGAAGAAGGCCGAGAGGCCGAACATCAGCAGCTGCATCTGGAAGCGGCTGATGCCGCGCGCCATGGCGCAGCCGGGATTGTCGCGCAGCGCGCGGAAGGCGAGCCCGATCGGGCCGCGGATGATGGCCCAGGTGAACAGCATCGTGACCGCGAACAACGCCACCACCAGCGCGTAGTCAGCGACAAGATATTTGGCCTTGAACATCGCGCGCGAGCCGAGATCGCCGAAGCGCGCGAAGCCCACCGCGCCGCCGGTGAGTTGCCGGCACTGCGTGCCGACCATGACGAAGCAGTCGGTGTCGGTGACGATCAACAGATACATCACCTGCGCGACCGCGAGCGTCAGCAGCGCGGTATAGGCGCCGCTCAGGCGCAGGCACGCCGCACCGATCACCAGGCTGAACAGCACGGTCGCAATGGCCGCGAGCGGCATCGCGGCCCAGACGTTGAGGCCGAAATAGAAGCACAGCATCGCGGTGGCGTAGCCGCCGAAGCCGAACAGCGCCATCTGCGCCAGCGAGAACACGCCGGAGAAGCCGAACAGCAGGTTCCACTGCGAGGCGACGATGGCATAGAACAGGCCGAGCGTGACCTGGCCGATCACGTAGCGGCTGTCGACGTAGAACGGCAGTGCGACCGCAGCGGCGAGGACGACGAGACCGATCAGCAGGTTGGCGAGATCCTGGCGTTTCACATCGACCTCACAGCCGTCGCACTTCGACCCGGCCGAACAATCCGCCGGGCCGGCGAATGAGCACCAGGATCACGATGGCGAGCAGCGCAGGGAAACCCCAGCGCGCACCGGCCAGGAACTGCACCAGCGCCTCGACGATGGCGAGACCGAACGAGGTGATGATCGCGCCGGGCAGATTGCCGAGCCCGGCCACCACGCACATGATGAAGGCCTTCAGCATCGGATCGGCGCCGAGCGACGGCGAGAGCTGGGTGATCGACGAGACCAGCACGCCGCAGACGCCGGCGAGCATGCCTGATAGAATCAGGACCTGCAGATAGACCCGCGCCACCGGCACGCCCATCAGCTTGGCGGCATCCGGGTTCTGCGCCGTGGCGCGAATGGCGCGGCCGGCCCTGGTCCGGGTGAGGAACAACGCGGTGGCGCCCATCAGCGCGATGGCGCTGACGATGATGACAAGGTTCTGCCAGGGCAACACGAAGCCGCCGAGATTGATCGAACCGCCGACCGAGAGCGGCTGCCCCAGCGGCTGGCCGCCATAGAGCCGCAGCACGGTATTCTCGAGGGTGAGCGCGACGCCGAAGGTCGCGATCATGATGGTGGTCTCGAAGGTTTCGGGGCTGCGGCGCGACAGTGGATAGGCGACCAGCATGAAGATCAGCGCGCCGATCACGCCGCCGACCGCGGCTGCGGCAAGCACCGCGAGCGGCACCGGCAGGCCGAGCTGGCTGGCGGCCGTGAACGCCGCGTAACCGCCGAGCGTCAACAGCGTGCCGTGCGCCATGTTGAGCATGCCGAGCGAGCCCCAGACCAGCGACAGGCCGAGCGTCGCCAGCGCGTACAGGGCGCCGGTGGTGATCCCGGCCACGATGACGGGTCCTATGATCTCCAATTCGTCAGCCTCCGAGATAGGTTGCGAGCAGCTCGTCGCGCTGCAGCAGGACGGACGGTTCGCCCGACCAGACGAAGGCGCCGTTGTCGAGCAGGTGAATGCGGTCGGCGATGTCGGCGACGCGCGCCGGATTCTCCTCGACCAGCAGGATGGTGCGGCCGCTCGCCTTCAGCCGCGCGATCACCTCGTAGATCTGCTCGATGATGATCGGGGCGAGGCCGAGCGACGGTTCGTCGATCAGCATCACCGTGCCCTTCATCATCAGGCCGCGCCCGATGCCGACCATGCGCCGCTCGCCGCCGGAGAGGCTGGCAGCGATCTGGGTCTGGCGCTCGGCGAGCTTGGGCAGCAGCGTGAAGACCTCATCGAGACGCCCGGCCACCGCTGCCTGATCGGAATCGAGATAGGCGCCCATCAGGAGATTCTCGAGCACGCTCATCCCGGCGAACAACAGATCGCCCTGCGGTACGTGGATCACGCCGCCTGCCGCGACGCGATGCGCCGGCAGGCCCGAGATCACCCGGCCATTCAGCGACACCGAGCCCTTGCGCACCGGCAGCAGGCCGGAGATCGCGCGCAGCAGCGTGGTCTTGCCGTGCCCGTTCGGGCCGACGACGGTGACGAGTTCGCCCGCATTGAGCGACAGCGACACGCCGGTCAGGACATTGCGGCCGTCATAGCCGGTCACCAGACCGTTGACGGCGAGGCAGGGGACGCTCGACGGTTCAGCCATGGGCGCTCAGCTCCGGCTGCTTGACGAAGAAGGCCTTGAGGCGGTTGGTCGCGGCCTTGCCGAGATAGGTCTCGACCACCGTCTGATCATCGGCGACCGCCGAGGGCGCGCCTTCGAAGATCGATTTGCCGTGGTGCATGATCACCACGCGCGTCGACAGCGAGAGCAGGAAGCGCATGACGTGCTCGATCAAGAGGATCGCGATCCCCGATGCCGACAGCCGCTTGACGACGTCGGCGATGCGATCGACCTCCGACGGGCTGAGGCCGCCGACCGGCTCGTCGAGCAGCAGCAGTTGCGGGGAGGTTGCAACCGCCCCCGCGATCATCAAGAGCTTGCGGTCGAGCACGGGCAGGTCGCGTGCGATGCGCTGCCGGCCGGAGAGGCCGACCAGATCGAGCGCCGCGGCAGCGCGCTGCCGGGCGGCCCGGCTGATCGCAAAGCCCGGGAAGCGGCTGTTGGTGTCGCCGAAATGGGCGGCAACCTCGATATTCTCCTCGACCGAGAGGCTGTCGAACGCCGCATTGAGCTGGAAGGTGCGGGCGATGCCGGCGCGGCACACTTCGTGCGCCGCAAATCCGGTGATATCGCGCCCCGCAAACAGGATGCGGCCGTCGGTGATCTCCGTGACGGCGGTGACGACATCGAAGAATGTCGTCTTGCCGGCGCCGTTCGGCCCACCGAGCCCGACCACCTCGTCGGGTCGAACGGTCAACGACAGACCATCCACCGCACGGAGCGAACCGAAGGTCTTGGTCACGCCCTCGCAGACGAGCAGCGGGCCGTTCGTCTGGTCAGGGGAGCTCACCGCGTCAACCTCTTACGCCTTGATCCATGGCGGCAGCTTCATCGTGTCAGTTGCATAGAGCGCGGGGGCGATCAGCTTGGGATCGGTGCGGTAGTCCTGGTGCTGCAGGAACTGATGCGCCATGCCGAGCGAAGGATCCTTGATCTGGGTCGGATAACAGAAGGCGGACTGGCCCTTCGGGTCGGCGTGGTAGATGCCGTTGACGCCGCGATAGATCAGCCGCTTCATAGCCTCCGAGATCTTGCGGGTCTGCTCCTTGTTGCTCGGCTCGCTGGCGCCGCCGGCGAGCGCCGCCGACAATGCGTAGTGCCAGAGCCCGTCATAGGTCTGCGAGCCCGTGATGAAGGCGGCGTTGGCGCCGAACTTCTCGCGATAGGTCTTGCGATAGGCCGCGGAGAATTCGTCGGGCAGGCAGCCGATCACCGTGGAGTAGATCACGCCGTTGATGGCTTCCTTGCCGATCTCGCGGAAGGCCGGAAGCGACGGTCCGTATTGCATATAGACCAGGCTCTGGGTCGGCTCGGGCAGGAACTGGGTCATGAACTGCGCCAGGTCCTGCGGCAGGAAGTGCGTCACCGCAATCGCGGCCGGCGGGTCCTGACGCAGCTTGGCAAGCGTCGGTCCCCATTGGTTGGTCGGGAAGGGCACGGTCTCGTAGAGCCCGAGCTCGAAGCCGAATTCCTTGACGCGGTCGCGGATCGCGTTGGCGATCACGATCGAATATTCGTTCGCCGAGGGGATGATTGCGATCTTGCGGTTCGGCGGGTTCCACTGCTTGTTGTCGATCAGCGATTTCAAGAACAGCAGGAAGCCGGGGCCGTAGTAGAACTCCGGCGGATCGCCCTGGAAGCAGGAATAATAGCGCTGCGGGTCGCTGAGGAATTTGGTGTTATGCGAGATCAGCGTGTTGTAGTGCACGAAGATGACGTCGTTGTCTGCGGCGACGTCCATCTCCACCATGTTGGTGCCGACATTATATCCGTTGATGATCGCGCTCGCCGAGTGACGATCGATCAGGCGCTGCATCGCCTGGGTCACGATATCGGCGCCCATCTCCTTGGTGTCTTCGATCGCGATCTGGATCGGACGTCCCAAGATACCGCCGGCAGCGTTGATCTCTTCGGCGGCGAGCGTGAGGCCGTTCTTGAACTCGATGCCGTCAGCGGCGGCGAATCCGGACATCGGCAATGCCGAGCCTATCTTGACTGGCCCGCCTGCGGCACGGGCTTCCTTGTTCAGGCTTGCCAGCATTGCAATCGAGCCCGCGCCTGCGGCAACGCCGCCGAGAAGTGAACGTCGGTCAAGCATGATCGTCAGTACCCTCGTCTATGGCGCGGACAATCCGACGCCTCCCTCTAAAGCAGGAGATGCACGGCAGCAGTTGTTGCACGAACCGTGCCATGGCATCCGTCGATTGCTTCCACCAATCCCATCGTCAACGCGCAGCAGGCAGCCGGCTCACGAGCGCCGCGGCCGCATCGATCACCGCCGCCTGATGCGGCTGCAGCTCATTGCCGCCCCACGCGGCCATCAATGGCTCCCAGGGATCTGTGATATCAGTCTTGATGCCGGACAACTCCTCGAGCACCGCGAGCCCGCAATAGGGCGCGTACATTTCCGAGTAGCCGCCCTCATGCGTCATCAGGATGCGGCCGTTGCACAACGTCTTGGCAGCGGCGCGCAGCATGCGCGTCATCTCGCGATACGCCGCCGACGACAGCATCATGCGGCCGAGCGGATCGACGCCCGACGCATCGAAGCCCGACGCCACCACGATCATGTCGGGTGCGAAGCGATGCAGTGCGGGCAGCACGACGCGTTCGAACGCGCTGCGATAGGCACCGATGCCCGAGCCGGGCGGCAGCGGTACATTGATGTTGTAGCCATCGCCTGCGCCGTCGCCGTTCTCGGCAAGTGAACCGGAGTTTGCCGGGAACAGATTGTCCTGGTGCAGCGAGATCGTCAGCACGCTGGGGTCTTCGTAGAACACCGCCTGGGTGCCGTTGCCGTGATGCACGTCCCAGTCGACAACGGCGACGCGCGAGACCTGGCCCGTGGCCTGCAAATGCCGGATCGCGATGCTTGCGTTGGCGAACAGGCAAAATCCCATGCCGAGCTCCGGCCGCGCATGATGCCCCGGCGGGCGGATCAGCGCATAGGCGGTCTCGACCGCGCCCGATGCGACCGCATCGGCAGCCGTGATGGCGCCACCGGCCGCGAGCAGCGCGATCTCGTAGCTGCCGGCGCCAAGCGGCGTCAGGTGGCTGGCGTCGCCGCCGCCGGCGTCGCTGAGGTGCTTGATATGGGCGATATGGTCCGCGGTGTGGACGCGGGCGAGCTCTGCCACTGTCGCTGCGCGCGGCTTGATCTGCACGAGATGATCGAGCAGGCCGCTGACTTCGACCAGATTGCGGAAGCGGCGCTTGGTCTCCGGATTCTCCGCATGGATTCCGGGCTGGATCGTCAATCCCGGTGGAAACACCTGGGCCCAGTTGCCGGTGTTGTGCCACATGTAAAGTTCATGGCAGACGAACCCAGTAGCCATGCGAGCAATCCCCTGTCCTGGCGCGCCGACCTCGTGTGATCTATTCGACTGCGCTGATCGCCTCGTCGAACGTGTCCGCGATCTTGTCGGCGTGTTCGGTCGTGAAGGTCAGCGGCGGGGAGATGATGAACGTGTCGGCCAGGTTGCGGATCAGGACGCCCTTGGCGACGCAGCGCTCCCAGATCCGCTGGCCGAAATTCTCCGCCAGATCGAACGGCCGCTTGGTCTCGGGATCGGCGACCAGCTCGATGCCGAGCATCAGCCCCTTGCCGCGCACGTCGCCGATATTGGGGTGGCGCTTCTGGACGTCCTTCAATCGTGCCAGCAGATAGGCGCCGACCTTCCCGGCATTGGCCGGCAGCTCCTCCTGCTCGACGATGCGCAAATTGGCGATCGCGGCGGCGCAGGCGAGGGGATGGCCGGCATAGGTGTTGCCGTGCATGAAGGCGCGCGGCGTGAATTGCGACTTGTCGTCGGACTGGAAGGCGGCTGCGACCTTCGCGTTGATCAAGGTGGCACCGAGCGGGATGTAACCGCTGTTGATGCCCTTGGCGAACACCATGATGTCGGGTTTGACGCCCCAGGCGCGGCTGCCGAACATGCTGCCGGAGCGGCCGAAGCCGGTGACGACCTCGTCGGCGATCAGGAGCACGCCGTGGCGGTCGCAGACCTCGCGCAGCAGCGGCCAGAAATTCGCGGGCGGCACGATCACGCCGCCGGCACCCTGCACCGGCTCGGCCATGAAGGCCGCGACGCTGCCAGCTCCCTGATAGACGATCTCGCGCTCGAGCAATTCGGCGCAGAGGCGGCCGAGCGCCTCCGGGTCCGACGTGAACGGGTTGCGATAGGCGTGCGGCGTCTCGACCTGGAAGAATCCCGGCAGCAGCGGCGTGAACTGCTCTTTGTAGACATTGACGCCGCCGGCCGACAGCGCGCCCAGCGTCACGCCGTGATAGGCGCCGCGCAGCGAGATGATCTTGGTGCGCAGTGGTTCGCCGGCGAGCCGCCAATATTGCTTGGCGAGTTTGATCGCGGCCTCGTTGGCCTCCGAGCCGCCGGACGAGAAGAACGCGCGGACCATGCCTTCCGGCGCGGCCAGCCGGCAGAGCTCGTCCGCCAGCGCCACCGACGGGCTGTTGGTGGTGTTGCCGAAGGTCGAATAGAAGCTGAGACGATCGAGCTGTTCGATGATCGCCTGTTTGATCTCGGGGCGGCCATGCCCGACATTGACGTTCCAGAGCCCGGCCTGTCCGTCGAGATAGCGGCCGCCATGGCCGTCCGAGACGTAGACACCTTCACCGCCCTCGATGCAGATTGGCGGGTTCTCGGCGAGGAAGTTGGCATTGGCGAAGGGGTAGACGACGTGACGAGTCAGCGTGTCGTTGTTTCGAGCAGCTGCTGTGGTCATTTTCTCGTTCCTCTCGACATTTGTTTCCCCCGGGACCCCGGTTCTCATTGCCGCAAGGATAAACACAGGCGATAAAATTGGTCAAATGACCAATTTTGTGCAACATGCAAATTTGTGCGGCACGGGCCGACGCGTTTTCGAGCGAAGTGGATACCGGTTCGCGTGAAGAAAACGCGTCAGAACAAGAGTCTAGAACTCCGTTCGGATTCCATCGGAACGGAAAAGGCTCTAGACAATCGTCGTGCGCATTGGAGAGACGGATGACAATCGCAGGACGTGAGCAGGTCGGCGCCAAGAGCGAACCCAAGAACGAACCCAAGGGCGAACGAACGCGGCGCCAGATCATTGAGGGAGCCTTGCAGGCGCTCGGGACCGGCGGCGTCGCGGCGACGACGACGCGCGACATCGCGGCCGGCGCCGGCGTTCGCCTCGCCACGCTGCACTATCATTTCGAGAGCAAGAGCGCGCTGCTGCTGGCGGTGCTCGAACACCTGATCGATGAGACGACCGCGGCGCTGCGCGAGGAAACCGGCGATACTGCCGACATCGCGAGCTGCATCCGCGAAGCCCTGCGCGCCGGCTGGCGCTATCTCGAGCGAACGCTCGAGCTGCAGATCGTGCAGTATGAGCTGACGCTGTACGCGCTTCGGCGCGACGACGCTGCCGGGCTCGCAGCCTATCAGTATGACGCCTATGTCAAGGTCTATCAGGACATCCTGCAGGGCGTTGCCGTACGAACCGGCGAGCTCGACGCGGCGGGATGCGCCGATGTCGCACGCTTCATGCTGGCCGGCATCGACGGGTTGCTGTTGCAGGAACTGGCGAAGCCCAACAAGGCCCGGTCGTCACGCGCGATCGAGACGCTGATCGTGGCGACACAGGGGTTCGCAAGCGGGTTGTCGAACGACCGCAAGACGCCGAAATTGGGGAAGCGCGCGACGCGAGGATAAGTGTCGAGGTGCGTAGCCCGGATGGAGCGAAGCGTAATCCGGGGCAGCTCTCAGCATTGGCGCGACCGTTCCCGGATTTCGCTCCGCTTCATCCGGGCTACGCGGATCTACCCATCGGGCGTTCATCCAAAAACAAAAGGCGCCTCCATCGGAAGCGCCTTTCGCATTTCACGGTGCCGTAGGTCTTACAGCGAGTAGTACATCTCGAACTCGACCGGGTGCGGGGTCATTTCGAAACGGGCGACCTCGGTCATCTTCAGCTCGATATAGGCGTCGATGAAGTCGTCGTCGAACACGCCGCCGTTCTTGAGGAAGCCGCGGTCCTTGTCGAGGTTCTCGAGCGCCTCGCGGAGCGAGCCGCACACCGTCGGGATCTGCTTCAGCTCTTCCTTCGGCAGATCGTAGAGGTCCTTGTCCATCGCCGGACCCGGATCGATCTTGTTCTTGATGCCGTCGAGGCCGGCCATCAGCATCGCAGCGAAGCCGAGATAGGGATTGGCCATCGGGTCGGGGAAACGCACCTCGACGCGCTTGGCCTTCGGGTTCGCGGTGTAGGGGATGCGGCAGGACGCCGAGCGGTTGCGCGCCGAATAGGCGAGCAGCACCGGAGCCTCATAGCCCGGAACCAGACGCTTGTAGGAGTTGGTCGACGGGTTGGTGAAGGCGTTGATCGCCTTGGCGTGCTTGATGATGCCGCCGATGTAGTGCAGGCAGGTCTCCGACAGGTCGGCATACTTGTTGCCGGCGAACACCGGCTTGCCGTCCTTCCAGATCGACTGGTGGACGTGCATGCCCGAGCCGTTGTCGCCATAGACCGGCTTCGGCATGAAGGTGGCGGTCTTGCCGTAGATGTGGGCGACCTGGTGGATGCAGTACTTGTAGATCTGCATCTGGTCGGCCATCAGCGTCAGCGTGTCGAACTTCATGCCGAGCTCGTGCTGGGCCGAAGCGACTTCGTGGTGATGCTTCTCGACCTTGACGCCCATCTTGCTCATCGCGCCGAGCATTTCGGAGCGCATGTCCTGCACCGAATCCTGCGGCGGCACCGGGAAGTAGCCGGCCTTGGTGCGGATGCGGTGGCCGAGATTGCCGCCCTCATATTCGGTGGCCGAGTTGATCGGCAGCTCGGAGGAATCGAGGCGGAAGCCGGTGTTGTAGGGCTCGGCCGAATAGCGCACGTCGTCGAACACGAAGAACTCGGCCTCCGGACCGACGAACACGGTGTCGCCGACGCCCTGCGACTTCACCATCGCCTCGGCCTTCTTGGCGATGCCGCGCGGGTCGCGGTTGTAGGGCTCGCCGGTGGTCGGCTCGAGCACGTCGCAAACGATGACCATGGTGGTCTCGGCGAAGAACGGATCAATCGTCGCGGTGAGCGGGTCGGGCATCAGGCACATGTCGGATTCATTGATCGCCTTCCAGCCGGCGATCGAGGAGCCGTCGAACATCTGGCCTTCGGCAAAGGTGTCCTCTTCGATCATGCCGACGTCGAAGGTCACATGCTGCCATTTGCCGCGCGGATCGGTGAAGCGCAGGTCGACGTATTTGACGTCGTTGTCCTTGATCGATTTCAGGACGTCTTTGGCGGTCTTCATGAATACCCCTTTTGGATTTGCGGGCCGGTTTCCAGCGGTGAGCGACGTTATTCTCGCTTTTGGCGAGTTCGTGTGACTGCTCAAACGAAATCAGGCTGCCGAAGCAGCCTTTTTTCTCTTTGCCGTCAGAAATTCCCGGATAGCACCGGGCTCAAATAGCGTCCAGCCCGGATTCGCCGGTCCGGATGCGGATCGCTTCCTCGATGTTGGAGACGAAGATCTTGCCGTCGCCGATGCGTCCGGTCTGGGCTGCGCGGCGGATCGCGTCGATCGCCTTCTCGACCAGATCGTCGCCGATCACGATCTCGATCTTCACCTTGGGCAGGAAGTCGACGATGTATTCCGCACCGCGATAGAGTTCGGCATGGCCCTTCTGGCGGCCAAATCCCTTGGCCTCGGTCACGGTGATGCCTTGCAGTCCGACTTCCTGGAGCGCTTCTTTGACCTCGTCGAGCTTGAAGGGCTTGATGATGGCTTCAATCTTCTTCACTGAGCGCCTCCCGGGCATTGCAGATTGCAGGGTCGAGTTCGATGCGCGTGGGGCGCAGTCTAGGTTGGTCTTGAGCCTTCCGGCGCCGGGCCGGAAACACGCGCAATGGTCGCATGGAGCGGCACTGCGCGCGGCTTCCTCAAAAGCAGGGTCTATGCCAAGTTGTGAAAGCCCCCGATTTCGGAATGTTATCAGCCTTTTATCAGGCAATCGGCTGATATCGAACCACATGGGCTATGATATCCAAGCCTAACAAATAGGCAAATAGATCAATCCATATGCAGTCGGCTAGTAGAAACCCCGCGAACGTCACAGGAATTGCCTCTCGAAAAGGCGAAGCGATTGAGGATTCGGCATGGACGTTCTGACCACCACGGAGATGGAGCGTGCCGACCGGCTGACCATCGCGGGCGGCACGCCGGGCTTCTCGCTGATGATGAGCGCAGGCCAGGCGGTCGCTGAAGCCGCGATGGAGCTGGTCGAGGAGGGGCCGATCGTCGTGGTCGCCGGCCGCGGCAACAATGGCGGCGACGGCTTTGTCGCCGCCGCCGAGCTCGCCGCGCGCGGCCGCGAGGTCTCGGTGATCCTGCTCTGCGAACGCGACAGCCTGCAGGGCGACGCGGCGCTCGCGGCGAAGGGCTGGAAATATCCGGTGCTGCCGTTCAACCCGCAGGCGCTCGGCAAGCCGGCGCTGATCATCGACGCGCTGTTCGGCGCCGGCCTCAATCGCCCGGTAAAGGGCGATCCGCTGGAAATGATCACGGCCATTAACGCCAACGGTACGCCGGTGTTGGCGGTGGACCTGCCGAGCGGCATCAACGGTACATCAGGCGCTGTCATGGGAGCGGCCGTGCAGGCCATCGAGACCGTCACCTTCTTCCGCAAGAAGCCGGCGCATCTGTTGCTGCCGGGTCGGATGTATTGCGGCCGGGTCCGCGTCGCCGATATCGGCATCGATCCGCAGGTGCTCGACGAGATCAAGCCGCTGACCACGGAGAACCTGCCGCAGGCCTGGCGCTGGTCGTTTCCGGTGCCGCGGATCGACGGCCACAAATACGCGCGCGGACATGCCGTCGTGGTCTCCGGCGATCTCGCCTCGACCGGGGCGGCGCGGCTCGCCGCGCGCGCGGCGCTGCGCGCCGGCGCCGGCCTCGTGACGCTGGCCTCGCCGCGCGACGCGCTCGCCGTCAACGCGGCGGCGCTGACCGCGGTGATGGTGCGCGCGGTCGACAACCCGATCCAGTTCGCCGAGTTGCTCGACGACAAGCGCCTCAACGCCTGCGTGATCGGACCCGGCGCCGGCGTCAGCGCGCGCACCCGCGACTTCGTCCACACCGCGCTGTCGGCACAGCGGCATCTGGTGCTCGATGCCGATGCGCTGACGAGCTTTGCCGGCACGCCGGACCGGCTGTTCGAGGCGATCAAGGCCGCCGACGGCCTTGGGGTGGTGCTCACGCCGCATGAAGGCGAGTTTCCGCGGCTGTTCAGCGACATCTCCAACAAGCATCCCGGCCGCTCCAAGCTCGAACGCGTGCGCGCGGCGGCCGAGCGTTCCGGCGCGGTGGTGCTGCTGAAGGGCGCCGACACGGTGATCGCGTCTCCCGACGGCCGCGCCACCATCGCCGCCAACGCGCCGCCCTGGCTTGCCACCGCCGGTGCCGGCGACGTGCTCGCCGGCATCATCGCGGGCTTCCTGGCGCAGGGCGTCGCGGCCTTCGAGGCGGCCAGCATCGGCGTCTGGTTGCACGGCGAAGGCGCCAGCGAGGCGGGGCCCGGCCTGATCGCGGAGGATCTCACCGAGGTGCTGCCGGCCGTGTTCCGCCGCCTCTATGACGAGTTCGGGATTGAGTATTAGGCAACTCGCGCTTGCCGACATGGACGCCGCCGCGCGCGTGCATCGCGCGGCGTTCGACGATGCGCTGCCGTGGCTCGCGGGCCTGCATACGCCCGACGAAGACCGCTGGTTCTATCGCGAGCGGATGTTTGCGGCGTGCACGCTGTGGGGCGCGTTCGACGGTGCGGCGATGAGCGGCGTGATCGCGTTCCGCGACGACTGGATCGAGCAGCTCTACGTGCTGCCTGCCGCGCAGGGAAGCGGCATCGGCGGTGCGCTGCTCGAAGTCGCGAAGCAAGGCGCCGGCCGTCTGCAACTCTGGACCTTCCAGCGCAATGTGCGGGCGCGCCGCTTCTACGAGGCGCGCGGCTTTGCGCCGGTCGAGGAGACCGACGGCGCCCGCAACGAGGAGAAGGAGCCGGACGCGCGCTATCTCTGGACGCGCGTGGGCGCGTGAGCGTCCGCCGGAGGCAGCTGCTGCCGACGTCTTTTCATTCCGCGGCGGAAATCAGCGCGGATTGGTTCACCCGCGTCTCGCCCTTGAGGTTGTCGACGGTGACGTGCGTGTCGTACCAGGTCAGCCGCGGCCGGGCTCCGAACCGTTCAGTCAGCTCGGCGATCTTGGCCTCGGTGAACCAGGCCTCGGCCGCCGCGGGGCTCTCCCACAGGTAAACACCGCCGGTGCCGGTCTCACCGTTGAGATAGTCTTTGCGGATCAGCCCCTTTGTCGCGAGATTTCGATAGATGGGCGCGCTGCCCATGCCGCCCTTGATGGCCTGTTCCTCGGTTCGCTTCGGGAGGTCGAATTGAACGATGACGATACACTGTGCCATCCTGGTTCTCCGATCTGTCACATGGTGTCAGGTTCGTTCGGCGGCACGCCGATCAGCCGCGACCATACAAGATCGGCCGTATCCTTGTCCCGCATAGATCCAATCCCTCCGCTTCCGGCGGAGGGCGCGGGGAGGCTCGCCAAGTGCTCAACTCCCCCAGACACGAGACTTTTGGTGGACGCGTGGGAAGAGGCGGGCTAAAGCCCCACGACATTCCCTTGCATCCCGTGAATCCCGCTCGTGAGTGCCACGCAGAACAATTTCCTCGCTCAGGCGCTGCAACAAGGCGCAATGGCGTTGCGGGCGCGGCAGTTTGCTCACGCCGAGCAGATTGCCGCCAGCATCCTGAAATCCAACCGCACCGACAGGAACGCAGCGCTTCTCCTGGCGCACGCCCTGATGGGACAGGATCGGGGAGGCGAGGCGATCGCATCGCTGGAACGGATCGCGCGTCGCGGCGACGACGGCGAAGTCGAGACCCTGCTTGGCGCTTTGCTGTGCGACGCCGGCCGCGCGGCCGATGGCATCGCGCAACTCCGCCGCACGGTCGCGCGCCGTCCGCCTTATTTTCCGTCCTTCCAGGAGCTTGCAGGTCAGCTCGTCAAGGTCGGTCAACGCAGCGACGCCATCGGCATCGTCGAATCCGGCCTTGCGCTGGCACCCGACAATGTCGACCTGAAGCTTAGCCTGGGACGCCTGTTTCACGAGAACGGCGAGCTCGGGAAGGCGCTCAGCATCCTGACCAGTGCCCGCAACAGTGCGCCGGGACGCCCGGATGTCGTCAACGAACTTGGCCGGATCCTGATCCTGCACGGCGACTACGCGGCTGCGGCCGATGCTTTCCGCCAGGTGCTCGCGCAGTATCCGGACGACCGCTCGGTCCGCGCCCATCTCGCTACCTGTCTTCTCGAGCAGGGCGACCGCAATGCCGGTGAGGCGGCGCTGCGCTCGGTCACGCGTGGCCAGCCGCAACTGCTGGGCCGCGCGACGTTCGTGATGGCGGCGTCATCGCATGGCCGCTTCTTCTTCGATCGGAGCGCGGCTGCGAAATTCCTCGGCGTGGAATCGAGCTGAGCGCTTTCCGCGAAATCCCGGAAGACGCTTTCGCGGCGCCTCAGGCCCTGAAGTTTCTCCGGTAGAGATTGGGCTGCCGTCTGAGCTCAGCGCGGAATTCGTCGACGCGCTTGGCTTCGTCCGCCGTGAAGGACGAGGCCTGCGCGGTCCAGCTGTCGCGCTTGACCGGAATGCATTGCGCGATCGGAGTTCCCTTCGGGAGCACGCCTTTGAAATTTCGGTCGTGCCAGTACGCCGGAAAGTGCACCCAGTTGTCGGCATAAAGGTCGGAATTGACCAGGCCGCTCAGCGTGGTGAACGGCAGGTCGAAGCGATTGACGGGATGCGTGAAGTAGACGGCGTAGCCTTCAGGGGCTTCGACGGTCCACAGATTGTGGAATTTGATGAAGAAGCGACCCTCTTCAAACAGCGGCGTGCCGCTGACCTGACCCGGGTCGTGGAAGCCGATCGGCGAACGCGGAAATTCGGGCGTGCCTCCCGGCGGCAGGTCCTGGTCCCAGGTGATTTCGCCGTTTTCGACCCTGAGGTCGCAAACCAGCGGCAGCAGGAATCCGCAGGTCATCGCATCCACGAACGGCGGACAGCGCTTGATGGTGTCCTCGTCGTGCAGGTTGATCGAGCTGTAGGCGGTCGCCGGCATCGTTTTGAGCCAGTCGGGAACGCCCTGCGCTGCCGGCACGGGCGGCGGTATCAGGCCTTCAAGCTCCGTGGGACAGCGAAACTTGAGCGTCAGCTTGTTGTTGGTGGACATGGGGCGCTCCGATGTCCTGACGACCTACATGAATACGTCGCAAAGGTGAAGCGCACGACGATCATGGGCGCGTAGATGGGGAGCGCAGCGAAACCCATCATCTCACCGCGTCGAAAGAAAGTTGATGGGTATCGCTGCGCTCCACCCATCCTACGACCTACGGCACCAGATATTTCGCGACCGCCGGCTCGTTCCACTCGATGCCGAGCCCGGGACCGCGGGCGGTCACCGCGCCATCGGTGATCTCGGCTGGCCTTGCGAGGATCGCGCCGGCGAAGTCGAGGAATTCGAGCCAGTGCGCGGTCGGCGTCACCGCGAGCAGATGCGCGCTGACTTCCGCGAACAGATGGCTCGACATCGGGATCGATGCGGCATCGGCCTGTCCGGCGACCTGCATCCAGCCGGTAACGCCGCCGACCTTCATCACGTCGGGCATGATGAAGTCGGATGCGCCGGCCGCGATCGCCTCGGCAAAGCCGCGCGGAAACCACCAATTCTCGCCGGCCTGGATCGGCGTCGGCGAGGTCTCGCGGACTTTTGCGTGACCAGAGAGGCTTTCCTGCGGCACCGGCTCCTCGATCCAATGCAAATCGTAGGGCGCAAGCCGCGCGATGCGTCGTGTGGCCTCCGCCGGATCGAGCGACTGGTTGAAGTCGATCATCAGCGCAACGTCGGGGCCGAGCAGGGCGCGCACGCCCTTCACGACACGCTCGTCATTGGCGGCGTCGCCGTCGCCGCCCTTGATCTTGATGCCCTTGAAGCCCTGGTCGAGCGAGCGACGCAACGCGTGCTCATCGGCAACGGGATCGACCGCGCCGTAGCTGTCATAGGCCTTGATCGGCTTCACCGAGCCGCCGAGCAACTCGACCAGGGGCCGGCCGGCGAGCTGGCCGAGCACGTCCCAATAGGCCATCTCGAGGCCCGACACGGCCATGCCGACCAGACCCTGCGCGCCGAGCAGCCGGAATTTGGCGTCCATCGCCTTCATCAGGTCGAACGGTGCGACCGGCTTGCCGACCAGCTCGCGGCCGATCTCCTCGATCAGATAAACCAGTGGTTTAAGCGTCAGCCTGCTGTAGGCGAAGATGTAGGTGCGGCCGGTAACGCCTTGATCGGTCTCGACATCGATCAGGACCAGCGGGCCGGAATCGATCACGCCGAACGCGGTCTTCACGGGGCGCTTGAGCGGCACCACGACGCTTCGTGCCTTCACTCCGCGAATCGCTGCAACTGTCTGGCTCATGAGCGTTTCCTCATTCTTGTTATTGGACACTGTACCATCGGACGAGCCGCGGCGCGGCCCAGTCGGTCGCGACCTGCTCGATCAGATAGCGGCCGGGATATTCGGCGAGGAAGGCGATGCGCTGGGTCTGGCCCGGTTCGACCGCGAGCGTGTCGAGCCAGAACGGCTTCCAGCCGTCGTCGAGCCGGTCGAGCAGGCGGAAGTGATGGCCATGCAGGCGAAAGACGCTGACGATCGCGCCGCGATTGGTCAGCGCCAGCACCACCGGCCGGCCGGCTTTGGCCTGAAAGGCCGGGGCGGATGACGGTTTGAACTCGACCGGCCGGAACCATTCGGTCGGCGTGCCCAATGCCAGATCGAACCGCGCCGCGCTCTTGAGGTCGAGCTGGGCGGGCAGGTCGTTGCCCGGAAGCGGCGGGGCAGGCGGGAACGGCGCCGGCCGGAGCGGCGGATCGTTCGAGATCGCGAGCCTGCCGACCGGGCGGGCCTGCTTGCCGTCGTGCAGCAGGATCGGGAAGCTTGTTCCCGGCGTCCCGGCCGCGTCGACAAAGACATCGGTGCGGCTTCCGGGCGCCAGCACCAGCGCGCCGTTGCGGGCCGAAAACGGTTCGGCAGGCTGGCCGTCGATCGCCATTACCCGGACTTCGAGGTTCTCTAACTTGACCGCCAGCACGCTGCGTTGGCTGCCGTTGATAAAGCGGAGTCTGAGCCGGGCGTTGGCCGGTGCCGAGATCTCGTATGAGGCTTTTCCGTTAACTGTATGAATTGGTGTGGTATCTTTCGGGTCATCCCCTGGTGGGATTGCGCTCCCGTCCCCCCGCAGGCGCCACTCCTCGATCAGCAAGACCTCGTCGCGATCGACCGCAACCGGCGAGGTGCCGCTCACGATCAGCGGCCGCGGCCGCGCCGGGGCCGTGCCGCCATTGCCGAGCAGCGGCTCGCACAGGAAGGTGCCGGCATGCCGAAGTGGGAGCTGGAAGGTATCCTTTTCCCCCGCGGCGAGGGGCGCCCGGGAGGCGAGCGGCTCCGCGGCCGGGACGCCGTCGAGCCCCCGGCAATCGAGCGCGGCCGCAACGGGCAGGTCGTTGCCGAATGTCACGTCCAGGACCTCGCCGCGCTTGAAGCGAAGGTCGCCGCTGCCGAGCGACCAGACCGCCGTTTCCGTACCGTCAAGACGAAGCCGGATGTGGTCGGTTTTGGCCTGCAGCGCGACCGCCGTCCGGCCCTGCGCCGAGCCCGCGGTCGGCAGAGCGGGGCACAACGCCGCGGCGCCGAGGGCGGCCATCAGGTCGCGCCGGGTGAGGGAAAATTCGGGAGAGAATTCGGGACTTGCCATCCGGCCGATGCGGACCATTTTCAAGTGGGCCTGTCCAGTCGCGATCGGTCGCAGGGTGGGCTGCACAGCGGCCATTTTTTTGCTGCGAACCGGTGGACGCATGTTATAAGCCCGCCGCCCGCGGCACCGCGGCCGAATTGGATGCTTTTCTCGCGGGCGTGGCGGAACTGGTAGACGCGCTGGATTTAGGTTCCAGTGACGAAAGTTGTGGGGGTTCGAGTCCCTCCGCCCGCACCAAGCGCTTACAGCGTTTGCATGACGATTCCTTGGAGAACCTTTAGCCCCGAAGGGGTGGCGGTTCGCCGAACCCACAGACGTTAGGCCGCCAGGCTCCGCGTCGAACAGATTGAACACTGCAACGGCCGCTCGGGCCGCGGCAAAAGCGGAAGAAGATTGATACCATGCAGGTCACCGAGACCCTCAACGAGGGACTGAAGCACGAATTCAAGATCAGCGTTCCGGCATCCGATCTTGATGCCAAGGCGGGCGCCAAGCTGGTCGACCTCAAGGACAAGGTCCGTCTCAACGGCTTCCGTCCGGGCAAGGTGCCGGTGGCGCATCTGAAGAAGATCTATGGCCGCTCTGTGATGGCCGAGACCATCGACCAGACCATCCGCGACACCAACACGGAGATCTTCACCGAGCGCGGCTTCCGCCTCGCCGGCGAGCCGAAGATCACGATGCCGACCGAGAAGGACGAGGTCGAGGAACTGCTGTCTGGCAAGACCGACCTGACCTACACGGTCGCGATCGAGGTGGTGCCGCAGATCCAGCTCGCCGATTTCAAGTCGTTCTCGGTCGAGAAGCCGGTGGTCGACGTCTCCGACGCCGACGTCGACGATGCCATCAAGCGCATCGCCGAAGGCAGCCGCCCGTACAATGCCAAGACCGAAGATGCGAAGGCGGAGAAGGGCGACCGCGTCACCATCAGCTTCAAGGGCACCATCAACGGTGAAGCCTTCGAGGGCGGCACCGGCGAAGGCATCCAGGTCCTGATCGGCGCCGGCCAGTTCATCCCGGGCTTCGAGGAGCAGCTGATCGGTATCGGCACCAACGAGACCCGCACGCTCAAGGTCCCGTTCCCGAAGAACTACCTCAACGAAAAGCTCGCCGGCCAGCCGGCCGAGTTCGAGACCACCGCGACCCTGATCGAGGCGCCCGGTGAAACCACGATCGACGACGAGTTCGCCAAGACGCTTGGGCTCGAATCGCTCGACAAGCTGAAGGAAGCCGCGCGCGAGCGCCTGACGGCCGAGTTCGCCGGCGCCACCCGTCAGAAGGTCAAGCGCGCGCTGCTCGACCGGCTCGACGAGAGCCACAAGTTCGAGGCGCCGCCATCGCTGGTCGACGAAGAGTTCAAGCTGATGTGGAACTCGATCAAGGCCGAGATGGACTCGTCCGGCAAGACTTTCGCCGACGAGAACACCACCGAGGATGCGGCCAAGGAGGAGTACCACAAGATAGCCGACCGCCGCGTCCGCCTCGGCCTCGTGCTGTCTGAGATCGGCGAGAAGAACAAGATCACAGTGACCGACGACGAGGTGTCGCGGGCCGTGATCGAGCGCGCGCGCCAGATGCCCGGCCGCGAGAAGGAAGTCTGGGACTATTACCGCAGCAACGCCCAGGCGCTGGCCCAGCTCCGTGCCCCGATCTACGAGGACAAGGTCGTCGACTTCGTCCTCGAGCTCGCCACTGTGACCGAGAAGAAGGTCACCAAGGATGAGCTGTTCAAGGATGAAGATGCCGAGAAAACTGCCGCTTAATTCCGGCACCTCGCGTTAATGATGAACCGCGAAAGCGCGCCTCGCGACGGATCCCGTCGCTAGGCGCGCAGATGCGAATCAGCTTGAACTTCCGCGACCTGCCCGGATGGCTAGTGCCGGTCTTGTCGGCCGGAAATTGGCCCATATCTGGGTTAAGCCTTAAAGTTCTGCATCACCCCTAACCCCTGGGTTGTCCCAATGCGCGATCCCGTTGAAACCTACATGAACCTCGTGCCGATGGTCGTCGAGCAGACCAATCGCGGCGAACGCGCCTACGACATTTTCTCGCGTCTCCTGAAAGAGCGCATCATCTTCGTCACCGGTCCGGTGGAAGACGGCATGGCAACGTTGACTGTCGCGCAGCTGTTGTTCCTCGAAGCCGAGAATCCGAAGAAGGAAATCTCGATGTACATCAACTCGCCGGGCGGCGTGGTGACGTCGGGCCTTGCGATCTACGACACGATGCAGTTCATCCGCCCTCCGGTGTCGACGCTGTGCACGGGCCAGGCGGCCTCGATGGGCTCGCTGCTGCTGGCGGCCGGCGAGAAGGACATGCGCTTCTCGCTGCCGAATTCGCGCATCATGGTGCACCAGCCCTCGGGCGGCTTCCAGGGCCAGGCCACCGACATCATGCTGCACGCGCAGGAGATCCTGAATCTCAAGAAGCGCCTCAACGAGATCTATGTGAAGCACACCGGCCAGACCTACAAGGCGATCGAGGACGCGCTCGAGCGCGACAAGTTCCTCACCGCTGAGGACGCCAAGGCGTTCGGCCTCGTCGACAAGGTCATCGACAAGCGTCCGGAAGACCCGTCGGCTGCGAAGGCTGCCTGACAAGGCCGCCCGATCGGAACAGGCCTCTGAGGCGTCGGTGTGATCTCCACATTGACGCCTCACATAACCGGCAAAGCAGAACGGGCGGACCGGCCGGCAGGTACATGCGCGCGGGCGGAAAGTTCCGGTTTCGTGCTCCTATGCTGGCGTGGTAATCCCGCAACGTTCCGAGGATTTCAGCGCGTATTCCACGTGCGATCGTTGAAAATCACGGTATTGTCACGGTCTTGAGCCGGCCATCCGATTAGCGAATTCTTGATAGTCGGGTGCCAGCATGGTTGGCTGTAATGCGCCGGCCGAGATCGCGGAGATTCGAATAAACCGTGATTCGCACGGTCAGTATTGCGTAGGCTCTTTTTTGGTACGGAATTTGCTCTATCTACCCTTAAGCTCCGGTTTGGTGCCGGATTGGGTCGATCTGGCAAATGATCGAACGGCGGACGGAGATAATGAATGAGTAAGGTCGGCACGAGCGACGCCAAGAACACGCTATACTGCTCGTTCTGCGGCAAGAGCCAGCATGAAGTTCGCAAGCTGATTGCCGGACCGACTGTCTTCATTTGCGACGAGTGTGTCGAACTGTGCATGGACATCATTCGCGAGGAGAACAAATCCTCGCTGGTGAAGTCGCGCGACGGCATTCCGACGCCGAAGGAGATCTGCAAGGTCCTGGACGACTACGTGATCGGCCAGAGCCATGCCAAGAAGGTGCTCTCGGTCGCCGTCCACAATCACTACAAGCGGCTTAACCATCAGACCAAGCACAACGACGTCGAGCTGGCGAAGTCGAACATCCTGCTGATCGGTCCGACCGGTTCGGGCAAGACGCTGCTCGCGCAGACGCTGGCCCGCATCCTCGACGTGCCGTTTACCATGGCTGACGCCACAACGTTGACCGAAGCCGGCTACGTCGGCGAGGACGTCGAGAACATCATCCTGAAGCTGCTGCAGTCGGCCGACTACAACGTCGAGCGCGCGCAGCGCGGCATCGTCTATATCGACGAAATCGACAAGATCAGCCGCAAGTCGGACAATCCCTCGATCACCCGCGACGTATCGGGCGAGGGCGTCCAGCAGGCGCTGCTGAAGATCATGGAAGGCACGGTGGCCTCGGTCCCGCCGCAGGGCGGCCGCAAGCATCCGCAGCAGGAGTTCCTGCAGGTGGATACCACCAACATCCTGTTCATCTGCGGCGGTGCATTCTCGGGCCTCGAGAAGATCATCTCCGCGCGCGGCCGTTCGACCTCGATCGGCTTCGCGGCGCAGGTGCTCGCGCCGGAGGATCGCCGCACCGGCGAGATCTTCCGCCACGTCGAGCCGGAAGACCTGCTGAAGTACGGCCTGATCCCGGAATTCGTCGGCCGTCTGCCCGTCGTCGCGACGCTGGAGGACCTCGACGAGGCCTCGCTGAAGAAGATCCTGACCGATCCGAAGAACGCGCTGGTGAAGCAGTACCAGCGGCTGTTCGAGATGGAGAACATCGAGCTGACCTTCGCCGACGAGGCGCTTGGCGCGGTCGCCCGCAGGGCGATCGAGCGCAAGACCGGTGCGCGCGGCCTGCGGTCGATCCTGGAGAGCATCCTGCTCGAGACCATGTTCGACCTCCCGGGCCTCGAAGGCGTCGAGGAAGTCGTGATCTCGCGCGAAGTGGTCGAGGGAACGGCGCGTCCGCTCTACATCTACGCGGATCGTTCCGACCGCGCCGTCGAGAGCAGCGCGAGCGCTTAAGAAGCGCTCGTCTCTATCCGCCAAAAATGCAGGGCTGCCGGGCAATCCGGCGGCCGTTGCGGCGCAGCAGCAACGCCCTTGTGGCATCGCAGTAAATGCCTGTTTAGCCTGAATTTCCGGGCACTTCTCAGACTTGACACCCCCCGGCCTGATAGCCACCTAATGCTATCGGCGAGGGACCTCATGTGTTGAGATTCGTCGCTTTACGATGCGGAATAAGCGACTGCTGACGGCAATCTTTTTCCGGATCACCAAGGCACCTTGTGGCGGTTGCGCAAGCAGGCGGACTGCGTGCAAGGGGGCAAAACAAAAGGATAAGGCCATGACGACCTCAAAACCCCGGCCAACGATCGTCCACGGCGAAAGCCATTCCTATCCGGTGCTGCCGCTCCGCGACATCGTCGTCTTCCCGCACATGATCGTGCCGCTGTTCGTCGGCCGCGAGAAATCGATCCGCGCGCTGGAAGAGGTGATGAAGAACGACGCGTTGATCATGCTCGCGACGCAGAAGAACGCGTCCGATGACGATCCGGCGCCCGATTCAATCTACGAGACCGGTACGCTCGCCAGCGTTCTGCAGCTCCTGAAATTGCCCGACGGCACCGTGAAGGTGCTGGTCGAGGGCCTCGAGCGCGCACGTGTCGAGAAGTATTCCGATCGCAGCGAATATTACGAGGCGACCGCGGTCGCGCTCGCCGACGCTGACGCCACCTCGGTCGAAGCCGAGGCGCTGTCGCGTTCGGTCGTGTCCGACTTCGAGAGCTATGTGAAGCTCAACAAGAAGATCTCCGCCGAAGTCGTCGGCGTGGTCCAGGCGATCACCGATTTCGCCAAGCTCGGCGACACCGTTGCCTCGCATCTGGCGGTCAAGATCGCCGATCGGCAGGCCATCTTGGAGACGTTGTCCGTCACGCAGCGCCTGGAGAAGGTGCTGGGCCTGATGGAGAGCGAGATCTCGGTGCTGCAGGTCGAGAAGCGCATCCGCTCGCGGGTCAAGCGCCAGATGGAGAAGACCCAGCGCGAGTATTACCTGAACGAGCAGATGAAGGCGATCCAGAAGGAGCTCGGCGACGACGAAGGTCGCGACGAGCTAGCCGATCTGGAGGAGAAGATCTCCAAGACCAAGCTGTCCAAGGAAGCGCGCGAGAAGGCACAGCACGAGCTGAAGAAGCTGCGCCAGATGTCGCCGATGTCCGCGGAAGCGACCGTCGTGCGCAACTATCTGGATTGGCTGCTGTCGATCCCGTGGGGCAAGAAGTCCAAGGTCAAGAAGGACCTCGAGGCCGCGCAGGCGGTGTTGGACTCCGATCACTACGGGCTCGAGAAGGTCAAGGACCGCATCGTCGAGTATCTCGCCGTGCAGTCGCGCGCCAACAAGCTGACCGGACCGATCCTGTGCCTGGTCGGGCCTCCCGGCGTCGGCAAGACCTCGCTCGGCAAATCGATCGCCAAGGCGACCGGCCGCGAGTTCGTGCGCGTGTCGCTCGGCGGCGTGCGTGACGAGGCCGAGATCCGCGGTCACCGCCGCACCTATATCGGCTCGATGCCCGGCAAGATCATCCAGTCGATGCGCAAGGCGAAGACCTCGAACCCGCTGTTCCTGCTGGACGAGATCGATAAGATGGGCGCCGATTTCCGCGGCGATCCGTCGTCGGCGCTGCTTGAGGTTCTGGACCCCGAGCAGAACTCGACCTTCAACGACCACTATTTGGAGGTCGATTACGACCTCTCCAACGTGATGTTCATCACGACCGCGAATACGCTGAATATTCCGGGCCCGCTGATGGACCGCATGGAGATCATCCGGATCGCCGGCTACACCGAGAACGAGAAGGTCGAGATCGCGCGCAAGCACCTGATCCCGAGCGCGCTCTCCAAGCACGGTCTGGACTCCAAGGAATGGTCGATCGACGACGCGGCCTTGCTGTTGATGATCCGCCGCTACACCCGCGAAGCGGGCGTGCGTAATTTGGAGCGTGAGCTCTCCACACTCGCCCGCAAGGCGGTGAAGGAGCTGATGATCTCCAAGAAGAAGTCGGTGAAGGTCACCGAGGCGAACATCGAAGAGTTCCTCGGCGTTCCGAAGTATCGCTACGGCGAGATCGACGAAGAGGACCAGATCGGTATCGTCACCGGCCTCGCCTGGACCGATGTCGGCGGCGAGCTGTTGACCATCGAAGGAGTCATGATGCCCGGTAAGGGCAAGATGACGGTCACGGGCAATTTGCGCGACGTAATGAAGGAGTCGATCTCGGCGGCGGCGTCTTACGTCCGCTCGCGCGCGATCGTCTACGGCATCGAGCCGCCGCTGTTCGATCGCCGTGACATCCACGTTCACGTGCCGGAGGGCGCAACCCCGAAGGACGGCCCGTCCGCGGGCGTGGCGATGGCCACCGCGATCATCTCGGTCATGACCGGCATTCCGGTCCGCCACGATGTCGCGATGACCGGCGAGATCACGCTGCGCGGCCGCGTGCTGCCGATCGGCGGTCTGAAGGAGAAGCTGCTGGCTGCCGCGCGCGGCGGCATCAAGACGGTGCTGATCCCGGAGGACAACGCCAAGGATCTCACGGAGATATCCGATGCGATCAAGGGCGGCATGGACATCATTCCGGTCTCGCGGCTGGATGAGGTCGTCGCCAAGGCGCTGACCCGCGTGCCCGTGCCGATCGTCTGGGACGAGGAGGCCAGCAAGGTCGACGTCAAGCCCGATGCTTCGGACGAAGCGTCCGGCGGCCTGACGGCGCACTAAGTGAGCTCCAGTCGAAATAATAAAACGGCGCCTTCGGGCGCCGTTTTTGTTTTGGTTGCTTGCGAGTGGGGTCAGGAAGCAGGCGGCCTCAGTCGCCACCGGGAGCGGGGCGGGCGCCGGACTACTTCTTCTTCTCGACGACGAAATTGCCGATCGCCCCGAGCGCCATTAGCACGCTGGTTCCCAAAAACACCGCGCGCATGCCGATATGGCCGCCGATGAATCCGCCGGCGAGCGGGCCGATCACCTGACCGGCATATTGCGCCGAGATCGAGTAGCCCAGCATGCTGCCGGTGACGGCGTCGGGCACGTTGTGCCGGATCACGCTTGCGATGCAGGGCAACAGGCCGCCGAGCGCGAGACCCATCAGGAAGCGCAGCAGGATCAGTTGCCAGCCGCTGATCACGAAGGCCTGCGGGATCAGCAGCAACGCCGAGACCGCAAGGCAGATGATGATGATCCGCCAGTGGCCGACGCGATCGGCGAGCTTGCCGAGATGCGACGAGGACAGCAGGCTGCCGAAGGCCGCCGCCGACATCACCAGGCCGGCGACGAAAATCACCTGCGGCGCCTCGACCAGTTGCGCGACATAGACCGTGATGATCGGCTCGATCGACATGTTGGCGATCATCAAGAGCAGGCCCGTTCCCCACATCGCGATCACCGGGCGCTTGTCCGGAACCAGCGACCAGCCGCCGCGCGATTTGGCGCCTTTCGCGGTCTTCGGACGCGCCTCCTCGCGGATCAGGAAGGTGGTGCCGAGGAACGTGATGAAGATGACGCCGCCGATCAGGAAGAAGGTCGCGCGGATGCCGATCAGCCCGGGCAGCACGCCGCCGATCAAGGGACCGACCAGGCTGCCGGCCATGATGCCGGCCGACAGCACGCCGATCGCCCAGCCGGACCGCGCCTTCGGCGTTTGCGCCGCGACCAGCACGGTCGAGCCCGAGGCGTAGCCGCCTAGCAGGCCGGTCAATAGCCGCAAGCCGACCAGCTCATAGACATTGTGCGCCATGCCGATCAGCGACATGGCAATCGCCATGCCGAGGCTGGCGCGGATCAGCATCAGCTTGCGGCCGTAGCGATCGGCGAGCCGTCCCCACAGCGGCGCCGTCAGCGCCGCGCTGAAGAACGTTGCGCCATAGGCGATGCCCGACCACTGCACGATGGCGGCATGATCCGATACGCCGAGCTGCTCGACATAGAGCGGCAGGAACGGCAGCAGCAGCGTCATTCCCACGATGGTGGTGAACGAGCCGACCACGCAAACGATCAGGTTGCGCTTCCAGGGGCCGGCGTCGAGGATGGCTTCGCGATCGACTTCGGCGTCCATGACTTGAGCGTCCAATACTTTAACGTCCAATACTTTAGCGTCCATGTCAGCGCAGTCCGATAACAGCGAAGCCGCGCGCGCGCAGGCCGCGGCGATCCTCGTTCAGCGAACGCAGCAGCCGATCGCGCGTGGCGGTGATGTGGTCGGCAGCCTCGCGCGCGGCAGAATCCGGATCGTTGGCCTTGATGAAGCCGAGGATGCGGCGGTGCTCGCGCCAGGCCTGCTCGCGCGAGGGTTCGGTCCACACTTCGAGCCAGCGTGCCCGCGACAGCCGGGTCATCGCGCCGGCGATCGCCTTGACGATGAAGGGATTGCCGGAGAGCCGCGCGATCTCGACATGGAAATCGGTGCCGACGCGGTGCCATTCCTCGCGCGGTGCGCCGGACTGGCAGGCATCCAGCATCTCCTCGACGCCGGCGATGTCGGCCGCGCTCGCCCGCGCGCAGGCGAGGCGGACGGCCGTCGTCTCCAGCGGAATCCGGAATTCGGCCAGCGCCTCCAACTCGCCGAGATCGATCGGCGCCACGATCCAGTTGCGGCCGTCGCGGCGGACCAGCTCCTCGCCTTCGAGCCGCACCAGGGCGGCACGGATCGGCGTGCGCGACCCCTCGAACCGGCTCTCCAGCCAGCGTTCGGTCAGCCGCTCGCCGGGGCCCAGGTCGAGCGAGAGGATCATCTCCCGGAGCTGGTCGTGGATCTGGAGCATCTGCGACATGGGGTGTCCCTCGGCGAGTGCACGGGATCGAGTTTCTGGCGGCGAGCGTATCCCGAGTTGGTATCCCAAACTAGGCTGATCCGGGATACCAGGATTGCTCGCCGAGGGGGGCGGGAGCCGAGCCGTAGACGATGGAACCACGCCCAGGGAGCCCGCTTGTTTGACGGAATTGGGAGAACGCGGATGCGAATCGACGGGCAATGCCATTGCGGGGCTGTGACCTATCAGGCCGAGATCGATCCCATACGAGTATCGATCTGCCATTGCACCGACTGCCAGACGCTGACCGGCTCGCCCTATCGCGTCACGGTGATCTGCGCCGCCGAGCAGGTCCGGCTGACCGGAGGCGCGCCGAAAGTGTACGGCAAGCGGGGTGACAATGGCCGGATCCGCTTCCAGCATTTCTGCGGCGATTGCGGTTCCCCGTTGTTCACGAGCGGCGAGGACGGCGGCCCCGACGACTGGGGCATCCGCTGGGGCAACATTCGCCAGCGCGGCGAATTGACCCCGCGACGCCAGCTCTGGTGCCGCTCCGCCGCGCCGTGGGTCAATGATCTCGGGGGATTGCCGGCGCGGCCAACCGATTGAGGCTTTGCGGCCTTGCACCTCGGGGGCGGGCGAGGCTAAAGAGGCGCGCAGGTAAGGGCGGCTAGCTCAGCTGGTTAGAGCATCTCGTTTACACCGAGAGGGTCGGGAGTTCGAATCTCTCGCCGCCTACCACTAAGCTGTTCATCAGCGTTCATCCTTGTTCACCCGTGAAAGACAAGCCCTTGTAACGCAAGGGCTTTCTTCGTTTTTGCGTCTACTCGTGCGCGAGGCTGTTCGCCCATAATCACTTCGCAGATGTGAGTATCGACGGGAGTTCGGTTCTCACTTTGGAGGACACATGGGAAACCTAACCATCCACATCATCAAGAGGGCGGTGCCCGGATCGAGACTTTCGGACGGCGACGGCCTGCGCCTGGACATCGACGCCAAGGGGCGGGGCGCGTGGAATCTTCGGTACACGAGCCCCATCAGCGGCAAAGAGCGTCTGATGGCGATCGGGCCGCTTCGAGACGTGGGCTTGTCGCAGGCGCGGGATCTGGCCGCTGAGGCACGGTCTCTGATCCGCGCGCGAGTCGACCCTCTCGACGCCAAGAAACAGGAACGCGAGGCCGCGACGGCTGCAGCGCGCAAGGCGATCACGTTCAAAGATTACGCCGAGAAATACATCGCTAGCCACGAGGCCGCGTGGCGCAATGAGAACCATCGACGCAATTGGCGCAATTCGCTGCGTGACCACGCTCTGCCCGAGATTGGTCACATGGCAATCGCCGACATCGACACCGACGCTGTGCTGCGCGTCTTGCAACCGATCTGGACCGCGAAGCACGAGACAGCGCGAAACGTTCGGCAGCGCATGGAAGTTATTTTGGCCGCCGCAAAGGTCGAGAGATTGCGAGAAGGGGAAAACCCAGCCATCTGGCGAGGCCATCTTGACCATTTGCTACCTCGGATAAAGCGAACGAAGCAGCATTTCGCCGCGCTGCCGTACAACGAACTGCCCGCGTTCTGGCGATTGCTCGCCGCTGACATGTCAGATGCCGCAGCGTTGCTACGTTTCACGATCGCCACCGCTGCGCGCTATAGCGAATCTGCCGAGGTCGACCATGCGGAGATCGACCACGATCGCAAGCTATGGACGATTCCGGCTTCGAGAATGAAGGGGCACCGGGAGCACACTGTGCCCCTCAATGACGTTGCTCTTGCCGCTCTGCAGTCTTCGCGCACGACCTCTGGATTGATCTTCCCTGGGTCTCGAAGCGGAAGAAAAATGAGTGACGTGGCATTAGCAAAGCTCATCAAGCGACATACGGACACGCCGGCAACTACGCACGGCTTCAGATCATGCTTCCGAGATTGGGTCGGCGACTGCACCGAATTCCCGCGCGAGATCGCCGAAGCAGCGTTGGCACATGCGGTAGGCAGCGAAGTTGAGCAGGCGTATCGTCGTGGCACCGCCTTGGAGAAACGACGCGCGTTGATGGACGAATGGGCTAGATATTGCGTGTCAACTTATAATTGAACCAAATCTCTAGTGGGTTGTATATCTGTGTAAGATCTGATACATTCAAAATCGGACGCGCCGTATTATGTTGATTCAACGTTTTGCTGGCGAAATCTGTCGAGAACCGTGCGCAGTGCGCGTCCCCTTCAACCCGATTTTCAATCGCGGGCGGGGTTCTCGTCATTCCCATTGCTGTGGCTGACTGAATCCTCGCACGTACAATAACGTGAGGATTTCGCATGTCTGGAAAACCTGAACGGCTCGCATACAACATCAGTGAATTTTGCGAAGCCGTCGGCATTAGTCGCGGGCTCTTTTACGGGCTGCCCTCGGATCAAAAACCGAAAATGATCAAGTGCGGCAGCCGCTATCTAATTCCAGTCGACGCGGTCAAAGCGTGGCTCAATCAAGGAGTGGCGGCATGACCGCCGCGATCATTCCGGCCGCGCAGGGATGGCACCTCTGCACGCTAAATTCGAAAGGTGACGGCTTCGTGCGTCATCCTGTCATTGCTTGGCACGTGTTCGAGAATGACTTGCCTCCGACACCGGTGCTCGCATGGGGGACGCAACGACCTGACCCATACGCGCTCCACTTCGAACCGGGCAACAAATTCTATGTCCGAGGAAAGACCTGGCAAATCATCGAAGACCGCGACGAAGCCATCAAACGGCTCGCCGCAGACGCCTAAAACGAAACCGCCCGACGAGATTGTGGGATCTCATCGAGCGGAATTGCATAGGCATTCTGATTGGCAATCGAATGGTTATAGCAGTTTCGTTGCAGATGCAACCATTTTTTCGTCGGGCTCTCAAAAATTTGGAGGTCCTGACAAATGCTATCGAACTTCTTACCTCGCACCGCCGACATCGACGGGCGAACGCTCGTATTTTACGACGAAAGCTTCGCTCTCGCGCGCTGCGAACTGCACGAGGACCAGGACTACAACAACGACAGGTCCGACGGCGTCGAGCTGTGGCCGGATGATTGGGAAGGCGGCGAACGTATGTTCGTCCGGGTGATGCCAGAGACACTGCGAGTCTTCGAACGTGGTGTGATTCCCGATCGTGGTTCTGAACATCTGTGGTTCGATCGCGAAGAGAACCGTCAATTTATTCTTGAAGACTTTCCGGCACTCAAACTGGAGGCGGAACGTCGCGCCTTTCTCGCCGCCGTCGCGCGTTGGGATAAGCATCCCGCGCAGGACGATGACAATCTGGAGCTTCCGCCGTTTCCCGTTTTCGAGCCAGCGCGGGCGGAATGGCAAGCCTGGCAGGACGGACTTGCCCGCAAGCGGGAATGGTCCGTCATCGAAAAACTCGCACAAGCATATTGGAGCAACGTGCCCGTGACCAATGTTGAGAAGAAGGCCGAGGATGAAGTGCGCCGCCAGCGGTTGTTTGGCCCCCCCGAGAATGCGCTGATTGGGCAGACTTCGCTCGCCATTGCCGGCTTGGCTGCACAACCGATCGATCAATTCAACGAAGGCTGGGCAACCGTAGAGCGGTGGCCAGATGCGGCGCCGCAGTTGCCGGCAAACTTAGAAAAGAGTTATCCGGCGATCTTCATTCAACTCAACTCAGCCATCCGCCGCATCGTCACCATGGCGCAAAAACCGCGCACGTTTCGCGTCGATCGCGTTGCTCACATTATTGCCATTCTGTTTCACGTGCATTCGGATACCAGTAAGGCGCTGGTGAATCTGATCCGGGAAAACAGTTGCGCTTTGCCCGAAGCTTTTCTGGCTGCGGCCCAAAAGAGGTTTGAGGAAAAGTTGGTATGGGAACTGCAGGGTCGAAATCGCGGATCCTACGTCGCAACCGGTAGCGGAAAACCCGACCCGGCTAGCTTCGACAACGTGCGCGTCTTCCTGAATCTTCGCGGCGTCGATCTGCGCTTTGACGAATTCACCAACTCAATCGAGGGAAGCGAAGGTCGCGGCGACCGATGGCAAAGGCTCGGCGAAAATGAACGCAAGGCCTTGTGGCTCGACACGCATACGAGTGGTCACAATTTCACTTGCTCGTGGGATTTCTTCCGCGCCAGCGTCGACCGCATCGCTCGCGAATACGGCTACGACTCGTTGCGCGACGCCGTGGATACCCTGAAGTGGGATGGCGTCGAGCGACTAGGCAATTGGCTGTCGAAGGCAGTCGGTTGCCCAAATGACGCTTATCACCGCGCCGTCGGAGCTAATCTTATCGGCGGCCTGGTCAAGCGAGCACGCGAGCCGGGAGCGAAGCATGACGAGACCGTGATTTTCATCTCCGAGGAAGGGAAGTCGAAATCGACGCTCTGTAAGGCGCTTGCTCTACGTCCCGAATGGTTCATCGACTCGGTGGAGCTGGGCGGGCGCCCGCAGGACGTCATTCCACAACTTAAGGGAAAGCAGATTATCGAACTGGCTGAACTTGCCGGGATGTCAAAGACCGAGACGACGAAGCTCAAAGCGTTCATGTCTCGGGAAAACGACAACGCGACACTCAAGTGGAAGGAAGAAGCGAGCGACCATCTGCGCCGGCATATTTTCGTTGCGACCACGAACGAAGACACGCCGTTATTGTCACAAACCGGAAATCGGCGATGGTTACCGGTGCATGTAATTGGCGGCATCGACATTGAATGGGTCCGCGGGAACATCGAGCAGCTCTACGCCGAGGCGGCAGAATGGCACGCGACCGGCGAAGACTTCAGGATCCCGGAAACGCTTTGGACTATCGCCGGCAAGCACCAAGAGGCCGCACGAGAGCGTACCGGGGCAGAAGATGTGCTTGCCTTCACCTTCAGCGGCGCTGTGGATTGCTACGTTACGGCAGCAGACGTTCAAACGTTCGCATCGGAGCGTGGCTTGCCGTTGAGGGATGTCCGGGCGGCGCTCAAGGGGCTTGGGTTCGCTTCCACGGCGCATCGCGAAGGCGACGACGTTCGAAAGGTATGGCGACGTGGCCGGCCTGAAACAGCAATTCGGTTCAGGGCTGAGATGTTCGTCAATCGGCCGTGTGAACTGGTGATCGACAGACTGGCTCAAGCGTCGGTCACGGCAATGTTGCCTTGTCCGATTGCCTTACCGCTGGCGCCACCTCCGCGAGGCTGAGCGTAACCGTTACTGTAACCGTGGAGTTGGCGCGACGGTTACAGTAATTCTCTAGTGATTTAGATGGGTTGCAAAGTTGTAACCGTTGTAACCGTTGATTCTTTTAATTGAGAGCAGAGAACAGAGTCATATAGCTGCAGGCGACAAAGCCCCCGTGGAAATTCAACGGTTACACGGTTTCAACGGTTACACGGTTGCAGCCGATATGATTCTATTCGCGCGACACGTCGTCGACCTTATCGCGGCCCGTTTGTCCCACGGCGTTTCGACTTGGCGGACGTTCGTCGTGGTTCCAGAAAGCGTATGGTAGGCTTTTAGAGTACCAATCAGATTTGTATTTGTTGGATAATTTCCTCGAAATTGGATTCTCTCCCGGATATGGTCCCGGATGGCTTAGTTGCATGTGCAACGAACTTGTGATATTGGTTTAATAATGCAACTAGTTTTTGCGAGTTAGTTTTGGGCAAAAAGGGTCCGCGCTGCAGCGTCTGCGACCATGCTGAGAAGTGGCGTATCGAATTGCTGCGCGCAGGCGGTGCGTCGCTCGATAGCTTGGCCGAAAAGTTCAAGCCGCTCAGTCGAGATGCCATCCATAGGCACTGGCACAACTGTGTGACCGCCGACGCCAAGGCCGGTTACCTGGCCGGCCCAAGCCAGATGGAAGCGCTGCACGCCAAGGCCGCGGCTGAGGGCGAAAGCGTTATCGATTTCCTAAGGATCACCCGAACCGCCTTGATGAGCAGCCTAGCGGCCTGCAGCGAGGCCGGCGACGCGCGAGGCGTGGCGATGGTCTCAAACTCCCTGGTTGGCGTGCTCGAACGAATGGCCAAGATCACTGGTGAGCTTTCAGCACTCGCGGGGAGCACCATCAATGTCACGAACATAATCAACAGTCCGATCTTTGCGCGACTGCAGGCTGCACAGCTCCGCGCACTCGCCGCATATCCGGAAGCCCGTGCGGCGACCGTCGCGGCCTGGCGCGAGCTTGAATCGGAGACGGCCGATACACCCGCAAAACCCAAGGCGCCCATTGTTATCGAACACGTTCCGACGTTGCCGCCCTGTCCCGTTGGATTGCCCTGATGACCAGCATCGTATCAGCGCTCGCCGACGCCCTTGAAGATGGCGGCTGGCGCGCCAAAGCCCGCCCAAGCCAGTTGCCTCCGTCCGGCGATTGGAACGGCTGGATGATCCTCGCCGGCCGCGGCTTCGGCAAGACCCGCGCAGGAGCAGGGTGGGTGCACGATCTGGTCGAGACCCGCCAGGCTGGCCGCATTGCCCTGGTCGCCGCCACCGCGGCGGACGCGCGCGATACGTTGGTCGAGGGTGTCTCTGGACTGCTGAACACCACAGCGCCTTGGAACAGGCCGCAATACGAGTCGAGCAAACGCCGGTTGACTTGGCCGAATGGCGCTATCGCGACCACCTTCTCCAGCGAGGAAGCCGACCGCCTGCGCGGTCCGGAACACGACGCCGCTTGGGCGGACGAATTGGCCGCGTGGACGGATGTGCAGGGCACGTGGGACATGCTGCAATTCGGTCTGCGCCTGGGGAAGCGCCCGCGGTGGCTCGTGACCACAACGCCGAGGCCGATCAAGCTGCTTAAAGAGCTGTTGGCGCGCCAAGATAGGGACGTCGTCGTAACGCGTGGCTCGACCTTCGAGAACGAAGCGAACCTTGCGCCCACCTTCCTGGCCGCGGTCCGGCAGCGTTACGAAGGTACCCGCCTTGGCCGTCAGGAATTGAATGCGGAGCTGCTGAGCGACAATCCGGGCGCGCTCTGGCAATTGGACTGGCTGGACCGCGATCGCGTCTCTGTGGCGCCCGAGCTGCGTCGCATCGTGGTAGCAATCGATCCGGCCGTCACGAGCCACGAGGGCTCAGATGAGACCGGGATTATCGTTGCGGGCGTCACAAGGGACGACGACCACGTGTACGTGTTGGAGGATTTGTCCGGCCGCTATGCGCCGCATGAATGGGCCGCCAAAGCGATTGAAGCTTATCGCCGGCACAAGGCAGACCGAATCCTAGCCGAAGTGAACAACGGCGGCGCCATGGTCGAAGCCACAATCCGCGCCCTGGATCCGCGTGTAAGTTTCAAGGCGGTACATGCGAGCCGCGGCAAGGTGGTGCGGGCGGAGCCGATCGCCGCTTTGTATGAGCAGCGGAAGGTGCATCACGTCGGTAACTTCCCCGTGCTGGAAGACCAGATGTGCGCGTTCACTTCCGACTTTGATCGTACTCGCAGCGGTTATTCGCCTGACCGTGTTGATGGGCTCGTGTGGGCGCTGACCGAGTTGAGCGGGCCGCAATTCAAGATGTGGCAAGCGGAGTTACGTTGATTTGAGAGTCTGATCAGGCTGACATTGTCTATCCGCTGAATTAGGCTCCAAAGATCTTGGCGATGAGCGTAAGTGCTCCGGAAGCGATGATGCTGCCGCCTGCGCCGGACAGCGCATTTCGAAGGTCGGTAACCGCGCGTAGTGCTTTCGGTTGGTCAACCGTCGCAGATTGGGATTGCCGTTTGATCTCGGCGAGCGATTCCTGCAGCAGTCTCGAATCCGCACCTGCTGCTTTGAGTGACTCGATGTATGGAGCTATTTCATCGGTCAGCCGCTTCATTTCATCGACAGAGATACGAGAGGCGCTCACATCACCCGTTGCGTTGTTTGAACCAAGGTTCCCGACCATCGATCCAATCGAGCCAATGTTAATTGTTGTCGATGCTTCCTTAGCCATTTGTCGTTCCTCGCGACTGAAGCTCAAGCCTTCACCTTTGACGCCGGCTCGTTCCAGTTTAAGCGCCCATTCCAAGACGGTGTTTCGAACCGCATCCAATAGACCATGCACTTGACTGGTCGATATGTGGACCGCCATCGTTCCGAATGAGACACCGATCAGATCGTTTAGTTGTGTGATCATTCCGGGAGACAGCGGGATTTGAACGAAGGTGGTTACGGTGTCTCTCAGTATGGCTTCGATGGACGCGACCGACTGCCTGACGGGGCACGTTGACAACATGTAATCTAGTTCAGTGTTACCCAAAATGATCGGTATCCAGCCGCGATACGGATTCAGCGCCATTGGCTTCCCCGCTAGTTCGCGATAGTCAGGCAATTTGGCGCCCGCCGGATATCCGTTCAATTCATGCTCGACCCACGTCTCAGCAGGAGGGAGACACAGCTTCACCGCGGCTGCTCTGACTTTGCGAAGTAGCGCCGAAATGGTCACTTTTTCATCGAAAGCATCACGTTGAATTTCTTCGATCAGCGTTGTCATCTGCGGTCTCGAAACAATTGGCCCCCTCGCGAATCATCAACGAGGGATGGTGGCACGGTTCGGGCACACGCAGTGCCAGCGGAATGCCGTTGTCCGCACTATTCACAAGGGCCCATGGCGGATGGGGAGGGCAACGATCGCCAATTCGCTGCAGTGGTGCGCATTTAGGTTTAGTTTACTTTCACCATGCTATGATCGCGCCGTGGTCGAATGTGGCCATTGGGGCCGGGATGGCCGACACTTGACCGGGACGGTCGGGAACGAACGCAACAAGCGCTCGCCCGGCCTTTTTTATTTGCGGCGAGCGGTAACCGGAGCCGCGCCCCGTGTCGCAATCACTGATCGTCTTTGAAGCCCTTGCAGCGAAGGGCATTGCCCTCTCGAAATCACAGCTTCTTCGCCTCGAACGCGTCGGCAAGTTTCCGACGCGCGTCACGATTTCGCACACGCGCGTCGCCTGGATTGAATCCGAAATCGACCAGTGGATTGCCGCGCGCATTGCGGCACGTCGCCAACTCGTCGCGGCTTGATGTTGACTGTCAACATCCCGAAACACCAACATCAGGAATCGAATTAATGTCACTGTACAACGAACTCGATCGACGCTGGTCCCCGAATTATGATCGGCACTCGACCGCAAAAGCAGTGAAGCCGCACTTTGCGGCCGTCCTGAACGTTTTGGTCGAAATTGACGCCAAGCGCTCGGCAGCAAACGCCAACAAAAACCTGTCAGACGTTGGTCGAGCGGACGAACTGCGTAACTTCGCGCCGACTCTGGCGCCCGCCATGGCGAGGGCTCGCGGTGCGATTAGCGGAGCCAAGGAAGCATTGGCCCGGCAGCGTGCGAACCTGGCGCCGGTCCCGAAGGATCGAAACGACATCGCGTCGGCCATTCTGCGGTCGGACGTTCGCCGTTTCAATCAAGGCAAACCTGTCGCCGAAATCATTCGAATGGCTGAGTCGGATTCCACTGTGATGGAAGCGATTTTCGAAGGGCCAGCGGCGCTTTCTGGTCTCACAGTGGAAGTCCGCGACAACATTCTGAAAAGCTACCTCGAAAAGCACGCCGCCCCGCAGCTCGCCGCAATCTCCGAACAGCAAGAGGCGATCGCCCTTATCGAAACTGGCATTGGCGCGGCAAGCTCGGCACTCGCAGATGTGGCGGGAATTCAACCGGCAGCATTCGACGCATGGCTGCTTGAGAAAGCGCCTCGTGAAGCGCGGGTCGCGGCCGAAGCGTTCGCGCCGCCGACCAAGTCGGCGAGCACACCAGATGAATTTTTCGAGAAGCTGCTCAGCGAAGGTCGCGCCGAGCTAGCAGCGATAATGGCGAGCTAACGGTGGTCCGGACGTACGACCACCGATTTGGAGCGCGGAGTTGCGTCTCGTCCCGCCGCAACTCCGCCGGCTTCAAGCGGTCGCCGCGGCCGAGCGGGCGGAGGTTGAACCAGTGTCGGCAGCAATCATGCTTCGTCAGCGCAACTGCATTCACTTGGTGGTGGACGCGGCGTCCTATTTTTCAGATGGAGACATCGCCGGATTTCTCAACAAGTGTCAGGCAATGGAGGAAATTCGTTGCGCAGTGACCACGCTCGGGGCGTCTCGGTGGCAACCGATTGTCTTCGATGCAATTCAGATCGCACACCGCTACGCGACTGAAGCTCAGAAGCACGGACCCGAGGCATGGACATCATGAGCGCGGACGACGAGTATGGCGTCGTCAAGTTTTTTAGAGCCGACCTGGGCTACGGGTTCATTTACTCGGACCACGGCGGCAACGACATCTACTTGCATCGAAAGCAGATCCTCCCAGGGACAAATCTGGAAAGTGGCTCGCGCGTGAAGTACGAACTGAAACACGGTGCCGTCAACGACAAGCTCTGGGCCAAAAACGTGCGGTCGGTTTGACTAAGGATTCAAAATGCCTATTGCCGAATTCAATAGCCAACTTTTCCACCCGGTAGGAATGCCGCTTCGGCAGTTCTCGCCATTCCCGTCCGGGAGCTTTACCGACAGCAACATCAACGCCGCCAACTTGGCCGTTGTGATGATCGGTCAGATTTGGTGGGATGATCATGCTGCGCCCATTGGCTCAAGGTAAGGGGCTATCTCCCGTGAGCGGCCATCCTAAACGCCCCAGAGACCCCAACCAGCTCGCCAAGCGGATCATTGATATCGCCACCGGCGAAACGCCCGACCGCGATCCTACGCCAGAGGAAGAGGGCAAAGACCCGGCTGCGGTGGAGTTGGGGCGAAAGGGCGGGAAGGCTCGGGCCGACTCCATGACGCCGAAGCAGCGTTCTGAGATTGCCAAAAGGGCGGCCGCGAAGCGCTGGTCCAGCGACTAGCCGCCAGATAGCTTCGCTTCGATGGCCCCCAGCGCGGCTATGTGATCGAATGTAGTGAGCGGCGCACTTGAATAGTAGCGCTGCTGCTCCGGCACCGTACCGGCCCTCAGATCAAGAACGAGCCGTGGGAGAATGATGGGGAGAGCTCTCTCCGACATTGGTCTTTCAACAAGGAAGTCCATGCGACCCAAAACTACCTTTACATCGCTGCCGCTGATTTTCTTAAACTCACCTGCGACGAGCCCCTCCAATCCCAAATTCGGTTTCAGGGCTGCGCTAAGCGGCGCGTCGAATTCGACCGCGAGAGTGCTGAGGTTGATTCTTTGAATCGGTGTAGAGATTGGCCTAAATTTAAAGGTTTCTTGGAGCCAAGTAACAAGATCGGCCAGGAAGGCTTCGGAACGCTCCGTTAAGTTGGTCACCGCCACGAATCCATCACTGAACGCGGTGAATTCTACGATGTTGATCAGTTGCCCGTCGTGCTGAAAGATGCCCGATTCAAACTTGAGCCCATTCTTACTTACCGCCTCAGCAACCAGGGACGATGGTATGCGCTCGAAGTTGTATCTTTCTTTGATCGCAATAACGAGCTGTTGAGCAAGAATTCCACCAAGCGGGGCAAATTCCTCAACGGGGAAAAGCCACGTTACTCGACCGGATTCATACGTGATGATTTTCATGAGACTAGACGCGGACGGCTTTGTTCATACGAATAGTCCGGCACACGGCTCGCAATAACCCCAGCGTTTCTCGCAACGGCTAGATTATCATTTACCGCTGCATATGCGGCGGCGCGCGGTGCCTGCTGTTCCGACAGATCAAGCGCATGGGCAAATGCTTGACCTCGCGCTGAGGCATGCCCTCGCGCTTGGGATGCCCCTGAGGGTTCAAGCTTTGAAAGCGTTTCATAGATCGTATCGGGTTGGAGCGCTTCCGGTGTCATCAGTCGCGTTTGATCCAGAAAATCTGAATAAGGGACGAATTTGACAACGAGCGCCACGTCAGCGGCGCACGCCACATCAAGCAGCGTCTGTACGCTGACTTTGCCGTACTCCCTATTCTCCAGTCGCGAGATGGTACTCTGCTTCTTCCCTGTGAGTTCGGCGAACGCCGCTTGCGTAAGTCCAAACTTCTCTCGCAGAGCCTGCATTTGGTATGCGATATAGCCGCGCACGCGCGACTGCAGATACCCGTCGCGATACTTCTTGTCCGCAAAATGCTTAAGCTCGTTTCGGTCTGTCACAGTAGGGGGCCCTTGCCGGATTGTTTTCAACTTCAGTCTTTCGGGAGGGAAGTAGTTTCTTGACGCCGTGAGGCGTCCAGACGCCGTCTTTATGAAAACCGATTTCTAAAATGACGAACTCTTGCCTCGCTCCACTATGAAATCCCCAAATCCTCCATTCCACATCCGCACTTAGACGCATCTCGATAATTCTATTTTTCTTGTCGAAGAAGCGGGTCCAAGGTTCCCTCCAATTCACCATCGTCTCCAATCCGCTGAACACCGATTCGTGTGAACCGTGCGCATCTGGATTGTTCGCGTGCCAGCGATGCCAAAGGTTTGGCCTTCCCCCGTCATCGTAGCAGCGATACTTCCACATATAATATAACAATTTTGCGATAAAGCTAGACTGGCAGCCACAAATAGTATATCGGCCCCGATTCACTCAACAGGAGCACGAAAAGCCATGCGTTAGCTAGAGTTCCATTGAAAGATACGAATATGCTTGACGCTAAGCAAAAAGGGTCATGAACAAGCTGGACCGAAGGGCGCGCGCCCAAATCCTGCACCTCCTCTGCGAAGGGCAGTCGATCCGCGCCATTACCCGGCTGACGGGGGCCAGCAAGAACACGGTCGCCAAGCTGCTGGTGGACGCGGGCCATGCCTGCGCCGCCTATCAGGACAAGACGCTTCGGAACCTGACGTGCAAGCGCGTCCAGATGGATGAAATCTGGAGCTTCGTTTACGCCAAAGCCGCTCCGGCGAGCGCTGGCGACGTTTGGACGTGGACCGCCATCGATGCCGACACAAAGCTGATTGTAAGCTGGCTGCTCGGCGCTCGCGATCTGGACGCCGCTATGGCATTCACCCATGATCTCGAAAGCAGGCTGGCCAATCGCATCCAGATAACGAGCGATGGGCACGCGCCTTACCTGCAAGCCGTTGATGCTGCGTTTGGCGGCGAGGTGGATTACGCCATGCTCATCAAGCTGTACGGCGCTGCCCCTGAGGCGGAAGTCCGTTACATCCCGGCCAAGTGCATTGGCGCCCGCAAAGAGCCCAAGAGCGGCAACCCGGAATGGAAGCACATCAGCACGTCCTATGCCGAGCGTAGCAACCTCACCATGCGAATGCACATGCGCCGGTTCACGCGATTGACGAACGCCTTCTCAAAGAAGGTTGAGAACCACGCCGCAGCGATTGCGCTGCATACGATGTACTACAACTTCGTTCGCATCCATCAGACGCTCAAGGTTACGCCTGCGATGGCCGCTGGCGTGACTGACAAGCTTTGGGAGATGGACGATTTAGTTGCCATGCTGGAGCAATGGGAACTGGCAAACTTCAAGCCGGAGTATCAGTTCGTGGTCCGGCAATACGCCTTCGGTAAGGGGCATTCGGTCAGCGTCCTTTGGCGAGGCGGGGAAGTGGATAGCATCTTTGGCTTTGCCTGCGAGCATGAGGCGCTGGAGTGGATTAGGGAGAAATCACAAGCGTGGCTGCTGGACGCGAAGGCAGCTAACGCCGATAAATGACTTGATCTTTATATCCTTCCGCGTCCGGATCATTCGTGCAGAAGAATTTCTCTGATCGAGGATCGTAGCGAAACCTGTTTTGTAAAAGTTTGCTCTTTCGATGAACCTCCAGAAGTCCGTCCTTCATCTGCCATTTAAATTCATTGCTGTTGCCTCCCTCACCGAATGTGCCATCAGCCAGGAATTCCAGTTCCTTTTTTCCTTCCGGGTATGCCGGGTTATAATCAAGCCACCAACCGCGCATCAGGAGTTTTGCTGGCGCGTCCTTAGGTAACTGTTGCGTTAGGGTGTGTTTACCGAATTTATCGGCATCGACGGATTTGACGGGCGGCTTAGGCTGATCTGGCTGCGGCTCGCGTGTTGGATTCAGCCTCTCCCATTTGGCGACTAGCGCCAGTAGATCGGAATTGTTGGTGGATTTAGCGTAGCTGCGCAACTGATCGCGCGAGACGAGGGTGTGTACGTTGGGCTTGTGGCTCCCCAACTCTATATATTCCAGCTTGCCAGTTCGGATGGCGTCCTTGAGCAGTCGGTGCCGGCTCAATTGCGGTTCTTCGTCGTATTTTTGATCTATCGTCTTTCCAACGGAAAGGCAGGCGATAGCGGAAAGCTCTAATTGATCTCGCTCAGCCCATAGGTTTTGGTGTCTCCGGCCCCGAATCCAGAGCGCCAGCAGTAGAAGCAGAAGGGCGCTCGATACTGCCCAAAAAATTAGCCTAGCAATCTCCGGGGTGACGTGAGGCGCCCATGCCATGAGATAGGCGCCTATATCATTGTAGTAGCCAAGAGCGGCGCAGATGGCGGCAGCCACGGCAGCCAAGCTCTTAGCAATGAAGCTAGTTGTGAAAATGCGGGCGAAATCCATTCTGAGAGTGTAGGCGCAGGTTCCCGTTCCGGGCGAGTCCCGGACAAAGCTCCTCGGAGTTAACCAAGAGATTTATTTCGGGGTCAGTTTCCAAACTGACCCACTACCCGGAAGCCGCCCCGCCGAGGATTGGTTAATTGTGCTTCGCTCAACGATTATAGTACCCCCGCCACACTCCGCGCTCTGGTCCGAGGCTCCGCCGCAGGGTGACAAACTTCTCCGTCATTCGCCGGCCGCGGCAATCAGTGTGCCAGAGCACATCCGCTTCCGTGAAACCGAGCGCTCGAAGCTTGTCCTGAAATACAAGTGCTGCTCCGTCGCGCACACTCTCGGCCGTCACCATGTTGAAGCCGCGACGCCTGGCTGCGGCGACTTTGACCCTGATCGCCGCTGGTTCTGTCTCAGTTTCATATGCTGTTACGGCGGCCTCGTAGGCGCTTCGGCTGGCGGAAAACTCGCGCCATGCGTTGCGGTTCGCAAAGTAGGCACCTGGCAGTTCCGGCGTTGCGAGGGCGAGTAATGTCATGTCAATTCCCCTGTATGAGCGGCGGGCCATTCCGTCGCTGTGTCAACAAATATAGTTGCGACGCAAATCGAATGTCAATGGAATTTATTGCGATACGTCGTAATATATTATACTGACATGGAGCGGGGCGTTTTCCCGTGCGTATTGGAGCAGCAAGATGGAAGTGACAGGCGCCCAAATCCGGGCGGCGCGGGCTTTCCTGAAATGGACGATCGCGGATCTGGCGAAGGCGGCCGACGTCGGCATTTCGAGCATTCAGGTGATCGAGGCAAACGATGGGCCGCCAACGATCAAAGGCGGGGGCGTCGAGACGACCCTAGATCACCGGGCGACGGCGCGCGCAGAAGTGGTCAAGAAAATCGAGCGCGCCTTAATTGACGCAGGAATCACGTTTTTGCCTGCGAGCGCGCAGGGAAACGGCATCCGCGGGCGCACCAAAGATGCGGAACGTGAGTAAAACCGTGAGTAAATCTCCGAAATCCAAAATTTGCGAATAAAAACAAAGCCGCTTGACACTCTCGCCGCCTACCAGCCTTCGCCCTGCGGGCTACGGCTCGGCAGGCCAGCCTTTGCGAAGAAATATCCCACTTGCTCGGTGCCGCAGGGCGAAGGCTGTCACGCCGAAGCTCGAAGAGCGCAGGCGGACTGGCTCATCACCGATCACTGCTGTTCCCCTGCGGACCAAAGTATGATTCCTGTCATCGTCATTCTCGCCGCGCAGGTTTGGAATCGACCTCGCTGCGATGCTATTATCTCAGCCTAACCGGGAACCTGATGCATGCGCAAACTCGCCGCGATTCTTTTTCTTGCCATGATTGCCGGACCTGCCTTGGCGCAGGACCATGTGCAGCGCTATCGCGAAGAGATCGAGAAGTCACCGGCGGATACCGCCAACGAACAGCGGCAGCAGCGCGCCTACCAGCGCGCGCTCAGCGGCGTGCCGGATCAGAAGCCGACCGACCCCTGGGGCATCGCGCGCAGCGATGGGCAGGGCGCGCCGAAGGCGAATGCCGCCAAGACCACTGCGAAGACGCCTGCGCCGAAGCAGGCCAAGCCGACGAGCGCAGCCGCCAAATAATCCGAGACCGCGGGCCAGGTCGATGAAGTATTACGTCTGTAAATTGACCGGCCCGCGTCCGACCTTCCCGCAGGACATGACGCCTGAGGAAGCCGCGATCATGCAGGCGCACGTCGCCTATTGCGGCGAATTGCTGCGGGCCGGCAAGGCGCTGGTGTTCGGTCCCGTGGCCGATCCCGCCGGCGTCTGGGGGGTGGGCGTGCTGCAACCGTCCGACGATGCCGATCCGCAGGAGATCGTCGCCAACGATCCCGTCACCAAGGCCAACGCCGGATTCACCTATCAGGTGATGCCGATGCTGCGCGCCGCGACGCGCGCGAGCTGTTAGCTTCGCCGGAAGCTTCTCAACAAAGGTTTTGTTCGCATGAACGCAGGCCATCCGCAAAACGCCGATCAGATTGCCTATTGGAACGGGCCGGGCGGCCAGCGCTGGGCCACCAGGCAGGCCGCGCAGGACATCGTGCTGCAGCCGGTGCTCGACTTCTTGATCGATCGCGCCGCGCCGAAAGCCGGCGAGCGCGTCGTCGACGTCGGCTGCGGCAGCGGCGCCTCGAGCTTTGCGCTGGCAGCGAAAGTCGCGCCAGATGGCCACGTGCTCGGTGTCGACGTCTCGGAGCCGATGCTGACGCGGGCGCGGCAGAGCGCGCCGCAGGGATTGCCGGTCGAGTTCGCGCTCGCGGATGCGACGGTCTATCCGTTCGCGCCCGAGAGCTTCGACCTGCTGGCCTCGCGCTTCGGCGTGATGTTCTTTGCCGATCCGGCGGCGTCGTTCGCCAATCTGCACAAGGCGATGCGGAAGAGCGGGCGTCTCGCCTTTGCCTGTTGGCAGGAGCCGCGCGAGAATCCGTTCTTCATGGCGCCGCTGCAGGCGGTCTACAAGCACGTGCCGAAGCTGCCGCAGCTCGGCCCCGAGGATCCCGGACCGTTTTCGTTTGCGTCCGAGGCGCGGGTGAAACGGATCCTGGGCGAGGCCGGCTTCTCCGGCATTGCCATGGAGCCCTGCAAGGTCGAGCTCGACGTCGCTGTTGGCGGTGGCATGGATGCGGCGATCCAGGGCGCGCTCGAGATCGGGCCGGCCAGCCGTGCGCTGGAAGGGCACCCGGACGACGTGCGCGCCGCCGCCATCGCATCGATGCGCGAGGCACTCACGCCGTTCGCGAAGGGCGATGCCGTGCCGCTGCCCGGCGCGATCTGGATCGTGACGGCGCGGGCCTGATCAGGCCCGCTCCTCCCAGATCATCGCCAGATGCACGATGGTCTGCACGGCCTTTTCCATGTCCTGCCGGCTGACCCATTCGAGCCGCGAATGGAACGCGTGCTCGCCGGCGAAGATGTTCGGGCAGGGCAGTCCCATGAAGGACAGCCGTGAACCATCGGTGCCGCCGCGGATCGAGGTCTTCACCGGCGTCAGGCCGGCGCGCTCGATCGCCTCGATCGCGTGGGCGACGATCTGCGGGTGGCGATCGATCACCTCTTTCATGTTGCGGTATTGCTGCTTGACCTCCATGCGGTAGGTCGAGCGCGGATACGCCTTCATGGCGTCCTGCACGATCGCTTCGAGCAGCGCTTCCTTCTGCTTCAGGCCGGCCTCGGTGAAATCGCGCACGATGAAATCGATCCGCGCGTTCTCCAGCGCGCCGGAGATCGCGACCGGATGCAGAAAACCTTCCTTGCCCTCGGTGGTCTCGGGCGAGCAGTGGTCCTTCGGCAGGCGATCGACGATCGCGGCGGCGATCTTGATCGCGTGCTCCATCTTGCCCTTGGCGAAGCCCGGATGGGTCGCGACGCCTTCGATGATGATGCTGGCGCCGTCGGCCGAGAAGGTCTCGTCCTCGATATGGCCGGCGGTCTCGCCGTCCATGGTGTAGCCGAAATCGGCGCCGAGCTTCCTGATGTCGACCTTGTCGACGCCGCGGCCGATCTCCTCGTCCGGCGTGAACAGGATCTTGATGGTGCCGTGCTTCACTTGCGGATTGGTGATCAGGAAATGCGCGGCATCCATGATCTCGGCGAGGCCGGCCTTGTTGTCGGCGCCGAGCAACGTGGTGCCGTCGGTCGTGATGATGTCGTTGCCGATCTGGTCGGCCAGCGCTTCGTGCTCGGCGGCGCGGATCACCTGCGAGGAATCGGTCGGCAACACGATGTCGCCGCCGCGGTAGTTCTTCACGACCTGCGGCTTGACGTTCTTGCCGGTGCAGTCGGGCGAGGTGTCCATGTGCGAGCAGAAGCAGATCACCGGCACCGTCTTGCCGGTGTTGGCCGGGATCGTCGCATAGACGTAGCCATGCGGATCAAGATGCGCATCCGCGACGCCCATCGCCTGCAACTCGGCGACCAGCAGGCGGCCGAGATTCTTCTGCTTCTCGGTCGAGGGCGTGGTGGGCGAATCCGGGTCGGATTGGGTGTCGATCGCGACATAGCGCAGGAAGCGCTCGGTGACGGTGTGCTTGAAGTCGAGAGCCGGTGCCAGCATGAAGACCGCGCAGGGGTGGGGACCAGAATAGGGAGCTTAACAGAAAAGCGCCACTCCGGGGCCGCGTCGCGAGCCGGAATGGCGCTTTGTCTTAACGGAGAGAGTACGAAACCTTAGACGGCTTCCTTCAGCTCCTTGGCGGCGCGGAAGGCGACCTTCTTGCTCGCCTTGATGTGGATCTGCTCGCCGGTCGCCGGGTTGCGGCCCATGCGGGCGGCGCGCTTGCGGACCTGGAGGATGCCGAGCCCGACGATCCTGATACGCTCGCCCTTCTTGAGGTGCTTGGTGATCCGGTTGACCATGTCGGTCAGGATCGCCTCGGCCTGCTTCTTGGAGAGCTCCTGCTCTTCGGCGATGGCCGCCGCCAGGTGCTTCAGCGTGATCGTCGCCGGTGTCGCTGCTTTCTTCGCCATGTCTGGCCCTCCTCGTTGCTGAATGGCTGGATTGCTTGCTACTTTCGCGCGAATGGCGTGCCGTTCGCGTCGCGAAAAGTGCGTCCGAAAAAATCCTGAAACCGCCGATTCTGGGAACGGGCAGCGCCGGGCCGGCCACAGGAAACCCAGACCTATCAGGCCTTAGTTGATTCGGGGCTTTACTGACTACGCCGTTTTGCCTGAAAACAGCCGACAACTCGGGCCTCGAGCGCAAAAATGCCCGTGCTGTGCAGGGATCCGGAACGTCCTTGACTAACGGGATGCGGCCCTTTATGCCCTCGGTCCTGCGCGGATCAATCCGATGATCGGCATCCGCGGGAGTAGCTCAGTTGGTTAGAGCGCCGCCCTGTCACGGCGGAGGCCGCGGGTTCGAGTCCCGTCTCTCGCGCCAGTTATTTCAATAACTTAGCTGGAATGTCGGTCCCCAAAAGTATTTCTTGGGGCGTGGCAGAAATACTTTTTGCCACTTTTTGTTCCTCAAGCAGCTTCGCCCCGATGATGCGCGCCCGGTCGAAACGGCGGGCGCTCACGACGTTCACCGGGTTGTAAGTCTCGCGCAGCTTCTCGTTGCGGTCGACCGTGTTTGCCATCTTGTTGGATTGATCCTCCACAGTGGCGCCGCCGACGTCACCCTCTACCGCGCCGGAACGCCGCATATCCTGGAGCTGGCGCATTTCGGACGGCCCGAAAGCGAGTTTCCGGACCTCGGCGAAATCCTGGTTTGCGCTGCTCTTGGTGTAGGGCCGGGAAGGGACGTGCCTGCCGCCGCCGTGATCGCCGCCCCACTGGCCGGTTTCGCCGTTTCGGCTCACGGGGCGTCCGCCGCGCGTCCAGAACAAGGGCGTTTTATCGAGCAGCTTTGCGCCGCTGAACTGCTTCGCGAGGTAGGCGCGCAGGATCGCCAGTGACCATGCCGAGAGCGTCGCCGCAGCCGCGCGCCCGGTTTTCGCGCGATCGAGCGCGAAGTAGACGCCGACATTATCGAGCCGCGCCTTTTCGAAGTTGAGGCTGCGCGTGTCGATCGGCGAGAGCTGGCTATCCCAAGCCACGGCCATAAGAGCCGCGAGGCCGTAATAACCGTTCCGCCATGCGACTTGGACCAGCTTCAATACCTGTTTCCGGTACCACACCTGATCGCGGGGCTTCGGTGGCGTGTTCGGGAACGTCTTCGCGGGGTCGGCAGTCAGGTCGCAATACTTCATGCCGCCCATTTTCTTCCAGAGCGCGCGCCAGACCTTGATGACCATGAAACGCTCGGTGACGGAAACCTTGCTCTCGATCTCAACGACAAGGCCGGCCGGTTGTCCGGTTGCCTGATCAAGACGCAGGAAGTGTTCCGGCGTGATGGTGCGCGGATCACAGTCCGCGAATTTCGGTTCAAGCCACTTCCACGCGCGCGGCCAGCTATCCCGCTTCACCTGCTCGTTGGTCCAGACAATGCCCTTCGCTAGTCTGGCCGCCTTGCGGATCGCCATGGCGCGCTGGTAGCCGTCCCCGACACTTCCGGGGGGATATTTGGGTGACATCTCTACGCGCTTCTGCGGGGCCGGGAGACCAAAGCGCGCAGCATCCCACGCGGCGTTCAATTCGACCGCCTTCATTTTGTCTTCGGTGCTGGCGGTGGGATACCCCTTGCTGTCGACGCCGGGGCCGCCTGGCCCCATCTTGACCGTGAAAAACCCATGGGCGCGCATGGGCTTCGTCGGCTGCCATTTCCAGCGGCCTTTCGAGTAGACGAAATACCTGATGCTATCGCGCCCCATGGCGGCCGTGTTCTCAGCCCAGCTTTTCGCGAGCATCGCGCAGGCGCGGAGTCGACGTCAACTCCGGGACGTCCGGAAACAGCCGCCTAAAGCGGGCGCGGCGCCAAATCATGATGGCGTCGAGTGCGAAATTGCCGGTGGTGGGGTCCGCCGGAGGAAAGCCGCGGTCCAGCAATGCCGGCAGGCTGGCTTTGAACTGCGCGAGATCCTGCCCCATCACTTTGGCGGCCTCGGTCGGAGTGATGTCGCCGGGCTCAATGGTTCGAGTACGTCCCACTAAAGAAAAATCTCCATGATTTGCGAGTGTTTGGGCATGTTACGCAGCGACGACGTCGGGCAGCTTGCGACCATCTGGGGCTAGTCCGTGCTTTTGGAGCAATTCGGGTGATGCTCGACATCCGGACAGTCCTGGTTCCGGACCAGCATGACGAGACCAAACCCGCGTCCGCGCGTAGAACTTCACCGCGCTTTCAAGCTGCAATTCGCTAATGGCCGTGCCCTTCGCTTCGGCAAGGGCCGCGACGGCCGCATGATCCGACCAGCGCTGCTGGTTGAGCCAGGTGCAGGCCTGCGGGATGAAGCGCGTTCCGATGTTGCCGCGCGCCTGCTCATCGGCCGCGAGCTTCGCAGCAGCTGCGATCAGCATTGCCGGATCCAGCCCGGTTTTCACCAGCGAGTTGAATCTGGTTTCGGCCGGCTTGCGCGGGTTCGGACCATCCCGGCGAGGATAGGCTTGCCAGAACTCATCGAAGCGCGACGGCTCAGCGCTACGCTTGGCCGCTATCGCTTCCTCAAGGTCGATTTGCGCGCTCGCCGGGCGGTTCTTCGCCCGAGTGTCTGTCTCTCTCTCTGCCTCTGTCTCTGTCTTTAGTGCAGAAGCAATTTTGCAATCTGCTAGCGGATCGCTAGCGCCTTGCTCCAGACAGAAGAATTCCTTTTGCAACAGCGGCTTGAGCGCTTCGTTGAAGTCCTCAACGCTCATGCGAAGTCGGTACGCGATATCGTCGAGCGTCTCGGTTATGACGCCGTTTTCATACTCGGCCGCATACAGCCACAACATGGGCGCTAGCGCCCTGCTAGCAACCGGCAAGCGCTGGAAGTCGATGTTGTCGAGCAGCGGCCGATGCAGCTTGATCCACGGCGGCCGCCGCTCTTTGTAGTGTTGGAACGTTTTCCAGTCTTTCGGTGTCAGGCTCAAGCTAGCGCCCCCGCAGCTCTGGCGCCGGCGTGCGTGCTTGATTGTTTGATCTTGTTCCAGCAGGAGCCGCAGAAGTAGCGGAACGCTCTGTCTCGGCTCCACGGCATTTTGCCGGTGGCTGCTTCCATAGCGCCTTGGACGTCGTGAACATCGAGATCATCTAAGAACGCGCGAATGCTTGCTAGGCGATTTTTATTTATCGCGTCATCACGAAACGCTTGCATGAAGATTTCAGCAGCGAACCAGGGCTCGTCGTCACGCTGCTGCTTGCGCGCTTCTAGGTTTTCACGGTGGAGGCGGGTCGGATTGACGTGTGGCTCCGTCATCAGGCGGCCACCTCGGTAGCGGCGACTGCGGCGCTCTGGAAGGCCTCGACTTCATCTTCAAACCAGACAACCGCTCGTGCGTCCGGATCCAGCTTTCTGCCGACGGGAAATTTTCCCTCAGCAATCTTCCTATAGAGTGTCGGCTTCGCCCATCCGGTGGCACTTAGAACCGCCGGCAGCCGCAGCACTTTCCTGATAGCCATCTTGCCTCCTGTGTGTTGGGGAGTAACGCCACCAACATCGGGCAAGTCTCCTAATACGCCATGCGGTATCGTGCGATTTTCCCAGAGCGCACACAGATGTTTGCATAAGACCCTTTTGCTCGCGCCCGCCAGCGAACTTGGGATGTCAATTTTGCGCAGGGCCGGGAGTTTCCAACGGCGCAGTAAGACCGGCCGCTAAAGCTTGGAATTGGAAGCGCTTTTGGCCCCGTTCAGCAGGACCTGATGCGCCCCTGCTCGCGGCGGACTTCGTATCGTCCAGCGGGCGCACGGTCACAAGTAACGCTGTGGCTCCCGCGCTTCTCGCACCAACCACACTAGTGAAACGTTTCGCGCAACGATGCAGAAACGTTTCGCGGTTCGCAGATCTCGATCGCTGTGCTGCCGCTGTTGTGAGAGTTATCCCGAGAAATCGGAAGACTGTTCGCTTTCCAATAGGCAAATTAAGCAAATCGGCGGCCTTCTACTCGTATGAGCATCGCTGATTTGCGCTCCCGAATGGCTGATGTGCCCGACATCGAAACGCTGACGCTCGCGCTGTCGGCCGGCTATCAGCACCTCACCTGGGCCAATGGTGGAACGAGCGCCAGCGTCGGCGCGTTCGCTTCCGACCAGGACATAGAGGACGCAATCCGCAACGCGACGCGGCTCCCGGCCGTCTCGATCATCCCCGACCAACTGAAAGAAAAAACCATGAGCGTTACCGGCGCCGACTATGCTGGCGGTTCACTCTCAACCCGCCTTCGCGCGATCCGCCAGAAGGTCGAGAACACCAGCACTAAGATGGACGCGGCCCTGACCAAAATGGAACAGGCCGCTGATGCTCATGACCAGCTCGCAACGACGGTAGAAGGCGAGGCCGATGCGCTCATGCGGGAAGTCGGCCAATTCAGCAACGGGGGCGAGTAAGTCCCCTTATGGCTCGTCCGTCCGACTACTCCCTCCAACTCGCTGCCCTGATCTGCGACCGGATGGCCGAAGGCGAAAGCCTGCGCACCATCTGCAAGGATGAGGACATGCCTGCTCGGTCGACCGTGTTCCTGTGGCTGGCGGCGCACAAAGAGTTCTCGGACCTATACGCGCGCGCGGTGGAAGCTCGGGCGCACCTCCTGGCGGAAGAAATCCTCGAAATCTCCGACGACGGCCGTAACGACACCTACCGGGATGACGATGGCAACGTGATGACCGATCACGACGTCATCGCGCGGTCGAGGCTTCGGGTCGATAGCCGGAAATGGCTGGCGGCTCGCCTCGCGCCCAGGAAGTACGGCGACAAGATCACGCAAGAGGTCACCGGCGCGGACGGCGGCCCGATCAAGTCGGAAGTCACTCGGATTGAGCTGGTCGCGGCTCCGATCCCGGCGAACCTCGGGGATGCATCATGACGCGCGGACCGCTCCACGGTGTTGCCCTGGTCAAAATCTCGACGTCGCCGGCGCGCGTCGACAACGAATTTTACGCCGTGTTCGTTCACGGCGAGATGAGGCCAATTCAATGGGCGTCCTGGTCGGCGGCGAGCGCCCATTTTCACGCTGAGTGCAGCACCGTCGACCGCAAAACGAGGGAGATCGCGTGAGCCAAACCGAACAACAGTTGCAGGATCGCGTACAGGAGCTAGAGGCGCTGCTAGGCGTCGGCAATGACGACGTTTCGCGGCTGTTGACGGTGCTCGATGCTACGCCGCAGCAATGCGAAATGGTCGGCTTCATGCTCAAGCGGGCAGTTGCCGGCCGTGAGGCCATGTTCACGGTGTTGTTTGGCGCTCGGCCTGAGTGCGACAAGCCGGAAATGAAGCTGATTGACGTGCAAATGGTCAAGGTGCGGGCCGCGCTCGAAAAGGTCGGGATCGTCGTCAGCACCGAATGGGGCGCCGGCGGCTGGTCTCTCACGCGATCGGACAAGGCCAAGCTCCGCGCCATGATGGAAGGCCGCGAGCCGCCGCCGGCGTGCGCTACCAGCTTGCCAGCGCCTCGGCCTCCTACGCTGACGCCTGGCGCGCGGGAAGCGATCCGCGATCGACGCGCGGCCTTCCTGGAGGGCGCGTGATGCTCCTGATGAGGGGGGCGATGTGGGCATCGAACTTAACAACCTCGAATTTTACAGGGCCGCGCTGGCTGACGACGATGAGGAGATGGTGAGACTTCTGATGTCGGTGGGGTATGAGAGGCACGAAGGCCTTCGTCCTCGCACACACGTGCGAGGAGACCCGGCGCGGTTTTGTTTCAAGAAGGACTAGCTCTCCAGTCCGGCCTTATCCCTCAGCTTGTCGACTTCCTCGGAATCTTCAGCCTTATTGGCCGGGCGAGGGACCGGCTTATGCGCCTGCTGGGGAGGGTCTTGAGGTAGGATTCCTGGGCGCTCGTCATGGGGTCATCGCCGGAAACCCAGCTCTTGGGGTCTTTCTGAGTGTTATCAGCCCGCTTCATTCGGCAAGGCGGCCTTCACCGGACGGATACACTCAAGTGGGTAGTGGGTCAGTTTGATTGTGGCAAAGTTATTGGTTGGAAAGTTGACAGTTTGCAAGCCATATTGGGGGCATGAGCAAATCTCCTCGTGTCACCTTTACTCCCAAGCGGATCGCCGAGGGCAATTGGCAGATTGAAGCCAGTATCCCGGGGGCGGAAATCAGTATCATCAACGGCCTCACAAGCAACGAGGACGCCCGCGAGTGGATAGATGGGAACCGCAAGATAATTTGGCTAAGATCGCAGGGTTATGCGAAATGACCCCAAGCTTCCTAGAGACCCCGACCAGCTCGCCAAGCGAATCATTGATATCGCTACTGGCGAAAAGCCGGACGACGTTCGGGACGCTACCCCTGAGCGCGCTCGCAGTGGGGCTAGCCGGGCCTCGAACATGACCCCTGAGCAACGGGCGGAAGCCGCTAGGCTCGCGGCCCAAGCGCGCTGGCGCAAAAAGGGCTAGGCCGCCTCGTCGGCAGCTTCCAACTCGGCAAGGTCCATAGTGAAGTCAAACACGATCTGAATCGGCTCGGCGTCAGGGTGGGCGTCGTTGCAGCTGTCTACGTCCACCTTCATTTGGCGTCAGTCCCCCATAATACCTTTCCGCCGGTGCTGAAAGGATATCTGCATGTGATCGCGCGGGGCAGTGCGGATAACGTCCCAACCAATCTCAGTCTGCCCTTCGGAGGTGATCGGGGCAGGGTGAAGCAAGCGGACACGCCGCCCCTTCCGGTCGGTCATGTACTCTTCGCCCATGCCGCACCTTCCGCAAGGTTTGATTGGCTTGCTCTCAATGTTGGCGCGGACGCCTGCGGTCTAATGTGCATCCACTACGACCAGCCTGCCGGCGCACCGCCGCCGCGCGAGAGTTACCGCGATCGACGCCGCAGCTCTGCCGGGGGCTCGTGGCAGAGCGTGTAACTGCCGCTTGGTTTCCAAACCTTATAGCCCATTGGGGCTTCAGTTGTTAAGATACTCTATGCGCAATTCAAGGTGGCGCTACGGTACGTAGAGCAAGAAGGAATTTTAGGATGACAACTTTTTATGGGACTGATGCTGACGATGTTGTCACGCCGGTATTCTTCGACCCTGGTTATAGCAGCCTATACGGAGGGAACGGTAACGACGACCTTGGAACGACGATCGCAGGCTTCGTCTATTTAGACGGTGGCTTGGGCAACGACGTATTGTATCCGCTCTCCGGCAGTAATGCTGGTGGCCTATTTGATGGTGGTGGAGGCAACGATTGGATTTCTGGCAGCGTTTTCTACCAGGGAGTCGAGTCCATGTACGGCGGGGACGGCGATGATGCAATGGACGATCAATTCGGATCATCCATCTACGTCCCACTATTGATGTATGGAGGAGGAGGAGCAGATTATCTCCACGGCGGCCTGGGAAACGATACGCTCTACGGCGGCGATGGCAATGAGGACGGTCACGCTATCATCGTTGCCGGAGGCACCAGCAAAGCCACGGGAAGACAGGCCGGGTTGTATGGCGGCGACAATGAAGACCTTCTTTACGGAGGAGACGGCAACGATCTTCTATACGGAGGCGACGGAAACGACCTTTGCTATGGTGGACTCGGTAACGACACTTTCTTTGGCGGCAACGGTAACGACACGCTCATTGGGGACGGAGGGACTGACCTTCTTGAAGGCGATGCGGGGGACGATTTCATCTATTTGTCTAATGGCAACGGCAGCACAGCGTACGGCGGGACCGGGAATGACGTGTTCGTAGCGACCCAAGGCAACGCCGTCATGATTGCCGAGGCTGGCAATGACACGATGATGGGCAGCGCAGGTAACGATTATTTCTACGGCGGCACCGGCGACGATGTCATGTACGGCGGCGACGGCGTTGATGTCCTGATCGGCGGTGCCGGCAACGACTATTTTGATGGCGGCACTGGGGTGAACTACTATTTCGGCGGTGACGGCGGCGGCCCGGGCACGGGTGTCGGGAATGACGTCTTTGTCGCGAATGATATTCCTAGCGTACAGGTCATTCAGGACTGGACGTCGAGCCTAGATACGATTCAATTCAACGGTTCGGATTTCACATCGTTCTCAGACTTGCTCGCGCACTCGTACCAGAACGGCGCGTACCTCGTTGTCCAGGTGGATGGCGACACCGCGGTCTGGCTGAACGGCGCTACCGCGGGCACAGTCACGGCTGCGAATTTCTCAATCGTGAGCTGACGCGGTATGATCGTCGCGCGTAACGCGGACGCACTTGGCCAGCATTCACTGTGACCAGCCCTCAGGCGCGCCACCTGTTCGAGAGCGATATCGTGATCGAGGCCGCAGCTCTGGCGGCGGGTCGTGGCAGAGCGTCTAAACCCGGCACTTTGTCCCCAGAGGACGTCTGCTTGCCGCATAATCGAATCACGCCGTCTATGGACCGAAAGTCTTATGAAGTGCGGGACTGTTCACAGACGCAACCGTTGATTATTGTTCGGCCGATATCCTCAACTGCAAGTGCGCGGGTTCGGTAAAAATCAACAATCAGGGAGCGTCTGCGATGACAACCTATGTCGGCACCCTCGGCGACGACAACCGCACGGGTGCCGCTGGTGAGGACGTCTTTTATGGTCTGGACGGCAACGATACGCTCGCCGCTCCGTTAGGAAGCGTCGTCTATGGCGGAAACGGAAACGACAGTCTCAACTCCAGCATTCAATCGATAATTTACGGTGGCGAGGGGAGCGATACGCTGGGTGGAATTGACGCCAGTTTTTACGGCGATGGCGGCGCCGATTCGATCCAAGCATCGGGCGGCATTGCCTATGGTGGCGACGGCAATGATACGATCTCAGCGGGTTGGGATGGAGCTTACAACATTGCTAGCGCCTATGGCGGCCTCGGAAACGACGTCATCACGGGGTACGGATCAGCGATCGACGGCGGCGGCGGCGACGATACGATTTATGACGGCACCACAGGCTTAGGCGGCCTCATACTCATCCAGGGCGGCGACGGAAACGACACCATCGTTGTCAGTGGAACTGCGTCGATGAACGAAACCGTGATGGCCTACGGTGGACTGGGCAACGACAGCATCTACGGCGGACAAGGTGCAGACATCCTGATCGGTGATCAAGGTGTCGACCTTCTCGAAGGCAACGCGGGCAATGATTACCTGTACATGCCTTCCGGCGGCGGCTCCGTCTATGGCGGCGACGGCAACGACGTGGGTATCGGATCGGCCGCGGTGGACGTCTTCAGCGGCGACGCCGGCGATGATGTTCTCTACGGATATTCGGGCAACGATTATTTCTACGGCGGTTTCGGTAACGACGCGATGTACGGCGGCGACGGCGTCGATGTCCTGATCGGCGGCCCCGGCAGCGATTATTTCGACGGCGGCACGGGTGTGAATTACTATTTTGACGGGAGCGGGACACCCCGTTTTGGTGCCGACACATACGTCGTCAACGATGTACCGAGCGTCCAGGTGGTGCAGGACTGGAATGCCGCGACGGATGTCGTTCAACTAAATGGGTCTGGCTTCACGTCCTTCGCCGATGTCCTGTCGCACTCGTATCAAAACGGAGCCTACTTCGTCGTCCAAATCGACACTGACACGGCGGTCTGGTTGAACGGCGCAACGGCAGTCACGGTCGCGGCGGCTAATTTCTCAATCGTGAGTTAACGCAGGTTGATCGTCATGCCGCGCCGCCGCCGCGGGATCGGTACCGTGATCGAAGCCGTAGCGCGGGTGGCGGGTCATGGCAAAGCGCTTGAAATAGGGGTCGTATAAGCCCAGCGGGATTGGCTTTTGATGGACGCGAGGGTAGCATTCGATCGATCCCACCAACCAAACCGAGTGTTTTTCGTGTCGATTGTCAATTTAAGCGATCAATGGACCTTAGGCGTGCAGATCGGCGGCGGCGGCTTCGGCAAGGTTTATGAAGCCACAAATGCCGATGGGAAAAATGCTGTTATTAAGTTGGTCCCAGAGGCCCCGGGTGCAGAACGGGAGCTTCTGTTTGTCAACTTGGATGGTGCACGCTATGTCGTTCCGATCCTAGACAGCGGCGAGTACGAAGATAGCACCAATCAGACGCAGTATTGGGCCTTCCTTATGCCGCGCGCGCAGAAATCGCTGCGGGATCATCTTCTGGCAAATGGAACGCTGCAGCCACTCGACGCGATTTCAATTTTGCTCGACATCGCTGCGACGCTTTCCGATCTCGACGGTAAGGTCGTCCACCGGGATCTGAAACCTGAGAACGTGCTTTTGTTGGACGGTCATTGGTGCTTGGCCGATTTTGGCATTTCGCGCTACGCTGAGGCGACAACGGCGCCTGATACCCGGAAGTATGCCTTCTCGCCAGCATATGCTGCTCCGGAACGTTGGAGAATGGAACGCGCAACCGGCGCGGCAGACGTGTACGCGCTGGGTCTAATTGCGTTTGAAATGCTAGATGGCGCGCTTCCCTTCGGAGGGCCCTTTACTGAAGATTATCGAGAGCAGCATCTGGATTCGGACGTGCCGAGGCTCAAGAGCGGCGCGGCTGGTATACGTGCGCTCGTCGCTGAGATGCTCTTCAAGTCGCCCGGTGCCCGGCCTTCGCCGGCAAACCTACTGGCCCGTCTCGAGGGCTCGAAGCAGCAGCAAGGATCGGGCGGACTTGCAAAGTTGGCTGAGGCGCACTTGCATGAAGTTGTTCGGCAGGGCGAAAGCGAACGATTGGAGTTTCAGGAGCTCAAAGTTCGGGAGACGCGAGCGGGCCTTTGGGCGGCGGGATCGTCGATACTGAGGGGCGTGCAAGAGGAGTTGCTCCAAGCTGTACGAGACACCGCTCCGAGTGCAAAAACGACATACTATAACCAAAAGAACGGGATCACGATTTATCTCGGATCCGCGAAACTCGAGCTCGCCGCTGTAAATCGGACGCAGATCAATCCATGGCTTTGGGAGGCGCCAGCGTTTGACGTCGTCGCGCATTCCGGAGTCATTTTAAGTCGCGTGACACCAGATGATCACGGGTATTTGGGGCGGAGCCACTCCTTGTGGTATTGCGACGCTTTCGAGCGTGACCGATTTGAGTGGGTAGAAATGGCGTTTATGATGACGCCTCTCTCACGTCAAACAAATCCATATAGCCCGTTCCTGGCGGAGCCTGGCCAGATTTCTGCGCAGGCCTTGTGGAATGGATTGGCTGAATTTCAGCTTGCGTGGCCGATCGAACGACTCGACCCCGAAGAATTCACCGATCGATGGGCGAGTTGGTTGGGGGATGCTGCCCAGGGTAAGCTTCACATGCCTTCCAGCATGCCAGAGAGAGAGACGCCGAGAAATTGGCGCCAAAAGTGAGTCGCGTTTGCGATGTCCGAAGTTCCGGCCGCAGCTCGGGCGGCGGCTCTTGGCAGAGCGCGTGAAGAGGCGTCTCGGCTAAAGCCGATGGCCCCGAAGGATGCGATTTGCTTCCAAACACGCGGCAACCCGGGAGCGTGCATCGGCTATGCACGTCTCGGTTACGTCGACGCGGCCATTATAAACTCGACCGCGGCCCGACTTCAAAGCCGCGATCGAGTTGCGCTCGAGCGCGATGCGCTTCTGGTTGGCTCGGATCAATAGCCTAATCATCGTGACGCTCTCCATGCGAACAGGGTGAAGTTGGCGGCTGCAATGCGGCGATCAGATGGCGCTCGACGATCTCAGCCCAAAGGCTACCAGGGCATATCCACGAGCGGGCGGCGTTCTTGGCAAGCGCATAGATGGTCGATTTGGGGCGCGCTGCGGCGAAAAACGCCTGTGTGAAGATCATTTTGAAACGATTTTTCGCCATACTTGATCTTCAGCTTTACGGCGCCGAGCAAGCAGCAAAAAGGCCGGCGATTGCAGCGCCGGCCTTCCTGATACGCTTGCAAGGATGGCTCCCCGGCAAGCTGCCTCCGGTTTCGACCGGAGGCAGCCCAAGCCTGCAAGCCAGATGCGGCTGGATCATGGCAGGCTGGGCCCCGGGAAAATCATTTCCACCGCGATGTTAGGACCAAAATTCAATCCGAACGGATGAATTTTGATGTTTGACGACGCGGGCGGCTACGGTACGGGCGAAGAGGGCGAGCGCGAGGCGCTCGCCGATGCCGACCAGATTTTCCAGAAGCTCCAGAAGTGGTGTAAGACTGATTTCAACAGCAAGGGCCAAACCCGCTGGCGCCGCGAGGCCCGCGAAGATTTCGACTTTGAGGCCGGCGAACAGCTCTCCGAAGATGACAAGCGCATTTTGGAGGATGCCAAGCGCCCAATCGCCATTTTCAACCGTGTAGGCGTCACGATCGACGCCGTTACCGGCCAAGAGATCGGCAACCGGCAGGAAACGGCCTATCTGCCGCGCACGCAAGGCGCAGTGAAAAAAAACGAGCTGCTGACGTCCGCCGCAAAGTGGTTCCGGCAAGAGTGCGACCCTGAGGATGAGGAAAGCGACGCCTTCCGGGACGTGGTGGTTTGCGACATTGCTCGAGATCGGCGACGCGCCCTCTCGTTCCAGTGCATGACCGGCAAGCCGGGCCGCAACGCAATTGGAGCGTGAACTAAATGGCTGTTCTCACGATCGGCGACAAGTCGGTGACGGTTGGCGATGAGTTCTTAAAGCTCTCGCCGGACCAGCAAAACGCGACCGTCGAGGAAATCGCTTCCTCGATCGGTGCGAAGGCGCCGGCGGCGGCCGAACCGCCGGCGGCTCCGGTCACGCTCAACCACGTTGCGCGCTCGGCGTCGACCGGCGTTCCGATCATCGGTGGCGCGCTGAACAAGCTCGACGCGGCGACGAATGCCGCGCTCGCGCCGCTGCTCAATCGGTTCTTTGATGAAAAGGACCAGCTCCCAGAGGAAACGTTTCGGGAGCGTTACGCACATTCGCTGCGCGACCAGGAGGGTGCGGACAAGAAATTTGCGACCGAACATCCAATCGTTGACACGGCCGCCCAGCTCGCCGGCGGTGTCGCCTCGATGGCGCCGGTCATGGGCGCCGCACCAAAGGCTTTTGGCCTCAGCGGTTCGCTTTGGGAAATGGCAAGGAATGGCGCCATCTCTGGCGCGGCTCTGTCCGGAGCGGATGCTGCGGTACGAGGAGAGGGCATAGCGCCAGCTGCAGGGGTGGGCGGCTTCGTCGGCGGCTCGGCCGGTCCGGTGGGTAAGGGCGTGGGCAAGGTGGTTGCCGCGGTCGCCGATCGCTTCAACCCAGCAGCGGCGACGCCTCGGAACGTCGTCAACGTTGGCGGCGTCGATGTGCCGCTGTCGCAATCCCAAATCACGCAAAACCCCGCGCTCTCGGCGGAAGAACAGGTATTGCTTCGCGGTGGTCGCGGCGAGCCGGCCCAGAGGCGCGCGCAATCGTTCAAGGATCTGCAAGACGAGCGGGTGGGGCAGGCGAGCGACCAAATCGCCGCAGGCCTCGATCCGACCGGCGCCGCGGCGCGCACCACGCCGAACGAGGCCGCGGAGCGGGTAGCGGCCGAATTGATCGCGCAGGAACAGGCGCAGCAGGCGGCGGCGGCTGGCGTTCATGCCGGCCCGATGTCGCCGGCGCAGCAAGCCGCCGATATGGCGCGGTCTCTGGCGCCGGATGGACAGTTGCGTGCGGCCTCGCCGATCGACGCGGGGGAAGTGCTCTCCGATCGCTTTACGGCTGCACGCGACGCGGCAAAGGCGAACTATCGCGGGAAATTTGCGGCGGTCGATGCGGCGCCGGGCGAATTTGCGCCGGGCTCGGCCGGCGGTTTCGGGAACGACGTTCAACAGGGCTTGCGCTCGTCCGCGGTTTCGCTCGATCGGACCAACACGCCGAAGGCGCTGAACGCGCTTCGCGTCATTGATGAGCATTTGAACGGTGTGGCGCCGGGACAGCCTCGCGAATTGCCGGGGGTCTCGCCGACGCACGCGCAAGACGTCGCGGACATTCGCGCGAAGTTCGGCGATGACGTCGCATCGGCTTACGATCGGCAAAAGGCGGCGGCCGCGCCGGCGGCTGCGCCGGCTCCTGCGGCACCGAAGGCGCAAAGCCTGCTCGAATTCATCGCGTCAAAAGGGCGGCCTGATGCTGAGTTGGAGGCGATCGGAGGCCACGGCCACACGGTCAACGTCGAGGGCGTCGGGCGCCGCAAGCTGGTTCGGCAAGGCGGCTGGCCGCTCGATTACGCGCGCGAGGCGGCGGAAGAGGCCGGCTATCTCAGCGGTAACCACAACGGAACATCAACCGTCAGCGATCTGCTCGACGCGATCGACGCGGAAATGCGCGGCCAAAAGCGCTATCCGGCCGGTTTCGAGGGCCACATCAGCAAGCGCGAGGCCGTCGCGCGCTCGGAGCGAGAGCAGCACGAATTTGACGCGCACATGCGCGGGATTGACGATGATCTGAACGCCGCCGGTCATGGCGAATTGGGCGGCGAGGTGAGGCAGCGCGCCGTCAAATTGATGTCTGAGCAGGGCATGGCCGCAGACGACGCGGTAGAGCATGCCTTTCACCAGCTGGAGCAAGAGGACGCTGCGCGCGCTGCGATGCGTCCCGCTGACTTCCCGGGCGATCGGGCGCCGGCCGCGGCCGCGCCGCAAGCCGGCTCGGGCTTCACCATGCGGGATGTCGAGCAGGTCCGAAAGCAGATTTCGACGCTGTACGGCGACGCGCGCCGGGCCATGCTCGGCGGCGGCTCGGGCTCGGATCTTCACGCGCTGGAGCATATCCGCGACCAATTCGAGGCGCGGGTAGAAAAGATGATCGCCGAAGGCAAGTTCTCCGGTGACGGGCCGGCGGTCTTGAAGATGCAGCAAGAGGCGCGCGCGGCATTCGCGGACTACAAGGCGAAATTCGCAAAGCGCGGGCCTGGCGACACGATCGGCGCGGCGGTTGAAAAAATTCTGGGGAAATTCTCCGACACGCGCGCGACGCCTGACGAGGTTGTCAAGCTGGCCTATGGTTCGGCGAGCTCGCCGGGCGGTCAAATGCCGGTACAGATTGCGCAGCGGATCGAGCGCATTTTCGGCCGCAACTCGGAGGAATTCGGCGCCTATAAGCAGGGCCTTTTCGCGCATCTGCGGGCGGGCGAGCCGGAAGCGGCGGCGGAGCGAATTCGGACCTTCCTCGATGGAAAGGGCCGCTTGCTCGCGCAAACGGTGTTGTCGCCCGCGGAACGTGCTTCGCTCGGCCGCTATGCCGACCGGCTCGCTGGCCTCGCGCCGAAACCGGCCGAACCTGGCGCGGTCGCCGCGGCGATCCGCCGCTATGCTGGCGCCGATGGTGCGCCGCCGGCCTCGGCTAACAAGATCGTCAACGATCTGATGGGCGCGACCGGCAAGGGCAACGGCGTCAACGCGCCGCTGATCGCCTCGGCGCTGAAACAGCGGCTTTCGCCGGAAGGGTGGACCTCGCTGCGGCAAGGCGTGTGGGAAAAGCTCACGAATGCCGGCGAGGGGAAAATTCAGTACGAGGCGCAAGCGCTCTCGCAACGGCTGCATGAGTTCTTGAACGGCTCGGGCTCGCAGCTCGCCGGCGTGCTCTATTCCGACCAGGAACGCGCGCTGATGAAACAGCTTGCGGCCGTCTATAAGCAAATGATCCCCGTCAAGGGCACCACGAACCCGTCAGGGACGGCGCCGATGCTGGCGCGGATCGCCAACGGTGCGCGATCGTCGCTGCTGCCGCTGCTCGGCTTCAACACCGCGGGCCTTCCTGGCGCTGCTGTGGCGCTCGGCGTCGACAAGGGCTTGGGAAAGATCGCGAACGCCAACCAGGCGCGCAAGGCGACGGATTTGTTTTTCGGCGAGCAGCCGCGGCGCGCGGTTGATCCGCGGTTTGCGCAGCGTGCAGGGCTTCTGTCTCAGGGCTCCTTGCCGGCGATCAATCAAGGGCGCTCGCGGTGATCGTACAAATAGGCAGCACCCAACAACACAGCGAGCGCTGCGAATATGCCTACGGTTCCGAAGTTGTCGACGATACCGTGGGCCACGAACCGGACGCCGGCCATTACGATTGCAAAGACGACGATGCAAACCAAAATCATAGGGCGGGGCATAGTCGGGATCATGCCATGCCTTGCGCAACTGTCTATCCACGGCAGCGCTACGCTACTTGGCATCCAGAGAATTTGTGCGGGCGGGCCCGTTTTCCACGTCCAATGTGCGTGGTTGGCGAATAGGCCGGAGTTCTGGTGGTCGCTATACAGCGCGGGTAGTTAACAAGATCAGCTAGTAAAAAGGGGCCGCGTCACGCGAATGGCCCCCCGCCGAAAAATTCTGAATAGCGAACTTAATAAAACTAGCCCCGGCGGTTTAAGCCCATCGCATTTCGCACCCACAGTAGATTCCGTAAAAACATAGTGTCCTAATTTGAATTTTTGAGCCTTGTTAGGGTACGATATTGCCCGGGCCCGGTCCTCTGGAACAGCTCTGTCGTTTTGCTTGGGTTGCCCACCGCGTGCTTCGACAGAAAATTGGAATAGGTCCGCTCCGCCCAACCGGGACACGCGCGCTTCACATCTTCGGGGCCGAACGGCTCTTTTAGCTTTCGGCCCCTTACCGCTGCATAAATCTGAGTGGCGAAGTCTTTCATTCGGCTGTCCTCTCCACGAATTCCTCAAGCGACCAAAGCCGAGCCGCATAGCGCGGTGCGGGCAGCGATTGTGGCAGAATCTACGAAAGAATGAGTCGATACATCCCTTTACTGTTCGCGCTGCTGTTATCTGGCTGTTACTCGGACCAGAAGCAGCACCTAGCTTCGTGCCAGTTGCAAGCCAAGCAACACGCTAAAGCCGACGAAGACCCTCAAATCCAAGAAGTGGGAGCAAGGGAATTTGTTGAACTAGGGCTTCCAAAATTGACCTCGCGCCTGATCGGCTTCGGCCGCTGTCTATCTGATTGTCGGAACCGGCTTTATTCCGACTAAAATATCGGCAATAGGCGCTTCTGCGACGGGGGTGGGAGAGGTTGACACCGAGGGACCGTTGCCAAGTGGTGTCCCTGATGGCGCTATGGCAAGCCCTGTTGAGGTCAATCCATTCCGGATTTCGCTGACTGTTTGTGTGTCGCTTCCCGTTACGTGCACGCCGAGAGCAAAAGAGCCCATGGGCATTACCGTTGCTAGGCGGTTATCTATGCCAACCCCCGCGCTCTTTAATGCGGCCATGATTTGAGATGCCAATCCGGCTCCTTCTCCATCTAAAGAATATGAGGTTACGGATACTCTTTTCCCGGCCAATGATCGCCAAGCCGCCGCAAGTGTCTGCTGCTGCGCCACGCCGAGACTTCTGGGGGCGACAATGGCCTCAAGTTTAAGTCTCTCTAACCGTTCCAATTCAGCCTTGCGGTAAGCTTCTGCAGCAGAGGCCTTTGCTTGCTCAGTCTGCTTGGCCGATTCAGCAATTTCCTTTGATGTTTGTAGTTTATATTCTTGGAGTTCTGTTTCCGATCTCGCGAGTTCAACTCTTTGTAGTCGAACAACCGCCCAAGTAGCGACGCCTGCTACTAGCGCAAAAAGTCCAGCAATGATTAGGAACACCACCATGGCATTTTCCCAGCCATGGAGTGACAGTCCGAGCATTCGCTTCTCATCCTTCGATGCCATCGCGACCAGCGCCGTTGCTTCCGATTTGATTGTTAGACGCCACAACGAGAGCTAAATCTCCTCCAACACTACCTGTTCGAGTTCTAGAGCGGCAATACACGCAAGAAAGAATATTGCGGAAAACGATCCCCGTTTAAGCTTCATCGTGATCCCGGCCTCGGTCTCGTCTTTGAGGCCGTGCTTTTTCAGCCGCTTCACTAAGTCAGCATAGGTCACATCGGCTTTCTTCATTTTCGCCTTGAGGAAGGCGCTGGCGCGCTGGCCCCATTCCTCTTCCGCTTTGGGCAGGACCATTGCATCTCCTATCGAATCTGTGGCCTATCATATTTGTTAGGCTGTCTTGATTTCAGGTCAAATCAATCATATCCGTTAGCTATCATTTTCGATAGAAAATGGCAATGCGCGCGGCACCCTCTATAGGCGGGCGCTGGACGTGCTCGGGACGGCCACGGAGCCGATGACCACCACGGAGCTAGCCTAGGCGGTTCTCGCCGCCCATGGCGTGCAGGACGCCTCTGGCGATGATGTGAAGGGCATCGCGCTGGGTAGCTAGAACGACTTGCATATCACAAACGGTTAGCGCGCTCGGGCGACAACGAGCCTATGGCCCTCGCTGATCAAATCGTTCAGGTGGAGAGCGGCGGCAAAGCGGACGCCAAGAACCCCAATTCGTCGGCCTTGGGCCCCGGTCAATTTATTGACGATACCTGGTTGGCGATGCTGGCAAAGCATCGGCCGGATATCGCAGGCTCGCGAGACGAGCTTTTGGCGATGAAGTCTGACCCAGCGCTCTCCCGGGAAATGACCGCCGCCTATGCCGCCGATAACGCCGGCGTTTTGAGCCGGGCCGGGCTCCCTCTGACCCCTGGCACGCAATACTTGGCGCACTTCGCGGGCCCCGGCGGTGCGGTCGGGATCCTCAACGCAGACCCATCAACGCCGGCCGGCGCGGTTCTCGGCGCCAAGGCAGTCATGTCAAATCCGTTTCTCGCTGGCATGTCGGCCGGCGATCTCGCCGCTTGGGCGGATCGGAAGATGGGCGGGAAGGGTGCGGCGCCTATGTCGATGGCCGGGTCTGTCCCGGCCGCGGCGCCCAGTTCGGCGCCCGCGGCTGTCCCTGCTGGCGCTGCGCCGGCCGCGCCGGCGGTCCAAATCACCGGATCGGGCGCCAGCGCGCCGGTGATGAAATTCGCGCAGCTGGCGGCGGTGCCGCAATTTACGAACCTCTTGCCGGCTCGGCCTAATCCTTTGGGGATCAAACTCGCACCGTTTTCCCTGAGAGGCTGAATGCTCACGGGTTCAAGACTTGAGCGGCTGCTCAAGTACGATCCAGAGACCGGAATTTTCAATTGGCGTCGCTATCGCAAGGGCGTCGCCGGCTGGGATAACGGAAACCGCTACGTACAAATCACGGTTGATCAAAAGCACTACCTTGCTCACCGCCTCGCCTGGCTGTGGATGACCGGAAGGTGGCCAGAGCATGAAATCGATCACATCGATGGCAACTCATCGAACAACGCTTTCCGCAATTTGCGTTGCGCGACGTCCACTCAGAACAAGGCGAACACAGGCGCTCGCTCGCGCAGCCTAAGTGGGCTGAAGGGAGCTAGCTGGCACAAGTCCAGCCGCAAATGGCGGTCGCGCATCAGGATTGGCGATCGAGAGATTTTCTTGGGGATGTTCAATACGGCCGAGGAGGCGGGGGCCGCCTATTTTGCGGCGGCAAAAACACATTTTGGCGAATTTGCGAGGGCATCGTAATGAGTTTCTGGAAGTGGAGCCGAGTGGCTGCGAGCAATGCGACGGCGGACCCGAGTTGCAGTTTTCCGGAAGGGATGGCGCCGAGCGCTTTGAACGATGGCGCTCGCGGCCAAATGGCCGCGCTTGCCAAGTACCGCGACGACATTTCCGGCGCGATCGTCACCACGGGTACGTCGACGGCATATGCGGTCGCCAGCAATCAGGGCTTTGACAGTCTCACGCATCTTGGGGGCGCGATGATTGCCTTTTCGCCGCACGCTGCCAACGCGGGACCTTGCACGCTCAACGTGGATGGATTGGGCGCCGTGGCGTTGCGTTCGGCTCCTGGCGTCGACATTGCCGCCGGCACCATTCTCCAAGGGACGCCGTATCTGGCTATCTACAACAGCACGGACAATGCCTTCTATTTGCATGGTTTCTTTGGCAACCCGTACAACGTGCCGATCGGCGGTTGTCTGATCTTTTGGGGATCGGTCGCGCCGAACAGTTCGTTTGTGTTCTGCAACGGCTCACAAGCCCCTAGCCGCACGGCCTATTCCAAGCTGTTTTCGATTATCGGCACGACTTACGGGGTTGGTGACGGTAGCACGACATTCGGCTTACCCAACTGCACGGGGCGCGTGCCCGCCGGTGCCGATCCCGGCGGCCTCAACCTATCGGGCGCGGTGTTTAACTTCCTGACGCCTGGCGGCGTCGGCGGTGTCGAGAGTGTTACGCTCAGTCCATCTCAAATCCCGTCCCACACGCACAACAACACTCTGACCGATCCGGGGCACGTCCACGGCGGCGTGGTCAAGGGCAGCAACGCTTATAACTCGCCCGGTGGCGCTACCGTCGTAGTGCAAAGCCTCACCGCCGGCGCTACTGACAGCGCGACGACCGGCATTACACTGACCAATGCTGCAACCGGCGGTGGCGGCTCTCACATCAACGTGCAGCCGACGATCCTCTGCAACTACATCATGAGGATCATTTGACGCGACGCTAATCACTCTATGCCGAGCTGGCCAGCGATCCGACGAACCAAATATTCGGATCCTGGGGACGTAAGATGTACGGTGTCGCGCGCCGTCAGTGAATCGCCAAGACGGGTCAAGCATCCGTCAGTTTGGCATAGGGCGTTTCTTGCAGAGATATACTCAACCCCGAGCGCGGCTGCGATACCCTCGATTATCTTGTCATCTCTGCTCCCATTGACGAATTGTGACGTCCGCTCGGGTAACACCGAATCGTACCTCCGATAGTATGCGACAGCGATATCGGGAAGGCCGCCGCGCCAAACTGGGACGGGTCCGATCATTATGATGCGAGGAACGCCAGCTGCACGTAGAGCGTCGATCGTCGGCTTGGTTGTGGTGGCACTGTCACCTGCGTCCCAGATTGCGTGCAGTATTACAATGTCAGGCTTGATCTCGGACACGCGACGCACGATCTCTGCGTTTTTTTCGAGGCAATAGCGGCTCGCTGAATGAGCTGGAAGCAGGAGTGGTGAGCACGAACTAACGGAATACTGCGCGATCCCAAATGCATGGTTCTGTTGTAGCTTTGCGAGACCTGGGATGAGGGCGGAGGCAGTCGAGTCTCCCCAAATGGCGATCAAGGGACGCTTGGTCTCCGAACAATTCCGGAAATCTCCGTCCTCGCCATCAAGTAGGAGGCATTCGTGCACACGCCATGAGGTGACGCCATCTGGGGTATTGATCATTGCTTGGAGCGGGCCGGGAAGGTCGGGCACCTTAACGAACGTCGCATATAGACCAAACAGCCCGACTGCTGCCATCGCGGCTCCGATCGGGAAAACCCTGGACTGGCGGCGCAATGGTCGCTCCACCGCAAAATAGGTCAACACCGAGAGGGCGGACGCCAGCGCAACGGCTGCAAGCCCGAGAGTATCGTTGAGAGGACGAAACAGATAGATTTGGAGGAATACCAAGACCGGCCAATGCCAAAGGTACAGGGAATAGCTGATCAGCCCGACGCCGACGAACGGCTTGAGTGTCAAAATGCGATTTACAATTGCCCCTTCTGACATGATGAGAAGAGAGGCGCCCGCGACTGGAAGCGCTGCCGCCCAGCCAGGGAACGTCATTTTTGCGTCGAATAGGAAAAACGAGACCTCTATCGCGACAATCCCGATGATCGCTGCCCCCTCCCGTACTGCTCTCGACTGCGAGGGAAGGAATGTTAGGAGGGCGCCGGCCATCAACTCCCACGCGCGCGTGAACGGCAGGAAGAATGCTGACGCCGGATGGTCACTGGCCAAGGCAACATTTAGAGAGAATGACGCCACTAAGCCGATGCCCGCTGCGATCGGCATCCAGCGGCGGGGTAGCGCACACAAAATCAACGGCCACGCCAGGTAAAACTGCTCCTCAATGCCGAGCGACCAAAGATGCAAAAGCGGCTTTAGATGTGCGCCGATGTCGAAATAGCTGACCTCGGACAGCAACATCAGGTTGGCCGAGAATAGGGAACTTGCGACGGCGTTCTTCCCGAGAGAATGCAGCTCGTTTGGCAACAGGAGATGCACCCCTACGAACATGGTTGCGGCCAAAACGACGATCAGGGCCGGAAAAATTCGCCGTATGCGCCTTTCATAAAACGTCGCAAGGCTGAATGTCTTGTCGTGCAAGTCGGACGTCACGATGCCGGTGATAAGATATCCCGAGATCACAAAGAAGATGTCGACGCCGACGAAGCCGCCGGGAAGCGTTCCGGGAAATGCGTGGAACAGAATTACTGCGGAAACCGCAACGGCCCTCAAGCCGTCGATGTCAGGTCGGTATGCCGCTTTCATGGCAATCCTATAGCACGACCGTAGGATAATCGCGCAAGCGCGCAGAACCTGAAGCAATTGGCGCCAAAGCATCTACTAACTGCGCCGCCGTCGAGAACGCAATTCCGCTCGGGAACGGGTAACATGTGAAGCTCGTCAGCGACATCAACGCATATCGGCGGCGGCACGGTCGGCGCATTGCGATTGAACAGGCCGTGTTCTGGAGCGCCGTGGGCGGCCTCCCGCTGGTCGGCCGCACCTTTCCGACGCTCTCCCAACTGGAACGTATGTCGTCGGCGGCGTCCTGCTGTCCGTCGCTAACGGGTTGCGCATGGCCGAATAATGGCTGTTGCGCGAAAGCATGTCGGATTGTCTGTCGCCGGCGCCGCGCTCGCCGGCGTCCTGGTCTCCCATTGGGAGGGCATGAACCTTGTGTCCGAACATCTCCCGTTCGATCCGCCGGGCGTCTTCACCGTCTGCGGCGGGATCACACGTCGCCGAGCGCTACGCTGACTAGGTGGTGGTTTGCGTCCCGTCGCTGCCGACCATGCCGCCGCACCGTCAGGCGGCTATCGCCTCGTTTGCGGTCAACCTCGGGCCTGAAAAGGTCTGCGGAACGTCCATCGCTCGGGATCTCAACGCCGGCCGCGTCTCGGACGCCTGCAACGCAATGGTGAAGTACGTCAACGCCAACGGCAAATTCCTTCAGGGCCTCTGCAACCGCCGGACCGATGCCATGTGGGGCGAACGTCCCTGGTGTCTCCGGGAGGATTGATCCGTGCTCGGCGATCTCTTTGAGAACGTTGCAACGTCATATTTCGCGCTCGGGCTCGACGGCCTCGTTTTCGTCGTCGGCCATTTCCCGCTGTTGCGGTATTCCGCGCAGCTCGCGCCCTACGTTAAGGTTGCCCGGCTGGTGTCCGTCCTGGTCGCCGCGCTCCTGTTCTTCATGATCGGCTTTCGCGTCTCGGATGAGCGCGAAGAGGCTAAAAGCCTGCGGGCAACGATCGCGGCGCAGCATCTCGACTTGGAAAATTCACGGAAATCACGCGCCAATGAGGCTGAGCGCGCAAACGCAATCGCCGAAGGGGCACAGGCGCAACATGAGGGCGACGTTCAATACATCCGCCGGCTTGAGGGTAAGCCTGCTTGCGAGTTTGATCCTTTTGACGGCGTGCGCAACGGCTCGCCGGGAGGATCCGCCGCCGCCGGAAGTGGCGCGCCAACTTCCGCCGGCGCCCGATAAGCTCGCGAAGGCGCCGGCCGTGCCGTATCTCGACACGCAATGTCATTTCCCCTGGTTCAAGGTGCCGGGCTGCAAGGGCAGCGCCTGACGGTCTCCGATGACCTAGAAGTGCGCGCGCGGCTCGGCGAGATGCCCGGCTGGTACGATGGCGTGCGCAAGAGCTACGGGGCGCGCTGATGACAACCGCGCACACCGAACTTGAGGAAGATGGCGGCGAAAGAGGCCGTTTCAGAAACGTTTCTCTCGCTCGGGATGGACGTTTCAAACCCGGCATCGGTGATCTCGATGCAGGGGCAGTTTTCTTTCCTCCGGAACATGCATCACGCAGCGCGCCATCTGCGCAACGTCATCATTACCGGCGTGGTCGGCGCGGCCGTGAGCGGGGCTGTGTGGGCGTTCTGGACGGGCTTCAAGGCGATCGCGGCGACGCCGGCCGCCATAAGCGGGGGGCAGGGAACCTCGAAATAACTGGGGTCATACAAACGGAGCAGTAGCGGAGCGTGCGGATTGCCATTAGAACACGCTCCAAGAATGTTTCCGAATGCAACAACGTACCGTGCAGACATAGACGGACTGCGCGCATTCGCCGTGCTCTCTGTAGTGCTCTATCACGCCTTTCCGCCCGCGGCGCCAGGCGGGTTCGTCGGCGTTGATGTGTTTTTCGTTATTTCCGGGTTCCTCATATCGTCGATACTCGTCGATGATCTGAATGAGCATCGGTTTTCGTTTGTCGGTTTCTATAGCCGGCGCGCGCGCCGAATTTTCCCGGCCTTAACCGTCTGCTTGGCGGCCAGCCTGGCCTATGGGTTCGTTGCGCTCACTCCGTCCGAGTTGGCGCAGCTCGGCAAGCATGTGTTTTTCGGAGCCGGCTTTCTCTCCAATATCGCCCTGTGGTCAGAGGCCGGTTACTTCGATACCGCCGCTTCCTACAAGCCGCTTTTGCATCTGTGGTCGCTCGGGATTGAGGAACAATTTTACATTTTGTGGCCGGTCCTCCTGTGGGGCGCATTTCGGCTGAAAGCGAACCTTCGGTGGCTGCTGGTCGTGCTGTTAATTGTCTCGTTTGGGGCTAATGTTGCGCTGTCGATCGCCGACCTTTCGAATGACTTCTACCTTCCAATTTCTCGGTTTTGGGAACTGCTCGTCGGCGGCGCCTTGGCGCTGTTCGGTCGCCGCGTCGCTGCCGGCGCGCAGCTTCGATCGGCGGCCTCGATTGCGGGCGCCGGCGCACTGCTATCCTCCGTGGCGCTGTTCACGCCTGAATTGCGGTACCCCGGATGGTTTGCCTTGCTCCCTGTCGCCGGTGCTGCCGCGATGATCCTTGCTGGGCCCGACGCGCCGATTAATCGAGCTGTGCTTTCCAGTCGGGCATGCGTCGCAGTTGGGCTAATCAGCTACCCGCTTTATATTTGGCATTGGCCGTTGATCTCTTACGCCTACGTCATACGCCTCGGAAAGCCACCTACGCCCTTGCTCGCTCTAGCGCTTGTTTCGGCCAGCTTCCTGCTGGCGTGGATCACATATCGCTTTGTTGAGCTTCCCGTGCGGTTCGGCGCCACGCGCCGGCGCAATACGGTGTTGGTCTGCGCCTGCCTGGCGACGGTCGGGATATTCGGCGCGATCGTGTGGGCAGGCGGTGGGTTTCCAGAGCGTTTCCCGCGTCTATCCGGTGTCGACATTCAGAAGGTCGGAGCGGCGAGGCTTGACGCTGATTTCAAGCCGACCGCCGACATGGAAGTGTCGGAGCACGATTGGACCTTGGTCGCCCGATTGGGAGCCCGTGAGCGGAAGATTGCATTGAGCGGCGATAGTCTGCTGTTCCATTACGGGCCGCGCGCCCAACAGCTATTCGAGGACAGCCGCTTGGCGGTGAGCGCCTTTTTTGTGACGGGGCCGCGCTGTCCGCCGGTGCCCGGGGTGGTGCAAGAGGACAAATTTTCAGCATGCAGCGACTTGACGGCCAAGCTGCTTGAGGTCGTGCGTCGCGAAAAGGTGCGTTCGGTCGTGTTGGGAGCCGCATGGTCTGGCTACAGCGCTGAGGGAATGAGCATCAAGCGTGACGGGACGCGCTTCTCATTGACCACTGGCGAGGGGCAGGACGCCTTTTACGCCAGTCTTGAGGAGTTCGTGCGCGAGCTACAGTCCGAAGGGGCCGCGATTTACCTGGTGCTCGGCCTCCCTACTCATGAGGCCTTCGCGCCGCGGAACATGGTCGCGCGCGGCATCACGGGCTTTCGGATCGCGCCAAACGTCGACGCCACTATTCCCGTGTCTGATCTGAAGGGCGTTCTAGCCAAGTCAGACGCGCGGCTTCGGGCGATCGGTTCGCGCACCGGGGCCGCCTTGCTCGATCCGTTCCCTGATATCTGCGGCGCCGGTGCGGCTTGCTCTCCGTTTTTTGGGGCGGGGGAGCCGAAATATTCCGACCAATCACATTTGCGGCCGGCCTTCGTGCGCGAGAATTTGCATTTCCTCGACCGTCTTTTGGAATGACCGTTCACCGCAGCATCACCCAGGCCGCGGCGACGATCAGCCAGAACGCGCAGGCGCCTAAGATGAACTGCGGGCGTCTCATCTAAGGTGATATTTTCTGCCGTTGGTATTCGGGTCGGTATTGTCGCTTGTCGAAAACATCAGGGCAGGGCCGAAGTAATTCGAAAGATCCCGATAAAGCCAAAAGCGGCCTTCGCCTTTTTCGATGATCTCCTGCTGTGGGGTATTTGACGGGCCGAGCAGCCTATCGTCTTCGTAGAGCTTGGCATTCTCAAGCGGCACGTCGAAATATTTGACAGGCAGTAGATATGCATGTCCTTGATAGTGCAGCATTGCGCGACGGAGAAGATATCGATCGGTCGGGCTTGGAGGAATGAGGTAAAGGAAACCACTCGACGCCAAAGCAAACAGCGTCGATCCGATCACGACACGACTGCTGGCAGATATTTTAAACCCCAACTTTTTCGGGCTCTTTGTTGCGGGGCTCTGGATCGGGTCCCCTGACCCCATATAGCCGGTATGTCTCGTCGCCCTTAGTCCGGAATTCTTCTCGGCACGGGCATAGCTCTGCATGATGTCGTTCGGGTCCATCTTCTCGCCGGACGGCCGGTAATAGAGATAGACCTTGATCGAGCCATCGGCGAGCTTCGCCTTCACCCGGTGGGCGTCGGGCAGCTCGTCTATGAGCTGCTTAGGTGGTTTCGCGCGCGGCATGTTCCGCTTTCCATCGCTGCCACGCTGAGAGTTCGGGCGCCGATGTTGTTACAATGCCGCTGGCGCGGTCTAGGTGGTGTGGACACTTATCGCATCCATAAGACGATGGCTGCGAGAGTGACGACGGCCAGGTAATTTCGGGCGGTCTTTTCGAAGCGGGTTGCAACGCGGCGGAACTGCTTGAGCTTTGAGAAGCAGCATTCGACGAGATGACGCTGGGCATAGAAATGCTTGTCGAGTGGATATTTGAGCGCACGTGACGGGTTGTTGGGGATCACGGCGAGCGCGCCTTTGGCGGCGATGGCTTGGCGCAAGTGATCGGCGTCATAGGCCGTATCGGCCATGATGACCTCGGCGGATAAGCCTTCGATCAATGCGGCGGCTTGCGGTGCATCGCCCTTCTGACCTGCGGTGAGCTTGAACCGCACCGGACATCCCAAGCCTCGAACGGCCATATGTATCTTGGTGCTCAGGCCGCCGCGCGAGCGGCCGATCGCTTGATCTTCCGCTTGATCTTCAGACCCCCCTTTTTGGCGCCGGCGGCGTGCTGATGCGCCCGAACGATGGTGGAATCGACGATCAGATATTCGAAGTCCGGATCATCGGACATCGCCTCGAAGATCCGCCACCAAACACCCTTGATGCTCCATCGACTGAAGCGCCGGAACACGCTGTTCCAGTCCCCAAACACCTCCGGAAGATCGCGCCAGGGAGACCCCGTACGCACGATCCACAGCACACCTTCCACGAACATCCGGTTGTCGCGCCCGGTGGAGCCCTTCTGATCGGGGCGCCCTATGATCAGCGGAGCTATCCGCTCCCACGCCGCGTCGCTCAATACCAAACGGTCCATCACACCCAAGGCGGCCTCCCCAAAAGCAGCCTTGAATCTGATTTGCTCCTAAAAGGGAATCCTTAGAGTCCACACCACCTAGAGCTGCATCTACTGCCTTGCGGTCCCACTTCGTGGTGCCTGGGTGGGGCCGGGGACAATGCCCTTTGCGCGCCATTGGTCGAATGCGGCGAGGGTTTTGCAGCCGCAGTATTCAGCGGCTTCGCTCTTGGAGAGAACACGGGGAAGGATAAGCGTCATTCGCTGGATTGGGTGCTGCGGGGCTGAAGTTTGATTTTCCGGGGCCTGATCCGGGGGGCGGAGTTCTTCATCCGTTGGATGGTTGCTCTCAGCGCGGCGCACGCGGCTTCGCGTTCAGCCGCCGACGGCGAGCGCGCGGCCGGCGCCTCAGGGTTGGCGCGGCATTTTCTTTCTTGCATCTCCCGGACAAAACGCAACGTCGTGAAGTCTTGGCGGCCGACCCGGAAGATAGTGAGCATCCCGCGGGCGTGCTCGGCGCGCAGGCTGACTTCGGTGATGATGCCACGAAAATAGAGGTCGCAAGCCTCTTGGAGAGTAATCGGCGTTTCTTCGGTCAACTCGGGCCGAACGAAGCGGGACGGTCTGTCACTCATGACTGCTTCGATTGGCTCTTCAGGGCTTGCTCTACAAGCCGGCGAATGGCCTCGGGGCGGCCGGGAAGGTCATCTTGTACTCGCCGCCAGTTGTCGAGCGCCTTTAGTGCATCGGTCGTCATGCGCACGGTTACCGGCTCGCTCTCGATCGGAGGGCGGCCTCGTGATTTTTTAATGTTATTTATTGTTGATGTCATGAATTTATGATGGCATAAAAGTACGAGCCGAGCAAGTGGTTGAAGCACTGGCCCGGCTCTAACCAGCACCAAGGATCTGGACCATGGCACAAGCTAAACGGAATTCTACCACATCACGCCGAAATCTTCTTCAAGTGCTCGCCGGCGGCGGTGCGCTGGCGGCAGTGGCCACCATAACGCAGGTTTCGGCCGCCGGCCCCGATCCCATCTTCGCCGCGCTCGCGGAGCACGCGAAAGTTGACGATATCCTGGCAGATGCGGCCGTTGCCGTTGAGGCTGCCGAGCGAGAATTGGACCTCGTTGGCGATCTTAATCCGTGCGTCATCAGCGTCGGCAATAGCGATGGCAATTGCGATGATGATGGGTTTCCTTCGATGTCGCATGAGGAGATCGATCGGTACACGCCGGCGGACGATTACCCCGATCGCAACCGTGATGAGCACGTTCGGCTGTCGGCCGCGATGGCGCGCCGGGCCGCGCGGCTCGGGCCTCTCAGTGAGGCGATGGATGTCGCCGAGGCCATGGAGCTAAAGGCGCGTCTTAAGGTCGACGACACCGAGCCTACTACGCTTGCGGGCGCCCTCGCGGCGCTCAAGTTCACGCGCAAATATACCTTCTGATCCGCGCACGAACTGTCCCAGTCAAACATCCGCCGGGCGAGACTTCCTCGCCCGGCGATCGTCGCTTCGGTAAACCGCTGGCTACGCTACAAGCGGATAGGGCTCCGGGACCGACTTATGCCGGCGCGGCCGACGTCGCCAGTGACTACTCACCTGCTGGATCTTCCCGTCACGAACGCGCTCATAGGCTTCGATCCAGATATGGCCGGGTCGTTGCATGCTTAGTTCCTTTCGATGGATTGAGGGAACGCAGACGCACACGCGCGACGGCGCATTCGGCCACTGAAGGACCGAGCGCTGTTGCGGCCTCGAACTGATTTTGAGGGCTTGGGGAGTTCGCCGATTACTTGGTTCGGCGGCTCCTTACCCCGGACATGAAAAAGCCCGGCGCGAAGGCCGGGCGTGCGGGGCAATTCTTCTAACGGGCAAATGAACCGTCGCGCGATCCATCTGCCTTAGTGAGCAGGCAAGCCTGCTGCCGAAAGAGACCAGAGGTGGGTGTCCCGCAATGGCGGGCCGCTGAAACGTAATCTCTTCGATTTAGACACGGGGCGGCTCACCGCGGCGTGCCATACACCTGTTTTGAACTCGACACACAATACGCCGTTCGTGAACAGACCTTTTTCTGTCCCGTCCGCCAAGCCCGAGCACGGATTGGCTACGAGGGGTGACTTCGCTGGCCTCTCCAGCGCATCGGTCTAGACAACGCTTCGCACTTTGCGTGGCTTCGAGGGTGGCACCCGTGGCACGCAGACCCGACTATCCGAACGATGTCAATGATTCGCCCCCAGCGTCAACGCACAGATACCGCGTTCCCTCAGTTGCCCACATGCATCCATCGAGGCGTAGAAGGGCGGAAAGGCAACGAAACAAGGGGAATTGCCATCCGCTGCATCATTTCGCCCAAATTTGATCACGAATCGTTCTTATGACTTCCAATCTGTGTCAATCAACTAGGGGTTTTATTTGGCCAGCAAGTTCGACGACGATCAGCTTCGCAACTTGGCGCTCAAGCTGACGGACCCGTACGATCAGCCTGATCTGACATTTGAAGTTTCGCCGGATGTCGAACTGATCGACATTCTGAACATCTACACCTTTGAGCGCTACCCGGCGGAGAAGGCGTTCTGCGTCGAATGCTGCGGCCGCCATCACAAGCGGGGATTTACCGCTATCTTGACCAACGGAAAGCGCGCTCTCTATGGCAGCACGTGCGGCGCCCGGCGGTTCGAGCAAAGCTGGACTGCGGCCGAGAAGCGAATTGAAGAGCGAGCGGACCGTCAGTTCGAGATCAAGAAGCTCGACCGGCTGAACCGCATGTTTGCGCCGTTGGAGAGGGGCGTGGCCGCGTGGCTGCTTCCGCTCCAGAAGTTGGCCGGCAAGCGGGCTGCATTCGATAAGCACTTGGGTGAACTGGCGTCCCGCGTTCGTGAATCGGTCTCGAAGCAGGGCGCTCTCACGGTGTTTTACGAGGTGCAGAGCGGAGCTGCGCGGGCAGCCGGGATGCGGCAGGGGGCCGTTCATCAGGAAGTCATCGTCGCGAGGGTTGCGGGCTACGAGCTGTTTCAGGACCTGGATCCGGGCAAGGTTGTTGAGCAGACCTTTGATGCGCTCGCGGCTATGAAGGCGCCGACCGGCAATCTCACGACGCAACGGCTGGCGGCCAGGCGACGTGCTCTTGAACGATGTCTGAGCGACCTCGAAGTTTGCGCCAAGATGCATGCAGCAGCGGAGGAATTTTTCACGGTCGAAAACTTCCGAGGCATGCTGCGCTGGACCAACGAAAATAGCGGCACAAAGGCGCGCTACGAAGTTACAGAGGCGCGGATCGCCAGGGAAATCGGCCGGCAAGGCGGTATTGCGTTGCAGCCCGCGGATGCGATTGACACCACCCTGTTGGACCTCATTTCGGACTACAGGCGAGCCGACTGATGTTGGCGCGGCTCGAAGCTTCCTAATTTAACCTTGAATGGAACCACACCCGCACCACTTAAGATCAACAACGATGAGGAGGCGAGCGTGGAATTGCTTCGGTACGGTCAGAGCTACAAGGTGCAGTCCCGCGACAAGTTCAACAAGATCGAAAGCACGGGACATTTTCCCCCGATGGTTCGGGTCAACTTCTTGGACTTCGGTCGCGGTCTCGATCGCAAGAGTGCGTTCGGCGTCAATCTCCGATGGCAGGACATAGAATCCGCCATTAAGGCGTTCTCAGAAATGGGACATCCCGACGCCGTTAAGCTAAGAAATGCCCTTGATCTGGCCAATGCTGTTGAAGAAGTTGGCTGGAAGCCAAGTGACGAAACTAAATCTAACTAATCGAAGCAACAGAGGCCGCCTCAGTTTTGGCGGCCTCTTTGCTTTTTCTAGTTCATGGGTTGAAATAGTTTTCACGGAATAGGTTCAATAATGGGGCCTAAGAGTTTGCCTCAGCGTTGTTTTTCTTGAATTTTGTCCGCCCTGTCACGGCGGAGGCCGCGGGTTCGAGTCCCGTCTCTCGCGCCATTTATTTCAATAACTTAGCAGAGATCGCGGTTCCCAAGGGCATTTGTTCGGGCGCCGCTGAAGTCGTTTTTGCCGCCTTGTTCCTCGAGCGGCCTGGCCTTGGGATCATCGACCGTCAGGACGGCGCGTGGTCGGAGCGTTCCTCCCTCGAAATGAACCTGCGGTTTTCGTCCCTGATATCTGCCGCGACCTGGTCGTAGAGGAACGGCAGGAAGGCGTAGCGCTTGCCGCGCGTGACGAGGCTGACGGCGTGCAGCAGCGAGCAGGAGAACACGACGGCGCATCCGGTGGGCGGCTTGAACGACTGCGGCCCGTATTCCGGGAAGCCGATTTCGCCGCCGTCAAAATCATCGTTCAGATTGATTGAGATGGCGAACCGGCGGTGCGCCGTGCCCTTGGTCGTGTTGTCTCGATGCGGTGCAAAGTGCGCGTTGTCGGCGGCGTCGTAGCAGCCGACCATGTATCGCTCGATATGCGTCGCCTTGAATTGGTGAACCTTGGCGATCTCGGGAACGATCGCGCGCTCGATCCGCAGATCGACCTGACGTCTGAGCTCGGCGTCTTCAAGCAGAAAGTCCCTGCGCGCCTTGAACCGGAGGTCCCTCACGCCGACCGTCTTGCCGTCGATCTCGCGCATGACGCCGGACATCTCGCCGCCGTTGCTTTCGTAGAGGCTGATCAGATGTTTGCAGAAGGCCGGCTCGAACACCTGCGGCAAGTACAGGATCGGGGCCTGCAGACGTATTCCACTGAAGCGATCCGGCGGCGGCAGGGTGCGCAGGCGCGAGATCAGCGCGGCGGTTTGCCCGAACGGAGCCAAACCCATCACACGCAGCGTGGGATCGATGAGAATCCACATCCGCTTGTATCGCGATTGCTCGCCCGGCGCCGAGGCCTGCGGAACTGCGCCGTAGAGGCGGCTGACAGCCCCGTCGAAATCCAGGAAATATCTGATGCCGTTTCGCTCCGACAGCGTCTCGTTGGCCTTGTCCCTCGCATCGATCGTCACGCCAAAAAACGCCGCGCGCTGTCCGTCGAAAACATCTGTTGCGTCCGTGACCTGCTGGATCACTTCACGTGCGCCGTCGTCTCCGGCACTGCCGAGAAAGCACAGCGCAAGATAGCGGCCGCCGGCACTTGAGAATGAATAATTCGGAAGCGAAAGCGTTTGCTGCGAAAACCACGGTGCGGCACTTCCCGGACCTCCCTGCGCGCTCTGAACCACTTCAAACTCCGATGAAAAAAGGGCGCTGAAAAATGGAGAGCGTATCGTCTCCCGGTGTCGTCGTCCACCTTGGCCCTATCGCAGGAGCAGCTGGGTGACGACGGCCCGGCAGTGATCACATAAAGCGGGATGCTCGCCCGGATCAGGACGCCGCAAGGCCTGCGACGCTGGTCGGCTGATCGGCCTGCCTGGGCTGTGCGGAGCGCGCCATTCGGGCGTCAGCCACCACAGCACTAAATGGACACTCCGGTATCTGGAGCCGGCCTTCATACGCCTCCGGGCGGGGCCGACTTTTGTTGTCTTGTCGTGACAATCAGAAGTTGATAAGCGCAATCACTTGCCTTTTGTAGAGGCCGTATTTCGAACTATTTCCTCAGGGTCTTCATGTCGACCATTACCTACAAGACTCTGACGGGTACAAACTCGTCCGAGACGCTTACCGCTGACGTTAGTTATGACTCCCAGTCGGATACTTATGAAGTCATCAACAGCATCGTGGCCTACGGAGGGGACGACACGCTGACGGCGCTGTCCATGCCGGTTACCGTCAACGGGCAGACGCTGGATTTCGGAACGACACTTGATGGCGGTAACGGAAACGATGTGCTCAATGGCGGCAATCGCAACGACGTTCTGTATGGCGGCCTCGGTTCGGACGCGATGTGCGGCGGCGACGGGGACGACGTCCTGACTGGCGGCGGTGGCGGCAATGATGCGTACTACGGCGGCGATGGCAACGATCTGTTCTCGTTCGGTGACACCGGTTCTGACATCTTCGACGGCGGCGCGGGCAACGACACGCTGGCCATTTTCGGCGGCGATCTGAGCCACAGCACGATCACCGGAATCGAGACCCTGTCGATCGGCAACGGGACCTACTTCCTGGCGACTGCGGCGGAGATCAACAGCTTCACGACGGTGAGCCTCGGCGGCGGCGGCGGCGCCGGCTTCGCACTCGGCCTGACGGCTGCGGGCAGCATCGGATCGAACTTCAGCACGGTGAACGGGGGCGGCATGATCAGCGGCTCGTCGGGAGCCGACACCATTGATCTGTCGTCGCAATCCTACGACTGGACGCTTTATGCCGGCGACAATTCGGGCGGCAACGTCCTCTCGGGCGGCTCCGGCAACGATCTGCTCAACGCCGGCAATGGCGGCGACACGTTGAACGGCAATGGCGGCAACGACCGCCTCAACGGCGGCAACGGCAACGACTACCTGAGCGGGGGCACCGGCAATGACACGCTCTATGGCTACCTCGGCTCGGACTCAATGTACGGCGGCGACGGCGACGACGTCCTGGACGTCCTGCTTGGCGGCGGTGGCGGCAATGATGCGTATTACGGCGGCAACGGCAACGATCTGTTCGTGTTCGCCGACGCCGGCTTCGACACCTTCGACGGCGGTGCGGGCAACGACACGCTGGCCGTTTACGGCGCTGACCTGAGCCACAGCACCATTACCGGGGTAGAGACCCTGTTGATCGGTGCAACCTCATTTGCGGCGACAGCGGCTGAGATTAACAGCTTTACGACGGTGAGCTTCGGCGGCGGCGCCTCCTTCTCGCTGACTCTGACGGCTGCGGGCAGCATCGGATCGAACTTTGGCACGGTGAACGCATACGGCACGATCACCGGTTCGTCGGGGGCCGACACTATCGATATGTCGGCGTCCAACAGCCAGGGCTGGTCGCTCTATGCCGGCGATGATTCGGGCGGGAACAACCTCTCGGGCGGCTCGAACAACGACGTGCTGTTCGCGGGAAACGGCGGCGACACGCTGAACGGCAATGGCGGCGATGACCATCTGACCGGCGGCAACGGCAACGACTATCTGAGCGGAGGAGCCGGCAACGACGTCCTTTATGGCGGAGCCGGCAACGACACGCTAAGTCCCGGAACCGGCAGCAACACGATCAGCGGCGGCGCGGGCAACGATACCGCAGTTTACACCGACGGAACGCGTGCGAGCTTCACGGTGACCGACCTCGGCAACGGAAGCTTCCAGGTCGTCGGTTACGGCCATGACGACACGCTCTCCGGCGTGGAATTCCTGCAGTTCTCTGACCAGATCATGGTGATCGGAGCCGGGACATCGGGCAATGACCTGCTTTATGGCGGCGCCGGCGACGACATTCTCTACGGTGGCGGGGGCAACGATGTCCTGGTCGGATATGGTGGCGACGACGTCGGCTACGGCGGCGACGGCAACGACTATTTCTACGCTGGGGCCGGCGATGATTTGCTCGTCGGCGATGCCGGCCTCGACGTTTTGCTTGGAGAGGCCGGTAGCGACATCCTTTATGGTGGAACCGGCTTCAACTACCTGTTCGGCGGTGACGGCAATGATCTTGTCGTGGGATCGGGCGGCACCAGCTCCGACGTCAACGTGATGTTTGGCGACACCGGCGCGGATCTACTGCTTGGCGGCCAGGGCACCAACTACTTCTATGGCGGCACGGGCGTCGACACCATGTTTGGCGGCTCCGGCCTCAACATCTTCATTTCGTCCGGCGAGAGCGACGGCAACGTCATCTATGGCGGGTCCGGACAAAACTATGTCTACGGCTCCAATGGCGGGGACACCGTCACCGGCGGGAGAGGGGTCGACGTCTTCCTGATGGGCTCGGGCGCCGACTACATCAGTGGTGGCGGCGGCGTCGATTATGCCTGGGGCGGTGGCGGCACCGACACGTTCGACATCAACGACACGCGACCCGAGGTGATGGTCATCCAGGACTTCAATACAGGCGGAGTGAACGACATTCTCAACTTCGCTGCGACGTCACTCCACTCTTACGCCGACGTCCAGGCAGCCGAAACCTATGTCGCCGGGATCAATACCACCATCATCACCGATGCCGCGGGCAACGCGGCATGGCTGATAGGTCTCGCGCCCGGGCAGTTGGACGCCAGCATGTTCAAGTTCAGCTAGCTGGATTGGATCGGTAGATCCCGATGACGGCGCGCTCGACGGGCGCGCTTGATGGTTCTTCGCGCCATTCGGGCGTCAGCCACCACAGCAGGAACAGCAGCGCGATCCCGTTCGACAGAAGGCTTGTCGTCAGCGGCACGTTCATGATCGTCGGAACGGCAATGCCAGAGGAAACCGCGATGAAGCGCGGTGGCAGGTGGCGCGAGACCATCGATCCCACCGACAGGATCAGGCCGCAGACCAGCGCCGAAACCGGGGCGAGCGCAAGACCGACCGATGCGATGCCCTCGGTGGCGAGGAACGAGGCATTGAAATTGCCGTCCTGATAGACCGCTCCCAGCGTCGGGCCGAGCGCGCCGTAGGGGCAGGCGATGATGTGCCGCAGGATGGATATCTGGCAGAAGCGCGTCAGCTCGCGGTGCGCGAAGAAGTCGGCGTATTGATCAAGGGCGAGTGACGGGATCGCGGCGAAGCGCAAATTGATGGTGCCGAATACGATGTAGCCCTTGTCGGCAACGAGAACAAAGAACGCTGTCAGACCGATCATCATCGGGATCAGGAAAGCGAGCACCGTCGCCAGCCGCGGGCTGAACCGGCCGAACAGCCAGAACAGAAACGGCAGCCAGACCGGCAGCAGCAGAATGGTCTTGTTGTTGAGGACCGGATAGAAGCACAGCGCAAACAGCAACACGGCCGCCGCCGCCAGCCATTGCCGGCGCGACGCAAGATGCGCGAACACATAGGGCAGAACCGCGCCGATGATGATTCCGGTCAGATAGTTCAGCAGCACCGGCCGTGTGACGGCGTTGCGGGCTTCTCCATAGGGATCGCCCACATTGGCGCCGCAAGAGATGTCGGCAACCAGCACGGCGAAGGATGCCCCGAGCAGCAGGACCACGATGCGCCTGATCGCCGCCTCGGACAGGTCGGGCCGCCAAAGGGGATTATTCTGGAACAGGAGAGGGATGATCGCCGCAGTCAGCGCGGCGATCATGGCCCAGCGCGCGACGGCGTGCGGATAATCGAACGCGCTGAAAAAGCTCAGCCAGACGAAGCCGAACACGGCCGACAGCAGCGAGAAGCCCACCAGGTAGCCGAAGCTGAATCGTCCCGCGACGAAGGCCGGGACGAAGACGGCCATGATGGCGGTGCCGAGGATGGCCTGCGCGGTGATGTCGGATTGCCAGACATGCATCCCCGGAAACGCGCGCGCGCAGGCGATCATCGAGGCGATGCTGAGGATGAAGAAGGCGGGGATCGCGACCCCGACAATCAGGTCGTCGCGCGTCAATTTCATCGGCCCGTCCGAATCCGAAAGCTGCGCGACAGCTAGCCGGTCGTCCCTGGACGAAGCAAGTTACGCAAAGTTAAGCCAGGGCTAGGCAACGTCTTGATCTGTGTTGTTGTGTTTCCGCGCAGCGCTTTGTCACGGCGGCGCCGTATTGAGATTACAGACAGCAACACGCTGCCTCAATCAGGCAAAGAATGCGGCGATCGCGGCGAGGTCGGGCTGTCCGGGCGCGTCACCGCGCAAATTGGCGTCGATAACGCGGCGGCAGGCGTCGACCGTGTTTGTGTCGCCCAGTTCGTTGGCGGCCTCGAGGATCGTCCACACCGTTTCCAGAGGAACATCTAGCGGCGCGTCGCTCTGCGTGGCGGTTTTCGGGTCTGACAGCATCGGCGCGGCCCGGGTTAGAATTCGAACAGGTCGCGGCCGCGCCGCGCCAGCACGTGCAGGTCCGCCACCGTGCCGCGCACCGCGTTGCAGCGGCGGCATTCGATGATGGTGTCGCCGGAGGCGTGCGCCGGATCGGCGACCTTGATTGCCAGGCTGCCGCAATCCGTGCAGATGATCTTGAAGCCGGTCGAAATTACTTGCTGCTGCAAATTCATTGTGGGCCTGCGCCTCTGTTGACGCCGACCTTAACGGAACAATTTTTAAAACTGGGATCGCGGAGCGGATCGCAATCGAACGACCGCGTTAGGATGCGGTTAAGATTTCACCGTGGCGCTGCGGCCCTGCAGGTGAAGCGTCGATTTGCCGAGCGCGGCTGCGGCGGCGCGCACGGCCTCAGACGCATTGACGGTGATGATTCCGGCGGCGTGGGCCCAGACCGCGAGGTCGGAGGCGCTGTCGCCGGCATAGATGAAGCCCTCGGGAAACGTCTTCAGCAACAGGTCGGCCTTGTTGGCGCCCTTGAGATTATGTTCGCCGTCGGAGGCGAGCACCTGGTCGATAAATGAAAGCCGCGATGCCAGCTTTTCCGCGAGCAGCGCATCGGCCGCGGTCGCCAGCACGATACGGCGGCCGGCGGCTTTCTCGCGCTCGGCCAGTGCTGCGACGTCCTGGTGGAGTTCGATCCGGCTCCAGTCGATACGCTGGCGCAGCGCGAGTTCGCGCTTCAGCGCGGCACGGCCGCGCACCAGCCATGCGGCGCATGACGCGACGATCAGCGGATTGCGGCGCAGGATCGAGAAGAAGCTCAGATAGAGCAAGTCGCCCCTGATCAGCGTGCCGTCGAGGTCGAGCACCAGGGGCAGCGCCACGGGCAGGCCAAGCAGCGCGCCCGCTCCGTCAGTGGAGCGCTCGTCCTTCGGCTTCGCAGCGGTTTCGCCGGCGAGGCGATGCTCAGTCATTCGCGGCGCTCAGCCGGGTTGCGACCTTGCACACGTCGATCTCGCGCGCCCCGGTCTCGGTGGTCTTGCAGTCGGGGTAGCCGAACTTGTCGGCAAAGGCCACACCGTCCCGGTCGGAGCTCGAGACGATCAGGACCTGCGGCGCGCCATGATTGGCTGCGCGGAACCTGGCGACCGAGGCGACATCGGGTGCATCCTGCCAATCCGGCGTGGTGCGCATGAAATCGCGCGCCTCGACATATTGCAGCGGGAAGTAACCGAAATAGCGCGTCGAGGGCAGCGGAGAGGACAGGCCGGCGCCGCGACCCGCAAGTGCTGCGGTCTGCGCGGCGTGCAGGGTCGGACGGATGCGCCAGGCGAACAGATGGCTGTCGCGCTCGGTGATCAGGTCCGCATTGGCGAAGCTCTGGCCGGGATTGTCGCGGCCGGCGGCGAGCTCGCTCTCCAGCGTCGGCGCCCAGCTCTGGTAGGCGACCGCGCGAACCGCGGTCTGTCCGATCAGGCCCGACAGCGCGGCCAGGCAGAGCGCACGGGAGAGTGCCGGCCCAGGCTGGCGGCTTGCGATCGCCAGCACGATCGCGATCCCGCTATAGGGGGCGAGCCGTTCCGACAGCAGCGCCGAGCCGGTCTTGAGATTGAGCAGCGACAGCGCCAGCACCAGGGCGAAGAAGACCGGCCACAGCAGGTCGCCGGAGCCGAAGCGCCGCAGCGCGACGAAGCTTGCCAGCACGATCGCGCAAAGCACCGGCGCGAGCGCAATCACCTCCCACCAGGTGAAGGTGAAGAGATAGGTCGCCGCCACGATGCGGCGGATGATCTGGGCAACGCCGCCCGCGGTGCTTGCCGTCTCGCCGGCAATGTTCTGGTAGGCGAACAGAAAGCTTGCGATCAAAAGCAGGACCGGCAGCGCCGCCGCGGCAGCCCACACGCCGTCGCGCAGCAGGCGCAGCGCCGCAGCCCTGGTGCCCTGCCGTTCGAATGTCGCGACCGCGCGCGCGATGCCGTCGGCGGCGAGCAGCAGGCAGGCCGCGACGACCGAGGTGATGTGGGTCAGATAGAGCGCGGCCAGCAACAGCGCAGTCGCGACGAAGGCCAGCGCATCGCGGCGCCCGCCGAGGCCGCGCCAAAAACTCGCAAACAGCAGGAACAGCGGGATGCCGAGCGCGAAATTGTAAAAACCCCAATGGATGAAGACGCCGAAGGCAATCGGCAACAGCAGCAGCGCCGGCAGCAGCGGCCGCTCGGTCTCGGCGCGGCTGGAGGCGAAGGCCGCAACGATCCAGACAAGGCCATAGAGGCTGAGGAACAGGCTGTTGGCGACCAGCGCATCGCCGGTCAGCCGGATCAATCCGGCCAGCAGCAGATAGATCGCCGAGTTCGGCTCGATCCGCGGATTCCATTGATAGAACGACGCCGCCGGCTCTTGCAGCGCGCCGCCCCAACCGAACCGGGCGATCAAATCGGCCTGCGCCAGATGCACCGGCCCGTCCTGGGTCGGCACCAGCTTCACGAGCCAGATCGGACCATCCAGCAGCACGAGCAGCCCCGCGAACAGCAGCGCCATGGCAATGACACCGAGATTTGCCTTCGGCGTCTCGAACGGAGTTGCGATCGACATGTTAGCGGATCCCGCCGAGACGGATCAGGTCGGAGCTGGTCAGGCTGTTCAGCCAAGGCAGGTCGACGAAGGTCAGGACACCGAACAGCGCCATGGTGACGGCGGCCGCGATCAGCATCGCCGGCTGCCGCATCAATTCCTCCGGCCGCGCCGCGGCGGAATCCGGCGTCAGCGCGAGCCGCATATAGGCCGCGAACAGCGCGATCAGCATCGGCACGACGACGAGATATTCGATGCGGTACTTCAGCAGGAAGATCGCCATCATGAAGGCGAAGCCCTGGGCATAGACGAGGCAGCTCGTGACCAGGCTCGAATGGGTATAGACCGCGAAGGAGGGCCGGTAGGCGGCAAGGTTCGCGGTGCCGCCGGCCTCGACGATCGCACGATGCTCGGAGACCCGCTTGGCGGCCATCAGGAAGGCGCCGCCGAACCAGTAGGCGAGCAGGATCGACACCGGAGGGGCGATGCTCGGCACCACGGCGAACCAGCCGAACAGGAAGCGCAGCGGATTGTTGAGGGACTCGACGATGACGTCGACGAAGGCGCGGTCCTTGGCTCGGATCGGACGCACGTTGTAGATCACGCCGAACACCGCAAAAACGGTCGCGGTCGCGGCGAAGGCGTAGCCGAGCCGGTTGGCGGCAAAGATGCCGACGGCGGTGAGCAGAACGTATTGCGCAAGCACGATGGTCGGCGACATCGCGGTCTGCACCGCCGGGCGTGCACGCTTGGTCGGGTGCATGGCGTCGAACGGCGCATCGAGCCATTCATTGATGGTGTAGTTCGCCGACGACAGCGCCATCGCGACGAACAGGCAGATGACGAGGCGCTCGGCGAGCGTCGCTAGCTCGATCGGCCCGGTCTGCGACATGATCAGCGCAAACGCGACGCCCGGGATGATCAGCACATGCTTGATCCAGTGGTCCGGCCTCGCGATCGCAATGTAATCGGTGATGCCGGCGGCCGGCTGGGCGTGGTTGGTGACGGACATCGCAATCCTCCAAACTCTGCCTGTCCCACGTCGGGGCGCCGGCGGGGCAAGACGTGTTGAAAGGGGCAGCGATCGTGCCGCCGCGCGACGACCGGCTGCCGGTCGAGGCATCAGGCGTGCAACGCGGTTAACGCCAGTAGTGGAGGAGGGACTTGGCGCGGTTTCCGGTCGGGGCGGCCGGCATTTCGTTTGGTCAGCTCGCGCGCCGCTGTCGGGTTTCCGCGACCATCTTTCGGCGGTCTGCGCTGGAATGGGACAGCTGTTTCAATTCGGCAGCGCACAACAAAAAGCCGCCCGAAGGCGGCCGTTCTGTTTGCCGAAGCCTGAGTAAATCTTAGCGGACCGTCGAGGTGCCCGACGAGGTGATCGCAACCGGCTTGCCGGCCTTGATGACCTGGGTCGTCTGGGCGGTCTGGGTGAAGTCCGCGTTGTTCCGGGCCGAAATGCCGAAAGCCGCAACCGCGATGCCGGCAACGAGGGCAACGACCACAATCTTCAGATGGGTCGAGCGGTCCGCTGAATGGATCGAGTGGTTCATGGTCGCCTCCGGGCGTCTGTGCGCCGTCTATGGCAGCTACTGGTAAGGCCGATCTGTTTCCGGATCGTTTCGTGAGTTCCCTGAAATGGTTTCGTGCCACAGGAGGATTGGTTTCACTGTGCCTTGCGTCACGGAGGCGGAGAGCCGAAACTGGGCACAGGCGCGGGACAGCGCTTGGGAGAAAAATAACAATGAAAACAATGAAGATGACCCGCAGGGGCCTGTTGGGAACTGGCTCTGGTGCGGTCGCTGCGGCGATGTTTGGCAAACGAGCCGTTGCCGCTGCCGAGTTCGATTTTAAGCTCGGCGTTGACACCCCGGAAACCCACCCGCTGACAATCCGTCTCGTCGAGGCCGCCAAGGCGGTGGCCGAGCAGTCGGCCGGCCGGCTCAACATCACGGTGTTTTCCAACAGCCAGCTCGGCGGCGATCCGGAAATGCTGTCGCAGGTCCGCGCCGGCGGTATCGAGTTGATGGCGGCGCCGAGCCTGACCCTGTCGATCCTGGTGCCGCTGTCGGGCCTGCCGAGCATCGGCTTCGCCTTCCAGTCCTACGACCAGGTCTGGGCGGCGATGGACGGCGGCGTCGGCGAGACCGTGCGCGAGGCGATCGGCAAGACCGGCCTGGTGCCGATGAAGAAGGTCTGGGACAACGGCTTCCGCCAGATCACGTCGTCGTCGAGCAGGCAGCTCGGCAGCGTCGACGATCTCAAGGGTTTTAAGATCCGCGTGCCGGTGACGGCATTGCTGACCTCGCTGTTCTCCGGGCTCGGCGCGCTGCCGTCGAGCATCTCCTACAGCGAGCTCTATTCGGCGCTGCAGACCCACATCGTCGAAGGGCAGGAGAATCCGCTGGCGCAGGTCTCGACCGGAAAGCTCTACGAGGTGCAGAAATACTGCGCACTGTCGAACCATTGCTGGAGCGGCTACTGGATCATCGGCAACCGCCGCGCGATGGCGAGCCTGCCGCCCGATCTGCTGGAGATGGTCAACGCCGCGTTCGACGCCGCGGCGGTGAAGGAGCGGGCTGACCTCGTCGAGATGGACCGCTCGCTGCAGGCTGAGCTCACCGAGAAGGGCATGACCTTCAACAAGCCCGATCCCGTGCAGTTCAGGGCCGCCTTGGTGAAGGCCGGCTTCTACACGCAGTGGCAGAAGACCTATGGCGCGGACGCCTGGGCCGCGCTGGAGAAATATACCGGCAAGCTGACGTGACGGCATCGGACGCTTGGCATCGGACGCTGGCGGCGATGCAATTGAAGATTGTGTGGCGCAGAAGGCACATCAAAGGGCTTTCGAATCCATCGTTGTCTTTTGGTCGTGCGGCAGAATGTGTCGGAGGGTAAATTGCGTTGAGACGTTTTGGTTGCCGCGTGACGCGCGGCCGGAATTTGGAATGCCATGTGCGTGCGCTTACGATTCCCCCGTTTGCAACGGGTTGCTGTAACTCTCGCACTGGTCGTTACGCTCGGGACATCAGCGCATGCGCAAACGGTGCTGACCGCCAGCGATGCCACGAGCCTCGTCACCGCGCTGACGACGATCGACAGTAATCCGGGCACCAGCTACCAGCTCAACATCACGAACAACATCACGCTGACCGGCACGACCACGCTGCCGGTCATCAATTCAAGCAGCAATGTCACGATCAACGGCGGCAACTTCACGCTCGATGGCGGCGGCGTGCAGCGCGGATTGTTCGTCTACTCGGGCACCGTCGCGGTCAACAATCTGACGATCCAGAACGCCGTGGCCAAGGGCGGCAATGGCGGCAGCGGGTTTGATGGCGGGGGCGGGGGCGGGATGGGCGCCGGCGGCGCGCTGTTCGTCGCCAGCGGCGCCAACGTCACAGTGAGCAATGTTTCTCTCGCCAGCAATCAGGCTAACGGCGGTAACGGCGGCAATTACGGCTCAACCGTCGCCGGTGGCGGAGGTGGCGGAGGTGGCGGCGGGCTCGGCGGCAATGGCGGTAACGGCGGCAATTTCGGTGGTGGTGGCGGTGGCGGGATTGGCCTCGGCGCCAACGGCGGGGCCGGCCAGACTGGCTCGGCGGGTGGCAACGGTGCTGCCGGCATCGTTGTCGGCGCCGCCGGCGGTGGCGCCGGCGTTACCGACCCCGCGAGCGGTGCCACACCAGGCGTGGGGGGCGCCAATGGAGGCGGCGGTGGCGGCGGGGCCGAGGGGGCTGGCCTCTCTGGCGGTGGCGGCGGCGGCGGGATCAGCGGCAGCGCTGCTACCTCCGTCGGAGGCTTGAGCGGCGGCGGCGGTTCTGGCGGCTTCGGTGGTGGCGGGGGCGGCAGCTCCAACAGTGCTGGAGGGAACGGCGGGTTCGGCGGCGGCGGCGGGAGCAAGCGCTGCTTTGCCAACGGGGGAGACGGCGGCTTCGGCGGTGGCGGCGGTGGCGAAAGCGGCAATTCCGGTCAGACGTGTGGCAGTCTCGGCGGCTTCGGCGCAGGCAATGGCGGCAACGATTCCCAAGGCGGTGCGGGTGGCGGGCTTGGCGCGGGCGGCGCCGTATTTGTCCAGGGTGGTGGAACGCTGATTGTTTCGGGGGCCTTCACCGTCAACGGCAACAGCGTCAGTGGCGGCGCTGGCGGTGTCGGCGCCGGCAATGGCTCGGCTTTCGGCTCGGGTCTGTTCCTGCAGGGCAGCGGGACGCTGACCTTCAGTCCCGCGGCCGGGCAGAACCAAATCATCTCCGATGTTATCGCCGACCAGACCGGCAATGGCGGCACCGGTGCCAACGCCGGCAGTTGGGGCGTTAGCAAGTCGGGTGTCGGCACGCTCACGCTCACGGCCGCAAACAGCTATTCGGGCGGCACGACCGTGAGCGGCGGCCTGATCAATTTCAACGCAGCGAGCAATTTCGGCTCGGGCCACATCACGCTCAACGGCGGCGGCCTGCAATGGGCGAACGGCAATACGGCTGACATCTCGGGCCGGCTGAACGCAATCGGCTCCGGCGGTACGACGTTCGACTATAACGGCAATGCCGTGATGCTCGGGACCCAACTCACCGGCACCGGCGGAGTGACCATCGCCAACTCCGGCAGCGGCGGCACGCTGACGCTAGCGGCAGCCGAGAATTACGCGGGCGCGACCACGATCAACGCTGGCGCAACGCTCGCGTTGTCCGGTAGTGGCGATATTTCCAGCTCGAGTGTCGTGACGGTCAACGGCACATTCGATATTTCGGCGCAGGCGCTTCTCTTCGGTGCGATCACGACACTGGGGGGCAGCGGATCGGTCGTGCTTGGCACCAAAGTACTGGTCATTACCGGCGGTTCAACGGAATTCTCCGGCGCGATCAATGGCGGGGGCGCCCTGGAAATCGCTGGCGGCATTCAGACCTTGTCTGGTGTCAATGGCTATGCCGGCGTCACCCAGATCGATGGCGGCGCGACGCTGGCACTTAAAGGAAGCGGCTCGATCGCCAATTCGCTCTATCTTGGTTTCGCATCGGGCTTGCTTCCTGCAACACTTGATATTTCGCAGACCAACAGCGGCGCCAGCGTGACCGGCCTTTATGATCCGACCGGCCTCGGCGCCATTTCCCTCGGCTCCAAGACACTGACCATCACCGCCCATGTCGGCCCGTTCAACGGTACCATCCAGGATGGCGGCATCGGTGGTGGCGCCGGCGGCAACGTGACGATCGCCAATGGCGCTGTGGCGACCTTCGGAGGCGTCAATACCTTTACCGGCCTCACCACGATCAACAGCGGCGGCGAACTGTTTCTGACCGGCGCCGGCAGCATCGCGTCCTCGAAGGCCGTGATCAACAACGGCTACTTTGACATTGCGGGTCGCGCCGGTGATGGCTCGATCGCAGGTCTTTCCGGCACCAGCGCCGGCGTGGTGAATCTGGGCGCCCACACACTTACCTTCACCAATGCGAACGGAACGTTTGCCGGCATCATCCAGGACGGCGGTGCGGGCGGCGGCGTGGCGATCACCGGCGGCAAGCAGATCCTGGCCGGCATCAACACCTACACCGGCGCGACCACCGTCAACGGCGGCACGCTGGAAGTGGACGGCTCGATCGCCAGCTCATCGAACGTGACGGTCAATTCCGGCGGCACCCTGAGCGGCACCGGCGTTGTCGGTCGCGCAACGGTCACCGCTGGGAGAGATGGCGGCGCCACGTTCACGTTGGCAAACAGCAATCTCGGCGGGGTAACCATCATCGGCGGCACGGATTTGGTGAACAACCTGGTCGCCAATTCCAGCGCGCCCTTGCGCGGCGGCGTTGATCCGGCGGCCACAACCATCATGAGCGGCGGCACATTGGCGCCCGGCAATGCCGCAAACCCGACCGGCACGCTGACCGTCAATGGCAATCTCGCCTTTCAATCCGGCGCGATCTATCTGGTTCAGGTGACGCCGACACTTGCAGCGTCGACCAATGTCAGCGGGACAGCGACGCTCGGCGGCGCTGCCGTGAATGCAGCGTTCGCCAACGGCAGCTACATTTCCAGGCAGTATACCATCCTGACCGCCGGCAGCGTCAGCGGCACCTTCGGCTCGCTCGCCAACAGCAATCTGCCGGCGAATTTCAGCGACACGCTGAGCTACGACGCCACCCACGCCTACCTCAATCTGACGCTGAACTTCGTGCCGCCTTCCGCTCCGAACTTTGGCGGCGGCCTCTCCATCAACCAGCAAAACGTCGCCAACACGCTGGTCAATTTCTTCAACACGACCGGCGGCATTCCGACGGTCTTCGGTACGCTCGCGCCGGCGGGGTTGACGCAGGCCTCCGGCGAGTTGGCCACCGGCTCGCAGCAGACGACGTTCGATGCCATGAACCTGTTCATGGGCGTGTTGACCGATCCGTTCATGAACCGGAACGGCGGAGCCGATACGGCCCCGGGCGCTTCGGGCTATGCGGAGGAGAGCGGTGCCAGCGCCTATGCCGCAGCCAGGAAGACCGATGCATTCGCGATGTTCACCAAGGCGCCGCCCGCACCGTTCGTGCAGCGCTGGAGCGTCTGGGCCGCCGGCTTCGGCGGTTCGCAGTCGACCAGCGGCAACGCCATTGTCGGATCGAACAACACCACCAGTAGCGTTTATGGCACCGCGATCGGCGCCGATTATCTGTTCTCGCCGAACACCATTGCGGGATTTGCAATTGCCGGCGGCGGCACCAACTTCTCCGTCGCCAACAGCGGCGGCGGCCGATCCGATCTGTTCCAGGCCGGCGTCTATGTCCGTCACACCGAAGGACCGGCCTATATTTCCGCAGCGCTCGCTTACGGTTCGCAGGACATCACCACCAACCGCACCGTGACGGCCGCCGGCATCGACCAGCTGCGCGCCGAGTTCGATGCCAACGCGTATTCGGGCAGGATTGAAGGCGGCTATCGCTTTGTCGCGCCGTGGGCCGGCGGCGTCGGCATCACGCCTTACGCCGCGGGCCAGTTTACGACCTTCGATCTGCCGGCCTATGCCGAACGGGTGATCTCGGGCTTGCCGAGCTTTGTGCTTGGCTATGCCGGCAAGAGCGTGACCGACACGCGCAGCGAACTCGGCTTTCGCACCGACAAGTCTTTCCCGGTGCAGGACGGCGTCCTGACGCTGCGCACCCGCTTCGGCTGGGCGCACGATTACGATCCCAACCGCGCGATCGCGGCAACCTTCCCGGCGCTGCCCGGCGCGAGCTTCGTCGTCAACGGCGCGGCGCAGGCAAGCGACTCTGCGTTGACCTCGGCATCGGTCGAGATGAAATGGCGAAACGGCTGGTCGGCCGCCGCGACGTTCGAAGGCGAGTTCTCCGACGTTACCTCAAGCTACGCCGGCAAGGGCGTGGTGCGGTATCAGTGGTGAGACGGATACCGAAGGAATATTTGGCAAGCTGAGGTCGTTTTAAAACGCGGTCAGGGGGCGGATTCGTTCGTCGGTCGTTTCGGCCCCTTATTGATGTGCCGCCAACCGCGCAAATCCGTCGTCGCTCCAGCCTTCGCTGCCGACGCCGTGTCGCACGAAGAACAGGCCGGCCGGATCGTACTGCTGCTTGATCTCTAGAAGCCGCTTGTAGTTCGCCCCCCAATAGGCCTGCTGCCATTTCGGTTCGAAGAAGCTGCTTTCCGCAAGATAGGCACCGCCATCCGGCGCGACCTTTCTGAGTTCGCCGACGGCCTTCGCGATCGCCGCGGCATTCTTGCGCGCGTCGGCCAGATCAGGCTCGTGGCCGCTGAGGCCGGAATAGGCCGGCGGGCCCTCGCTCGCGATGATTGCGAGCACGAAGGCGTCGATGACAGCGGGGTTCGTGGCGGTCTCTCTCGCCGAGGCGATTGCAGCCTCCGATCCGCCGGCCAGCCCCTTCTGGAAGTGCAGCTCGACTGTCGCATGCTGTGCGGCTGCGAGCAGGGCTTCGACCAGCCGCGGGCGCTCCACTTCGCCCAACAGCGACGCCGGAAGCCAGAGCGATTCAAAGCCATGGATGAAATGCCCGGCTTCGCTCAGATTGGCGGCCCAGAACACGTTCTCCGTCGGCGCGCCGGGACGATCGTCGGACAGGATCGCCTGCGGCGCGCGCTGCCTGATATAGGCGGCGTCCCAGCGGCGCGCCGCCGGCCCGGTGCGGATCGATGGCCGACGGATGAAGGTGAACTCGCCCCCGGCCTCGCTGACGAAGCGAATGAAGGGCTGCCACAGATCGTCGGCCTGCTGCTTGCTCAGCCCCTGGAACGATAGCTGGATGTCAAGCAAATTGCCTGGCTTGATGTTGACGATCTCGCCCCAATGGCGGTTATGCAGGCGATCGGCGTAGAGATCCACGAACGCGCCGACGAGCTTGCGGAATGACGCGCCCGATGCCGCCTGGATCGTCATGGAGGCGAAGCCGACGATTTCGGGCAGTTCATGGGTCCGCAAGGTGAGGCGGGTGACGACGCCAAAGGTGCCGCCACCGCCGCCGCGCAAGGCCCAGAACAGGTCCGGGTTGCTGCGGGCATTGGCGATCCGGACGACACCGTCCGCGGTGACGATTTCGGCTTCCAGCAGGCTCGCCGCGGCGGTGCCGTAGTTCTTCGAATAGCTGCCGAAGCCGCCGCCCTGCACCAGCCCCGCGACGCCGACGGTTCCGCAGCCGCCGCCCTGGACATAGCGGCCACCCCGCGTCGTCACCTCGTTGTAGACATGCATCCAGATCGCGCCGGCGCCGACGGAGACGGCCGGCTGTGGCGGATCCTCACAGCCTTGTGCGACGAAGCTGTCGTGCAGCGTGATGTCGTTCATCGCCCGCGTCCAGATCATCAGCGAGTCCGGCGCACTCGATGTGCCGAGATAGGAGTGGCCGCCACCCCTGACGACCAGCCGCAGATTGTTGTCGCGGGCGAAATTGACGGCAGCGACGACATCGGCTGTCTTGCGCGCCGCGACCGCGTAGACGCTCGGCTGCGACGCCCAGGCGTCGAGATAGCCCGTGGTCTGGGTCAGCGCCGCGTCGTCGCCGATGTAGTAGGGATTCTTGAGCCCCTTGAACACATCGCGGCAAGCAGCGCCGGCAGGATTGTCCTGACAGGCCACGAGCGGCGACTTCACCACAATCAGCTGCCCCCAGGTCTGGTCGTTGAGCTGGTTCCAACTGGCTGCCGACGGCCATTTTGGATCCGAGGGGCGCGTTCGCCGAAGCATTTGCGACGAAATGCTCGCGCCTTGCGCGGCGGCAACCGGCCTCGGCACCATCCAGTGCGCCATCGGCGTCAGGGCCGCGCCGATCAGGAGTTCGCGGCGATTCATCGGCCAGTCACCGGTCCGTGAGAAGAGCCGATTTTCAGTCCGTCCGGACGGCTCACCGTCCTGCTTTGCGGGACGACGTTCGCTTGCCTGTGATAAAGACCGGCTTGAGTGACGGATCGCAATTGGGTCCCCGAGTTGACCAGCGGGGCAGATGACTTGACGAGTTGCACCATCTATTCCTTCCCGACATGCCGACGACGCAGCCAGAGAATTCCATTGAACCGGTGACAGGTCGTCGCGTCGAGCGGGCTTGGGACGAGCAACCCGATTCCAGGGACGAAAATCGACCCGATGTGACGGCGAACCGATGGAGCGGGGCGGAGCGCGCCTCGATGCTGGCCTATGGCTGGGTGGCGCTGCTGATCGTGGCGAGTGGCGTGGTCAACGTCTTCTCCTCGGTCAACGAGTTCAAGCCGTCGGCCGGGTTCGCACCATTGCGCGTGCCCGTGCTGCTCGAGGTGACGAGCGCCGTTGCATGGATCCTGTTTCTGCCTCTGCTGCGAAGCGGCATCGCACAATTGCGTCTTGGGCGCAGCCGCGTGATGGCGGTCACGCTGGCGGGGGCGGCGACGCTGCTCTACGCGTTCGCGCATCTCGTCACCATGGTCGGGTTGCGCAAGCTGTTGCTGGCCGATGTCTATACGTTTCACTGGATGACGGCATTTCCGCACGAGTTCCAGAAGGACATTGTCTCGTCGATGATGGTGGCGGTGGTGATCTGGTTGATGGATCGCAGGGGGGTGGTGATATCAGCGGCGCCGGCGCTGCCGCCCGAGGTGGCGGCACGGCCGGTGGCCGAGCCGCCCGTCGACGCCGCCAACCCCAGCCTCTGGCTGCGGGATGGCGCGACGAGCTTTCGGATCGATCCCCGCGACATCGTGGCCGTGACATCCGCCGGCAATTATGTCGAATTCAGTCTTCCCAACGGACGCCGTCTCATCCGCAGCACGCTGGCGCGCGAGCAGGATCGGCTCCAGCCGTTCGGCCTCGTCCGCGTGCATCGGGCGAGGCTGGTCAATCCAGCGCGGGTCGTGGCAGTCGAGCATCGCCCGGCGGGGGACTTCGTCCTGCGCATGGACAATGGCGAGACGCTCGCCGGCAGCAAGCGCTATCGGAACGTCGTGGCGACCTTCACAGAAAATACGAACAGGTAAAACCCGCGCGGGGCTGGCGTCGCCAGCCCGATTACCTCGCGCGTAATCGCGGGCACGACCTCGCTTTGCGATGATCGGTGGGTGGCGTCCACGTCACGGCCGATCCGCAAGGGAGATCTGAGATGAGCAGTCGAACAGTCCTCGAAGCAACCGCTCTGGCGCAGCCGTCGCGCGTGACGGCGAGGGATGGTACCTCGCTGTTCGTGCAGGACTGGGGCTCGGGCCGTCCGGTGCTGTTCCTCGCCGCCTGGACGTTCAATTCCAGCGTCTGGGGCAGCCAGATCGTGGCGCTCAATGCGAAGGGTTATCGCTGCGTCGCGCCTGACCGGCGCGGGCACGGCCGCTCCGACATGCCGATGACGGGCTATGATTTGGACACGCTGACCGATGACGTCGCCGAAGTGATCGAGCAGCGCGACCTGCGCGACGCGACACTGGTCGCGCATTCGATGGGATCGATCGAGGCGGTGAACTATCTGGCGCGTCACGGCGCGGATCGCATCGCGCGATTGGTCCTCGTGGCGCCGACCACGCCGTTTCTGGTGCAGACGGAGGACAATCCCGACGCGATTCCGAGGCCGATGATCGACGCGCAGAACGCCGCGATCGCGCAGGACTTCCCGAAATGGATGGGAGAGAATGAGGCGCCGTTCTTCATGCCCGACACGCCAGAGGTCACGCGGGCCTGGATCAGGGAGATGATGCTGGGCGTGCCGCTGCCGGTGGCGCTGGCCTGCCGCAAGACCATCTCCTTTGCTGACCTGCGCGCGGCGGCCAGGGGGATCGATCGCCCGACGCTGATCGTGCACGGCGACAAGGATGCCAGCGCACCGCTCGAACTGACCGGCGCCAAGACCGCGGCGCTGATCAAGGGCAGCAGGCTTTCCGTCTACGGAGGCGCGCCGCACGCTTTGCCGCTGACGCACAGCGCGCGCCTGGTGTCCGACCTGCTGGCCTTCATGGCGAGCTAGCTGGCGCGCGCGATGTCCGATCGGATCGAGCGCGCGGCCAAGACGAACAGCAGCGCGCCGAGCGTCGTCGTCACCGCCGCCGACAGCAGCGAGTAGCGAACGGCGTCCGCGCCGTACGCGCCCTTCAGCGCGTCGTTGATCATGCCGACGGCGAGGGGGCCGAAGCCCTGGCCGAAGCAGGTCGCGGTGAGAAGGACGATCGCGGAGGCCAGCGCGCGCATGCTGGGCTTTGCCACGGTCTGGGCGATGGCGAAGATCGGGCCGAGATGGAAGCCGACCATGAACGAGGTCAGCGCCAGCGTGGCGACCATCAGTGTGAAGCTTGGGGTGAGCATGCACAGCGCGAACACCGGGCCGGCGAGGCCGGACATGATCGCAGGCGCCCACAGCTTCCAGCGGTCGTCGCGCCGGCCGATCTGCGCCACCACGAGGCCGCCGACCAGTGTCCCCGCCATGCCGGAAAGACCCTTGAAGGTGCCGGCATAGGTGCCGATCTCGGCGCTGGTGAGATGATGGATACGCGCCAGGAACGGCGGGATCCACACTGCGGTGGCGTAGTTGGTGTACGTCGTCAGGCAGAAGCCGATCAGCACGATGACGAAACTCGGCTGCGATATCAGGAAGCGCAGCGTCGGCCCGATCGGCTCCGCCTTGAAGGTCTCGGTCATCGCGCCGCGCGCAGGCTCTGAGATCGTCAGCCACAACACGGCGGCGAGCGCGATGCCCGGCAGGCCAGCGGTGAAGAAGGCCATTCGCCAGCCATAGTGCTGGTTGACGTAGCCGCCGATGAAATAGCCGAGGAAGACGCCGAGATAGGTGCCGATCGCATAGATGCCGAGCGCGCGCGGCCGCTCATTCTTGTCGAACAGATCGGCGATCATCGATTGCGAGGCCGGCGTTCCCGCTGACTCCCCGATGCCGACGCCGATCCGCGCCAGCGCCAATGTCGTGACGCTGGAGGCGAGGCCGCACAGATAGGTCATCGCGCTCCACAACGCGAAGGCGCAAGCGACGATGTTACGGCGGCTGAGGCGATCGGCCATCCGCGCGATGGGAATGCCGAGCAGCGAGTAGAACAGCACGAAGCCGAACCCGGCGAGCAGGCCCATCGTGGTGTCGCTGAGGAAAAACTCCTTCTTGATCGGCTCGATCAGCACGTTGAAGATCGTGCGGTCGAGGAAGTTCAGGGCGTAGATGATGGTGAGCAGGCCGAGCACGTAGTATCGGCGGGTCGATGGCCTTGCGGCGGCATCCGTCTGCACAGCCACCTGTGGCGCGAGATCGACCATGCTTCCCCCTGCTGATCTTTGTTGTTTGCTGGCGCGCGGGCCTTATGCCTCGCGGATGAAATTCCCAGCCTCGAATTCGACCGGTCCGGCGTCGGCGTCGAACGACACCCCGATCGGGTCGCGGCCGGCGGCGAGCGCCTCGAGCTGCTCGCCGAGCATCCGCCGGACCATCAGGATGCCGCGGTCGCTCTGGCCAAAATGCTCTTCGGAATATACCGTCACCGGCCCCTGGCCGACTTGAGCCTCGTAGTCGCCGGGGAATTGCTGGTGCTCCTGCTCCGTCATGTCCCACCAGAACTTGCCGTTGAACTTCGAGCGCATGCGGCCGATGTCGCCTGATTTCTTGACCCGGCCGGCGACATAGATGCGGAACGAGTTGTCGTCGATCGGCAAGGTCCAGCCGATCGATTCGACGCGGGCGAATTGCGCGACCCGCGGATTGGGCACGACACGCAGCGTGGGGAGGGCGGCCTCGGTGACGCGGTAAAACACCTTGCCGTCATCCTGCCTGCGGATCGAGCGCACCGCGACGCCACGCGGCGACATCTCGAACTTCACCTCGGGCATCGAGGCCATCATGGTGGTGAACTGCGGCCCTGAGAACGAGCCGTGCAGCACCGGCACGTGGTAGGGATCGGCGACGTTCTCGAAATGCTGCAACCAGTTGCAGGGGATCACGGCCGGGCCGCCGCCGCCGATCGATGAATCGTCGGCCTCGACGAACTCTCCGTCGTCCATGGTCTCGAGGCACTCGTAGCGCGGCAGCACCGGCTTCTTCTCGGCCGGGCCCATGTACGCGAAGATCAGCCCGTAACGTTCCTGCACCGGATACCAGGGCTGGCGCACCTTGTCCTTGAACAGGCCGCCTTCGGGCTCGCAGGGCTGTTCGAGGCAGCGGCCTTCGGTGTCGAACTTCCAGCCGTGATAGCAGCAGCGAATGCCGTCTTCCTCAACCTTGCCGTAATAGAGAGTGGTTCCGCGATGGCAGCAACGGGCATGCAGCAGTCCGATCCGGTCATGCCGGTCGCGGAACAGGATCAAATCCTCACCGAGCGCGCGGACTTTTCTGGGGATATCGGTGGCATCACCGGCGAGGCCGACCGGGTGCCAGTAACGGCGCAGCAGTTCGCCCATCGGCGTGCCACGGACGACGGAGGTGAGCTCGGTCCGGGTGGTGGACGGCTTCATCGCATAGGCCGTGCCGAGATCGCGGTCCCGCTGGGTGATCGTCATGTTGTTCCTCCCGCCGCTGGTCTGGTGCCCGCGGTCGCGCTGTCGTTGATGAAGTCAATGATATATCGATGACAATGTCAACGATCTCGACTAGCTTGGCAGCGCGTGGCTTTGTTGGCAGAGGTTGGCGATGACCGAGAAGCTCAGGACGGAGAGGGCGTTGCCGCCGGAAGCCGTGGTCGACGCCGAGCTGGCGCCGATCACCGCGATGATGTCGTCGCGGCTGATGGTGCTGGCAAACCTGCTCAAGCGCGGTGCGATGTTGCGTTACAAGCGGCTCGCCGGGCTCTCCTCGGTCGAGTTCGGCCTGGTCGCCTCGCTCGGTCGGCGGCCGCCGATGAGCGTGGTGCGGTTGGCCGAAGCCGTCGGCATGGACAAGGGCCAGATCAGCCGGGCGCTCGCCGAGCTCGTCGCGCGCAAGCTGGTGGCCAAGTCGGCCAACCCGCGCGACAACCGCGAAACCCTGGTCTCGCTGACCAAGACGGGCCTCGCCGCCCATGACGCGATCGTCGCCGGCGCGCAGGAGCGAAACCGGCGCCTGCTGGAACAGCTTACCCCACAGGAACTTGCGCTGCTGCTCGGACATGTCGATCGGCTGACCGAGATCGCCGCCGAGATGCTCGCCGCCGAGCGGGAGCTGGGCTGATATGGCGAGCGCGCAGGGCACCGGATCGCCGGCGCAGCGTTGCCGATTGAGGCAAGTGCTGCCACCTGATCGGGCCGACAGCCCGCGGGGAAGGACGGCAAAAGCGTCAAAATAGCTTGTCTTGCGCCCCCTGTTGCGCTGCGCTAAAGCCTCAAGAACAATTCCAATCAACGAATCTGCGGCACGTCCGAAACCGCAGCAAGAAGGCCTCGCCGATGACCGGCATCCTGCAAAATTACCTCCCACTTGTGGTGTTTATCGGAGTCGCCAGCCTGATCGGTCTGGCGCTCCTGATCGCGCCGTTCCTGGTCGCGTTCCAGTCGCCGGACCCGGAAAAGCTGTCCGCCTATGAATGCGGATTCAACGCTTTTGACGACGCCCGCATGAAGTTCGACGTCCGCTTCTATCTGGTGGCGATCCTCTTCATCATCTTCGACCTCGAAGTGGCGTTCCTGTTCCCCTGGGCGGTGGCGTTCGGAAAGCTCGGTGCGACCGGCTTCTGGTCGATGATGGTCTTCCTGGCCGTGCTGACGGTCGGGTTTGCATATGAATGGAAGAAAGGCGCGCTCGAATGGGATTGAGCCCCACCGCCGCATCCTCGCAGCCGGCGATCGCCAAGCCTGAGATCGCCATGGCTCCGAAAGGAATCATCGATCCGTCGACCGGCAGGCCGGTCGGCGCCAATGATCCGTTCTTCCTCGAGGTCAATCACGAGCTGTCCGACAAGGGCTTCTTCGTCGCCGCGGCCGACGACCTGATCACCTGGGCGCGCACCGGCTCGTTGATGTGGATGACCTTCGGTCTCGCCTGCTGCGCGGTCGAGATGATGCAGGTCTCGATGCCGCGCTACGACGTCGAGCGCTTCGGCTTTGCGCCGCGTGCCTCGCCGCGGCAGTCCGACGTGATGATCGTCGCGGGCACCCTGACCAACAAGATGGCGCCGGCGCTGCGCAAGGTCTACGACCAGATGCCGGAGCCGCGCTACGTCATCTCGATGGGCTCCTGCGCCAATGGCGGCGGCTACTACCACTATTCCTACTCGGTGGTGCGCGGCTGCGACCGCATCGTGCCGATCGACATCTACGTGCCGGGCTGCCCGCCCACGGCGGAAGCGCTGCTCTACGGCGTGCTGCTGTTGCAGAAAAAGATTCGCCGTATCGGCACTATCGAACGCTAAGGTTTCAGGCATGGACGACGGCAAGCTCGACGCCCTTGGGCAGACGATCGTGAGCGCGCTTCCGGGCGCCGCCACCGCGCACTCGGTCGCCTTCAATCAACTCACTATCGACGTCGAGATTGGCAGAATCGTGGACGTCGTTACGTTTCTGCGTGACGACGCCGGCTGCCGCTTCGTCAACTTCACCGATGCGACCGCGGTCGACTATCCGAGCCGCGAGAAGCGCTTCGACGTCGTCTACCATCTGCTGTCGCCGACCCTGAACACCCGCATCCGGCTGCGCGGGCAGGCCGACGAGACCACGCAGGTGCCCTCGATCATCAACGTATTCCCGGGCGCCGACTGGTTCGAGCGCGAGACCTACGACCTCTACGGCGTGATCTTCACCGGGCATCCGGACATGCGCCGCCTGCTGACGGATTACGGCTTCGACGGCCATCCGCTGCGCAAGGATTTCCCGCTCACCGGCTTCGTCGAGGTTCGCTACGACGACCAGGAGAAGCGGGTGCTGTACGAGCCGGTCCGGCTCAACCAGGAATTCCGCAAGTTCGATTTCCTGTCTCCGTGGGAGGGGGCTGACTACCCCTTGCCGGGTGATGAAAAGGCGAAGGCGGAACCGAAGGCCTGATCATGAACGAACAGAATCTTCGCAACTTCACCATCAACTTCGGTCCGCAGCATCCGGCGGCGCACGGCGTGTTGCGCCTCGTGCTGGAGCTCGACGGCGAAGTCGTCGAGCGCGTCGATCCGCATATCGGCCTGCTTCACCGCGGCACCGAGAAGCTGATCGAGCACAAGACCTATCTGCAGGCGATTCCCTATTTCGACCGGCTCGACTACGTTGCGCCGATGAATCAGGAGCATGCGTTCTGCCTCGCGGCGGAAAAGCTGCTCGGCATCACGGTGCCGCGCCGTGGCCAGCTGATCCGCGTGCTGTATTGCGAGATCGGCCGAATCCTCTCCCATCTGCTCAACGTCACCACGCAGGCGATGGACGTCGGCGCGCTGACCCCGCCGCTGTGGGGCTTTGAAGAGCGCGAAAAGCTGATGGTGTTCTATGAGCGCGCCTCGGGCTCGCGCATGCACGCGGCGTTCTTCCGCGTCGGCGGCGTGCACCAGGACCTGCCGCCGAAGTTGATCGACGATATCGATGCGTGGTGCGATCCGTTCCTCAAGGTGGTCGACGACCTCGATACGCTCCTGACCGGCAACCGCATCTTCAAGCAGCGCAACGTCGACATCGGCGTGGTGCCGCTGAAGGAAGCCTGGGAGTGGGGTTTCTCCGGCGTGATGGTGCGCGGTTCGGGCGCGGCTTGGGACCTGCGCAAGTCGCAGCCTTACGAGTGCTACGCCGAAATGGATTTCGACATTCCGATCGGCAAGAACGGCGACTGCTACGACCGCTATCTGATCCGCATGGAAGAGATGCGTCAGTCGGTGCGCATCATGAAGCAGTGCATCCAGAAGCTGAAGGCGCCGGACGGCCAGGGCCCGATCGTGGTCGAGGACAACAAGATCGCGCCGCCGCGCCGCGGTGAGATGAAGCGCTCGATGGAAGCGCTGATCCATCACTTCAAGCTCTACACCGAAGGCGTGCACGTGCCGGCCGGCGAAGTCTACGCCGCGGTCGAGGCGCCGAAGGGCGAGTTCGGCGTCTATCTCGTCGCCGACGGCACCAACAAGCCCTACAAGTGCAAGATCCGCGCGCCGGGCTTTGCCCATCTGCAGGCGATGGATCACATCTGCAAGGGCCATCTGCTGGCCGACGTTTCCGCCATCCTTGGCTCGCTGGACATCGTGTTCGGCGAAGTCGACCGGTGATGATGTCCGCATCCGCACCGCCCGCAATGAGAGTTTGATCGATGTCCGTCCGCCGCCTTGCCCCGAAGGAATTGCAGCCCGCGAGCTTCACGTTCACGGACGAGAATCTCGCCTGGGCCAAGAAGCAGATCGAGAAATATCCGCCGGGCCGCCAGGCTTCGGCCGCGATCGCGATCCTGTGGCGCGTCCAGGAGCAGCATGACGGCTGGGTGTCGGAAGCCGCGATCCGCGCCGTCGCCGACCTGCTCGAGATGCCGCATATCCGCATGCTGGAGATCGCGACCTTCTACACCATGTTCCAGCTCTCGCCGGTCGGCAAGAAGGCCCATGTGCAGGTGTGCGGCACCACGCCGTGCCGGCTGCGCGGCGCCGCCGACCTGATCGAGGTCTGCCAGCATCGCATTCATCACGATCCGTTCCAGCTGTCGAAGGACGGCAACTTCTCCTGGGAAGAGGTCGAGTGCCTCGGTGCCTGCGTGAACGCGCCGATGGTGCTGATCTGGAAGGACACCTATGAGGACCTGACCAAGGAAAGCTTCGGCAAGGTGCTCGACGGCTTTGCCGCCGGCAATCCGCCGAAGCCGGGCCCGCAGGTCGACCGTCAGTTCTCGGCCCCCGCAGGCGGGCCGACCACGCTGAAGGAAACGACCTGATGGGCTTTCAGGTGCTAGCAAACGGAACGGGGAGGGGCGCTGCGATGAAGGCCTGGCGCACGATCGCCCTCCATACTTCTGTCGCGGCCGGATTCATGTTCCTGCTGCAACGTTACGGCCTGAACGCAACGCTGGAATCCAGCCTGCTGTGGGCCATCGTGTTCGGCGGCTGCGCCGCCGGGCTCGCTTACTCCCAAGCCAATCGGTGATGTTCGGAAAGTTTTGAGCATGCTCGACGACAAGGACCGCATCTTCAAGAACCTCTACGGCCTGCATGATTGGGGCCTAGAGGGCGCGCGCCGCAGAGGCGCCTGGGATGGCACCAAGGGGATCATTGACAAGGGCCGCGACTGGATCATCAACGAGATGAAGGCCTCGGGTCTGCGCGGCCGCGGCGGCGCGGGCTTCCCGACCGGCATGAAGTGGTCCTTCATGCCCAAGGAATCCAAGGACGGCCGTCCGAGCTATCTCGTCGTCAACGCCGACGAGTCGGAGCCCGGCACCTGCAAGGACCGCGAGATCATGCGGCACGATCCGCATCTTTTGGTCGAGGGCTGCCTGCTCGCGAGCTTCGCGATGGGCGCGCATGCCTGCTACGTCTATATCCGCGGCGAATTCATCCGCGAGCGCGAACACCTGCAGGCCGCGATCGACCAGGCCTATGAGGCCAGGCTGGTCGGCAAGGACAACATCAACGGCTGGCCGTTCGACATCTATGTCGCGCACGGCGCCGGCGCCTATATCTGCGGCGAGGAAACCGCGCTGCTCGAGAGCCTCGAAGGCAAGAAGGGCCAGCCGCGGCTGAAGCCGCCGTTCCCGGCCAATGTCGGCCTCTATGGCTGCCCGACCACCGTCAACAACGTCGAGTCGATTGCGGTCGCGCCCGACATCCTGCGCCGCGGCGCCGCCTGGTTCGCCGCCATCGGCCGTCCGAACAATGTCGGCACCAAGCTGTTCTGCATCTCCGGTCATGTCGAGCGGCCCTGCAACGTCGAAGAGGCGATGGGGATTCCGTTCCGCGAGCTGATCGAGAAGCATTGCGGCGGCATCCGCGGCGGCTGGGGCAATCTGAAGGCGGTGATCCCCGGCGGCTCGTCGGTGCGCATGGTGCCGGCCGAGCAGATCATCGACACGCCGATGGATTTCGACAGCTTGAGCAAGCTGCGCTCGGGCCTCGGCACCGCGGCCGTGATCGTGATGGACAAGTCGACCGACCTGATCCGGGCGATCGCGCGCATCTCCTATTTCTACAAGCACGAGAGCTGCGGCCAGTGCACGCCGTGCCGCGAGGGTACGGGGTGGATGTGGCGCGTCCTGACCCGCATGGCCGACGGCCGCGCCCACAAGCGCGAGATCGACATGCTGCTCGAGGTCACCAAGCAGGTCGAGGGCCACACCATCTGCGCGCTCGGCGACGCCGCGGCGTGGCCGATCCAGGGCCTGATCGCGCATTTTCGTCACGAGATTGAAGAGCGGATCGACCAGTATTCGCACAAGGCCGATCTCGACGATCAGGGCGTTCGCGATCCCGTGCACATGGTAGCTGCGGAGTAATGACGGCGATGACGCAAAAGGCCGCATGGTGGCAGAGATACGGGACGTTTGCGCAGATGGCGCACGCGACCGTGGCGCTGCTCGGCTTTTGCGCCGTCCTGCTGCAGATCAACGAGATCCGTTGGTCGAGCCGCGCCTCCGCTGCGCGCACGGCGTTTCTGGGTTACACCGATCTCGCCTTCAAGAACCCGAAATTCGCGCAGCCCGATTACGAGGCTATCAAGGCCGGCAGTCGCGAAGAGCGGTCGCAGTATGAGAGCTTCGTCTCGTACTTCCTCTATGCCTGCGAGGAGACCTTTGCCGCATTCGCGGACAAGCGCGAATGGCAGGCGTCCTGTGACTACGATCTGAAACCGCATTTGCCGTTCCTCTGCGAGAAGAACCAGGCGCAACCCGCCTATCTCGCGACCTACGGCACCGACACCCAGCAATGGGTGAAGACCTCACTGAAAACCGCCAGCGTCGCACCGCCCGACTGCAAGCTCGGAAAGACTTGAGACAGACATGAGCAAGATCATCATCGATGGCAAAGAGATCGATGTGCCGCCGGAGTACACGCTGCTGCAGGCGTGTGAGGCGGCCGGTGCCGAGATTCCGCGCTTCTGCTACCACGAGCGGCTGTCGATCGCCGGCAATTGCCGGATGTGCCTGGTCGAGGTGAAGGGCGGACCGAAGCCGGTCGCGAGCTGCGCCTGGGCCGTGCGCGATTGCCGTCCGGGACCGAAGGGCGAGCCGCCGGAGATCTCGACCCGTTCGCCGATGGTCAAGAAGGCGCGCGAAGGCGTGATGGAGTTCCTGCTGATCAACCATCCGCTGGATTGCCCGATCTGCGATCAGGGCGGCGAGTGCGACCTGCAGGACCAGGCGATGGGCTACGGCGTCGACACCAGCCGTTTCGCCGAGAACAAGCGCGCGGTCGAGGACAAATATCTCGGTGCGCTGGTCAAGACCTCGATGAACCGCTGCATCCAGTGCACGCGCTGCGTCCGTTTCTCCGCCGAAGTCTGCGGTGCGCCGGAAATGGGCGCGACCGGGCGCGGCGAGGACATGGAGATCACCACCTATCTGGAGCAGGCGCTGAGCTCGGAGCTGCAGGGCAATCTCGTCGACATCTGCCCGGTCGGCGCGCTGACCTCGAAGCCCTATGCGTTCGCGGCGCGGCCCTGGGAGCTCGGCAAGACGCAATCGGTCGACGTCATGGACGGCGTTGGTTCTGCGATCCGCGTCGACACCCGCGGCCGCGAGGTCATGCGCATCCTGCCGCGTATCAACGAGGCGGTGAACGAGGAGTGGATTTCCGACAAGACCCGCCACGTCGTCGATGGCCTGCGCACGCAGCGCCTCGACCGGCCCTATGTGCGCGAGAATGGCCAGCTCAGGCCGGCGACCTGGCAGGAAGCCTTTGCTGCCATCGCCGCCAAGGCCGGCCGCACCGACGGCAAGCGGATCGGCGCCATCGCGGGCGATCTCGCCGCGGTCGATGAAATGTATGCGCTGAAGGAGCTGCTGGCGAAGTTCGGCTCGGTCAATCTGGCGGTGCAGGGCGGCGACGCGTTCGACGCCAAGGCCGGCCGCGGTTCCTACATCTTCAACCCGACCATTGCCGGCATCGACCAGGCCGACGCGATCCTGATCATCGGCTCGCATCCGCGCAAGGAAGCCGCGGTGCTGAACGCGCGGATCCGCAAGCGCTGGCGCACCGGCGCCCTCAAGGTCGGCATGATCGGCGCCAAGGCCGATTTCACCTATGACCACGACTATCTCGGTGCGGGCACCGACACGCTGGCCGATCTCGCCGCCGGCAAGCACTCCTTTGCCGACGTGCTGAAGAACGCCAAGAACCCGATCATCCTGGTCGGCGCCGGCGCCTACACCAGGCATGACGGCGCGGCGGTGCTGGCGCAGGCTGCCAAGCTCGCCGTCGACGTCGGCGCGCTGAAGGACGGCTGGAACGGTTTTGCCGTGCTGCAGGATACCGCCTCGCGCGCCGGGGCGCTCGATATCGGCTTCTCGCCGGCGGCCGGCGGCCTGACCACGGCGCAGATGACCACCTTCGGCACGCTCGACGTGCTGTTCCTGCTCGGCGCCGACGAGATCAAGGCGCCGGACGGCACCTTCGTGGTCTATATCGGCACCCATGGCGACAAGGGCGCGCATCGCGCCGACGTCATCCTGCCGGGCGCGGCCTACACCGAGAAATCCGGCATCTACGTCAACACCGAGGGCCGGGCGCAGATCGCCAACCGCGCCGCATTCCCGCCGGGCGAGGCCCGCGAGGACTGGGCGATCATCCGCGCGCTGTCCGACGTGCTCGGCAAGAAGCTGCCGTTCGACTCGTTGCAGGCGCTGCGCCAGGCGATGTTCAAGACCTATCCGCACCTGATGCGGCTCGACCAGATCGAGGCCGGCAAGGCTGATGACGTCAAGGCGCTGGCGGGCAAGGGTGGCAGCGTCGACAAGGCGGCATTCAAGCCGACCGTCGAGGATTTCTATCTGACCAACCCGATCGCGCGGGCCTCTGCCGTGATGGCGGAATGCTCGCGGCTGGCGTCGGGCCGAATGCTGACGGCAGCGGAGTGAGCGTGACCTGATGGCTGATTTCTTCGCAAGCTCGTTCTGGACCGGCTTCCTCTGGCCGCTGATCATCATGGTCGCGCAGAGCCTGTTGCTGCTCGTCGTGCTCCTGGTCGCGATCGCCTACATCCTGCTCGCCGACCGCAAGATCTGGGCGGCGGTGCAGATCCGCCGCGGCCCCAACGTGGTCGGCCCGTTCGGTCTGCTGCAATCCTTCGCGGACTTGCTGAAATTCGTGCTCAAGGAACCGGTCATTCCGTCCGGCTCGAACAAAGGCGTGTTCCTGCTGGCGCCGCTGGTCTCCTGCGTGTTGGCGCTGGCCGCCTGGGCCGTGATCCCGTTCAATCTCGGCTGGGTGATTTCCGACATCAATGTCGGCGTGCTCTACATCTTCGCGATCTCGTCGCTGTCGATCTACGGCATCATCATGGCCGGCTGGTCGTCGAACTCGAAATATCCCTTCCTTGCGGCGCTGCGCTCGGCGGCGCAGATGGTGTCCTACGAGGTCTCGATCGGCTTCGTCATCATCACCGTGCTGCTCTGCGTCGGCTCGCTGAACCTGTCGGCGGTGGTCGAGGCTCAGAACAGCCGCGGGCTCGCGCATCTGATCGGCCTGCCGCAGCTCACCATCCTGAACTGGTATGTGTGGCCGCTGTTCCCGATGTTCGTCGTTTTCTACGTCTCGGCGCTGGCGGAAACCAACCGTCCGCCGTTCGACCTGGTGGAAGCGGAATCCGAGCTGGTCGCCGGCTTCATGACCGAGTACGGCTCGACGCCGTATCTTTTGTTCATGCTCGGCGAGTATGTCGCGATCACCACGATGTGCGCGCTGGCGTCGATCCTGTTCTTGGGTGGTTGGCTGCCGCCGGTCAACCTGCCGCCGTTCACCTGGATTCCGGGCATCGTCTGGTTCGCCCTCAAGGTGTTTTTCATGTTCTTCATGTTCGCGATGGCGAAGGCGATCGTGCCGCGCTACCGCTACGATCAACTGATGCGGCTCGGCTGGAAGGTGTTCCTGCCGCTGTCGCTGGCGATGGTGGTGATCGTGGCTGGTGTGCTGCAATTCGCCGGCATCGCGCCGAAGTGAGGCCGTCATGAGTGTCAACGTCAACGCAACTGCCCGCTCGCTCCTGCTGTCGGAATTCGTCTCGGCGTTCGTTCTCGCCATGCGTTATTTCTTCAAGCCGAAGCCGACGCTGAACTATCCCTTCGAGAAGGGCCCGATCTCGCCGCGCTTCCGTGGCGAGCACGCGCTGCGCCGCTATCCGAACGGCGAGGAGCGCTGCATCGCCTGCAAGCTGTGCGAGGCGATCTGCCCGGCGCAGGCGATCACGATCGAGGCCGGCCCGCGCCGCAATGACGGCACCCGCCGCACGGTGCGTTACGACATCGACATGGTGAAGTGTATCTATTGCGGCCTGTGCCAGGAGGCATGCCCGGTGGACGCCATCGTCGAGGGACCGAATTTCGAATTCGCGACCGAGACCCGCGAGGAACTCTACTATGACAAGGCGAAGCTGCTCGCCAATGGCGACCGCTGGGAGCGCGAGATTGCGAAGTCGATGGCGCTCGACGCGCCGTACCGGTGAGGTGAGGGCATGATCCTTCCGGCGCTGTTCTTCTATCTGTTTGCTGCCGCCTGCGTGGCCTCGGCGGTCATGGTGATTGTCTCGCGCAATCCCGTGCACTCCGTGCTGTACCTGATCCTGGCGTTCGTCAACGCTTCGGGGCTGTTCATCCTGATGGGCGCCGAGTTCCTCGGGATGATGCTGATCGTGGTCTATGTCGGCGCGGTCGCGGTGCTGTTCCTGTTCGTGATCATGATGCTCGACGTCGACTTCGTCGAGCTGCGCGAGGGCTTCATCCAGTACCTTCCGATCGGCATTGTGATCGGCGGCATTTTCCTGTTCGAGCTCTTGCTGGTGGTCGGCGCCTGGGTGATCAACCCGCAGGTCGCCAAGACTATCACCGCCGCGATCCCGACCAATGTCAGCAACACCGAGGCGCTCGGCCTCGTGCTCTACACGAAGTACATCCATTACTTCCAGCTCGCCGGCATGGTGCTCTTGGTCGCGATGATCGGCGCCATCGTGCTGACGCTGCGCCACAAGGCGAACGTTAAGCGGCAGAACATCAACGTGCAGAACGCGCGCACGCCGGAGATGGCGATGGCGATGCGCAAGGTGGCGTCGGGGCAGGGCCTGCAGGATGCCGACGCGGCGGAGTGGGTGAAATGACCATCGGGCTCGGACACTATCTGGCGGTCGCCGCGATCCTGTTCACGCTCGGGATCCTCGGCATCTTCCTCAACCGCAAAAACATCATCATCATCCTGATGTCGATCGAGCTGATCCTGCTCTCGGTAAACATCAATTTGGTGGCGTTCTCGACGTTCCTCGGCGACATCGTCGGCCAGGTGTTCGCGCTGCTGGTGCTGACGGTGGCGGCGGCCGAGGCCGCGATCGGCCTTGCCGTGCTGGTGGTGTATTTCCGCAACCGCGGTTCGATCGCGGTTGAAGACGTCAATCTGATGAAGGGCTAGCGCGCAGATGTACCAGGCAATTGTCTTTCTGCCGCTGCTGGGCGCCATTCTCGCGGGGCTGATCTCGATATTCGGCGCGCATGCCCGCAATCCGAGCGGCGACACCGTCGACCACCACGACGATGCGCATGGCGACGCTCATGCCTCCGCCGCCCACGACGATCACGGCCAGGACGATCACGGCCAGGACGACCATGGTCATGACGACCACCACGTCTCCGAACCGGCGGCGGCGGGCTCGCGGCTGGCCGAGCTGATCACCACCGGCCTGCTGTTCGTCTCGGCGGCGCTATCCTGGTTCGCGCTGGTCGATGTCGGATTCATGCATCACGACGCGCGGATCGCGCTGTTGCCCTGGATCAGCTCGGGCGACCTGCAGGTCGCCTGGTCGCTGCGGATCGACACCCTGACGGCGGTGATGCTGGTCGTGGTCAACACCGTGTCGGCGCTCGTCCACCTCTATTCCATCGGCTACATGGACGAGGACCCGAACCGGCCGCGCTTCTTCGGCTATCTCTCGCTGTTCACCTTCGCGATGCTGATGCTGGTGACGTCGGACAACCTCGTGCAGCTGTTCTTCGGCTGGGAGGGCGTGGGCCTGGCGAGCTATCTCCTGATCGGCTTCTGGTACCAGAAGCCGTCGGCCAACGCCGCGGCGATCAAGGCCTTCGTGGTCAACCGCGTCGGCGACTTCGGCTTCGCGCTCGGCATCTTCGCGATCTTCGCGCTGGTCGGCTCGACCGATTTCGAGACCATCTTCCACGCCGCGCCCGGGCTGACCGGCAAGACCATCGACTTCTTCGGCTGGCACCCCGACGCGCTGACGCTGACCTGCCTGTTCCTGTTCATGGGCGCGATGGGCAAATCGGCCCAGTTCCTGCTGCACACCTGGTTGCCGGACGCCATGGAAGGCCCGACCCCGGTGTCGGCGCTGATCCACGCCGCGACCATGGTCACCGCCGGCGTCTTCATGGTGGCGCGGCTGTCGCCGCTGTTCGAGCTGTCACCGACCGCGCAGGCGGTGGTGATGTTCTTCGGCGCGACCACGGCGTTCTTCGCCGCCACCATCGGCTTGGTGCAGAACGACATCAAGCGCATCGTCGCGTATTCGACCTGCTCCCAGCTCGGCTACATGTTCGTGGCGATGGGAGCAGGGGCCTATTCGGTCGGCATGTTCCATTTGTTCACGCACGCCTTCTTCAAGGCGCTGCTGTTCCTGGGTTCCGGCTCGGTGATCTACGCGATGCATCACGAGCAGGACATCCGCAACATGGGCGGCCTGTGGCGCAAGATCCCGTACACGTTCGCGGTGATGTGCATCGGCACGCTGGCGCTGACCGGTTTCCCGCTGTTCGCCGGCTACTTCTCCAAGGATGCGATCATCGAGGCGGCCTATGCAGCGCATAATCCGTTCGCGACGTATGCCTACGGGCTGACGATCGCGGCCGCCGGCCTGACCTCATTCTACTCCTGGCGTCTGATCTTCAAGACGTTCTTCGGCGAGCCGCACGACCAGAAGCACTACGAGGCGGCGCATGAGAGCCCGATCTGGATGCTGGTGCCGATCGGCGTGCTCGCCGCCGGCTCGATCCTGGCGGGTCTGCCGTTCAAGGAAGTGTTCGCCAGCCCACACGGCGTCGAGGAGTTCTTCCGCGAATCCGTCAAGATGAACCCGCACATTCTCGAGGACATGGAGCACATGCCGGGCTGGCTCGCGCCACTGCCGACCGTCATGATGGCCCTCGGCCTGTTCATCTCCTACATGTTCTACATCAGCAGGCCCTACCTGCCGGTCGAACTCGCGAAGCAGCAGCCGATGCTGTACCAGTTCCTGCTCAACAAATGGTACTTCGACGAGCTCTACGACTGGATCTTCGTGCGTCCGGCCAAGTGGCTTGGCTACACGCTGTGGAAGAAGGGCGACGGCTTCGTCATCGACGGCTTCGGTCCGGACGGCGTCTCGGCCCGCGTGCTCGACGTCACCCGCAATGTCGTCAAATTGCAGACCGGCTATCTCTATCACTACGCTTTCGCGATGCTGATCGGGGCCGCCGGATTGATCACCTGGTTCATGTTCGGCTTGGGAGGCCAGTAAAATGACAACCTGGCCCATCCTTTCCGTCACGACCTTCCTGCCGGCGGTCGGCGCGATCCTGGTCTATCTCTTGGCACGCGGCGGCGACGAGACCGCGGGCCGCACGGCGCGCTGGATCGCGCTGTGGACCACGCTGATCACCTTCGCGGTGTCGCTGATTTTGGTAGCGCGCTTCGATCCGGCGCAGACCGACTTCCAGTTCGTCGAGAAGGCGTCCTGGCTCGCCACCGGCATCACCTATCACATGGGTGTCGACGGCATCTCGCTGCCGCTGATCATCCTGACCACCGCGATCATGCCGCTCTGCATCATCGCGAGCTGGAAGTCGGTGACGCAGCGCGTCGGCGAATACATGATGGCGTTCCTGATCCTGGAAACGCTGATGGTCGGCACCTTCTCGGCGCTCGACCTCGTGCTGTTCTATTTGTTCTTCGAGGGCGGCCTGATCCCGATGTTCCTGATCATCGGCGTCTGGGGCGGCCCGCGCCGGGTCTACGCCTCGTTCAAGTTCTTCCTCTACACCTTCCTCGGCTCGGTGCTGATGCTGCTCGCCATCATGGCGCTGTACTGGAACGCCGGCACCACCGACATCCCGACCCTGATGCACACCGCGGTGCCGCGGTCGCTGCAGACCTGGGCGTGGCTGGCATTCTTCGCCTCGTTCGCGGTGAAGATGCCGATGTGGCCGGTGCACACCTGGCTGCCTGACGCGCATGTCGAGGCGCCGACGGCAGGCTCGGTGATCCTGGCCGCGATCCTCCTGAAGATGGGCGGCTACGGCTTCCTGCGCTTCTCGCTGCCGATGTTCCCGCTGGCCTCGCACGACTTCGCGCCGTTCGTGTTCACGCTGTCGGTCATCGCCATCATCTACACTTCGCTGGTGGCGATGATGCAGGAGGACATGAAGAAGCTGATCGCGTACTCCTCGGTCGCGCATATGGGCTTCGTCACCATGGGCATCTTCGCGGTGACGACGCAGGGCGTCGCCGGCGGCATGTTCCAGATGATCTCGCACGGCATCGTCTCCGGCGCGCTGTTCCTCTGCGTCGGCATCGTCTACGACCGCATGCACACCCGCGAGATCGCGGCCTATGGCGGCCTCGTGAACCGGATGCCGCTCTATGCGATGACCTTCATGGTCTTCACCATGGCCAATGTCGGTCTGCCCGGCACCTCGGGCTTCGTCGGCGAGTTCATGACGCTGCTCGGCACCTTCAAGATCTCGCTGCCGACCGCGTTCTTCGCCACCACCGGCGTGATCCTGTCGGCTTGCTATGCGCTCTGGCTCTACCGCAAGGTGGTGTTCGGCGCGCTGGTCAAGCCGTCGCTGATGTCGATCAAGGATCTGACCTTCCGCGAATGCGTGACGCTGTTCCCGCTGATCGCGCTGACCATCCTGTTCGGCGTCTACCCGAAGCCTGTGCTCGACATGTCGGCCGCCTCGGTGCAGCAGCTCGTCAACAATTACAACACCGCCGTGACTGCCGTGAAGGCAGCCGCGCTGGTTACGCAGTAAGGCCTTAGCCCATGAGCTTTTCCAGTGCAGGTTATCAGTTGCAGCCGGTGCTGCCCGAGCTGGTGCTCGCGGTCGGCGCCATGGTGCTGTTGATGATCGGAGCCTATCGCGGGCAGGGGACGACGCGGCTCATCACGGCGCTTGCGGTGTGTCTGTTGGTCTTGACCGGCGTGCTGGAGCTCTGGCTGCCGGCCGGCAAGCTCGTGACCTTCGGCGGCAGCTTCATCGTCGACGACTTCGCCCGCTTCCTGAAGATCCTCGCTTTGATCGCTTCCGCAGCGACGCTGATCCTGTCGACCGAGTACCTGTCTCAGCCGTCGAGCCGCAACTTCGAGTTCTCGATCCTGGTGCTGCTGTCGACGCTCGGCATGATGGTGCTGATCTCGGCCGGCGACCTGATCTCGCTCTATCTCGGCCTCGAGCTGATGAGCCTTGCGCTCTACGTCGTCGCCGCCAGCCAGCGCGACAATGCCAAGTCGAGCGAGGCCGGCCTGAAGTATTTCGTGCTCGGCGCGCTGTCGTCCGGCATGCTGCTCTATGGCGCCTCGCTGATCTACGGCTTCACCGGGACCGTCAGCTTCGCCGGCATCGCGGCGGCTGCGACGACGGGGAGCATCGGCATCGTGTTCGGCCTGGTGTTCCTGCTCGCCGGCCTCTGCTTCAAGGTCTCGGCGGTGCCGTTCCACATGTGGACGCCCGACGTCTATGAGGGCGCGCCGACCCCGGTGACCGCCTTCTTCGCCTCCGCCCCGAAGGTCGCAGCACTCGCCGTGTTCACCCGGGCGACGCTGACCGCGTTCCCCGGCATCGTGACCCAGTGGCAGCAGATCCTGGTGTTCGTGGCGATCGCCTCGATGGCGCTGGGTTCGTTTGCGGCGATCGGACAGAGCAACATCAAGCGGCTGATGGCCTATTCCTCGATCGGCCATATGGGCTTTGCGCTGGTCGGCCTCGCCTCCGGCACGGTCGAGGGGGCGCAGGGCGTGCTGATCTACATCGCGATCTATGTCGCGATGACGCTCGGCACCTTCTCGATCATCCTCGCCATGAAGCGGAACGGCCAGGCGCTGGAGCAGATCAGCGATTTTGCTGGCCTGTCCCGCACCAACCCGCTGATCGCCTTCGTCTTCGCGATGCTGCTGTTCTCGCTGGCCGGCGTTCCGCCGCTCGCCGGCTTCTTCGGCAAATGGTACGTGTTCGTCGCTGCCATCAAGGCCAACCTGTTCACGCTCGCGGTGATCGGCGTGCTGACCAGCGTGGTGGGCGCCTTCTACTATCTGTCGATCGTCAAGGTGATGTATTTCGACCAGCCGCTCGGCAAGCTCGACCCGGTCCGCGTCGAGCTGCGCACCGTGCTGGCGGTCGCAGGCATCTTCAACATTTTCTTCTTCGCCTATCCGGGCCCGCTGGTGAGTGTGGCAACGGCGGCGGCGAAGTCGTTGTTCTAGCGCGCATGGTTCCGAAAACAGGATGCTGGCTTTCGGAACCAATCATGCGCATAACTCCGACATGACATTCACGCTCGGACCCCGGGCCATTGCGGAGGGCTACCGGCTCGCCGCCTTCGACCAGATCGGCTCGACCAATGCCGAGGCGATGCTGCGCGCCCGTGACGGCGAGCGCGGGCCGATGTGGTTCGTGACGCCGGAGCAGACTGCAGGCCGCGGCCGGCGCCAGCGGGTCTGGGTCGCGCCGCGCGGCAATCTTGCCAGCAGCATCCTCGAGGTAACCGACGTTCAGCCGGCAGTCGCCGCCACCCTCGGCTTCGCCGCCGGCCTGTCGCTCGAAGCCGCGTTGCAGAAGGTCAGCATCGAGGCGGCGCTGCGGCTCGGGCCGGACAGCCCGAAATACACCCTGAAATGGCCGAACGACGTGCTTGCCAACGGCAAGAAGCTGTCGGGCATCCTGCTGGAGGCCGAAGCGGTCGGCAGCAGGCTGGCCGTCGTCGTCGGCATCGGCACCAATGTCGTCGCCGCGCCCGAGGGGACGCCGACGCCTGCGGTATCGCTTGCCGCGCTCGGCATCCAGATCGGTGCGGAAGAGCTGTTTGCCGCATTGTCGGACGCCTGGGTCGAGTTTCGCGGCATCTGGGAGGACGGCCGCGGCTTCCCGGAAATCCGCAGGCTGTGGCTGGAGCGTGCCGCCGGCCTTGGCGAGAGGGTTGCGGTCCAGACCGGCACCGCGACGGTCGAGGGCATCTTCGACACCATCGACGAGACCGGCTGCCTGATCGTCCGTACTGCTGATGGAGAGCGCATGCAAGTGAGCGCCGGCGAGGTCTATTTCGGCACTGCGGCCTCGGTGAGGGCTAACTGATGGCGCGCCCGGACGAACTCACCTTTGCTCCGCTCGGCGGCGTCGGCGAGATCGGCATGAACCTGTCGGTCTATGGCCTCGGCAACCGCCACCAGCGCTCATTCCTCGCGGTCGATCTCGGCGTCTCCTTTGGCGACGAGGAGCATCTGCCGGGCATCGACCTGATCATGCCGGATGTCCGCTTCCTCGAGAAGGAGCGCAACAATCTGATGGGGCTCGTGCTGACGCACGCCCATGAGGACCATTTCGGCGCGATCATCGATCTCTGGCCAAAGCTCGGCTGCAAGATCTACGCGACGCAGTTCAGTGCCGCGCTGTTCGAAGCCAAATGCGCCGCCGAGCGCAATCCGCCGAAGATCCCGATCACCGTGATCCCGTCGGGCGGCAAGGTCGATATCGGCCCGTTCAATGTCGAGTTCATCCCGGTCGCGCATTCGATTCCGGAATCGCACGCGCTGGCGATCAGGACAGATGTCGGCACCGTGCTGCACACCGGCGACTGGAAGATCGATCCGACCCCGGTGATCGGCCTGCCGACCGATGAGCGGCGGCTGCGCGAGCTCGGCGACGAAGGCGTGCTGGCGCTGGTCGGCGATTCCACCAACGCGGTGCGCGACGGGCGTTCGCCGTCGGAGACCGAGGTTGCCGCCACGATCAAGAAGCTGGTCAAGGCGGCCAAGGGCCGGGTCGCCGTCACCACCTTCGCCTCCAATGTCGCTCGCGTCCGGGCGGTGGTGGACGCCGCAATCGCCGCCGATCGCGAGGTCGTGGTGGTCGGCCGCGCGATGGAGCGTGTGGTGCAGGTGGCGCGCGAATGCGGCTATCTCGACGGCTCGCACAAGTTCCGCAGCACCGACGTCTACGGCCATTTCCCGGCCGACAAGGTGCTGGCGCTGTGCACCGGCAGCCAGGGCGAGCCGCGCGCGGCGCTGGCACGGATCGCCAATGACGACCATCCGCAGGTGACCCTGAACAAAGGCGACACCGTGATCTTCTCCTCCCGCACCATTCCCGGCAACGAGAAGGCGGTCGGCGGCATCATCAACGGGCTGGTGACGCAGGGCGTCGAGGTCATCACCGACCGCGAGCACCTGGTGCATGTCTCCGGCCATCCGCGCCGCGACGAGCTGCGCGACATGATCTCCTGGGTGCGGCCGCAGCTTTTGATCCCCGTGCATGGCGAGGCGCTGCATCTCGCCGAGCACGCCAAGCTGGCGCGCGCCGCCGGCGTGCCCAAGGTCCTGACCTGCCGCAACGGCGACCTGGTCAAGCTCGGGCCCGGCGACCCCGGCATCATCGGCGAAGTGCCGGCCGGGCGGCTCTACAAGGATGGAACCATCCTGGAGGATTCCAAGTCGCGTGCCGTGGTGGAACGGCGGCGGATGGGTTTTGCCGGCTGCGCCTTTGTCGCCATCGCCATGACCGCGCAGGGCGAGCTCGTCAACGATCCCGAGGTTGATCTCGTCGGCATGCCGGAGAACAATGCCGCGGGCGAGCTGCTCGACGACATCGTGTTCGATGTGGTGGTATCGACGATCGAGGGGCTGCCGAAGCCGCGGCGGCGCGATCCGGACGCGCTCGGGGAATCGGTGCGCCGCGCGGTGCGGGCCGCGCTGAACGAGCAGTGGGGCAAGAAGCCGATCTGCATCGTGCACGTTCTGACGGTTTGACGCGCAGCATCCTTTCGAGGCGCGCGTAACGACAAGGGAGAGGATCATGCTGGGCCGGCTCAATCATGTCGCGATCGCGGTCAAGGACGCCAAACAGGCCGCGAAGATCTACGGCACCGCCTTCAATGCCGAGATTTCCGATGCGGTGCCGCTGCCGGAGCATGGCGTCATCACCGTGTTCGTGACGCTGCCCAACACCAAGATCGAGTTCATCGAGCCGCTCGGCGAGGCCTCGCCGATCGCAAAATTCGTCGAGCGCAACGCCGACGGCGGCATTCACCATGTTTGCTACGACGTGCCCGACATCATCGCGGCCCGCGATCGGATGATCGCTGAGGGCGCGCGGGTGCTGGGCGACGGCCAGCCGAAGATCGGCGCGCATGGCAAGCCGGTGCTGTTCTTCCACCCCAAGGACTTTTCCGGCGCCTTGGTCGAGATCGAACAGGCTTGAGGCCAAATGGCGTACCAGATCTCCACCGGGCTTGCGATCTACTTCGTCCTTTGGTGGCTCGTGCTGTTCCTGACGCTGCCGTTCGGCGTGCGCAGCCAGCATGAGGACGGCGTCGGCGCGCCCGGCACCGATCCCGGCGCGCCGATCATGGCGCGGATGGGCCGCAAGCTGTTGTGGACCACGGTGATCTCGGCCGTGATCTTCGCGATCGCGATGTGGGCCTATTACGCCGGCTATCTCTCGATCGAGCGGCTGTCGAAACTGATGGGGATGCCGTTTTAGAAGCTAGAGCATGATCCGGAAAGGTGCCCAGCGGTTTTCTGAAAAGATCATGCTCAAATCAAAGAGCCAGTTAGGGGAGGCGAATGAATTTCCAGCGGATCGCGATCGTACTTTTCGTGTTGCTCGCCGCCGGCCTCGCCGGATCGTTCTATCTCAACTGGAAGACGTTGAAACGGCTGCAGACGGTGCAGGCATTCGTCGAAAGCTCGGTATTCGCGGACGCGGTGGCGGCCTGCGAGAGGACCCAGAGCACGACGCCGTTCAAGTGGAACGGCGGACAGTCCACCGCAGTGATCGGACTGCATTCGGTCAAGGTCGAGAAAAGCGCCGTCAGCGCGAGTTACACGCTGGTCGCCGACAGCGTCTATTGCGACTATGATCCGATCAGGAAGAAGGCCGACATCGGCTCGAGCTTCCTGGAACGGGAGTGAGGATCAACCTCGCCCCGAAGCATGATCCGGAAAAGTGCGCAGCGGTTTTCCGAAAAGATCATGCTCAAACAAAAAAGCCAGTGTGGGAGGAGGCGACCAGATGAACCTGCAGGCGCAATCAGGCTCCTCCGGAGCCAGCCAGTATCGAATCCTGCGGGAAGCTGATCTCCGGGACTATCTGGCTGGGGTTCCTGCCATCGTCACGCAACTTGGCGGCGCGTCGGCCGAATGGTCGATCAGCGAGGTCGGCGACGGCAATCTCAACCTCGTCTTCATCGTCAAGGGCAGGAGCGGCGGCAGCGCCGTCAAGCAGGCGCTGCCCTATGTGCGGCTGGTCGGCGAGAGCTGGCCGCTGCCGCTCTCGCGCGCGCACTACGAACACATGGCGCTGGTGCATCAGGCGCGGCTGGCGTCGGAGCTTGTGCCGGCCGTGCTGCATCACGATGCAGAGCTTGCGCTCACCGCGATGGAGCTGCTCGAGCCGCACATCATCATGCGCAAGGGCCTGATTGGAGCCACGCGCTATCCGCGCTTTGTCGATGATATCTCGACCTTCCTGGCGCAGACGCTGTTCTTCTCGTCCGATCTGGCGTTGTCGGCCGCGGCGAAGAAGCAGGGGATCGCCGATTTCGCCGGCAACCATGCGCTCTGCAAGATCACCGAGGATCTGATCTTCACCGATCCCTACCGGATCGCCGAGCAGAACCGCTGGACCGCGCCTTATCTCGACGCGACCGCCGCGGCGTTCCGCGAGGATCTCGACCTGCATGTCGCGATCTCCAGGCTCAAGCTGAAATTCATGGCGAGCCCGGAGGCGCTGCTGCACGGCGACCTGCACACCGGCTCGATCATGGTCACCGAGAGCGAGACCAAGGTGATCGACCCCGAGTTCGCCTTCTACGGCCCGATGGGGTTCGACATCGGCGCCGTCATCGGTAACCTCCTGATGGCCTATCTGGCCTCCGCAGGGCACGAGCGCACACAAGGCGAGCGCGCCTCGTTCGAAGCGTGGCTGCTGGAAACCATCGAGGGCGTCTGGACCGGGTTCTCCCGAAAATTTCTCGCGCTGTGGGGCAGCGAGGCTGATGGCGACGGCTATCCGTTGTCGCTGTTTACGGGCGAGGCGGGCGCCGCGCGGCTGGAGGCCGAGCGGCAGGCCTACATGGCGCGGCTGTTCCGGGACACGGTCGGCTTCGCGGCGGCCAAGACCATCCGGCGAATCCTCGGCCTCGCGCACAACATCGATTTCGAGTGGATCGCGGACGAGAAGCAGCGCGCGATCTGCGAGGCACGGGCCCTCAAGCTCGCACGCGGCATGATGCTGGAGGCCGGGTCCTACACGACGATCGGCGCAGTCACTTGCGCAGCACGCGAACTGCGCCACTGGCAGCCCGCTTTTGCCAGATGATCAGGGAGTACCGATCGTCGTGTACGGTAAGTTGCACTCGCTTCCATTCGGGATCGGCAAGGAGGTTCGGCGAGCCATAAGCCGCCGCGGCACGAACTAACTTTCGGCCGGACGCACGAAACAGAGAATGCCGGCCTCAGGCGTGAAGCAGACCACGGCGCGGTTCGTCGGGTTATCGGTTCTGTCGATGATCCTGTTCGGTGGGACCCGCAGCCAGAATGGAGCCGACATCTTCCAGCGATCATCGATCAATACCTCGTAGCCGTCTCGGTCCTGTCGGAACTCTACCGTTCGGCAATCCGCAATCGAGCAGCACGACGCACCGGTGCCTGGTTGCTTCAGGCTCTCAAACCATGGGGCAAGCGCGGGATTTGGGCTATCGGGCGGTGCTGCTACCGCGGCCTGACTGAGAGCAAGTCCGACTGCAACGGCGATTTTGCTGCCGATCCTCCCAGTCATCTCGCGATGTGCAGTAGACGCTGACAAAAGAGTAACCCTCCACCGTTCACCAGAGGTTAGCGCCGACTCGGCCGGACTTCTTCGGAAATTTTAATGTAATTGCTACGGCGCATGAGTTCGGAAGTGGCCATGTGCGGACCTTCGGCCCGGTCGCCTCGACGTCTGTCTTCAGGGTACGAACGACGCGGGCGGGGAGGGGCACAACTTCCGCTCATGACCCGAATCCGACGTTTCGGACCCGTGGGCGGTAGGTTGATCTAGATCAACTTAAGCGTTGCGGCTTTGTGTCTCGGATAGGCGTCCATGGGTTCTGTCGTCTCCAAGAGGGAGCTTTCAATGACCGGTACTCGTCACGATGACGATAGTTCAAAGCCGGAAGGCCGCTTACAAAACCGCCGCAACTTGCTGCTTTGCGGCACCACCCTCACCGCCGCTTATTTGCTGTGCGCGCTGGGGACAACCAGCCTCGCGCAGCAAACCACCGGCGCGCCGGGTTCGCCGAGCGCCACGACAACCATCGATGGCAAGCAGCTTCCGCCGGAGCCACCGAAGTTCGGCGGCGTGATCAAGGAAGATGCCACGGCCTCCAAGCCATACTGGCCACCGTCCGTCGTGCCGCCCAAGGGTGCGCCGAACGTCCTGTTGATCATGACTGACGACCAGGGTTATGGCGTGTCCGGCACCTTCGGTGGGGTGATCCCGACGCCGAACATGGATCGCGTCGCCAAGGCGGGTCTGCGTTATACGCAGTTTCATTCGACCGCGCTCTGCTCGCCGACGCGGGCGGCGCTCATCACTGGCCGCAACCACCATTCGGTCGGCTACGGTGTCATCGGTGAAATGTCCACCGGCTATCCGGGCTACGATTCCGTAATCGGCCCCGAGAGCGCCACGATCGGAACTATTCTTCGCGACAACGGATATGCCACGTCGTGGTTTGGCAAGAACCACAACACTCCCACCTATCTTTACAGCGCGGCGGGGCCATTCGACCAATGGCCGGTCGGCATGGGCTTCCAATACTTCTACGGCTTCATGGGCGGCGAGACCGACCAGTGGACGCCGTATCTTTATAAGAACACGACCCAGATTTTTCCGTGGATCGGCAAGACCGGCTACAACCTCATAACCGACATGGCGGATGATGCCATCAACTACATGAACGGACTGAACGCGGCCGCACCCGACAAGCCGTTCTTCCTCTACTACGTGCCCGGCGGCACGCATTCGCCGCATCAGCCGAAGAAGGAATGGATCGACAAGTTCAAGGGCAAGTTCGACATGGGCTGGGAGAAGTTGCGCGAGCAGATCTTCGCCAACCAGAAGCGCCTCGGGGTGATCCCGGCGAACACCCAGCTCACCGCTTGGCCGGATACCCTGCCGAAGTGGGACTCGCTCTCGTTCATCCAAAAGAAATTATACGCGCGCGAAGCCGAGGTGTTTGCCGGCTATGCGACGTATACCGACCACGAAATCGGCCGCGTCATCCAGGCGGTCGAGGACATGGGCAAACTCGACAACACGCTGATCATCTACATCAGCGGCGACAACGGCACGAGCGCCGAAGGCACGCTTGAGGGCACGCCGAACCAGATGACCGCCTACAACGGCATTTTGAAGCTGCCCGAAGCCGAGCTGATGCTGCATTACGAGAATTGGGGCTCCGACAAGACTTACCCGCATATGTCGGTGGCGTGGTCGTGGGCCTTCGATACCCCGTTCAAATGGACCAAGCAGGTGGCATCGCACTTCGGCGGGACCCGGCAAGGCATGGTCATCTCATGGCCCGGCCACATCACGGACGCTGGTGGCATCCGCACCCAATTCCATCACATGATCGATATCGTGCCGACGATCCTCGAAGCCGCGGGCATCCAGGCTCCCGCCACGGTCAATGGCATCACGCAAAAGCCCATCGAGGGCGTGAGCATGGCCTATACGTTCGACAAGGCCAACGCCAACGCACCCTCGAAGCGCGACACGCAGTATTTCGAAATGTTCGCGAACCGTGGAATCTACCACGATGGTTGGTACGCTTGCACAACGCCCCCCGAGCCGCCTTGGCTCTTGGGAACGGCCAAGCTGCCTGAGATTAACGACTACAAATGGGAACTCTACAACATCGCTGACGACTACTCGCAAAACAACGACCTCGCAGCCAAGAATCCCGACAAGCTCAAGGAGTTGCAAGCGTTGTTCCTGTCGGAGGCGGCGAAATACCAGGTCTTTCCGCTGGACAACTCGGTGCTGCCCCGCATTGTGACACCGCGCCCGAGCGCGACTGCAGGGCGAACGGTTTTCACCTATTCTGGTGAGATTGCTGGAATCCCCGACAGTAGCGCTCCGAGCATCCTCAATAAGAATTACACCATCACCGCTGAGGTTACTGTTCCTCAAGGCGGCGCGGAGGGAATGATCGCCACTCTTGGCGGTCGCTTTGGCGGATACGCCCTCTACTTGCTCAAAGGCAAACCAGTCTTCGTCTATAACCTGCTCGATCTAGAACGGTACCGCTGGGAAGGCGGCATTGGTGGTCGCGACTTGTTTAGCGATGCCCTCAAACCCGGCAAGCACACGATAGTATTCGACTTCAAGTACAACGGACCCGGCCCGGGCAAGGGTGGCACCGGTGTACTGACGGCCGATGGCAAGCTGGTGGCCGCAAAGACGATCCCGCACACGATTCCGTTTCTTATGGCCATCGACGAAACGTTTGACATCGGGAGCGACACCCGCACGACGGTGGACGACAGTTACAAACTTCCTTTCCGCTTCACCGGCAAGATCGACAAGCTCACTTACAAACTTGGTCCCGTACAGATGTCAAGTGATGAACAAAAGCTGATGCGGCACGCGCTTGAAAAAGCGAGAGACTGAGCGCGATAAGTCGTGGCGATTCGTGTCGGACCCAACGCCACGACTTATTCTTCTTCGCTAAGAAATCGTTCCGGCCCGCTTCGAAAGCCCTGCGCGAAATATCATCGCGCATAGAAGGGAGTGTCGGCAGTGGATTCTTCATTCGGCGCTTTGGATGCGTTCGCGTTTGTCGTGTTTGCTGTTCTGATTTTTGCTGGCGTCATCATTGTCGTCAATCTGGGCAAACTTCCGGGTCAACTCGCGCGCAAATGGAATCATCCGCAGGCCAGCGCAATCAATGCCATGAGCTGGGTCGGGATCGCGACAGGCGGCTTGCTATGGCCGGTTGCGTTCATATGGGCGTTCACTACGCCGTTCGGAGTTAAATCAGCAAAAAGCGATTTTCAGCCCCACGGCGTAGCACCCGACACGGGTGACGGTGCGACCGCATCGCGTCAGCTCTCAGGGGACAAGGAGATGCGACCGTGATCGCAATGCTGACCATCGTCTACGTTGCGATCGTTCTCGTGCTGTTCAAGGTCCTGCGCATCAAGCCCACGGCCTATATCATCGCGGCCTTGATCGTCGCGGGCGTATTCATGATCGGTGGCGTCGTGGTGGTCTGGACGCAGTCGGCACCGATTACGGACAAGATGGTGACCAGCCAGTACGTGGTGCAGCTCGTTCCTTATGTCAAAGGACAGGTGAAGGCGATCCACGCCGAGGCAAATCAACGGGTGAAGAAAGGTGACTTGCTGCTGGAAATTGACCCGGCGCCGTACCAGTACACGGTGAACCAGGTCGAGGCGCAGTTGGCCGCGTCGAAGGCGAACGTAATGCAGGCCGAAGCCGCGCTGACGACCGCAAAAACAGCGATACCGAATGCACAGGCCATTCTTGCGAAAGCGAAGGCCGCCGACGAACTAGCCAAGACCCAGGAACAAATCGCCCTCAACATCCAGCGTGTGGACAAAGCTGCCATTAGCCAGCTTAACGTAGCCAAGGCTGCGCAAGAACGCCAGGAAGCGGACGCCGCTGTTCAGCAGGCTGAAGCGGGTCTCGCTCAAGCGCAAGCCTCGGCTCAACAGGCCGCCGCGGCCTTGCAGACGGCCCAGAGCAATGTTCCTGCCATCGAAGCTCAATTGGACGACGCGCGCTTTAACCTCGCACAGTGCAAGATGACGGCGCCGGCTGATGGATACGTCACGAATTGGCAGGTGCAGATCGGCACCATGCTTGTGCCGATGCCGCTTGCTGCGGCGGGAACATTCGTCAACGTGTCCGATACCGCCGTCGCCGCTGTGTTTCCCCAGAATTGGCTCTCGAATGTGGAGCCGGGCGATGATGTGGAAATGGTGCTTAACCCATATCCCGGCCGCCTGTTCTTTGGAAAAGTGGACTATGTGATCCCGGCAACCGGGGGAGGGCAATTCACAACCAGCGGCACAATCCCGAACGCGGCCCGGATCGGATCTGACGGGCTTTATGCAGTACGGATCAATTTCGCCGACGATGCCGTAGCCCGCAAGCTGTCCATCGGGTCAGGTGGATCGGCGGCGATTTACACGCAGAAGGGCAAGGCCACGCACGTTATTTCGAAGGTCACGATCCGGATGAAGAAATGGTTGTTGTACGTGATGCCCTCTGTGGAAAAGCCGCCATCGTAGCGTGCGGCGCGACAATGAAGGGATACAGTCAGGTCCACGTGCGTGGGGAGCGAAAGCCTTGGAGACGCAGTATCAGGCACCGTTTGGGCGACAGCGTAACGTCGGCGCTATTCTTGGCTGGTCAAGTCATTGGCTGCTTGTGGCTGCGCTTCTCCTGCCAACCGTGGCATGTACGATTGGGCCGGATTTTGCAGCGCCTGTCGCTCCGCTTGCCGAAAAATTTCGTGGCGCAGACAATCGCTCGGTTAAGTCCGGCCCGCGTGAGTACGAACATTGGTGGGAAGGCTTTCGTGATCCAACCCTCAACAAGCTGATCCAGATTGCGTACAACCAAAATCTAACGTTGGAGAGCGCAGGGACTCGGGTGCTGCAAGCACGTGCGGTGCTGGGAATAGCCATCGGCATAAGCTATCCGCAGGTGCAGCAAGGCGTGGGTTCGGTAATTTACAATCGGACCAGCGCGGCGACGCCGCTGGCAGGGCCAAACGCGACGCCTTCATATTTCTGGACCGATGCTCTTGCTGCGCAGGTAGCCTGGGAGCTCGACTTCTGGGGCAAGTTCCGCCGCGGAGTTGAATCTGCCGATGGCGTGTACCTTGCGTCGATCGCGACTTATGACGGCGTTCTGGTGTCCCTTTTGGCCGATGTTACCGCAACATATATCGGTATTCGCACCACAGAGCAGCTGATCGGAATTGCACGGGCCAATGTCCGCAGGCAGGAACAGGCCCTTAGTATCGCAAAGGCAAAGTTCACGGGCGGCGGGACGTCGGAGCTTGATGTTTTCCAGGCGACGAACGTCCTCGAACAGACTCGTGCGGCAATACCCCAGTTGACGATACAATTGCAGCAGGGACAAAACGCGCTCTGCGTCCTGCTCGGCGTTCCGCCTCAGTCGCTCGGCATGTTGCTTTCACGATCAGTCGGCAGGGTACCGTCGCCGCCCGCCTCCGTCGTTGTTGGCATACCTGCGGATCTGCTGCGCCGGAGACCGGACGTCCGCGCCGCCGAACTCGCCGCGCTGGCGCAGAGTGCGCAGATTGGCATCGCCACGACGCAACTCTATCCGGCAATCAGCATTACGGGCACGTTCGGCGGCTCGGCCAGCACCGCCAATGGCCATAACCTTGGTCAAGTCGTCAGTTGGAAGGGCGTGGCGTATGCTGCGGGCCCGTCGTTTCAATGGAATCTCCTCAACTACGGGCAAATCACCAACAACATTCGTTTGCAGGATGCCAAGCTCCAGCAATTGCTGATCGACTATCAGAACACCGTGTTGAGTGCCCAGCAGGAGGTGGACAACGGTCTTGCAACATATCTGCAATCCCGGAACCAGGCCGCGTATCTCCGCCGCAGCGTTGAGGCGGCAAATGGTGCCCTCAGGATTGCACTTGAGCAGTATGAGCAGGGCGCGACGTCATTTACCACCGTACTGACCGCTGAACAGAATCTCCTTCAAGCGCAGAACAGCCTGGCCGGCGCCTCGGCCAACGTTCCGCTCGGCCTCACTGCGGTGTTTCGGGCGCTCGGGGGTGGATGGCAGATACGTGAGGGGGGCAACTTCGTGAGCCCGGCAACGGTTGATCAGATGCGTGCGCGAACGGACTGGGGTAATTTGCTTACGCCTCCGAACGGGCCGCAACCGCCGACTCTGGGCCTGCCGGGTCCTGGGGACATCGGGCCGACGATACGGCCTCCGGAGTGGTAATTGTTCAGAGGCGAAAGCATTGCATCTTTGGAGGTCGCTGATGGCCGCTTGTGGCCCCATCGCGTCGTTTCGGTGCTATGCAACAATCCGCCGGCTTTAGAGGGGACAGCGGACTCGGGCGAGCCGTCGGCACCGCACGTTTTTATGGCGTCCGGGCCCTGGTACGCCGAAGGTGCCCATGCCACTGAGTTGCCCGACGGCGCAAGCCCCCGCAGCAAAAATATTTCGCTTTATCAGAAGCGCAACTCAGTGCTATGAATCCAGCCGTCTCACCCGATCGAGGGGCGCTTCGCGATCGTCACGGGTGTGCGGTGAGATGCGGTGGACGCTTGGTGCGCAACTGACGAGTGCGCATGAAGCGGACGGCGAAGTCGTGTGGTCCTGACGCCCTAGCGGCAGGTGTCCTCTCGCAAGATGCGAACGCGTGTTGCGAAGGCGGTGACAAGCAAGCCCAGTCTCGCCGGGGAGAGCACGAAGTAAGCCGTAACCCATCGCGCAGGGAAAGCCGGAGTGTTTCCGGTTACACCTGTGGTCCTACCCCCGAGCTTTCTACCTTTTGCTCGGGGCCCATGGGTGCGATCGGCACCCGGCTTTCCCTGCGCCCTCTGTCTTAAGAGAGGGCGGAACGAGATGCAAAGCTCGGGCAAGTGATGTCGCGAGAACGCGAAGCTGCGTCCCTATCTACAACTGTCATCGCCCGGCTCGACCGGGCGATCCAGTACGCCGCGGCCTCTCGGCTCACACACCGGCGTCTCTGGAATACTGGATCACCCGCATGCGCGGGTGATGACATCGAACAAGCTGTCTGACAGTTGAATCAGAACTCACTCCGCCGTCCGTTCGCGCAGCCGCTGCGCGTAGACGTTGATGATCAGCGCGGCGAGCAGGATCAGGCCGCGGATCAGGATCTTCAGGAAGCTGTCGATATTGACATGGTCGAGGCCGTTGTTGAGCACGCCGAGCACGAACAGGCCGACGATGGTGTTGCCGATGCCGCCGCGGCCGCCGAACAGGCTGGTGCCGCCGACCACCACGGCCGCGATCGAATCCAAGAGATAGGTGTCGAACTCGTTCTGCTGCGCGCTGCCGAAATGCGCGACGCCGAGCATGCCGCCGATCCCCGAGCACACCGCCGAGATCACCATCACGCTGCCGAGGATGAGCTTGACGTTGAGGCCGGCAAATTCCGCGGCCTCGCGGTTGCCGCCGACCATGTAGACGTAGCGGCCGAAGCGGGTGTAGGTCAGCACCAGATGGCCGCCGAGCAGCATCACCGCGGCGACGATCACGATCCAGGGGATGCCGCCGATCGAGCCCGAGCCGAGCGTCGTGATCAGGCCCGGCACCTTGTAGGCGATCTGGCCGCGTACCAGCAGCGCGGAGACGCCGGCCGCGATCTGCATCATGGCCAGCGTCATGATGAAGGAGGGGATGCCGATGACCGTCAGCCCCAGCGCGTTGACGAGGCCGAGCAGCGCGCAGAGCGCCAGCGCCAGCAGGATCGCGGCGAAGCCGGGCATCGGGACGTTGGCGATGTTGACGTAGGATTCCTGCAGCGTGAAGTACGCCACCGCAATGCCGGTGACATTGGCGATGCTGGCGATCGACAGATCGATCTCGGCGCACAGGATCACGAAGGTGAGGCCGACGGCGATGATGCCGGTGACCGACACCTGGGTGAGGATGTTGCCGAGATTGTCGACGGTTGCGAACGACGGGCTCGCGATCGCGAAGAAGGCGCTGAGGAAGATCAGCGTCAGGAACGGCGCGATGTTGCGCATCTGCGAGCGCAGGAACGGCGCCAGCCCGCGCGGCCGTTTGTGATCGGCCGGGCTCGTCGCGCTGTCACTGCTTGCCATCATGCCTCTCCATCAAGCGCGATGACTTGGTCATCGCGCTTTCTCCAGTTACTTGAGCATGGTCTGATCGGAAAACCGCTTCGCACTTTTCCGGACCATGCTCTAAGCCGCTTCCAGCAGGCGGTCCTTGCTGACCGCCTCGTCGGCGAATTCGCGCACCACCGCGCCGCGCTTCAGCACCAGGATCCGGTCGGCCAGCGACAGCACCGTCTCCGGCTCGGTCGACAGCACGATAATCGCCAGCCCCTTGGCGCGGAGATCGCGCACGATGTTGATCACGTCGTTCTTGGCGCCGACATCCATGCCGCGGGTCGGCTCGCACAGCACCAGCAAACGCGGCGGATAGGTCAGCCATTTCGCCAGCGCCACCTTCTGCTGGTTGCCGCCCGAGAGCATGCCGAGATCGAGGCCGACCACCGGCGGCCTGATCTGCAACTGCTCGACCTGGCGCTGCGCGATCGCGCGCTCCCGCACCGGCTTGAGCAGCAGCGCGGAGATCCGCTCGAGGACGCTGATCGAGATGTTCTTGTAGACCGGCTCCTGGTGGAACAGCATGGCGCGCCGGCTCTCCGGCACCAGCGCGACGCCGGCGCGCCGCGCCGCCGCGGTGCTGCGGAAGGTTCTGGTCGAGCCATCAACCACGAGCGTGCCGCCGTCCGGCCTCAGCTTGCCGAACAGGATACGCGACAGCTCCAATTGTCCGCAGCCCATGAAGCCGTAGATGCCGAGCACCTCGCCGGAGCGGGCCTCGAACGAGACGTCATTCAGGCTGCGACCGAGCGAGAGCTGATCGACCTTCAGCACCACCGCGCCGCCATTCGCTTGTGGGAGCATCAGGTCGTCGGTGTAGCTGTGCTCCAGCGCCTCGCCGCCGCGGCCGATCATGGCCTCGATCAGGGCGCCCTTGGTGGTGTCGGCAGACGCGGTCTCGGCGATCTTGCGCCCGTTGCGGAACACGGTCACGACGTCGGAGACGCGCAGGATGTCCTCGATGAAATGCGAGATGAAGACGATGCTGGTGCCTTCGTCGCGGAGCCTATGCAGCGTCGTGAACAGGCGTTCGACCTCGGGCGGGGAGAGGGCGGAGGTCGGCTCGTCGAGGATGATGATGCGCGCCCCGGAAAACAGCACGCGGGCGATCTCGATCAGCTGCTGCAGGCCGATCGGCAGGTCGCCGAGCCGCGTCATCGGGTCGACGTCGATGCCAAACCGCGACAGCTGCTCGCCGGCCTCGCGCGCCATCCGCCGCCATTGCACAACGCCGAAGCGGTTGGTTGGCTGGTTGCCGAGGAAGACATTCTCGGCAACCGTGAGATCGGGCGCGACGCTGAGCTCCTGATGCACCATGCCGATGCCGGCGGCGTGCGCGTCGCGGGTCGAGCGGAAGCGGGTCTCCTTGCCGTCCAGCATGAAGCGGCCGGAGAACTCCGGATGCACGCCGGCGATGATCTTCATCAGCGTGCTCTTGCCGGCGCCGTTCTCGCCGACGAGACCATGGATCTCGCCGGCGTGAAGCGCGAAGTCGACCCCACGAAGGGCTTCGACACCGCCGAAGGCCTTCGTGATCTGGTTCAACTCGAGGATCGGGGCGCGTCCCTGCGACATGAGGGCCGCTCAGATCAGGAAGTGATCCTCCATCCACTGCATGCCGGCGGCGTTGGCCTTGGTCACGACGGGGCCGTCGGTCACGACATTCTTCGGAATGCCCTGGCCGCTCTTCTCGCCGCCGACCACGGCCGCGACACCCGCGACGATCGCGCCGCCATGGATGCGGCAGGACGGATTGCGGACGGTGGCGAACATGCGGCCTTCGCTGACCGCCTGGATCGCCGGCGGCATGGCGTCGACGCCGCCGATCAGGATGTTGGTGCGGTTGCGCGCCTTCATGATGTTGTAGGCGGCGAGCGCCATGTCGTCATTGTGGAAGAACGCCGCGTCGATCTGCGGATATTTTGTCAGATAGGTTTCCCAGAGCCGGGCGGTCTTGGAGACGTCCCAGTCGGCGGGCTGGGTATCCAGCACCTCGATGTTCGGGAACTGCTTGATGACGGTGTTGAAGCCCTTGGCGCGGCCCTGCGCGCCGGTGTGGCCGAGCGCGCCCTGGGTCATGATGACCTTGCCCTTGCCGCCGATCGCGTTGCACAGCGCCTGCGTCACCGAGGCGCCCATGAACTCGTTGTCGGGCGCGAGGAACGAGTGGACGTTGATCTGGTCGAGCGGCGCAATCAGCGTGTCCATGTCGATCACGGGGGTGCCGGCGTCGATCATCTTCTGCACCGGCTGGGTCAGCGTACCGATGCCGAACGCCTGGATCGCGACGAAATCCCATTTCTGCGAAGCCATGTTGTCGATCGCGGCGCGCTGCTTGACGGCGTCGAGCTGACCGTCGAACCAGGTCACCTCGACGTTGAACAGCTTGCCCCAGAACTCGGCGGCCTGCTTGCCCTGCGCGCACCACGTCGCCTGCAGTCCGGCGTTGGAGAATGCGGCCTTCAGCGGCTTTTCCGAGCGGCCCATTTCGGCTGCGAGCGCGGACGTCACGCCCATTCCGCCGAACAATCCCGCCGCAGCTCCACCGGTCGCCGCCAATTGCAGAAGGTCGCGCCGCGTCGTCGACGCCTTGTCCATCCCCTTGTCGATGCCCTTGTCGATTCCTGGCATTGTTTGCTCCCTCTTCGTTTTTTCTCTCCGTCGGCGTCAGTTGCACGCGCCGCGGATAAAGGGAGTGTGTCACAATCGGAACGGTGACGCTACGCCCTGTCGTCCACGAGATGTTTCTGCTGCAGCACGATGGCCTCGATGTCGCGGAGCAACTTGTGCCACGCAGCATCGATCTCATCAGACCATTGCTCGCCGAGAATTTCGCGCAAGCAGTCCGCAATCACGGCGAAGAAGGCGACGAACAGTTCGCGCGGTGTTCCGTAGGCGTCGTGCGAGAACACTTCCGATTCGATCAGGCGAAAATGCCCGCTGCGCTCGCCGGCGAAATCGATGATGGCTTGTATCGTCAGCGACAGCATCGAGCCCTTCACCGGCTCGCTGCCTTCGGTGCGAAACATCGCCTGCGCTTCGGGATGTTCGCGAAACAGGCGTCGATACACGGACGGCGTCAGATCATCGCAAACCGCTGCTGCGAGTTCAAAGCTGTGTTCGATTGGATTCGATGATGGAGTCATAGCGCCTTGCGATCATCACATAAAAAAAGAGCAGGGCTCCAAGCCCTGCTCCAAAAATTGTGTCGACCCTATTTGCCCCAAGAATTCGATTTGATCTTGATTAATGGGGTGACGCTGCTTGTGCGCGTCGGGCTCCTCCCGAGACTTGGACCACCAGGACACACCTCGCGGCTGGCCTGAGGCCGAATTGGTAGACCATCTTTCCAGGCTTGTCATCATTTTCGGCAACGATTGTTCAAATTTCGAGCAATTTGCGAAATGATTGGGATGGTGCTACCGCCGGTTGCGAAAGCGGTCCAAAAACACGTGGCTGGGTAAGGGGATACGTCCGCTTGCGAAGCAGCCGTGACGCAAGTGTCACGCTCCGCTATTTCCGCGAGCTGGAAGAAACGGGTGGCAGTCGCGATCTCGACTTTCGGCACCTGTGGTGGTTAGTTCCGTCCCGGATGGGTTTTGCGATGCGCCGGCGGCTGAAGAATTTTCTGCCCATAGTCCTGGTTGCCCTCTTGGTGCAGATTTTTGCACCGATCGGGGCCTGCTGGGCGGCGAGCCTTGCCGCGTCCGATCCGCTCGCGGCCGCCACCATCTGCCACGGCAATGCCGGCTCAGGCACCGGGCAGGGCGACCAGACCGGTCATCGGGCCCATGACGGCTGTTGCTCTGTATGCAGCGTGCTGCAGACCGGTGCGCCGGTTGATAACCCGCAAGTTGCGGCCCAGGCCGTCGAACGCCTGCCGCGCCGGATCGTATGGCTCGATTTCGCCAGCGAACGCGATCGTTCGCCGGCCGGTCTCTCGGCGCAAGCCCGCGCGCCGCCGCTGTTTTCCTGACGACGTTCTCGCTGCCGGTGCGCGTCCCGCGCCGGCGAGTGCCCTTGAACAAGCCGGCCGAAGAGCCGGTGTCAGGAACCATCCATGTTTCGGCTTCAACCGCACGGCGGGGCCAGTGCGCTCATGCTCGGCGCGGCCCTTTCCACGATCAGTTGCTGGGCGAAGGCCCAGACGGCGCTGCCCTCCGTCACCGTCGAGGCGCCCGCGGCGGCGGCGCGTGCCAAACCGGCAGGGCCCAAGCCGCGCGCTCGAGCGGCATCCGTCCGGCGGCCACCCAAGTTGGCGACCGCGCCGACCGTGGCCGCGGCCCCAGCGGGCGGCGCAAGGCCGGGCGAGACGCTCGCAGCGATCCGCGACGGCTTGAACCGGGCGCCCACGGGCCAGACCCAGACCACCATCGACCGCAGCCAGTTCGACAATCGGCCGGCGTTCTCCGTCGCCGACGTGTTGCGCGACAGTCCCGGCATCTCGATCAAGCAGGGCAATGGCCCGCGTGATTTCGGCATCTCGATCCGCGGATCGAATGCGCGGAACGGCTTCGGCATCCGCAACCTCGTCATCTTCGATGACGGATTCCCGGTCACCCAGCCGGACGGTCTGTCGCGCACCGATCTGATCGATCCGCATGCCTATGGCGCGATCGACGTGATCCGCGGGCCGTCATCGGCGCTCTACGGCAACTACGCGACCGGCGGCGCGCTGAATTTCCGCACCCGGCCGGGCGGCACGATCGACGGCGTCGAGTATGGCGTCGAGGGCGGCAGCTTCGGCTATCTCAACAACTATCTTGCCGCAGGCAAGAAGGTCGGCAATTTCGAGGGCTCGCTGTTCGCGAGTGACGTCCGCGGCGACGGCTATATCGGGAACAGCTGGTTCAATACCCAGACCGTCAATTTCCTCGGCACGCTGCAGGTCACGCCGAACGACCGTTTCACGGTGAAGCTCATCAACAACGACCTGACGACACGCCTGCCGATCCGCTCGTCGCTCAATCAGTTCAACCAGAACCCGTTCCAGCAGGGCTGCACGACCGGAGCGACGGCCGCGCCGGGATGCGGAACCGTGACCCTGTTCAACAATGGCTTCAATTCGGCGGCAGGAACCGACAAGGAAACCGCGGTCCAGGCGGGCCTCGGGCGCGACGACCGCCGCACCATCGTCGGTGGCCGCTGGGAGCACGATTTCGACAACCAGACCACCTGGCGCAACCAGTTTGTCTTCGACGACCGCAATATCAGCCAGCCGACGGGATCGACCAGCGCGATCGGCGACTTCCCGTCCTACAACTACATGAGCGACGTCGTCAGGCGCAGCGAACTGTTCGGGATGGATTCGACGACCTATTTCGGCGGCTTCTACAATACGCTCACGGCTTCGAGCGGTACCCGCAATGTGATGCCGGGCGGAAATGCGACGCTTGGAAGCCTGTCCAGCAACCTGTTCAGCACGACGACGAATTACGGTCTGCGCGCGCGCGAGGAACTGAAGCTCACCCCCGCGCTGACGGCCGTTGCCGGTATCGGCTGGGAGACCACCAATCTCACGGGGCGAAACACCGCCTATAGCTACGCGGGCGCTGCCGGAACCACGACAACGGCGATCACGACAGCGGACCGGCAATTCCAGAACACCGCGCCTGAACTTGCACTTCTTTACCGGTTGAACAGCGAGTGGCAATTCCGGGGCCGGGTGGCAACGGGATATGGCACACCGCAGGTCAGTAACCTCTTCATCCTGCCGGACGGAACGTCGGGCAATAACACCCAGCTGCGGACGCAAAAGAACCTCGGTTACGATGTCGGAGCCGACTGGACCCCGAACAACGCGGTCAAGCTGAGCGTCACCGGGTTCTACGAGTTCTTCAAGGATGAACTCGTTTCCCAGGCAACACCGCTCGCGGGCATCTCCTGCACGTTCAATGCGCCGCGGTCGGAGCATCGTGGTGTCGAACTGGCCGCCGACTGGAAGTTCCTGCCGGGCTGGCGATTCTCGGCCGCCTACACCTATCTCGACGAGGTCTACACCGAATACGTCGAGAACATCACGAACGGCACGGTCTTCAGCTTCAATCGCGCCGGCAACAAGATCCCCGGCATTTCGCCGAACGAGCTCACGGCGCGGTTGGGCTACGACCAGTTGTCAGGTCCGTTCCAGGGACTTGGCGGGTTCGTCGAGGTCCAGTGGAAGGACAGCTTCTACATGGACAACGCCAATCTCTTGAGGGCGCCCGGCTATGAGCTGGTCAATCTCAACCTGCACTACAAGACCGATCTCGTCTCCGATTATTTCAAGGCGCTGAATCTGTACATCGAGGTCAGGAACGTGTTCGACCGGACATACATCGCTTCCGCGAACAATATCGCGAACTCGGTGACGGCTGGGGGCATTCAAAATCCCGCGAGCGTACTGGCGAACACGACCAACTCGATCTATGCCGGATCGCCACGTGCCTTCGTGGCGGGCATGAGGATTGCGTTCAAGTGAGGGGCGCATCGATGACATATCGCAAACCTGCGGCTCTGACGGTGCTGGCAACGGTGATGCTTGCGGTCTTGCCGAACCCGGCCAATGCACAGATGAGCCACCAGCACGCCTCCGAAGCGGCGTGCGAAGAGACCGTGTTGCGCTGCGCGAGCAAGGTCACTCCTGCCTTCGGGCCGGATGGGACGTTGTGGTTGGCATGGATGGCCGGCGGCCAAATCTCCGTCGCGAGCTCGAGGGATCAAGGCAAGAGCTTTTCCGCGCCGGTGCAAGTGACCCGGGACCGGCTCAACCTGGATTGGGGACCGGACGCGCGGCCGAAGCTTGCGGTCGACGCCAAGGGAAACATCGCGCTGGCCTTCTCGACCTTCCGCGATCAGGCCTTCAACGGCCAGGTGCTGACCACGCGATCGAGTGATGGGGGGCGCAGCTTTGATCCGCCGAGGCCAATCACTGCAAACAACGAGAGCCAGCGGTTCGAGGCGATCGGCTTCGATCCCGCGGGCGCCGTGTTCGCGGTCTGGCTCGACAAGCGCAACCGCGTGCCGGCCCAGCAGCGCGGCGAGAAATATGACGGTGCCGGATTGTTCTTCGCTTCCTCGAAAGACGGTGGCGCGACCTATTCCGATGCGCGGCTCGTGGCCGACAACACCTGCGAATGCTGCCGTCTCGGATTGGCGTTCGATGGGGCAGGCCATCCGGTGGTCGTGTTCCGGAATATTTTCGAAGGCGGCGTGCGCGACCATGCGATCGTGACCTTCACCGATCTGACCAGCCCCGGCGAGCTGCATCGGGTGAGCCGCGACGACTGGCAGATCGCGGCATGTCCGCACCACGGTCCGAGCCTGACCATTTCGCCCGCAGGAACCTACCATGTGACGTGGTACACCAACGGCAAGGCGCGCAAGGGATTGTTCTACGCGCGGTCGCGCGACGGCGGCAAAACCTTCTCCGATCCGCTCCCCGTCGGTCAGCCGAACCGAAGCCCGTCACGGCCGCAGATCATTGCAGGGCCGCAGGGGCTTGTGATGGCATGGAAGGAGTTCGACGGGCAGAAGACGTCGATCAGTCTGATGACATCGCATGACGATGGAGCGACATGGTCGAAGCCCACTGATATCGCCGACACCGCCGACAGTTCCGACCATCCGCTGCTCGTCTCGGACCGTCGGCAGACCTATTTGTCGTGGATGACCAAGGCCGACGGCTACCATTTTCAAGCGATCGAGAGCGAACCATGAAACGTCATTTGCTCGCTGCTTTTATCCTGCTCGCAACGCTGCCGTCCGCACTGGCGGCGGGCGAGGGCGCGCCAAAGCCGTTCGAGCGCGGCAGCTGGCAGAAGCTGCTGCATGCCCATGCCAGCCATCCGACCCTGGTGCATTTCTGGGGTGTCACCTGCGGACCATGCAAGGTCGAGCTGCCGCAACTCGGCGAGTTCATGAAGGATCATCCAGGCATCGACATCGTGACGATCAGCGCAGATCTGGTTCCGAACCTGCCGGAGGCGACCCGATCGATGCTGGATCGTGCCGGGCTTGCATCGGCCGAGAACTGGATTTTCGACGATGGCTTCGCCGAGCGATTGAGATTTGAGATCGATCCGGCCTGGCAAGGCGATATCCCGCGAACCATGCTGATTGCGCGCGACGGAACCGTCACGACGATCGAAGGATCGGCCGAAATCGCCGATTTGAACAAATGGTCTGACGCGCAGGCTGCAACAATCCGATAACACGACGACTTCAACCTGAAAGGAATCCGCCGCCATGAAGACGATCACCCGCATCCTCGCTCTCACGGCGCTAGCTGCTGCACTCGCGTCGACGTCCGCACGCGCCGAGGACGTCAAGGCCGGCGACCTCGTGATCACGCAGGCCTGGACGCGGGCAACGCCGAATGGCGCCAAGATCGGCGGCGGCTATCTGACGATCGAGAACAAGGGCACGACGGCGGACCGGCTGGTGTCAGGCTCGGGCGACGTCGCCGGAAAGATCGAAGTCCACGAGATGTCGATGGACAACGGCGTGATGAAGATGCGTGCGCTCGACAAGGGGCTGACGATCGAGCCCGGCAAGACCGTGAAGCTCGCGCCCGGCGGCTATCATCTGATGATGTTTGACCTGAAGAGTCAGCTGAAGCAGGGCGACAAGGTACCGGTCACGCTCGAATTCGAGAAGGCCGGCAAGGTCTCGGTCTTGCTGGACGTGCAGGCCGTCGGCGCGCAGGCGCCTGGTGGTGACGACCATTCCGGCCACATGATGAAGAAGATGTGAGGGAGTCATGCGGTCACACTCGCTCCTCATTGCCACGGCGGCGCTGTTCGCAGCGTCGCCGGCGATCGCGCATGTCACGCTGGAAGGAAAGCAGGCGCCGGTCGGATCCTACTACAAGGCGGTTTTTGCCGTGCCGCATGGCTGCGCGGGATCGGCAACGATCAAGCTCCGCGTGCAGATTCCGGAAGGCGTGATCGGGGTGAAGCCGATGCCGAAGCCCGGCTGGGCCCTCGATACGGTCACCGGCCAATACACCGCGCAATACGACTATCACGGTGCCAAGCTCTCTGAGGGCGTGAAGGAAGTTGCCTGGAGCGGCGGCAAGCTCTCAGACCAGAACTACGACGAGTTCGTGATGCAGACGTTTCTCACCGATACGTTGAAGCCCAACACCACGCTGTACTTCCCGGTCGTGCAGGAATGCGAGCAGGGCATCAGCCGCTGGATCGACATCCCAGCCGACGGGCAGGGCGGCGGGCACGAACATGGCAGCAAGACACCGGCGCCCGGCGTCAAGCTGCTGCCGAAGTCGTAAGCCGTGCGGCGGGTCGCAAGTCTTGCAGCAAGCCTCGCAGCAAGTCTTGCCGCGCTGCTCGTGGTGCTGTGCCTTGCGACCTCGGCCCATGCGCATGCCGTCCTGATCGCCGCCGAGCCGGCCGATGGCAGCGTGCTGACGGAGGCGCCGAAGACGGTGGTGCTCCGTTTCAACGAAACGGTGGCGCCGACCGCGGTCAGCCTGCTCGACGCTGCGGGCAAGCCGCGCGACGTCGCGATCCGCGCCGTCGATCAATCTGTGATGGTGACGCTGCCGGCGGGCCTGCCCCAGGGCACGCAGGTGATCAGCTATCGCGTGGTGTCGCAGGATGGCCACCCGGTCGCCGGCTCGCTGCTGTTCTCGATCGGCGTCGTCACCGGCTCGGCGGCGCCGTCACGCGACAGTACGCTCGATGCGCTGATCTGGCTGGCGCGGCTCGGGCTCTATCTGGGGCTGTTTGCCGGCGTCGGCGGCGTGTTCTTTGCCGCCTGGATCGGGCAGGGCCCGGCCGGCGAACGGTTGATCATGTGGTCGCTTGCAATCGGCCTTGTCGGCGCGATCGCCTCGCTTGGCTTGCAAGGCATCGACCTCTTGAACCTGCCGCTGTCAGGCATGCTGACATGGGCGGCATGGGCCAGTGCCGCCGGCACCAGCTTGTTTCCGGCCATGCTGCTCGCGATCGCCGCGACGTTGATTGCGGCGATTGCCTGGCGCAGCCCGTCGTTCGGCGCAGCCTTCGTGCGCACCGCGATCGCAATGATCTGTGTCGGGCTGTCATTTGCGGTCAGCGGTCACGCCGCCACCGCCGCTCCGCAATGGCTGACCCGGACCGCGCTGTTCATCCATGGCGTTGGCCTCGCCTTCTGGATGGGCTCGTTGTCGCCACTGGCGGTGCTGGCCTGGCAGCGCAAGGAATCGCTGTTGCGGGTCCTGCAGCGCTTTTCGACGATCGCGGTGCCGGTCGTCGCCTTGATCGCTCTGTCGGGCCTCGCACTCGCCGTCGTCCAGCTCGAAAGCTTTCGCGCGCTGATCGATACTGGATACGGCAACATCCTTCTGGTGAAACTTGTGCTGGTGTTGCTGTTGCTCGGGCTTGCTGCGCTGAACCGCCTGGTGTTCACGCCGGCCATCGTGCGTGAATTCCACCGCACACGGGCGCTGCAGCGCTCGATCGCGCTCGAATTCGTGCTGATGATCGCCATTCTCGGCCTCGTCGCGCTCTGGCGCTTCACGCCGCCGCCGCGCGCGCTGGCGATGTCGACCGACGTTCCGCTCGCGGTCCACATCCACACCGATGCGGCGATGTTCCAGGTGCTGATCGCGCCAGGCAAGGTCGGGCAGAACGATTTTGTGCTGCAGCTGATGAACGGCGATGCCAGCCCATTCGTGGCCAAGGAGGCGACGCTGACGCTGAGCCTGCCTGATCGCGGCGTCGAGCCGATGGAACGCAGCGCCGCGCTCGGTCCCGACGGCTATTGGCACGTGAAGAAGGTACCGTTGCAGGTCCCGGGCCGCTGGCACATGCAGATCGATGCCCTGGTGACCGATTTCAAGAAAGTGACGCTGGAAGACGATTTTGAGGTCAGGTAAACGCACGATCAGCGCGCCGGGCAGGTCGGCGGGACGCAATTCGTTCAAATGGCCGAAAATAGCCTGATTTGAAGGGCTTTTGTCATTTGGCGGCCCTTGTGTTTTCACACCCGATCCGGTTTCACTGCAGCTCTTCCCACGCTTTCCTGATTCCCGAGTAACGCCATGCGATTGTCGCGGTTTTTCCTGCCCATTCTGAAAGAAAACCCGAAAGAGGCGGAGATCGTCTCGCATCGGCTGATGCTGCGCGCGGGCATGATGCGGCAGGAGGCGGCCGGCATCTATGCCTGGCTGCCGCTCGGCTTCCGGGTGCTGAAGAAGATCGAGCAGATCGTTCGCGAGGAGCAGGACCGCGCCGGCGCGCTCGAGCTTTTGATGCCGACGCTGCAACTCGCCGATCTCTGGCGTGAAAGCGGCCGCTACGACGCCTATGGCCCGGAGATGCTGCGCATCCTTGATCGTCACAAGCGCGAGCTTCTGTACGGACCCACCAACGAGGAAATGATCACGGAGATCTTCCGCTCCTACGTCAAGTCCTACAAGAGCCTGCCGCTCAACCTCTACCACATCCAGTGGAAGTTCCGCGACGAGCAGCGTCCGCGCTTCGGCGTGATGCGCGGCCGCGAATTCCTGATGAAGGACGCCTATTCGTTCGACCTCGACGAGGCCGGCGCGCGGCGCTCCTACAATAAGATGTTCGTGGCCTACCTGCGCACATTTGCGCGGATGGGCCTCAAGGCGATCCCGATGCGGGCCGAGACCGGTCCGATCGGCGGCGATCTCAGCCACGAGTTCATCGTGCTCGCGGAGACCGGCGAGTCCGGCGTCTACATCAACCGCGATGTGCTGGACCTGCCGGTGCCGGGCGCGGACGTCGATTATGACGGCGACCTGACGCCGATCATCAAGCAGTGGACCTCGGTCTATGCTGCGACCGAGGACGTCCACGAGGCCGCGCGCTTCGAACAGGAAGTGCCTGAAGCAAAGCGGCTCAACACCCGCGGCATCGAGGTCGGCCAGATCTTCTATTTCGGCACCAAATATTCCGACACCATGAAGGCGATGGTGGCGGGGCCCGATGGCGTCGACGTGCCGATCCATGGCGGCTCCTACGGCGTCGGCGTGTCGCGTCTGGTCGGCGCGATCATCGAGGCCTGTCACGATGATGCCGGCATCAAATGGCCCGAGGCGGTCGCGCCGTTCCGCGTTGCGATCCTCAATCTCAAGCAGGGCGATGCCGCGGTCGATGGCGCCTGCGAGCAGCTCTATCGCGAGCTCTCGGCGAACGGCGTCGACGTGCTCTACGACGACACCGATCAGCGCGCCGGCGCCAAGTTCGCCGCGGCCGATCTGATCGGTATCCCCTGGCAGATTCTCGTCGGACCCAAGGGGCTTGCCGACGGCAAGGTCGAGGTGAAGCGCCGCAGCGACGGTTCACGCGACAACATGAGCCCGGCCGACGTGGTCGCGAAGCTCGCGGGTTAAAGTTTATTCACGCCGGCTGATCGGCGGGGTAATCCGGCCACATTTGGCCCGAATCATGGGATTATCGACAGATGGATGACACCATGAGCGAGCCAGTCCGAACCCCGCCTTTTGCGCCATTCGAATGGCTGCTGTCCGGACGCTATCTGCGCGCGCGCCGCAAGGAAGGCTTCATCTCGGTCATCGCCGGGTTCTCGTTCCTCGGCATCATGCTCGGCGTCGCCACGCTCATCGTGGTGATGGCCGTCATGAATGGCTTCCGCAAGGAGCTCCTGGACAAGATCCTCGGCCTCAACGGACATCTCTTGGTGCAGCCGCTGGAATCGCCGCTGACCGACTGGAAGGACGTTGCCGACCGCATCAGCCAGGTGCAGGGCATCCGGCTGGCCGCGCCCGTGGTGGACGGGCAGGGACTCGGTTCGTCGCCGTTCAACGCCGCCGGCGTCTTCATTCGCGGCATTCGCTCAGACGATCTCAACAACCTCACCTCGATCGCCAAGAACATCAAGCAGGGCACGCTCGAGGGCTTCGATGAAGGGCAGGGCGTCGCGATCGGCCGCCGGCTCGCCGACCAGCTCTCGCTGCACGCCGGCGACATGATCACGCTGGTCTCGCCGAAGGGCGCAGTGACGCCGATGGGCACCACGCCGCGCATCAAGCCCTACAAGATCACCGCGGTGTTCGAGATCGGCATGTCGGAATACGATTCGACCTTCGTGTTCATGCCGCTGGCCGAGGCGCAGGCCTATTTCAACCGCAACAACGACGTGTCCTCGATCGAGGTGTTCACCACCAATCCGGACAAGATCGACACCTATCGCAAGCTGGTGACGGAGGCGGCCGGCCGGCCGGTCTTCCTGGTCGACTGGCGGCAGCGCAACTCGACCTTCTTCAACGCGCTGCAGGTCGAACGTAACGTGATGTTCCTGATCCTGACCATGATCGTGTTGGTCGCGGCGCTCAACATTGTCTCGGGCCTGATCATGCTGGTGAAGGACAAGGGGCAGGACATCGCGATCCTGCGCACCATGGGCGCCTCGCAAGGCTCGATCATGCGGATCTTCCTGATCACCGGCGCCTCGATCGGCGTGGTTGGAACGCTGACCGGCTTCGCTGTCGGCATGCTGATCTGCCTGAACATCGAATCGATCAGGCAGTTCCTGTCATGGCTCACCAACACTGAGCTGTTCTCGCCGGAGCTCTATTTTCTCTCCAAGCTACCGGCCGAAGTCGATTTCGGCGAGACGCTCGCCGTCGTGATCATGGCGCTGACGCTGTCCTTCCTGGCGACGCTCTACCCGTCGTGGCGCGCCGCGCGCCTCGATCCGGTCGATGCGCTCCGGTACGAATAAGGGGCGCACATGGCGGAGGGGGCGGAAGATACACCGGTCATCTATCTTCATGATATCAAGCGGGAATACCGGCAGGGCGAAGCGACGCTGACGATCCTGAACGGCGCCAAGCTTGCGCTGTGGCCGGGTCAATCGGTGGCGCTGGTGGCGCCGTCAGGCTCGGGCAAGTCGACCTTGCTGCACATCGCGGGCCTGCTCGAGAGTCCAGATGACGGCGAGGTCTATGTCGCGGGTACGCCGACCTCGCAGATGTCCGATGTCGACCGCACCCAGATTCGCCGTTCCGACATCGGCTTTGTCTATCAACAGCACCGGCTGCTGCCGGAATTCTCGGCGCTCGAGAACGTCATGCTGCCGCAGATGATTCGGGGCCTGAAGCGCTCCGAGACCGTGAAACGGTCGACCGAGATCCTGTCCTATCTCGGGCTTGGCGACCGCATCACTCATCGTCCGGCCGAGCTCTCGGGCGGCGAACAGCAACGCGTGGCGATCGCGCGCGCAGTTGCCAACGCACCGCGGGTGCTGCTTGCGGACGAGCCGACCGGGAATCTCGATCCCGGCACGGCCGATCACGTCTTCGGCGCGCTGATGCAACTCGTCAAGGCGACCCGGGTCGCGATGCTGATCGCGACCCACAATATGGATCTCGCCGCGCGGATGGATCGCCGGGTGTCGCTGTCGAACGGACAGATCGTCGAGCTCGAATAACGCCTTTCGGAGCGAAGCGGCCAACCGCTTGCGCAAAGAAACCGCGTCAAAACAAGAGGCTGGAGCCTTCGCTTCAAGCGCAACGCAAAAGGCTTCAGCCCTCAATAGACCGGGCGGGGCCGTCTGCCAGGTTCTCTCGGCCGACGGTCGACCGGCGGCCCGGCATAGTAGGGGTTGTCGATGCACATCGCCGCCAGGCCGGACGCCGAGGCCTGGCACTGCGCCATCGAGGTGTAGCCGCAATCGGTGTCCTCACCGCCCCATCGGTAGTTGTGTTTGCAGATCGGCGAGGTCGAATCGTATTTCTGCGCGCTGGCCGGCGCGATCGCGACAGTACCCAGGGCCAACAGTGCCAGAATCAGGCTGCGCATCGAGAGATCTCCTGTCGATCAGGCGCCGGCGACGCTCATGCTGGAGCGTGCGCGTGAAGTGGCATCGGCGCGGGTGTGCATCAACTCACATTCCCGCGCCCGTGCTTGGCCCAATCGGCCGTCAGTGGATGAACAGGTCGAAGAAATTGCCCTCGCGCCGCTCCCGCGGCGACACGTTCAGATAGGAGCGCGGGTCGTTGTCGCCGGCATAGTAGGGGTTGGCAATGCAGTTCTGTCCGATGCCCGAGGCGGTGGCCAGGCACGCCTGATAGGACGGGTAGGAACAGTTGCTCAGACCGGGATAGCGATCGCCCTGAATGCAGAACGGGTAGCGCACGCCGACGGCATGAGCGGGCACGGTCCCCAGGGTCGCGAGCGCGACGACAGATGCCGCAGCAAGAATCATCGTCCGCATGTGCATTCCTTTGCTGCGAAGATTCGATCTCGGCGATGATCCAAATCGAACAAGCCGGTTCCGGTCAACACCATCTTGCGAGGGCTTACGGTCGGGAACTCTGCACGCAGACTTGAATTGTGAAAATTATGCGGCAGCTATGTGGCAAAAGTTCCAAGAAGTGCTTGTAATACAGTATTAACTTCAAATTTGAGCGAAGTCGTTTGGGCCTGCCTGTTGCAGCGAAGTTACAGCAATTCCGTTCGAGGCTGCTATGACGGTGTCTCGCGGCCTTGGGGCCCCTGTAGAAAAAGTTGGAACGGGAAAAATGAAGAAGATTTTGCTTGTCACCGCCAGCCTGCTCGCGCTCAGCGCGACCGCTGCCTCCGCGGCTGACCTCGCGGCTCGCCCTTACACCAAGGCTCCGCCGCCCATGGTTGCCGCTGTTTATGATTGGACCGGCTTCTACATCGGTATCAACGGTGGTTGGGCCCAGAGCCACGACAACCGTTCGGTGAACGGCATCGGCACCGCTGGCAGCTACGATGCCAACGGCGGCACCGTCGGTGGCCAGGTCGGCTACCGCTGGCAGACCGGCGGCTGGGTGTTCGGTCTGGAAGCTCAGGGTAACTGGGCTGACGTCTCGGGCAACACCAACAACCTGCTCGTCCCGGGCGCCGTCGTTCGCTCGAAGATGGATGCGTTCGGCCTGTTCACCGGTCAGATCGGCTACGCCTGGAACAACGTCCTGCTGTACGCCAAGGGCGGTGCTGCGGTCACCGATCGCAACTACCAGTTCCTGGCTCCCGGCGGCGCGCTGGCATCCGAAACCGGCTACGACACCCGTTGGAGCCCGACGGTTGGTGTTGGCCTCGAATTCGCCTTCGCCCAGAACTGGTCGCTCGGCATCGAGTACAACCACATCTTCGAAGACAGCCATGGCGCAACGTTCGTCACTCCGGCTGGCGTCGCTGTGACCGGCTTCACCACCGGTGGCGACACCGACATGGTGCTCGGCCGTCTGAACTACAAGTTCGGTGGCCCGGCCATCGCGCGCTACTGAGTGTTCGCTTAATCCAAGCGACGTCGAAAACCCCGGGCCTTGGCCCGGGGTTTTTTATTTGGCCTGGCCGATGAGCCATCGGCGATGAAGGGCGGGGCGGGGGTTTCGCACTAGCCACCAACACCGCATATTCGGATGCATGACGGAACGACGGGTGATTTCCGAACTGACCTGCCCATCCTGTGGCCATGTCTCTGCCGAGACCATGCCGACTGATGCCTGCCAGTTCTTCTATGACTGCAAGCGCTGCGGCGTCCGGCTCAAACCGAAAGCAGGAGATTGCTGCGTTTATTGCTCATACGGAACCGTGCCGTGCCCGCCAATGCAAGCCGGGAATTGTTGCGGGTAAGCCGCGACTCTCCCGCCGTTCACAATGATCCGGTGGGTGAACTCGTTGGGCCTTCTGTGGCGTTGAGGGTCGTGTTGGCGCGGGCCAGGTTGCGGCTACTGCGCGTACAACGCGATGCCGATGATCACGAGCGGGCTTAGCCCGAGTAGTACGATGCATACGCTCTCAAGTATGCCATTGCCCATGACACAACCCCTGCGTTGGAACAGAAGCCTACGCCCAATGGAACTCGGTAAGCCAGTGCAGTTTGTGCCTTGGCAACGGCGCGAAATAGAAATCGCCTTCGTTCACCGCCCGACCAATTAACCAAGGAAAATCTTTCGGGATCAGATCTCAACGACCGTCGCTTGACTCCCAGAACAAAAAAGGAACAATGTTCTGTATACGTTCCAGCTCAGGGAGAGCGGCCATGTTGAAGATTTTCGTGCAGGAAGCTGCAGCGCTGGCATCGATCACGCTGTTCGTCGGGATGATCGCGGTTTGGGCTCAGCTGATCACCCAGTTCTGAAAATGTGCTCGCGGGGACAGGGGCATAGAAGGCGACTTGGCCGGCTCCTGGGGATAAGCAGGAGGACCGGCGGCCTTGTCCGGTTCGGCGTGGACTTGGCAAGGTCCATCGCCCACGATGGAGTTGCGAGTCGGGTCTGAAGCTCATCGAGTTCCGGCTTTGGCACTCGCTCCATCCCTGACTTAAGAGATCCCGTAAGCAGCCATGCCGAATGCCGGATTCGTCCACCTTCACGTTCATTCCGCCTATTCGCTTCTGAAGGGCTCGATCAAGATCGCCAAGCTGGGCGAGCTTGCGAAGGCCGACCGCCAGCCGGCGCTGGCGCTCACCGATACCGACAACATGTTCGGGGCGCTGGAATTCTCCGACAAGATGGCCGGCTACGGCATCCAGCCGATCGTCGGCTGCGAGCTTGCTGTGGATTTCGGCGACGTCGACCCTAATACACGCAGCATCCTGGCGACGGCGCCGACGCGGATCGTGCTGCTGGCGGCGCGCGAGCGCGGCTATCGCAGCCTGATGCGGCTGAACTCGCGGGCGTTCCTGGAGACGCCGGTCAACCAGACCCCGCATATCAAGATCGATTGGCTCACCGACGACGCCGAGGATCTGATCGCGCTGACCGGCGGTCCCGACGGGCCGATTGCGCTGGCGCTGCGTGCCGAACAGGCGGCACTGGCGGCGACCCGCTGCGAGCGCCTGGCTGGTCTGTTCGGCGATCGCCTCTACATCGAATTGCAGCGCCACGGCATCGACAAGGAGCGCCGCACCGAGGGCGGGCTGATCGATCTCGCCTATAGCAAGGGCCTGCCGCTGGTTGCGACCAACGAGCCGTATTTCGCCAGCACTGACGATTACGAATCGCATGACGCGCTGCTGTGCATCGCCGGCGGCCATCTGATCGCCGAGACCAATCGCGAGCAGCTGACCCCGGATCACCGTTTCAAGTCCCGCGCGGAAATGGCGGTGCTGTTTGCCGATATCCCGGAGGCGCTTGCCTCGACGGTCGAGATCGCCGAGCGCTGCTCGTTCCGGCCGAAGACCCGCAAGCCGATCCTGCCGTTCTTCACCGTCGGTGCCGCGGCGAGCTCGGACGCCGCCGCCGACGAGGCCGCCGAGCTGAAGCGCCAGGCCGAGGAGGGGCTTGCCAATCGCCTGCGGGTGCACGGTCTCTCGCCGGGCATGACCGAGGAGGACTACAGCAAGCGCCTCGCCTTCGAGCTCGACGTCATCACCCGCATGAAATATGCGGGCTACTTCCTGATCGTGTCGGACTTCATCAAATGGGCGAAGGCGCAGGGCATTCCGGTCGGACCGGGCCGCGGCTCCGGCGCAGGCTCGCTGGTCGCCTGGGTGCTCACCATCACCGATCTCGATCCGATGCGCTTTGCGCTGCTGTTCGAGCGCTTCCTCAATCCCGAACGCGTCTCGATGCCGGACTTCGACATCGACTTCTGCCAGGACCGCCGCTGTGAGGTGATCCAGTACGTGCAGGACCGCTACGGCCGCGACCAGGTGGCGCAGATCATCACCTTCGGTACGCTGCAGGCGCGCGGTGTGCTGCGCGACGTCGGGCGCGTGCTGCAGATGCCGTACGGGCAGGTCGACAAGCTGACCAAGCTGGTGCCGCAGAATCCCGCAGCGCCGGTGACGCTGGCGCAGGCCATCGAAGGCGAACCCAAGCTGCAGGCGTTCCGCGACGAGGATCCGGTGGTGGCGCGCGCCTTCGACATCGCGCAGCGCCTCGAGGGCCTGACCCGCCACGCCTCGACCCACGCCGCCGGTATCGTGATCGGCGACCGGCCGCTGAGCGAGCTGGTGCCGATGTACCGCGATCCGAAATCGGACATGCCGGTCACCCAGTTCAACATGAAATGGGTCGAACCGGCGGGCCTCGTGAAGTTCGACTTCCTCGGCCTCAAGACGCTGACGGTGCTCGACGTCGCGGTCAAGCTGCTCAAGCAGCGCGACGTTCATGTCGACCTCGCGACGCTGCCGATCGACGACGCGCCGAGCTATCAGATGCTGGCCCGGGGCGACGTCGTCGGCGTGTTCCAGGTGGAAAGCCAGGGCATGCGGCGCGCGCTGATCGACATGCGGCCGGACCGCTTCGAGGACATCATCGCGCTGGTGGCGTTGTACCGTCCCGGTCCGATGGCGAACATCCCGACCTATTGCGCGCGCAAGCATGGCGACGAGGAGTCGGAATATCTGCATCCGATCCTGGAGCCGATCCTGAAGGAGACCTTCGGCGTCATCATCTATCAGGAACAGGTGATGCAGATCGCGCAGCAGATGGCCGGCTACTCGCTCGGCCAGGCCGACCTGCTGCGCCGCGCGATGGGCAAGAAGATCCGCGCCGAGATGGACAAGCAGCGCGACGTCTTCGTCGCCGGCGCGATGAAGAACTCTGTGCCGAAGGGCCAGGCCGAGACGATCTTCGAGCTGCTCGCCAAGTTCGCCGACTACGGCTTCAACAAGAGCCATGCGGCGGCCTATGCGCTGGTGTCGTACCACACCGCCTACATGAAGGCGCATTACCCGGTCGAGTTCCTCGCGGCGTCGATGACGCTCGAACTCAACAACACCGACAAGCTCTCCGAATTCCGCTCCGAGGCGCAACGGCTCGGCATCAAGGTCGAGGCGCCCAACATCAATCGCTCCGGCCCGACCTTCGAGGTCAGCGGCAACACGATCTACTACGCGCTCGCGGCGCTGAAGGGCGTCGGCATCCAGGCGGTCGAGCAGATCATCGAGGAGCGCAACAAGAAGGGCGCCTTCACCTCGCTCGCCGATTTCGCCGCGCGGGTTAGCCCGCGCGCCGTCAACAAGCGCATCATCGAAAGCCTCGCGGCGGCGGGCGCCTTCGACACGCTCGAGCCGAACCGCGCGCGCGTCTTCGCCGGCGCCGATGCGATCCTCGCCGCGTGCCAGCGCAGCCACGAGGCGGCAACCTCGGGCCAGAACGACATGTTCGGCAGCGCTCCTGATGCGCCCAGCATCATGCTGCCGCAGGTCGAGCCGTGGCTGCCCGCAGACCGGCTGCGGCGCGAGTATGACGCGATCGGCTTCTTCCTGTCGGGCCATCCGCTCGACGATTACGCGACCGCGCTGAAGCGGCTGCGCGTGCAATCCTGGGCGGAATTTTCGCGCGCCGTGAAGACGGGCGCGACGGCGGGCAAAGTGGCGGCGACGGTTGTCTCGCGCATGGAGCGGCGCACCAAGACCGGCAACAAGATGGGCATCATGGGCTTGTCGGACCCGACCGGCCATTTCGAGGCGGTGCTGTTCTCCGAGGGGCTTGCGCAGTATCGCGACGTGCTCGAGCCGGGGGCGGCCGTGCTGTTGCAGCTCGGCGCCGAGCTGCAGGGCGAGGACGTGCGGGCGAGGGTGCTGCACGCCGAGCCGCTGGATCACGCCGCCGCCAAGACGCAAAAGGGCCTGCGAATCTTCGTGCGCGACACCAAGCCGCTGGATTCGATCGCCCGCCGGCTCAACATGCCCGATGCCGCGCCCGCCCCGGGTGGTGGCGCGAAGGTCCCGGCGGCAAAGCCCGCGCCGGCAGCCGCGCCGCCGGCAGGCGCTGCCGATGGCGACGTCTCGCTGGTGATGATGCTCGACCTCGAGACCGAGGTGGAGATGAAGCTGCCCGGCCGCTACAAGGTCTCCCCGCAGATCGCCGGCGCGATCAAGGCGGTGACGGGCGTCGTCGACGTGCAGACGCTTTAGACGCGATCGCGCTCCGTGCTTCGCGATCAGTTGATCCACCGTTGCCGGGCCCGCCTGCCGTTGCAACCCAACCGTGTGTCTGTTTAACATGACGTCGGGTTGGCTTTGGGGGCGCAATGTTCTGGCGGGGAATGGTGGTGTTGGCTGCGGCCGCGCTGTTGTGCGGCTGTGAAACGACGCAGCGGAATGGGCTCGACTATGCGGCGATGACGCAGAAGGTGGGCCCGCCAAAGGCCGGACACGGGCGCATCGTGATGCTCCGGGAAAAGGACTTCGCCAACATCGCCGACAGGGCGTTTGAGTTCCAGCTCGACGGTACGCCGATCCAGGGCCTCAAGACCGGAACCTACGTCTATGTCGATCGTCCGGCCGGCCAGCATCAGCTGACGGCGAGCGAGGCCGGCTTTCCCGGCGTGACCGAGCGGGCCGTCGCGATTCAGGCGGGCCAGACTCAGTTCTATCTGGTTCGGATGAGCGAGAGAAAAAGCGCCATCTTGGCATCATCAGCGAATACCGGGCTGTTGGGCCTCGCCCTCAGTACCGCCATCACCTCGGGCTACAAGAATTCCGGGCCGCTCGATTTCCTTCCTTTGGAGGAGGGCGCAGCCCGAACCACGATCGCGGAGCTGCGGCTGGCAGAATAGGGCCATTTTGGCACGATTTAAGCCCATCCGGCCGGCCTAACCGGCCGTATTTTCTTGCTTATGGCGCAAATCGCGCTATATACCGCGCCATCTCACACGGAAACATGGCTCTCAAAGGCCGTCCGGTGGCAACCGGGCCAGTCAGGCTCGCTTGCTCACACGTTTCCGGAGGAACCAACCGGAGAATTAGAACTATGTCGCTGCCCGAATTCAATATGCGTCAGCTTTTGGAAGCTGGTGTTCACTTTGGTCACCAATCCCACCGCTGGAACCCGAAGATGCAGGATTACATCTTCGGCGCCCGCAACAACATCCACATCATCGACCTCGCGCAGACTGTGCCGATGCTGCACCGTGCCCTGCAGGCGGTCAGCGATACCGTCGCCAAGGGCGGCCGCATCCTGTTCGTCGGCACCAAGCGCTCGGCCCAGGACGGCGTTGCCGATGCTGCCAAGCGCTCGGCGCAGTACTTCGTCAATTCGCGCTGGCTCGGCGGCACGCTGACGAACTGGAAGACGATCTCGGCCTCGATCAAGCGGCTGCGTCACCTCGACGACGTGCTCGGGTCCGGCGAAGCCAACTCCTACACCAAGAAGGAGCGGCTGACGCTGCAGCGCGAGCGCGACAAGCTCGACCGCTCGCTCGGCGGCATCAAGGACATGGGCGGTCTTCCCGACATGATCTTCGTGATCGACACCAACAAGGAAGACATCGCGATCCAGGAAGCGCAGCGGCTCAACATCCCGGTCGCCGCGATCGTCGATACCAACTCGGACCCGAAGGGCATCACCTATGTGGTGCCGGGCAATGACGACGCCGGCCGCGCGATCTCGCTGTATTGCGACCTCGTGGCGCGCGCCGCCATCGACGGCATCTCGCGCGCTCAGGGCGATTCCGGAATCGACATCGGTGCGTCCGCGACCCCCGTGCAGGAAGAGCTCCCGGCGGCTGCACCGTCCGGCTTCCAGGGCCTCGCCGGTCCGCGCGGCACCGCCGACAACCTCAAGAAGCTCACCGGCGTGTCCGGCACCATCGAGAAGAAGCTCAACGACCTCGGCATCTTCCACTACTGGCAGCTCGCCGAGCTCGACCACGACACCGCGCACAAGATCGGGGAAGAAGTCGGTCTGCCGAGCCGTGCCGACGCTTGGGTCGCCCAGGCCAAGACGCTCGCCGAAGCGGAATAATCGTTACGCGGCGTGGCCGGAACTCACCCGGCCGCCGCTTCACTTCCACGAACAACGATTTCCCTGTCGCTGACGGCGGCGCCATCGGGCGCCGCGGTTTCTGTACAGGCAAGAAGGACATTGAACGATGGCAACGATCACAGCAGCGATGGTCAAGGATCTCCGCGAATCGACCGGCGCGGGCATGATGGATTGCAAGGCGGCGCTGACCGAGAACAACGGCGACATGCAGGCCGCGCAGGATTGGCTGCGCAAGAAGGGCCTCTCCAAGGCCGCCAAGAAGGCCGGCCGCGTGGCGGCCGAGGGCCTGATCGGCGCGCTGACCTCCGGCACCAAGGGCGTGCTGGTCGAGGTCAACTCCGAGACCGACTTCGTCGCGCGCAACGAGCAGTTCCAGGGTCTGGTCAAGATGATCGCCCAGGTCGCGCTGCATAACGCCGCCGATGTCGAGACGATCAAGGCGGCCAAGGTCGGCGACGTCACCGTCGAGACCGCGATCTCCGACGCCATCGCGACCATCGGCGAGAACATGACGCTGCGCCGCGCCGCTTCGCTGGAGGTGAGCAAGGGCGTGGTGTCGAGCTATGTCCACAACGCCGTCGTCGAGGGCGCCGGCAAGATCGGCGTGATCGTGGCCCTTGAGTCGCCCGGCAAGACCGACGAGCTCGCCGTGCTCGGCCGCCAGCTCGCCATGCACGTCGCCGCGGCGAAGCCGCTGGCGCTGGATCCGGCCGGACTCGATCCCGAGACCGTCAAGCGCGAGAAGGACGTGCTCGCCGACAAGTACCGCCAGCAGGGCAAGCCGGAGAACGTCATCGAGAAGATCGTCGATTCCGGCCTGAAGACCTACTACAAGGAGGTCTGCCTCCTCGATCAGGCCTTCATCCACGACAGCGGCAAGTCGGTTGCCCAGGCGGTGAAGGAAGCTGAGGGTAAGGTCGGCGGGCCGATCAAAATCGCTGGCTTTGTGAACTATGCTCTCGGTGAGGGAATCGAGAAGCAGGAAAGCGACTTCGCCGCCGAAGTCGCGGCCGCCAGCGGCAAGAAGTAACCGCTGACACCAGGCGTCCGGCGCACGCGCCGGAGGCCTACCTGCGCGGATAGGAAAGCGATCGCATCATGGCTGAGCCGATCTATCGTCGCGTGGTGATCAAGCTGTCCGGCGAATATCTGGCCGGCTCCCACGGCTTCGGGATCGATCAACCGACGATCGACCGCGTCGCCGACGACCTGATCGCGGCCCGCAAGCTCGGCATCGAGGTCGCGGTCGTGATCGGCGGCGGCAACATCGTCCGCGGCGTCGAGGTCTCCTCACGCGGCGTGTCGCGGCCGACCGGCGACACCATGGGCATGCTTGCTACCATGATGAATTGCCTGGCGCTTGAGGCGGCGATCGAGCGCAAGGGTAGCCCGGCGCGGACCTTGTCGGCATTCGTGATGCCGGAGATTTCCGAGCTGTTCACCCGTACTGCGGCGCACAAATACCTCGCCGAGGGACGGATCGTCCTGCTCGGCGGCGGAACCGGTAATCCGTTCTTCACCACCGACACCACGGCCGTGCTGCGCGCGGCCGAGATCGGTGCGCAGGCGGTGTTGAAAGCCACCAATGTGGATGGCGTCTACAGCGCCGATCCGAAGAAGGACCCCAAAGCCAAGCGCTTCGACCGCCTGACCCATTCGCAGGCGATCGAGGGGGGCTACAAGGTCATGGACGCGACCGCTTTCGCGCTTGCCCGCGAGACGTCGCTGCCTATCATCGTGTTCTCGATCGCGGAGCCCGGTTCGATCGGTGCGATTCTGCGCGGTACCGGACACGGCACGGTCGTCGCCGGCTGATTGCCGCGCCTCCGGGCGTCGACAGCCGGTTTCTAAGTGAAAGGGAGAAGGTCATGGCCGCAGCTGGTTTTGACATCAACGACGTGAAGCGCCGCATGCAGGGTGCCACGCAATCGCTCAAGCACGAACTCGGAGGTCTGCGCACCGGCCGCGCCGCGGCCTCCATGCTGGAGCCGGTCCAGGTCGAGGCTTACGGCTCGCATATGCCGCTCAACCAGGTTGCGACCATCAGCGTACCCGAGCCGCGCCTGCTCTCGGTGCAGGTCTGGGACAAGACCATGGTGAAGGCGGTCGAAAAGGCGATCGTCGATTCCAACCTCGGACTGTCGCCGGCGACCGAAGGTCAGGTGCTGCGCCTGCGGATTCCCGAGCTCAACGAGGAGCGCCGCAAGGAGCTCGTCAAGGTCGCGCACAAATACGCGGAGGCAGCGAAGGTCGCCGTGCGCCATGTGCGCCGCGACGGCCTCGACGTCATCAAGAAGCTCGAGAAGAATCACGAGATCTCCGAGGACGATCAGGAGCGCCTGTCGAACGAGGTGCAGAAGGCGACCGACGGCATGATCGCCGAAGTCGATCAGCTGCTTGCCGCCAAGGAGAAGGAAATCCTGACGGTCTGAAGGCGCTACGGAAACCAGCCGATGTCGAACGCTGCCGCCCCAGCAACTGACGGACCGGATCGCTCCGGTGCTCCGTTGCATGTGGCGATCATTATGGACGGCAACGGGCGCTGGGCGGCGTCGCGCGGCCTGCCGCGCGTCGAGGGCCATCGCCGCGGCGTCGAGGCGCTGCGCCGCGTGGTGCGTGCGGCCCATGAACTCGGCATCGTCTATCTCACGATCTTTTCCTTCAGCTCGGAAAACTGGTCGCGGCCGGCGAGCGAGATCGGCGATCTGTTCGGCCTGTTGCGCCGCTTTATCCGCAACGATCTGGCGACGCTGCATCGTGACGGGGTGCGGGTGCGCGTGATCGGCGAGCGGGACGGGCTCGACCCCGACATCTGCGCGCTGCTCAACGAGGCCGAGGAGCTGACCAGGAACAACGACAAGCTCAACCTTGTGGTCGCTTTCAACTACGGTTCGCGGGCGGAGATCGCCGCCGCCGCGCGGCGCCTTGCGCGCGAGGTCGCCGAAGGCAAGCGCGACGCCAACTCCATCGATGCTGACACGCTCGGCCAATATCTCGACGCGCCCGACATTCCGGATCCCGATCTGATCATCCGCACCAGCGGCGAGCAGCGTCTGTCGAACTTCCTGATGTGGCAGGCCGCTTACAGCGAATTGGTATTCGTGCCGATTCACTGGCCGGATTTCGACAAGGCCGCGCTCGAAGGCGCGATTGCCGAATACGGCAAGCGCGAGCGCAGGTTCGGCGGCCTCGCTGCGAAAACCGGCTCGTGACCGAGGGCGAAGCCGCACCGGCGGCAGCGAGCGAGCAGGGATCGCGCAATCTCGTCATGCGCGTGGTTGCGGCGCTGGTGCTGGCGCCGCTCGCGATCGCACTGGCCTATCTGGGTGGCGTCGCCTGGTCGCTTCTGGTGACGCTGGCGGCGGTCGGATTGTTCGCCGAATGGCTTGTTGTTACCGGCCTCGGACGCGAGCCCCGCGTCGTGGTGCCGGGCGTCGTCGCGCTGCTGCTTGCCGGACTTGGCCTGATGGCGGGTCGGATCGATGTCGCCCTGATCGTGCTCGCCGTCGGCGCTGTCGTTGTCGCCCTGACGTCGGGCGCGCGGCGCAACTGGGCCGTTGCGGGATTGCTCTATGCGGCGGGGGCCGAGGTCGCATCGGTGCTGCTGCGCCTCGATGCGGCGAAGGGATTCGCCGCGCTGATGTTCGTATTGCTGATCGTGTGGGTCACCGATATCGGCGGCTATTTCGCGGGCCGCAGCATCAGCGGACCGAAGCTCTGGGTGCGGGTCAGTCCGAAGAAGACCTGGGCCGGCGCCGCCGGTGGTTTCGTCGCAAGCCTGCTCGTTGCCGCCGGCTTTGCCGCCTTCGAGATCGGCACGACCGGGCCGCTGCTGTTGCTCGGCGCCGTGTTGTCGGTGGTTTCGCAGCTCGGCGATCTCTTCGAATCCGCGGTGAAGCGGCGGTTCGGCGTGAAGGATTCGAGCCACATCATTCCCGGCCATGGCGGCCTCCTGGACCGCCTGGACGGATTTGTCGCGGCCGTCATTGTGGCGGCGATTTTCGGCTTTCTCCGTGGTGGCGCCGATGGCGTCGGGCGCGGTCTTATGGTTTGGTGATGAGATGAGCGCAGTTCCGTTGCGTAACAACAAGGCCGCGGCGGCATCCGCCGCGCGGACCGTGACCGTCCTCGGTGCCACCGGCTCGATCGGCGACAGCACGATGGATTTGCTGCGGGGCGCGCGCGACCGCTACCGGGTCGAGGCGCTGACCGCGAACAGCAATGTCGAGGGACTGGCGAAGCTCGCCAAGGAGTTCGGCGCGCGGTTCGCCGCCATTGCCGATCCTGCCAGGCTTTCCGAACTGAAGGACGCGCTCGCCGGAACCCGGATCGAATGCGGGGCCGGGGAGAGCGCCATCATCGAAGCGGCCGCGCGGCCGGCCGAATGGGTGATGGCGGCGGTCAGCGGCGCGGCCGGACTAAAGCCGGCGCTTGCCGCGGTCGATCGTGGCGCCACCGTCGCGCTCGCCAACAAGGAATGTTTGGTCTGCGCCGGCGATATCTTCATGGAGCGGGCCAAGAAGGCCGGCGCCTGCATCCTGCCGGCGGACTCCGAGCATAATGCGCTGTTCCAGGCGCTGGCTTCCGGCAATCGCGAGGAACTGACGCGGGTGATCATCACCGCGTCAGGCGGGCCGTTCCGCACCTGGGCCCCCGCCGACATCGAGCAGGCGACGCTGGAACAGGCGCTGAAGCATCCCAACTGGAGCATGGGGCAGAAGATTACGATCGATTCCGCCTCGATGATGAACAAGGGCCTCGAGGTGATCGAGGCGTCCTACCTTTTCGCGCTGGCGCCCGACGAGATCGACGTGCTGGTGCACCCGCAGTCGATCATCCACGGCATGGTCGAGTTCTCCGACCGCTCGGTGGTGGCCCAGCTCGGCACGCCCGACATGCGGATCCCGATCGCGCACTGCCTGGGCTGGCCTGATCGCGTCGTCGGCCCGTCCGCCAAGCTCGATCTCGCCAAGATCGGCCAGCTCACCTTCGAGGCGCCGGATTTCCAGCGCTTCCCGGGGCTGCGACTGGCCTACGAGGCGCTGCGGAGCGGGCACGGCGCGACCACCGTGTACAATGCCGCGAACGAGGTCGCGGTCGCAGCCTTCATCGCCGGCAAGATCAAGTTCGGCGCGATCGCCCGGCTGGTCGAGGCGACAATGAACGATTGGATCAGGTCGGGGAATCAGCCACCACTGCACTCGGCGGATGATGCGATTTCCGTTGACCATATCGCGCGAAATAAAGCTGCCGCCCTATTGCCTCAAATTGCCTTAAAGGCAACCTAGAGGGTTGGGGACGGAGCCTCTGGCTCTTGTCGAGGGAAATCGAATGCCCGAATTTTTTCTTCATTATTTCAATGCGTTGAGCCACGGGCTCATCGGCTATATTGTTCCCTTCCTATTCGTCCTGACGATCGTTGTCTTCTTTCACGAGCTTGGCCATTTCCTGGTTGCGCGCTGGGCTGGCGTGAAGGTGCTGACCTTCTCGCTGGGGTTCGGGCCGGAGCTTGCCGGCTTCAATGACCGGCATGGCACGCGCTGGAAGCTCTCCGCGATTCCGCTCGGCGGTTACGTCAAGTTCTTCGGCGACGACAGCGAGGCGTCGACGCCGTCGACGGAGACGCTCGCCTCCATGACGGCTGAGGAGCGCCAGGGCAGCTTCCACCACAAGTCGGTCGGAAAGCGCACCGCCATCGTCGTCGCCGGTCCAGTGGCGAATTTCATTCTCGGCGCCCTGATCTTTGCGGGTATGGCGCTCTATTACGGCAAGCCGAGCACGATCGCGCGGGTCGATGGTCTGGTCGCCGAGAGCGTCGCCGCGACCTCCGGCTTCAAGGTCGGCGATATCGTCGTGGACATCGACGGCAGCGCGATTCAAAGCTTCGCCGACATGCAGCGGATCGTAGCTTCGAATGCAGGGTCAGCTCTTGGGTTCAAAGTGAAGCGGGATGGCCAGATTGTCTCGCTCACTGCCACGCCGGCGCTCAAGGAGGTCAAGGACCCCTTCGGCAATGCCCACCGAATCGGCGTGCTCGGAATCGAGCACAAGGCTCAGACTGGCGAAGCAACCAGCGCCTCCGTCGGCGTTCTGGAAGCCCTGAAAATCGGTGTCGAGCAGGTTTGGTACATCATTGCCAGCACCTTCAAGTTCCTCGGGTCGCTGTTCGTGGGAACCGGCAATCCGGGCGAGGTGAGTGGGGTCATCGGAATCGCAAAGCTGTCCGGTCAGGCCGCGAGCGCAGGTTTCCAATTCGTTGTGAACCTTTGTGCCATCCTGTCGGTCTCGATTGGCCTCTTGAACCTGTTCCCGATCCCGCTCCTGGATGGCGGCCACCTGCTGTTCTACGGCGCGGAGGCGCTCCGTGGACGCCCGCTGTCGGAGCGGACGCAGGAGGTGGGTTTCCGAATCGGGCTGGGTTTGGTCCTGATGCTGATGGTGTTTGCGACGTATAACGACATCCTCAGGATCGCCGGGTCCTAAAGCGGGCTTTTCTGTGGCGTTGCCGATGAGCAACGTGTTGGTACGAAAATGGAAATGTTCGGCAGTAGTAAGTTTGCCCCCTTGGCAAAACTGGTTACAAGCTGGGCGGTAGGTTGGGAATCTGTCGGGGCGTTGGGGAACGATCCGGCATCGCTAAGATAAGGGCGCGCAGCGCATGATGTTTGGAATGCGAGTGAGGGGGGGGCTGTTCGCCGCCTTGGTCATGTTCGCCGTGCCGGTGGCTGCCACCTTGGCGGCCGTAGCTGTTTCTGCGCCTGCGTATGCGCAGACCGTCGATTCGATCACGGTGGAGGGGAATCGCCGCGTCGAACTCGAAACCATCCGCTCCTATTTCCATCCCGGACCGGGCGGTCGGCTGGGCCAGGCCCAGATCGACGACGGCCTGAAGGCGCTGATCGAGACCGGTCTGTTCCAGGACGTCCACATCGACCAGCGAGGCGGACGCCTTGTCGTGGTCGTGGTCGAGAACCCGGTGATCGGCCGTGTCGCCTTCGAGGGCAACAAGAAGGTCAAGGACGAGCAGCTCACTGCCGAAGTCCAGTCGAAGCCGCGCGGCACCTTCTCGCGCCCGATGGTCCAGTCGGACGCCCTGCGCATCGCCGAAATCTACCGTCGCTCCGGCCGTTACGACGTGCGGGTCAATCCGCAGATCATCGAGCAGCCGAACAACCGCGTCGACCTGATCTTCGAGGTCAATGAAGGTGTGAAGACCGGCGTCCGGTCGATCGAGTTCATCGGCAACAACGCCTATTCCGCGTCCCGCCTGCGCGACATCATCAAGACCCGCGAATCGAACCTGCTGAGCTTCCTCGGCGGCAACGACGTCTACGATCCCGACCGGGTCGAGGCTGACCGCGATCTGATTCGCCGCTTCTACCTCAAGAACGGCTATGCCGACGTCCAGGTCGTGGCCGCGCTGACCGAATACGATCCCGACAAGAAGGGCTTCCTGGTTACCTTCAAGATCGAAGAAGGCCAGCAATACCGCGTCGCCGCCGTCAACTACACCTCGTCGATCTCAACGCTCGACCCGAACGCGCTGCGCACCTATTCGCGCGTCAATGTCGGCTCGCTCTACAACGCCGAGGCGCTGGAGAAGTCGGTCGAGGAAATGCAGATCGAGGCGTCGCGCCGCGGCTATGCCTTCGCGGTGGTCCGGCCGCGCGGTGATCGCAATTTCGACAATCACACGGTGTCGATCACGTTCGCGATCGACGAAGGACCGCGCACCTATATCGAGCGTATCAATGTCCGCGGCAACAGCCGCACCCGCGACTACGTGATCCGCCGCGAGTTCGATATCTCCGAGGGTGACGCCTACAACCGCGCGCTTGTCGACCGTGCTGAGCGCCGGCTGAAGAACCTCGACTTCTTCAAGACCGTCAAGATCACCACCGAGCCGGGCTCCTCCAGCGATCGCGTCATCCTGATTGTCGATCTCGAAGAGAAGTCGACTGGCGACTTCTCGGTGTCGGGCGGTTACTCGACCACCGATGGCGCGCTGGCCGAAGTCAGCGTGTCCGAGCGCAATCTGCTCGGCCGCGGCCTGTTCGCGAAGGCGTCGGTGACCTACGGCCAGTATGCGCGCGGCTATTCGCTGTCGTTCGTCGAGCCCTATCTGCTCGACTACCGCGTCGCGCTCGGTCTCGACTTCTATCAGCGCCAGCAGCTGTCCAACAGCTACATCGCGTACGGCACAAAGACGCTGGGCTTCAGCCCGCGGCTCGGCTTCAGCCTGCGGGAAGATCTCTCGCTGCAGCTGCGCTACTCGATCTATCAGCAGGAAATCACGCTGCCGTCGACGTTGAACAACTGTAACAACGTGCAGACCCTGCCGGATGGAACGCCGAATCCCGCGTTCAACCCGAGCCCGGCCTATGCGAACCTCAACGGCATCGATCTGACGTCGACCAATGGTCTCGGCTGCTACTTCGACGGCGAAGCCTCGCTGCCGGTTCGCAAGGAGCTGGCGGGCGGCAAGACCCTGACCTCGGCGCTGGGCTATACGCTCAACTACAACACCCTCGACAACAACAAGAACCCGACCGACGGTCTGATCGTCGACTTCAAGCAGGACTTCGCCGGCGTCGGCGGCGACGTCAGCTACATCAAGAGCGCGGTCGACGCGAAGTACTACACCCCACTGGTCTCTGATCTCGTCGGCCTGATCCACGCCCAGGGCGGCATCTTGAACAAGCTCGGCAGCCAGGATCTGCGCATGCTGGATCACTTCCAGATGGGCCCGAACCTGGTCCGCGGCTTCGCGCCGAACGGCATCGGTCCGCGTGACATCAATCCCTACGGCACCATGGACGCGATCGGCGGCACCAAGTATTGGGGCGTGTCGGCGGAACTGCAGATGCCGTTCTGGTTCCTGCCGAAGGAAGTCGGGCTCAAGGGCGCGGTCTATGCCGACGCTGGCGGCCTGTACGACTACAAGGGCCCGACCTCGTGGGCGGCAACCGGCGAGGTCAACGTGCCCGGTTGTATCAAGCCGACGACGAACCCGCCGACTCCGGGCACCTGCCTTGGCCTGAGCTATGACGATAGCAAGGTCGTCCGTACCTCGGTCGGTGTTGGCCTGATCTGGCAGTCACCGTTCGGCCCGCTGCGCTTCGATTACGCAGTGCCGCTGACCAAGGGTGCGTATGACCGCACGCAAGAATTCCGGTTTGGCGGCGGTACGACGTTCTAAGACCGATTGCCGACCGGACTGCGACGGATGGAATGGCGCAGCCGATCTTCTTCAAGAGTCCCCCTTCGTCAACGCTGGCTGAGATCGCCGCGCTGACGAAGGCGCATCTGGTCGACCCCGCAAGGGGCGCGCATAAGATCAGAGGGCTGGCCTCGCTCGACGAGGCCGGTCCGATGCATCTCGCCTTCTTTGACAATCTCAAATATGCCGACCAGCTTGCCGTGACCAAGGCCGGCGCGTGCCTGGTCAGCCCGCGCTTCGAGGCGCAGGTGCCCAAGGGCACGGCCGTGCTGCGGGCCAACAAGCCGTTCCAGGTCTTCGTCGAGCTCGCCCGCGAATGGCACGCCGATGCGCTGCGGCCGCAATCCTGGTTCGATACCGAGGGCATCGCACCGTCGGCGATCATCGATCCCACCGCGCGTCTCGAGGACGGCGTCATCGTCGATCCCTTGGTCGTGATCGGCCCGCGGGTCGAGATCGGCGCGGGCACGATTATCGGCGCCGGCGCGGTGATCGGGGCCGACGTCAAGATCGGCCGCGACTGCAATGTCGGCGCCAAGACCACCATTCAGTTCGCGCTGATCGGCAACAACGTCCTGATCCATACCGGCTGCAATATCGGCCAGGACGGCTATGGCTTCATCTTCTTCGGGCCGGCGGGCCATGTGAAGGTGCCGCAGACCGGCCGCGTGGTGATCCAGAACAATGTCGAGGTCGGCGCCGCCTCGACCATCGACCGTGGTTCCCTGCGCGACACGGTGATTGGCGAGGGCACCAAAATCGACAATCAGGTCCAGATCGGCCACAATGTGACCATCGGCCGGCATTGCCTGCTCGCGGCCCAGATCGGGCTCGCAGGCAGCCTGACGATCGGCGACAACGTCGCGCTCGGCGCCAAGGTGGGAATCAACAACCACCTCAAGATCGGCGACGGTGCCCAGGTGACGGCGATGAGCGCGGTCAAGGACGACATCCCACCCAACGGCCGCTGGGGCGGGCATTTTGCCAAGCCGACCAAGCAGTGGTTCAGGGAAATCATCGCGGTGGAGCGGCTGGTGCGCGACAACGAAACGAAGGGCGAGGGGAAGGAGTGATGGAGGAGGCACCGGTCAAATTCGAGCTGGTGGATATCAACGATATCCTCAAGACGCTCCCGCACCGCTTTCCGATGTTGTTGATTGATCGGGTCGTCAAGATCCGCACCGACTACAGCGGCATCGGCATCAAGAACGTCACCTTCAACGAGCCGCCGTTTCAGGGGCATTTCCCGGACCGCCCGGTTTATCCCGGCGTGATGATGATCGAGGCGATGGCCCAGACCGCCGGCGTGATCGGCATCAAATCCGTCGAAGGCACCGAGAAGCCGCGCGCGGTGTATTTCCTCACCATCGACAAGTGCAAGTTCCGCAAGCCGGTGATGCCCGGCGACACCATCGAGTACCACATGCGCTCGCTCGGCCGGCGCAAGACGATGTGGTGGTTTCACGGCGATGCCAAGGTCAACGGCCAGGTCGTCGCCGAAGCCGATGTCGGTGCGATGCTGACGGATTAGAGCGTTTTCGAGCGAAGTGGACACCGGTTCGCGTGAAGAAAACACCTCAAAACGAGAAGTTCTAGACGATCGAGTCAGGACGTTCGGCAGAGATATCGGCCGTCGGCACCGGCGATCCGCAACACGCGATTGAGGAAGACGCCCATCGACGGCGCGTTCATCAGCGCGTCGAAGGTCTCAGTGGGCACGCCGCAATAGTGCTGGTAGCTGCCCCTGACCGCGACCAACAGCGCGCGCTCGCCTGCGCTGTAACAGACCCGCTGGACGATCGTGCTGCGATTGATATCGCGGCATTCGAAGCTCGAGAGATCGACGGTCGTGCTGTTGCCGAGATCGACCGTCTCCGGGCCGATCGGCGCAGAGAGCAGGCTGAGGATCAGCGCGGCGGCCCGGACCATGGATCGGTTGCGACCTTCTCATTTGCAACAGGCCGTCATCATACGTCACTGGACAGGGCAGGCAAAGTCGCGCTAACGACCGCCCAACTGACAGCATAGCGCTTTGGCGCCATTAACGAATTCCGGACCTGAACTGCATGAGCATGATCGACCCCACTGCGCGGATTGCGGATGGCGCTGTGATCGGGGCCGGCACCGAGATCGGTCCGTACTGCATCATCGGCCCCAATGTCGTGCTCGGCGAGAACTGCAAGCTGATCGCGCATGTCACGATCAGCGGGCATACCAGGATCGGCGCCGGCTGCGTCATCTCGCCGTTTGCCGCGCTCGGCGGACCGCCGCAGGATCTCAGCTATCGCGGCGAGCCGACCCGTCTCGAAGTCGGCGAAGCCTGCACGATCCGCGAGGGCGTGACGATGAACGTCGGCACGATCAAGGGCGGTGGGCTCACCCGCGTCGGCGATCGCGGCTTCTTCATGAACAACAGCCATGTCGGCCATGATTGCATGGTCGGCAATGGCGTGATCTTCGCGACGTCGGCGACGCTCGGCGGCCACTGCGAGATCGGCGACTTCGTCTATATCGGCGGCCTGTCGGCGGTGCACCAGTTCACCCGTGTCGGCTCGCAGGTGATGATCGGTGGCGTTTGCGGCGTGCGCGGCGACATCATCCCGTTCGGGCTTGCCAACGGACAATACGCGGTGCTCGAAGGCCTCAACATCATCGGCATGCGGCGCCGCCAGTTCACCAAGTCGCGGCTGGCGACGGTGCGCGCGTTCTATCAAAAGCTGTTCCACGGCCCCGGCATCTTTGCCGAGCGGCTGGCCTCGGTGCAGCCGCTGGCGGCAGAGGATCCCGCGATCGCTGAAATCCTCGCCTTCATCGAGGGCGGCAAGCTCCGGCCGCTCTGCCTTCCAGCCGACACTGATTGAGCATCGGATGGCCGCCAGCATGACGTCAGCGGCTCCCTCGCTTTCCTCGCCGGTCGGCGTCATCGCCGGCGGCGGCGCCATGCCGTTCGCGGTCGCGGAGTCCCTGACCTCGCGCGGCATCACGCCGGTGTTGTTCGCGCTGCGCGGCGCCTGCGATCCCGCGCGCGCGCAGCGCTTTCGTCATCGCTGGATCTCGGTCGGCCAGCTCGGGCGGGCGACCCGGCTATTCCGCGATGAAGGCTGCCGCGACCTGATCTTCATCGGCACGCTGGTGCGTCCCGCACTGTCGGAGATCCGGCTCGACTGGGGCACGCTGCGCCTGCTCGGCCATGTCGTGCGCGCCTTTCGCGGCGGCGACGATCATTTGCTGTCAAGTGTCGGCCGCATTCTCGAGCAGCAGGGATTCCGCATGGTCGGAATCAAGGATGTCGCGCCCGATCTCCTGATGCCCGAGGGCGCCGTGACGCGCGCGACGCCGGACAGTGCCGCGCTCGCCGACATCGCGCGCGGCCGCGGCGTGCTCGACGCGCTCGGCCCGTTCGACATTGGTCAAGCGGCGGTGGTGATCGACGGGCACGTGGTTGCGGTCGAGGATATCGAAGGCACTGACGGGTTGCTGGCGCGGGTGGCGCGGCTGCGCACCGAGGGCCGGATTCGCGCCAAGGCCGGCCGCGGGGTGCTGGTGAAGGCGCCGAAGAACAGCCAGGACCTGCGCTTCGATCTGCCGACCATCGGTCCGCGGACGGTCGAGGGCGCGGCCGCGGCCGGCATCGCCGGCATCGCCGTGATCGCCGGCAACACGCTGGCCGCCGAACCGCAGGCCTTGATCGAGGCCGCCGACGCCAGGGGGCTCTTTGTCATCGGACTGGCGGGCTGATGCAGGCGCGCCCTCCCAGCACGCCCCGCAAGATCTTCCTCATCGCGACCGAGGAATCCGGCGATCGGCTCGGCGCGGCGCTGATGAAGGTGCTGCGCCAGCGTCTCGGCGATGGCGTGCAATTTTCCGGCGTCGGCGGCCTGGCGATGACAAGCGAGGGTATCACGCCGCTGTTTCCGATCGAGGAACTCTCGATCATGGGCTTTGCCGCCGTCGTGAAGCAGTTGCCGAAGATATTGCGATTGATCCGCCGCACCGCCGATGCGGTGCTCGCTGATGCGCCCGATATGCTCGTCATCATCGACAGCCCGGACTTCACCCACCGCGTCGCCCGTCGCGTCCGCGCCCGCAACCCTGATATCCCGATCGTCGACTACGTCTCGCCGTCGGTGTGGGCGTGGCGGCCGGGCAGGGCGCACGCGATGCGGAGCTACGTCGATCACGTGCTCGCGCTGCTGCCCTTCGAGCCCGAGGAATATCGCAAGCTGCAGGGACCACCGTGCAGCTATGTCGGCCACCCCCTGACCGAGCAATTCGCCTCGCTGCGGCCGAACGCGGAGGAGCAGAAGCGGCGCGACGCCGAGCCGCCGGTGTTGCTGGTGCTGCCGGGAAGCCGCCGCAGCGAGATCAGGCATCATCTGGCGCTGTTCGGCGCGGCGCTCGGTCAGCTCGGCAAGCAAAAATCGTTCGAGCTTGTGCTGCCCACCATGCCGCATCTCGAGGCGATGGTGCGCGAAGGCATCGCGTCGTGGCCGGTCGTGCCGCGGCTCGCGGTCGGTGAGACCGAGAAGCGCGCCGCATTCCGCGTGGCGCGCGCCGCGCTCGCCAAGTCGGGCACCGTGACGCTCGAGCTCGCGCTGTCGGGCATTCCGATGGTGACGGCCTATCGCGTCGGCGCCGCCGAAGCGTTCATCCTGCGCCGTGCGATCCGGGTGTCGTCGGTGATCCTCGCCAATCTCGTGATCGGCAGCGAGATCATCCCGGAATTCCTGCAGGAGGACTGCACGCCGGAGAAGCTCGCGCAGGCGCTGGGCGAGGTGCTCGCGGACACGCCCGAGCGTCTGCGTCAGCTCGTGGCGTTCGCGACGATGGATGCGAAGATGTCGACCGGCGATCAGCCGCCGAGCGTCCGGGCGGCGGACATCGTGCTGGCGACGATGAACGGGCGGCCGGGCTAATCATCGACAACGAGCTTGCCTGCGGCGGCATCCCGCCGAAGCGGTTCCGCTTGCATTGTACGTGCCGGCTGCCGCGTCTTGACGCACTCGCGATCGTAGTTGCGCGGGGCAAACGAAAACGGCGCCATCGGGGATGATGGCGCCGTCTCGGATTCTCTTGAGGATGAAGCTTGCTTGCGAGCTTACTTGCGCTTGTCGATCGTCACATAGTCGCGGCGCGCCACGCCGGTGTAGAGCTGGCGCGGACGGCCGATCTTCTGCTGCGGATCCTCGATCATCTCGCTCCACTGGCTGATCCAGCCGACGGTGCGGGCGACCGCGAACAGCACGGTGAACATCGAGGTCGGGAAGCCCATCGCCTTCAGCGTGATGCCCGAATAGAAGTCGACGTTCGGGTAGAGCTTGCGGTCGATGAAATAGGGATCGCTGAGCGCGATCTTCTCGAGCTCGAGCGCGACCTTCAGCATCGGGTCGTCGCCATGGCCGGTCTCGGCCAGCACCGCGTGACACATCTTCTGCATGATCTTGGCGCGCGGATCATAGTTCTTGTAGACGCGGTGACCGAAGCCCATCAGGCGGACTTCGCTGTTCTTGTCCTTCACCTTGGCGATGAACTCGGGAATCTTGTCGACCGATCCGATCGAGGACAACATGGCGAGCGCCGCTTCGTTGGCGCCGCCATGGGCCGGGCCCCACAGGCAGGCGATGCCGGCCGCGATGCAGGCAAACGGGTTGGCGCCGGAAGAGCCGGCGATACGCACCGTCGAGGTCGACGCGTTCTGCTCGTGATCGGCATGCAGGATGAAGATCTTGTCGAGCGCGTCGGCGAGCACCGGGTTGATCTTGTATTCCTCGCAAGGCACGCCGAAGCACATCTGCAGGAAGTTCTCGGCGAAGGACAGCGAGTTCTTCGGATACATGAAGGGCTGGCCGATGGTGTACTTGTAGGCCATCGCCGCCAGCGTCGGCACCTTCGCAATCATCCGCATCGAGGCGATCATGCGCTGCCGCGGATCGTTGATGTCGGTGGAGTCGTGGTAGAACGCGGCGAGTGCGCCGACGGCGGCAACCATGATCGCCATCGGATGGGCGTCGCGGCGGAAGCCCTGGAAAAAGCGGGCCATCTGCTCATGCACCATCGTGTGATGAATCACGCGATGGTCGAAATCCTTCTTCTGCGCCGGGGTCGGAAGCTCCCCGTAGAGCAGCAAATAGCAGGTTTCGAGGAAGTCGCCGTGTTCGGCGAGTTGCTCGATCGGATAGCCGCGGTATTCGAGGATACCGGCGTCGCCGTCGATATAGGTGATCTTCGACTGGCAGCTGCCGGTCGAGGTGAAGCCGGGGTCGTAGGTGAACACCCCGGCCTGGCCGTAGAGCTTGCCGATGTCGATGACATCAGGCCCAACCGTGCCGCTCAGGATCGGGAAATCGTAATTCTTGTTGCCGATGGTGAGTGTGGCTGTCTTGCTGGATTTTGCGTCCATCGCGATATCCCCGATGAATTCGTTGCGAAAACCGACCTTGCCCAGTCGCTAATTTGCGGCCCGTGGCGGGGCGGAACGGCTTGTGAAGAAAGCGTCGGGGGATGGGTAGCTCATTGCAATGTGCGCTGCAAGATGGACCCTGGAGGGGGTCCATGCAGGATTACGCCGCCTGATCGGCGAGACGGGCAAGGCACTCCTGGCGTCCCAGCACGGCCAGCACGTCGAATATGCCGGGCGACGTTGTCCGTCCCGTCAGCGCCACCCGCAGCGGCTGGGCGACGGCGCCGAGTTTCAGGTTGTTCTGCTCGGCGAAATTCCGCATGGCGGTCTCGGTGGTTTCCGCCGTCCAGTCGTTCACGACTTCCAGCGCGGTGCGCAGCCGGCCGATCAGCGCGCGCGTTTCCGGCGTCAGCAGCGCCGTCGCCTTCGGATCGAGCTCGAGCGGACGATCGGCGAAGATGAAGTAGGCGCCGGAGATCAGCTCGATCAGCGTCTTGGCGCGCTCCTTCAGGCTCGGCATCGCCCGCAGCAATTGCGCGCGGGTGGTGTCGTCGAGCTTGGCCTTCAGCGCGGCGACGTCAGGAACATAATCCAGCACGCTCTCGAACTGGGTCACGAGGGATTGATCGTCGCTCTGGCGGATATAGTGACCGTTGAGGTTTTCCAGCTTGGCGAAATCGAACCGCGCAGCCGAGCGGCCGATCCCCGAGAGGTCGAACGCGTCGATCATCTCCTGGGTCGAGAATATCTCCTGATCGCCATGGCTCCAGCCGAGCCGCACGAGGTAGTTGCGCAAGGCGGCCGGCAGATAGCCCAGCGCGCGATAGGCATCGACGCCGAGCGCGCCATGGCGCTTCGACAGTTTCGAGCCGTCGGGGCCGTGGATCAGCGGGATGTGGGACATGCTCGGCAGCTCCCACTCCAGCGCGTCGTAGATCTGCTTCTGACGGGCGGCGTTGATCAGGTGGTCGTCGCCGCGGATGATATGGGTAACGCCCATATCGTGGTCGTCGACCACGACCGCGAGCATGTAGGTCGGGGTGCCGTCGCCGCGCAGCAGGACGAGGTCGTCGAGGTTCTCATTCTGCCAGACCACGCGGCCCTGGACCTGATCCTCGATCACGGTCTCGCCGGTCTGCGGCGCCTTGAGGCGGATGGTCGGCTTGATGCCCGCCGGGGCCGTCGCCGGATCGCGGTCGCGCCACATGCCGTCATAGAGGCGGGTGCGTCCCTCGGCGCGGGCCTTCTCGCGCATCGCGGTGAGCTCTTCCGGCGAGGCATAGCAATAATAGGCACGCCCGGCGGCGAGCAGGCTTTCGGCGACCTCGCGATGGCGGGCGGCGCGGCTGAACTGGTAGATGACGTCGCCGTCCCAATCGAGCTCCAGCCACTTCAGGCCGTCCAGGATGGCGTCGATCGCCTCCTTGGTGGAGCGTTCACGGTCGGTGTCCTCGATCCGGAGCAGCATCTTGCCGCCGAGCTTCCTGGCGTAGAGCCAGTTGAATAGCGCGGTGCGGGCGCCTCCGATGTGGAGGAAGCCGGTCGGTGAGGGGGCGAAGCGGGTAACGACGGAATTGGTCATGATCAAGCGAGACGTATGCGGGAACGGCGGTGGTGTATAGCAGGAACCGGACATAACTAAAGCTTTGGTTGACGTTTTGCCCGCCAGACCAGGCTCCAAACTAGGCTTGGCCCGACCGCGCGAATTTGGCAGAAGGTTGAGCTGACTCCTCCAGGGAACCCTTTGATGACGACTGATACGGCGACGGCAGAGGCAGGGCGCGACTTCATCCGCGACATCGTCCAGGCCGATCTCTCCTCCCACAAGCACAACCGGATCGTGACCCGTTTTCCGCCGGAGCCGAACGGCTACCTGCATATCGGCCACGCCAAGTCGATCGCCCTGAATTTCGGCATCGCCCAGGAGTTCGGCGGCCAGTGCAATTTGCGCTTCGACGACACCAACCCGACCAAGGAGGAGCAGGAGTACATCGACTCCATCCAGGCCGACGTCCATTGGCTCGGCTACGATTGGGGAACCAACCTCTTCTTTGCGTCTGATTATTTCGAGCGCCTGTACGATTGGGCCGAGGGCCTGATCAAGGCCGGCCACGCCTATGTCGACGATCAGTCGCAGGAGGAGATCCGGCTGTCCCGCGGCACGCTGACCGAGCCCGGCAAGAACTCGCCGTTCCGCGACCGTTCGGTCGAGGAGAACCTCGACCTGTTCCGCCGCATGAAGGCCGGCGAGTTCTCGAACGGCGCCCGTGTGCTGCGCGCAAAAATCGATATGGCGGCCGGCAACATCAACCTGCGCGATCCCGTGCTGTACCGCATCCTGCACGCCCACCATCCGCGCACCGGCGATAAATGGTCGATCTATCCGAGCTATGATTACGCGCACGGCCAGTCCGACGCGATCGAGGGCATCACCCATTCGATCTGCACGCTGGAGTTCGAGGATCACCGGCCGCTCTACGAGTGGCTGCTCGACAAGCTGCCGGTGCCGTCGAAGCCGCGGCAGTATGAAATGGCGCGGCTCAATTTGACCTACACGCTGCTGTCCAAGCGCGTGCTGACCCAGCTGGTTCGCGACGGTCACGTCTCGGGCTGGGACGATCCGCGCATGCCGACGATTGCCGGCCTGAAGCGGCGCGGCGTGCCGCCGGCTGCGGTGCGCGAATTCATCAAGCGCATCGGGGTTGCCAAGGCCAACAGCGTGGTCGATGTCGGCATGCTCGAGTTCTGCATCCGCGAGGAGCTGAACCGCACCGCGCTGCGCCGCATGGCGGTGCTGCGGCCGCTCAAGGTCGTGATCGAGAACTATCCGGAAGGGCAGGTCGAGGAGATCGAGGCGATCAACCATCCCGACAATCCGGAGGCCGGCACCCGCAAGATCGCGTTCGGCCGCGAGCTCTATATCGAGCGCGACGACTTCATGGAGAACCCGCCGAAGAAGTTCTTCCGCCTCTCGCCCGGCAACGAGGTGCGGCTGCGCTATGCCTACTTCATCAAGTGCACCGGCGTGGTGAAGGACGACGCCGGCGAGATCGTCGAGCTGCGCGCGACGTACGATCCCGCGACCAAGGGCGGCAATGCGCCCGACGGCCGCAAGGTCAAGGCGACGATGCACTGGCTGCCGGCGGCGCAGTCGAAGCCGGCGGAGATCCGCATCTACAATCAGCTGTTCGCCAACCCGAGCCCGAATGCGGCCGATTTCGCTGCCGATCTCAATCCGCAGTCGCTGGAAGTGCTGACCGGCGCGCGGGTCGAGCCTGCGATCGCCGAGAGCAATTCACCCGACGTGATGCAGTTCGAGCGGCAGGGCTATTTCGTGCGCGATCCGGATTCGTCGCCGGACAAGCTCGTGTTCAACCGCACCATCGGCCTGCGCGACACCTTTGCCAAGGAAGTCGGCGGCAAGGGTTAGCGCGGTCCAGCGCAAAGCAAGTAGGGGGAGGCGATCGATGCCTGATGAAGCCGACGATATCGCCTCCGCCGTCATCGCAAGATGGTCCGCAGGCTTCAGCAAGCTCGATGCGGACGCGCTTGCTGCGCTCTATTCGCAGCACGCGTTCTTCTTCGGCTCTAACCCGACGCTCTATCGCGGCCGCGACGGCGTGAAGGCGTATTTCAACGGCCTGCCGCGCTGGAATACACCGCGCGTCCAGTTCAGCGAGGTCAGGACCGAGCGGGTGAACGACGGCCTTGTCAACATGGCCGCTATCGCGTCCTTCTTCCTTGACGGAGATGCGCCCTCGCTCGCCGTCAAGATCACCTGGGTGATCGCGCGCGAGGACGGCGACTGGAAGATCTCCTGCCACCACGTCTCGTCGCAGACGCCATTGATCTAAGCTTCGCGCTGGATCGTGACACAAAGGTCGAGGGCCGGCGGGCGCTCGTAGTCAGGGAGAGTGCATAGGCGGTGCGTGGGGCCGAGCGTCGTGCGCCTCGCGGCTCCCGCTCGTCCAAGCGATCTTGCACCCAACTTGCAGGCTATCCGGATCTCGCTGCATGGCGAGGAGGGACCAAGGTCGCAGGCCGCGGGGAGCGCTTTCCGGGTGTTGGGCCGCCCCGACTGGACGGGCGACTCCGGTATCCCACGCCGTTGTGGCGGGAGGCGAGCCCCTGATTGAGCACTCGGTTGGTCCGCACAGAGCGTGCGGTCGCCGCTAGATGTCGTAGTACAAATGGAACTCGTAGGGATGAGGTCGCAATCTGATGGGATCGACCTCCTTCTTCCGTTTATAGTCGAGCCAGGTTTCGATCACGTCCGCGGTGAAGACATCGCTGCGCAGCAGGAACGCGTGATCGCGTTCGAGCGCATCCAGCGCCTGGTCCAGTGACCCGGGCGTTGACTTGACCTCCCTGGCCTCGGCGGGCGGCAGGTCGTAGAGGTTCTTGTCGATCGGGCTGCCCGGGTCGATCTTGTTGTTGATGCCGTCGAGACCTGCCATCAGCATCGCGGCAAACGCCAGATAGGGATTGCAGGAGGGATCCGGCGAGCGAAATTCGACGCGCTTGGCCTTCGGGTTCGGCGAATACATCGGAATGCGGCAGCAGGCCGATCGGTTGCGTTGGGAATAGACCAGATTGATCGGAGCCTCATAGCCCGGCACCAGACGTCGATAGGAGTTGGTGGTCGGAGCGCAAAGCCCGCACAATGCCCAGGCATGGGTCAACAGGCCGCCGATATAGTGGCGGGCGAGCTGGCTCAGTTCGGCATAGTCGCCCCTGTCGTAGAACAGGTTGGTCTCGCCCTTCCACAGCGACTGATGAACATGCATTCCAGACGCGTTGTCCTCGAACAACGGTTTTGGCATGAACGTTGCGGTCATGCCGTTCTGGCGGGCGGTGTTCTTCACCACGTATTTGTAGATCATCAGATTGTCCGCCATGCGCGTGAGCGTGGTGAAGCGCATGTCGATTTCGTTCTGCCCACCGGTCGCGACTTCATGGTGATGGGCTTCGATCTGGATGCCGAGCTGCTCCATGGTCAACACCATTTCGGTGCGGAGCGCCTGCATGCTGTCCGTCGGGGGTACCGGAAAGTATCCCTCTTTCGGGCGCGGCTTGTGTCCCAGATTGGGCGCTTCCTCCGAGCCGGTGTTCCAGCTGCCCTCATCGGAATCGATTTCGTGAAAAGCGTAATTGATGCCCTGTCCGTAGCGCACGCTGTCGAACACGAAGAATTCCGCCTCCGGACCGAAGTAGCTGATATCGGCGTGGCCCGTGGCCTTCAGGTGGGTTTCGGCTTTCTGGGCGATGTAGCGGGCATCACGGCTATAGGATTGACCGGTCACGGGGTCGCGGATGTTGCAGATCAATACCAGGGTGGATGCAGGGGAATACGGGTCGAGGAAAGCCGTGGTCGGGTCCGGGACGACCAGCATGTCGCTTTCATGGATTTCCTGAAAGCCGCGGATCGATGAACCGTCGAATCCGATCCCTTCGCTGAGGGCGTCGATGCTCGCCGCGCTCGGCGGGACCGAAAAATGTTGCCATAGCCCCGGCAAATCGGTGAAGCGCAGATCGATCATCTGCACTTTCTCGTCGTTGATCGCCTTCACGAGATCTTCGGCTGTTGCGCACGTCGGAAACATGGCTTCACTCCTGTTATGGAGAGCCGCGTCGTTGAAATTGTGCTGCCGTTCAGTCGCCACAAGGCGGCTTGAGACGGATCCTGCTCCACGTTCTGCGCTGCGCGCTGGCGGCCTCAGCTTTGGTGCGGCCCGCGCATCAGCTTCATGGCGTCTTCGATATGCCGCCAGGTTCTGGCCAGCTCGGCCTCGCCTTTTGCTTCGAGCTCGATGGCGTTTTGGGCAGCTTCCGCAATGGCCCTGACGCCATGTGCCTCAAGCAATTGCCGCGCATAGTCGTGGATTTCGGTTTCTCGCATGGCGTCATACTCCTCTCGTCCTGAGCGCAACCGTGGGACACCGGTCGGGCCGCGAACCGCAGACGTTGACACCTGGTCAAGCGCAGACAGTGTGCATCCTGATGCCGCGCGATTGCAAGAGCGCTTTCCCGCCCGGAGGGACGTGGCTTTGCGGATCAGCAGCGGCAACACATCGCAGGTCGGATAGATGCTTTTTTGTCCCCGCCGCACCATGTCTTCGGAAGAAGGAGGTGAGGATTATGCGCATTCAACACTGGCAGGATGCTGCCAGCCTGTTGGTGGGCGTCTGGCTGGTCGCGTCGCCGTTTGCACTGGGCTTCTCCGGGGCAGCTCTCTGGATCTCCATCGCGCTCGGATTGGGCGTCGTGCTGTTTGCCGTGGAGGCATTCATCATTCCGTCCTATCTGGAGGAATGGGGTGAGATGCTGATGGGCTTGGCTCTGGTGTTGGCACCTTGGACGTTCAGCTACGAACAGGGATCGGTCACGACGAGCAGCGTGCTCGCCGGCATCGTGGTGATCGTGCTCGCTTGCTGGGAGCTGGCGATGGATCGTGATTTCGCCACCTGGTGGCACGATCGCTGGCATCACCGAGTTGGCTGAGCGGAAGCCGACTGAAACGTTGGCCTGACCGCTACTGGCGGCCGGAGAGGTTGGAATTGCGTGGAGCATATCCCCTCCAGGCCGCGTCGACGTAACGCGGATGCAGGCTCTGGAGAGAAATCACGCCAGAGACGGCGAGTACGGGACGATTCAGAACTATCGTCCGCACTTGCTGGAAGGCGGCCATAACTCTTGCTGCAGGGGTAGAGGGTTTTCGAGCGAAATGGATACCGGTTCGCGTAAAGAAAACGCGTCAAAAACAAGTTTCTAGAGCCCCGTTCCGATTCCATCGGAACGGGAAATGCTCTAGTCGCCCCTCAGCAGGGTCGCTCCGTCACGAGGCGACTCTCTCCTCGATCTGCTCCCAAATTCTGGTCTTGCGTGTCTCCGGCATGATGAAGAGGGCGATCACGAAGCACACCGCGGGAACGACAATCGGGTAGATCAGCGCGTAGCCGATGCTGCCGGTCGCAGCGAAGGCGGCTGATGTGATGAACGGCACCAATCCGCCGCCCCAACCATTGCCGATATGATACGGCACAGAGACCGAGGTGTACCTGATCCTCGCCGGGAAGAACTCCGCCAGGAACGCGCCGACCGGCCCGTACACCATCCCGACGTAGCAGACGAGGATGAAGATGATGAAGACGGCGACCGGATAGTTGATGTGCCCCGGCTGCGTGACCATGCCGAGCCACAGATACAGCGGATAGTAGGTGATCGCGGCAAGCAGCATTCCGCCGAGGATCACGGATTTGCGGCCGATGTGATCCGACAACCAGCCAAAGAAGATCAGGCTCGGCGTTGCGATCAGCAGTGCGGTTCCCACGATGTAGGCCGAGGTAATCGCATCGACCTTGGAGACCTGCTGCAGGAAGTACAGTGCCCAGAATTGACCGCTGTACCAGACCACGCCCTGTCCGATCAGGACGACGATGGCGATCAAGATGTACTTGATGTTGGCGCTGAGGAAAGCTTCCCGCCAGGGATTCCTGGTCATCTGTCCGCGCGCCTTGATCTCCTGGAAAATCGGCGTCTCCTGGAGCTGGAGGCGGATGTAGATGGCGATGGCCACCAGCAGGAACGAGACCAGGAACGGAACGCGCCACGCCCATTCGTCAAAGGCCTGATTGCCGGCCCATGTCCGGGTCAGAACGATCACGGCCAGCGACACCACGATCCCGAGCGTCGGCGAGGTTTGTAGCCAGCCCGTGTAGTAGCCGCGGCTGTCGTCCGGAACATGCTCGGCGACGTAGGTGATGGCGCCACCATATTCGCCGCCCAAGCATAGACCCTGGATCATCCGCAAGCCGAATAGAAGGAATGCGGCCGTCAGGCCGATCGACTCATAAGTTGGGATCAGTCCGATCGCTCCCGTTCCAAGGCCCATTCCGGTCAGCGTAATGAGGAATGTATATTTGCGGCCGACCCGATCGCCCATCCATCCGAACAGGAAGGCCCCCAGCGGACGGATCAGGAATCCCGCAGTGAACAGCGCGATCGTGCTCAGCAGGGCTGCGACAGGGTGGGATTGCTCAAAGAACTTGACCGACAGAACTGCGGCCAGGCTGCCAAAGATATAGAAGTCGTACCATTCAATGATGTTTCCCACTGACGCAGCGACAATCACGCGACGAAAATCGCTAGGTACTTGAATTGTCATGTGCTGCTCCTATCAAATGCAAACGCTACTCCTCGCGTTTTTTCAGCGATTGATCCGCTCGCGGAGTGCGCGTGGTGCGCGGCGTTACAGGCGAGATTTGCGAGTTCGTCCGCAACGCCTGGTCTCAGGGGAGTTGTGAGCCACCTGAGAGGAGCTCCAGCGGCCTTCAGGTGCCGCGAGCTATCACTGCCTTATCCCTGGCTGTCCGGGAGTGAAGGCATCAGGGCAGTTTAATCCCAATGGGATCGGTACCTAATGAGACTTTCGGCTCGATCGGTTTGACGCAGGCGGCAGCTGTGGCCCGGCGCGGGGTAGGCGAGGTGCAGGACGATCCAGGTATCCGGCCTTGCCGGTCCGTATTCTGCATCCGTTCCGCTAGCGGCGAGGTCACAGCTTCCGGTAGTTTCGCGTCCCGGCAGGGATCGCAAGCGGAATGGCGGAGCAGGGCACGACGCCGGGCGGCAAACGCGGCTACGCGGGGACGTGGCCGCCGCGTGCGGCTGCGCCCGTCGGCGGCTATGTCCCGGCGCGCGCCAGCATCTGGCAGCCTTTCATCGAGACGTTGCAGCAATGGGCGCGCGCGGAGGCGGGCGCCGGCCGGCTTTTGCCATGGGTGCCGGTGGCGTTCGGCACCGGCATCGCCTTCTATTTCGCGGCCGAGCACGAGCCGGTGCTGTCGGTCGCGGCCGGCGTCGCAATTGCGCTCTGCCTGCTGGCGCTGCTGCTGCGGCGGCGCCGCGTGTTTCCCGCCATCGTGATGCTGGCTGCGGTCGCGGCGGGCTTTGCGACAGCGACGTGGAAGACGGCGCGAATTGGCCACACGGTGCTGGCGCGGCCGATGTTCTCGGTGGCGCTGACCGGCTTCGTCGAGACGCGCGACATCCGCGAGAAGACCGATCGCTTCGTGCTGCGCGTGGTCTCGATGGAGAGCCCGCGCGACATGACGAAGCTCGAGCGTGTCAGGCTTTCCGTGAAGAAGGGCACCGCGCCCGATGTCGGCAGCTTTGTCGAATTGAAGGCGCGGCTGATGCCTCCGCTTCGGGATCGTCCGGTGACTTCCTGAGACATCCACGAAAACCCTTGTGGATTGGGCATAACTTCAATTCGACTGTCTAGACACGTCCGACACGTTCCAGCAGAATCCGGCAATGATTTGTGGGTAGGCCCGTGGGTTGCTGGAGATGACTTTTGGCGCGGCTGCTTAATCGACTCACTCCGAAGTTCATCGAAAATATCGACCAGCCGGGCCGCTACGCTGACGGGGGCGGGCTGTATTTGCAGGTCGCACCCAGCAAGGACGGAGGGGTCACCAAGGCCTGGCTGTTTCGCTACATGCGAGGCCACACCAGCCGGACGGGCAGGCCGACGTCCCGGGAAATGGGCCTGGGGCCGCTGAGCACGAACAAGCGGGACGGCTTCATCACTACCAACGAGGCCCGGGAACGAGCCTATAGGGCGCGGGAGAGCCTCAAGGCGGGAATAGACCCCATTGAGGCCAAGCGCGCCCTGCGGCTCGCCAGGCGCGTGCAGGACGCCAAGGCAGTGACGTTCTCCCAGTGTGCCGCGGAATACATCGAGGCCCACAAGGCCGGCTGGAAGGGCGACAAGCACACCAAGCTTTGGAAGGGCAGCCTCAAGAAGTACGCCGAGCCGGTTTTCGGTCCTCTTCCGGTGGCCGCGGTCGACACGGCATTGGTGCTGAAGGTCCTTAAGCCGATTTGGGGAACCAAGACCCAGTCGGCCGCCAAGCTCCGGATGCGGATCGAGCTCATTCTCAACTGGGCGACCACTCACGGCTATCGCGAAGGGGAAAACCCGGCTCGTTGGCGTGGCCACCTCAAAAATGTGCTCCCCGATCCCAGCAAGGTCGCAAAGGTCAATCACCTACCGGCCATGCCCTACGCCGACTTGCCGGCGTTCATGATCGAACTTCGCAAACTCGAGACTGTCGCAGCTCGCGCGCTCGAATGGACGATCCTGTCCGCTGTGCGGTCAGACAACACATTTGGTCTGACGTGGGACTCGGGCGAAGTTGATGTCGATCGCCGGACGTGGACGATTCCGGCCGTCCGCATGAAGGCCGCTACCGACCATCGAGTGCCACTAACCGATCGCATGATCGGGATCATTTCGGATCTGTCGCGCGATACAAGGTACGTGTTCTCTGGCGAGAACCCCAAAAAGAAGCTGCCTCACGAGAAGATGCTGGTGGCGCTGAAGTCAATTCGGCCCGGCCTTACGGTCCATGGCTTCCGGTCGACGTTTAAGGATTGGGCCTCAGAGCAAACCTCCTACGCAAACGAGGTTTCGGAAATGGCATTGGCGCACGCGGTCGGCGACAAGGTCGAGAATGCGTATCGCCGGACCGACTTATTCGAGAAACGGCGCGCGCTCATGGCGGACTGGGCGAATTATTGTGCTGGAGGCCGGAATGCCTCAGGCCGATGACCAGCTCATGCTTGAGGCTTATGAGGGGAGCTACGAGGCGGGCAACAAATTTTCGCTTTTCAGCGCAATTGACCTCTGTGCTCGCAACGGTTGGCCCCTTCCGACATGGGCGGCGGATGCATTCTCGCATGGAGTTAAGAGAATCCGACGCTATGAAACAGCCTCACTCGACGAGGTTTTCGGCAAGCCGCGTAGCAAGGGGACACACATTGATGATGCCCGCCTTTGGCTCAAGGCACCAAATGTCTATCTAAGAATTAGAGCGCTCTCGGATTCAGGGCAGCCGATAAACGCAGAGCTGTTTGAAAGGGTTGGCAAGGAGTTCGGGGTGTCCCGAACGGTCTGCCAAAGGATGTGGGTCCAACTAAAAGAGCGACACGGCGCATCAAAGCGCAAGAGATCATCTAAGGCCGCGAAAACAAAATAATCGCGGCATTACAAGCGACCGCATTGCCAGCATCTTCCACGTCGCGCCGAACGCGTCCGGCCAGCACTTGGAGGATTATCACAATGGCAGTCCAACTTGCCGAAGACCTAGCTAGGAACGGCTCATACGGTATCGGTTCGGTAGATACATTCCTGCGGCTTGATGCCGTCAAGCACGCAACGGGGCTTGGCAGGAGCACAATCTACGATCTGATGTCTCAAGAGCCGCCGGCCTTCCCGCGTCCGGTTAAGATCGGATATGGCAAAGCCGTGGCTTGGCCTGCCTCCGAGGTCGCGCAGTGGCAGCGCGACCGTATGGCCGCGCGCGACAAGGCGGTCACCTGATGTCAGTCCATCGCCTGCGACGCAGTCCAATCTATGCGACCGCCATCCGGCAACTTCGCGGTGTTGTCACGGTGCGCTCCCAGTCCGATCGATGCAGCGGAGAGACCGTCTTCAGGGTCTCTCATGTCTCGGCTGGCGGAGATATCGCATTCACGTCGGCGCCCATTGCACAGGAGGACTGCGCGGCAGCAGCTGCCCGCGTTCTCGGTGAATTCGTTCAAGGGGAGGTCAAGCTTGCCCCCTGAAGAACGAAACCCCGCCGAGGTTGGCGGGGTTCGCATCGCGAATTTTGATCTGCTTGGCGGCGATCAACCTGAAGATAGCGAAGCAGCCTCACGACTGCAACAGCAGCGGCGTATAAGCCGGCGGTTTTTTGTTGCACCCGAAACGGCAGCGACGATTGCGCGCCTTTGCTATGGACCGGCCCAATGTTGAACTTGGATTGGTTCGCATTAAGGGAAACTATGGCGCCGGAAGTCTTCCGCGGCGGGACCGGCGATCTTGTGATCGTCCAAGAGATACCGAGCTTAGAGCGCGGCGAACGATATCTCCGGATCCGGATCCCAATGGCGGAGGCAGAGGCGCTAGCCGATGCCATTCTGGCGGTAGCTCGGGAGGCTGCCGATGGCTGACCAGCAGACAGCCCACAAACTCTGGTGCCTAGACCGGATCCTGCGCGACCAGCGGGCTACACATCTGGATTTCCGGTTGGCCTACTACATCGCCAGCGTTACCGATCGCGCCACGGGTGAGGCTCGGTTCAAGCAGAGCAGCGCCGCTGAGGCGCTGGGCGTGACCAGGCGCGCCGTTCAACTGTCGTCCGAGCGGCTGAGGGTTTTGGGGCATATCGACATCAGTTTCACACCTGGCCGTAAGCACTTGAACGGCTATCGGCTATGCATGGAAAAGGCGAACGTGGATTCGCCTATTGATGCCAAAAAAGGCGAACGGCGAGACGAGAAAAGGCGAACGGCCAGCACAGAAAAGGCGAACCGCCATTCGCACCAATCTTCCCTTGTTTCTATCCCTTGTTTAATCCCTTCGCGCGCGCGCGAGCCGAGCGCCCTTGACGGGCTCGGCCCGCTCGGCGCGGCCATCCGCGATCGGATCGGCTCAGACAATTTCAGATCCTGGTTCGATGGCGCCAGCATTGGTGACGCCACCGAGGAGGCGGTGACACTGGAACTGCCGACCAAGTTCAAGGCCAGCATGATCGAGAGCAGGTACGCCGACGAGGTGCTGGCCTGCTTGCAAGCTCAACAGTCTTCCATCGAACGTGTTCGCTTTGTCGCGAGGCGCGCGGCATGAGCGAAACCGGCAGCCCGCCGATCGCCCGTTCGGCTCCCAGAACTCCTGCCGAGCGAATGCGGACTTACCGCGCGAACAAGAAGGCGGCCCGCGCGCGCGAGGAAGCCGGGCGATGCATCATTACCGCGCAGGTCGATGGCGTCGTCCGTAAATTCGAGATCAACAAGGGAGATCTTGCGGATGGCTTCGTCGAACGGCGGATCCTGAAACAGTGGGATAGCGAAGACTCGAGGGCAATAGCGTTCGCCTTGGAGCAGGAGCTCAAGAGAGCGATCGACGGCTGTTCGTAACGCGCGCGTAACGCGAGCCGCAATGTTGATTTGCTAAACCGGCACCAACACATTCGAGGAGACAAAAATGGTGCCGATCGTCAGAATTTTCGGGGCAAGCACCCGTCAAAAGCGCGGTGTCGTCAGCATCGCGCCCACCGATGCGGATATCTGGGGCCTCGAGATTAGACTCGGGAAAGCCCTGGCCCGCAATGACTTCGGCAGTGCGAGCCATCTTCGTGACGAAATCGCCAAGGTCAGATCGCTGGCGCCTCGAAAGGGTAGCTCACGAAGTTTCACGAAGGTGGATCTCATCGATCTCAAAATCGCGCGGGCATATCTCGCAGGCGAGATCGAGAATGCCAGATTTTTTATCGGCGAGCGAGCAAAGCAAAGTCTGATCGACATCCAGAACCGTCGCTCTTGAGGTTTCGCAATATGGACGTCAACCACCCTTTGGATACGCCGCCTCCCGGTTGGAGGCCGAATTCCGAGTATGCGGACCGTGTCCGCAAGGCCATGTCTCCGGCTGCGTTGAAGAGCGCGGTTACTTGGGATGAGCTGTTAGACGTGCTGGGCATAGTCATCGAGGGGAACGCGAAGGTAGCCGATCGAATTGCGGTGCTTCAGCAAAAGATCATCGAGCTTAAAGAGCGCCCGCCTGTTCCTTGGGAAGGACCGTGGGATCCTCAGAAGCAATTCACGCGGCATTCATTCTGCAGCGACCGTGGCGCCATGTGGTACGCCATGGCTGATTCCAAAGGCGTGCGTCCTGGGTCTGGTGAGGGAGTTTGGCGCCTTTGCGTTAAAGCAGGAAAGGATGCCAGATGAAAGTTCAGGACATGGCATTCGCTAGCGCGTTCATGCGATTGAGCCTTGCCGTACTCGATCGCGGCGGACCGTACCTGCCGACCGTGGAAGCCACGCTCTGCGAAGACGGCCGCACCGTGATGTTGGATGCGCCCGACGGTCAGGGACATTGGGTGACGGCGTCATACGAACTTGACCAGCTGACCAGCCAAGCGGACTTCGATGCCTACCGGCGCGAGGTGTTCGGTTGACCAACGGAACGCCCCCGGGGGGTGCCAGCCGAAAATCGGACCGACTTAGGGCCTACACCGCATGGGGTGGCACTGGGGGACTGTGCGCGCGCCGATGGAATTTCCCAGAAACCCCACTAAGAGCAGAAATCGATGACCAAGAAGCGAGCTTACAAAGCTAAAGGCAAGGGTGGTCGACCGACGCGCAGCGCGGCGAGCAAGCGGGCTTTAGCTGGGGTCAATCTGTCGGCAGTCGACCCGCGATCGGTCCTGCGCCAGATCGCGGCGGACGCGTCAGCGCCAGCATCGGCGCGCGTTCAAGCCGCAAGAGCATTGATCGCCGATGACCGACGCAACAATGAAGCACCGCCAGAAGCCGACACAGCCCTTGATGCCGTTTCGCGCGGCGCCCTGCGGATTTTGAATGGGGGCAAGGCATGACCAACGACAACGACGAAATTCCGATCGTTGAAACGTACCGTGGTGTCGGTTTGCATGACCAGCAGTCGGAAGAGCGGCTGGCGGTGGTACGTCGCGCGCTGGACCGGGTATTTGATCAGCACGATTTCGAGCGGCTCTTTGAGATCGCCCGAGACGTTACTTGGCCTCCTGAAGCTCGGCTGTTCGCCGCAGCGAAACTGGAAGCCGCGTTCGAGATAGCGGTCGATGAGCGCCGCGAGCGTCCTCCGATCGATTTATTGCGGGTCGGGGCGGCCGTGCCGGGTCTGAGTTCGCAAAGGTGGCGAGACCCGTGGAGCTATTGTTCGTTGCTCGATCCCGGGCCGAGACCTGGTCAACCCGGGGCTGTGAAGCGAGAGCGCGATCTAACCGACCTGCGACATGCACAGCGCCTCACGAACAAGGACTAGATTATGAGCTTAGTTGCACTCGACGGAACGCCGCTCACCATCATGGGGTGTCCGCTTCGGCGCTTCGTGCCGAATTGCTCCTCGCTGACGGGCAATGCGATCAGCGCAGCCAATGATTCCCTGATCATGATTGGCTACATCTTCACGGAAGATGGCGCCTCGCATACGATCGACACGACCGGCTCATCTTCCTTCGGTTGGAGATGCGGGCCAAGCCTTACTTTCGCTAACGCCGGCACTACGGTTAAGGTGGGGCTGGCCGCTGTGGATACAGCCAACGGGCCTCCGGTTCGGGCGGTAAATGTTGCCAACGCAATCACGTTTGACGTCGCCGCCGTTTTCACTGGGGGCGGAGGAGGCATCACGGGGAGCGCTTGGCAGACCAGCGTTCCGACGACTGGAACTAAGACAGTCGCAAATGGCGACTTCCTGGCGTTTGCTATCCAGATGACAGCGAAGGGCGGCTCGGATTCGCTCCAGGTTCAGTGCGCCAGCCAGGGCGGCATTGTTGGCGTTATGCCGACCGTTACGACTGGCTCGTCCTATTCGAACACCACACAGCTCCCGAACGCGGTCATCACCTTCTCGGACGGCGTTCGCGGTTACTTTTACGGCGGGTATGTCGCGAGCTCCTCGACGACGCAGACGTGGTCTAGCGCGGACACCACAAAGGAATACGGAAATCTTATCCAGTTGCCAGTTCCTGCGAAGGCGTATGGCGTCGTCTTCAACGCGGCTCTGTTTGGCAACACGGATGCGATCCTCTATTCCGATCCGCTCGGGACACCAGCGGCCCAGAAGACTGTATCTATCGATCTCAATACGATTGGTGTGGCATCGGCCGGGCCAATTGTCGTGCTGTTTCCGTCACCTTACTCGATGAGCGCAAACACACCTTACGCGGCCATACTGAAGCCGACGACATCCACGTCTATCCAGGCTGACTTCAAGACGTATGCCTCATCGGCCCATCAGTCCTCGGAAAGTGGCAGCAATGGGTATGCGATCAATCGCAACACGGGTGCCTTTGCCGCACAGAACTCACAGAAAGATAGGTTCGGCATCGGTCTTCTGGTCGGTGCGTTCGATAGTGGTGGGGGCGGAGGCAGTTTCTCCGTCGGTGTGATCGGGTGTTGAAATGGTCATGAAATCCAATGCGATTTGGGTCGCGGGAAATTGGGCGGTCGGACTAGTGAGAGGTAGTCCGACCCATCCAGGACTCAATGAAGACGGTCCAGCTAAGCCTACTTTTCTCCAAATCCAATTCAACGACCGTGAACCGATCGTCCTCGCGATCGTGGCGCAAGAGGCGGTGGCAATCGCGCGGGCTATTCTTGATCAGTATCAGAACCCGCCACCGCCGCCAGATCGTTACAGCTAATAGCCCATGGTCCGCATAGCGTTATCGGCCATTTGCTTTCGGTAGACGGCGCGCTGATCGAAACGGGCCTTGACCAGCATCGCCACGCCGACAACTACGAGAAAAGCCACGGTGCCGATGGTTGCCATCGTCGCTGTCGAAGTTGCGTACTGCGGCATACTTCGCCTGGAAAGGACTCTCATTGGCCTCGATCTTCATCAAGATCGCCATGCTGATAGCCGTTGCGATCCTGGCTTTTGGCGTTTTCCCGAATAGGCGCACCGGCGCGCTCGTTGCCATAGCGACATGCGTCGTAACCGCCCTTGTTCTCTATTTCGTGAGGAGTTCTTGGACTGGGGCGAGGTGATTAATTTCTTCGAGGGCGTCGACGAGTAATTTGCACCGCAAATCACAAAGAAAATCCCAGCGCTACCGGGGGATAGGCGCTGGGACTTTCTAACGCTGGTGTGAATGCACGGACTTGGCAGGACGAGTGCATTCAGCGTCTCTAATTTGTTTGATCGGGAATCGTCTCAGCGTAAACTGAAGCCATGGGACAGATTCGCCGAGTGGTCCAAACCGAAGCGCGCGAAGCGAGGTTAGCCGAACAAGCTAGGCAGCTTCGCGAGCAGGCCAACGCTATGCCCGCGGGTATCGAAAAAGCGGCCCTGCTAAAGCGAGCCCGACAGGCTGACACCGGCGCGCACCTCAGCGAATGGTTGCTCTCGCCGGGGCTGCAGCCGCCGATCTAGCGCGGAGCGAACGGATGGACGATGACTCGCCTGCAACAGAACCCAGTCTGAGCGCATGGCGAAAAAGCCTTCATCGCCTTGCGGATTGGATGACGCGCGGTAACCGCAATCCCGAGCCATCCCGTCCTACCGAGCCAGCGCGCATAGATATACCCAGCCGAACAGAGCTCCCATCGCGGCAACCGCCAAGACCGCGTCAGTAAATGGCCACGAGCGTCCTACGTAGGCTTACGCCGTTCGCTCTCAGCCCTATTCGCCGCCTTTAGCTGGTCTTTGATGTAGTCGGAGATATTCCCGATCTCAGCCTGCAGGTCCGCTTCCGGGATACTTTGTTCCTTGGCAGCATCGATAAGGCGGCGGCTTAGTTCGGTCACATCCTGCGACGCGCCGATGGTCCGATATTGTTCGACCGCGTGTACGCTATTCTCGATCCAGAAATCGATAAACTCGCGCGCCTTGCTCATTGTGCGTCCTCTCCGCATTCGGCGGTCAGCCGGAGACGCCTTTTGGCGAAACTGAACACTTCGCCCAGTTGAGGCAAAACCTCAAATTTTGGCATGGTCCCGAGATAGGCATCGAGGGCGAGGATTGCGAATCGAGCTAAGGCTCCACGATGATCCGGAAGGCCTTCCTCTGTTCAGCTGTTGCCTGGGCCCGCTCCAGCGCCACCGGGTATCAGCTCCTCGTTGAGCTTGACCTCATAGAGGATCGCGCCGGTCTCCGACACCAGCGTGAACAGCTAGAACCTTCGCCCGGCCGGCTGGTGTCCATGCCCCGCTCATAGCGGGCGGTGTAGACCTCGATCTCGGCCATCGGTGCTGCCTGCGGGAGGAGTTCCGGGCGAGATGTCGGCGCCCCGGTTCATCTGACGCTCGCAAGAAATGGCGCAAAGCCACAAGCCAATTCAATCGATATTTAACCGGGCCGAAGGCCCGAAGAAGCACTCGGTCAATGAGAAGTTTCTCTCACGGCAGCGTGAGTAATCTCCCAATGCGAGGCAGACAAAGGCCCCCGCCACCAACATAAGGACCAGCGCCTCTGCCCACCGATCTTTCATGAACTGTCTCGCTGCCATCGCCCCGCGACTATTTCTCTAGCACCACCTGTTCAAGCTCCACCTTAAGCCCGGAATCATAAGGGTGGACTACTCTCACGGAATCGGGAAAAAGTGGCAATTTCAGTGGATGGGTGGGAACCGATCATGTTAACGGTGGGACCATCGGGGCAGGCCCCGACAGCATAGGAATAACTGGCCTCAGCACCGGCCCGTGGGCCCCCAAAGGTGCTGGGGCCCTTTCTTTGACCGCTGGCGCATTTCGATCGCCAAGACGGAAGGCGGCCGACGACCGAGCCACCTTTTTGACGCCGCTCAAAGCCGCCCAGTGCCTTCGGCACTAAGATTTGACAGCTCCAAGACGCAGGAGTTGTCTCGTGGACGATGAGGTACTTTATACAATTGGCATTGTGATCTTGGGATTGACCCCAATCGCGGTCGCCGTCGTCGCAATCTTTATGTGGTAAGGCCTCAATCAATTGGCGGCCAACCCCGTAATCCTACGGGTGATACTGGCACCAACTGCACTGGAGCCGCCGAGTTTTCCCGGGGTAGGCTACTCATCTACGTGGGGTTGTGTGATGTCAAACGAACTATTTTTCCGAATCTGGGCTGTGATCCTAGGCCTCAGCCCGATAGCAATTCTGGCGTTTGCGTTCTTCGCAAACTGACAGCTAGGTCGGCCCGTATGCACCAATCGGGCCGCTAGATGGCCCCAGCAACCAGCCTCCCTTTACACAGGTCCCCAAAGGTTGCTGGGGCCACTCAATCAGAGGGCCACCTTCTGGGGTAGCCCGCTCGCGCAGTACCGATTGCCACTCGTTCCCGATACCGTGAATGGGCGCTTCTCCGGAAAGGGGCGCCCAACGAAGCGGCCCCGGTACGCTCCCCAAGCCCGCCGGGGCCGTTTCGATTCAGCGCGGGTCGGCGCTGGTGTTTTTTATGTCACCCGGTTTATTTTCAATGGCATTACAAAAGCAGAAAATTACGAGAGATGAGCTTCATCAATTGATCCAAGAACGATTTGGATTGACCATCTTCTTTCAGATCAGCGAGGACCGACGGCTTGGGTTTCGCACAACCGTGGTAGCGGCGCCGGAGGACCTCCATGAATTACATTCTCGGCTCGAGCGCATCTGCAGAGAGCTACGGCCGAGATTTGAGTTGGTTGCCGAGGTCGAATGAGGTCATCGCACCAGCTTGAACAGTTCGAGCACATCGGCAAGCCGAAGCTTCGTTCCCTTCGGCATATGCTGTAGGAGCGAGTGCCGGGTATTGGCCGCGATCTCATCACGCTTGAGCGGATCGGACTCGGCGTGGAAGGCCCGCATGTCGGCGGACTCACGATCTCCAGTTCTCGGAGAATGGCACGCGGCCCCCCATGTCATGCCAATTCGGAACGATGTTCACCGCGCCTGCTGCGCCGCACACCTTGCAGACAAGGAGCCAGCCGACACGCGACCAAGGCTGATCCTGCGGCAACGCGTCTAGACGGACGTCAACCATCCGAGCGCAGCCACCATGGCATTTGATGTTGCACGTCACATGTCCGTCAGCGAGCCATTCCGCGGGGCTACCAGGCGGGAAGGAGCGGCCGGACCATTTCGTATATCGCCGCTGGCGCATGCGCCAATGATCGCGCCGATCGCGTGCGGAGTGAAGCCGCTACGCCTCGCGGGACGGCGTGAAGCGATGGCGGGTTCCGGGCTGGAAAATCTATGCCTCGAACCGCATATTTGGCGGATGACCGCGAGGGACCATTTCAAGGCTTATTTAAAGTGCCCGCGTTGTGGGCTTACCGGCGTCGCCAACTTGGCCGAACTTGATGAGCCGGGCCAGACAACCATGGTGGAGCAGCTTCCAAGAGGCTTTAAAGTCGTGAATCAGCCTAGCGATCTCGCTAGCATCGATCTGTTCTGCGAACGGTGCGACGTGTCAGCAATTACCACAGACAATAAACCAAATGACTAGCCATCCCGAACGTCCGAGGGATCGATCCCATCCAACTCGCGACACCGCGGCGGGGACACGTAGCTGTGACGAAGTTCCTTTGGAACTGCAGCCAAGGGGCGTACGTTAGCCTTTATCACCGCCCGGATCAGTAGCTTTTATCGGTGATGAGACCGCCCGGTTAGCGCTCCCGCCTTCCTCGAACAGGAAAGGAGCGCCCCATGGTCATCAAGCGGCGGCGTTTCAAACAAGACCAGCCCCTTCAAGAACGTCTGTGTGACGAAGGACAACGCCTGCGGGCGATGGCCACCGAGATGCCCGTTGGCGCGGCCAAGGAGGCGGCGCTCGAAAAGGCCCGGCAGATGGAAACCGCCTCACATGTAGACGAATGGCTTTCCTCCGCCGGCTCGCAGAGCCCGAAGTGAAGCGGACGAACCAGCGTCCCACCATCGGAGACGTTGCAAGTCCCGACATTGAGCGGGGAGTGTTCGCTCTCGACCTTGCCGACGATGAAACCGCGAGGATGGTGGCTCGAAAAATCGCCGCTGCGACCGGGCGGCGCGTGACCCTTCGGGATGCTGACATGATAGCGATAGAGACGGTTCCAGCCCCTAAAAGGCATTAGCCTCGCGTCAGGAACCTGTTCTGCCTGCCTGCTTTGACAAAGTAACGCAGGAAGGCGAAGCATGACGCGCTATTATTTTGATCTGCGCGACGGTGAGGAGTTGGCCCCCGATGAGGAGGGCCTGGAACTCAACAGCATGCAGGCGGCGCAAATGGAGGCTGCTAAGTCGGTGGCAGATATGGTCCGGGACGTCGTGTATCAGTCTCAGCGCGTACACAACCACCGCATGGCGATAGAGGTCCGAGACGACAAGGGCCCTGTGATGCAGCTCAAGTTCACCTTCGAGATCGAAAAGAAGTTGCAGTAAGGCGGCGCAGAAAGACCTGCACAGTCTTGAAGCCGGCGTTGTGATCGACGGGACCGGTCCAGTAACGGAGGAAGTGAGCGGGCTTGCGGCGCCAGGACATGCCCCGATGATCGCGCAATTCGCGTGTAGAGTGAAGCCGCTAGGGATCGCCCCGCCCGCAGGTATCAGCCCGACCCGCTGGTCGTCGGTACGGAGCGGCATCGCTGCAAATAGAATAGAAAAGGCCCCCGCCGATGCGGGGGCCCTGCAAATCAATCGCGCTCTTTGATGATAGTCTTTTCGCGCGGTTCGTCATGCTCCCTCTTGATGACAGTCGTGCGATCGGCGGGCTCGCGCTCCTTGATCACGGTGGTGCGGTCGCGGTCGCGGTCCCGATTGACGTGGGATTCGCCAGTGGTTACGCCGGCACCCACGGGTCCGACATGGACACCAACTTCATCAGCGAAAGCGGGGGTGGCAAGGGCGACAACAGCGGCAACAGCCAACACGTATTTCATCTCATAGCCTCCAGTTTGTTCGATCCTGGAAAATGCCGCGAGTTGCCGAATGTTCCTCGTCATCTTGACAGTTTGTCGCACCGACTTCGCCTTGGCGGTGTCGTCCGGCAACGTCGTCGCCAAGGCTCTCACGTCCGACGCTCTCTCATTTTTTCTGGATCAGATCTAGAAGTCCGGCCGGGGGCCCTTCGTCTCCCGTCTGTGGTGGAATTGGACGGAAGAGAGCGTTCAGAATGATTGCCCTGTCTTGATCCGTTGCTGGCTGCTTTTCGTTCTGAAGCAGGCCCATATACGTCAGCGCCAAGGAACGCCGGTGGTCTGCGTCGTCGGCGAGATTGAGATTTTGAATGAATACGCGGCTGATATTCTTTAGCAGCCAGGCGTAGAGCAGCGCCGGCACCGAGATTGCGGCAAGCCCCGAAATGGAGAAGCCGCCATTGGACGCCCCGGTTAGCTTGCTGATGGCGTCGGAAACCACGCTCCAATATGTCAATGCAGCAATTAACGGAGCAACGGTCATTAGCGCGAATATCGCGAGCCACAATCGCCATATGCGGGTTTTATTGGCTGCGATGGTTTGCCATGACCGTGCTGGCTCTTCTATCGTCAGCTTGTTTCGATACAGATCCTCGAGTTCTCCAATAAGCGCCTTCTTGTCATCAATGAATTGATTTAGGGCTTGTGCAGCGGCATCGCTTTTTTTGCCGGTTTCTATTGCCTTGGCGGTAGCATCCGAAGCCGACAAGAGATCGTCAAATGCGAAGTCTGCCGGATTTGCGAATGCGACTGCTCGGAAGACGAGAATTATGTTCTCGCCCGCCGGGTGGGACGCGTGCATCCATTTTGCGGAGTAAATCGCCGCGAGAATTGCCGCGCCTGCGTCGCTCGATGCCTTTATCTGTTCGACGCGACGGCCTACCGCGCTCGCGCCGATGAGTACTTGTCTGGCGCGTGCATCTTGCACGTAAGCGTCGTTCTCAGGCCACAGCTTTGAGGTCTTGACGACAATAGGCCCACGGAAGCAGCTGATCGATGTCGCTGTTTGGATGGCCGTTGACGATCCTGGTGAGGGCGTCGGTCAGGTAAGCGAGCGGATCGACGTCGTTCAGCTTACAGGTTTCGACCAGGGAGGCGATGGTGGCCCAGTGCTCGGCGCCGCCGTCGGAGCCTGCGAACAGCGCATTTTTCCGGTTCAGCGTGATCGGACGGATCGAGCGCTCGACGACGTTGTTGTCGAGCTCGATGCGGCCGTCATTGATGAAGCGCGTCAGGCCCTCCCAGCGTGAGAGCGCATAGCGAATGGCGTCGGCCAACTTGCCCTTTTGGCTGATCAACGCGAGCTTTGCGCGGAGCCATCGCTCGAAGGCTTCCGCCAGCGGCCGGATTTTCTGCTGCCGAACGAGACGGCGCTCCTCGGCGCCGCGACCACGGATGTCCTTTTCGACGGCGTAGAACTCGGCGATATGCTTGAGCGCCTCGCTGGCAATGGGCGCGGGACCGGGTGTGGCAAGTTCGTAGAAGTTACGTCGCATGTGCGACCAGCAGAATGCAAGTTGGACATCGCCACGCTCGGCGAGCTTGCCATAGCCGGCATAGCCATCGACCTGCAGGATCCCTTCGAAGCCTGCGAGATGGGCGATCGGCCGATCGGCTTTGCGATCGGGGGCATAGACATAGGCAACGCCCGGCGGATCGGCACCGCCCCACGGCCGGTCGTCCGCTGCATAGGCCCAGAGCTGACCGGTCTTGGTGCGCCCGCGGCCGGGATCGAGCACCGGCATCGTCGTCTCGTCGGCGAACAGCTTTGGCCGTTGCCTGAGCTTGCCGAGCAGACGGTCATGCAGCGGACGCAGGTGGAAGGCAGCTTGTCCTACCCAGTCCGCCAGCGTCGAACGATCGAGCTCAATGCCCTGGCGGGCGTAAATCTGCGCCTGCCGGTAGAGCGGCAGGTGATCGGCATATTTGGAGACCAGGACGTGGGCGACGGTGGCCTCGGTCGGCAATCCGCCCTCGATCAGCCTAATCGGGGCCGGCGCCTGCATGACCCCGTCCTCGCAAGCCCGGCAGGCGTATTTGGGACGCCTGGTCACGAGGATCCGGAACTGCGCCGGGACCAGGTCCAGCCGCTCGCTTCTATCCTCGCCGATCCGGTGCAACTCGCCCTGGCAACAGGGACAGGTCTTGCCCTCGATGTCGACGACGACCTCGATCCGCGGCAGGTGCATCGGCAAGGCGCCACGGTTGCCGCGGCGCGTGCGAGCCCGCGCCTCACGGCCTTCAGGTGCGCTCACGTCCTGTGCCGTCTCGTTGTATGCGGCAACCTGCTCGACGTCTTCCAAGCCCAGCAGCATCTGATCTTCAGGCAGCGTCTCTGCCCGCCGGCCAAACCGATGCCGCTGCAATTCCTTGATGATCTGACGCAGCCGTTCGCTCTCGCATCGTTCGGCAAGCAGCATCGCTTTCAGCGTCTCGGGATCGTCAGGCAGGGCGTCGCTCACACCCAATTCAGAGCATATTCGCCGCCATCTGGCGACGCGTCCGACGCTCCTGATTCATTTCGCCGCAGCGCTGCCAACAGCTATCCGGCCTGCGTTGGCGTCGACGTCTCCCGCGCCTCATGCACAAGCCGCCAGTCGAGCCCTTCCAGCAGCGCCGACAATTGCGCCGCCGACAGGCGCATCACGCCGTCCTCGATCTTCGGCCAGCGGAAGATCCCATCCTCGAGCCTCTTGGCGAACAGGCACAGACCCGTTCCGTCCCAGAACACCAGCTTGATCCGATCCGCCCGCTTGGCCCGGAACACATAGACAGCTCCCGAGAATGGATCTGCCCGCATGCTCTCGCGCACCAGGGTCGCGAGCCCTTCCATCCCCTTACGGAAGTCCACCGGCTTGGTCGCCACCATCACCCGGACCGCACCCGACGGACCGATCACCGGCTCGCCTTCAGCGCCTGGACAATCGACGCAACCATCGTCGTATCCGCACCACGACCGGCCCGGATCATGATGCCGTCGACTTCGATCTCGATAATCCCGGCATCGCAACGGCGAGCCCGGGTATCCGCTTTGGCCTTGCAGCGCACCGCTTTGCGCTCCCGGTCAACAGCGGGCGCCGGCACCGCGGCATCCACCACCGCCGGCACAAACTGTACTTCTTCTATTGCGGAATGACCGCCTGCTGCTTCTCGCAACTGACGTCGCCAGCCAAACAACTGCTGCGGTGACAATCCATGCCGTCGGGCTACCGAACAGACCGAGTCGCCGCTCGCCACGATCTCCGCAACGATCCGCGCCTTGTCCCCATTGCTCCACTTCCGCCGACGGCCGGCTCCGGTGAAGACTTCAAGCCGCCGCACCGGCTCCGTGATAGCACTATGCTCTGTGTCCATTCTAAGCCTAACGGTCCAAACCGAACCGCAGACTCGCAGATCACCCCGTCATCCGGAAGGTGGCCGCTGAACAGCGCTTACTCTTGCACGTACTCCTCGAGAGATTCTTTTTTGTCGGCTTGAACGTCACGTACAATTTTCGACAGCGCTTCAACAGCGGGCTCGCTTATCCGCAGGTTTCCATAACCTTGCGCCCCGAGAGTAATCTGCTGGCCGTTGATCAAAAGCTTACTGAAGTAAGCGATTTCGGCGTTCAAGAATTTCAATACGTCTTCTTTGCTGCCGACAATATTCACTCACTGGCTAGGGATTATAACGCTCCAACTTTCCATCGTGCCCCACCAGCTCTTCGAGCTTTATTCTCTTAGATTTGGTGACGAACCTACCGCAACCTGCGCGCGCATGGAAGCGAACTCTCGGATTGTATAGAATCCGTGATTTTACGGTGGAGAACACCGGACGAGCGTCAATACGTGCTTGAGCACATAAGATCGGGAACGTCGATTCCGGCGTCGATCATTTCAACTGAAACCACCACAAATACAGGGCGGCGAGGCAAACAAGAATGATGAGCTTGCCCACAGTATGGAGAGATTTTCGGTCGGCTTGAATTGTACTCGCCGAGCTTGGTGAGGCCGCTCTCGATGTGCTTGGAATAGAAGTGTGGATGCGCCGATCGGCTTCGTCCACTACGATATAGACCTTGCCGGATGAGTTGGCTCTTCGATCGCTATCTGCAATAGCTTTCCTGAGACCACCGCCGCCAAGGTCCGCAGTGAAGATCGCTGAATTGTACGGGTAGCGCTCTTCTCTAACGCAATATTTGGGTATCTTGGTAACCGAGCTGTTCATCGCCGTGCCGTCACAAGCTATCCATGCTTCACGCCGAAACGATGCTGATTACTGCTTCTCTGCGGGGACGTGCGGCATTACCGATTTTCCTTTCTGTATTGTTCCATCAGCCGATTATAGATTTGGCGATCTTTGCGGGACATCTGCCGCAGGACAGCCTTAATCCCGCAGGTGTCTCGGATGACCTTCCCTTTGCGATAGACGCTGTAGCAGTGATAACCCTGCACTATCACATCCCCATTGGGGAGATGATCCTCTGCATGCGCTGCGACCGCCCAGAGCAATGATAGCAGAACTAGGTATCGCATTGCTTTCTCATGAATTTCGGGAGCGCCCCAGCGCTTTCTGCATTGGAAGCGGTAGCTATCGCCGGCCGAGCAACGTGAGGAAGGTCCATACACTTCGAAATTCATCGCTTGGCCTTCAGCCCGATCTCGACCAGCCGGCGGATAGCCTCGGAGCGAGTGGGTTTGTCCGGCTGCTGCGCGGCCCATGCATCAAGGTTTGCCATGAACTCGTCGGAAAGGCGGAACGTGCGAGAGGGATCTCTGCCCGTCGCGGGTCGCCCTGCGCCAGGCCTTTTGCCGCCCCGGTGTTTTGGTGTTGCCTTTTTCATTGTTTGGCAATACCGTATTCAAGCTTGAAAAACAAGCGGCCCGCCGACGCGGTTCGAAGCACGTCGACAGGCCTGGCCCAAACTATGAGGTGTTTCATGGCTCAGGTTGATTCTGAGAATAGCATAGCTGCGCCCGCCGATACGGAGCCCGCTGGCGCTCTCCATTGCCGGACTGACGGTTTCCCCGAAGATCTTTTCTTGGCCATAGGCCGCCTCCGGCGCGAGGCCAGAGACGAGGTCGACAGGCTCCTCCGGTTTCTCGACAAGACGGACGACTACGTCTGCCGCGAGCTCGAGGACGATAGCGGCGAGAACGAGGAGGGCGGCGATACTGAACCGTCCCTAGGCTCGCTCGATCGGGCGACCAACCAGGAGCGCTGGAGCAAGGGCGGACTGGGAGGCGCCGACCGGGAGCTAGACCGGAGCGACTATGAGCCCAGCCTTGGCTCCATTGAACGGCACCCATCCCTGCTCGGATGGGGCGATGGTTCTAACCCGACCGGTGATCAGACGCGCTGGGCGTCGGGCGGCACCCGCGACCTGGAGGACGAGTGCTCCACCGGCATCGGTGATCACGATGGCCTGCTCGAGCAGGTTGGGTCGCAAGACTGGCGGCAGGGGAGCATGGGCTGATGAAAACCATGACCCGAAGGCTCGGCCTACAGATCATGGCAGGGGCTGCTGCAGCTCCGGCTACGGCAACGACAGCATCATTGGCAAACCCCGACGCCGAACTGATTGAGCTAGGACGCCGGTTCGTCGAATTAGCGCGGCACAGGGACGCGGTAAATGACGAGAGCGGTCGCCTGTATGACATAGCCAGCAGTTCGTATCCGCCAGGAACCGTTTACGAAGCCCGCTCGCTCGGCGCCGCCGCTGAGGCCGCATACACCGCCGCTATCGACGCCGCCGACGAGGCAGTGGGCCTCTCTGCGGTGGTGGCTGAGTTTGAGGAGACCACGGATCAGTTGCGAGCGATCTTCGCCCGCATGGTCACAATCCGCCCCACGACGATCGAGGGAATGCGAGCAATCGCATCAATGGTCCTCAATTTCGAGTGGGACGGCAACAACGTCGAGTTCGCCGAAGGGACAATCGAAGGCGCGGCGCTCGCCGTGCTAGTCGCCGGCCTGCTCGATAAGCCGCTTCCGGAGCGTCTGCCGGACTGGGCGGCTGCCTGGATCTGATCAAAAAGTAACGCCGCCGGGCTCGAAATACGCGTCCCGGCGGCGTTCATTCCAAAACCTGGGACCTGAAAATTTCCCAAGCTCGATCAAACGTTAGTGCGATGCACAAGTTGCTATTTAATCGTCGGGGGATTGCTCACGCGCAATTTCCCCGAGCGGTCTCCCCAATCTCGTTCGGGCATAGGAACGCGTGGCGATGTCGGGCGTAGTTTGTTTGGCTCCCGGTTTTCAGGTTCCCCAAGCCCCCGCCGGGAGTCAGTAGGCGACCCCGGCCTGGTGCCCCCTTGCCGGGGTCGTCTCATTTTGCAGTGCCATACACAAATTTGAAGAAAGAGGAGCCGGCAGGCGGGGCAGCGCGCCAGCTCCTCCGAAACGTGACCGTGCAAGTCCCCAATCGGTCCCGTCCCAAGGAAAGCGTGCGCCGGTTAGGTTTCGGATTTCCTAAGAGCATAGGAACGCACTGGCGATGTCCGGCATAGTTTGTGTGCTCCCGGTTGTCAGGTCCCCCGAACCCCACTGAGAATGGCGATCCCGGCGTGCCGCCCACACCGGGGTCGTTCTCATGAGCGTGTTGGCTCACAGGCAGCCCGGCTTTAGCCTCATTGACCGCAAGACGCTATCTAGTCCGCTTCCGTTGCAGTCGACAGTGCGGGTCGGCTTTTCATTCTGAGCCTCCTGTTGATGTTTGCTGCTGGCAGTGCGTTTTCTCTTTTTTGGAATCGGATCGGTCGCTTCACGCCGATGTCGAGCGACGACAGGAGGAGACTCTGGGATGGTTTTCGTTTGCGGGGCAGGTGGTGGTGATGGCGGTACCGATGCGATCGGTGCTGGCTGCTGTACCGCGGTGGCGCTCGTTGTGCCGACCGTTTGCTGCTGTGGGACGAGCGAAAGCCGATCGGCCTTCTTGGCGCGCTCCGCCACTGGATACTCGACGATCGGTGCCGGCGCCGGATCTCTCGCGAGCGCTGCAACTGCACCCATCCCAACCAGACCAACTATTCCCACCGCCAAAATCCGGATCCACCTGCACGATCCCTGATCAACACAACAAGCTGAAATACCTGCGTAAATTATGATGATCAGGCGATGTATGCCAATAGCTTAGGTTATTCCGCCCGCAGGCGAAGGGCTTTTGCCACCGGGATTGCCACCCAACTGCTTGGGACACAGCGGTACTATCTATGAGAAGCCGCTGTAACCGACGCGTAGAACGGCTTGAAATTGCAGTCGAAAAGGGATGAAAAAGGAGAGGGCGGTACAACGCGCGGCCCTTTAGCAATATGTTATTGATGACGAGATTTGCCCAGAGATTGAATGGCACATGGCAGCTCTCAATACCGCCGTCGCCGCGCTCAATAGTTATAGCTCCGACGATTCTAGGAGAGCCCGCCGATTCACGCCCGGCGGATTTTTCTTCGAGGTTGCTAGCGCCTGTAATATCGATACGGCGGTTGCCAGACGAATGTCGAGCCGTAGCGATACGGCAGGACGTCATAACCAATTAGGTACGCGGTTCGATACCGCCTGTGATGAATAATGCGGGTCGCGCCACACGCGCACCGTTGGCGAGAACTGATCTCGGATGCCAGATTTTCACGCGGCTTCACCTGATCAGCGGATGCTCGATCCGGAAGGATGCAGAGCGCGCTAAAGGTGAGAATCGACAGGAGGCGAATCATAGCCAAATCCTTCCGAGGTACCGACCGATAACTGCACAAAGATGGGCAAGTTCCAGGGCAAGGCTGATCCGAAAAAGTACGCCGCCCGTCTCAAAAATGCACGCCCGGCGGCGTTTTCTTCCTGAACTGGGACACTGAAATCCCAGCAGAGTCCAATTTGCAGGGCCAGTCTATGACGTCGGGATCTGACGGCACGTCGTTAAGACGAACCGGATTTGCTGCACTGCCAATCGTTGCCGAGTGCTCCACTCGAGACGGAATGGGGAGCAGCCATCACCAGCAATATCGTTGCGCAGGCCAACGAAGCCGCGGTCACCGCGAAACGAGCTTTGCGCATCCACACTGAATTCATCATGACCGTCGCTCCCGTTCTGGTGCGGGAGACAGCGTGTGCGCGGTTTGTTTCGCGGTCGTTTCGAGGCGGCCGAAATGGTGTTTCGTTCACGCGGAGGTGTTTGGAGGCGCCATTCGGGCAAACCCCGAAGAATACGCCGTCGTTTTCCGGCGAGCGCACCGCCCGTCCTATCCCGATGCTTGCCTTCGTTAAAACTGAAAGCCGGCAGCGTGATCCGCTTCATACTCCGTTAGGCACGTCGAGAGCATGCTCGGAACGAGACAATTTGCTTCAAGTTGTCCAGGCCGGAGGATCGGCACATGGATCGTATCGAATATCTGAGAGAGCAAATCGCTCGCGCTGAACGGATGGCCATGGGAGCCTTGGACAAACTCACGATTGATCGGCTGAAGTCTTTTGCCGCCGAGTGCAGGGAAGAGCTAGCACGGAATGACGTAGGCTAGCCCGAGACTGGGCCGTGAGCACGATGCATCAGACGGCTGACAGCAACAACAAGATCTGGCCGGCCGAGCACCTCAACAAGCCGATCTAAAATCATCCGCTCGTTCGAGCGCGGCCGAGGTTCTAGGTATTCTTCGAGTATTTCTTGCGCGGCGCTTACTGCCTGGAGAGCGATATCTTCGTCCGACATCATTTGGACTCCCAGTAAACTTTTCGCCTAATCATCCTAAAGTCATACGGTTCCTAAACCGTGAAGGAATCGACATCGGTTTTCGGCGGGAACAAGTGGCAATGGAGGTGCCCCCTCTGGCGACCTTGGCGCCCCCGCGCCGGGGTCGTCGTTGTTTTGTGGGTTGGGTTGTGGATCAAACCGTCGAGCTCAATTTTAACCTAGCAATATCAATTGTTTATAATAATTTGTAGCGGCTGATGCCGCCGCTCGGGCCGCAGCGTCCGGGCTCCTATGATTTCGGCCGCGACCTCTATTTCCAGGGCATCGGCGCCTCCGGCTTCGTGATGGGCGCGATCAAGACCAGGGAACCACCGGCAGCCGGCGGCTTGGCGCTGCGCTATGCCGCCTTCATGCAGGGCCTGCGTGACGCCATCGACGCGCGCATCCGCACCACGCTCGACGGCGATCAGCGCGCGATCGCAACCGCGCTGCTGACCGGCCGGCGCGACGCGATCTCGACGCCGGTCAACGATGCGATGTTCATCTCGGGGCTCGGCCATGTGCTGTCGATCTCCGGCTACCACATGGCCGTGGTCGCGGGCGTGGTGTTCTTCGCGGTGCGCGCGCTGCTCGCGCTGTTTCCTGCGCTGACGGCGGGGCATCCGATCAAGAAATGGGCGGCCGCGGCCGCGCTGATCGCCGCGGCGTTCTATCTCTTGCTGTCGGGGGCGGAGGTCGCAACGCAGCGATCGTTCTTCATGACGGCGGTGGTGCTGATCGCGGTGATGGTCGACCGCCGCGCGATCACCTTCCGCACGCTGGCGGTGGCGGCGCTGATCGTGCTCGCGATCGCGCCGGAGGCGCTGGTGCATCCGAGCTTCCAGAGCTTCTATGCGACCAGCGGCGATGCGGCCCGCCTGCTATAAATCTTGTGCATTTTCAATGGCCTGCAAGACTTGCGTGGGGCGGCGGCCTAGAACGAAAATCGCTCAAAATCGGGCAAAAACCACGGATTGACGGCGCAGAGTCCCGGAAAGAGTCCCGGAATGGCTGGCGGCGTTCCTCGTGCGTTCAGGGGGGCGCCGCCAAGCCCTAGAGCCGGCCTTCCGGGCGGTGTCTGGTCCTAGGCGCGCAGTTTACCCGGTGGCGGCCTGAGCGCACTCTACTGCCTTGTGTAAGGCTTGCGGGCGTCTGGCAGCCAATGAGCGGGCGGATCCGGGGGCAGGTTTACCTTTTCCGCTCCCACCCACCAAATTCAGTGATCACTGACTTTAGCGTTTGGGCCGCAGGAGGCCACTAGTCGGTATTGGTCCAATCCGGATGGGCGAGAGGAACGTGGATGGTTATGCGGGACGGAAGCTATATCGACGACTTATACTATGCGGGTGGGAACTCGGTGACGGTCAAGATCCTGTGCGGTCGCGACGATGCCGAATGGCGTACGGCACCCCTTTCCGAGATGCCCCGCGAGTGGCTGTCAGAAGTTAAGGCCGCCGTGGACAGCGCACTGCATGCCGCCTGAGCATTCCGACAGGCAGGAGCGGACGGCCGTACCGGGTAGTCTGCTATCTCAATGGTGGACCCTTGGTCGCATCTCTTGCGACGGCAGAACGAGCGGACGTCACGTGAAGGTTGCCTGGGTCATCATTGATAGATTTAGGAAGAAAGAGGGAAACGGCAGGGCCGCCCTGCGCTACATCGAGCGCGCAACCGGCCTTGGCAGGCCTGCCGTTATCAGGGCCTGCAGAGAGTTGACCGAATGGGGGTTTACCAAGCGCCACGTTGGTAGCGGTACGCGGCCCTCGGAGTACGAGCCGGTCTGGGCAACCACCAAATTTGCTAGTGGTAGCGAAACGTATACCCCTGCCAGTGGTATGGAAATGGATACCTCTTGCGGTGTGGAAACGATTACCACTAGGCCAGCCAGTGGTGTGGATTCGCATACCGAATCCTACTTACCGTCACCGGCTTACAGACCGGCTGACGGTGTAGGTAAATCAGTATCCGCCAGCGGGCCGGGCGCTGATGCGCCGGCCGAGGCGGGAGGGTTTGAGCGCATCTGGCGTGCCTACGGGCGCCACGGCAACAAGCAGGCCAGCAAGCGTGCGTTTGAAGCTATTGCCAGCCCGGATGTCGATCACATCGAGGTTCGCGCCAGTGCATGGGCCGCAAGCGCAAAACCAGGTCAGCGCCGGATGCCGCTGGAGAAGTGGCTGGCAGCCGAGAAATATGACGAGGCCGACCGCACCGTAAGGCCGACAGCTAAGCCGCCAGAACTAGACGAGGAGGGTGAAGTGGCGAGGCGCCGCGACAGTACCTTTGACGCGACCGAGGCTGCCGAGCGCGCCCGTAGGATCCAAAGATCCGCCATTGAAATCGCTGTGCCGCGCCGTGTTCCGCTGATTGTCGTGTCCAGCGCGTTGGAAAGTCGGGATGAAGGCACTTGGCTGGAAATGCAGACCGACCATGGGCGCGTTGCCGTTCTATTGGAGGGACGTGACGCCGCCACCCAAGAGGCGGGCCAAGCGCACTTTGGTCGGCTCACAGCGGCTTGCGGGATAAACGAGATCGATGACTCAGCTGAACTGCACGGCAAGCCCTTCATGGTGGTTGAGCGGTATGCGGTAGACGAGGGCGTATCGCTGCCCGAAGGCACGCTGTCGGCGGCAAACGACAATACGCCTCAGGGTGAACACGAGCGGCCAGAAATATGCCGCATAGGCAAGTACACATCGGCCTTCTTGCCGGCGCGCTCCATGACTAGCGCCAGCCTGTCCAGGCACCATTCCCAGTCTGCAGCGGTGGGTAGGTTGTCGCCTAGCATGGCGCGGGACCAGCCTATTCACCGCTATGATTGATGTTGAGAAGGGCAGTGGGCAAATGCGGCGTAGGCGGCTTCCTTGATCCTGTTTGATCTTCCCCCGAAAAAATGGACAAGGTTAAGCTGCTTTTAGCTCCATCTCGATCGGACTGACATAGCCGATGGCGGAGTGACGACGAGTTCGATTGTAGAAGCCTTCAATGTAAGCAAAGATATCACGTGTGGCCTCTGCGCGTGTTGCATAGTGAGTGTGGTAGACGAGCTCGATTTTGAGCGTGTGAAAGAAGCTCTCCATTGGAGCATTGTCATAGCAGTCGGCCTTGCGGCTCATCGATGCCCTCAAGCCGGCAGATTGCACGACCTTGCGGTATTCCGCCGATGCGTATTGGACGCCGCGATCGGAATGATGGATCAGACCGGCGCCAGGCCGCTGCGCTGAGACGGCCATCCGCAAGGCTGCCAGCGGCAGCTCGGCACGCAAATGATCCGCCATCGCCCAGCCGACGATCCTGCGGCTGTACAAATCCATGACGGTGGCCAGATAGAGCCAACCCTGATCGGTCTCGATGTAGGTGATATCGGCGAGCCAGATCCGGTTCGGCGCAGTGGCGGTGAAGTTGCGCTCGAGCAGGTTCGCCGCGATCGGGAGGTCATGACGGCTATCGGTCGTCCGCACCCGGCGAGGCCGTGCCATGATGGCCCTGATACCGTGATGGCGCATCAGCCGCTCGATGCGGCCACGGCTCGCCCCGCGGCCCTGGGCCTTCAATTCGACATGGATACGCGGGCTGCCGTAGCGTCCGTTTGTCTCGCGATGGACGCGCTTGATGTCGTCGACAAGCTCACGGTTGGCGACCGATCGCTGGCTCTCCGGCCGGGAGCGCCAAGCATAATAGCCGGCCGGCGAGACACCGAGCACGTCGCACAGGATCGTCACAGGATAGTCGGCGCGGCGATCTTCGATGAAGCGGAATCTCATTTCGGCCCCCCAGCAAAGATCGCGATCGACTTTTTTAAAATGTCGCGCTCCATGCGCAGCCGCTCGTTCTCTCGCTGCAGACGAGCGATCTCCGCCGCGTGGTCCGCCGACGGCAGCGTCGCTTGCGTTGTGGGGCGCCGCGCCGCAGCCGTCGGCTCTCGCCCAGTTCCACGTAGTTCCACCCAGCGCCGCAAAACTGAATCGCGCAGGCCAAGTTCCTTGGCCACCGATCCGATCGAGCGGCCACTCGAAGCGACCAGATCGACCGCTTGCCGCTTATAGTCGTCCGTAAACGACCTACGCTGACGTCCTTCCATCCAACACCTCTCCTGGCTCTTCGAGCCTACTACAGGTGTCCATCAATTCGGAGGAGGTTCAGTTTAGACCGGCAACGGAGTCTGAGCTGACTTCGTAGGTTCGCATCTGCCCGTCAAACGTATTGCGAAACGTGCGCCCTTGCAGGGAATTGCGGATCACTATCTTGGTTTGGACGGTGGCAAGGGGGTGTGCGTGAAGCACGGGAAACACTTCACCGACGACCCCATCTACCTGATGCTTCGTTGCTTCCTCTCTCAACTCTTGGGCATGACCCACGGAGTGACGGATTTCAGCGAAGTCGGGAAATAGCTGACGCAGCTGTTTATTGGCTGCCTTGAGTCGCCTCAGCGACAAACCACCCTGAGCGCTGGCCCTGGCCGGCGAGGTAAGCCGAGCAATTTTCTTAGGGGCACGCTCTTGCCCAATCCTGCCAATGACAACAGCCGCTTGCTCACGCCAGAGCAGGCGGCTTTGAGGCTGAATATCACAGAGGACCAACTGAGCGCGTTCGCGCATGATGGTGAGATCGCTTACATCAATGTCGGCCGAGGCAAGAAGCGCCCGCGAAGGCGGTATGCTGAGGACGATATCCAAGAGTTTCTTGAGCGTCGCCGCAGGAGGGAAGTACCGTGTCCGTCTACCGTGACAAGCGTTCGCCCTATTACCAATTCGATTTCCAGCACGCGGGTAATCGGTTTCATGGCAGCACGAAGTGCTCGACTCGACGCGACGCGGAAAAGTTTGAAGCTGCACAGCTAGAGAAAGCCAAGGCGCTAGTGAAGGCGACACGGCGCGCCAAGGCGTCACTCGCGATCGATGACGTCGCTAACCGCCTCTGGAACGACAGTGCGCAGTATGACTCGGAGCCGAAGGCCACTGAGACTAACCTTGCTCGGCTAGTCACATACTTCGGTGAGACGAGGCCGCTGACTGATATTGATCACAAGGCGGCCAAGGACATGGTGGCGTGGCGCCGTGGTCACCGTGTCTCGAGGCGCGGTAAGCGGACCAAGGAAGAGGAACAGGCCCTGCCATTGGTCTCTAACGCCACGGTCAACCGGTCTGCGACCAAGGTGCTGCAGCGCCTATTCACCTTCGCCAAGGCCGAAGGCGCGGTCTTTGACAATGAACCCAAGTGGGATGAGCTGTTGCTGTCCGAGCCAGAGGAGCGTGTCCGCGAACTTAAGACCGAGGAGGCTGACGCGCTCGATTCAGTCATGCGCGACGACTACGGCCCTTTCTTCGACTTCGTACGGGCTAGTGGCATGCGGTTGAAGGAATGCGTGACGCTGCGATGGTCCGAAGTGGATTTCGGATCCAGGCAGATTGTGAGGCTTGGGAAGGGCGGCCGTCGCGTGGCTTTCCCGATCACGCCAGCGGTGCGCGAGATCCTATTCCCGCTGCAGGGACAGCACCCGGAGTTCTGCTTCACGTACCTCGCGGTCTACGGCAACAAGCGACTGGGTCGGGTGAGGGGGCAGCGTTACGCTCTGACCTATAACGGCGCCAAGACGGCCTGGCAGCGCCTACGAGACCTCTCTGGTGTCGCCGACTTCCGTTTCCACGACTTCCGGCACGACTTCGGCAGCAAGCTTCTCCGCGACAGCGGGAATCTCAAGCTGGTTCAGAAGGCGCTCAACCACCGGGACATCAAGAGCACGCTACGCTACGCGCATGTGCTGGACGAGGATGTTGCTGTGGCCGTCGAACGGCTCGCAAAGTCCCGGAATAAGTCCCAGAGTGGGGTCAAGAAAGTCTGCTAAGCTTTTGAAGAAACGAACGATATCTGAACTCGGAAACGAGCTTCCGGATGTCGTTTGCCGCGACGCTCGGGCTGGTGGCGCTGGTGCAGATCGGGCTGCCGAACCTGTTGGCCTCGCCCGACCATTCGGCGACTGCGCGGGTCGCGCTGTGGGGAGGGCGCGAGCTCACGATGCTGATGCTGGCCTCGCTGGTGGCGGGGCTGGCGACGACACCCTACGCCGCGTTCCATTTCCATCGCGTGACGCCCTACGGGCTGCTCGCCAACCTCGCGGCGATGCCGGTGGTGTCGGCGATCGTGATGCCGGCGGGTCTGCTCGGCCTCCTCGCCATGCCGTTCGGCTTTGATGGCGTGTTCTGGGCGATCATGGGCTTCGGCATCGACTGGATGATTTTGGTGACGCAATGGGTCGCCGCGCTGCCTGGCGCGGTGGGCCGGATGGCGGCGTTCGGCATCGGGCCGCTGATCGTCGCAAGCGCGGGCATCATCCTGCTTGGGCTGTTGCGCACGCCGCTGCGCTGGTCCGGCGCGGTGCTGCTGGTGGTGGCCACAGTCTGGGCGCTGAGGGCCCCGCTGCCGGACGTGCTGATTTCCGCCGACGGCCGCAACGTCGCGGTGCGTGGCGGCGACGGGCGGCTGCTCTGATGCATAGCGCGAAGGATGCATTCCTGGTCAAGGAATGGCTGGCGGCGGATGCCGATGCGCGGACCGCCGCCGATGCGTCGCTCGGCGGGGGCGTCTCCTGCGATCCGAGCGGCTGCGTCACCCAGGGCCCGGGCGGCGCCTTCGTCGCGCTGGCGATGCGGCCGGAGGCGCTGGCCGACGATTGCGAGCGGGCGGCGCTGATCGTCACCGCGCGGCCGGCGCCGCAGGGTTGCGCGGCCTCGGTGATCGATGCCGAGCGGCTGCGGCGCCACGGTGCGCTGGTGCTGCGGCGGACCGGCGCCGGCTACGCCGTCGATGCGGTGAAGCCCGGCGGCATCGACCGGCCGTGGTCGCCGGCGGTTCCCGGTGACGGTGAGAGCGAGACGGTCCTCCGCACACCCGCCGCCGCGCCGCGGCCCGCAGTCGATGCGACCCCGGCCGAGACCGACCTGCAGGGCGACGACTAGAGTTTTGGTTCTGATTTAATCAGAACCAAAACTCTAGTTTCTTGTTTTCACGCGTTTTCTTCACGCGAACCGGTGTCCACTTCGCTCGAAAACGCTTCAGCCGTTGCCGGGCGAGGGGCCGGTCGGCAGCTCGAACAGGCCGAGATGGTACTCGTCGGAATCGGGGCCGGCGTCGGGCTTCTTGACGAGGGTGAAGATGGCCTCGGGAAACTGCTCCCAGACCTTGAGATCATCGGCCGTCACTGTCAGCCAGCCGAACCGGAACATGTAGCGGCCCGGCTCAGTGACGCGTCCAGCCTTTTGCCATGTGACCTTGTCGACCACTGCGCAGGTTTCCGTGAGTACACGTCCTCCGTACGCGATGATGCGCCAAGGCGCTCGCCGACGCAAATCTCCTGCTGCGCCCCGGAAGCGGAAATCCGGGGTCGCTCGAAATCGCCTAAGGTCATCCGCCGCCGAGTGGCTCATTCCGCGGCGACGATGCGCTCAACCCAAAAACAGCGACGCGAATGCGGAGGGCCGCCGCTCCACAACCTTCGGCTTGTGCTCGACCGGCGGATGCAGTGCCGGCAATTGCAGCACGCTGACGCGCTGTCCCTCGACGAGCTGGGTCACCAGAACGTGGCTGCCGTCGGGGAATTCGACCGCGTCATGATGGCGATCGGGCACGTCGGGCTCGACTTCGTTGAACACGCCGACGCGGAAATTCATCGTCTTGGTCCAGATCCAGCGGCTGTCGTAGCGAACGTTCTCGGCGAAAGCGAGCTCGGTGCCCGGCAGCATGCAGACCGCGACAGTGGGATCGTTCTCCGAAGCAAAGCCGCGGGTCGACGTGCCGCGGAAAGTCGTGGTGATCAGCGTCTCTCCGACAATGGCGGGGCGCGATGCCACGGCGTGCAGACTATAGTCACACATCGGATGGCTCCTCTTTTCGAGGTAGCGACCCGTGCCTCTCCTTGAGGCGCAGGCCTCTACCAGAGTGGACGATAGCAAACGAGTGTCTGCTCGTTTCTGGGCGATTGTACGACTGGCCGTCGAACGCCTCAATCACAAACGCGCTACACTGCGCGAGAGGTATCAGGGCGCATCCTAGGTGGTCCGCACGTCGCACTATCTTCCAAGGAACGATCCGATCTGTTGCTCGTTCCCGGATCGGGATGACTTTTCTTCGAATCGTCATCCCGCTCCATATGTCTGTTCGAGCATGACCTTTTCGGAAAACCGCTCCGCACTTTTCCGGATCATGCTCCGCCGCCGTCAGTATTTGCGATACAGCCCGATCAGCTTGCCCTGGATGCGGACCCGGTTCGGCGGCAGGATGCGCACTTCATAGGCAGTGTTGGCCGGCTCGAGCGCGATCGATGCACCGCGGCGGCGGAAGCGCTTCAGGGTGGCTTCCTCCTCGTCGATCAGCGCCACCACGATGTCGCCGGTGTTGGCGACGTCGTTGCGCTGGATCAGCGCCATGTCGCCGTCGAGGATGCCGGCGTCGACCATGGAATCGCCGCGTACTTCCAGCGCATAGTGCTCGCCGGAGCCGAGCATGTCGGGCGGCACGCTGATGGTGTGGCTGCGGGTCTGCAGCGCCTCGATCGGCGTACCGGCCGCGATCCGGCCCATCACGGGGACGGCGACCGGACGGTTGCCGTCGTCCTCGGCGATCGGCGGCGTGCTGCTGCGCTTGCCGAGGGTGCCTTCGATGACGCTCGGCGTGAAGCCGCGGCGACCGTTGCCGCCGCCGGCGGCCAGTTCGGGCAGCTTGATGACCTCGATGGCGCGGGCGCGGTTGGGCAGGCGGCGGATGAAGCCGCGCTCCTCCAGCGCAGTGATCAGGCGGTGGATACCGGACTTCGAGCGCAGATCGAGCGCATCCTTCATCTCGTCGAAGGAGGGCGGCACGCCGGCCTCTTTCAGACGTTCATTGATGAAACGCAGAAGTTCGTACTGTTTGCGCGTGAGCATCTCGAGCATTCCCCCGGTTGATAGCGTCGTTCGATTCCGAGACTCTTCAGGTGGGGCCTTCAGACGGGGCCTGATCTCGGGAGCGCAATGCTCCCTGGCGGCTTCCCGATTGTAGACACCAGTACTCGAAACAAATCATGAACGGACACTATATGTTCGATATGTGTTCCGCAACCAATTAATTTCCGGTGAACGCATCAGGCGGCGCGCAATCGGCAGCCCGCGAAAACCTCAGTCGGGCAGTGTGAGGATCTCGCATTCGCTGCCCTTGGCGGCGGCGGGCGCAAACGGCGGACGTACCAGAAGTGCCCGCGCCGCAGCGAGATTCCCGAGCAGCGAACTATCCTGCTGCATCACCGGCGTGGCGATCAGCGCGCCGTCCTGGCGCTCCTCGAGACGCGCGCGCAGATAGTCCTCGCGCTGGTCGTTGGCGGCGAGGTCGCGGCCGAGCACGGCGGTGGTGCGGACATGATGGATCGTGTTCCGACCGCTCAAAGCCCGAATCAACGGCACCAGAAACAGGAAGGCGCAGACATAGGACGACACCGGATTGCCGGGCAGGCCGATCACCCGCATGGCCCCGAGCCGGCCGTGCATCATCGGCTTGCCGGGCCGCATCGCGATCCGCCAGAACGCCATCGCGACGCCCTCGGCCTCCAGCGACTGCTTGACCAGATCGTGGTCGCCGACCGAGGCGCCGCCGGTCGTAATCAGGATGTCGGCGCCGGCCTCCCGCGCCCGGCGGATACCGGCCGTGGTCGCGGCCACCGTGTCGGCGGCCACCCCGAGATCGACGGTCTCGGCGCCTTCGGCGCGCGCCAGCGCACGCAGCGCATAGCCGTTGGAATAGACGATCTGGCCGGGGCCGGGCTGGGAGCCCGGCATCACCAGTTCGTCGCCGGTGGCGAGCACTGCGACCTTCGGGCGGCGGCGCACCGCGAGTTCCGGATAGTTCATGGCGGCCGCAAGCGAGAGCGCGCGGTCGGACAGGCGGCTGCCGCCGTTGAGCAGCAGGTCGCCCTCACGGAAGTCGACGCCGGCCGGGCGGATGTGCCGTCCCGGGCTCGCTGCCTCGGTGATCGAGATGTGGTCGCCATCGACCCGGGTGTCTTCCTGGATGATGACGGCATCGGCGCCATGGGGGATCACGCCGCCGGTGAAGATCCGCACCGCTTCGCCGGCACTGAGCGTCCGCTCGAACGGCCGGCCGGCGGCGACTTCGCCGATCACCTTGAGCCGGGACTTGAGATCAGCCGCATCGGCGGCGCGCACCGCGTAGCCGTCCATGGCCGACATCGGCTCGGGCGGCTGGGTGCGGCGCGCCGCGAGGTCGTGCGCCAGCGTGCGATGGTAGGCGGCATCGAGCGCGACCATCTCCTCCGGCAGCGGTTCGGCGCCGGCAAGAATGGCGGACAGGGCATCGGCAACCGGCATCAGGGCCACGCGCAAAACTCCTCAATGCAAATGGTCAAATACCAAGTGCGGTCAGCGCCCTTGCCACGTCATCCGTCGATGTCACGTGGATGGCTTGAAGGCCACGCCCCCGCGCACCTTCGATATTGGCAGCCAGATCGTCGAAGAACAGGATCCGCGACGCCGGCACGCCGATCGCTTCTACCACATGATCGTAGGCCGCGGCGTCGGGTTTCCGAAGGCCGATGCTCGAGGACAGGAACACGGTCCGGAAGTGGCTGAGCAACCCGGCATAGGCGACCGAGAAATGCGCGACATGGGCCGGATTGGTGTTCGAGAAGGCGTAGAGCGGCATTCGCGCTGCGGCGGCCGCGAGCAGGGGGGCGATGCCCGGCATCTCGCCGGTGAAGATCGCGTTCCAGCCCTCGAGGAATTGCGCGTCGGTGAGCTCGACGCCGAGCGACTGGCGCAAATTCGCAAAGAACGCCGCGTCGTCGATCCGGCCGATCTCGTGATGCTTGTAACTGTCGTCGACGACGAAACGGCCGGCGAGGTCGGCCGGCGCGCAACCGGCTTGCCGCGCCCAGTGCGTCATCGCCTTGTCGAGGCTGATATCGAGCACGACGCGGCCGATATCGAACAGCAGCACGTCGACGGAATTGGGGGAGAGTTGCGGGGTCATTGCGTGAAACCATGTACGAAAATTGCGGGCAGGCGGCAATCTCCCCGATTTGTGCGGCAGGCATGCGACCAGGGTGCTGACGTTCATTCCGGCTCAGTCCATTCTTGCGCGGTGTCATCACCCGCGCATGCGGGTGATCCAGTATTCCAGAGACGCCAGTGTGTGAGCCGAGGAGCCGCGGCGTACTGGATCGCCCGGTCAAGCCGGGCGATGACAGGCGGGGGTGGGGATACAGCTCCGCATTCTCGCGACATGATTTGCCCGAGTCTTACCTGTCGTTTCGCCGCTCTAAAATCAGAGGGCGCAGGGAAAGCCGGGTGCCGATCGCACCCATGGGTCCGGTGCAACAAAAAGCACCGGGGGTAGGACCACAGGTGTAACCGGAGCAATCCGGCTTTCCCTGCGCGATGGGTTACGGCTTACTTCGTGCTCTCCCCGGCGAGACTGGGCTTGTTCACGTTCGTCACTTGTGACATCAGCGTCCACCGCATCTCACCGCAACACCCGTGACGATGCGCAGCGCCCCTCGATCGGGTGAGACGGGACAATTCATACACTGAGTTGGGTGCGCCGATAAACAGAAATATTTTTGCGCGGGGGGGCTTGCGCCGTCGGGCAACTCAGTGGCAGGGGCACCGGCCTTGGCGCATCAAGCTACTTCGGAGCCGCCCTTTCACATCCTCGAAAGCGCCAGGCCGAAATAGGCGATGAGCGCGCCGGTGCTGAGAATGATGACGACGAGCGCTTGCTCGGAGCGTGCCTGCAAGGTTTTCCGGGTCACGGTGATGACGCTCCCTTTTCGAAAATCAATCTGTTCAACTAACGTGGGTCCGTGTCCGTTCCGGCTCCTTCCGTGGAAACTTGTGCCTTGTCCGGGGAACCACCGATGGGAAGACCCTCTCAATTGGGTTGCTGTGGGGCCTCGGCCGCTTACCGCGCCGCGACCACTTCGCCGTCTTCCTTCACGAACCGTCCAACCGGTGAGTCCAGAAGATCGATGACGGCCTCCGACGGCCTGCACAATCGCACACCCTTCGGCGTCACCACGATCGGCCGGTTGATGAGAATGGGATGCGCCAGCATGACATCGAGCAATTCGTCGTCCGTCCATTTCGCCTGGTCGAGAGCGAGCTCCTTGTAAGGCGTTCCCTTTTCGCGCAGCAGGGCGCGCACGGGGATGCCCATCGCGGCAATCAACTCCTTGAGTGTTTCGCGCGCCGGCGGCGTCCTGAGATATTCAATGACGACGGGCTCGGTGCCACTCTGGCGGATCATCGCGAGCGTGTTGCGCGAGGTGCCGCAATCCGGGTTGTGATAAATCGTGACGGTCATGGTCGTGTCTCCGCAATGGCAATGCCGCCGGACAGTTTGGGACGGCCGAGCAGCCAGTTCATCAGCAACATGCCGGCCATCGCGCCGCAGAGCTCGGCGAGAATGAACCCCGGAAGGTCGATGGGCCGAATACCGGCGAACGTGTTGGTGAGGGAGCGTGCGATCGCAACGGCCGGATTGGCGAACGACGTTGATGCCGTGAACCAGTAGGCGGCTGTGATGTAGAGCCCGACCAGCCAGGGAACGGCCGCGCGCTGAAAGCGGATGCCGGCCAGAATGGTGGCGACGAGGCCGAAGGCGGCCACGGCTTCCGCAAACCACTGCGGTCCGCCGGTCCGGACCTTCATCGACAGGTCGATCAAGGGATGAGCGTACATCAGATGCGCCGCCATCGTGCCGACGGCGCCGCCTGCGATCTGCGCTGCGATGTAGAGCACGGCCTCGTTCACCGGCAGCTCGCGCCGGCCGGTAAAGACGAGCGTTACGGCCGGATTGAAATGGGCACCGGAAACCGGACCGAGCACGGTGATCAGGACGACGAGGATCGCTCCGGTCGGCAACGTGTTGCAGAGAAGCGCAAGAGCGACATCCTTGGTCAGGGTTTCGGCCATGATGCCGGATCCGACCACGGTCGCAACGAGAATGCCGGTGCCGAGCGCTTCGGCGGCAAGGCGCCGGGGAAGGTCGAACGTCTCCATCAATTGGCCCTGGGCTCTGGATGAACTGCGCGGCCGGCGAAATCGATCGCGCCTTGCTCAGCCACGCGTTCGCTCCTTTCGCTGCGGAGGACAACAGGGCTGTAAGCTCTCGACAACCGGCGCGCAAATCTCCGGCCGTCCGTCGCAGCAATCGCGCAGCAGGAACACCGCGACGTTGCGAAACTCGTCGAGGTTGGCGCGATAGACGATCGATCGGCTTCGCCTTTCGGAGGTGACCAGGCGTGCGCGGGTGAGGATCGACAAATGCGCCGACAGGGTGTTTTGCGGCACCTCCAGCAGGCGGGCGAGGTCGCCGGCCGCGAGTCCCTCGGGCTCGTGTTTGACGAGCGCCCGAAACGCCTCCAGCCGGGTCGGTTGCGAAAGTGCGGCGAGAGCCAGCACTGCTTCTTCCGTTTCCATATATCCAGATTTATGGAAATATCGCATTGAGGTCAAGCGGGATTCCGCCTCAAACGGCTGCATCATATATTTCAAATATTCTAGAAATATCGATTGACGGAGGTGGGGCGAGGACGCATGCTTTGCGGATGAAGATCGACGACGCAGCTGCACGCCTGGAAGCGCTGGGCAATCCGACCCGGCTCAAGATTTACCGAGCCCTTGTCCGCGCTGGACATGCCGGCATGCCGGTGGGGCGCCTGCAGGAGCGGCTGAAGATTCCGGCGTCGACGCTGTCGCATCACGTCAAGGCACTGGTCTCCGTTGGCCTGATCTCGCAACTGCGCGAGGGGACCACGCTGGTCTGCCATGCCGAATACGCCACGATGCAAGCCTTGGTGGATTTCCTCGTGGCGGAGTGTTGCGTCGAGGAATCGCAATGCAACGCGGCGCAGACGGCGGCCTGATTTTTTTGTCGGGTCATTCGATAATTCCAGAAAGACGGGATGAGCAGATGCCAGCAAAGACGGTCGCGATCATCGGAGCGGGTCCGGTCGGCCTTGCGGCGGCGGCGCATGTGATGGAGCGCGGCATGACGCCGGTGGTGCTGGAGGCGGGAGCCGAGGCCGGCCATGCGGTTCGGCAATGGCAGCATGTTCAGCTGTTCTCGCCCTGGGAATACAATGTGGATCAAGCCGCCGCGCGGCTGCTTGCCGACATCGGCTGGAATCGGCCCGATCCCAAGGTGTACCCGACCGGCGGCGAACTGCTCGATCAGTATCTCACTCCGCTCGCGACCCGGACGCCGCTCAAGGATGTGATCCGGACGTCGAGCCGTGTCACCGCGGTGTCACGTGCCGGGTTTGACAAGGCCAAGACGAAGGACCGCGAAAAGGCGCCGTTCGAAATTCGCTATCAGAACGGCAGAGGTCCGGAGACGCTGCGCGCCGACGCCGTGATCGACAGCTCCGGCACCTGGTCGTCGCCGAACCCGGCTGGTGCAAACGGGCTTGCCGCGATTGGGGAGCGCGAGGCCCAACGGAATATCACCTACGGAATGCCTGACGTGCTCGGCAAGGACCGGGGCCGATATGCGGGCAGGGCGGTTGCCGTGCTGGGGGCCGGGCATTCCGCGATCAGCACGCTGACCGATTTGACGACGCTGGCGGAGCAGGAGCCGGGCACGCACCCGATCTGGCTGCTTCGCGGCACCAACCCTGCAAAGGCCTTTGGTGGCGGCGCGAATGACAAATTGGCCGCCCGGGGCGAATTGGGCGCGCACTTCGCGTCGCTGGTTTCCTCGGGCCGTGTTCAGGTCGAGGCGGGCTTTCCGGTCGCCGCGATCGGCAGCTTGGATGGCCGGCTCCGGATCGCGACATCCGCGGCCTGTTGCGGACGCAGCATCGTTGTCGACGAATTGATCGTCGCCACCGGATTTCGTCCCGACCTGTCGTTCCTCGGCGAGGTCCGTCTGCGCCTCGATCCGGCAATCGAAGCGCCGATGGCGTTGGCGCCCCTGATCGATCCGAACGAGCACTCCTGCGGAACGGTGCGGCCGCATGGCGCGCGTGAACTGGTTCAGGACGATTGGGGCCTCTACCTCGCCGGCATCAAGAGCTACGGCCGTGCGCCGACCTTCCTGATGATCACGGGCTACGAACAGGTGCGCTCGATTGCTGCCGATATCGCGGGAGATCGCGAAGCGGCCGAACGCGTGGAGTTGGAACTGCCCGAGACCGGTGTCTGCACGCGCGGGGGCGTCGAAGGACCTGACAGCGCCGGCAACTGCTGCGGTGGTCCGGCTCCTGTTCAAGCCGACGCTTGCTGCGCGGATGACGCATCGGCCAAGGGAACTGCCAAGGCGGCGGGTCGCGCCAGTTGTGGCTGCGCCTGATGGACCGCAGCCGACTGACCATCATTGCGTCGCTTGGCACGGCCCAGACACTGGCCTGGGGGTCGAGCTACTATCTGCCTGCGATACTCGCCGATCCGATCGCGCACGACCTCGGGATTTCCAGCAACTGGTTCTTCGCGGCGTTCTCGGCGTCGCTTGTGATCTCCGGGTTGCTCGGCCCGCGGGTTGGCCGGCAGATCGATCGCGTCGGTGGGCGGCAGGTGCTCTGCGCCTCGAACGTCGTCCTCGCTGCCGGGCTCGCTTTGCTCGGCGCGTCCGGATCGGTGTGGACGCTGTCGGCGGCGTGGCTGCTGCTCGGCATCGGCATGGGGCTCGGGCTCTACGATGCAGCGTTCGGCACGCTCGGACGTATCTATGGCAGCGGTGCGCGTGCCTCGATCACGGGCATTACGCTGATTGCGGGATTCGCCAGCACGGTTGGCTGGCCGCTGAGCTCGCTTGGCCTCGCCACGATCGGCTGGCGGGAGACCTGCTTTGCCTGGGCGATTGCGCATCTCGTCATCGGACTGCCGCTCAATCTGCTGCTGCCGCGCACGCTACGTGCGGTATCTTCGCAAGGCACGCCCGCAAAACCGCATATTCCGATCGACCGGACCATGGTGGTGCTTTCCTTCGCATTCGCCGCCGCCTGGACGGTGACGTCGGCGATGGCCGCGCATCTGCCGCGGATCGTGGAAACCTTCGGAGCGACGCCGACGCAGGCCGTATTCGCCGGGATGATGATCGGTCCGGCGCAGGTTGGTGCGCGCATTCTCGAGGCGAGCCTGCTCAGTCGATTCCATCCGCTGCTCTCGACGCGACTTGCCTGCATCACCCATCCGATCGGGGCCTGCGTGATCGGCATCTTCGGCGGTGGTGCCGCGGCCGCGTTCGCGCTCCTGCACGGCGCGGGCAACGGCATTCTGACGATTGCGCGGGGAACACTGCCGCTCGCGATCTTCGGATCGGAGAACTATGCCTACCGGCTCGGATTAATCGGGGCACCGTCCCGCATCTGCCAGGCGCTGGCGCCGCTGGCATTCGGGCTCTTGATCGAGCCGATGGGACGGGGGGTGGTCGTGGTGTCGGCAGGGCTCAGCCTGTCGGCGCTGATAGCCCTGGCCATGCTGCCGCGCGCATCTTCGGCACGTGCATCCGCACCCGCGGAATGATCGCCGCCGCAGGCTCAGCGTTCACCGAGATCGATCTGCGTCAGGATGCCTTGTCGCAGCGCGAGGCGGACCAGCTCGATATCGGTGCCGACGCCGAGCTTGTCCTTGATCAGGGAATGCAGGTTCGCGACCGTCTTGGGGCTGACGTGCAGCGCCGCGGCGATCTCGTCGGTGGTCTTTTCCGCGAGCAGCATGCGCATCACCTCGAACTCCCGCGCGGTCAGCAGGTCGGCGGCTGCGGTCTCACCGGCGAGGTGGCTGAGCGCAAGCTCGTGGTCGATATCCGGGCTGATTGCGATCTTGCCCGACAGCGCGTCCATCACGGCGTGCACCAGCGTCTCCGGCGGGCTGGTCTTGGTGACATAGCCGCTGGCGCCGGCGCGGATCGCCTGCACGGCAAAGGCCGCGTTCTGGTGCATGGTGAACACCAGGATCTTTGCACGCTTGTCCCACTGCCTGAGGCGCCGGATCGCCTCGATGCCGCCGATGCCGGGCATCGACAGGTCCATGATCACGAGGTCGGGCTCGGTCTCCTTGTAGAGGCGGTAGGCATCGACGCCGTCGGAGGCTTCGGCGACGACGGAGAGGCCCGGCTGCTTCTGCAGCATCGACCGGTAGCCCTCGCGAACGACGGCGTGGTCGTCGACCAGCATGATGGTTCGCACCGGATTGCTCATGCCGCTCGCTCCACGGGTGCGGCCTCCCGGTTGGCAATGACGGGAACGATGACGCGGAGCGCAGAGCCGTTGGGCTGTCCGGCCTCGAAGCTCAGCCGCCCGCCGAGCGCGGCGACCCGCTCGCGCATGCCGAGCAGGCCCATGCCGGACTTGAACTGGGGGAGATCGCCTTGGGGAGTCCCTTGGGGATCGCCGGGCCGGCCATCATCGTCGATCGCGAGCGTGATTTCGCTGTCGCCGCTAGGCGCCGCTTCGTGCATCTGAAGCCGCAGCATCACGCGCGTGGCGCCGGCGTGCTTGGCCGCGTTGGTGAGCGCCTCCTGCACGATGCGGTAGAGATTGGCGCTGACGGAGGAGGCAAGGCGCTCGAACGATCCCGAGATGGCGATTTCGAACCGCGGCTGTCCCCGGCTGCGGCCGTTCCAGCCGGCGATCAGGCCTTCCAGGCTCGCCGCAAGTCCGAGTTCGTCGACATCGGGCGGCCGCAGCCTGAAGAGGGCGCCGCGCAACGTCTCCATCATGTCGGTCGCGGTCCGCGCGATGCCGTCGCATTCGGCGAGCAGGGCTGGGCAATCCTGGGCCGCGGTCTGGCGCGCCGAGGCGGCCAGCGCTCGGATGGCGGCCAGCGACTGCCCGAACTCGTCATGCAGCTCGCGCGCGAGATGCCGGCGCTCCTCGTCCTGCACCAGGATCAGTTTTTGCGTCAGCGCGTTGCGGTCGGAGAGCGCGGCGGCGAGGCGTTCGGCGAGCTGGTTGAAGACGTCGCCGATCGCCGACAGTTCGGCGAGATCGAACGGCGGCAGCCGCGTGGCGAGGTCGCCTGCGGCGATCCGCTCGAGCCCGTCGCGGATCAATAGCGTCGGACGCAGCGCGCGCGACAGCGCCGCATAGACCAGGGCGCAGAGCAACGGCAGCGCGATCATGAACACCGCCATCAGCCGGCCGGCATCGTGCCAGGCTTCGGCGGTCGGCACCGCCGGATCGACCCAGGCCACAGCCTCGCCGATCGCGTTGCCGCGCGACACCACCGGGCGCACGGCCTCGCGGCCGGGATCGAACAGGCGGCGATAGAGCGCCGCAAAGGCCAGCGGCGGCGCCGCCGTGTCGGTCTGCGCGCCGCCGCAGAAGCGCTGGCTGATCTCGCCGCTATGGCTGCGAAATGCGAGGCAGAGCCCCGGCGTCATGACCGTGGCGGCAATGCTGTCGAGATCGGGAAATTCGGCGCGCGGATTGTTCAGCCACTGGATCTTGCTCTGCTGCAGCTCGAGCGTCCTGGCGGCGACATCGGCAACGGCAGCGATCCTGGCGCGCGCCGCGCGGTCGGAGTCGATCAGGAAGTAGCCTGAGATGGCGGCAAAGCACAGCGTCGACACGGCGGCCACGCGCAAGGTCAGCCGCAGCTTCAGATCGCTTCCGGACCAAATCCACATCGCCGCATCCTCGTGTCGCAGACGGCCCTCGGCGCCCGGTGGCGGGCAGGGCCGTCACGCACATTAAACGGCAGAACGGGAGCGTCGAGAAGCGCCGCCTTGGGTGTTCTTTGGCTGTGGACCATCGTCGTGAAATTTTCCCGGCACCGGCCGGGAGCCGCTCCGCTGCGGCGTAGAGGCCAGCCGGCCTAGGCTGCGACCGACCCGCCGCACCAGCACCCGAAAGGCCCGGATAAATGCGCCAGTCCCGTCTCGCTCTGCACGCCCTTGCCCTGATCGGCCTGCTCGCCGGAAGCTGTCCTCTGCGCGCCGAGACCGGCCCAGCGGCTGCGTCCCCGCTCAGCGTCAGCATCGACGATTTCAGCTATGTCGACACCTCGGGCGAGGTCATCGATCAGACCGCTGCGCACCAGCGGCGGCTCGATGCGTTGATGCGGAGGCTGCGCGCCGATGTCGCCGCGGAGCCGCGCTATCGCCTGGTTTCGGCCACGGACGAGGCGCGGATCAAGGTTATCGGCGGCGTGCAGAAGACGAGCACGCTGGTGCAGTGGGCCAAGGTCGCCGTCATCGATGCCGGCGCGACCCGTGTGCTGTACGAAAGGCTCTACACGTTTCGTGGCGACAATGACGAGGCGTGGGACCACGCGGCGATGTTCTTGTCGCGCGAGGTGCGTGGCGCCCTTGCGGCCGCGCTGCCGCCAGAAGCGACCGCCACTGCTGCGCCAATCGGGCTTGCGGTGTTCGAGTTCGAGCTCGAGGACACCACCGCGGCACCGGCGTCTGGCCTTGCCGGCTCCGATGCAGCCTATCTGGCCGATGTGACCAGGGGCGTGCGTGACCGGCTTGCGCAGTCGGGCCGCTACCGCTTGGTCGATACCGGCGGCGTGACCGCGGAGCCTGTCAAGGCGCGTGCGCTGCGCGATTGCGACGGCTGCGAGGCCGCGATTGCGCAGAAGCTCGGCGCGGATCAAGCGCTGATCGGCGTGATCAGGCGGGTCAGCCGGACCGAATACACGCTCGGCTTCCAGCTGCGCGACGCCCGCAGCGGCACGGTCCTCTCACGCGGCGACAGCGGCCTGCGGATGGGCGCCGATTATTCCTGGACCCGCGGCGCGGTCCGTCTGGTCGGCGACCGGCTGCTCGAGGGCGGGGCGCAGCGATAGTCAGTCGGACCATCGCAAAGCGCGATAACTGCTAGACACATCGTCATCTACCTCCGGGCCTGTGCGTGGGCTATTACCGCCATTGATCCCCGCACAGGAGCCGCCGATGCGTTTGCCCGCCGTCCTTTTCGCTCTCATGTTCGCCGCGAGCCCCGTGGCCGCCGAAGAGCTGTCGGGCACGTTGCAGAAGATCAAGGAGACCAGGAAGGTCACGCTCGGCTTTCAGGAGGCCTCCGTTCCCTTCAGCTATCTCGACGACAATCAGCGGCCGATCGGCTTTGCGCTCGATATCTGCCTCAAGATCGTCGATGCCGTGAAGAAGGAGCTCGGCATGCCGGATATCGCGGTCGACTATCTCCCGGTGACCTCGTCGAACCGCATCCCGCTGATGGTCAACGGCACGATCGACCTGCACTGTTCGGCGACCACCAACAGCGCGGAGCGCCAGAAGCAGGTGACCTTCACCAACTCGCACTTCCTGAGCGCGACGCGCTTTGCCGCCAAGAAATCGGCCGGTATCAACACGATCGACGAGCTCAAAGGCAAGTCGGTCACCGCCGTTGCAGGCTCGGTGAACCTCACCCAGCTCATCAAGGTCAATACCGAGCGCAAGCTCGGCATCACCGTTCTCCCGGCCAAGGATCAGGCCGAAGCGTTTTTGATGCTGGAGACCGATCGCGCCCAGGCCTACGCGCTCGACGACGTCCAGCTCGCCGTGGCGATCGCGCGGTCGAAGCAGCCGGCGCTCTACATGATCAGCGAGGAGGCCTTCTCGAAGGCCGAGCCGTTCGGGATCATGCTGCGCCGGGAGGACGCGCCGTTCAAAGCACTGGCCGACCGCGCGACGGCGGAGCTCTACGCGAGCCCGGAGATCGAGGTCATGTACAAGAGGTGGCTGGAGCAGCCGACCCCGCCGAACGGCATCAACTACAACGTCCCGATCTCGCCGGCGCTGCGCAATGCGTTTGCCCATCCGAGCTCGAGTTTCGATCCTGATGTGTACGAGGTTGCGAAGTAGCTTGGACCAGCGGGTTACGCGAACGCGCGGAATGGAAAACTCCGCGCCATGCGTCGCTATTTCCCGGTCGAATCGACGAACGCCGTATCGAGCACATCGCCGATCGACTGCCAGCTGCGGCCATCGAATTGAAACAGCCGCAATTGCTTGACGGGCCGGAAGTCCGATTGACCGGTGTTGATCTTGATGCCGGGGAGCAGCGCGGACGCCTGATAATCCCTGAGCGCGGCGGCCTGCTTCATGACGTTTTCCCGCGACAGGTCGTTGCCGCATTGCGTGAGCACCTGGACCAGCGTTTCGGCGGCGGCATAGCCATAGACGGCGGCAGCGTCATCCTTGCCGCCGGCTTTCGCATACTTCTCGATGAAGCTGCGCCAGGCGCCGCTGCCGAGCTCGTCCTTCCAGGCCGGATCGCTCGCATCCTTCAGGAAGGCGGCGGTGATGACGCCGGTGGCGTTCTCCGTGCCGGCCGGTTTGAGCACCGTCTCGATCGATGCTGCCATCTGGTTGACGATGAACACTGGCCGCCAGCCGTGTTCGGCGGCGGCCCGGATCACCTTGGCGGCATTCTCCGGCACCCCGGCAAACACGAAGATCTCGGCCCCCGATCGCTTCAGGACCGACACGTGGCCGTCGAGATGCTGATCGTCGACATCATAGGCGATGTCGACCCTGATGTTATGGGCGACATCACCCAGTCCTTGCTCCAACCCCTTGAACAGATCCCGCCCGAACTGGTCGTTCTGCCAGAGCGCCACGATCTTCTTCCCGGGATAGAAAGCCTGGATGTAATTGGCGTAGATGCGCCCCTCCTCGCGGTAGGAGGGCTGCCAGCCCATGGTCCACGGATAGACCGACGGGTCGCTCAGCTGCTGGTCGCCGGAGGCAACGAAGAGTTGCGGGACCTGCCGTTCGTTGAGGTACTTCCGCACGGCCAGGTTCCCCGGCGTTCCGAACGAACCGAACATCAGGAGCACATTGTCGGTCTCGACGAGAATGCGCGTGAGGTCCATGGCGTTGGAAGGATCGGACAGATCGTCGTAGGACATGAAGCGGATCTTGCGGCCGCCGATTCCGCCGCGCTCGTTGATAACATCGAAATAGGCGGCTTCCGCCTTGCCGATCTGGCCGAAAATTTCCAGCGTGCCGCTATAGGGCATCACATTGCCGATCCGGATTTCGGTGTCGGAAACGCCCTGGTCGCGCAGTTGCTGCGTGATGGCGCCGAGCGACGCCAGCGCGACGGCGCCGGCCAGCAGAGTTCGGATCAAAATACCCATGGGAAGAGCTCGCGCGAGGGCAGCCACCGCTCCCTAGATTCCGTTCCTTCCGCACCTGTCCATTGACCTAGATCAACAAGATGGCACGGACAGGGCGGCGGCGGATATCACTTTCGCTGATCCGGGTCAGGTTTTGCGGCGCCGAAAAGCAGTTTGCCGCGCAGGGACCGCAATCCTTGGAATGGTCTTTTGCAGTCGATGCGAAAAACGAAATAGCGTCTCATATACTTCGGCCGGTTTTCTCCTAAGCTTGCGACGTTGCAATCGCTGATCAGGAGCCCACGCCGGTGACCACGCCATTTTCTCTCGCTCGACGTTCCGCGCTCGGCGTGCTGGCCGGAAGCCTGATTGCGAGCACCTCTCGCGCGGAAAGCGGGGCGGGCGGAGGTCCCGATCTCGGCGGCGTGACGCTGCGGGTTGCCTATTACAAGGGCGGCTGGCGTCCGCTGCTGCAGGCGGCGGGCGAGGACAAGACGCCGTACAAGATCGAATGGAAGGAGCTCAACAACGGCGTGCTCCACATCGAGGCACTGAACGGCGATGCGCTCGATATCGGATCGGGCAGCGAGATTCCCGCGATGTTCGCTGCGCGCCAGAAAGCCAAGGTGCGCTTCATCGCCGTCACCCATGAGGATCTCAACATCCAGGTCACGGTCGCGGCAAGGGACGCGCCGATCCATTCCATTGCCGACCTCAAGGGAAAGCGCGTCGGCTACGTGCGCGCGACAACGGCGCATTACTTCCTCGCCAAGCAGCTTGAGGAAGCCGGGCTTTCCTTCGGCGATATCGAGGCCATCAACCTGACGCCGTCGGATGGTTATTCGGCGTTCGCCTCGGGCAAGCTCGATGCCTGGGCGATCTACGGCTATAACGGGCAGCTCGCGATCGCCAAGCAGGGCGCGCGCCTGCTCAAGACCGGCGTCGGTTATCTCTCCGGCAATTTCCCGATCTACGCCAATCCGAAGGCGGTCGACGATCCGCTGCGCCACGCCGCCGTGGCCGATTTCCTGCTGCGGATCCAGCGCGCCTATGCGTTCGCCAACAAGAATTTCCCCCTCTATGCGGCGGCGCAGGTGGCGGAGACCCATCTGCCGCTGCAGGACATTCTCGACCAGTTCGCCCGCCGCAGCGACGACTTCTCGCTCGCCGGCGTGACGCCCGACGTGCCGGAGACGCATCAGAAGGTCGCCGATACCTTCCTCAAGCTCGGCGTGCTCGACGCGCGCGCAGAGGTTGGACAATTCTGGGACACGAGCTTCAACGAGGTGATCGCCGCCGGCGCGGCCAGGCTTGCGAGATCATCCTGACGGCCGCAACGACATGGCCCATATGGGTGAGGCGGCAAGCGGGCAGGCGCCGCGTCACCGGCGTGCGGGTTCCCGGAAGGCGCTGTGCTCTCCGCCGACCGATTCCACTTCGCGTGGAACTCCGGTCATTTGCGACCCAGCGTGAAGGCCGCAGCTGTGGAGGTGGTGTTGCAGCACGGCCGCGGCCGGCTGTGCCGTGCTGCCATGCAGACTGAAAAGGTTGCGGGCCGCACCAAGACTGTATCATGATGACGTCGACCAACCCGACTCGAGGTCGGGACTGGTCGACGACGCCGGCCTCCAACACCTCCCGATTTCGCATGCAACCGATTTTCTTAGCTATGCCGATTGTTCTGCGGAGCTGAAATTGAATCACGACGCATTGGCCAAGCTGACCGTCACCATCATTGTCCTGGTCGCGCTGCTCGTGTGGCGGGTTGCCGACCAGAAGAAGCCGATCGAATGCGGGGCCAACTGCCCGACGGACGTGTCCGCGAACCGGAAAACCGCTCAGTAAAAATCAGACAGCTCCATTGATCTCGCCTCGATGCCGTGTGCGAAAAGGTCGGCAGCGTGCCCCTATCGGCCATTGCGTGGCGCTTGTATCGTCGGCGCCAAACACAAGACAAGATCGGCCAAAATATCGGCCCGGCGCGCCGGGTAACGACGCCAGATGAGGAAGCCATGTCGGACACGCTGCTGTTTTCGCCGATCACCATCCGCGGCGTCACGCTGAAGAACCGCATCGTGGTGCCGCCGATGCACCAATATTCCGCCGAGAAGGGCTTTCCGACCGACTGGCATCTGATGAATGCCGGCAAGTTTGCCGCCGGCGGCGCGGGTCTCGTGATCGTCGAATCGACCAAGGTCGAGCGGCGCGGCTGCGGCACGATCGGCGATCTCGGCATCTGGGACGACAAATTCATCGCGCCGCTCAGCCGGCTCGCAGGCTTCATCAAGCAGCAGAACGCGGTCGCCGGCATTCAGCTCGGCCATTCCGGCCGCAAGGCGCGTGCGAGCCGCCCGTGGGAGGGTGATCGCCAGCTGGAGCGCACCGCCGAGATCGAGGATTGGGACGCCTGGACGCCAGTGGCGCCGAGCGCGATTGCCCATAGCGAGCGCTGGCCGGTGCCGCGGGCGCTGGAAACGCATGAGGTGAAGGATCTCGTCGCAGCCTGGGGGCAGGCGGCGCGGCGCGCGCATGAGGCCGGTTTCGAGGTGCTGGAACTGCACGGCGCCCATGGCTATCTCGTGCATGAATTCCTCTCCGAGCGTTCCAACCAGCGCAGCGATCACTATGGCGGCTCGGAAGCCAACCGGATGCGCTTCCTGATCGAGGTGACGGAGGCCGTGCGCGCGCACTGGCCGGAGCACAAGCCTTTGTTCGTGCGGCTCTCGGTCGAGGACAATGCCGGCTCGGGGCCGGAGCAGAGCGCGCGGCTGGCTACGATTCTGAAAGCCGGGGGCGTCGATGTGATCGACTGCTCGTCGGGCGGAATCAGCGAGATGGCGCCGATTCTCGGCAAGGAGATCAAATACAACTACCAGGTGCCGCTGTCGGAATATGTCCGCGGGCATGCCGATATCATGACCATGGCGGTCGGCCTGATCATCCATGGTGACCAGGCTGAGCAGATTCTGCGTGACAAACAAGCAGATTTGATCGCGGTCGGCCGGGAAATCCTCAATAACCCCAACTGGCCGATGGACGCCGCGCAAAAACTCGGGGTTGAAGGGCCATTTCGCAATGTTCCCCCGCAGTTTGGCTATTGGTTGGGCACGCGGGCCAAGCGCGGATTCGGGACCCGGCCGTCGACCTGGCAGAACGGGTTGCGGGAGGCTGGGCCAGAGGCCGACCGGGAGCTGACTTGAGACCGGCTTTAGGGTGATTAAGTGCTGATTTGGAGCTGACCAAGGCAGCGTGACAGGACCGTAATGGTCTGGTGACAAGGCGGCCTTGATCCGACCAAAAAGCCGTTGTGTGGTGCCCCGGTCGGGGTGGGGCAGGCGAGCGTTGCGGAACGTTGCCGGCCGGTAGCGAAAAGGATCGCGGATAATGCGCAAACATGTTGGCTTCTTCCTCGGGACGGTTGCGGGTGCGTGCCTCACCCTGCTCGTGGCCTCGCCGCAGGGGGCGCATCTGTTCGCCGTCGCCAATGCCGCCGCGCATTCGGACACCAGCAACACCTATTCGCAGCTCAACCTGTTCGGCGAGGTGTTCGAGAAGATCAAGAGCGACTACGTCGAGAAGCCCGAGGACTCCAAGCTCGTCGAAGGGGCGATCAACGGCATGATCTCCTCGCTCGATCCGCACTCCCGCTACATGAACGAGAAGGGCTGGTCGGAGATGCAGGAGACCACGCATGGCGAGTTCGGGGGGCTCGGCATCGAGGTCACGATGGAGGACGGTTTCGTCAAGGTGGTGGCGCCCATCGACGACACGCCGGCCTCGCGCGCCGGCATCATGTCGGGCGACGTCATCACCACGATCGACGATGACCAGATCCAGGGCATGACGCTCGACCAGGCCGTCAACAAGATGAAGGGCGCGCCCAACAGCTCGATCCGGCTGAAGATCATCCGCAAGGACGCGGACAAGCCGATCGAGGTCTCGATCACCCGCGAGATCATCCGCGTCCGCCCGGTGAAGTATCACGTCGAGGGCGGCGACATCGGTTACATCAGGATCACCTCGTTCAACGAGCAGACCACCGAGGGCCTGCGCAAGGCAATCGCCGAGATCCAGAAGCAGGTCCCGCAGGACAAGCTCGCCGGCTATGTCGTCGACCTCCGCAACAATCCGGGCGGCCTGCTCGACCAGGCGGTGTCGGTGACCTCGACCCTGATGCAGCGCGGCGAGGTGGTCTCGACCCGCGGCCGCAATCCGGAAGAGACCCAGCGCTTCACCGCGCATGGCGGCGACATGACCAAGGGCAAGCCGCTGGTCGTGTTGATCAACGGCGGCTCGGCCTCAGCCTCCGAGATCGTCGCCGGCGCGCTGCACGACCACAAGCGCGCGACCCTGATCGGCACTCGCTCGTTCGGCAAGGGCTCGGTGCAAACCATCATTCCGCTCGGCACCGGCAACGGTGCGCTGGCGCTGACCACGGCGCGCTACTTCACGCCGTCGGGTCATTCGATCCAGGCGCTGGGCATCAAGCCCGACATCGAGGTGCTGCAGGACGTGCCCGACGAGTTCAAGACCCGCTCCGAGATCATCAGCGAGGCCAAGATGCGCGGCCATCTTGCAGCCGAGGGCGCCGAGCAGACCGGCTCGCAATCCTACGTGCCGCCGGACGAGAAGAACGACAAGGCGCTGGCCGCGGCCTTCAACCAGCTGCGCGGCGTCACCGTGAACGCCGACGCCAAGAACGCCGACACCAAGGCCACGCAGAAGCGGCCGGTGCCGAACTAGGCCGCTGACGTTTCCTCACGTCATGGCCGGGCTTGACCGGCCATCCACGCCTTCTTGATGTGATGGATGCCCGGGTCAAGCCCGGGCATGACGAGTCATGGGTAGTTCAGTGCTTCCGAAACTCAGGCCGTGCGAACGATCGGCCGGCGCCTGCCTGTTTGGCCAGCGCCCGCGGCAGGGCCCTGGCGGTGCCCGGCCAGCAGCTCGCGGATTTGCGCCGCCGGCTTCGGCGGGCTGAACAGATAGCCCTGCATTTCCGAGCAGCCGAGCTCACGCAGCAATTGCTGCTGCTGCGCGGTCTCGACGCCTTCCGCGGTCGTGGTCATGCTGCGCTCGGCGGCGATGTTGACGACGGCCTCGACGATGCCGGCCGATCCCTGCGGATCGGCGATATCGGTGACGAAGCAGCGGTCGATCTTGATCTTGTCGAACGGGAAGCGCTTCAGGTAGCTCAGCGACGAATAGCCGGTGCCGAAATCGTCGAGCGCGATCCGGATGCCGATGGCGCGGAGCTGGTGCAGCGCGGCCAGCGCGGTCTCGTCGTCGCGGATCAGCACGGCCTCGGTGATCTCGAGCTCCAGCCGGCCCGCCGACAGCCCCGACGCCGCGAGCGCCGCGATCACCTTGAGCGCCAGCGTGCCGCTGCGGAATTGCACCGGCGAGACGTTGACCGCGAGCCTGACATGATCGGGCCAGTTGACGGCCTCCTTGCAGGCCGTCAACAAAACCCATTCGCCGAGCTGGTTGATCAGGCCGGTCTCTTCCGCGATCGGCACGAAGTCGGCCGGCGAGATCATGCCGCGCTGCGGATGGCGCCAGCGCACCAGCGCCTCGCAGCCGGTGATCTCGTTGCTGCGCAGGTCGACGCAGGGCTGGTAATGCACTTCGAGCCCGTGGCCCGCGGCGATGGTCTGGCGCAATTCCATCTCGAGCTCGCGGCGGGCGCGGGCGTCGGCATCCATCGCCGGCTCGAAGAAGCGCGAGACGCGCCGGCCGGCCGACTTCGCCGCATACATCGCAAGGTCGGCGTTCTTCAGGATCTGATCGACATCGGTGCCGTCCTTCGGCGCCAGCGCGATGCCGATGCTGGCATCAGTGGTGACCTGGTGGCCGAGGCATTGATAGGGCAAGCGGATCGCCTCGTAAATGCGCGCAACGAGGTCTGTGACCTCGATCTCGTTCTTCACCCCGGTCTGCACGATCGCGAATTCGTCGCCGCCGAGCCGGGCGACGAAATCGCCGTCGCCGATCACGCCGCTCAGGGTCCTTGCAACGGACTTCAACAGTTCGTCGCCGACCATGTGGCCGAGCGAGTCGTTGATGCCCTTGAATTCGTCGATGTCGATATAGAGCACCAGCCAGCTGGCTGTCGGGCGCGACATGCGGCAGCTCGCGCTTGATCTCCTCGTGGAACAGCGCGCGGTTCGGCAGGTCGGTGAGAGCATCGTAGTGGGCAAGATGCGTGATGCGCTCCTCGGCGCGGCGGCGCTCGGTGACGTCCTCATGGGTCGCAAGCCAGCCGCCGTCGGCCAGCGGCTCGTTGACGACCTGGATCGAACGCCCGTCGGGCGTCGTGATCACCATGGTGTTGCGGACAGCGACGTCGCGCAGCACGATGTTGACGTAGCGTTCGACGTCGCCCTGGAACGAGCCGGTCTGGTGGCGATGCACGATGACGTCCCGGAAGCTGCAGCCGGGCTTGATGATGTCGGCCGACAGCCCGTACATCTCGACATAGCGCTTGTTGCAGATCACCAGGCGCTGCGCGGCGTCGAACAGCAACAGCCCCTGCGTCATGTTGTTGACGGCGGTGTCGAGCCGGAGCTTCTCCAGCGTCAGGCGCTGCTGCTGGGCGCGATGCTGCTGCACGAGCTTGCGCACCACCAGCGTCAGCAGGATCGCGATCGCCAGCACGGAAATGCTGGTCACCGCGATCAGGATGGCGATCTGCTCGCGCCAGTTGGCGAGCGCCGCTTCCGTCGTGGTGGTCGCGACGACGACGATCGGGAATTTGGTCAGCGCCCGCGACGATACCAGGCGGTCCTTGCCGTCGACCGGACTGGCCAACCGCGTGGTGCTCTGCGGCAGCTCGAACACCTGCTGCTGGTTGACCGGCCCGGTGCGGAAATTCTTCCCGATCAGCTCCTCGACATGGGGGTAGCGCGCCAGCAGCGTGCCGTCCCGATGGTGCATCGAGATCGCTGAACCTTCGCCGAGCGCAACCGTCGAGAAGAATTTCTCGAAGGTCGCCGGCTCGATGCCGCGGCCGACCACGCCGAGGAACTCGCCATGCGGCCCGGTGACCTTGCGGACGATGACGGTGGTCCAGAGCCCGCTGATACGGCTGATCACCGGTGCGACCTGCATGTCAGGCGAGTAGGGGCTCGATTTGAAGATCTGGAAGTAGCTGCGGTCGGCGATGCTGGCCTGCGGCAGCGGCCAGGCGCCCGAGCTGTTGATCAGCACGCCGTCGGCATCGAACACGTTGAGGCTGCCGACATTGGACAGCGCGTCCATCTTGGACTTGAGCATCGCATGGATGTCGGCGGCCGACATCCGCCGCCGGTAGTTCTCCGACGTCGCGATCCCGTTGTCGCGCATGAACGCGATCACGTCGCGCTGGACCACCTCGAGATCGTCGAGCTGCTGGTCGAAATGCCGTGCCAGCAGCAGCACGGTGTTCTCGAGCTCGCGTTCGCTGTTGTGCAAAGCGCGCTCGCGGAAATTCTCGGCCATCAGGGTCGCGCCGATCGCGATCGCGGCCATCAGCACGGCGCCGCCGAGGATCAGCCAGCGGATCGGACCGCGGCCGATCACCGAGGCGACGTTGAACGAGGCGCTGCCGTTTGGATTCATCTGACGCTATCGCTTCCAGGCGTTTCACCCGGAGGTAGGTTCAGTGCACCTCCGGCCCGCGAAAGTCGTACCGAAACGAGATGGAGTTGCGGTTAGCGAGGTTGGTTAACGAATGGTTACTGGAGGCGGCGAGAAGCCACGGCTCTCCGGGTGATCCGGAGCCGATCTGGAAGAGGCCACCAACCGAGGCGACCTTAGACCCCGAAAGAATGCCTCATCTGAATCGTCATGCGTTGGACAGCGTCGGTATATCGCCCCTGAGCAAACTTCTGATCCATTATGTAAAGAACAAAGACAATTCCTACGGCTATCAGCAATCCTTTCACCAAATCCTCCTCGTCGTCATCGCCCTGGCGATAACCGACGGAGGTTCTGAGTGTTCCGATTTGGGATTGCCGCGCGCGGCAGGCCTGCATCAGATCTTGCGATCGAACAAGGCGCGGAAATTGCCACCGATAATCGTCACGAAATCGATGCGTCGAGCTAATCGACGACGGGACAAAAAGTTCCCGAAGCGGAACTGCAGTTTTTGCCGCTCAGTGCGGCTACCCGGAATCCCTTGCCGAGTGTGAAGTCGATGTAATCGTCCGTTTACGATCTAAGTCCATGACGATGCTCAAACTGACCGTCGGCACGTAGTTTGCGTGTCGTTCCGCGAAGTTCAGTGCGTGAGGGGTGTCATCATGAAGAAGCTTGTTCGGAATTTTTGTGCCGATGAAACCGGCGCCACCGCGATCGAATACGGCTTGATCGCAACCGGCATTGCGATCGCCATCATTGCCGCGGTGAAGGGCGTCGGCACAAAACTCTCGGGCACCTTCAATTCGATCAGCGGCTCACTGAAGTAACCGAGCGCACCGGTAGCTCACTCGCCGGCGCGATAGTGCCCGGACTTGCCGCCGATCTTCTCGATCAGGTGAATGCCTTCGATGCGGATGCCACGGTCAACCGCCTTGACCATGTCGTAGATCGTCAGGCACGCGACCGAAACCGCGGTCAGCGCCTCCATCTCGACGCCGGTCGGCCCGGTCACCTTGACGCTGGCGCGGACGATGCAGCCGGGCAGCTTGGCGTCGGTTGCGATATCGATCGTCACTTTAGTTAGCGCCAGCGGGTGGCAGAGCGGGATCAATTCCGAGGTCCGCTTCGCCGCCATGATGCCTGCGATCCGCGCGGTCGCCAGCACGTCGCCCTTCTTGGCCTGGCCTTGCTCGATCAGCGCGAGCGTCGCCTTGCTCATCAGCACGCGGCCTTCGGCGACGGCGATCCGCTCAGTGGCGGGTTTGGCCGAGACGTCGACCATCCGTGCCTCACCCCTGGCATCGATATGGGTGAGGGCGGCGCCGGAGCCGGACGGCTCGGCTTTGGTAGCAGCCTTGCTCTTGGCCTTGCTCTTCCGCGCCATCGCGTCAGCGCGTGCCGGTGGCGCGCGATGCGGCCGACCGCGTCAGCAAGGCGCGGGTGGCCGCGGTGACGTCCTGCTGGCGCATCAGGCTTTCACCGACCAGGAAGGTCGACATCCCGACCCGCTCGAGGCGGGCCAGATCCTCTGACGTGAAGATGCCGCTCTCGCCGACCATCAGGCGGTCGCGCGGGATCAGCGGCGCCAGCGCCTCGCTGGTCGCAAGCGTAGTCTCGAAGGTGCGCAGATTGCGGTTGTTGACGCCGATCATCGGCGAGCGGAGCTTTAGCGCACGGTCGAGCTCGGCGCGGTCGTGGATCTCGATCAGCACGTCCATGCCAAAACCAAGCGCGGCATCCTCGAGGTCCTTGGCCGCCGCATCGTCGAGCGCGGCCATGATGATCAGGATGCAGTCGGCGCCATGGGCGCGCGCTTCCGCCACCTGATAGGGGTCGAACATGAAATCCTTGCGCAGCACCGGCAGGTTGGTCGCCGCGCGGGCCGCGACCATGAAGTCGAGATGGCCCTGGAACGACGGCGCATCGGTCAGCACCGACAGGCAGGCGGCGCCGCCGGCCTCATAGGCCTTTGCCAGCACCGGCGGATCGAAGTCGGCCCGGATCAGCCCCTTCGAGGGCGAGGCCTTCTTCACTTCCGCGATCAAGGCGTAGTCGCCGTTTGCGTGCTTGTCCTTCAGCGCGCGGACGAAGCCGCGCGGGGCCGAGGCTGATTTCACCTGCGCCTCGACATCGGTGAGCGAACGCACGCGCTTCGCGGCGGCGATCTCCTCGCGCTTGTAGGCCTCGATCTTGGTCAGGATGTCGGACATCGCTTACCGCCTTATTTGCGCATGATCTGATTCGAAAAACCGGTTCCCACTTTTTCGGATCATGCTCAGCCGTTGGAAACCGCGACCAGATGCTTGAGCCGCGCCGCGGCCGCGCCGCTGTCGAGCGACTGCGCGCCGATCGCGACGCCTTCCTTGAGGTCCTTGGCGCGGCCGGCCACGATCAGCGCGGCGGCGGCGTTGAGCAAGGCAACGTCGCGGTAGGCGCTCGGCTTGCCCTGGAGCACGCCCGACAGCGCGATCGCATTGGCATCGGCATCGCCGCCCTTCAGCGCCTCGCCGCCGACGCGGCCGAGGCCGGCGTCTTCCGGCGTCACCTCCGATGTCCTGATCTCGCCGTTCTCCAGCGTTGCAACGAAGGTCGGGCCGGTGAGGGTGATCTCGTCGAGGCCGTCGGAGCCGTGCACCACCCAGACCTTGTCCGAGCCGAGGTTCTTCAGCACCTGCGCCAGCGGCTGCACCCATTGCCGCGAGAACACGCCGACCATCTGCCGCTTGACGCCGGCCGGGTTCGACAGCGGCCCGAGCAGGTTGAAGATGGTGCGGGTGGCGAGCTCGACCCGGGTCGGACCGACATTCTTCATCGCCGGATGATGTGCGGGCGCGAACATGAAGCCGATGCCGGCTTCCGAGACGCAGCGTCCGACGCGCTCCGGTGTCAGATCGATCTTGACCCCGAGCGAGGCCAGCACGTCGGCCGAGCCCGAGCGCGACGACAGCGCGCGGTTGCCGTGCTTGGCGACGGGCACGCCGGCGCCGGCCACGATGAAGGCGGCGCAAGTCGAAACGTTGACCGAGCCGGAGCCGTCGCCGCCGGTGCCGACGATGTCGACGGCCTCCGCCGGCGCCTTGACCGGCAGCATCTTGCCGCGCATCGCGCTGACGGCGCCGGTGATCTCATCGACGGTCTCGCCGCGGACGCGCAGCGCCATCAACAGCCCGCCCATCTGCGAGGGCGTGGCTTCGCCCGACATCATGCTGTCGAACGCAGACGCCGCTTCTTCACGCGTCAGCGTGGCGCCGGTGGCGACTTTTCCGATGATCGATTTCAGGTCGTCCATTCGCTGGCTCAGGGTCTGTTGTTGGAGCTTGATCTCCGCGCGTCGCGTGGTCGCGCGGAGAACCGGCTGTCGCTGCGACAAACGTGGAAAGCGTCTGCGGCCTAGATCATGCTCAATTATTTGCGCCTGTCACCTGTGCGAAGGCTGCCTGGTTGATGGTTACGCCGATATCGGACTCGATCTTGGTGACGTATTGCGCGACCTGCTCGTCGCTCAGCGAGCGCCGCAGCGCCTCGGTGAGCTGCTTGGCCGCATCGGAAGTGAAGTCGACCGGCGGCACGGTCACGTTGGTGACGCGGAACACGACCCACTGGCTGCCGCCGGCGGCAGAGGTCTGTCCGTCGCCGTCCTTGGCGGTGCGGAACGCCGCCGCAATCACGCCGGCCGGCACGGCTGGCAGCGAGGCCTCGCGGTTGAAGTTCGCAGCGGTCTCGACCTTGACGCCGACAGAAGCGGCCTCGTCGGCGAGCTTGGCGCCGCCGTCAAGCTTCTGGACGATCTCGGTCGCCTTGGCGCGCAGCTTGGCGGAGATCTGGTCCTCGCGCCACTTCGCCTCGACCTGGTCACGGACCTCGTCGAGGCTGCGCTCACGCGACGGCGTGATGCCCAGCACGTCGTACCAGACATAGCCGTTGTTGAACTGGATCGGGTCGTTGTCGACGCCGACGTCGCTGTTGAAGGCCTGCGACACCACGTCGAGGCCGCGCGGAATGTTGGTCGCGAGCTGGCCGTTCGGCAGACGCCCCGAGCGATCGATCGCGTCGATGGTGACGGGGGTCAATTTCAGCTTCTGCGCCGCGTCGATGACGCTGGAGCCGCCGCCGCGCTCGTCTTCCATCTTGTCGCGCAGCTCGGCGACCTTGCTGCGGGCGCGCTCGGAGGCGATCTCGTTCTTGACCTGTTGCGCGAGGCTCTCATAGCTCGGGGTCACGCCGGGCTCGATCTTGCCGACCTTGACCAGCGCCACGCCGAAGCGACCCTGGACCGGCTGGCTGACGTCGCCTGAGGGAAGCGCGAAGGCGGCATCGCCGACGGCCGGATCGAGGATCGCCGACTTCGCGACCAGCCCGAGATTGACGTCGGCCGGATTGAGGTTGCGCTCCTTGGCGATGTCGTCGAACGAGGTGCCCGACGCGATCCGGCCGCGCGCGGCCTGCGCCTCGCCGGCGTCCGGAAACACGATCTGCGAGACTTCGCGTTTCTCCGGCGTGCTGAGCCGATCCTTGCGCTCCTCGAAGATCTTCCTGGCGTCCTCGTCCGACACCGCCTCCCACTTGCCGATTTCCTCGGGCGTGATCGCGACGAAGGAGATCTTGCGGTATTCGGGCGCGCGGAACTGGACCTTGTGGTCCTCGAAATAGGCGGCGAGCGCCTCGGGCGAGGGCGGGTCGATGGTGCCGGCCTGCGCGGCGCCGAGCGTGATGTAGTCGATCGAGCGCTGCTCGTTCTGGAAGCGGGTCAGCGCCTCGACCAGCGGTTTCGGCGGCTCGATCCCCGACGAGATGGTGCCGGCGATCTGCCGCCTGAGGCCAACGCGGCGCTGCTCGGCGATGTAGCGGCCCTCGGTATAGCCGTAGTTGCGGATCACGGCCTGGAAGCGCTGCGGGTCGAACTGGTTGTTGAGACCCTTGAAGTTCGGATCATTGTAGATCTGGCGCAGCACCTCGGCGTCGGACACGTTGAGGCCCATCCGGCGCGCTTCCTCGTCCATCGCGGCTTCCGCGAGCGTCTGCTGCAGCACCTGGCGGTCAATGCCGAAGGCGCGCGCCTGGTCGGGCGTCAGCGGACGGCCGAACTGGCGGCCAAGCTGCTGCAACCGGTCGGTATAGATCTGGCGGAACTGCTCGGCCGAAATCTCGGTCCCGCCGACCTTGGCGAAGGTCGACTGGCCAAACCCCTTGAAAATGTCGGCAATGCCCCAAATTCCGAAACTGACGATCAAAACGCCCATCACAACGGCCATAATCGTCTTGCCGAGCCAGTTTGATGAGGCTTTCCGCATTCCTCGAAGCATGGGTCCAACTTGTTTTGCAGGTGGGGAACCGGGTCGTGCCCAAGTGGGAGCAAAAAGTCGGGACCTTTTGTCCGGCAGCAGGGCGTCACCGAATTGAAAATGCTTATAAAGTGGCTCGTGTCCCCCCGCAACCTCGCCCGCGCGGGCGGATTGAAGCGGGTAGAGTCCCGTTCTGACGCGTTTTCTTCACGCGAACCGGTGGCCACTTCGCTCGAAAACGCTCCGGACGCCGCGCGGGATAGGCGAGGGCGGTATCTGGAAGTCGCCGCCCGGCTCTGATAGCGCAGGGGTACGCTTGAACGATGGGACATCCGACATGACCGACGCCATCCGGCCGCTGATCGCCGGCAACTGGAAAATGAACGGCCTGAAATCCTCTTTTGCCGAGTTCGACGCGATGCTGGCCGGGGCCGGCGATGTCGCCGGGAAGGCCGATCTCCTGGTCTGTCCGCCGGCGACGCTGGTCGGCGCCTTTGCCGACAAGGCCCGCGGCTCGAAGGTCGCCGTCGGCGCCCAAGATTGCCATCCGAAGGCATCGGGCGCCCACACCGGCGATCTCTCGGCGGAAATGTTTGGGGATCTCGGCGCGGTCGCCATCATCGTCGGCCACTCCGAGCGGCGCGCCGACCATGGCGAGACCGACGCGTTGATTCGGCAGAAGGCGGCGGCGGTCTGGCGCGCCGGGCTGACCGCGATCGTCTGCATCGGCGAGACGCGCGAGCAGCGCGACGCCGGCAAGACGCTCGACGTCTGCGGCACCCAGCTTGCCGGCTCGCTGCCCGATGGCTCGACCGCGGCCAATCTTGTGGTGGCCTATGAGCCGGTCTGGGCAATCGGCACCGGCCTGACCCCGACCGCCAAGGATGTCGAGGAAGTTCACAGGTTTATCCGAAGTCAGCTCACCGATCGCTTCAAGGACGAGGGAAACAAGATCAGGATTCTCTATGGCGGCTCGGTCAAGCCGTCGAACGCGGCCGAGCTGATGGCAGTCGCCAATGTCAACGGCGCCCTGGTCGGCGGCGCCAGCCTGAAGGCCTCCGACTTCCTCGCGATCGCCGCGGGCTGCTAAGCGGCCCTTTCACACGGAACTCTCGCACCGTCATCCTGAGGTGCGAGCTCTCGCGAGCCTCGAAGCATGCACGGCCCGGCCGCTGGCCGTCGATCCTTCGAGACGCCGCTGCGCGGCTCCTCAGGATGACGGGCGAAGGCAGGGAGCCAGCGGCATCTTTGGTGCAGAATCACGCGGCAGCCGCGCCGATCCGCTTCCAATAGATCATCGTGCCGGTGAGGCCGCCATGCGGCTTCAGCGCGTAGTCCGGGATGATGCCGCTGAGCTGAAATCCCTGCTTTTCGTAGAGCCGCGCGGCGCCGTCATCGACGGCGGTGTCGAGCACCAACAGCGTGCGTCCGCGATCGATCGCAAGCTGCTCGGCGGCGCGCAGCAATGCGGTCGCCGCGCCGCGGTGGCGATGCGCAACGCGCGTCATCATCTTGGCGATCTCCGCGCGATGCGGCTGGTTCGGCGGCAGTTTTAGCAGCAGCGTCACGGTGCCGATCAGTTCACTGTCGTCGAACGCGCCGAGCACTACCCGCTCGCCGCGCGTGGCTGCGCCCAGCGAGTCCCGCCAGAACGCCTGTGCGTCACCCGGCGACAGCGGGTGCATGAAGCTGACCGAGCCGCCGCTGGCGACGGTCTCAATCAACAGCTCGCAGAGTGCGCTGCGAATCTCCGGCGCATCCTCAAGCGGCTTGATGGCAAAGGGCGACATGCATCAGCTCCGGGCGAGGGCGACCACATAGGTGCAGGAGGCGTTGGTTTCGTTGGCGAAGGAGGTCTCCGCCGGCGGGCCGAAGCCGAGGCAATCGCCGGCGGCGAGCAGATGGCGCGCGCCGCCTTCGGTGATGGCAAGGCTGCCGTTCAGGACCCAGACCAGCTGGCGGATATGGGCGTAGGACGAGGCGGGAAGGCTGACGGCCTGCTTGGGCGGCAGCTCGACCCGCACCAGCTCGACCGGATGATCGGGGCGGCTGAACACCTGGCGGCGCAGATAGCCGCTCTCAGGATCGCGCCAGACCGGCTGCGTCGTGCCGCGCGACAGCCGCTCGCCCTGGCCCTCGGCGCGCAGCATCAACCCGGCCAGCGTGAGGTCGAAGGCGGAGGCGAGGCGCACCAGCACCACCGCGGTGGGGCTGACTTCGGCGCGCTCGATCTTGCTGATCGTCGCCTTCGAGACGCCGGCGCGTTCGGCGAGCTCCGCCAGCGACCAGCCCCGGCCGTCGCGTTCGAGCCGAATGCGCTGCGCCAGGCGTTGGCTCAGATCGTCTACGAAAGTATCCATTCGTCAATTATAATAGAATTATTCGGTTCCGATCAAGGCTCCGCCGAGCGCAATCCGCACCGCTTGTGATCATCGCCATTGCGACTATCTCGGGGGTGACAATGCCCGGTGCAATCGTGTAACAGGGCGCGACTTCACGAAAACCCGCAAAGCCGATAGCGCCGTTTGTCTGGCCGCTTGGCGGCTTATGACGGAAGGCTTGCGATGCAGACTGTCGTTATCATTATTCATCTCATGATCGTTGCCGTCATGATCGGCGCGGTGCTTTTGCAGAAATCCGAAGGCGGCGGCCTCGGCATGGGTGGCGGCGCCGGCTTCATGTCGAGCCGCGGCACCGCGAATCTGTTGTCGCGGACCACCGCGATCCTCGCGGCCGGCTTCTTCCTCACCAGCCTGTTCCTGTCCTGGTATGCCGGCTACGACCGCAAGCCGAGCTCGATCATCGGCACCGGCGCACCGGCGCAGACGCAGCCGGCCGGCGGCACGCCGATCACTGCGCCGACCTCCGGCGGTGTCCTCGATTCGCTGAAGAAGGCCGACGAGCAGCAGGGCCAGCCGGCCCCGAGCGGCCCGCAGGCGCCACGGTCGCAATAAAGCAGGGTGGCCATGCAGGATACAGCGCTGGTGTCCTGCATCAGAAATCCCCATTAGTGCTCTGAAATCGCTTTCAATTTAACGCAACCCACAGCCCGGTGATTTGTTTGCCGGGAATGGCCGATTCGTTTTGCGAATCGCTGGAGTCGGATTAAAGGTAAGGTCCCATGGCGCGGTACATATTCATCACCGGCGGCGTGGTCTCCTCGCTCGGAAAGGGTCTGGCATCAGCGGCGCTCGGCGCTTTGCTGCAGGCCCGGGGCTACAAAGTCCGCCTTCGCAAACTCGACCCCTATCTCAACCTCGATCCCGGAACGATGTCGCCGTATCAGCACGGCGAAGTGTTCGTGACCGACGACGGCGCCGAGACCGATCTCGATCTCGGCCACTACGAACGCTTCACCGGTCGTCCTGCCACCAAGGCGGACAACATCACGACCGGTCGCATCTATCAGGACATCATCTCCAAGGAACGCCGCGGCGACTATCTCGGCGCCACCATCCAGGTGGTCCCGCACGTCACCAATGCGATCAAGGAATTCGTGCTGTCGGGTAACGACGAGTACGATTTCGTGCTGGTCGAGATCGGCGGCACCGTCGGCGACATCGAAGGCCTGCCGTTCTTCGAGGCGATCCGCCAGCTCAAGAACGAGCTGCCGCGGGATCACGCGGTCTATATTCACCTGACGCTTTTGCCGTACATTCCAAGTGCCGGCGAACTCAAGACAAAACCGACGCAGCATTCGGTGAAGGAGCTGCGCTCGATCGGCATCCAGCCCGACATCCTGCTGTGCCGCACCGATCGCGAAATCCCCAAGGAAGAGCGGCGCAAGCTCGGCCTGTTCTGCAACGTGCGCGAAAGCGCCGTGATCGAGGCGCGCGATGTCGACAATATCTACGCGGTGCCCGAGGCCTATCACGCTGCCGGCCTCGACGACGAGGTGCTGGCCGCGTTCGGCATCACCGCGAAGATTCCGCCGGCGCTGCAGAGCTGGAACGTCATCAACGAGCGCGTCCGCAATCCGGAAGGCGCGGTGACGATCGCGATCGTCGGCAAGTACACCGGCATGAAGGACGCCTACAAATCGCTGATCGAGGCGCTCTCTCATGGCGGCATCGCCAACAAGGTGAAGGTCAATCTCGACTGGATCGAGAGCGAGGTGTTCGAGAACGAGGACCCGGCGCCGTTCCTCGAGCACGTCAACGGCATCCTGGTGCCCGGCGGCTTCGGCCAGCGCGGCGCCGAAGGCAAGATCCGCGCGGCGCAGTTCGCGCGCGAGCGTAACGTGCCGTATTTCGGCATCTGCTTCGGCATGCAGATGGCCGTGATCGAGGCGGCGCGCAATCTGGTCGGCATCGAGGAGGCCAACTCGACCGAGTTCGGCCCGACCAAGGAGCCGCTGGTCGGTCTGATGACTGAATGGCTGCGCGGCAATGAGCTCGAGAAGCGCTCGCAGAGCGGCGACCTCGGCGGCACCATGCGGCTCGGCGCCTATGCCGCAGCGCTGAACCGCGGCAGCCGCGTCTCGCAGGTCTATGGCGGCGCGACTGAGATTTCCGAACGGCACCGCCATCGCTACGAGGTCAACACCGCCTACAAGGATCGCCTCGAGCAGCACGGTCTGCGCTTCTCCGGCATGTCGCCGGATGGCGTGCTGCCGGAGATCGTCGAATACGAGGACCATCCCTGGTTCATCGGCGTCCAGTTCCACCCCGAACTGAAGTCGCGGCCGTTTGAGCCGCACCCGCTGTTTGCGTCGTTCATCGAGGCGGCGGCGAAGCAGAGCCGGCTGGTCTGAGCCGGCGCTGGCCGTGACCGCGGCGCTCAGGCGGGGGTGGCCTCGCTCGCCCGGCGCAGCTTGGTGATCGGTGAAACGCCTGCATCGGCCGCCGGCGCGGCGTCGCGCGTGATCAGCCTGTATTGCGGACGTCGCGTCAGCCGGTACACCGCGGCGGGCGGTACGTTGAGGATGGCGCGATCGACCAGCGTGGCGCGCAGGCCGAGCCGGTCGAGGATCGGCCGCCGCACCGGGCAGCGCATGCCATAGGTGAATTGATAGAACGCGCCGCCAGGACGCATGTAGCTGAACGCGCCGCCGACGATCGAGATCACCTTGCGCGGCGACATGTTAAGCAGCGGCAGTCCGCTGACTACGGCGCCGACCGGTGCGCCGTCGTAGAGCCGTTCCGAGGCCAGCCGCGCCGCGTCCATCCACAGCACGCGCGCGCCGGGAAAACGCAGCTGCAGCAGCCGCATGAAATCCGAGCCGTACTCGATCAGCGTGAGATCCTGCTGGCGCACGCCGCGCTTCAACAGCTGATAGGTGAAGGCGCCCGTGCCCGGACCGAGCTCCAGAATCGGACCGGTGTCGGCGGTGATGTCGCGCGTGATCAGTTCGGCGAGCGCAGCACCCGACGGCGCAATGGCGCCGACGCGGCCGGGGGCTGCCATCCAGGCCGTGAAGAAAGAGATGAGATCATGTGACATTGGGATTCCCAGCAAGGTGACGTCACGCTTCTATTCAGTTGCGAAGCGTGTTGTCTTGTTTGCGGGATCTGCATTGCGACAACATTGCGCGATGTTGCCAGAGCCCCGTTCCGATTGAATCGGAACGGGGCTCTGGATTCTTATCTTGACGCGTTTTCTTCACGCGAACCGGTACCCACTTCGCTCGAAAACGCTCTGGTGTCACGACGCGAGCGGAGCCGGCGGTAACGTCATGCGGAAGCACGCGCCGCCTTTCGGTCCATCGAGCACGGAGACGTGACCGCCATGCAGCCTTGCGATCTCGCGCACCATGTTGAGCCCGAGACCGGCGCCGCGGTCGAGCGGCGCAAGCCGGTAGAACGGATCGAAGATCCGCGTGCGCTGATCCGAGGGGATGCCGTCGCCTTCGTCTGACACGTCGATGGTCGCGGTGCTGCCGACATGGATGGTGATGGTGCCGCGGCGGCCGCCATGCTGGATGGCGTTCTGCACCAGATTGGTCAGCGCGCGCTCCAGCGCGGCGCGGTCGCCAAGCGTTTCGACCCGATCCGTTGCGGTATCGAGCGACAGTTCGTAGCCGGCCGCGATCGCGAGCGGCGCGAGGTCGGCGGCGACGCTGCGCGCAGCGTCGACGAGATCAACGCGGACGAACGTATTGCGGCACTGGTCGAAGCGCTGGATGTCGAGCAGTTGCTCGGCGAGTGTCGCAAGCCGGGCGGAGTCTTCGAGCAGGCGGGTTTTCTCGGGGCCTGGAGGCAGCGATTCCAGCCGCGTATTGAGGATCGCGATCGGCGTGCGCAATTCATGTGCCGCATCGGCAACGAAGCGCTGGTGGCGCGAATAGCCGTCGTCGAGCCGCTTCAGCGCATCGTTGACGGCAGTCACCAGCGGCGCGACCTCGAGCGGCAAATGGTCCGCCGACAGCCGGCTGCCGCGCTGGCGGAAATCGATCCGGCGCGCCTCGTCGGCGGCGGTGTCGAGGCCCGAGAGGGCGCGCTTGATCACCATCGGCGTCGCCACGAAGGTCGCGGCGGCCATCAGCAGCAAGCCGGGCACGGTGACGACGAGGAAGGTGAGGGAGGCCGCGAACAGCGCCTTGGCGCCGGTTATCCGTCCCTGCGTCGCGGTGATGATCTGCACATTGCCGGCATCGGTGTTGACGCGCTTCATGCGCGCCGGCGGCTTGCGCGGATCGTCCTCGAACATCTGCCAGCCGAGCCGCGCCTGGCTGATATGGTCGAGCGCGCCGCCGATCTTGCTGAACTCGTCCGGCACCTTGCCCTCGGAGAGTGTTTCGCCCTGGCGGTCGCGCACGAAGAACCAGAGGTCGGGCGCTTCCTCGCGCAGCTGCCTAAGCTCCGCGGTCGGACGCAGCACCAGTCTGCCGTTGCCGTCGCGGCCGAGCGCCCATTGCACGACGTCCACCACGCGGTCCTCGTCGCGCTCGATGACGGGCAGGCCGCAGGCCCACAGCGCGCCGACCACAAGTGCGATGATGGCAATCAACAACGTGGCTTGCAGCGTCACCAGCCGCCAGCTCAACTTGGAACGCAGGCAATAGTGATCCGCCGCTTCGCTCATGATACCTGCTTCAGCAGATAGCCGACGCCGCGGATGCTGTGGATCTCGACACCGGCGCCGCTGTCGGCGAGCTTGCGCCTGAGGCGCGAGACATGGGCATCGAGTGCGTTCGACTGGATCTCGTCCTCGAAATTGTAGACGGCTTCCTCCAGCGTCGCGCGCAGCACGGTGCGGCCCATACGGCGCAGCAGCGTCTCCAGCACCAGCAGCTCGCGCCGCGGCAGCTCGAGCGGGTGGCCGTCGACGCTGGCCTCGCGATGGGCGCAGTCGAACGCCACGCGTCCGGCCCTGATGATCTCGAGCTGCAGCCCGGCGGGACGGCGCAGCACGGCGCGCAGCCGCGCCAGCAGCTCCTCGACGGCAAAGGGTTTTGCCAGATAGTCGTCGGCGCCGCTGTCGAGACCGGTGATGCGGTCGGCGAGGTCGCCGCGCGCCGTCAGCACGATGATCGGGACGCCGTCGGCCTTGGCGCGCAGCTTCGGGATCAGCGTCAGCCCGTCGCCATCCGGCAGCTGGCGGTCGAGCAGCACTGCGCCATGTACCTCGGCGCAAATCGCCTCCTCGGCCTCGGCAAGGTTCGGCACATGGTCGACCACCATGTCATAGCCCTTCAGCGCCTGCGACAGCGCCGCCGCCATTTCGGCCTCGTCTTCCACCAGCAGTATCCGCATGTCCTCTCAGTCCTGCACCGGAACGCCGGTGCCAAAGCACGATGAGGTCATCGCGCGTTAGTCTCTTGTTGAGCATGATCTCCGCGCAAACGCTTCGCGCTTGTCGCGAGGGAAAGCCGATTCGCACTTTTCCGGATCATGCTTTGGGCAAGTAACATTGCAACAACATTGCGGAAATGCTCCGCCTGCCGCGAGCAGGGGCGCCATATTGTCAGCAAATATGCGAAAAGCAGCCGGAAATTTGAGTTTCTACGGCGCGAGATATATCAAACAGCTTATCCGGCCGAATTGGAACTGGTCATTTCCGCTATGCGTCCGCTTTGAAGGCGATTTCAGCAATGGGGCCACAACCGGACTCATGCACCGCAGCAATCGGCGACCTCTTTCGATCACTTCGTAGGCGCGGCTAACGTCGATGGCTCGCAAGACTGGTCCTCATCGCCCCTTAGCGCAAGTCGCGACGTGTTCGCGTGACGTCACGTATGAGGAGCGCAGTCAGGATCGCGTGTAGGACAACCACTGGCCACAGAAGGACGCCGGTCAAACTACCTGCGAAACCCAGGTAGGCCAGATACAGCGTGCACAACACGCTGTAGCTCAGCATGCCGATAAGCGGCGGACCTGGCCAGCAGGCGATCCCCAAGGCAATCAGAGCGATGCCAGCCACGCGTGCTACGGGCACTGCGACGCCGGTAAGTTGCTCGCCCAGCAACAACTGCCCGACGAATGAGGGAACGATCAGCAACGACAACCCCGTAGCGGCCTCGCCGATGGCCGCGAAGGTCAACGCACTTTTCATCGCTTTCCGCCACTGGCTCCTTGCTTGGTGCCCTTCGGTGCTTCAATCGGATCCGGTTCCGGCGCTGCGATTGGCGCCAATTCTGCCCTCGGCTCAGTCACGGCCTTGGTTTCCGGTTCGAGCTTGAACGTCAGCTTGTTGATCTTGCCGGTGAACCTGAACGGTGGATCGTAGCGATACTCGATCATCGCCACCCCGGTGCGGGTGTTCTGGCCGATGTCGAATGTCTCGTCCTCCGGAAACGTGATCGGCGTGCCGTGTTCGACGGATTTCCGGTCTACTTCCTTGCCGTCCACCGAGAGTACGCCTGTGCCCCCCTTGCCAAGGCCCGGACCATCAGAGTTGAAGTCGAAGACGATGGTGTGCTTGCCCGCGCCCAACTCGGACCCGGACCAGATCGTGCGCTTGAGGTTGAGCAGGTTGTAGATGAAGACCGGTTTGCCCCCGCGGATGCCCGCAATACCCTTGCTCAGGAAAAGCCCGTAGCCGCCGAAGCGTCCGCCTTCGGTAACGATCATGCCTTCCGCACCGCCCTTCGGAATCTCGACTTCGGCAGTTATCGTGTAGGACTTGTTGAGGATGCTCGGCGCGGCGCTGGCCGGCACGCCGGTCAACTCACCCGAATAATTGAAGGTCGTTTGCCCTGCCGTAACGCTTGGTCGCGGTGTATTCCACCGCAGGAGCGTCGTGTTGTCGAGCGGCAGCACGTTGTACTTCTTCGCCTCGGCATCGAAGAGGACCTGCATTTCCTTGACCTTTTCCGGCATCTGCGCGGCAAGATCATTGAATTGAGTCGGGTCTTCCTGGACGTTATAGAGTTCCCACTTGTATCCCGTGATCACGTCCGGCGGGGGCGCGCTGCTCAGTTCCCAGGGAAGCGTGATCGGCGTCGTGCACGCAATCCAGCCGTCGCTATAAATCGAGCGATTGCCGAGCATCTCGAAATATTGGGTCGTGTGCGTCGACTTGGCATTGGCATTCGCCTTGTCCCATGTGTACGCCATACTCACCCCTTCCATAGGGCTCTGCTTGACGCCGTCGATCGTATCGGGCTGCGAAATGCCGGTCGCCTCGAGGATGGTCGGGGCGATGTCGATAACGTGATGGAATTGGCGGCGGATGCCTCCCACTTCATTGATATGGCCAGGCCAGGACATCACGACCCCCTGGGCGGTCCCGCCGAAATGCGACGGCACTTGCTTGACCCATTTGAACGGGGTGTTCATCGCCCACGCCCACGGTGCGGCAAAATGCGGGAAGGTCTTGTCCGAGCCCCAAAACGGGTACCAGAGGTACTGAGCCTTCACCGGCACCGGGACGCCATTGAAGGTCGTGAACTCGTTGGGAGTACCGTTGATCATGCCCTCGGCACTCGCGCCGTTGTCACCGCCGATGTAAATGATCAAGGTGTTGTCAAGCTCTCCGAGGTCTTCTACCGCCTGGATGACCCGGCCGATCTCATTGTCGGCGTAAGCGAGGTAAGCACCGTAGACATCGGCTTGCCTGATGAAGAGCTTCTTCTCCAGCAGACCGAGTGAGTCCCACTGCGGCAATTCTTTCGGCCACGGCGTCAGCTTGGCGTTTTCGGGCATGATGCCCAGGCGCATCTGGTTAGCGAAGATCTTCTCGCGCACCTTGATCCATCCATCATCGAACAAGTGCATATCGCTGATCTTCTTGATCCACTCCGGTGTGGGATGATGTGGGGCATGGGTGGCGCCGGGAACGTAATAGACAAAGAACGGCTTGCCGGGCGCAATCTCCTTGAGTTGCTTCATGTGTTGGATGGCCTCGTCGGCCATGGCGGTCTCCAGGTTCCAGCCAGGATTGTCTTGGAAGGGATAGATGGCCGTCGTGTTGCGAAACAGGTTCGGCTGCCACTGGCTGGCGTCGCCGCCGACAAAACCGTAAAAATACTCGAACCCCATGCCGTTGGGCCATTGATTGAAGGGCCCTGCCTGACTCGACTGGAACGAAGGTGTGTTGTGGTCCTTGCCGAACCACGAGGTGGCGTACCCGTTCGCCTTCAGGATGGTACCGACGGTGCCCTTCTCGATCGGGATGATGGAATCGTAACCCGGGAATCCCGTCGATATTTCGCCGACCACGCCGAAGCCGACCGAATGGTGATTGCGGCCGGTGATGATCGCCGCCCGCGTCGGTGAGCAGAGCGAGGTGGAATGAAAATTGGTGTAGCGCAGCCCCTGCGCGGCGATGCGGTCCACGGCAGGCGTGGGAATGACGCCGCCGAAGGTGCTCGGTGCACCGAAGCCCTGGTCGTCCGTCATGATGAGCAGGACATTGGGCGCGCCCATGGGTGGCACGACGCGCGGTGCCCACCACGCCGTAGATTCCGAGGCCTTTTCCTTGATCACGCCACCGAATTTCGGGTCGGGCGGCGGAAGTTGTTGTCCAGTGATTGTGGTGGTTGCGCCAGGCGAACCTGGGACACCAGTGATCTGTTGAGCCAATGCCGAGGTACAACTGAGGGCGAGAAGACTAACGCTTGCAAAGATGCGATGACTGATTTTCATGGCGGAAACCTCCGGTTGGAAGCTGGCCTTTGCAAAACAACAGGTCGCGTGTTCGATAGAATAATCGCACTGAGCGGACCGACTTTGAGCTAGGTCAAACCAGTGGCTTGGACCAAAGGGGCCACGGCCGATGTTCGTTGGGGGGCAAAAGGCGGTCATCGATTTGGGTCGGCAACGCTGCCATGTTGTGACCCCCTCAAGACAGCCCGGAATCGGCTGGCTATAACCGCCCGCACAACAATCTGGGAGGACCGCCAATGATCTACGAGACCCGCGTCTATCGCTGCCTGCCGGGCCGGCTGCCGGCGCTGCTCAAGCGCTTCGAGACCATCACGCTGAAGCTGTGGGAGAAGCATGGCATCAAGCAGGCTGGCTTCTTCACGACGCTGGTCGGGGAATCCAACCAGGAACTGACCTATCTGCTGGCCTGGGAATCGCTTGCCGAGCGCGAGAAGAAGTGGACCGCGTTCCAAAGCGATCCGGAATGGATCACCGCGCGCGCCAAGACCGAGGAGGACGGCCAGATCGTTCTCAACATCGTCAACCAGCTGCTGGTGCCGACGTCGTTTTCTTCGGTCAAGTGACGCCAGGCGGGGGCGAGGGGCGCGATGACGACAACGCGTCGCGCCCGACCGCGGGACGCCTAGTCCGCGCAGCCCGATGTCTGATCGCCCTCGCGGACCATCGGCTTGCCGTTGATGAAGACGCCATGGCTGCCCGAGGTCGTCTTGCCGCCGCAATGCGTGCGGTCGCCGATCACGACCGCGGGCTTGCCGTTGATCAGGACATTGGGCACGCCTTCGACCAGCGGGCCGCCATTGCTGGTGGTGTCGCCGCTGCGCGCGGCCGGCTTGCCGTTGATGGTGACGCCGGCGGCGCCGCTGGTGACGACCCCTGGCTGGCTGGTGCTCTGGCCGTAGGCCAAGCCCGACATCGCCGACAAGGCGGCCATGGCTCCGATCGCTAGCAAGATGCGCATGTCGTTCCTCATGGGAATCCATTCCGACCCAGTCTAGAGCCTTTTCCGTTCCGGTTGAATCGGAACGGGCTCTAGATTTGTTGTTTTGACGCGTTTTCTTCACGCGAACCGCTACCCACTTCGCTCGAAAACGCTCTAGTAGGCGCGGTTGGGGCAGGATTGTGATAGCACGGCGTACCCACGGCGTCAGCGCAACCCCCTCATCGTGCGGGATGGCTTGATCCCTCCGGCGCGGGATTGCATGGTCGCCGGCAAAAGGATGCAGCATTTTGACCCATCAGGTTTCCGCGCCCGCCGCCGCGCCGATCGTTGCCGTCGGATCGGCCAAGTTCGGCAACGCCTTGCCCATTTCCATCATCGCAGGTCCCTGCCAGCTCGAGAGCCGTGCACACGCGCTTGAGGTGGCGTCGGCGCTGAAGGAAATCGCTATCAGGCTCAAGATCGGTCTGGTGTACAAGACCTCGTTCGACAAGGCGAACCGCACCAGCGCGTCGGCCCAGCGCGGCATCGGGCTGAAGCAGGCGCTGCCGATCTTCGCCGAGATTCGCTCTTCGCTCGGGTTGCCGGTGCTGACCGACGTACATGAACCCGACCAGTGCGCCGACGTAGCGCAGGCGGTCGACGTGCTGCAGATTCCGGCCTTCCTGTGCCGGCAGACCGATCTGCTGCTCGCGGCGGCCGCGACCGGCAAGGTCGTCAACGTCAAGAAGGGCCAGTTCCTGGCGCCTTGGGACATGACGAATGTGGTCAGCAAGATCACCGGCGCCGGCAACGCCAATGTGCTGGTCACCGAGCGCGGCGCGTCGTTCGGCTACAACACGCTGGTCTCCGACATGCGCGCGCTGCCGATCCTGGCGCGCACCACCGGCGCGCCGGTGATCTTCGACGCCACCCATTCGGTGCAGCAGCCGGGCGGCAAGGGCGCCTCGTCGGGCGGCGAGCGCGAATTCGTCCCGGTGCTGGCGCGTGCGGCGGTCGCGGTCGGCATCGCCGGCGTGTTCATCGAGACCCATCCCGATCCGGATCACGCGCCGTCCGACGGCCCCAATATGGTGCCGCTCCGCGAATTCGAATCCCTCGTCAAGCGGCTGATGCAGTTCGACGCGCTCGCCAAGACGGCAGCCTGACCCGACGGACAACGACATGACCGCAACCAGCGGCATGCCGCCGGCCCTCAATGTCATCACCCTGGCGACGTTCGCCGCGAGCCTGTCGGTGCGGGCGCTCGATCCGGTGCTGCCGCATGTCGCGGAGGATTTCGGCGTCAGCATCGCGACTGCGGCGAGCTTTGCCGCGGTGTTCGCCTTCACCTTTGCCGCGGTCCAGCCGGCGATCGGCGCCGCCGCCGATCTGTTCGGCAAGGCGCGGCTGATGACGATCTGCCTCGGGCTGCTCGGCGTTGCCAACATCCTCGGCGCGTTCTCGACCTCGTTCCCGATGCTGTTCGTGACCCGCATTCTCGCCGGCATCGGCTCAGGCGGCGTGTTTCCGGTGGCACTGTCCTTGACCAGCGATCTCGTCGGCCCGGACAAGCGGCAGCTCGCGATCGGGCGAACGCTGGCGGGCTCGATGACCGGCAATCTGCTCGGCGCCACGGCCTCCGGCCTGATCGGCGATCTGCTCGGCTGGCGCGGCGTGCTCGCGGTGCTCGGCGGCCTCGTGATCATCGTCGCGCTTGCGGTTGCGGCCGGTTTCCGCGGTGCTGAGCTGAACCGTCCGCCGCGCACCAGCCTGAGGGCGCTGCGCCACGGCTATCGCACCATCTTCACCAATCCGAACGCGCGCATCTGCTATTCGGCTGTGTTCATCGAAGGCTGCTGCGTGCTCGGGCTGTTTCCCTTCATCGCCTCGTTCCTGTTCGAGCTCGGCGAGACCTCGCTGTCGATCGCCGGCATCGTGATCGCGGGCTTCGCCATCGGCGGATTGCTCTACACGCTGACGGTGTCGCGCATGCTGCCGTGGCTCGGCGTGAGGGGCATGATGATCGCAGGCGCGACGCTAGTCGGCATGCAGCTGGCCGGTGCCGCCTTCGGGCTGCACTGGAAGCCGCAGATGGCGAGCCTGTTGGTGATGGGCCTCGGCTTCTACATGATCCACGGCTGCCTGCAGGTGTTCGCCAGCGAATTGTCGGTCGAGGCGCGCGCCACCGCGCTGTCGCTGCATTCGTTCTTCTTCTTCATGGGCCAGACCGTCGGCCCGATCGCCTATGGTTTCGGCCTGCAGCATGCCGGCAAGACCGCGACGCTGGTCTCGGCCGCCGCCGTGATGGTCGTGCTCGGGTTTGTCTGCGCGAAATTCCTTCGGCAAACCCGGCCGGCCGACGCCGCGGCGCGGCCCGACGTCGAGTCCTAACGTTCTCTTAGGTCATTTGCTCGTAACGTTTCTGGGGCAGCGCGGCGTAACGCAACGTCGGCGCGATGGCCGAACACGCTTACCGCGGAGAATGCACAACAAGTTGGTAGCGGCCGTGCGTTGCGTTCGAGCAACACTTTCTTGGAAAGCGCGAGGGCCAACCGCTTCCGCCATTGCGCGGCTTCATTTTGATCCGAATGATCGATGCCGTCGCGTGCTTGGCTGTGCAGCAGGGCTCGGATCGAGCCTTTGGAGGCTACGGGATGATGAACCCGCGGCGAATTACGACGGTGACGCCGGAGTTGTGCGGGACGGTCATTCTCGCAGGTTGGCTCTTTGCCTGGCTTGCTGGCTCTGTCGGCATCGGGAACACCGCGGCAATGTCGATCGAGGACAGCCGCGCACCATCTCTCACCGCCGACGCCGAACTGGCTGATGCGCCACAGGCAACCGCAATCGGCAAGGCCGCCAGCTTGAACGCCGACGTGGGGATGGCTGCCGAACCGGTGACGGGATCGGCCTCCGACACGACGGACACGCCGCAGGCCGCCGTCATGGGCAACGCCGTCGCTGTCGCTAGCGCCGATGGGGCGATGGCGGTCGAATCGATGCCGGCGACGGCCCCCGATGCGGCGGCGATCTCGAGCGAGCCAAAATCAATTGTCGTGGCTGCGTTGCCGGATTCGTCGCAGATCCTGCCGGTCGAAACATCGCCGGTGCAAGCGGCGACAGCGAGCACGCCTTCAGCGTCGAGCGAGACCAGGGAGACCACGAGCCGCCTCGAAATTTTCGATGAATGCCTCGTCGTTGATGTCTGCGTCGACCGGTACCTTTGGGCGCTCTACGAGCGGACGCCCAAGGAAGACACCATCAGTGTGCAAGAGCGGCGGAAGGTGACAGTCAAGAGGAAGCGCAAGACGGTGACTGTCACCAGGACCTTCACCAGGCGCGTCGATAACGATTTCACGTGGAAGGATCCAAAGGCTGCGGAAAGAATGGGCATGCCGATGATCGACTACGTGATTGGAGGGATGGATCGGGGCTTCAAGCTCAAGCTCTTTCATGCGCTTTACGCGGCTGAGCAGGCCGGGCTGTCGCCCGGCATAACCAGCGCGTTCCGCGATGATTACCGTCAATCGATCGCGAGCGGCCTGAAGGCGGCGACCGACAAGTCTTACCATGGAGGAAGCTTCCGCGGCGGCTATGGCCACGGGCTTGCCGCCGATGTCGTCAGCGTCAACGGCGCGACACGGGCGCAGCGTTGGGTTTCCACTGAGGCCCTTTGGAAATGGATCGATGCGCGCGGATCGGATTTTGGCATCGGGCGACCCTATCTCGATCGAGATCCGCCGCATGTCGCACCGATAGACGGCAAGGAATACATCGCCCGCCGCGGCGGGACGAAAGCTCAACACGCGGAAGCGGATGTCAAGAAGCGCAACCGGCTCGCTCTGCGGGTCGTGGCGAAACAACGAAAAACCGCCAAAGTGTCGAAGGGGAGAACGATCTGATCCGGTTCAGCTGCGCCTTTCAACACGACGCGGGCAAGAATGCGTAGCAATCCCATCATCGTGCAAAAATACGGCGGCGCCTGTCTCGAAACACCGGCAAAAATCCGCGCAGTCGCGAGCAGTGTCGCCGATTTGCATGGCCGTGGTCATCGTGTCGTGGCGATCGTTTCAGCGATGGGCAAGACCACCGACGAACTCGTCAGGATGGCCTATCAGGTCAGCCCGCATCCCAATCGCCGCGAGCTCGATATGTTATTGACCACTGGCGAGCGCATCAGCATGTCCTTGATGAGCATGGCGCTGTCTGATCTCGGCGTGCCGGCGATCAGCTTTACCGGCAGTCAAGCCGGAGTGATGACCGACGAATCCCATTCCTCCGCACGCATTCTGGATGTGCGGCCCATTCGCGTGATCGAAGAGCTCGATCGCGGACGCATCGTGGTTTTGGCAGGCTTTCAGGGCGTGAATCCGGTGACCAAAGAAATCACGACGCTGGGCCGGGGCGGCAGCGATACCACTGCGGTCGCCATGGCTGCGGCGCTCGAAGCGAAGTGCTGTGAAATTATCAAGGAGGTCGACGGAGTTTGCTCGGCTGATCCGCGCATCGTCGCGGATGCAAAACCCTTGCGTCAGTTGGATTTCGAATCGCTATCCGAAATGTGTTTCTGGGGCGCCAAGGTCTTGCATTTTCGCAGCGTGGAGCTGGCCCGCAGACAAAATGTCCCTCTGGTCTTGAGAAAGTGGGGCGGCGCTCGGCACAGCACGCAAGTGATGAAGGAGGTTGCAGACATGGAGAACGGAAAAGTCTTGGCCGTCAACTCGATGGCTCGCATTGAGCATGTCGAGATCGATTCGGCGGACCTCAATCAAGGCTTTGAGAAGTTCGCGCAGCATCTCAAGCAAAATAACTTGCCTTGGCCGCAGCTCCTCGCCTCGGCCTTCACCGCTGGAAAAACCCGCATCATGATGACTTGCGATTCGGAGACAATCGACACGTTGCTGCGCACGCTGGAAAGGAGCAAAGATTTGCGCAAGCAGCGCGAGACTCTGAGTTCGGTGAGCCTCACTTGCTTCGGCGGCATTTCTTCAGACTTGCCATACAAGGCGATTCAGATTCTGCAACATCACGGGATTATCGCCGACAAGTATGTTTTGTCGTCGCATTCCGTAAGTTTCTTTGTTCCGGTGGAGAGCCGTGAGGCTGCGGTCAAGGCTTTGCATTCGCTGACCTAGTCGAAATTTGGTGAGAGGCGTTGACGCCGGACGAGGCGAGGACGTCGAGCCCTGGCGATCTCCAGGACCTGTACTCAATAGCGTCAGCTCGCGAGCGACGGCGTTTGATCCGAAGCCGACATCCGCGGCGTCATCATTGCGATTGCGGGCTTGGGAGCACGAGTTTCGTGAAAGCCCGGTGCCAACGTCCGAAGCCACCTAGTCGATCGTGTGTGCGGATAGCTGCGCTGGAGTGTCGCAGTTGGCCTCTCACAAATGTATCGATGTCAACAGTAATGTCCCGTCGTCGAGCTTACTGCGGAGCCGGTCATGGCTTCAAAGCTGTCTTTGGGCACTGTCGCGTTGATACTGGTTGGAGCAACGGTGCTTTTGATCGCAAGTCGGCCACCTGCGTGGATCGTGCTGCTGCTCGGTTCGTTCGCGCTGGCGGTGCTGTATATCGTCGCGAGAACGAGGTCGCGTTACGATCCGCTCGATCCGCGCTTCGGTAGCTGCATCCCTCCGATTTCCAGGCCGAAGACCGGTGGCGGCGATGTATCCGACCACCACAGCGACGCCTGATCTCGATCAGATGCGGATCATGCGGAGAGGTCCGCTTCGGGCCCTAGACCGATATGCATTCTCGTCGCCTTTCCGAGGGCAGGCCGGGGTGCCGAAATTAACGTGTGCCCGACCTAGCCTCGCCCGCGATAGGGCGCGACGCCCTGATCGGGAACCCAGATGCCCTTGGGCAGCCGGCCGGTCTGGAAGAACACGTCGATCGGGATGCCGCCGCGCGGATACCAGTAGCCGCCGATGCGCAGCCATTTCGGCTTGATCTCGTCGGCGATCCGCCGACCGATCATGACAGTGCAGTCCTCATGGAAGGCGCCATGGTTGCGGAAGCTCGCCGCAAACAGCTTCAGCGATTTGGATTCCAGCAGCCAGCGGCCCGGCACATAGTCGATCACCAGATGCGCGAAGTCCGGCTGTCCCGTCACCGGGCAGATCGAGGTGAATTCCGGCACCGTGAAGCGCACCAGATAATCGGTACCAGCCTGGGGATTGGGCACGCGGTCGAGCTGCGCCTTTTCCGGCGTGTCGGGCCATTGCACCGCACGGCCGAGTTGCAGGTCGGGGGAGGTCGTTGATTTGCTGGATTTCTTCGCCATTCGGGTCTCCGTGGCGTCCTCTTAGCCAATGATGGCGCCCCCGTCACCCGGCCTTTTCCCCCTCGATGCATTGCGGTAGAAGCAGCGCCATCCGACCCCCTCACTGCCACAAGAGGTTCTCATGACTGCCATCATCGACATCATCGGCCGCGAAATCCTGGATAGCCGCGGCAATCCCACGGTCGAGGTCGATGTGGTGCTCGAGGATGGGTCAATCGGCCGCGCGGCGGTGCCGTCGGGCGCGTCCACCGGCGCGCATGAGGCGGTGGAACTGCGCGACGGAGACAAGGCGCGCTATCTCGGCAAGGGCGTCCAGAAGGCGGTCGCCGCCGTCAATGGCGAGATCTTCGAGGCGCTCAGCGATCACTCGGTCGAGGAGCAAGTCGCGATCGACCAGATCATGATCGATCTCGACGGCACGCCGAACAAGAGCCGGCTCGGGGCCAATGCCATCCTCGGCGTCTCGCTCGCCTGCGCCAAGGCGGCCGCCGAATCCTTCGACATGCCGCTGTATCGTTACGTCGGCGGCACCTCGGCGCGGACGCTGCCGGTGCCGATGATGAACATCATCAATGGCGGCGTGCATGCCGACAATCCGATCGACTTCCAGGAATTCATGATCTTGCCGGTCGGCGCCACGTCGTTTGCCGAAGCGCTGCGTTGCGGTTCGGAAATCTTCCACACGCTGCGCGGCGAACTGAAGAAGGCCGGCCACAACACCAATGTCGGCGACGAGGGCGGTTTTGCGCCGAACTTGCCGTCGGCCGACGCCGCGCTCGAGTTCATCATGAACGCAATCGGCAAGGCCGGCTACAAGGCCGGCGGCGACGTCCTGCTCGGTCTCGACTGCGCCTCCACCGAATTCTTCAAGGAAGGATCCTACGTCTATGGCGGCGAGAACAAGACCCGCTCGCGTTCGGAGCAGGTCAAGTATCTGGCCGACCTGGTTAGCCGCTATCCGATCGTCACCATCGAGGACGGCATGTCGGAGGACGACATGGACGGCTGGAAGGAGCTGACGGATGCGATCGGCAAGAAGTGCCAGCTGGTCGGCGACGATTTGTTCGTCACCAACGTGACGCGGCTTGCCGACGGCATCAAGAACGGCCGCGGCAATTCGATCCTGGTCAAGGTCAACCAGATCGGCACCCTGACCGAGACGCTCGCCGCGATCGAGATGGCCTACAAGGCGGGCTACACCGCCGTGATGTCGCACCGCTCCGGCGAGACCGAGGACTCCACGATCGCTGATCTGGCGGTCGCCACCAATTGCGGTCAGATCAAGACCGGCTCGCTGGCGCGCTCCGACCGGACCGCCAAGTACAACCAGCTGCTGCGGATCGAGCAGCAACTCGGTACCCAGGCGAAATACGCGGGCAGGGCGGCCTTGAAGGCACTGGCGTAACGCCCCAACTTGATCGGAGCCTAACAAACGCAAAAAAGGGAGGTCGGGATGAGTGACGGCAAGAGCGGTCTGCAGCTGCGTTCGCTGCTCAAGAAGAATGGCGAACTCGAGATATCGCTGGTCAATGTCCCGACCCCCGAGCCTGGACCCGACGAGGTCGTGGTCCGGGTCGAGGCGACCCCGATCAATCCGTCCGACCTCGGGCTCCTGATCGGCCCGGCCGACATGGCGGCCGCCAAGGCCTCCGGCAGCAGGGAATTGCCTGTGGTGACCGCCCGCGTGCCGGAAGCGGCGCTGCCTGGCCTCGCCGCGCGGCTCGACGAGTCGATGCCGGTCGGCAATGAAGGCGCCGGCGTCGTGATCAGGACCGGCTCGTCGGACGCGGCGAAAGCGCTGATGGGCCGCACCGTCGCGATGATCGGCGGCGCGATGTATGCGCAATACCGCACGCTGCGCGTCAACGAATGCCTGCCGCTGCCCGGCGGCATCACCCCGGCGGAAGGCGCGTCCTGCTTCGTCAATCCGTTGACCGCGCTCGGCATGACCGAGACGATGCGGCGCGAGGGGCACAAGGCGCTGGTGCACACGGCCGCCGCATCCAACCTCGGCCAGATGCTCAACAAGATCTGCCTCAAAGACGGCATCGGCCTCGTCAACATCGTGCGCAACAGGGAGCAGGCCGAGATCCTGCACAGGATCGGCGCCAAGCATGTCGTCGATTCCAGCGCGCCCGATTTCATGGACAAGCTCACCGACGCGCTGGTCGAGACCGGCGCGACCATCGCCTTCGATGCGATCGGCGGCGGCAAGCTCGCGGGCCAGATCCTGGTCGCGATGGAGACCGCGATCAACAAGACCGCCAAGGCTTACAGCCGCTACGGTTCGAACGTGCACAAGCAGGTCTATGTCTATGGCGGCCTCGACACCCGCGATATCCAGCTGCCGCGCGGCTTCGGCATGGCCTGGGGTATCGGCGGCTGGCTGCTGTTCCCGTTCCTGATGAAGATCGGTCCGGAGGCCGGCAACAAGCTGCGCCAGCGCGTGGTGGCCGAGCTGAAGACCACTTTCGCCAGCCACTACACCAAGGTGGTCTCGCTGCAGGAGACCTTGCAGCTCGACAACATCGCCGTCTACGGCAAGCGCGCGACCGGCGAGAAATTCCTGATCAACCCGAACAAGTAACGGACGGCCTCTATTCGCGCTCGAATGCCAGCTTCCTGGAGCGCTTGTGGCGCTCCAGGGCGTGGCCGATCAGGACGTCCATCAGCCCGGATTGCGGCAGGCCGCTGGCCTCCCACAGCCGCGGATACATGCTGATGTTGGTGAAGCCGGGCAGGGTGTTTGCCTCGTTCACGAATGCCTGCTCGCCGTGCAGGAAGAAGTCGATCCGAGCCATGCCTTCGCAGCCCAGCACCCTGAACGTCTTGATCGCGAGCTCCCTGATGGTTTCGGCGATGGCAGGCGGGACGCTGGCGGGCACCTGAAGCAGCGCGCCATCGGCATCGAGATACTTCGCGTCGTAGGAATAGAAGCCGTGCTTGTCGGACGGAACGATTTCTCCGAGCTGGGAGGCACGGATGCGACCCTCGGCATCCTCGAGCACGGAGCACTCGACCTCCCGGATCGGCGCGGCACAGCGCTCGATAAGGATCTTCGTGTCGAAGCGGAATGCCAATCTGCAGCCGGCCTCGAACTCCTCCGCGGTGCGCGCCTTCGACACGCCGACCGATGATCCCATGTTGGCCGGCTTGACGAAGACCTCCTGCGACCCCAGCGCGCTGACCGCGTCGTCATAGCTGATGGGAGCCGCGCTCGACATCGCGACAAAGGGGACGATCGGCAATCCCGCCTCGCGCATCAGGCGCTTGGCGACGTCCTTGTCCATTCCGGCCGCAGAGCCCATCACGCGCGAGCCGACATAGGCGACGTCAGATAATTCCAGCGCGCCCTGCACCGTGCCATCCTCGCCGTTCGGGCCATGCAGGACCGGGAAGACGACGTCGAAGGCCGACAATTCCGCAGGCCCCGTCGCCTGTTCCTGAAGCACCACGACGCGGCCCTGTCCGCCCGGCAGCAGCGCGAGTTGCGGTCCATGGTCCGGAATGGTCAACGCGCCGCCACCTGCGCCGGCGCCGTTTCCCGCATCGGCGACAATCCAGCGGCCATCGCGGGTGATGCCGATCGCGGTGGCGTCATAGCGATCCGGGTCGAGCGAGCGAAGCACGTTGGCGGCCGAAGCCCGCGAGACGTCGTGCTCGGCGGAACGGCCACCGAACAGGATTGCGACCCGTGTCTTGCGCTCTGGCATTGTTTAGCCTCTCGGCGGTAGGCAGGTGATGCAGGAATCCGCGGCAGTATGCTCGGACGAAGATGTCGACAATTTGCTACACATGCTCCAGACCGGCGTTTCAGGGCCACCTGGATGGGCGAGGCCCCGGTGTTCAGGTCAGTTTTGCAAACGCTGCGTTTCCAGAATGGGGCGATTCATGCACTTGCATCTTTCTCGGCGTATCGGTAGGTGAGGACCACCAATCCGGTTTCACGTGCACCCCAGGGGACTAGCTATGGCCTATAACATCCTCACCATCGTCGGCAGCATCCGCAAGCAGAGCTTCTCGCTCAAGATCGCCAATGCGCTGGCCAAGCTCGCGCCGGCCTCGCTGAAGCTCGACGTGACGACCCTCGAGGGCATTTCCTTCTTCAACCAGGACCTCGAGGCGGCGCCGCCGGCGGACTGGCTGGCCTTCCGCGAGAAGCTGCAGAAGTCGAACGGCGTGCTGTTCGTGACCCCTGAATACAACCGCTCGGTCCCGGGCGTGCTGAAGAACGCCATCGACGTCGCATCGCGGCCCTATGGCAAGAGCTCATTCCAGGGCAAGCCGACCGGCATCATCTCCAACTCGCCGGGCCCGCTCGGCGGCGTCAGCGCGGCGAAGCACCTGCAGAACATCCTGCCGGGCATTTCCGGCCCGATCCTCGGCCAGCCGGAAGCCTACCTCAACGGCGTCGGCGATGCCTTCGACGACCAGGGCGAGCTGACCAAGGACTCGCTCAAGACCGTGTTGCAGCAGTACCTCGTCGCCTTCGCAGCCTTCGTCGAGAAGCAGAACGGCTAATCAAATTTAGCATTCCATTAACCGCCATGGCCGCATCTTCGCGGCCATGGTTTCCCGCACGCGCCTCAAATCGATTCTGTCCGGCCTTGCCCTCTATACGCTGGCAGCGCTGATGGTCGGCTATTTCGGCGTCAACGCCTACACCGGCAAATATGGCCTGAATGCGCGGCAGGAGCTCGACCAGGAAATCATCGCGCTGACCTCGGAGCTGGCGCGACTGAAGAAGGAGCGGGCCGAGGGCGAGCAGCGGGTGTCGCTGTTGCGCTCGGACCGGGTCGATCCCGATATGCTGGACGAGCGTGCACGCTTCCAGCTCGACTACGCAAATCCGCGTGATCTGGTTCGGATCAATAAGTCGAACTGACGCGTTCTCAAATTTCAAAAACATTCGCGCACTATCACAAAAATGTCGCGCTGCGTTGCAGTGCGGCATAGCAAAATTCCATCCGGCGAACGCAATCCTTCCAAGGCGATTTGAGTTGGGTTAGAGAGGGTTCTTCGACTTCTCTCACCCGGAATTGCCATGGCCGCACCCAAGAAAAGCGTCACAAAAGAATCAGGGCAGGAGAAGGCTGGCTCGCCGCCCGAATTCACCAGGGAGCAGGAGCTCAAGGCGCTGCGGGACATGCTCCTGATCCGGCGCTTCGAGGAGAAGGCCGGTCAGCTTTACGGCATGGGTGCGATCGGCGGCTTCTGCCATCTCTATATTGGTCAGGAAGCCGTCGTGGTCGGCATGCAGATGGCGCTGAAGCCGGGCGACGAGGTCATCACTGGCTACCGGGACCACGGCCACATGCTGGCTTGCGACATGGAAGCCAGGGGCGTGATGGCCGAATTGACCGGACGCCGTGGCGGCTATTCCCGCGGCAAGGGCGGCTCCATGCACATGTTCAGCAAGGAGAAGCATTTTTACGGCGGTCACGGAATCGTCGGCGCGCAGGTGTCGCTCGGCACCGGCCTGGCCTTCGCCAACCGCTATCGCGGGAACGATGCCGTCAGCGTAACTTATTTCGGCGACGGCGCGGCCAACCAGGGCCAGGTCTACGAAAGCTTCAACATGGCGGAGCTGTGGAAGCTGCCGGTGATCTACGTCATCGAGAACAATCGCTATGCGATGGGCACCGCGGTGTCGCGCGCCTCGGCGCAGCAGGACTTTTCCAAGCGCGGCGCCTCCTTCAACATTCCCGGCAAGCAGGTCGACGGCATGGACGTGCGCGCGGTGAAGGCCGCCGCCGATGAGGCCACGGCCTGGTGTCGCGGCGGCAATGGTCCGATGATTCTGGAGATGCAGACCTACCGCTACCGCGGCCACTCGATGTCCGATCCGGCGAAGTACCGCACGCGCGAGGAGGTCGAGAAGGTCCGTCACGATCAGGACCCGATCGAGCAGGTGCGCACTCGCTTGCTAGCCGCCGGCGTCAGCGAGCAGGACTTGAAGGCGATCGACGCCGAGGTGCGCGAGATCGTCAACGAAGCCGCAGACTTCGCGCAGCACGATCCGGAGCCCGATCCGTCCGAGCTCTACACCGACATCTACCGCTGACCTCACCCGCGCAGAAGAATTTCAAGACCGATTTCGGGAGTCGATATGCCCATTCAAGTGCTGATGCCTGCGCTGTCGCCCACCATGGAGAAGGGCAACCTCGCCAAATGGCTGAAAAAGGAAGGCGAGACCATCAAGTCCGGTGACGTCATCGCCGAGATCGAGACCGACAAGGCGACGATGGAGGTCGAGGCAACCGACGAGGGCACGCTCGGCAAGATCCTGATTCCGGAAGGCACCGCCGACGTCGCGGTGAACACGCCGATCGCCACCATCCTGGCCGACGGCGAAAGCGCCGCCGACCTCGCCAAGGTGCCCGCAACTCCCGCGCCGCAGCCGAAGGCCGCGGAGGCCGCGCCTGCTGCCGAAGCCAAGGCGGAAGCGCCGCAGCCCGCGGCGAAGGCGCCGGCCGCGCCGGTCAGCGAGGCGCTGCCCGATCCGGAAATTCCCGCAGGCACCGAGATGGTCACGCAGACCATCCGCGAGGCGCTGCGCGATGCGATGGCCGAGGAGATGCGGCGCGACGGCGACGTCTTCATCATGGGCGAGGAGGTCGCGGAGTATCAGGGCGCCTACAAGGTGACGCAGGGCCTGCTGCAGGAGTTCGGCGCCCGGCGCGTCATCGACACCCCGATCACCGAGCACGGCTTTGCCGGCATCGGCGTCGGCGCGGCGATGGCAGGGCTGAAGCCGATCGTCGAATTCATGACCTGGAATTTCGCGATGCAGGCGATCGACCAGATCATCAACTCCGCCGCCAAGACGCTCTATATGTCCGGCGGCCAGATGGGCTGCTCGATCGTGTTCCGCGGCCCGAACGGCGCTGCCGCGCGCGTCGCCGCCCAGCACAGCCAGGACTACGCGGCCTGGTACTCGCAGATCCCGGGCCTGAAGGTGATCGCGCCATACTCGGCCGCCGACTACAAGGGCCTGCTCAAGGCCGCGATCCGCGATCCCAATCCGGTGGTCTTCCTCGAGAACGAGATGCTGTACGGCCACACCGGCGAGGTACCGAAGCTTGCCGATTACGTGGTGCCGATCGGCAAGGCGCGGATTGCGCGCGCCGGCAAGGACGTCACCATCGTCTCCTGGGCGATGGGCATGTCCTATGCGCTGAAGGCCGCCGATGAACTCGCCAAGGAAGGCATCGAGGCCGAGGTCGTCGACCTGCGCACCATCCGGCCGATGGACACCGAGACGATCATCAACTCGGTGAAGAAGACCGGCCGCGCGGTCACGGTGGAGGAGGGCTGGCAGCAGAGCGGCGTCGGCTCTGAGGTCGCGGCGCGCATCATGGAGCACGCGTTCGACTATCTCGATGCGCCGGTGGCGCGCGTCTCCGGCAAGGACGTGCCGATGCCCTATGCCGCCAATCTGGAAAAGCTCGCTCTGCCGTCCGTCGCCGAGGTGGTCGCGGCCGCCAAGGCCGTGTCCTACCGGTAACGCCGATGGCCGGTCCCAAGGAGCAGCCGCTGCCGCCTGACGTGATGGGCCGCGAGGACGCCATCGAGGTGCTGCGCGCCTTTGTCGTCGACGGCGGCCTGTCGATCGCGTTCCAGCGCGCCTTCGAGGAGCCGGACATGTGGGGGCTGATGCTCGTCGACATCGCCCGCCACGCCGCACGCGCCTATGCGCGCGAGAGCGAATACACCGAGGACGAGGCGCTCGCGCGCATCGTCGAGATGTTCGAAGCCGAAATCGCCCGGCCGACCGACATGGGCCAAACCAAACCGCGGTCGCAACAAGGTCACTGACAATGCCGATCAATATTCTCATGCCCGCGCTGTCGCCGACGATGGAAAAGGGCAATCTCGCCAAGTGGCTCAAGAAAGAGGGCGACAAGGTCAAGTCCGGCGACGTGATCGCGGAGATCGAGACCGACAAGGCGACGATGGAAGTCGAGGCGGTCGATGAAGGCACGATCGCCAGGATCCTGGTGCCCGAGGGTACGCAGGACGTGCCGGTCAACGACGTCATCGCGGTGATGGCCGGAGACGGCGAGGACGTGAAGGCGGCGGCCAGCGCCGGCGGTGGCGCTGCCCCGGCGGCCAAGCCCGCCGAAGCACCGAAGCCCGTCGCGCAGGCCGCGCCTGCTGCGGCTCCCGCACCGGCGGCTGCGCCCGCACCGCAGCCGGCCGCAGCCCCCGCAGCGGCGCCTCAGCCGGCCGCGCAGGCCAACGGTCACGCCCGCGTCTTCTCGTCGCCCTTGGCGCGCCGGTTGGCAAGAGAAGCCGGCATCGAACTCGGGCGCATCACCGGCACCGGTCCGCACGGCCGCGTCATCGCGCGCGACGTCGACGAGGCCAAGTCCGGCAAGGGCCTGAAGGCGCCGGCGGCCGCGCCCGCCGCCGCGGGGCCAAGCATCGCACCGTCGATGTCCGACAAGCAGATCCTCGCGCTGTTCGAGCCGGGCTCCTACGAAATCGTGCCGCATGACGGCATGCGCCGCACCATTGCGCAGCGTCTCACCGCCTCGGTGCAAAACGTCCCGCACTTCTACCTCACCATCGACTGCGATATCGGCAAGCTGCTCGCCGCACGCGAGGAGATCAACGCGTCAGCACCGAAGGACAAGGAGAAGAAGCCGCTCTACAAGATCTCGGTCAACGACTTCGTCATCAAGGCGATGGCGGTCGCGCTGCAGAAGATTCCGAACTGCAATGTGAGCTGGACCGAAGGCGGCATGGTCAAGCACAAGCATTCCGACGTCGGCGTCGCGGTCGCGATGCCGGGCGGCCTGATCACGCCGATCATCCGCAAGGCCGAGACCAAGACGCTCTCGACCATCTCCAACGAGATGAAGGATTTTGCCGCGCGCGCCCGCGCCCGCAAGCTGAAGCCGGAAGAATATCAGGGCGGCACCACCGCGGTGTCCAACCTCGGCATGTACGGCATCAACCACTTCACCGCGGTGATCAATCCGCCGCACGCCTCGATCCTCGCGGTCGGCACCTCGGAGGAGCGTCCGGTGGTGCGCGGCGGCAAGATCGAGATCGCGCACATGATGAGCGTGACCCTGTCGTGCGATCACCGCGCCATCGACGGCGCGCTCGGCGCCGAGCTGATCGGCGCCTTCAAGCAGCTGATCGAGAATCCCGTGATGATGATGGTGTGACGGGCATCAGCCATGTACGTGATGTCAGGTCCGTACGTCCTGCTCGCCGCCGTCGCCGTCGCGTTGCTCGTCGCGGTCAACCGCGACCTGATATCGACGATCCAGTTCAGGATCATGATGATCGGCGCCGCTGTGCTGGCGCTGGCGTGGTCCGTGTTCCTCGGTGCGGTATGGCGGGAGTACGGGTAAATGACCGGCACGGTTCGCACGCGCTGGCCCTGGATCTCGCTGCTGCTGTCGGCCGCGCTGGTGTGCAATCCGGTCGGGCTGGATTTGCTGCACTCCGCGTTCTTCGCCGGCGAACAGCTGGCGCGGAACATCGCCCAGCCCATCGTGCTGACGGCCCTGGCCATCATGGCCGTGGTGGTCGGGCTCGAATGGCTGGTCAGGACATTGATCGCAAGAAGCCGCGCCCGCGGCGCCACAGGTTGAGTTGAACGGGAGCCGCCATGGCCGACACATCTTTCGACGTCATCATCATCGGCTCCGGCCCCGGCGGCTACGTGACAGCGATCCGCGCCGCGCAACTCGGCTTCAAGACCGCGATCGTGGAGAAATCCTATCTCGGTGGCATCTGCCTGAACTGGGGCTGCATCCCGACCAAGGCACTGCTGCGCTCGGCCGAGATCTACCACTACATGCAGCATGCCAAGGATTACGGGCTGTCGGCCGACAACGTCTCGTTCGATCCGAAGGCGGTGGTGCAGCGCTCGCGCGGCGTCTCGAAGCGCCTCAATGACGGCGTCGGTTTCCTGATGAAGAAGAACAAGGTCACGGTGATCTGGGGCGATGCGACGATCGATGCGCCCGGCAAGATCACGGTGAAGAAGTCGGCGGTCGAGGCGCCGAAGGGCGCGAGCGGCGAGGGCAGCTATCAGGCCAAGCACATCATCATCGCGACTGGCGCGCGGCCGCGCGTGCTGCCCGGGCTCGAGCCCGACAAAAAGCTGATCTGGACCTATTTCGAGGCGATGGTACCGGAGCGGATGCCGAAGTCGCTTTTGGTGGTCGGCTCGGGTGCGATCGGCATCGAGTTCGCCTCGTTCTTCCACACCATGGGCGCCGACGTCACCGTGGTTGAGGTGCTGCCGCAGATCCTCCCGGTCGAGGACGCCGAGATCGCGGGCCTCGCGCGCAAGCGCTTCGAGAAGATGGGGATCAAGATCCTCACCTCGACCAAGGTGACAAAACTCGAGAAGAAGGCCGACAGCGTCGTTGCGACCATCGACGACGGCAAGGAGAAGCCGCAAGCGGTAGAGTTCGAGCGCGTGATTTCGGCGGTCGGCGTGGTCGGCAATATCGAGAATCTCGGACTGGAGAAGCTCGGCGTCAAAACCGACCGCGGCTGCATCGTGATCGACGGCCTCGGCAAGACCAACGTCCCCGGCATCTACGCGATCGGCGACGTCGCGGGACCGCCGATGCTCGCGCACAAGGCCGAGCATGAAGGCGTGATCTGCATCGAGGCGATCAAGGGCCTGCATCCGCATCCGATGGACAAGCTGCTGATCCCGGGCTGCACCTATTGCAACCCGCAGGTCGCTTCCGTCGGCCTGACCGAAGCCAAGGCCAAGGAAGGCGGCCGCGAGATCCGCGTCGGCCGCTTCCCGTTCGTCGGCAACGGCAAGGCGATCGCGCTCGGCGAGGATCAGGGCCTCGTCAAGGTGGTGTTCGACAAGAAGACCGGCCAGCTGCTCGGCGCGCACATGATCGGCGCCGAAGTCACCGAGCTGATCCAGGGCTATGTCGTGGCGATGAATCTGGAGACCACGGAAGAGGAATTGATGCACACCGTCTTCCCGCATCCGACCTTGTCGGAAATGATGAAGGAAGCGGTGCTCGACGCCTACGGGCGTGTGCTGAATATCTAACAAGCGGACGCGTCGCAGATAGAACTCCCGTCATCCTGAGGTGCGAGCGCAGCGAGCCTCGAAGGATGCACGGCCCGGATCGAGCAGCGGGGCCTGTCGCCCTTCGAGACGGCCGCTTCGCGGCCTCCTCAGGGTGACGGGTCCGGCAGTGAAGAATTCACAAAGAACAAGAAAGAGCAGATCCAGTGAAAGACAACGACAACCTCACCATCGAACGCCCGACCTTCGTCACCCATCTCGAATGCGCGATGGAGGGCGATCACTATCCCGCCGACCAGGCCCACAACCTGTCCAAGGCCGGCAAGCCGCTGCTGGTGCGCTACGACCTCGCCGGGGTGAAGAAGGCGCTGACGAAGGACGCGCTGGCCCAGCGGCCGGCCGATTTGTGGCGCTACCGCGAGCTGCTGCCGGTGCGCAAATGCCAGGACATCGTCAGCCTCGGCGAAGTCACGACGCCGCTGATCCGGTTGCCGAGGCTTTCTGCCAGGCTTGGCGGCGGCGAGATCATCGTCAAGGATGAGGGGCGGTTGCCGACCGCTTCGTTCAAGGCGCGCGGCCTCGTGATGGCGGTGTCGATGGGCAAGGCGCTCGGCATCAAGCACATGGCGATGCCGACCAACGGCAATGCCGGCGCGGCGCTGGCGGCTTACGCCACGTCCTGCGGCATCAAGACCACGATCTTCTGCCCGGCCGATACGCCGGAGGTCAATGTCAGCGAGATCGAGCTGCAGGGTGCGACTGTCTATCGCGTCAACGGCTATATCGATGATTGCGGCAAGATCGTCGGCGAGGGGAAAGCCAAGGTCGGTTGGTTCGATACCTCGACCTTGAAGGAACCGTACCGGATCGAGGGCAAGAAGACGATGGGCCTCGAGCTCGCCGAGCAGCTCGGCTGGGACGTGCCCGACGTGATCTTCTATCCGACCGGCGGCGGCACCGGCCTGATCGGCATGTGGAAGGCGTTCGACGAGCTCGAGAAGATCGGCTTCATCGGATCAAAGCGTCCGCGCATGGTGGCGGTGCAGGCCTCCGGCTGCGCGCCGATGGTGCGGGCCTATGAGGCCGGCACCGAACATGCGGCACGCTGGGAGGACGCCCACACCATCGCCTCCGGCATCCGTGTGCCGCAGGCGATCGGCGACTTCCTCATTTTGCGCGCGGTGCGTGACAGCAAGGGATTCGCGATTGCCGTCGATGACGACAAGATCACCGCGGCGCTCAACGAGGTCGCGCGCGAGGAGGGGCTGTTGCTGTGCCCCGAGGGCGCCGCGACCTATGCCGCCTACACGCAGAGCCTCGCCGACGGCCGCGTCTCGAAGAGCGACCGCGTGATGCTGTTCAATTGCGCCAGCGGCCTGAAATACCCGCTGCCACCGGTCACCCGCACGCTGGACCGGCACAAGCCGATTGACTTCGCGCAGTTCTGACGCCTCATCCGAAGGGCCATCTTGTCGAAAGGTGGCCCTTCAAAAATGATACAACAAAGAAGATTGAGGGAGAGCGTGATGCGGAAGCTGGTTCTGGCCGTGTTGGCGATGTTGGCGTTCACGGGGGCCAGTTCCGCGGAAACCTATCCCGCGCATCCGATCACCATCGTGGTGCCGTTCGCCGCCGGCGGTCCGTCGGATGCGATGGCGCGCATCCTCGGCGAGCGGATGAAGCAGTCGCTCGGCGAGGTGCTGCTGATCGAGAACGTGACCGGAGCGGGCGGCTCGATTGGCGTCGGCCGCGCGGTGCGCGCGGCGCCCGACGGCTACACCGTCTCGTTCGGCCATCTCGGCACCCATGTCGCGAACGGCGCAATCTACAAGCTCGGCTACGACCTCGTCTCTGACCTCGAGCCCGTGGTGCTGCTGCCGAGCAATCCGATGATCATCGTCAGCAAGAACGCCGTGCCGGCGAAGTCGCTGAAGGAATTGCTGGACTGGCTGAAGTCGCGGCCGGCGCCGCCGACTGCAGGCACTGCCGGCGCCGGCAGCGGCAGCCACATCGCCGGGCTCTATTTCGAGAATGTCTCCGGCATCAAGCTGCAATACGTGCCGTATCGCGGCACCGGACCGGCGCTGAACGACCTCGTCGCCGGCCAGATCGACATCATCGTCGACCAGACCTCGAACTCGATCAATCAGGTCCGTGCCGGCAATATCCGCGCCTATGCGGTCACCGATTTCAAGCGCGTGGCGAATGCGCCCGAGGTCCCGACCGTCGATGAGGCCGGCCTGCCGGGCTTCCACATGACGCTGTGGTCCGGCCTCTGGGTGCCGAAGGGCACGCCGAAGGAGATCGTGGCCAAGCTCAACGCCGCCGCGGTCGAGGCATTGGCCGACCCCGCCGTGCAGAAGCAGCTCGAGAATCTCGGCCTGCAGATGCCGCCGAAGGATCAGCTCACGCCGGAGGCGCTCGGCACCTGGCAGAAGGCGGAAATCGCAAAATGGTGGCCGATGATCAAGGCCGCCAATGTGAAGGTGGATTGAGCACCGTCGGCGATTCAGGCACGCATACGATAAGGACAGCTCATGGAGAAATACGGCGCAGGGGCGATCGTTGTCTCCGCCTATGATCCTAACTGGCCGGCGTTGTTCGATCAGGAGCGGGCGAGGATCCAGGCTGCGCTCGGAGGTCTTGCGCTCGCGGTCGAGCATATCGGCAGCACGGCGGTGCCGGGGTTGCCGTCGAAACCCATCATCGATCTGCTGGTTGGCGTGCTGGATCTCGATGGGGCGCAACATCGCTATGTCGAGCCGATGGCCACGCTCGGCTATACCTATATGCCGCAGTACGAGTCATGGCTGCCGGGCGAGCTGTTCTTCCGCAAGGGACCGCCCGGACCCTGGACCCACCATGTCCACGTGATGCCGCTGTCCCACCCGCGTTGGCAGCAACTGATTTTGTTTCGCGATTATCTCCGCGCCCATCCCGAGGCCGCGCGCGCCTACGCGGACGTCAAGCGCGTACTCGCCTGCACGTCCAGGGACGACATCGCCGCGTATCGCAACGGCAAGAGCGCGTTCGTTGAAGCGACCACCGCCCGGGCGCTGGCCTGGCGCGCCGAGCGAGGCCAGTGATCCCTCGATCGCGCGCAGTCGCGCGACCACGGCAATGACGACGACGCTCACTGCGCCGACGCTGAATTTGTCCCCTGGGTCGCGACCCGCTCGCGACTGCTCGCGGGCGCGGACGGGCTGAACTGCGCCAGCGTGCTGACGAGCCACGCCACGCCCGCATCCATCATCGCAACTTTTGGCACGACCAAGGTGATGTCAAAGCGGGGCAGCGCAATCGGCGCATCGACGTAGGTCACGCCGAAGTGGGAGCCGTGCATGGCGGCGAACCGGCGTGGAATCGCCGAGACCAGGTCGGTCTCGGCGATGACGGCGAGGGCGAACATGAAATTCGGAACGGTCAGCGAGATCCGGCGCGACAAGCCGCGCTCCGCCAGCGCAACGTCGACGAAGCCATGCGGATCGCCGGAGTGCGAAACCACGAGATGCCGCGACGCGTAGTAGTTTGCCGGAGTGGGATTGGCTGCGAGCGGATGGCCGGCCCGCATCGCGATGACGAAGTCTTCCTCATAAAGCGTGCGCGTCGTGAAGCGTGCGGGGACGTCTCCGAGGGGGATGACCGCGATGTCGATGGCACGGTTGTCGAGCTCGGCGAGCGCGTCGCTCCAGGCGAAGCTCGGTACAGGCTGGCCTTGCCGCGGCAGCAATTGGCGAATGCAGATATCGATGCGTGGCGCCAGCGTGGGCAAGTCGTGGAGCAGCTGCCACAGGAAGACCGATGACGCGCCGTCAGGGGCACCAATCGTGAAGCGGCGTGACGAGCGCGCGGGGTCGAAAGGTTCGACACTGTCGATCACAGCTTTGACGCGGGCGAGTATCTCCGAAATCGGCGCGGCGAGTTCGGTCGCCCGGTCGGTCGGAACGACGCCCGTCGGCGTCTTGAGAAACAAGGGATCGCCAAGCAGCGTGCGCAGACGTCCAAGCCCGTGGCTGACGGCCGACGGCGACAGGTTCAATCGCTCGGCCGATCGGCCGACATGACGCTCCTCCATGACGATCTCGAACAGGACCAGCAGATTGAGATCGGTACGGGAAAGATCAATTTCATTCAGCATATCGCTGAAATCATATCACTGGATTCAGGTCAGACGAAGTGAGAAGTCTTGTCAGGTGCAGAATATCCAAGGCGCTGAAATCAATGAGGAATTCTTCGATGTTCCATCCAGTATACGGCGGGGCGGACCGCAACAACGAATCCTCTCAAGGGAGCAGATCGGATCGGATTTGCAGGCGGCTAGCAGTGGCGGCGGCACTCGCGCTGCCGCTGGCGGTTCACGCTGCGGCGGACGAGCGCACACCAAGCCGGGCGGAGGACGCCGCTGACCACGCCCTCGCTGAACTCATCCGGCGCACCGAGCAAGCGATGTCAGCGTTCATGCGCGGCGACACGACCACCTATCTTGGCCTGATCAAGCACGGTGACGACTTTACCTTGATGCAGCCATTCGGCGGCTCCCCCTCGGAAGGATTCGATCCCAGCCCCGAGCACATTGCGAGGCTTGCCGGATACTTCAAGGGAGGAGAAACGATACTGGAATTGGTGAAGTCCTACGCGTCGCGCGACATCATTGTGCTTTCGATGATCGAGCGACAGCATGGCGAGGTCGGTGGCCTGCCCGACCAGGACTGGTCGCTGCGCGTGACGTTGGTTTACCGTCGGAGTGACGCCGACTGGCACCTGGTGCATCGACACGCCGATCCGCTTGTGCATCGCATCAGCTTGGAGCAAGCGGCTGCGCTGGCTCGCGGCTGAAGCCCGCCACATTGCCAGCGAAGCGGCATGTCCGCTGAAGCTTGCCGCTTGTGGAGGCAGGGATTGCTTCGCCGTTAGCGCTCCTCGCAATGACGATTGTGCGAGGCCGTCCGTTAATCTCACTGTGGCGGCGTTGTAGCCGCCGGCTCCGCATTGGTCTCCTGCGTCACGACACGCGCTTCGTTCTTGGCCACCGCGGTTCCGGCGTCATCGAAGCGCACACGATAGACCGCGAAATTCTCCATCACGCGCTGCACGTAATTGCGCGTCTCCGAGATCGGAATCCGCTCGACCCAGTCGACTGGATCGACGTTGGGATCGCGCGGGTCGCCATAAGCCTTGACCCAGTCGCGGACGCGGCCGCGGCCGGCGTTGTAGCCGGCAAACGTCATGATGTGGCAGTTGCGATATTCCGACAGCAGCGCGCTCAATTCGGCCGCACCCATCTGGGTGTTGTAGACGGGATCGGAGACCATCCTGCTCCAGTCGTAGCTGACGCCGAAACGCTTTGCGGTGTCGCGGCCGGCCTCCGGCGTCACCTGCATCAGGCCGACCGCGTTGGCCGGCGACTTGTCGCGCTGGTCGAATGCGCTTTCGGTGCGCGCGATCGAGTAGGTCATGCTGCGTCCGATATCGGGGGCGATCGGGGTGTGCTTGGGAATGCCGATGACCGGAAAGGCGTAATGGTCGAAGGCAAAGCCGCGGCCGAGCGCGATCTTACCGATCTGCAGCATGGCGCGGGCATCGTTGCGGCGGCCGGCGAGCTCGCCGAGCGCCTCGAGCATGCCGACATCTGTGCTTTCCTCGGCGAGGTCTGCGGCGAAATAGAGCACGATGTCGGGCTCGCCGATCGCATAGAGCATGTCGGCGGCGCGGACCCGCTCGTCGGCGGCGGTGCTGCCGGCGCTCGCTGCCGGCGAGGGCGCGCGCAGCTCGACGCCGTCACGGCCGAGCTTGGCCAGTGCGAGCTGACCGTAATAGGCGGTCGGGTAACGCGCGGCGGCCTGGTAGTCGGCCCGCATTGCCGCGGTGTTGCCGAGTGCCTCGGCGGCGCGGCCGCGCCAATAGGCGGCACGCGCCAGCACGGTCGGATTGGTCTGGCCCTCGTCGATCCGCGCGAAATGCGCCGCGGCAGTCTTGGCGTCGTTGAGATAACGCAGCGCGATCCAGCCGCGCATGAAGTGCATGTCGGAGCGGTAATAGGGGTTGTCCGGCGCCGCCGCCGGGCGGATCACGTCATAGGCGGTCTGGTACTGGCCCTGGTCGAGCAGCTTACGGGAGAGGATGCGACGCTCGCGCCACCATTGGTCGGTGTCCTGCTGCGCCATCGTCTCGGGCGCGGCTGCGATCGTCACGCGCGCTGCATCGTCGATCCTGTTCTTCGCAAGCAGCCACTGGATCCGGCACAGCGTGTAGCCGAGGTCGCTGTGGGCATCGGCCGCCACGTCGTTGAGTGCGTCTTCTGCCTTGCTGGATTGTCCGCGAACCGCGCCGCACGCCTTCACGATCGCCAGCTCATCGCTGCCGAGCCGCTGCGCCGCGCGCCTGGCGGCGGCGAGGTCCTTGGCACCGATCCGCTTGTCCATGCGCGCGCGATGATCGTCGCGCGTCAGCAGGTCCTTGAATGCGTCATAGGCGTCGCTCTCGGTGCGGTCGGACAAATCCTCCGAGCGCCAAGCCTCGCGCACCAGCTTGGTGGCGCCGTCGCGGTCGCCTTCGGCGAGCAGCGTGCGGGCGAGCGCGAACTTGCCCTTGGCGCTAACAGGCTGATCGAGGGTGAAGCCGTGCACCGTGGCCGGATCGCTGCGCTCCTGCCAGATCCGTGCCTCGGCCCGCCGGCGCAGCAGCGTGACGCTTGGCCAGTCCGGGTTGGCGGTGACGAACGTCGCATAGCGGCTGTAGGGCGCGTTCGACTCGGAGTGGCGCAGCAGATACCACTCGACGAGCTTCCGCCCGACCGGGTCGGTGATCTTCGCCTGGATTTCGGTCGCCTCGCTGGTCTTGCCCCTGCGTGCAGCGACGATCGCGTCCCTGATAGTGGCGAGATCGCCGGACAATTGCGGCCCAGCGGGTTTCTCGGGCTCTGATACCTTCGAGGTCTCAGTCTTGGTGCTCGATTTTGTTTTGGCCGATTTGCGTTTGTCGGCGCCGTGCCTGGCATGCCGGCGCTTGCCGGAGGTGCTCTCGCGTGCGGATTTGGCACCGTGCGCCTTCTTGTCGGCGTGGCCGCTCTTGGCCTGGTGCTGGTGATGCGGCTTGGCGGTCGCCTGGACCGGAAGCAGCGCAAGCGCGGCGGCGGTGGCGAAACACGCCAGCGGACGTAGGCAACGGTTCATTCCCTGGCCCCCCTGAAACCATCAGGCACAAACGGAACGCGTCGTACACGGCACAACGGCCGCAAATTACCACTACCCTCGATTCTCGAGTGTTAACGCTGCTGCAACTCAACAGGGAAAACACGGCGAAATATGGAATGTGACGTGTGGAACCCGCGGGAACCGGGGTTCTCTCGGGCAGTGAGGCGCGGCCGCCACACGCTTTGACCTATCCCTCCTGGGTTGTATCCTCGCGACAGAACGCGCCGTGGGGGACCGATGTCACTGATAGAACAGCTATTGCCGGCCGGTCGGTCATGACCGCTCGCCTCACCACCATCCATGACGGCGGCCGCTATTTCGAGGGCCCGCGCTGGCATCGCGGGCGGCTCTGGTTCGTCGACTGCATGGCGCGGACGCTGCTCAGCATCAGCCCGTCGGGCGAGCTGCAGCAGCACGCGGCGGTGACCGACGACACGCCGTGTGGTCTCGGCGTGCTGCCTGATGGCGACATCGTCGTGTTGACGATGTTCAGGAAGCGGCTGCTGCGGTTTAGCGATGGGGCACTGTCGCTCTATGCCGATCTCTCTGAGGTTGCGACCGGCACGATCGACGACATGATCATCGACGAGCAGGGGCGCGCCTATGTCGGTGACCTCGGCTTCAACCTGCCGCCGCCGGAGGGCCGCGGCGCCGTCGGCCGGATCATCCTCGTGATGCCTGATGGCCGCGCCCGCGTTGTCGCGGACGGCTTGCGCTTTCCCAACGGCATTGCGATCTCCTCCGACCATCGTCGGCTCGTCGTCGCCGAAATGGATGGCGCCTGCCTCGCCGACTATGACATCGCGGCGGACGGCAGCCTGCATTTGCGCGGGCGGCTCGGCCGCATCAACGATCCCGACGGCATCTGCCTTGATCGCGACGGCGCGGTCTGGGTCGCATCGTTCACGGAAGATGCCTTTGTCCGGATCGATCGCGATGGTGAGGAGCGTGAGCGTATCGGCGTCGCCGGCCGCCGCGCGCTTGCCTGTGCGCTCGGCGGTGCCGACCGCCGGACGCTGTTCTGCCTGAGCGCGGAGACATCCTACGAGGAGCTGCGGAAGGGCAAATCGGTGTCGCGCATCGATGTGGTCGAGGTCGATACGCCAGGTGACGGCTATCCGTGAGTTCCTCCCCCTTCGGCAAGACGGTTCGCTTTGGTCTTGATTTTTGTTCTCGTTTCGTTCAGATTGATGCGCTCCGGGAGGAGCCACCATGGACGCCGAGAGAGACCGCGACATCATCAGGCTATGGAACGAGCTCCGCCGGCTGCAGCGGGAGGGCCGTCCGACGGCGCTAATGATCCGCCGGATCGAGAAGGCGCTGGCGGCAAGGGAAACCGCAAGCGAGCAGGCGGCGGCCTGAGGCGCCTGTCTTGACGCGTTTACCCCACGTGAGCCGGTATCAGCTTCGCTCGAAGATGCTCTAGCGCCCGCCGTCCGGCCCCATCACCAGGTTTGGCAGCCAGGTCGAGATCTCCGGGAAGAAGCAGAGCAGCAGCACGGCGAACATCATCAGCAGCACGAACGGCAGCGTGCCCCAGATCACCTCGCTCAACGGGATGTCCGGCGCGACGTTGCGGATGACAAAGATGTTGAGGCCGACCGGCGGGTGGATCAGGCCCATCTCCATCACGATCGTCATGACGACGCCGAACCAGATGATGTCGAAATTGGCCGCACGAAGCGGCGGCAGGATGATCGGCGCGGTCATCAGGATGATCGAGACCGGCGGCAGGAAGAAGCCGAGCACGATCACCATCACGAGGATCGCGAACAGCAACTCCCAGCGCGGCAGGTGCATCGCGACGATCGCCTCCGCCGCCGATTGCGAGATGTGCAGATAGCTCATCACATAGGAATAGAGCAGCGACATGCCGATGATCAGCATCAGCATGGTGGATTCGCGGATGGTCGATTTCAGGATCGGCGACAGGTCGCTCGGCTTCCACACGCTGTAGATCACCGCGATCAGCGCCAGCGCCAAGAGCCCGCCGAGGCCGGCGGTTTCCGACGGCGTGGCGTAGCCGCCATAGAGCGCGATCATGACGCCGGTCAACAGCAGCACGAACGGGATCACGCGCGGCAGTGCGCTGAAGCGCTCGGCCATGGTGAATTCGTCGTGCTGCAGGATCGCGGCGTCCTTGCCGGTCGCGTCATAGACGGCGCGCGCCATGGCGTATTCCTTGCGGAAGCGGTACACGGCGTAGACGCCGAACAGCGTCACGAGCAGCAGTCCGGGGCCGATGCCGGCGAGGAACAACCGCCCCAGCGATTTCTCGGCGGCGACGGCGAACAGGATCATCGTGATCGACGGCGGCAGCAGAATGCCGAGCGTGCCGCCGGCGGCGATGATTCCGGCGGCAAAGCCGCCGGAATAGCCGCGCTTGCGCATCTCCGGGATGCCGGCCGAGCCGATCGCCGAGCAGGTCGCGGGCGAGGAGCCGGCCATCGCCGCGAACAGCGCACAGGCGAACACGTTGGCGACGCCGAGGCCGCCAGGCACGCGGTGCAGCCAGGCATGCAGCGCCGAATAGAGATCCTGGCCGGCGCGCGATTTGCCGATTGCCGCCCCCTTCAGGATGAACAGCGGGATCGATAGCAGCGTGATCGAGGCCATCTCCTCGTAGACGTTCTGCGTCACCGTATCGAGCGAGGCCGCCGGCATGAAGATCGCCATGAACACGACCGCGACCGCGCCGAGCGCGAACGCGATCGGCATGCCGGAGAACATCGCAAACAAAGTGGCAAGTCCGTAGGAGATGCCAATACCAAACACGGTCATCGGCGCGCGCCACCGGTCAACGGAAGGATGATTTGCAAGAGGATCTGCACGCAGAGCAGCGTCATGCCCAGTGCCATCAGCACATAAGGGATGGCGAGCGGCGGCGACCACATCGAGTTGGACACCTGGCCGTCGACATAGGCCTCATGCGCCAGGGTCCAGGACTTCCAGGCGAAGAAGGCGCAGAACGCGAAGCTGGCGACGTCGACCAGCCACAGCCTGATGCTGTTGGCCCGCGGCGAGAGCAGGCCGACGAACGCCTCGATGCTGACATGGCCGCGCTGGCTCTGCACATAGGCCGCGGTCATGAAGGTGGCGCCGACCAGCAGGAACACGGCAGCCTCGTCCTGCCAGTAGTTTGCCATGTGAAACACGGCGCGGCCGAGCACGCTGTAGCTCAGGATCGCGCAGGCCGCGATCAGAGCGAGCGCGGCGAACACCACGATGATGTTGTTGCAGACCGACAGCGCGCGCTCAAGCATGGCTACGGGCGTGTTGCCCGCGGCCAGGCTTGCGCTTTCGTCCTGATCCGCGACCGGACCATGGATCATGCGGCGACGTCGCTTGCGAGCTTCAGCAGGTTGGCTGACGTCGCCGTCTTGGCGCCATAGTCCTTCCAGGCGGTGTCGCGCGCGATGTCGCGCCACTTGCCGACAATGGCGGCATCGAGGACGCTGACCTTGGCGCCGGCCTTCTCGTAGACCTTGGTGACCTCGGTGTCGTCGTCCTGCGCGCCCTTGCGGCCGAACGCCTCGAGCTCGGTGCCAACAGTGAGGATGATGTCCTGCTGGTTCTTCGGCAGCTTGTCGAAGATCGCCTTCGACATCATCAGCGGCTCCAGCATGAACCAGTAGGAGGCGCCGGCGCCCGAGGTCAGCGACTTCGCGACCTCCTCGAGGCGGAACGAGATCAGGCTCGTGGAGGAGGTGATGCCGGCGTCGCAGGCGCCGGTCTGCATCGCGGCGTAGAGCTCGTTGGACGGCACCGACAGCACGGCGGCGCCGGCGGTCTGCAGCACCATGTCCATCTCGCGCGAGCCGCCGCGCACCTTCAGGCCCTTGGCGTCTTCGGGGGCCACGATCGCCTTAGAGCGGCTGGCGACGCCGCCGGCCTGCCAGACCCAGGAGATCAAAAGAATGCCCTTGTCGGCGAGGAAATCGCTCAATGCCTTGCCGACCGGCTCCTTCTTCCAGCGCAGACCCTGGTCGTAGGTCGTGACCAGGCCCGGCATCAGGCCGATATTGGTCTCCGGCAATTCGCCGCCGGCATAGGGCATCGGATAGAGGCTGAGATCGAGCGCACCCTTGCGCATCGCCGAGAACTGCGCGTTGGTCTTGATCAGCGACGAGTTCGGATAGACCTCGGCGGCGAGCTCGCCGCCGGAACGCTTGGCGATCTCGGCTGCGAACATCCGGCACAGCCGGTCGCGGAAGTCGCCCTTGTCGATCGTGCCGCCGGGGAACTGGTGCGAGATCTTCAGGGTGGTCGCGGCATGCGCGGTGCCGATGCCCATCCGCAGGACGGCGGGAGCGGCGAGGGCGGAAGCGAGGACGTGGCGGCGTGTGAGCATGGTTTCTTCCCCTGAGAGCTTCTTGAGTGGCTGTTAGGCCGGCGCGGCGCTTCAGCTTAGCCGGTCTTCACCTGAACATTCTCTAGTCTGATAGTTCGAGGCGCCCTGATAGTGCGAGCCGACATGTGGTCGCAAGTCCTGGCCGCAAGTCGTGGCCTTGTTGCGGCGCACACTGCTCGCCCGCGTCGCATCGCCACTCCAACCCTCACGCGACGAACCGTCGGGCGTCCGCGCCGCGATGCTTCAAGAATTTGTTATTGGAGGTAACAACGGCCGGCGCAAGTGCGTCGAGTAGACAGCGGCAAGTCGTCGCGCTCACATTCGACCACACAAGGGATCACCAACATGACCACCAAGACCCGCCTCAGCCTTTCCGCCGCGCTGCTCTCGTTCAGCCTGGCGCTGGCGCCGGCCGCCTTCGCTCAGGACAAGATGGGCAAGGACGACGCGATGAAGAAGGAAGACACGATGTCCAAGGATGCCATGAAGAAGGATGGTGGCATGATGAAGAAGGACGACGCCATGAAGAAGGACGGCGGCGCGATGATGAAGAAAGACGACGGCATGAAGAAGAACTGACGCCGCCACTGCTCATCATTCGCAGGCCCGCCATGGTGGCGGGCCTGGTTCCGCCTTAGCGCTTCTTCTTGCCCCGCTCCTTGCGCGCTGCGTAGCGGGCGTCACGCTTGGCCTTCTGCTCGGCCTCGAGCGCGGCCAGTCTTGCGGTTTCCTCTTCCTTCTCCCGCGCGATCCGCTCCGCCTCGGCCGCGGCGGCCTCTTCCTCGCGGCGCTTCCGCTCGGCCCTCTCGGCTTCACGGGTTTCCTTGGCCTTGGCGCGGCGCTCGGCGATCGCCGCGCGCTCCTCGGCCCGCGCCTTCACGCTCGGATCGTCGGCCCCCGGCTGGGTACGAAACTTGTTGAGGAGGTTTTGCCGCGCCTGCAGCGCCGCCTTTTGGCGGTCGGCAAAACCCGGTTCCTTGAAGCCACTCATAGAGGAAGCCTGCTGCTTTCTGTTCGTTGATGGTTGGGGTTCGGTTCGTCGCTTCAATAGGTGAACGGCGGCGAAAATGCCAGTGGCGAACGACGGGCTGTGGAGCAATGGAGATATGAGCGCACAGCAAATGGCCGACGGCCGTGTTTGCGCCTGACAGGGTGCCGGCGTGGTGAGTGGTTGGTCACCGAACCAGTCTAGCCGCGCTGAAACGGTTCGCGCCGCCCGTTGCCCAGAACCCTGGCGACCGTCTCGGCGGTCATCGCGTCGCGGTCCGAGGCGCGCTGGGCTTCCAGCCTGTCGCGGGCCCTTTCCGTGATCAGGAGGGTGATCAGCCGTAGCCGGCTGGTCTCGTCGACAGCTTCCGAGAGCAGCTGCCTGTAACGCTGATAGTCGTAGGTCGCTTGTTGTTCGCTCACCGGCACGCCCCGCACACGCGCTCCACTTCAGCGAGCAGTTTTTCGCGAGTCGCGGAAGCCCGCAACGGAATTGCAGCGCCGCGAGCTGCAACCGCGCATTTCATTGTGCGACTGTTGCAGAATTGATCGCACGCCACCGTGCAAACGGTCATGATGGGGACGAGCGCAATCTGGAACCGAAGCGAGCATGAGCGAATCCGAAGACGGTGGCAGCCGCCGTGGCGCGCTGATCGGACTGCTGGTCGCAGTGGTCATGCTCGGAGTCGGTCTGTGGCTCGCGCATGAGCTCACCGCGGCGAGCAAGCTGCAGGACTGCCTGATGTCGGGCCGGACCAACTGTAATGTGATCGAGCCCGCACGCTGACCCTGTCTTGCGGCAGTGCAATATCGACCCCACATGCAGCGTAAAGACTCAGCCTGAACTGTTTGGTCCTGATTGTGATTCCAGTCACAGGCGGACAGGTGGGCAGTCTCCCCAGAGATCGGCGGGAACCAAGGCCATGATGTCGAAGCTGTGGTCCGGAAAGGGCGCGGCGCTGGCTGCCGCAGGCGCGGCGGGTGCCGTTTTGGTAGCGTATCTATTGCTGACGCTGGCGTCGCCCGAGCCGGTGTCCAGCGCGGGGCTCGGGCCGGAATGGCAGTGCAACCGGGTGGCCTTCGTGCTGACCACGTGCACCCGTGCGACCGAGGCTGATGCTGAGGTGAAGGCGATCCCGGTGCGGGAGGCGATTCCGGTGCGGGAGAAGGACGATTGTCCGGAACCGTAATCGGCCGGGTCACCCCGGCGGCGGCTGGTCAGTTACTTCTTGGCGGTGCTGCGCGGCTTGATCGACAGGCCGAGGCGCATCGCCATCTTCTTGATTCGCTCCGGCGAACGGCCGGTCGCCCTCACGACCTCTTCCAACGACTTCGAGGAGCGCGCCAGTTCCATCAGTCGTCGGTCCTCCTTGAACGACCAGCGCGGCTTTCGGGCCATCTTGCTGCTATCCTTGTGCATGCTCGGCAACAAAGCCGCCAGGCGGGGTCGCCTGGCGGCCTTGCCGGTGTGGGCCCGGACCTTGGGGAAATGTCCGGTGGATAAGCAATACTGCTTCCGAATAAGGTCGCAATTGAAACCCGAATTTAACCTAACCCATCAAGGTTACTGAGGTTTAGGCGTGGCAGGAGGCCTTATGCGCAAGGTCGCCATTTTCAGTGCCGCAGCATTCTTACTGTCCGGTTGCTGGTCCGACCCGGAGGTCACGGGATCGACCAACAGCTGTGCGGCCAATCTTTATAGTCAGTACAATCCCAAGGTCATGGATCAGTGCGTTAACGTCTGCATCAAATGTGACCGCGGCAATGTAACGACCTGCACGACCTCCTGTACGCTGAAGGGCGCGCGGTAGTCGATCCGCGTCTTCACTGATGCGAGCCGGGGCTGACGGGCGTGCTTGCGCGTGCTGCGACGTCGATGGCGTCGGCGGCCCGGTCGATCACGGCCTGCGCCATTTGCTGGCGCGCGGCGCACCTTGCGCGGCGGGATGAACGCCGTTATCGGGTCCGGGCAGCGGCGTTGTCGCGCCGGAACCTGAAAGCGTGGAACAGAGCTCGATGAGCGGGCCTTGCTATGTCGCGGTCGATTGGGGCACGAGCAGCTTCCGCCTCTGGCTGATCAATGCGGCAGGCCAGGTGCTCGGCGAGCGCCGCAGCGACGAGGGCATGACGGCAGCCGCCAAGAACGGCTCTAAGACCGGCTTTGCGTCCGTTCTGCAATCCCATCTTGGTGCGCTCGGCGTCGCGGCCGATTTGCCGGTTGTGATCTGCGGCATGGCGGGCGCGCGGCAGGGCTGGGTCGAGGCCGGCTATATCGACACGCCGGCGCATCTCTCCGACGTCCTCACACATGCGGTCGTGGTCGGCGGTCAGGCGCGCGACATCCGCATATTGCCAGGGATCGCGCAGCGCGATGCCAAAATTCCCGACGTGATGCGCGGCGAAGAGACCCAGCTGCTCGGTGCGCTCGGTCTCGACGCACCGGGCGAGGCCTTGGTTTGCATGCCGGGAACCCATTCCAAATGGGTGCGCCTGCGTGGCGGGACGGTCGAACGCTTTGCGACCTTCATGACCGGCGAGTTGTTCAGCGCGATCGCACGCGACACCATCCTGTCACACGCCGTCGCCGGCGCCGCGGAGGCGGTTGACGGCGATGCGTTCAGCTCGGCCGTCGCGGAGGCGTTCGCGGCGCCGGCGCACTCGGCCAATCTGCTGTTTCGCGTGCGATCCCGGCAGCTGCTGTTTGGCGGCAGCGCCCAGGCGGCGCGTGAGACGATCTCGGGCACGTTGATCGGGGTTGAGCTCGCGGCGGGGCTTGCGGAACGGGAAATAGCAACGTCGGTCACGCTGATTGCATCGGGCCGCCTGCAGCAGCTCTATCAAATCGCGCTCGAACGCCTTTCGATTCCGGTCAATATCATGGACGCGGAGGAGGCGGTTCGCCGCGGGCTCACTGGCGCAGCGGTGGCGATCTGGAAGAAGTGAAGGGGATCAGCGCATGAGCATTCCGTTTCCGCCGATGAAGCGTCCGCTGGTTGCGATCCTGCGCGGCGTCAAGCCGGACGAGGTCCTGGGCATTGTGAGCGCGTTGCTCGAGGCTGGCATGACCGCGATCGAGATTCCGCTGAACTCGCCCGAGCCGTTCCGTTCGATCGAGATCGCGGTGAAGCGGGCGCCGGCCGATGTCCTGATCGGTGCCGGCACGGTGCTCACCACTGCGGACGTCGATCGCCTGCACGACGCCGGTGGCCGCCTCATGGTGTCACCGAATGTCGATGTCGATGTGCTGCGGCGGGCCCGGGACCACGCGATGGTCACGATGCCCGGCGTGTTCTCGCCGACCGAAGCGCTGCTCGCGGCACGCGCGGGCGCCTCGGGCCTGAAATTCTTCCCGGCCAGCGTGCTCGGCGCCTCCGGCATTACCGCGATCCGCGCCGTGCTGCCGCCGGATCTGATGATCGCGGCGGTCGGCGGCGTCTCGGATCAGAATTTCGTTGAATATGTGAAGGCGGGGGTCCGCGCCTTCGGCCTCGGCAGCAGCCTTTACAAGCCGGGCATGACGGCCGCGGATGTCGCCGTCAGGGCAAAGGTGACGATCGACGCGTATGATGCGGCCGTACAAGCCGCGGGCTAGGCGTGTGCTAATCGTCCCGCTTGCCGCCGTCGATCACGCGGAACAGCGGCGCTGCCTCGCGGGGATTTTCGAGCAGTTCCTCGACCATCGCGATCGCTGCGGCGACGTATTTCTCGGTCGCCGCGTCCAGCGGCCGTTCGGCCTCGTCCGATAGTGCAAGCTTGGCGCCTTCGAGCAGTTTGCGGGTGCGGACGGCGGATTCGTCGCCGGCGGTGAGGGCGGCCCGGGCGATCGATCGCAGCACGAACAACTCACCTTCGAGCCGCAGCAGGCGGTCGTTGAGCTTGCTCAGGACAGTGTTCAGGTTCCGCATGGCGTCCTCTCCGGGCGTTGGATCGCCTTCCTTACACGGTCATTCCTGACGAAATTCTTGTGCCGGCCGCGCACCATTTGGTTCGTTGAATGGCGTGCCCGGTCTCCTCATGTTCCCGGCGGTTCGCGCAGGTGCGACGATCTGGTTCTGAGGGCGCCTTTGTGGATCGCTGCGAGCGGCCCTAGTAGACTGTCCGCAGTCCGGCGCCGCCGCCGGACGCGCGGGGCGCATCGGCTCAACGTGACACGGACGAAGGAACGCACATGAAGATTGCCGTCGAAACAACCGTTGCCGCGGAGATCGCGGATGTCTGGCGTGCCTACACCACGCCCGACGACATCAAGCAGTGGAACGCGGCCTCCGACGATTGGCACACCACCGCCGCGACCGTCGACCTGCGCGCCGGCGGCGCCTTCTCGTCGCGGATGGAGGCCAAGGACGGCAGCATGGGGTTCGATTTCGCCGGCACCTACACCAAGGTTGAAGCGCCACGGCTGCTCGAATATTCGTTCGGCGATCGTACCGCCCAGGTTGGGTTCACGCCCGAGACCGGCGGCGTCAAGGTGCAGGTCTCCTTCGACAGCGAGGACACCCATTCGGTCGAGCAGCAGCGCGGTGGCTGGCAGGCCATCCTCGACAATTTCAAGCGTTACGTCGAAGCCAAGCGACGGTCCTGATCCGGCGATTGGAGGACGGCATGATCGACGCGCTCAAGGTCTGGCAGCTCGGAACTGCCAGCGAGATCGAGGGGCGGATCAGCGGATCCGACAGCTCGGTGATCGTCGTCGACATGCCGCCCGGACCGGGGCCGGCGTTGCATCGGCACCCGTATGCTGAAACCTTCGTCGTGCTCGAGGGACGCGCGGTTTACGATTGAGGGCAGGGACGTCGAGGCCTCCGCCGGCTCGGTTGTAGTGGCGCCGCCGAATGCGGCCCACACGTTCGAAAATCCCGGACCGGGCCGACTCCTGCAAGTCGACATCCACGCCTCCGACCGTTTCATCACCGAATGGCTGGTGCCGGAGGCCGAACGCCCGCCAGGCGCGGTCGCCGCGCCGCGCGAACGGATGACGTGATGCTGAAACGACCCCGCGCGACGATGGCGGCGAGCATCCGGCGCGAACTTGATGCCGGCGGCCTGATGCAGGCGTTCAACGAGCGCCCGCCATATCAGCGCAACGACTATCTGTACTGGATCGCGCGCAGCGTGCGGGCCGCCACGAAGCGCAAGCGGATCGACCAGATGCTGGAAGAATTGAAAGCCGGCGGGGTTTACATGGGAATGGAGCACCGGCCGAGCAAACGGACGAGGTGACCGTACTCTCGGCGTAGTCGCGATGATCGTCAGGAGCAAAATGCGATGCGCATTGTTTTGGCACTTGGCCTGTTGATCATCATGTCCGCTTCGGCGACCGCCGCAACAAAGCGGCATTCCCACGCACGCCAACCCGCAACCGCTCGCTCCTTCGTGGACGTGACGCCGCGGGCGCGCTTCGCGGTTCCCGGCTGGAGTGATGAGTCGACCCGCCAATGGCTTGACAATGCTTCGTCCGGTGTCGGCCTGGGCGGTTAGTCGAACTGCCACCAGTGGCGGCGGCTCAATCGCCGTCCTCTTCTTCGGTGCCCCGCGCGTTCGATGCCGAGCGGCCGCCATATTGCCGCGGAGCGGCTGCAGCCTTTCTCGGATTCCCGCCCTCGCTTTCACGCAGTTCCTTTCGTGCGCGCCGCGCCAATCGCATCGCTCGCTTGATGTTTGAATCGGGCGAGTCCTCATCAAAGAACAGGACGATCTCGCAGCTCGGGCACTGGCGCGTGTAACCGTTCTGCAGTCGCCTCGCGCGATCGCGAAAAACGTTCTTGCAGCGTGTGCAACGGACCTGGACGGAATCTTCCATGACAATTCCAATATCGATGAACAGCGCGGGCGCTCGCAATCTCCCAGAGGAAGCAATTGCCGATTAAGAAATCGCGAAGCGGCGCGAGCGATCACAGTGAGAATTGGAACCGGCGACGCACCGAGCATGCCTCTCGAGCGCGATCGGAACTTTGTTCACGCACGGAGAACTACGGAAGAATTGCGTGCGCTGAATGATAAGAACCGAATGCGGTTTCGGACGGGCCGTGACCATCAAAAAAGAAAGGCCCCAGCGCGTGGGCCACGCTGAGGCCAAGTTGACACTTTGGTCGTGGGGCACCGTCACCGGCACCCCGCAGTTAACCTACCTTCGTTTCTGTTTCTTCAAATAGCCCATTTGGGCCATGCTCGTTGGCGGCCGACATGCAGACATGGAGTGTCAGGATGTTGCACCACCTTCCTGGGGCTAGGGCCAACGCCGTCCGCATTTATTTCAAGCGGGCGGCGTTGTGCTTTTTACGCGCGGAATTTTGCCGCGGCTCAAACGCGATCTGCGTTCTCCAGGCTGCGGTACGACGAACTTCATTGCGTTACGCACGAGGTCAGCTCGTCACGCTGCCGATATCGCCACAGCTCGATCTCGTAGAAGGCCCATCCGGGACAAGAACTCAGCCAGCCACAGAGCAGCATGAGACACATTGCCTGTTCGATATGGCCCATGACATCACGGAATGAGAACGGCCGGCATCGGCTTCGTCGGTAGTGGAACAAATGTGTTCGGCTGGCCTCGCACCATCGCCAGAACAGCAAGCGCGATTGCCGCAACCGTCAAAAGTCTCGCCATGAAACTGGTCAGAAAAAATGTCTGCAAGAATTTCTGCAGTGTAGCACCCGGTCTGCGATACCGTTGTGAAGCCTCTCACATGAACGGACGCGCCGAAGCCGCTGCATCGCGCTTGGGACCGCACAGAGGCGCAATTGCGCGTTTCCCGGGCAACGAGTTCCATTCCGGGCGTCCCGTGATAGCCAATTTGGGACATGCGCCTTTGGCACAAATTGTACATACTTGGCGCCGTCAGGATTTTGCATCACCTTCCTGGGGCTAGGGCCAACGCCGTCCGCATATATTTCAAGCGGGCGGCGTTGTGCATTTTGGCGGTCGCGCGCTCGGTGATCAGTGATCCATCGGCCGTATCTCCAGGCTCTCGATCCTCACCGGCTGGGCCGCCCCATTGTGCTCGTTCGACGGAGTCAGCGTAACAGGGGAATTGGTGCCGCCGGCCAGCACATTGACGCCGGCGCCGCTAGGGTGGGTGTAGCCACCGGCGAGATCGTCGCTGCCGAGCCACGGCACTGGTCCCATCACCTTCCAGGTCAATGCGACGTCCTGATCGCCGATGAACACGCCGAGATTCCTGATGGCCGCAACGAAGCGACTGTCCGGCGCGCTATCGACGTGCAATACGCAATCGAGATTGGTGATCGGGCCCACGATGAACCCCGTGTCGGGGCCACCCCGGCACGCAAGCGTTCCGACCTGCACCTCTTGTGCATCGGCGGTTCGGATCGGCGCAGCCAAGACGGCCGCGCCACAGGCGGCGAAGAAGATCAGATGACCCGTTCTACGCATGGTGCCGTACAACGCGAATGGGTGCGCAATCGCGCCATCGCTCCGCGGGCGTCCTGCGCTTGTGGTTAAGAGGGCCTTAGAAGGCGCCGCTAGCGGTTCGGCTGCCAACTGACCTTCGTTGCGCGTCAGCGATGATCGGGATGAATGCGCGAGCAAGCCAGCGCTCGGCAGCTGACGGGAGCAATAGAGCAAAGGCCAGGGATCGGCCGTGGCGTGCCGCCACGCCGTTCGGATCACCGACAATGCGCGCGTCCCGAGAAAATACGCCGCCGGGCTCGAAATGCCTTGTCCCGGCGGCGCCCTGTTTCAATCTGGGCCCGCAATCCCAGTAGGGTTATGTCTGCAAGGCCGGGGCCAAGGTTCGAGCGATCCGTAGTCATACGGGCTCTAGCGTCCGGCGACCGCCTGATGTTCGTGACTGACCTTATCGTGCACTGGCGGAGGTCCGAGCGTTGCCCAAACGACCGCGGCAATCACCATCGCCGTCAAAATGGCGCCGGCCAGCGGCCGATCGTTGTCCATACGCCGCCCGATCAGCCGTGATGCTCGAGCTTCCGCATCTCCTGCAGGCGCGCCAGGCAAAAATCCCGATACAACTCGTTGATGAAATCCCACATGACCGAATCCCCTCTGGTCCAATGTTGGGAGGTTAGGCCGCCTTTGTTTCCGGCCGGCTTCGCGGCTTCTGGAAAATGGTTTCATTCAGGGCGGGGAGGGGTGGCGATCCCGGCAGGATTCGAACCTGCAACCCGCGAACAGAAATATTTCTGACATTCAGCAAAATCAAATACCCGATCGCCCATGCACTATGGGGCGTCTCGTTCATGCGCCGACAAGCCTGGCCTGCACCGGGACTGCATCATGCTCGTCTGCAATCGTCATGGTTCTAGCGCACTGACCATGGAAATGCCGATGGTTGCGGTTTGTTGGTTCGCGGCCGTGCCGGAGGTGGCGCCGGCTTGTGCGTCTGGGCAACATTGGTCGATCGCCGCGGACGCGGCATCGGTACTTCGGGGATTGCCCTTGGCTGTTCGGGGCTCACCTTTGCCCCTTCGGGCATCACCCCTGGCTCTTCAGGCATCACCCTTGGTTCTTCAGGCATCACCCTTGGCTCTGAAGCGTTGGCGAGAACACGGGCCAGTTGTTCCTGGCTTGCGTTGAGCCGCTCGGTGACTGTCTCGCTTTCTCGCGCCATCTGAAGCTGGTTCGCCTTTATCTGGTCGATGATATTGTTGTTGCGTGCCGTTTCTGCCTGGCTCGCCTTGAGTTGACTGGCTACGCTTTCATTGTCGCGGACCAATTGCTCTTGCCTCACCTGAAGCTGTTCAACCACCTGCCGTAAGGCAGCAAGATCGCGCGCCATCGGTTGAAGCTGCTGCGCCAAGTCGGAAGAAGGTGCGACGGCAGTCGGCGCAACGTCTTTCGGCCCGGCTTGTGTCAGGGGTGTGGATTTTGAAGGGGGCATCATCGCCGTATCGGCGGAGGACACCCACAACCAAGCAGCGCCACCGATGGAGGCTGCCAACACAGCACCGACAAAAGCCAGGAGTCGCCAATCCGCCAATTGATGAATCGTTGCCAGCGGCGGGCGAAGCGGCTTCACGCCGATCGGTGGGCCTGAAGGACTGACTCCCGCTTCGCGCGCGAGGTTCAAAAGCTGCTGCTCCAAGCTCGTGAGCCGCCCTTCCGCGACCTTGTCGTCCAGCGTGGAATCCATTTGGTGCTCCGTATCAAATGCAATGGCACCCGCCTTGAGAGCGGATCTGCCCTTCGGCGAGCTAACATTCAACGGGACGCAGGTGGGTATTGCAGCCTAAGCTTCCCAAGGATGAGCATGCAACCTGCGCATCACATCATCTTTCCTTTATACGCTCGCCCCTCCTGAGCTGTCTCCGCGATTTTAAGCGCAGCCCCGAGGTGGAACTGTGTTCATGTCCGGAGGAAAATCGTGATGAGACGTGGGCCGATTGGTGTCTCGACCGCCGATGAGAGTGCTACGAATACACGCCCGGCGGCTTTCTTACGGATCCGGGACGCTGAAATTTCCAGCACAGCCCAAATTGCAGGGTCGATACCATGAGCGGATCGCATTGAAATGGCTGGCGATCCCGGCAGGATTCGAACCTGCAACCCGCGGAGTAGAAATCCTTCGGCTTCTTTGCAATATCAGCAGCTTAGCGTCTCCGTGTACGATTGGCGTCTCATAGCAGGGCCAAAGGTAGCCGATCAATCGAGACCAGAAGCGACCGTTACATACCGCTGCAAATACTCCGTAGCACTCGCGGGGGACCAAAGACGAAAACGGATTTCGTCCATCAGTTCGCCATCTCTTTCTGAGTCTCCACAGTCTTCGAAGAATTCGAGGTAGGCATTGAGGAGCGGCTCCGGCACGGCGTGCACGGTAGCGGCCAAGCCGTCAAAGCACGCCGCGACGTCGTCATTCCCGGCCCTTTTTCGCGCCTTCTCGGCCGCCCCCTCAAATTGAAACCTCAAAATCTCATTACTCATGGGTTTTTCCTCCTAAGAGCCGTGCTTGGACGCTTTCCGCGGCGCGCTGATCAGCTTCGGCATCAGCAAAAAGATGCCCGTAGACGTCGAACGTCACTTGGATCGAGCTGTGGCCCATAAGCCGCTGAATTTGCTTCGGGTTATAGCCGCTCTCGATCCACAGGGAGGCGCAGGCGTGCCGAAGGGAATGGAGACCGTACTTCGGTGTCACCAGCGTGACCGGCACGCCAGCGGCGTCCGTGGCGGGCTTGCCAGCCTCATCCGTCACCCGGACCGTATCGATTATGCCGGCGGCGATCTGGATCGGCCCGAAATCGCGGTCCAGTAGGTTCGAATGCGACTCGACCTTGCCGACCCCGTTGGGGAAGACCAGGCCGAGATCGCTCTTGGGGCAGACTAGTTTCCATTCGCGCAGGGCAAGCAGGGCGATCGGAGGGCAGGGGATCGACCTGTAGGCAGCCTTGGACTTGAGATTGCCGATCCTATGAGAGGCGTCGGCTCGCTGACTGATGTTAATTTGGCGGCCCTCAAAGTCGACATCGCTCCACCGGAGGCCTCGCATCTCGCTTGGTCGCGGGCCACAGAAGATCGACGTCAGGAAGTAGGGACGGGCTCGGCCGCCCTTCGTCGTCGCTCCCGTGATGATCGCATTGAGCTCCGACTTCGTGGGGATGACCGGCCGAGGATCTTCTCGATCCGGTAGTTCCAACTCCAGGCCCACCGTCGGCGCCGCGTTGGAGAGGCCGCGACGCCTTGCCTCCTTGAAGATCCCTCCGAGCGATCGAACGACGCGCTTGATCATTTCGGCAGACCGGCCGGCATCCCGAAGGGCGTCGGCAAAGGAGTTGACCGCGGGCACCGTAAGCTCGTTCAGCTTCTTGGCGCCGATGAACGGAACAATGTGAAGATTTACGTGCTCCTCGTATCCCTTCACCGTCATGGGCTCGAGGCCCTTTTCATTGCAGCGCTTAATCCAAAGCGCCGAGGCCTCTTTGACGGTGGGAGAAATGCTACCCGGCGTATGGGTACCGCGGGATATATCGTGCCGCACCTCGACAAGCCACGCTTCGCCATCACTCTTGCGCGCGAACTGCTTCGTGCGACGGATCCCTGCGCCATCGGTGTAGGAGGCGCGCCATCGGACCAGCCCCGACGGAAGTATGCGCTTACGAACCGTCGCCATCGAGCATTGCTCCCAGGGTGGAAATATTGGAAAGCGAGAAACTAGCGCTCAGCTGGATACCGTATTGGTCGACTTTTGGGTGCCCGAAATGACTCGGCAACTGCCTAGAGGCGTCGGTGATGGTGGCCGTCATCGAGTTACGATGGACGGAGATACCGAAGGCGACGGTTCCTTCGCGAAAGCTTTTAGCGATTACGTGCGCGATCGCCTTATCAAGCGTCCTCTGATGGGTGAGGGCGCATGTGGTGACTTTGAAATGTGATGTTTTCTCGTCCCATTTGGTGGCACGAAGTGCCGCCCAGGTCGCAATTCGCTCGTCGACTTCGGATAGATTGTCAGTAACCAAAACTGAAAGCAGGACCAGCGCAACCGCCTCAGGTGTTGCCATCGCCCCACCCCCCTTAGGCCCGCGAGACGATGCCGAGGGAAGCAGCCCCGCCCTGACTAGCGCCCGCTGACGCTCATACAAGGCCGAAGGCGACATCGCGAAGGCTGCAGCGACGTCCGGCGCGAAAAGGAATTTTTGCAGACTGATCATGACGGACGAATACTAGGCGGTAATTGTGGGCAATGTCCATAATTTAGTTGCGCCTTCGAGGCCGAAGCGGTATTTGTGGATAATGTCCACAATTGATTTGGGTGCGTGCATGACTGCCGAAGAGCCGAAAGCACTGGTCTACACGGTTCATGAAGCCGGCTGCTTACTAGGTCTGACGAAAAATAATGCCTACTTGGCCGCAAAGCGCGGAGACATCCCGACCATTAAGATCGGTCGGCTGATCAAGGTGCCCAAAGCGGCACTGCACGCGATGATCGATGCCGGGGCTGCCGTTAAATGAAGGGACTGCCATCCGTTCCTTGCGAGATCCATCAGCGCGACGACGGCCTATTCGAGGTCGTCAACGGCAACGTCACCGCAGGCCCGTTCCCTACGTTGTCGTTCGCGGCGGCGATAGCGGAGGGCAGGGTGGCGGAGCAGACACGGTCGCCGAAACTTCGCCGGTTCGTAGTTGTCCGAGAGGTGCTGCACATTGGCCGCACCTAGTCCGGAGATGCGAAACCCCGCGACCGGCCAGGGCCACGGGGATGTTTCGCAAACCAATTTCAACATCTGCGAATTTATAGAAGCCCCGCTCACACTGCAACAACAAAGGGTGCGGCGCCTCTATGCAGTTTCGATCGCCACCGCCCTGACAATCTCTCGCCTTGCCTACTACACGGGGGCGCCATGACCGTCCGTCGTATGCGCCCGATCTTTGCAAGTGACGTTAGGCGGCTTGGCGGCATTGTTAGTGTTCGCACTGGCCGTGACCGCACCGAGGGATCGACCTACTACACGGTGCACCATGTTTCCCGTGGCGGCGATGTTGCTTTCGAATCGCAACCCATCCCCGACGAAGACCGGGCTACGGCGGCGGCTACAGTGCTCGCTGCGTTTACAGGCGCGGAGATGCGCCGCTTATGAATGCACCGCTTTTTACGCCTACTAGCGCGGCTCAGCGAGCGCTGCGTGACGTCGCCGAAATCATCGTGCCGCGGTCGCGAGATGCATCAGAGGCGCTGGAGAGCTGGGATCGCGTTCTAACGAGTGTCGATCCTAAGCTGCGCGCGCTGCAGTTCACCAGGGCGGCAACAGAAGTGCTGCGGCTCGCCGAGCCCAATGCATCGCCCCAGCAGTGGCAGCAGCTGGTCGACGACGTGCACGCCATGGGCGAGCGACACGGCCTGCCGGTGGCGGTGGTGCAGAACCTCATGGCCGCGGCAACCGAGGCGCCGCCCGATCGACAGGCGGGGGAAGCGCCCGCGGCGTGGGAGGACGAGGTGCCGCAGGCGGTGCTGGTAACTCCCGCGCATTGGCCGCACGAGCCACCGCCGCCGGTTGATTGGCTCGCCGACCATCGTATTCCGCGCGGCGACGTGACAACGCTGCACGGCGATGGCGGGGCAGGAAAGACCGATATTGCCACGCAGCTAGCCGAGGGATGCGCCAGGGGTGGCGGATATTGGTTAGGACACGAGATATCCCACGGGCCAGTCGTCATCATCAGTGCGGAGGAACCGGAGCGCGAACTGCGCCGGCGAATGTGGCTGCACGGGCAGCGCGACGGGTTCACCACTGCCGACATCGCGGACGTGCATCTTTGGTTCCCCGATGACGTCGCTGGCGCAGTGTTCGCCACCCCGTCGCGCTCCGGGCTGATGGTGCCGACGCCGCTATTCCGTTCGATCGAGGCGGCGGTCGCCCGTATCGCGCCCGTGCTTGTCGTCGTCGACAACGTGGCCGCGACATTCACGGGCAACCAGAACGACCGCGTCATGGTTCGCAGCTATGTGAATCTGTGGCGCACCATTGCGCGCCAACCAAGCCGGCCGGCGGTGCTATTGCTCGATCACCCGAGCCTCTCAGGCCTCACCAATGGAAGCGGGCGCGGCGGCAACATGGATTGGCGGAACGCTGTACGGTCGGCGCTGTACCTGCGCGTGCCAGAGGACAAGGCAGAGGCCGACAGCGGCGTGCGCGTGCTCGAGACGCAGAAAAGCAATTACGGCCCCACAGGCGAGCCGGTGCGGCTGCAATGGGGTGACGGCGGGCTGGCGCTGGAGAAGGCGCCAAACTCGCTTGTGCGGCTTGCTGAGGACGCCAAGGTCGACGAGGTATTCCTGCGGTTGCTCGACAAGCGCAACGCCCAGGGACGTCCTGTGCGGCCCAGCCGCGGCCCCGGCTATGCGCCGTCCGAATTTGCGGAGGACCCGGAGGCCGCTGGCAGCACCGCCAAGGCATTCGCGATCTCGATGGATCGGCTCTACAACGCCGGCAAGATCATCACGAAGGAGAGCGGCCCCGCATCACGCCGGTTCAAACACATCGAGAGGGCGCCGTGAGACCTTCGAACACCCCTTCGAACTGCCCAAACGGCCTTCGAACACCCCTTCGAACTGATATTCGAACACCCCTTCGAACTGCTTCGAACACCCCTTCGAACATCCTTCGCACATACCCCCCACACCCCCCAGGCGGTTCGAAGGCGCCCGCCGCGGCCTTTGGGGCCGCTAGCGCCTCCGCCCGCCCAAGGCCGGGACGGACACCTCGGCTTCGCTCGCGGCTCGAGGCGGTGGGATGAGCAAAACCGACCCTTCACTTGATCCGGTGGCCGCGAAAAAGCGCAAGCACGCCAAGCAGGCGGCGGAATCAAGGAGCCGCAAAAAGAACGGCCGAATCAAGATCTGGGTTGAAGTAGAGCGCGGCAGAGCGGTCGATTTCCTCTTCGACCGTGGTCACCTTAAGGAATGGTCGCTCGACGAGGCCGGCGCATCGGAGATTGGCGGCGCCTTTTCGGAATTTATCGAGGTCAGCGGACTATTCGACGACGGCGGCGCGTGACGTGTCACGCGGTTTCGAGACCGAGGTGGAGTAAGTAAGCTCGGATGAGCCATACACCAGATCAAATCAAGGCGATTGCCCGGAGCGTAAGGCCTGCGCCAATGGCTGCGGCAGAATCCGAGTTATCGGAGATTCAGCGCGCGCAGGCCGACCTCTGTGCAAAGATCACGGTCGACAGAGACATCGCGAGCGGCGTGTATCAATCGGCGCTCAAGCTGATTTCCGAGGATGAGCGGCGAGCGGCACAGGTCCGCCTCGATCGTCTCAACGCTGAAGCGGTCCGGCTCGAGCGATCGGCGCGCGCCGTGCGCGCCCGGATGCAGGAATACAGCGTGGCGAACAAAATCGCTGTCCGCGATGCGATAACCCCGCTCCGCAAAGCCGCCGCAGAGCGGGTCGCGTCCAGCATCGCGCAGCTGACCGCCGCAATAGCGGCTTTGAATTCGACCGGCCTCTGCTTGAAGGAGGCTGGCGTTGACGCCGTACGGGTGCCTGAACCGCTGCTTTCAGGCATGGACGCCATCGCAAAATCGATCATCACGGCGACTTCGCCGGAACTGGAGAAACGCTAGTGACCGTTGTCAAGTTGCAGAAAACGTACCGACCCCGCCCTGTCGTGAAACTGTTGCCCAAGATTCAAAGCCTGTTTCGGATCCGCGACATGCAGCGCGAGCTCGCGCGCGATTACGACCTAACTAAAATCGGAGAGTTCAATCCCACAATGTCCGCCAGAGCCCGCCATCTCGCGCGGCTGCAGCTCGATTTCGAACATCGATACGGGCACGCGCCAGACACTAGGAAAATCTAGACCGAATGTCGGGCCTTTCTGAAATAGAAAATAAAATCGCTGCGCTCAGGGCTCGCTACGCCGAGCTCGACGAAAGGCTAGTCCCCAAGCGCAACGGCATTATCGATGGTTCAGTTAGCGCTGCAATGGGCGTCGTTACCGCCGAGATTGCGCGCCTCGAGGGCTTGCGCGAGAAGGCGCTCGTTAGCGATTTGATCGGCGAGACGTCCACAGAGTCACCGTCACCTCCGCCACCGCAGCGCCCGGCGGCGGCGGCGTTGCCCGAGCCGGTTTTCGCGACAAAGAATTCAGAGCTCAGTGATCCGCTTCTCGGTCTTGAACGGCTCCCGGATGCTCAGCACGACCGCGCGCAAATCTATCGTAAATTAGCAGTCTGGGCGTGCGAGTATGTTAATTCGAGCCTAGAGCAGCGCAAGAACGATGCCGGCCAGGATGTTCAGGTCCAGTTTACGCAAGGGTTTTTCCGGGCGCTAATCATCACGCTCGGCGCGATGACTGCTGAATACAGATACTTGATCGCGCTCGGTCGCGACAATCGCAAAATCCTCGAGGAGACGCTGTTGAGGCGCATCGAGGCGCTTGAGGCGCGGCCCGTGATGGTCGATGCCGGCGTGTTTGACGACGCCAAGACTTATTCGCCGGGATCCTTTGTCAGTTATCAAGGCTCAGGCTGGGCCGCCCAGGTTGAGACCAGAGGGGTGCGTCCCGGTGACGGCACGATCTGGCGCTTGGCGGTCAAAAAAAGGTCGAGACGGAAAGGATGCACCGCGATGACGATCGGAAGTGAAATGAGTCTTCCGGAAATGGATCCGGACCATGATGTGGCGCTGCATGAGCACGTTGCCCGATACAGGCAGTCCAATCCCAGTGAGGCAAGGCTAATCGAAGCGATAGCCGATGGATTTGCTCCGGTGATCCGAGAGGCGATCGGCAATGCGTTGCAGCCACTCGCGGAGCGTCTGGCTGACCTTGAACGGCGCGTTGGAAAGGAAGAGCTATGACCTCACTCGAGGATGCAGAGGCCCGGATTAAAAGAGAATTATTGCAGCGTTCGAAGTGCGGCCAGTCCGGCCACGTATCAAAGGTCGACTTCGTTTTGTGCGAAGATTTCGAGAGCGTGATGATTTACGTGGACACGGCGGACGAGTTGGACGCGGCCTGCGCTTGTTTCGATCTTCCGGACGGCATGCCGTTCGACCCGGAACAGTTGCAGCGACAGACTACGTTGGCAGCGGAGCGGCTTCACTGATGACGATCAACGAGGCGAATGACGAACTCTGCCGGCATCGCGACGCGGCCCTGACCGCGTATGCCGTACAGATGTGCGATGCTGGCATTGATATCAACGGCGAACGGTTTCGAAGTGAGATGTTGGCCTATGCGACCACACTCGAACGCTGGCGCCACGACGCGCTCATTCGAATCGGCCGGAGAGTTGGCGCGATTGCAGATGAGCGAGCCGGTGCGAAGCTTCAATAATAGAGCCCCGAATATGTACACCGGCAAAATCAAAATGTGGGATTCCGATCGCGGTTTCGGGTTCATCAAGCGCGATGACGGCGGCCCGGATGCGTTCGCGCATATTAAGCACCTCTCCTCGGTGTTCCGGCCTGAATCCGGGCAGACGGTGGCATTCGACCTTGTGATCGACGAACGCAATGGCCGCGAGCGCGCCGACGCGATCAGGTTGGCCTGATGGTAACCGTCAACGAATTGGCGACCGCGGACGGACCGGCGCCAAAAACGAGACTGAGCAGAGGCAGGATTAGGCGCCTCGCTCGGTCTCGTCATCCGATAATCCACGACTGGAAAAAGGACATCATAACGTGAGTCTTGTCGCACTCGACGGAACGCCGCTCACCATCATGGGGTGTCCGCTTCGGCGTTTCATACCTAGTGTAACGACGTTGTCCGGCAACGCGATCAGTGCGGCCAATGACTCCGTCATTATGGTCGGACAGATCTTTTGGCAGGACGGCGGAACCCATACGGTCGACGGTTCGTCGTCCTTTGTGTGGCGAACCGGCTCCGTCACCGTTCGCCAATGCCGGCACCACGGTCAAGGTCGGCCTGGCTGCAGTCCGATACCGCCAACGGCCCGCCGGTCAGGGCAGTCAATGTCGCGAACGTCATCACGTTCGATGTTAGCGCTTCATTTACCGGGGGTGGCGGCGGCATTAACCGCAAACGCTTCGCAAACAAGCGTACCGACGACAGGTTCGAAGTCGATCGCGACTGGCGACGACGCTGCCTTTGCAGTGCAGATGACCGCAAAGGGCGGTTCAGACTCAATCACCGTTCAGTGCGCTTCTGTTGGCGGCATCGTTGGTGTCATGCCGACTGTAACCACCGGCGCGGTCTATTCGAATACGAACCAAGTGCCGAACGTGGTGATTGTCGCTTCGGACGGCACCCTCGGCTATTTCTTCGGCGGATATGTTGCAAACTCCGCCACGACGCAGACTTGGAGCAGCTCGGACACGATCAAGGAATACGGAAATCTCATCATACCGCCGTTCCCGGTCAAAGTTTACGGCGTGATCCTCAACGCTGCTTTCTTCGGCAACACCGACGCAATTCTCTATTCGAATCCGCTCGTCACGCCGGTCGCAGAAAAGACCAAGTCCATCGATCTCAACGCAATTGGCTCGGCCACCGCCGGCCCATATCCACGTCAATCCAAATGGATTACAAAACGTATGCCTCATCGGCCCATCATTTGGGTCGCGGGAAACTGGGGAGTTGGACTGGTGACAGGTAGCCCGACCCATCCAGGGCTCAGCGAAGACGGTTCAGCTAAGCCTACTGTTCTTCAGTTTCAGTTCGACGACCGTGATCCGATCGTCCTCGCGATCGTGGCGAAAGAGGCGGTGGCAATCGCGCGGTCGATACTAGACCAGTATGAGAACCCGCCGCCTTCGCCAGATCGTTACAGCTGAAGGCAACAATGAGCACAACAGCAAGCCAGGCCCGGCCATGGGTTAGCTGGTATTGGTCCGCGCGGTGGCGAGCTATTCGCGCTGCGCAACTGAAGGCAGAGCCCTGGTGTAAGTTCTGCCTTGATGCAGGCGAGCGCGTGCGCGCGACGGTGTGCGACCACGTCGAGAGGCACAACGGCGACCAGGTTCGCTTCTGGTCTGGGCCATTCCAAAGCCTATGCGAGCCACACCACAACGCGTCGAAGCAGCGCGCCGAGCGACGCGGCTACAGCAGCGCGGTCGATGAGTCGGGCTGGCCCACGGATGAGCGTCACCCTGCGAACAGCGGTCGAGCGGGCCAAGCCCAGCTGGCGCGACACCGGGGGGTAAGCGGGGAAAGCCAAGCCGATGGACCCGGCATCGCTCGGGGGCGTTTCCGTACAACGTCGCGTTTCTGAATAGGGTTTCTTGGATGAAAGGTAGAAGGCCGACGCCCACACATCTGAAGCTTGTAAAAGGGAATCCGGGTCGGCGACCGGTCAATAAACGCGAGCCAAAGGTAGCGCGTTCACGCCCGTCGGCACCCGCACATATGTCCGACCGCGCGCGGGAAACTTGGGGGTACGTGACGGGCCTTCTCGATCGGATGGGCGTCCTGACCGAGGTCGACGGCGTCGCGCTTGAGATGCTCTGCGAAGCATATGCGGACTATCTGGCCGCGCGAGCCGAGCTCAAGGCCTTCGGGTCTGAATATTACGCAACTGAGACCGCGGCCGGTGACCAAATGCATCGAGTCCACCCCGCCGTCGCACAACGAAACGACGCGGACCGGCGAATTCGTGCCTGGCTGGCCGAATTCGGCATGACACCAAGCGCGCGCGCGCGAGTGAAAGCGAATGACACAGAAGACGAAGACCCCTCGGCGAACTACTTTGCGAACTGACCCAGCAACCGCCTATGCGTTGGCTGTCGGCGCTGGCAAGATCGTTGCCGGGCCGCATGTGCGCGCGGCCTGCAAGCGCCACTTGCAGGATCTGGAGACGGCGGAAGCGCGTGGCTTGGTGTGGGATCCCGCCGCCGTCAAGCGAGTCGTGGGATACTTCAGGGACGTCCTTACGGTGGAGATCGAGGACACGGCTGACGACGGCGCGGTGACCAGTCGCGCCGTGCCGTTTGTCCTCCAGCCCTGGCAAACTTTCATCGTCGGCTCGCTGTTCGGTTGGAAGCGTTCGGATGGTCTACGGCGTTTCCGGCGAGCTTACATCGAGGCCGGCAAGGGGTCTGGAAAGTCGCCGCTGGCTGCTGGCATCGGTCACTATATGCTGACGGCATTGGGCAAGCTGCGCGCAGAGGTATACTCGGCTGCTACCGACAAGGATCAGGCCGCCATTCTGTTCCGTGATGCTGTCGCGATGTGGCAGCGCTCGCCGCAGCTGCATAAACGGCTGCTCCCGTCCGGCGTAAACCCCGTGTGGCAGTTAACCGATACTGCCCGATCTTCGTTTTACAAGCCCATAAGCAGTGACAAGCGGGGTAAATCGGGCATCCGGCCATTCTGCGCCCTTGTGGACGAGATCCATGAGCACCCCAATAATGAAGTCATCGAAATGCTCAGAGCCGGCACCAAAGGTAATCAGGATGCATTGATCTTCGAGATTACGAACTCGGGCTTTGACCGGAAATCGGTGTGCTTCTCAGAGCACGAATATTCAATCCGTGTTGCGCACGGAGAGGCGGAGAATGACGCTTGGTTCGCTTATGTCTGCGCACTGGATGAGGGCGACGACCCCTTTGAGGACGAGTCGTGCTGGCCCAAAGCAAACCCGACTCTCGGTGTAACCATCCAGCCGCAATTTATTCGCGAGCAAGTCAACGAGGCGAAAGGTATGCCGTCCAAAGAGGCAATGGTCCGGCGTCTCCATTTTTGTGAGTGGACCGATAGCGTGACCGCGGCGTTTTCGCGCGCCGCTCTTGAGGTCGTGTTCGGCGAGGTCGACGCAGATGCGCTGACGGAGCGAGGATATCCATGCTTCGGTGGCCTCGATCTCTCCAGGGCAAACGACTTGACCGCGTTCACGTTGACCTGGCTGCTAGACAAGACCTTGGACAAATGGCGGTTCGCATCTCGGACCTGGTTTTGGACCCCGAAAGATACCCTACACGAGCGCGCGAAGGCAGATCGTGCGCCATATCCGCTTTGGGTCGAAAAGGGATTCATGGAGGCAGTGCCTGGCCGGCGCATCGGTTACGCATGGGTCGCAGACGCGCTTGGCGCGATTTGCGCCAAGTATCAACCGGTTTCGATTGGCTGTGACCAGTACGGGCTCGAAAATCTACGAGAGCAAATGACTGATCGCGGGCTTTCGCTTCCGTGCGTTGTGCATCCGCAGGGCTTTCAAAAGCGCATTATCTCGGAGACCAAGGGGAAAGCCGAGACTGGCGCGGAAGACATCTATCTGTGGATGCCGGACTCGATCAACAAGCTCGAGGCCGCAGTCATTGAGGAGCGGATCGTTATCGAGAAGAACCCGGCCCAGACAATGTGTCTGGCGGGGGTCATCTATGAATCAAACCGAACCGGCCACCGCATGTTCGCTAAGGACAAAGCGACCAATCGGATTGACGGCGCCGTCAGTCTGGCAATGTCAATCGGCATCGCAACATGCAGCGGCGGCGAGAAGAAGCCGAAAAAGTACCAGCTGTTTTTCATGTAGGAGATCGCAATGAAGACGTTTTGGCTATCCGCAAACCTGGAGGGGGCATCACTCCAGACACTCGTGAGGTCCGATATGATTGACGATCTGGTGTCGGGCTGGAATGAGGCCGCCGAGAAGGTAAGCGAAAAGAACGGTGATCCTGACCTGAGGGGCGTGACGAAGGACTTCATCATCTCGGCACTAAAAAAGGGAGCGCACCACACAGACCCGGACGTTGGAAATCTAGTGGGCCAAGCCCTTCTGTGGTTTGCGGTCAAAGGGCAGCTTGGCGAACAGATACTGCCCTTCATGCGGGAGGGCGGACCGAACGTGAGGGTGCACCAGGAAATCTCTCTTGTCGGAGACAAGACCTACAACTTCCGAACGACTGTAGACGAGAAGACCAATGCTGCTCTGAGCCGGGCATAACGATCCCATTTGAATGCGTGGCCGGCCATGATAGAGACATCGCAGGGGTTAGAATGGGGCGGGAGTGGTCCGACTACTACGAACGCCGTAGAGAGGCGCTATTGCAAAAGCGAAGAAAATCTCCTTAGGGTTGCGGTGAAAGCGCTTCAACCTGAACGCGAGAATATTATGCGCTCCGACGAACGTCGAATTTATTTCTTCGATCTTACGCTAAAAAAGCTTGGCAAGTCCTCTCACGCGCCCACTCTGACCGAGGTGCTCGACGTCTGGAAAGAATGCTTTGATGGTGAAAACGCTTTCCATGCGCGGCAAAGCGGAGATGTGCTGTATTTCATCAGTGATATGAGGCTCGATGAAGTCGAGCAAACAGCAACCCTGCTGATTTCAGTGATCGACAAAGCTATGGCCGACGCTGCCTACGGTCATCTCGACACCAGGGAAACCAGAATTATAAGAAAAGAGGAGCGAGAAGGGGGGCATTTGTCGGCGCATTTGGTCATCTCCCTGAATCCGCTAAAGGCAAACACCCACCTATGCTTGCTGGAGGGAATGAGGCGCCTGAATGCATCGAGCGTCCAATTCTTACTGAATTCGCTCCTCAGAAAAGATCACAAGGCAGAGCCAGATCGTTTCACGTACCCCGATCCCAGCGGCGCCAAAACGAAAGCGGGCGCGATCCGCAGGATTCCATACTTGCCGCTAATCGACCTTGGTGGGCACCCTTCAGAGATGCTCATCGACGAAATTGAGCGCGGCGTCATTCGTCATCTCAGTTTTATTCAGACGAAGGAGCAGCAACCTTTCTCCGATGATCCATATCTTGATGAGGCGGAGTTTCAGCTAAAGGTTACGGTTAAGCAGAATATCCCGCAACAGAAGCGGTGGGAACGAATCGCAAAGGCCATCACGAGCAGGAAGACCGAGTTTTCGCATGGTCGAATCAGCTTCGTCGATAGCAATCACTCCGTTCGAAACGTGGAGTTTGATACGGAGAATGCCACAATCGACAACACTCAGTATGTGAAATTCAGAACCATCAATAAAATAAGTCCTCCCCTAGCTGAGGGGGCAGCAAGAATAGTCGACCACTTCGAAGGTCGCATGGTGGCTCTGCTCAAGGACGATCAGGAGTCAGGCGAGTGATGTGGTATCAATTGACGCGTCCATTTGCCTTTCAGAAGATACAGAACCGCGACCTGCGGTTCATGCGGACTGTCGTCCCCTTGGTCATTACGTTTTTCTTGTTGGCCGTCTATCTTGTGCTGCCGGTGAGGCCCAGCATTATCGGCGACAAAAAATATCTCGATTACCTGCTCCAGATCGTCGGCATCTTACCCGGATTCTACATTGCGGCCCTGGCGGCGGCAGCGACGTTCAATAATCCATCTCTCGATGAGCCCATGCCGGGCCGGGATGCGCCCCACCTTGATGTGCAGCGGGGAGGCGAGGTCTTCTCTGTCACGATGACCATGAGAGTGTTCATCTGTCATCTTTTTTCCTATTTAAGTGCATTGTCGTTTCTGACTGCGATCTTGACTTTAGCGATCATCGAGATCGCCCCATCGGTTGATTATGTTGAGGCAAACCACAGCGGCTGGCTCGTCAACGTCCTCCTAGCTCTTATGAGGTACGGAGCGGTCTACGTCGTCACTTTCTATTTTGCGCGCATCATTCTCGTTACGCTGCACGGTCTCTATTTTTTGGTGGAGAGAATGCATCAGGCGAACCGCTGAGTGACAACGGGTGGGCCGGTCTAAAAGGGGTAGACTATGGATGGTTTCATTCTTTTTTCGATCCTCATCGGCATCGGCATTCTGATTTATGTGGCTGTGGGCAAGGAGCGCGGCATGATGGCTTCTGAGGACGCTGCCGCGCAGGCAGCTTCGAAGCTTGGTGTTGAAATTGCAGAAATCAGGGAAGAGGTCACGATCACCAACTGGGGCACCTTCTCCCGATTCGGCCTTGGGCTTGGGATCCTGATCGAAACGATCGCATTGTTCGGAGCGACCTCTATCTTTCAGCAAATTCAAGCCGGCGTGGCGTTTATCGGGACCGCGATCGTTTGCGGACTAGGCGTAGCTATGGGGCGCAGGCGCACCTACCGCGTATATCGGACCGCCTCGAAGACCGAGTCCGACGTAGCAGGTCTTCCTCCCTCCTCGTAAGTACCTGCAAACACGCTCGGTCATTTTCCCTGGGCCTTCTTGATCGGCGGCTTCTCTCCGGGGTCTTTCGAGAGAATGTGCAGCATTGTTTCAATCATGCGACGGATGGCCTCGGGCCGCGTGTAGGGCTCTTTCTGCTGGTCTATCCACTTGTCCAGCGCCTTCAAGTGCGCGGGCTGCAGGCGAACGCCAACGAGCGTTCCCTTGACTGCCGACCGTTTCCAGCGCGGCTTTGTGTTATCACTGGTTGATTTGATCATGGCGTTGTGATAGCACAAGAGCAAGCCGAGGGGAAGGTAGCAACTTCCGCCCCGGCTCTAACCCGAGCCACGAAGGAGTGGAATCCAAATGACCCAGGCTGATCGCGTGCATAGCACGCCACCCCTAAACACGTCTGCAATTGACCGCGAGCCGCCCACCGATACGACGCGGCGGCATTTCCTCACACGGGCCGCTGGCGTGGCCGCCGGGGGCTCCGTTTTGGCGCTGGCGGCAATTCCGCCAGTTACGGCCGCAGCGGCGCCAGCGGCTTCGCTAGCCGGCGTCGCCGATCCAATCTTCGCACTGATTGAGGATCACAGGAGGCTTCAGACGCTTCGCTGCGACCTATCCGACGAGCTGGACGGCGCTGAGTATGAAGCCGCGAAAGAACACGGTTGGCGACCTGTCCCGCTCACGCATTGGCGTAATTATCACATCGGCGGGTCCGAGATTGACGATCGACGCGAACAGCTGCTGCGCGAGGCAGAGATCGATCCAGCAATCATCGAACGGGAATATCTCGACGCCAAGGCCCGCGTGCGGGCAAACTGGGCTGCAGGGGAAGCGTGGGATGAGCGCGCGGGGTTGGTAGTGAAGCGCGAGAATCTGGACCGGGTAACGGACGCCGAGGACGAATGTGCGGGACGCCTTTCCCGGATGAAGCCTACAACGCCAGCCGGCGCTGCGGCGTTGATCCAATATGTTATCGACGACGAGATTTGCCCAGAGGTTGAGTGGCACATGACGGCGCTCCGAAGCGTGGTTGCTGCCCTCAACAGCATGGGCGCGGCGGTGCAATCATGAGCGAACACCAACTGATCACTCCCCGCCGCAATTTCTTGATCCGGGCCCTCGGCTTCACCGCGGCAGGTGCCGCCGTGCCGATCCCGGTCCTGACCCTCGCCGACGCCAAGTCCCGGATGGAGCATCATCGCGCCGAACTGGAGAAGGCATGGCGAGACTACTACGGGCCCGAGAACGACGTTCGCATCCACTATGATGCCTCTCCGGTGGGGACCATTACGCCTGCCAGCGTCGACCATGACTCACGGCGGTTTAAGCCCCATACCGCGCTCAGCATGTTCATGATCTGCGCGGGTGGCTCTCACCTTCAGGCTTGAAGCAACGTCAAACTGAAAGGGCCCGCCGGTTCACGCCCGGCGGGCTTTCTATTTTTGTAGCTGGCGAAGGTGGCACCGGTTAGTGGCGATGGTGTCCCCAACCATAATGGTGGCCACGGCCCCAGCCGTAGTGATGCCCGCGACCGCCGTGATGACCCCATCCATGCCCATGGCCATGACCGCCCCCGACTTGGATGACAGCATTATCGCCGCCGAAAGCATTCGGCGTTGCGGCGGGTAGCGCTGACGCGGTTCCGACAGCTGCAAGGCTGCCGAGGGCAGCGAGTCCAATCAGTGCAAATTTGAGCTTCATGGTTTCCTCCTGATGGGTATTCTGAACCGTCGCGCACAGTAGGAAGATCAATGTGAACGAGGGATGAGCGAGCGCCGTCGCGGCTCGAAATGGCTAGCGTCGCTCCGCACTGAAGGGACATAGGAACGCGTGGCGATGTAGGGCGTAGTTTGTTTGGCTCCCGGTTTTCAGGTTCCCCAAGCCCCCGCCGGGAGTAAGTAGGCGACCCTGCAGCGCTTATCTCTACTTGGCATGCCACCGCCGAGAGCGACAGCACTCTCCATGACGAGACTCGCCCCACCAGCAGGCCCGTTTGTTTTGGCGACGAGAACAAATGCAGAAGCGCGGTGTACGATCCGTGTACTATCGACTCAGCGGGACTAAACGGGAAAGCCCGAAACTAAAGGGGTTTCGTCAACACGCGATGAGACACGAGATTTTAGAGAACAGAACGCACATCGCATTGAAATAATTGGCGATCCCGGCAGGATTCGAACCTGCAACCCGCGGAGTAGAAATCCGCTACTCTATCCAGTTGAGCTACGGGACCGTGGCCGCCTTGTAGCACCCGCAATATGAAAAATCCGCTTTGCCGCCAAGTCCGTCCGAACCGATTTCTGGGGGCGGACGACAAAGCGGAGCAGGGGTCCCCGCCCTGCGTTGGCCTGTCCAGTCCGCCGAGCCGGCATGAGCTGCCGCCGGGGCTGGTCAAAGGATGTCGGCAATGCGATCTGCGACGTTTTCGTCCGTTCATATCAGCGCCTTCACTCCGTCACCTTTTCGCGCATTTTTGGCCCCAACGCGGCGTTCGACCGCGGGGCGTTCAGGAGCTCCATCATGATCGGATTGGTTCGTGCCGCCGCAGTCTGCGCCGCGCTGGTGCTTGGCCTGGTGAGCGCCCAGGCCGCGGACAAGGCCTTCAAGCGCGACGATCTCGCCGATTCCGCGATCAAGCTGGAGGCCCAGATCAAGAGCGAGGCCGGCGCGGTCAACAAGTCGGCCGCGACCTTGCGCACTGATGCCGACTCAGCCTTCAAGCGCAATGATTTCCGCGGAGGGCTGCAGATCCTCGGCCAGATCGCGGCGACCACGCCGGAGGACGGCGCCAACTGGCTGCGGCTCGCCAGGACCGTGTTCCAGATCCGCACCGCCAGCTCCAGCGAACAGACCTTCCTGATGGAGCGCGCCTCCACGGCCGCCTACATCGCCTATCAGCGGGCCGGCAATGCGGGTGAGGAGGCCGACGCGCTGGCCGTGCTCGGCAAGGCACTCGCCGAGCGCAAGCTGTGGCGCCCGGCGCTGGATGCGTTGCGGATGTCGCTCGACCTGCGCGAGGTGGCCGATGTCCGCGGCCAGTATGAGAAGATGCGCGACGAGCACGGCTTCCGGCTGCTCGATTACACCGTCGATTCCGACGCGGCCTCGCCGCGGGCCTGCTTCCAGTTCTCCGAGGAACTGGCCAAGCGCGTCGACTTCGCGCCCTACCTCGCACTGGCCGGCACCGACAAGCCGGCGCTGTCAGCGGAAGGCCAGCAGCTCTGCGTCGACGGACTGAAGCACGGCGAGCGCTACAACATCAATCTGCGCGCCGGCCTGCCGTCGACCGTCAAGGAGACCCTGCCGAAATCGGCCGAGTTCAACATCTATGTCCGCGACCGCAAGCCGTTCGTGCGGTTCACCGGGCGGGCCTATGTGCTGCCGCGGAGCGGGCAGCGCGGTATCCCGGTGGTCAGCGTCAACACGCCGGCAGTCACGGTCGACGTCTTCCGGATCGGCGACCGCAACCTGATCAACACGGTGATCGACAGCGACTTCCAGGGCACGCTGAGCCGCTACCAGCTCTCCGATCTCGGCGACCAGCGCGGCGTCAAGGTCTGGTCCGGCGAGCTTGCGACTGCCACCACGCTGAACCAGGACGTCATCACGGCGTTTCCGGTCGACCAGGCGCTCGGCGATCTGCAGCCGGGCGTCTATGTCATGACCGCCGCGGCCAAGGGGCCGGGCACCGACGACGACGGCACGCTGGCGACGCAATGGTTCATCGTCTCGGACATGGGCCTGTCGGCGTTCTCCGGTAATGACGGTATCCACGTCTTCGTCAACTCGCTGGCCTCGACCGAGCCGGTCGCCAACGCCGAAGTGAAGCTGGTTGCCCGCAACAACGAGATCCTGGCCACCCGCAAGACCGATGCGGCCGGCCATGTGCTGTTCGAGCAGGGGCTGGCCCGCGGCGAGGGCGGGTTGTCGCCGGCGCTGCTCACGGTGATGGGCGAGAAGGCCGACTACGCCTTCCTGAGCCTGAAGACCAACGCCTTCGACCTCACCGACCGCGGCGTCGCGGGCCGCGCGATCCCGGCCGGCGCGGACGCCTTCGTCTATGCCGAGCGCGGCGTCTACCGCTCCAACGAGACCGTCTACCTGACCGCGTTGATGCGCGACGGGCAGGGCAACGCCCTGACCGGGACGCCGCTGACCATGGTGATCGAGCGCCCCGACGGGGTCGAATTCCGCCGCGCCGTGCTGCCCGACCAGGGTGCCGGCGGCCGCATGCTGGCGGTGGCGCTGAACTCGGCGGTGCCTACCGGCACTTGGCGGGCCCGCGTCTTCACCGATCCCAAGGGCTCATCGGTCGGCGAGACCACCTTCATGGTCGAGGATTACATCCCCGAGCGGGTCGAATTCGATCTGACCAGCAAGGAGAAGATGATCAAAGCTGAAGTTCCAGTGGAACTTCAGGTCTCGGGCCATTTCCTCTATGGCGCGCCGGCTTCGGGCCTGCAGCTCGAAGGCGACATGCTGGTCGCACCGGCGGCGGCCGGCCGGCCCGGCTATGCCGGCTACCAGTTCGGCGTCGACGACGAGCAGACCGCGAGCAACGAGCGCACCCCGATCGAGGACCTGCCGGAGGCCGATGCCAACGGCGCGGCCACCTTCCCGGTCAAGCTCGACAAGGTGCCGACCTCGACCCGGCCGCAGGAGGCTCAGATCTTCGTCCGCATGGCGGAGACCGGCGGCCGCTCGGTCGAGCGCAAGATCGTGCTGCCGGTGGCCCCAGTAGCCTCGCTGATCGGCGTCAAGCCGCTGTTCGGCGACAAGAGCGTCGCCGAGGGCGACAAGGCCGAGTTCGACGTCGTGTTCGTCGCGCCCGACGGCAAGCAGCTGCCGCGCAACGGGCTGCGCTACGAGCTGTTGAAGCTGGAGTCGCGCTACCAATGGTACCGGCAGAACTCGTCCTGGAACTATGAGCCGGTCAAGTCGACCCGCCGCGTTGCCGATGGCGACGTCAACCTCGCGGCCGACAAGCCGATGCGCCTGAGCTTCCAGCCGCAGCCGGGCCGCTACCGGCTCGACGTGAAATCGACCGACGCCGACGGTCCCGTGACCTCGGTGCAGTTCGACGTCGGCTGGTATTCCGACGGCAGCGCCGACACGCCCGACCTGCTCGAAACCTCGATCGACAAGCCGGAATATCAATCCGGCGATACCCTGACCGTGTCGGTCAACGCGCGCACCTCGGGCAAGCTCACCGTCTATGTGCTCGGCGACCGCCTGCTGACGACCCAGAGCGTCGACGTCAAGGAAGGCACCCAGCAGGTCAAGCTCCCGGTCGGCAAGGACTGGGGCACCGGTGCGTATGTGATGACGACGCTGCGCCGTCCGCTCGATGCCGCCGCCGGGCGCATGCCGGGCCGCGCGATCGGGCTGAAGTGGTTCGGCATCGACAAGAAGACGCGCACGCTTGCCGTCGAGCTGTCGCCGCCCGCATTGGTGCGGCCCGGCTCGACGTTGAAGATCCCGGTCAAGCTCGGCGGGCTCAATCCCGGCGAGGACGCCAGGGTGGTGCTGGCCGCGGTCGATGTCGGCATTCTCAATTTGACCAATTACAAGCCGCCGGCGCCGGACGACTACTATCTCGGCCAGCGCCGTCTGACCGCCGAGATCCGCGACCTCTATGGCCAGCTGATCGACGGTATGCAGGGCACCCGCGGCCAGATCCGCAGCGGCGGCGACGCCGCCGGTGCCGAGCTGCAGGGCTCGCCGCCGACGCAGAAGCCGCTGGCGCTGTATTCCGGCATCGTCACGGTCGGCCCTGATGGGACTGCCGAAGTGAGCTTCGACATCCCCGAATTTGCCGGCACCGCGCGGGTGATGGCGGTGGCGTGGAGCGCCACCAAACTCGGCCGCGCCAATGTTGATGTGATCGTGCGCGATCCCGTGGTGCTGACCGCGACCTTGCCGCGCTTCCTGCTGACCGGTGACAAGGGCACCATCAGCATGGATATCGACAATGTCGAAGGCGCCGCCGGCGACTACGCGATCAGCGTCAAGGCGAGCGGTCCGATCAAGGCCTCGGGCAATCCGAACACGAAGGTGAAGCTCGCCGCCAAGCAGCGCAGTTCGCTGTCGCTCGGCCTCGAGGCCGGCGGCGCGGGACGTGCCGATTTCGACGTCGACATTTCGGGGCCGAACGGGCTGACGCTGGTGCGTCACTATGCACTCGACGTCAAGCCGGCGACCCAGGTGCTGGCGCGGCGCTCGATCCGCACACTGGCGAAGGGCGAGAGCCTGACGCTGACCTCGGACATGTTCTCCGATCTCGTCCCGGGTACCGGCAGCGTCTCGATCTCGGCGAGCCTGTCAACCGCGCTCGATGCTGCCAGCATCCTGAAGGCGCTCGACCGCTACCCCTATGGCTGCTCCGAGCAGATCACGAGCCGCGCGCTGCCGCTGCTCTATGTCAACGATCTCGCCGCCGGCGCCCATCTTGCGATGGACACCGCGGTCGACCAGCGCATCCGCGACGCGATCGAGCGTCTCCTGGCGCGACAGGGCTCCAACGGCTCGTTCGGCCTGTGGTCGGCGGGCGGCGACGACGCCTGGCTCGACGCCTATGTCACGGACTTCCTGACCCGGGCCCGGGAGAAGGGCTTTGCGGTGCCTGACGTGCTGTTCAAGAGCGCGCTCGACCGCGTCAGGAACTCGGTGGTCAATGCCAACGAGCCGGAGAAGGACGGCGGCCGCGACCTGGCCTACGGCCTCTACGTGCTCGCGCGCAATGGCGCGGCGCCGATCGGTGATCTGCGCTATCTCGCCGACACCAAGCTGAACAATCTGGCGACGCCGATCTCCAAGGCGCAGCTGGCGGCGGCGCTGGCGCTGGTCGGCGACAAGGCGAGGGCCGAGCGGGTCTATGGCGCGGCGCTCGATGCGCTGAACCCCAAACCCGTGATCGAGTTCGGCCGGGTCGATTACGGCTCGGCGCTACGCGATGCGGCTGCGCTGGTCTCGCTTGCGGGCGAGGGCAATGCGCCGCGCACCACGCTGACCCAGGCCGTGCTGCGGGTCGAAGCGGCGCGGGGTCTGTCGCCCTACACGTCGACGCAGGAGAATGCGTGGATGGTGTTGGCGGCGCGCGCGCTCGCCAAGGAAACGCTGGCGCTCGACATCAATGGCCAGCCGGTCAAGACCGCGGTCTATCGCAGCTACAAGGCCGAGGAGATGACGGGCCAGCCGCTCCGGATCACCAACACCGGCGACGCGCCGGTGCAGGCGGTGGTCTCGGTGTCGGGCTCGCCGGTCACGCCGGAGCCGGCGGCTTCCAACGGCTTCAAGATCGAACGTGCCTACTACACGCTCGCCGGCAAGCCGGCCGACGTCACCAAGGCGAAGCAGAACGACCGCTTCGCAGTTGTGCTGAAGGTGACGGAAGCCAAGCCGGAGTTCGGCCACATCATGGTGGCCGATTATCTGCCGGCCGGGCTCGAGATCGACAATCCGAACCTGGTGTCATCGGGTGATTCCGGTACGCTCGAGTGGATCGAGGACGGCGTCGAGCCGAAGAACACCGAGTTCCGCGATGACCGCTTCACCGCGGCAATCGACCGGGGCGCAAACGACAAGTCGGTGTTCACGGTCGCCTATGTGGTACGCGCGGTGTCGCCGGGCAAATATGTGCTGCCGCAGGCCTATGTCGAGGACATGTACAACCCCTCGCGCTACGGCCGTAGCGGCACCGGTGCGGTTGAGGTCAAGCCAGCGAAATGAGTGATCGCGGAATGAGTAAGGACGCGCGTCCAAAACTCTTCTCGTCATGGCCGGGCTTGACCCGGCCATCCACGGACGCGTCCGCTGGCAAGAGAGACGTGGATGCCCGGGTCAAGCCCGGGCATGACAAGTGTGATGGGTGGTTGGCGCTGCGCCTCTTTGCCGCGATGGCCGTTGTGCTCATCGCGATCACCGGCGCCTTCGCCGCCTGGGTCATCTCGCTCGGGCCGCTGCCCCTCACGCAGGCGCAGCAGGTCTCGACCACGGTCGTCGATCGAAATGGAAAACTGCTCCGTGCCTATGCGATGGCGGACGGGCGCTGGCGGCTGCCGGTCGACGCGAAGACGTCGGTCGATCCGACTTATCTGAAGCTGTTGTTCGCCTATGAGGACAAGCGCTTCTACGAGCACCACGGCGTCGATCCGCTGGCGCTGTCGCGCGCCGGATTCCAGCTTCTCACCCGCGGTCATATCGTCTCCGGCGGCTCGACCATCACGATGCAGCTGGCACGGCTGATCGAGCCGCGGCACCAGCGCTCGGTCTACGCAAAACTGCGGCAGATGGTGCGCGCGGTCGAACTGGAGCGACAGCTCTCGAAAGACCAGATCCTCGATCTTTATCTCGCGCTGGCGCCGTTCGGCGGCAATCTCGAGGGCGTGCGAGCCGCCTCGATCGCCTATTTCGGCAAGGAGCCGAAACGGCTCTCGCTTGCCGAAGCCGCGCTGCTGGTGGCGCTGCCGCAATCGCCGGAGCGGCGGCGGCTCGACCGTTTCCCCGAAGCCGCCCATGCCGCGCGCGACCGCGTCCTGGACCGCATGGTCGAGGATGGCGTGGTGTCGAAGGAGGACGCCGCGCAGGCCAGGGCGACGGCAGTGCCGAAGATGCGCAAGCAGATACCGATCCTGGCGCCGCACTCGTCCGATCAGGCGATCGCGACGATGAAGGATACGCCCGTCATCAAGCTGACGCTGGATGCCACGCTGCAACGAAACCTGGAGGCGCTGGCGCGCGACCGCGCCATCGCGCAGGGGCCTGACGTCTCGGTCGCGATCATCGTGGTCGACAATGAAACGGGCGACGTGCTCGCGCGCGTCGGCTCGGCGGATTATTTCGACGAGCGGCGGGCCGGGCAGGTCGACATGACGCGCGCGGTGCGCTCGCCGGGCTCGACCTTGAAGCCCTTCATTTATGGCCTCGCCTTCGAGGATGGTTTTGTCCATCCCGACAGCCTGATCGAGGATCGGCCGATCCGCTTCGGCTCCTACGCGCCGGAAAATTTCGATATGACGTTCCAGGGCACGGTGCCGATCCGCAAGGCGCTGCAATTGTCGCTGAACGTGCCGGCGATCGCGCTGCTCGACCGGGTCGGCGCGAGCCGGCTGTCGTCACGGCTGAAGCAGGCCGGCACCAGTCTGGTGCTGCCGAAGGACGAGGCGCCGGGGCTTGCGATGGGGCTCGGCGGCGTCGGCATCACGCTGCAGGATCTCGCCCAGCTCTACTCTGGCCTGGCGCGGCTCGGTGCGACAAAACCGCTGCGCGAGATCATGCAGGCGAGCGATAGCCGTGACACGATGCGGCTGATGGACCAGGCTGCGGCCTGGCAGGTCGGCAATGTCCTGCTCGGCACGCCGCCGCCGGAGAATGGCGTGCACAACCGGATCGCTTTCAAGACCGGCACCAGCTACGGCTATCGCGACGCCTGGTCGGTCGGCTTCGACGGCCGCATCACGATCGGCGTCTGGGTTGGCCGCCCCGACGGCGCGCCGGTGCCGGGACTGGTGGGCCGCACCGCTGCCGCGCCGATCCTGTTCGATGCCTTTGCGCGCACCGGCAAGATCCCGGCGGCCTTGCCGAAGCCGCCGCGCGGCGTGCTGGTCGCCTCCAACGCGAAATTACCGCCGCCGCTGCGCCGATTCCGGCCGCTCGGCGAACTGATCCGCAGCGGCAATGACCAGGCGCCGCACATCCAGTTTCCGCTGAACGGTTCACGCATCGACGTCGAACGTTCCGAAAGCGGCGGTAATGCGCCGATGCCGGTCAAGGTCGCCGGCGGTGTGCTGCCTCTGACCGTGCTCGTCAATGGTGTCTCAGCCGGGGACATCGACAGCCGGCGCCAGCGCCTGATCGACCCGCCCGGACCGGGCTTCGCGCGGCTCACGGTGATCGACGCCACGGGGGCAGCAGATACCGTTGTAATCCGCGTGCAATGATGTGTGATCCGCGTGCAATGATCGCGAGGGAAAGCGGAACTGCACGGTTGTTTGCGCTGCGGTTTCATCGTATGCGAAACCCATGGTGGATAGCCTCCAACCCCGGCGCTTCGGAGCAGGGCAACAGTCTGTAAAACCTGCGCATTCGAGCCGCAGGCTGTTCATGGCGTTCGAGTTCGCAACGGCCAGCCAATGGCGTTCGATCCTGTTCCTGACGCTGACCTGCCTGGTGTTGTTCCTGCCGGGCCTCTTCACCATCCCGCCGATCGACCGCGACGAGGTGCGCTTTGCCCAGGCGACCAAGCAAATGGTCGAGAGCGGCGATTTCGTCGATATCCGCTTCCAGGACGACGTCCGTTACAAGAAGCCGGTCGGCATCTACTGGATGCAGGCGGCGGCACTGAAGACGATTTCCGCGCTCGGGGTGCCGCGCGCTCAGGTCCGCATCTGGGTCTATCGCCTGCCGTCGCTGATCGGCGCGATCGGCGCGGTGTTGCTGACCTATTGGACGGCACTCGCCTTCGTGACGCGACAGGGGGCGGCGCTGGCCGCCTTGATGATGGCAAGTTGCGTGCTGCTCGGGGTCGAGGCACGGCTTGCCAAGACCGACGCGATGCTGCTCTTGACGGTCACCGCCGCGATGGGCGCGATGGCGCGGGTCTATCTGTCCTGGCAGCGCGGCGAGGATCCGGCGCGTCCGTCATGGGGGCCGCCTGCGATCTTCTGGACGGCGCTGGCGGTCGGCATCCTGCTCAAGGGGCCACTGATCCTGATGTTCGTTGGCCTCGCGATGGCCGCGCTCGCTATACTCGATCGATCGGCGGCGTGGTTCTGGCGCATGCGCCCGGTCTGGGGCCTGATGTGGACCCTGGTGCTGGTGCTGCCATGGTTCGTTTTGATCTTCCTGCGCGCCGGTGAGACCTTCTTTGCCGACTCGGTCGGCGGCGACATGCTGAGCAAGCTTGGCGCGCAGGAATCCCACGGCGCGCCACCCGGGGTCTATCTGCTGCTTTTCTGGATCACGTTCTGGCCCGGCGCGCCGCTCGCCGGCATGGCGGCGCCGGCGATCTGGCGCGCTCGGCGCGAGCCCGGCGCGCAATTTCTGCTGGCCTGGTTGATCCCGTCCTGGATCGTGTTCGAGGCCGTGCTGACCAAGCTGCCGCATTACGTGCTGCCGCTTTATCCGGCGATCGCGATCCTGACCGTGGGCGCGCTGGAGCGGCGCGTGCTGTCGCGCTCCTCCTGGCTGCTGCGCGGCGCCGCCTGGTGGTTCGCGATCCCCGCCTGCGCCTCGGTGCTGGTGATCGTCGGCGCCATCAAGGCGATCCATCAGCCGGTGTTTCCGGCCTGGCCCCTGTTCGCCGTCGCGATGGTGTTCGGCCTGATCGCCTGGTGGATGTTCGAGGACAGCCGTGCCGAGCGCTCGCTGCTCAATGCGGTGATCGCCGCAGCGCTGATGGCGGCCGGCACCTATGGTGTGGTGCTGCCGCGGCTCACCACCGTGTTTCCGAGCCAGGAGGTCGCGCGCGCCTTGCGCAATGTGACCTGCGTCGGTCCGAAGGCGGCGGCCGCAGGCTTCCACGAGCCGAGCCTGGTGTTCATGACCGATACCTCGACGCTGCTCACCGACGGATCGGGCGCTGCCGATTTCCTGGGGCAGGGCTCCTGCCGCTTCGCGCTGGTCGAGCAGCGCTCGGAGCGGTCCTTCGTGCAGCGCGCCGAGGCGATCGGCCTGCGCTACAACGCGCCGGTACGCGTCGAGGGCTACAACATCTCACAGGGCAAGGCGGTCTCGATCGCGATCTTCCGTTCCGAAGGGACGGAGTGATATGCCGGCGCCGCCAGCCACGCTGGAATCCGCCAATTATTTCGGACGATTGCTGACGCTGGTCTGGCTGTCGCTTGCCCAACTGGTGCGCGCGCCGTCGCATTCGCGCCGGGCCGAGGCGGCGCGGCGCTCGGCGCGCCACGTGCTCCTGCTCGTCGTCATCCTTGGCGCTGCCATCATCACGCTGATGTACGCGTTGGACGTCGCCGAAATCAGCGCGATGCCCCCGCGCGGTACGCCGGGCCTCTGGTGGGTGCGAATCCTGACTGATTTCGGCAAGGACGAATATGTGCTGTGCGCGCTCGGCCTGCTGCTGGTTGTGGTCGCATTGGCAGCGCCGGCGCTGCGCGGCGTGCCGCGCGCGACCCTGCTCGGCCTCGGGACGAGGCTGCAATATTTGTTGCTGTCCGTCGCGCTGTCGGTGGCGCTCGGGGAAGTGATCAAGTGGATCGTCGGCCGCGGGCGGCCGTTTGTCGGCGGCAAGGCCAATGCCTTCAACTTCCAGCACTTCGCCGGCACCGAGGCCTATGCGAGCTTTCCGTCGGGACATTCGATCACTGCATTCGCGCTGGCCTTTGCCGTGTCAGCGGTGTGGCCGGGTGCGAGGCTTGCGATGCTGGTCTATGCGCTGATCATCGCCGCGACCCGGCTGGTGTTGCTGGCCCATCATCCGAGCGACGTGGTGGCCGGCGCGCTGGTCGGCGTGATCGGCGCGATGGCCGTGCGCTACTGGTTCGCTGCCCGCCGCCTTGGTTTCGCCATTCATCACGATGGCACCGTTGTGGCCCTGTCCGGGCCTTCGGAAGGGCGCCTCAAAAGGGTTGCGAGGAGCGCCTTCGCCCCATAAAAGCGGTCGCCCGACGGCCGGATCGGGCTGGTTCCATCGCTGATAACACCAACCACGAGTGCCGATTTGCCTGCTCCCGACCAGATGCCGGTCGCCGTTTCCATCGTCGTGCCTGTGCGCAACGAGGCGGACAATATCGCGCCGTTGATCGCCGAGATCGCGGCCGCGCTCGACGGGCGCTGGGCTTACGAGATCGTCTACGTCAATGACGGCTCGACCGATGCCACCGGCGAACGTCTGAGCGCGATCATGGCGCAGCGGCCCAATCTGCGGCAGCTCCGCCACGCCGTCTCGTCGGGCCAGTCCGCCGCCGTGCGCAGCGGCGTTCGTGCCGCGCGCGGTGCGATCGTGGCGACGCTCGATGGCGACGGCCAGAACGACCCCGCATTCCTGCCGGACCTGATCGCGGCGATCGCGAGCGGCAATGGCCGCGTCGGGCTTGCCGCAGGCCAGCGCGTCGGGCGCAAGGACACCGGCTTCAAGAAACTGCAATCGCGCATCGCCAATAACGTGCGCAGCGTCATCCTGCGTGACGGCACCCGCGACACCGGCTGCGGACTGAAGGCGTTTCCACGCGAGGTGTTCCTGGCAATGCCCTATTTCGACGGGCTGCATCGTTTCCTGCCGGCGCTGGTCCGCCGCGAGGGGCTCACGATTGCCTATGTCGACGTCGTCGATCGCCCGCGGCATTCCGGCGTGTCGAATTACGGATTCTTCGACCGGCTCTGGATCGGGATCATGGATCTCGCCGGCGTATGGTGGCTGATCCGCCGCAAGAAGCCGACACCGGTCGTCACCGAAGTGCCTGATGTCACCGAAGTGACGGGCGTCGCAGAAGTGCCGGTCGTGACCAAGGTGAAGTGATGCTGATTCAGTACGGCCAGGCGCTGAGCGCCTATTTCTACGACGTGTTCGTCGCCAAGTTCGACTTCTGGCTGGCGTTCGGCCTCGTCGCGCAATTGCTCTTCACCGCGCGCTTCCTGGTGCAGTGGATTTCCAGCGAGCGCGCCGGCCAGAGCGTGGTGCCGATGGCGTTCTGGTTCTTCTCGATGGGCGGCGGTCTGATGACGCTGATCTACGGGCTCGCCAAGCGCGAACCCGTCATCATCATCGGGCAAGGCCTTGCCACGCTGATCTACATCCGCAACATCATGCTGATCGTGAAGAGCCGGGGCTCCGCGTCGAGGACGCTTGAGCGCTGATCCCTGCGGCTGTCGGCGCGGCGAGCGGTATGCTGAGCCTCCTCCCGAGTCTCGACAGATGCAGCGTCGGCCCGGCTCGGCAATAATTGGACCGCACCTGAACGAAGGTCAAACAATCGCCCCAAGGCGTATGGCATCTACGGCTTGCCGCGGGCGTGACGGCATTCCGAGATCGTGCGCCAAGGGGATGAGGGGCGTTGATGACCGGCCGTGGCGAAGCGACCAAAGCGGGTAGTCATCGATCGAGCGTCCGCAATATCCCATCGCTTGACGAGCCGCCGCTGACCGGCGAAGGCGAGCCGCCGGACCGGCGCGCGGTCAGTCTCCGCTGGATGGCGGGGACGGTTCTGATTGGCGCCGCTGCTGTCGCGCTCCTTGTTGGCGCGCTTCGCGGAGCATTCGGCGATCACATGCGATTCGCAGTATCGCCGGTCGTGCCACTTCCGCGCTTCACAGGGCAGGTGGTTGACGAGGCGCGGCGCGGCGACCGTCTGGATCGCAGGCCCGGCGCGCAAGGCAATCCCTCTGCGCTTAGGATCGAGCAGTTGAGCGATGCCGGTTCGGTCCGTCGATTTACCCGCGTGTCAGCGCGACTCGCGGAGATCGATCCCGAACCACAACAGGACCATCGTCGCGAAGCACCGGGATATGGCAAGGACGACCAGCGAGCGAGTTCGCTGCTGCCGGAGTTGCCATCGATCATGCGAGCAGGTCCATCGCGCGGTGGGCTGCCTGGCGGCACCAGCGCCTACGCAGACGATGAAGACGCGCCGCGTCCGCCGTCGCCGACAGGTGAGGCGATCAACGTCACCAGCCTTCCCAAATCTCCTTCGCCGTCTCGTCACCACCGACACGTCATTATCGCCAGAAGCGGTGACACGCTGTCGGCCATTCTGCGGGCGTTAACTGCCGTTGCTGCGGACGTGCCGGCGATCCTTGCCGCTTTCCCGTCGGCCGGCGGCCAGGAGGCGCTGTCGGGTGGCGAGAAAATCACGATCGTGGAACAAGACGGAGAGGCCGGTTCGGCACTTGGTCATGTCGCGAAAGTGTCGATCGAACGGACGGACGCCAGTGTGTCCGCCGTCGGTCGCGCCGATAGCGGCCAGTACCAGGCGATCGTGCCGGAACAGCCGGATATCCCCCTCCGGAGCGAGAGCTTGCTGCGTGAGTCGATCGACACGCATGCCGTCCCCGGTGAAACGCTACGTGATGGTCTCAATGCGCTTGCACGCTCCAATCACGTCGATGAGGGGATCGTTGCCGAGCTGATGCGCCTGTGTGGCCGCGATTTCGACCTCGATGAGCCACTCGGCGACGCCGATGTGGCTGAGATCATGTATGCCTCCAACGAAATTGGCCAACCGGAGCTGGTCTTCATTGACCTGACCGCGGGCGGGCAGACGCACCGCTACTACCGCTTCACGGCGCCGGACGACGGCAGCTCCGATTTCTACGATGAGGCTGGCCAGTCCATCACCAAATTCCTGTTGCGCAAGCCGGTCGTGAGCGGGCGCCTCGGCGACGGTTTTGGCTGGCGTACTCATCCGATCCTGGGCGACCGCCGCTTCCATGAGGGCGTCGACTATGCCGCGCCCTATGGTTCGCCGATTGCGGCCGCGGGCGCCGGCGTCGTCGAGACCGAAGGGTACGAACGCGGGTACGGGAAATATATCCGTGTGCTGCACGATCGCGGCTATGAGACGACCTATGCCCACGTCGCGAGCTTCCCGGCCGGGCTGAAGATCGGCGACCGGGTTCGCCAGGGCGAGACGATTGCCTATGTCGGATCGACCGGGCTCTCGACCGGACCGCATCTCTATTATGAGGTGCGGATCAACGGCCGCAAAGTCGATCCGCTTCGGATGAGATTGTCAGGCGGCCGGCTGCTGCAAGGCGATCTCCTTGGCGCGTTCGATCGCCAACGCGACAGCATCGACCAGCTCGCTGCCGCCTCCGCGTTTCCACAGCGGCATCCCGGTTCCGAACACCGGCCGCCGACGTAGCGGAGATCGTAGCACGCGGTGCTGCTCCGGCGCGCCTTCGTTTGATCAGAGCCGCCCGGGTGCCGGAAGTTCGGCCGGATCAACCGCGCTCTCGCGATCGGCAGCGGTCTCGCCGGCGGCGTCGAGCACGGGGTAGGCGACCGAGCAGATATGCGAATGGATGCGGCGAAGGTCGCGCAGCACGTCGAGATGCAGCGACGTGGTCTCGATGGTCTCGGGCCGGCCTTCGCGCAGGCGCACCAGATGCCGCTCGACAGCGGTCAGTTCGGCCGCGCGCAGCGCTGCCTTCTCGCTGAGCAGCTTGCGCGCCTCGTTGGCGTCGCCCGACATGAACACGCCGAACGCGATCCGCAGCGAGTCGATCGTGCGCTTGTGGAACGCCGACAATTCCTCGGCGCCTTCAGCGGAGAATTGCAGGCGGTGCTTGATCTTCTTGGTCGCGAGCTCGCTCAGATTCTTGTCGATGATGTCGCCGATATGCTCGAGATTGATCGCAAAGGAGACGATCTCCATGGCGCGCTGGCCTTCGCGCTCGTCCAGGCTGCCGCGGGTGAGTTTCGTGACGTAAAGCTTGATCGCCTCGTTGAGCCGGTCGACGGTGTTGTCCATCTTCGACACCTGGTCGACCAGGGCGCGATCGTTGGTCATCATCGCCGCCATCACTTTGCGCAGCATGGCCTCGGTGTGGTCGCCCATATGCAGCACCTCCCGCGCGGCATCGGCCAGCGCGAGCGAGGGCGTCTCCAGCGCGCTCTCGTCGAGATAGCGCGGCCGTGACGGATCGGTCTCCTGCGCCCGCTTCGGCAACAGCCGCTCGAGCAGCCGCGCCATGTGGTCGAGCACGCCGATGAACAGCAGCGCGGTCGCAACGTTGAAGGCAATGTGGAACAGCGCGGTCGCCTTGGCGAGATCGGGCTGCCAGGCATGAATATACTCGGTGATCGGGCGCAGGAACGGTGCCACCAGCAGGATGCCCACAATGCGGTTGACGAGGTTGCCGACCGGCAGGCGGTAGCTCGCCGGATTGTCGCGCCGCGCGCCCTCCATCAACGGATTGATGGCGCTGCCGAGATTGGCGCCGAGCACGAGCGCAAACGCCGCGTATGGCGAGATGAACTGGGAATAGGCCAGCGACATCACCAGCAGCACGCTGGCGACGCTGGAATGGACCAGCCAGGTGACGACCGCGCCGATGAAGATGCAGAGCACGGGATCGCCGGTGATCGCGCCCAGGAACACGCGCACGCTGGGCGCGTTCTCGGCCGGCGCCATCGTGTCGAGCAGGATGTGCAGCGCCAGCAGCATCAGGCCGAGGCCGATCGAGACGCGGCCGAGATCCTTGATCCGGGAGCGCGGCCCGCTGCGGAACGCGACCAGGCCGGTGATGAATAGAACCGGCGCAACAGCGGCAACATTGAACGACAGCACCTGCACGATCAGCGTGGTGCCGATATTGGCGCCGAGCATGATCGCGAGCGCCGGCACCAGGCTGACGATTTCCTCGGCGGCGAAGGAACTGGTGATCAGGGCGGTGGCGGTCGAGCTCTGCAGGAGAGCGGTCAGACCAAGGCCGGCGCCAAGGGCGCTGAACCGGTTGTTCAGCGCTCTCGCCAGCAACAGCCGCAAATCCGGCCCGAAAGCCCGCAGAATCCCGCTGTGGACCATGTGCAGGCCCCACAGCAGGAGCGCGACGCCCCCCATCAGATCGAGCAGAACTAGGCTTCCCATACTTCCTGATATCCCGGAAAATTCGAGTCGAAGGGGCGCACGCTATAGTCAAATGACCTGATATCAACCCCTTTTTGTTCCCGTTGGAACCTGATGACGGGGAGGGGCCGTCATGAAAGAGGCCGCCAACCGAGGCGGCCTCGATCGATCTATGGGTGCCGACGGGCTACTTCAGGCCCAGATTGGTGCAGTACCAGGCGAGGGCGTTGTTATCCCAACCGAGGCTGAGCAGCTTCGAATGGCAATCGTTGACGTTGGCGAAGTTGTAGTAGTTCCTGCACGGCACCGCCGTGCCGCCCCACCCGGTCGTGCCGTTGCATCCGATGCGGGTGTCCGCAGTGATCGTCATGTTGTTGGCTCGTTGCGGGGTCCCGCCATACGCCGGAGCCGCTGACAGGACGGCTGCGATGAGCAGTGACGAGGCTTTCATGTCTGTTTGCCTCCCAATTGTCGGGAACAGCAAATGCTATCCCAGGGTGAGCACGCCCGGCAATGCGATTAGGAAATTGTTAATATTGGGTGGGTGCCGCGGTCAAAACATGCCGGCGGCACACCGGGGCGAGGCCGCGCCCCCGGTAAATGATTCTCGAACACGACCGCTCAATTGCGATTGGTTCCGCTAGGCAGTTCCCAATCTTTCCCCGTTATGACGGGAGGAACGAGAAACTATCCAGCCGAGGCCTTGGGGATCAGTATGTTTATGAATCGCCGCAAGAGCGAACGCCGCGCGTGCCGGAGCGTCGCCAAAATTCAGTTGGGCACGGGGTCGCTGCCACGCGACTGCATGATCACCGATATCTCCGCCGGAGGTGTCAAGGTGATCGCCGAATATCTCGAGATCCCGCCGGAATTCACCATCATCCTCTCGACCGGCAGTCCGCGTCAGTGTCGCCTGGCCTGGCAGATCGGACACGAATTCGGCGCCCAGTTCGTCGACTGATCGGCCACCACGCCGACGACCCGCGAAGCGGCCCGTGCAGCCTCGCGGGCAGGCATGACGGCGACATGATGGCATCCTTAACCGGAACTTAGGGTTAAGCTGTGAGCATCCCGGAACCTTCGCTGTTCCGAGTCTCATTGATGTCTGAGAAACTACCCCGACCGAAAGGCCGTGCGCGTCGTCTCGCCGGCTCGGTATCCGCTGTGATCCTGCTGATCCTGCTGATCGGGCTGTCCGCCTGTCAGACGTCGGGTCCGTCCGACATCACGGGGTCATTGGGCGACACCGCGGAGGCCACGCCGGCTCCGGCCGATCCCCGGCGCGACATCGCGACCTTCCACGAGCGTGTCCGCGCCAACCCGAAAGACATCGACGCCGCCCTGAAATACGCCCGGGCGCTGCGCGCCACCGGCCAGCGGGCGCAGGCGGTCGCGGTCATGGAGCAGGCGGTCCTGGCGCAGCCGAGCAACAAGGCGCTGCTCGCAGGTTACGGCCGGGCGCTCGCCGACAACGGCAATTTCCAGCAAGCATTCGACGTGCTCGGACGCGCGCACACCCCCGAAGACCCGGACTGGCGCATCCTGTCGGCGCAAGGCGCCGTGCTCGATCAGCTCGATCGCCACGACGAGGCCCGCCAGTACTACGCGAGTGCGCTCAAGATCGTGCCCGACGATCCGTCGGTGCTCTCCAATCTCGGCCTGTCCTATCTGCTGTCGAAGGATCTGCCGAAGGCCGAGGAGACGCTGCGCCGTGCCCGGGAGCGCGCGCCCGGCGACATGCGGGTGCGAACCAACCTTGCCGTCGTGATCGGCCTGCAGGGCCGCCAGTCCGAGGCCGAGACCATCATGAAGGCGGATTTGTCGCCGGAAGAGGGCTCGGCCAATGTCGCCGCGCTGAAGCGGCTGTTGGCGCGCAGGGACGCGAGCCGGAGCGATACAGACAAGATTCCGGTCGCCACCGTCCGTCGCGATTAGGTCGAACGATACCTGAGATAGCGAAACCTGGGATCAGGAATGCTAGCCGGCGGCCCGGCGGCCGTCGTTGCGGCGTGACTGCAACTTCCTCAGGATAGGCGACAGGAACGACTCGCGGGCTTCCGCAAGGTCCGGGCGGCCGGTCAGGCGCTGGGCGATCTGCAGGAAAGTCCGTGTGGTGCGGTGGCGTGCGGAGACTTCCGCGATCATCTGACCATTATTGGCGGCTTCGCCGAACAGCCTGCAGTCGAACGGGATCGCCGCGATCGGCTGGCTATCGATCGTCTTGGCGAAGTCCTTGACCTCGATCTCGGGACGCTTCGACATGCCGACCTGGTTCAGGCAGTACAGCGGCGGCCGGTCGTTGGGCCGCGCGGTCTTCAGCAGGTTCATCATGTTCTTGGTGTTGCGCATGTTGGCGAGGTCGGGCTCGGCCACGATCAGGATATCGTCGGCGCCGACCAGCACGCGTTTGGTCCAGGCGGTCCATTGATGCGGAACGTCGAGCACGATGCAGGATGTGGTCATCCGCATCGTGTCGAAGATGGCATCGAACGCTTCGGCACCGAAATCGTAGACCTGATCGAGCGTGGCAGGCGCCGCCAGCAGGCTGAGATGATCGCCGCACTTCGAAAGCAGGCGCTCCATGAAGGCGCTGTCCGGACGCTCGGGTGCGTACACTGCGTTGGCGATGCCTTGCACCGGATCCTGGTTGTAGTCGAGGCCGGCGGTGCCGAAGGCGAGGTCGAGATCGATGACGACCGAATCCAGCCCGAGGTCGCGCGCGATGGTCCACGCGACATTGTGAGCGATGGTCGAGGCGCCGACGCCACCCTTGGCGCCCGCGACCGCGATCAGGCGGCCGACGGAAACCGCTTCGGAGGACGAGAACAGGCTGCAGATCGAGCGCACGATGTCGAGCACCTTGACCGGCCCGATGACGTAATCGTTGACGCCGCGCCGCACCAGTTCGCGATACGGCGCAGCCTCACCCGGCGTGCCGAGCACGACGACGCGGGTGCCGGGATCGCAGACCGTGGAAAGCTCGTCGAGACCGGCGAGGAAATCGCTGTCCGGCTCGGTTTCCAGCATGATGACGTTGGGCGTCGGCGCCTTGTGATAGGTGTCGATCGCCGCGGCGATGCCGCCCATATGGACGGAGAGGTGGGCCTTGGCGAGCCGCCGGTCGTCGGCAGCGGCGCGCGCGGTGGTGGCAGTCGCGACGCTGGCGCAGAAGGCCTGCACGGAAATCCGCGGCGCCGGCGCGATGTAGTCGTTGCCGTGCTGCGGCTCGTCTTGTTGTTCGGCGGTCATTTCGCGGCGTCGCTCAGCTTGGCTTTCTCGGCTTCGGGATAGGTGGTCGCGGTCGTTTCGCCCTTGCGATATTTCTCGAACGCGATCGAACGGCGCGGCGTGTAGGCTGCGGTCTCGGTCCTGGGCTGTTCGAGGTCGGACGGATTGGCGACCATCGCGGCGAGGTTGCGCTGCGTGGCGCAGCCGAAATTGTCGTACTGCTTGTTCTCGTTGTAGGCGGGATTGTAGATCGAGGGGCCGAGGTCGGCCGGCCACAACCCGCAGGGGCCGGCAACTGCGGCCATCTTCGGATAGCTGAGGCGAATGGTGGCAAGCGCGCGCGGATCGTCCACGCGATAGGCACGCCTGGTGATGGCGTGAGCGGGCACGCCCATCGACGCGAGCAATCCGCGGATCTCCTGGTACACCGCCTGTGCCGAGCGCGAGTTCGGGGTGTCGGCCGGCACGTCGATCGCAATCGCGCCGGTGCCTTCGCGGCGCCAGGTGCGGGCCAGCCCCATGACGTCGTCGCGCTGGGTTTCGGTGAGATTGCCGCGGGCCCGGCCCACGAAGACCACGATCGACTGCTCGCCCTCGGTGACCGCGATCGGGTGCCGTTGCCGGTAGTCGTCGGGGACCGTTCCGGTGGCCATATTATCGCCGGTCAGATTGCAGCCGCCAAGCGCGATCGCGCTGACGAGAAGGGCGCCGAACAGCGGCAGCGTTCTGGCCCGACCGTTCCGTGTGTTGCGTGTCATCATTCGATCCCCCAACCCCATTAGGTTCCCGCCTCAGTCGATGATGAAGCCGAAATTGACCGGCGTGGCGCCGATCGGTTCGGCACGTGCGGCAACGCCGTAGATGCGATTGACCCGCGCCAGCAGCGCCGACTGCGCGTCGGACGCCGGGGCAAATCCGTCATCCGGACGGGACAATTCCTTCTGCGCGACCGCACGCACCACATAGGGCGTCACGATGACCATGAGTTCGGTCTCGTTGTTGACGAAGTCCTGGCTCCTGAACAACTGGCCGAGGACCGGAATCTGATCGACCCCGGGCATTCCGTTGACGGCCTGCTTGGTCTGTTCCTGGATCAATCCAGCCATCGCGATCGAGCCGCCGGAGGGCACTTCCAGCGTGGTGTCGGCGCGGCGGGTCTTGATCGAGGGAATCGTCGTGCCGCCCTGGCCGCCGGTCAGAGCGTTCTCCATCGAGACTTCGGAGACCTCGGTCATCACCTTCAGGCTGATGCGCCCCTCCGACAGCACCACCGGAGTGAAGTTGAGCGAGATGCCGAACTTCTTGAAGCTGACGGTCTGGACGCAATTGCCGATCGTGCCCGACGTCGTGGTCTGGCAGGTGGCACCGGTCGGGATCGGAAACTCGCCACCCGACACAAAGGTCGCCGACTCGCCCGAGATCGCTGTGAGGTTGGGCTCGGCCAGCGTTTTGACCACGCCCGCGCTCTCCATCGCACGCAGCGTGGCAGTGACCGTCGGCACGCCGAGCTTGTTCAGGGCCGCTCCGGTCAGCACGTTGCCGGGGGCGAGCGGTCCGTTGTTGGCGGTGAAGGCGTTGGCGTTGTTGAAGACCACCGCGGCGGTGCCGTAGTTCATGTTGGCGCTGAGATCGACGCCGAGCTGCTTGACGACATCGCGGCGCACTTCGGCGACGGTGACCTTGAGCATCACTTGGTCACGGCCGCGCACCACGATGGAGTTGACGACCTTGTCGGCGCTGCCGACCAGCTTCGCGGCGATCTCGCCGGCCTGCTGGGCTTCGACCGGGCTCGCAACCGTGCCGGTCAGCACCACGCTCTCGCCGACACCCTCGATCTGGACGCCCGGCAGCATCTGCTTCAGCGCGGCGCGCATGCCGTTGAGGTCGCGCTTGATCGCGATGTCGTAGGAGGCGACCTGGTTGCCGTCGGCGTCGAAGAACACCACGTTGGTCTGGCCGACCGCCGCGCCGATGATGTAGGCGCGCTGCGCCGAGCGGATCACGGCGTTGGCGATCTTGGGATCGGCGACCAGGACGTCCTTGGCCTCGCGCGGCAGGTCGACCACGACAGACTTGCCGACGCCGAGCGAGACGAAGCGCGTCTTGGCGGCAATGCTGCTCGTCACCGCGACATCCGCGTTCTTGTCGGGATCGGCCGCGATGGCGAGGGCAGGGATCAGCATCAGTGCGGTCACCGCAGAGAATGACAGCGAACGGACCAGCGTGGTCGGCGTTGCCAGTTGTCTTGCACCTGATGTCATGTCGAAGCCCCCATCACTTCTGTGTCGTCTGAGAGCTCGGGACGCCGAAGCGCACCACCTTGATGCTCTCGCCCCGCTTCGGGGCATGGTCGTTGGTCTGATCGATCGTCTCGTTGACGTCGGCGATGCTGCGTAGCGCAAGCGCCAGCGTGCCGGTTTGCCGCGCGCGCGCGAGCGTCTCGGCCTGTTCGGGCTTGAGCTCGAGGGTCACGGTCTTGCCGACGAGGGAGTTGTTGCCGTCCTTCTCCTTCGGCGCCTGGTCGATCGCCAGCACGCGGACGTTGGACAGCAGGATTTCGGTGGTGACGATGTCGCGGGCGCCTTGCTGCTGATCGGGATTCTTGTCGCGTCGCGACAGGATCACATCGACGCGGTCGTTCGGCAGGATGAAGCCGCCGGCGCCGGTTTCCGGCGAGATTTCCGTGGAGATCGCGCGCATGCCGGAGGGCAGGATCGCGGCCATGAAGCCGCTGCCATTGGCCTTGACCAGCTTTTGCTCGCGGATCGGTTCGCCGACGATGAAGGGGGCGCGCGCGATCGAGCCGATCACTTCGGTCATGGCGTCGGCATTGGTGTCGTGGCGCAGGAACGCGCTGCTCGCGGTTTCAGCGGGCCAGCGCTGCCACTGCACGTCTTCGGCCTTGAGCGACTGACCGAGGCCGATGTCGGACTTTGCCACCAGCACCTCGACGGTCGGCAGCTGCGCCACCGGCGGCGGCGGTGGTGCCGGTTTGCGATCGCCAACGCTTGCGAGATACATGGCCGCGAGGCCTGCGACGCCGGCGATGCCGAGGACCACGATGCGTGCCGTCTTCATGCGATTGTCTGAATGCCCTTAACGCGGGGCAGTCACGTCCTTGCGGCACCGACAGCCCTTCCCGTGAGCATCACTACGGCCGCAAAAGTATAAGGGAACTTGATTGAAGGTCCGGACAATTAAGGGATTGGTGGGGATGGTGAACGGCGAGTTATCGGCGTCGTCACTTCTCCGCAGAATCCCGGAGATCGAGCGTGCTCAACGCGCGCGTCGTCGGTCGCAGCGCGGCGTAACGGCCGGTCGGTCGTGGTTAAATATCGTCTAACGCGCGAGGCGCGCGTCAGGATCAGAGCGCTGCCTTCAACGCCGCAAATCCGCGATCGAGATCGGACTTGAGGTCGTCGAGATTTTCCAGCCCGATGTGCAGCCGCAGTGCCGGCCCGCCCGGCGACCATTTGGTCGCGGTGCGATAGTCGCTGCAGTCGAACGGGATCGCGAGGCTCTCGAAGCCGCCCCAGGAAAAGCCCATGCCGAACAGCGTCAGCGAATTGAGCATCGCGTCGACCGCGCTCTGCGGCACAGGCTTCAGCACGATGCTGAACAGGCCGGAGGCGCCGGTGAAGTCGCGTTTCCAGATCGCGTGCCCAGGATCGGTCTCGAGGGCAGGGTGCAGCACGCGCTCGACCTCGGGCCGCGCCGCAAGCCAGCGCGCCATCTCGAGCCCGGAGCGGTGGTGCTGCGCAAGCCGCACCGAGAGCGTGCGGACCCCGCGCAGCGCGAGATAGACGTCGTCAGGGCCGGCGCAGACGCCGAGCAGTCGGATCGCCTCTTGCACCAGCGGCCAGGCCTTCGCATTGGCCGCGATGGTGCCGAACATGATGTCGGAGTGGCCGCCGACATATTTGGTGCCGGCCTGCATGCTGATGTCGACGCCCTGTTCGAGCGAGCGGTGATAGAGCGCCGTCGCCCAGGTGTTGTCGTCGATCACGAGCGCGCCGCGGGCGTGCGCGACGGCCGCTATCGCCCGCACATCGGGCATCTCGAAGGTCTGCGAGCCGGGCGCCTCGATCAGCACGGCGCGGGTGTTCGGCTTGAACAGCGTCTCGATGCCGGCGCCGATCAGCGGATCGAAATAGCTGGTCTCGATGCCATAGCGCTTGAGCATATTGTCGCAGAAATTGCGGGTCGGCCGATAGGCGTTGTCGCACACCAGCAGATGATCGCCGGCCTTCAGCACGGCGAGCAGCGTGGTGCTGATGGCCGACAGTCCCGACGGGGCGAGGCCAACGCCGGCGCATTGCGGTCCTTCCAGTGCGATCAGCACGTCCTGCAGCGCCCGCGTGGTCGGGCTGCCGTGTCGGCCATAGGTAAATTCGGCGCGATGGGCGTGGAGATCCTCAGCGGTCGGATAGAGCACGGTCGAGCCGTGAAAGACCGGCGGGTTGACGAAGCCCTTTTGGGCCTTGCTGTCGCGGCCGGCCGTGACCAGGCGGGTTGCGGCATGTTGCAGATGGGCGGGCTTGGTGTCGTCGGAGGAGGTCATGGATCGCTGCCATTAGACTTTTTGCGGAGGTCGCAACGCGTCGGGAGGACAGGGCTACGCCGGGAGGTGTTACTAACAGGACGCAGAAGACATGCGTCAACCCCTTGACCCGGCTCGTCAGTCGCTATGTGATGCGGCGCAACTACCAGTCGCCGCACGTTGAGGGGCCTGCCGCGACCTACGATCCGTTGCCTGACCGGTTTGCGCGCAAAACTGCCGGTCAGATCAGGCATCTTTTTGCTGCAAGGGATCACTGGGATGGCCCGTGAACGCGAGGCGATCACAAAGCAAACGTCCAACGGACGACCCTGAAAGGCCCTGCCCATGAAACGCGTATCCCTGGCTGTCATCCTAGCCGCTGCCGCCGCCGCCCTGTCGGTTCAGGCGGCCTCGGCGCAAACCCTCAAGACGGTCAAGGACCGCGGTCAATTGTCCTGCGGCGTCAGCCAGGGTCTGCCTGGTTTTTCATCGCCCGATGACAAGGGCAACTGGACCGGGATCGATGTCGACGTCTGCCGGGCCATTGCGGCCGAGATCTTCGACGACCCGACCAAGGTCAAATTCGTGCCGCTGTCGGCCAAGGACCGCTTCACGGCGCTGCAATCCGGCGAGATCGACGTGCTGTCGCGCAACACCACCTGGACGGTGTCGCGCGATACTTCGCTCGGCGCCAATTTCACCGGCGTGACCTATTATGACGGGCAGGGCTTCATGGTGAAGAAGTCGCTCAAGGTCAATTCGGCGCTCGAGCTGAACAGCGCCTCTGTCTGCGTGCAGACCGGCACCACGACGGAGCAGAATCTCGCCGACTTCTTCAAGGGCAACAACATGAAGTACGAGGTGATCGCTTTCGGCACCATCGACGAGGCCGTCAAGGCATATGAATCCGGACGCTGTGACGTCTTCACCGACGACGCCTCCGGACTCTATGCCAGCCGCCTGAAGCTCGCGAATGCCGCCGATCACATCGTGCTTCCGGAAATCATTTCCAAGGAGCCGCTGGGGCCGATGGTGCGCCACGGCGACGACCAGTGGTTCGACATCGTGAAGTGGACGCTGTTCGCGATGATCAATGCCGAGGAACTCGGCATCACCCAGAAGAATGTCGACGCGATGTTGAAATCGGACAAGCCGGAAATGAAGCGGGTGCTCGGCACCGACGGCAATCTGGGCGAACAGCTCGGCCTCACCAAGGACTGGGTCGTGCGCATCGTCAAGGCGGTCGGCAATTACGGCGAAACCTTCGAGCGCAATGTCGGCACCGGCTCGCCCCTCGGCATCGCCCGCGGCGTCAACAATCTCTGGAACAAGGGCGGGATCCAGTACGCACCGCCGATCCGCTGATCGGCCCAGCCAACGGCTGCCGCGATGAGCATCGCGCCCCGAAAACCACCGCTGCAATTTGCCCTCAGGCTGAAGCGTACGCTTGGCGGCAAGGCCGGCTGGAACGGGTTGGCCGCCCAGATCGGCTTCGCCGCGATCCTGGCCTGGATCGCCTATGAGATCGTGGCGAATGCACGCTTGAACCTGGAGACCCAGCACATTGCGTCGGGTTTCGGCTTCCTCAACTACAATGCGGGCTTTGACGTCAGTCAGAGCCTGATCGCCTACACAAATGCCGACACTTACTGGCGCGTGTTCTTCGTCGGCCTGTTGAACACGATCCTGGTCTCGGTGATCGGCATTGTCTTCGCAACCGTGATCGGCTTCATCGTGGCACTCTGCCGGTTGTCGCCGAACTGGCTGCTGTCGCGGATCGGTGGCATCTATGTCGAGATCATCCGAAACCTGCCGCTCTTGTTCCAGATCCTGTTCTGGTATCTCGCGGTGCTCGCCGCGCTGCCGGCGCCGCGGCAGAGCATCTCGATCTTCAGTGCGTTCTTTCTCAACAACCGCGGCCTGATCGTGCCGCGACCGGTCAGCGAGCCGGGGCTGGATCCGTTCCTGGCTGCACTCGCGATCGGCATCATTGCGGCGCTGGGCTTGCGGCACTATGCGAAGCGCGCTCTGTTCCAGCGCGGGCAGATGATCCGGATCGGGCCCTATGTCGCTTGTTGTCTCGTCGGCCTGCCGCTGGTCGCGATGCTGATCTTCGGCCGGCCGGTCGCCTTCGAGCTGCCGCAGCTGAAAGGCTTCAACTTCGCCGGCGGGGCGCGGATCATCCCAGAATTCGTCGCGCTCACGGTGGCGTTGTCGACCTACACGGCGGCCTTCATCGCCGAGATCGTCCGCGCCGGCATCCTGTCGGTGCACAAGGGACAAATGGAGGCGGGTTCCTCGCTCGGCCTGAGCCGCAGTACGACGTTGCGGCTGATCGTGGTGCCGCAGGCGATGCGCGTCATCGTGCCGCCGCTGACCAGCCAGTACCTGAACCTCACCAAAAACTCGTCGCTCGCGGTCGCTATCGGCTATCCGGATCTGGTGTCGGTGTTCGCCGGCACGGCGGTGAGTCAGACCGGGCAGGCGATCGAGATCATCGCCATGACAATGGGCGTCTACCTGCTGCTCTCGCTGACGACGAGCGCCATCATGAGCATCTACGGCTGGCGCATCAACCGGAGCCTGGCGACATGACGGATATGGCCGCGTCGTCCTTTGTCCGGCAGGATCTGGTCCCCGAGCGCCCCGCGCCGGCAAAGACCACCGGCTTCATCGGCCTGGTGCGTTCGCGGCTGCTGAGCTCGCCGGGCAATATCCTGCTCACGATCCTCGGATTGCTGCTGGTCTGGTACACGGTCATCCCGGCGTTCAGGTTCCTGCTGGTCGACGCGGTCTGGACCGGCAAGGACCGCACCGCGTGCCTCGCCGAAAACGCCGGACATGCGGTCGGCGCCTGCTGGCCCTATATCCAGGCCAAGCTGGCACAGCTGATCTATGGCTTCTATCCGGAGGCCCAGCGCTGGCGCGTCAATCTGACCTTCCTGCTCGCCGCAATATTGCTGCTGCCGCTGCTCGTTCCGCGACTGCCGGCCAAGGGGGTGAACTCCGGCCTGTTCTTCTTCGCCTTTCCGGCGGTGGCATTGTTCTTGCTGCATGGTGGCGGCATCGCCGGATTCGGCGTGAGCTGGACGGCCGGCCTGTTGCAGCTGTTCGACGAGAGCATCGGCGGCGCCGGGCAACTCCTGGTCAATCTCAGCAAGACCTCGGCGATCGCTCCGTTGTTCTGGGGGCTCGGCAAGCTGATCGTCCTGATCGGCTTGCTGATCCACTGGCTGATCTATCCGCTGAGCTGGCTGCGCGACCAGATGCAGGCCTCGTCGCAACCGGTCTGGGTCGACTTTCTGGTCACCGCCGTGATCGTCTCCGCCGTTCTGTTCGTTCTCGGAGGTGGCGTGCGCACCGGCCGCCGGGCGCTGATTGGCAGCCTTGTGACGTTTGCCGGGATCGCTGTCGTGATCAAGCTGATGGGGCTCGACCGCGGCGGCCTTCCGATCGTCGACACGCGGCTGTGGGGCGGCCTTCTGGTGACGCTGGTGATCGCCATCACCGGCATCGTCGCCTCGATGCCGATCGGGATCGCGCTGGCGCTCGGCCGCCGGTCGAGCATTCCGCTGATCCGGATCTTCTCGATCACCTTCATCGAATTCTGGCGCGGCGTGCCGCTGATCACGGTGCTGTTCTTCGCGACCTACATGCTGCCGCTGTTCGTGCCGGGCAATTTCGCCGTCGACGGCCTGATGCGCGCGCTGATCGGGGTCGCACTGTTCACCGGCGCGTATCTCGCCGAGGTGATCAGGGGCGGCCTGGCGGCCGTGCCGCGCGGGCAGCCGGAAGCCGCGTCCGCGCTTGGCCTGTCATGGTGGAAGACGACGTCGCTGATCGTGTTGCCGCAGGCGCTGCGCTACGTCATTCCCGGCATCGTCAATACCTTCATCGGGCTGTTCAAGGATACCTCGCTGGTATCGATCGTCGCGCTGTTCGATCTGTTGGGCTCATTGCGGGCGTCGTTCGCCGATCCGGTCTGGACCACGCCGACGACGGCATTCACCGGCTTCGCCTTCGCCGGCCTCATCTACTTCGTGTTCTGCTTTGGAATGTCGCGCTACTCGCTGTTCGTCGAAAATCGGCTCAACGCCCACCGCCGCCACTGAACAAGGGTCACCATGTCCACAACCCCGATCGTCAATATTTCCGCGCTCAACAAATGGTACGGCGACTTCCACGTGTTGCGCGACATCAACCTCGAGGTCGGCAAGGGCGAGCGCATCGTGATCTGCGGCCCGTCCGGCTCGGGCAAGTCGACGCTGATCCGCTGCATCAACGCGCTGGAGGAATTCCAGGAGGGCGAGATCGTGGTCGACGGCATCGAGCTCGGCCCGAACCTGCGCCGCGTCGACGAGGTTCGCCGCGAAGTCGGCATGGTGTTCCAGAGCTTCAACCTGTTTCCGCATCTCACCGTGCTCGACAATTGCACGCTGGCGCCGATCTGGGTGCGCAACATCCCGAAGAAGGATGCCGAGGCGGCCGCGATGAAGTTCCTTGAGCGCGTCAAGATCCCGCACCAGGCCAACAAGTTCCCCGGCCAGATGTCGGGCGGTCAGCAGCAGCGCGTCGCGATCGCCCGCGCGCTCACCATGAACCCGAAGGTGATGCTGTTCGACGAGCCGACCTCGGCGCTCGACCCGGAGATGGTTAAGGAGGTGCTCGACACCATGGTCGATCTCGCCAGGGAGGGCATGACCATGCTGGTCGTGACCCACGAAATGGGCTTTGCCCGCGAGGTGGCCAACCGCGTCGTGTTCATGGACGCCGGCCAGATCATCGAGTCGAACACGCCGCAGGAGTTCTTCGCCAACCCGCAGCACGCACGGTCGAAGCTGTTCCTAAGTCAGATCCTGAGATGAGCGAATACCGAAGGGCGAGTGGCGAATGAGGAGTCCACTCGCTATTCGCCACGCATCATTCGCCAATCACACCAGCGGCAGCTCGATCTTGCTGCGCTTTTCCAGCCATTCCGGGACCGGCAGATTCTTCGAACGCATGAAGGCCGGGTTGAACAGCTTGGACTGATAGCGGTTGCCGGAGTCGCAGAGAATGGTGACGATGGTCTTGCCCGGGCCGAGCTGCTTGGCGAGCTGGATCGCGCCGGCGATGTTGATGCCGGTCGAGCCGCCGAGGCACAGGCCTTCGTGCTCCAGCAACTCGTAGATGATGGTCACGGCTTCCTCGTCGGAGATCAGGAACGCGGTGTCGACCTTCGCAGTCTCGACCACAGGCGTGACGCGTCCGAGCCCGATGCCTTCCGTGATCGAGTCGCCCGGCGTCGATTTGACCTGTCCATTCTTGAACAGTTCGTACATCCCGAAGCCGTGCGGATCGGCACAGGCGGTGACGATGGCCGGGTTCTTTTCCTTCAGGTAGCGGCTGATGCCGGCGAGCGTGCCGCCGGTGCCGACCGAGCAGATGAAGCCATCCACCTTGCCGTCGGTCTGTTGCCAGATTTCCGGTCCGGTCGAGTCGTAATGCGCCTTGGGATTGTCGAGGTTGTTCCACTGGTCGGCGAACAGCACGCCGTTCGGTTCGGTCTTGCGAAGCTGCTCGGCGAGACGCCTGCCCAGATGCTGGTAGTTGTTCGGGTTGGAGAACGGTAGCGCCGGCGCCTCGACGAGCTCGGCGCCGCACAGCCGCAGCATGTCCTTCTTTTCCTGGCTCTGCGTCTCCGGAATGACAATCAGCGTGCGATAGCCGCGCGCACTCGCCACGACCGCAAGGCCGATGCCGGTATTGCCCGCGGTCGACTCGACCACCAGGCCGCCCGGTTTCAGCGTGCCGCGCTTCTCTGCTTCCAGGATCATCCATTTGCCGGCGCGGTCCTTCACCGACTGGCCGGGGTTCATGAACTCGGCCTTGCCCAGAATGGTGCAGCCGGTCAGTTCGGATGCGCGCTTCAGCTTGATGAGCGGCGTGTTGCCGATCGCTTCGATGACGTCTTTGTTGAATACCATGTCGGGGAATTTCTTTGCCGGTCTGTGTCTTGCTTGCCGCGAACCTAGTGTGCTGATCGAAAAAGGGAAGGGCTTTTGCACTGCGGCAAATGGCGGGCCCAACACGCTTTGCCGCGCGGGCGCGGATATCACGGGCATCGGGAGAACGGCGTTTTGCGGCGGTCGGGACGCCCAGCAGAATCGTTCTGCGATCCGCGGTTTTGCGTCAGTTGCGCACGGCAGACCCGATCAAAACCCGACGGCGCGGGGCGCGATACTGCAAGATGGGCGTTGCTCCGGCACATCCTTGCGGATTCGGCGCAACAGGGCTGAGAAATCCCCATGAAATCTTTGTAAGAATCGTGACTTCCGGCACGGCTCCGAAATGTGCGAAAATGCCATAAAAATAGGGGAAAGTCGGCATTCGGGGTGGCCCCGAATCGCTTGCGATGCGACGTCGCGCGATCGTGACGGGGCTGTCCGCCCCATCGTCCCAAGGGTAGGATGGGACAGTCAGGTACCATTGGAAGCATGACCCCGTGAACGTCACCCAGATCATCGCTGAACGCGCCATTCGTGCGCCGCGGGCGAAGGCTGGCTGCGGCGGAGAACGGGTGTGACCCAGTCCATGTCGGTCACGGTGCCCGGAGGCCGGTTTGGCCTCGCCGTCCGCGCGCGACGGCTCGCGACCCGGTCGCTCCTCGCGCTCGGCCTGGTCGCGGGCTCGGCCGGCTGCATCCTGACCCAGGACATCCCCGATCCGGCGCTCGACGTCCCGCAGGGCTACAAGGCCGCGCGCCTCGGCCGGCCGGGGGACGCGCTGCCGACGCTCGACTGGTGGCGCGGCTTCCGCTCAAAGGAGCTGACACAGCTGATGGAGGAGGCGCAGACCGTCAATCTCGACATCGCGGCGGCAGTCGCGCGATTCCGCCAGGCCGACGCGCTGGCGCGGCAGGCCGGCGCGGCGCTTCTTCCGACCCTCAATCTCAACGGATCGGAAACCTACTCCCGCACCTCCGGCTCCAGCGCCAGTGGCCTCACCAATGGCGGGCGCGAGGTGGTGAATTACAGCGCCTCACTGAGCGCCAGCTACCAGCTCGACTTCTGGGGCCAGAACCGCGACGCCGCGCAAGCGGCGGAGGAGACCGCCGTCGCCAACCGGTTCGACCGCGAGGTGGTGGCGCTGACCACGCTGGCGAGCGTCGCCAACGCCTATTTCACGGTGCTCGCCAGCCAGGACCGGCTGCGCACGGCACAGCGCAACATCGCCAGCGCCGAGCGCATTCTCAACGCGATCAAGGAGCGTTTCAAGGCCGGCACCGGTTCCGACCTCGACGTCGCGCAGCAGGAAACTGTGCTCGCCAACCAGCGCGCGCTGGTGCCGCCACTGCGGCAGACGCTCGACCAGAGCATCAACGCGCTCGCGGTGCTGGTGTCGCGGCCGCCGGAAAGCGTGCGCGTCATCGGCGGCTCGCTCAACGCAGTAGGGATTCCGCGTGTCACGCCGGGATTGCCGTCGGAATTGCTGACCCAGCGACCGGACATCCGCAGGCAGGAGGCGCAACTCGCATCCGCCACCGCCAACGTCGGCAGCGCGCGGGCCCAGTTCTTTCCAAGCATCCAGCTGACCGGGCAAGGTGGCTATCAGAGCCAGGCGCTGGTCTCGCTATTCCAGCCGCATGCGGCGTTCTTCAACCTGGTCGGCGGCATGACCCAGCCGATCTTCGATGGCGGCCGGATCCTCGGCAATTTCGAGTACACCCAGGCCAAACAGGACGAGCTGCTGCAAACCTATCGCAAGACGGTGGTTCAGTCGTTCACCGACGTCGACAATGCGCTGGTTGCCATACGCGAGACCACGCGGCGGTTGCAGCTGCAGCGCGACGTGCTGTCGTCGTCGCGGCGCGCCTTCGACCTCGCCGAGCAGCAGCTCAAGGCCGGCACCGCCGACATCGTAACTGTGTTAAACACGCAGCTGACTCTGTTTCAGGCGGAAGATGCTTATTCCCAGGCCCAGCTGGCCCGGCTATTGGCGATCGTGAGTCTGTACCAGGCATTGGGGGGCGGCTGGGAACCGAAGATGGAAAGACCGGTCGATGCTCTTTAAGCCCGACTCGACGGACCACGAGAAAAGCACGGCGCCGCGCAAGCGGGGCCTCCTCTCGCGCCTGCTCGGGCGCATGGTGTCGCTGCTCATCACGCTCGTGATCCTGGGCGGGCTCGGCTATCTCGGCTGGCTCGCCTTCCAGCCCAAGCAAAACGGTGGCGGCGGGCGTGGCGCCAACGGGCGGCCCGATCTGCCGGTGCCGGTGCTTGCGGCGACGCCGCATGTGCAGGATGTGCCGGTCTATCTCGACGGCGTCGGCTCGGTGAAGGCGCTGAACACCGTCACGGTGCGCTCGCAGGTCGACGGCAAGCTGCTCAAGGTGAATTTCGTCGAGGGCCAGGACGTCAAGAAGGACGACGTGCTGGGCGAGATCGATCCCGCGATCTATCAGGCGCAATACGACCAGGCCGTCGCCAAGAAGGCACAGGACGTAGCCCTGCATGCCAACCAGAAGCTCGACCTCGCGCGCTATGAACAGCTCGCCGCCAGCAATGCCGGCTCCAAGCAGCAGGCCGACACGCAGCGCGCGCTGGTGGCGCAGCAGGAGGCGCTGATCAAGGCCGACCAGGCCGCGATCGACAATACGGGGGCGACGCTGGGCTACACCAAGATCGTCGCGCCGATCTCCGGCCGCGCCGGCCTGCGCCAGGTCGACCAGGGCAACATCATCCACGCCTCCGACACCATCGGGCTCGTGATCCTGACCCAGCTGCAGCCGATCGCGGTGTGGTTCAGCCTGCCGCAGCAGCAGATCATGCGGGTGAACGCCGCCGCCGCGAAGGGCCAGCTTGCGGTCGACGTGTTCGGCAATGACGGCGTCACCGTGATCGATACCGGCAAGTTGACCGGCATCGACAACCAGGTCGATCCGACCACCGGCACGCTAAAGCTGAAGGCCGAATTCCCCAACGCCAGCTACCAGCTGTGGCCCGGCCAGTTCGTCAATGTGCGTCTCAAGGTCGAGACGCTGCCGCAGGCCATCGTGGTGCCGACCTCGGCGGTGCAGCGCGGTCCTGCCGGCACGTTCAGTTACGTGATCGGCGAGGGCGACATTGTCACCGCCAAGCCGGTCACGGTCACCCAGCAGAACGAGCATGAAGCGGTCATCGCGAGCGGCCTGACCACATCGGACCGCGTCGTGACGACGGGGTTTGCCAATCTCGCCGACGGTGCGAAGGTCGTGGTCGGCAAGGATGACGCGGCGCCGACCGCCGATCTCGCGCCGCGCAAGCGCAGCCGCAATCCCGACGGCAAGCGCGGCGGCCAAGGTGGGGCGCAAGGCGGCACCCAGGGAGGCGGAGCGCAAGGCGAAGCTCTGGGCAAGGACCAGGGCAAGGACGGCAAGCGGGACTGGCAAGGCAAGAACGGCGAGCATCGCGGTCGGCACGAGCACAGCGAAGGCGATCAGAAGGGGCAGGCCGGACCGGCGCCTGCGCCGGCGGCAGGGGGCGAACAGTCGGGCGGCGCACCGAAAGCGCAGCCATGACCGGCATCCTGACCTCGTAATGTCCGACCTTACAGCGAGTACGCAACCATGAGCGTCTCCGAACCGTTCATCCGCCGGCCGATCGCCACCTCGCTGCTCGGCATCGCCCTGATGATCGGCGGCGCGCTCGGCTACTGGGCGCTGCCGGTTTCCGCGCTGCCGCAGGTCGACTTCCCGACCGTGCAGGTGTCGACGCAATTGCCCGGCGCGAGCCCCGACGTGGTGGCGTCGCTGATCACGGCGCCGCTGGAGCGGCAGCTCGGCCAGATCCCGTCGCTGTCGTCGATGAACTCGACCAGTTCGTTCGGCGTCAGCCAGATATCGCTGCAGTTCGATCTCAACCGCGATATCGACGGCGCCACGCAGGATGTGCAAGCCGCGATCAATGCCGCCGCCGGCATCCTGCCGAAGACGCTGCCGTATCCGCCTGTTTACGCCAAGGTGAACCCGGCGGATGCGCCGGTCATGACCCTGGCGCTGACCTCGGAGACGACCTCGCTGCGGGCGATGAGCGATCTCGCCGATACCATCCTCGGGCAGCGGCTGAGCCAGATTTCCGGCGTCGGCAGGGTCTCGATCCTCGGCGGCCTGAAGCCGGCGGTGCGCGTGCAGGCCGATCTGGCCCGGCTGGCGGCCTACGGCATCGCGATGGAGGATCTGCGCAACGCAATCGCCGGCGCCAACGTGTCGGGGCCGAAGGGATCGCTCGACGGCGCCCAGCAATCCTACACCATCGCCGCCAACGACCAGATCGCGGCCGCCGACGCCTACCGGCCGATCATCATCGCCTATCGCAACGGCTCGCCGGTCACCATCGGTGACGTCGCCCAGATCGTCGACGGGCTCGAGAACGACCGCACCGGCGGCTGGTACCAGGGCACGCCGGCCGTCATCATCGACATCCAGCGCCAGCCCGGCGCCAACGTCATCGACGTCGTCAAGCAGATCCGCGCCGAAATTCCGCGGCTGCAGCGGTCGGTCCCTGCCGGCGTCAAGCTGACCATCGTCTCCGACCGCACCGTGACGATCCGCGCCTCGGTCCACGACGTGCAGTTCACTCTGATCCTGAGCGTGGTGCTGGTAACGCTGGTGGTGCTGTTGTTCCTGCGGTCGCTGCGCGCGACCCTGATCGCCGGCGTCGCGCTGCCGCTGTCGCTGATCACGAGCTTCGGCGTCATGTATTTCGCAGGCTTCAGCCTCGACAATCTGTCGCTGATGGCTTTGACCATCGGAACCGGCTTCGTGGTCGACGACGCCATCGTGATGATCGAGAACATCGTCCGCCACATGGAAAACGGCGAGACGGTGATGGAGGCCTCGCTGAAGGGCGCCAGCGAGATCGGCTTCACCGTGATCTCGCTGACGGTGTCGCTGATCGCAGTGTTCATCCCGCTGCTGTTCATGTCCGGCCTGGTCGGCCGCATGTTCCGCGAATTCGCGCTGACCTTGACGATCGCGGTCGTGACCTCGGCGATCGTCTCGCTGACGCTGACGCCGATGATGTGCTCGCGGCTGCTCAAGAACATTCATGAGGAGATGGCGGTCCCGGGCCTTGCCGCGGTCAGCCGCTTCATCGACCGGATGGTGGAGTTCTATCATCGCACGCTGCTCTGGGTGCTGCAGCGCCAGCGCGCGACGCTCTTGGTGACGTTCGCGACGATCGCGCTGACCCTGATCATGTATGTGCTGGCGCCGAAGGGTTTCCTGCCGCTGCAGGACACTTCCTCGATCACGGCGGTGACCGAGGCGGGGCCCGACGTCTCGTTTGCCGAGATGCAGCGGCGGCAGACCGGTGTCTCCGACCTCATCAAGGCCGACCCGGACGTGGTCGGCGTGGTCTCGGTGATCGGCTCGGGCTCGGTCAATCCGACCACCAATGTCGGCCGGCTGGTGATGACGCTGAAGCCGCTCGACGAGCGGCGTGACGGCGTCGTCAAGGTGATCGAGCGCCTCAAGCAGAGGGTCGCGACGGTGCCCGGCATGACCGTCTACTTCCAGCCGGTGCAGGACGTGCAGATCTCGACCCAATCGAGCCGCTCGCAATACCAGTACACGCTGACCGCGACGGATGCCGCCGAAGTCTCGCAATGGGCGCAGAAACTGGTGGCCGAGATGCGGCGCGACCCGATCTTCCGCGACGTCTCGTCGGAGGCGCAGGAGGGCGGCTTGCGCGCGGCGCTGGACGTCAATCGCCAGCGCGCCGGCCAGCTCGGCGTCAATCTGCAGGGCGTCACCGACACGCTGAACGACGCCTTTGCGCAGCGGCAGATCTCGACGATTTACGGTCAGGCCAACCAGTACCGCGTGGTGCTCGAGGCGCTGCCGATGTACCAGCGCGACCCGTCGATCCTCGACAAGCTCTATCTGCCCGGCGCCGCCGGCGCGCAGGTGCCGCTGTCGGCGGTGGCAACCCTGATCAGGACCACGGCGCCGCTCGCGATCTCGCACCAGGCGCAATTCCCGTCGGTCTCGCTCAGCTTCAACCTGGCGCCGGGCGAGGCGCTTGGCGACGCGGTCGAGGCGGTGAAGGCGATCGAGACCCGGATCGGGATGCCCGGCAGCATCGTCGGCATCTATTCCGGCGACGCCGCCGAATTCGCCCGCTCGCTTGCCGGACAGCCGTGGCTGATCCTGGCCGCGATCATCACGATCTACATCGTGCTCGGCGTGCTCTACGAGAGCTACATCCATCCGATCACCATCCTGTCGACGCTGCCCTCGGCCGGCGTCGGCGCCATCCTCGCCCTGATGCTGTGTGGGCAGGACCTCTCGGTAATCGGCCTGATCGGCATCATCCTGTTGATGGGCATCGTCAAGAAGAACGCGATCATGATGATCGACTTCGCGCTCGAGGCCGAACGTCACAAGGGGATGTCGTCCTATGACGCGATCGTGCAGGCCTGCCTGCTGCGCTTCCGGCCGATCATGATGACGACGCTAGCGGCGCTGTTCGGCGCGCTGCCACTCGCGATCGAAAGCGGCACCGGTGCCGAGCTGCGCTTTCCGCTCGGCATCTCGATCATCGGCGGCCTTCTGCTGAGCCAGCTGCTGACGCTCTACACCACGCCGGTGATCTATCTCGCGCTCGACCGGCTCAATCGCCGGATCGAGCGGGCCGTGCCGGAGGCAGGTCCCAGCGGGCCGCCGATCGCGGGCGCCACCGAGGGCATGCAGTGATCTCGATCTCCGAGCCCTTCATTCGCAGGCCGGTGGGCACCACGCTGCTTGCGATCGGGCTGTTTTTGGTCGGGATCGTCGCCTACCAGTTCCTGCCGGTGTCGTCGGTGCCGAATGTCGACTTCCCGACCATCCGGGTGTCGGCGTCGAGGCCCGGGGCCGATCCGTCGGTGATGGCCGCGACCGTCGCCGCGCCGCTGGAGCGCAAGCTCGGCACCATCTCGGGCGTCGACCAGATCACCTCGACCAGCTCGCTCGGCACCACCAGCATCCAGGTGCAGTTCTCGATCGGCCGCAACATCGACCGCGCCGCGCGCGACGTGCAGGCCGCGATCAACGCCTCGCTCGCCGATCTGCCGAGCGACCTGCCGTCGCTGCCGAAATTCCGCAAGGCCAATCCGGCCGCGGCGCCGGTGTTCGTGCTGGCACTGACCTCGCAGACGATCTCGACCAGCGCGATGTACGACGTCGCCGATACCGTACTGGCGCAGCGCATCTCGCAGGTGCCGGGGGTCGGCGAGGTGACGGTCAGCGGCGCCGACCAGCCGGCGGTGCGCATCGCGCTCAATCCGGTGTCGCTGGCCAACGCCGGGATCGCGACCGACGACGTCCGGCTCGCGATCATCAATGCCAATCCACTCGGCCCCGTCGGTATCTTCAATGGCGACCGGCTGAGCGAGACGCTGTCGATCAACAAGCAGATGCGCACCGCGGCCGAATTCCGCGACATCGTCATCAAGAGCTCGAACGGCAATTTCGTCCGCCTCTCTGATGTCGCCGAGGTCGAGGACTCCGTCCGCAACGCGCGCTCGATCGCCTGGTTCAACAAGCAGCCGGCCGTGCTGATCCAGATCACCAAGCAGGGTGACGCCAACGTCATCGACACCGTCGACAATGTTCGCAAGCTGCTGCCGGAACTGAAGCAATGGATCCCGGCCGGGGTCGAGATCTCGACGCTGGTCGACCGCACCGGAACCATCCGCGCCAGCGTCGAGGACATGCAGTTCACACTGCTGGCGACTATCGTGCTCGTGATGGTCGTAGTGTTCGTGTTCCTGCGCCGCCTGGTGCCGACGATCGCCGCCGGCGTCTCGGTTCCGCTGGCGCTGGCCGGCACCTGCGCCGGGATGTGGCTCGCCGGATTTTCGATCGACAATCTGTCGCTGATGGCGCTCGCGATCTCGGTCGGCTTCGTGGTCGACGACGCCATCGTCATGATCGAGAACATGTACCGCAATCTCGAGCAGGGCATGGCGCCGTATCCGGCCGCGGTCGAGGGCGCCAAGCAGATCGGCTTCACGGTGCTGTCGATCTCGCTGTCGCTGGTCGCGGCCTTCACGCCGCTGATCTTCATGGACGGGATTGTCGGCCGGCTGCTGCGGGAATTCTCGCTGACGCTGGTGTTTGCGATCGCGGTCTCGACCGTAGTGTCGCTGACGGTCACGCCGATGATCTGCGCGCACTACATCAAGGAGGCGACCTCGGATCACGCCACCTGGTACGACCGCGCCATCGAAGGCACGCTGTCCCGGGTCGTGGCGTTCTACACCTGGACGCTGCGGAGTGTGCTCGGATACCCCTGGCTGACGATGGTGGTGTTCGCTGCTACCGTCGCGCTGACGGTGGTGCTCTACGTCAAGACACCGAAGGCCTATTTCCCGACCGACGACAGCGGCTTTGTCATCGGCTCGACGCGCGCATCCGCCGATATCTCGTTTCAGGCGATGCTCTTGCTGCAACAGCGGCTTGCCGACATCGTGATGGCCGATCCCGCGGTGGCCGGCATCGGCTCGTCGGTCGGCTCCGGCGGCGGGCCGGGCGGCGCCACCTCCAACCGCGGCACCATGTTCATCAGCCTGAAGCCGCCGGAGGAGCGCGGCGGGCTTTCGACCACGCAGGTGATCGACCGGCTGCGCCGCAATTTGTTCATGGTGCCGGGCATCCGCCTGTTCATGTTCGCCGCCCAGGATATCCGCACCGGCGGCCGGCAGAGCGATTCCGACTACCAGTACACGCTCGCCTCGACCGATCTCGATCTGTTGCAGAAATGGGCGCCGATCGTCGCCAAGCGGATGGAGACGGTGGAGAGCATCACCGACGTCTCCTCCGACCGCGATCCCGGCGGCCTGCAGCTCAACCTCGTGATCGACCGCAAGACCGCTTCCAGCCTCGGCGTCCGCGTGCAGGACATCGACAACGCGCTCAACAACGCCTTCTCGCAGCGGCAGATCTCGTACATCTACACCCAGCGCAACCAGTACATGGTGGTGCTCGAGATCGATCCGAGATTCCAGAGCGACCCGTCGAACCTCGATCGCATCTATGTCGCGGGCGCCAATGACGTGCAGGTGCCGCTGTCGGCGCTGGTGCACTACGAGCGCGGTCTGTCGGCTCTCGCGGTGTTTCACTCCGGCGGCTTCCCCTCGACCACGGTGTCGTTCAACCTGCTGCCGGACGTGCCGCTAGAGGTCGCGACCACCAACATCCAGCAGGCGGTCAACGAGCTGCATATGCCGGAAGGCATCCGCGGCAGCTTTGACGGCAATGCCGGCGACTTCAACAAGACCAGCGGGCGCCAGCCGCTGCTGATTCTGGGCGCGCTGGTCGCGATGTATATCGTGCTCGGCGTGCTCTATGAGAGCCTGGCCCATCCGATCACGATCATCTCGACCTTGCCGTCGGCCGGTCTCGGCGCCTTGCTGGCGCTGCAGGTGACCAACACGCCGCTGACGGTGATCGCCTTCGTCGGCATCATCCTGTTGATCGGCATCGTCAAGAAGAACGGCATCATGATGGTCGACTTCGCGCTCGAGGCCGAGCGGCATCAGGGCCTGTCGTCGCGGGATGCGATCTTCGAGGCCTGCCGGGCGCGCTTCCGCCCCATCCTGATGACGACGATGGCGGCGCTGTTCGCCGGCATTCCGCTTGTCATTGCGACCGGCCCGGGCACCGAACTGCGCCGGCCGCTCGGCATCACCATCATCGGCGGCCTGTTCGTGTCGCAGATCCTGACCCTCTACACCACGCCGGTGATCTATCTCCTGATCGACCGCCTGCGCCGGCGCCCGGCGCCGTCAGGCGTGCACGCGCCAGCGGAATAGGTTGAATTGAACGGCTCCGCGCGCGTATAGCGAAGCGATGTCCGAACCAACCGAAGCAAAGACCGAGATTGCCGCCGAGATCGAGGATTGCCCGCATTGCGGCAAGCCAAAGCCGCTCTGCATCTGCGACAGCGTCACGCCGATCGAAAGCCGCATTCAGCTCCTGATCCTGCAGCATCCGCAGGAGCAGGACAGGGCGCTCGGCACCGCGCGGCTGACGGCGCGGCATTTCAAGAACGCCGTGGTCCGGATCGGGCTGTCCTGGCCGAGCCTGTCAAAGGCGCTCGGTCGGCCGGTGGCCGATCCGTCGCGCTGGGCCGTGCTGTATCTCGGGTCGGCCAAGGTCGAGGATCTCGATACCGATGCCGAGATCGTCGCGATCAACCGCAAGGGCGAGCTTGAGCCGCATCAGCGCGCCATCCTGTCGGATATCGAGGGCATCGTGCTGCTTGACGGCACCTGGAGTCAGGCCAAGGCGCTGTGGTGGCGCAATGCCTGGATGCTGAAGTGCCAGCGGGTGATTCTCGGACCGAAACGGCCCTCGCGCTACGGCCAGCTGCGCCGGGAACCGCGGCGCGATGGCCTTGCGACCATCGAGGCGGCCGCGCTTCTGCTGGCGGGGCTGGAGAAGCGGCCGGATATTGCCGCAACGTTGTCTGGTAGTTTCGAGCGGATGCTCGCAAAATTCCGCGAAGTCCAGGCGGAAATGCCGGAATTGGCGCCAAAACCGAAGAAACGGGATTTCCGCAAGCGCCGACGCTAGCTTCCAGCTTGGTTGCCTATCTGAGAGAGGGCGTATATGAAGCGCCGCGTGGGGCCACGTGGCGGAGTGGTGACGCAACGGTCTGCAAAACCGTGTACACCGGTTCAATTCCGGTCGTGGCCTCCAACAATTTCAAATGCTTAGCCTATAGCCAAAAATTCATTGCCACCGGATTGCCACCGGTAGGGTAGCAAATCTGTTCTCACTCTGTGCCGCGAATCTTGGCGAACGTTGCTTCCATAATGTCGGCAGCGCGCGTGTCCGTGTTCGAGAACATGTGGCTGTAAACGTTCAACGTGATCGCTGGGGAGGCGTGCCCGATTCGCCGGCTAATCGTCAGAACGTCGAGCCCGGCCGCTATCAGCTGCGAGACGTGGGTATGGCGGAGACCATGCAGGGTGCAATCGATGTTTAGCGCGTCCATGGCTGCCGCAAAATCGTGGCTTAGCCGGCTAGGGGACCGGAACTCACCGTTCCATCCGGCAAACACTGGGCTGTCATCAGGCGCGCGGCCCATTCCAAGAGCCAGCCGGCGCTCATCCTGCCGGGCCCTATGGGAGCGCAGCTCAGCCGCCAACCACGGGGAAACTGTCACGCTGCGCCTGCCGTTCTTTGTCTTGGGCGACTTGACCCTGAGGGATCCCTTCGTCTGCTCCAGCGACCGTTCGATCCGCACTACGTTCTTTTGAAAGTTCACATCTCCCCAGCGAATAGCCAGTGCCTCGCCACGACGCGCCCCGGTTCCGAGAAGAAATGACACGATCGGGCGAAGCGTGCGGCCTTCAAGGTGACGCAGAATCGCGCCGATCTGGTCCTCTGTAAGGATCTTGATCTCCTCGTCAGGTACCGGCGGTGGCGCAACGAGGGACGCAACATTTTGCGACACGACGCCCCAGGTAGCGGCGTGACCAAGCGCACGATGCAGAACGCGGTGAACATGTCCGACCGAGCGAGCCGAAAGAGCAGCGCCGTCCTGGCCGCCTGAGCGCAGTAGGGTGGAATAAACCTCATTCAGGTGAACCGCGCGTAGCTTTTGAATGCGAACCGCGCCGATGCGCGGCCTGACGTATAACCGCAATAGCTGGCGATATCTCTCAAGCGTCTTCGGTCCAACATTGGCAGTTGCCCAGTCGCGCTCCCATCTCTCGATAAATTCTGCCACCGTCGATTTTGATGGGTCGACGCCTTCCCCCGCGGCATTTTGAGCGACTAAGCGAGCAAGCTCGAGCTCAGCCGCGCGCTTGGTCCCCTTGAACGCCACATATCGAATGCGACGCTTGCCCGTGAGCGGATCGGCGCCGAGCTCAAACTTAATTTCCCACGAGGATCCGCCGCGGCGTCTGACGTGTCCGGTCATTGCCCTCTCGCTTTCTCAAAGGCGCGCGGAATGACGCGCTCGATAGCTGCCTCAAACTTAGTTCGCAGGCCGGTTTCACGGCACCACCTTTCGCGTCGCGGTGGCCACAAGATCTGTAAAATTCAGGGCATCAGCGGCTCGAGGAAAATTGCGGAGCGGGTGGCCGGCTGGCCAGTCGGATCCGTATTCATCTCCGCGCTCCTTGAGGCGATTGACTATCCAAAAGAAGATTTGACGCGCGTGCTCATCTGCAGAGCGGAATAGCGGATGATGCTCCTCACCAGAACTTTCTTCAGGCGTCGGGGCCAGCAAGTCGATGATGGCGGGGATTGCAAGCTTAAGGGCTCGCGTCGTGGACGCGTCATTGCGCCAGGTTCGATCGTTCCATCCCGCCGCGTTTGCTGCTTGCGCCACGATAAACCCCAGCGCGTTATTGGCGGCATCGTCACCATTCTCAATATCGTTAAGCGCCGAGCGCAGCAGGCGCTCCGCGGTTTTGGACATCGACTTACCATTGCAAGCTTGTTTGATCCTCGCTTCGAGATCGCGGTCAATCCTTACAAGCATGGCGACGCGGTCACCTTCCGCTTTTCGCCCTGAGCCTGGTCGTTTACCGCCACGAGCCATGAATTGCGCCTTTTGAAAAATGATACACAACCATATCTAATTTGATACTTATATGTAGCGGGCGCTATCGTCAACAGCTATTTGGGACGTAGCGGCAGCAAGCGTCCATTTTCAACCCCGCCGCATATCAAGAGCGAGATATGGCAACTCCGAACGATAAGGCTTCGCAGCGCGATACGATCGAACATCTGCTGACGAAAAATGCGGTGGTCCGGCCCGACGACCTCGTTGCTACGGGCGCATTCGGAGCACGGAATAGCGTCTATGACGCCTGCAGGGCGGGTGAAATCACCTGCTTCCGTCAGGGCAAGATGATCCTCATTCCGACGGCGCCCCTCCGTAAGTTGCTGGGTATCGAGGAGGTGGCGTGATGATGGGGCGCAGCGCGAGATCGCGCGGGTCGGCGCTCCGACGCAATCCGATCTACGCGGCCGACATTCGCCAACTTCGCGGCGTCGTGACCGTGCGCTCGCTATCCGATCGGTGCACTGGGGAAACGGTCTTTCGGGTCTCCCATGTTTCGGGTGGCGGTGACATCGCGTTTACGTCGACCCCGATCGCACAGGAGGATTGCGCGGCAGCAGCTGCCCGCGTTCTCGGTGAATTCGTTCAAGGGGAGGTCAAGCTTGCCCCCTGAAGAACGAAACCCCGCCGAGGTTGGCGGGGTTCGCATCGCGAATTTTGATCTGCTTGGCGGCGATCAACCTGAAGATAGCGAAGCAGCCTCACGACTGCAACAGCAGCGGCGTATAAGCCGGCGGTTTTTTGTTGCACCCGAAACGGCAGCGACGATTGCGCGCCTTTGCTATGGACCGGCCCAATGTTGAACTTGGATTGGTTCGCATTAAGGGAAACTATGGCGCCGGAAGTCTTCCGCGGCGGGACCGGCGATCTTGTGATCGTCCAAGAGATACCGAGCTTAGAGCGCGGCGAACGATATCTCCGGATCCGGATCCCAATGGCGGAGGCAGAGGCGCTAGCCGATGCCATTCTGGCGGTAGCTCGGGAGGCTGCCGATGGCTGACCAGCAGACAGCCCACAAACTCTGGTGCCTAGACCGGATCCTGCGCGACCAGCGGGCTACACATCTGGATTTCCGGTTGGCCTACTACATCGCCAGCGTTACCGATCGCGCCACGGGTGAGGCTCGGTTCAAGCAGAGCAGCGCCGCTGAGGCGCTGGGCGTGACCAGGCGCGCCGTTCAACTGTCGTCCGAGCGGCTGAGGGTTTTGGGGCATATCGACATCAGTTTCACACCTGGCCGTAAGCACTTGAACGGCTATCGGCTATGCATGGAAAAGGCGAACGTGGATTCGCCTATTGATGCCAAAAAAGGCGAACGGCGAGACGAGAAAAGGCGAACGGCCAGCACAGAAAAGGCGAACCGCCATTCGCACCAATCTTCCCTTGTTTCTATCCCTTGTTTAATCCCTTCGCGCGCGCGCGAGCCGAGCGCCCTTGACGGGCTCGGCCCGCTCGGCGCGGCCATCCGCGATCGGATCGGCTCAGACAATTTCAGATCCTGGTTCGATGGCGCCAGCATTGGTGACGCCACCGAGGAGGCGGTGACACTGGAACTGCCGACCAAGTTCAAGGCCAGCATGATCGAGAGCAGGTACGCCGACGAGGTGCTGGCCTGCTTGCAAGCTCAACAGTCTTCCATCGAACGTGTTCGCTTTGTCGCGAGGCGCGCGGCATGAGCGAAACCGGCAGCCCGCCGATCGCCCGTTCGGCTCCCAGAACTCCTGCCGAGCGAATGCGGACTTACCGCGCGAACAAGAAGGCGGCCCGCGCGCGCGAGGAAGCCGGGCGATGCATCATTACCGCGCAGGTCGATGGCGTCGTCCGTAAATTCGAGATCAACAAGGGAGATCTTGCGGATGGCTTCGTCGAACGGCGGATCCTGAAACAGTGGGATAGCGAAGACTCGAGGGCAATAGCGTTCGCCTTGGAGCAGGAGCTCAAGAGAGCGATCGACGGCTGTTCGTAACGCGCGCGTAACGCGAGCCGCAATGTTGATTTGCTAAACCGGCACCAACACATTCGAGGAGACAAAAATGGTGCCGATCGTCAGAATTTTCGGGGCAAGCACCCGTCAAAAGCGCGGTGTCGTCAGCATCGCGCCCACCGATGCGGATATCTGGGGCCTCGAGATTAGACTCGGGAAAGCCCTGGCCCGCAATGACTTCGGCAGTGCGAGCCATCTTCGTGACGAAATCGCCAAGGTCAGATCGCTGGCGCCTCGAAAGGGTAGCTCACGAAGTTTCACGAAGGTGGATCTCATCGATCTCAAAATCGCGCGGGCATATCTCGCAGGCGAGATCGAGAATGCCAGATTTTTTATCGGCGAGCGAGCAAAGCAAAGTCTGATCGACATCCAGAACCGTCGCTCTTGAGGTTTCGCAATATGGACGTCAACCACCCTTTGGATACGCCGCCTCCCGGTTGGAGGCCGAATTCCGAGTATGCGGACCGTGTCCGCAAGGCCATGTCTCCGGCTGCGTTGAAGAGCGCGGTTACTTGGGATGAGCTGTTAGACGTGCTGGGCATAGTCATCGAGGGGAACGCGAAGGTAGCCGATCGAATTGCGGTGCTTCAGCAAAAGATCATCGAGCTTAAAGAGCGCCCGCCTGTTCCTTGGGAAGGACCGTGGGATCCTCAGAAGCAATTCACGCGGCATTCATTCTGCAGCGACCGTGGCGCCATGTGGTACGCCATGGCTGATTCCAAAGGCGTGCGTCCTGGGTCTGGTGAGGGAGTTTGGCGCCTTTGCGTTAAAGCAGGAAAGGATGCCAGATGAAAGTTCAGGACATGGCATTCGCTAGCGCGTTCATGCGATTGAGCCTTGCCGTACTCGATCGCGGCGGACCGTACCTGCCGACCGTGGAAGCCACGCTCTGCGAAGACGGCCGCACCGTGATGTTGGATGCGCCCGACGGTCAGGGACATTGGGTGACGGCGTCATACGAACTTGACCAGCTGACCAGCCAAGCGGACTTCGATGCCTACCGGCGCGAGGTGTTCGGTTGACCAACGGAACGCCCCCGGGGGGTGCCAGCCGAAAATCGGACCGACTTAGGGCCTACACCGCATGGGGTGGCACTGGGGGACTGTGCGCGCGCCGATGGAATTTCCCAGAAACCCCACTAAGAGCAGAAATCGATGACCAAGAAGCGAGCTTACAAAGCTAAAGGCAAGGGTGGTCGACCGACGCGCAGCGCGGCGAGCAAGCGGGCTTTAGCTGGGGTCAATCTGTCGGCAGTCGACCCGCGATCGGTCCTGCGCCAGATCGCGGCGGACGCGTCAGCGCCAGCATCGGCGCGCGTTCAAGCCGCAAGAGCATTGATCGCCGATGACCGACGCAACAATGAAGCACCGCCAGAAGCCGACACAGCCCTTGATGCCGTTTCGCGCGGCGCCCTGCGGATTTTGAATGGGGGCAAGGCATGACCAACGACAACGACGAAATTCCGATCGTTGAAACGTACCGTGGTGTCGGTTTGCATGACCAGCAGTCGGAAGAGCGGCTGGCGGTGGTACGTCGCGCGCTGGACCGGGTATTTGATCAGCACGATTTCGAGCGGCTCTTTGAGATCGCCCGAGACGTTACTTGGCCTCCTGAAGCTCGGCTGTTCGCCGCAGCGAAACTGGAAGCCGCGTTCGAGATAGCGGTCGATGAGCGCCGCGAGCGTCCTCCGATCGATTTATTGCGGGTCGGGGCGGCCGTGCCGGGTCTGAGTTCGCAAAGGTGGCGAGACCCGTGGAGCTATTGTTCGTTGCTCGATCCCGGGCCGAGACCTGGTCAACCCGGGGCTGTGAAGCGAGAGCGCGATCTAACCGACCTGCGACATGCACAGCGCCTCACGAACAAGGACTAGATTATGAGCTTAGTTGCACTCGACGGAACGCCGCTCACCATCATGGGGTGTCCGCTTCGGCGCTTCGTGCCGAATTGCTCCTCGCTGACGGGCAATGCGATCAGCGCAGCCAATGATTCCCTGATCATGATTGGCTACATCTTCACGGAAGATGGCGCCTCGCATACGATCGACACGACCGGCTCATCTTCCTTCGGTTGGAGATGCGGGCCAAGCCTTACTTTCGCTAACGCCGGCACTACGGTTAAGGTGGGGCTGGCCGCTGTGGATACAGCCAACGGGCCTCCGGTTCGGGCGGTAAATGTTGCCAACGCAATCACGTTTGACGTCGCCGCCGTTTTCACTGGGGGCGGAGGAGGCATCACGGGGAGCGCTTGGCAGACCAGCGTTCCGACGACTGGAACTAAGACAGTCGCAAATGGCGACTTCCTGGCGTTTGCTATCCAGATGACAGCGAAGGGCGGCTCGGATTCGCTCCAGGTTCAGTGCGCCAGCCAGGGCGGCATTGTTGGCGTTATGCCGACCGTTACGACTGGCTCGTCCTATTCAAACACCACACAGCTCCCGAACGCGGTCATCACCTTCTCGGACGGCGTTCGCGGTTACTTTTACGGCGGGTATGTCGCGAGCTCCTCGACGACGCAGACGTGGTCTAGCGCGGACACCACAAAGGAATACGGAAATCTTATCCAGTTGCCAGTTCCTGCGAAGGCGTATGGCGTCGTCTTCAACGCGGCTCTGTTTGGCAACACGGATGCGATCCTCTATTCCGATCCGCTCGGGACGCCGTCGGCCCAGAAGACGGTATCCATCGATCTCAATACGATTGGTGTGGCATCGGCCGGGCCAATTGTCGTGCTGTTTCCGTCACCTTACTCGATGAGCGCGAACACGCCTTATGCGGCCATATTGAAGCCGACGACCTCCACGTCAATTCAGGCTGACTTCAAAACGTACGCCTCATCGGCCCATCAGTCGTCAGAGAGCGGTAGCAACGGGTATGCGATCAATCGCAACACGGGTGCCTTTGCCGCGCAGAACTCTTCGAAAGATCGGTTCGGCATAGGCCTTCTGGTCGGCGCCTTCGATAGTGGTGGGGGCGGAGGCAGTTTCTCTGTCGGCGTGATTGGGTGTTGAAATGGTCATGAAATCCAACGCCATTTGGGTCGCGGGAAACTGGGGAGTTGGACTGGTGACAGGTAGCCCGACCCATCCAGGGCTCAGCGAAGACGGTTCAGCTAAGCCTACTGTTCTTCAGTTTCAGTTCGACGACCGTGATCCGATCGTCCTCGCGATCGTGGCGAAAGAGGCGGTGGCAATCGCGCGGTCGATACTAGACCAGTATGAGAACCCGCCGCCTTCGCCAGATCGTTACAGCTGAAGGCAACAATGAGCACAACAGCAAGCCAGGCCCGGCCATGGGTTAGCTGGTATTGGTCCGCGCGGTGGCGAGCTATTCGCGCTGCGCAACTGAAGGCAGAGCCCTGGTGTAAGTTCTGCCTTGATGCAGGCGAGCGCGTGCGCGCGACGGTGTGCGACCACGTCGAGAGGCACAACGGCGACCAGGTTCGCTTCTGGTCTGGGCCATTCCAAAGCCTATGCGAGCCACACCACAACGCGTCGAAGCAGCGCGCCGAGCGACGCGGCTACAGCAGCGCGGTCGATGAGTCGGGCTGGCCCACGGATGAGCGTCACCCTGCGAACAGCGGTCGAGCGGGCCAAGCCCAGCTGGCGCGACACCGGGGGGTAAGCGGGGAAAGCCAAGCCGATGGACCCGGCATCGCTCGGGGGCACTTATACGCACGGCCGCGAAACTGGAAGGACTTTTGTGGGTGAAAGGTAGAAGGCCAGCTCCGACACACTTAAAACTGGTAAAAGGCAATCCAGGTAAGCGCCCGCTGAACTCGAGGGAGCCGAAAGCGAGGCGTTCGCGGCCGTCTGCGCCGCTGCACCTCAGCGACAAAGCCCGTGAGACATGGGGCTACGTGACTGGGCTTCTGGACCGCATGGGGGTGCTCACGGAGGCCGACGGCGTCGCGCTGGAAATGCTTTGCGAAGCCTATGCGGACTTCCTTGCTGCTCGAGCGGAGCTTAAGTCGATCGGTAGCGACTATTACACCACGGAAACGGCCGGCGGGGACACTATGCACCGTGTGCATCCCGCAGTCGCGCAGCGAAACGACGCTGATCGGCGCATTCGTGCATGGCTGGCAGAATTTGGCATGACGCCAAGTGCCAGAGCGAGAGTTAAAGCAGATGGACAAACCGAAGAAGATCCGGCGGCCTCCTACTTCGAGGCCTGATCCCGCGACCGCCTACGCGATGGCCGTCATCGCCGGCAAGGTCGTAGCCGGGCCTCATGTCCGCGCGGCCTGCAAGCGCCACTTGCAGGATCTGGAGACGGCGGAAGCGCGTGGCTTGGTGTGGGATCCCGCCGCCGTCAAGCGGGTCGTAGGATACTTCAGGGACATCCTTACGGTGGAGATCGAGGACACGGCTGACGACGGCGCGGTGACCAGTCGCGCCGTGCCGTTTGTCCTCCAGCCCTGGCAAACTTTCATCGTCGGCTCGCTGTTCGGTTGGAAGCGTTCGGATGGTCTACGGCGTTTCCGGCGCGCCTATGTCGAGGCGGGGAAAGGATCTGGCAAGTCGCCGCTGGCTGCAGGCGTCGGACACTACATGCTAACCGCACTTGGTAAGCTGCGTGCCGAGATCTACAGCGCCGCAACGGACAAAGATCAGGCCGCCATTTTGTTCCGGGACGCTGTCGCCATGTGGCAGCGCTCGCCGCAGCTCAACAGGCGGCTGCTGCCGTCAGGCGTGAACCCTGTGTGGCAACTGACCGATACCGCCCGATCTTCATTTTACAAGCCGATCAGCAGTGACAAGCGTGGCAAGAGCGGGATCCGGCCCTTCTGTGCATTGGTGGACGAGATCCACGAACACCCCAATAATGAAGTTATCGAAATGCTGAGAGCCGGCACCAAGGGCAATCAGGACGCGCTAATCTTCGAGATCACGAACTCGGGTTTTGACCGGAAATCGGTGTGCTTCTCGGAGCATGAGTATTCGATCCGCGTCGCGCACGGAGAGGCAGAAAACGACGCGTGGTTCGCTTATGTCTGTGCGCTGGACGAGGGCGACGACCCGTTCGAAGATGAGGCATGCTGGCCTAAGGCAAACCCCACTCTGGGTGTCACCATTCAGCCGCAATTTATCCGCGAGCAGGTCAACGAAGCCAAGGGTATGCCGTCCAAAGAGGCAATGGTTCGGCGCCTTCATTTCTGTGAGTGGACGGACAGCGTGACAGCCGCCTTTTCGCGCGGCGCGCTCGAGCTAGTTTTCGGTGAGGTCGACGCAGATGCTCTGACGGAGCGCGGATATCCATGTTTCGGCGGCCTCGATCTCTCCCGGGCGAACGACTTAACAGCGTTCACGCTGACTTGGTTGCTCGATAAGACGGTCGACAAGTGGCGCTTCGCGTCCCGAACCTGGTTTTGGACCCCGAAAGACACGCTACATGATCGCGCCAAGGCGGACCGGGCGCCATATGCGTCATGGGTCGATAAGCAATTCATGGAAGCCGTGCCCGGTCGGCGAATTGGCTACGGCTGGGTCGCAGACGCGCTCGGCGCGATTTGTGCCAAGTATCAGCCGGTTTCCATCGGATGCGACCAGTACGGCCTTGAAAACCTTCGCGAGCAAATGACCGACCGCGGACTCTCACTGCCGTGTGTCGTGCATCCCCAGGGCTTTCAGAAGCGCGTCGTCTCGGAGACAAAAGGAAAAACCGAGACCGGTGCGGATGAAATCTATTTATGGATGCCGGACTCGATCAACAAACTAGAGGCCGCAATTATCGAGGAGCGCATCGTCATCGAGAAGAACCCAGCAATGACAATGTGTCTCGCCGGGGTCATCTACGAATCCAACCGAACTGGCCACCGCATGTTCGCCAAGGATAAGGCGACCAACCGCATTGACGGCGCTGTAAGTCTAGCAATGTCGATCGGCATCGCGACATGCAGCGGCGGTGAGAAGAAGCCTAAAAAGTATCAAATGATTTTTATGTAGGAGATCGCAATGAAAACGTTTTGGCTATCCGCAAACCTGGAGGGGGCATCACTCCAGACACTCGTGAAGTCCGATATGATTGACGATCTGGTATCGGGCTGGAACGAGGCTGCGGAAAAGGTGAGCGAGAAGAACGGTGATCCTGACCTGAGGGGCGTGACGAAGGATTTCATCATTTCGGCGCTAAAAAAGGGAGCGCACCGCACGGACCAGGATGTTGGATATCTAGTGGCGCAAGCGCTTCTGTGGTTTGCGGTCAAAGGCGAGATGGGCGAACGGTTACTGCCATTTATGCGGGAGGGCGGACCGAACATGAAGGTCCACACCGATATCACCTGCCTCGAAGGCAATTTCTACAATTTCCGCACCACTGCAGATGAGAAGACATCTGCTGCGATGACACCTCTAGGCTTGGTCTGATTTCCGCTTCACCTGCACGGTCCACCTTAAACGAATTGGTGCAGGGATTTCCCTTTCTGCGACCCTTAGGACTCCCCTCATTGGCGGGCAGATCCTCGGGGAGGTATTCGCGACAGCGCCATATCGCGTCGAGCTGACCTGCTGCTGGACGAGGTTCATAGCCGTGAGCGCCAGCCCAAATTGCCGCACGCGGTCCAAGTCGACATCTTTATCCCAGGTCAAACGCTTAGTGAGATAATCAGCATCTACGCGAACCTGTTCGACTAACTTTCGGGATGGCTGGCTCCGTAACAGTTTGCGCCTGAGCACTCGAACTCGCGATCAAAACTAGAACGGCCAATGATGGCGCGCATCGCATTCAGAACTCCGTCAAGACCTGAACAACAGCAGCGGACTCGGGAATTCACGCTAGCCAAACAACAGGGCCAAAGTGAGCTGGCGACCGAGCGAAGCCCGGCGTTTCGGACCCCTGGCTTGAAGGATGTAGGAGCACGCGCCTGGTGCCGACCGCGATCCGGTCGGCCGGCTGCCCCCCTAGAGTAGGTAGGAGCCCGATCCAATGTTGATGCAGTAACGTCAGCCGCCGTTAGCCTTTCGGGCCGGACTCCCGTGGAGCATCAGGAATCTATCGATGTCTGAAAAGACTACTACTAACTTGCTCGCCGCAGTTAAGAGGCGCATTGCCCAGATCGAAGGTATGACACTAGTCGAGATTCAACGGGTCATGATGGTTGTATGTCCGAGCGGTCTGCTGGCAGGATGACGGCATGTGAGGGCAATGCGTTGCGACACTCGCTGAACAAACGGGTCAGCATTCTCGGACGAGACCTTGTCGCGACGCGGGAGAGCTAAAGCGACAGTGAGAGGCCGCGATCCTAAAGAAAGAACTCGCGGCATGCAGTTAGGACACAAACACAGGAGTGGTACCCGCTGGTCGGGATAATAATGACGCACGTCGGGCCATAAGGCTGCTCCGCTTGGCTGATTGGGGATTTGCTGGATGCCGTTCTGCCCGCTGGAGACGAATAGGAGTGAGCCATGACTCGCCGCATTACCTGCATTACCGGGCTGCCTAACCATCAAGACCGCCATCGGCGTATTCAAGCAGTCGGTGGTTCAGGATGGCAAGACTCGGAAGAAACAGCCATTGCAAACGTCAAACGCGACAAAAGCGCTTATGAGGTCACTGAGCAGGGCAAGACGGTCAAGGTGATCGTCGAAGAACAAGATGGTCGCGAGTATCTCAAGACCGAGAACGATCGTTTTCTTCCCGACATCATCAAAGGAACTGATCCAATGGCGACAGAAGCGGAAATCGAAAGGCTGAGACTTGTAAATGACCTGGGACGCTACGGCCTAAAAGGCACGCTCTATGGCACATGGGCTGCGCTTACAGCGGTCGTCATCATCGCCCTTGCTCAAATGATAACGGGCAAGACGGTGGTAGACGGCTGGGCATTCACCGCGCTTGTGTTCATCATAGTGCTTCCCATCTCCGCTTTCGGAGCGTTCGTGTTCAACAGGGCCTTCTCGATGGAGGCCACATTATCCGGTATTAGCTCCTTCAAAACTAAAACAGCGGGTGACGCTTAATAACTTGCGGCGCCCCGGTGACCAGGCAAGCAAAGCTCGATGTGGCTTTACCGTAGTCCTACGGGCGCAAGGTCGTGAACCTGTGTTCGACAAGCCGGGCTGGCGACACTAGAGCGGGATGGGTCTAGCTTGAATCGATTTGGGATTCCCAAATCGGAAGGCTTCTGATTCAACATGCTGGCTGGGAAGGAGGCCAGCATGGATGGGACGAACCTATTCGGACGACCTTCGTGAGCGGGTGGTGAGAGCTGTCATCAAAGGTGGCCTGTCGCGGCATCAGGCAGCGGCTCAATTTGGGGTGGGCATCAGCACGGCGATCAACTGGGTACAGCGCTTCCACGAGACCGGTAGCGTCAAGCCAGACCAGATCGGGGGCTATCGGCCAAAGAAGATTGCGGGGCCGCACCGCGAATGGCTGATGCAACGGTGCCGAAACGATTTTACCGTGCGCGGGCTGGTGGCCGAACTCGCTGAGCGTGGCCTGAAGGTCGATTACCGCACGATGTGGGAGTTCGTCCACGCCCCGTGCCGCCGGCGCCCGTTGACTGTAGACGTCCCATAATTGCGGATGATTTACCCAGGAAGCAATCCCATTGGCCTCGATCATCGGGTCGAGAACGAATAGCCATGCCCCGGGGCCAATGCGGCCGCCCTATAGCCGAGCGCAATCTGGGGTTTCACCGTGGGTGAACGAAGGTTTTCGAGATGACGTAAGCCTGATGTCAGCTGGAAATGTTTAGATACACAAATACTCCAACGGCCCCGGTTTCGTACCGCTCTGGGGCCGTTTTTTTTGATGGTCGCGGCAAATGGGAAAGACCCCGCCACGCCGCGCTGGGCATCCAGCACAACCTCCAGAACCATGAGGGGAAAGGCGTGGAGCGGGTTGGCGAGGCCAGCCCGGCTAGGTGGGGTGCGCGGCGGCGATCAGGGTGAGACTCCAGCGACAATCAAGGTGAGACTGCGCCGATGGGGACGGACCGAAGGGAGGGCGCAGCCCGACCGGAGGACCGTCCCCATCGGCGTCGCGCGTTTTTGGACCCGTCTGGCGGCCGGGTGCGGCTGGTGCAAGCTGTTGGTTCGTCTCGACAAGAGGGAATCGATGCCTTGCCTGGCCTCCACATCACCGACCACCAGATGAGGCTGTACATGACGTACCGACTGACACTGTCCCCCGAGGCCGCCGCGGCCAAGGCGGGGTTCTCGAAGGCAAGCGCGTATCGAATCGAGGGCGATTGTCGCCCGCCATCGCAGAAGAAGACGCCGAGGGGCCGGCGCCGGTCCGATCCGCTCGGGCAGTATTGGGACGCCGAGATCGTTCCGATCCTGAAGGCTGCGCCCGGCATCCGCGTGATCGGCGTGCTGGACGAGCTGCGCCGACGGCATCATGACTTGAACCCGAACATCCGCCGCACGCTGGAGCGGCGCATCAACGCCTGGCGGGCGCTCAACGGCCCCGAACAGGACGTGATCTTCCGCCAGCAGCACGAGCCCGGCCGCCTGGGTCTGTCCGACTTCACCGACGTGAGCGCGCTCGGTATTACCATCGCGGGTGAGCCGCTCGATCACCGGCTCTATCACTTCCGGTTGGCGTTCTCCGGCTTCGAGCATGTCCATGTCGTGCTCGGCGGCGAAAGCTTCGTCGCCCTGGCGGAGGGCTTGCAGAACGCGCTGTGGGCGCTTGGCGGCGTGCCGCGGGAGCATCGCAGCGACAGCCTGTCGGCAGCATTCCGCAATCTGGCCGCCGACGCACGGGGGGATCTGACGCAGCGCTACGCCGGGCTGATGGGCCACTATGGCATGGCGCCAACGCGCAACAATGCGGGCATCGCACATGAGAACGGCTCGATCGAGAGCGCGCACGGCCATCTCAAGCGGGCACTGGAAGATGCGCTGTTGCTGCGGGGGACGCGCGAGTTCGCCAGTCTCGATGCGTACCGGGCTTTTGTCGACGAGATTGTCGGCCGGCGCAACGCCAACCTCGCCAAGCCGATCGCGCTCGAGAAGGAGGCCTTGGCGCCGCTGCCAAAAGGCCGCACGACCGACTTCGAGGAGAAAGTGATCCCGGTGACGTCGTCAGGCGGCTTCATCCTGCGGCGCGTATTCTACACCGTGCCTTCAAGATTGATCGGCCATCGCCTGCGTGTGCGCATCTTCGACGACCGGCTCGAATGCTTCCTTGGCGTCACGCCGGTCGTGACGCTGCGGCGCGGTCGGCCTGTGTCCGAGAGCCAGGGCGGTCATGTTGTGGATTACCGGCACGTCATCCATGCCCTGCGGCGCAAGCCGATGGCGCTCCTCAATCTCGTTTATCGCGACCAACTCTTCCCGCGTGCAGCTTACAAACGTCTGTTCGAGACCTTGCGGGAGCATGGTGATGACCGGCGCGCCTGCAAGGTGACGGTCGAGCTTCTGGCGCTGGCTCACGAGCGCGCCTGCGAAGCAGAACTCGCCGAGGTGATCGCGATGGATCTGGACGCCGGACAGTTACCCGATCTTGCCGCGCTGCGCGACCGCTTCCGACCCGAGGCGGCCTCGATCCCGCGTGTCGCCGTCAAGCTGGCGCCGCTCGACGTCTACGATGAACTCGCCTCCGTCAGCGTCATGTCGGGCCGCTCGAACCTGGGAGAGGCAGCATGACCGGTATCGCTACCTCCGTCGATGCTGCCCGTGTCGAGCTGCTTCTCAATGAGCTCCGCCTGCCGGGCGTCAAGGCGATCTGGCCGAAGCTCGCCGCACAGTCGGACAAGGAAGGGTGGCCTGCCGCCCGCTTCCTCGCCGCCCTTGCCGAGCACGAGGCGGCCGATCGCACCCGCCGTCGGATCGAGCGACACATGGTGGAAGCGCGTTTGCCCGCCGGCAAGACGCTCGCCACCTTCGACTTCGAAAGCGTGCCGATGCTATCAAAGGCACAGGCGATGGCGCTCGCCGCTGGCGACGCCTGGTTGAAGGCCGGCGCCAATTTGCTCTTGTTCGGTCCACCGGGCGGCGGCAAGACCCATCTCGGCACGGCGATCGGCCTGGCTCTCGTCGAGAACGGTTGGCGCGTTCTCTTCGCGCGCACCACTGATCTGGTGCAACGGCTGCAGGTCGCGCGGCGCGAGCTGGCGCTGGAGTCCGCGATCGCCAAACTCGATCGCTATGACCTCCTGATCCTCGACGACATCACATATGTGAGCAAGGATCAGGCGGAAACCAGTGTGCTGTTCGAGTTGATCGCCGCCCGCTACGAACGACGCTCGCTGCTGATCACGGCCAATCAGCCATTTGGCGAATGGGGGCGTATCTTCCCGGACCAGGCAATGACGTTGGCTGCCATCGATCGTTTGGTCCACCACGCCACGATCCTCGAGATGAACGTCGAAAGTTACCGTCGAAAAGTTGCCCTCGATCGCAAGCGCGGTCCAGGCCGGCCACCTGTTCACACGACCCCCAACGAACTCGACAAGACTGTGATTGACGCTGGCAGCGCCGCTTGATTGTCGCGCAGCGTCAATCAACGCTTGCCAAGTAGGCGGCCAGCGTCAATTATCTCCTGACTCGGCCGCCTCGTCTCATCTTGATTGACGCGCCGCTCTCATCCTGATTGTCGCGCTATAGTGGGGCTTGAAGCTCGATTGATTAGAAAGGTCACCCATCCGCGCCCCCCCCCAAAGGCGTGATTTCACGAAAAGTGGCTGGAAGTATCGAAAATGTAATGCTTCTAATGGCTTGAACGGGAGGGCAGGCCCCATTAACTACCCAGCATGAACCGGATTGACCGGAACCCGACTACTAAGTACGGTGGCCTCAGCTTAGGAACGGTAGCCTTCGAAAACCGTTAATCGGAATCGCGGAAGGTCATTGAATTGGAACTGGAGGAGCTGGCAATGCGCAAATTGGATGGTGAAGGTCTCGGCTAGCTAGTATCTCTGTAGCCTTGCAATTCGAAAAGAGGACCACCTAAAGTGGTCCTCTTTTTTTCGTTTTGGGGGTTTGCCATGCAGTACGTGGTTGCCGCGCTATTAGCGGTCTATTTCTTGTTCTTTCTCGAGCACACCTTCAGCGCAGAATTCATGCACAAGGTGAGCGACTTCACACAGCGCGATTGGCTTTCGATCAGCTTCGTCCCAATCCTCCTAATTGCCAGCGCATTTGTGGCGCGCCGTTACAAAAAAGATCGGCTCAACAGCAGGGAGATTTTTTGGGTAAGCATTATTTTTGCGACTTTGGCACTGCCTCTTATCCTACCGTATACAAATTCAGAGTCCGGCATCGCCGTTGTGGTATCGGCATATCTTGCGAGCATTGGCTGGCTCTATACCAACCACAACAACATAAAGAACCAGCGCAAGGCCCATACGATGAGCGTACTCATTCAGCTTCGAAATAGCGCTGAGTACCAAAAGCACAGATTAAATATCTTTTCCAAATTCCCATTGGGGACGCCAGTCAAAGATGGCGACTTGGAGCAACTCAAGAAGGAGCACGCAAATCAAGCATCGTTCTCTAATGGCGCTACGTCCACCATGGATTCGATGGTCTACGTACTCAATTATTTTGAGTTCATAAGCATCGGCGTAAAGACTGAGGACCTAGACGGCGCGATGATAGAACTCAGCCTCCGAGGCATCTTTGTGAACTGGTACAACCATCTCCTGCCTGTAATCAGGGATGCGCCTAATCGTGGAAGCCCACGCACCCACATCAACTTTCGCGAGCTGGTTGAACAGAAATTCAAAACGAGATTCGTCGATTGATGCTGCGGGATCATTTCTTGTCCTGCTGCAGCCGCAAATCGTCACGGTTGCCACGCTGCAAAGCCAGCCTGGCAATCCGGCTTACCTGCCCGTTCGAAGCGGACGGCCCCTCGAGTCGCAGTTTTTGCCCGAGGGGCCGCGTCACGCTTAGCGCTCGAGTCTTCGGACCACAACGGCTGGCCGTGAGCCAGGAAGATCCGGCAGAGTTGGCAACTGGGGGCTTGGCTCGAGACTCTGCTCCGTGGCAGGTTCGTCCTGGCCCTTCGCCTGGTGTCGGCGGCTGATCACAAGGCCAATGAGGCCGACGACTACCAGCACGGCTCCTGCGAGAATGAGCCAGTGCGGTAATTCCAGCCACCCCGTCGCGGTCTTGATCATATCCGCCTACTTCTTCGCCTTCAGCCCGATCTCGACCAGAGTTCTGAATGCTTCGGAGCGCGTAGCATTGTTCGCTGTTGCCCAAGCCTCAACTTGAGCAATTAGTTCTACGGGCATTCTCGCAGCGATATGCGGGTTCTTGCCCGTTCCCGGGCGCCCGCGTCGCTTTTTAGGTGCAACATTTATTGACTTCTTCATAATTTAGGTTGTACACTAAAAAAGAGCCGAGCGGAAGGTGATGCTTCCGGACTCGGCTCTAACCCGACCATCAGGAGCTAATCGAAATGGCCAAGTCTGACCGCGTGTATAGCACGCCACCCACAAGCTCGTCCGCAATTCTGGAGGAGGGCATTGGCGCCCACGGCGCCGTTGAATTGTCCCCGCGGTCTCTGATTCCAGCCAGCCAGTCTGGCGCATGCCAGCCGATCGGCAATAAGGGCGAACCGAACGCCAAGGAGTCGACTTCTACAGGGCGGGCAGGGGCACCCACTGTGAGCAGGAGGCTCCCAATGAATATGTTCGTCTCGTCCGCCGCGGTCGCCGCCGCCGCGCCGGCCGCTGCAATCGCCTCGGGGTCTCAACCCCAGCTGACCGACAACGAAGCGATCTTGGCCCGCGTCGAGCAAATTGTGGATCTTCTCCGCACACGCTACGTCCGCGAGGGTTGGAAAATCGATGAGGACCAAGCCGCGCTCACCCTGGAATATTTCCGACGGCGGGTTCACGGCCCCGCATTCAAGGATGAAGACGAGGACACGGCCGCGTACTATGAGGGGCCGCTAGAGTTCTTCAGATCGCACGGCCAAAGTCTTGACTGGGCGCACGATGGAAATCCCGTAGGAATGATTTGCGGCCTAGCGAAGCACTCCAAGCGCGCAAACGAGGCGACGGATGCTGGGCTGCTTGCGCTGGAGGAGGAGATATTCCGCGAGTTCGAACTGGCGCACGCTAACCACGACGAAATCAATCGGCTCGACAACATTTGTCGCGACGAGCTGATCCGGCTCCGCGCCGAAGAGGGGCTCCTTGCGGATGACGACCACTGCAAGCGCGTAACGCAGATGACCGAGTTCAAGGATTACAATCGTCTCGTTAACCTCGCCCGGCCGCACTGGGATCGGGTGGACGCCATTATAGTGGAGATGGAGTCGATCAATGCTCAAACGGCCGCTGGCCGGCGCGCAAAGGTTTCGGTTCTCTTGCATTGCATAATGCCGCACGAATGGCTGAAGACCGACGACAAGGCCGAATGGGAGATCAAAAAGGCCCGTGATCTTCTATTCGAACTCGTCGGGGGCGAGCCGAGTGAGAAGTTGCGCGAGCAGTTCGCGGCGGCGCCGGGTACCATGGTCACTTAGATCGGAACAGCAGTCCCAACGAAAAGACGCCGCCGGTCTCAAAAATATACGCCCGGCGGCGTTTGTTCCTGAAGCTGGGGCGGCTGCTTGATCTAATCGGGGATAAAACAAAGCCCGCCATTTTGGCGGGCTTCCTTTTTGGCGGATCAGCCAAACCTCAGCATTTGAACCGGCTCTTCTGGCGTGGGATCGGGAATCGGCCGTCCCATTTCGTGGGCAGCTTCGATCCAGCAAGCAATGGCGTCCTGAGCGTTCGCTAGAGCTTCTTGGGGTGTTTCACCATCCGACATACATCCCGGCAGATCGGGAACCAAGGCGATAAAGCCGCCTCCGTCCATGGCGGAAAGCGGTCGGATCGTGATGGCGTACTCAGTTGAGTTGCTCACTTGATCCTCCTGACCACTTCGAGGAACCTCACCAACCGACGTATATATACAGGTTTGATGGGCCTTTTAAAGGGAATCGTCTGAATGTGATCAATGCGCGGGTGTGATACCTTATAGTGAGTACCGCCACCCGTGGGCGGGTTGCACGACACGCCATGCTCGGTGCAAACCCTTTCCACATCCTTAATCGTCCAGTCCCCCTGAGGGTTCCGCTTCATCTGGTCCATGAGGTCTGCGGCCATTGGGAAGTGGCATTTCTGGCGGGAATCGGGAGCTTAATGCTACCTGAGCGCTAGGCTAGCGCCAATGGTTCACTTTGCACTGGACCGTACCCGAGTTATAGGAACGCGTACTCACCGCGCCGGGAGCAGAATGGTGACCCCGGCCTGGCACTGTCGGGGTCCGTTCCGTCTGCGCGACCTCTCAACGTTGCGGAGGTTTTCGGGATTTGCCACCGGAATTGCCACCGGACCCGCTAGTACTAGACAATATTAGAGGTGACGCTGGTCAGCGCTAGCGGCTCAAAACGTCAACAGAATAGGCCGCTTCGGTACAGCTTGATATTGTAGGGCAGGGCACAAGTAGAACTGCAAAACCGTGTACACCGGTTCAATTCCGGTCGTGGCCTCCACTCGTCTCATCAATGGCTTGCAGCCGATACATGAGAAGCCGCATCAGCTTGCGGCGTACCAACCTTCAGGAAACGGAATCAGAGGCCACGGCGCCTGGTTATCATTGGCAGCGCGCGGCGGCGGCTGAATACGGGGCGAAGGCTGGGCCACGAAATCCTCCTGAGCAATGGGCGCGATCGCCGTTCGCACGGCGTCCAGCAGCAGATCAAATTCGACGTCGCTCATCGCGCTCTCCGAGGTTCGAGAGCGCCATGGTCGCAAAACTGTCTTCGGTCCGGATTGAGCGAATCGTTCGAATTTTATGAAAAGAACGATGGCGCCCGCTTTGGTTAATGAATCCCTGACCCCGTGGGGAACCTAGGTCGGCATGGCCGCACCTCGTGTGAGACAAATCACATCTTGCGAAAAACTCTTCCGGGAATTCCCGGCGATTCTCATAGCCGTCAAATATCGCAGCAATTTTAGGAAGCCGTGACAGTGAGACAAGGATCGCAGGATAGTCGCCAATCGCATGCAGCATCGATCCTCGGCATGGTTCGCCGGCGGGATAGTGTCGGGCGCCGCGGGCAGGGTCTCGAACGGCGTAAATCGTGTAGACCCGCAGTCTATCGCCTCTGCGCGGAGGAAATTCCCGACCTCTGTGCGATTGTGGTCACGGCAGCCTGGCAAGGTCCTGCGGCAGCATGGTCTTGAACTGCGTCAGCACCTGGCGGGCCTTCTTCGGCGGCAGCGTGATTGCGTGACGCACGGCGGCGGCGATCAGCGTCATGGTCAGCCCTGAGAAATTGGTGAGGGTGGCGGCCGGCATGCCGGGCGCAAGCCGTCTGACCGCATCGGACAGCAGGGCGGAGAGCATGGCCATGTCGTCCGCATCGAGCTTTTGCAGGGCGCGATCGGCTTGGGTCGCCTGCCAGATGTCGCGCATGACAGGCTCGCGCATGAACATCTCGTAGTAGCTGTCGACGATCCGGCACAGCGCCGGGTGCAGGTCGCGCGCGGCCGTCACACCAGCCAGATCGCGCCGGACGCAATCGCGCCCGACAGCGTTATGGCGTTCCGCCAGCGTGCCGATGATCGCGGCCTTGTCGGGGAAATATTGGTAGAGCGAGCCGAATGCGACGCCGCTGCGTTCGACGATGTCGCTCATGCGGAACGCCTCGCTGCCCTTTTCCGCCATGATCTCGGTCGCACAGGCGAGGATGCGCTCGAAGCGCTCGCGGCTGCGCTGCTGCGTCGGGGCAAGCCGCGCCAGCCCGGGCAGGGGAGCCTCTCCCGCGGGAGCGGCCCTTGCCGCTGCCGCAGGCGCGGCCTTTCGTCTCGCCATCCTTCTCCTCCGCCACCGGGGTTGACGTCTCTAATACGAGAGTTTATCGCATTTCACAAATACGAGTATCCCTCGCATTTGGAGCTGGAACGATGCGCCATGTCCTGACCTGGGGCTTGCTGTGGTTTTCCGCGCTCGGCTGCGGCCTGCTCGCCGGGCTCTATTTCGCCTTTTCCGCGTTCGTCATGACCGCGCTCGGCCGTATCGACCAGGCTGCCGGGATCTCGGCGATGAACGCGATCAATGTCGACATCGTCCGCTCGCTGTTCATGCCGGTCTTCTTCGGCACCACGCTGTCCTGCGCCGCGCTGGTCGTGCTCGGCGCCCTGCGATGGCAGGAGCCGGGCGCGATTGCGATGATTGGCGGCGGCGTCATCTATGTCGTCGGCATGTTCGTCGTCACTGTTGTCTTCAATGTGCCGCTGAACGACCAGCTTGCGGCGACGGCCCCCGCGAGCGCGGCGGCGGCACCGGTCTGGGCGCGCTATCTGACCGATTGGACCTTGTGGAACCACGTGCGAACGGTGGCCTCGATTGCCGCGACCGCGCTGTTCATCGTCGCGATCGCCGCGCGCTAAACCCAGCTCTTCGCATTCTGTGCACGATTTGTACCCGTGCGGCACGGTCGCTGAGGAGGTGACAACCGCACGCCGATGTGCGGCCGACTGCCAGGAGGATTTCGATGAAGTCTATTTTGCCGGCATTGCTTGTGATGGGACTGGCGCTGGTCACGACACCCGCGCGGGCCGCCGATAACCGCAACGTTTCCGTGGTCAACGAGACCGGATATGCCATCAAGTTTCTCGGCTTCAACGGGCCCGACGACGGCCTCGACGAATGGGAGAACGAACTCGAGGCCACCCTGAAGAACCAGGACACCGCCTATGTCGAGTTCGGCAACGACGACGAAGGCTGCCTCTGGAACATCAAGGTCGATTGGGCCAATTACGACGAGTCGGTGCTGTGGAAGAACGTCAACCTCTGCAAGCTGAACGTCCTGAGGCTGCGCTACGACCCCGGCACCAAGACGACCTCGTTCATTGCAGAGTGATGTCGGGGGCGGGTGGTGCCCAAGACGGGATCCAAGAGATGGAATCCAAGACAGAATCACGGGCGCGGCGCGATCGCCGCGCCGGCGGTGTTTCCGGCGCCTGCAGCTTGGGCGGCCGGGGCGGGCGGGCCAGGCATATTTCACGCCGGGATTGGGGGCAAACCCTTGTACGTCAGCGGTTTACCGTCTCCGCTAAAGTTTCACCGGGTCCCCCATTTGGTTCTTTGCAAGGCCGAAAGGCTTTGTTATACGCTGCCCGCTCGCGAACATATGTTCGCCTATTCCTCGGTAGCTCAGCGGTAGAGCATTCGACTGTTAATCGAATGGTCGCTGGTTCGAATCCAGCCCGGGGAGCCAGCCTCTCATCCGCGCCAGTTCGCGGTTATTCACAGAAACCCTCCAAAGCCCAGCGAAACCGGCCATTTTTCGGCCTATAGTGCTTCGCTTTCATTCGCCGAAATCCGCCGACAGCCGCAGATTTTGTTGGTATTTCAGTTGGTATCTGCGGGCGCGATCAGGCTCTTTTCGGCACGATACCAACACGGATCGCCCCGATATGTCCCTCACAGATGCCTCCTGTCGCACAGCGCGGCCCAAGGATAAGCCGTTCAAGCTTTCCGACGGCGGTGGCCTTCACCTGCTGGTGGCCACCACAGGCGCCAAGCTTTGGCGCTATGCCTACCGATTCGACGGCAAGCAGAAACTCCTCGCACTCGGGCCCTACGTGATGCCGGGCTCGGCTGAGGTGCGCACCAGCCTCGCGCAGGCCCGCGACCTCCGGAACTCGGCCCGGCGGCTGCTCGACGGCGGCGTCGACCCCTCCCAGCAACGGAAGGCGGACCGAATCGCCGTCTCGCTGGCGGCCCGGGCGACCTTCAGGGAGCTCGGGGATGACTGGTTCAAGGTCAAGATGGCCGGCAAGGGCGGCCGCACGATCGACCGCGCCAACTGGCTTCTCAAGGTCCTGAACGCCGACCTCGGCGCTCGGCCGGCGGCGGCGATCGAGCCGCCGGAACTGCTCGAGGTGCTGCGCAAGATCGAGGCCCGCGGCCACCATGAGACGACAGCCCGGGCCCGATCACTGGCGAGCAGCATCTTTCGCTTCGGAATCGCCGCGGGGCGGTGCCAGCGGGATCCGGCCGCCGATCTTCGCGGGGCCCTGACGACGGCCAAGACCACGCCGCGGCCGGCCATCACCGACCCTGCCGGCATTGGCGAACTCATGCGGGCGATCAAAGCCTACCAGGGCGACACCACCACGCGCCTGGCGCTGCAGCTGCTCGCGCTGACCTTCGTCAGGCCGGGTGAAATCCGCTTCGCCGAACTCGCCGAGTTTGATGACACCAACGCAGTTTGGGAAATACCCGCCGTCCGCATGAAGATGCGCAGGGATCATCTGATCCCGTTGTCGACACAGGCCCGTGGTGTCCTGAAGGAACTGCGGGAGCGGGCAGGGGCAATAGATGGTACTCGCGAAGAACCATCTAATGTATGTCGATTTGCCTTTCCGTCGCTGGTCACTCGCAATCGGCCCATCTCCGAAAACACGATGAACGTCGCGCTGCGGCGGCTCGGCTACGAGCAGCACGAAATGTGTTCGCACGGCTTCAGAGCGATGGCGAGCACGCGTCTCAACGAGATGAACAGATGGAAGCCGGAAGTGATCGAGCGCCAGCTCGCACACGTCGACAAGAACAGCGTTCGCAGGGCCTACAACCGCGCAGAGTATTGGGCTGAGCGCGTCGACATGATGCAGGCGTGGGCTGATTATCTGGACGACTTGGAGCGAGCTTCATGAAACAGCATCCCCCCACGTTGTTCTGCTGGGGCTATGACGGCATCCCGGGCGAGTTTCACGGATACATCAAGTCGATGTCCGAAGAGGGCGACACTGGCGACTACAGGGAAACCGGCGTCAACTCCTGCGCGATGAAATTGCGGGCCAGTCTGGAAGAAAAGCGAAGGCCGTTTATCCTTGACAAGAAAAAGCTGCCGCGGCTGACGCCACTCGAGCAGAATTACATCTACATGCTTCACGGCTATTGCGCCTACCATCGTAAGCCGGCGCCCCCGGAACTGCTCTGGCTCACATTTGAAGCTCTGGGTTTGAAGGTCGGAGAGCCGGCACTCGAATTTCAAAAGGCTATCGGGATCAAAATCAGCAAAAAGAAAAAAAATGTGGAGGCGTTTCAGAGGGCCTCTCTTCTCGATGGAAAGGCAGACGCGAGCGGTAATTGCCTTAGCGTCACGGTGCTCGCGAAACGGATTGGCGTTGAACGCGACACGATCAGGCGTTGGCGTGCGGAGCCGGCATACAGGGACCGCCGCAAGTTTGTAGCGAGCGTGACTGGCGATGAGAGGTCCTGACATCGCCATGGCGATAGCGGTGTCCTCCAGCACCAATTTTCACGAGTCGCCATTTCCGTAAGTCTCCGTTTCGAAGCGGGCGAATTGGTCGCCATCGCTCTTGACGGAGATGAATGACATGAAGTCGGAGATTGCTCCCCGCCTGTTGAAGCCGCGGCAGGTTATGGCCATGATCTCGGTCGGCAACACCAAGCTGTACGATCTGATCAACCAGGGCCGGCTCGACGTCTTGAAGGATGGCGCCAGCACCTACATCACGCCGGAAAGCGTCGACCGCTACATTTCTAGCCTTCAGCCGCGCCAGCCGAAGCAGCATGCTGCTTGATGGCAGGTCCAGAAGCGGCGACGCCGGCCACCGCATGCGGTGAACCGGCGCCGAAATTCGAGCAGCTTGGCGGCGAGCTCGGATCGACAAATAGCGCAGACCTTAATCAGCGGCAAGCCCGGGCAATGACGCGCCGGTGCGCGATCAGCTTCGCAATGGCCTCGATTGTCGCCCCGTTAATTCACGGGGAGGCCGCGCAATGAGCAGACCAAACCGGCGACGTCTTCCCAACAAGCGCTTGTCGATCGCTTTCAACTTCGAGCATGAGGGCTTCCGCTACCGCGCCACAGCGAGCAGATTTCCCGACGGCACGCTAGCTGAAATCTTCCTCGACACCGATAAGCTCGACACGCCGCTTCAGCAGAACGCTGAGACGGCAGCCCTTTTGGTCTCGTTGTTGCTGCAGCATGGCGTCGACGTTGACACCATCAGGCACAGCATCCGCGGCCCGATCGCCATCGCTATAGAATTGGCGGAGGCACCTCCGTCGTGAGTGATCGCTTCACCGCACAGAAACTTTCGGTCCTGGACCAGATCATGCGCGACCCGCGCGCCACGCATCTTGATTTTCGCGTGGCGTACTACGTCGGTAGTGTCACGGACCGGAAGACAGGAGAGGCGCGGTTCAAGCAGATCACCGGCGCCGAGGCGCTCGGCATCACCCGGCGCGCGCTGCAGATCTCGACCCAAAGACTGCGCGACCTCGAGTACATCGACGTCAGCTTCACCCCGGGCCGGACCCATTTCAACGGGTACCGTCTTAGGCTGGAAAGGGCGACCTTGAGCGCGCCAGCGGATGAAGGAAAGGCGAATGGCGGTTCGCCTTTCCGGGCGAGTTCGAGGGATGACAGCAGGCGGAACGGCGGTAGTCTCATCGCTGCAATCGACCGCCAACTCGACGAAATAAAAGGCGAACAGGGGTTCGCCTATATCGATGGAAAAGGCGAACGGATCGACGAGAAAAGGCGAACGGCGAGCATAGAAAAGGCGAACCGCCATTCGCACCAATCTTCCCTTGCTTATATCCCTTGTGTAATCCCTGTGCGCGCGCGCGACCCTGCGAGTGTTGAAGCGCTCGGGTCGCTTCGCGCAGAACTGGTCTCCCGCATCGGGGAAGCCCCGGTCGTATCTTGGTTCGGCAAGACCGAGATCGTCGATGTCACGGATGGCGTGGTCACGTTCGGCGTGGAGAGTCCGTTCGTCCAGAGCCGGATCATGCGCGACTACGAGCTGATCCTGACCGACATCTGCAAAAAACTCCTTCCGCCGGTGTGCCGGGTTCGCGTCGTTCTGGCTTCCCAATGGGCTGTGGCATGACCGTGCACACCGACCTTCACCGCCTCGCGGAGGCGCTCGCCGCCGGCGCCGAGCTGTCTGAGGCGGACCGGGGCGCGGCCGCGGAGGCGTTGCGCAGCATCGCGGTGGTGCTGGTGCCGACCAAGCCCGGCCAGCGCAGTGCGACGACCAGGATGGCGCAGGCGGAACACCAGCGGCTGCTGCGCAATATGGCGTCGACGTTCTACGCCGACCAATCCGCCAGCGCGGCCGCCGAGAGCATCGCCCAGCGTCTTGCCCGATATCGCTCCGGACCGGACTGGAAGCGGGACCGGTCCGCCTACGGCATCACCTACCGGGAGACGCTGCGCGGCCACTGCTGGGCCGTGCTGAAGGTCATCGACCGCCCGCTTTCCGCCCGGCGCATCCGTGCACTGTTGGCCACGAGCTAGGGCAGCTCACGGCCAACGACTTGGGGCATGTTGAGGACGAATCAGACCTGAGGAAGGATCAACACATGGATACGCCGCGCAGCATGGAAGATTGGGAGCGTATGGCCAATGAGGCCAGCGCGACTGCCAAGACCCCGGCCGAAAGGGCAGCCTTCGCCCGAGTTGCGCTTACGGCTCGAAGCATCATGGCAGGCGCCTTGGAGCCTGGGGCGCAGGCGGCATTTGCCAGAGTGACGCAGGCGTTTCAGGAACTCGATGCTGCCACAGCCGCCAGGACTGCCGAGGTTCAGGGATCGCTCAATCGCAACATCGAGGCTTTGGTCCCCTCGGCGGCACCGATCACCAATGCAAGCTTCTCTCTGGTCCGCGGCCGGCTGCCAGATTGGCTGCTGACGGCTTTGGAGAACATCGAGGATCAGCGCGACGAAGTGAGCGCAAAGCGCCATAACTGGATGGACGAGTTGCAAGTCCTGATGGTCGAGCGCGGTCAGATCATCCAAAAAATTCGGCTTAGAACAGACGAAGCCCAGGCTTCCCGGTACGGTCTCACGGTTATTTATCCGGAAAACCATCCCGACGTGGTGAAGCTTCGTGCCGACCAAACCAATCTCGACAAGAAGATCGAGAAACTCAATGCGAAGATGGACGAGTCCGCGCCGCGCTTTTCGGCACTGAACAAGCTCCAGGAGCGATGCCGCGCCTATGCACGTCAGGTGCTGAACCACTCGATGGACTTTGTGCCGCACGACGGCAAGCAGGCGAAGAAGTCGGCCGCCGCCGATCTGAAGAAGGCGATCGCCGACCTCCGCGAGGAGATTGCGCAGCTGTTCGCCGATCTGCGGGAAATCAACGCCAAGCCACGGCCATCCGCCGAAGTGAAGAAGAAGGTCCGGGACCTGATCGAGGTCACCGCCAAGCCGCCGCGCGTGTTGGGCGCCATCGACCACGGCGAGAATATCCTTTGGCCGTCCGTCGGCATTCGCGGCAATCACCATGTCTCGAAAGAGCTTGTCGGATCCGATCTTGTCATTCCGCCAGAAGCCTATTCGGCCGGCGGCACGTCCGATGCCCTCGGCATACTGTGCTTCGCCTTCAAGGACACGCTGATCACAGCGATTGACGCCGAAGTCGACAAGTATTCCGACGACGCGAACGCTATCACCGATGAGGAACGAGCGCAGCGCGAAGCAGAACTCCGGGCCAAGATCATCCTCGCCGAGCGTGAGGAAGAACAGCTGATCCGCCAAGCCGAGGAGCGTGAACTGGCGATCCACCGCCGCGGCGACGCCGATCCGCGCGTCGTGCTCGGACTGGCCAGCACCATGCCGGCCATGGCTGAGGACTTCATCTAATGCAGATCGTCCGTCCCGCGAATGGGGAAGCTCCATCCCCTCCTGACCAGGCGCGTTGCGGACGTGGGCACGCCTTCAGCTTTGGGTTGGCGGGGCGTGCCCATCAAATCGCAGGGGCTTTCCTTCCCCCTGACGGCGCAAGCAGGACACGAACGGGTGCGGTGCTCTCGCGGTACCGCACCCCGTACAACTGAAGCCCGGACCACCCCCCCCCATGCCAAACGATCTTTTGGACTTTAGGGCAATACGGGGAGCGCTCGATAACGCTAGAGCCAGACCTCAAAACTTATGCAACGCACAACATGCAACCTGCAACGTTTCGGGACAAAAGCAGAATGGCATCAATAGCTAAGCGGGTGTTCGGAAAGTGTAGACGTTGCGTCTACGGCCTTAACTTGGGCCTTAAGTTAAGGCCCGCGGTGAACACCGAAGGTGACAGGGGTGCCACCCAATGAACAAAGCGGAACCTCTCATTTCGATCTCGGAGGCGGCCCGGCAGTTGGGCTTGCACAAGTCGACACTGAGCCGGCAGATCGGCCAGAAGCGAATTCGAACGCATGGCGGCAGAGTGCGCCTGAGTGAGGTTAAGGCCGATCGGTCGAACACCATCCCTATGCGGTCGGCCACAAGGGCAGCCAATCGGGCCCGGGCCTACGTCGAGACGTTCAAAAAGCGCCACAACGAAGAGTACATGGAGCTGGCGGAGATCCTGGAGCCTCTTCTCCCGAAATCGAACTCGGGCGACTTCATGAGTGCGTCCTTCTCGCTGTGTCTGGCAGTCCTCGTCTACTGCGTCATCTACGAGGAGACTAACGAGTACGAAACCAGCGGCATCGAGTGGACCTGGCAGGAGGGCGAAGCCGTGGAGAATGGCGCCGCCGCTGGGGCCGCCGCGGCCGTGCGCAGGATCATCAGCCAACATGTTCGGATGCAGCGCGAGTTGATCGCGCAGAACCGCGGCCAACTGCGGAAATAGGAGATTGACCATGGCCAAAAAGAACGAAGTCCTCCTCAGCATCGCGCTCGAAGGCGATCAGGAAGTAAAGAGCAAGCTGCAGGCCGTCGGCGACGCCGGGAAGAAATCGCTGCAGGCTACCGAGAAGACCATCGGCGACGCCAGGAACGCGGCAGAGCGAATTGGCGAGCCGATCAGCAAGGTCCGCGAGGCGCTCGCCCCGATCATCGAACAGGGCGGCATCGGCGGTGCGCTGGGCGGCGCCGGCCTAGGCAACCTTGGCGGGCTCGTTACCCGGTTCGCGGCCGGCTTTCTGTCGCCCGCCGGCTTGGTCGCCGGCATCACCGGCGCGCTGGTCGGCTTGGCGAAGCTGGGCGAGGAAACCGACAAGACCAAAGCGAGACTGAAGGCCTTCGGCGGCGGTGACGATTCCTTCGGCAAACTGTCGGATCAAGCAAAACAGTTAGGAACCGACGTCGGCACAATTGCACCCGGCTTCGAGCGGTTTCAGACCTATCGTCGCGAGCTTGTCGCGAAGCACAGATTTGAACCAATTTTCGAAGGCGGCGCTGCGATTACCCCTGCAACGGATGATAGCTTCCTCAAAGCGCAAGGTGGGCTGCTCGCGGAAACCAGGGTCGACAAAACCGGGGGGCCGGAAGCGAAAGCGGCGGTCGACCAATTTTTCAGCAGCTTGTTCGACAACAAAAAAATAACAACGGAAGCCGTCAAGGCATTGCAGCAGACATCTCCGACGGCCGCGAATTTCGTCGCGCGTTCGGTTCCTGCGCCATACGGTCAATCCTTTAAGAACGCCGACGAGCTTGCCAACTTCACAGATCGCGGCGGCCGTTTGCAGCCAAACTCAGTCATCAGCAGTCTCGCTCGAAACTATCCGAAGGCGACGGCCGACGCCGAGGCTGCGCGCGGTGTCACCGACGCGTTCGAGGGGCTCGAGGTGGCGACAAAGCGGCTCACTGCAACGATGGGGGGCGATCATGCCAACCTCACGAAGGGCATCGATGCTGCTTCCGGCTATGTTGACCAGGCAGCCGCCGGCGTCGACAAGCTCATGCACGCCAAGGATTACCAGCCTGGAGGCGGCCGCTTCATCGGCCCGGTACGTCCTGAAGACGTGCCCCATGCCCCGCAAAGCCTAGGCGAGGTGTTCTCGTCAAACCGGGGAGACCTTCTCGGTCGGTTTGTCGGCTATCTCCGCAATACCGCGTCCACCGGGACTGGGTCGGGTGCAACCGAACTGAAGGGCGGAAATCCATTCGGCGTCATCAGCGATTTTCTGTCGAAGGCCTTCACCGACCCCGGAGCGATCACGCAAGGACAGCGGCGCTATCCGACGCCGCTCGAGGAGCTCGTGCCCACTGCACCGGCGCAGCAGCCACCGAGCGGCGACACCAACCCCGCGTACAATTGGCAGATCGCGCCGGGAGCCACACCAGCTGCACCGTCGAACCCGGCAACGCCCGAGAACCAGCAGCGGATTGGCCAGGCCGAGCAGCCGCAGCAGACTGCTGATTTGTCAGGCGCGCTTATGCGTGTCCTAGAGACGATCTCGGCCGCGGCGAACAATGCCCACTGTCAATCGGCGTTCGACTGGGACCCCCTATCGGCATCCAAAAGGGACCCCTTTGATCGGCGTGCTCTGCTGGTAGCGCTCGGGTCGTCGGAGCTGGTCGGGGTTGCGGAGACGGCGCGAGCGCGGGTTGTTTGAACATCGTCGCGGCTTTTGAATCGCCAGCTGTCGTTGCCGGTCTCGACGATGTCGCAGTGATGGGTCAATCGGTCGAGTAGCGCGGTGGTCATTTTGGCATCACCGAACACACTGGGCCATTCGCCGAACGCAAGATTGGTGGTGACAATGATGGAGGTGCGCTCGTAGAGCCGGCTGATGAGATGGAACAGGAGCTGACCGCCGGATTGCGCGAACGGCAGATAGCCCAGCTCGTCGAGAACGATGAAGTCCATGCGGGTCAGATGCTCGGCGAGCCGTCCCTGCCGACCGTTGCGGGTCTCGGTCTCGAGCCGGTTGACGAGGTCGACTACGTTGTAGAAGCGTCCTCTGGCGCCATCGCGGATGCAACTTCTGGCGATGGCAATGGCCAAGTGGGTTTTGCCTGTACCGGTGCCGCCAACCAGCACGACGTTGCGTTGTTGGGCGATGAAGCCGCCGCCAGCGAGATCATTGACGAGAGTCTGATTGATCGGCGTGCCGTCGAACTGGAAGTCGGCGATGTCCTTGGCGAGCGGCAGCTTGGCAATGGTGAGCTGGTATTTGATCGACCTGGCTTGCTTCTCGTTGATCTCGGCGTTGAGCAGGTCGCCGACAATGCGTTGAGGCTCGTGCTGGCGCTTGACGGCAGTTGCCATGATCTCGTCGAAGGCAGCCTTCATGCCGTAGAGCTTAAGTTCGCCCATGAGGTCGAAGATTTGGGTTCGTTCCATCAGATGGTCCTCCGGAGGTTGTCGTAGCGGGCACAATCGGCGATCGGTGCATGACGGAGCGTCAGTGCGGCCGGCGTCATGATGTTGGCCGGTGGGGCGGGTTCACGTTGACGGGCCAGGATATTGAGAACGACATCGGCGGAATGGACGCTGTGACTGAGCGCTTCGGCACAAGCCGCTTCCACCGCGGACAGACCGTCAGTCAGCACCGCGGTGAGGATGTCGACCATCTGCCGATTGCCATCGTCGGTGCTGGCCAGCTTGCGCCGGATCCGCTCGATCGCGGCCGGCAGCACCCAGTCTTTGAAGGGAGCACCGTTGCGCAAGGCGCCGGGTTTGCGGGCGAGCACCGGCACATAATGCCAGGGGTCGTAGACGGTATCGCCGCGGCCAAAGGATCGCGGGTGCTCGGCAACGATACGTCCATCCTGACGGATCACGATGCGATCGGCATAGGCTTGAACCTCGACCGGTCGTCCGACTGCACTGGCTGCGACCGAGTACTTGTTGTTGTCGAAGCGCACCAGGCAGGTCTTCGAGACCGATGCTGTCACCGCATGGAAGCCGTCGAAGCGGCCGGCATAGGGAACGAGTTTGGGGCGTTCGGCTTCGAACACGTCCCAGATCGTCTGATCGACCAGCTCCGGATGGCGATGAGCCTTGGCGTAGGCGATGCACTTGTCGAGCAGCCAGGCGTTTAACTCGTCGAGGTTTTTGAACCGCAGCCGCGGCGTGAAGAAGCGCTCCCGGACCAGCCCGACCTGGTTCTCGACCTGCCCCTTCTCCCAGCCCGACGCTGGCGTACAGGCGACCGGATCGACCAGATAGTGGCTGCACATCTGCAGGAAGCGGCGATTGTAGAGACGGCCTTTACCGACAAAGATCGTCTCCACCGCGGTCTTCATGTTGTCGTAGATGCCGCGGGTGCAGGTGCCTTTGAACAGGGCGAATGCCCGGTCGTGGGCGTCGAACACCATCTCCTGCGTCTCCCGCGGATAGGCCCGCACGAACAGCATGCGACTGTGACAGAGCCGAACATGAGCAGCCTTCACCATCACCGTGGTGCCGCTCAGCAGGACCACCTCGTGGCTCCAGTCGAACTGGTAGGCTTCGCCTGGTGCAAAGCTCAGCGGCACATAAGCCGACGCTGTCGAGGTGCCGCGTTCCTTGGTCCACCGTCGGGCGTATCGACGAACCGCATCATAGCCGCCGGCATAACCCAGGCCGCGGAGTTCCTCGAATAGCCGGATCAGCGTCAGCCGTTCCCGCGCCGCCTTGCTCTCATTCCCTGCCAGCAACCGATCAAGCTCGGCACTCCAGGCACCCATCTTCGGGAGCGGCTGCGTCTCGCGCTCGTACCGGAACTCCGTCGCTTGAGAACGAATGACCTTGCGAACCACCTTCCGCGATACGCCAAGTTCTCGGCAGATCGCCTTGATCGGACGACCATCAACAAAGTAGGCGCGACGGATCTTACCAATCGTCTCCACCACCAGCATCCCAACCTCGGCTTCCATGACTCGATGGAAGCCACTGTGGACCCTTATCCCGGGGTCCCGATTGGATGCCGATCACCCCGAAACGGGGTCCTTATTCCATGCCGAAACACATGGTTTCGATGGAGATGACCCCGGAAGTAGAAGCGAAGCTTCGTGCCGAAGGCAAGCTTTCGTCCATTATTGAGGGCGAGATTTGACCAACGCGCCGGAGAGCCGCAAGACGCATATTTCCCGCATCTTCGGCACCAACAAACAAGGCGAGCGCCTTAGCGACGTGTACGCCGACATGGAGCGCACCGATATCGCCAAAAGCAAGGCTAACATGCCGGGCAAGCTCTGGTCGCAAGGTTTGCAACACAGGTTCCGATGGTGCGACGATCCAAACGCCGACGATTATGCAGCTGACGGCACGCCCTCGCGCGAAATTGAGATCATCAAGCTCTGTGACCCCGAGAGCGAAGAGGACGTCAACGATCCAGAGCAATGGATTCCAATAAAGGTCATTAAGGCCTTTCGCCCGCGCGTCGAGACCGGAACCGAGGACAACGGCGGCAGCGGAATGGGTCGGTTTTTAAACGCGACTAACGAGATGTTGCAATCCTCCCGCGAGGTCGAGGTGCGCCGCGTGGTCCGCTATGAGACCAATTACGACGACATCATTGACGCGGCAGCCGAGGCCAATCCTGGCCTGCTCGAATATGTGATCCCGTCAGACGACTACCAAAAGGATCTGACGACAAAGGGCGACCAAGGCGACTACATCGAGTATGAAGTCCCCACGTACCTGAAGCACAAGGGCAATGCCAACGAAGTCATGGGGCTCGGCGGGCAAACCAAGTTGCTCAATCAATACCTGATCGATGAGAGCGAGGCGCCGGAGGGAAAGGTCGTAGGAGCGAATGGGCTTAATCCGCCATATCGGCTCGATCCGTTCCAATACATTGTGAACGTCAATTTCGGCGGTCTCGCCGTTGAATTTCCGGATGAGAGTTACATTGAACTCCCGCAGACGGTGCCCCCGTCGAAGAAGCTTTTCATGTCAATCTGGTTTCGCGCGCCGGCGGAGTCGCTCGCGGCAGCTAAAGCAGAATTCGCAGCTTGGAAAGATAGCGGAGACGACCGGCCGACTTTTACCGGCATTGTCCCAATATCGGTTTTTGGCTCTCCGAGAACTGGGCGGAAGTTCGATTTTGTCCAAAGAGACGTCGGCACCTTGCCCTCGATCACGAACTATTCTTGGGATACGAGCAGCTGCGGATGGGTTGTGACCGGCGATCCCACGCCATCGCAACCTGATGAGGAGCCACACTTGGTTTTCAATGATGAAAACCGCGACATAGACCCGTCATACATCGGGATCGATTGCAGCGGCGACGTTCCGAAATTGTCAGTAAACATCGTGTTGCCTAGCAGTAACCGCGCGACCTTCGAGGGCTCATGGTCCGTGATTGCCAACTCCGAGAGACCTGGATCGATGGGGCTCTATTCTTCGACAGTTGCGACCGATGAATGTAGTCCGCCCGTCAACAATCATACCCCCGGCGACGGTTCGATCTGCGATCTCGAAGGCCACTATGGAGTGCTGCCATTCAACGAGATTACCGTAACGTTAACCTACGAAAGTAATGCCGACGTTGTTATGGGGTATCGCCCGGAAACGTTCCGGACTGTGCCCGCAAGCGATGTTGGCGATGTGTCGTTTTCCGAACATTTGAGCGATGCGGCGCGAGCAGGCGGGCAGGAAGTAACGCCGGACGAGTGGCACCATCTTTTGCTGTCATTAGATTTGACGAGGTCTTGCTCAACGGATGGCATTCTCGGTGACGCGGACACCATCATGACCCCGGACACGGAGGGGAGCAGGACCAACAGCGCTTGCCGAATGTGGATCGCGTTTGACGACGTGAACCTGACTAGAAAAGCGTTGTCCTGCTATTGGCCATCAGGATATGTGGACCGTAACGCTATCCTTCCGGTAAACGGCTATTACGTTGCCGGAGACCTCACGGCCAGCACGTCTACAACGACCGATGACTGCTTCGGCAACAATGTTACTCTGATCGAGACCAGACAGAAGCCGAAGTTCAGATACTCGCCAGCGGCTTTCGCCCCAGGCCAGGTGAGCTTTCCAGCCGGTTCGCCATTTGTCGCGATGGACAAGCATATCGAGATGGGAGAGTGCCAGCTGTTCACTGACGTGACTGCTGATACTGCATTAGAGAATGTGCGCAGAGCTTTCATAACCGATAAGGGAACTCCGGCCGGCCTCAAGAAGGCGCGTGACTTGTTCGGCAAAAAGCCGGAGGTCCTGGTGCACGGTAGCAGCAATTGGAAGAAAGCGCGTAACACCGGCAGTCTCGCTGATCCCAGTGATCCAGAGGACGGCGTGGCGGTCGGAAAGATCAAGACGTTCAAGCCAAACCCGAAGCTCGGAAAATGACCTGCCGTTGCGCTGAGCGCCGCGAAGCGATGAGGCGCGCGAAGGAAGCCCAAGAGCGCGGCGACATGGAAGCGGTGAAGCATGAGCTACGGTTTATCGCGCAGTCCTCGATCGAGGACATGCGAGCAGCACTTCGACCGCAAAGCGGCGACTAGCGCTATTTTGTGAACATGATGAGCGCTTCAAAAAGGACCGCCAGGCCGAACAGCCCGCCAGAAAACCGATCAAGCGTCAGGTTCGGTCGAAGCGTAGCATGCGTGTCATAGGTAGCGAGATCGTTGTTCAGCAGCGCATTAAACCGATCGATCGATTTTTGCTTTTGAAGGTCCCAGCTGACGAACACGAGAGCGGCCGAGCCAAGAAACAACAGCAAGGACACGACGTGCAGGGAATTCCCGTCGGATGCTCTCTGTTGAAGTACGTAGGCGATTGCAGCGCTTGCGCTTGGGAAGAGGATGCCCCTCATCATGTTGGCGGATTGATCGGCACGATCAAGGTGAGCTTTTGCCAGCTCCCAGCGCTTCTCGGAGATGAGCTTCACTCGATCTGATTCACTCATCTGAAGTTCATTCTTTTCGCTTCGGCAGCGTGGCGACGATGATAAGCATGAAGACGGCTACGAGAAGCGCAACCAAAAAGCCGAGCGCTGCCCACGCGCTGCCCTTTTGATACAGCGCGGGACTTTGCATTGCTGTCGCGAAGTAAAGGAAAAGGAATAGCGGGATCATCAAGACGATAGTTCCGCAGCCCCATGCGGCGCCGGTCCGGCGTTTCCACGATTGAGCCATCCACCCAACCCAGATTGCCGCAACGGCCATAAACCCGAGCCCCCAGAGGAGGCCTGTGCCGGTATCTTCCATAAATGAGCCCCCGACTTGAAAGGCTCAAGTCTCATGCAACCGTTGGGCGAGCGCAACCCGATTTTAGTCGTGCTTTAGATACTTGTTTTTCTTCAGGTAGTCTGTGAGCAGCTTCTCGATGAAGGAAGAAAGCGAGCGCGTGTCCGCAGCGGCCGCTTTCTCGGCAGCATCCTTTACCGCCGGCGGAAGCCTTACGGAGACGGGGAGCGTTTTTGGATTCTTAGAGGGAGGCCTGCCCATATCGCGCGCATTAAATGTAGTTGACAAACTGGATATCTCAACTACAATTAATACACTAAACTTTGCGGCCCGCCAAGGTGCTTGTGACACCGAGACGGGCCAGACCCACACTAGGAGGTTAGTCCTATGCAGGCCAATAAAGATAGTAGCACATCCAGACGGCTCTTTCTTGCCGGGGCGGCCGTCGCCGCCGCCCTAGTCCCCACCGGTGCCATTGCCGAACCGGCGACCGCTGATGCCGCCCTGGTCGACGCCGCGGCCGGGGTGCGCCAGCTCGACGAGGCCCTTGAAGCCTTTGTGGATGCCCATGGGGATGACGATGACTGTGACGAGCGCCCGGAGTATCAAGCGATGGAGAGCCAGAGGGATGCCCATTTGGACACGCTGGCCACGGTTCCCGCCGTCGGCACCGCCGGCCTTCGGGCCAAGGCCAGGGTGATGATGTATGATCATTCCGCCCGGACGGACATCTCATGGTCGCTTGCCGAGGATCTGGAACGGGTGCTCGCATGAGGAGGTCTGCATCCAACCGGCGCGCGCCGGAGTACACCGCGACCCAGCTCAACAAGGTCGAGCCGCTCGGCGCCGGCCTCGTCCGGCTCCATTTCAGCGTCGCCGGGGATGAAGTGTGGGACACGCAGTGCACTATCATCATGCCACTGACTTCAATCGACGGGGCTCTGGGCTTCGCCGTCGACGCGGCCCGCCAGATCGCCCAGGCCGACGCTAAGGACGTCCAGCTGGTGCCATACCTTGGTACCGTGAACTGACGAAGCGGATGGCCGGGCGAGACCCGGTCATCCAGCCTCCGGGCTATGTTGGTATCGGCGTTGGTATCGAAATCGACATGACGAAATTTCATCGAAATATCATAGGGCAGGGGCTCCAGCCCGGGGAGCCAGTTTTGGCCCCATCAATAGCCCTCATCGTCGATCACAAGCCCGTGGCCTGCTGCGGACAGAGAAGAAACGTCGTCAAATCGACTCAATAGCGGTCGACACTTCCTCTTGCCGGGTCTTGAGAGGTGATTTCGATGTCCATTAACCTGATCGACCTGTCGATGCCGCAGCCGACGCTCGTTCCGAATGATGCGCCTGAGATCAGCGACGATGAGTGCGTCCGCCGGCTCGCGAAAGCGGTCGAGGAGCATGATTCCGAGCATCTCGATGAAGTGGCCCGCCTGATCGGCCGGCTTGCCGTCACGATCGAATAGACGGCACAGCGGGGCGCATTTTGCACGCCAACGGCGTGTTGCGTTTTGGCGGAGCTTGTTTCAAAAGATGGCCCTGTTCTAGCTTCTCCAGCGGCAATGCCGCGCCTTGCAGGGTCCAGCCAATGACCGGTTTTTCGACCGCGCGCCAGTACATGGTCGATGGTCAGGTGCGTCCGAGCGACGTCACCGATGATCGCATTCTCGAAGCCATGCTGACGGTGCCCCGCGAGGTGTTCGTGCCGGCCAGCAAGCAGGCCCTGGCCTATCTCGACCTCGATCTCGATGTGGCCGAGGGCGGCGCGGCCAAGCGCTGCCTGATCACGCCGGCGCTGCTCGCCAGGATGCTGCAGGCCGCCGAGATCAAGGCCACCGACCGCGTCCTGGTGGTCGGCTGCGCAACCGGGTACGCCGCCGCCATCGTGGCGCGCTTCGCCGCCGAGGTCAGCGCGACCGAGAGCAATCCGGCGCTCGCCGCAAAAGCGACCGCAGCGTTCGCCCAGCTCGGCATCCAGAATGCGACGGGCAAGGCCGCAGCGGCCGCCGACGGCGATGCCGCTGGCGCGCCGTTTGACGTCATCGTCCTCAATGGCGCGACCGAGATCATTCCGGCCGGGCTGTTTGGCCAGCTCAAGGAGGGGGGCCGGCTGGTCGGGGTGTTCGGCCTGACGCCGCCGCCGCGGGCCACCCTTGTGACTCACTCCCACGGCGATTTCGGACATCGCGAGCTGTTCGACGCCACGGCCCCCGTTTTGCCCGGATTCGAGCGGCTTCCCGCCTTCGTCTTCTGACCACTACCGCGGCGCAGTGGCTGATAAAATCCCGTTCCGAATCAGAAGTGTGGCCCGTTTGCCCCATGTGAAGAGTTTCGACCGTGATCCGTTGCTGGGTGGTTCCGTTGGCCTTAGCTGCGGACTAAGGTGAGGCCGGACTCACTTCGACTGAAGCGACCGCCGGACTGACGTGCGTGGGGAGACGGCGACTAAATGATTGGATTACCGGGGATGCGTGGGGTGAAGGTTATCACCGCGGCTGCGACTGCCGTCCTTCTGTTGGCGGAGATGGGCCCTGTGCCCGCGCTCGCCGAAACGATCGAGTCCGCGCTGGTGCGGTCCTACCAGAATAATCCCCAGCTCAACGCACAGCGTGCGTTGGTGCGCTCGACTGACGAAAACGTTCCGCAAGCGCTCTCGGGTTACCGCCCGAAGGTCTCGCTGACCGCGACTGCCGGGGGACAATACACCGATGAGCAATTGACGCCGGGGACCCCGGCTCTGTCCGGCGTTAGCAGGCAGCGGAGCGTTGGCATCACCGCCAGCCAGTCGCTATACAATGCGCAGAACGCGCCGAGGGTGCGCGCTGCCGAAAGCCAGGTATCGTCGGCACGTGAAGCGTTGCGTGCGCTCGAGCAGACCGTGCTCTTGAGCGCGGCCACCATCTACATGGACTATCTCCGCGACTCCGCGATCGTCGAAGTCCAGCGCAGCAATACGCGCGTGCTGGAACAGACGCTGAAGCAGACCCAGGACCGCTTCAACGTCGGCGAAGTGACGCGGACCGACGTTGCACAATCCGAGGCCCAGCTCGCGGCCGGCAAGACCCAGCAGCTCACCGCGGAATCCAACCTGACGACGACGCGGTCGAACTATCGCCGCATCATCGGCACCGAGCCGCAGAATCTCGCACCGGGCTCGCCAGTCGACCGGTTCCTGCCAGCGACGCTCTCGGCTGCTGTCGAACTCGGCCTGACCCAGAACCCGAACGTCACCTCCGCGATGTACGGCGTCGACATCAATTACCTGCAGACCAAGGTTGCCGAGGGCGCGCTGCTGCCGACAGTTGGGCTGCAGTTGTCGGTCAGCCAGGGCTATGAAACGCAGTTGACCGTGTACCGGCTCTTCAATGCCTCGGCGGGGGTTCAAGTGTCGCTGCCGATCTATCAGGGCGGCGGCGAATACTCGCTGATCCGGCAGTCCAAGGAATCGCTGGCGCAGCAGCGCCAGGTTCTGGAACAGACGCGGGATCAGGCGCGCGCCAACGTGGTCACCGCATGGGGCCAGCTGGTCGCCGGCAAATCGCAGGTGGCATCGGCGCAGGCTCAGGTGTCCGCGTCCGAGATCGCGCTGAACGGCGTCCGTGAAGAGGCCAAGGCCGGCCAGCGCACCACGCTCGACGTGCTCAACGCGCAGCAGGCGCTTGTCAACGCCCGCAATTCGCTCGTTACCGCGCAGCACGACCGCGTCGTCGCGTCTTACAACGTGCTGAACTTCATCGGTCGTCTGTCGCCGCAGGTGATGGGCCTTCCGACCAGCGTCTACGATCCGAGCGTGCATTATCAGCAGGTTCGTGACAATTGGGCCGGCGTGCGCACGCCCGACGGCCGCTAAACACCTTCAGGTCATCTTCGCTTGTCGCGCCATGTTTGTGGTTCTGAGTTAATCAGGACCACGAACTGGCGCGTCTGCTTGCAATCGATATTTGCCCTGACATACCGTTTTGTCGGGCAGCAAGGCGATTCGCGGCGAGCTGGCGCAGCGTGATGACAGGTGCGACGCCACCTGTGATCACGCTGCATTGGACGACACGAAGCTTGCACAAAGCCTCGGGCGGGCTTGATCTGGGGACAAGTCGGGCGGGAGCAATGAAATTCTCCGCACGCATCATCGGAACCGGCGAATCCTCTCGGGCTTGATGTAAAATCGTTTCGATGTGGAGTCGGAGATGACGCAACCTGCGAAGGTCCAAGAGCCCTCGATGGAGGAGATCCTGGCGTCGATCCGTCGCATCATTGCCGACGACGAGGCGAAGCCGGGCGCGGCCGACAAGCCGGCAGCTGCCGCGGCACCGCCGCCGAAGGTCGAGCCGGCACCACCCGCAGCCAAGCCCGTGATCAAGAGCCCGCCGCCCACATCGCCCCCGGCCGCGAAGGCCGCCGCGCCCGCGCCGAAGGCACCGCCGCCTGCGCCTGCTGCGGCCAGCAACAGCCAGGACGATATCGATTCGCTGTTGGCGAGCCTCGACGAGGCGACGCCCGCAGCCGAGATCAGACCATCGCAGCCCGAAGCCGATGTGTTCGAGCTCACCGACGACATGGCGCTGCCTGACCCGGCACCCGCGCCCTCGTTCCGCAAGGTCGAGCCACAGGACGATGTCGAGTTCACGGAAGCCCGGACCCGTGCGCCGGCTCCGGAACCAGCGCGAGAACCTGTCCGCGAGCCGCCGGCGATCGAGACCGCGCCGATGCAGCAGATCATCTCGGGAACCACGATGCGGGCGGTCGAATCCGCCTTCAATTCGCTGGCCAACACCGTGCTGAGCAACAATGCCCGGACGCTGGAGGATCTCGTCAAGGAGATGCTGCGGCCGATGCTGAAGTCCTGGCTGGACGACAATTTGCCGGGGCTGGTCGAGCGGATCGTCAAGGCCGAGATCGAGCGGGTATCCCGCGGGCGATAGCCCCTGCCGCAGGGGCTTGGCAGCCCTCATTCAGCCCCCAAATGCCCCAGAGTTTCGCTTCTGATAATATCAGAGCCGAAACTCTAGATCCCTGTTTTGACGCGTTTTCTTCACGCGAACTGGTATCCACTTCGCTCGAAAACGCTCTCAACGCCGTTTTGACGTGCCGGTCCGGTTGACTTGGTGCGCTCCGGCGGCTTTCTAACCTTTCCCATGGTCCACAGCGCATTGTCATGATCGAGAAAAACTACCAGCCCGCCGATATCGAGCACCGCATGGCCCAGATCTGGGAGGAGAGCGGTGCGTTCAAGGCCGGCCGGCCTGAGCGTAAGGACGCCGCGCCCTTCACCATCGTGATCCCGCCGCCGAACGTGACCGGCTCGCTGCACATGGGCCATGCGCTCAACAACACGCTGCAGGACATCCTGTGCCGCTTCGAGCGGATGCGCGGCCGTGACGTGCTGTGGCAGCCCGGCACCGACCACGCCGGCATCGCCACCCAGATGGTGGTCGAGCGCCAGCTGATGGAGCGGCAGGAGCCGGGCCGCCGCGACATGGGTCGCGCCAAATTCCTCGAGCGGGTCTGGCAGTGGAAGGCCGAGAGCGGCGGCACCATCGTCAACCAGCTCAAGCGCCTCGGCGCGTCCTGCGACTGGTCGCGCGAGCGCTTCACCATGGACGAGGGCCTGTCGCGCGCCGTCGTCAAGGTGTTCGTCGAGCTGCACCGCGAAGGGCTGATCTACAAGGACAAGCGCCTTGTGAACTGGGACCCGAAGCTGCTCACCGCGATCTCCGATCTCGAAGTGCAGCAGGTCGAGGTCAAGGGCAGCCTCTGGTACCTGCGTTATCCGATCGAGGGCCGCAGTTTCAGCCCGGATGATCCGAAATCTTTCATCGTGGTCGCGACGACGCGTCCGGAGACGATGCTGGGCGACACCGGGGTCGCGGTGCATCCGGACGACGAGCGCTTCACCGATCTGGTCGGCCAGCACGTCATCCTGCCGCTGGTCGGCCGCAAGATTTCGATTGTCGGCGACGATGTGGCCGATCCGGAGAAAGGCTCGGGCGCGGTCAAGGTGACGCCGGCGCACGACTTCACCGACTTCGAGATCGGCAAGCGCCACGGCCTGCCGCAGATCAGCGTGCTCGACCAGGAGGGCAGCCTCAGCTTGGTCGACAATGAGGACTATCTGCGCGGCCTGCCGGAAGGCGCCGCCGAATTCGCTGCAGAGTTTCACGGCATCGAGCGCTTCGCCGCGCGCAAGAAGATCGTGACGCGGCTGGAGGAGTTCGGCTTCCTCGAGCGGATCGAGCCCAACACCCACATGGTGCCGCATGGCGACCGCTCCGGCGTCGTGATCGAGCCCTATCTGACCGACCAGTGGTACGTCGACGCCCACACGCTGGCGCAGCCGGCGATGGCGGCGGTGCGCTCGGGCGAAACCACTTTCGTGCCGAAGAATTGGGAAAAGACCTATTTCGAGTGGATGGAGAACATCCAGCCCTGGTGCATCTCGCGCCAGCTCTGGTGGGGACATCAGATTCCCGCCTGGTACGGGCCCGACGGCAAGGTGTTCGTCGCCGAGACCGAGGAAGAGGCGGTCGGCAATGCGCTCGGCTATTACGTCGAGCAGGAGGTCATCACGCCGGAGCAAGGCCACGACATGGCCACTGACCCCGCCAAGCGCGAGGGCTTCATCGTCAGGGACGAGGACGTGCTCGACACCTGGTTTTCGTCGGCGCTGTGGCCGTTCTCGACGCTGGGCTGGCCCGACGACACGCCGGAGGTCGCGCGCTACTACCCGACCAACACGTTGGTCACGGGCTTCGACATCATCTTCTTCTGGGTCGCCCGCATGATGATGATGGGCCTCCACTTCATGAAGCAGGCGCCGTTCTCGACCGTCTACATCCATCGTCTCGTCCGCGACGAGAAGGGCGCCAAGATGTCGAAGTCGAAGGGCAACGTCATCGATCCGCTCGGCGTGATCGACGAATTCGGCGCCGACGCGCTGCGCTTCGCGCTGACCCGCGAGGCCGCGCAGGGCCACGACATCCGCCTGTCGCCGCATCTGGTCGAGACCAACCGCAATTTTGCGACCAAGTTCTGGAACGCCTGCCGCTTCGCCGAGATGAACGAGTGCGTGAAGCCGGACGGTTTCGATCCGAAGGGCGTCAAGGAAACACTGAACCGCTGGATCGCGCACGAGACCTCGCGCGTCACCCGCGAGGTGACCGAGACGATCGAGGATCATCGCTTCAACGATTCGGCGGCCGCTATCTACCGCTTCGTCTGGAACGTGTTCTGCGACTGGTATCTCGAACTCGCAAAGCCGGTGCTGATGGGCGAGGAGGGTGCGGCCAAGGCCGAGACCCGCGCCATGATCGCCTGGACGCGCGACGAGATCCTCAAGCTGCTGCATCCGTTCATGCCCTTCATCACCGAAGAGCTGTGGGCCGTGACGGCCAAGCGCGACGGCCTGCTGGTGCTGGCGTCCTGGCCGCGCAAGTCGGGCGTGACCGACAAGCAGCTGGTGGCGATCGCAACCGTCGGTCCGGTTGTCGATCCGATCATTCCGCCTGTCATTGCCGCGCTCGATGCGGACGAGTTCAGCGATCCCGCGGCCGAAGCCGAGATCGGCTGGGTGGTCGATCTCGTCACCGCGATGCGTTCGGTGAAGGCGGAAATGAACATCCCGCCGTCGACCCTGACGCCGCTGGTGCTCGCGGGCGCCTCCGAGGAGACACGGGATCGCGCGCAGCGCTGGAACGACACCATCAAGCGCCTGGCGCGGTTGTCCGACATTTCCTTCGCCGACGCGGCGCCGGAAGGCGCGGTGCAGCTTCTCGTGCGCGGTGAGGTCGTCGCGCTGCCGCTGAAGGGCGTGATCGATCTCGCGGCCGAACGCACCCGGCTGGAGAAGGAGCTCGGCAAGGCCGACGCCGACATCAAGCGGGTCGACGCCAAGCTCGCCAACGAGAAGTTCGTCGCCAACGCGCCGGAAGAGCTGGTCGAGGAAGAGAAGGAGAAGCGCGAGGCCGCCCTGGAGCGTCGCGCCAAGATCCTCGAGGCGATCGAGCGGCTGAAGAAGGCGTCATAGCGGACGGAAGCGGCGATGCTCGACCACGTCTCCATCACGGTCTCCGACATCGCCGCCGCCGAACGCTTCTACGACGCCATCATGAAGGTGCTCGACGTGGTCAAGGTCGGGCGCCGCGACGACTGGCTCGGCTATGGCGAGCGGGCGCGGCCGGCCTATCCGGACCGCGTCTATCTCTCGATCCGCAAGGGCCGAGGCCGGAGGAGGCGTTGGGCCGCCACTGGTGCTTCAAGGCGAAATGGCGCACCCAGGTCGATGCGTTCTGGGATGCCGGCATCGCCGCCGGCGGCACCGACGACGGCGCGCCCGGCCTGCGCGACTATCACACCTCTTATTATGCCGCGTTCCTGCGCGATCCCGACGGCAACCGGATCGAGGCCGTCTGCCATCACGCCGTGTGACTCTCAGAACCGCTTGCTGAGGAATTTCGATCCCTTCAGCCCGTAGCGCCAGGGCAGGTCGACGGCTTTTGTGATGCCGATCCGCACGCCTGCGACGATGTCGGGTGTTTCGGTGCGCGCGTGGAGCGCGATCGGCGGACGGTCCAGCGGCAATTCGCTGTGCGCGATGGTGATGCCGAGCGCCTCGCAGAGTTTGCCCGGCCCCGAGCACAATGCATGCTCGTCCTCTACTCCGCGCCGTCGCCGCATCGCGGCCAGTCCGTGGGTCGGCTCGAGCGCGCGGATCAGCACGGCGCTGGCCGAGCCTGGTTGCTCGCAGACGAAGTTGACGCACCAATGGATGCCGTAGGAGCGGTAGACGTAGGAGAAGCCCGGCGGGCCAAACATCACCTGGTTGCGCGGGGTCGGTCCCCGGTAGGAATGCGCGGCGGGTTCGGTGTGATGGTAGGCCTCGACCTCGGTGATGATGCCGCCGACGCCGTCGACCAGGAAGGTCGTGCCGATCAGGTCGGGCGCGACTTCGTGGACGCTGCGATCGAAGAAGGAGCGTTTCAGCGCCTTGCCGAGGCGCGGCGCGGTCGCAGGGGTCGATCGGGGTTTTGTCGATCGGGGTTTTTGAGCCATTTTGAGGTGGGAATCGGCGTGGAACGGGCCGCAAGACTGCCAATATATCGGCTGGTCTGCTAGGGTCGCCGCGCGGGTTGCGAGCCGCGCCAACACCGATTAGCTAAGCCCTTTGGTTGGGAGCATGATCTGGTCGGAAAACCGGTCGCCACTTTTCCGGATCATGCTCTCGCGACTTGCAGGCTCCTTATGGTCACTATCGTCGACACCATCTCCTCCACGCCCGTCCGCCCGCGTCACCCCGAAAAGGTGAACCGGCCGGATGCCGTGTCGCCGCCGAAGCCGGACTGGATCCGGGTCCGTGCGCCGAATACGCGCGGCTATGCCGACACCCGCAAGATCGTGAAGGAGAACGGCCTCGTCACGGTGTGCGAGGAGGCCGGCTGCCCCAATATCGGTGAGTGCTGGGACAAGAAGCACGCCACCTTCATGATCATGGGCGATACCTGCACGCGCGCCTGCGCATTCTGCAACGTCAAGACCGGCATGCCCGGCGCGCTTGAGGCCCATGAGCCGGAATACGTCGCCGAGGCGACCGCCAAGCTCGGCCTGGCCCATGTCGTGATCACCTCGGTCGATCGCGACGATCTCGCCGACGGCGGCGCCGCGCATTTTGCAGAGACGATCCGCGCCATCCGCGCGCGCTGTCCGACCACCACGATCGAGATCCTGACACCGGACTTCCTGCGCAAGGACGGCGCGCTCGAGCGCGTGGTCGCGGCCAAGCCCGACGTCTTCAACCACAATCTGGAAACCGTGCCGTCGCGTTACCTGACGGTCCGTCCCGGCGCTCGCTATTTCCACTCCATCCGGCTGCTGCAGCGGGTCAAGGAGATGGACCCGACCATCTTCACCAAGTCGGGCATCATGGTCGGGCTCGGCGAGGAGCGGCACGAGGTGCTGCAGGTGATGGACGATCTGCGCTCGGCCGAGGTCGATTTCCTGACCATCGGCCAGTACCTGCAGCCGACGCGCAAGCATCACGCCGTGATGCGTTACGTGACGCCGGACGAATTCGCGGGCTATGAGCGCGTCGCCTATACCAAGGGTTTCCTGATGGTGTCGGCGAGCCCACTGACGCGCTCGTCGCATCATGCCGGCGAGGATTTTGCGAAATTGCAGGCGGCGCGCACGGCCCGCGGCCGCTAGATGCCAGGTGCGTTGAACACGTGCGGTGAACCGGCATCACCGCGCCCTATTGCTTGATTGAGCTGCGGACTGAACCAATGCAACGCGTTCTGGTGATGGGATCGTCGGGATCCGGCAAGTCGACCTTTGCGCGGCGGCTGTCCGAGATGACGGGCATTCCGGCCGTGTCGATCGACGCGCTGTTCTGGAAACCCGGTTGGGTTGCGTCCAACCGGGAGGAATTCGGGCGCCGCATGACCGAGGTGACCCAGCAGCCGCGCTGGATCATGGACGGCAACTACACCAAAAGCGCAGGCGAGTTGCGTCGGCAACTCGCCGATACGGTGATCTGGTTCGACCTGCCACGGTCGACCTGCATGGTCGGCATCCTGACGCGGATCGCGAAGAGCTATGGCAAGGTCAGGCCCGAGATGGCGGAAGGCTGTCCCGAAAAGATCGATCTCGAATTCTTCCGCTATGTCTGGACCTACCGCCGGCAGCAGCGGCCCTTCCTGATCGAATTCTTCGAAGGCTTGCGTCCCGGTCAATCCTTCGTCTGCTTTACGCGCCGGGCGCAAGCCGACGCCTACCTCGGCGACCTCGCACGCAAGCAAAACCGTGCGAGTATCCACTGATGCCTCGATTCTCAAGCAAGCGGCGGGTCCGCCACACCGCACCTCAAATGTTCGATCTGGTCGCCGACGTCGAGCGCTATCCGGAATTCGTGCCGTTGTGCCAGTCGCTCAAGATCCGCCAGCGCACGCCCAAGGACGACGGCACCGAAATCGTGGTGGCCGACATGACGGTCTCCTTCAAGCTGGTGCGGGAAACCTTCACCAGCAGGGTGACGCTCGACCGGCCCAATCTGAAGATCCTGGTCGAGTATCTGCGCGGCCCGTTCAGCAATCTGGAGAATCGCTGGAGCTTCGAGCCGAAGTCGGAGACCGAATGCGATGTCGGCTTCTTCCTGAATTACGAGTTCAAGAGCCGGATGCTGGCGATGCTGATGGGCACGATGTTCGACGCCGCGTTTGGACGATTTTCCGCTGCGTTCGAGAAGCGCGCGGACCAGGTTTACGGCAAGCCTCAGCTGTCGACATAGCGAACCCGTTTCGTCCGCGGCTCAAATTGTGGCCGGAACGCAAATGCCCGGCACAAGGCCGGGCATGACGGATGATGCGTATGGTGCGCGCCGTCCTTACGGGCAGGAGCGACGCACGCCGCCGGATGCGATGTAGGTGCCCGAAGCGGGGTCGTAGGAGCGGAAGCGCTGGGAGCAATAGGCGTCGTTGTTGGCCTTGGCCTGGCTCGCGGCGATTGCGCCGCCGATGATCGCGCCGGCGGCAAGCCCGCCGATGATCGCCGCGCCGTTTCCGCCGCCACCATGCCGGTATCCGCCGCGGTATCCACCGCGATAACCGTAACGCGGGCCGCCGCCATGCCAGTGACGGTACTGCACATGCTCGACGGAGGTGGGCTGGTCTTGCAACCGCGCGGGCGCGAGCGGAGCGGCGAACGAGGGCGCGACAGTCGACAGCGTCATGGCGCCAGTGGTGATTGCGGCCACGACCAAAGTTCCCAACTTCATCATTTTCTCCTTGTTGTGGGATTTTGCTGTTCGAAGACCAATGAAACAGCAGAGTTGGAAGAACAGAAAACGGCGAGGCGACGTCAAAGTTCCACCTGAGATGGCGTCACTGGGCCGCAGTCGACACAAGGTAGTGTGAAGCGGCCGTTCGCGCGACTCGGCTCTCGTAGGGCTTATCCGCGCGGCGGCCGGCGGCGTTTCGCGGCGTGGCTGCGCGGCGAACGGGCCACTCGTGGCCGCAGCCGGCTCGCGGTCTCGCGGCGCGGCTTGGCGGCCTGCGGCGGCCGCGCAAGCTCCATCAGCATGCGCAGCGCTTCGACGACGGAGCGCTGGCGGACGGTGCTGCGGCCGATCGCGCCAAACCGTTGCTCGCGATGAAGGATGCGGCCGTCGCGCGCGGCGACGGCGAAATGCACCAGGCCCACCGGCTTGCCCGGTGTCGCGCCGCCGGGACCGGCAATGCCGGTGATCGAGACCGCGAGGTCGACGCCGGCCTTTTCCAGCGCGCCGATCGCCATCGCGGTCGCGGTCTCTTTGCTGACCGCGCCGAATGTCTCCAGCGTTGCCGCCTTGACGCCGAGCATGACCCGCTTGGCCTCGTTCGAATAGGTGACGAAGCCGCGGTCGATGACGTCGGAAGAGCCGGGGATGTCGGTCAGCGCCCCCGCGACCAGGCCGCCAGTGCAGGATTCGGCGGTCGCGATGGTCAGCTTGCGCATCCGGCACAGGTCGAGCAGCGAGCGGGAGAGGGCACGAGCGTCGCTGCCGCCCATATCAGGCACTCCAGCCGTTTTCGTTCCAGGGCAGGCGGATCGTGGCGCTCGCGGTCGCCGCGATGCCTTCCTCGCGGCCGGTGAAGCCGAGCCGTTCGCTGGTGGTCGCCTTGACCGCCACGCGCGAGATGTGGACGCCGGAAATCTCCGCGATCTTCGCCCGCATGGTGTCGCGCAGCGGGCCGATCTTCGGCCGCTCGCAGATCAGCGTCACCTCGAGATTGGCGATCCGCCCGCCGCGCGCCGTGACGCGCTCGACCGCATATTTCAAAAACTGGTCGGAGGAGGCGCCCTTCCACTTGGCGTCGCTCGGCGGGAAATGCGAGCCGATGTCGCCGTCGGCCAGTGCACCGAGGATCGCATCGACCAGCGCGTGCAGTCCGACGTCGCCGTCGGAATGGGCCAGGAATCCTCTGGTGTGCGGCACGCGCACGCCGCAGATCATCACATGGTCGCCGTCGCCAAAGGCGTGCACGTCGTAGCCGGTGCCGGTCCTGATGTCGCCGAGCTGGCTGGCGAGCCGCGCTTCCTCGCGCACGAAGTCTTCGGGTGTGGTGAGTTTCATGTTGGCAGGATCACCTTCAAACGTCGCAACCGTCAATCCCGCCCATTCGGCAAGCGCCGCATCGTCGGTGAAATCGCTGCGGCCTTCGCGCGCAGCGCGACGATGCGCCTCCAGGATGACGTCGAAACGAAACGCCTGCGGGGTCTGCGCGATGCGCAGGCGCGCGCGCTCCGGCGTCGCCTCGACATCACCGGTATCGCCCGTGAGCTTGATCGTGTCGGTGACGGGAATCACGGGGATCGCGGCGCCGGTTCGGCCGGCTGCGGCGATCGCGCGCGAAATGACAGCTGCGGTGACGAAGGGGCGCGCGGCATCGTGGATCAGCACGATGTCCGGCTTCTCGCTTGCGAGTGCCTCGAGCCCGGCATGGACCGAGGCCTGACGGGTCGCGCCGCCCGGCGTCGGCGGCTGATGGCGCAAGCCCGCGACGGCTTCGCGAAACAGCGCGGCGTCGTCAGGATTGACCACCGGCTGCACCGCGAACACGTCCGGATGTCCGGAGAACGCCTCCATGGCGCGGTAGATCACCGTCTGGCCGCCGATCGTCCGGTATTGCTTCGGCCCGCCGGCGCCGGCGCGCAGTCCACGGCCGGCTGCGACAAGGAGGGCTGCGGTACGCTCAGACTTCGGCATTTTGAACCAATGACAGACGAATCGGGGATGTGGAGAGGGCGGCGGGATCGCCGCGGACAGCCCTTAGCATGACCGCTGCGCAAAAACAGAGCGTTTGCCGATGACTGTGGGAAAAGCAGATTTTGTTGCGGTGCACTTGCGCTGGTGGTAGAACTGTCTAAACCGTAGGCATGAGCCTTGACTGCACAAGAATTGTGCGCAAAATGAACAGCGTCGGCTGCAATGACGTGGCTGACAGAACGACGAGACGGCTGTGACCGGCGTACAAAGTACTGCTCGTAACCCATTGAAGATAGGCGACATTGCTGTCGCCAACCGGGTTCTCCTCGCGCCCATGTCCGGCATCACCGACGCGCCCTTTCGGCGACTCGCCGCCCGCTTGGGCGCCGGCCTGGTGGTCTCGGAGATGACGGCAAGCGACGATCTGGTGAACGGCAAGCCGATCTCGAAGCTGCGCTGCGAGGCAGCCGGAATCGGTCCGCATGTGGTCCAGCTTGCGGGTTGCGAGACCCGTTGGATGGCGGAGGGCGCGCGGATTGCCGAAGGCGCCGGTGCCGACATCATCGACATCAACATGGGCTGCCCGGCGCGTCACGTGACCGGCGGCCAGTCCGGCTCGGCCCTGATGCGCGACCTGGACCACGCGGTCACGCTGATCGACGCGACCATCGCTGCCGTCAAGGTGCCGGTGACGCTGAAGATGCGGCTCGGCTGGGACGATCGCTCGCTCAATGCGCCCGAACTGGCGCGCCGCGCCGAGGCATCGGGCGTGCAGATGATCACCGTGCATGGCCGCACCCGCTGCCAGTTCTACAAGGGCGAGGCGAACTGGAATGCCGTGCGCGTGGTCAAGAATGGCGTCACGATCCCGGTCGTGGTCAACGGCGACATCACCTCGTTCGACAAGGCCGTCGGCGCGCTGGAGAAGTCGGGCGCCGACGCCGTCATGATCGGCCGCGGCGCGCAAGGCCAGCCCTGGCTGCCGGGCCAGATCGGCCGCCGGCTTGAGGGCGGGATCCCTGAGGGCGCGCCGTCGCTCGCGGAGCAGCTCAAGCATATCCGCGCGCTCTATGACGAGGTCTGCAGCCATTACGGCCTGCGTGTCGGCCTCAGGCATGCGCGCAAGCATCTCGGCTGGGCGCTCGAGACCGCGGCGGCTTACAGCTGCGCGCCTGCGGCAACCTTGAAGACCTGGCGGCAGGCCATCCTGACCTCGGAGGAGCCGTCCAGCGTGCATCGCTCGCTCGAGCAAGCCTACGACGATTTTGCTTGGAGTGCTGCCGCATGACGTCAGCCATGGAATTTCGCCGGCCCGTGCCCACCGATGGCGAGGCCATCCTCAATGCGCTGCCCAATCCGGTGCTGCTGATCGCACCCGATGGACGCATCGTCGACGCCAACATCGCCGCCGAATCCTTCTTCGAGATCTCGACGCAGTTCCTGCGCCGGCAGTCGCTGAAGGAACTGGTGCCGTTCGGCAGCCCGCTGCTCGCGCTGATCGAGCAGGTGCGGACCAACGGCTCGCCGGTCAACGAGTACAAGGTCGATCTCGGCACGCCGCGGATCGGCGGCGATCGCCAGGTCGACCTGCATGTCGCGCCGCTGACCGAGCGACCCGGGCATATCGTGGTGATGCTGCAGGAGCGCACCATCGCCGACAAGATGGACCGCCAGCTCACCCATCGCAGCGCCGCGCGCTCGGTGATCGCGCTTGCGGCGATGCTCGCCCATGAGATCAAGAACCCGCTGTCGGGCATCCGCGGCGCCGCGCAACTGCTGGAGCAGCAGGCCTCCTCAGAGGACCGGCTGCTGACGCGGTTGATCTGCGACGAAGCCGACCGCATCGTCACGCTGGTCGACCGCATGGAAGTGTTCGGCGACGACCGCCCGGTGGCGCGCGGCCCGGTCAACATCCATTCCGTGCTCGACCATGTGAAGCGGCTGGCGCAGTCAGGCTTTGCCCGCAACGTCCGTTTCATCGAGGATTACGATCCGTCGCTGCCGCCGGTGCTGGCCAACCAGGACCAGCTGATCCAGGTGTTCCTGAATCTGGTGAAGAATGCGGCCGAAGCGGTCGCCGATCTCGGCACCGACGCGGAAATCCAGCTCACCACGGCGTTCCGGCCGGGCGTGCGGCTGTCGGTGCCCGGCAAGAAATCGCGGGTCTCGCTGCCGCTCGAATTCTGCGTCAAGGACAACGGCTCAGGCGTGCCGGAAGATTTGCTGCCGAACCTGTTCGATCCCTTCGTCACCACCAAGCAGACCGGCAGCGGGCTCGGCCTCGCGCTGGTCGCCAAGATCGTCGGCGATCACGGCGGCATCATCGAATGCGAGTCGCAGCCGCGCAAGACCACTTTCCGCGTGCTGATGCCGATGTACAGCGCCGCCAAGCACCACGACCAAAGCAACCGCGATGACGTTCCGGGTACGCCGTCGCCTGCCTCTCAGGACGCACGATGAGGAACAACAATGCCTGCAGGTAGCATACTTGTCGCTGACGACGACACCGCCATCCGGACCGTCCTGAACCAGGCGCTGTCGCGCGCCGGCTACGAGGTGCGCCTGACCGGCAACGCCGCCACGCTGTGGCGCTGGGTCAGCCAGGGCGAGGGCGATCTCGTCATCACCGACGTGGTGATGCCCGACGAGAATGCGTTCGATCTGCTGCCACGGATCAAGAAGATGCGGCCGAACCTGCCGGTCATCGTGATGAGCGCGCAGAACACCTTCATGACCGCGATCCGCGCCTCCGAGCGTGGCGCCTACGAATATCTGCCAAAGCCGTTCGACCTGAAGGAGCTGATCACCATCGTCGGCCGCGCGCTGGCCGAGCCGAAGGAGCGGGTCTCGAGCCCCGCCGATGACGGCGAGTTCGACTCGATCCCGCTGGTCGGCCGTTCGCCGGCGATGCAGGAAATCTACCGCGTGCTGGCGCGGCTGATGCAGACCGACCTCACCGTGATGATCTCGGGTGAATCCGGCACCGGAAAGGAGCTGGTCGCCCGCGCGCTGCACGACTACGGAAGGCGCCGCAACGGCCCGTTCGTCGCGGTCAACATGGCGGCGATCCCGCGCGACCTCATCGAGTCCGAATTGTTCGGCCACGAGCGCGGCGCGTTCACCGGCGCCAACACCCGCGCTTCCGGCCGCTTCGAGCAGGCCGAGGGCGGCACGCTGTTCCTCGACGAGATCGGCGACATGCCGATGGAGGCGCAGACCCGTCTGCTCCGCGTGCTGCAGCAGGGCGAATACACCACCGTCGGCGGCCGCACCCCGATCAAGACCGACGTCCGCATCGTCGCCGCCTCGAACAAGGATTTGCGCATCCTGATCCAGCAGGGGCTGTTCCGCGAAGATCTGTTCTTCCGCCTCAACGTGGTGCCGCTGCGGCTGCCGCCGCTGCGCGAGCGCATCGAGGACCTGCCGGACCTGATCCGGCACTTCTTCTCGCTCGCCGAGAAGGACGGCCTGCCGCCGAAGAAGCTCGACACCCAGGCGCTGGAGCGGCTCAAGCAGCACCGCTGGCCGGGCAACGTCCGTGAGCTGGAGAACCTCGCCCGGCGGCTTGCCGCGCTCTATCCGCAGGACGTCATCACCGCCTCCGTGATCGACGGCGAGCTGGCGCCGCCCGCGGTCACCTCGGGCAGCACGGCAACCGTCGGCGTCGACAATCTCGGCGGCGCGGTCGAGGCCTATCTGTCCTCGCATTTCTCGGGCTTCCCGAACGGCGTGCCGCCGCCGGGCCTCTACCATCGCATCCTCAAGGAGATCGAGATTCCGCTGTTGACCGCGGCGCTGGCGGCGACCCGCGGCAACCAGATCCGGGCCGCCGACTTGCTCGGCTTGAACCGCAACACGCTGCGCAAGAAGATCCGCGACCTCGATATCCAGGTCTACCGCAGCGGCGGCTAGGGCTGATGGCGGCGGGGCGCTGCTCCCGCCGCCTTTACTGAGTAGTCACAAAAGGTGTTGAGGACACGGCGCCGCACCGCGGTTTGCGCCGCGGAAATGTCGCAATTCGGCAACATTGTGATATGATTGCATCAGTTCGCAATTCCCGCGGGCGATCGCTCTCAGCTCAATTGCCGGTATGACCAGCGCAGAGACCACCGCTTCAACGTTACACGCGACCCCGGCCGAGCCCAATACACAGGCTCGGCCAGAGGTGCGGGGCTTTCCTCTGCGACGCTGGCTGGCGCCGTTCGCGGTGGCCATCGCGCTGCTGTCGGCGTTTCTCACCTTCGTGGTGCTCACCAACCTGACCCCGATCGAGCCGACACCCGAGGTGGTGCGCTCGTTCCTGATGATCAATGCCGGCACCATCCTGCTGCTGGTCGGGATCATCGTCCGCGAGGTCTGGCAGATGGTGCAGGCGAGGCGGCGCGGCCGGGCGGCGGCGCGGCTGCACGTGCAGATCGTCGGCCTGTTCTCGGTGATCGCGGTGCTGCCCGCCGTGCTGGTGTCGATCGTCGCCAACGTCACCATCGAACGCGGCCTCGACCGGCTGTTCTCGGGTCCTACCAAGCAGGTGATCCAGAACTCGCTGACGATTGCCAGCGCCTATATGCAGGAGCATGCCCAGCTGATCCGCGGCGACATCCTGGGGATGGCCAACGACATCTCGCGCGCGCGCCTGACGCCGCTCTATGACCAGGATCGGCTGTCGTTCCGCGAGTTCCTGACGGCCGCCGCGGCCGCGCGCAACCTGCCGGTCGTGGTGCTGATGGACAAGAACGGCACCATCCTGGAGAGCGCCGAGACCGGGATCAATTTGAGCTACGCGCTGCCGCCGCCGGAATTTCTGAGCAAGGTCAACGATACCGATCCCGAAATCTCGGTGTTCCCGGAGAGCTATGTCGCCTCCGTGGTCCGCCTCAAGACCTTCGACGACACCTTCCTCTATGTGGCGCGGCTGCTCGATCCGGCGGTCGTTGCCCAGCTCAAGCAGACCCAGACCAGCGCGGCCGAATATGCCCAGCTCGAGACCCGCAGGCTCGGCATCCAGGTCGCGTTCGCCCTGATGTTCGCGGTGATTGCGCTGACCATCCTGATGGCCTCAGTGCTGATCGGCCTCAACTTCGCCAACGGGCTGGTGGCACCGATCCGCCAGCTGATGGGCGCGGCGAGCGAGATCTCGACCGGCAATCTCAATGTGCAGGTCCCCGTGCAAAGGACCGCGGGCGATCTGGCTCAGCTCGGCGAAATCTTCAACAAGATGACCCAGGAGCTGCGCACCCAGCGCAACGAGCTGGTCGACGCCAGCGAAACCATCGACAGCCGCCGCCGCTTCATCGAGGCGGTGCTGTCATCGGCCAGCGCAGGGATCATCGGGGTCGACGCATCAGGCACCATCGGCGTGCTCAACCGCTCAGCGGAGAAGCTGATCGGCCACGCCGAGTCCGAGACGCTCGGCCATCCGCTCTCCGACGTGCTGCCCGAGCTCGACGAGATGATGAAGACCGCGCGCGAGGGCACGCAGCGTCTGGTGCAAGGACAGGTCACGATCCTGCGTGACGGCAACGAGCGCAATCTGTCGGTTCGCGTCTCGGCCGAGCAGACCAGCCAGTCGCGCGACAGCTACATCATCACGCTCGACGACATCACCGAGCTGGTGTCGGCGCAGCGCACCTCGGCCTGGGGCGACGTCGCCCGCCGCATCGCCCACGAGATCAAGAACCCGCTGACCCCGATCCAGCTCTCCGCCGAGCGCATCCGGCGCAAGTTCGGCAAGACCATCACCGAGGCGAAGGACAAGTCGATCTTCGAGCAGTGCACCGACACCATCGTGCGCCAGGTCGACGACATCAGGCGCATGGTCGACGAATTCTCGCGCTTTGCGCGGATGCCGAAGCCGGTGATGGAAGGCGAGGACGTCGCCGACGTGGTGCGCCAGGCGGTGTTCCTGATGAAGGTCGCCCATCCCGATCTCGACATCGAGGCCGACATCAAGCAGTCGCCGCTGCCCGCGCAGTTCGACCGCCGCCTGATCTCGCAGGCGCTGACCAACATCATCAAGAACGCCACCGAGGCGATCGAGCAGGTCCCGCGGGAGGAACTCGGCAAGGGCCGGATCGACGTCGTGGCGCAGCGGGAGAACGACGACATCCTGATCGACGTCATCGACAATGGCATCGGCCTGCCCAAGGTCGCCCGCGCGCGCCTGCTTGAGCCCTATGTCACGACCCGGGCGAAGGGCACCGGCCTCGGGCTTGCGATCGTCGGCCGCGTGCTGGAGGACCATGGCGGGCGGATCGAGCTCAAGGACGCCTCCGACTTCCGCGAGGGCCAGCGCGGCGCCTGGATGCGGCTGCGCTTTGCCGTCACGGGCCAGGCGGCCAAGCCCGAGACAAAGTCCGAGAGCAAGGAACAAGGTCCGGACGTCAAACCGGAATCGACCGACCCCAGCAGTGAAAAAAATCCGCCGCAAGAGCCGACCAGCGGCCCGGCAGAGGCGACCAACAATGAAGCAAAAATCCAAAAGCCGATCGAACAGCCAATCCAAGAACCAAATGCGCAACAGCCAAAAATCAAAGCCGCGACGGGCGACTGACAAGACAGGTGTAACCCATGGCCAGTGACATTCTGATTGTCGACGACGAAGCAGACATTCGCGACCTCGTTGCGGGTATTCTGGACGATGAGGGGTTTTCCACGCGCACCGCGCGCGACAGCGATTCGGCGCTTGCCGAAATCGCCAACCGCCGCCCGAACCTGGTCTTCCTCGACATCTGGCTGCAGGGCTCCAAGCTCGACGGCCTGCAGCTGCTCGAGCAGATCAAGAAGGACAATGCCGACCTGCCGGTCGTGATGATCTCCGGCCACGGCAACATCGAAACCGCCGTCGCCGCGATCAAGCGCGGCGCCTATGACTTCATCGAGAAGCCGTTCAAGTCGGACCGGCTGATCCTGGTCGCGACCCGCGCGCTTGAGACCTCGCGGCTCAAGCGCGAGGTCAAGGAGCTCAAGCAACTGGCTCCGGCGGCCAGCGTCCTGACCGGCCGCTCCGCCTGCATGAACCAGCTGCGCCAGACCATCGATCGCGCCGCCAAGGCCAACAGCCGCATCCTCATCGTCGGTCCCTCCGGCGCCGGCAAGGAGCTCGCCGCGCGCACGCTGCACCATGCCTCCGGGCGAGCCGAGGGGCCGTTCGTGGTGATCAATGCGGCGGCGATCACGCCGGAGCGGATGGAGATCGAGCTGTTCGGCTTCGAGGGATCGAACGGCGAGCAGCAGCGCAAGGCCGGCGCGCTGGAGGAAGCGCATGGTGGCACGCTGTTCATCGACGAGATCGCGGACATGCCGCGCGAGACCCAGAACAAGATCCTGCGCGTGCTGGTCGATCAGACCTTCCAGCGCCAGGGCGGCACCAGCAAGGTGCATGTCGACGTCCGCATCATCTCCTCGACCGCGCGCAATCTGGAGGAGGAGATCGCCGCGGGCCGTTTCCGCGAGGATCTCTACCATCGCCTTTCGGTGGTGCCGATCCGCGTGCCGCCGCTGTCGGAGCGCCGCGAGGACATCCCCGAGCTGATCGACTATTTCATGGACCAGATCTCGGCCGCCACCGGCCTGCCGAAACGGCAGATCGGGCAGGATGCGATGGCGGTGCTGCAGTCGCATGTCTGGCCGGGCAATGTCCGCCAGCTCCGCAACAACGTCGAGCGGGTGATGATCCTGGCCGGCGGCGGGCCGGAGGCGATCATCACCGCCGACATGCTGCCGCAGGACGTCGGCTCGATGGTGCCGGCGATGCCGACCTCCAACAATGGCGAGCACATCATGGGCCTGCCGCTGCGCGAGGCCCGCGAGGTGTTCGAGCGCGACTATCTGATCGCCCAGATCAGCCGCTTCTCCGGCAACATCTCGCGCACCGCGGAGTTCGTCGGCATGGAGCGCTCGGCGCTGCATCGCAAGCTGAAGGCGCTCGGGGTCGGCTGACCCCGGCGCGCCCGGCCAGCAATTGGCCGGCAGCTTGAAGCAAAACCCCGGCGGTCACCCGCCGGAGCGGTGCCCGGCCCTCGGGGTCGGGGCGGGATGATGGGCGAGGCGAGAACGGGGCCGCTGCAACCGGGGATTTATCCACTCCCCGCGAGAATATTCGTCTCTTTCCCTGCACTTTCTTAGAATTGCCACCGTGTTCCTACCGACTGCTGCGCGAACTGGCTTGCCTAAAAACCGCGCGTAGCCTCTAATCCTACCTGCTATGCCTGCCGGAGGGGGATCTCAGGGCAGGTGGGCAGCCGGAGGAGGCTCCGTCAGAGAGCAGCAACCGGTTCAATAAAAAGAAGCACAAGCTTGCGGGACAAAAACAATGGCGGCAGACCGCGCACAAAATCTACAAGACACCTTCCTTAATCACGTTCGTAAGACAAAAACGCCACTGACGATCTTTCTGGTCAACGGAGTAAAGCTGCAGGGCATTGTCACCTGGTTCGACAATTTCTGCTTGCTGCTGCGGCGCGACGGTCACTCGCAGCTGGTCTACAAGCATGCGATCTCGACCATCATGCCCGGCGCTCCGATTCAGCTGTTCGAGGGTGGCGAGGACGCACCGGCTTGAGAGTGAACTGATTGGAACCCTTCAATCGTGAAGGGGGCGCCGACCGTCCGCGGTCGGCGGGGGACGTTAGCACCGGGCGGGTGATCGTCATCGGCCCGTACCTGCGCATGCGCCGTGGCGACGGCGATGCGCAAACGGATTCCTCTGTCCGCGACTACGAAGCGCGGATCGAGGAAGCCGTCGGCCTCGCCGGCGCGATCGACCTCACGGTGGTGGAATCCGTCGTCGCGCCGATCAGCCAGATCCGGCCCGCGACCTATCTCGGCAAGGGCAAGGTCGAGGAGATCAACGGCCTCGTCGCCAGCGACAAGGTCGAGCTCGTGGTGATGGATTGCGCGCTGTCGCCGATCCAGCAGCGCAATCTTGAGAAGGCCTGGAGCACCAAGGTGCTCGACCGCACCGGCCTGATCCTGGAAATCTTCGGCCGCCGCGCCAAGACCAAGGAAGGCGCGCTGCAGGTCGAGCTCGCCCATCTCAACTACCAGCGCAGCCGTCTGGTGCGCTCTTGGACCCATCTCGAGCGCCAGCGCGGCGGCTTCGGCTTCATGGGCGGTCCCGGCGAAACCCAGATCGAGGCCGACCGCCGCCTGATCGGCGACCGCATCACGCGGCTCGAGAACGAGCTGAAGAAGGTGCAGGCGACGCGGCGACTGCATCGCGCCGGCCGCCAGCGCGTGCCGTACTGCGTGGTGGCGCTGGTCGGCTACACCAATGCCGGCAAGTCAACGCTGTTCAACCGCCTGACCCGCGCCGACGTGCAGGCGGCCGACATGCTGTTTGCGACGCTCGATCCCACCTTGCGCGCGCTCAACCTGCCGCATGGCGGCAAGGCGATGCTGTCGGATACGGTCGGCTTTATCTCCAATCTGCCGACCCAGCTGGTGGCCGCGTTCCGCGCCACGCTGGAGGAGGTGCTGGAGGCCGACATCATCCTGCACGTCCGCGACATCTCGCATGAAGATGCCGAAGCGCAGGAGCGCGATGTCGAGGGCGTGCTGCGCCAGCTCGGGATCGATCCCGACGCCGATGGCGGCCAGCGCATCATCGAGGTCTGGAACAAGATCGATCGCTTCGATCCCGAGGAGCGGGACAATTTGCGCAACATCGCCGCGCGCCGTCCGCCGGAACGGCCGTGCTTCCTGGTCTCCGCCGTGACGGGCGAGGGCATCGACGCGCTGCTGACGGCCATCGAGGACCGCCTCGCGGCCAAGCGCGCGACGCTGCAGCTTTCGATCGACGCCTCCGACGGCGCCGGCATCAGCTGGCTGCACCGCAATGCCGAGGTCCTGAACAAGGAGCTCAATGGCGAGCGCTTCGACATGACGGTGCGGGTCGACGAGACCAAGCGCGACATCGTCGTGAGCCGGTTCGCCGCGGTGCCCCACGAGGCGTAAGCCACCAATCCGGGACCCCGCAATCATCTGAAATATGACGGCACCGTGACGTGGCCTCACTCCGGCGCGCCTGCGACGGGCGGTCGCACTTTCTGTTTGAAATCCGCGCCGCCTTGGTTCATTGCGCTGCGGGACGCAAAGCCGAGGCCGATCGATGCAGGACACCAGCGAAACCATCACCAAAGAGACGCTCGCCGGCCAGAACGGCGATCTCGCCCATGCACGGGCCCCCGAGATCGTCGATGCCCTCAACGCCCGGGAGCCGGCTGATGCAGCAACGCTGCTGCGATCGCTGCCGGCCGAGAAGGCGATCGAGGTGCTCGACCTGCCCGGGCTCGACAACACCTGCGAGATCCTGGCCGAGCTGCCGCAGGACACCGCGGTAGCGCTGCTGTCCGGCGTCTCCGATGACCGCGCCGCCGACATCTTCAAGGAACTGGTCGAGCCGCTGCGCACCACGCTGTTGAACGGCCTCAACCCGGAAACCCGCAACGTCATCTCGGGGCTGCTGGCCTATCCGGAGCGCAGCGCCGGCAGCATCATGACGACCGAATTCGTCAGCGTGCCCTCGAACTGGACCATCGCCGAGGTTCTGCATCACATCCGGATGGTCGAGCGCACCCGCGAGACCGTCTACTCGATCTTCGTGACCGACCCGGTCAAGAAGACCCTGATCCAGGCCGTGCCGCTGCGCCGCCTGATCTCGGCCGATCCGCACGCCAACGTGCTCACCGCAGCGCCGGCGCGAAAGCCGCTGATGATCGCCCCCGAAGCCGACCGAATGGAAGCGGCGCGGCTGATCTCGCGCTACGATCTGCTCGCGGTCGCGGTCGTCGACGGTCCCGGCCACATCCTCGGCATTGTCACGGTCGACGACGTCATCGACGCGATCGTCGAGGAATCCACCGAGGACGCCCAGAAGTTCGGCGGCATGGAAGCGATCGACGAGCCGTATTTGCGGATCGGTTTTGGCGAGATGATCAAGAAGCGCGCCGGCTGGCTGTGCGCGCTGTTCCTCTCGGAAATGCTGACCGCGACGGCGATGCAGTCGTACCAGACCGAACTCGAGAAGGCTATCGTTCTGACGCTGTTCATCCCGCTGATCATGAGCTCCGGTGGCAATTCCGGCTCACAGGCAACATCGCTCCTGATCCGCTCGCTGGCGTTGCACGAGGTGCGGCTGCGCGACTGGTGGCGTGTCGCCGTGCGCGAACTGCCGACCGGTATTGTGCTCGGCGCCATCCTCGGCGTGATCGGCATCGTCAGGATCACGCTCTGGCAGACCCTTGGCCTGTTCGACTACGGTCCGCATTGGGTGCTGGTCGCCGCGACCGTCGGCGCCGCGCTGGTCGGCATCGTCACCTTCGGCTCACTGTGCGGATCGATGCTGCCGTTCATCCTCAAGCGCATCGGTTTTGATCCCGCCAGCGCATCAGCACCGTTCGTCGCGACGCTGGTCGACGTGACGGGGCTCGTGATCTATTTCGGCGTGGCGGCCGTTATTTTGCGCGGGACGTTGCTCTAGCGCCTGATTATTGATGGAGGGCGAGTAGTCTCGCGCACCAAGGAAAAGGTTCACGGTCGAGGCTGAAAATATTTAGCTTGCGGCTCCCGGCGCACAGCAGGAGGATTTCCCTAAGCTAGGCCGTCCGCGAGATCAGAGCGTTGGAAGGCCGGTCTCTGAACTCGGCAGGTCTCAGCCCAGCTCTTTACCGGCTGGTTGCCTGTCAGGAATTCCTCAATCGTTGCGTTTGAACAGGGGGAACTTCCATGAATCTCAAATCAAGTTTCCTTTTCGCAGTCGTTCTCGCAGGTCTCGCTGCATTGATCGGCACTGCAACATATGCGGCCGAGCCGGCTGCTCGGATCACCATCCTGTACGATGCGTTCGGTAAGGACGCCACGATGACAAAGGATTGGGGCTTCTCCGCCCTCGTGGAAATCGGAGGAAAGCGCATCCTGTTCGATACCGGCGACAACGCGAAGATCTTCGCTGCCAATGTGAAGGCGAAGGGTGTGGACCTCACCAGCCTCGATTTCGTGGTGTTGTCGCACCGGCACTCCGATCACATGGCGGGCCTGAGCCATGTCCTGAGCGTCAATCCGAAGGTCAAGATTTATGCGCCCAAGGAAGCATTTGGCATCTACGGCTCGTCGGTGCCGTCGAGCTTCTACCGCAAGGACGAGTCGTTGCCGCCGGAGATGCGGTACTACGACGGCAAGCCGCCTGAGATCATGAAATTCGGCGCTGCCTGGGCGGACGCCAACTTCGAGTTGATAGACCAAACGACCGAAATCGCACCCGGCATTACGCTCATTGCTCTGATTTCCGATCTGCCGGGAACGAGGGAGCTCAAGGAGCTGTCCATGGCGGTGAATACTGCCGATGGCATCGTGCTCGTCGTCGGCTGCTCGCACCCTGGAATCGAGCGGATCGTCGAGGCCGCGGCAGCAATCAATCCCAGGATTCGGCTGATCGCTGGCGGATTCCATCTGGTCGCCGCGCCCGACGAGGTGATCACGAAGGTGACGACCGCGCTGCAGGACCGTTTCAAGGTCGAAAGCATCGCCCCCGGACACTGCACCGGCGAGCCGACCTTTGCCGCCCTGAAGAAGGCATTTGGCGACAGATACATTTATGCCGGCGCCGGCACGTCAATTCCAATCGGTGCCGAAGGAAGTTCGAACATGAAACGCGGCGAGGGGATGACACCCGACGACCTCAGGGTCTATCGCAAACTGGCCGCCCGGAACGATCCATTCGGTGTCATGCGCGCGCAAGCCCGACGTGCCGGAGCTGATCTCTAGGCGAAGTTTCGAGGCGCGCGAGGGGAGAAAATCTACGTCGCGCGTTTCGCCTCGTTCCACAGTGCATCCATCTCTTCCAGCGACGCGCCATCGAGCGAGCGGCCCTTCGCCGCCAGCGCCTTCTCGATATAGGCAAACCGCCGCTCGAACTTGGCGTTGGTCGCCCGCAGCGCCGTTTCCGGATCGGCGTCGACGTGGCGGGCGAGGTTGACGACGGCGAACATCAGATCGCCGGTCTCCGCTGCGAGCTCCTCCTTGTCCTTGCCGTCGAGTGCGGCCTCGATCTCGTCGGCCTCCTCGCGGATCTTGGCGAGCACGGCGCGCGGGTCGTTCCAGTCGAAGCCGACGGTAGATGCCTTGCGCTGCAACTCCATCGCCCGGGTCAGGGCAGGGAGGCCCGCCTTCACGCTTGCGAGCAGCGATTTGTGCGCGGTCTCTTCCGGCGGCCGCCGGGCGGCGCGTTCGGCCTTCTCCTCGGCCTTGATGCGCTCCCAGGCGCTCTTGACGCCGGCGGGCTGGATATTGCCGTCCTTGTCGGCAAAGACGTGCGGATGACGGCGGATCATCTTCCTGGTGATCGCCTCGACCACATCGCCGAACGCGAAGGCGTTCTGCTCCTCCGCCATCCGGGCGTGATAGACCACCTGCAGCAGGAGGTCGCCGAGCTCCTCGCGCAAATCGTCGAAATCGCCGCGCGTGATCGCATCCGCGACCTCATAGGCCTCCTCGATCGTGTAGGGCGCAATCGTCGCAAAATCCTGTTCGAGGTCCCATGGGCACCCCGTCACCGGCGTGCGCAGCGCAGCCATGATCTCGATCAGGCGGGAAATGTCGCGGGAAGGGGTCATCGGGCACCGCACTCTGAGGGGGTATGGCTTTATGCCAAATCGGCTCTGCCGATCCCAGCAAAACACGCCGGAAGCAGGGCACTGTCCACGGATTGGCCGCGGCATCATCAGGTGCTAAATCGCGTTCCATGAGCGATCAGAACAATTCCGACACCGCCCTGGTGCTGTTTTCCGGCGGCCAGGATTCCACCACCTGTCTGGCCTGGGCCCTGTCGCGCTTTGCGCGCGTCGAAATGCTTGGCTTTTCCTACGGCCAGCGCCACGCAATCGAACTCGACTGCCGCGACCGCCTGCTGGCGGGGATCAGGCAGATGCGGCCGGACTGGGCGGCGAAGCTCGGCGACAGCCATACGCTCGATATCCCGACGCTGTCGGAGATTTCCGACACCGCGCTGACCCGCGACGTCGCGATCGAGATGGGCGCGGACGGGCTGCCGAACACTTTCGTGCCTGGCCGCAACCTCGTGTTCCTCACCTTCGCCGCGGCCCTGGCCTATCGCCGCGGCATCCGCCACATCATCGGCGGCATGTGCGAGACCGACTATTCCGGCTATCCGGATTGCCGCGACGAGACCATCAAGGCGCTGCAGTCCGCGCTCAACCTCGGCATGGCCAGGGATTTCGAGCTGCACACGCCGCTGATGTGGCTCGACAAGGCCGCGACCTGGCGGCTCGCGCACGAACTCGGCGGGGCAGGGCTGGTCGACCTGATCCGCGAGCACTCGCACACCTGCTATCTCGGCGAACGCGGCGCGCAGCACGATTGGGGCTACGGCTGCGGCGAATGCCCGGCGTGCAGTCTGCGGGCCAGGGGCTGGCGGGAGTATGCGGCGCGAGGCTATCGCCCCGATCACTGAGTTGCCGGGGTCGTACGCTTGGCCGGATCACGGCAGCCTGGTCACCGCGGTGAGATTCATCGTGAGCAAGACGCCGGGCTTGGGCAGTTCGCGAACCGCGATCACTGTGCGCGCGGCCCGGTGATCTCCCATCATTTCCACATAGGCCGAATTCATCGCGTCAAAGTCGGACATCTCGCGAAGGAAGATGTTGACGTGAGTCACATGGTCCAGGTCGGAACCCGCCGCCGCGAGCATCACGGCGAACGATTTCAGGATCTGCCGCGTCTGAGCACCGACGTCCGGTCCCGCCAAGGCGTCGGTTGCAGGATCGACTCCGGCGGTTCCTCCAATCCAGATCTGGTCTCCAACCTTGGCAATGTGATGATACGGCCCGATCGGAGTGGGCGTGTTCGGCGGCGTAAACGTCTGAACGCGTGATTTCATCGCTCTGCCTCGCATCTGGGCACTCGGATATAGCGACCAATTCGCGGCTTCGGAAGCCAGTCTTCGTCGTGCGGAACCAAGAGCAAAGCTCGGACAAATCATGTCGCGAGAATGCGTCCTCACCTCATCTGTCATCGCCCGGCTCGACCGGGCGGTCCGGTACGCCGCGGCCTCTCGGCTCAAGCACCGACGCCTCTGGAATACTGGATCACCCGCATGCGCGGGTGATGACACCGAACAAGCTGTTTGAGCGTGCAAATGACGACGAGGCGAGTACGCCGCTACTCAAAATCCGCCGGCGTCAGCGCGATCGGCTTGCCGTGCGGGGTGCGGTCGGCGGCGCGGTCCCAGGCGTCGCGGTAGCGATGCAGGGTCTCAGGTGTCGTGACGCCCTTGGCGGCGACGAGGTGTTCGAGCGTCGCCAGCCAATGCTGGTAATAGGTCTCCCCGGTGTCGGGATCGCCGGCGGCCTGTGCGCGCTTGATCTGATCGGCGAGCGCTGCGGCCCATTCGCTCCAGGTGAATACGCCGCGGTCATGCAGGCTCAATGCCATCGCAAACGCCTGGGCTTCCCAGGGCGCGCGGAACACCGGACCGTCCTGGTCGCGGGGAATGCTGGATACGGCGCTGGTGGCGCGGGCTGCGGCGGTCGCATCCATCACACCGCCTCCAGATACGGCTCGAACGCGTCGATCGACACCTTGAGGGTCGGATCGGAGTCCGCTCCCCACAGCTCGGGTCCATCGAACACGACGGTGTACAGCCATTGCGGATGCTCGCCGGCATCGTTCGCCACCGTATCGGGAAACACGTGACAGCCATGATCGCGTTCGACTACCCCGACATGACCGCGCACATAGCGCGGCAGCCGCGTGTGGGTGGCGGGATGGATGTTCTTCGCCCGCACCCGATCGCCGGCCTTGAACTTCGCGGCCCCCGGTGCCGCGCGGCCGAACTTGCCGCGCACCATGATGCGCTCGACATCGGCCATCGAGAACTTGCCGTGCATGAGCGGCTTCGCCGGCGCGACGGAACGTCCGGCGGCGACGTCGTCCTCCGAGATGAAGCCCTTGGCGAGCAGCAGGGCTTCGAGCCCGAGCAGCCATTTCCTGTAATAGGAGCTCGACAGATAGACCTGCGGGGGCAGGGTCTCGCGATAGAAGCGCGATGCGTCGATGTTGAAGGCGCCGGCCGCACCCATCGCACGGACCATCGCGAGCACCCGCGATTCCCATTCTTCATGGAACATCGGCTCGTTCGGCTCGGGCTCGACCTTGCCGAACCCGTCCATGCCGCCCATGTCGTGGACGCCGTTCACGACGGGGCTCCCGGCGTTTTCGGGAATCCCGTGCCGATCATGGAATCCCGCGTCACGAGTTCGGCGAGCTGTTCTTCGCTCCAGCCCGCGGTGCCCTCGGGCCGCATCGGCAGCACCAGGAAGCGCGTCTCCGCGGTCGAATCCCACACCCGGATCTCGATGTCCTTCGGCAGGCTGACGCCGAAATCGGCGAGCACGCCGCGCGGATCCTTGACCGCGCGCGAGCGATACGGCGAGGCCTTGTACCAGACCGGCGGGAGCCCAAGCATTTCCCAGGGGTAACAGGAGCACAATGTGCAGACGACCATGTTGTGACGGCCAGGCGTGTTCTCGATCGCGACCAGATGGTCGCCGACCCGGCTGACATGGCCGAGGGTGCCGACTGCCTTGGTGGCGTCCTCGAGCAGCGCCTTCTTGAAGGCGGGATCGGTCCAGGCCTTGGCGACGACCCGGGCGCCGTTATGCGGGCCGATCTTCGTCTCATAGGCCTGCACGATGGCATCGAGCGCGGCGGGCTCGACATAGCCCTTCTCGGTCAGGATCGATTCCAGCGCGCGGACGCGCAGTTCGGTCTCCGACAGTTCGGAATGATCGTGATCGTGGTGGTGGTGATCATGTCCGCTCATGCCCACAGAATAGGCGAAACGGGCGTGCTATGTCGAGGCAAGCGGTACACAACAATGCGAGCAGGGAGGTATGCGTGGTTGACTATGTAACGATCGAGAAGGGCCTCGGACCGGAGGGCCGCATGGCGGTGGTGCGGTTCGACCGCGGCGACGGTATCAACGCGCTGTCTCCGGAAGCGCTGCGGCAGCTGACCGATGCCGCGCGCAGTTTCGAGGACGACGGCGGAACCTCGGTGGTCGTGCTGACCGGCGGCGCCAAATCGTTCAGCGCCGGCTTCGACCTGAAAGACGCCGAGGGACGTTCGCGCCAGACCATGGACATGGGCACGCTGCGCCGTCACCTCAAGCTCGGGCCGCGGCTCACGCGCGCCTGGCAGGACATGGAGCAGGTCACGATCGGCGCGATCGAGGGCTTCTGCGTCGGCGGAGGTGTGGCGCTCGCGGTCGCGCTGGATTTCCGCGTCATGGCGCGCGATGCGCATCTGCGCGTGCCGGAGATTGCGCTCGGCATGAACATGAGCTGGCAGAGCGTGCCGCGCATGCTGCATCTGATGGGCCCGGCGCGCACCAAGCAGGCGGTGATCCTGGCCGACGACCGGATCTCGGCCGACCAGGCCTATGAATGGGGCCTTGTGGAGCAGGTGACCGATCCCGGCAAATCCTATGACGCCGCGATGGCGCTCGCGGCCAAGGTCGCCGCCCAGCCGCCGATTTCGGTGGCGATGACCAAGCTGACGGTCAACCGGCTGGCGCATGCGCTCGACGATCTCGCCAGCCACATGGATCTCGACCAGTTCGCGCTGGCGAGCCTGACCGAAGACCACAAGGAGGGCGTCGCGGCGTTCCTCGGGCGGCGGCCCCCACGCTTCAGGGGGCGCTGACGCGCATTGTCTTACGATTGTTGCGCCAGTATCGGACAACCACAGGAAGTTTGGCACAATTGCGAGGTCGCGCGATGTCGAGAACGGTCGTTGCATCGGGCTGGTTCCTGGGCGCCTTGTTGGGCTGGCTTGCCGCCATTGCGCTTCACCCGACCGCGGCGTCGGCCTGGGGCTATGAGGGCCATCGCGTCGTCGGTGCGATCGCCGACCAATTGCTCAAGCCCGCCGCGAAGGCGAAGGTCCAGCAACTCCTCAACGAGGGCGATACGCATGGCATCGACCTGCGCAAGTCCGGACCCTGGCTGGATTGCGTGAAGAGCGTCGCCCGGCACGACGACGGCCGGTTTCATTACGAGGTCGACCCCGAACATCTCGACTACGAGGTGCCCTGCACGCCGTTCAACTCGGCGCGGGAGAGGGCGCGCATGGTGGATTATGTCGCCGGCAACTGGTCGACCTGTTCCTACAAGCCCGACGGCTTCGAGCGCGGTTGTCACAACACCTTCCATTTCGTCGATGTCGCGATCCAGCGCAGCGCCTTCGACCGCAGCTTGCAGGGGACCAATCCGCACGATCTGGTCGCGGCGATCAGCGCCGCCATCGCAGTACTTCAGGACAAGCCGATCCCGCCGCCGTTCCCGTTCTCGATCAAGGACAAGAAGGAGGCGCTGCTGCTGCTCGCGCATCTGATCGGCGACCTGCACCAGCCGCTGCATGTCGGCTCGGTCTATCTCGATCCCAACGGCCAGCCGGTCGACCCGGACGTTAGTCACCAGGTCGATCCCGGGAGCGATACGATCGGCGGCAATGCGATCCAGGATGGCGTCGCGGTCCCGTTCCAGACCATCAACCTGCACCATGAATGGGACGACATCCCGACCGACCTCGGCGATGCCGCGACGGGTGAACTGATCGACGCGGCGAAGGCGGTCCCGGCGAGCCCGGGTACGCCGGACGGTTGGCCGGCGGCCTGGGCGACCGACACGCTGCTGGTCGCACATGTCGCGTTCAAGGGCCTGAGCTTCGGCCCGACGTCGCCGCCGGTGCCGTCCAAATGGATCGTCAATTTCGGCAGCCACATGGACTATCTGCAGGCCGCCGACGCGATCAAGCGCCGGCAACTCGCCAAGGGCGGAGCGAGGTTGGCCGAACTGCTGAATGCAATATGGCCGTGAGGGGTAGCCCATCCATACATCCGAATAGCCACCGGCGCTCCTTGCTTTCGCGCCTATGCGATTGCTTAATCAAGGAAATCCGCGCGAACGGCGCTGCTGTCGTCGGACGCGATAGACTCGTGCGCATGAGCGCTTCTGCGATCGGAATGCAGGTATGACGTCTGACTGCTGCCCTGAGCTCGACTTTGGCCAGGCTTCCGGCGCGGGCAGGGAGCCAGCAGTGCCGACTCCGAGCTATTTGGACAAGGCCGTCGAGCTGAGATCCGGGATCATCATGCCGGTTCTCGAGGGTGATGGCTTGGAGGTCCTGGCCTTCGCGCTCGATGTTGAGCCGGACATCGTGGGCGCGACAGGCTTTTGCCTCAACGACGAGGAGCGTCGGCGCGCCGCGGGGTTGAGGCTGGAGCGGGACCGCCGCCGCTTTGTTGTTGCCCGCGGCCAGCTGCGCCGGGTCCTCGCTTCCAGACTGAGAATTGCGCCGTCCGTCGTCGAGTTCGAATATGGAGCGCTGGGCAAACCTCAGCTCTCGCACCGCATGCCCGCCCGCGATTTGCGCTTCAGCGTCTCGCAATCCAAAGATGTGGCAGTCGTCGCCCTCTCGACCGCGCAAGAGGTCGGGGTGGACATCGAGGCGGTTGTCCCTGTGCCCGAAGCGGACGAGATCGCAACGCTCTGCTTTTCCGCCTCCGAGTACGGGTCCTACACCGGCCTTGGTCCGGAAGGCCGCCTGGAAGGCTTCTTCCGGTGTTGGACCCAGCTGGAGGCTGTCTCCAAGGCGTTGGGGTGCGGCCTGGGACAGCCCATTTCCTGGGATGAAGAGGATTGGCTTGTTCGACGGTTCGTACCTCGAAGTGGGTATATCGGGAGCGTGGTCATCCGGAACTGGCGTTCGCGCGATGTCACGACGCACTAAACGAGGTGTCTCCGCGAATTCCATTGGACTGCACGGGAGTTCATTCGGGACGGCCCTATGTCAGCGCACTTGATGCAGTTTTCTGAGCTTCTCGCAGACCTGGCGGTCAAGGACATCAAGGTCTGGGTGGAAGGCGACCGGCTGCGCTGCAACGCTCCGGCGGGCGCACTAACGGCGGAGCTTCGCGACCAGTTGCGGGACCGGAAGGGCGAGATCATCGCGTTTCTGAACATGGCCACGGCAGCTGCCATGCAGCAGCCTGCAATCATTCCGCTGCAGTCGCGCGGAACACGCACGCCGATTTACGCCGTGCCGGGGCATGTCGGCGCCCCCTTCACATTCTCGGACCTGTCGAAGCACCTGGGCGGCGATCAACCATTCTACGCACTCCAACCGACCGGCTACGACGGGCAGAGCGAGCCGATGGACCGCGTCGAAGATATCGCCGAGGACTTCGCCCGCCAGATCGTCGAATATCAGCCGACCGGTCCGTACATCATCGCCGGTTACTGCTCCGGCGCTCCAACAGCTTTCGAACTGGCGAAAATCCTGGGACGCCGCGGCGCAGAGGTCCCATGCATTGCGCTGTTTGGCCCGCTTCATCCCTCCACCTATCAGGAGCTGCCGCGTTGGCTGTATTTCTCTGCCAGGGAAACCGCCGAAGCGTTGCTGCGAGAGCTAGCGAAGCTGCCGACATTCAGCGCTCGTCTGCGATATTTCGGCAGCCGCGTTCGGGAGCGTTTCCGCGCCCTCGGAAGCAAACAGCCGGTCGCGACAGATCCGGTGCTGGCGAGCAGAGCTCGGCTCAAATCGACGGCGCTCGCGGCTTTTCAGCGGTACGATCCCACTCCGTATTCGGGTCGGGTCTGCGTATTTCTTCCGAGCAAGGCCTGGCTGCGATCGGGCGCAGGACCGCGCCGATGGCTTCGCGTGGTGCCTCATGCCGAGTTTTATTTTGGGCCCGAGGGATGTCACGCAGTCTCCATGCTCGAGGACCCTGAAGCGCCGGCCATCGCAGACCTTTATCGCCAGGCCAAGATTTGAACGATTGACGTGTGATTTGATTATTTGATTTGCCCAATTGGAGCGTAGTCATGAATGAAGTCCTGCCCATTGTGGAGGAGGGCGTCGCGCTTCCCCTGCAGAAGGATGCCGATCATCAGGCGCTGGTTGTCGAGTACAACGCGACGGCGGCGCACTACCCGTCGGACAGGACGATCATCGATCTCTTTCGCGACCAGGTGACGCGCAGCCCTGACGCTGAAGCGATCCGCTTCGGCGATGTCATGCTGACCTACCGGCAGCTCGACCAACGCTCCAATCAGATGGCCGCGCATTTGAGCTCGACCGGCGTGGGGCCGGGCCGGATTGCCGTTGTGTTCATGGAACACTCCATTGAGGTCGTTGTCGCGATCCTGGGCGTGCTGAAGTCCGGCGCAGCCTATGTGCCGGTGGATGCGGCAACGCCGAAGGGGCGCATCGCAACAATCCTGAAGGACATTTCCAACGGCACCGACGGGCGGGCGCCGGTGGCGATCACGCAGGCGCGCCTGCAATCCGTCATTTCCCCCGATCTCGCCGATATTTTCGTGCTCGACGCCGATTTCGGTTCGATTTTAAATCAGCCGGATTCGGCCCGGCCGACCGCTGCCACGCCGGACGGCACCGCCTATATCATCTTCACCTCCGGCTCGACCGGCACCCCCAAGGGCGTCGAGATCGCGCACCGGAGCCTGGTGAACTACATCTGGTGGGCCGCTCGGGTCTATAGTTCCGGCGAACCTCTCGCATGGCCGCTGTTCTCATCTCTCGCCTTCGACCTGACCGTCACGACGCTCTTCACGCCGCTCATCACCGGCGGCCGCATCGTGGTCTATCTTGGCGATCCCGGCGCGCAGGGCATGGTCGCGCTCAAGGTCGTCGACGACAATGCCGTCGACATCATGAAGCTGACGCCGGCGCATCTCGCGATGATCCGCGACCGCGATCTCGAAACCACAAGACTGCGCAAGTTCATCGTGGGCGGCGAGGACTTCAAGACCGAGTTGGCGCGCGACATCGCGAAAGCCATCCCGCATCCGGTCGAGATCTACAATGAATACGGACCAACCGAAGCCACTGTGGGCTGCATGATTCACCGTTTCGACATCGAGCGCGATCAATCCGCATCGGTGCCGATCGGCGTGCCGGCCGCCAATGCGGGTATCTACGTCCTCAGCGAAGCCTATCAGCCCACCGGCACCGGCGTCATCGGCGAGATGTTCATTGCCGGCGACGGTCTCGCGAGAGGCTATTTCAATCGCCCTGACCTGACCGACGAGCGCTTCCGCACCGCCATCGATCCCCGAGACGGATATTCGAAGTTGCGGCTATACAAGACGGGCGATCTCGCCCGCTGGAGCCCGGAAGGGCGCCTGGAATTTCTTGGCCGCGCCGATCATCAGGTGAAGGTCGGTGGCGCGCGTATCGAACTGGGCGAGATCGAAGCGCGGCTTCTCAAGCACCCGCAAGTGCAGGAATGCGCCGTCGCTGTCATCGAACCGTCGGCGGCCGAAGGCGGCCTCGCACGACTTGCGGCCTACTATGTCTCGTCGAGCCCTCTGACGGTGGCGGACCTGCGCGCCCACCTCGCCGAAGAGCTGTTGGAGGCGATGGTTCCGACGCACTATGTTCGCCTTGAACGGATGCCGCTCACGCCCAACGGCAAGGTCGACCGCGCCTCGCTTCCCGAGCCGACGGCGGAAATCATCCAGCCGGCACAGGAATTCGTCGCTCCCTCGACAGAGACCGAGAAGACGTTGGCTGCGCTGTGGAGCGATCTCCTGAAGGTCAAGTCGATCGGACGCCACGACAACTTCTTCGATCTGGGCGGCGAGTCGCTGCTGGTGGTCCGGACGGTGGCGCGCATGCGAAAGACTTTTGGCGTCGACGTGCAGCTGCGCAACCTGTTCGAGCGTCCGACACTGGCCGAACTGGCGGAAGTGATCGACGGAATGCGCTGGCTGGCCGATTCCGATGCCGCTGCACCCTCGGCGGGACCGAGGGAGGAAATCGAACTCTAGCTGCCTGCAGAGAGCGGACAAACACGATGGACAAAGCTTGGGTGCCGCCGCAAGGACCGGGACTGCCTTGGATGGCGGCGGAGTATGAGCTGTTGCGGGACCAGGTCCGCCGGTTCGTCGAAGAGGAGATCAAGCCCTGTGCGGACCGCTGGGAAGAGGAGGGGTTCATTCCCCGTCCGGTCCTGCGCCGCATGGGCGAACTCGGTTTCTTTGGCATCCGTTACCCGGCCGAATATGGCGGTGCCGAAATGGACGCGGTCGCGTCAACGGTCTTCGCCGAGGAGCTCGGGCGCTCGACCTATGGCGGCGTCGCCGACGCGATGCTGGTCCAGGCCGACATGGCGTCGGTCTATGTCTTTCACGACGGGACCAAAGCCCAGCGGACCCGCTGGATGCCGGGCATTGTCAGCGGCGAGGTGATCACCGCGGTCGCCATCACAGAGCCGGATGCCGGCTCGGACGTGAAGGCCATCCGCACGCGCGCGGTGCGAGAAGGCGACTCTTACGTCCTCAACGGCACCAAGCTCTACATCACGAACGGCGTCCATGCGGATCTCTACTGCGTCGCCGCCAAGACCAATCCCGCGGCAGGCGGCAACGGGATCACGATGTTCCTGGTCGAGAAAGGCACGCCGGGCTTTACCGTCGGACGCGTGCTGGACAAGCAGGGCTGGCGCTCCTCCGACACGGCGGAGCTCGTCTTCGACGGTTGCCGGATCCCCGCCGAGAACGTGCTGGGCGCGGAGGGGCAGGGCTTCTACTCCATCATGCGCAACTTCCAGAACGAGCGCCTGGTCCTCTCCGCCATGGCGATCGGGATGGCCGAGGCGGCGATCGATATGACCCTCACCTACGTGAAGACCCGCCGCGCTTTCGGCGGCGTCCTGTGGGACATGCAGACGATCCGTCAGCGTCTGGCGATGCTCTCCGCGAAGGTGGAGGCAAACCGCGGGTTCCTCTATGCCACCGCCTGGCGCATGGCGGCCGACGACGATTGCCTGCGCGAGATCTCGATGCTGAAGGCGATCTGTGCCGAACTCGTCAACGAGGTCGCGTATGCCTGCGTGCAGTTCCACGGCGCCATGGGCGTCATGCGCGAGAGCCCGATCGAGCGCATCGCGCGTGACGCGCGCGTGCTGCCCATTGCCGGCGGCGCGACGGAGGTGATGCTCGAGGTGATCGCGTCGATGTCGTGAACCTCATGCGACACCAAGGAGATCGGGAGAGGTCGCGGAGGGCATCCAGCCGCGATGCTTCGTTCAATGGCCAGTGCCGGGGTCCGACGCTATTCGGACCCCGGCACGGCGCAAACCCCCATATCCGTAATTCGCATAAGGTATATTATGGAATATTTATATATACAATTAGATCAGATATTTAGTGGGAAATCTTCGCACCAGTCCGCAAGTTAGCGCCGTCCCGAGGGCCGTCCGACGATACGTTTGGTTTGCTCCCAGGCCGCAGCGATCCACGGCCGCACGTCTCGTCTGAAAGCCGATATTGCCGCGGCGTACGGACGCTGCAATAAGCCCCAGCTGTGTAGAGATCGCTGGTGACCCCGCGGCATCAGGTCCGTATAGGATGGCATCTCAGAACAACAACAAGCCTCTCTTGGGAGAAACCAATGAGCTTTTCACGACGCACGCTACTGAAGGTCTCCGCCGCTTCCGCCGTCCTGGGCGGGATTGGCGCGCCCTATGTCGCGCGCGCCCAGTCGGCCGAGTTCTCTTACAAGTTCGCCAACAACCTGCCGGAGTCGCATCCGTTCGTGGCGCGCGCCCGGGAGATGGCCGCGGCGATCAAGACCGAGACCAACGGCCGGTTTGACCTGCAGGTGTTCCCGAACAGCCAGCTCGGTTCCGATACCGACATGCTGAGCCAAGTGCGCTCCGGCGGCGTCGAGTTCTTCACGCTGTCCGGCCTGATCCTGGCGACCCTGGTGCCGGCAGCCTCGATCAACGGCATCGGTTTCGCATTCCCGGACTATCCGACGGTCTGGAAGGCCATGGACGGCGACCTCGGCGCCTATGTGCGCGGCGAGATCAACAAGGCCGGCCTCGAGGTCATGGACAAGATCTGGGACAACGGCTTCCGCCAGACCACGTCGTCGACCAAGCCGATCAACGGTCCGGACGATCTCAAGGGCTTCAAGATCCGCGTGCCGGTGTCGCCGCTGTGGACCTCGATGTTCAAGGCGTTCGATGCATCGCCCGCCTCGATCAATTTCAGCGAGGTCTATTCGGCGTTGCAGACCAAGATCGTCGAGGGCCAGGAGAACCCGCTGGCGCTGATCTCGGCGGCGAAGCTGTACGAGGTCCAGAAATACTGCTCGCTGACCAACCACATGTGGGACGGCTTCTGGTTCCTGATGAACCGCCGCGCCTGGGCGGCTCTGCCCGACGATATCAAGACCATCGTCGCCAAGAACGTCAACGCGGCGGCCGTCAAGGAGCGCGAGGACACCGAGAAGCTGAACGCCACCGTGAAGCAGGAGCTCGCGGGCAAGGGGCTCATGTTCAACCAGCCCGAGGTTGGGCCGTTCCGCGACAAGCTGCGCGCCGCCGGCTTCTACGCCGAGTGGAAGGGCAAGTACGGCGACAAGGCCTGGGACCTGCTCGAGAAGTCGGTCGGCAAACTGTCCTGATCGATCAAGCGGGAGGCTTGCCATGGCTCATGTCGAGATGACGCCGGCCGTGGCCGGCGAGGCGGCGTCGCAGCCCCCTCGCCGCCGCTCCCTACTCGGTTCCATCGAGGCCGCCCTCGGGTTGCTGGTGGAAATACCGGCGGCGATCCTTGTGGTCGCCGAGGTCGTCATCCTGTTCGCAGGCGTGGTGGCGCGCTACGTGCTCCATGCGCCGCTGATCTGGTCGGACGAGCTGGCGTCGATCCTGTTCCTGTGGCTTGCCATGCTGGGCTCGGCGGTCGCGTTCCGCCGCGGCGAGCACATGCGGATGACGGCGCTGGTCGCGAGCGCCGGACCGCGGCTCTGGGCCTATCTGGACGTGGTCGCGACCTGCGCCGCACTGGCCTTCCTGATCCTGATCGTGCGGCCGGCCTATGAATACGCCTACGAGGAAAGCTTCATCACGACGCCGGCGCTGCAGATCTCCAACACCTGGCGCGCCGCAGCGCTGCCGGTCGGCACCTGCCTGATGGCGCTGTTTGCGCTGTTGCGGCTGGCGCGGGTCGGCGAGTTCAAGACCTTCCTGCTGGCCGCGCTCACCGTGGCGGCGTTGATCGGGGTGTTCTGGCTGGCGCAGCCGATGCTGCGGCCGCTCGGCAACCTCAATCTGATCATCTTCTTCGTCGGCGTGGTCGGCTTCTGCGTGTTCGCCGGCGTGCCGATCGGCTTTGCCTTCGGCATGGCGATCTTCGGCTATCTGGCACTGACGACGCGGACGCCGCTGATGGTGCTGGTCGGCCGGATGGACGAGGGCATGAGCCATCTGATCCTGCTGTCGGTGCCGCTGTTCGTTTTCCTCGGTCTCCTGATCGAGATGACCGGCATGGCGCGCGCGATGGTGGCGTTCCTGGCGAGCCTGCTCGGGCATGTCCGCGGCGGCCTGCATTACGTGCTGGTCGGCGCGATGTACCTGGTCTCGGGCATCTCCGGATCGAAGGCCGCCGACATGGCGGCCGTCGCACCCGTGCTGTTCCCGGAAATGAAGGAGCGCGGCGCCAAGCCGGGCGATCTCGTCGCCCTGCTCGCCGCCACCGGCGCGCAAACCGAAACCATTCCGCCGAGCCTGGTGCTGATCACGATCGGTTCGGTCACCGGCGTCTCGATCTCGGCGCTGTTCACCGGCGGCCTGCTGCCGGGCGTGGTGCTGGCGATCACGCTGTCCGGGCTTGTGTGGTGGCGCTACCGCGGCGAGGACCTCAGCCACGTCCAGCGCGCCACCGGCAGCGAGATCGGCAAGGCGCTGGTGTTCGCCCTGCCCGCATTGGCCCTGCCCTTCGTGATCCGCTATGCCGTGGTCGAAGGCATCGCGACCGCGACCGAAGTCTCGACGATCGGCATCGTCTACGCCTTCGTCATCGGTCTTCTGATCTACCGCAAGTTCAACTGGCGGCGGCTGTTGCCGATGCTGATCGACACGGCCTGCCTGTCGGGCGCGATCCTCTTCATCATCGGCACCGCGACCGGCATGGCTTGGGGCCTGACCCAGTCCGGCTTCTCGCGGGCGCTGGCGGCATCGATGGCCGGGCTGCCCGGCGGTCCGGCGACCTTCATCGCGGTCTCGATCCTGGCCTTCGTGATCCTCGGCAGCGTGCTCGAGGGCATTCCGGCGATCGTGCTGTTCGGGCCGCTGCTGTTTCCGATTGCGCGCCAGGTTGGCGTCCACGAGGTGCACTACGCCATGATCATCATCCTGGCGATGGGCATCGGATTGTTCGCGCCGCCGTTCGGCGTCGGCTATTATGCCGCCTGCGCCATCGGGCGCGTCGATCCGGCCGAGGGTATCCGGCCGATCTGGGGCTACATGCTGGCGCTGTTGATCGGCCTGATCATCGTCGCCATCTTCCCCTGGATATCGATCGGTTTCCTCTAAGCACCTTGAGGACGGGATAGAGCCATGAGTGCAGCTCAAAACCAGTACACGATCGGGCTGGACAAGACGCCCGCCAACTACGTGCCGCTGACGCCGCTGAGCTTCCTGGCGCGCTCGGCCGCGGTCTATCCCGACCATGTCAGCGCGGTCTATGAGGGCCGCAGCTTCACCTGGAAAGAGACCTACGAGCGCTGCAAGCGCTTTGCGTCCTATCTCGCGGGCCATGGCATCGGCCATTGCGACACGGTTGCGGCGATGCTGCCGAACATTCCGGCGATGAACGAGCTGCATTTCGCGGTGCCGATGACCGGTGCGGTGCTGAACGCGCTCAACATCCGCCTCGACGCGGCGTCGATCGCGTTCCAGCTCGACCATGGCAGCGCAAAGATCATTTTGGTCGATCCTGAATTCTCCGGCGTGATCGCGGAAGCCTTGACCCTGATGAAGGGCTCAAAACCGTTCGTGATCGACGTTGATGACGCTGCGTTTGCCGGCGGCAAGCGGATCGGCGAGATCGAGTATGAGGCGGCGGTGGCGTCAGGCGATCCTGGCTTCGTGGAGCGGCCGCCGGCCGACGAATGGGATGCGATCGCGCTGAGCTATACGTCGGGCACGACGGGCAATCCGAAGGGCGTCGTCACCCATCACCGCGGCGCCTATCTCAACGCGGTCAGCAATATCCTTGCCGGTAATCTCGGCCAGCATCCGGTCTATCTCTGGACGCTGCCGATGTTCCACTGCAACGGCTGGTGCTTCCCCTGGACGATCGCGGCGACCGCCGGCGTCAATGTCTGCCTGCGCAAGGTTGATCCTGGCAAGATCTTCGAACTGATCCCGGAGCACGGCGTCACCCACATGTGCGGCGCGCCGATCGTCTACAACACGCTGATCAACGCGCCGGGTGCGCTCACGGGCGGCAAGGCCAAGCCGGTCGTCGGCCTGATCGCCGGCGCGGCGCCGCCGGTTGCAGTGCTCGAAGGCGCCGAGCGCATCGGCATCAAGCTCACTCATGTTTACGGGCTGACCGAAGTCTATGGCCCCGCCTCCGTCTGCGCCGAGCAGCCGGGCTGGGACGAATTGTCGGCCGATGCGCGCGCGCAGCTGAAGCGGCGCCAGGGCGTGTCCTATCCGCTGCAGGAAGGCGTCACGGTGCTCGATCCCGAGACCATGCGCGAGGTGCCGCGCGACGGCGAGACCATCGGCGAAGTCATGTTCCGCGGCAACATCGTGATGAAGGGCTACCTGAAGAACGAGAAGGCGACGCAGGAAGCCTTCGCCGGCGGCTGGTTTCACACCGGCGATCTCGGCGTGCTCGACGAGCACGGCTACGTCATCATCAAGGATCGCTCGAAGGACATCATCATCTCCGGCGGCGAGAACGTCTCTTCGGTCGAGGTCGAGGACATCCTCTACAAGCACCCGGCCGTGCTATTCGCGGCTGTTGTCGCCAAGCCGGACCCGAAATGGGGCGAAGTGCCCTGCGCCTTCATCGAGCTGAAGGACAGCGCCAAGGCGACCGAGGCCGAGATCATCGCCTATTGCCGCGAGCACATGTCGGGCTTCAAGACGCCGAAGTCAGTGGTGTTCGGCGTGATCCCGAAGACCTCAACCGGCAAGATCCAGAAATTCCTGCTGCGCAACGAGGTCGGCTCGGCGAAGGCGATCTCGGCCTGAGCTTTCAGCCCGCCCGATCCAGCGTCAGGCGCATGCCGTCATAGGCCGGGATCACGCCGGCCGGCAGGCTCTGCCGCAGCACCTCATAGTCGAGGTCGGAATGCAGGTTCGTGAGGACCGCCTGCTTCGGCTTGAAGCGCTCGATCCATGACAGGGCATCGGCCAAGCTGAAATGGCTCGGATGAGGTGCATAGCGCAAGGCATCGACGATCCAGAGGTCGAGGCCTTCAAGCGCCGGCCAGCTCTCCGCGGGGATGTCGTGCAGATCGGGCGTGTAGGCGGCGTCGCCAATGCGGTAGCCGAGCGCCGGAATCCGGCCATGCTGCACCAGGAAGGCCTCGAGCTTCAGCGGGCCGCCCTTCCCCTGCACCGTATGGCTCTCGCCGTCTTCGATCGAATGCCGGGTCAGGATCGGCGGATAGTCGCTGCCTTCCGGCGAGATGAAGCAATAGGAGAACCGCGCCATGATGTCCTTGGCGGTCGACTGGTTGAAGTAGACCGGAATGCGGCGGCGCTGGTGCAGCACCACCGAGCGCAAATCGTCGATGCCGTGGGTCTGGTCGGCATGCTCATGCGTCAGGAACACCGCGTCGATGTGCTCGACATTGCCGTCGATCAGCTGCTCGCGCAGGTCGGGCGAAGTATCGATCACGACCCGCGTGGTGCCGTGCTCCATGGTGCGCTCGGCCATGATCGAGCAGCGGCGACGACGATTCCTGGGATTGTTCGGATCGCAGGCGCCCCAGCCGAGCGCCGGGCGCGGCACGCCGGCGGATGAGCCGCAGCCCAGGATGGTCAGTGTCAGCGTCATGCAGCAACCTTCGGCGGCGCCGGCACCTTGGAGAACAGCCGGAAGAAGTTTTCGGTGGTCTGCCGCGAGATCTCCTCCAGCGAGACGCCGCGGGTTTCGGCGAGCACCTTGGCGACCTCGACCACATAAGATGGTTCGTTGCGCTTGCCTCGGAATATTCCGGGCGCAAGATATGGCGCATCGGTCTCGACCATGATGCGGTCGGCCGGCAGCTCGGCTGCCAGCGCGCGCAAGGTGTCCGACTTCTTGAAGGTCAGGATGCCCGTGAACGAGATCGACAGCCCGAGCGCGATCGCCTTCATCGCGAGCTCGCGGCCGCCGGTGTAGCAGTGCAGCACGGCCTTGAACGGGCCCTTCGCAACTTCCTCCTCCAGGATGCGGCCGCAATCCACGTCGGCCTCCCTTGTATGGATGACGAGCGGCAGGCCGGTTTCGCGTGCCGCGGCGATGTGCGCGCGGAAGCCGCGCGCCTGTGCCTCGCGCGAACCATGCTCATAGAAATAGTCGAGCCCCGCCTCGCCGAGCGCGACCACCTTCGGATGCCTGGTCAGCTCGATCAGTTCGCTCGAGGGAATGCCATCCTCTTCATCGGCATGATGCGGATGGGTGCCGACCGAACAGTAGACGTCGGGAAAGCGCTCCGTGATCGCAAGCAGGCCGCCGAGCCGCTTGACCCGGGTCGAGATCGTGACGATGCGGCCGATGCCGGCGGCCTCGGCGCGTCCGACGATCCCGTCGAGATCGTCGGCGAAGTCAGGGAAATCGAGATGGCAGTGACTGTCGACCAGCATGAATTTCGAACCGCTCACTCGGTCTTCGGTTCCACATAGCGCGGGAACACGCCGACCGGCGCCGGCAGAACCGTCCCGGGCCTGATCCGCTCGGCAATCGCCGCAAAGCTGCGCGCGTCCGCGGGGACGCCGAGGCTATCGAGCATCTTGGCACAGGATTCGGGCATGACGGCCTGCGCCATGATCGCGATCTGCCGCACGACTTCGGCGGTGACATAGAGCACCGTCTTCTGGCGCGCGGGGTCGGTCTTCGCCAGCGCCCACGGCGCCTCGCCGGCAAAGTAGCGGTTGGCCTCGGCGACCACGGCCCAGACCGTGTTGAGCCATTGATGGATCTGCTGCGTCGCCATCGCGGTCCGCGACGTCTCCAGCATGGCGTCGGCCTGCGCCAGGATCGACTTGTCGTTGTCGCTGAACTCGCCGGGCTCCGGCAGCACGCCGCCGAGCTGCTTTGCGATCATCGACAATGAGCGCTGCGCCAGATTGCCGAAATCATTGGCGAGGTCGGCATTGATGCGCGCGACGATGGCCTCGTGGTTGTAGTTGCCGTCCTGGCCGAACGGCACCTCGCGCAGGAAGAAGTAGCGCACCTGGTCGACGCCGTACTGGTTGGCCAGATTGAACGGATCGACCACATTGCCGACCGACTTCGACATCTTCTCGCCCCTGTTGAACAGGAAGCCGTGCGCATAGACGCGCTTCTGCAAGGGGATGCCGGCCGACATCAGGAAGGCCGGCCAGTACACCGCGTGGAAGCGGATGATGTCCTTGCCGATGATGTGAACGTCGGCCGGCCAGTAGCGCCAGCGCTCGTCACTCTCGTCGGGATAGCCGACGCCGGTGATGTAGTTGGTCAGCGCGTCGACCCAGACATACATCACATGCTCGGGATCCTCGGGGACCTTGACGCCCCAGTCGAACGTGGTGCGCGAGATCGAGAGGTCCTTCAGCCCGCCCCGCACGAAGCTCATCACCTCGTTACGGCGCGAGTCCGGGCCGATGAAATCGGGCTGGCTCTCATAGAGGTGCAAGAGCTTGTCCTGGTACGCCGACAGCTTGAAGAAATAGCTCTTCTCCTCGACCCATTCGACCGGCGTGCCCTGCGGGCCGCGGCGGACGTTGTCTTCACCGACAGTGGTTTCATCCGCGGCGTAATAGGCCTCATCGCGCACCGAATACCAGCCGGCATAGGCGTCGATATAGATGTCGCCATTGTCCTGCATGCGGCGCCAGATTTCCTGTACCGACTTGTGGTGAGCAGGTTCAGATGTGCGGATGAAGCGGTCGAACGAGACATTGAGCCGCTCGTCCATCTCCTTGAAGCGCGCGGCGTTGCGGGTCGCGAGATCGAACGGCGTCATCCCCTCGCCCTGCGCGGTCTGGATCATCTTCTGTCCGTGCTCGTCGGTGCCGGTCAGGAAGAACACGTCCTTGCCGTCGAGCCGCTGGAAGCGCGCCAGTGCATCGGTCGCGATCGCCTCATAGGCGTGGCCGATATGCGGCTGGCCGTTCGGATAGGCGATCGCGGTCGTGATGTAGAAAGCGTTGCCGCGGTCCGCGGTGGGCGCGGAGACGGATGCAGGCGCCGGAGCCGCAGTCGGTTTGGGTTGCTTCGGCGCACGAACCGTTGCCGCTTTCGGGGCCTTCTCGGCAGCCGGGGGCTTCGGAGGAGCTGGCTTGTTTGCAGCCGGTGCCACGGCCGCTGCGGCGGCCTTTTTCGGCGGAGCCTTGGTGGCCTGCGCGGCAGCCTTCTTGGTTGTTTTTCTCGCGGCTTTCTTGACGGTCTTTTTAGCTGCCTTCTTCGTCGCCGACTTCTTGGCTCCCGACTTGGCCTTGACCGCCTTCTTCACCTTCTTGGTAACGCGCCCACCCTTCTTGGCGGCACTCGACTTCGCGGTGGCTTTGCTGGACGCGCGAACTGGCGATGCCTTCTTCGTCTTCTTGGCCTTCTTCGACGATTTCTTCTTAGCGGTCGCCACCACGGAATCCTTTGCAGATCGAAACGAGATTGTCGGGAGTTTTTTCAGACGAGTGTGTTGTCGGACAGGTGTGTCTTCAGACGGGCCGTCTATCGGGTCGCTTCCGCGAGCATCGAAAACACCGAGAAAACCAGCGGCTTGCGCTCCAGATTGTAGGCTTCGGTATCGCGTGCGGCGCGGACGATCTTTTCCCATACCTCCGCCAGCCGTGCAAGGCGCGGCAGATTGGCATTGGCATCGCCACTGCGCATGCGCTCGCTCATCCAGCGATCGATGCCGTCGATGAAAGCGGCGAGCGCGACGCGGTCGCTGGTGCCGAGCGCGTCACCCAGTGCATGCAGCTCGCGCGGATCGACGCTCGGCAGCGTCGCGAGCAGCGCGGCCGTGCGCTGCTGCAGCTTGAGCGCGTCGCCGCCGAGCAGCGCCAGCGCCCGCCCGACGCTGCCCTCGGAGGCGGCCGCGGCTTCAGCCAGCGCAGGATCGTCGGCGGCCATGTCGGTTGCGGCCGAGGCCGCGCGCACCACGTCGCCCGTCTCCAGCGGCCGCAGCAGCAATTTGCGGCAGCGGGACAGGATGGTCGGCAGCACCCGGGACGGCGCGTGGCTCACCAGGAGGAACAGCGACTGCTGCGGCGGCTCCTCGAGGATCTTCAGCAGCGCGTTCGCGGCGTTGGGATTGAGCTCGTCGACGGTGTCGACGATGCAGACACGCCAGCCATCGACTGCGGCGGTCGAGCCGAAGAACGAGATCGTCTCCCGCGTCTCGTCGACGGTGATCACGGTTCGCATCACGCCGCGGTCATTGAGGCCCCGCTCCAGCACCAGCAGCCCGCCATGTGCGCCAGCCGTGATCTGGCGCGCCACCGGATCGGCGGGATCAACCCGCAACGTCGGCGCCGCCTGAACCTGGGATGACTTCGGATTGCGGAACGCGAGCACGAACCGCGCCATGCGGTAGGCCAGCGTCGCCTTGCCGATGCCTAGCGCGCCGCCGATCAGCCAGGCATGCGGAATTCGTCCGCTGCGATAGGCATCGAGCAAGGCGGTCTCCGCCTCGCGATGCCCGAACAGATCGGGCGTTGCGCGCGGATGCCGGGCCGCAATCTCCTGTTCGACCTTGCGCGCGCTCATGCGGGACTGTCCGCCGTGAACGTCGAGCGCAAATGTTCGCGCAGCGCGGCCCATATCCTGCCCGCGACCGTATCAGGGTCGGCCGTGGCATCGATCAGAACGCAGCGTTGCGGGTCTTCGGCCGCGATCCTTTGGTACGCTTCGCGCAAATCCTGATGGAACTTGATGCCCTCGGCCTCGAAGCGATCGGCCGTGGCATCGCCGCGGCGCGCGGCGGCGCGTTGCAGCCCGACCTCGACCGGCACGTCGAGGATGAAGGTCAGGTCAGGCTTGAGATCGCCGATGGTGACGCGCTGCATGGCGTTGACGAGGCCGGGCAACACGTGCCCGAGCTGGCCCTGATAGGCGCGCGTGGAATCGAAGAAGCGATCGCACAATACCCAGATGCCCTGATTGAGCGCCGGCAGGATCACGGTGCGGACATGATCGTCGCGGGCGGCGGCAAACAGCAGCGTTTCGGCGTCCGGTCCGAGCAGCTTGCCCATCCCCGACAGGACGAGATGGCGGATGATCTCCGCTCCCGGCGAGCCGCCGGGCTCGCGGGTCACGATCGCGCGCAGCCTGGCGGCATCGAGGCGTTCGGCGAGCTTGCGGATCTGGGTGGATTTGCCCGACCCCTCGCCGCCCTCAAAGGTGATGAAGCGACCGCGCAAGCTCGGCCGTTCGGCTGCTGCTTCCGTCATGTCAGAGCTTCTCGACGCCGGCGCGGAACATGCCGATGACGAGCTCCTGGGCGCCGTCGAGCGCACGGCGCATCGTCGATCCGGTGCCGACGGCCTCCGCCGCGAACACCGGCGTCTCCATCGCGACATTGCCGCCGCGCCAGACCCGGACGACGCCGATCTTCTGGCCGGCCGTGATCGGCGCCTTGACCGGACCGTTATAGACGACGCGCGCGAGCAGCTTGTCGTTCCCGTTCTTCGACACCATCACCTTGATCGGATCGGGGCTGACGAGCTTGACCGAGCGGCTCTCGCCGCCGAACACCCGGGCATAGCCGACCGGCTGGTTGGCCGCGATCAGGACCCGGGTCTCGAAGCTGCGGAACCCCCATTCCAGCATCTTCTTGGCTTCGGTCGCGCGGTCCTCCGAATCCTCGAGGCCATTGACCACGACGATCAGCCTTGTGTCGTTCTGCACGGCCGAGCCGACCATGCCGTAGCCGCCTTCCTTGGTGTAGCCGGTCTTCAATCCGTCGGCGCCGGGCAAGGCGTTGAGCAGCGGATTGCGGTTCTGCTGGCGGATCTTGTTCCAGGTGAATTCCTTCTCGCCAAACAGCTTGTAGCGGTCCGGGTGGGTCAGGATGATGTGCCGCGCCAGCAGCGCGAGTTCCCGCACCGTCATTTTGTTGGCGGGATCGGGCAGCCCGTTGGAATTGCCGAAGGTCGACTTCGTCATGCCGAGCTCGCGGGCACGCTTGGTCATGAAGTCGGTCGCGAATGTATGCTCGTTGCCGGCAATGCCTTCGGCGAGCGCGATGCAGGCGTCGTTGCCGCTCGGGATGATCGCGCCATGCAGGAGATCGTCGACCGAGACCTTGCTGTTGATTGCCGCGAACATCGTCGAGGTCCCGGACGGCGCGCCGCCCCGTCGCCAGGCATTTTCGCTGATCCGGTACTCGTCTGACAGTTTGATGTCGCCCTTCTTGATGGCGTCGAACACCACCTCGGCCGTCATCAGCTTCATCATGCTGGAGGGCGCGCGCAGCTCGTCGGCGTTCTTCTCGAACAGCACGCTGCCCGAGGAGGCCTCAACCAGGATCGCGGTCGGCGCATCGCCGTCGAACCCGCCCTCGTCCTTCTTGGCGCCCTGGACACTGTTGTTGGCGGCGTAGACCACCCCGCCGCAGCCGATCGCCAGCGCAACCAGAGCCGCGACCAGCTCACGCCAGCCGCAAGCTAGGAACGTGCTGGGAACTGCGGTTGGGGCTGCCATCGGCGATGTCCTGAAAGGCTGCGTTCTAACAGGTGGAAGTATCGCAAACAACTGAGGTTTCTGCGCTGTGCACCGCCGGTTGGATTGCCGGCTGTACCGAACATCCGTATCCTTCGAACCAGCTCACGACACCAGAACCGGCAAACAAGGCGGAAACGCGATGTCACCCTCCCGCACCATCTCCGCCAACGGCATCGACATGTTCGTGCGCGAGGCCGGGCAAGGCCCGCTGGTCGTGCTCTGTCATGGCTGGCCGGAATTGTCCTATTCATGGCGGCACCAGATCGCAGCCCTCGCCGCGGCCGGCTTTCGGGTCGCAGCCCCTGACATGCGCGGCTTCGGCCGCACCAGCGCACCGGCCGACATTGGCGCCTACACGATCTTCGATACCGTCGGCGACATGGTCGCGCTGGTGGCCGCGCTGGGCGAGAAGCAGGCGATGATCGTCGGCCACGACTGGGGGGCGCCGGTGGCCTGGCACGCGGCCCTGTTCCGACCGGATATCTTCACCAAGGTCGCCGGCCTCAGCGTGCCGCCGCCGTTCCGCGGGCGTGGTCGTCCGCTCGAGACCCTGCGCGAGAGCGGCATCACCAATTTCTATTGGCAGTATTTCCAGCCGCCCGGCGTAGCGGAGGCCGAGTTCGAGCGCGACATCGCCGACACCATGCGGCTGGTGCTGGGGCGCGGTGTCTCCGATCCGAGCTCGATGTTCGTCGATGAGGCCAAGGGCTTTCTCGGCAAGCTGCCGACCGGAATGCCGCTGCCGGCCTGGCTGACCGAGGCCGACATCGCCGAATTCGCCGAGGGCTACCGGCAGTCCGGCTTCCGCGGCGGCCTCAACTGGTATCGCAATCTCGACCGCAACTGGGAGCTGACCGCGCCCTGGCAGGATGCGCAGATCCATCAGCCGTCGCTGTTCATTGCCGGTTCGAATGATTCGGTGATTACCGGGCTGATCGGCGCCAAGCGGGTTGCCGACATGGAGCGTGTGCTGCCGAACCTGCGGCAGAAGCTGATCATCGAGGGCGCCGGCCACTGGATCCAGCAGGAGCGCCCTGACGAGGTCAATTCGGCGCTGATCGCATTTCTGAAATAATCAGGCCAAGGACTTGATTCACAACACTTTGATTCAGTAGAGCCCGCGTCCGCTCAGGACTTCGGCCGGTCCGCGCGCGTCGATCGGCACATAGGCTGCCGCCGGGCTTGGGGTCGCGGCATAGCGCGCGTCACCCTCGTAGGAGACCTCGCGCGGATTGTTCAGGGCGCGGCGGTGCGACCGGCTCGAGGCCGACATTTCAGAGGTGGCGTTCACCGAGGCATAGTCGGCCTGGGTGTTGCCGAGGCTGTACGGCCGCCCCTCTGGCACCGGAACATCGCCGCGGATACGGCCTGCCGAGGACGTCATTTCCGGCACGAACGGCCGTGCCGAGGCGACCCGCACCATGGACGGTGACGGCGCCGGCGTACCGGTCCGCAAGGTCGCCATCAGCTGGCGGTCGTCGGACCCTTCGAGCGGCGCCCGGCCGACATATTCGACGCGGACGCGGGCGACGCCATTGCCTTTGAATTCAAGCAGTTCGGCGGCTTTGTTCGAGACGTCTATGAGGCGGTTGCCGTGGTACGGCCCGCGGTCGTTGACGCGAACGACGAGCGATTTGCCGTTGCTCAGATTGGTGACGCGCGCATAGCTCGGCATCGGCAAGGTCGGATGGGCTGCCGTGAGCGAGCCCATGTCGAACACTTCGCCATTGGCGGTCAGGCGGCCATGGAAATCGTCGCCGTACCAGGACGCCATGCCCTCGGCGCGGTAGTTCTCGTTCTCCTCCGGCACATAGGTGCGGCCGGCCACGACATAGGGCTTGCCGACACGGTAGGTGCCGCCGCCCTTTGGCACGGGATCGCCGAGCGCGACGACGCGCGGGCTCGACGACACGCCGTATTTGGGATCGACGCGGCTCGCGAACTGGTTCGAGGCGGCGCAACTGGCGAGGACGAGGCACGTCGCCACCGCAACGGCGCCGCGCGCCGTCCGGATCATCGAATCTGGCCGTCTAGTCCCCATCTGCCCCAAGTACCATTCTGCCGGACCTGCGCCTACTCCGAGGCGTCGGGATCGTTTTCGTCACGATGCGGCCCACCTCCGCACCAGCGCTTGACGATATCGCAACCGGAACACGGCGGAAATGCGGTGAGCCGCAAGGCTATGGCACCTTGGTAAATTGCCTGTTGCGCCTCCTCAGTTGTTCTACGGAGCCTGCGCCGTCCAAAACGCCCTCGCCTGTCCCGCGATCAGACACACTGTTGCAGCAAATCATCAGTTGGGGGGCATCTTCGATTCCAACAATTGAATCTTTTTGACTGTGCAAGCCTGCAATCGTTTTCTCCCGAGCGTGGGGCGCAAAGGAAGTTTGCGATGATCGAGACGGTTACAGCGGTGATGGGCCTGGTGAGTGCGGCGATCTTCTTGGCGCATGCCGTGGAAGGCTATCGGTACCGGGCCTGACGGTCCGTTGAACGGCGGAAAGACGCGTCACCCTTTCCTGGAGCGAATGTTCGGAAAGCTTTAATCAATTCGGATGAGCATCACATCAAGGCAGGTGTATCATGCGTAATCACGATTTGGTCTCCGACGGGTTTCTGACCCTGACCGCAGCAAGCCTTGTGCTGCTGTGCTCGAGCCTGCTGGCCTTCGCTTTCGGCTGACCCATTGGATGCCCAATTGAATGTCTTGGGCGGGAAAGTAAGAGAGGGAACATCCGCCCTCCTCGTCAGCACCGATGGCCGCCTTCTGATGCAGCGGCGCGACGACCTTCCTCACATCTCCGATCCGGGAAAGATCAGCCTCTTCGGCGGACGCCGGGAAGGCACAGAGACCTTCCTGGAATGCGTGGTGCGCGAAGTCCACGAGGAGATCGGCTATTACCTGCCGCCCGAGCGTTTTGAGCTCATCGGCCGGTATTCCGGACCGGATTATTCAACGCCAGACGGCAGCCTTCGCGGCGAGGTGTTTCTCGCGCAGGACGTGCCCGCCGAGAGGTTGACCGTCACCGAAGGCCGCCTTGTGATCGTCGCCATCGACGAACTCGAACGTCTCAGCGGCACGCTGGCGGCCCCCGCGGAGTATGCGCTGGCGATCTTCCTGAAACGCGAACCGATTACCTGAGGGCTGAAACCAGTTCGCGGACGCGGTTATCGATCATGGCCAGCGCAACCGAGGGAAGCGCAACGTCGATATCGTCGACATGCCAGTACGTCACCCTGCCGGCAGCCTCGGGGAACCGGCGCTCAATGAGCGGACGATGCTCCGCCTCCTTGAGTGCGATCACCAGGTCCGCATCGCCAAAGTCAGCCAGCGAACATGGCTGCGGATAGCGTGCCGCGCCCTCCGGTATGATGCCCGTTGCGCGGAGACGCTCGTCAGCAAAGCCTGACATCGGCCCGACATTGTCGGGCGATCCGCGTTCGGCCGCGCCTCTGGAGAATGCGCGCCACACCAGCCGTTCGGCGCTTGCAAGGTGATTGAACAGCTCCTCGGCGTATCGACTGCGATAGTAGTTGCCGGTGCAAAGGAAGAGGACTCGCTTCATGAGCATCATGATGGCCAAGCCGGGCGCTCGCGGTCAACGCCGTTGCGTGCATGCCGCAATGAGCCGCAGCCCGGGTTTGGTGACGCCGGCAGAATGGCGTTTGCCAGCATGCCGGCCATTTCGGCCACACTTGGGCATTCTATCCCTCCCCACGACGCGCAGTCGGCCGCGGCACCCAGCCTAATCCCTACCCCGTGAAACCATTTTAACCGGCCCGCGAAACAGGCCTGAAACATTTGGTCGGTAAACCGTCCGCAAAAGATAAGGGGAAGTGTCATGATCGAAGCCACAGTCATCGGGCTGCTGCTTTTGAGCGCGGCTATCTTTAGCGCCCACGTCTACGACGCCATCCACACCCATTGAAGATGGATGTCGTCGGCCTCTCATGTTTCCGTCTGAAACATGAACACCGCGCTGGCTGATCTTCGCCTGCGGATCATTCCGGCCGACAGATCGTTCAGGTCACAAACACCCTACGCGCGATCGGGCGCGGCAGCGACCTGACCGGTACGCATTTTGGGCGGCGCGTCCACCGAACGAATGATCGAACCTCGCTTGCCGGCGACCGTGCAAGTGAACCGCGGATCCCTGGTGCGGGCCACAATCTGCGACAACTGGCGCACGGGGCTGTTTCTGGCGCAAGACGTCGGTCAAGCCGGATTTTCCAACCGCCAGGATTGCGACTGGAGTGGTCGAGCTAACCGCATTGGAGTGGCATGAACTGTGCAACTGATTGGCTGCCGGGAATTTCAGTGTCCCGGTTCGGGAATAAGCGGTCACCTGGTGTGTATACTTAGGACCGGCGGACCGCCATTCGGGAGGTATCGTTGCATTACACAGCACATCAACAAGCCAGGTTCCTCGTTCGGCGAGGAAGCGCTGACTGGATGGTTTATGATCGGGAACTCAAGGGGCCGGCGCAGCTCAAAAAAAATGGCCCATTCGCCGAGAAGCTAACGAAGGAGCAGGCCGAATACGTCAAGCAGACGCTGACGGAATCCCTCATTGCGCAGGTATCCCGACCCAATCCAGAGCGCGTACCATGACGTCGCGCTACGCTGGCCCCGTTCTGCTCGACGATCTGGCTCGTTTACGTGAGTTGGCAGCGCATTGTGAAAGGCGCGCTTCGGAAGCGCGGCATGCCGACGATCGCATCGCATGGCTTGCGTTGGCCAGAGATTGGCTAGCGCTCGCGCAGTCCAACTCAATCACAGACTGCACGCTCAGCGATAGCCGCGCTGCATCCGATTTACTGCAACGATAAGACTGGGCTGTTCAAGTACCTCAACCAGTCGGTCAAGGATCAGCCGTTCATTGGTGCGCGGCCGAGGTTCGAGATACTCTTCAAGGATTTCCTGGGCGGCGCTTACGGCCTGCAGAGCGATGTCTTCATCCGACATTCTCGAGTCTCCAAGATTAACTCGGTTAATCATTCTGGGGGCGGATAGTTCCCTGTTGAAATTGCGATCACCGATCCCAACGAGCCTGGATACGATCCGAATATTCGAGGAGAAAATTCGAGAAGCAGTGGTACGGCGAGCCCCAGCTCAGGGGGCGAGCTGGGGCTAACGGCGACACCGGAGGCTGTAGCGGCCAACCTCCGACCATGACGTTACGACTCTTTCTAATTTCATCCATCAGGATTCGCTGTTGCTGCAGCGCGCTACCACCTTTGCGCCACGGGCCAGACTATCGCGCCGCTGGTTGGGGCTAGTTCAGAATGGCAATTGCCACGAGCATTTGCAGATTTACTGTATCCCTAGTCGTGCGGATTGGCCGACATCCACACCACACCCCGACCATCGCGCGATAAGGGATCGCCGCTCCGGGCCACGGAGCGACGGTCCCGCCCACTTCACCAAACAAGATGGAGAGGGAATTCCGGATCGAGGTTTTTCAATTGCGCGGCTTCAATCATTTGCCAACCGAACAGCCAATTTTTCAGATCGGCGATCGGGTCCACCTGAGCGAACTCGGCGCTAGTCGAATGAAGAGAGCCCTCTATACGACCGGATCGGTCGTTGGCGCGGGCAAAGCAAGCAAATTAGCTGTTCGCGTGCTCTTTGACGGCATGAAAACGCCGGTCAGCCTTCATCAAAGCTATCTTGAGCTCGACATCGGAAAACCGTGAAAATTCACCGCAGGTTCCCCTGCTCTCTCCTCATTGGCACGTGCAGAGAAGCTGCCCGACATGGACTGGTCCTACTATCTCCTGGTCCTTGCTGTTGTCCTGAGCCTCGTTGCCATTGGCCTGCATGGTAGCCTCTACAGGAGGGATACGCGGAAGGATGACTGATCGATGAGCGCATCGAGCGGCTGGACCTAAAGCGCCCAAAGAAGGACGATTAGCCCACCCCGTACGCGCTCGGGTACAGCGCGTTGACGTTTGAGCGCTTGCTGCATAGAAAGCGACGACCGTTGGGTAGCAAGCTGGTAGCACAGTTCTAGATCTGTGCTGCCGACCCCGACAAAAAGCCTAACGATTTCAAGTTTTGGAAGGGTGGCCGAGTGGTTTAAGGCACCGGTCTTGAAAACCGGCGTGCCCGCAAGGGTACCGTGGGTTCGAATCCCACCCCTTCCGCCAGTACAGTGTTCTCCGTTGTTCTCCACTGTTCGGAATCCCCAGCAAAATCAGCGCTTTCGCCGGCCGACCGTCTTCCCTAGTTCGCCGTCGTTCCCCACAATCAAAGCGCAAACCGTAGCTTGGGACCGTAGGTTCGGAGGATGGTTTTGACTGGAGGATCACGTGGCTGGAAAACTAAAGCCGCTCGATGTCGAGCGCGAAACGAAACCCGGCAAGTACGCTGATGGTGACGGGCTCTACCTGATCGTCACCGGCCCCGAGGCGAAGAGCTGGTCCTATCGCTATTGGAAAGACGGCAGGGAGCGCTGGCATGGGCTCGGTTCCTTCAAGGATGTAACCCTCAAAAATGCCCGTCTCGCACGTGACGCAGCCCGCCTACGCGTGAAGGGAGATCGTAACACAGCCGGCGTAGATATCGTGCAAGAGCGCCGAGAGGCCCGCAAAGAGGCGAAGGCAGTAGAGGTGCAGAACGCGGCGCCGACCTTTGAGGAGTGCGCTGAGGTCTATATCCGCGCGCTGTGGTCCACGTGGAGCGAAAAACACCGCGACCAGTGGCCCTCCTCGCTTAAGCGATATGCCTATCCGACGATAGGAAAGCTAATCATCACGGAAATCAAGCCGAGCCACATCCATCAATTGCTCGAGCCGATTTGGGTGACCAAGCGCGAGACCGCAAACCGCGTGCGCGGTCGTATCGAAACCATCATAGCCAAGCACGCAAATATCGACGATCCCGAATTCCGAAATCCCGCCGAACTCACCAAGCAGCTGCGGGAAAAGCTGCCCAAGCGGCCGAAGCGAGTCGTTCGTCACCACCCGGCCCTACCCTACGCCGAGGCCGCGCAGTTCGTGGGCAAGCTCGGCAGCGTAGAGGGGCGCGCCGCGGTGGCGCTACGGTTCCTGATCCTCACCGTCTGCAGGACGAATGAAATCGTTGGCGCCAAATGGACAGAAGTCGACCGCACCTTCGCAACCGGTCCAGTGTGGAGGATTCCCGGCGAGCGAATGAAGATGGACCAGGATCACGTCGTTCCTCTGTCACAATCTGCACTCGCCGTGCTCGACGAACTTGGCAATGGCCAGCAAAGCGATCTGATCTTTACGAACCCAGACGGCCAAGAGTTCTCCGAAAATGCGATGCTCGCGGTCCTCGATCGCATGGGCTACGGACACGTTACTGTGCACGGCTTCCGGGCGGCCTTCGCGACCTGGGCCGAGGAGTGTACGGATTATCCCGACGGCGTCCGCGAAGCGGCGCTGGCGCACAAGTACAAGTCAGAGACAACAGCGGCCTACCAACGCGGGGCCAAGCTGGAGAAGCGTCGCACCCTGATGAAGGACTGGGCCGACTTCATCACCCCCGCGAATATCGTCCCACTCCGTGCATCAGGCGTTTCGTAAAGATTGTCCGCGCTTGATCTCGTAGGGCACTCGCGGCAACAGCATTTAGGCGGCCTGAGACATGGAGGGCGGAACGAACGGCATGGCTCGCCCTCGTAGCCCCCGCGTCGTTCAGCATCAAAAGTCATCCGATTGGATTGGTTTTCGGTGCTACCATCGCGCGGGAAGCGAATTTCTATGGGGACAGGATGGCCGACGACAAAACACCAACATTGAAGGACGCAGTTGTTATCATACCCCTTTTCGCAAGTTCACTAGCAATAGCTTGGGAGGTGGGGCGCTTTTTGCCATTTGATGGCTTCTTGCAATTTTCCTTCTCGGAACATTTGCTCTCGGCTATGGAGGCCCTGCCGTTTGCGTTGATCGTAACCGTTGCTTGCGCAGCAATGTTTTTCTTGTTTCACATCCCCAACGTGCTGGCCGCTGCTGCCCAACAACCCGAAGGGCAGGCAATGATCGCAGCTTTCTATAAGCGGATGCCAAAATCCAAGATTGCGAAAGCCCTGATCGCTGTTGCCCTTGTGATCGTGTTCATCGCTCTGAATGCGTGGTTCGCCTATTTCTCTTTCAACTCCACCGCTTGGGCAAATGTGCGGCTCACGAAGTACGTACTCATGATGTTCGCGCTTCTCGTTATTCTCAACCTCACGTTTTTCCACCAACCGTGGGCCGGTCCTGTCCTTTTACCGCTATTCGCTGCGATCGCGATCATGCTCGCGCTGACCATGTCACAGGACATCTCGAAGTTGATGATTCGGAAATACAAGCAAGGACGGATTCGCCCCGCTGAAATCACGTTAAAGTCTGGGACGGTACAAGGGCACGTGATCATGTCAGGAGAACACGGGATCCTGATCTATTTGCCGGACATCGACTCGACGGTTTTCGAGCGATCGGACGACTTGCAGCGGATCGAGTGGCGGCGGAAGCGTTCGTCACCTTGACCTGGACGGCCCAAGGCTAGGCGCTTGCCACGATCCACCGCCCGAGCTGCGGCGGTCGCGGTACCGATCGCGCGGAGGCGGCGCGCCGGCCGGCTGAACGTAGTCAATGCACATCAGGCCGAAGCCGCAGAAGCCGTGGTTTGGCATCTAACTCACGATTGAGAAATTCCCCGTCGTGACCGTGGCTGCGGTGGCGCCGTTCAGCCAGACCGCAGTGTCGCCGTCCACCTGGATCACGAAGTAGGCACCGTTCTGGTAGGAGCGCGACAGGACATCGGCGAATGAAGTGAAGCCGGATCCCTCGAACCGCACGACGTCGAGGCTTGGCGACCAGTCTTGAACGACCTGCACCCCCGGAACGTCATTGACGACAAAAGTGTCGTTGCCCAAACCGGTCCCCGGATCGCCACCGCTCCCGCCAAAGTAGTAATTTACGCCGGCGCCGCCATCCAAATAGTCGTTTCCGGCATCGCCGATCAGGACATCCACGCCCTCGCCACCGAACATCGTGTCGTTGTCGTAGCCGCCGTAGAAATAGTCACTGCCGCCATAGCCGTAGGCAACATCATTGCCGTCAGACATGATGAAGATATCGTTGGCGAGCGAGCCAACGCCAACATCGTCGCCGGTGTCACCATAGCCGGAGCCGCCGCCCGACGGCATATAGAGATAGTCGTTTCCAGCGCTGCCCTCTAGAAAATCGATACCCGCATCGCCGACCAGCGTGTCAGATTCAGCGCCCCCATAAATATAATCATTGCCAGCGCCGCCATAGAATAGACAGCTGCCGCTGCCATTAAAGACGATCAAGTCGTTGCCGTCGCCGCCTTCAATCAGGCCACTGCCCAACAGGTAGTCGTCGCCGCCATCGCCGTAGAGAGTTACGCCGGGGCCCAACCCGGACATCTGGTCAATTCCGTTACCACCGTAGGCTGTTCCGGCACTGACGCTGATAATGTCGTTGCCTTCGCCACCATAGAGGATGGACACAGCCCCAGGGTTAAACAACGTATCGTTGCCATCGAGGCCATACATTACATCTTCGGACCCGGTGTGGTTGTCGTCGCCCAGCGTTCCAATATAGGTGGTCATAAAAGTCCCCTTCCGGAGTTACAGGCAATGCTCAAAGTTAACAGCCTGAAGGCCGCGACGCGAGTCTCCCACGAAGCACAACCGGTCTCATTCTGACATTCCGCCTATACGCTTTGCCGTACCCGCGGGAGCGCATCCAGTCGACATGCACCGATGGCGGCTGGCCTTGCGCCTCGTAGTCCAGGACGTTGATTGCCTGCCCGACAAATTGGGCGATCCAGATCGACACCGCGTCCGCGCGCGCGCCGGTCCCTCCGATCTCGAAATAGGCGCGCGTCTGCATGAGCGGATCGCGCGGGACGAACGTAATCCGCCCCTGCTCTTTTGCGCCCTCAACGAACGTCCGGAAGCCGCCATTCCAAATGGACGCGACACGGACCCTCTCGCCTGCAGCGGTCGGCGATTTTCCTTCGCTAGCCGTAGGTTTTCACCGTAGCTTTGGTTGTCGAACAAAAAAGCTCAACGTAATCAGTTTGCTTCGGAGGATGATATCCGCGACCGGTGCTCGCGATGCCCGCATAAGTATTACCGCAGCGCTTAACTCATACGAGAGACGCTAGCTCGTTCCATGCGGACATTGTCTCTGAATGATGCGTGCATTCCCCGGTGGGAAAGCGCTGCCCTTTGAATAAAGACCAGTTCTCCCCGAGTGGAGAACCGGTGCTCTACCGGTAGAGAACCCAATTCTCCCCGAGTAGAGAAGCGGTGCTCTACCGGTAGAGAACCCGTCCCCCACCAGAGGGGTAATATACGAATATTGTCAGTGCGTTACGGCGATTTTTAGATTTACATCTACGCCGTTCTCTGGTGTTCATTCGAACAGGTAAGAACAAAGGGAACACGGCAAATGTCCGTAAACCGATCCGAAGAAATCAAGCTCGGCCACACTCGCCCGATTGTTGCCAGCGTGAACGAAACAATGTCCGCGTTGAAGATCGGACGCGCAAAACTTTATGAGCTCCTGAATTCGGGGGAACTGGAAAGCTATCTCGAAGGTGCGTCGCGCAAGATACCGTGGCGCAGCATTGAGATTTATGTGCAGCGCCGGCTGGCCGAGGAAGCCAAGCGCCGCGGGCGTGCCGCATAGCAGGGTAACCACCGGCAATGCACCTTGCTATCAAATCAGCGACGCCACCCAACGCGTAAGGACCGTCCATCCCGTGTTGCAGCTGCCCCAACTTGCGATGGAGATCGAACAATCGAAAGTCGTCGCGCGTGGCCTCGATGAACTCCTACCACTGCACGCCTCGGAGGCCCAAACAGCGGACGAAGGTTATCCGCTGGAGCTTGCGACTGCGGAGACAGCAAACGATGGCACTGGAAGCGACGTTGAAACGGACGCTCTAGTAATCCCAGGTGAGGTCTCTCAAGCGCTCCAGAGTTGGGACCGGATACTGGCGAACGTTGAGCGAAAGCTCGTAGCGAAGCAATTCACCCGCGCAGCAACCGAGGTCCTTCGGTTTGCATCCCATGAAAAAATGCCTGACCTTTGGCAGCATCTCGTCGATCGTCTGCATGCGATGGGTGAGCGCCACGGCCTTTCGGTTGGCACTATGCAAACCCTTATGGCAGCGGCGACGGTTGCGCCACCCGATCACCCGCCAAGCAATGGAGCACGTGCGGGGGCGTCCGAATTCACTGGCGTGCTGCCGAAGGTCGGCGTCGATATAACATCGGCCAAGCCGCTCGAGTTGACCTATTTCGACGAGTGCGGCGCCTACGTAAAAAAAACGTTGGATCCTCAAGGGAATCATTGCCCTTGGCGAAACCTCTGCTTGGATTGCGCCGCCAGGCGCTGGCAAGTCAGCGCTGTTGACCGAGATAGCCGTACACTGCGCGGCACAAGTCGACTGGCGAGGGCATCGGGCAAAAGTCGGCTATGGCGTGGTGGTGCTGGCGCTGGAGCGGGGCGACCTCTTCAAACGCCGGCTGCGCGTGTACCATAAGCGCGACGAGTTGAAAGGCCTGCCGATCGCGGTGGCCGACGCAATCATTGATCTGATCGATCCAAATTGCGTAGATATCATCGTTTCGACAGTGAGGGCAGCCGAGCGGCAGTTTGGTCGCGAAGTAGGATTGATCATCGTCGACACTTACGCGAAAGGCATCGCGGCGAACGGCGGCGACGAAGACAAGGCCCGTGATCAGAACCGTGCCGCGGCCAATCTGCGCAGGGTACATGCCCAGCTGAAAGTGCACATCGCCCTCGTCGGCCACACCGGTAAAGACGAGAACCGCGGCGCGCGTGGCAGTAACGCCCATGTTGGTGACGTCGACGTCATGGTACAGATCCGCGGAAAGGTCACCAAGGTCGCGCGGATCATTAAAGGCAACGATCAACCTGAGCGCACCGTGGCGCGATTCAAGCTCGAGGCCTTCGAACTAGGCCGGGACGATGACGGCGAGCCGATCACCACCGCGATCGTGACCACCGAGTTCGCCCAAGAAAGAAATGACATTGGTGCTGCCTACATTAGTGCGAAGAAGCTCCCCTCGAAGCCTAATCTTCAAGCTGCACTAGAGGCGCTGCACAAATGCATGGCCGAGAGTGCCGCACTTCGACCTGCAGGCGAACAGCTGCCGGCAGGCGTCACAGGCGTGACAATGAAAACGTGGCGCAGTCGCCTAGAAGAGTTCTCCATCATCAACCCTAAGGGCAATCCGCGAGAGCAATTTCGCCGCATTCATGTGACGCTAAAAAAGGAAGGCTTTATCGACATTTGCGAGGATTTCGTTTGGCCCGTCACGTAGTGTCACAACCCGTCACAATGGCGCTCTGTGACGGCGTCTGTCTCCCGTCACGTCACAGTTGCCCCCTTTAGGGGGCAATTGCGAAGGTGACGTAAGGGGACAAGGGACGACAGAAGGCCTGCGGCTGGCCGGTGCGGGCTATTGCTGCTTCGTCCCTCCATCGTTTTCTCCAACGGATCACCGCTCCTCCTCACCGGCTTGATTTCGTTGAGCGTTCGCGTCGCCGGACAAAAAACTACGGTCCAAATCCACGGTTCGCGATGCATGACCGCCGAGTTCGAGACAAATCTACGCAAGGAGCGGCAGCTCGAGGGAATTGCGAGGGCGAACGAGGTTGGAATTATAGGGGCCGCCCACCCTCGATTAGAGTGGACCGGGTGCGTGAACTGAAGGCGCAAGGTCTCGGAGCGACTGAGATTGCACGGGCTATGGGCATCGGCCGGGCTACCGTCTACAGGGCTTTGGGGGAATCTGCCGATTGTGGATGAACCCAAACTTCATCCAAATTTCCCGCTTGTGCTGTTGCCCAACCAATGTTGTCGCTGAAGTGCAGAGGCCTGGCGCGTTCCAATCGAAGAAAGGTGTTTCGAGTCAGGCGACGGAACAGTGGGACACCGAGGTGATTTTCGCAGTTCTGCCAACAGTTTTTCATGTCCCAATGTCTCGTCCGCTGGATGCTGATTTACCTTCAACGGCGGTAGAGTGAGGCACTCCCTGAAACGGCTTGGCGGGGCCCACTGCGTTCTTACGTGGCACTGCAGATAGTCTCATCGACTGTTCGACCTTGCGCGAACTTGTCGCTCTCGCCATCTGCCAGCTATCACCGACCGTGGAGCATAAGCGATGACCGAACCCGTCCGCGTCTTTGAGCAAGATCTGACCAAAGCCGTCGCAAAATACATGGCAACTTACGAAAAGAACTCCGGTCTTGTCGATCATCAGTGGACCAGCGAGGAGGTTCGCAAAATCTGGCGCCACAGGGCCCACTACGCGATCATGGCGATTGGTCAGGCTATTTCTTCGTACGCGGGGCACTGGAACAGCTTCGAAAAGTGGCCGCCTCTCCGCCCCTGAGACGGGCAAACCTACGTGCGACCGCGCGTTCCTAATCAGCGCGTATTGAAGTCTTGACCGGTCTTGGGATCCAAAAAGGCTCGCTCATATAAAAACCGATGAATCGAACGTGCCGGCGGGTAAGTCTTCCACCGCTTCCCCACTACTTCCCACTGCGGCCAGACTACCCGATTGCGGCCTGCACAAGGCCGCAACACCGGCGGAATTTGATGATACAATCGGTCCCAGGGGATACGATGCGTTTGACCGCGAAGCAGCACCAGAGGATGGCCGGCCTGATGCGCGCTCACGCTCAGAAGGCGAGCGGCAAGAAGAAGCATCGTTTGGAGGGCTTTGCGGAAGCCCACCGGCTCCTCGCGATAAAGCGCGGGCAGAGGGAGAAGGCAGCGACGCAGGCGAAGTAGCCGATCTCGCTAGCTCCACCACCGAGAAAGTCGTCCACAACAAAGAACAGACCGTTATCCCGGGCCTTGGCGGAGATCGCCTCCTCCACACTCTATTGTCCATACTACGTATTTCGAAGGGGCAACAAAAACGCTACGGTCGGAATCTACGGTTTGCGTACGTAACGGCTGATCGTTGCTATACATCGACCATGGTATTTGTGCTCGCGGCTAAGGTTACGAGCGTGTCTTTCGAGGTTACGCAGGTTACTTTTAAGGGCCCGTTGGTGTCGCTAGTTCAGTCAGCCAGCGCCGCTCGTCATTGGAAACGCTTGGCTTCAGATGGCGCAGAATCCACTTCCCTGCTCTGCTACATCAGGAGCCTTCCTAGTATCCGCCCCTGTTCATGATCTTCTCTCCAGAGAAATTGGTTGATGCTTAGAAAGAAGCAGTCGTAGGTGTTGGGTATTGTTGTCTTCTTGGTCTATCGCTGCGTTTCAAGAGCCGGTGTGCATTTCGGCGGGCCCTACGCGGCCGTCCAGCCGCCGTCGATAGAGAGATTGGCGCCGGTGATTTGAGCGGCGTCTTGGCTGCAAAGGAACAGCGCCAGCGAAGCTACCTGCTCGACCGTGACGAATTCCTTGGTCGGCTGCGCGGCAAGCAGGACGTCGTTGATCACCTGATTCCTATCCATGTTGCGCCTTCATCGTGTTTGGGATCTGCTTCTCCACCAGCGGAGTCCAGACGTAGCCGGGGCTGATGCAGTTGCAGGTGATCTTCGACCGGGCGAGTTCCAGCGCCACAGTCTTGGTGAGTCCCACGATGCCGTGCTTGGCCGCGACATAGGCCGACTTGAAGGGCGAAGCGACCAGCGAATGCGCCGAGGCCGTGGTGATGATACGGCCCCAGCCGCGCCTCTTCATGCCAGGAGTAACGGCACGGATTGCATGGAATGCGGAGGAGAGATTGATTGCGATGACTGCGTCCCACTTTTCGACCGGAAACTCCTCGATTGGCGAGACATGCTGGATGCCGGCGTTGTTGACGAGCACGTCCACGCGGCCAAACGTCCTCTCGGCAAATGAGATCATGTTGGCGATTTCGATTGGCTCGGCCATATTCGCGGGCGAATAGATGGCCTTCACCCCGAAATCGTTCTCGATTGAAATCCGCGTTTTTTCGGCATCGGCCGGTGCCCCAATCCCGTTGAGCACGATGTTGGCTCCGGCGCCCGCAAAAGCCCGCGCATACGCGAGACCGATGCCGCTGGTCGAGCCGGTCACAACTGCGACTTTACCTTTCAGAATTCTCATTGCTTTTCCTTGTTGATCTGTGACAGTCCGCCGGTTCGTGGCCGCAGGTATTTCTTGGCGGCCAATTGCAGCCGTCCATCATGTGACCAGGGTTTTCTCGTAGCTCCGGAGCGGGCGTCGGACCGGCTGTTGCAGATAGTCATGAACGACCTTGCCCAGCCCTAGCGTAAGGTCTGCGCGGATGTGAATCGCGGACACGATCTCGAGGACCGGCAAATCGGCCACGGGAGCCAGCGCGTGAGGCATCAAGGAGAGAGCCGCGGGTCCGGTCCACGCTCCTTTCAAGACAAGTTGCTCAAGGTGATATTCGACGAGCTCGCAGATGCGCGGACTGCCGTCGACATGCGGAATGATCTTGAGAAGAAAGTTCGGCTCCTCGAGAGCGGCCTTGACTTGCGCCAGGTCGGCTTCGCGGTGCTTGTATCCCATCGTGCCGGTTGCTACCCGCAACGGTCCGTAATCCAGAGTGCCGATCAGCGTATCGACCTCGGTGCGCAACGTCGGCTGGCCGAGTTTTTTCGGAAAGCCCCAGAGCTCCCGGCCGCCCGCGATCGGTCCTTCATCGTTCAGGAACATGCAGTGGGTGTAGCCGCCCCTGCGCCCCCGGAACGACACCGGGATGACCTGACCGCTCTCGGTGTAGTCGCCAAAACCGTTGGAATCCGGCATACGAATGAATTCGTATTTGACAAGCGCTTCGCGTTCGTCAAATTCGAGCGGAGCCGGAACAACCGATCGCAGCTTCGCCGGATCGGTGCGGTAGGTAACGATCAGGTATTCGCGGTTGACGAAGCGATACGGTCCCGGCGGATAGGCGGGATTGGTGAGCGGCATCGCGAACGCCCGCCTCGCCACTTCATTCTCGTGCATATCAATTTTCCTATGAGTGGGAATGAGCGGCTGGCCTACTCGCGACCATCCTGCTCAAGATCGAATGTGGAGACGCCGTCCGCACTGGTCGGGCGGGCCAGCACCTCGGGATGACGAAGGGTGCGCAACGCATCGTGATAACCGGCGCGCCAATGGTCCTGCATCGAGAGGCGGGAAAACTCGTAGTCCTTGGAGTGACCTTCGTAGTCCCGCGCGCGATAGATCAGGTGGACGAGGCTATGCACGTTGTGAGAGACAGCCGTCCTGAGCAGTCTGACGTCTTCTTGCTCGCGCAGATCTTCGGGCAGCCTGCTCAGGAGAGCCGCCAGCTCACGCTGCAGCCGGTGCAGGCTCTTGAACTGGTCTGTGCTCGCTCGTGTCCGGCTTGAGTATTGGATCTCCTTTTGACGCGTAACGACATCGGCCATATTGCGCGGAATCTGGCCGCGCGCACTCCAGAGATCGACCTGAAACACAAGCGTGTCCTGACGGGCGCCACACTCGATCACCCACTGCAACGGAGTATTGGATACGAGGCCGCCATCCCAATAATGTTCGCCATCGATTTCGACCGCCGGAAAGCCCGGCGGCAGCGCCCCACTTGCCAGAATGTGTTCGGGCCGAATCGTGTGCCTGGCCGTGTCGAAATAAACCAGATTGCCGGTCCTCACATTGACGGCACCTGCGCTGAACCGCGTCATACCGGCGTTGATGCGATCGAAATCGACGAGGCGCTCCAATGTCGTCTTTAACGCGCTCGTGTCGTAAATGCTGGTGGCGGCAAGCGTTCCGCCCGCTTGCAGCCATGGCGCCAGTGGCCGCGCAGAAAAGAACCCGTTCGCGCCAAACACCGCCGCAAAGCTCGCGTTCACCTGATTGAGAAAATCGCGGGTGTGATCGCTATTCATCAAATCGGTGAACGGCGCATCCAACGTCACCTGCGTCCAGAACTCGCGAAGCCGGTCAACGCGGGTATTGGGAGGATTGCCCGCGATAATCGCAGCGTTGATCGCTCCGATCGAAATGCCGGCAATCCAATCGGGATGGATGTTGGCTTCGGCCAAGGCCTCGTAGACGCCTCCCTGATAAGCCCCCAGAGCGCCGCCGCCTTGCAAGAGCAACGCGATGCAATCGAATGGCAGACGCCGGTCGGCGGTCGCCAAGTGTGGTCGAGGCTGAAAGTTCATGGTTCTGTGCTCTTGGTTTGCGGTTGCCGAAGCCCGCGCTCTGTCCGGATCGCGGGCTTTGCCGGTTTAATATACTATACCGTATAGTTTCGTTATTATTGCGTCAAGAGGGCGCGTTCACAAGCTCGTGCTGCAACTGCTCGAGGCCCACCTACGTCCGACCTTGTGTCGACTGTCGCAACCAGCTCGACACGCTGAGGCAATGCCGGGCGCGCAGCTGGGATTAACAAAGCGATCTCCGTCAAGGGCAGCCCCCGGGTTCGTGATTATCAGTTGCAGACTAGAACGTGTCGGTGGCGTCCGTAGGCGTAGTAGCAATCGCTATCGGAATAATTGACATCGTTCGAGCTGCCATAGGCATAGCCGGCAGAGGCTCCAGCGACGTAGGCTGCACCATAACCGTACCGCCGCGCGCCATAGCCATGGCTGAAGCTTCCGGAACGGCTATAGCTGACCGATGCAGAGCGAGCCTGGACCGAGCCTGCAACCGCGGGTCCGTCACGACCGCCGGCGGGGACGCCGCCAAGCGCCCTTAGATCGCCGCGAGGACCAGCGCCGGCGCCCAACCGAGGAGTCGGACCGCCAAGGCCGGCATGGGCCGCACCGCCGGGCCCCATGGGAGGTGGACTTGCGAATGCGGGAGGACCGCCGGCCGCGATCGGCGGAGGACCACCCGGCCCCATTGGAGGCAGACCGGGGAATTGCGCAAACACCGCAGTCGGCGCCAACGAAATCGTTGCGAGCGTTACGCTGACCGACAGCGTCAAGAGTGTCTTCCTGGACATGATAGTCTCCGTTTCAGATTTGCGTTTCAAGGACCGGCACCGGCGCGGCCGGCGCAAGAGTCGGGTTCGACGAATGAGTCTCGTGCGCCGGCTCAACCGTCTCAGACATTGGCCGGCCATCGTCTTGGACAGGGTGGATCCGGAACCACGCCACATAGAGCGCCGGCAGAAAGAGCAGCGTCAGCAGCGTGCCGACGATAATGCCGCCCATCATCGCGTAGGCCATCGGACCCCAGAAAATCTCGCGCGCGATTGGAATCAGCGCGAGACTTGCGGCGGCCGCGGTCAGCAGGATCGGCCGCATGCGATGCTCCGTCGCTTCCACGACGGCATCCCAGGCCGGGCGCCCCTCTTTCCTTAGATCCTCGATCTGCACGATCAGGATCACCGAGTTTCGGACCAGGATGCCGATCAGCGCCAGCACACCCAGGATGGCAACGAAGCCGAGAGGTGCGCCGCTCGGCAACAGGGCCATAACGACGCCGATCACGGCAAGCGGTGCGACCGCGAACACCAGGAACAGGCGGTGAAAGCTCTGCAACTGAATCATCAGGACGGTCGCCATAACGAACAGCATCAGCGGAACGACGGCGACGATCGGCGACTGGCTCTTGGCGCTTTCCTCCACGGAGCCGCCGATCGCCACCGAATAACCCGCCGGCAGTGCTTTGCTGAACTCCGCCACCTTCAGCGCCAACTCGTCCATGATCGTCTTCGGCTGGACGCTGGTAACGATGCCGGCCTTTAGCGTGATCGTGGGAATCCTGGCGCGGCGCCAGATCGTCGGCTGCTCGATCTCATAGCGCAGATTGGCCACGGCCCCGAGCGGCACCGACTGCCCACCCTGCCCGGTCAACTGCAGATCCCGGAGCGTATCGATCGAGCCGCGATCGACCGCGGTCGCGCGTCCAGTGACATTGACAAGATAGATGCTGTCGCGAACCTGTGTGATCTGCGTGCCCTCGAGCACCGAGTTCACGGCTGTGGCGATGTCTTCCGACGTCACGCCGAGCTGGCGGGCCTTGTCCTGGAGAACGTCGACCTTGACGACCCGCGCAGGCTCCATCCAGTCGAACACGACGTTGCCGAGATCGGGGTTGCTCCGGACGATGCCAGCGAGTTCCTGCGAAAGATCTCTGACCTTCGCGACGTCCGGTCCGCTCACGCGGTATTGCACCGGACGCCCCACGGGCGGGCCGACCTCGAGCAACTTGACGTAGCTGTCGGTGCCTGGAAACGTCTTCCTCAGATATTCTTCGAATTGCGCCTTGACGCGATCGCGGGCCTCGATGCCGCCCTTGGTCACCACGACTTGCTGGCCAAACCATGCATTGGCCGTCTGCACGTCGAACGACAGCACGAACCGCGGCGCGCCGGTGCCGACATAAGTCGACCAATGTTCCACGGAGCCGTTGTCCTGCAGCTCTTCGCGCTCGAAACGCGCCATCTGCGCATTGGTGTCGGCGATCGAAGCGTTCTGCGGGAGATTCCAGTCGATCACGAGTTCGCTGCGATCCGACGAGGGAAAGAACTGCTGCTGCACGAAATTCATGCCGAACAACGCGACGAAGAACGCTGCAACCGTCACGCCGACCGTGATCCAGCGGTGATGCATGCAGACGAGCAGCAGACGGGAGAAAATCTGCGCCAGCCGGCCCTTCTCCCCGTGGTGCCCCTTCATCTTTGCCGGCAGAATGGTGACGCCGAGCAGCGGGGTGAACAGCACCGCGACGATCCAAGACACGATCAGGGAGACCGCAATCACCACGAACAGGGTGAAGGTAAATTCACCGGCATTGCTGCTGTTCAGCCCGATCGGAATGAAGCCCGCGACGGTGACAAGCGTGCCCGTCAGCATGGGAAATGCGGTCGACGTATAGACGTGGGTCGCCGCCTTTTCCAGGGGATCGCCGACCTCCAGCCGGGCCACCATCATTTCGACGGCAATCATGGCGTCATCGACCCGAAGGCCGAGCGCGATGATCAGTGCGCCCAGCGAAATTCTCTGCAATGAAATGCCGGCATAGGCCATCACCACGAAAGTAATGGCGAGCACCAGCGGGATCGCAATTGCGACGACGAGCCCGGCCCGCATGCCCAGGCTGAGAAAGCTGATAGCGAGAACGATGACCACGGCCTCAAACAGCGCCTCGGTGAAGCCCGACACCGCATGCTCGACCACAACCGGCTGATTGGCGACCAGATGAACGCCGACGCCGATCGGCAGGTCGGCAATGACCTTTGACATCTCCTCCTTCAGCGCCTCGCCGAAGTGAAGCAGGTTTGCGCCGGACTTCATGCCGATGGCGAGCCCGATTGCAGGCTGACCGTTGTACCTGAACAAGGTCTTGGCCGGATCATAGCCGCGCGTGACGGTCGCGACGTCAGTCAGCGGAAAGAAGCGGTCGTTGATCCGAAGATTGACCGCGTTCAGGCTTGCCTCCGATGTGAACCGGCCGTTCACCCGCACGCTGATCCGCTCGGGCCCGTCCTGGAACACCCCGGACGGCGCGACCGCGTTCTGTCCCTGCAGGGAGGCCATGATCGAGTGGACGTCGAGGCCAAGGGCGGCGACCTTCCGGGTGGAGAATTCGAGGTAAATCACCTCGTCCTGCGTTCCCAGAATGTCGACCTTGCCCACGTCAGGCACGGTCAAGACCTTGGCGCGGATGCCTTCGACCTCATCGCGCAGCTGACGCTGGGTCAAGCCGTCGCTGGTGAAAGCATAGATATTGCCGAACACGTCGCCGAAGCGATCGTTGAAGCCCGGCCCGATCACCCCTTGCGGGAATTCGCCCTTGATATCCGCGATCATGTTGCGGACGCGGACCCAGGTCGGCTTGACGTCAGCCGCCTTTGTCGTGTCGCGCAGATAGACGAATACGGTGGTCTGGCCCGCGACCGTCACGCTCTTGGTGTAGTCGAGCCACTCCAGCTCCTCGAGCTTCTTTTCGATCCGGTCGGTGACCTGGCGCGTCATCTCTTCGGGCGAGGCGCCCGGCCACTGTGCCTGGATCACCATGGTCTTGATGGTGAAGTCGGGATCTTCCTGACGACCAAGCTGAAGATAGGCAAAGAGGCCTGCCGCCATGAAGGCGATCATGAAATACCAGACGAGCGAACGGTGACGGAGCGCCCAGTCGGAAAGGTTGAACGACGTCATGGCTTCTGATCCTGTTCGATACGGACGTGTTGTCCTGGCTTGAGGCTGTGGATTCCGGCGGTCACGATGCGCGCGCCGGGATAAAGCCCGTCGGCGACGCGGGCACCTGCGGGGTCCCCGGCGAGATCGACCTTGTGCAGCGAGACGGTGCTGGCCGGCTGATCGATGACCCAGACGAAGTTTGCGCCATCCTTGGCGAGCACCGCTGAGGCGGGAACGCGCAATGTCGGACTTTGCGTTCTGTCGAACGTCGCGGCGACGGTCGTGCCCAAGCGGAAGCTTTCAGGCGGATTGTTCAGGGCGATACGGACTCGCCGCAGGCGCGTCACGGGGTCTGCCTGCGGAGCGATCTCGCGTAGCTTGCCTTCGACCCGGACGGCGGGGAGCAACTGCAAGCCGACGGTGAACGGCAAGCCAATTTCAAGCGGCACCGGGAAATCCTCCCCGATATCGACCACCGCCTCCCGGATGTCGGGCTTCGCAACCGTCACGACATTTTGGCCAGGAGAGACCACCTGTCCGACTTCTGCGCTCACCGCAGTGACGACGCCGGCGAAATCGGCCTTGAGCTGGGCATAGCCCCGTTGCTCGGTGGCCTTGATCAGGTTCGCCCGTGCGTGCGCGACCGACGCGGCGGCACCGGCTCGCGCCTGCTCGGCATTGTCCAGTGTCTGCTTTGTGGTGGCGTCGGTTGTGATGAGGGTTCGCTGCCGCTCCTCCGTCGCCTTGGCAGTCGACAGAAGCGCTTCGGCCTTGGTGAGCTCAGCCTTCGCCGAGCGCACCGCAAGCTCCAGAGCCATGGAATCGATGACACCGACCGTTTGTCCTTCGCTGACGACGTCACCAACGGAGACGGGACGCCCGGTCAGACGTCCCAAGAGACGGAACGCGAGATTGGTCTTGTACTGCGGCTCAACAACGCCCACGGCGACAATGCCGTCGGGGCGGCTCGGCTCAAGGACCATCGACAGCACGGGTCGCACAGGCTCGGGCGCCTTCGCATCCTGCTGACATCCAGCCAGCGCGAGCGCTGATACAAACGTGCCGGCTGCAATCGTGACGCGCCTCTTCATGACGGGTCTCCCTCATATGTTACAGCCTGGCCATTGCTCAGCAACTTGCCGCCATCGATCACGACGCGCTCGCCCGGCTTGAGTCCCGCCTTGATCAGCACTTCACGGGCTTCATAACCGCCGATCGTCACCGGCTTGAGCGCAGCTGTTTTGGTCACTGGATCGACGGTCCAAACCGCGGGCTTCGATCCGGCCGCCGCCAATGCGCTCCAGGGCAACGCGATCTGCTGCTGGGGCTTCGCTTTGACAGTTCCCGCAACGGCGCTTCCAAGCGTCATCGCTGCCGGCGGATCCTGGATGGCAACCTTGACGCGGATGGTCGCGCTCTTCGCGTCAATCGCGGGCGAGACCTCCCTGACATGCCCGCTCGCCGCCACACCTGCGTCGGAGACAAGCGCCAGCGATATGCGGCGGTCGTCGACATCGCCAAACAAGAGAGATTCGTAGATATCGAACACGGCATCGCGTTCACCGTCCTGCGCGAGCGAGAATACGGGTTGCGCGGCCTGTACGACCTGGCCGACCTCCAGATTGCGCGCGGTGACGATGCCTGCCGCTTCGGCGCGCAGCGCCGTATAGCCAAGGGCGTCTTTCGACGTTCCGAGCTCCGCTTTTGCGGCTTCAAGCGCACCTTCTGCGGTTCGCAACCCTTCCTGCGCCTGATCGTAGACCGTCCGCGTGGTAAAACCGCTTGCGATCAGCGCCTTTTGTCGTTCGAAAGTCACCTTGGCCACGCGCAGCTGAGATTCTGCGGCCAGCACCGCTGCGGTCGCGGCATCAACGTCGGCCTGCTGCTCGGCTGGATCGAGCACAGCCAGGATCTCAGCAGCCTCGACGTGGGCGCCGACATCGACATAGCGGGCGAGCACACGTCCGCTGACGCGGAATGACAGGTCGGCGTGGAAACGGGCCTGGATTTCGCCGGTCAGCGTGACGGCGGCTTGCCGGTCGCGCGACTGCACGATCTCCGTCCGCACCATCGCAGCGTGCGTGACGGGAGCGGCGGAATGATCATTGCAGCCACTCAACGCAATGGCGACAAGCGCGGCCGCCAGGCCACCGGGGCCCCTCAGTTTGCGTTTGCGGGCAGCTTGATCGATTTCGGTGAGGTTCGCAGAATGATGGGTCATAGCAGGTCCATGCGGTGACGGGGTGACAACAAGGCGCCCAGCACATCCGCCGCTGGACGGGGAGAAACCGGTTGGGCTCCGTGGGTCGGAGTGGAATCCGGTCGGGTCGCAACGGGGCGGCTGTCCCGACCGGAGCAGTTCGCTCCGGTGCAAATCGCCGAGGCATCGGACGTGCTGACGTTTGACCGGCGAGGCGACTTCACCATCGCCCCGTTCGCCTGCCGCTCACGTGCGGCCAGCGGAAACGACAGAACGACGGACGTGAATTCGTCGCCGAAGCCGTGCTCGACCCGGCCGCCGAGGCACTTGGCAAGATCATTGCTGAGCCGCTGTCCGCGCCCCGCAGCGCTCCGTGACGGCCGCGATCCATTGTTCAGGACGACGCAGTTCACCAGCGCACCGATTCTTGACAGTTTGATCTTGATTTCCGCGGTCCGGGCCTCGAAGCACGCATGCCTCGCTGCATTGGTTACGAGCCCGTGGACGATCAATCCGAGTTGCCGGCATCGCTCCGGTTGGAGCGGAAGAGATTCGGTTGCGAGTGCCAGCCGGATATTCATCCGATCCAGCAACGAACGGCGCATGGCGCAGCCCATCATTCGGATGCATGTCGCGGCGTCGATCAGCGCCTTGCCCTTGGGCACTGCGAGCGCCTGTTGCACATCGGCATAGCCATGCAACAACTCGACGACGTCGCTTAGGGCGCGCTTGGCCTCCGCCCCCTCGACCCGGACGGCCGCGGCCGAGACCAGGTTGATCGCCGAGGCAAGTCCACCATTAATCCGATGATTCAATTCGCGCAGCAGGATGCCCTGCTGCACAATTGGCGACTCCGGGCCGCACATCGTCACGACGATCTCCTTTCGGTTGTACCGGATGAGCATCCCGAACGCGCCTGTTGGCGGCCGACCGGTCTTCCGGATGAGCTGGCGCAAGCCTGGCAAACGAAGTCGGCCTATCCGCGCAAAAAACACACTATACCGTATATTTTCTTTTCATTGCATTTCCTGCCCGGGCATGTCAAGTGGAATCCAGACACGCAAAAACTCATGATGAGGAGACGGTGATGGCGAAGAACAAGAGCCCGAAACGCGGCAGACCGCCCAAGGACCTTGCCGGCGACGTCCAGGCGCGGATTCTCGATGCAGCCCAGCAGCTCTTTCTCGAAAAAGGGTTTCGGAGTGCCAGCATTGACGATATCTCCGAGTTGGCTCCTGCGAGCAAACCGACCATTTATGCGCATTTCCCCGGCAAGGAGGCGCTGTTCGTTGCTGTGGTGGCCCGGACCATCAACGGATTGACAGATTTCGAGGGGTTCACGCCGGCGGGCCGCACCATCCAGGAAAAGCTTGCCAATCTCGGCATCGAGATCGTGGAGAGATTCGTTGAGGACACGTTGGACCTCACACGCGCGACGATCGCCGAGGCACGGCGATTTCCCGAGTTGAGTCGAAATGTTCACGACGCCGCGCGCGACCGTGCGGCTGGGGCAGTTTCGCAACTCTTGAACGAGGCGACGCAGAGGGTCGCGCGCACAGCCAAAGGACCTTTCAGCGCAAAGCGGAGCGTTGCGACAGCTCAAATGTTTATGGATCTCATTCTGCTTCCGATGCTGATGAGATCTCTGATGGGTGAGGAACTGAAGGATCTAAAAAAAGAGCTGCCGACGTTCCTGCACGAACGGGTCAATTTCTTTCTCGCGGCTTGCGAGGCGGACTGGAGGCAGTGAACCAGCCACAGACCCCGCTCGCTATCCTTGCGCCACGGCTTTGGGACGTAAATCGGCGGCCAGGTCGACTGACCTCCGCGGTCCATGACGCAGGGCGCCAGCGCAGAAATCCATCATCTCGTCAAACGTGGGCCGAACGGCAGCCGCGTTGATCCGCGACGGATTGAGATGCCCCTCCATTGCTTCAAGCAGGCAACAGGTCATTGCCACCGCACTTCCCGGTCGTAGCTCGCCGCTCGCCTGTCCGCCAGCAATGATCGCGCGCACAAGCCCCTGGATCCGGTCTGCGTAAGACAGGGCGACCGCCCAGTTCTCGCGTACCGCGGCAGCGACCAATTCGTGTTGCTTGCTGTCGTTTTCCAGCCGATGTTCGTGCAGCTGCGAGATTGCGCTCAAAGCGGCCGTTAGACGGTCCAGAGCCGAGCCGCTCAAGAGAGCGGCTAGCGTTGCGGCCGCGGAGACCTGTTCGAACAAATCTGCCACGACCGCCTCTTCGATCGCCTGCCTTGAAGGGAAGAAGCGGTAAATGTTGGCGGGCGACATCGACGCCCCGCGAGCGATATCGGCGACGGTGGTCTTCCTGAAGCCGATCTCGCGGTGCAATCGGGTCGCGGCTTGTACGATCCGCCGACGGATGCACGACGACCCGGCCTGGCGTATCCGATGCGGCATCGCTTGAGACCTCAGCGAGATGGGAGCGAATGCAATTCGCGTCGGCAGGCTTCCCCGAAGCCACGCAAGGGATCCATTTCCTCCAGGAACTCAGGCAGATCGCCAAATTCGCGGTTTGGCGACAAGTAGGTTTCGATGATCAGGCGACCCGCCCGCTCCGCGGCTTGAACCACTTGATCGCTGGACAGAATCCTCATCCGTCCTATGAGCGCATACAGATTGACCAGTTGCGGAATCTCGGACTTGTCGCTGACGAGCGCGTCGGCGTAGACCCGGGAGGCCTCCTCGATAAAGCTTCGATAGAGCCGCTCGCGCTTGGAAATCGACCGGGCATAGTGACGCTCGCGAAGCTTGCGGCGCCGACTCGCCCATCCGGTCACGATCGTGGAGATCGCTCCGAAGGCCGAGCCCCCGAACGCGGCGAAAGCGGGAGCATAAATCGTGTTCATACGATCAGTCCTCATCTCTTGCGCCGCGGTAGCGGGGCGATCCGATGGTCCTGACCGCAGCAGTTCCCGCAGCGCGGTCGAAGACGGCCTTGCAAGCATCGCTCAGGTCTGACTCTCTTTGCCTGAGACAGGCCTCCACATTCGTGGCGCCGGGGATGTAGTTAAGGCACAGCCGGAAGGCGTCAGGCGCGCATGCGGCCCTCTGTTCGGGAGTGCCGCGGTTCTCCTGCGCAAAGGCAGTTCCATTGCCGAACGTCGCCGCCAGCATGACGACTAATGTGTACTTGAACATACAAAATCCCTTCTTCTCCTGAGACCCGACGGGAAACGCAGCGTGATGCTCCGATTCTTCGCCCGTCGAACTGCCTGAACACGAGCTTGTGAGTCTTCGCTCTTGACACACCCCGCGGTTCGGGATGTATATGAACTATACGGTTTAGTGTAGTTATGGAGCCGAGAATGTCAACACTTTTGTGGTCGCTCGCGAAGGAAAATCCGTGGCCGGGGCTTGCGCTCGCATGCCTGAACCTGGTCGTGGCTCTGTCTCTCGTGGGCCTGAGCCTGTTGCTGGGCGTTACGATATCGTTGCTTGCCGGGTTGCACGCGTTCGCCGGCGGGCGGTCCTGGATTGCGCCGAAAGCACTTCAGCGCGGGAGCCGAGCGCTGTGAGCAGAACATCCGTCTTGTCAATGCGTGCGCCCGGTTCAGTCGAGGCTCAAGCTCCCGTGCGGGGTTACTTTCTGTGGGTCGGCGGAGCCTTGCTCGTGCTGCTCTTTGCAGCCAATTCCCTGCTGCCCGCGACCCCGCCGAGCGGGCTCATCGAATCGCATTCCACGCTTCCGCCGATCCGGATCGCCTCCGAGTTGAAGGTACCGGAAGCAGTCGTCATCGATACCAGCCAGCCCGGCTTCCTGCCTATGCTCCCGGACCGGGAGATTGCAGTCCCCTCGCCGCTTAGCTCGGATGTGGCCGATGCCGTACGACAGCCGCCCGCGTCTATATCCGAGCAAGCTTATGCGAGTGACGGTAGCCCTGCAATCCCGACCCATCTCCATGAAACGTTGGCGCAGTTCGGTCTGGGAGTCTCCGATCAAGCCGGCTCAAGCGCGAGGCCAGTCAGGCCTGCCTCGAAACCACGGCGCAATTTCGCTCGGACTCACTCCGAGAAGCGACGGCGACCTGCTCGGCATTCGAGTTTGGATACCACTCTCGAACGGAGCGCTTCACTGGGCCAAGGTTCATGTCGATAGGCCCGTCGTGGACCCTCGCACACCCATAAGACCACCGATCAGTTTTTCACGGACAGCCAAGGGATTTACCTCATGTCGAAGAAGCGATTGTTTGCGATTATCGTTCTGTCCGCCACGTTTGCTGCTACGGGCGCGAGAGCCGACGTCACCCACTCGCCTTTGGACGCCGCAAATAGAGGCGTAGCCGCCCAAGGCGATGCCGATGAGGCGACGATTCGTCGCCTGCTCGCGCAATTTCGCACAATAAAAATACCGCTCAGTCAGGCGGTGGCGATCGCCGAGCATTTGCATGACGGTTCAAGGACCGCAGATGTTAGCTTTGAGATTTCCGGTCCGGCCATTTATCGCGTGCGGACGGTAGGCAATGAGCGACTTTGGGAAAATGTGATAGATGCGAACACCGGAAGCGTTACAGAAAAGGAACTTTCGTCATCGCTGAGGGACCTCGACCGAGAGGATCTGGGCAACATCGTTGCCCTGAAGTCAGTTGAGCAAGAGCTGTCCGACGCCGTACGCATCGCTGAGAAGGCTGCAGCGGGAAGCGCTCTTGCCGGAGGTCTGATGAACCAGGATGGCAAACTCAACTTCGTGGTCGTCATCGCCAGTGGTGATCGCTTGAAGGAGGTCACGCTCGAACCGCCTAGGGTCGGTAAGCAAGGAAGCAACTAAGCGATCAGGTCTGAGCCAGATCGCTGTTACCGCGATCCGATGTTTCGAAGGAACGATCGGAATAAACGACGGCATTGTGCGATGCGTTGCTCAATAGCGACCGCTTCTCGAAGTCCCATGTTATGCACCTTTCCTCTGTTCCCCCTTTTGTGGCCTTTCGAACGACAATTCGGTCTCCGGCCATCCCGACGCAGCCGACATTTGGAATGACCGCTTTGCGCCTATTGTGTTGAAAAACTCGACCGTTGAATCCGAAGGAGATCACTGATTCATTCTGTCGGTGTGGGCGGGAGACTTGAATCGATGATGGGTCCGCGGCAAGTACCCGCTGCGGAAGCGAACGCCGACGGCACGACGACGGTCTACTTCGGCGCTACGCAACCAGCGAATGTCAAACGGGGCAACTGGATACAGACCATGCCGGGCAAGGGCTTCATCCCATGTCTGCGGCTTTACAGCCCGCTTGAGCCGTTCTTCACCAAAACCTGGCGGCCGAGCGAGGTCGAACTCGTTCTGTGAATCCAAAACCATGGAGCGATCAAGGAACCGCGGGCTCGATGCCAAATGCGCGTGCAGTCGTCACGCGGGGCTCCTTGACCGCTTTTGGCCCTTAGCCCACATCGGCAATCTGCCGGATGTCTGCTTTCACCAAGATCGGCCCTTCCCGGATCGACGCCAAAAAGGAAGGGGTGCCCGGCAAGGTGTGTTGACGGACGGCCCTAACGAATGCGCAGAATGGATGCTGGGCGCTGTCCGCACCTGGCCGACATCAGATTTTCAACGTGAGCCCCGCGACGGAACGTCCATCCTCCGAACGCGATCTAAGAAACCATTACAAATGCTTGCTTTCTTCAGTCAGCAGCCTTTAGTGAGTTTACAAGCTACGGTTGAAAACCACGGGTCCGTTGGGGTTTTGGTCGCTCCGAGCAGCCCACCCGAACTATCGGTCAGCGATCAAGCCGCAGGTTGGTCGATCCTAATATTTTCTGACGATGGGCTTTGTTGTCGGAGGCGCTCCGGGCGCAGGCGGCGAGATAGCGAAGGTCACCCAGGTGTTCCAGCCGGATGGCCGGTTTTCCGCAGCGAACTCGCCGTAAGCCTTAAAATTGAGATAACCCTGCATGTCGCCGACCGGAAACAGAAACCCGATCTGGGGGCCGACGCCAACCACCTGGGACTGGAAGCAGCCGACACGGTCTCCTGAGCCGCTGTCGCAGCCCAGCTCCTTGTAGACATAGCCCACGAGGCCAACCATGACCTGCTTCGACAGGAATTGCGATGCGCCCCAGTCGAAATGCATGTCGACGCCGTTTTGATACTGCGTCGCAGTATTTTTGAAATTGTAGGTGAAGCCGAGCACCCCGGAGAATTCGTGTCCGGTCTGCGGGTTGAAATAGGTGTAGCCGCCACCGGCGTCGATCGCGCCGTGTCCGATACCCAGGTTCGACAAGCGATCGGATTGGTAAGCGCCAACCGGGATGTCGCCGGTGATATAGGTCATGTAGTTGTGGACGCCGGCGTTCCAGCGCAATGCGAATTGCGGCGCCAGATCCCCAAAGCCCCATGTCGTGTCGCTGATGGTGTCGGACCGCGCGAAGGGAACGGTGTTGCCGAACGGGCCCGTGGCCACGCCGGACAAGGTCCCCGCCAGGCTGGTGCCGACGACGCCATAGGCTGCCAGGAGGGACACTGACGCCTGGCCGCCGAGCACTGGCGTTGCAAATACATAGCTCGGGAGCACAAAGCCAAGGTCGCCGGTGGCGTTGACATTCAAATTCAGATTCGCGTTTACGGTAACGTTGGCCGGAACCCTGCCGAGCGTGAATTCGCGCGCCCGCGCGACGTCGGCGCCGGCGGATACGGAGGTGTGGTAGTAGATATTCGCCAGCGACCATCCCGGCTGCTGCGGCGTGGCCGCCAAGCTCCCAAAGAGGCCTGGGATCCAGAAGCTAATGCCGCCTTCGTCGGCCAGCGCACGATGGGAAGAAAGCATGATCGCAGGCGCCAAGACGATCGCAGCAACGCCAAGTCCGCGTCGATGTGCTGAAGTCGGCCGCCCTCTTTTCGGTACGACCAGTTCCGCTGTCATGTTACACTCCGTAAGCACGTTGCCTCCGAATAGAATCCAGTGACAGCGTAACCCAGAGCAAGCAGGGCTCACCATGTAAAAATCAGCCCGGCTCGATTGGCTAGGAAAAAGGTTCATACTGAGACCAGGGAGCCACTATGCAGGTTGTGCCAACGCTCTGTTTCTCCTGGGCCTGCAAGTTCGTCTAATCCGCACGTTCGAGGATGGGATTGATGCTATTGCTAGACGCGATTACTTAGATGCTCTGCGTCTTATTCGGCCGCTGGCCCGTGATTGGCAACGGCACAGCCCAGTTCGATCCCGGGGTAGCGCATGCGACAGGCCGCGGCGTGCGATGGGACGACTCAGCTGCAGCATAATGGTTTCGGAAAGCGGCGGAGCAACGCCACGCCTTCGCCCAAACCAACCTCGGGGTCCTGTCTCGCGACGGCAAAGGCGTGACGTAGGACCTACTAAGGCAATTTTGTCGTTTCGGAATGCCGTAGACCAAGGCAACGCCGTCGCGGCGTGTTATCAACTGTCGGGTAGCCCTCTGCCACCACGTCGGGCGTCTCGCCGTCAGCACTTCATAGGAGGTACATCCATGAAGCCGTCATTTGTGGCACATGGGCACCGCTATCTCTGGCTTCCCTTAGCCGTGATCTCGATCTATGTGTTGGTCAGCTATCTGATATTGCCTGCAACCTGGGCTCGGATCGAACATGAGCCAGGCCTATCAAAGCGGCCGATGGTGACGTCGACGGCCGAGGGCATGCCGGGGGACCCGATCAACGTCGGTCTGATCGGAACGCGAGAGGATGTGGTTTTCGCATTTCATGCCGCAGGTTGGTATCCAGCCGATCCGATTACGTTGCGGACCAGCCTGGAGATCATCGGCAGCGTGTTGCTTGACCGCTCCTACAAGGACGCGCCTGTCAGCCCGCTCTACTTCGACGGACGACGTGAGGATCTGGCGTTCGAAAAGCCAGAGGGGATAAGCGCGGACCGTCGGCAGCACGTCCGGTTATGGCTGGTGCTGTCAAATGGCGCCGATGGCAGTCCTGTTTGGCTCGGATCGGCGAGCTTCGATACCGGTGTAACCCTGAGCCGCGATACAGGACAGGTAACGCACAAGATTGCACCAAACGTCGATCAAGAGCGTGACCGCCTGATTACCGGATTGGACCTCGGCCGTTCGGTGCTTAGAATCTATCAGATCAGAGGAATTGGTCCGACCTTGAACGGCCGCAATGGCGAAGGCGATCCCTATTACACCGATGGCGAGATCTGGATGGCCCAGCTGGTGGCGCGCGGCGAGAAAGCTGCGGCGCCGGCCAAACTGCTGCCGGTGCCGGCCCTGATCCAGGTGAAGGACAAGATGTTCGCCTGGGCTTCATCGTCCGACTGACGTTTGCTGGCGCCCCGCAGCGAATGCCGCAGAACCGTCAGCGAGCCCACTGCCCCATCTCTAGACAAGTCATAAGACTGACGTAGCTCGGTGTGCCGCCGATACTCTCCTGCGGTACGCACTGCGCCTTACTGGAAGCGGAATATTTCGACCATTGGCGCGCCAGCCGCTGTCGCGCCCTGGTTTCGTCTCCTATGCAGGTCTTTGATGACTGATCGACAGTGAGCCCTGCTGTCGCCGCCAGGTCGAACCTGCAGCTTCGCGAAATATCGAACGCCGGCACCCCGTCCGCGACCGCGACGACCAGCTGCGAACTCACGACGATCATGGAAATCGATATAGGCGTCTTTGCGCTCCTTGTATGTTCTTTTGGCTCGCTTAGCGTGCTCACCCCGCGCTACTTTGTGCTCCGCGTCCCTACCGCTTTTCCGATAGCCTCAAACAAAGCCTGTTTCTGCAGCGGCTTTCGAAGGCTGGCCACAAACCCTCGTTTGTGCTCGCTCAACACGTCGTTGTCATGTGCAGAAATCAGAATCGTCGGAATTGTTATGCCGTTGCTTACGAGATGCTGATGCAGTTCCAAACCGTTCATCTCGGGCATCTGAAGATCGACAATCAGACACTCGGGAAGACCAGTTGGCAATGCCGCGAGAAATTCCTGTCCGGATGCAAAAGTTCGCGCCTGAAATGAGTGCGTACGCAACAACCGGCTCAAAGCCTTGAGCACGGCCGGATCATCGTCCACAATCGCAATCCACGGGGAAGCTTCCACCATAAATGATTATTGCTGGTGCGGCGAGCGCGCGTCGAGTTGGCCCTTGGGCCAATGTTCCCCTATTTCGTAAGGCGGAGCTTCTCGGCCATCCGAACTAGGTCGGCCACGGTGCGAATTCCCAGTTTCTCCATCATCCGACTGCGGTGGACCTTGATGGTCTTTTCGACCGTACCCAGATCGCCGGCGATCTGCTTGTTGAGCCGCCCCGCCACCACATGGATAAGCACTTCTCGTTCGCGCGGGGTCAGCGTGCCTACCTTCGCCTGCATCGATTCCAACTCGGAATGAAGCCGACGCGACTCGACGTCCCTGGCTTCAGCACGGGAAACCGCATCGAAGAGTTCCCTATCCTTTACGGGCTTGGTCAGGAAATCGATCGCGCCGGCCTTCATGGCACGCACACTGGTGGGAATGTCGCCTTTTCCGGTAACGAACACGACAGGACGATGATAGTCGCCGACGGTCAGCACCCGCTGAATCTCCAAACCGTCGAGACCGGGCATCGAAACGTCCAGCACAGCGCAGCCGGGAAGAGCTACGTCGTGCTCTTCGAGGAATACCCGCGGCGAAGAATATTCCTTGACGTCATGGCCGCTGCCGCGGAGTAGGCGCGACAGCGCCTTGAGCACTCCGGGGTCATCGTCGACAAGGTAAACCGTAAATTTTTCCGTCATGCATTACCCATTTCCGGCTGCTGGATTGGTAACGAAAATACCGCAATGGCGCCCCCGCCCTCATCGTTGATCAGATTCAGCTTCCCCTGATGCGCCTGTATGATCGTCGAACAGAGCGGCAGACCCAGGCCGAGACCATGGTCCTTGGTGGTGTAGAATGGCTCGAACAAATGGCCATTTTCCTTTGGACCGATGCCGTGTCCCTGATCCTTCACGCGCACATCTACCATTCCAGCTTGATCCCCTCGTGTTGAGACGAAGATTGAGCGCTGTGTTATCGGGGTCGAGGCCATAGCATCCATCGCGTTCATGACAAGATTCAGCAGGACTTGCTGTAGCTGCACAGAATCGCCCCGCGTAAAAAACGCGCTGTTCTCCAGATCAAGCCTGACGTTAATATCGCGGCCAATGAGCTCACTGTTCAGCAGGCTGATGGTTGACCTGACAAGGTCATTGATATTGACGTTTTCCGCGTTCCGCTCGCCCTTCTTCAGAAGACCGCGGAGACGGTGGATAACCTCGCCGGCTCGATTGTCTTCATGAACGATATCTTCGAGCGCATCGCGGATTTCGACGAGGTCCGGTGAATCTTGCGCGAGGAGATGCAGAGCCGCTTGGGCATTGGACAAGATCGCCGTGAGCGGCTGGTTGACTTCGTGCGCTATCGATCCGGAAAGTTCACCGAGCACGGAGACGCGCATCAAATGTTCAACTTCCCGACGTTGCAGCGCGACCTCAGCTTCGGCCGACTTCTGTTCGGTGATATCGATAAATATGCCGCCGAGGTGATCCGGTCGGCTGCCGCCCTCTGAACGAGAGCGGGCTCGCATGCGTACCCAACGCACCTCTCCACCCGGCAGGACAATTCGGACGTCGCTGATGGCAGGCTGCTCCGTCTCGAATGACTTTTGAAGCGATTGGGTGGCAGTTTGCAGATCGTCGGGGTGAACGACCGAAAGGAACGCGTCGCGGGTCAACGGCGCATCGCGCGCAAGACCAAACAGCGCCCTGCAATGCTCCGTCGTCCAAAGCTCATTGCGATGCCGGTCAAATTGCCAAAGCCCGATATTAGCGGCAGCGGCTGCGAACGTCATCCGCTCCTCGCTTTCCTTGAGCAGATTTTCGGCGCGCAACCGTCTCCGCCGCTGAATCAGCAGCGCGGCAACAACTAATGATTGCAAGGCAACAATCAGGATGGCGGCACTGACGATGCCTCGATGCTCACTCCAGATTGTCGGTTCTTTGAACAGCACAACAGTATCGGGAGGAAGTCGGCTCTCTTGAAGCTTCCACCGCGCCAAAGCCCTGTGATCGACTCGATAGGACTGTCCCGGATTTGTTTCCGGGGCAATCGTGGCGGGGTCTCTCCCGGCAAGGATTTGAAGCGCCATGTCTGCCGCTCGGACACCAACCGATTCAAATGTCTCAACGAAGCCACCAACGATACCGTTGCCAATATAGGTGTCATAAGGCGCGTAGAGCGGTGCCGGTGACACGGCGGCCAGAGAGCCTGCCACTTCAGCAGGGACAAAGGCTCTGCCTCCATTGTCGGCAAAAAACGTCAAGTATAGTACGATCGCATCATGGGGGATATTCTCCACCTCCTCCATCAGCTTCGCATGGGAGCGATCGAACAGATATGTCACCTCGAATTTTCGTTCACGATCCTCGATGGTTCTTCGAGCGACCGATTGCCACCGCCGATCCACCTGCCCGCTGCCGGCGATGACGAACAGACGGGTCGCTTCAGGCTGCAGTCGCTCCGCAAGCGCAAGCGTCTTGTCGAGACTAAACTCGGAAACGATTCCGGTGATGTTCGGCGGTAGCCGCAACGCACTATAGCTTTGTGGGGATATGGCCGTGAATACGACAGGGACATTTGGCGCGATGTTGTCGCGGTGCCTGACAACGAATGGCAAAGCTGCGCTGCCCAGCGTGATCACGACGTCGGGGGGGCGTTTCCCGTACTTTAGTAGCAGAAACATCGCTATCCGGGATTCGTACTCGGCATCCGTGTTTCGCGCCAGGTCAAGAAAGTCCGCATCGATTTCGAGTGGTTGTGGCGAACGTTCCAATAATCGCTTTCGAGCGCCATCCGCAATCAGTGTCGTGGCGGGGAATGTGTAGTTGAAGGCATGCAGCATGAGCACGCGTCGCGGCTCAGCGGCATACGACTCCGCCGCGAAAAGAAAAAGGAGCGCCAAGCTCCGCCAAACTATGCGCGTCGTCCTCGTCATTCCGGAAAAGACCGCTACGCCGAAAATACACCGATGCGGATTCACAAAGCGCCTGGAGATACATAACCTTACCACGTTTTCCCGGCATACCTCTCTAGCAATTCCTGAGCGCGATCAAACGGATAGTCGCTTGCCTGACCCGTCCGCTCGATTTTGCGGGCCACGCATGCAGTGACCGCACCATATTGTCGCCAATCGGCTGCTGCGTCACGATTTGGAGCGGACGAACATAACCTCGAATTTCTGTTTGACGACGACCTGATCGTAAACACCTATCAGTCGATCATTCGCCGCATCATAGCTCAGCGTATAGGTAGAACCGTTGTAGCCGGCGGCGCGTAGCTCAAAGAAAAGTTTGAGACTGTTGCCGTCGCTGGTAGCGACGGCCGTGTGAAAAGGCAGCGGCCTCGGATTGGCGTAACTGGCGTCAAGCCGGCCATCGGCGTCTACCGAATTGATCGTGATCACGTAGCCTCCCTGCACCCTGACCCAGCGACCCTGCAGAACGCCAAACGCAGCCTTGGCTGCGGATTCCGTCGCGGGAGGTACGGACGTTGGCGGCGGAAGCTGCGTCAGCGCCAAGGCCGGGTTGATAAACAGCGAAAGGCTAACAATGGCGAATGGTATTGGATTCATGGCCTTTTCTCCAATCAAGTCTTTGATGGACTTACGCGTTCGCGCGTTACTTCTGCTCAAGCCGCCACGAGCCGTCCCAATTCTCGCCGGGCGGGCGCAGGATGAATTTATCGAGACGATTGATGAAGGTTATCGACGGGCCATCATTGGGGACGATAGCGAGCGCCGCCGCAAACGCGCGACGCGATTCGTCCCATTCTCGACGCCGGTAGCAGGACAATCCTTCCGAGAAACGATCACGCAGCTTAAGCTGCGCCGGCGAAAGCTCGCCCTTGCGCGCCATGATCTCGAATACTGCTTGGGGTTGATTTTGTCCCAGCACGGCAACTCGGTCGATCTCGCGCGCGTCCACCGCGTCGGAGGCGCCGGCCATCGTTGCCTCCGACACCAGAATGCGGCCGCCATATTCCTTGTTGGCGCCCTCCAGACGGGAGGCGAGATTAACGGTGTCGCCCATCACGGTGTAATTCTTCATCCATTCGGAGCCGATGCTGCCCACGAGCACGTCGCCGGTCGCAATGCCTATGCGCAGATCGAATGCGGTGGGAAGAGTGCGAACTCCCAGAAGTTCGGGAAGCTCAGTCCTCAACTGTGGAACTAACTCGAGCATCTTCAGGGCAGCCAGGCTGGCGAGCCGCGCTTGCGCGGCGTCGTCCGTAAACGGCGGGCCCCAATACGCCATGATCGCATCGCCGATATATTTGTCGATGATTCCCTCATGATCGCGGATCGGAGCAGACATCGTCGAAAAGTAACGATTCATAACCTTCACCAGACCCTGCGGTGTCATTCCCTCGCTTGTGCTGGTAAATCCCCTCACGTCGCAGAACAGCACGGTCATGACGCGCCGCTGCCCCTCCACCGCCAGCATGGGCCGGTCAATGAGTCCTTCGACGATGCGCGGATCGATGTACTTTCCAAAGGTCTCGCGGATTCGCTCCTTGAGGCGCAATTGCTCTATCATCTGATTGAAAGCCGTCGTCAAATGCCCAATTTCGTCTTTCGACGTAATGGGCACCTGTTCATCCAGGTTGCCCGCTTCCACCGCCTTTGCGCCTTCGAGTAGCCGCCTGACCGGGCGCGTGACCCCAGCGCTGACCAAGAGCGAAAACACCAGTCCGAGAACCGCGGCAAGCAGCGTCAGGAATGCGGCAATCAACGTCACACGACGTTGCCTTTGCGCGGTCAGATCCGCATCCGCGCGCAGGAGCACCAGCATGTCTGCCCGGATCCCGTCGAGCTTGCTGTTGAGCTCATCGCGAAGCGCATCCACACGGCTCAGGCTCTCGTCAATCGTCGAGGCGTTGCCCGCTTCCAGCAGATTCAGCAGACGGCTGATTTCATCGTTCAGATGTCGCCGGGAGTCGTCAACGGCCGCATCGAGACGCACCTGAAGCCGAACCAGCAAACGTGTATCGCCGGAGGCGGCGTTCTTTTCTATCAGGCCGCCGATAAGCTTGCGCGCCGCCTCTATTTCGTTGTCGAATTCACCACCCTTGGCATCGAATCTGGCGCGGAGTGCGGTGACGTCATTCGATGACGACAGGAGTTTTTCGATGATGAGCCGCCGCAGCTCGAGCGCGCGCTCCACTGAACGAATATTGGCTCGCGCAAGATTGCCGTAAGCAGGAATGTAGCTCTGGGTAAGTTCATCTAGCTGGCCGCCCACCTGTATGACCGACGCCATCGATAGAAGGGCGGTAACCGCCATCAGCGCGATCAATACGACCGCGATGCCCATGATCTTCCGCCGAATGGATAGGCTGATCATGTTTTGACCTCTTCGTGCTGCGAGCGGAGGCTCGACGCGTTTTTCAGGCGATGGTAACGAGCTGGGTCGTCGCATTCTGTCAGCAATATCAACGAAGCGACATTGACCTCGAGGGCAAGCCCTTCACGGCACTCTGCTCCCCCGCGAACATGGAAAGTCGACCGATAGGTACTATGCAGATTGTGCCCCGCTATTGGCCCACGGTCCAATAGCGGGGCAGGATCCTTCCACGTAGCGTATTTCCGCTCAGAATGCGCGTCGCGTGCATCGGTGGGGAGGTAACGGATTGATGACAGCGCACCCTGCGACCAAGCTTGCGTCCGCTGTCACCATTTGTGACGGTCCTTTAGACATCGATAAAATGATCTGGATACCCGGCGGCACCTTTCGCATGGGATCGGACAGGCATTATCCCGAAGAAGCTCCGGCGCACCGCGTCACCGTGGACGGTTTCTGGATGGACCGCTATCCGGTGACAAACCGGCAATTCAAGGAGTTCGTGAAGGCTACCGACCACGTTACACTCGCCGAAATCGCGCCCGACCCGAAGGACTATCCCGGAATACTCCCGCACATGGTCTATGCCGGTTCGCTGATGTTCTCGCGGCCCAACCATCCGGTCAGCCTGCACGACTTCAGCCAGTGGTGGACGTTCGCCAAGGGCGCTGACTGGCGACACCCCTACGGCCCGGGCAGCAACATTCGTGGATTGGACGACCATCCTGTCGTGCATGTCGCGTTCAACGACGCCCTCGCCTACGCGAAATGGATCGGCAAGGATTTGCCGACCGAAGCGGAATGGGAATTTGCAGCGCGTGGCGGGCTCGAGGACGCGGAATTTGCGTGGGGCGATGAATTCACGCCGGCCGGCCGTCACATGGCAAACACCTGGCAGGGAGAATTCCCTCGCCAGAATGCGAATGCCGATGGCTTCGAGCGCACCTCGCCGGTCAGTGCATTCCCTCCGAACGGCTACGGGTTGCACGACATGATCGGCAACGTCTGGGAGTGGACGGCCGACTGGTATTCACCGAAGCATCAGGCGGATGCGCCGAAGGCCTGCTGCATTCCGCAGAACCCGCGTGGCGGCCGCGAGACCGACAGTTACGACCCCAGAACGACCAATGTGAAAATTCCACGAAAGGTCATCAAAGGCGGCTCGCATTTGTGCGCGCCGAACTACTGCCGGCGATACCGGCCGGCAGCGCGCCACGCGGAGCCGGTCGATACTTCCACCAGTCACCTCGGCTTTCGATGCATCAGGCGAGGAGCGACTGAAGCATCATAAAAAAGGGAGAGCGAAGCCATGTTGAGTACCGTATTCGCTGCCAAGCGGCCATTTATTGCGACGCCGCCACGCAAGACGCGTTGTTTGCTCAAGCAGTCCTGTGCCACGCTGCTCGGCGCGACGATGTTGATGTCGCTGTCCGGGCCGGCCACCACACCGGCTGTGGCCCAAGCGCCGGCGAAGCCGAACATCCTCTTCATCATGGGCGACGATATTGGCCTGTTCCAGCCGAGCATCTACCACCGCGGATTTATGGTCGGGGAGACGCCCAATATCGATCGCATCGGCAACGAAGGCGCGACCTTTATGACTTATTACGCCGAGCAAAGCTGCACGGCTGGGCGTACGGCCTTCATCACCGGCATGCAGCCGGTTCGCGTTGGAATGGTCTTGCCGGAAATTCCCGGCAGCCCATCCTATCTGCGGCCTGGGACGCCGACGCTCGCCAAGTTCCTGCTCGATCTCGGCTACAACACCGGCGAGTTCGGCAAGAACCACTTGGGCGACCACGCCGACTCTCTGCCCACCGCGCACGGCTTCCAGGAATTCTGGGGCTATCTGTATCACCTCGACGCCATGCAAGGTGTGAGTTTCCCCGACATCAACAAGACGCCGACCCAGCAGGGCCTCGCGCCGCCATGCAAGAACACCCCGGTCCCCGGCCTGCCCGAGGTTCTTGGCTCCGTGGATCCCAAGACCACGGTCTGCCTGACACCGCCGCGTCCGGTGCTCGCGTGCACGTCATCCGACGGCACTGGCGCTAAACAAACGTGCAAGGACGAAGGTCCGCTGACCCTCGATCGTTCGAAGACGGTGGACGAAGAAATCTCAGCAAGGGTCGTCGACTTCCTCGACCGCAACGATCCGAAGAAGACCAACAAGCCGTTCTTCGCCTGGTACAACCCGGCGCGCATGCACATCACGACCGTGCTGTCGGACAAGTACCAGGCCATGGTGGGCCAGCCAGGCGGCAAGGACTGGGGAGTCAACGAAGCCGGCATGAAGCAGATGGATGACAACATCGGCGTGGTGCTGAAGAAGCTCGAAGACATGGGCCAGGCCAACAACACGATCGTCGTGTTCACCACCGACAACGGCGCCGAGACAATCACCTTCCCGGACGGCGGCACAACTCCGTTCAAGGGTGGCAAGCTGAGCACCTGGGAAGGCGGCATGCGCGCTCCGGCCGTCATCCGCTGGCCCGGCGTCATCAAGCCAGGCACCATCAAGAACGAAATGTTTGCCTCCCTCGACTGGCTACCGACGTTCGTGGAGATCGCCGGCGGGCCCAAGGGCGACGGACTGAAGCAACGGCTCGAGGCCGGTGAGTATCCCGGGCTCGTCAAGACGACGCTCGATGGCGTGAACCAGATCGACTATCTTACCGGCAAATCCGAGAAGTCGGCACGCGACCATTTCCTCTATTACTCCGGCAAGGAGCCGTCGGCAGTCCGCTACCAGAACTGGAAGATGTACTTTGCAATGGTGTCAGACGCGCCCTCGGGCTTCATTTCCGGTGTGCTGCCCTACCACTGGACACAGGTCGTCAACATCAAACGCGATCCCTTCGAGACCTCCGTTGGTTCACAGCAGAAGACGCTGTTCGGTATGGGCGGGGCGATTGCTTCTCCGTCTACCGCCTATGTCTATGACTGGAACATGCTGCCTATCGGCCAGCAGTTGTGGCTGATGCACCTCGAGACCTACATCAAATTCCCGCCGCTGCAGGACCCGGCCAGCTACAACCTGGAACAGGTGATGCAGCAGGTTCGGGAAATGAAGACGGCCGGTCGCAGCGACTAGTCGGGTGCGACGAGCGTGATCGGATGAAGCGGGCGCCCCGCGACGGGGCGCCCACCAGCGGACAGCGAGCAAAGTGATCAAGGAAGCCGCCGCCGGACCGGTCGGCACCTCCACAGCGACGTCGGCTTCCGATGCATCAAGCGAACGGAGCCGATTGCATCACAACGGAAGGAATACGTCATGAGTAACAAGCGTCCGCCGGAAGAATCCCACGACGTTGCGCCACAATCGGGCGGCAGAATGAAACGCCGCGATCTGTTGTTGAGCGGCAGTTCTCTCGTCGCCGCTTCGGCACTCTCCGCGGTCGGGCTCACAAGTTCTGCGCAGGCGCAGCAACCAACACCGTCACCCGCGCCGGCGGGGCAACGGCCGAACATCGTCGTCATCATGGGCGACGACATCGGCATGTGGAATATCGGCGCTTATCACCGCGGCCTGATGGCCGGCCGGACGCCCAATCTCGACAAGCTGGCTGCGGAAGGCATGCTGTTCACTGATTATTATGCCGAGGCGAGCTGCACGGCGGGTCGCGCCAACTTCATCACGGGTGAGCTGCCAATTCGCACCGGCATGACCACGGTCGGCCAGGCCGGCGCAGCCATCGGTATACCGGCGGAGGCAGTTACCATCGCCACCGCGCTGAAGGGCATGGGCTACGCCACCGGTCAGTTCGGCAAGAACCACCTCGGCGACAAGAACGAATTTCTGCCGACGGTGCACGGCTTCGACGAATTCTTCGGTTACCTCTATCACCTCGACGCCATGGAAGACCCTGCACATCCGAACTACCCGCAGGATCTGCTGAACGTCGTCGGTCCGCGCAACATGCTCCATACCTACGCAACCGCCGTGGACGACCCTACTGTCGATCCGCGCTGGGGCAAGGTCGGTAAACAGAGGATCGAAGACGCCGGAACGCTTTATCCCAAGAGGATGGAAACCGTAGATGACGAAATTCGCGATCTTGCCCTGAAGTTCATCGAGAAGGCCAAGAGCGACAACAAACCGTTCTTCCTGTGGCTCAATCCAACCCGGATGCACATCGTCACCCACCTCTCGCCCAAATACCAGGGCCTGCGAAACTCCAGGAACGGCTGGTCGATACATGAAGCCGGCATGGCGCAGCTCGATGACGACGTCGGCATGGTGATGCAGAAGCTCAAGGATATGGGCATCGACGACAACACCATCGTCGTCTTCACCACCGACAACGGCACCGAGGTCTTCACCTGGCCTGATGGCGGACAGACGCCTTTCGCGCAGAGCAAAGGTACCGTCATGGAAGGTGGCTTCCGCGTACCCTGCATGATCCGTTGGCCGGGCAAGGTACCGGCCGGCAAGGTCGAGAACGGCATCATTTCCGGTCTGGACTGGTTTCCGACCCTACTGGCGGCGGCCGGCAACCCGAACATTGCGGAAGAGCTGAAGAAGGGCAAACAGATCGGTGACAGAACCTACAAGTGCTATCTGGACGGCTATAACCAGATGGACATGATCACCGGCAAGGGGCCGTCGAACCGGCACGAGATCTTTTACTTCGGAGAGAGCGAGCTCGGCGCCGTGCGCATCGACGACTTCAAGTATCGTTTCATCGACCAGCCCAGAGGCTGGCTTGGTGAAAAATCCAAGGTTGACGTGCCCTACCTGACCAACCTTCGTCTCGATCCGTTCGAGCGCACGGGCTGGCCCGATAACGGGAGTAAAGAAGGCGCGCAACAATACTTCGACTGGTTCAAGTACGAATTCTGGCGCTTTGTGTTTGTTCAGCAGCAGGTGGAAAAGCTGGCGATGACGGCGATCGAGTTTCCGCCGATGCAGAAAGGCGCGAGTTTCAATCTCGATGCCGTGAAGGCGAAAATCGAGGCGGCCCGCGCGTCAGTTGGGAAGTAGTCGCCTGGCTTCGACTGATTTATGGCGGGCGCGCCGAGTTCCTGTGCGCCCGCTCGGTAACGAAAGGGAGCCCACCATGAAGCCGATTATTCGTCTTCCCGTTATCGATCGCCGTGCCCTGCTCTCGTCGCTGGCGATGCTTCCCCTGCTCTCTGCCTCGTTCCATTCCACCGCCGCGCTGGCACAGGCAAGCGATCCGCTCCCGTCCTGGAACGAGGGGGCGACCAAAGCTTCGATCCTCGATTTTGTCGCGCGCGTCACGACGCAAGGCGGGCCTTTCTTCGTACCCGTCGAGCAGCGCATCGCGACCTTCGACAATGACGGCACATTATGGGTCGAACAGCCTATGTATGTACAACTGGCTTTCGCCCTCGACCGCGTGAAGGTCATGGCGCCGATGCATCCAGAATGGAAGACCAAGCAGCCGTTCGCGGGGGTGCTGAACGGCGACCTGAAGGCGGTGATGGCTTCCGGCGAAAAAGAATTGGTCGAAATCATCGCCGTGACACATGCCGGCATGACTACGGCGGAGTTTGAGAAGATCGTCACGGATTGGCTGGCGACCGCGCGCGATCACCGCTTCAAGCGGCCCTATACTGAACTGGTCTACCAGCCGATGCTGGAATTGCTGACCTATCTGCGTGCCAATGGTTTCAAGACCTTTATCGCGTCAGGCGGCGGTATCGAGTTCATGCGGCCCTGGATCGAGCGGATTTACGGAATTCCTCCCGAGCAGGTGATCGGATCGTCGATAAAGACCCGTTTCGAGATGCGCGACACCATACCGGTTCTGTTCCGCCTACCCGATATCAATTTCATCGACGACAAGACAGGGAAGCCGATCGGCATCAACGAGCACATCGGCCGCCGTCCGATCGCTGCATTTGGCAACTCCGACGGCGATCTCGAAATGCTGCAATGGACAACGCTCGGCGCCAACGGCGCGCGGTTCGGCCTGATCGTCCACCATACTGACGCGGAGCGCGAATATGCCTACGACCGCCAGTCGCATTTCGGGAAGCTCGACGTAGCGCTAGACGCCGCAGCAGTGAACAAGTGGACCGTGGTCGACATGAAGAAAGACTGGAAGCGCATCTTTGCCTTCGATTGACGTCCGACCCGGATTCGCAGAAAGATCCCCTACTCTCCACCCTCGGATACGCCCGTGGCCGAGACCGTAGCTTTCCGATACCATAAGTCAGAAAGTCACGTTATTTCAGCACGGTTGACAGGACACCCCTTCCGCCATATCAAATTGAAAATACTGAATAATAATCGATGTTGCGCTTCTAGCGCACAAATGACCGTACAACGAGAGCGATCCCGGCGCGGCGGGCCCGTCGAGCCTCGCCGGAAAACGATATCTATTCTCCATCTGACCAACCGAAGCCGTTAGCAAATCAGCAAGCAGGTCGGCGCAGGCTTCCCGGAGGGACGGGACCGATTTCGGAACGCCTTGCGGTCACCGTTTCGGAGGAACTGGCGCGCTGTCCCGCCTGCCGGCTCCTCTTTCTCAAAGTCTGTGTATGCACTGCAACAGTCATTTGCCCACGTACCTGCTAAATTGACGGCACTGGGAATTCAGGGCCCAGCGCTGGAAAACAATGACGCCGCCGGACAACGTATTTCGAGCCCGGCGGCGCAGTTTCGCGCATCTAACTGGTGCCGGCCGCGGCCATGTTCTCGATGATCGAGAGCACCATCTCTTCGGCGCAACCATCGATGCAGTCGATCTTTCCGCCCGACCATGCCTCGGGACACCGGATCTTCGCCCTTAAGCCCTCCAGCGTCTTGGCCGACATATTCAGGATTTGCAGCCCGGACACTCTCAACGCACGCTGGCGCGACCATCCAACTGCCATATGTCAGAACCGACCTCCCACCAACTATCGATGAGGCAACCACTCGGTGGCTGAAAGCTCGCTGATGACTCGAGGCGGTTAGAATTTACGTCCGGAGGAATCCATTTTTTTGCATTCCCCGCTGACTGTAAGGGATTTCCCTTCCGACGACAGGGTTTTGGTAGCCTTGCCTGACTGTCGGGAAATAGTGATCGAAAGCGAAGCTGCGGTATCCTTTCCACCGATAGTAATTTTTATCGGGCCATCGAAGGAGAAGGAATCTTGGTTCACTCTCCAACCTCCTGCTGTATCGATGTAGTATTGCAGGGTCGACGCGGCCACGCTCCAATCGTCAGTTGAAGCGAGCGGAAAATCGCACTCCAATGCTGCGACCAGAGTTTGCGCGTGACCTTCCAGGGGCAACGCTCCTAAGGCCAGAAGCGCCAAAAATCCATTTCGTATGCCTTGCACGTAAAAACTCCTCGAAGCGTTTGGGCACTTTGCGGATGGGGGCCCGGAAACCTTTAATTACCTGGCGTTTTTGAATCCTGCTTGCGCCTTTGCGGGGGCACCGCCGATGGCGAGTCCCAGTCATTCATTTTCAGGCAAATGAGGAGTTCGACATAGCTTTGTACTTGCCCTGACCCCGCCAAGAGTTCGCAACTTTCACGCGGTCCTGCCGGGACAGTTAGCCAGATCGAGTCTAGCTGTTGCCGCGCATCCGTCTCGTCACTCACGCACTTACTCGCATCCTGGGGCAGTCCCGACGCTTTATCGTCAGCGGAAACATCCGCGCAAAGCGCCTTGATATCGAAGTTGGGAACACTGTCTGAAATTTGTACGGGCGGCTGGCCAACGAGCAATAATCCCAAGAGTGCTGCCTTCATAAGATCATTCTCCCCGTCCGGCGTGCCCCAGCTCGAAGGGGATTGAGCTGGGGCTGACGCGGCTTCGGAGGCTGTAGCGGCCAACCTCTGCCCACGACGTTACATTGCGCCTCTTCCCTGATTTCCATCCACCACGAACCGCGATTGCTGCGGCGCGCTACCACCTTTGCGCCAGGGCCCGGCCTTCCCCTATCCGCTCGCTTGTTCGGAATGGCAATTGCCGCAGGCATTTATCGATTTACGATCTACCTAATCGTGCGGATTGGCCGACCCAACCCCACACACCCCGACCATGCATATCGCGCGATGAGGGATCGCCGCTCCAGCCACAGAGCGACGGTCCCGCCCAATCGCAGGGGGCGGTCTGCCATCCCATCTTTGGACTATATGTCCATCAAGCGAAAGCCGATCGAGATTCCGCCCAAGGTCGCCAGACAGTTCGCTGCCGATATGCGAGCCCTCCACACCGACCCCGATCCGATCGAGCGCGACGAGATCGCGGCTAACACCGGGAATCTGCTCCTGCAGCATATGCCCCAAGGGCACAAAGCTCCCGCTCGCCGACATACTTCTACTTTTCGAGCTGATGCGATCTTGGTCGGAGACAACTCGGCCGGCACACCTCGAGCTTACCCACGCTTCAGACGAGCGATCCTCTTGTAGTCGATCCACAACTCGATGATTTCGTGCGCGTCCAAATAATCCTTAGCCCGACGCTTCGCCTCTTCGTCGTCACTGCAACGAAGTTCATACGTTGCGCGTGCGACGCCAGCAGGATCGACTCCGAATGCCACGTAAGGTTTGAGTGCTTCAATCATTTTGTCTCTATGACCATACAGCATGAATTTGACGCCGCTTGGCGTCGGACAATTTCATTGCAATCAAATTAGAAATGAAGAGGCCGCTGGCCGCTGACAGCGGCCTCTTGGACCCGATCTAAAATGAACGTCTTGGAAATAAAATCGCCATCGAAGGTCCATCATGATTAGACGATGAATTCGCAACGCCGTGAAGTAGAGAGAGGTCTATCCACAATTGGATCTGCTGTGGACGTTGCTAACGCGACACACTGTCGGTGACCTCCGAGCTGCATCTATTTCCGGTTTTTCCCGGAAATGATTGCAACTTACTCCCAGAAACAGCTGCCACTTCTTCCTCAGGGCGCGCTTCTCAAGTGACTGCGCGAGCACTGATCATTTGAACGCATTGACGCATTTTATTATGATCAGCCGGTTCGCTTCGCTAGATGCGGCGCTCTTCACGTTGGCGGCACCTAGGGCTAACGCATTCTGCGCATCGTCGAGATCGTTTGGCCGCATAGCTTTTCTAGAGACCAGCGATCTCGTTTCTAGTCGACCTGCATAGCTCCAAGGCACGAAGCTCCGACTGACAGACGTCATTGCCTTTGCTGTCATGATGGAGGCGTCAAGGGAGACCCCTATGGACTGGACCTATCTATTGGTCATCTCGTTCGTCCTGATCCTGGTCGCCTATGGTCTGCATGGCGCCCTCTATAGAAGGGATACGCACCGGGATAGGGAATTGAATCGACTGATGGATGAGCGCGTCGATCGCTTGGAGCTGAAGCGTGAGAAGAAGCGCGTTGACAACAGCGCGAACAGTTTCGAACTTGTTGAGCTGGCTCGGGTTCGGACAAAAAATGGCCCCAGCAAGAAGCCGGGGCCAGTTCCTATGTTGTCGGGGGAGCGTCCCCCGATGACCCTCAAGTCATAGCACGCGCGATTCTTTCATTTCGTTTCATGAGATTGCTGAGGCGATCTTGCTTAATTCGTCGCCCCGCCGGCAGCCGCGCCTCTTCCTGCGCCCGTTGTCGTTGTGCAATGGGATCAACGGGGCGATCTGGCCGCCGCCATCTGCTACCCTTTCCAGGGGCGTAATCGATACGATCTCGCCGGGGGTGGCTTTGAATTGAACCGCCTGAGTATCGGTCCCGCCGCCTCCACCCACGGCTGAGATCGCCTGCCTGCACCAAAGGCGATCTCGGTGTCTGGCTTCACCGGTGGAACGGTGCAGTCCTTGCCGATGCCGAAATATCGGTGTCCGAGGCATTGATCCGCTTCGCCTGGCGAACGAACTGCGTGCTCGCCGCCGGCTGCGTGACCCGGAACCGTGGATTTCAATCCAGCCGTGAGAAAAAGAACTCCGATGTCAAATCGGTTTACCGGCCCCACTCCCCCGTGGTTCCCCGGAATCCAATTTGGTCTTGAAACGCGCTAACAGCCAAAAAGTCCGAGGTTGGTTTCCATCAAGATCGACTGTTTCAGATTTCCGTACGGTGCGCCGGCGCGACGCGGCCGCTTTTCATGTGAGCCGCGAATCCCCCGAGAAGCACCTATCGATGTCGCAATCCGAGCATGCGTTGATCTATGTCAGTCGCAGCAACAGCAATGTTCACGACAGTTCCGCGAGCGAGATCATTCGCAGCATACTCGCGCAGTCACGGTCGAAGAATGTCAGGCTCGGCGTGACCGGCGCGCTGCTCTTCAGCGAGGGTTACTTTTGCCAGGTCCTCGAAGGTGAGCGGGCTGCCGTCGAGGAAATCTTCAACGCGATCGAATGCGATGTCAGGCACCGGGACATCACCCTTCTGACCTTCAGGCCTTCGACACCGCGGCGCTTCCCAGATTGGTCGATGGCCTATGCCGGCTCCTCTGCCGGCCCGGATTGGACCCACAAGATGGAAGGTCTGCTTGCCAACCCATCGGCGATCGATGGCGATTGTTTCGGCCGTGAATTGCTCGTCTTGATGACAGATCTGGTCAGACAGCAGGAGATCGATGGTCCTTAGGGAGCCGTCGTTGCGAGAGCGCGCACATGGCGCGCTTCCGCATTGCGCCCCGCTAGGAGAACGTAAAGTCCGTTGCCAGGAGCTGGCTCTTGTTCACGCCGATCAGCCAAATGGCCGTGTTCGCGTCGGCCGTAACAATGGAGAACGAACCGTAGTCTGTCGTAGCGGCGAGCACTTGATCAAAGCTCGTCAGCATCGTTCCTTGAAGCGCGATGAGGTCGTTTGCGACCTCAAAGTCATTCACGACATCGACGCCCGAATTCGCATTGAACAGCACCTTGTCATTTCCGCCCGGGCCAAGGAACAGGTAGTCAGTCCCGGCGCCTCCGTCGAATGTGTCGTTTCCGGCCTCGCCGAGCAGGACGTCAACGCCGGCGCCGCCGTACATGATGTCGTCGCCGTCTCCCATGTAAAAATAGTCCTGACCATCTTCACCGGTCGCGACGTCGTTGCCTGCCGCCATCACGAAGATGTTGTTGCCGCCTCCGCCGAATCCGGTGTCGTTGCCGACGTCACCGTAGAAATAGTCACCACCGTCTCCGCCGTATAGGTAGTCGTCGCCGGTTTCGCCAAGCAGCACGTCGACGCCGCCGCCGCCAACGAGAACATCGTTGCCGGCGCCGCCATAGAGGTAGTCCTGATCGTCGCCACCATAGGCGACGTCATTGCCGTTGCCTGCCACCAGGACGTCGACCCCGGCGCCGCCCGAGAACACGTCGTTGCCGTCGCCGCCATAGAAGTAGTCGTTGCCGGTGCCGCCGTAAGCCGTGTCGTTACCGGCCAGTCCGACCAGAACGTCAGCTCCAGCCCCGCCCGCCAGGGTGTCATTGCCCGCGCCCCCGTAGAGCAGATCGTTCGTCGCCGGACCCGAAGGATCGACCGGGGAAAACAGCGTGTTGGCCACCAGGCCGCCGATGGCATAATTGCCGTCGGCGAAATTCAGATATTCCCCGCTGTAAACCGTATCCGTACCGTCGACGCCATCGACGACCACGGTGGTGCCACCATAGATCGAAATGCTGTAGGCCGCCCGGGGCGCGGAGAAATTGAAAAAGTCAGTGCCGGCGTCGCCCTGGAGGATATCGTTTCCGTCGCCGCCGGTAAGTGTGTCGTCGCCCGCACCGCCATAGACGACATCGTTGCCCGATCCGGCGTCGATCGCATCGAGGCCGTCGCCTCCGTAGAGCGCGTCAGCTCCCGCTCCGCCCCGCAATGCGTCATTCCCGGCATCGCCGAACAGAGTATCGTTGCCATCATCGCCCGACAGCAGATCGTTGCCGGCGTCGCCGTGGATGCTGTCATTGCCGAGGCCGCCAAACATCTGATCGTTGCCGTCGTTGAGCATGGCAACGTCGTCGCCAGCAGCTCCCGAGATCACGTCTCCCGTGTTGAAGCCGCGAAAGATGTCGTTACCGCCCGTCCCGACCTGAATGAGTGTGTTGTAGCCGGTCCATTGCCAGGCTGAATCCTGGGATCCGCCGGTGCCTGGTCCATTGTACAGGTATGCAACCGCTTGAAGGTCGAGCGGTCCGAGGTGCGTCGGTTGTGCACCCGTATAGCTCATCACCGTCTGGGATTTATCGTCGAGACTCGGCGTCAGCGTCGGATCGCCATCAAACGGATGCTTGAAGCCGATCGCGTGTCCGATTTCATGCAGCATTAGCCCGACAGCGACGCGGCCATACTGGACGAAGACGTCGCCGCCGATTTGATTGTCGTAGTCGTAGTTGATCGATACGTTCGGGTAATACCCAAATCCGCTGTAGATTGCGTATTTGGGATCGGTGGAGAAATCTGCCGTAGTGAATCGGATATCGCCGAGACCTGCGGGCACCTCGAGAAAAACCAGACCGCTTGCGGCCGCCCATTGTTGCAACGCCGCCCGCGCGACGGCCTTCTCGTCCTCGGTAAAGGGTCGAAGGCTGTTCTTGAAGGCTTGGGTATCTGACGAAGCAAGCTCGGCCGCCGAAATGGTTGAGTCGAACGAAAAGCTGACGAAGGCAGGCCTGCCAGGGAGCGACGCTCCCGAAACCGAATTGCCCCACCATGAGTTGCCGGACAAAATTGCGGTGAAGTCGCTGACAACCGTCATAAATGCCCCCGAATGCAACCTTAAAATGCGTACTATTTCATCGGGCCCCCTGCTTCGCAAGCGCGATCCCGGCGGCTGGGAGAAAAAGCCAGGGCCGGATCGCTCTGCTTCGAACGATGGCCGGGTCGTCGCCGATGTCCGGTGGTCGCCAGCGAGTATCAGCGCAGCAGGAGCCGCCGGCCGGCGCGACGCCAACGCGCCGGCGCGCTCTCGGCCAGATGCACATGACCTTGTTGTTGGCGTGATCGATCAGCGATCCGCTAACTGACGATGTTGAAGTTCGCCGCCGTGACGGTGCCCGCAGTGGCACCATTCAGCCAGACCGCGGTGTCGGCATCAATCTGGACCACGAAGTAAGCGCCGTTCTGGTACGAGTGCGACAGAACGTCGGCGAAGGACGCGAAGCCGGAGCCGTTCAATTGCACGACGTCCAAGCCCGGCGTCCAGTCCTGCACGACCTGCACCCCGGGAACGTCGTTGACAACAAAGGTGTCGTTGCCCACGCCGGTGCCCGGACCGCCGCCGTTTCCGCCGAAATAGTAATTCACGCCGGCGCCGCCATCGAAATAGTCGTTTCCGGCGCCGCCGATCAGCACGTCTACGCCATCACCACCGTACATCACGTCGTTGCCGTTGCCGCCATAGGCGTAATCGTTTCCGCCATAGCCGAACATCGCATCATCGCCGTCATCGCCGATCAGGACATCGAAGACCTGCGACCCCACTAGCACGTCGTTGCCGGTTCCTCCGTAGGCATTACCGCCCCCTGTCGGAAGGTAGATCCAATCGTTTCCGCCGCCGCCTTCAAGCAAGTCTACTCCGGCATCTCCAACGATGGTTTCTTCTGCCGCGCCACCATAGATGCTGTCGTTGCCCAACCCGCCGTAGAAGGATGCTCTGCCAACCAGCCCATTGCCGGTGAATGCAATCACATCATCCCCATTGCCGCCCAGGACCACTGGCTGGGGGCCATCGTCGTGATCGTAGGACCCATAAAGGCTATCGTTCCCGTCGCCTCCATCCCAATGCACAGCGAACCCGGTGACAAGATCATTGCCGCCGCCTCCATATGCAATGCCATCGTAGTTTGCGTTGAAGAGAGCATTGATGGTGTCGTCGCCGTCACCACCATAACCTCCTCCCTGGCCGACGACCGTGATCAGATCATTCCCCGCGTCGCCATACAATGCGCCGACGCTAGAGATGGTGTCGTTGCCAGATCCACCGTAAACCGCGCCGCCAAATCCCCCTTCAGGGAGAGAAAGATTGTCACCTCCCTCACCACCGTAAAGCGTTTGGGGACCCAGCCCACCGTACCCGCCGGCAAGTGTATCGTTTCCATCCAGGCCATACATGGCATCTTCGGGGCCCGTATGGCTGTCGTCTCCCGACGTTCCTACGTATGTGACCAAGCTTCCCTCCTAAAGGTCTTGAGCTCTTCCGAGCGAATATCAACGCCACGCCGGCAGTGTGCCGCCCAGCCGCGCTAGCTCACGATCGTGAAATTCGCCGCCGTGACCGTGCCCGCGGTGGCACCGTTCAGCCAGACCGCAGTGTCGGTATCGATCTGCACCACGAAGTAAGCGCCGTTCTGATATGAGTGCGAGAGCACGTCGGCGAATGAGGTGAAGCCGCTGCCGTTGAGCTGCACGGTATCGGTGGCTGGAGTCCAGTCCTGAACCACCTGGATGCTCGGGACATCGTTGGAAACGAAGGTGTTGTTGCCGCCTCCGCCGAAATAGTAGTTCACGCCGGTGCCGCCGTCGAAGTAGTCGTTGCCGGCGCCGCCCAACAGCACATCGGTGCCATCGCCGCCATACATCACGTCGTTGCCGGCCCCGCCGTAGAGGTAGTCGTTACCCTCGTAGCCGTAGGCGGTATCGTCGCCGGCATCGCCAACCAGAACGTCGTTGGCGCTCGAGCCGACGGCGACGTCATTGCCATCGCCGCCATAGGCCGTGCCGCCGCCGGAAGGCATGTACAGGTAATCATTGCCCGCATTGCCTTCGAGAAGGTCGACACCCTGATCACCAATCAGGATGTCTGCACCTTGTCCGCCGTAAATGCTGTCGTTGCCCTGCCCTCCGTAGGCCATCACGGTCTCGGCAACTGACCCAGACCCGCTGACGATGATCGCATCGTTTCCGTCGCCGCCCTGGATGACAATGAGGCCGCTTAAGCCGATCGGCCCGTCATAGATCGTATCGTCGCCGCCACCGCCGTCGATCGCGGAGCCCTGTCCAGTGATGGTGTCGTTACCGAGGCCGCCATAAGCGCGGCCCGTGTCGAAAAAACCATCCCAGCCGGTGGAGATTATGTCATTGCCTTCGCCACCGTAGGCGATGCCACCCGACGCCTGGATCGAGTCGTCGCCGCCAGCTCCCGTTACGGTGGCGTCGAAGCCGGAAACAGTGTCGTCGCCTTCGCCACCATAGACAGTGTCGTTATGAAAAGAACTCGAGCTGAGACTGTCGTTGCCGTTGCCGCCATAGACAACGCTCCCGGTCATCGTGGCAGCGAGGGTATCGTTGCCGTCCAGACCGTAAAGGACGTCCTCACCAGCAGCGGCCGTGTGGTTGTCGTCGCCGAGGGTTCCAACGTAGGTGGTCACCAGAAATTTCCTTCCGGAGCTGAATGCAACGCCGGAAGGTTAGCAGCCTGATTGTGTTGACGCGAGTCTCGCGCGAGGTACAACCTGGCGCAGGTAGCTCTCGCGACGTTCCTGCCCTCGTCGATCGACGTGCCGTCAGGTCTGCCGGATGAACTCCGCAATCAGGCCGCCGGTTTGCTGCGGGGCATCCTCGAAGCAGTAATGGCCGACGCCGGCGAGGCGCCTGACCGGCGCAGCGGGGAAGATCGCGGAAAACAGCGGCAGGAAATGTTGGGCGCGCAATGTGCGGTCCGCCTCGCCCCAGATCGCAAGCGCCGGCTTGCCGCGGATCGCGCGGTCGGCGGCCGGACCGGGCGTCTCGAAGGTGTGCGCGCCGGTCGCAAACCCCTTGGCCCAACCGATCGCACCGAGGCAATCGGCCGGACGCGCGAAGGGCGAGCCGTAGGCCGCAAGCCATGAGTCGGTGATCACAGCGTTGTTCTCGAAACCGTTGAGCTTGAGCGTGCTCAGGATGTTGAAGCCGAGCTGTCCGAGAACCGGCTCGAGCTCGCCGCTCGCCTCGGCTCGGGCGATCCATTGAAACCACGGCGAAGCCAGCGCATTCGCGGTGACGCGCTCGAACAGATCGCTCTGCCCGAACGGCGTTGGTCCGTTGGCCGAGATGATGCGGCGGATGCGATCCGGATGCCGGGCCGCGAGCCCCATGCCGACCGGGCCGCCGAAATCATGCATGATCAGGGTGACGCCAGTGAGATCGAGCGCGAGGACCAGCGCTTCGAGATTGTCGACATGGTCCTGCAGCCAGTAGCTGCGCTGCGCCGGTGTGGCGCTCTTTCCAAACCCCATGTGATCCGGAACGATCACGCGGTGGGTCGTGCTCAGGCCTGTAATCAGGTGACGAAACAGATAGCCCCAGGTCGGTTCGCCATGCAGGCAGAGCACCACCTCGCCGTCCCGCGGGCCCTCGTCGACATAATGCATCCGGAAGCCGGGAGCTGCGGTGAAATGCGGCGCGAAGGGAAAGGTCCCGTCGAACGTGGCGTCGGGTTGGATCATGACTGACCTCCCATGGTTTTAATTTGAAACCATCGTGTATTGCTTGTGGTTTTACTTTGCAACCGATATATCGAGCTCAATATGGTAATGGTCTCTCCAGCCGCGCCATTGAGCTGATCAACGTGAGATGAGGAGCGGCAGGCGGATCGCGATGGCCAAGAGAGTGAGCCACAAGGACTCCATGTGCGGCGTGGCACGGCCGCTGGATGCGATCGGCGACTGGTGGTCGCTGTTGATCGTCCGCGATGCGTTCGACGGGTTGCGCCGGTTCGGCGAGTTTCAGAAGAGCCTCGGGCTCGCCAAGAACATCCTCTCGGCCCGGCTCCGCAATCTCCTGGCGCACGGCATCATGGAAACCGTACCCGCGGCGGACGGCAGCCCCTATCAGGAGTACGTCCTGACCGAGAAGGGACGCGGGCTCTTCCCCCTTCTTGTCGCGCTCCGGCAGTGGGGCGAGGATTTCTTCTTCGAACCCGACGAGGCGCATGTGCTGCTGGTCGACCGCAAGACCGGACAGCCGGTACGGCGGCTGGAGCTGCGCGCGCAAGACGGACGCGTCGTTGGCGCTGAGGACACGATGGTCCGCCTGCCGCCCGCGTCGCCCTAGAAAGAGACCGCGTGAGAAGCGCCGCGATGCGCACGCCCCGTCGACAGCAACCGGATATTAACCCTCCTTGCCGCAGCATCCGCGCGTGGAGGTATGACCAATGCAGACATTCCGGATTTCGCTGAGTGATGGGACGCGGAAATTCCACACGGTGATTCAGGCCCCTGATTCAGCATCCGCGCACATCAAGGCCGCCTACTTCTTCGATACCTCGAAGTGGCGGATTCTCAGTGTTTCAGTGACCACCGCCGCGATGGCCGCGTAAGCTTCCACAAACGCTAGCCTGTTCGGTCGAGTTCGGCGGCGGCAAGCCGTGCGATCGCAAGGTCGATCTCGGCCAACGGATCGCCGTCGCCGAGAAACCAGGCCGCCGACAAGCCGGTCCAGGCGACGATCCATGACAGCAGACGCCGGCGATCGAGCCGTGCAGCCTCCACGACGATGTCGAGACGCCGCGCAAAGCGCCTGGGTTCGGTCGCAACCGGCCGCGCCGGGTCGGCGAGATCCGGATTGGTGAAGATGTTGGCGAAGTCGAAGCCTCGCTCGCCGACGAGATGCTTCGGATCGATCGCGAGCCAGCCCCGCGCGCCAAAGTCGAGCACGTTGTCATGGTGCAGGTCGCCGTGCAGGACCACCATCTCGCGTTGATTGCCGAGCAGGTCTTCGGTCACTTCAGCCGATCGGTTCAGGATGCCGCCATGCGCCCTCGCAGCGGGCCATAGCTCACCAAACCAGTGTGTCAGCGGCGTCAGATCCGGCCGCGGCTTTGCTCTCTCTGCGTGGAGCCGATCGGCCGTCGCACAGAGAATCCTGCAGGCCTCATCGTCCCGGCCGGTTCGCGCCATCGCGCTGAGCGAAGCCGAACCCGTCGCCCTTTCGAGCAACAGCGCGTTGCCATCGTGGGCGAGGACGCGCGCCGCGCCGTCTCCGTCCCACCACGCCATGACGATGGCGCCGAGGCACTCGTCCGGCTCGCTCGAGAGTTTGAGCATTGCGGGTTCGCCGTGCCGCCGCACCGGCAGCAACCGCGCGGCGTGCGTCACGATCGGGTGGCCGTCGGGGATGAGGCTCCAGGCCGCGAGATAGGGTTCGAACATCTGGTGATTGACCGGGATGGAGAAACGGGCCCCCGTCGTTCTAGTCATCGCCTGCACGCACTGCCACGGCTGCTCCCTGCGGCGCATCGTGGCAGGCCCGGCTCGAACCGGTTCCCCCGCCGCCCTGCCCATGTTGGCTGATGACAGCCCCCACCCATCTCGCGCTACAATGTCGCAGCCGGTGCTACGGAGGGTGTGGTGATGCCGCGAAAGGGAATTACCGGACACGACGATTGGGTGGTCACGGAGGCCCTGGCCACGGCGCTGGTCGCGCTCGAGCAGCTGCCGTCGAAACATCAGCCGCGCGCGCATATGGAGGATGTCCGGAAAATCCTGACCTCGCGATGTGAGTCTGGCGCCGTCACGCTGCATCTTGCGCAGGCCAAGTGCCGGTTGTTTCCGGATACCGATCCGCTGACCATCTATGAGGAATACGGCCTCAAGGATGGACTGGGATAGCGGCCGCGGCGGCGGCTGACTGACCGCCGAACCACTATTCGCGGCTGACGCGCCAGATCGTGCCGTTGCCGTCTTCCGAGACCAGCAGCGCGCCGTCACGCGCCACCGTCACCCCGACCGGGCGGCCCCAGACCTCATTGTCGCCGATGACAAAGCCTGTGACGAAATCCTCGTACTCGCCGGTCGGCACGCCGTCCTTCAACCTGATGCGGATGACCTTGTAGCCGGTGCGCTTCGAGCGATTCCACGAGCCGTGTTCGGCCGCAAAGGCATCGCCGCGATAATCGGGCGGAAAGCTGCTGCCGGTGTAAAAGGTCAAGCCGAGCGAGGCCGAGTGGGCCTGTAGCAGGACGTCGGGCACCGTCACCTTGTCCTTGAGGTCGGGTCGCGCACCGGCATGCGCAGGGTCTTCGTTGGCGCCGATGTAGTACCACGGCCAGCCGTAGAACGCGCCCTCGCGGACCCGCGTCACATAGTCGGGCACGAGGTTATCGCCGCGGCCGTCGCGCTCGTTGGTCGAACACCACGGCGTGCCGCTTCCGGGCTGGATCGCCAATCCGACGCAGTTGCGGATTCCGGTGGCGAACAGTTTCTGGTTCTTGCCATCAGGGTCAAAGGCGAGCACGGCGGCGCGGTCGGTCTCGATCCCCCAGGCCGCGCCAAGCGCATGATCACGGCTCCAGGCCTCAACGCCTTGCGGCGGCTGACCGAGGCCCTCGCCTGCATTGCCGGCGGAGCCGACCGACACCAGCATCCGCTTGTCGTCGGGCGTGAACACGATGTCACGCGTGAAATGATTGCCGCCGTGCGGCAGCCGGGCGACCGCCTCGGGCTTTCCCGACGCCTTGAGATCGCCGTTGCGGTAGGCAAAGCGCACGACGCTGTCGGTGTTGGCAACATAGAGCCATTGCGGATTGTCGCCGCTCGGGAAGAATGCGAGGCCGAATGGTCGGTTCAGTCCGGTCGCGTAGACGTCATTGGTCGCGGATTTGGCAGCACCATCGGCGCTGCGCAGGATGCGGATGCGGCCGGGGCCGGTCTCCGCGACGAACATATCGCCATTGGGCGCAGTCCGAATGATCCGCGGCCCGCTCAGCCCGCTTGCAAACAGCTCGATCTTGAACCCTGCCGGCACCTGCGGCACCGCCGAGGCAGGTCGCTGCACGACGCGTGACGAATTGCTGCTGGAGGCCGTTGCCCCCCGTCGGGGCAAGTCCTGCGGCGTGATCAGGCGCACCGTGCCGGGCTTGTCGCGCTGCCAGTCGCCAAAGGCCTCGGCACCTCTGAGCACGGGTTCGGCGCCCGACCGCGTGATGCTGATGGCTGCGAGGATAACGGCGGCAACGCTGACGCCGGCAAGATTGGCCTTACGCATAAGCTCCTCGCGCGATGTCCCAGTCAGTCGTGCTGCTCATAGCGCAATTCGACCGCTGGCCGCGTTCACAATGTCGTCGCATCAATGTCCGTTGGGGAGACGTCGTCACATCAATCGACGCGCGCTTCGCGAGATGCGTTACACGGCCCTCGAACGGACCATGGGCTTGCGCTCGGCTGTCGACGGCTCGCGAAACGCCGGCGTCTCTCCAAGCGGCGGCTTGAGAGGAACCGTGAGCCGGCATATTAGGCCTTCGGCGCGCCAATCGAAGTCGGCCCGTCCGCCGAGCTGGGTCTCGATGCTGGCGATCACGCTTCGCGTGCCGAAACCTTTCTGCTTCGGTTTGGTCACCAGCGGCCCGCCGGATTCCACCCAAGCCAGGATCAGCGTCTCGTCGTGCACTTCCCAGGTGATGGCGAGCCGGCCCGACAACACCGACAGGCTGCCGTATTTCGCGGAATTGGTGACGAGCTCATGCAGCGCCAACGCCAGCGTCTGCGCGGTCGCGGGCTGCAACTGCACCTCGCCGCCGGCGATCTGGATCTGCCCGGCCTCGGAATAGGGCGCGATCTCCTCGGTCACCAGCCGCCGGACTTCGGCGCCCTGCCAGCTCGACAGCGACAGCACGGTGTGGACGCGCGCCAGCGCCGTGATGCGGCCCTCGACCGCCCGTACATAGGCGGTGACGTTCTGCGCGCGGGTCAGCCGCACGATCGATTGCGCCAGCGCGAGGGCGTTCTTGGCGCGATGGTCGACCTCGCGGGTCAGGAGGCTCTGGCGTTCCTCGGCCTTCTTGCGATCGGTGATGTCGACGGTAACGCCGCTGACCCGCACCACCCTGCCGTTCCTGTCGCTGGTCGCAGCAGCCGTCCCGACACACCAGCGCACCTCGCCGTCCGGCCGCATGATGCGGAATTCGGCTTCATACGACGTCTGGCCGTTACCGAACCCGGCCCAGGCTTGCCGGAGTTCTTCGACATCGTCGGGGTGAAACAGCTCCTGGATATTGTCGGAGGTCAGCGCGAAGGATTTCGGGTCGATGCCGAAAATCTTGTATTGCCCCTCATCCCACATCCAGTCGCCGTTGACCCAATCCCAGTCCCACGAGCCCATCTTGCCCGCGGCAATCGCCATGCTGCGGCGCGCCTCGCTTTCGACCAGCCGCGTGGTCGACTGCTCGAGCTCGGCGGTGCGCGCGCGCACACGGTCCTCGAGCTCGGCGTTGAGGCGTTCGAGCTGGCGTGTCTTGCGGTAGAGCTCGGCGAACACGCGGATCTTTGCCCGCAGCACCTCGGGCACGACCGGCACCGGCACGTAATCGACCGCGCCCATCTCGTAGCCGCGTAGCCGGTCGATATCGCTGACCTGGATCGCCGAGATGAAGATCATCGCGGTCTTCTGGAAACGCGGATGCTCGCGGATCATCGCCGCGAGCTCGAAGCCATCGAGCTCGGGCATGCAGACGTCGACCAGGATGACCGCGACTTCGTTCTTGAGCAGAAACTCGAGCGCCTCGCGGCCCGACGATGCGGCGACAAGCGTTTCGCCGAGCTCCTTCAGGATCACCTCATAAGCCAGCAGCTTGGCCGGCTGGTCATCGACCAGAAGGATGTTTACCTTTTCATGGTCCATCATGTTCGATCGCCGATCAGCGGTGCAGCCACATGCGGATCGCCAGCAGCAGTTGCTCGGTGTTGACGGGTTTCGCCAGGTAGTCGGACGCGCCTGCCTCCAGGCATTTCTCGCGGTCGCCCTTCATCGCCTTCGCGGTCAGCGCAATGATCGGCAACCGCAAAAAGGCGGGATTTTGCCTGATAGCGCCGATGGTCTGGTAACCGTCCATCTGCGGCATCATGATGTCCATCAGGACAATCGCGATCCTCGGGTTGGATTCGACCAGCGAGATCGCTTCATGCCCCGTTGTCGCCGTCAACACCTTCATACCGCGCCGTTCCAGCACGCTCGACAGCGCGAAGATGTTGCGGGCGTCATCGTCGACCAGCAGCGCCGTCTTGCCAATCAGGTCCTCATCGGAACTATTGAGCTTCTCCAGCATCCTCTGTTTTTCGACGGGCAATTCCGTGATCACACGGTGCAGGAACAGTGACGTTTCATCGAGCAGCCGCTCCGGCGACTCCACACCCTTGACGACGATGCTGCGCGCCATCGTGTGCAGTTCCGCGTCTTCCTCGGCCGAAAGTTCCCGGCCCGTAAACACGACAACGGGAATATTGGAGAGCATTTGGTCCTGGCGGATCTGATCCAGCACCTCGAAACCGCTCATGTCGGGCAGCCGTAGATCGAGCACGACGCAGTCGCAGGGATTTTCGCGCAGCGTCGAGAGCGCCCCTGCCCCGGTGCCGCTGGTCACGATCTCGATATCCTCGTGCCCGAGCAGCTCGGTGATGCTGAGCTGTTCCGCCGCGTTATCCTCCACGATCAGGAGCCGCTTGCGGCGCGGTCTCGCGTATTCCTTGATCTGCGACAGCGCGGCGCTGACGCCTTCGGTCGTGGTCGGCTTGTTGACGAAGGAGAAGGCGCCGCGGGCCAGCGCATGTTGCCGGTCCTCGTCGAGCGTAATGATCTGGACCGGAATGTGACGGGTCAGTGGATTGTGCTTGAGCTGGCTCAGCACGGTCCAGCCCAGCATGTCCGGCAGGAAGACGTCGAGCGAGACCGCGCTCGGCTGGAACTGCTTGGCGAGATCGAGCGCCTCGGCGCCGCGGGCTGCGACCAGAACCTTGAAGCCCTTGTCGCGCGCCAGATCGATCAGGACCCGCGCGTAATGCGGATCGTCCTCGACGATCAAAAGGATGGTGTCGCCGGGCTCGAGATTGAGCCGGTCGTCCGGAAGCTGCTCGATCACGCGCTCCTGCGTGCCCGCTGATTGCAGCGACGGTGCCGTGGTGTGCGGCATCTGTAGCGGCTGAGCCTGCGGTCGCAGCCCGGCCGACGGTCCGGCATATTTCAGCGGCAGATAGAGCGTGAAGGTCGAGCCCTTGCCCGGCGCGCTGCGCAGATGGATCTCGCCGCCAAGCAGGCCCGCCAGCTCGCGGCTGATGGCAAGGCCAAGACCGGTGCCGCCATATTTGCGGCTGGTGCCGGCGTCGGCCTGCTGGAACGCCTCGAAGATCAGCTTCTGCTTCTCCTGGGGAATGCCGATGCCGGTATCCGACACTTCGAACGCGACGACGGCGGGCGCCGCGTTGAGGATCGGATGCTCTGCACTCCAGCCGCCGAGCGCGGCCGACACCGTCAGGCTGACGCCGCCCTCCGCGGTGAACTTGAACGCGTTCGAGAGCAGGTTCTTCAGCACCTGCTGCAGCCGCTTGGAGTCGGTGACCATGCTGCGCGCCAGATTGGCGTCGACATCGATGCTGAAGGAGAGGTGCCGGTTCTCCGCCTCGTGACGGAACGGCCGTCCGACCGTCTCGAGCAGGCTCGACGTCAGAATTTCCTCGGCATCGACCGTCACCGTGCCGGACTCGATCTTGGAGAGATCGAGGATGTCGCTGATCAGGTTCAATAGGTCGGTGCCGGCACCATGAATGGTGCGGGCGAACTCGACCTGCTTGCCGGTCAGATTGCCGTCCGGATTCTCGGTGAGCTGCTGGCCCAGGATCAGGATCGAGTTCAGCGGCGTCCGCAGCTCGTGCGACATGTTGGCGAGAAATTCGGATTTGTACTTCGAGGTCAGCGACAGCTCGGTCGCCTTCTCTTCCAGCGCGCGCCGCGCCTGCTCGATTTCCTGGTTCTTGCGCTCGACGTCGACATTGCGCTCGGCGAGCTGTTGGGCCTTCTGCTCGAGCTGATCGTTGGTCTGCTGCAATTCCTTCTGCTGGGTCTGCAGCTCGCCGGCGAGCTGTTGCGACTGCTTGAGCAGCGCCTCGGTCTGCATCGTCGCCTCGATGCTGTTGAGCACGATGCCGATGCTGTCGGTGAGCTGTTCGAGGAAGGTGATCTGCGAGGTCGTGAACGAGGAGATCGAGGACAGCTCGATCACCGCCTTGACCTGGTTCTCGAACAGCACCGGGAACACGACGAGGTTCTTCGGCATGACCCGCATCAACGCCGAATTGATCGGCACCGCATCGCCGGGAATATCGGAAACGAAGCGCTGCCGCTTGTCGAGCGCGCACTGACCGACCAATCCATCGCCGAACTGGACGATTTGCGGATGCGGATTGTTGCTGTCGCTGGCATAGGCCGACAACAGGCGCAGCTGCGCATTCTCGGGATTGTCGACCTGGTAGATCACGCCCATATGCGCGTTGATCAGTGGCGCCAGCTCGGTCAGCAGCAGACGGCCGACGGTCGCAAGATCGCGCTGGCCCTGCAGCATGTTGGTGAAGCGCGCCAGATTGGTCTTCAGCCAGTCCTGCTCGGTGTTGCGCTCCGTCGTGAGACGGAGGTTGCCGATCATCGTGTTGATATTGTCCTTGAGCTCTGCGACCTCGCCGCGCACGTCGACCTGAATCGAGCGCGTCAGGTCGCCCTTGGTGACCGCGGTCGCCACTTCCGCGATCGCGCGCACCTGGGAGGTTAAGTTGGCCGCCAGCAGGTTGACGTTGCCAGTCAAATCCTTCCAGGTGCCGGCTGTGCCGGGCACGTTGGCCTGACCGCCGAGCCGGCCCTCGACGCCGACCTCACGCGCCACGCTGGTGACCTGCTCGGCGAAGGTCGCGAGCGTCTCGGTCATGTTGTTGATGGTGTCGGCGAGCGCGGCCACCTCGCCCTTCGACTTCACCGTCAGGTTCTGCTTCAGGTCGCCGTTGGCAACCGCGGTCACCACCTTGACGATGCCGCGCACCTGCTCGGTCAGGTTCGCCGCCATGACGTTGACGGTGTCGGTGAGATCCTTCCAAGTGCCGGCGACGCCGCGCACCTCGGCCTGGCCGCCGAGCTTGCCCTCGGTGCCGACCTCGCGCGCCACGCGCGTGACCTCGCCGGCGAAGGCGTTGAGCTGGTCCACCATCGTGTTGATGGTGTTCTTCAGCTCGAGAATCTCGCCCTTCACGTCGACCGTGATCTTGCGTGACAGGTCCCCGCGCGCCACAGCGGTGGTCACCTCGGCGATGTTGCGGACCTGCGTGGTCAGGTTCGCGGCCAAGAGGTTGACGTTGTCGGTGAGGTCCTTCCAGGTGCCGCCGACGCCGGGCACCACGGCCTGGCCGCCGAGCCGTCCCTCGGTGCCGACCTCGCGCGCCACGCGCGTCACTTCGGCGGCGAACGAGCGCAGCTGCTCGACCATCGTGTTCAGGGTGTCCTTGAGCAGCAGGATCTCGCCGCGCACGTCCACCGTGATCTTCTTCGACAGGTCGCCGCCGGCGATCGCGGTCGCGACCTCGGCGATGTTGCGGACCTGCGCGGTGAGATTCGACGCCATGAAGTTGACGTTGTCGGTCAGATCCTTCCAGGTGCCGGCAACGCCGCGCACCTCGGCCTGGCCGCCGAGCTTGCCTTCGGTGCCGACCTCGCGCGCCACGCGCGTCACTTCGCCGGCGAAGGCGTTGAGCTGGTCCACCATCGTGTTGATGGTGTCCTTCAACTCGAGGATTTCGCCGCGCACGTCCACCGTGATCTTCTTCGACAGGTCGCCATTGGCGACCGCGGTGGTGACGCCGGCGATGTTGCGGACCTGCGCGGTCAGGTTCGACGCCATGAAGTTGACGTTGTCGGTCAAATCCTTCCACGTGCCGGCAACGCCGAGCACGTTAGCCTGGCCGCCGAGCTTGCCTTCGGTGCCTACCTCACGCGCCACGCGCGTCACTTCGGATGCGAAGGCGTTGAGCTGGTCGACCATGGTGTTGAGGGTTTCCTTCAGCTGAAGGATCTCGCCCGACACGTTCACCGTGATCTTCTTCGACAGGTCGCCGCCGGCGATCGCGGTCGCGACGTCGGCGATGTTGCGAACCTGCGCGGTCAGGTTCGACGCCATGAAGTTGACGTTGTCGGTCAGGTCCTTCCAGGTGCCGGCGACGCCGGGCACCTGGGCCTGGCCGCCGAGTTTGCCTTCGGTGCCGACCTCGCGCGCGACGCGCGTCACTTCCGAGGCGAACGAGTTGAGCTGGTCGACCATCGTGTTGATGGTGTCCTTCAGCTCGAGGATCTCGCCGCTGACGTCGACCGTGATCTTGCGCGACAGGTCGCCGCGCGCCACCGCCGTGGTCACATTGGCGATATTGCGCACCTGGGCAGTCAGGTTGCCGCACATCGCGTTCACCGAGTCGGTCAAATCCTTCCAGGTGCCGGCGACGCCGGGCACGATCGCCTGGCCGCCGAGCTTCCCGTCGGTGCCGACCTCGCGCGCCACGCGCGTCACTTCCGACGCAAACGAGCGCAACTGATCGACCATCGTGTTGATGGCTTCCTTCAGCTGCAGGATCTCGCCGCGGACGTCGACCGTGATCTTCTTGGACAAGTCGCCATTGGCGACCGCGATCGTCACCTCGGCGATGTTGCGGACCTGGCCGGTCAAATTGTTGGCCATCGAGTTGACGCTCTCGGTCAGGTCCTTCCAGACACCGGTCACCTCCGGCACCTGGGCCTGGCCGCCGAGCTTGCCCTCGGTGCCGACCTCGCGGGCCACGCGCGTGACCTCCGAGGTGAATACCGAGAGTTGCTTGATCATCGTGTTGACGATGTTCGCCGACTGCAGGAATTCGCCGCGCAGCGGCCTGCCCTCGACGTCGAGCTGCACGGTCTGCAGCAGGTCGCCCTGCGCCACCGCGGCGACCGCCCGCGTGACCTCGCGGGTCGGCCACAAGAGATCGTCGATCAGCGTATTGACCGAGCTTTCCATATCGGCCCAGGCGCCGCTGGCGAGGCCGAAATTGACGCGCTGGCGGGTCTGCCCCTCGCGGCCGACCACCTGTCCGACGCGCGCCAATTGCTGCGCCATACGTTCGTTCGCCGCGGCGATTTCGTTGAAGGCGTCCGCGATCTTGCCGTCGATCCCGAGATAGTCGCCGCGCATGCGAACCGAGAAGTCGCCGCCGCGCATCGCCTGCAGGGATTGCAGCAGGTCGTGCGAGGAATCGAGGCTTCCGTTGGATGATTGGGCGCGGCGGGTATCAGCACGGGGACGAGGCGGCGAACCGAGATCGGTCATGTAATTTCCCCTACGCGCTGGCCCCCTGTCGAGAGACTCGGAAAAGCCAGTGTGACCATAAGAATGACTGCCCGTGTTCTATTCAAGCGGGAAAACGCCAAAACCGCGATTTGTGACGCAAACCGAGTAGCTTAATCGCTAATGGAACCTAAAGTTCCAACGCGGAATGGAACTTTTTCGCAAAGCAGCGTAAGCCGTTCGTATTGCCTGGTACCCACGGTCGCATCTGATCGCATTGGAACATTCGCCTCTCCGAAACGTTCCGGCCGAATGGCAGGATTTGTGATGGTTAAGAAATCGGATCGACCCAAGCGCGGCATTTTCGAGAGCGAGCGCAACTTTCGGCTGTTGGCCGGAGGCCTGATCGACTACGCGATCTGCATGCTCGCCCCCGATGGACGGGTGACCAACTGGAACAAGGGCGCCGCGCGCATCACGGGCTATTCGGCGAAGGCCATCCTCGGCAAGCACTTCTCGGTCTTCTATCCTGCGGAGGATCGCGCTTCCGGCCTTCCCGCCAAGGCCCTGCAGATCGCGCGGACGGAAAAGCATGCCGCGGCGGAGGGCTGGTTCATCCGCAAGGATGGATCGCAATTCCACGCCTCTGTCGTCATCGACCCGATATACGAGAAGCGCAAGCTCGTCGGCTACGCGATGGTCACCCGCGACATCACCGAGCGGCAGCAAGCGCGCGCGGATCTCGATGCCAGCGAAAGCCAGTTTCGTCTGCTGGTGAGCAACGTCACCGACTACGCGCTGTACATGCTGACGCCGGCCGGGATCGTCGCCAACTGGAACGCCGGCGGCGAGCGCATCAAGGGCTATTCGCCCGACGAGATCATCGGCCAAAGCTTCTCGCGGTTCTATACGCCGGCCGACCAGGCCGCAGGCAAGCCGGCCCGCGCGCTCAAGATCGCGGAAGAGACCGGGCACTACGAGGAGGATGGCTGGCGGGTCCGCAAGGACGGCTCGTTCTTCTGGGCCAGCGTCGTGATCGATCCGATCCGCGACGGCGACGGCAGCCTGGTCGGCTTTGCCAAGATCACACGGGACATTTCCGAGCGGCGTGAGGCGCAACAGAAGCTCGAACTGGTGCAGCGCCAGCTGGCGGAGTCGCAGAAGATGGATGCGCTCGGTCAATTGACCGGCGGCGTCGCGCACGATTTCAACAACCTGCTGATGATCATCTCGGGCAATCTGCACCGGATCAAGCGCGAGGTGACGAGCGAGCGCGGCCAGCTCGCGCTCAGCGCGATCGACACCGCCTCCGAGCGTGCCGCCTCCCTGACCAGCCAGCTGCTCACCTTCGCGCGCCGTCAGAGCGTCAATCCGCAGACCGTCGACGTCGCCGACAGGATCGCCGCGCTGCGCGAGGTGCTGAGCAGCGCGCTAGGCGGCGCGATCAAGTTGAACATGGAGATCCAGCCGGATCTCTGGCCGGTGTTCGTCGACCCGAACGAATTTGAAACCGCGCTGATCAACCTTGTGGTCAATGCACGGGACGCGATGGCCAATGGCGGTAAGCTGACCGTCTCGGCTCGCAACGCACCCGAAACCGCCGAGGTCGCCGTCGGCGTGGCCGATACCGGCGAAGGCATTCCCGAGGATGTGCTGAGCAAGGTCTTCGACCCGTTCTTCACCACCAAGCCGGTCGGCAAAGGGACCGGCCTCGGACTGTCCCAGGTCCACGGTTTTGCGCACCAGGCCGACGGCCGGGTCGAGATCGCAAGCACGCTCGGCAAGGGCACGACGGTCAGCATCTACCTGCCCCGCGGGACCGCTGCCGCAAAGCGTACGACCGCGGACCACAGCGTGCGCGGCTCCGCAATCGTCCTGCTGATCGAGGACAATCCCGCTGTCGCCGATGCGAGCACGGGCCTGCTCGAACAGCTCGGCTACACCGTGCGCTGGGCGTCGAACGCAGAAGCTGCCCTATCGGAAATCGACGCCAACGGGGTCGATGTGGTGTTCAGCGACATCGTGATGCCCGGCAGGATGGATGGGCTGAAGCTGGCGCGCGCGATCCGGGACAGGAAGCCCGAGCTGCCGATCCTGCTGACGACCGGTTACAGCAAGAGTGCACGCGACGTGAGGTCCGACTTTCCGGTCCTGCGCAAGCCGTACCGCATCCACGATCTCAGCCGCGAACTCTCGAAACTGACCGGACAAGGCTCGGGCGGCGTCATGGGCAACCCGTCCGCAGGCGCTGTGGGCGAGTTCGATTCCGCCGCGCGGGACGTTGCGCTCAGACCAAAGGCAAAAGCGCACTCCTAAAAAACCAAGGGCTAGCGTTCGGCCGGCCAGCTTCGCCGCACCAATTGCACCCGCTCGATGCGGCTGCACTGCTCGCAGCGGTACTGGAGAATATCCCTGCCCTCGGTGCCCGGGTGGCTGCTCTCAAGCCGCATCGTCCTGATGCAGCTGATACAGGAAATCAGCGTCAGCAACGGGCTGCGATCGTCATTCATCGATGCCCGCGGTGGCGCGGTCGGATCGGCGATCATGGCGCTGGACGATGCTATGGAATTGGCTCTCACCACAAGAAAATGCCCATCCGTGGCTCCGGTTCCCGCCTCGAAACCAGATTTGGGCTCAAGCCGGTCTGAGGCGCGCCCTCCAGCTCGGGCAGGCCGATCAAACCTTCGCGTTGCTGTGGCCCGGCTTGGGCGGGGCCTTCTTCGAGTTGACGGGGGTCGGCTTGACGGTCGCAACAGGGCGGTCCGCAAAGCTTCGGCTTAGCCGCTCCCGCACCGTCGGGAGGCGGTCGCCGCCGCCGGAGGCTTTCCATCGACCAATGAGCTCGGCCACTTCGGCCCGCATCGCCATCAGCCGGCATGACGCCTCACTGCAATCGAGGTCGCGGTTGATCTGATCACGGATCGACGCCTCGATCAGGGTCATTTCAGCCCGCAAGGTGCTGATCCTTCGACGAATTTCATTGATCTTGTTGTCCATAGCTTGTTAGAACAAAAATAGAACATATTGTCAAGTCACGATCCAGCAAACGAGGTAGGCAATGAGCATGGCAGCGGTAAGATTTGGCGGGGTTGCGCAGCGCCTTGGCGGGCTGATGACCCGTGCCCAGGCGCTGCGGCTGAGGAACCTTGCCGAGGAGGCGTATCAGCCGAACCAGTACGCGCGCGACCTGACGTCCGAGGAAGCCGAACGGCGCATCGATGCCCTCAGGGCCGAGATCGCGCTGGCGGACTCTTTCTGAACTCCCCATCCGGACCGGGCCGGACACCCCCTTAAGGCTTTGATATAGCGGCGCAGCTAGTTCTGTTTCTGTCGTTGCTGCTTTGTCTTTATCGCTGCTTTGCTTGGGGGAGCCTTACGTGCTGGAGCTGGAGAAGCGATCGCCACTAGCGTTCCCGATCGCGCTGAAAAACGGGCGAACGCTCGCGACCGTCGGCGACGCCGCGGACTATTTGTCGACGCTGAATATCGATCAGCGCGAGCGTGGTTACTGGAAGACGGCGATCATGATGTTCAACAACGCCATGCGCGAACCGGGCTATCTGAAGATCGCGACCATGAATCTGCGGTCCGCGCTGGTGTATGACCGCCTCGTCGACGACGTCGGCCCCTGATTGTGGTGCGGCGGCTACAGCCGAATCGGCGATGGTCTCGTAAGTCGCTGTTCGTTATGGCCGCAAACAAGGTAACGGCGGTACACGCGACGGCCGGATGCGGATTGCGCTTCGGCCGCTAATCTAGGGCCGCCTCGGAGCGCCAAAGGAAGGCCAAGGCGGCCCATTTTCTTTCAAAGCAATTTGGCGCGGACGAACAGCGTCCGCAACGCGCTGGTCGCTTGCACCGTCAGCATGGCATTCCCGGCCGCCCTCTCCAGCGCAACCAACGCCTCGTCATGCAGCGAGCGGAATTCCATCCATTCGACGGCGCTGAGATTGCTGATGAAGCGGTAGGCCTGACCGACGGTCGCAAGCGTCACCGTCTCGCCGTTCAGCCGCACCTTGAACGTCGCCTTCAGCGGCGTGTCGGATTTGGATACGTCACCCATGGCGCGGTTGTGCGCCGCACCGCGTTAATGTCAATCTAATTTCTCTGCATCCGCCCCGGTGCATCGGCTCCACTGAATCGCAATGTCTGTTAGCGTTTTGTGGGGGTGATTCGTGCCTGAACTTGCCAACACAGCCTATCTCGATGCGCTCAATTCCGAGCAGCGCCGTGCGGTCGAGCACGGGGTCGGCAAGGATTGCATCGTCGGCGCCCCGCTACTGGTGATCGCGGGCGCGGGCTCCGGCAAGACCAACACGCTCGCCCATCGCGTCGCGCATCTGATCGTCGCAGGCGCCGATCCGCGCCGCATCCTGCTGATGACTTTTTCGCGGCGCGCCGCCGCCGAAATGGCCGGCCGCGTCAAGCGCATTGCTCGGCGCGTACTCGGCGAGCGCGCCTCCATCATGACCGATGCACTGAGCTGGGCCGGCACGTTCCACGGCATCGGCGCGCGGCTGCTGCGGGAATTCGCCGAACGCATCGCCCTCGAGCCGGCCTTCACGATCCATGATCGTGAAGACTCCGCCGACCTGATGAACCTGGTCCGCCACGACCTCGGTTTCTCCCGCGCCGAAAGCCGGTTTCCCACCAAGGGCACCTGCCTTGCGATCTATTCGCGCTGCGTGAACGCGGAGATGCCGATCGAGACCGTGCTCGGGCAGTTCTTCCCCTGGTGCGCTGGCTGGGCCAGCGAATTGAAGCAGCTGTTCGCGGCCTATGTCGAAGCCAAGCAACGGCAGAACGTGCTCGATTACGATGACCTCCTGCTCTATTGGGCGCAGATGGTGACGGACACGGCGCTGGCCGAGGAGATCGGCGGCCGCTTCGACCATGTGATGGTCGACGAATATCAGGACACCAACCGCCTGCAGTCCTCGATCCTGCTTGCGCTCAAGCCTGGGGGGCGCGGGCTCACCGTGGTCGGCGACGATGCGCAGTCGATCTATTCGTTCCGTGCCGCCACCGTGCGCAACATCCTCGACTTCCCGTCGCAGTTCAGCCCGGCTGCCGAGATCGTCACGCTCGACCGCAACTATCGCTCGACGCAGCCGATCCTGTCGGCAGCCAATGGCGTGATCTCGCTCGCCAAGGAACGCTTCACCAAGAACCTCTGGACCGACCGCACCTCGTCCCGCAAGCCGCTGCTCGTCACGATCCGCGACGAGGCCGATCAGGCGCGCTACATCGTCGAGCAAGTGCTGGCCAACCGCGAAGAAGGCGCGCTGCTCAAGCACCAGGCAGTGCTGTTCCGCACCTCCTCGCATAGCGGACCGCTGGAGGTCGAACTGACCCGCCGCAATATTCCGTTCGTGAAATTCGGCGGGCTCAAATTCCTCGATGCTGCGCACGTCAAGGACATGCTGGCGCTGCTGCGCTTCACCGCCAATCCGCGCGACCGGGTCGCGGGCTTTCGGATCCTGCATCTATTGCCCGGCGTCGGGCCGGCCTCGGCGCAGCGCGTACTCGACCGCATGGCCGAGGCCGCCGATCCGATCGCAGCGCTCGCAGCACTGCCCGCCCCGCCCCGCGTCGGTGCCGACTGGCGGCTGTTCGTCGAGGCCATCGAGAACCTCCGCTATTCGGAATGGCCTGTTGACATCGAACGCGCGCGCCACTGGTACGAGCCGCATCTCGACCGCATCCACGAGGATAGCGAGGTCCGCCGCGCCGACCTCATCCAGCTCGAGCAGATCGCCGCCGGCTATCCGTCACGCGAACGCTTCCTCACCGAACTCACACTCGATCCGCCGGACGCGACCAGCGACCAGGCCGGCGTGCCGCTGCTCGACGAGGATTACCTGATCCTGTCGACGATCCACTCCGCCAAGGGGCAGGAATGGAAGTCGGTCTACGTGCTCAATGTCGTCGATGGCTGCATGCCCTCCGATCTCGGCGCCGGCACATCGGCGGAACTCGAGGAGGAGCGCCGCCTGCTCTATGTCGCCATGACCCGCGCCAAGGACGATCTGCACCTGTTGGTGCCGCAGCGCTTTTTCGTCCACGGCCAGGCCGCCAAGGGCGAGCGCCACATGTACGCCTCGCGCACCCGTTTCATCCCGGAACGGCTGCTGCCGATGTTCGAGCGGACCACCTGGCCGCGCGCCGCCACCGCGCAGGCCGCGTCCGCCAGCCGCGCGCCGCCGATCGACATCGGAGCCCGGATGCGCGGCATGTGGCGCTGACGCCGGTTGCGAAAGATTTTCAGACGGCCTGGAACGAAGCCGCCGGCCTCGCGTTGAAGCCGCGTTCGTAATCGGCAAACGACCATCCCCGACGGCTTCGGCGCGGAGTTTCGCGCTGGAGCCGTCGTTTTTTTGCGCCGCGTCAATTCACGCAGGAAACAATCTGACGGGCTGGTCGAAGCCCTTCAGCGCGTGATCGGAACCGGCTGCCGTGATCATGTCGCCCGTTCTTTCCCGCACCGCCGTCGTGACCAGGATCTCGCCGGATTTCGCCGCCGCCTGGGCGCGCGCGGCGCGGTTCACGACGGTGCCGACCGCCGTCAGGTCGCGATGGGTCTGGCCGAACTCGCCGAAATTGGTGTCCCCGCTGTCCATCCCGATTCCGATGCCGATATCGATGTCGCCGGCGCCGATCGTCCGCACCAGCGCGTCGTGCCTTTCCTGGAAGCGGCGCTGGATGTCGCGCGCGGCCAGCAAGGCCTGCACCGCATGGTCGTCCCGCCGCACCGGAAAATTGAAGATCGCGAACACGGCATCGCCGATCGTCTTGTTGAGAATGCCGTCATAGCGCCAGATCGCGGCGGCGCAGTCATCGTAGAACGCATCCAGAAGCGATGTCAGTCCGTCCGGCGCGATGGTCTGGGTCAGCGTGGTGTAGCCGCGCAGATCGGCAAACAGGATGGTGGCGTCGATTGTCACGGCGCGCGCCTTCATGATCTTCGAGAAGGCCATCTCGCAGAGCGTGCAGGTGTTCGGGTTCATGCGGCTCGGCTTGACGCCAAACAGGCGGAACGGCGCCGACAACGGGCCGCGCAGGGGAATCGGCATATGCAGGTTTTGCCAGCAGCCGAGGCAGATCGTTGCAGGTTCCGGAGTCATCGGCACACCACCAGTCGTTCCAGCAACGAAACCCGGGCGATCCAGGACGTCCGGGCCGGGATTTGCAGCGCGCCGCGCTCAGGTCGGCGTCACGAAGCTCAGTCCGATCCGCGTCTTCTTGCTCCAGACCACCTGGCACTCGTAGACAACAGAGGCGTCCTTGGCCATCACCAGGCGGAAGCGATGCGGGACGAAGGCCGGATTCTCGACCTCGATCGCGGCTCCCTCCGGCGAAATGTTCACGATCGTGCAATGCATGACCGAACCGCCCGATGAAACATAGCCGGGTTCATTGACCTCGGTTCGCGGATGCCTGCGCTTTTCGTCCACCCAGCCTCCCCCCAACTTCCTTCACACAAGCGTGGGCGATCGGCATTGCCGAAGTCAACGGCTCCGACAGGCCGGATCGGGCTTTCGCACCACGATTTGTGCGAAGCAGTAGGCCGAATTGCTTATCGCGTCACTGCAGATGAGCCCCGCGTCAGCGCGGGCTTGTCGTTCGCGATGGCGCGAGGATAGCCTCACCCTATGGGCGAAGCGCTGGCGCAACGCACGCTCCTGGTAACAATGAACAGGCGCCATGGGGAAAACGCGCCATGTTCGAGATTCTCGATCGCCGGACGACTCTGACCGGCAACCAGATCAAGATCCTTGCGGCGGCCATCATCGGCGATGCGCTGGAATTCTTCGACTACTTCCTGATCGGCTTTGTACTCGCGTTCCTGATCGGACCGTGGAAACTCACCTTTGGCCAATCGGCCACCGTGCTGATGAGTTCCGGCATCGGCGCCATCATCGGCGCGTATCTCTGGGGCTGGCTCGCCGACCGGATCGGCCGCCGCATCGTCTTCATCGGTACCGTCCTGAACTTCTCGATCGCGACCGGCCTGCTCTATTTCACGCCCGATAACGGCTGGGTCTACCTAGCGATCCTGCGCTTCTTCGTCGGCGTCGGCGTCGGCGGCCTCTATTGTGTCGACCTGCCGCTGGTGCAGGAGTTCATGCCCTCGCACAAGCGGGGCTGGGTCGGCGGGCTGGTGACCTGTGTGATCCCGCTCGGCGTCGGGCTCGGCGCGGTGCTGGGAGCCGTGATGGGCGCCGACCAGTGGCGGCTGTTGTTTGCGATCGGCGTGCTGCCGGCGGTCCTGGTGCTTCTGGTCCGGCTCTGGGTTCCGGAATCGCCGCGCTGGCTGTGCCGACAGGGACGCTATGACGAAGCCCGCAAGTCGCTTGCCTGGGCCCTGCAGATGTCGCCGTCGGAGCTGCCATTGCCGAGCGCAGCCGACGTCGGTCCGATCGTCAAGACGAGCTGGTTCGACCTGTTCAAATATCCGCGCAGCCTGATCGTCTCTTGGCTTGGCAATGCCGGCGCGCAGACCGGCGTCTACGGCATCACACTCTGGGCGCCCGCGCTGTTCGTGCTGCTCCTGAAGGTCACGCCGCAGGAGGCCGCCAAGATGATGATCCTGCTCAGCGTCACCGGTTTCCTCGGCCGCATCTCCTTCTCATGGTTCTCGGAACTGCTGGGACGGCGCGTCGCCGGCGGCCTGCTCGGGTTGGGGGCCGGGGCGCTGACGATCATTGCCGGCTATCACTACGACGTGACGCTGTTCGGGATGTCGGCGTTCTGGCTGCTGCTCGCTGCCGCCTTCTTCTTCGCCGACGGCGGCTTTGCGATCGTCGGACCCTATGCGGCCGAGGTCTGGCCGTCGCATCTGCGCACCACGGGCATGGGTTCGGCCTATGGCTTCGGCGGCATCGGCAAGATCATCGGGCCGGTCGGGCTTGCCCTGATCGTTGGATCGAACAACTATCTCAAGCCGGACGTGCCGCTGACCCAGATCCCAACCGCCTTCGTCTATCTCGGCTGCTGGTTCCTGATGGCGGGCGCCGTCTATCTGTTCTTCGGGCTCGAGACCCGGGGCAAGTCGATCGAGCAGATCGACAAGGAGCTCAACGCGACGGCTGACGTCGCGGCGTCCGCAACGATCCGGCGCGCCTGAGGGAGACGAATATGAGCGTGACCTCCGCCGACCTTGCGGGCGACCGCGACGTGATCGCTCGCGCCGAGGCGATCAGGGACGCGGTTGCAGCCGCCTCCAACGATATCGAGATGACGCGCCGCCTGCCACCCGACCTGCTCGACCGGCTGCATGAGGCGCGGCTGTTCCGCCTGCTGTTGCCGCGGTCGACCAACGGGATCGAGACCGATCCCGTCACCTTCTTCCATGTCATTGAGACCATTGCGAAGGGCGATGCCTCGACGGCGTGGTGCCTGAGCCAGGCCGGCGGCTGTGCGATGTCGGCCGCCTATCTCGACCTGCCGGTTGCGCGGGAGGTGTTTGCCGACCCACGCGCGGTGCTCGCCTGGGGTCCCGGCCCGAAGGTCAAGGCGATTGAGTGCGAAGGCGGCTACCGCGTCACCGGGGTCTGGTCGTTTGCCTCCGGCGGACGCCACGCCACCTGGCTCGGCGCCCACTGCCCGATCTATGCCGCCGACGGCGCACCGCGCCGTGACGCCAATGGCGAGCAGGTCGAGCGCACCATGCTGGTGCGCACCGAAGACGTTGAATGGACCGACATTTGGAACACGGTCGGGCTGCGCGGCACCGCCAGCGATCAGTTTGCGCTCAACGACTTCTTCGTCCGTTCGGACCATTCGATCACCCGTGAGTTCGACCGCGAATGCCGCGAGCACGGCCCGCTGTACCGGATGAGCAACCACACCTGCTATCAGATCGGCTTTGCCGGGGTCGCCTGCGGCATTGCCCGCAGCGCGCTGGACAATTTCGTCGACGTCGCCCGCAACAAGGTGCCGCGCGGCATGAAGAAGACGTTGCGCGACAATGCGGTCGTGCAATCCGGCCTCGCCCAGGCCGAGGTCAATCTGCGGGCGGCGCGCGCGTTCCTGCTGCAATCGATGGCCGACATCTGGAAGGACCTGGTTGCCGGCAACAGCATCACGGTCGCGCAGCGCATGACGATCCGGATGGCGGCAACGCATGCCATCCACAAGGGGCGCGAGGCGGTCGACTTCGCCTACAATGCCGCCGGCGCCACCGCGATCTTCGACGGCCATCCGCTGGAGCGGCGCTTCCGCGACATCCACACCGTGACCCAGCAATTGCAGGGCCGGTTCAGCCATTTCGAGACCGTCGGCGCCTGGATGCTCGGCGTCGATGCCGACCTCAGCTTCGTCTAGGGCCTCGTTCCGATTGGATCGGAACGAGGCCCCAGATTCTCGTTTGGACACATTTTCTTCACGCGAACCGGTACCCACTTCGCTCGAAAACGCTCTAACCCTAATTCTCAAGGAGAAGAACCATGCCATTGGGCGGACTACAGCATTACACCATCGAGCCGCAGGATCTCGAGCGCACCAAGGAGTTCTATTGCGACGTGCTCGGGCTCGAGAACGGCGACCGGCCACCGCTCGATTTCCCCGGCTACTGGCTCTATTCGGGCGGCCAGGCCACCGTCCATTTAATGGGCACCCGCAAGCCGCGGGACGGCATCGTGGTGCGCGGCACCGAGAAGAAATATGAGGACACCGGCCGCCTCGACCATATCGCCTTTGCCGCCACCGACGTCGAAGCCGTGCGCACGCGCCTGCAGTCGAAGAACGTCACGTTCCGCGAGCAGATCGTGCCGCGCACCGGCGATACCCAGATCTTCCTCTACGATCCCGACGGCGTCGGGGTGGAACTGAACTTCCCGAGGAGCTGAACCGGCTTTCGCCGGATCACCCCTGCTCAACAATTGGCCGGCGCGTGCGTCGGCCAATTTTCATGTCGCGCAAGCGGTTCCCGACAAGGCCCTGACTCGGCCATCACTCGGGCGCGATCCGGTCCGTTTTTCTTCAACATTGAATGACGAATTAACCGGGCCGCGCCGCTGCGGCAGAATAGCCGGGTGCTGCGCCTTTAACCTACCCCAGGGCTTGGTGGCCCGGCTATTCGTCCCCACTTCGCTGACGATGGATCCTTTAGTCGAGCCCGCGTTCGTGGCTGAGGCGGACCATTTCGTTGATGAAGATCTGTTTCTGCTTGTCGTCGAGGCTCGCAAAGAGCGGCTCCGCGGCGTCGGCGACGCTGCGCTGATCGACCGCGCGGTCGTTGAGGAACTGGGCCTCATTGCGCATCTGCTCGATGATGTCGTCAGGCGGATCGCGCTGCGCGCGCGCAATGCGCAGGTTGAGGCGATCGGCGCCGTTGTGGCCGAGATAGTGCATCGCGCTGTTGAAACCGGACCAGTGTTTCTCCTGCTCCGGCGTCAGATTCAGCTCCTTCTTGATCCGCTCGATGTTGGCGTCGCTGTTGGCGACCATCTGCTCAGCCGTGAGCTGCGGCGCCCCATCCTGGGTTAGCACGGCCGTCTGCTGTTTCGCGCCCTTGTCCTTGGCGGCGGCCTTGGCCGATTTGGTGCCCTTGGCGCCCTGCTTGTCACTGGGGGCCGGAGCCTGTGCATTCTTGCCGCCGCCAGCATTGGGGCTGGGGTTGTTGGCATTGTTGCCGGTGAACACCCCGGTCACGCCGGTCACCACCCCGACGACCCCGCCGATCGCGCCGCCCAGAACGCCGCCAACCGGTCCGGCGGCCTTGTTGCCCTCGCGCGCGCCCTTCTCGACGCCCTGCACGATCTGCGCATCGACGATACGAGGCACCGCAAGCAGCATGACGGTGGCGGCCCCAACCGCGGCGCACAATCGCCATTGTGCTCGCAGCTTCGCTACCGGGTTGAGCATGATCGGGTCTCCGTGATCGATGGTGGATTACAGAACTGATGCGGGGGTAGGTTCGACGAATCCGGACTTTATCGTTTCCAGCTTCGGCAAGTCTATTGCTCGCGCGGGGCATCAACATGACGGAACACGGCTCGATCAGGCTTGACCGGAAACCTGCGGCGCAACGGCGCACCGTCCGCGAATGTATAAGCGGCAACTCGTGCGTGCGTCGCAACATGATCGCAAGGCGTGCAGCAAACCGCCGGAAATTGCAGTGAGGCTGACGACACTGCCTGCGATTTGACCACAACGTTAGTTCTACGTGGCACAGGCATTACGTTTCTCGACAGCGGCCGGCAATTCTGTTCTGATTGGTGCAACGAAATCCCGCGATGTCGCGCGAACGCGACGCACAAAAAAGAACATCGGGATTCAAAAAGTCTTTTGTCCGTTGGCTACCAGGGAGGGAATGCCATGTCACGGAAGAAGCTTTCGCGCCGAGAATTCGTTGCAGCGACAGCGCTGTCATCGGCGGCGCTCATTACAGCCCCCTACGTGCGTGGCGCCTACGCAGCCGGAAAGCTCTCGATGGGCTTCTGGGATCACTGGGTGCCGGGCGCGAACAGTGCCTCCACCGAGCTGGTCAATGAATGGGCCGCCAAGGAAAAGGTGGAGGTCCAGATCGACTACATCACCAGCCAGGGCAACAAGAACATCGTCACCATCGCCGCCGAGGCGCAGGCGAAATCCGGTCACGATATCTTCCAGATGCCGACCTGGTGGCCACAGGCCAATGCCGAGCTGCTCGAGCCGGTCAACGACATCATGGACCCGCTCATCAAGCTGAACGGCGACGTCAACGGCACGGTGAAATATCTCGGCCAGGCCGACGGCAAATGGCTCGGTGTTCCCGCCAGCGTCGGCAGCCAGATCAAGGGCCCCTGCTCGCGCATCGATCTGATGAAGAAGCACGCCAACATCGACGTGCAGGAGATGTATCCGGCCGGAAGCCCGCCGAAGGCGGACAACTGGACCCTCGATACGTTCCTCAAGGCGGCCGAAGCCTGCCACAAGGCCGGCTTCCCGTTCGGCATCGGTCTCGGCGAAACCAGCGACAATGTCGACACCGCCGGCGCGATCTTCAACTCGTTCGGCGCGCAGCTGGTCGACGCCAAGGGCAACCTCACCGTCAAGACCGACGCGGTGCGCCAATCGCTCGAGTTCTACAAGAAGCTGCTCGCTTTCCTGCCACCCGACGTCTCCGCATGGGACGATGCCTCCAACAACAAGTGGTTGGTCGCTGGCAAGGGCGCGATGATCATGAACCCGCCGAGCGCGTGGGCGGTCGCCAAGCGCGATGCCCCGCAAGTCGCGGAGCAATGCTGGACCCACGGCTTCCCGGCCGGACCCAAGGGACGCTTCGCGCCCTATCTGCCGTTCTTCTGGTCGATCTGGTCGTTCTCGAAGAACAAGGAAGCGGCCAAGAGCCTGCTGTCCCATCTGTCGCAACCGGCATCGATCGAGAAGATGGTGGTCGCGAGCGGCGGCTACGACCTACCGGCCTACGAAAAGCTCACGACGTTGAAGATCTGGGAAGAGGTAGGGCCGCCCAAGGGCACGCTCTACCACTACCCGAACCCCTTCAAACACCAGACGCTGTCGATGGCGGCCTCGCCTGCGCCGCCCAAGGTCGCGCAGCAGATCTACTTCCAGGCCACCCTGACCAAGATGTGCCTGCGCTACTACCAGGGTGAAAGCATGGAAAAGACGCTCGCCTGGGCCGAGGGCGAGTGTGAAGGCTTCATGCGAAGCTGACGACAAGCGAGCTTTCGCGGGACCGCCCGTAGTGCCGGCCGCGCGAGGTCTCGTCTTCACATCCCGACCGCCGAACCGGCGAGCCGTGCAACCAACCCGCGCGAGGGACCTGCGTTATGGTTGACGTCGCATTCCAATCCAACCGCACAGCCGCAGCTCCGAGCGGGCGACGGCGCACCGGTCTGCGCAACGCGCTGCGGCGCAAATCGATGTCCGCGTTCCTGATGGCGCTGCCGTTGATCCTCCTGATCGGCGTGCTGGTGATCTATCCGGCCATCTACTCGCTGCATCTGGCGACGCTGAACAAGGCGATGACCAAGTTCGTCGGCCTTGGCAACTTCGAGTTCCTGTTCAAGCGCGAGACCTTCTGGCTGGTGGTCAAGCAATCCTGCATTTTCGCGATCTCGGCGGTGGTGTTCAAAGCGCTGATCGGCTTCATCGTCGCGCATTTCGTGCACAACGTGCCGGCCAACAAGCAGCGCAAATGGCGCGGCATGCTGCTGGTGCCATGGGTGATCCCGCCGGCCATGAGCACGCTGGCCTGGCTGTGGCTGTTCGACCCGTCCTACAGCGCCTTCAATTACACGCTCTCGTTCTTCGGCATCGGGCCGATCCCGTGGACCGGCGATGCCATGTGGGCACGCTTCTCGGTGATCCTGGTCAACGTCTGGTACGGCGCGCCGTTCTTCATGATCATGTATCTGGCGGCGTTGAAATCGGTGCCCGAGCAGCTCTATGAGGCGGCCGCGATCGACGGCGCCAATTGGTGGCAGCGCATCTGGTACGTGACCTTGCCGATGATGCGCAACATCATCGCGATCACCACGCTGTTCTCGCTGATCGTGACCTTCGCCAATTTCGACATCGTGCGCATCCTGACCGCCGGCGGGCCGCTCGACCACACCCACATCTTTGCGACCTGGGCGTTCCGCGTCGGCATCGAGGGCAGTGACATTCCGCTCGGCGCCAGCGTCTCGCTGTTCATGGTGCCGATCCTCGCGGTCGCGGCGATCTTCATCCTGCGCGACATCACCAAACGCGGGAACGAATCCTGATGAGCACGGTGACGATCGACAAGTCCGGACCGACCCGCAAGGTCAAATACGGCAGCATGAGCCGCGATCGGACCTGGGCGCTGCGCTGGTCCTATTTCTTTCTCACGCTGTTTGCGATCTTCTCGCTGGTGCCGCCGCTCTACATGCTGATCACCTCGCTGAAGAGCAGTGCGGAGATTTCCGCGGCGACCAACCCGTGGTGGGTATATCATCCGACGCTCTCCAACTACGCTGAGTTGCTGACCTCGAACCAGTTCCTCCGCTTCTTCTGGAATTCGGCGTGGGTCTCGATCATCGTGGTCACCATCACGATGCTGATCAGCGTGCCGGCGGCCTTTGCGCTGGCGCGGATGAAGTTCTGGGGCTCGGCGACGCTCGCGACCGGGGTGTTCCTGACCTATCTTATTCCGGACAGCCTGCTGTTCATCCCGCTGTTCAAGATGTTCGCGGTGATCGGCGACTGGACCGGCATCCAGCTCATCAATCGCTGGTACGTCCTGCTGTTCATCTATCCGACGCTGACGGTGCCGTTCTGCACCTGGATCATGATCGGCTATTTTGCCTCGATCCCGAAGGAGCTCGACGAGGCCGCGATCATCGACGGCGCGAGCTGGTTCCAGACGTTGACGCGGATCTTCATCCCGGTCGCCCTGCCCGGCCTGATCGCGGCGACGATCTTTGCCTTCACCGTGTCGTGGGCCCAGTTCCTCTATCCGCTGGTGTTCACGACCTCGACCGATCAGCTGGTGCTGCCGGTCGGCATCATCACGACCCTGATTAAGGGCGACGTCTTCAACTGGGGACAGATCATGACCGGCGCCCTGCTCGGCGCCGCGCCGCCGCTGATCATCTATGCCTTCCTGATGGACTACTACATTGCCGGCCTGACCGCCGGTGCGACAAAGGGTTGAACGCGACAAAGGTAGGACTCATGGCTGACGTCAGTTTGCGTAAGGTGGTGAAGCGTTACGACGAGGTCGAGGCGGTGCGCGGCATCGACCTCGATATCGCCGACCATGAGTTCGTGGTGCTGGTGGGCCCAAGCGGCTGCGGCAAGTCGACGACCTTGCGGATGATCGCCGGCCTCGAGGACATCTCCGACGGCGACATCATGATCGGCGGCGACGTCGTCAACGATGTGCCGCCGAAGGACCGCGACATCGCGATGGTGTTCCAGAACTACGCGTTGTATCCGCACATGACGGTCGCCGAAAACATGTCGTTCGGGCTGCGGCTGAAGCACTATCCCAAGGCCGAGATCAAGAGCCGGGTCACCGAAGCCGCCCGCATGCTCGACATCACCGACCTGATCGACCGCAAGCCGAAGCAGCTCTCCGGCGGCCAGCGCCAGCGGGTCGCGATGGGACGCGCGATCGTGCGCAACCCGAAAGTGTTCCTGTTCGACGAGCCGCTGTCCAACCTCGACGCCAAGTTGCGCGTGCAGATGCGGATCGAGATCAAGAAGGTGCACCAGAAGGTCCGCACCACGACCGTCTACGTGACCCATGACCAGGTCGAGGCGATGACGCTGGCCGACCGCGTGGTGGTGATGAACCACGGCAGGATCGAGCAGATCGGCACGCCCAACGAGCTCTATCACAAGCCGGCGACCAAGTTCGTCGCAAGCTTCATCGGCTCGCCCGCGATGAACTTCGTGCCGTGCCGGCTCGAGGATGTCGGCGGCAAGCTCAACGTGCGGCTGACCGATCGCCTCACCTTCCCGCTGCCGCCGGCGCGCGCCGCCCGCTACCAGGCGCTTTCCCGCACCGACAAGCTGTTGCTGGGCCTCCGGCCCGAGCATGTCATGGAGGCCCGCCCGCATGCCGAGCCCGGTATCGAGCCGTTCGATGCGGTGCTCGACGTCACCGAGCCAATGGGGATGGAGACGCTGGTCTATTTCACGCTCGAAGGCTCCCAGCTCTGCGGCCGGGTCAATCCCAACGCCGGCGCGCAGGATGGCAGCCCGCTCCGATTGGCTGTGGACCTCAACAATATGCATTTGCTAAATGAGGTGACCGGCGCCGTCCTTTGACGGCGTACAAGAAACCTCAAGGGCAGGAAATGGCCACCAACAAGAAGAAGATTTTCATCACCCAGACTCTGTCGCCGGGGGCACGGGTGCTCCTCAACGAGCGGGACGACGTCGAACTGATCGAATTTCCCAACCTGATCTCGGCCAAGGACTTCCAGTCCATGCTGGAGCAGCATGCACCGGTCCATGGCGTGGCGCTCGGCGCCACCCGGTTCGGCGAGGCAGAGCTGGAAGCCTCCAAGGGCATGATGGTGGTGACCCGGATCGGCGTCGGTTACGACGCCGTCGACGTGCCGGCACTTTCCCGCCGCAAGGTGCCGCTGATGGTCGCAGGCACCGCGAACTCGCCCTCGGTCGCCGAACAGGCATTGTTCATGATGCTGACGCTGGCCAAGCGCGCGAACGAAATGCACGCAATGGTCAAGGACGGCACCTGGGCGAGCCGGCTCGGCGTGCTGCCGTTCGATCTCTACGGCAAGACGGCCCTGATCGTGGGCTTCGGCCGCATCGGCACCCGCACCGCCAAGCGCTGCCTTGCGATGGAAATGAACGTGCTGGTCTACGATCCCTACAAGCCCGCCAGCGAGATCACGGCGGCCGGCTGCGAGGCGGTGCCGAGCTTAGAGGCGGCATTGCCGCGGGCGGATTTCGTCACGATCCACTGCCCTAAATCGCCCGAGACCGTCGGCATGTTCAACGCGGCGCGGATCAGGCTGATGAAGCCGACCGCCTATCTCATCAACACCGCCCGCGGCGGCATCGTCGATGAGAAGGCGCTGCACGACGCGCTGGTATCGGGCAAGATCGCCGGCGCGGGCCTCGACGTGTTCGAGGTCGAACCGCCACCGGTCGACCAGCCCCTGCACGGTTTGCCGAACGTAATCATGGCGCCGCATGTTGCTGGCGTCACCGTCGAGGCCGTCGATCGCATGAGCGAGCAGACCGCGCGCAATATCCTGAGCGTGCTGGACGGCAATCCGCTGCGCCAGAATGTGATCAACCAGGACGTCCTCGGCTGACCGTTCAGCCTTCCTCTTGCGCCGCGGCCGATCCTTGCGATCGGCCCGGCGATGCGGAGTACCACATGGCTTTCAAGGAATTCGGCAACTACGATGCGGTCGGTCTCGCCGAGCTCGTCCGCAACAAGGACGTGACGCCAAAGGAGCTGCTCGACGAGGCCGTCGCGCGCACGGCCGCCGTCGATCCGAAGATCAATGCGGTCGTCGTCAAGCATTACGACTATGCCGAACGCCAGATTGCCAAGGGATTGCCTGACGGCCCCTTCACCGGCGTGCCGTTCCTGCTGAAGGACCTCGACCTGCTCGAGGGCACGCGCACCACGTCGGGTGCCAGTCTGTTGAAGGACTTTGTTGCCGACCACAACGGCACGCTGGCCCAGCGCTTCCTCGACGCCGGCCTCACGATCTTCGGCAAGAGCGCGAGCCCCGAGTTCGGCCTGATGCCGACGACGGAATCCCGCCTGTTCGGCCCGACCCGCAATCCCTGGAATCTCGACCACTCCTCCGGCGGATCGTCCGGCGGCGCGGGGGCTGCGGTCGCCGCCCGCATCCTGCCCGTCGCACATGCCAGCGACGGCGGCGGCTCGATCCGGATTCCCGCTTCCGCCTCCGGCGTGTTCGGCGTGAAGCCGACGCGTGCCCGCAACCCGTGTGGTCCCGATCGCGGCGAAGGCTGGGGCGGCTTCTCCGTCGGCCATGTGCTCAGCATCAGCGTCCGCGACAGCGCGGTCATGATGGATGCGATCCATGGCCCGGAGCCGTCGAGCCTCTACGTCGCGCCGCCGCCGGAACGGCCGTTCTCCCAGGAGGTTGGCCGCGATCCCGGCCATTTGCGCATCAGCTTCACCGACAAGTCGCCCTATGGCGACGCCATCGATCCCGAGATCGCCGCGGCGGTCCGCGACATTGCCAAGCTGCTGGCGGGCCTCGGCCATCATGTCGAAGAGCGCGCGCCGCCGCTTGCGGCCGATCCGGCAGCGACCATGACGACGATCGTCGGCGGCAATACGGCGCTGACGATCCGCCTGCTCGAGCAGCGCGTCGGGCGCAAGCTGACCTCCGACGACGTCGAGCGCCTGACGCTGGCGAGCGCGGAGAATTCGGTCAAGCTGACACCGGTCGACTACGTCGCCGCGCAGCTTGCGGCATTCCAGATCTCGCGCGCGCTTGCGACCTTCTTCGAGGGCTGCGACATCTTCCTCAGCCCGACCTTGTGTGCGCCACCGCTCCGCCTCGGCGAACTGAACACGATGTCCGGGATCTGACCCACATTGCACCGGTCTTGCGCCGCTACATGCCGGGGACCTCGATGTTCAACATGTCCGGGCAGCCGGCGATGTCGGTGCCGCTGGCCTGGAACAAGGCCGGATTGCCGCTCGGCATGATGTTCGCGGCCAAGCTCGGCCAGGAAGGTCTGCTGTTCCGGCTGGCCGGCCAGCTCGAACAGGTCCGTCCCTGGAAGGACCGCCGCCCGCCGGTCTCGGCCTAATAGCGTTTTCGAGCGAAGTGGCTCCCGGTTCGCGTCAAGAAACCGCGTCAGATAAAGAGCCCTGGAGCTTCGGCTCTGATTCAATCAGAGCCGAAGCTCCAGGCTGACAAAGGGTAGCCAGATCAGGTAGATAGGAAGGGCGTCGGCACGATTCCGCCGGCGTCATGCCTGGGAGACCGAACCGTGAGCGACCCGACCGACAATGCGCTCGCCGCAATCGCGAGCATTCTCGATCAGACGACGACGCCTCCCGAGACGGCCAAAGCAGCCGACAAGTCGCCGGACAAGACTGCGGACAAGGCAGCCGAGCCCGTCGAGGAGCCGCCGGTCTCCGTGGCGATGCCACCGCCTCTGCCATCGACCATCGGAGTCGTCTCCATCGAAGCCGTCGAGGTCGCGCCCGTCGAGCCGCCGCCGATCGAGCAGCCTGAGCCGGTCGAACCAGAGTCAGTCGAACCGAAGTCAGTCGAAGCAGAGTCAGTCGAACCCGTGCCGAGCGAGCCGGAGCCCGTCCGACCGCCGCCCCACCCAATTGAGGCCAACGGCTATTCAAAGTCCGGCCCAGGCCCGATGGCCGCGCTGCGCTTCCGCTGGACGGTGCGCGAGGACGACGGCCGCTACTATGTCGACGAGACCGTCGGCGAAGGATCGAGCCCTCACGTCAACGGCCCGATGGACAGCGACGCCGCGATCAAGTTCGTCGACGAACGCGAGGCCGAAGCGCGGCGGCGCTTCGAGCATTTCAAGCACGAGATGATCAGCCGTAGCGCGACCGCGCTTCGGGCGAGCAAGGACAGCAACGAGGGCTAGCCCTGCGGCGGCCTTGGTGGTCCCAGAAAGTCCTTCTTCGCGAGATCGACACCGGCGTGGCGCAGGATGTCGTAGGCCGTTGCGACGTGGAAGAAGAACTGCGGAACGCTGAAGGTCAGAATCAGGGATTTGCCCGTGAACGGCCTGGTCGCGCCGCTCCGGAATGTGAAGACGACGTCCTTGTCGTCGGCGGCCTCGATCACCGCCTGCGGCAGGCTCTGCGCAAAATCGATCGTGGCCGCAATCCGTGCTTTCAGCTCGGCGATATCGGGCTCCGCCTCAGCGAAGGCCGGCGGCGCGCAGCCCGCCAGCAACGCGCAGCTCAGGACGACGTGCCGGTTCGCCTCTCCGACTTGCTGGCGAAGGCTGTACATATCAGGCGAAAGCCGCATCGCCAGCAGCACGTCAGGATCGATGTTGCGAGCCCTGGCGTGGGCCTCCGCATGATCGAGCAGCGCGGAAAGACTGCGCAGATACGGCACATAGACGCCGACGGATGCTTCATGGAGCGAGATGGTCACTTTTGTACCCGCTATGCTGGCTCGATCGTCCCATCTGGTCTAAATGCTCCGCAACGACATGTCATGGGAATTGACGGAGACATCAGATGTTTCGCGCGCTTGCCGGCCTCGCTCTCGCTTTGCTCCTGTCTGCCGCGCATGCGCAGCAGGCGCCGTCGCGGCTCGACGAGATCGTCAAGCGCGGCACCTTGCGTGTCGGCATGACCGGCGACTACCTGCCCTTCACGGCGCTCGACAAGGAGACGAAGGCGTTCCGCGGCTTCGACGTCGACATGGCGCAATCGCTCGGCAAGGCGCTCGGCGTCAAGGTCGAGTTCGTGCCGACATCGTGGCCGCAGATGATGATGGATTTCGAGGCCGACAGTTTCGACATCGCGATGGGCGGCGTCTCCATCACCTTCGACCGGCAGAAGAAGGGCCTGTTCTCTACCCCGATCATGCGCGAGGGTAAGACCCCGATCGCGCGGTGTGCGGACAAGGACAAGTTCGAGACGATCGCCGAGATCGACAAGCCGGGCACCCGCGTCATCGTCAATCCCGGCGGCACCAATGAGCGCTTTGCCCGCGCCAATGTGAAGACCGCCGAGATCCGCGTCTTCAACGACAATACAAAAATCTTCGACGAGATCGCCAAGGGCGACGCCGACCTGATGATGACCGATGCGTCCGAGACGCGCTATCAGCAGAAGCTGCATCCCGGCGTGCTCTGCGCCGTGCACCCCGACAAGCCGTTCGACTTCGCGGAGAAGGCCTACTGGATGCAGCGCGACGTCGCCTTGAAAGCGTTCGTCGACCAGTGGCTTCATATCGCGCGCGAGGATGGCAGCTACGCGAAAATCTATGCTGCGTGGTTTGAATAGCGTGCGGCGTGCATGAATTGACGCGCTCGGTCTGAAACCAGACTGCAATCCAGGCATTTGAACCAAAGCCGTGAGGCTACGACTCATATCTTGGGCGTGATTTGGTCACGTTCAACGAGGCGGTCCCTACGTAGCTTTGTCAGGTAGCCTCGGGACGGAATTCCCGCACTGGAGGTCGAGATGAGGAAGCTTCTCGCGATCGCCACGCTTTTGTTGGCGGGCACGGCGGCCGCGCAGGCGCAATACACCTTCGACTATGACGGCCGTACCATCCGGATCGATCCGGATCGTGGAACGGTTTCGATCCCCGGCGTCTACGACAATACTCCTCGCCGCACCAAACGCGCCAAGGGCGAGGACGCCGGGCAGAAGCGCAAGCCGGCTTCGACCGAAGCCAAGACTGACGCCAAGACAGCTCCCACGACAAATCCCCAGCCCGCGCCCGGCGCGCCGCCGGCGGCTGCAGCGCCCGCCCCGGCTGCCGTTGATCAGGCAGCTGCCCCGGCGGCGCCCACGCCAGCGACAGCTACGGAGCCAGCCAACACGAGCGTCGCGGCCACGCCGCCTCCGGCTGCTGCGGCGACCACGCCTCCACCGCCACCCGCGCCGCCAGTTGTGCAGCAAAGCGTTGCACCGGCGCCAAGGCCCGCCCTGGCGCCGACGGTCGGCGCCGTCGCGCAGCCTCCGGCCGCTGCGCCCAGGCCGGCAGCTAATCCCGTGCTGACAGCCAATTCACCGCTCGGCGTCTGGCTGACCGAAGAGAAGGAAGGCACGGTCCGCATCGAGCAATGCGGCGCCAATCTCTGCGGCTACGCCGTCGACAAGAAGTCGAACGTCAACGGCGAACAGATTCTGATCAACATGAAGCCCGGCAAGGACAAGTGGAGCGGCCGCATCTTCGATCCCAGCAGCGGCAGCACCTACGATTCCACCATTGCGATGAAGAACTCCGATACATTGCGCGTCCAGGGTTGCGCGTTCGGCGGCATGTTCTGCGGCGGCCAGACCTGGACGCGGGTGAATTGATCGCCTCCATTGGAAAAGCAAAAGCCCCGCTTCATGAGCGGGGCTTTTTTCTTGGCTGGCTGCGACGTCTCAGCCGACCTGGCCGTTGTATTCCTCGTCGGTGACGTGCTCCATCCAGGTCGAAAACACGCCGTCGAGCGCCTCCTGCATGGCGATGTGGGTCATGCTGTTGCCGGGGGACGCGCCATGCCAGTGCTTCTCGTTCGGCGGGATCCAGACGACGTCGCCGGGGCGGATTTCCCTGATCGGGCCGCCCTTGGCCTGCACGCGGCCGATGCCTGATATCACGTAGAGCGTCTGTCCGAGCGGATGGGTGTGCCAAGCCGTGCGTGCACCGGGCTCGAACGACACGCGCGAGGCGTTCAGCCGCGCCGGGGCGGGCGCCATATTGATCGGGTCCTGCAGCACGCTGCCGGTGAAGTTCTCCTTCGGCGCGCGGCGGGTCGGCCGCGAGCCGGAAACGTGGATATCCATGGGGTTACCTCCCTCTCTTGAAGTTATTTTTTGCTTGCGGCGTAGCGCGCCTTGGTCTCGGCATTCATCGGATAAAGGCCCGGCAGCTGCGCGCCATTGTTCACCTCGTTGACTATCCAGGCTTCCATCCGCTCCTGCTCCGGCCCTTCGGCCAGTACATGATCGAGGAAGGCTTGGGGGATCAGCACCGCGCCGTCCTGGTCGGCCACCACCACGTCGTTCGGAAACACGGCAACGCCGCCACAGGCGATCGGTTCACCCCAGCCGACGAAGGTCAGGCCTGCGACCGACGGTGGAGCGGCGTAGCCGTCGCACCAGACCGGCAGGCCGGTGCCGAGCACGCCCTCGACGTCGCGCACCACGCCGTCGGTGATCAACGCCGTCACCCCGCGCTTGACCATCCGCGCGCAGAGGATATCGCCGAAAACGCCGGCGTCGGTGATGCCCATCGCATCGATCACGGCAATGCAGCCCGAAGGCATCGCCTCAATCGCGGTACGGGTCGAGATCGGCGACGACCAGGATTCCGGCGTCGCCAGATCCTCGCGGGCCGGCACGAAGCGCAGCGTGAAGGCGGGTCCGACCAGCCGCTTCTGCCCCGGCTTCAGCGGCTTGGTGCCGCGCATCCAGATGTTGCGCAGGCCCTTCTTGAGCAGCACGGTGGTGATGGTGGCGGTGGACACGTGCGACAGCGTCGCGATCGCTTCGGCGGACAGTGACATCTGGAAAGGTTGCTCCGATGGGAGGAAAAGACCGGCGCATGTTGCCGGGCAAAGGCGTTGCGTCAAGGGCTGCGCGAAAATGGTGCGATCATCTAAATTTATCGTTGGCATGCCGATTAATTTATTGAAGTTGCTGTATCTTTTTGCACGAGACGAATTCCGTTTCGCTGCAAAACACGCTAGCTTGATGGCCAACGAGTCCGTTTGATCCAATGGCCGAAACGCTAGCTCCTCCCCGCCTTTTGCCGAGTGGCGACAGCGCCATCACGGTGGAATTCAGCCGCACCATCGACGACGCCGCCAACCGGCGGGTGCTCGCGCTCGACCGCCTGATTGCAGCCGAGCCGATCACAGGCATCACCGAAACCGTGCCGACCTACCGCTCGCTGCTGGTGCATTACGATCCCGTGCAGATCACCTTCGACGTGCTCGGCGAGCAACTGCTTGCGCGCGCCGCCAAGGCGCCGCCGAGCGAAACCGGAACGCGGCGCTGGCGCATCCCGGTCACCTATGGCGGCGAGCACGGCATCGATCTCGAGGATGTGGCGAAGGCGCTCCAGACCACGCCTGACCAGATCGTCGCGCGCCATGTCGCCGGCGATTATCGCGTCGCCATGATCGGCTTCACGCCCGGTTGGTCCTATCTCAGCGGGCTGGAGAAATTCCTGCACATGCCCCGGCGCAAGGACCCGCGGCTGCTGACCCCGGCCGGCACCATCTCGATCGGCGGCATCCAGACCGGCGTGCAGTGCCTGGCCGGCCCGAGCGGCTGGCACCTGCTCGGCCGCACCCCCGTGCGAACCTACCAATTGCATCGCGATCCGACCTTCCTGCTGGAGCCGGGCGATGCCATCACCTTCACGGCGGTCGACGCCAAGACCTTTGCCGAACAGGATCGCGCCGCCGAGGCCGGCGAGTTCGTCGCAGAACTGGTGACGCCATGAGCAAGCTCGTCGTCAGCTCGATCGGCCCGGCAAGCTCGGTGCAGGACGGCGGGCGTCCGGGCTCGCAGCGTTACGGCCTGACGCCGAGCGGCGCGATGGACCGGCTTTCGCTTGCCGCCTCCAACACGCTGGTTGGCAATGATCTGCTCGCCGCCGCCGTCGAGATCGGCCCGTTCGGCGCGGCCTTCACCGCGCGTGGCGGCGCCGTGCGCGTCGGGCTCGCCGGCGCGCCGCGCAATGCCGATATCGGCGGCCGCGCGGTTGCTTTCGACGGTACGGCCACCCTCGCCGAGGGCGAGACGCTCACTCTCGGGTTCGCACGCGGCGGCTCGTTCAGCTATCTCGCGATCGAGCACGGCATCGAGGGCGAGCCGATGTTCGGCAGCCTCGCCGTCAACGCCCGCGCCGGGCTCGGCAGTCCGTACCCGCGGCCGCTGCAGAGCGGCGACGAGCTGAAGACGCAGGCTGCCAGCGGCGCCGCCGAACGCCGCATCGAATTGCCGGCCGCCACCGATGCGCCGATCCGCATCGTGTTCGGCCCGCAGGACGACGAGTTCGCCGAAGAAAACAAGAAGCTGTTCACCGACAGCGAGTGGAAGATCTCGGCGACCAGCGACGGATGGGCTACCGCCTCGAAGGCCCGGTGATAAAACACCTCGACGGCCACAACATCGTCTCCGACGGCACCGTGAACGGCAGCATCCAGGTGCCCGGCAACGGCCAGCCGATCGTGCTGATGCCGGACCGCGGCACCAGCGGCGGCTATCCGAAGATCGCGACCGTGATCTCGGCCGATTTCGGCCGCTTCGCGCAAATCTCCGCTGGCCGGCCGTTCCGCTTCAAGGCGGTGACAATGGCCGAAGCGCAGGCCGAGGCGATCAAGTTCCACGCGCTGCTGCGCTCCCTGCCCGACCGCCTCCGCGGCATCGAGGATTTTGGCCTCAACATCGAGGCGCTGAGAGATGCTAACGTCGCTGGCCAGGCGGTCAGCGCCATCGACGCCGCGACGTGGCAGGTCGCGGTGCCCTAGAGCATGATCCGGAAAAGTGTGAAGCGGTTTTCCGAAAAGATCATGCTCAAGCAGAAGAGCCAGCAACAACAAACGGATCTGTTGTCATGACCTCAACCATCGACCTCAATTGCGATCTCGGCGAAAGCTTTGGGCCCTGGGAAATGGGCAATGATGCCGCGATGATCGAGCTTGCGACCTCGGTCAACGTCGCCTGCGGCTTCCATGCCGGCGACGCCGACATCATGCGCAAGACGGTCGAGCTGGCGAAGGCGCGCGGCGTCAGCGTCGGCGCCCATCCCGGCTATCGCGACCTGCACGGCTTCGGCCGCCGCCCCATGCCGGGACTGACATCCTCGGAGATCGAGAACCTGATCGCCTACCAGATCGGCGCCTTGCAGGCGATCGCGACCGCGGCCGGCCACAAGGTCACCCATGTGAAGGCACACGGCGCGATTTCTAATGTCGCCTGCGAGGACGACATGACCGCAAGGGCGATCGCCAATGCGATCAAGGCGGTCGACCCCAATCTCATCTTCGTGGTGCTTGCGAACTCGAAGCTGGTGCGCGCCGGCGAAGCCGCCAATCTCAGGATGGCGCATGAGGTGTTCGCCGACCGCTCCTATGAGGACGACGGCAATCTGGTGTCGCGCAAGAAGCCCGGCGCGGTGCTGCACGATCCCAAGGCGATCGCCGAGCGCGTGGTGCGGATGGTGCAGGATGGCGCCGTCGTCTCGGTCACCGGCAAGGTGATCAAGATGCAGACCGATACCGTCTGCATCCATGGCGACACACATGGCGCCGTCGAGATCGCGCGCGGTCTGCGTGAGACGTTGAGCAAGGCCGGCATCACGGTCGCGCCGTTCAAGACCGCGCACTGAGCGGTCAACGCATCGACTGACAAGGGCCGGCCGCTGCGCCGGCCCCTTTAGATTCCGTTAAGAGTCTTCTTAAACCCAAACTTGCCGTTTGGTTGCTAGGTGCAGCTTCCGAGCCTTTGATTGTCCTCTCAGGAAATTGGGTACGAAAGCATGTTCCGCACCAGCCTCTCCCTCGCAATTGCCGCGGTTGCCACGGCCGCCTTCACCAGCGCAGCATCCGCCGGCTGCTCCAGCTGCTACACGCCGCCGCCCCAGCCCTGCACGACCTGCTACCAGGTGCAGAGCGTGCCGCCGCAATATCGCACGGTGCAGGAGACCGTGATGGTGGCGCCGGGCCGCGTGATCGCGCATCGCACGCCGGCGCAGTATCGTACCGTGATGGTGCCGAGGACGGTGATGGTCGCGCCGGAGGGCGTCGCCTATGAGCGCATCGCGCCGCAATACGCCACCCAGGAGCGCACCCAGATGGTCTCGCCGGGCTATTCCTACTACGCGCCGGTGCAGCCGACCTGCAACACCTGCGGCGGTGGCGGCGGTTACGGCTACGGATATGGATACGGCTCCGGATACTGAACGACCAGCATCCCGCCAACACAAAGCCGCCGCCTGAGGAAATCAGACGGCGGCTTTTGAATTTTCTGAAAACGTCAGAACGGATGGACGGACAGCGTGCCAAACACGATGGCCGCGATCACCGCGAAGGCGCTGTAGAGCGCCGCGGTATGAATTCCGCTTCCGGACTTCCTTGAAACTTGTCGCGCGTAAAAGTGCAGGCGGGCTTCCGCCGATAGTTCGCGCATGGTCGATCTCCAACGCCCCATTCTCGGGCATATGGAATAGCGTTCGCGCCGGGATTCAAGCGGGCGGCGAAAATAGCGATACCGCCACCTCGGGGAACTCGGTTCCGAGTGGAATATTCTTTCTCGCGCGCTGGCTCGAGAATCTTATTCGTTGCAGTTCGAGGCGTCGGGAACCTGCGCCAGTCCCGCAATAGCCGAAAATCTCGAAAACAACCCCATGCAAAGTAGCCGGAGGTGGATAGTTGAGGCGCGGCCGCTGCCGCGTCTGTTGCTCATCCTTGTCCCAGCAACAAAACGCACCGGCTGTGCACGTCCCGGTGGAAGCGGCCGCTGCGTCGCGCTCAGGGCTTCCAGCGCCCGATCCTGAAGGCCGCCAGATGCCCCAGAACGTCAGTGGGATCGAAGGGCGGACCGGCGAACGCGCCGATGGCATTGGAGGCGCCGACCGGCCGGCCCGATGCGGCGTCGTAGAGATCGGGCCGGAACACCGCCATGGCAGCCTTCAGCGCCTCCGGCTTGAATGGCGTCTGGCCCCAGCGGACCATCTGGGCATAGAGCCAGGCTGCCTGTGCCGGATCGGGCCGGGCCGCCGCTTCGCGCCCGACCAGGAGGTAGCGGTTGCTCTCGCGCATGGTGCCATCAGGCGCGATCTTCAGCCGGCCATCGAACGTGCGCTGGATGACGCTGGCGTCGACGCCAATCCGCTCCGGCTGGGCGAGGATGCGCGCCACCTCGGACCGGTTCTCGGGCTGCTCGATGAACTCCGCGGCGCGCAGATGCGCACGCACCAGCGACGCCACGGCGTCGGGATGCTTCTCCGACCAGGTCTGGCGCACCGCCAGCACCTTCTCGACCGCACTGAGCAGGATGTCGGAGACGAAGTGCAGGATGTGGCCGATGCCGAGATCGACCGCGACCGAATTCCAGGGCGCGCCGACGCAGAATGCATCGACATGGCCGTTGGCGAGACTGTCCACCATATAGGGCGGCGGCAGCACCACGAGCTGAACGTCCTCGTCGGGATCGACGCCGCCGGCCGCCATCCAGAACCGCAGCTGATAATTGTGGGTCGAGAACGGGAAGGTCATGCCGAAGGTCAACGGCTCCGCCCCGCTCTTGCGCCGCTTCGCCACCACACGGGCAAGCGCCTGCGAGGTCGCCATCGGGTCGAAGCGGTCGCCGTCGATCTCGTCCATCAGCGCTGCGTGCAGCGCCGGCGAAACCGTGATGGCGTTGCCGTTGAGCCCGAGATTGAAGGGTGCCGCGATCGGCACCTTGACGTGGCCGAGCCCGAGGCTTGAGGCAATCGCGACCGGCGCCAGCAGATGGGCGGCGTCGAACAGGCCGATATTGAGCTTGTCGCGGACATTCGACCACGACACTTCGCGGACCAGCGTGACGTCAAGGCCTTCGGCCGTGGCAAAGCCCTTGTCGACAGCTACGATCAGCGCGGCCGCGTCCACCAGCGGAATGAACCCGATGCGCAAGGGTGTGGTCATTTCAGCAGCTCCGACGCCGTCAGGATCGATTGCGCGATCTCCCCGATTTTCTTCTTCTCGCGCATCGCGGTCGAGCGCATCAGCACGTAGGCCTCCTCTTCGGTCAGCCCCTTCACCTTCATCAGGATGCCCTTGGCGCGGTCGATCACCTTGCGCTCCTCCAGCGCATGCTTGGTGCGGTCGAGCTCGTCCTGCAGCTTGGAGAAGGCATTGAAGCGGGAGACACAGAGATCGAGGATCGGCTTCATCCGCTCCTTCTTGAGGCCGTCGACGATGTAGGCCGAGACGCCCGCCTCCACCGACGCCTGGATCGAGGCGGCGTCGCTCTGGTCGACGAACATCGCGATCGGCCGGCGCACGGCCCGGCTGACCTGGAACATCTGTTCCAGCACGTCGCGGCTGGGGTTCTCGAGGTCGATGACGATGATATCGGGGTCGAGCGCGTAGATCCGCGAGAGCAGGCTCTGCATCTCGCTGATGTGGACGACGTCGGTATAGCCGGCTTCCCGCAGCCCCTCCTCAAGGATGGCTGCGCGGATCGGGCTCTCGTCGACTATGACGATCTTGGGAGACGACTCAGCGCTCATCGACGACTCTTGAGGACCCGGCAAAGCCATCCATAACATGCCGGAAGCCCCTGGAAAGGGTTGTAATTCTCGGCAATTGGGACTAGCTCCTGCCCATCAATCAGGCAGATTTGGGTAGATATGCAAGAGGCGGCCGCGCCGAAAGTGAGCTTTGTGTCCTTGGGGTGCCCCTGAAGCAACGAATGTATAGAAATTATTGCCTTGTAATTCGATACGGTAAAAATCCGAGCCAAAAAAAGCCGCCCGTAGGCGGCTGTCATCTGGACTGCAAAGCAGGCAAGAAGTGAAGCAAAGGGTTTGCGCTTGGGCGCTCCGGGAACGAACTCTTGCTTTTCAAGGAGTGCCGCATGCCTGATCTCTGCCCTGCTTGTGGATACGGTCTCGACTTCGCGCCGTGGATCGGTCGGTCATCTTCACACGAAATTTGCCCGTGTTGCGGAATTCACTTTGGATATGACGATGCGGCCGGAGGTAATTCAGTCGAGCGCCAAGCCGTGTACGAAACGTGGCGCGTTACTTGGATTGCCAGTGGAATGAAATGGTTCAGCAAGGGGCGACGCCCTCCGTCCGACTGGGACGCGCAAAAGCAATTGGAGCGTCTACACAGCACGCCGTGATCGGCGCGACAGCTGTAGCACTCAGCCTACACGCCGGGAAACGGGCAACGTCCGCTAATGGCCCATCGCGTGGGCTGGAAGATGTCCGCTCTTGTGCCACTTGTGAAGCCGCCGGGAGACGGCTCGGACGCTGCGCCTCAGTCCTTCATGAAAACCAGCCAATGCGTGAGGCCAGTGCGGCCACTCGGATGACCAAACAGAGGTTTCTTGTCGGTTAGCGCCAAAACCTCTTTCACCTTCACCTGTGTCTCGTTCCATTTGAATACGAGAACGCCATCTGGTGCTAGAACTCGGAAGCACTCCGAGAATCCGAGGCGAAGATCTTCTCGCCAGTCCGGGCCGAGCTTCCCATACTTAGCAGCAATCCAGCTTTTGGGACCAGCGCTCTTCAGGTGCGGCGGATCGAATACGACCAATTTGAAGTTTCCGTCCGCGTAAGGCAGAGCACGGAAGTCCATAAGCACATCCGGCTCAATGCGTAGCGTCCGTTGCCCGTCAGCGCTGCACCGATCCGTAACTGTAATGGTTTCGCGTCGCTTATCTCCGTAGATCACGTCAGAATGCTGACGGTCGAACCAGAACATGCGACTGCCGCAGCATGGGTCAAGCACGCGCTCGGTTGTTGTCTCTCCCGAACTCGCAATTTTCAGTCCGTCCATACCCCTCCCTTGTTGATGAATTTCTGCGGCGCGATGGGGCCGAGTTCCGGCCGTTCATGAACCCTACAGGTCCCTAGGCACTGGTGGATTCCACTCGCCTAGTACGTGCATCACTTTATCATCGTTGGAACCTGATATGCGGTTGAATTTTACTATCAAAACAATTAGTTGGATTGAACAATTCAGATGCATTTACGGTTGATTACATGGAAAGAGCGCCGCGCATTAGCTTCCATTCACTTGGCTGCCCCAAGGCGCTGGTCGATTCCGAGCGCATCATCACCCGGCTGCGCGCGGAAGGCTATGAACTCGCGCGCAAGCATGACGGCGCCGACATCGTCATCGTCAACACTTGCGGCTTCCTCGACAGCGCCAAGCAGGAATCGCTGGCCGCGATCGGCGAGGCCATGGCCGAGAACGGCAAGGTCATCGTCACTGGCTGCATGGGCGCCGAACCGGAGCAGATCGAGAGTGCCTATCCCGGCGTGCTCTCGATATCAGGGCCGCAACAATATGAGAGCGTTCTGGACGCCGTGCACCGCGCGCTGCCGCCGGCGCACAATCCGCACCTCGACTTGGTGCCGCCGCAGGGCGTCAAGCTGACGCCGCGGCACTACGCCTATCTGAAGATATCCGAAGGCTGCAACAATCGCTGCAGCTTCTGCATCATCCCGAAGCTGCGCGGCGATCTGGTGTCCCGGCCGGCCAATGACGTGCTGCGCGAGGCCGAGCGGCTGGTGAAGGCAGGCGTCAAGGAATTGCTCGTTATCTCGCAGGACACCTCGGCCTATGGCGTCGACCTGAAATACGCCGAGAGCCCCTGGCAGGATCGCAGCGTCCGCGCCAAGTTCTTCGACCTCGCAAAAGAGCTCGGCGAGCTCGGCGCCTGGGTGCGGCTGCAATATGTCTATCCCTACCCGCATGTCGACGAGGTCATCGGCCTGATGACCGAGGGCAAGGTGCTGCCCTATCTCGACATCCCCTTCCAGCATGCGAGCCCGGACGTGCTGCGCGCGATGAAGCGGCCGGCCGCGCAGGAGAAGACGCTGGCTCGGATCCAGAAATGGCGCGAGCAGTGCCCGGAGCTGACGCTGCGCTCGACCTTCATCGTCGGCTTCCCCGGCGAGACCGATGCCGATTTCGCCTATCTGCTCGACTGGCTCGATGAGGCCGGGATCGATCGCCTCGGCTGCTTCAAATACGAACCGGTCGCCGGCGCTACCTCGAATACGATCGGCAATGCGGTGCCCGACGAGGTCAAGCAGGAACGCTGGAATGCGCTGATGGCGCGGCAGCAGAAGATTTCGGCCCGGCGCCTGAAGCGCAAGGTCGGCACCCGCCAGCAGGTGATCATCGACGAGGTCGGCCCAACCGTGGCCAAGGGCCGGTCGAAGGCCGACGCGCCCGAGATCGACGGCGCCGTCTACCTCACCAGCCGCCGCCCGCTCAAGGTTGGCGAGATCGTCACCGCGAAGATCGAGCGCTCCGACCAATACGACCTGCACGGCAGCGTCGCCGGGTTCTGACACGCTGAAGCCTGCTGCTTATGCGTTAGTCCAAGCTGAAGCGACAGACTTTCTCGGTGTCGAAGTGGTAGAGCGACTGACCGCGCGCCAATAATTGCCCCCCGGATCGGGCTGATCCGTCCGGCATCAACATGCGCAGCCGCCTGATATCCGACAGCCGCTCTGGAGACAGTTTGCCAAGATGGGCGGTGTCCGGCGGATCTCGGTATTGACCAGAGAAAAGAGCCTCCGTGTCGGACACGGCAAGCGTGTGGCACCCAGCCAGATTTGTCGTGCGGAAAGTAAGCTCAAAGCTGCTGCTGATCCGACAGATCGGAAACTCCGTATAGAAGAAGGCCGTCGCGTCGGCCCCCGACACGTTCAGCGCATAACAATCCGCAATCGAGTAGGAGCGATTCTTCGGAAACTCCCAGACTTTCTCGCCGGCATCAGAGAAGCAAACAAGTCCAGCCGCGCCGACTGGCGTCGGCCCATCCCCAAACCCCCAACCAAAATTGCCGAACACGCCTTCGTCGAGATAGCCGACCCAGATGCGAGCGAGGTCATCGACCTGAATGGCGCTGATGCCGTCCCTCAGCAGTATTCGTGTTACCTCCCCCGTGGTTGGTTGGACAATGGCGCCGTTGAGATCGAAATCATCTTTGCCTCGCCATTCACATCTCGGCCCCGCGATGAGAATTCGCCCGTCGGGAAAGACGTCAACCTCCGGAAAGGTCAAATCGAGTTCGGGAAGCTCGATGGTGTGCGACGCCATCGAGGTCATCCTCACGAGACAAAGTCGCGCCGCGACCTCCGCGCGAGTTCGCGGAAACCCGCCGATGCCCTGCCTGTATGTCTCGGAGAGAGACTTGGCGGCAGACGTCTCGGCAAACAGGAACAGCAGCGAACCGTCGTTCGCGACAGCGTTCCTGACGAGGGAAAACCCTAGCACGGTCGGGATCGCGCAGAGCTCCTGAAATTGGATCGACGTCGTCATGCACTTGCTCCGACGCTGTTCAAATCCGGAATACCGCATCGGCGATGGTTGGCAAGTTGCGTTCGCGCGCTATTCTCGCCCTTGACATCGCCTGCCCTCCCGCTGTATGGCCCTGCGCCATGAAGCTGAACCGGACCCACCGCCAGGCCATCCGCCGTCGTCGCACCCGCGACGATGATGGGCTGCGCCATGTCCGACGCCAGCGCTGATTAGCTAAAATCAGCCAAGGTTTTCGAGAAGGCCGCGCCCCCAAAGCGCGGCCTTCTCGCTTTTCGGCCTGCCCTTTCCCAACACTGACCAGAGGAGATCGATATGACCAACGCCACGCATCCGTTCGACGCGCTGATGGACATCACTGCCCGCCCTGAAGTCGTGTTCGTGCGCGGCGCCGGCTCGTATTTGTGGGACCATAACCGCAACCGCTTTCTCGATTTCGTGCAGGGTTGGGCCGTGAATCCCCTCGGCCACTCTCCGACCATCGTGGCCGATGCGCTCGCCGCGCAGGCCCGGCGGCTGCTGACGCCGAGCCCGGCGTTCTACAACGAGCAGAGCCTGAAGCTGGCGAAGATGCTGGTCGACAAGAGCTGCTTCGACCAGGTGTTCTTCGCCAATTCCGGCGCCGAGGCCAATGAAGGCGCAATCAAGCTCGCGCGCAAATACGGTGCCAAGTACAAGAACGGCGCGCACGAGATTATCACCTTCGAGGGTGGCTTCCACGGCCGCACGCTCGCGACCATGTCGGCCTCGGGCAAGAAGGCGTTCGAGCCGCTGTTCGAGCCGAAGGTCTCGGGTTTCCGCAAAGCCAGGCTGAACGACATCGAGTCGGTGCGGCAGCTGATCACGTCGTCCACGGTTGCGGTCATGCTCGAACCGATCCAGGGCGAAGCCGGCGTGTGGCCCGCGACGGATCAGTTTCTCAGGGAGTTGCGGGCGCTCACCCAGCAGCGCGGGCTGCTCCTGATCGTCGACGAGATCCAGACCGGCGTGGGCCGGACCGGAAAGCTGTTTGGTTACGAGCATGCCGGGATCACACCCGACATCATGACGCTCGGCAAGGGCATCGGCGGCGGCGTGCCGCTCGCTGCGCTGCTCGCGACCGAGCATGCCTCCTGCTTCGATCATGGCGATCAGGGCGGCACCTTCAACGGCAATCCGCTGATGTGCGCCGCCGGCCTTGTCGTGCTCGATCAGGTTGGTCAGCCAGATTTCCTGAAATCGGTTGTCGACGCCGGCCTCTTGCTCGAGCGCGAATTGCAGCGGCTGTCGGCGCGGCACGGGCTCGGCGAGATCAGGGGCCGTGGCCTCCTGCTCGCGCTCGATCTCAAGATGCCGATCGGCGCAGCCGTCGTCGCCGAGGCGTTTGCCGCCGGCGTGCTGATCAACTCGCCGCAGCCGGACACGCTGCGCTTCATGCCGGCGCTCAACGTCACGCGGGAGGAGATTCTTGCGATGACCGACTGCCTGGATACGGTGCTGACCAAGGTCGGTGCAGCACGGCGGGTGGCCTAACCGGTCCCCGCAACGTCATTGCGAGCGAAGCGAAGCAATCCATCCCTCCGAGTATTCGGAACAATGGATTGCTTCGTCGCTTCGCTCCTCGCAATGACGCGAAAAACTACGGCCGCAGGATCGCCGCGCCCGTGGTCGCCCGGCTCTCAAGCTCGATATGCGCCTTCGCCGCATCCTTCAGCGCATAGGCGTGATTGATCGGCACGTGCAGCTTGCCGTTGATCACGGCCGCGAACAGCGTGTCGGCGCCTTCGAGCAATTCCTTGCGGGTGCCGACATAGTCGTTGAGCTTGGGCCGCGTCGCGAACAGCGAGCCGTGGTTGTTGAGCTCGGCGAGCGCGAACGGCGGTACCGGACCCGACGCATTGCCGAACGAGACGAACAGGCCGCGCGGCCTGAGGCAGGCCAGCGATCCCGGGAAGGTGGTCTTGCCGACGCCGTCATAGACGACATCGCAGAGTTCGCCGCGGCTGATCTGCTTGACGCGTTCGACGAAATTCTCCTCGTTGTAGAGGATGACGTGGTCGCAGCCATTGGCGAGCGCGATGTCGGCCTTCGCCTTGGAGCCGACGGTACCGATAACATTGGCGCCGAGCGCGTGCGCCCACTGGCAGGCCAGCAGGCCGATGCCGCCGGCCGCGGCGTGGATCAGCACCCGATGGCCCTGCTCGACCTTGAAGGTCTTGTGCAGCAGATACCAGACCGTGAGCCCCTTGAGCATCAGCACGGCGCCCTGCTCGTACGTAATGTGGTCGGGCAGCTTGACGAGCTTGTCCGCCGGGATGACGCGTTCGGAGGCATAGCCGCCGAGGTTGTAGTAATAGGCGACGCGGTCGCCGACATGGAAATTGGTCACCCCAGGGCCGACCGCCAAAACCTCGCCCGCGGCCTCGTTGCCGGCGATGAACGGCAGGCCCGGCGCCTTGTAGAGGCCGGTGCGAAAATAGACGTCGATGAAGTTCAGCCCGACCGCGTGCTGGCGGATCCGGACTTCGCCCGTCCCCGGCGGGCCGACCTCGACGTCCTCATAGGTCAGGACTTCCGGGCCCCCCACCTTGTGCACGCGCACAGCCTTGGTCATGTCGGTCGCTCCCCTCAGATATCAGCGTCACGCGAGCGAATGCCATCGGCGCCGGCTTGTCAACCAAGCGGCGCGGAACCCTGGCGCGCCGCCTTCCTGCGGTTGCGCTTGGCCAGCACGTTGAACATCTCGACCGCGACCGAGAATACGATCGCGAAATAGATGTAGCCGCGTGGAATGTGGAATTGGAAGCCGTCGGCCACCAGCGCCACGCCGATCAGCACCAGGAACGCCAGCGCCAGCATCTTGGTGGTCGGATGCTGCGCGACGAACCGCGCCACCGGCCCGGACGAGATGTACATGATGGCGCAGGCGATCACGACCGCCGCGATCATGATCTCGATATCCTGCGCCATGCCGATCGCGGTGATGATCGAATCCAGCGAGAACACCAGGTCGATGATGATGATCTGCACGATCACCCAGAAGAACGCGCTGGCGCTCGGTCTGTCGTCGGCCTCCGCCTCGCGCGCCTCGACCTCGCCGTGGATCTCGTGGGTCGCCTTGGCGATCAGGAACAGGCCGCCGCCGATCAGGATGATGTCGCGCCACGACAGCGCGACGTCCTTGATCGTGATCACCGGCTGCGTCAGCCCGATCAGCCAGACCAGGATGCTGAGCAGCAGGATGCGGAACACCAGCGCCAGGATCAGGCCGATCTGCCGCGCGCGCTTGGCCTGCGCGGGCGGGATCCGCGACACGATAACCGACAGGAAGATGACGTTGTCGATGCCGAGCACGATCTCGAGCGCAGTCAGGGTCAACAGCGCAGCCCAGGCTTCCGGGCTGGTGATCAATTGCATCATGCTCTGAAGGCTTTCATCCGGCGGATCACGGTATCGCTGCCGACGATGTAGACGGCAATGGCGCAGAGACCGAAAGTGATCGGGGCTCCGACCACGAAATCGTTGGCGAGCGTGTACGCGCCGAGCAGCGCCCAGGCGCCGAGTAGCCACAGCGTCAGCCAGCGCAGCCGCACCACGCGGAGCGGGTGCAGCACATGGAACGGCGCAAAGGTCAGCGCGATCAGCGCCGCGACCACGATCGTCGACAGCACCGGCGGCAAATGCAGCAGGAACAGATAGAACGCCGCCGCATTCCACAGCGCCGGGAAGCCGCGGAAATGGTTGTCGTCGGCTTTCATGCGGCGGTCGGCGAAATACAGCGCGCTGGACACCACGATGCCGATGCCGAGGATCGGCGCGGCCAGCGGCAGCAGCAGGCCGCTCGCGGTGATCGCATAGGCCGGCACGAACACATAGGTGACGAAATCAACCACCAGGTCGAGCACCTCGCCCGACCAGTTCGGCTGCAGCCGCACCACGTCGAACCGGCGCGCCAGCGGGCCGTCGATCCCGTCGATGATCAGCGCGATCCCGAGCCAGGCGAACATGTTGGCCCAGTGCTCGCGCACGGCTTCCAGCATCGCCAACAGCGCGACCCCGGCGCCGAGTGCCGTGAAAATATGAACGGAGAATGCGGCGGTCCGCATCCGCTCTCGCAACGCATCCCCCTGGCTGGTGTGGTCCATCGGCCGAAGTGCTATCAGGAATCGGCCCGCTTTGCATATGCAGTCTTGCGGCGTTCCGCCGCGCAAACCGTTGGAAACTTTTGCTGGTTACCGATGGCTTGAAAATCGGGCCAACCATGTCAAATGTCCTGATATGACCGACAGCACGCAGGATTATGACGTTATCGTAATAGGCGGCGGTCCGGCCGGTTTGACGGCCGCGATCGCCCTGGCGGATACCGGCGCGCGGACCGCGCTGTTGGCCCGCCGCGTGCCCTATGCCGACAACCGGACCACCGCGCTGCTCGGCGCCTCGACCGAGATCCTGGACCGGCTCGACGTCTGGCGGCGCTGCAGCAATAAGGCGGCGGCGCTCAAGACCATGCGCCTCGTCGACGACACCGGCCGGCTGATCCGCGCGCCCGAGGTGCGCTTCACCTCCGAGGAGATCGGCCGCGAGCAGTTCGGCTTCAATATCGACAATCGCTCGCTGGTCGCAGCGCTCGAGGACCGCGCCGGCGAGATGGCCACGCTGACGCGGTTCGACGACGAGGCCGCCTCGGTGCAGCCGGATGATCGCGCGGTCGCCGTGGTGACGCGGCAGGGTCAGGCGCTTCGGGCCCGGCTCGTGGTCGGCGCCGACGGGCGCAATTCATTGTCCCGGGAGGCCGCCGGCATCGAGGTGGTCAGCCGCGAGCTCGGGCAGTCCGCCCTCACCTTCAACATCACCCATACAAGGCCGCACCGGAACATCTCGACCGAGTTTCACACCGAGCACGGCCCCTGCGTATTCGTGCCGCTTGCCGGCAACAGAAGCAGCGTGGTCTGGGTCTCGGCGCCCAAGGAGGCCGAACGGCTGATGGCGCTCGGCGACGGCGAATTGTCCGATGCCGCCGAGCGACAATCGCATTCGATCCTCGGCCGCGTCGAAGTCCAGCCCGGCCGCCACATATTTCCGCTCGCCATCGAGCGGCCCCGGCAGTTTGCCAAAGACCGCATCGCGCTGGTCGGGGAATCCGCGCATGTGCTGCCGCCGATCGGCGCGCAGGGCCTCAATATGGGACTGCGTGACGCTGCCGATATCGCCGAGATCGTGGGGCAAGCGATCGCGCGCGGTGAGGATCCCGGCGCGCCAAATGTGCTGTCGCGCTATCAGGCGGCGCGGCGCCCTGACGTCGCCAGCCGGACCTGGGCGATCGACATCGCCAACCGGTCGCTGCTCAGCGATTTCCTCGGCGTGCAGACGGCGCGGGCTGCCGGCCTGCATCTGATCGGCTCATTCGGTCCGCTGCGACGGCTCGCGATGCGCGAAGGCCTCGCGCCGTCATGGCGGCGCTGACCAAAGCGTTTTCAAGCGAAGTGGGTACCGGTGCGCGTTAAGAAAACGCGTCAAACAAGAGTCTTAAGGAAACACCAGCCGTCCGCTCTGGATGAACCACATCACGCTGGTCAGCGTGACCACCGAGGCGAAGGTGCCGATCAAGACCGCGACCGACGCCGGCTCGATCCAGGTGTCGTTCTGCCGTGCGATCACGAACACGTTCAGCGCCGGCGGCAGCGAGGCCATCAGCACCGCGGTCGCAGCCCAGGGCTGCGCGAACGGGCCGAACAGCAGCATCAGCCCGAATGCCAGCAAGGGATGGATCAGGAGCTTGATCGCAACCACGCCGGGCACCTCCCACGGCACCCGCTCGAACGGCCGCAGCGCCACGGTGATGCCGAGCACGAACAGCGCCGTTGGTGCCGCGGCGTTTTCCAGGAACTGGATGGTGCGGTCGAGCGCAACCGGCAGCGGAATGTGGAATGCGGCGACCAGCGCCCCGAACACGGCCGACATGATCAGCGGGTTCTGCACGATCTGCCGCAGCACCACGCCGAAGGCGTGCAGCAGCGAGGGATGGTCGCGGTCGGTGAGCTCGATCAGGAGCGGCACGATCGAGAACAGGAAGATGCTGTCGCAGCAGAAGATCAGCGCGGTCGGCGCCGCCGCCTTGGTGCCGAGCACGGCGAGCGCGAGGCCAGGGCCCATATAGCCGATATTGCCGTAGGCGCCCGACAGGCCCGCGAGCGTCGCCTCGCGCAGCGAGAGCCCTCCGATCAGCTTGCCTGCGAGCATCGCCAGGAAGAACGCGGTCACGGTTCCGAGCGTGGTGGCGATCAGGAATGGCGGGTTGTTCAGCTCCGCGAACGGGGTCTTGGACATGATCCCGAACAGCAGCGCCGGCAACGAAACGTAAAGCAGGAAGAAATTCATCCAGGCGAGCCCGCTCTCGGGCAAACCCTTGGCTTTGCCGCACGCGTAACCGATGAAGATCAAGCCGAAATACGGCAGCGCCAGATTGAGGATATCGATCATTCTGAAAGTAGTTTCTCGGCCGGATTCTGGGTCGTTTTTGCAGGGCTGGAATCGGTAAACCCTGGGTTAATTCGCCGCCATGCCCCTAGCATCGGCCACAATGTTGGTCTATCGACGAACCATGATCAAAGCGCGCACCGCCAAGTTTCAGATCGGGCAGATCGTCCGTCACCGGGTGTTCTCCTTCCGGGGCGTGATTTTTGATATCGACCCGGAGTTCAACAACACCGAGGAATGGTGGCTGTCGATCCCCGAGGATATGCGGCCCCACAAGGACCAGCCGTTCTACCACCTGCTCGCGGAGAACTCGGAGACCGAGTACGTCGCCTATGTGTCCGAGCAGAACCTCTTACCCGACGATTCCGGCGAGCCGATCCGGCATTCGCAGGTCGCGGAGATCTTCGTGAAGGACAAGTCGGGCGGCTACCGTCCGCGCAATCCGTCGCTGAACTGACGTCTGTTGCCCGCCCGGCGATTGCCGCAGCTTCCGCGCGGCAACGTCCCGGCTGTTCATACCCCCTCCCGCACAGCCAGCGCCGTGGCGATCGCCCAGACGGCAAAGCCCGCCAGCGCCAGTCCCGCGCCGACGAGACCGGTCGACGTCCAGCCATAGCCGGCGGCAACGGCCATTCCGCCGAGCCACGGCCCCAGCGCGTTGGCGATGTTGAAGGCGGAATGGTTGAGCGCCGCAGCGAGGCTCTGCGCCTCGCCTGCGACATCCATCAGCCGGGTCTGCAGCACGGTCGCAAGCGCGCCGCCCAGTCCGATCAGGAACACGTCGGCGCTCAGCGTCCAGAAATTGCCTGCCGCCAGCGGATACAGCGCCAGCGTCGCCGCCGACCACAGCAGGAGCCCGCCGGCCGTGGCCATCAGAGCGCGGTCGGCGAAGCGCGGCACGATGATGTTGCCGGCGGTGAGGCCGGCGCCGAACACGCATAGCGTGACCGGCACCAGCGCAGGCGATGTGTGCGTCACCGCCAGCATGGTCGATGCCAGATAGGTGTAGACCGAGAACAGCCCGCCGAAACCGATCGCGCCGATCCCAAGCGTCAGCCAGACATGCTTGCGCCCCAGCGCCGAGAGTTCGCGCAACGGGCTCGCGTTGCTGTTGGCGGCGTCGCGCGGCGCGAAGATCAGGACCAGGATCGCGGTGAGCAGCGCGAGACCGGCAACGATCGCGAATGCCCAGCGCCAGCCGATCGCCTGCCCGACCCCGTTGGCGAGTGGAACGCCGATCGTCGTCGCGATGGTGAGGCCGAGCAGCACGCGGCCAACGGCCGCCGTGCGTTTGTCCGTCGGGACTAGCGAAGCCGCGACCAGCATGGCGATGCCGAAATAGGCGCCATGCGGCAGCCCGGCGAGGAAGCGCAGCGCCAGCATCGTGTGGTAGTCGGGCGCGAGCCCGGAGAGGCCGTTCATCAGCGCGAAGAAGCCCATCAGCGCGATCAGCAGCGTCCGCCGGCTCATGCGCGCCGACAGCACCGCGATGACGGGCGCACCCACGACGACGCCGAGCGCATAGGCGCTGATGGCGTGGCCGGCCTGGGGTTCGCTGATGTGGAGGTCATGTGCGAAGAACGGCAGCAGGCTCATGGTCGCGAATTCGGCGATGCCAATCGCGAACCCGCCCATCGCCAGCGCGAGATGGACGATGCCGGGATGAAATGCGCTCGGGACATTGTCCTGGTTGACGCGGACACCAGCATCCGCCGCAGCACGGCCGATTGGCTGCTGCGAAGGCCGGGAGACCGGCTCGCGCCGCTGCGTGTTGACTTGGTGGGACATTGAGCGACTTCCATGACTGCGAACGACGGATGTCCGATCGTCTCGCGTCATCACTTGTCCGCACGGCAGCCAGGGTTCGCGGAACCACGCGCGCGTGCTTGCGCGTCGAAGGCGCGCTGTCCGCGCTTTCGTCTGGCCTCCCGTATCGGATTTATGATTGTGCTTCGACGCCGGAATTGTCCGGACAAGACACCAACGATGCGCACTCGCAGCCCGGCGCAATCGAAGTGCCTGCAACGAACATCGCACACGATGTGCACGACAACCAGCGCGGCAGGCTGCCATCAGCCAGTCTGTATCGCATGACAAAAAAGGCGCCCTTCCGGGCGCCCTTTGCTGGTCTCGCGTTGTTTTGAATGCTGACAGTATTTTTACTTGGAAGCCGGGTTGGCCGGCGCCGGAGCCGGCGTAGCGCCGCCACCGCCCGCGCCTTCCAGCTTCTTGCGCTGCTCTTCGGCGCGCTTCTGCAACTCTTCCTGCAGCTTCTTCGAGTTTTCCTCGAACACCTTCGGATCGGTCGGCGGGCCGTCATAGGCCTTGGCGAATTCGGTGTTGAGCGGCAGCGGCAGCGTCAGTGGCGCGCCGTTCGAATTGATCGCCTGGACCACGAGGTTCTGGCCCTTCTTCATGTTGGCGATCAGCTCGGGCGTTGCCTCATAGTCGGACATGCAGCCGTTCTGGAAGCAGATCACATAGGGCGCCTGCTGCGGCGGGTTGCCGTCGACGATGATGCGGGTGCCGTGAACGAGCTGCATGCCGAGCGGCAGCGTGACGCGCAGGATCTTCTTCGGCTCGCCTTCCGGCTCGATGATCACGGCGGCGATCACGGGCTGGCCGGACTCGATGCGGCCGTCCTTGCCGGTGAAGCACACCTGCTTGGCGTTGGCTTCCTGGCCCTTCAGGCAGAACTTGGTCCAGGGCGCATAGATCAGCTGGATCTGCTGGTCCTGGGGCGGCTGCTGGGCGGCCGCAGCGGGCGGTTGACCGGCGGCGGCCGGTGCCTGGGCCGGCGCCTGGGCTGCCGGAGCCGGCGCCTTCGGAGCTGCCTTGGGTGCCGCCTTGGGCGCTGCCTTCGGTGCCGTAGGCGCGGGCGCCGGCGCTGCGGGCTGCTGGGCCTGAGCGGCAGGAACCAGGAGCGCTGCAGACAGAGCCGTCGCCGCCATCAGGGCGACAATTCGCCCATGCGGCCGGACCGGGGCGGCCAAGATACGGAAATTCATTGCGGAAAACCCTTTCTGAACGGCAGCGCCCGAAACCGCTGCAGGCGCCGACACATAGCCGTTTGGGCGGCTGTCTCCTAGTCAATTGAGGCGGATACGTGACTGGCGTTCCCGCCTATCCAATTGCACGCCTTCAATACAGCGGCGCACGGAAAGATCAATGCCGACAAGCGCATTTGCGCGCTTGTCACGGCGGGTTTCAGCAGCCTGTGATAAACCTTGGGGCGTGACGTTTCGCGAATCAAAACCGGCGCCTCACAGACGCGTTCCCGGGCGTGTGGGGCGCGCCGCGTCGGCCGCACGCTGGCTCGCCTCGTCATTGGTCCTGGCATTCCTGACGACCGGGCTTGCCCCTGCGGCAGCCGCCGAGAGCCACGCGATCGCGATGCATGGCGCCCCGGCGCTGCCGCCGGACTTCACCCATCTGCCCTATGCCAATCCCGACGCCCCCAAGGGCGGCCGGCTGGTGCTCAGCCCCCGGGACGGCACTTTCGACAGCCTCAATCCGCTGATTGTCAGGGGTCTCGCTGTGCAGCAGCTCAGGGGCTACGCCTATGAGCGCGGCTACGTCTACGAAAGCCTGATGGTGCGGAACAATGACGAGCCGTTCACCCTGTACGGCCTGCTCGCCCGCAGCGTCGAGACCGACGACAACAGGAGCTACGTCACCTTCCATATCGATTCGCGCGCGCGCTTCTCGGACGGGCAACCGGTCACCGCCGACGATGTGGTGTTCTCGCTGACGCTGCTCCGCGATCACGGCCGTCCGCTGCATCACCAGTATTATTCGAAAGTCGCAAAGGCCGAAGTGCTCGACCCGCTCACGGTGCGATTCGATTTCGGCGGCGTCTCGGATCGCGAATTGCCGCTGATCCTCGGCCTGATGCCGATCCTGCCGCGCCATGCCACCGACGTCGCCAAATTTGAGGAGACGACATTCGCGCCGCCGATCGGCTCCGGCCCGTACCGCGTGACGGCGGTCAGGCCCGGCGCCAGCGTGACCTTCACCCGCAATCCCGACTATTGGGGGCGCGAGCTGCCGGTCAACCGCGGCATGTGGAATTTCGACGAGATCCGGCTCGATTACTACCGCGACGCCAACAGCCAGTTCGAGGCGTTCAAGCGCGGCCTCTATGACTTCCGCACCGAGCCCGAGCCGCTGCGCTGGCACGACGGCTACGACTTCCCCGCGGTGAAGAATGGCGAAGTGCTCCGCGACGCCATCAAGATCGGCACGCCGCGGCCCTCCGAATATCTGGTGTTCAACAGCCGGCGGCCAAAATTTGCCGACGTCAGGGTGCGTCAGGCGCTGGCGCTGCTGTTCGATTTCGAATGGGTCAATCGCAACTATTATTTCGAGCTCTATTCGCGCGCGGGCGGCTACTTTGCTGGATCGGAATTGTCAGCCTATGAGCGCTCCGCCGACGCGCGCGAGCGCGAGCTCCTGAAGCCGTATGCGTCGCATATCCAGCCTGACATCCTCGATGGCCGCTACCGCCTGCCGGTCACGGACGGTTCAGGGCGCGACCGCAATGTTCTCCGCAATGCGCTGACGCTGCTATCCGAGGCGGGCTACGCGCTCGACGGCACCGTGTTGAAGCAGCGCTCGACCGGGACGCCGCTCCGGATCGAGATCCTGGTCACGACCCGCGAGCACGAGCGGATCGCCCTCGCCTACCAGCGCGACCTCAAGCGCGCCGGCATCGACGCCGCGGTGCGGGTGGTCGACGCCGTACAGTTCGAGCAGCGCAGGGTCGCCTACGACTTCGACATGATCCCCATTCGCTGGGACCAGTCGCTGTCGCCGGGCAACGAACAGTGGTTCTACTGGGGCAGCCAGGCCGCCGACGTGCCGGGCACAAGAAACTACATGGGCGTCAAGGATCCGGCGATCGACGCCATGATCGAGGCGCTGCTGGCGGCGCGGGAGCAGCCGGCCTTCGTCTCGGCGGTGCGCGCGCTGGACCGGGCCTTGATGTCGGGCTTCTACGCTATCCCCCTATTTAACTCGGGAGAGCAATGGATCGCGCGCTGGAATCGGATAGAACGGCCTTCGACCACGGCGTTGACCGGCTACCTGCCGGAGACCTGGTGGGAGAGGCCCAGCGCGCAACCCAAGTGATGTCACGTGACGTGATGCGATACCACCCGACGCGGCATGACCTGGTCCGATCGAAGCGATGCAACCGACGTTGAACCCGTGAACCAGTCGATCACCTCGCCAACGCTCGATACCCTGTTCAAGCGCACCTTGGCGCGGCAGCCCGACGCGTTGGCGCTGGTCGACCCGCTCAACAAGCAGCGCATCACCGGACAGACCCGCAAGCGCCTGACCTATGCCCAGGCCGACCGCGCGATCTCGGCGATCGCAGCCCACTTCGTCGAGAACGGATTGCCGGCCAACACCGTGATCGCAGTCCAGATGCCTTCCACGGTCGAGTTCGCCCTGACGGTGCTGGCCGCCTATCGGGTCGGCCTCGTGGTGGTGCCGCTGCCGCTCTTGTGGCGGCAGGCCGAGCTGATATCCGCTCTCAACCGCACCGCGGCGCGGGCAATCGTCACCTGCGGCAGGATCGACGGCGTCTCCTATGCCGACATCGCGATGAACGCCGCGGCGGAGGCCTTCTCGATCCGCCATGTCTGCGGCTTCGGCACCGATCTGCCCGAAGGCATGGCGTCGCTCGACCAGGCGATCCTGCAGGACTCGCGGACCTCGCGGCCGATGCTTCAGGACGGCCGCAAGCCGGCGCTGATCTCCTTCGACGTCACCAGCGAAGGCCCTCGTCCGGTACCGCGCGCCCATTTCGGACTGATCGCCGGCGGGCTTGCGATGTCGCTGGAGAGCGACCTGGCGCAGGGCGCCACCATCATGTCGGCGTTTGCGCCGATGTCGTTTGCCGGCGTCTGCTCGTCGCTGGTGGCCTGGCTCGTGTCGGGCGGCACGCTCGTGCTGCATCACCCGTTCGACGATGAGGCGTTCGAGACCCAGTTCAACGACCACGGCTGCGACACGCTGATCGCGCCTGCGCAACTCGCGCTGCGGCTCGACGAGCGCGGCTTGTCGGAGCGCCTGCCTACCCTGCGCAACGTGATCGGGCTCTGGCGCACGCCGGAACAGGTTGCCTCCAGCGCGCACTGGACCTCGCGGCGCGTGACCATGACCGACGTCTACCTGTTCGGCGAGGCCGGGCTGTTCGGCGCCCGCCGCACCGCCGAGGACGGCTCGCCGGCCCAGATCAAGCCCGGTCCGCACAGCGCGCCGCGTGAAGCGCCCGGCGCATCGATCGCCGGCGAGATCCTGCTGACGCCGAAGGGCACGCTCGGCCTGCGCGGCCCGATGGTGCCGGTCGCGGCCTATGCGCCGCCGCCTCCGCCGGGCGACACCCTGATCGCGCCGCCGCCGCGCGATTATGTCGATACGGAATATGCCGCGCGGGTCGATCGCGTGACCGGCGCCATCAACATCACTGCCCCGCCGTCGGGGGTGATGACGGTCGGCGGCTACCGCTTCCTTGCGCAGGAGCTGCAGGAATGGTCGCGCCGCCTCGGCCAGGGCGCGCTGCTGACGGCGCTGCCCGACCGCCTCAGCGGCCACCGGCTCGCAGGACGTGCGCAGGACAATGCACGGGCCCGCGACGCGCTCGCAGAACTTGGCGTTAACCCCTTGATGGTGGAGGCATTTCGCGACCGCGGCGGCGCTGGACTGGGTTAAAATCTTATCATTGCGTTAGTCTTATCATTGTGTTGACGCCGCATTAAGCCATGCGAACTAGCATCGAAGCTGTTGCTGAACTCTGCATTGGTTTCGAGCGTTCGAATGTCCCAACAAGGTCCGGTCCTGATCGTATCGGCGGCAGCCAGGCCGCCGTTTGCCGCGGTCCTCGATGAGACCAAGCTGTTCCCGGTCGTGGTCACCGACTGGAACGACGCCGGACGGGCCATCGAGCAGGTCAAGCCGGCAGCGATCATCGCGGCCGCCGAGGGCGTCGATTTCGTCACCCTGTCCGGCCTCGCCAAGCGCGCCGCCGCCCGCGCGCCCTATCTGCCACTGATCGCGGTCGATCCCGCGACCACCCTGCCCGACACCGCGATCGCATTCTTCCAGAAGCCGGGCCTGCCGGATCGCCTGACCGCCCGGCTCAACGCCAGCCTGCGCGTACGCGCGCTGCATGCGACGGTGATGCGCCGCCTGGTTCCGCCGACCCCGGTCGCACTGACGGATATCGATCCAGTCGGGGAAGCCACCGCGCTGTTGATCGGCCGCGGCGGCGCCTACCCGACGTTGTCGGTTGCGCTCGGCGAACGCGCCGGCGTGGTCGGGGCGCTCAGCATCGAGGCCGCGGCCAAGCATCTCAGCAACCGCGATATCGATGGCATCGTGCTGGCCGAAGGCTTCACACCGCGCGTGATGGATGCCTTCCTGACGGTCTTGACCGAGGACGTCCGCTTTCGTCCGCTGCCTGTGATCGTCGCCTCGGCCGAGCTTACGCCGCGCTACGAACTGCCTAATCTCGAGATCGTCACGGCCGGGCCGACGCGCGTCGCCGACATGGTGTTGCCGATGATCCGGCAGCACGCCTTCGAGGCGCGGCTCGGCCGCATGCTGCGCGCGATCGACGCCAAGGGCCTGATCGACGCCCGCACCGGCCTGCTCACCAAGGCCGCGTTCGAGCGCGATTTTGCGACCGCCGTCTACCAGACCGCCGAGCGCGGCGGTGCGCTCTCGGTGGCGCGGTTCACCTTCGACAACGCGCAGCCCCGTGCGCAATTCGACGGCGCGCGGATCATCAGCCGGCTGATGCGCCAAACCGATTTCGGCGCGGTGCATGACGACCGCTCGATCGTGGTGGCGTTCGCCGGCACCGACCTGCGCAACGCGCAGGCGATCACGCGGCGATTGGCGAACGTGATGCGCCACACCCAGAACGGCCGCCGCGACGTCAGATCCGAGCCGGCCGTCAGCGTCGCAACCCTGCTGCCGACCGATTCCGCGATGTCGCTGCTCGGGCGTCTGTTCGGGACGCCGGAGCGGGCGGCGTCGTAATTTTGTGGTCAGTGAAGATATTGGGCTGCACTGGCAGGACGGCGTGTTCGTGCTCGGTGGCGGCAACGACGCAGCCGCAACGAGCCTAGCGAATCGAGCCGCTGATTGAAGCGAGGCTTGGATACTGGCGTGCTGTGGACGAAACGCAGGGTGTCAACACATCGCCGCGATACAATGTGTTGGCGGTGAGCATCAGCTAAAGAGTTGGACGTGCCTGTGCCGTTCTACTCAGGCACATTCGACGCTCATGGGCTCGATCGAGAGGATTTCCCACTATCCATATTTTTGACGTGCTTGGGAATGGCGGCACGATTAGCGACGAGACGCCATTTTCGTCGAAATTCTGCGGTGGAGAATGGCCGTGCCGTTATTTCGTTTATAATCATCGGCCCTTTCGAAGGAAGATCGGCGCGCGTCAGATATGCAACGGGTTTGTCAGCATAGAATGCTAACTCCTCCATCACCATCACCGTCCGTTTGATATCAACCTCAACCGTCCGCTTGCCACTAAGGCGCAAAACGAAATCATCATCCAAGCTAGACCATTGAAGTCCCGCCACCCATTTCAATTCCCCTTGTTCAGTTCTGCGCGTCAAGTCGGATGGCTCCCCCTCTTCTCCCGGTATCCATTCTCCTATGACCTCTTTCCGAGTCATCCGCAGTTCGAACTGCAATGCTTGCGCCATCGCAATTGAAGGCCAGCCGAACCAATCACGCGCTATGTTTCTTATTTGCTCTGCCTGATCCGCCGACATTTGACGCTTTCGGGATGGCGATCGTTCGAAGCGCAATTCGCCGAGGCTATGCAAGAGGCGACGGCAGTCGCGATCTTCGAGTGCAGTCGCGCCAAACCGCGCGAGCACTCGAATCCGGCTGATTAGCGAGTGAGCAATTTCGATCTTGCCGTTCGCGGCCCAACCGCTGTGCCAAGCCAACAAATCGCGCGCTTGAATCCCTCGAAGCGAACGCGAGCCATAGTCACGCATGATGCGCGACAATAGACGGTCGTGCTTTACTCGAACGCCGTGGCTGAGTTCCAAAAAAGGAGATTGCGGATCGATCCGATACAAATTGATCAGGTCACTCAGCGTATACGACATCAGAACCACCAATGGCCGACGTACACCGATAAAAGTACGCCGATGATGATCACTGTACCAAATATCCCGAGCACACCTTCTGCGCGAACTTGGGTGCCTAAAAACCGTATATCGAGCCGCTGTGGATTGCGCACGAAATTGCTCCGTTCGTTGCTGCTCGGATTGAGCGATCCGATTGACCGCTTTCGACGAATTCGCGACAACCCTCAGTTAGAGAAAATTAAAGCTAGTTATCTTTCAATCAGTTAGCGAATTCTGAGGGCATACGCGCTCTATGCGCGAGAGCGCTGAACCCCTCCCGGCGCACAATTATGTAAGTAAGACTCTGGCCGTTCAGCGGATTCTTTGCGCGACATGATTCGCGTGTCCGTTCGCCAGTCAATTGTCGGCGCAAAGCCGTCAAACCGACAACAAGCAAATCAACCACTTCGAGGAGTTTCCGCGCTCTTAAGGCAAGAGTGCGGAGACCTCTTCATACCAACGCTTCGCGCTCTTTCGGGCCCCTTCGCTCTACCCTTCCAAGGGAGCGTCCCCTACGCCGCCTTCTTGCTCTCGGCGAGATTGGCAAGCTGGCGCAGGATCTCGGTGGTGCCGGCGAGCCGCTCTTCCGGCGTCTCCCATTCCTGGAAGAACACCACCTTCATGTCGGGCCGCACCTTGGCGGCCTGGCCGTGCTGGCGGATGAAGCTTACCAGCCGTTCCGGATGGGCAAAGCTGTTGTCGCGGAATGCGATCACGGCGCCCTTCGGCCCGGCGTCGACCTTCCCGACATTGGCCCTGCGGCAGTAAGCCTTGATCGCGGCGACCTTGAACAGATAGCGGACTTCGTCGGGCAGCACGCCAAAGCGGTCGCGCATCTCGGCGGCGAAATTGTCGATCTCCTCGTCGGTCTCGAGATCGGCCAGACGGCGATAGAGCGAGAGCCGCACGCTGAGATCGTTGACATAGTCCTCGGGGATCAGGACCGGCATGCCGATCGTGATCTGCGGCGACCAGCGGTCGGCGGCAGGCTCGGCGACGCCGGCCTTGAGGTTGACGATCGCCTCCTCGAGCATCGACTGGTACAGCTCGAAGCCGACTTCCTTGATGTGGCCGGACTGCTCTTCGCCCAACAAATTGCCGGCGCCACGGATGTCGAGGTCGTGCGAGGCGAGCTGGAAGCCGGCGCCTAACGTCTCCAGCGACTGCAGCACCTTCAGCCGCCGCTCCGCCTGTGCCGTGATCTTCTGCTGCGCAGGCAGCGTGAACAGCGCATAGGCGCGCAGCTTGGAGCGGCCGACGCGGCCGCGCAGCTGGTAGAGTTGGGCCAGGCCGAACATGTCGGCGCGATGCACGATCAGCGTGTTGGCGTTTGGAATGTCGAGGCCGGACTCGACGATCGTGGTCGACAGCAGGATGTCGTATTTGCCATCGTAGAACGCCGACATGATGTCCTCGATCACAGTCGGCGGCATCTGGCCGTGGGCGACCGCGACCTTCATCTCCGGCACGTTCTTGTCGAGGAAATCCTTGACGCCGGCGAGGTCCTCGATCCGCGGCACGACATAGAACGCCTGCCCGCCGCGATAGCGTTCGCGCAGCAGCGCCTCGCGGATCATCAAGGGATCGTGCGGCGCCACGAAGGTGCGCACCGCGAGGCGGTCGACCGGCGGCGAGGCAATGATCGAGAGCTCGCGGACACCGGTCAAAGCCAATTGAAGGGTGCGCGGGATCGGGGTCGCCGACAGCGTCAGCACGTGGACCTGGGCGCGGAGCTGCTTCAGCCGCTCCTTGTGGCTGACGCCGAAATGCTGCTCCTCGTCGACGATCAGCAGGCCGAGGTCCTTGAACTTGATGGCCTTGCCGAGCAGCGCGTGGGTACCGACGACGATGTCGACCTGGCCATCGGTGAGCCCCTTCTTGACCTGGTTCAATTCCTTGGTCGAGACCAGCCGCGAGGCCTGCGCGATGTTGACCGGGAAGCCGCGGAAGCGCTCGGTGAAGGTCCTTGAGTGCTGACGCGCCAGCAGCGTTGTCGGCACCACGACCGCGACCTGCTTGCCCTCCAGCGCCACGGCGAATGCCGCGCGCAATGCCACCTCGGTCTTGCCGAAACCGACGTCGCCGCAGATCAGCCGGTCCATCGGACGGCCGATCTCGAGGTCCTTCAGGGTCGAGGTGATGGCCCCTAACTGATCCTCGGTCTCTTCGTATGGGAAGCGCGCGCAGAACTCGTCATAGACATGCGGCTGCAGCGGGAATTTCGGCGCCTCGTGCAGCTGGCGCTCAGCGGCGATCTTGATCAATTCGCCCGCGATCTCGCGGATGCGGTTCTTCAGCTTCGCCTTGCGCGCCTGCCAGCCGCCGCCGCCGAGGCGATCAAGCTCGACATTGGCGCTGTCGGAGCCGTAGCGCGACAGCAGCTCGATGTTCTCGACCGGCAGGAACAGCTTTGTCTCCGCCGCATAGTGCAGCTCGAGACAGTCATGCGGCGCGCCGGAGACCTCCAGCGTCTGCAGCCCGACGAAGCGGCCGATGCCGTGCTCGACATGCACGACGAGATCGCCGGTCGCCAGGCTCGTCACCTCCGAGATGAAATTGTCGAGCTTGCGGCTCGCCTTGCGCGGCCGCACCAGTCGGTCGCCGAGAATGTCCTGCTCGCTGATGACGGCGAACTCGTCGGTCTCGAAGCCGGACTCCATGCCGACCACGGCCAGCATGGTCTCGTTGCGCGGCGTCGCCTGCACGATCCGCCAGGTATTGACGCTGGTCGTGTTGAGCAGCTTGTGGTCGCGCAGCATCGCGCCCATGCGGTCGCGCGAGCCTTCGCTCCACAGCGCGATGATGACCTTCTTGCGCTGCGACTGCAGCGCGCCGACATGGCCGACCACGGCCTCGAACACGTTGACGTTGCCGTCGGCGCGCTCCGGCGCGAAATTGCGGCCCTGCCGCGCGCCGGCGTCGAACATGTCGGGCGAGCCTTCGGGCACCGCAAACGGCGTCAGCCGCGCCAGCGGCGCCTCGCCGAGCAGTTTGGTCCATTCGGCCTCGGTCAGATAGAGCTGGTCCGGCGGCAGCGGCTTGTAGATCGCGCCACTGCCCGGATGCTCCAGCGCCTCGCGCCGCGCCTCGTAATAGTCGGCGATTTGCGTGAAGCGCTCGCGCGCGGCGTCCTCGGCCTGCGGCTCAATCGCGATTGCGGCGCCGTCGAGATAGTCGAACAGTGTGTCCATCCGCTCCTGGAACAGCGGCAGCCAGTGCTCCATGCCGGGATGGCGGCGTCCTTCCGAGACCGCCTCATAGAGCTGGTCGTCGCGCTCCGGCGCGCCGAACGCTGCGACGTATCCCATGCGGAAACGGCGGATGGTTTCGGTCGTGAGCTGGAATTCCGAGACCGGCACGAGGTCGAGCCCGCGCATGTCGAGCAGCGTGCGCTGGGTCTCGGCATCGAAGGTGCGGATCGATTCCAGGCTATCGCCGAAGAAGTCGAATCGCACAGGCTGGTCGAGGCCGGCCGGAAACAGGTCGAGGATGCCGCCGCGCACGGCGTATTCGCCGGGTTCGCGCACCGTGGACGAGCGGGTGTAGCCATTGTGCTCGAGCCAGGCCACGACCGAGTCCATCGGCACGACATTGCCCGGCGCAACCGACAGCGCTTGGGCTGCGACCAGCCCGCGCGCCGGCACCCGCTGCACGGCCGCGTTCACGGTGGTCAGCACGATCAGCGGCTTGTCGCTGCCCACCAGCCGCGACAGTTTTGCCAGCGCGGTCAGGCGTTGCGCCAGAATGCCGGAATGCGGCGAGACGCGGTCATAGGGCTGGCAGTCCCAGGCCGGAACCTGCATCACCGCGATATCGGGCGCGAAGAACTCAAGCGCGCGGGCGAGCTGCTGCATCCGCGCGCCGTCGCGGCACACCACGGCGAGGCTGACTGCCGGCCGCTTCGGCTGCGCGGCGATGGCGCGCGCCAGATCCGAGATGACGAGCCCCTCGGCGCCCTCGGCGACATTGGCGATGGTCAGCACCCGGCCCGCCGCGAGCATCGCGGCCGGAGATTTCATCGGCTGTTTCATGCGCCGTGATCCGCCACCCGGAACGCCTTGATGCGGGCAAACAGCGCGGTCGCGTATTCGGCCGGCAGCACCCTGTCGCCGGTCAGCGCGGCATAGAGGTCGGGATCCGGCACCTCGATCAGGTGCTCGAGCTCGCCGATCTCCTGATCCGACAGATCCGCAATGGTCGCGTCGGCAAAGCGGCCGAGGATCAGGTCCATCTCCCGGGTGCCGCGATGCCAGCAGCGAAACAAAAGCCGCTTGCGGCGGTCATCGAGCCCGTTGCTCGATCGTGTCGATCCCGTCATGTCCCAAAATCCATCGAACGCCAAAAGCCCGGACGTGCCGGGCGGGCCTTGATATAGCGACGGCGACGGCCGATGTCAGCCCTCATCCGTCGCTTTTGGGGGTTGCTTGGGGGGAATGCCGTCATTGCCGGGCTTGTGCGCCCGTCGAAGCCTTGGCGTGGCTCTTGGCGTAGACGGGACCCGGCCGTCTATGCTCGCCTAAAAAAGACGTGGATGCCCGGCACAAGGCCGGGCATGACGGAGTGAAACGGACTTAGATTCTCGCGATGCGCCCCGCCCTGCTCAATCCGCTGTTTGCCCAGGTCACGACCCTCCAGGGTGTCGGCCCGAAGCAGGACAAGCTGCTGCGCTATCTGCTCGACCGCAGCGAGACGCCGCGGCTGGTCGACCTCCTGCTGCATCTGCCGGCGAGCGTGATCGATCGCCGCGCGCGGCCGAAGATCCGCGACGCCGCGGTCGGAACCATGGTCACGCTGGAGGTCACCGTCGACCGCCATCGCCCGCCGCCGCGCAATTCGCGCGCGCCCTACCTCGTTTATGCCAGCGACGACACCGGCGACGTCGTCCTGACCTTCTTCCGCGCCCAGCCCGGCTATGTCGAGAAGCTGCTGCCGGTCGGCGAGAAGCGTTACGTCTCCGGCACGCTGGCGATGTACGACGGCATCCCGCAGATCGTGCATCCCGATCGCGTCGTCGATGAAGCCGGCTTTGCAAAGCTCTCCGGCATCGATCCGGTCTATCCGCTGACCGAGGGGCTTGCGATCGGCTCGCTTCGCCGCGCCATCGCACAGGCGCTGACCAAGCTGCCGGATCTGCCGGAATGGATCAGCCCCGAAGTGCTGCGCCGCTGCAATTTCCCGCCGATCCGGGAGGCGCTGACCCGCGTCCATGTCCCGGTCGAGCTGACCGACATTCTGCCCGACGGCCCGTTCTGGTCGCGGCTCGCCTTCGACGAACTGCTGGCCGGGCAGCTCGCGCTGGCCCTGATCCGCGCCACGCTGCGCCGTCCCGCCGGCGTCCGCAATGCCGGCGACGGCCATCTGCGCAACAAGATCATCGATGCCCTGCCCTATGCCCTGACCAAATCGCAGCAGGAGGCGGTGGCCGCGATCATCGCAGACCTGCAACAGCCGGTGCGGATGCTGCGCCTCGTGCAGGGCGACGTCGGTTCCGGCAAGACCGTGGTGGCGCTGCTTGCCGCCGCAGCGGTCGCGGAAGCCGGCAAGCAGGCCGCATTGATGGCGCCGACCGAAATTCTGGCGCGGCAGCACATCAAGACCATCGCGCCGCTCGCCGAACGCGCCGGCATGCGGGTTGCGATCCTCACCGGCCGCGAGAAAGGCAAGGAGCGCCGCGAACTGCTGGCGCAGCTCGAGGCCGGCGAGATCGATCTCCTGGTCGGCACCCATGCGCTGATCCAGGACGATGTGATCTACAAGGCGCTGGCACTTGCCGTGGTCGACGAGCAGCATCGTTTTGGCGTGCGCGAGCGGCTTGCGCTGACTTCCAAGGGCGAGGCCGTCGACGTGCTGGTGCTGAGCGCGACCCCGATCCCGCGCACGCTGGTGCTGACATATTTTGGCGACATGGACGTCTCGGAGCTGCGCGAAAAGCCGGCCGGCCGCCAGCCGATCGACACCCGCGCGGTGCCGATGAGCCGGATCGAGGATGTGATGGACGGCGTCGGCCGCGCGCTCCATGCGGGCAAGCTGGTGTACTGGATCTGCCCGCTGGTCGATGAATCGGAGGCCGAAGGCACCGAGCACCTCACCAACGCGACCGAGCGTTTCGAGAGCTTGCAAAAGCGGTTCGGCGATCGCGTCGGCCTCGTGCACGGCCAGATGAAGGGCACCGACAAGGATCGCGTGATGGCGCAGTTCGCCGCGCACGAGATCGGGCTCCTGGTCGCAACGACCGTCGTCGAGGTCGGCGTCGACGTGCCGGCCGCGACCATCATGGTGATCGAGAACGCCGAACGTTTTGGTCTGGCGCAACTGCATCAGCTGCGCGGCCGCATCGGCCGCGGCTCGGAGGCCTCGACCTGCCTGTTGCTCTACAAGGAGCCGCTCGGCGAGATGTCGAAGGCGCGGCTGAAAGTGATCCGCGAGACCACCGACGGCTTCCGGATCGCCGAGGACGATCTGAAGCTGCGCGGCGAAGGCGACGTGCTCGGGATCCGCCAGAGCGGCCTGCCCGGCTACCGCATCGCGCGCTCCGAGGTGCACGGCCAGCTGATCACCCAGGCCCGCGACGAGGCGCTGCGGATCATGAAGGACAATCCGAAGCTGAAGGGCGAGCGCGGCGAAGCGCTGCGCGCCCTGCTCTATCTCTACGAACGCGACGAGGCCGTGCCGCTGATCGGCGCGGGATGAAGCTCCTCGCAATGACGTCGAAAGAGCGGAGGGGTCCTACTCCACCTTCGCCGGCGCGGGCTGTGTGGCGGGCTGCAGCGAGGCCTGGTTGGCGATGCGCGCGGCATTGGCCATGCCGGCGAGCGCCGCGGCGCGCTTCTGATCGTTGGCGCCGCCGGGCTGCACCACGCCGCACGACATGATCAGCGTCGCGGCATCCTCGGTGCTCATCTCGATCTCGATGATCTTGCTCTTCGGCACGTAGAAGAAGAATCCGGTGGTCGGGTTCGGCGCGCAGGGCAGGAACACCGAGATGTGCTCCTCCTCTGCGGGCAGGCTGGCGGCAAGTTCAGGGTTCGGCGCCTGCGAGATCAGCACGATCGACCACATGCCGGGCGACGGAAACTCGACCAGGCCGACGCGGCGGAAGCTCGAGCCGTTGCCGGAGAACAGCGTCTCGAACACCTGCTTCAGGCCGCGATAGATCGCCCGCACCGCCGGAATCCGCCCGAGCAGCCGTTCGCCCAGATCGACCAGGGTTCGCCCGATCAGATTGGCGGTGAGGAAGCCGAGCAGCGTCAGCGCGATGACGGCGACGATCAGGCCGGAACCGGGCAGCCCGAACGGCAGGTAGGTTTCCGGCCGGTAGGCCGTCGGCACGAACGGCCGGACCAGATTGTCGACCCAGTTCACGAACCACCAGGTCAGATAGAAGGTGATCGCGATCGGACCGGCCACCACCAGGCCGGTCAGGAAATAGTTGCGAAACCGCGCCATCAGCCCTCGGGGAGCGTCCGGGGGCAGGTCACCTGGCGCGGGGGGAGGCACTTTGTTGGAAGTCATTGCGGTTCCTAGGTCGTCGAAGCGGCGTCGAAGCGGCCGTAGTCCAACACCCAGCTAAGCCATTCTGACGCATTTTTGAAGGGGCCGCGTGAAGCCGCGGCTTGCGGCTATTCGACCGTGACCGATTTGGCCAGATTCCGGGGCTGATCGACGTCGGTGCCCATCACCACGGCGGTATGATAGGCGAGCAGCTGCACCGGAACGGCGTAAACGATCGGCGCGAAGGTCGCCCCCATGTCCGGCATCACGATCGTCACCAGCGACTGGATGGTGGCCTCCGCCGCGCCCTTGGCGTCGGTCATCAGGATGATCTTGCCGCCGCGGGCGGCGACCTCCTGCATGTTGGAGACGGTCTTCTCGAACACCTTGTCGTAGGGCGCGATCACCACGACCGGCATGTGCTCGTCGATCAGCGCGATCGGCCCGTGCTTGAGCTCGCCGGCGGCGTAGCCCTCGGCATGGATGTAGGAGATTTCCTTCAGTTTCAGCGCGCCTTCCAGCGCCAGCGGATAGCTGGTGCCGCGGCCGAGATAGAGCACGTCGCGCGACTTCGAGATCTCGCGCGCCAGCTTCTCGATCTGCACTTCCGTGGTGAGCGCTTCCGACATCAGGCGCGGGATTTCGACCAGGCCATGCACCAGCTTGGCCTCGTCGGCATCGGACAGCTCGCCGCGCGCCTTGCCGGCGGCGACCGCGAGCGAGGCCAGCACCATCAGCTGGCAGGTGAAGGCCTTGGTCGAGGCGACGCCGATCTCGGGGCCGGCCAGCGTCTGCAGCACGGTCTCGCTCTCGCGCGCGATCGTCGAGGTCGGCACGTTGACGACCGACAGCGTGTGCGCGCCCTGCGACTTGGCGTAGCGCAGCGCCGCCAGCGTGTCGGCGGTCTCGCCCGACTGCGAGATGAAGACCGCAAGGTCGCCCTTGCGCAAGGGCGCCTCGCGGTAGCGGAATTCGGATGCGACATCGAGCTCGACCGGCAGCCGCGCGAGCTTTTCCAGCCAGTATTTTGCGACGAAGCCGGCATAGCTCGCGGTGCCGCAGGCGGTGATCGAGATGCGCTGGATATCCTTGAAATCGAACGGCAGCTTGACCGGCATGGTGACGCGCTCGGTCGCCATGTCGACATAGCGCGCGAGCGTGTGCCCGACCACTTCGGGCTGCTCGTGAATCTCCTTCGCCATGAAGTGGCGATAGTTCGCCTTGTCGACCAAAGCAGTCGCAGTGGTGTGCTTGATCGCCTCGCGGTGGACGATGGCGTTGTCCTTGTCGAAGATCGTGGCGCCCTTGCGGTTGAGCACCACCCAGTCGCCGTCCTCGAGATAGCTGATCGTGTCGGTGAACGGCCCGAGCGCGATCGCGTCCGAGCCGAGATACATCTCGCCCTCGCCATGGCCGACCGCGAGCGGCGGGCCGTTGCGGGCGCCGATCATCAGATCGTCCTCGCCGGCGAAGATGAAGCCGAGCGCGAACGCGCCGCGCAACTCCGACAGCACCGCCCTCACCGCCTCGATCGGCTTGACGCCGCCCTTGAGCAGATTGTCGACCAGATGCACCACGACCTCGGTGTCGGTCTCGGTCGAGAACACCGCGCCCTTGGCCTCGAGGCCCTCGCGCAGCTCGCGGAAATTCTCGATGATGCCGTTATGCACCACGGCGACGCGCTCGGTGGCGTGCGGATGCGCGTTGTTCTCGGTCGGCCTGCCGTGGGTGGCCCAGCGGGTGTGGCCGATGCCGGTGTGGCCGCCGAGCGGCTTGGCCTCCAGCCGGGCCTCCAGATTCTTCAGCTTGCCCTCGGCACGGCGCCGCGCCAGGGTGCCATTCTCCAGCGTGGCGACACCCGCGGAATCATAGCCGCGATACTCCAGCCGCTTGAGCGAATCCACCAATTGCTCCGCGACCGGAGCGCGTCCAAGAATGCCGACGATGCCGCACATGCGGTTCACTATCCCCAAAATCGCCGAAAATTTGCCGAAGTGGCGACACGGTCCCTTAACGGGAATCGCCGGCCGCAAGATACTCAATAATTATTGCCGATTGCGACAGTCTTAAACGGCAAGGTTGATGCAAAAGGCTGGTTAATCGGGGCTAACTATTTTGGCAAGAGTGCGTCAGCGGGCCCCCGCCGGCGCCTACGGTTTGTGGTACAGCTCGCGTAGCCCGGATGAGCCAACGGGTCGCGCGAACGCGCGCCTGATGACAGGCTCCGCGACATCCGGGTCTTCGGTCCCGCATATCGCTTCGCTCATGCGGGCTACAAGATGCAAGGCAGGCGTCCACGCCCGCAGCGACAGCCTAATGTTCGACCCGGTAGAGCCGCCATCGCTCCGGCACGCCCTTGAGCTGGTGCGCGCCGCGATCCTTGAAGCGGATTCCCGACTCCGGCATCAGATCCTTGACCGCGCTCGAGACCAGCACTTCGCCGGCATGGGCTTTGGCGGCGACGCGCGCGCCGATGTGAAACGCGAGACCGATCACCTCCGCCCCGCTCACCTTGTATTCGCCCGCGTGCAGTCCGACCCTGATCTCCAGTCCCAGCGTGCGCACGGCGTCACGGATCGCGGTCGCGCAACGGATCCCGGCGGCCGGCGCGCCAAACGTCGCCAGCACGCCGTCTCCTGTCGTCACGACTTCCTTGCCGCGCAAGGCCTTCAGCTCCCGACGAACGGCGGCGTAATAGTGATTCATCACCTGCGCCCAACGTGAATCGCCGAGCCGCGCGGCCTTTTCGGTCGATCGGACGATATCGACAAAGAGGATCGTGGCGAGCGCCTGTTTGAGCTCCGGACTTCGATCGGCGGTTCGCCGCCGGTTCGCAATATTTCCGGTCAGTGGCTCATAGCGATGGCTGCGCCGCCGCGCGATTGCGGCCTTTGTGTAGTCCTGGGCACGCTGCACCGCGCGGCAGCGAATGGTTTTTTCCTGCGGTGGAAACGTCCAGTAGACCCTGCGCCCGACTCCGGCGCCCTGAACCTCCACGGCGCCCCATTTCAGGAAGACCGTCGAACCAACCCGTCGAATGCACCATGCCTTTGACGTGTATCCGGAAACGTTCGACTGATGGACTCCGATGCGAAGGAATTTGGGCATGAGCGTCCGGCCGATCGAAAGAGCGCTGGGGTGCCAACCTGGGGTAAAGCGTAGTCAACCATTCCCCTATTGGCAACAGCACCGGCATGCAGCTACCCAAGCCGCCTACGATCGCCCATTTCGTTCGAACCGCCGTCAGGAACCAAAGGTGCGACTGCGATTGAAGTTGCTCACATCGCGCCGCTGTCCGTTCGATACAGCGTCAGCATCGACGGATAGAATTGCCTCGTCTTGCGCTTCCGCTATCGGCTGTTCTTCGTCGCGAAATCGTGCCGGGGTTAGCCGGCTGCGGTCGACCGTCACGTCAAAGATGTCGAAGCGGTTGTAGTAACCGACCACGTCGTGAAACTGTTTCGGCTCGACGCAATGATTGAGATCGATCTCCGCGTAGGCGATCCCCTCCTGGTCCTGCAATTGATCGCCAAACACGTTGCCCGTCGGATCGACGAAGAAGCTCGCGGCACGTGGTGTCCGGTCGATCACGTCGGCGATATTTCGATCGCGTTCGATGAGGAAGGCACGCATCGGCTCATCCATATAGCCGGCGGTCACGATCCCGAAGACCTTGGCTTCGAAGCAGTGGGCGCTGGCCCGGATGCGGTTGGCGGCGACGTTGTCGAAATTGCCGCCGCCTGCCGGACGCCTTGTGGGCCACATCGGCGGCCAGCTCGAGATGTGCACCTGTTCGCCCTGCGCCATCAGCGCGAAGCGGGCCAATGGATTGGTGTTCTCGCCACAGATCAACCCGCCGATCCGGCCCTGCCGCGTCTCCGCGACCTTGAGGCCCGCACCATCCCCCGACGACCACACCAGCTTCTCATAGAAGGTCGGAACCAGCTTGCGGTGGTGGACCAGAATTTCACCGGTCTCCCCGATCAGCAGATTCGAGTTCCACAGCCCCCCGACGCTGACGGTTGAGCGTTCGCTGATGCCGATCGAGACGGTGACGCCGAGGGCGCGCGCCTCGGCGCAAAGCTGCGCCACTTCCGGTCCGTCCGCCAGCACGGATTGCTCCGCCATGCGCACGAACAAGTCGTGATTGTCGATCGGAGGCCACAGCGCGGCCCAGACCGGAAAGGCGGGAATATAGGTTTCTGGAAACGCGATCAGCTCGGCGCCGGCCCTGGCCGCCTCGCGAATGATGGCGATCGCCTTTTCGGTGGTCGCCCGGCTGTCGAGGAAGACGGGCGCAGCGTGGACGGCAGCAGCCTTGAAACGAGGGAGCATGTCGAAAAATCCCGGCTAGGATGGGTGGACGAAGCGCTATCATCCCTGCCCTCCCGGCGTGCATCGGAATTGTCGCAAGGTCGGTTGCGAAGGATCGGAGCCGCTGGGCGTTGGAACGGGAATTGCTTTGCTGACAAGGTCCGCAATCGGGAGGCAGGTCATGTTCGATACGATCAACTGGGACGATTTGCGGGTCTTTCTCTGCGCCGCCCGCGCCGGAAATTTGAGCCAGACAGCAAAGCGGCTGCGGCTGGACCATTCCACCGTCAGCCGGCGCATCGCCCAGATGGAGGCTTCCCTCGGGGTTGCGGTGTTCGAACGCCACCGCACCGGTCTCAAGCTCAACGAAATCGGCGAGCGGTTGCTGCGTCATGCCGAGCGGGTCGAGAGCGCGGTGATCGCCATTCGCGAGGAGGCCAGCGCCGGCGACACCCAGGAACTCGCCGGGAACGTGCGGCTCGCCACCATGGAGGGGATCGCCTCGCTCTACCTTGCGCAACGCTTTGCCAAGCTGCGTCGCACCACGCCGCAACTCACCGTCGAACTCGTCACATCAGCCCAGACGGTCTACGTCCACAAGCGCGAGGCCGATCTGTTCGTGTCGTTCTTCCGGCCACCCGGTCCGGGCCTGATCTCGGAGCGCATCGGCAAGTTTCGGCTTGGGCTATTCGCGAGCCAGAGCTATCTCGACCATCACGGCACGCCGGCAAGCCTTCGCGACCTCGGGGATCATTGGTTCGTCTCCTACATCGAGGACCTGGTCCAGGTCGATTCGGTGCGCTGGCTCGCCGACGTCATCGAAGAGCCGAAGATCGCCTTCCACTCCAACAGCATGATCGCGCAGATGAACGCTGCGGCGGGCGGCCTCGGCATCGTGATGCTGCCGAGCTTTGCCACAAACGACCGGCCCGACCTCATACCCGTGCTGCCCGCCCTCGCCGGCACCGTTCGGGAGGTGTGGCTCAATGTCCATAGTGACCTGCAATTTGCCCCGCGCATCCGCGCCGTCCGCGCGTTTCTGAAAAATACCCTGAAGCAGGACCCCGACATGCAGGTCACCCTGGCCGATGCCGTGCCGTAGCCGCGCACGGCAGATTGCAAAAATCCATAATTCCCTTCCGTCGGAGCCCGGCTGAAGCTCCTCCGATTGGCGCCAGGCAGGGCGCGCTGAAGTTTTGAGGGGCCAAATATGAAGGTGGTTACGTCAGGCAATGTCGATCCGGCGTCGAGCGTCGGCGCCTTGGCCAAGAAGCGGCTAACGGTCGCGCTCGTTCTCAGCGTCGCGATGATGGTGATCTATTTCGGCTTCATGGGGCTTTTCGCGTTCGACAAGCCGCTGCTCGGCACCATCCTGATGCCCGGCCTGACCCTCTGCATTGTGCTCGGCCCGCTCGTCATCATCTCGTCCTTCGCGCTCTGCCTGGTCTACGTGCTGTGGGCGAACCGGGTGTTCGACGCTGGCATCCGCAACCTTCGCTAAAGGGGCAGAAAAAATGGGCAGCAGCGCGCTTTCTATCGGGTTCTTCTTCGCCTTCATGAAATTGACGCTGGCGATCACCTATTGGGCCGCACGGCGCACGCGCACCACCGAGCACTTCTTTGCCGCCGGTGGTCAGGTCACGCCGTGGCAGAATGGCTGGGCACTCGCGGGTGACTTCCTGAGCGCCGCCGCCTTGCTCGGAATTGCCGGCATCGTCACCTCAAACGGCTTCGACGGCATGATCTATTCGATCGGCTGGCTTGTCGGCTGGCCGATCATTCTGTTCCTGATCGTCGAACCGTTGCGCAACGTCGGCCGCTTCACCTTCGCCGACGTCGTGGCCTATCGCCTGCGTCAACGCCCGGTGCGCCTTGCCGGCGCCGTCGGTACACTTGCCGTCATCCTGTTCTACCTGATCGCCCAGATGGTCGCGACAGGATCGCTGATCAAACTGCTGTTCGGCCTGCCCTACACCTGGTCGGTCGTCATCGTCGGCAGCGTGATGCTGGTCTATGTGCTGTTTGGCGGGATGTTGGCGACCACCTGGGTGCAGGTGGTCAAGGCTGCGTTGCTGATGGGCGGCGGCATCCTGCTCGCCTTCCTCGTCTTGACCCATTTCGACATGAACCCGCTGAAGCTGTTCGCCGCGGCGTCCGAGAAATACGGCACCAGGGTTCTGCAGCCGGGATCGAAGGTGATCTCCGGCCAATGGGATGCCATCTCGCTCGGGCTCGGCCTGATGTTCGGGACCGCCGCGATGCCGCATGTGCTGATGCGGGCCTATACGGTGAAGGATTCCAAGGCCGCGCGGCTGTCGATCCTCTATGCAACCGGCCTGATCGGCGTATTTCATCTCATGGTCTTCATCATCGGCTTCGGCGCCATGGTGCTGGTCGGCCCCGAGGCGGTGGCAAAGGCCGGAGGCGGCGGCAACATGGCAGCGCCCCTGCTGGCGCTCACCGTCGGCGGCAATGCGTTCTTCGGCTTCATCTGCGCGGTCGCCTTCGCGACGATGCTCGCCGTCGTCGCGGGGTTGACGCTGTCGGGCGTCGCAACGCTCTGCCACGACGTCTGGACCAATGTGATCCGGGACGGCACCGCTTCGGAGGCCGAGCAGCTCAAGGTCGCGCGCGTCGCGACCGTGATGATTTCCATCCTCGCCATCATTCTTGGGGTCGCGTTCGAAGGCCAGAACGTCGCCTTCATGGCGGGGCTTGCGTTCTCGATCGCCTGCGCCGCGAATTTCCCCTCGCTCGTGCTCGCCATCACCTGGCGCCGGTTCACGACGCCTGCAGCCGTGGCCAGCATCCTCGTCGGCACGCTGAGCTCCCTGGTGCTGATCTATCTGTCGCCGACCATCCAGGTCGACATTCTCGGCAAGCCGCTGGCCGCGATCCAGCATGAATGGTGGTTCGTATCGCTGCGCAATCCTGCGATCATCAGCATGCCGCTATCGTTTGCGGTCGCGATCCTGCTCTCGCTGGTCACGCGGGAGAAGAACGCAAATTTCGCTTTTGACGAGATGCAGCGGCGCATCCTGTTCGGACCGGTCCAGCCGAACACCGACGCGCCGCGCCAGGCGAAAAGTGCCGCCTGAACCGCGTCGGCCGGCCGACGATACGATCGCGTTCTTGCTGGCGCCCCCTAGTGGCCGGTGTCCCCTTGCGAACGCGAAGGCATGATGCGAGGGCGGTCACAAGCAAGCCCAGTCTCGCCGGGGAGAGCACGTATAAGCCGTAACCCATCGCGCAGGGGAAAGCCGGGCTGTTTCCGGTTACACCTTTGGTCCTACCCCCGAGCTTTCTACCCATTGCTCGGGGCCCATGGGTGCGATCGGCACCCGGCTTTCCCTGCGCCCTCTTCATGGAGAGGGTGGAACGAAGAGCAAAGCTCGGACGATTCAGGTCGCGAGAACGCAGATGTATGACTCGCAGCTTGCGCAACCCATTCGTTGTCGTCCTGGCGAAAGCCAGGACCCATTACCCCGAATGAGACTTCTTTCGCGATGCTGGGGCCACGATCCCGTTCATATCATCAAATGCGGTGGCTAGGGTCCTAGCTCCCGTGCGCAATTGCGCGCTAGGTGGTGTGGACTCTAAGGATTCCCTTTTAGGAGCAAATCAGATTCAAGGCTGCTTTTGGGGAGGCCGCCTTGGGTGTGATGGACCGTTTGGTATTGAGCGACGCGGCGTGGGAGCGGATAGCGCCGCTGATCATAGGGCGCCCCGATCAGAAGGGCTCCACCGGGCGCGACAACCGGATGTTCGTGGAAGGTGTGCTGTGGATCGTGCGTACGGGGTCTCCCTGGCGCGATCTTCCGGAGGTGTTTGGGGACTGGAACAGCGTGTTCCGGCGCTTCAGTCGATGGAGCATCAAGGGTGTTTGGTGGCGGATCTTCGAGGCGATGTCCGATGATCCGGACTTCGAATATCTGATCGTCGATTCCACCATCGTTCGGGCGCATCAGCACGCCGCCGGCGCCAAAAAGGGGGGTCTGAAGATCAAGCGGAAGATCAAGCGATCGGCCGCTCGCGCGGCGGCCTGAGCACCAAGATACATATGGCCGTTCGAGGCTTGGGATGTCCGGTGCGGTTCAAGCTCACCGCAGGTCAGAAGGGCGATGCACCGCAAGCCGCCGCATTGATCGAAGGCTTATCCGCCGAGGTCATCATGGCCGATACGGCCTATGACGCCGATCACTTGCGCCAAGCCATCGCCGCCAAAGGCGCGCTCGCCGTGATCCCCAACAACCCGTCACGTGCGCTCAAATATCCACTCGACAAGCATTTCTATGCCCAGCGTCATCTCGTCGAATGCTGCTTCTCAAAGCTCAAGCAGTTCCGCCGCGTTGCAACCCGCTTCGAAAAGACCGCCCGAAATTACCTGGCCGTCGTCACTCTCGCAGCCATCGTCTTATGGATGCGATAAGTGTCCACACCACCTAGGCCAGGACGACGGTCGCGTGTGTGGTACCTGTCATCGCCCGGCTCGACCGGGCGATCCAGTACGCCGCGGCCCCTCGGCTCAACAACAGGTGTCTCTGGAATACTGGATCACCCGCATGCGCGGGTGATGACACCTCGGATCGGGATGCGCAGCAACGACATCGTCAGGCAGGCGTATGCCAGCGACGCGACTGCCTCACTTCCCCTTCGCAGCCTTCGCCTTCATCTTGGCCTGGCGATAGCGCGCGGCGCCGCCTTCGCGGATGGATTGTTCACTACGCTCAATCGACATCGCGTCGTCGGGGACGTCTTTGGTGATGACCGAGCCCGAGCCGATATAGGCGCCCTTGCCGATCGTCACAGGCGCGACCAGCGACGTATTGGTGCCGACGAAGGCGCCCTCGCCGATCAGCGTCTTGTGCTTGAGGAAGCCGTCATAATTGCAGGTGATGGTGCCGGCGCCGAGGTTGGAATTGGCGCCGACATGGGCGTCGCCGACATAGGAGAGATGGTTGACCTTGACGCCGGCCTCCAGCGTCGCGGCCTTGGTCTCGACGAAATTGCCGATCCGCGCGCCGTCGCCGAGCGAGGTGCCGGGCCGCAGCCGCGCATAGGGACCGACCGACACCTTCTTGCCGATGCTGGCCTCGACGATGTGCGAGAAGGAATGGATCACGGCGCCGTCGTCGATCGAAACGCCGGGGCCGATCACCACGAACGGCTCGATCGTGACGTCCTTGCCGAATTTGGTGTCGGCCGCGAGATAGACCGTCTCCGGCGCGATCAGGGTCACGCCGGCCTCGAGCGCCTGCTTGCGCAGCCGCGCCTGCATCACGGCCTCGGCCTCCGCGAGCTGCGCCTTGGTGTTGATGCCGCGCACTTCGTCTTCGCTGGTTTCGATCACGACGGCCTCCAGTCCCAGTTCCCTGACAATGCCGACGGCATCGGTCAGATAATATTCGCCCTTGGCGTTGGCGTTGCCGATCTTCTCGATGATCGCGAGCGCGGTCTTGCCACCGAACGCCATCACGCCGGCGTTGCACAGCGTGATCTTGCGCTCCTCGGGATTGGCGTCGGCCTGCTCGCGGATCGCGACCAGCCTGCCGTTCTCGACCACCAGCCGGCCATAGCCGGTCGGGTCGGCGGCGCGGAAGCCGAGCACCGCGAGATCAGCGCCGTCGCGCAGCGGCGCGCGCATCCGCGCAAAGGTCTCGGCCGAGATCAGCGGCGTGTCGCCGAACGCGACCAGCAGGTCGTCGGCGCCGCGGGCGATCGCCTCGCGCGCGGCCAGCACCGCATGCGCCGTGCCGAGCCGTTCGCGCTGCACGAAGGTCTGCGCGTCGGGACGCACCCGGCGCACCTCGGCGGCGACCGCCTCGTGGTCGGGGCCGATCACGACCGCAAGCTGCAATCCTTCGCCGGCGGCGGCGGCATTGAGCACATGCGACAGCAGCGCCTGGCCGGCCACCGGATGCAGCACCTTCGGCAGCGACGATCGCATTCGCGTGCCCTCACCGGCCGCAAGCACCACAGTCAGGCTGGTTCGCGCAGTCATTCGCAATCCTCGATCTCCCGCGCAGTTCGCTGCGCAAAGCTTACTTTGAGGCCGTCTTTAATTGTTTTCCCCGGCAGAAGAAACCGTTTCGCCCCCGCCGCCGCTCAGAATCAAGTTCCCGGTCCATTTCCTGTTAATCTTTACCTCGTGATTCGGCGGGCCTTGAGGAGGGCCAAGCGGGCTTTGGCCAAAGATCGCGACAATCTGGCGGCGGATTTCGACACCGAGAGCACCACCGGCTTTTTGGCCGAGGAGGAAGCTTTCGATCGCCGCATGCTATGGCGACTCGGCTCGTGGGGCGTCGCCGCGGTCGGCGCCGTGATCGTCGCCGTGATGGCCAACCAGTCGGCGCTGACGCTGAAGCGCGACCAGGTCGCAGCGTCGGACATTGCACGCCAGGCCCAGCAATTGCAGACGCTGGCGAAAGAGAGCCACAACGAGACGCGCCGGCTGGCGTCCGCGATCGATACGCTGAGCGGCGACCGCGACCGGCTTTATTCACGCATCACCAGCCTGGAACAGGGCCTCGACTCCGTGACCGGCACGATCGCCAAGCAGGCCACGGCACCGGCGCCGTCGAGCTCTGCAGCGGCGGCCCCCACGCAACCCGCTCCCGCCAATTCAGCGCCCGCCGTTCCGGCGCCCGTGCCGGCCGTCGCCCCGGTCGCAACCACGCCGCCAGCCGCGCCGGACAAGTCGGCGATATCAGGCAAGACGGCTGCTTCAACCGACAGCAAGCCGGCTGGACCGGTCGAGAAGCCAGTTGCTGCGGTCGAGAAGCCCGCGGTGGCCGACAAGAAACCTGCTCCCGCGACCAAGCCGCAGGCCGTGTCCGAGAAGCCGCCGGCCGCGGAGAATTCGCAGCCGGCCTCTTCGCAACCGGGCTCCGGCTTTGCAGCATCGATTGCGAGCCCGATGACGGCGGCCGCGGCTGCCAGCGCCGAGGATGCAAAAGCGGTTGCGTCTGTGCCCCCGGCCACGCCGGTCGCGGACAAGCCGCTCGTGGCATCACTTGAGCCAGCGGCGAAAAAGGCCACCGAGGCCGGCAAGCCGCCGACCGCCAACGACGTGACCGCAGCACCGATGCCGCCGCTGGTCATCACCCCCGATCCAGACTCCGACGTCGACGACGATGCCGGCGCGCCGAAGGCGCAGATCCAGCGCACCGATTTCGGCGTCGATCTCGGCACCGCGAATTCAGTCAACGGGCTACGCGCGCTGTGGCGCGGTCTGTTGAAGTCCAAGGCCAACGCGCCGCTGGCCGCGCTGCGGCCGATCATCGTGATCAAGGAAGGCAGCAACGGGCTCGGCATGCAGCTGCGCCTGGTGGCCGGACCGCTGAACGACGCCGGCACCGCCGCCAAGATTTGCGCGGGCCTCAGCCTGATCCAGCGGACCTGCGAGACGGCGATCTATGACGGCCAGCGGCTCGCCCTGAACGAGCCGCCGGCCGGCAGCAAGCCTGTCCCGGCGCATCGGCGGATGGCGCCGAAGCGCACCGCTGCACCACCCCCGCAGCCTGTGGCCGAGGACAAGAAGCCGGAGCCGACGACGATTTCCTCGATGTTCCGGCGGAACAGCCAATAATCATGTCCGGCAAGGGATTACGGCCAAATTCTCAACCGATTTCGCTGCTCTGACCGAGCCTTGTCCCAGAACCTTTTCCCGACCATAGTGCCGCGATGACAAAACCTCCGTTCCGCCTCTCGCCCTATCAGGTCCAGTTCCTGCTGGTCATCGGCTTCCTCACCGTCGGTTACGCACTGTATGTGCGCTATCTGGCGATCGAATTCTCGCCCGTTGCGCTGGCCTGCGACGCCGGCACGCAGAACATGCTCTGCAAGGCGCGCGCGCTCTCGACCGTGCTGTTCAAGAATTCGGTGTTCGGCATCACCGCGCTGGTGATCGCGGTGCTGAACCTGACGCGGCCGTCGATCGTGCTGCTGACTGTCGGGCTGATCGCCGCCGGGCTCGGCATCGTGCTCTACAATGTCGTGCTGTCGGGGCTCGCGATCGGACTGTTTATCCTGGGTTTTGCGCGGCCCGCGCCCGCCACAGCGTAGCCGCCAGCAGCAGGTACATCACGCAGGTCCAGTCCGACTGCCAGTTGATGGTGCCCTCGTTGATGAACATGTAGCCGGCCGCGATCGCCAACAGGCCGGCGAACACGGACTCCGCGACCGGCCGGACGCCCTCCTTGGGGCGATTGAGCATGGTCAGCAGCGCGAACGGCACCACGGCCATGGTCAGCGAAGCATACGGGAAATCGCGATAGCGCGGATCGAAGGTGAAGCCGAGCGCGGTCTCGGCCGCGATCACGGTGGTCACCGCCAGCACGATCGCCAGCAACGCGCCGATCGCGCCCTTACCGCGATAGTCGCGCGGCCCGACCAGTTCGAGAAAGGTCGGCAGCGAGCGCCCGGCGATCAGTGCATGCGCCGTCAGCAACGGCGAGGCGATCGCGGCCGCGAGCAGCACGGCCCAATGCAGCCAGCCGCCGGCGCCGTAGCTCTCATAATACATCTTGTCGCCGGCGATTCCGAGCAGCGTCCCCGCCGTCGTCGCCGAAATGGCGACCGCGAACCAGGCCGACGGCCGCGGCGTCCAGGGCCTACGGCGCAGCGTCAGCCAGGCCACAAAGAAGGTCGCGACGGACAGCGCCATGCCGCCCGCCATCTGCAGCTTCCAGGCGGGATAGTTGCTGATCGCAACGCCCGGCGGATACTTCACCTGCCGCTTGATCGAATCGAACAAGCCCCAATAGCCGCCGACGGTGCCCTCGAGCCTGCGCTTCCAGGGCTGGTCGTAGGCCTCGATCAAATTGACCCGAAACCCCTCGCGCTTGGCGAGATCGAGGATCTCGGACACTACCCGCGCCTGGTTGGTGCGCGACGGCAAGGCGCCCTCCCGCATCCGTCCGGTGCTCGGCCAGCCGGTCTCGCCGATCAGGATCTCCTTGCCCGGGAACGTCACCGCCATCCGCTTGCGGATGTCGTCGACATGGGCTGCGGCGTATTTGGCCTTGATCGGGATGTCCTCCCAATACGGGAGGATGTGAATCGTGACGAAATCGACCGCCTCATAGATCTCGCGATTTTTCAGCCAGTATTCCCAGACGTCGGCATAGGTGACAGGGACATTGCCCGCTGCCGCCTTCACCGCGCGAATGTTGCCGGCGAGATCGGCGGCCGTCATCTCGCCGCGCAGCAGCACTTCGTTGCCGACGATCAGCGCGGTGATCACGCCGGGATATTCCTTGGAGAGCCGCACCGCGATCGCGATCTGCTGCAGGTTCTTGAAGCGATTGCTGCCGAGCCAGATGCCCTGCATCACCTTCAAGCCGACCTTGGCCGCAACGCCGGGGACCTGGTCGAGGCCGTTCTCGATCGAATAGGTGCGCACGCAATCGGTGACCTTGGCGAGATCGGCGAGGTCCTGCTCGATCTGCTCGACCGGGATTTGCGTGGTGGGATCCAGCGGCGTCTGGGCGCCGCGGAACGGCGTGTAGGACACGCATTGCAGCTTCGCGGCAGGATCGATCGGCGCGCGCGCGAGCGTGATCGGCGTGGCGAGCCACCACCACACGGCTGCAATCACGGCGAGCGAGATCAGGAGAAGCGCCAGCGGCGTACGAAGCGAAATCGGTTCCATCCTCCGGGGGACCGTCGAATTAGCCGGTCACAGCCCATCTGCCAAGAGTAGGATTAGGTCAATACCATGGTTGTCCTGCGACAGTTTTGCGCTGGTGCGATAAAGTTGTGAGTTTGCTGGACAAAATACCAAATTCCAGTCATGGGATTCCGCCAGAGTCTCCACCGCGCTGGAGCCCTATTTGGACGGCATCACGCGAGCCGTTAGGATGATCCCGCGGGGGCAGGAACATATCGGGGAATGCATGCGTCGACGGCTGCTTGAGTTGAAGAACACTGCTTTGCGCCACCTTGCCGTAACGGGCCTTGTGGCAGGCCTTGCGCTCCTGACCGGAGCCGGCGGCGCTTTCGCCCAGTCAGGCACGCCGAACCCGCCGGACCAGGCCAAACAGCAGCCTGGGCAGGCGGACGCCAACGCAAATGCCGCGCGGGAAGCCAACCAGCGCAAGGTCGAGGAATTCGTCGAGGCCCAGCAGGCCATCAACGGTCCGGCTGGCAACCCGGAATGCGTCTGGCTCGGCCGCCGCGTGGTCCGTCTGATGTGGAACGACGACCTCGACACCGCCTTCCGCCATCTCGACCTCTATGACCGGTTCGGCTGCCCCGGCGGCCACGTCCAGGCTGCGTTCCGCTGCCTGACCCGGTTCGGCGCCCAGATCGACGACAAGGTGCGCGGCAGCCTCGACGGCCGCATCCACGCCTGCTGGATCAATCCGGGCGCCCAGCCGCAGGCCGCGGCTGCGGCCGCCGCGCCCACCCCGGCACCAGCGACCGCCGGCACCGCTGCGCCTGCGCCCGCCGCCTCGCCCTCGCCCGCGCCGACCCCGTCGGCATCACCGGCGCCGGCATCGAAATAACCGCATTCCGCGATCGGGTCCGGCTGCGATTTTTTTCGCGGCTGGAACGGCTTGCGCCCTTAAAACGCCATCGCGGCACACCAGTTGTTAAATCGGATGGCGGAGATACTTTGCCTCCGCCGCCGTGTTGGTCGAACCCAGGGGACGGGTTCGCTTCGTCCTCACTCTCAGGCCCCGTATGGTTTAACCGCGATGCGCGCCGTCGTCGCCGTCCTGTTGCTTGTCACCGCCGCCCACGCCGCCCTGTGGGGTCTCTTCCAGGAGAAGCAGTCGGCGCCCGATTTCCGTGGCACGCTGCCGAGCTTGTCCTACGCCCCGTTCGAGTCAGGCCACACCGTCGCGGATGTCGCCGCCGACACCGAGAAGGTGCGCACCGACCTGCGAAAGCTCTCCACGCTCACAAAGGCGGTCCGTCTCTATTCGTCGACTGAAGGCAATGAGTTGGTGCCGCCGGTCGCCGCCGAATTCGGCATGAAGGTCACGGTCGGCGCGTGGATCGACAAGGACGCCAACCGCAACAGCCGCGAGCTGTTCAATGCGATCAATCTCGCCAAGCGCAACAGCAATGTCATCGGCATCGTCGTCGGCAACGAAACTGTGTTCCGCGGCGAGCAGGTCCCGATCGAGAACCTCGGACCGTTGCCCAAGGCGGACGACCCCAGCCCAGACGAGGCCGAGCGCTATCGCGAGGATTTTGCTCGCTTCCTTCGCGACGAGGCCCCGCGCATTCAGCGCGAGGAGGACGCACGCCTTCACGATGCCGAAGTGCAGCCCGAGGACAAGCGGGCCGAGGCGATGAAGTGGGCGATTGCAGAGAACAATGTGCACCGGCTGATCAGAGTGATCCAAACGGTCAAAAAATCGGTCAACGTCCCCGTCACGACCGGTGAAATCTGGAACATCTGGCGCGATCACCCGCAGCTCGCCAATTCGTCCGACTTCATCGCCGCTCACGTGCTGCCCTACTGGGAAAACTTCACCGACAAGCAGGCGGTGGACCAGGCAGTCGACCGCTACAATCTGTTGCGTGATTCATTCCCCGGCAAGCGCATCCTGATCGCCGAATTCGGCTGGCCCAGCCAGGGTTACAATCTGCGCAACGCCGAGCCCGGCCCGTTCCAGCAGGCTACCGTGCTGCGCAACTTCGTCACCCGCGCCGAAGCCATCGGCATGGACTACAACATCGTCGAAGCCATCGATCAGCCCTGGAAGTTCTTCGAAGGCGGTGTCGGTCCCTACTGGGGCATCCTCAATGCCGACCGCGAAGCGAAATTCGCCTGGACCGGTCCGGTCACCGATCTGAACTACTGGAAGATTGGGCTGGTCGCCGTGCTGGTCGGGCTGTTCATGTCGCTGCCGATCCTGAGGTTGGATTCGCCGACCGTGATGCAGGCGCTGCTGCTGTCGGCCGCAGCCAACGGTGTCGGCGCCTGGGTTGCGACCGTGTTCTCCTACTGGACCACGCACTACTTCGTCTGGGGCTCGGCCTTTGCGCTCAGCCTTGGCCTGGTGCTGCTGGTTCCGCTGGTCTTGATCGCGATGGCGCGAATCGAGGAGATCGCTGCGGTGGCATTCGGTCGCGGCCCGCGCCGGTTGATCGGCAAAAGCGAGCCGCTTGCTCCCGCCACGGTCGGCGAGAGCGTGACGTTTCCGAAAGTCTCGATCCACATCCCGGCCTATTTCGAACCGGTCGAGATGCTGAAGCAGACGCTCGATGCGGTGTCGCGGCTCGACTATCCGAATTTCGAGTGCGTCTGCATCATCAACAACACGCCCGATCCCGACTTCTGGCGGCCGATCCAGGATCACTGCCGGCTGCTCGGCGAGCGCTTCAAGTTCATCAATGCCGAGAAGGTGCAGGGCTTCAAGGCCGGCGCGCTGCGCATCGCGATGGAACGCACCGCTGTTGATGCCGAGATCATCGGCATCATCGACGCCGACTATGTCGTGCATCCGGACTGGCTGAAGGATCTCGTGCCGGCCTTCGCCGATCCGCGCGTCGGCCTGGTGCAGGCGCCGCAGGAGCATCGCGACGGCGACCGCTCGCTGATGCACTACATCATGAACGGCGAATATGCCGGCTTCTTCGACATCGGCATGGTCCAGCGCAACGAGTTCAACGCCATCATCGTGCACGGCACGATGTGCCTGATCCGCCGCGCCGCGATGGACAAGGCCGGCGGCTGGTCCAGCGACACGATCTGCGAGGACACCGATCTCGGCCTCTCGATCCAGCAGCAGGGCTGGCTCACGCACTACACCAATGTGCGCTACGGCGAAGGCCTGCTGCCCGACACCTACGAGGCCTTCAAGAAGCAGCGCCACCGCTGGGCCTATGGCGGCTTCCAGATCGTCAAGAAGCACTGGCGGCGCTTCCTGCCCGGCGCCAGCCGGCTGACGCCCGATCAGCGCCGCGAATTCTCGCTCGGCTGGCTCAACTGGCTCGGCGCCGAAAGCCTCGGCGTCGTGGTCGCGATCCTCAATCTGATCTGGGTCCCGATCGTCGCCTTCGCCGACATCGCGATCCCCGACAAGATCCTGACCTTGCCGATCATCGCCTCCTTCATCGTCTCGCTGGTGCATTTTGTCGCGCTCTACCGGCTGCGGGTGAACATCAAGGCCGCCCAGATGCTGGGCGCCATGATCGCGGCGATGAGCGTGCAGTGGACGGTGTCGCGCGCGGTGGCGCAGGGCCTGATCACCGAGCATCTCGCCTTCGCCCGCACCTCCAAGGGCGGCCTGTCACGGATGTCGATCGAGTTCCAGGCGTTCTGGGAAGCCGTGATCGGCGTGCTGCTCTTGGTCGGCGCCATCGTGCTTGTCGTCACCAACGGCTACAAGCAGGTGCGCGAGATCTACATCTTCGCCGGCGTGCTGGTGCTGCAAAGCCTGCCGTTCCTTGCCGCGGTTTCCATCGCGATCCTGGAGAATTCGCGGATCAACGAGTTCTCGTTCTGGCGCAACAGCGCGATCCGGACGGCGGAACTGATCGGGTTGCGCCCGGTCAGCCTGCCCTCGGTCGCCGCCCCGTCGCAGCCGGTCGGATCGGAAATCCGCCACGACGGCTGAGCCGACTTCAAGAAACGGCCCTAACCACAGGTGGGGGAACAGCAAATCCGGCGGATCGATGCACAATTGACCGCCCCTCGGCTATTGACCCGATGGGCCCTGCCCCCTACACAGCGCGGGCTGGAGCAAGATCCCAAGTGCGGGCTAACCTGCGGGTTACCCTGCTGACGTCCGGATCCGATGTTCAGGTGAGTGAGCGCGTAGCTCAGGCGGTAGAGCACGTGACTTTTAATCATGGGGTCGAGGGTTCGAGTCCCTCCGCGCTCACCAACAAATCACTGATTTCACTTGAGGAATATCCGTAAGACATCATGAGCCCTAGACTCGGCCGTCTTATCGGGTAACGCCTGGGTAACAGATTTTCAGAGCAAAGACGCTCAACGCCGGGCACCTTCAGGCAGAAGTCGACAAGCGGTAAGCCAAATTTGGCGCAAGCGAACGTGCGAGCAGCGCGCATAGCGCCGCCCCCTATTGCCCTAGATGATCGCGCCACTCGTTCACCGCGCCGGGCAACAGTTCGTCGGTTGGAGACAGATCAAATCTGACCGCAGCGCCATTTCGCTCGAAATTTGATGCCCGAATCCCCGTCCAAAAGAGAGCCAGGTTACGGTCGGCCGTACACAGCATCGTCGACTCATCAGGAAAGAACGCGAAGAGGTAAATCAGCATCTCCAGCGAGCGTAAGTCGACCAACGCGTTATAAGCGTCCTCCTCCCGATAACCGGCCTTGAATTTCAGCAACCTCTTGGCGGGACTGACCCCGTTGCCAAAAAATGCCGCGCTCAAAGCCGCAAGGACCACGAGTGAACTGCGCGAAACCCCGCATTGATCCGCAGTGGCAAACACCTCATCCCTTCGCGCGGGCATGTCCGCCCTGCTGACCGGCGTGGCAAGGCTCGGAGCTAACCGCATTAGGAACTGCTGCTTTCTTGTGATGCCTGCTCGCGTGTCCTCAATCAATCCAAGGGCGCCTTGTAGGCTGCCGGGGCCGACGACTAATTTAGCGGATGGTAGCGCGGTCCGTAGCTTCGTGATGACTTCGTCGAGCTGATCGCGCACTTGCTCGGCAGTGGGAATCGCTCGCGTATTTCCCTCCATCGCAAATAGTAGTGGATTGATCTTCACGGGTTGATCAGCAAAGAGGTCAAGGAAATCGGGATCAGCGCCCACGGCCTTCCCCCTGTCGAAACGACCGACAATCTGTGAAACGATGTTTCTATCGATCAAAATCGTCGAGCTATTCGTCGCGGCAAAGGCTGGGGGCAACCAACCTCCCTTGACGAGGCCAATTGCTCGCGAAGTGAAGTGACTTTCGAGCACCCCATTTGCGTTGGACAAAACTTTCTTATCCAGGCCCTCGATGTTGGTGTCGATAATCTGAGTGCCGTCCCAGTTTATCGAGATAGTCAATTTCTTGTCCGGACGCGCCTGAATCAATTCAGCGTATCCGAGAGGCCGCAGGTTTGCAGGAAGGGTGACAAACCTGGCCGGGCGTCCGTCGGCCTGCGGCAGCTCTTCGATGCGGATCAGCGGACCGCCTGCATCGGTCGAGCTTGATATCGAGATCGTTGCGTCGTCCACGTTACGTCTCTCGCAGCTAGTCGAAGGGAAGCAATGGTATCATACATTTTTGAAGCCGGGAGAACGTGCGTTACGACTTCCGTGTTTCTTTGGCCTTTTCCTTCCTGCGCTTCCGTTCCGCCTCATACAGTTTCCTGAACTCGCTCGGGAAATAGATATTCTCCGTTGCCCATTCCCACAATTCGTCGGCGTGCTTGTCTTGCTCGACCGTCCCCTTATCCAGCGGGTCCAAGAACCTCAGCACTGTCACAGGGTTCACCATACGGTATCCTAACCGAATTCGACCATGCTTGAAGTCCGGTGGCGCAAACGAAAAATTCCAATTCAGAGCGATACGTCGAAGGAGTTTTCCCCGCTCGCCGCTTATGACCTTTTCAAGGTTCGAGTAAAGGTTGCGAGAGCTTGGATCGTCCCTCAGCATGCGCTCGCGTCGAGTTTCGTCGGGAAAACCCGCTTTGCCTTTATGTTGCTGACCCAAGAAGTGGCTCTCTAGCGGTTGGCACAACCGTCTTACCGCGAAGACCAATTGGTCAAGCTTAAGAATGTCGGCCTCTCGCTTGATGTATCCAATCATTTGATACCGATTGTCGGGCTGGCCATACAAGTACACCCGACGCACAAACTCTTCGACCGGTTCACTCCCTAAGCCAAATAGCCCTTCTTCTAGCCCGACTGGCGTCTCGACCCTCACTGGCAGCAGCTCCGGAGCTAGGGATTGGACTTCGGGATACAGGGCCGTTATGTCGTGTCCATAGCGCTTGGCGCTCCGACCGTTCAACAGAAGCGCGGCTTTTAGATACTTTTCTATGCAGTGCGCCGCCAGCCAAAAGAAATCGACATCAAGGCCGTATTCAAAGCACCACCGCGCATTCACATAATTGTCGTCGGCGGTCTTAATGAAGAACTCATCTACCAAGCTGTAGGGATACAGTTCGTCTAGATCAATGCTCATAATTCAACACCGAGCCGTGACACAGGGTGCGCTAGGAATCCGCCAAAGGAGCATCAGTTTTTTTGTTCGCACTTAGTAGATCAACTTCTCTTTGAATGACTCTCAGGCACATCCACCGCAGGCGATGCAAAAGCCCACGCTCCTCGGACGAGAGACGATGTTTGCCGCGATGAACTATTTGAGATCGCACGTCGTAGATTCGCCTGAAGGTGTCGAGAACCTCCGCCCTTTGCTCTTGGCTATTCCCAATGAGGTACGCGCATCTGTTTCTGAGAAGTTCGTTTAATCCCATTTGATCCGAAGTCGCTTTATCGCCCAATACGATCTCAATCACGACCATCGACTGCACGTACCTCAGCAGTTCGTCCGCGCCATGGCTTCCGTCAAAATACCATTGAGAGGCCAACAGGAGCGATTCCGCCTTTTCCTTCTGCCGAAATACGCTGCGCATTTCCTCGAAGCACCGTTCGCTCCACGCATCTTGCCGCTCCTGAGAGTTCACCCATCCATGGGCATCTCCAAGCCGCAACGTATCTAGGGTTGCTGCAAGACTATCGCTCAGCTCCAGCTTCCCTTGCACCTCCCAAGAACCATCGGACCGTTCTCTGTGAACGACCAACGATGCACTGGATTCAGTCACGCCGTACTCAAACTGAGTCTGAAATAACTGAAGGGCAAGCCCCAACCCAAAAACCGAACGGATCGTCCGTTGTACATCTTGATCAGTGTTGGACCCGCCATACGTACCGATAAAGCCATGCACGGCTATCTGTAGATATAGGGCGTTCTCATCCCATTTAGCCTGCTCGTCCGGAAAGAACAACGAGAGAGCGGGACGAGGAACAAGCCTTTCGCGAATCTGGGGGGTCGGCGTTTCGAGCGAAAACTCATGTGCGAAGGCAGTTGTTGCGCGAACGATCCTGATGTTAGGTGCCAGCTTAACTTCGCTTCGCCCCACTCCGATTATCTTTTCCAAGCGTGCAGGGAGACGAAGCGACAGCGTGTAAGCATGAGGAAGACTTTCGAACTCGCTAACGAGCCGTCGAGCAAGCGCCTGCGGGTCGTTAAATCGTTCGAGTGTCGTCAGCTTAACGTTCGGCCCCTCTGACACAAATTTTTCGGCAGCAAGTTCTCGGGTTAACGTGTGAATGACGAATTCGGTGAAGGGTCTTTCGTCAATAGAACTGACTAGCTGCTCATGAAGCTTGCCTTTTTTTGGGAGCACATTTTCGACGCGATCAAGCAACATCCAAGTCGGAAAGCGTTCGAGAAACATCCCATGCCGCACTTCGAAAAGTGGGATAGCTTCAGCTAGGGCCTCAACGAGGCGAGTTTTGCAGTCTGTATGCAGTTCCAGTGGCATTTTTCTTCCGAGCTGCTCCAGCTTGACAATGCCAGAACATAGTGAGAACGTTTAGCTTGGACCTACCACGGAACAGCCTTCAATGTCCACGGCAAGCGCCCCCAATCCACAATCAGACGTGGAGTGGCTGGAAACGGCTGCGGATCAGGCAATCGCAACGCACGCGAGGCCGTGAAGGCGCTGTTGATTGCGAATGAATTCCTTGAAGCCGAACTGGAGAGTCAGGTTTCGCACGGCTATGTTCGCGGCGTGCGACACGGAAGGCTTAAGACCTATTCGGACTGATAAGCGAAGAGCGATTAGGAATTATATGATGCCAAGCATTTCGGAAATTTGGACAGGTCTGGTTCAGCAACCTTGGTTGATAAGGATGTTGATCGGAGCCATCGTCGGCGGATTCTTGTTTGTAGTTGTTCCGGCCATCACAGGCATCAAGAGCAACCCAACGGGCGGAGGAGCTGGCGGCAGTGCTAAAGTTGTCGGTTCGGGTACTGCCATAGGCGGCAAAGGAGGCGGGGGCGGACCTAATGGTCCTGGTGGTGCTGGCGGAGCCGCAGAGGTGAACGGCGACGGATTTGCGCTTGGAGGTGAAGGTGGCGAAGCAGGTCAAGCTGATCGAGGGGGACGCGGTGGTCGATCACCAGTTGATGTCCTCGAAGAAATGGGGCTCGCGAATGATACAACTCGACAAATTCGAATCTTTCAGAAGCTAGCGAACGAATTTATTGCGGAACACCCAGAGAAATCTGAAGCTATCCACTCTGGCAAAGAACAGCTGCCAGATGAATGGACTAACCAACGTCTGCGGGCCATCGGTTACGATTGGCACTACACATCTACGGAAAATGGTTACCGCCTTGAGCAACTGAAATAGCGTTCGCGAACCGAACGCCCTCCGAAGACCAAAGCTCCGCGCGGCCTTACGACTTCAACGGGCACTGCGTCGGATTCAGCTAGGTCGATTGCTGGGAGCGCTCTTGGACGCTTCGACAAAGGCGCGGCCCACGTCCCCCAATTCGGGAGCAAATTCGATCCCCAGCCGTCCGTCCTCTGCCGTACAAACCTTAACGAGATGACGGCGGTCTTCGTCGAGAGCAGACGCAAGCGTCTCCTGCATCTGCTCTGCCGTTAGGTCCCGCCCCCATACATGGCGGGTGACTACCAACTCCATCAACCGTTCTAGGTCCACGGGCAAATCACCGTCCGCTCGATCTGCCATGGACAATCCTGCAACCACTCAAACACATCATCAAGACTGTACGGCGTCACGACTTCACGATCACCCGGCCTCAGTCCAGGTCCTTCGATCAGATGAAACGAACCACACGGCTTCCGCACCATGATGTCCCGAATCTCATGCTCTATGCCCGTACGTGGATCGAAGTCCGAAAACACGCGTGTAGCGAAAACAAAATCCTGCATTGCCCTGCCCCAAAAATCAGAATGCTCTGTCTGTTGCAAAGCGGCTCATCGGCGTCAAAGGGATTATTTTCGAGCAGATGTCATTTGGTGTTAGTGTGAGCTTACAAACCTCACAGATTTGAAGCCGGTTCGATTCGAACGACACTCGCTAAAGCAGAATTAGCTCACCTGATGACGGCGGATTTCTCCAACGGTCATGTCCAGTGCGGCGACATGCTCGGCAGCAAGCCCCCGCTGAATGAGGCTAACAGCCCATCCTTCCGGGATAGCGTCAAGCACTCGGTCAAGCGCCTCCTCACGTGAGGTCGCCGCGAGCCAAATCTGGACCTCGCGGGCGTCGGTCGTCACGCGAACTAACTGGACCTCAGTGGCTCGTTCCATCAACAACAACAATTGCAAGGGCCACGGAATTGTTTCTAAGAAGGTTGGCAAAGCTAGGGCGGGAACCGCAAGGGATCATTTTAGCCTATCACGGAACCGCGACCCTTGGCCTACCCACTAGGTCGTCAGCCGTGGCAAAGGGTGGAACGGTTCCGCATTAATTTGGAAGCCCGTCCGTCCCGCCGAACCCGTCAAATCGCCCGCGCAGTCCTGCGGGATCGCCCCAGCCAGGATAGCGCTGCAATAGCTCGCGCAAGCGGCGCTTCCCGAACGCGCGTTCAAGCATCTCCGGGCCTGCATACTTAATAAGGTACTTCACGAAGGTCTGCGATACGCCGCTGCGAGGTTGCGCCGCGAACCATGTGAGCGCGGGAATGAGGTGGTCCGGCCAGTCGTTGTTTAGCCAGATCAAGAGCCGCATGGAGTCGCCGTTCATGTCGCGCAGGCTCGCGAGCCCGTAGGCAATCGTGTCCGGGATGTCCCGCTCTGCAGTCGAAGAGCGGGGCCATCCAGACAGGCGGGCTGTGGGATCACCCATTCCCATAGTAGTCGTCCTTCTGTCTGCCGAGCTGCACAACGTCGACTTCAACACGCGACACACTGTCGGGTCTTGGGTCGGTCACTTCGAAAACTTCCCCGTTGTCTCTCGCGATACGACACCCCTGCGTCAGCGGCCACGGCAAAACGCCATAGCCGAAACTGAAGACAGGCTTGCGTGTCGAAACGAGTGGATAGGCGTCATGGTTTCCCATGCGTCGTCCCTCCCCGAATGCTACGGCCGTTGCCTTGGCCACATAGACGGCACGCACCCTGACCTTGCGGTCAGGGCACGGTACTGCCGGGAAGTTAGGCTTGCCGGGCTCTACGGGCGTAACCCACACGCACTCACCGAATGCGTCGTCAATTGCCGGGCTGACTTCGGTCTGCATGGCTTCCCGCCAATCGGTCGGAAACAGCATAGTCATTGCTCTAGTCTTCCTTAGTGATGCCCACCGGACGCGAAGCTAGGCTTGGTCGCATTATCGCCTGGGCCTTGCATGCTTGTTCCGAGACGGCCATTGAGCGCTACGTTGGCCGTTGCTTCGGCCCGGTGAATGATGCCTTCGAGGTAAGGCGTCGGTCTGATCTCGCCGTTGACGTTAATCGCCAGCTCGGCCGCACCGTTGACTGTGCCGGTGACGGAAACATCCTTGAAGCCCTGCGACGGCGCGACGTTGCCCTTAGCAATCGAGTCCTGCCATCCGCGACTATTGCCCGGTTGTTCGTCTGACGCGCCGAACGTGCGAAGATAATCACTAGTCGCGCCACGTCGTGCCTTCGGCCAGGAAGACGGCTGGTAGCGGTCAAAGGGACCCGAGCCGGTGAGCATGTCTTCGAACTCGGCCCCACCACCCCGCGCCAGCTCCCGGTCCATACGTGCCTGCGCATCAGCACGGATGGCCTCCCGCGCTCGCGCCGCCCGGGTATGGTCGCGCGTAACGCCTTGCGCTTCATCGTTCGTCAGCCCGTATACGACCGGCACAGCTCCCGCGACGATAGCAGCCACTCCGAACGTTTTGGACGCGAGCCCCAGGCCAGCCGCCACCCGTGAACCGGCCGCGACGCCTCCAGCGGCAGTTGCTGCTGTCCCTACGGCGCCGGTGCCCGCTGTCCGGGCTAAGGCCGCTGAAGCCAAGTTTGCATTTGCCGCCAACCCCGCAAGGCTCGACATGACCGATGCAATCGTAGCCCCAGCCGCCGTCAAGCCCGACAGCGATGCGAGCCCGGCCGAAACGCTGATAGCCTGCTTCTGCGCGTCTGAGAGCCCAGCGGTGAAGCCCGCCAACTTAGCGCCCGCCTCCGCGAGCGGCGTAAGCCACCCCTCGTTCGCCTTGACTAGCTGCTTTTCGGCGGCATCGAGCGAGGCGGTAAGCCGGTCAGCCGCAGCCGCCAAGCCTTGCATGCGCTCGTTCGCGATGTTCTGCGCAAACCCGTCGCCGTGGTTCAGCTTTTCAAGGTACTCCTGATACTGCCCAAGCGCGTTGAGCAGCATGACTGCCCGACCGCCCTGCTTGTCGCCTACCAGGGCCTGCATGTCCCGCGCAGTTGCCTTTTGAAGGATCGCGTCAAACAGTTCGCCGCCCCGTAGCGACCCTTTGGACAGGTCATACTGACGAAGAGCCGTGTCGACCAAATGCTTCTGGTCCATCTTGGACAGCTTTTCGCCGCTGGCCTCAACGGCCTCACGGACAGCAGCCGAGAAGTCCTCACGGCTCCCAAGCACGTTCCGCGACTCGTCGCTGAGCGCCGCGCTAAGGCTAGCCTTGCCCTCATCGGACATACCCTTGCCGTAGCGACGACGAAGTGAGGCGTCGATAGCGTCCGTGCTGACTGCGCCCTGGGGAGCATAATCGGCATAGTTGATGCCCATATGGGCGAATGCCTCGAAAGCCTGTTTGGTCGGTGCGAGCAGGCGGGCACCCATGGCGCGCATGAACACGCCAGACTCGTCGCCGCCCACGTTCGCCCTCTTGAGGGTCATAGCCGCCGCAAGCGCCTGTTCGGCCCCGATACCGGCTGCGGTCGACATACCGATACCGAATTTGCCAAACTGCTGGATGTCTTCCGGCGTCATCGCTCCGGCTTTAGACGCGATGGCAGCTAAGTCGGTCGACCGTGCAATCTCGCGTGAAGCGTCGGCGCGGGTGTGAAGGTGGATACCCTGCCCGAATGTGAAGCCCTCGACGATCTTTGCAGCCTCTTCTGTCTTCACGTTCAGCGCTTTGGCAAGCACGATGGCTTGCTTCGTAGCCGCTTCGGTGATCGGCGCAGAGAAGTTTCGCGTTACGAACGCTTGCTGAGCGTGCAACGTGTCTTCCGGCTTCAAGCCATAGACAGTGGCAGCTTCGATCCTCTGCCTCTCCAACAGCGCCATATCGGAGTTGCTGTAGTGCTGAATGGCTCGCTGATACCGCACGTCCCTTTCATAGGGAATGTAATCAGTGACAGCCGACTTCGCGAACTGAAAGGCCTTAGCGCCAGCCACGCCCGCCACCGTCGCACCGATAGCCGCCTGCACTTTATGGATTTTCTCAAGTGTATTGAGGTTCTGTTGCGCTGCGCTGTTGGCCTGCCTGAGCTGATTAGCTAAGTTTGCGTTGCCTCCGTTATCTTTGAAGAGCCCCTTCGCCGTCTGATCGAGCCGCTTCGTCAGCTCAAGTAGTTCGCGCAGTCGCGGCGACGCCTGATCGTTTGCGCTGATTGTCGCCGTTACGCTGGGATTGCTCATGGGAAATTAGCTCCCGCTGTTCATCTCTCGCACCTTACGCAGGTCTGCGAGCAAATCGACGTATGACATAAGCCGTCCTAACCGCATGGGGTGCAGCTCTGAAGGCTGCACCTTGTGATCCGCAATGAGGACCGCGATCAAGCGGCGGACGGTTCGGTAGGGTTGCGGTCCTGCACTCCCAACAGCACGATGTCGGTCGCCAGACTTCGAAGCTGACGGTAGTCCCGCGCGCTGAGACTCTTGAGAATGATATCGTCGACTTTCTCGACAATCATCTCCACAAGCCACTTGGTCATGACTTTGTTGTCGTAATCGAAATCGAGGCCGTCCGGCTCGCCGCTGGCACTCTTGCGGACGTGAATCTTGAACGGCTCGCCGTGGTCTACGAACGCGCCAGCGGTCGGCTCCTGAAGCGTCAACGATGTCAGCTTGCCGCTGTGAGTCGTGACAGGCTTGCTGAGAGGAAAGGTCTGGGTGGTCATCTGGGTGTTGATCCTGGATTGCAAATTACGGACTAAACGGCCCTGGGCGCGAGGCTCTGAGCGTCGACGCCTGCCTGCGCTAGCGCGCGCGAGAAGTCGCCGCCCATCGCGCTGTGTGTGTCGAGAGCGAGCTTCAGCTTTTTAAACTCGGCAGTCATGCTCCGCCCGTTCATCTCCATTGCATTGAGCCGGATTTCAGCGACGCGGCGTAGGCGGGCCGGATCGATGTCCTTGATATCGACGCGAAGGTCTTTGCCCGCGTGTCCGTTGTTCTTGTTGAACGCGTTCATGCTGCGCGCGATTTCAGCACGGCGTACTGCGCGCGGGTCGTCATTTGCAGTCAAGGTCTCTTCCGTCTGTTCGGTGTGGTTGGTCTCGACAGGCAAGCCGCGCAGGAACGCGCGCGCCTGCCCTACCGTGAGGGTTTCGGGATTCCGGCTCGCCAATAGTTCGGCTGTTGCTGCCGCACGTTCAGCCGCCTCCGGCAAGCATTCGATTGCGAGCCGCCAGCGGTGGATCGCATCGGTGAGGACATTAGCCGCCTCTGCGCTCTTGATCGCGGATGCGTCGACAATTCGATAGCCAGCCGTAATCGCCTTGCGGCGCGTCATGCGTTCACCGTTGTCCAGTACGACGACGCTCGGCGTGCCATCCAGTGGAATGGCAATCTTCTCTTTCATGGTCAGTACCTAAAGCGCCGATATGGCGCGTTCGTGGGGACGTACGGCCCAACGCGAACTGCGCGGCCAACGTTATTCCCGGATTCGCAAATGATTTCGAGGCGACGGATTTCGCGCTGCAATGTCTTTGCATCGCCGTGCTGAAATTCGAGCCACTGATCGCCGTTCCGGACCACGGCCTTCGCTTGCCCGGCAAGTAGCTGGTAGTACGCTGCGCGCAATGCCGAGAGCATGGCGCACGGGTTGTCGACCGTGGGGACAACGCCCCTACCGGATGTGCAGTTTGTCATGATCGTTGTGTCCTGCTAGGTCGACGCAGGCGCGTCGTCTTCGGCCTTCCAATCGTCCCGGTTCTTCGGCACGGGGTAAGGCAGGCCAGCCGCTTCCAATTGCTCCCGCTCGCTCTTGCGCTGAGCCAATACTTCCTCAAAGTCCAAACCACGTTCGCCGAGCTTCGCTTCGAGCGTCGACAAGCCGTTTTCGATTTCGAGAATATCGGCCTGGGCTGCCTTCAACGGGTCGGCCACTGGCTTACCTTCGCCCCGCCAAATAGCACTGCAATAGGCTTCGGGGGCCTGCCAGAAGGCCGGTGCGCCAGCCGGAAGGCGGATGCGCCCGGTCTCACACATCTCTTCCAGCCAAGCGACGAATGCAGCTTGATAGAACGGCTCAACGATTGCAGAGCGCCTGCGCTTGTTGATCCGCCACGGCAGCTCCTGCGCGAGACGTGAAGCGCTGAATGAGGTCTGCGAGTAATCGCCCGACACGTCCTCTGCTGATGAGCCCGCCGCCTTGGCGGCCTCCCGGGACAAGCTCTTGTCCAGGGCATCGTGAACAGTGTTGGGGCTCTGCGGCCGATGCAGAACGAGGCGGTCCCCCTTCATCATGTGAGTGACCACGCCCGGCTGAAGATTGACCTTGACGGTCTCATAGTATGCCGCCCGGGCCTCCGCCCATGCTTCAGGTGAAACCCCAGAGGGTGCAGGCATGTCCATAGCGTCGGCAGTCGCAAGCGACTTAAGCGCGGTATCCCGGGGGAGATCAGATTCGACCGTGGCTGCAATCATGGACTGCACCAGGGCGGCGGCTAGCCCAAACTCGCGCAGCGTCGATTTCGAATGAGCAGGCGTCAGAGCGGGTGCGAGCGGCGAGACGCCGCGAATTTGCCCCGGGGCGATCATGTCGAAGAGATGCCCAACCACTGTCCGCCCCCATGACGTCCGAGCCCTCACGAACGTTGCTTGCGGAGCGGTGTTGAAATTGCCGAGTTGGAAGGGTCTGATCCAGTAGCCTTCTACCCTGCCATTCCTGAACTGCACCCCCTGCATGATGGTTCCCCCGTTGTTGCCTTCGGCAACGCGGGTGATGCTTTGGTCGAGCTGGCGAACATCAAGCATGTTGACCTTCGTCCGTGTGACCGAACCGCCTGCCTTCTGCCCGATAATGAAGAGCGTTTCGCCAGTGAGCAAAAAGCTCTTGTATGCCGCGACCGCGAGCTGATGCAGCGAGTGGCGACCCGACGCGTCGCATTCGGCAGCAGTTTTCGCCCACTCCTGCCAAGCCGTTTCGATCTGATGCGACAACTCGCGCGCAGCGTCCTTGGAAATGCCAAGCGCACCGTAGTTGGGTCGCGAAGAGAGCGTGAGCCCGTTCCCTACCGCGTAGGTCGCAAAGCCCTCCACGAGCGCCGCAATGACCGGATTGGACATCAAGAGGTCGAGCGTGATCGAAGCGACCAATGAGCGCTCGCGGCTAATCTCACTGCCCGGAGTGCCCCAATAGGGCTGCCATCCGCCAAGGTTACCGGCAGTGAACGGCCCGGCGTCGTAACGCGCCCAAACGAGCGAAGGCTTGCCGTCCGTCCCGTCGAGAATACCCGCTCGGGCTGCTGTCACAGATTCGATGGGAGCGAGCGGCTTAATCAGCGCGTCCTTGGCAGCAGCGGCAAGTCGCTTAGGGACCACAGCGGGACGAACCCGTCCGCTTGCACCCGATGCTCGGCCAGTGCGAGCGACGCGGACGGCCCCGCGTCCTTTGATCTTCGACATATGACCTATTCCTTTACGGCAAGGCCCTGCGAGCGACGGTTCGCAGCGTTGTAGGCCTTTGCACCTTCTGCGATCTCTTTCAGCCGCGCGGCCCTCGGATCGCCGGTGATGTCGACCGTGGCCGCGTTCATGCCGCTAGGAACTTCCCGATCCAAGGCGGCAAGGTAAGGATTGGCGACAGGCGCTTCAGCAAGGATGCTTCTCGCTGTCTCAGCGTCGAGCGCCGCGACAAGTGCAAGTTTCTGCGCCATGGCAGGATTGCGCCGCGCCTCAACACTTTCCAGAATGTCTCGGATTCGCATACGTTCACTGGCGATTGCGGCGTTCGCCTCGCCGGTAACGGCAACCGGTTTCTTATATTCACGCATGGTGTAGTCACCTCATGGGTTGGGATAGAGCCGCCAATCGTTTGAGCGACTCTTCGAACGACGTTTTGGGTTGTGTAGGTGCAGGCGGCTTGTTGACTGCCGCCCGAACTTGGGGATGCCATCGCGATGGCCGTGGCGTACACAAGGCAATCGAGTGGCTCGTTTCGTCTCACGGTGCGGTGATATTCGAAGCGCGGTGCACCATTGACGACGCGAGCCCGCAACTGCTCGGATGCCAAACCGACGAAGTATTCTTCGTCCAAGTGATCCGGCAGTCGGATGTAACCTGGAGACGGCTGCTCTATCGCAAGTGCCTTTTGAACGGCGAGCTTGACCGCGTCGACCCCGACAATCAGCAACTGCATCTGACCTTTAAGTCGTCCGCCACTGACGAGAGGCATTCGGTCGAAGCCTCCCTTACCTTTAACGGCGTACGCGGAGCGCGACTTTCGGCGTTGAGATCGCACGAACTTCACGACTTGATCAGCATTGAAGCCTGAGTCGATTGCCTGAATTAGAACGGGCAACACGCGGCCATCTACGGTTCGAAAGGCGGTCTCCATCGCCGCGTCAAGCTGATGCCAGACAGCGTCACCGCTTGTGTCCCCCACCAGCTTAACGTGATTGAGAACACTGAACGTCTGATCGGCGTGGTGCCCTAAGAATGTCACTTCAAGACGATTGGACTGCACGTCGACGCCCGCGCTGACGAACACCATATCCGCACGGTACGGCGACGCGATCTGTTCGGCGCGTTGTTGTAGCTCGCTCGCAGACAATTCGACTTCGGTTGAAGCGTCATACGCCTGGGCTAAGACGGTGTTGTAGAAGACCTGTTTCGCCTCTGGCGTGGTTGCGGCTTCAAATTGCTGAACCACCGAGGCCATCGTGCTGAACAGTGAGGCCAACTCGGTTAGGTGGTAAGACCTAATGCCCCTCTCACCGGTCGCGGTGGCAATCCACCTCCCCGCTTCCACCATCGCGCGCCGCTGCGCCTCGCCGTGAACCACGCCACAGTCCGGGCAGACGTGGTGAGCGGTCTCAGGCTTACCCGGTGTCCATTTCATGTCCGCAAAATCTAACGGTCCGCTGTGAGCGCAATCCGGGCAGGCTACAAACCATTTGCGCTGGTCTCCGCGCCTGTACCAAGACTCGATTCTTGACCCCATGCGCGTCGTCGGGGTGCTGACGAGCAGGACGCGACGGCCGTTGTCCTCAAAGGTCTTGGTGCGCTTAAACGCGAGCGCAACGGGGTCGCCTTCGCCGGGAAGCGCCCCCGCGAATCTGTCCGTCTCATCCAGCAGCAAAAATCTGATTGCTCGCGCTGCAAGCTCATCGGCCTTGAAGCTCGACGCGAACGCAATCGATCCTCCCGGGAACGTCTTGAGCGACGTGCTGTCTGTGCCGCCCGCGCTACCCTTCTTCGTGCCGTATCCTGTACCAACTAGCGCCCGAAGTGCGGGAGAGCTTGCAATAAGCGGGTCTAGACGTTCTCTAACCAGCTCCTTCGAACGGTCGCCGGTTGGAGATACGTGGAGCGTGGGACCGGGGTTGCAGCCGATAATATGGCCGAGCACGGCATTGACGATAGTCGACTTGCCAGTTTGTGCTGCCCACTCCAATACAAGTACGTCTGCGTCGTCTTCCGCGAAGTAATTGAGCGGCTCGATTTGGTAGGGTGCAAGCCGCAACGGCCCCGGGCGGGCAGCCGCATTTGAGGGAAGCCGTATGTTGGTTTCTGCAAACTCACGCGGCGATATAATCGGCGGAGGACGCATAGCGCCGAGCATCGCCGACGCTAATGCGTTGTCGATCATTGTGTCTCGCTTTTAGCCGAGCGCTTCGTCGTCCAGCGCTTCAGCAAATTTTTGCTCATCAGCGAAAACGGTGAGCGTGTCTCGCATTTCGGTATCTACGATCTTCGCAATCACGCGAACATCCGTTTGGCCGATAAGCTGGGGCGCGAGTTTTCCGCCCATCGCTAACAGCGTGGTTCGCAAATCGCCGAGTATGCGGGTGTATGTTTCGGTGACACTCGCGCGGTCAATTAGCGATCCGCGCAGCCGCTCGTTTTGCAGCCGCATCTTTTCGGCGCGGTAGCGCTCCGCCTCCGCTTTCGCGGCGGCGTATTCGCTACTAGTCCCGCCCTCGCCTCTGCCGCTCGCGGCATGGCCGATTACTCGGTCATTGTCCGCCGAGCCTTTCACGATCTCGACTGCACGAGCGAAGTCCGCCTCGCAGTCCTGTTCGGTAATGTCGGCCATTGCGAGCGAGCGACGCACGGTCGCTTGATCCAGGCTCGTTTCGTCCGCGATCCTGCGGATAATGCCTCTTGGCCGTCCCATGGTCGTTCTCTGCTATCGAAAACGTGAATGTTTTCAGTAAAAATAGTGCGGCGGTGCACCGCTCGGCGGGCGCGAGGGGTGCCCGGGAGGGACCCAAGCGCCCCTGCGGCAGCTCGCCATGGCGCATTGTGGTTACGTTCGGGACCTACGGGGCGAACGTGTGCGCGCCACGCCCGATAAGGCGTCGTCTCACTCCCGCTCCTGCCGGACGCGGCGCGCTAATCGTCGCGAGCGTGTCGATATCGCTCTAACGACGGTGTTGACTAATCGCCTGTGTCGGCGGGCGGGCTGTAAGGCAAGCCTTCGGCGAGAAGCTGTTTCTGTATCTCTTGCGGCAACCGCTGAGCTACTTGCGCATTGGCTTCTTTCTGCCATGCCAGTCGTGCCGCCCCGTTGTCCTGGGCCATCGCGGTGGACGGCTGCTCGGCATAGATTCCTTTCACCGGCAAACGCTCGCGACCACGTCGGATCGCGACGAACTTGCCGCCATTGGCGCGGATTACGAAGGCCTTTGCCACGTCGAGAGAAGAGCTGCCGCCGCCCGTCAGCCTGAACGTGCTCGCATGCAAGCCGCCGCGACGGCTGACGGTTGCGCCTTCCGTGTTCAGAATGCCGATACGCAGTTTGTTCGCTGTGAACGACGCGCTCAGATCAGATTGCGTGGTGCGCCGCACCTTCGTAACACCGGGGCGGATGCGAGCGACAGAGACGCCCGCGTCTTTTGCAATCACTTCGAGCGCGACCTTACGCGCGGCCGTTGCTGATCGGTCGACAGCTCGACGAATTGCGTTGCGAATACCGCGCGTGCTCAATTCTCGAGCCCATCGCTCAAGTGAGGTGGCGTCGACATTAACTTGTAGCATTGTCATCGTAATTATCCCCAACACAGCTCATTGTGAGTTGCGATCACCTGCGACCGTTGCTAACAGCGCGGCTCTACTGATTTGGAGTGGGTAAGTTGAAGCGCGCAAAGACGACGAAGAAGAAGAAGACTGTTTCCCGTCGCGAGTGGACCGCGACGGATGTGCGGACCCTGAAGAAGCATTCGAAGGCTCGCACGCCCGTCGCTAAGGTCTGCAAGGAACTGAAGCGCACTATCGGTGCGGTGCGGGTCAAAGCCTCGCAGCTCGGTATAGGCGTGGGTCACCAACGCTAGAGCGCCGTGGGCGGCTGCCACCTCGTGGGCTCTACCGACTGCCGCATGGTGGACTCAGCCCGCTCGCACTGCTCGACCATGCGAGCGACGGGCGATCCCGGATCGACGCTAGGAATGGTGTGGCGGATCGCGTCGAATGTGGCAGCGGCTTGATTGAGCGTATCGGCGAACTGATTGAGCAGCGCCGCAATGGCAGGATCAGTCATCGACGTTTTCCGCATTGATCGCGTCGCATGCGAAGGCCTTGGTTCCGTCGCCTGTGCGCAGGAAGTTGACGGCGGGCTGTGTGGTCGGGCCAGTGCCGTCGAACGAAAGGCAGGTCGCTTTCCCCTGCCCGATCAGCGACGCGAATAGAGCCATAAGCGTCTCGGTGGACTCGGCGATACGTTCGGCGGCTGCGGCGATCCGGCCCAGGCGAGCATCTTCGGACAGCGCAAGCAATTCGGTCAGACCGATGGTATGATCGGGTTGGGTAGTCATGACGGCGGTTTCCCCTCGGGAGACGGGTGAATGACCGGGGACGGCCGCGCGAACCGGGGGATGTGGTCCGCGCGGCTCCCGAAAGGAAGGGCTCGTGCACCCGCCGTACGCGGCCCTCACCATAAGGAGAGCGCTCGCCAAAAAACGTGCATCTCCCGGAATGTAGGTGCTAAGTCGTTGTAACCAGCCGATATTCGAGCAAACTATTGGAGCGCTTCAGCCGCGCGGTAGGGCTCAAAACGTGAATTGCCCTCAACAATCTGAACCACCCCTGTCGGGGCTGCACCCACCGGGAACGCCCATGTCGCCTGTCGGATACCTACACGAATGATGAGTCTTAAATCGAACAATACGATGCCGCCAACTATCGGAAATGATTTCTCCGCACACCGCCTAATCTCATCAAAATCGATTGTCGCCTCTAAACGTCCATCTTCAACAGCTCGGCCGGTCCCTGTCGCCGTTATAGATGCAAGTCTGACCGGTCGTTGATTGAGTCCAGTTACATTGTGAATTGAGCTCAACTGATGCAGATCATTCTCAATAATGAATACGCTAGCGTCGGGAATAGCACTGCTCATAAGGCCGTCAGCTAGCAAGCAGAGCGCGCGAATGTACGCTCCCTGCTCAGCGTCCGTTAATTGTAAAATGTCGGGTCCATCCGCAATCGTGAGCGTCGTTCCCAAAACCGAGAAGCTACCCTTGTGAATGATCTTGTTTCGAAACCGAGCCAAGGCGCTGTAGAGCGCCCAGAACGTATCCGACAACGCCCCTCGGTTTACAAATCCCGGAGGCTCGCACAGGCGGGCTGTGCGCTTCATCCTTTCGTATTCCTGAATCTTCGCCTGAAACCGCCATGCTGTGGAGCCATTCGCACGCAATACCCACTCTACGATCATGTCCTGCAACTTGAACGCCGCAGAGAAAGCCAGCGGCCGTAATCGAGATAAGGCGGATCGAACGGCCTCATCGCCGGACGCGACACCAACCATCAGCAGCCTGACATCTCCCCGGAGAGACCCGTCTTCGTTTCTGGCAGCCGAGAGATCGATTTCCAAGCGCGCCGCCGCTTCGCTCTGGTTAAACAGTACTGATCGAACAAACTCTAACGCGTCACGCTCGTACTGAATGAGAGAGGCTAGTTCGCTCCCGCTCCCCGCGAATACGGTCATGTCGAAAATCCCTTACCGCCAAACCGCCTAGGTTCCTACCTTCACGTCCACTTGTGGCACCCGCGTGTCTTATAGACACGCGGGGAATGCCACAAAACGGGATGGACCGACTTGTGGCACCTGCCACAAAGTGCCACGGGGTGCCACAGAATTGCAGAAACCCGCTATTTTGCTGGGTTTCTAGTGCCGCACGCCTTGTGGCAGTTCGTGGCACTTTCTCTGGAATATGCTGTGGCACTTCTTGTGGCACTCCCGAAGTGCCACAGTAGAGTGCCACAACTCCCGACTACCTCAAATAGTACTTTGAGCCCCGGACTGAGAGACGTTCAGCCTCAACGGCCGACTGAACGACCCGCGAAACGTCTTTCCGGTGCAGAGGCGCGAACGGCTTACCGTCAAGGGTGGCGTAATTCGTGCGGCTTGCGTTCAGCAAGGTTGTCAGCCGCACGAGCGTCAGCCCGATTTCATTCGTGGCTTCGTCTTCGGCTAGCGAAGCCCTCGCGACTTCTTCGCCCGCGACCTCGATTAGCCTCTCGACACGGTCTTCTCGTTTGTCCCCGCGCTTGATCAGTGAGGCTTCTTCCCGATCGTCCACAGCGATATCTAGTCCCTCGCCTACGGTGGTCGGGCGAATGATGCAGCTCGTCACGTCCTCACCGTCGCCGTCCTTGCCAATGACGACCTCCACAAGCTTGAATCTGATCGACTGAGCCTTAGAGGCGTCACGCATCTTCTCGACACTGATAGTTGAGCCGCCCTTCCCCTCTTCGGCGAGCAGTGTGTAGTCCACCGCGCCCAGGATCGCCGATGATCCGCGCATACCTTTCGACACATCCTTACCGCTGTGGTGAACGACAAGGACGGCACAATCCAGCGCCGTCGCGACCTTCCGCAACCGCTCACACACCACGCCCATGTCCTTGTCGCTACTCCCATCCGCTCCCGTTGTCGCCGCTGCAAGGGTATCGACGATGATCAACCGCACCGGCTGCCCGCTGTCTGCCTCGCATTTGCGAGCCTCGGCGATCAGCTTGTCGGCGGCCTTCGGGTCCTTGAACAGATTGGGGACATTGTTCATTAGAGCCACGTCGCCGCCGCTCGTGTCGTTGTTATCGGCCCAGGCCTTGGCGCGTCCGCTCATTCCTTCGGCACCTTCCGCATAGCAGTATAGCACATCGCCGCCTGCGATCTTGCGGTCGAACCAATCCCGCCCGCGTCGAGCGTGACTCGCTAGGTCGAAGACTACGAAGCTCTTGCCAACGTTCGGCAGCCCATACAGCGCGCCAACGCTGTTGAGCGGGATCAATCGTTTGACGAGCCACCGAATGGGCTTGTAGTTCGCCACAAGGTCGCTTGCGCGAATGTGAGACGGGCGCTTGTGGCCAGTCTCACCACCTTCGTCTTCCACGGGTTCAAACGCGCTGCCGTCGCTCGGCTTGGAAACGTGCGCGGGATTAAGCTTCGCCCGCGCGAACTCGCGAGCAAGTTGCCGGTCGTCGTACTCGCCTGCCCCCGCCCACTCCTCGCAAAATGCCGCGTAGTCATTGACGGTCAGCTCGGGATACGCTCCGACAAGGAATGTCGCAGCCTTCATCCTATTCGCAGAGCGGTCATCGCTCGGGTGATCATAAAAGAAATCGAAGTCGGGTCGACACTGCCGAATGTAATCGAGCGGGAATTTACCGACTGTTGAGTCGAACAGCGACAAGAACCCGTCTCGCTCCCCCACGCCAAGCTCCTCAATGAGCCCCTTAACCACGGGATCGCTATCATTAAGCGGCGCAGATTCACTGTCAGGCTGAGTGCCGATAAGCTCCACGATGTAGTCCGGCAGCGTCGGCAGCTTGCCGCCGACGACCGCGCGAACGAAGTTCTGCTTGTCTGCCTGGGTGCCGTAGGTCGCACCGTCTTCGCGGATAGACCCCGGAGCCACGAATTGCCCGCCCGTGCCGCGCACGTCGGTGCCGCAGTTCTTCTTGAGCAGGCCAGCGCGATTGGAGAACTTGCCTTCCGGATCGCCGAACACGAAGTGCTCGCCGCCGCTCTTGGTCGGATTGATTGCAATCCCCGCAGGCAGTCCGCCGCGCTCAGCAAACAGCATGCGCAATTTGCGCGGGCCGTCATCTTTCAGGTCAGCGTCCAGCACAACCAACTTCGACGGGCCGCACGAAATGGACGGCACCGCGTTAGGGAACTTGCGCCAAAGCTTAACGAGCGTAGCGTCGTCCTTGGTTGCGCCGACGTGAGCAGGCTCAACGCCGTGCTTCTCGACGTACTCGTCAATCGCGGTCTCGCGCTCTTCCTTCGAAAGCGACGTGTCGGCGCGGTTATACCGGGGCACGAGGGGAATTTTTCCATCACTAGGAAAGACGTAGAGTCCAGCCTGCGCGAAGAAACGCGCGTTCTTGCGGTTCGTGCTCTGCCGCGCGCCTGTAGTGTCCGCTTCGGGTCGTGCAGTAGTAGGTTTATTCACTTAGGCGGCTTTCTTGTTGGTGGGCTTCTGAGTGCAGCGCTTGGCGAGTTCTGCGAGCGACGGGGGAACATTAGGCCTCGTCGGGGCGAACCTTTCCCCCGTTCCGACATGTTTCCGAATGAGCCGTTGGCACTCGCGTGAATCATACCGACATCTCGCGGCTCTGCGCTGCTGATCGTTGCCGAACAGCGCCTTCAGCCGCTCCACTTCGCGATCAGCTATCCAGTCGTCCCGTTCCTGCGGTTTCATCTGGCTGAGCGTTTCGAATGTGCGGACATCGAATAGGCCTAGCTCGGCTAGCTTCTTCCAACGCGAGCGCGGGATCATATGCGTCGACTTATCTTTGACGCCTGACTCGCTCAGCGCGCTTGCCATCGCCTCGCGGGCAATTGCGTGAGCAACTTCGATTTTGAGGCTCAATGCTGCGAGCCGGATGCCTTCGCGAATGCCTTCAACATCAAAACGGCTTCCGCGAATGGCCCGCTCTATGTCGATCTCGCGCCATCTCGCTTTACGAGCTTCCCGAATGGTCAGTTGACGTTCGGAGGCGATCACCGCGAGCGCAAACTCGAAGCTGCCGTTTCCTATCTTCGTGTATACGGCCGACGTGCTGCAACCGATGGCAACTGCCAGTTCCGGGATTGTCTTTATTCCGAGCGCATCGCTGATCTTCCCCCGAAAAAATGGACAAGGTTAAGCTGCTTTTAGCTCCATCTCGATCGGACTGACATAGCCGATGGCGGAGTGACGACGAGTTCGATTGTAGAAGCCTTCAATGTAAGCAAAGATATCACGTGTGGCCTCTGCGCGTGTTGCATAGTGAGTGTGGTAGACGAGCTCGATTTTGAGCGTGTGAAAGAAGCTCTCCATTGGAGCATTGTCATAGCAGTCGGCCTTGCGGCTCATCGATGCCCTCAAGCCGGCAGATTGCACGACCTTGCGGTATTCCGCCGATGCGTATTGGACGCCGCGATCGGAATGATGGATCAGACCGGCGCCAGGCCGCTGCGCTGAGACGGCCATCCGCAAGGCTGCCAGCGGCAGCTCGGCACGCAAATGATCCGCCATCGCCCAGCCGACGATCCTGCGGCTGTACAAATCCATGACGGTGGCCAGATAGAGCCAACCCTGATCGGTCTCGATGTAGGTGATATCGGCGAGCCAGATCCGGTTCGGCGCAGTGGCGGTGAAGTTGCGCTCGAGCAGGTTCGCCGCGATCGGGAGGTCATGACGGCTATCGGTCGTCCGCACCCGGCGAGGCCGTGCCATGATGGCCCTGATACCGTGATGGCGCATCAGCCGCTCGATGCGGCCACGGCTCGCCCCGCGGCCCTGGGCCTTCAATTCGACATGGATACGCGGGCTGCCGTAGCGTCCGTTTGTCTCGCGATGGACGCGCTTGATGTCGTCGACAAGCTCACGGTTGGCGACCGATCGCTGGCTCTCCGGCCGGGAGCGCCAAGCATAATAGCCGGCCGGCGAGACACCGAGCACGTCGCACAGGATCGTCACAGGATAGTCGGCGCGGCGATCTTCGATGAAGCGGAATCTCATTTCGGCCCCCCAGCAAAGATCGCGATCGACTTTTTTAAAATGTCGCGCTCCATGCGCAGCCGCTCGTTCTCTCGCTGCAGACGAGCGATCTCCGCCGCGTGGTCCGCCGACGGCAGCGTCGCTTGCGTTGTGGGGCGCCGCGCCGCAGCCGTCGGCTCTCGCCCAGTTCCACGTAGTTCCACCCAGCGCCGCAAAACTGAATCGCGCAGGCCAAGTTCCTTGGCCACCGATCCGATCGAGCGGCCACTCGAAGCGACCAGATCGACCGCTTGCCGCTTATAGTCGTCCGTAAACGACCTACGCTGACGTCCTTCCATCCAACACCTCTCCTGGCTCTTCGAGCCTACTACAGGTGTCCATCAATTCGGAGGAGGTTCATCGCAGTCGGACTTGATGGTGAAGGCGAGAAAGTCGACGTGATACTGTGACCGCGCGTCGGCGAGGAGCAAAAGCCCCGCGTCAATGCGTGCGAGCAACTGGTTTTGGTTGCAGGGCTCGGCGAAGCTGCTGCAATGTTTCGCGAACTCGACGGTGTACGCACGCGAAGCGTCAATTTCTGCTTCGATGCTAGTGCTCGACTTCATCTCGCTCCCCTTGTTCGCCGAGATGGTCAGCCAATTAGATTCATCCGTCGCGTTTCGCGGCATCATGGACCGCTTCCGATTTGACATAATGTCGTCGCTCGGAACGGGCTTGTCGTCTGAGCCTAAGCGGTTGCCATTCTTGTCGTAGCCCGCCTTGGCGAGTTCATTATCGGCATCAAGAGCAAGGGCTTCTGACGCGGTGGCGGCTCGGGTGAGCGCTTCTTTACGTTCGATCTCGCCTTCGTTGGCGAGCGCTTCGCGATTGTCGAATAGCGCAGATTGAATGCTAGTCATGGGTCCCCCAGGCGCGTGGCTTAGGAGCGCGCGTCGGGCTGTGCGGCGCGTTCGAACAGTGCGGCCTCTTTGGCGAGTACGTCGGCGCGACGCCAAAGCATCTTGCCGCCGAACTTGACTGCCTGCGGGAGATGGCCGGACGCCATCGCGTTGTAGATAAATGTCCTGCTCGCCGGTCGACTGCCGCTCCCGTAGCGCGCACGGAGATCGGACATCGTGAGTAGGTCAGACATAGGCAGACTCCTTCGTTTGGGCGCGCGGGTACGCACGCCACATTGGGGTTGTGGACGGTAGGCCGTTCAGATGGCCTGTGAGTGGATCGGGGCCAGCGCTCTGGCCCCGCAGTTTGATCGCACAGAAAGACGATCTACGTCTATTAAAGGGGCATCAGGTCGGTTCCGGTCAACGCCGAGTGCCAAAGCCGAGTGCCAACATGGGCTGAGCCGATCAGCTTCATGCTTCCGCCCCGTCCTAGTATCGATCGGACAACGAAAATCTAAAGTAGGAAAATGCACCCGCGCCCCCATGCCACCAAACCGCTGCACATGGGGATAAACGCCCGTCCGTATGGGCTGTTACGGGCGTCTCTGTCATTCGGCCTGCAATATTGACCCCCTAAGCCGGGGGATCGGCGTCCAAAATTGACCCCCTACAGATTGGTCTGTTGCGCTGCCTGCTTTGGAACGAAGCAGGTGGTGGGGGATGCTGATCGTGGAGACGATTGCCCGGATCCGGCGCGAGCACTTCATCAAGGGCAAGACAATCAAGGAGATCGCCCGTGACCTGAAGGTGTCGCGGAACACGGTCCGGAAGGTGCTGAGGTCGGGAGAGACCTCCTTCGAGTACGAGCGGCAGGTGCAGCCGCGGCCAAAGCTGGGACGATGGGCAGTAGAGCTTGACGGATTGCTGGCGGCGAACGCGGCCAAATCGGCTCGTGAACAGCTGACGTTGATCCGGATCTTCGAAGAGCTGCGCGGCCGCGGCTATGACGGCGGTTACGATGCGGTGCGGCGTTACGCCAGGCGGTGGAGCAAAGAACGCGGGCAATCGACCGCGGCCGCTTATGTCCCGCTGAGCTTTGCCCCAGGCGAAGCCTATCAGTTCGACTGGAGCCACGAGGTGGTCTTGCTGAGCGGCACCACGGTAATGGTGAAGGCCGCCCATGTCCGGCTCTGCCACAGCCGCATGCTGTTCGTGCGGGCCTATCCGCGGGAGACGCAGGAGATGGTGTTCGACGCCCACGACCGGGCGTTCGCCCTGTTCAAAGGTACCTGCACCCGCGGCATCTACGACAACATGAAGACTGCCGTAGAGACGATCTTCGTCGGTAAAGGGCGTCTCTACAATCGCCGCTTCCTGCAGATGTGCAGCCACTATCTGGTCGATCCGGTCGCCTGCACGCCAGCGTCGGGCTGGGAGAAGGGGCAGGTCGAGAACCAGGTCGGGCTGGTCAGGGAACGCTTCTTCACGCCGCGGCTGCGGTTCAAAAACCTCGACGAGTTAAACGCCTGGCTGCTCGACAAATGCATCGCCTACGCCAAGGCTCATCGCCATCCGGAGCTGGTCGATCAGACGATCTGGGAAGTGTTCGAAGCCGAACGCCCCAAACTCGTTCCCTATGCCGGCCGCTTCGACGGCTTCCATGCGGTGACGGCATCGGTCTCGAAGACCTGCCTGGTGCGCTTCGACAACAACAAGTACTCGGTCGCAGCCAGCGCAGTCGGACGACCGGTCGAGGTTCAAGCCTATGCCGATCGCATCGTGATCCGTCAGGATGGATGCATCGTTGCCGAGCACCCGCGATCCTTTGGCCGCGGCGATACCGTCTACGACCCCTGGCATTATGTGCCGGTGCTCGCCCGCAAACCCGGCGCCTTGCGCAACGGTGCTCCCTTCAAAGACTGGGTGCTGCCGGCCGCGATCGAGCGGATCCGGCGCAAGCTTGCCAGCACCGACGATGGCAATCGGCAGATGGTCGACATCCTCAACGCGGTGCTGACTGACGGTCTGCCCGCGGTGGAAGCGGCCTGTGCCGAAGCGCTCGGTCATGGCGTCCATTCCGCCGATGTCGTGCTCAATATCCTGGCCCGTCAACGTGAACCCGCCCCACCGGCCAACATCATGACGCCGGCCGCACTGACGCTCCGTCATGCACCGATCGCCGATTGTGCCCGCTACGACAACCTCCGGAGGACCATCTGATGGAACGAACCCAAATCTTCGACCTCATGGGCGAACTGAAGCTCTACGGCATGAAGGCCGCCTTCGACGAGATCATGGCAACCGCCGTCAAGCGCCAGCACGAACCTCAGCGCATTGTCGGCGACCTGCTCAACGCCGAGATCAACGAGAAGCAAGCAAGGTCGATCAAATACCAGCTCACCATTGCCAAGCTGCCGCTTGCCAAGGACATCGCCGACTTCCAGTTCGACGGCACGCCGATCAATCAGACGCTCGTCAATGATCTCGCTGGCGGCGGCTTCATCGCCCAACAACGCAACGTCGTGCTGGTTGGCGGAACCGGCACAGGCAAGACCCACCTGGCCATTGCCATCGCCAGAAGCTGCATCCGATCCGGTGCCCGCGGCCGCTTCTTCAACGTAGTCGACCTCGTCAATCGCCTCGAGACCGAGACCCGCAACGGACGGCAAGGACGGCTCGCCGAGCATCTGACCCGGATGGACTTCATCGTGCTGGATGAACTCGGCTATTTGCCCTTCGCCCAGTCCGGTGGACAGCTTCTCTTCCACCTCGTCAGCCGGCTCTATGAGCGGGCCTCCATCATCGTGACCACCAATCTCGCCTTCGGCGAATGGCCGAGCGTGTTCGGCGACGCCAAAATGACCACCGCGCTGCTCGACCGATTGACCCATCACTGCGACATCGTCGAGACCGGCAACGACAGCTGGCGATTCAAGAGCCGAGACGACGATCACGCCACCCGCGCTCGTCTCGCCTCCGCTATCCCGGCCAGCTCCGACGAGACGAGCGCTACCAGCAAACCCCGCCGCACGAAGGGGTCAAAATTGGACGCCGATGAGGGGTCAAATTTGCAGGCCGATTGACACCCATGGCGGGCACCACCGGAGGACGCTCTATGAGGCTGCCATGTCGCAAGTCCGTCGCTTAGCACTTCCGCTTTCAATGGTCGGCGATGGACGTGCCTCACGATCCAACCTGAACCGCCGCACGCCTTTAGATGCTGCCGATCATTCAGCAAATGCCCGAATCTCCACCATCGCACGGTCCGACAGACCGAGCGCTTTAAACTGCTCGAACAGCGCTCGATTTAACTCTGCATCCGTCATTCGCGCGAATGCTCCGGACTGGTCAATCTCATGTCTGTGCACAAGAAGTCCCGCAATCTTCGCGGCCAGCTTCAACCCGCTTATGGCAGCATCCAGATTGGGCTTGAAGATCCCGGTCGCGTCGCCGTCCCGGTCGTAAACCGGAAGCCCGCGGATAGATAAATCAATTACATGCTTTAGTCGGAGAATGATCCACTCTTCCGTAAGTGCGGCACGCTGTACGCCGATTTCTCTTGCCTTCGCCTCACTATGGGCGCGCTCCTCTACGATTTCTCGCACTCGGGCTTCAATCGACGGTCGTCTGCAAAGCCTACTCGCATTCGCGGGCTTGTAGACGTAGCCGGCCGCCCGGTACGCCTCGGCTTGGCTCTTACCGGAGGCAAGTGCATTGGCGACAATTTCGTGCTTCGGCTTTTGCAGTGTCGGCACGATTGGACCCTTTGGTGTTATCTAGCCTTATCACAAATTTAGCCGGGTTTGTCTTCACGACTTGCCGTCATGGGGTTGCTCATTCTCGACCTGACTTGTCTCACAGGAAACACCGGCCTGTTCGCGCCCGTCAGTGACCACTCAACACCAGCGTCTGGATCGGCAGCAGCAGCGCCTGGATCCGAAGCAGCAATGCATGAACGAGTGCGGTCGCGTCGACGACGTGCAGGGCAAACCCCTTCAACGCGCCGGTTTTCGGATCGGCGATCACGTCATGGTTGCTGGTGTAGGCATTGACGATGCAACTGCTGCCTGGTGTCACGCCGTCAAGGCCGCCCTTGTAGAGCGGCTCAAGGAACACGAGGATCGAACCAGGCTTTTGCAGGCTCTGCGGGTCGATCAACAGCTCGGTGGCCCGAAACTGGCCGGCGGCGATGAAATCCTGCACGCTGGTGACGACCAGCGGAATGATCACCCAGGGTTTCGAGATGCACGTGGCTTCCGCGACCATGCCGGGCTTCATGACCTGGGCCTCGATCTGCCCGAACCCTGCCTGCAAGCTGTTCCGGCCCGCTTCGTCCGGTATCAGGATTCCGGCCGGCCGCATGATCTGGGCGACGAGATCCCCGGGGCGAACGAGGAATTGCTCGACACGGCCATCGACGCCGGCCCGGATGAACGTCTTGTCGAGATCCACTTGCGCCTGCGCCTGCGCGGCCTCGGCACTTGCCTTCTCGGCCGGCAGGAGCGTAGTGACGCGCAACGTCGCCGATTGCTTGACGGCGTTGGCCGCATCGACGCCGGACTGCCGCTGATCAACCAGAACCTGCAGCTTCTCGATGTCGCGTTGCGGCACAATGCCGGGATTGCGGCGCTGCAATTCACTCTTCACATCCAGCTCGTCCTTGGCTTGCTGCAAGGAGGCTTTCGCCTCCCCTGTCTGAGCGTCCGCCTTGACGACATCGGCCTGCGCAGAGATCAGCGACGCATCCACCTCGGCGATCTTTCGCCTGGCGGTCTCCAGCGCAGCCTCCTGGCTCGAACCATCGAGCCGGAACAGGACGTCACCCTTCTTTACCGATTGGGTGAAGGCGACATTGACCTCGGCGACGCGGCCGGAGCCTTCGGGCAGGATCGGCACGGTCCTGAAGTAGATCGCCGCGGCGGTTGTCGAGGGATGAAAGTAGAAGATCATCGTGATCAGTGAGATCGTGAGCATCAGGCAGCTGGTGATGCCCCACCTCAGCTCGTACCAGATGGAGAAGAACGTGATCTCCTTGCCGAACCGCTTGCCTTGCCGATAGCGGCGGTAGAGGTAATCCGGCAGGATCGTCACCAGCGAGCAGATCATCAGCTCAAGCATGGTTGTGCACCTCTTGCTTCGCGGGCGTCCGGACGTCGGGACTGCCGCCAGATACGGATTCGGCTTCCGGTTCGGCAGCGGGCGCGCCCGGCGTGGCGTCGGCTATGCGCTCGACGGAATCGGCAATGCTGCGCATCGGCGTGCCGAAATCCGGCAGGTCGATGAGTGCCAGCAGCAGGCCGGCGACCCAGAAGATATGCATGTGGGTGAAAAGCGATATCAGGCCGAGGACGGCGACGATCTCAAACTGCAGCTTCTGGGACTTGTGCGCCATGCGCTCCGGCAGGCTGTGCAGCTTCCAGTAAAGGGTGCCAACCCATAAGACTGTAGCTACAAGGAAAATGCCCATCACCACCATCAGGGTGTCCGCCCCGTCGGCGCCGGGAATGAAGAACGGCAGATGATGGGGGGCTGCCGGATGCATCTGTTCGCTCAATTTTCAACTCCCTTCCGGGCGCTGGCGCTTTCGCAGCCGTGCCTGGCACCGTGCCTTCCTGACGCGCGCCTTGCTTGATTTGGATCAAAGAAGACGGTCGGCTCGCTCCTACCGTTCTCGGGCAAGGCTCAAGATTGATCCCAGGAGTCCCCAGCCATGCGAGACAAAATTGACGACCTGATCCCGAAGGCGCACGAGATCCAGAAGCAGGCGGCGCTCCAGGAAGCGGAGAAGGCCGAGGAACATGCCAAGCGTGCGGCTGTTGTGGAGGCCGAGAAGCACGCCTTGATCGAGCGGTTGAGCAAGCCGTCCGGTCTCAGCGAGGACGAGAAGGTCAAGCTGGCCTCGGGACCATTCGCGGTCCGCTGGCGGAAGCGCCCTGCGTCTGCGAGGCCGCGTGGAGCAGAGATTTGCCTGGAGGCGAGTATTTGACGCCCGAGGTGCCAAGTCGGCTCTACGCGGCCTCCTAGCCCATTATGAATGCCTCGGAGCCAGTGGATGTCGTTGCGCTTAACTGAACCCATCGAAACTCGCCGGCGCCCTTCGTGGGGCGGCGGACAGAATCATCGCCCCTAAGCTGCCCGTCGTGGACCCTCTTGCCAGGTGATTGTGTAAACCGGCTGTTCAGCCACGGAACACCGTGCAATCTGGAATGCAGGCGTCCAAGGAACCGCGAACGGCAGGCACGGTTCGATGAAGCCGGAGGGATGCCGCCGCTGCTGGACCATGTTGCTGTCTTCGCCTTGTTGATTGCGACACCAGACACGCGTTAACGGAGTGTGCGTCGAGAGAACGACGGTGCGCCGGACTCGCCGAGCCATCCGCAGATGTGCGACCGGAATGACCCGTTAACACCGCGCTGGTGATTTGAGCCAGGCAAAAAGTATTGCTGACGGATCCGCGGAGATGCGCGCCGCCGGGCTTCATACTGCATGTGACGATGTCGACCTGGTCAACCGCGAAGATCCGCCCTTAAGCTGGCAACTTCGGCTCAACCCCATCGTGGGTCAGCCTCCGAAAGAGAGTGCCGGCAGGCCCGGACGCTAAGTCTAGTGCCAGTTCTTCTGCATTGCATTCATGACGGTATCCGACCTGTGCGTCTTGCAGTAGGGCAATTCGTCAGGATCAGCACACAGAAGCTGGAAATGATGGTCCGTTTCATAAGGCCTCCAGTGTCGCCTGTGGTCGCTATTGAGCCGTTGCGCGTTGAAGACCGGCCATCACGGTTTGCGTCGGGTTTAAAGCGCACCACGACTTCACATTCGCGACGTTTCGAGCATAGGCATTCAAGTCAACGAACACGTAACCGGTTTTCTGATTGAACCAACCGCTCATCCACGCAGAAAAGACCGCCGAGTCTTCGGCTGAAAGCGCTAGATAGTCGGCACATGTCACACGGGCCATATCGATCTTAGCTTGCGCATGGGCTGCGCATGGCCAGGTCGCGCCCGCGAGGATCAGATAGAGCACGGATTTCCGCATAATCAACTCCGTCACCGATGAGGCGCATTCAGGAAGGAGCTGCCAGTATTGATTCAGATCAATCTGCGAAACGCGGCGGCGGGTTTGATCTAGATTAAGCTCTTTCTTTTGTGCCGCGCTGCACAAGGAGCCTGTGGCAAGCACCGAAGCACCGAGACGTGCCCCTCTTATCGACGATGGCCTTGAGGCCGCAGGCTCTCGCCGTGCGAGGATTGATCTGAATCAAGCGTCGCCGGGTTTCACTGACCAGATTCCGCGCAAATGGCTGGAGGGCATGCGCCATGGGTACCGTCAGGTGGATGATCACCACCGCTCCGGAAATCTTCCTGCTGCTTTCGATCGCCATCGGCACGGTGCTGGGCCGAGTCAAGATTCGTGGTTTCTCGATCGGAACGACAGCCTGCATACTGGTGGTGGCCGTTCTCATTGGTCAGCTCGGGACCTTTACATTCCCGTCGGTGCTGCGCGTGCTTCTGTTCAGCCTGTTTGTGTTCACGATCGGCTACCGGTCCGGCCCCGAATTCTTCGCCTCCTTGAGCATCCGCACCCTGGCGCAGGTCGTCATGGCGCTCGTGCTCGGCAGCACAGGCCTCATCCTCGTTTTGATATTTGCATTCACGTTCAAGCTCGATCCGGGCACGGCCTCGGGACTTGCCGCCGGTGGGCTGACGCAATCTTCCATCATCGGCACGGCGTCCGGAGCGCTCGCGCAGGTCGGCCTGTCCAGTGATGCTTTGAAGCAGCAGGAAGCAAACATCGCAGCCGGATACGCCGTCACCTATGTCCTCGGCTATATTCTCACGCTCCTGTACGTGCCGTTTGTCGCACCGAAACTGATGCGGATCGATTTGAAGGCGGAGGCGGCGAAGCTAGAGGCGGAGCTTTCCGGCGGCAACCCGCCACAGAGTGAAAATCTCCACTATCGCAAATTCCAGGCGCGCGCGTACCGGGTATTGGCCGCCGCGGGACGCACGGTCAAGGACGTCGAAGAGGAAATTGGCAGCCGCACTGTCGTCGAGCGAATCGTGCGGCAGGGAGCCGATATCGAGCCGCGCCTCGACACCATTCTCGAACCCGGCGACGACATCGTCGTCGCCGGGCGAACCGCTGCCCTCGTCGCGGCAAAGCCGGTCATCGGCAACGAAATCGATGCCGACGAAATCCTGAAGGCAATCCCGGGCAACGTGATCGACGTCCTCGTCGACAGCCGCCATCTCCATGGCCGATCGATCAAGGAGATCGCTGAACGCGTCGGCAACGACGCCCGCGGCGTCTATCTCCGCACGCTGACCAGGATGGGCCGCGAGGTCCCGTTGGGCCCGGACACCCGCGTCTATGTCGGGGACGTCATGACGCTCGTCGGCAGCACTCGCAACATCGAGCGCGCCGCCACGAAGGTCGGGCAGATCCTGCGCTCCGGCGACCGCGCCGACATCGCGTTTCTCGCAACCGGCATCGCCGCGGGCCTCCTCGCGGGTCTCGTCAGCTTCAGGGTCGGCGGCATCCCGCTGACCTTGGGCGGCGGCGGCGGCGCGCTGATCGCTGGCCTCGTCTGCGGCTGGCTGCGGTCGCGCCGGCCGACCATCGGAGCGTTACCACGCGCGGCACAGCAGACACTGAGCGATCTCGGGCTCGGTGGCTTCATCGCAGCAGTCGGCCTCGGCAACGGAGCCGCGGCCTGGGCTGCGATACAGGCGCACGGGGCCTTGCTGGTGGGCATGGGCCTGGTCGTCACGCTGGTGCCGCTGATCGTCGCGACGCTGTTTGCGCGCTATGTGTTGCACATGAATCCGGTCATCACCTGTGGGGCGCTGGCTGGCGCCATGACCGTCGATGCTGCGGTGACCGGAGCCTGCGAAGTCGCCGAGAGTCAGACCCCAGTACTCGGCGTCGCAGTGCCCTACGCCATCGGCAATGTCGTCCTGACTGTACTCGGCCCGATCATCGTGGCGCTCACTTATACCGGCTGACGGCGGCGACGATGCGTAGGCAGTTGGCCGCAATCTTCCGACCGCTCTGTCGCACTGGCAGCCGCCGTTATGTTTATTTCAGGGTAATTCCCCGCAACCTGGCCCGACCGACCACCCGGGCCGGTAGATGGCCCCAGTACCGGCCCCGTGGCCCCAAAAAAGGTGTTGCCGGAGCGCTCGACCAGAGGCCGCCTCAGTTGGCGGCTTCTTTCATTTATTGACGCGATCCCATGTCGCCTCTTGGCCTTTTTCGGAAGTGCCGCGCGGGCTATCGAAAGTCCGGTGTCGGGGTGAAGCGGACGCTACTGTTGCGTGTTCCGACTTCCGTGTTTGACCCATCAGAGACATCAGCCGCTCGGGCGTCTTGCGGTCGGTCAGGACTGGGTCCGCTATATCGCGCGATAACGGGAACGTGACCGATGCCCCGGCTGAACGTCTAGCCGCGTTGATCTGCGTCAACACGCGTGAAGGCATGCATTCATTGGTGAAGGATGGGGTGGGTATTCCTCAAAACGGAGAAGAGACTCATGAAGTATGTAAAAAAGGCAACGCTTGCAGCTTCTGCCTTCGGTTGTGCAGCACTGTTCTCCTTTGGTTGGGCTGAGCAAGGCGGCATCTCGCTGTCAGTCGAGAGCGCCCAGGCGCGGGTTGGTCGCCCGCTAACCCCCGTGAGCGTTGCGGGCGTTGCGCGTCGTCAGAACCGACGGGCGGCCTACTACGGGGCAGGTGTTGTCGGCGCAGGCGTCGCAGCGGTCGGCACGGGTGCCGCTATCGCCGCCACGGCTGCGCCTAACGCTTGGGGAAACAACAATTGGGGAAACAACAATTGGCGCGGCGCTTACGCGGCCCAAACTGATCCTTACTTTGGGCAAGCTCACTACGTCCACAGGGCTTACCACGGACATAGCCCCTACTACGGTTATTCCGGATGGGATGATTACTCGGCGCGTAACAGCATTAAATGCACGCCGGGTGGCGCAATTAAACTTGACGACGGTCAGATGTATTTCTGTCAGTAGGGGCCCCACCTACGCATCGCGAAAGAGGCGGCTTTCTCGGCCGCCTTTTTGCGATCTGCTCCGACGAAAGAGTATTAATGATTGACCTAGATCAACACTCCGCCGGTCTATCAGATTGCCTATAACAGTTGTCGACAATAGGCACACAGACCAGACAGCCTTTGCCGTCTACCCAATGTGACAACAGGGAGTAGGTGCAATGAGAGCTTTCTCAATTATCGGACTGCTGTTTGCAGCAGTGGTGTTGGCGACGGTTCCGGTCTCGCCGCAGGTGACACCGCGCGGCGTCGAGTTAAGTGTTGATCAAGCGCAGGCCATCACGTACCGGCGCGCCCGCGTGACTGCGCGTCGTGTCGACCGTCGCGATTTCCGCCAAACACGGCGCGCCGTGCGGCGCGGTGTCTATTAACAGAGCACGATGGGCAATGATGATGGCGCGGGCAAAGTGAGCCAGAACCGGTTCCAGTCGCCGCCGTGCGGCTCGATAGACGACGTGACAGGACGAGCCCAAGGTCAATGTTTCGGGAGCGCACCGGAGCGACCGGCATGCCACTGGCGGCATATTTTTGGAAGGTCGGAGCAGTGTTGCTCGCACTGCTCTTTGTTGCAGATTATTCGCTGCCGAGAGCCCCGACCGTCGATCAGGCGGCTGCGAACCGGCCGGCCATACGTATCCACTCGGATCGCAAATGGCCCGAGCGTGTTGACTTCGATACCCGATCGCCGGTGATCGTCGCCGCTGCGCCCGGGGCCGAGCCGACCGAGGTCGCAACTTCGTCGGATGTGACCGAACCGCCCGTTACCGTCGCACAGAGCCCGGGGGTGGCGAATTCTTTCGCGATGCTGCCGGATACACGCCCGCCTGAAACCGTCGATCGCAAGCGACAACGCAAGAAGTTGCATGTTGCGGCTCGACCGAGGCGAAACGTCCAGCCGCAGATGCTTCTGGCGGCACGACGGGGGCAGTTCGGCTGGTTCGGCTTCGGAACCTGGTGATCGGCGTCGGGTCGGGACCTGTATCTCGCTCAGCGTTTCATTGTTCATCGATAAGCCAAGCTTGGATGCGGGACGACGGAATGAGTTGCCTTGGGACGTGCGGATTGATCGTGCCCGCAATACAGCGAGACCTTCGTCGAGCTGGGCGCGTCTAGGCAGACGTGTTGCCTCGCCTGAAGCTGCAACCACGGCAGCAGCCTGGCGGCGGTTCGATTGCGGTCGGATCGCCCGTCTGACGGGTTCTTCAGACATATTCCCTCCAACAAAATCGGCCGGCATTTCTGCCGGCCCAGTTTACGGGAAAAGTTGGAATAGGACGAGGTCAGTATCTCGCTGCGCCGTAACCGCCGAAGCGGTAGTTGATGCGCAAGGTGACCATATCGACGTCTTGGCTGATCCGATTGAGCGCACCGGCAACAATCGGATTGACGACAGAGAACGAATTGTTCGCGTTCCCCATGAACAGATGGTCGTATTCAATACCGGCAGACCAATTTGGTGCAAAGCCGTACTCCCAGCCCACACCCACGGTCCCACCCCAGCGGGTCGCGCTTGCGGAGGCCAGTTCGGCGCCGGTAAGCGTGCTAAGGATGCTGAAACGATTGCTCGTGACCGCCGCGCCGCCCTTCACGTACAACAGTGAGGCGTTCCAGGCGTAGCCGATCTGGCCAGTGAAAAGCCCGATGCCGTCCGTTGTCGTGCGGGTCGAGAACGCCGGAGCGATAATACTGGCACGCTGGCTGCTGAGATCAGCCCAATCCCCCTGGGCTTCCAGGCCGAACACCCACTGATTGGCCTGCCAACGGTAGCCGATCTGCCCGCCGACGAGGCCTCCTGACCGCTCGCGGCAGCCGTCACCGATGACCGTACCGGCCACCCCCACGAAATCCCAGCAATTTCGGCTCTGTCCCCAGCCGCCGTTGGCGCCTATGTAGAAGCCGCTCCAGTTGTAGATCACGGGCAGCGGAGCCGGAGGCGGGGCCTTGACGGCCATGTCGGCGGCCGATGCAGGTGCGGCGGCCATGGCAATTGCCGCGAAACTGACAGCGGCGGCTAAGAACTTTCTCATCCCAGTGTCCCCTCTCTCAACTGCACGTTCGCATGCAAACCACTTGCACTACCGGCGCAGAGCGTAGTGTGTGTCGGGCTAAGACCTCCGTAACAAAATGGCAACACTCATATACAAAGGTTTATGCACGACACCTTGCACTATTGCTGGTCGTTGCCGTGAGGCCTTTCGCCACTCGCGTCTTCATCGGCGAGCCAGGCGAAGATCTGGGAAGCTGGGACAAGCTGCTTCGGTGAGTGCGGATTGATCGTGCCCGCAAATGCAGCGAGACCTTCGTCGAGCTGGGCGCGTCCTAGGCAGACGTGTTGCCTCGCCTGAAGCTGCAACCACGGATTTTCTCGCGCCAGATTTCTTCAATGGATGCGGTCGCGCGGTCCCGGCGGTTACCTACGCTCACAGAGGGCCCCAAAATTTAGTGGCGGGTCCATGGAGACGGACGCGCGCAGTAGTGGCCTCCGATGCGATTTGCCGCACGGGACCGTCCTTCTGATGAGTTAACGTTAGGGAAGATGGCTGGCCTGACGGAGGATCGCCGCTATGGGGGCATTTGAAGCACTCGCCATCGTCGTTCTTTTTGTTGTGGCAGCAGTGGTCGTGACCATGCTCGTGCGAGCCCGGAGACGATAGCAGGACGGCGTCACGATCCAAGACACAGCCGTCGCGCATCACGTCACCACGCAACACGGTGCAAACCATCAACGAAGGGAGTGTCCGTTTTTGGGGCCAAAGCAGACGTGCGCTGGTCGACCCGGAATTTCGCCTTTTGACCCATGGCAGACATCGGCCAACCTATCTATCCAGTGTCACTTTTGCATGCAGATGGGCCTAAGCGTCTCGTCAAGGCCACGGGCCTTGGCGTAGTCGATCACTGCCTGCCGGGCTGCTTCGCAACGCTCTGCGCTCGTAAATTCCTGTGTCGATATCGCGGCGCCATTGACAGCGCCGAGCCAGCTCATGACGATTAGAACATGGGTCATAATATCCTCATCACCGTCTTGTTTGGCGGCTCATCACCTCAAAAAGGCGCACGTTGCGCCTGTGCACTTTGCGCCCAATGAGCGGCTGACAATTGATCTGTATCAACGCGAAACACTGACCGGCCGGTGCTGCTGGCCAGCGCCGGTTGCATCTCAATCGCACTTTCCGTGCTGGTTCTGATTGTCCTCTTCACGATGTAGGGCGGTGGCCTAATTTGAATACGGCCTGCCCTAGCTCAAAGTGCACAGACCATTCGAGCCGTCACGTGATTTTGTCAGCATACCGAGCGGTCCCCAGAGGGAGGGATGCTGTTCCGGGATGCTAGGGGCTCGGGCAAACCCTCTCCGAGCCCCGCCTTCTTTTTGCTGTGCGGAATTAACTTGCATTGAGCGCCGCACAAGCGCCTGTTGGCGTATGCCCCTATTCCAGGCCGAACGTTGCCGATCACTGGCAGCGGAATGTCGTCAATTGGCTTTGGCACCGGAACCTAAGATTGAAAAAACGTTCCTAACCAACTTGGCATTTAGCTGGAGTCGGCTAGCCAACCAGACTGACCGCTACGTCGAGTATTTGAAAACGCGGACGAGCGACGAGAAGTAAGGCCGCAATCCGTTCTCGCAATAGCCGTCTTGGTTGCCATTGATCGGGCTCGGTGCACTTGTCGTCTATGAGTACGTGCCTCATTAGGACAGGCTATGGCCAAGATGATTAAGTCTCTTCGCAAGCAGGCTGACAGGGCGGAGCGCGCCGCACTCTCCGCTCTCGACCGGGACTTAGCGGAGGGATTGCAGGCAATGGCGCGCGCCTACCGGGCGCAAGCTGACGTGATCAAATCCAAAAAGAAAAAGACCAAGAAGGCGTCGTGAGGCCGCCTCAGTTGGCGGCCTCTTTCATTTTGGAGGACCGAACAAGTCACCTCTGCAAAAGAGGGAAAGTGAGCAATTTTGCTCAGACCCCACGAGCTGGATATGCAATTTGTGCCTTACCGGGGTTTTGCAAACCCACCCGGGGCGGGAAGCCGCCGTCCGCGATATATTTAAGCGGGCGGCGTTTTTATATGAAGAAAGGCCGCCTTAGTTGGCGGCCTCTTTCATGCGCAATCCGGGGGAGTTTTCGGGTTGGCCTAAGCCTGATGTCAGTCTGGAAATGCTTAGATACAAATACTCCAACGGCCTCGGCTCGTACCGCTCCGGGGCCTTTTTTGACGGCCGCGGCCGTAACTGGCTGGGTGTTCCTAAGAGAAACGGCCCCAGCACCTCTGGGGGGCTGGGGGCCGGTGCTGGGGCCGTCACCTGATCCGCCGATTTGTCTTCTTGGAGGTCGGCAGCTTCGATACTGGGCTCCTCTCTGATCCTCCCGCAATAGCCTGTATGCAACAGTGTCCTAGTTCCCCAGCGCGAGTGTCATCCGTCCCGGGTAGGTTCTGTCCATTGCTCGGCCCTTTGATCTAGATCAAGGGATTTAGTCCGAAGAGAACGAATAGCGAAAGCTGTCCGGATTTTGAGGGCAATTGTCCCAATTTGAATCGGGGAACGCCCCAATTCGCTAACGACACGTCAATTTCTTTTGGCACGTGAGCAATATTGACCAGCCTTGGAACGTCGGCTGTTCCAACCTCCGGCCATCACCGCCCTGTAACGGCGTCTGCCGGTGACTGAGAGCGTTCGCGCTCCCCGCCCAGAGACAAGGGAGCGTGGCATGATCGAACAACCCCATTTCGATTCATATTCAATCCCAGCACGCGTCAGTCTTGGCATCGCTATTTTCGGCGGCACTCTGCTTATCGCGGTGATGCTTACGAGTGCCTTCATCGTGCATTGAGGCCGCCTCAGTTGGCGACCTCTTTTACAATCAGACAACCGTCGCGCCGCGCGCTTTGTCCGCCAGTGAAAGAGTCTACACGATGCAACGCAGCGATCAGTGGACCGAGTTAGTTTCATGCCCGAACTGTGGAATGTCAGGGGCTGCCCGTCTTTCGAAGGCCAAAAAGGCCTTTGATTTTAGGGTGGAGGCCATTCCTGCGGGCTTTAAAGTGAGTCGCTTGGAATTCGGTAACACCTTCTTCTGTGGGGCATGCGATCAATCAACCGGCACATACCCAGATAACAAAGCAATGAGGCCGCCTCAGTTGCGCCACTGAGAGCATCCCCGGCCCCGCGCTGGATGAGGCCACGGGTGCGCGGCGGCGATCAGGGTGAGACTCCAGCGACAATCAAGGTGAGACTGCGCCGATGGGGACGGACCGAAGGGAGGGCGCAGCCCGACCGGAGGACCGTCCCCATCGGCGTCGCGCGTTTTTGGACCCGTCTGGCGGCCGGGTGCGGCTGGTGCAAGCTGTTGGTTCGTCTCGACAAGAGGGAATCGATGCCTTGCCTGGCCTCCACATCACCGACCACCAGATGAGGCTGTACATGACGTACCGACTGACACTGTCCCCCGAGGCCGCCGCGGCCAAGGCGGGGTTCTCGAAGGCAAGCGCGTATCGAATCGAGGGCGATTGTCGCCCGCCATCGCAGAAGAAGACGCCGAGGGGCCGGCGCCGGTCCGATCCGCTCGGGCAGTATTGGGACGCCGAGATCGTTCCGATCCTGAAGGCTGCGCCCGGCATCCGCGTGATCGGCGTGCTGGACGAGCTGCGCCGACGGCATCATGACTTGAACCCGAACATCCGCCGCACGCTGGAGCGGCGCATCAACGCCTGGCGGGCGCTCAACGGCCCCGAACAGGACGTGATCTTCCGCCAGCAGCACGAGCCCGGCCGCCTGGGTCTGTCCGACTTCACCGACGTGAGCGCGCTCGGTATTACCATCGCGGGTGAGCCGCTCGATCACCGGCTCTATCACTTCCGGTTGGCGTTCTCCGGCTTCGAGCATGTCCATGTCGTGCTCGGCGGCGAAAGCTTCGTCGCCCTGGCGGAGGGCTTGCAGAACGCGCTGTGGGCGCTTGGCGGCGTGCCGCGGGAGCATCGCAGCGACAGCCTGTCGGCAGCATTCCGCAATCTGGCCGCCGACGCACGGGGGGATCTGACGCAGCGCTACGCCGGGCTGATGGGCCACTATGGCATGGCGCCAACGCGCAACAATGCGGGCATCGCACATGAGAACGGCTCGATCGAGAGCGCGCACGGCCATCTCAAGCGGGCACTGGAAGATGCGCTGTTGCTGCGGGGGACGCGCGAGTTCGCCAGTCTCGATGCGTACCGGGCTTTTGTCGACGAGATTGTCGGCCGGCGCAACGCCAACCTCGCCAAGCCGATCGCGCTCGAGAAGGAGGCCTTGGCGCCGCTGCCAAAAGGCCGCACGACCGACTTCGAGGAGAAAGTGATCCCGGTGACGTCGTCAGGCGGCTTCATCCTGCGGCGCGTATTCTACACCGTGCCTTCAAGATTGATCGGCCATCGCCTGCGTGTGCGCATCTTCGACGACCGGCTCGAATGCTTCCTTGGCGTCACGCCGGTCGTGACGCTGCGGCGCGGTCGGCCTGTGTCCGAGAGCCAGGGCGGTCATGTTGTGGATTACCGGCACGTCATCCATGCCCTGCGGCGCAAGCCGATGGCGCTCCTCAATCTCGTTTATCGCGACCAACTCTTCCCGCGTGCAGCTTACAAACGTCTGTTCGAGACCTTGCGGGAGCATGGTGATGACCGGCGCGCCTGCAAGGTGACGGTCGAGCTTCTGGCGCTGGCTCACGAGCGCGCCTGCGAAGCAGAACTCGCCGAGGTGATCGCGATGGATCTGGACGCCGGACAGTTACCCGATCTTGCCGCGCTGCGCGACCGCTTCCGACCCGAGGCGGCCTCGATCCCGCGTGTCGCCGTCAAGCTGGCGCCGCTCGACGTCTACGATGAACTCGCCTCCGTCAGCGTCATGTCGGGCCGCTCGAACCTGGGAGAGGCAGCATGACCGGTATCGCTACCTCCGTCGATGCTGCCCGTGTCGAGCTGCTTCTCAATGAGCTCCGCCTGCCGGGCGTCAAGGCGATCTGGCCGAAGCTCGCCGCACAGTCGGACAAGGAAGGGTGGCCTGCCGCCCGCTTCCTCGCCGCCCTTGCCGAGCACGAGGCGGCCGATCGCACCCGCCGTCGGATCGAGCGACACATGGTGGAAGCGCGTTTGCCCGCCGGCAAGACGCTCGCCACCTTCGACTTCGAAAGCGTGCCGATGCTATCAAAGGCACAGGCGATGGCGCTCGCCGCTGGCGACGCCTGGTTGAAGGCCGGCGCCAATTTGCTCTTGTTCGGTCCACCGGGCGGCGGCAAGACCCATCTCGGCACGGCGATCGGCCTGGCTCTCGTCGAGAACGGTTGGCGCGTTCTCTTCGCGCGCACCACTGATCTGGTGCAACGGCTGCAGGTCGCGCGGCGCGAGCTGGCGCTGGAGTCCGCGATCGCCAAACTCGATCGCTATGACCTCCTGATCCTCGACGACATCACATATGTGAGCAAGGATCAGGCGGAAACCAGTGTGCTGTTCGAGTTGATCGCCGCCCGCTACGAACGACGCTCGCTGCTGATCACGGCCAATCAGCCATTTGGCGAATGGGGGCGTATCTTCCCGGACCAGGCAATGACGTTGGCTGCCATCGATCGTTTGGTCCACCACGCCACGATCCTCGAGATGAACGTCGAAAGTTACCGTCGAAAAGTTGCCCTCGATCGCAAGCGCGGTCCAGGCCGGCCACCTGTTCACACGACCCCCAACGAACTCGACAAGACTGTGATTGACGCTGGCAGCGCCGCTTGATTGTCGCGCAGCGTCAATCAACGCTTGCCAAGTAGGCGGCCAGCGTCAATTATCTCCTGACTCGGCCGCCTCGTCTCATCTTGATTGACGCGCCGCTCTCATCCTGATTGATGTGGTGGAACGGCCCGCTCCGACAGCATCATCGTGCTAAAACGTGGTCGTTGTTCGAACGCCACAAGGAGGGACCGTTCCATGAAGCAGGTTAGCACCATCGGGTTGGATTTGGCGAAGCACATTTTTCAAGTTCACGGCGCGGGTGCCGATGGCTCGCCGGTGTTCAACCGGAGACTACGGCGCAGCGAGGTCCTGCATTTCTTCTCGAAGCAGCCGGCCTGCCTTGTCGGAATAGAAGCCTGTGGCAGCGCTCACTATTGGGCACGCGAGATTGCAACTCTCGGCCATGAAGTGCGGCTGATCCCACCAGCTTACGTCAAGCCGTTTGTGAAGCGTGGAAAAACGGATGCGGCGGATGCCGAGGCCATCAGCGAAGCCGTGACTCGCAAGACCATGCGCTTCGTTCCGATCAAAACGGCCGAGCAACAAGCCGGAATGATGGTCCTGAAGAGTCGCGCACTTCTGGTGAAACAGCAAACGCAGACGATCAACGCCCTGCGCTCGCATCTGGCTGAGTTGGGCATCATTGCCGCCGCCGGCCGGACAAAGGTCGAGGCGTTGGTTGCAATCGTACGGGATGTAGCAGATATCCGCTTGCCTGCGGCAGCGCGCTTCGCGCTGACGGCAATTGCCGATCAGATCGAGGCTCAGGCGGACCAGATTGACAAGCTCGAGCGAGCCATTGTTGCCGCGGCAAGGACCGACAAGGACATGCGCCGACTGACTACCATCCCCGGCATTGGAGCCATTACAGCGGCGACCATCAAGGCGCTGGTGCCAGATCCCGGCGGCTTCAAATCCGCTCGTCACTTTGCTGCCTGGCTGGGACTGACGCCGCGACAGCATTCGAGTGGGGGCAAGGAGCGGATGGGGCGAATCTCGAAGATGGGAAACCCCGAACTTCGGAGCCTCCTCGTTCTTGGGGCGACATCCGTCCTGCGAATTGCCCGGAAGGCTGATCGGGCGCCGCCATGGTTGAAGTCGTTGCTCGCCAGACGTCCGTACAAGGTGGCAGCGGTCGCACTGGCCAACAAGACAGCGCGAATTGCCTGGGCGCTCTTGAACAGGGGCGGGATTTATCGGCATCCGGAGACGCTAGCGACGACTACGGCTGCCGCTTGATGAATACAGCAGTTGTCAAAGATATCTGACCGGCGCGGGCCGGCAGAGGGCAAGGAGCAATAACAGGCGATGAACCCACGGGACGAAATCCCGACACGAGTGAGGCTGGCGCGACAATGCGCTTCAAGCGCGTCTGATTGATTTAGCCCCTTGTGTCGCGGACTTCATCGAGGCCAGCGGTCATGCGCCGCGCTTTACAGGCCGTATACATGACCGCACCGCTCCCATGTGTGAAGTCGACTGAGAAAGCTCTTGCGCCCGCGGGCCGTTCCATACATGTCGCGCTATACACGGGGCCGGGAGCCAGCGGACCGGGAGAAAGGAAAACCGAAACCCCCGGTCCTATCCAATCAGAGATCAGTACGGGGACATGCCATGATCCATCGCGAAGCCGTGCCTGTCGGGCACACCTCACCCTACAAGCGCATCGAGATCGCGCACCTTGGACGTAAGACCATCATCACATCAGACGAGCTGGCAATCTCGGGTGATCGCCTGCCTGATCTTGCCGCGTATCGATACGATGAAGACTTGCGCGCCTATCTGCTCAAGGCCCGATACGGCTGAGCATCGGCTGCATAGACATTGAGGGCATTACGCAAAAGGTTCTTCCGGAGGCTCCCCCGGCTTGAACGGGTCGTAGTTTGGGGGAGATGATCCCCGATCCCGCCCAAAAGAGCTGTCTTAAAAAACGGGACCGGAGACCATGCCCTTGTCCGTCCTCTATACCCGGGCCGCACATTGGTTAGAGCGAGCCGGGACCGGGGTCACGTTCGCTCAATTGGATCGGGCGGCCCTCAGTGGCCCGCCCGTTGCGCGCGATAGACACGGTTGAATTCCTGCAGCCGCCCGGTGCCTTTGAGCGAATCCATGAATGCGTCGAGTTTCTGGACCGCGTCCTGCGCGCGCGAGATCGCTATATCGTGCGGCGTCAGCGTCTCGTGCCAATGGGCCGCCGCCGCCGACCTGCGCAAGCGTCTGACAACCCAATCGCGGCTGCGCGTACCCGTCGGGTAAATGCTGTCGGCGACCTTCGAAACAACGCCCTCATAGCCCAGCTTGCAGGCATGAGCGAACATCTCGGCGCCGTCGACTTCGAAGCTCTCGCTGAACTGGATGGCAGTCCCGGCAACCAGCTTCTTAAGCACTGCCTTGCGTTCCTTCAGCGGCAGCTTCCGCAGGTCGCGACCGTTGAGATACAGTAGATCGAAGGCGACCATGACGATCTTTGTTGATTTGCCCCGCAGCTCGTTTTGCAGCACGGAGAAGTCTGTGGTGCCGTCCACCGACGGCACGACGACCTCGCCGTCGACGATCGCAGAGGCAGCCGAGATATGCCAAGCGTCGTCGGCGATCTTCTTGAAGCGCTTGGTCCAGTCGTTGCCCCGGCGGGTGTAGATCTTCACCTCCTCATTGGCGAGATGGACCTGAACGCGATAACCATCGAACTTGATCTCATGGTGCCAGCGCGTGCCGCTCGGCACCTTCTCGATTGGCGACGCCAGGGCCGGCCTCGGGACCATTCGTGGTCGCTGGCGGAAAGCGCCCTGCGTCTGCGAGGCCGCGTGGAGAAGAGATTTGCCTGGAGGCGAGTATTTGACGCCCGAGGTGCCAAGTCGGCTCTACGCGGCCTCCTAGCCCATAATGAATGCCTCGTAGCCAGTGGATGTCGTTGCGCTTAACTGAACCGGTCGAAACTCGCCGGCGCCCTTCGTGGGGCGGCGGACAGAATCATCGCCCCTAAGCTGCCGTCGTGGACCCTCCTGCGACACGGCGGCGCTGCTGAGGGCTGCAGAGCCGGTGATGATCCGCAGCAAGTTCCGTTGCCCCAAACCGATCCTGGACGATCAGCAGGCGCTGATCGCGCGGCAGCGGCACGAAGCCGACGAGGTCTGTCCGGGACCAAGGCGTGCCCTATAGTCGGCCGTGGGCAGGATGTAGGCCGCCAGCCATGAGCCCGGGCAGTCATCGCACAGCCCGTCGAAGGTCGTGGCGCAGGTGCCGATGCCTTCAAAGACGAGTGCCGCGGCGCTAAACGCGCCTAGGATCGGGGCGGCAATTTGGATCCACGTCACTAGCTCAAAGCTCAAAGCTTCGCCCTTTCTCCCCACGGTCTGAGCCGACGCCCTCCGTAGCCGCTGACCAAGCGGAGTCTGTTCTAAAACAGACCGGATACTCGTTTCCCTCGCCATTGCTGGCCCGCCACGTTGTCCCCGTGACGGCTCCGAGAGCTTTTTTCGGCGCTCTCACATCGGATCCGAGCGGAGGGTCATTCCGCTGGCAGTGTCCGATGCCCTCGACCGTTCCCGCGGGCTGCGCGGTACCGTTTGGGTCAGGTCCCTATGGGCCACGGGATACCTGTTTGATTCCGATCCGGTCTTGCCGGTGTAGCGCTGGGCACGCTGCCGCTTTGAGGTGTGGCGCCTTGCTGTCATTTATCGCGGCGCTATGGCGACCGGCGACGGGGAAAGGCAGGATCAAAACCCGTCGCTATTCTCGCGACGATCGACTGCAGTTGTTGATGGCAGCGGGAGCCTCCGAGCAGACCTGCCATAACTGTCGCGACAGCCAACCGAACACGGTGGTTCGATCGGCAGTTAACCGCCGGTCTTGGTTTTCTTGCCCACCAGCAACGTCTGGCTGGGGGTCGAGTGGCTGAAGGTGTGAGCTTTTGCGCTTTCCGCTTCGGAACGAATGAGCGGTAGCCGGTCCCGGCGCATTGTTCTTGGATTGTCCGTGAGGACGCCAGTGGTCGTCGCTTCGGGCGTCGCTAGGGTGGTAGCGGCCCCCCCTGCAAAACGCGCCGGTGACGCCACCGCCGACGAAGGAAACGGCTTCCAGGGCGCGAATACCGTCCTCGACTCGTCGACGGTCAGCCGAGCCGCCACCCCCAACAGGGCGCGCATCGCGAATTGGGATGCACCGGGCCGCCACATCTCGATCCGGGTGTTTTGCGAATGGCCCCGTTTCATTAGCACCCGCGCCGCATCCAATAAGGGTTGGCGGCTGCCAGTGACAAGGACCGTTCCCTCCGGAAGTAGTGCGCTAGGTGGTGTGGACACTTATCGCATCCATAAGACGATGGCTGCGAGAGTGACGACGGCCAGGTAATTTCGGGCGGTCTTTTCGAAGCGGGTTGCAACGCGGCGGAACTGCTTGAGCTTTGAGAAGCAGCATTCGACGAGATGACGCTGGGCATAGAAATGCTTGTCGAGTGGATATTTGAGCGCACGTGACGGGTTGTTGGGGATCACGGCGAGCGCGCCTTTGGCGGCGATGGCTTGGCGCAAGTGATCGGCGTCATAGGCCGTATCGGCCATGACGACCTCGGCGGATAAGCCTTCGATCAATGCGGCGGCTTGCGGTGCATCGCCCTTCTGACCTGCGGTGAGCTTGAACCGCACCGGACATCCCAAGCCTCGAACGGCCATATGTATCTTGGTGCTCAGGCCGCCGCGCGAGCGGCCGATCGCTTGATCTTCCGCTTGATCTTCAGACCCCCCTTTTTGGCGCCGGCGGCGTGCTGATGCGCCCGAACAATGGTGGAATCGACGATCAGATATTCGAAGTCCGGATCATCGGACATCGCCTCGAAGATCCGCCACCAAACACCCTTGATGCTCCATCGACTGAAGCGCCGGAACACGCTGTTCCAGTCCCCAAACACCTCCGGAAGATCGCGCCAGGGAGACCCCGTACGCACGATCCACAGCACACCTTCCACGAACATCCGGTTGTCGCGCCCGGTGGAGCCCTTCTGATCGGGGCGCCCTATGATCAGCGGCGCTATCCGCTCCCACGCCGCGTCGCTCAATACCAAACGGTCCATCACACCCAAGGCGGCCTCCCCAAAAGCAGCCTTGAATCTGATTTGCTCCTAAAAGGGAATCCTTAGAGTCCACACCACCTAAAGCGACCGTCGTCGACGCTTTGCAAAATGATGCGAATCGTCCCTGCCCCACCCTTATCATCCTGTTCAAGAGTGGGTTTGGCTTCGATCTCTCGTTCCGACATAACTAATTTTCCCTTTTGGTCCAATGCAAGGACGACAGGAGTAGGAGTCGGAATGGAGATTGATCTTACTGGCTTGTCGCGAGCCTTTTAATCATGGGGTCGAGGGTTCGAGTCCCTCCGCGCTCACCATGTAACATCAAAGACTTAACCGAGTAGTAGGCTATTTTTACAGAGTGATTACTTTTCGTGTGCACATGTCAATCGGCGTTCGACTGGGACCCCCTATCGGCATCCAAAAGGGACCCCTTTGATCGGCGTGCTCTGCTGGTAGCGCTCGGGTCGTCGGAGCTGGTCGGGGTTGCGGAGACGGCGCGAGCGCGGGTTGTTTGAACATCGTCGCGGCTTTTGAATCGCCAGCTGTCGTTGCCGGTCTCGACGATGTCGCAGTGATGGGTCAATCGGTCGAGTAGCGCGGTGGTCATTTTGGCATCACCGAACACACTGGGCCATTCGCCGAACGCAAGATTGGTGGTGACAATGATGGAGGTGCGCTCGTAGAGCCGGCTGATGAGATGGAACAGGAGCTGACCGCCGGATTGCGCGAACGGCAGATAGCCCAGCTCGTCGAGAACGATGAAGTCCATGCGGGTCAGATGCTCGGCGAGCCGTCCCTGCCGACCGTTGCGGGTCTCGGTCTCGAGCCGGTTGACGAGGTCGACTACGTTGTAGAAGCGTCCTCTGGCGCCATCGCGGATGCAACTTCTGGCGATGGCAATGGCCAAGTGGGTTTTGCCTGTACCGGTGCCGCCAACCAGCACGACGTTGCGTTGTTGGGCGATGAAGCCGCCGCCAGCGAGATCATTGACGAGAGTCTGATTGATCGGCGTGCCGTCGAACTGGAAGTCGGCGATGTCCTTGGCGAGCGGCAGCTTGGCAATGGTGAGCTGGTATTTGATCGACCTGGCTTGCTTCTCGTTGATCTCGGCGTTGAGCAGGTCGCCGACAATGCGTTGAGGCTCGTGCTGGCGCTTGACGGCAGTTGCCATGATCTCGTCGAAGGCAGCCTTCATGCCGTAGAGCTTAAGTTCGCCCATGAGGTCGAAGATTTGGGTTCGTTCCATCAGATGGTCCTCCGGAGGTTGTCGTAGCGGGCACAATCGGCGATCGGTGCATGACGGAGCGTCAGTGCGGCCGGCGTCATGATGTTGGCCGGTGGGGCGGGTTCACGTTGACGGGCCAGGATATTGAGAACGACATCGGCGGAATGGACGCTGTGACTGAGCGCTTCGGCACAAGCCGCTTCCACCGCGGACAGACCGTCAGTCAGCACCGCGGTGAGGATGTCGACCATCTGCCGATTGCCATCGTCGGTGCTGGCCAGCTTGCGCCGGATCCGCTCGATCGCGGCCGGCAGCACCCAGTCTTTGAAGGGAGCACCGTTGCGCAAGGCGCCGGGTTTGCGGGCGAGCACCGGCACATAATGCCAGGGGTCGTAGACGGTATCGCCGCGGCCAAAGGATCGCGGGTGCTCGGCAACGATACGTCCATCCTGACGGATCACGATGCGATCGGCATAGGCTTGAACCTCGACCGGTCGTCCGACTGCACTGGCTGCGACCGAGTACTTGTTGTTGTCGAAGCGCACCAGGCAGGTCTTCGAGACCGATGCTGTCACCGCATGGAAGCCGTCGAAGCGGCCGGCATAGGGAACGAGTTTGGGGCGTTCGGCTTCGAACACGTCCCAGATCGTCTGATCGACCAGCTCCGGATGGCGATGAGCCTTGGCGTAGGCGATGCACTTGTCGAGCAGCCAGGCGTTTAACTCGTCGAGGTTTTTGAACCGCAGCCGCGGCGTGAAGAAGCGCTCCCGGACCAGCCCGACCTGGTTCTCGACCTGCCCCTTCTCCCAGCCCGACGCTGGCGTACAGGCGACCGGATCGACCAGATAGTGGCTGCACATCTGCAGGAAGCGGCGATTGTAGAGACGGCCTTTACCGACAAAGATCGTCTCCACCGCGGTCTTCATGTTGTCGTAGATGCCGCGGGTGCAGGTGCCTTTGAACAGGGCGAATGCCCGGTCGTGGGCGTCGAACACCATCTCCTGCGTCTCCCGCGGATAGGCCCGCACGAACAGCATGCGACTGTGACAGAGCCGAACATGAGCAGCCTTCACCATCACCGTGGTGCCGCTCAGCAGGACCACCTCGTGGCTCCAGTCGAACTGGTAGGCTTCGCCTGGTGCAAAGCTCAGCGGCACATAAGCCGACGCTGTCGAGGTGCCGCGTTCCTTGGTCCACCGTCGGGCGTATCGACGAACCGCATCATAGCCGCCGGCATAACCCAGGCCGCGGAGTTCCTCGAATAGCCGGATCAGCGTCAGCCGTTCCCGCGCCGCCTTGCTCTCATTCCCTGCCAGCAACCGATCAAGCTCGGCACTCCAGGCACCCATCTTCGGGAGCGGCTGCGTCTCGCGCTCGTACCGGAACTCCGTCGCTTGAGAACGAATGACCTTGCGAACCACCTTCCGCGATACGCCAAGTTCTCGGCAGATCGCCTTGATCGGACGACCATCAACAAAGTAGGCGCGACGGATCTTACCAATCGTCTCCACCACCAGCATCCCAACCTCGGCTTCCATGACTCGATGGAAGCCACTGTGGACCCTTATCCCGGGGTCCCGATTGGATGCCGATCACCCCGAAACGGGGTCCTTATTCCATGCCGAAACACACGCAACTGCCGCTGGTGCCGCTTGAACTGTTTGGCATGGGCGTAGCGTCCCGCCATCATCGCGGTGGCCTTGGCGATCCGAGAATAGGATTGCCGCAGCCGCACTCCGTGCTTCCTCGCTAGGCGGTTGAGCCCCTGGATCGCCGCATGCAGCAGCTTGGCATCGGTCGGAAAGGTGATGGCCTTCGGCTGCACCGTGGTGTCGACCGTGACCCGCTCAAGGTCCTTGCCGCGTAACGCGCCGACGTCGTGCGCCACCCGCAGGCTCTCGGCCAATAGCAGTTCCAGTCTGTCGCCGAGCCGCTTGCGCCAATGGCTCAGGTCCGAGCGCTCGTGCGGGAATGCGTGCTGGAAGAACTCTTCGCCAGTGAAGTACTGGAAATACGGGTCGTGGACCCAGCGTTCGCATACCCCCTCATCGGACAGCCCGTAAATGTGCTTGAGCAACAACAGCCCGATCACGAAGCGGGTCTCAATCCCCGGCCGGCCGTTCTCGCTGTAGAGCGGCGCGATCTCGCCGTCGATCCAGTCCCAATCGATCTTGCCGGTGAGCCGGACCAGCTCGTGCTTCAGATTGATGATCTGGTCGAGCCGCGCCCGGAAAAAATCGTTCGCTCCCGTCGTTTTGTGCTTCTTCGGCCGCATCGTGCCCTCCGATGCGGACAGGGAATCATGCTTCGCCCGTCGAGGGAATCTCGAAAACGAAATTGCAAGCTTCCGATGCACAAAACACCAAAACCTTGCAATCTCAGAACGTCATTCCAGCCAAATTACGATTCCAGATCAGTCGCCTGGAAGCTTCTTAACGGGCGACTAGATTCCGCGCCAAAAATTCCGAAAGATATGGTTGTACATTTTTACTGTACATCATTACCGTGTCCGTCGTTGTGGCATTCCATTTTGGGGACGACAATGGCGACCAGCGGGAATTCGATCCAGATCAAAATCTACGCGAAACCATCAGACCCAAACCCTACTCACGTACTTCCTGATGTTCCTTGGTACGCCGGGATTACTGCGTTGCAGGCGACGATCATCGGCGAAGCAATGAATTCCACCAATTTCAGCTTCCGAGTCGAATACCGCTCAATCTACGGCGCGCAGATCGACAGCATCGATGGAGTAGCAGACGGTTCTACGCCGAATTGCTATTGGCTGCTTTGGATCAACGGGAAGGAATCTCCTGTTGGGGCAAGCGAGGCTATTCTGTTCGAAGACTTGACGAACCAGACCGCACTGATCGAGTGGAAGTTTCAGGACGTCACAGTCGCTCCACCAGCCTCGCTCAAGTTGAAAACGGCAGCGCTCTGACACGGGTCAAAGCGCCACCCGTATTCCCTACTCCCAGCTCAACGCGCCGCCGTTCTGATACTCGATCACGCGCGTCTCGAAGAAGTTCTTCTCCTTCTTGAGGTCCATCGCCTCCGACATCCACGGGAACGGGTTTTCCGCCTCGTCGAACACCCGCGCGAGGCCAAGTTGCGCGCAGCGGCGGTTGGCGATGAAGTGCATGTATTGCTCGCAGAGAGCTGCGTTGAGGCCGAGGAAGCCGCGGGGCATGGTGTCGCGGCCGTAGGCGGCTTCGAGTTCGGCGGCGGTTCGCACCATGTCGCGGATTTCCTCCTGGAACTCCTTCGTCCAGAGGTGCGGGTTCTCGATCTTGATCTGGTTGATGACGTCGATACCGAAGTTCAGGTGGATCGATTCATCGCGCAGGATGTACTGGTACTGCTCGGCGATCCCGACCATCTTGTTGCGGCGGCCGAGCGAGAGGATCTGCGCAAAACCCGTGTAGAACCACATGCCTTCGAAGATGACGTAGAACGCGACGAGGTCGCGCAGGAACGCCTGGTCGGCTTCAGGCGTCCCGGTCTTGAAGTCGGGATCGTCGAGATGCTGGGTGTGCTTGATTGCCCACGCCGCCTTGTCGGTGATCGAGGGCACTTCGCGGTACATGTTGAACAGCTCGCCCTCGTCGAGGCCGAGGCTTTCGACAATGTACTGGAAGGTATGGGTGTGCACCGCCTCCTCGAACGCCTGCCGTAGCAGGTACTGCCGGCATTCCGGGTTGGTCAGGTGGCGGTAGATCGCCAACACGATGTTGTTGGCGACGAGGCTCTCGGAGGCCGCGAAGAAGCCGAGGTTGCGCTTGATGGCGCGGCGCTCGTCTTCGGTCAGGCCATCGCGCGACTTCCACAACGCGATGTCGGCCTGCATCGAGACTTCGGTCGGCATCCAGTGATTGTTGCAGCCGGCGAGATACTTCTCCCACGCCCATTTGTACTTTAGCGGCAGGAGCTGATTTACGTCGGCGCGGCAGTTGATCATCCGCTTTTCGTCGACCGAGACGCGGCCGCCGCTGCGATCGATCGTGCCGAGGCCGGTTGGTTCCGGCGCCGGCGTGGTGAGCAGGACCGCAGGCGCCGGTTTGCGGGCGGCGGAGGACGCGTTGTCTGACCAGTCAAGCATGGTGATTTCCTTTTCTTCTCTGCTTACTGGCAGGCTTCGCAGTCGGGGTTGTCGATCGAGCACGCCATGACCGTGGTCAGGTCCGGCGCGGTGACGGCGGAGGACACGTTGACGGTCGAACCGGCGGACATCATCGAGACCGAGGTCACGGCGTTGAGCTTGCCGTCGGTGCCCTTCAGCGTCGACTTCTCCACGTGGGTCGCGGAGCGCGAACGCAGGTAGTAGGTCGTCTTCAGACCGCGGGTCCACGCCAGGCGATACAGCGCATCGAGCTTCTTGCCGGAGGGGTTGGCAATGTAGAGGTTGAGCGACTGGGCCTGGTCGATCCACTTCTGCCGGCGGGAGGCCGCTTCGATCAGCCAGGCGCTGTCGATCTCGAAGGCGGTCGCATAGAGCGCCTTGAGGTCGTCAGGGATACGGTCGATCGAACCGACGCTGCCGTCGAAATATTTGAGGTCGTTGACCATCACCTCGTCCCACAGGCCGCGGGCCTTGAGGTCGCGGACCAGGAACTCGTTCACGACGGTGAAATCGCCGGACATGTTCGATTTGACGTAGAGGTTCTGGTAGCCGGGCTCGATCGACTGCGCGACGCCGCAGATGTTGGAAATCGTCGCGGTCGGCGCGATCGCCATCACGTTGGAATTGCGCATGCCGATGGTCCGGACGCGGGCACGCAGGCTGGCCCAGTCGCGGGTGCTGGAGCGGTCCATGTCGAGGCCACCGCGGGCGTCGGCCAACAGTTCGATCGAGTCGATCGGCAGGATGCCCTGGCTCCACAGCGATCCCTCGAACGACGGATACTTGCCGCGCTCGGCAGCAAGATTCACCGAAGCCGAGATCGCGTAGTACGAGATCGCTTCCATGCTGGTGTCGGCGAACGCCACCGCCGCATCGGACGCGATCGCGATCCGCATCGCCTGCAAGGCATCCTGAAAACCCATCAGGCCGAGGCCGACCGGACGGTGACGCAGGTTGGAACGGCGCGCTTCCGGAATGGTGTAGAAGTTGATGTCGATGACATTGTCGAGTATCCGCATCGCCGTCATCGTCGTGTTCTTCAGCCTGATCTCGTCGAGCGCCCCGTCCTTGATGTGGTTGAGCAGGTTGATCGAACCAAGGTTGCAGACCGCGGTCTCGTCGTCGGACGTGTTGAGCGTGATCTCGGTACAGAGGTTCGACGAGTGGATGACGCCGGCATGGCGCTGCGGCGAACGCAGGTTGCAGGGGTCCTTGAACGTGATCCAGGGATGGCCGGTCTCGAACAACATGGTCAGCATCTTGCGCCAGAGGTCGGTGGCGCGGACCTGCTTGAACACGCGGATCTCACCCCTCGCCGCCTTGGCTTCGTAGAACGCATAGCGTTCCGCGAACGGCTTGCCGTAGAGGTCGTGCAGATCGGGCGTCTCGTCCGGCGAGAACAGCGTCCATTCGCCGTCGGCGGCGACGCGCTGCATGAACAGGTCGGGCACCCAGTTGGCGGTGTTCATGTCGTGGGTGCGCCGGCGGTCGTCGCCGGTGTTCTTGCGCAGGTCGAGGAATTCCTCGATGTCGATGTGCCAGGTCTCAAGATAGGCACAGACTGCGCCCTTGCGTTTGCCACCCTGGTTGACGGCGATCGCGGTGTCGTTGGCGACCTTGAGGAACGGCACCACGCCCTGGCTCTCGCCATTGGTCCCCTTGATGTGGGCGCCCAGACCGCGCACGCGGGTCCAGTCGTTGCCGAGGCCGCCGGAATACTTCGCCAGCAGCGCGTTGTCCTTGACCGACTTGAAGATGCCATCGAGATCATCGGCCACGGTGGTGAGGAAGCACGACGAAAGCTGCGGCCGCAGCGTACCGGAGTTGAACAGCGTTGGCGTCGAGGCCATGAAGTCGAACGATGACAGCAGATTGTAGAACTCGATGGCGCGCGCCTCGCGGTCGATCTCGCGCACGGCAAGGCCCATCGCGACGCGCATGAAGAATGCCTGCGGCAGTTCGATGCGGTTGCCGCGCTCGTGCAGGAAATAGCGGTCGTAGAGCGTTTGCAGGCCAAGGAACTGGAACGACAGGTCGCGCTCCGGCTTCAGCGCCGCCGCAAGCTGGGGCAGATCGAATCGTGCGAGGTCAGCGTCGAGCAGTTCGGCCTTGATGCCGGTCCTGATATAGGCCGGAAAATACTCGGCATAGCGCGTCGCCATGTCGGCCTGCGAGGCGTTGGCCGGCGTGCCTTCGACATAGGACAGCACTTCGGTGCGCAGCTTGTCGAGCAGCAGGCGCGCGCTGACATAGGCGTAATTCGGCTCCTGCTCTACCAGAGTACGGGCGGCCATCACGGACGCAAGCGCAAGTTCGTCCTGGCTGATGCCGTCGTAGAGATTGCGATGGGTTTCGGCGAGCACGGCGGCGGCGTCGACGCCTTCGAGGCCGGCGCAGGCTTCGTTGGCGATCAGAGCAAGCCGCGCATTGTCCAGCGGCACCTTGCTGCCGTTGGCGAGCGTGACGTTGAATTGCGGACCGGCCTGCGGCTTGACGGCCTCCTGCTCGGCACGCTGCCGGGTGCGCTCGTCGCGGTACAGCACGTAGGCGCGCGCCACCTTGTGGTGCTCGCTGCGCATCAAGGCCAGTTCGACCTGATCCTGCACGTCCTCGATATGGAAGGTACGGCCTTCGCTCATGCGGCGCGACAGCGCGGTGACGACTTCCGCCGTCAACTGCTCGACCACTTCATGGACGCGACGGGAGGCTGCTGCGGTGTGGCCCTCGACCGCGAGGAACGCCTTGGTCATCGCGACCGAAATCTTGCTGGCGTCGAAGCGCGACACCGTCCCGTTGCGGCGGATCACCTGCATCGGAAGCTCGGCTTCCGGCGCGGCATGTGAATCTGGACGCAACTGAATGACTGGAGTGGCTTTCGCCAGTTCGCGATCGAGAGACAAAGACATCGGCAGGCCCCGTGGTAGAAATGCAGTTGTTATGGGGGCTGGATTTGCGACAGGCGCCAGATCGCATGGCCGGCGAACGCCGGGCATGGCAAACGAGCAACCGCCGGACACCCCGCCCGTGGACGTTCTGATGTCACGGCAGGTCTCCTGGCTCGCAGGTCATCGCCACGCCCTGTCTTCCCAATGCGCACGGCGCACCAGTGACTTAAATCGGGAGTGACTCACTGCTTACAGTTGCGGGGGCAGCGCCGGAATCTCGCAGCACGTGCGATTCACCGACTTCCCTCTTAGTCACCAAATCTTGCGATCCGGTGGAACCATGACAGCTATATGTGGTGATATTCGTCCCGAAGTGTCAATGGGCGGTTAATGCCTTTACGCAAAAAACCGCCTCGCAAGACAGTTCGAAGACAACTTGGCCCCGTTATCCACATTGGGGACCGTTTGAACTTCCGTGTTCCTACGGAACGAGACGGGAAAAGGCGCTGATGAGACTGCACCGATTCTGTCGGAGCCCGATAGAGACGTTCTCGACCACGTCGATGCGCAAGCCTGATTCTCAATTCAATCGGACTGACCTGCCGAGGCGGACCCACTCGCAAGATCCGCCTTCCGCCAGTTCTCGATGATCTCCGGGTTTTTCCAAAGCCGTGCGACTACATCGGGTGAATAGGTCCACAGCCGAATTTTCTGGCCGCGATCGATGTAGGAATTGCCAGCAGCCGGAAGGCGACCGTCTTTCGTCCAGCGTTGACGCTCAAGCGGAGTGAGAAGCAGGATCTCTTCCAACATTTTGATCGTGATCTTCTCGTTGCGGAGGCGATCGAGTTTTTCGTCGATGCGCGAGATGAAATCCGAAACGGCGTTCATGTCGGCCATCAAGAAATGCGCGGTGACCCCTCCATCCTTTGTCTCGACCGCGTCGGCAAACCGCTTCAGTTGCGTCCTGACCAACCTGATCGATTGACTAGCGCGGCGATGCGAGCCCACGGTCAGATCAGTATTCGGAACAAAGCGCACAGAGATCGCTTCGCCCTCGTGTGTAACGTCCAAATATTGACTCTCGATTGAGCGGACAGTCCCCACGGTCAATACCCCACGACACAAAGGTAATGAAAATCATAGTTTCACGATCGGGATAGAGACAGCAGTAATCTTCGCCAGCCAATTAGAATTCCCGTGATCGAAAAAAGGAAGCCCAGCGTACAAAGCCCGACGACGATCAGCGTACGGGTTGCCGGGTGCTGCACGAGAACCGGAAACTCAAGCGTGTGAAGCGCTTGGTAAGCCCAGCGATACGCGCGACGCGAGGAGTCCAGGCGCTGCAACACCATGCCGTTGACGCTGTCGACATCGAACCAGACGTCGCCGCATATCGTACGATAGACAGGCGCCGAAGGGAGTTGTGATGCAGCCTCATAGGCGTCGTCGGCCGGCACGGCCCCCGGCGCGCCGCATCCAGGCGCCAAGCGCGACATCAGGCCGGTGACATCGTCCGCACCCAGAAGGCCGGTCGGATCAGATGCCGCTACGCCCGACCGAACCAGCATCTGTTTGTCGAGCGCCACGCGGTCGCGCCGAAACTGCTGTCCGCCAAATGCGAACCACTCGACTTCACGTGCACCTGGCGAGACCGGGGGCCAAATTGACGATGCCAGGCCCGCAATGTCGACCCCGGTGACCGCTACCGCCGCTTCAGCGTCAGTCAATTGCCCGCGCGAAAATAGCCGTCCATGATCCATCGAAAGCCATCCGCTGACGATCCACGTGAGCAGGAAAACGGCTGCTGCCAGTCCGACGACATGATGTAAGGCGTGCCAGCCGCGATACGGCGTCGTCAGGTGGCCCTGCCGCCGCTTCAGACGTGCGATACCCAGGATCGCGCCAAGCAAGGCGGCGATCGACGCCAGAAACGATGCCGTCCAGACCACCCAATCCCATGCAGCCCAATTTCGCCGCAGAACCGTTGGATAAATCCAGTGCAACACACTGCCCGCGTAATTCCATAGCCGCTCGCGGGAGTTCGTGACCAGCACCACCTCGCCGGTGTTCCAGGCCACGTAGAGTTCATCGCCGTCGGCGTTGCCGAGCGCGACGCGAAACAGCGGCCGATAGCGATCGAAACCGTTCGGCACGGACCACTGATCGTAGTCGTTAAGGCTGACCGATAGGGATGGTGCCGTCATCCCGCGGTTGCGGGCATACCGATCGACGACGGCCCGCGCAGCGTCAGGCGATACGATCGCGGCATCCTTCGCATCGATTGCATTCACTGACCTCGCGGCCGATCGGCCGGAGACAATGTAGACTGGACCGTCCGACCGCTGAACCAACCGTACACGCAACACATCGGCGACGCCGGCGGCCTTGATGGCGTCGGCCGGCCCGATCAAGTTCTTGGCGTCGATCGGAGAGAGGCCCGCGAACCGGTCCGCTTCCTTCAACGACGGAAATGGCACGAAGTGCATCACCATTCCCGTCGCGAACCACATCGCAAACAAAAGTGCGAACGCGAACCCCAACCAACGATGGAGCAGGACAATCGCGCTCAGCATGCCGAAGTCTCTCCCTTTGAAGGCAGCGGATGCTTCATAGGTGCGTAAGGCTTCCGGCAGTAACCGGATGTGCCGTGAGTTTCGAAATACCGGTTAGATTAAAGTTTGGTGGTTTACACACTAGTTTTTTCTGAAATGCTTAGACAATGGAGCCGCGGGACACGCCGAAAACGGTTGCCCAGGCCAGCCCGGCTAGGAGCACCAGCATCAACCCGATCTTCGACCAGATGCGGTGGTTGTTTTCGTCGGCTGATATCTCGCGCCACTTCCAGCGGGGAAGAGATTCCACATCACCGACCGTCGTCGCGCGGTCGTTAGCGATTAGAGGCACGAAATATTTTCGCCACACGTTATGAAATTCTTCCGTCTGATTTTTAAAAGCGAGAAAGCGGCGCGAGTCAGTGCCTGCTACCCCGTTGAGCCCTTCGTTGACTAGAATCGCAGGCGACAAAAAGCCGATCTTGTCGACCAGGTCTTGCTGTCGCAACAATTGGCGATCGAAATTCTTGAGCAACGGTTCGATCTGCTCGTCCACCCGCTGTTTTGCGAGGAAGAACGCCCGCATTCGAGCCGGAATCTCGATGTGGCCATCTTTGATCAGCAAGGCGTCCGGATCCGAGGCATAGCGATAGTCAGCGCTGTACAGATTCTCGTATTCGCGAAGCGCTTCGGCTGTGACGACGCGCGTGCGACTGGCGAGTTCGGTGCGCGATGGCGCCGGATACAAAGTACGCGACATGGAGCGATCCTTTCTATCCGGATCAGATTTTTCTCGGCGCACCCCGGACCTACGAGATGGAAGCATCTTTTAAATTTTGAGGATGAGCGGCGCACTATTCTCGATGAACGGGCCTTGTAGGTCTGGCTTGGATAGGTACCGCAGTGCGACCTCTTTGTCGGCGACTACAGAATGTCATCAATGATGCCGTTCACGACGTCGCATACGGCGCGAAGCGGGAGCGCGTCTCGTCGATCTGAAGCGCACGGCCGATTGGCGGGAATGCCCGCTGCGCGCATTCCGGGCGTTCGCAGACCTTGCAGCCCATCCCGATGGGCGTCGGCACCGAGGGATCGGACAAGTCGAGCCCCTGCGAATAGACGACGCTGCCGGCGTGGCGAATGTCGCAACCCAGCGCGACGGCGAAGGTTTTGGCCGGCGCCAGATATCCGCCGCGCCCATGCGACACGGTTCGCGCGATCCAAAGATACGTCCGTTCGTCGGGCATCCGCGCCAACTGCGTGAGTATCCTTCCGGGGTTGGCGAACGCCTCGTAGACGTTCCAAAGCGGGCACGTCCCGCCTACACGAGAGAAGTGGAAGTCAGTCGCGGACTGACGCTTTGAGATGTTGCCTGCGCGATCGACCCGAATGAAGAAGAAAGGAACGCCGCGCGCGCTGGGACGCTGCAACGTGCTCAACCGATGGCAGATCGTCTCAAATCCGACGTCGAATTGTTGCGTCAGAAGTTCGACGTCGTAACGCCTTTGCTCTGCCTGTTCGAGAAATAGCGCATAAGGCAGCACGAGCGCGCCGGCGAAATAGTTGGCCAGGCCGATGCGAGCAAGGCCCCGCGCTTCCTTGCTGGTCAGGCCGGCCTTGTCGACTAGTGCCTGAAGCTCGCGATCGAACGACAACATCGCAATCTGCGTGCCCAACTGGAACGCCTGTTGTCCCGGATGGAGGCGCCGAGACAGATGTAGGGTCTTCGTCTGGCCGTCGAACCATCTCTGCGTACCGGCGGCGATATCATCCACGCCGTCGAGCACGATACGCACGCCAAAGTCGCTTTCGAGGTGAGAAGCGAGTGCCGATGCCGCCTGCCCTGCCTTCAGGTTGATCTTGAGGGCAATCTGCTCGGCGGTCTCGTCCAGCTCGGCGATGTAGTTGTGATTGGCGTAAAAGAAGTCGCGGACCTCCTCGAATGCCGTCGAGGGCAGCATGGCGGCATCCGCTTGCCTGTCTTCCCCAAGGCGCGCCGCCAGCGCGGCGGCCTGCTCTACCGCCTGGCGCGATCTGCGATGCAGCCCGACCAGGGCGCGGCCGACCGCTGGCATGTTGAGCGCAATTTCCCGGACTTCAGCGGTGGCGATGGTCTCGCCGAGGGATGGGTCTGACAGCACTTCCTTGAGGTCGGACATCAACCGCGCTTCGTCGCCTTCGGCAAACATCTGGAGATCGAGACCGAAGGCCGAGTTCAGCGCGAGCAAGACCGGAAGCGTCAGCGGCCTTTGGTTATTCTCCATCTGGTTCAGATAGCTCAGCGAGATGCCGAGCTTGTCCGCGAGGGCAGCCTGGGTAAGTCGGCGTTCTTCCCGCAGGCGTTTCAGCCGCACACCCATGAAGGTCTTTTTCATCACGGCGCCTTTGCAAACTTTGCAAACCGAAGAGAAAACCTACGCAAAACTACACTTTTTCAGCCATTTTCAAGCGAAGGAGTTTGCAGATATTGCGAAGTCGCCACCGAATAGCAAGCCCTTTGGATTGTCCCATGCTGGCACATGCTGTGAAGACCAGCCCCTCGGGCGAAACCCGATTTGTCGAAATCGTGTTTCCCGACCTCGCCAATCACTATGGCACGTTGTTCGGCGGCAACGCTTTGAGCCTGATGGGCAAGGCCGCGTTCGTCGCCGCCACCCGTCACGCCCGCCGAAACGTCGTCATGGCCACGTCCGACAAGATCGAATTCCACGAGCCGATCCGGGTCGGCGAATTGATCGAGCTGATTGCGCGCGTCGATCGCGTCGGCAGAAGTTCGATGACGGTCGCGGTCGAGATGGTCCGTGAAAACCTGATGAGCGGCCAGCGCCAATCCGTCATTCGGGGAACGTTCGAGATGGTTGCCGTAGACGCCAACGGGCGTCCCGCCGCAATCGAGTCAACAAGCCACCACACGTCAGAGGAAGCCGTTTCGTGAAGCACCACAAGGTCCGTACCTACAAGTCCGCCGAACATCTAGCCTGCGCCGATCAACTGGCGTGGAAGATCGCGTCCGTCGCTTCCGATCCGGTCCGGATCGAAGACCCCGTCATCGACATGATCGGCAATCGCATCATCGACAACGCCGCGGTTGCGGCTGCTTCGATCGCGCGGCACCCAGTCGTCAGCGCCCGTGCCCAGGCGGAGGCGCATCCGCGGCAGCCCGGCGCGACCATCTTCGGCCTACCGAGCAGCCAGAAATATTCGCCGGAATGGGCGGCGTGGGCCAACGGCGTCGCCGTCCGCGAGCTGGATTTCCACGACACCTTCCTGGCCGCCGACTATTCGCATCCCGGCGACAACATTCCACCCGTGCTCGCCGTCGGCCAGCACTGTGGTGCCTCGGGGGAAGATCTGCTGCGCGGACTGGCTGCGGCGTATGAAATCCAGGTCGATCTGGTGAAGGGCATCTGCCTGCACGAGCACAAGATCGATCATATCGCCCATCTCGGCCCGTCGGCGGCCGCCGGAATCGGCGCCCTGCTCGGCCTTTCGACCGAGACGATCTACCAAGCCGTGCAGCAAGCGTTACACGTCACCACGACCACCCGTCAGTCGCGCAAGGGCGAGATTTCGAGCTGGAAAGCTTTTGCCCCGGCGTTCGCCGGCAAGATGGCGATCGAGGCTGTCGATCGCGTCATGCGCGGGGAAGGCGCCCCGTCGCCGGCATGGGAAGGCGAAGACGGCTTCATCGCCTGGCTGCTCTCGGGTCCATCCGCCTCGTACACCGTGCCGCTGCCGCAAAAGGGCGAACTGAAGCGCGCCATCCTCGACACCTATACCAAGGAGCATTCGGCGGAGTACCAGAGCCAAGCGCTGATCGACCTGGCGCGGCGGATGGGGCCAAAGATCGGCAATCTCGCTGCGATCGAAAGCATCGTCATCCACACCAGTCATCACACCCATTACGTGATCGGCACCGGCGCCAACGATCCGCAGAAGATGGACCCGAAAGCGAGCCGCGAAACGCTCGACCATTCGATCATGTACATCTTCGCGGTCGCGCTCGAAGACGGCTGCTGGCACCACGAAAAGTCCTACGCGCCCGAGCGTGCGGCCCGTCCGTCGACGGTCGAGCTCTGGCACAAGATTTCGACCGTCGAGGACCCCGAGTGGACCCGGCGCTATCACAGCCACGATCCCAAGGAGAAGGCTTTCGGCGGGCGCGTCGTCGTCAGGCTGAAAGGCGGTTCGACCGTCAGCGACGAACTCGCGGTTGCCGACGCGCATCCGCTGGGCGCGCGCCCGTTCAAGCGGCCTGACTACATCCGCAAGTTCCGTACCTTGGCGGAAGGCGTGATCGCAACCGCCGAGCAGGATCGCTTCCTCGCCGCCGTCGAGCGGCTGCCGTCGCTGCGCGCCGGCGAACTGTCTGAGCTGACCTTCACGGTCGACGCCTCAAAGTTGGGCACCCCGGCCAGCCACGGAATCTTCGACTGGAAACCGGATACACAGACCGCGGCACGACGCGCGGCAGGATCATAGGGAGGATACCATGACTGACGTGAAACCCGCGCCCAAGAAATCCGTCGCCCTCTCCGGCGTCGTCGCCGGCAACACGGCTCTTTGCAGCGTCGGCCGCAGCGGCAACGACCTGCACTATCGCGGTTACGACATCCTTGATGTCGCCGGCGTCTGCGAATTCGAGGAGATTGCCCATCTGCTGGTGCACGGCAGCCTGCCGACCCGCGCCGAACTCGCCAACTACAAGGCCAAGCTGAAGGCGCTGCGTGGCCTCCCGCGCGCGGTACTCAACACGCTGGAACAATTGCCGGCCGCAGCCCATCCAATGGACGTCATGCGCTCCGGCGTCTCGGCACTCGGTTGCGTGCTGCCGGAGAGTCATGACCACAACACGCCAGGCGCGCGCGACATCGCCGATCGCCTGATGGCCTCGCTCGGCTCGATGTTGCTGTACTGGCACCACTACGCCCACAACGGCCGCCGTATCGAGGTCGAGACCGACGACGATTCGATCGGGGCGCACGTCCTGCACCTGCTGCACGGCAAGCCGCCGTCAGCTTCGCATGAACGCGCGATGCACACCTCGCTCAATCTCTATGCCGAGCACGAATTCAACGCTTCGACCTTCACGGCGCGCTCGATCGCCGGTACCGGCGCGGACCTGTATTCGGCGGTAACCGGCGCGATCGGTGCGTTGCGTGGGCCGAAGCATGGCGGCGCCAACGAAGTCGCCTTCGAGGTCCAGAAGCGCTACGCCACCCCCAACGAAGCCGAAGCGGACATCCGCCGCCGGATCGAGGCCAAGGAAGTCGTGATCGGGTTCGGGCACCCCGTCTATACGATCTCCGATCCCCGCAACAAGGTGATCAAGCAGGTCGCCCGTGACCTCAGCGTCGAGGCCGGCAGCATACGCATGTTCGAGATTGCCGATCGCATCGAGACCGTGATGGCCAACGCGAAGCGGATGTTCGCCAACCTCGACTGGTTCAGCGCGGTCTCCTACCACGCGATGGGTGTGCCGACCGCGATGTTCACGCCGCTGTTCGTGATCTCACGCACTTCGGGTTGGGCGGCTCACGTCATCGAACAGCGGATCGACAACAAGATCATCCGGCCGGCCGCCAACTATGTCGGCCCCGAGAACCGCAGCTATGTCCCGCTGGAGGCGCGCGACTTGCCGCCTGCATCGGTCCGTGCGGCGTAAGGAGAAACACGTGCCCTATCTCGTCGCAGAAGAACTTCCGCGTGAAACCGCCGGCAGCCGCTTTCGCGCGTTGCTGAGGCGCCCGGGCATTCTTCGCCTGCCCGGCACCCACAACGGCATGTCGGCCATTCAGGCCAAGACGGCGGGTTTCGAGGGGCTGTATCTCTCGGGTGCGGCCATGACGGCGTCGATGGGATTGCCCGACCTCGGAATCATCACCGTAGACGAAGTCGCGTTCTTCATCCGCCAGATCGCCCGTGCGTCGGGTCTGCCGCTGCTGGTGGACGGCGATACCGGCTATGGCGAAGCCCTCAACGTCATGCACATGGTGCGCGTCTTCGAGGAAGCCGGTGCCGGCGCGGTCCATATCGAAGATCAGCTCCTCCCCAAGAAGTGCGGCCACCTCAACGACAAGAAGCTGGCGGATGCGCACGACATGGCGGCCAAGGTGGCCGCTGCCGCCAAGGCGCGGCGTGATCTCGTCATTCTTGCGCGAACCGATGCGGCCGCGAGCGAAGGGCTCGATGGTGCGGTCGCCCGGGCCAAGCTCTATATGGAGGCCGGTGCAGACGCGATTTTCCCGGAGGCGCTCAATACGGCCGAGATGTTCCGCGCGTTCGCCAAGCGGATGCCGGGCGTCCCCCTGCTCGCCAACATGACCGAGTTCGGCAAGACGCCCTTCTTCACCGCTTCCGAATTCGAGGAGATGGGCTATTCGATGGTGATCTGGCCGGTGTCGTCGCTTCGGATCGCCAACAAGGCGCAGGAACAGCTTTACGCCGCGATCGCGCGTGACGGCGGCACGCACAAGGCAGTCGATCGGATGCAGACGCGAGCGGAACTATACGCAACGATTGGACTGCACAATTACGAGGCCCTCGATGCTTCCATCGTCCAGACCATTATTCCCGAAGGCATGCCGCAGCGGGTCGCGGGCTCTAGATAGCCCTTCTTTCCGACGCTGTTCGCTCCGGGACACCAACCAGCACCGGCGCCGTCAGGGCCGCGAACCGATTGAAATCGGAACCCAATTCTAGGGGTTTGAGGACAAGCCGGTAACGGGCGATTGAGCAATACCAAGGTGTTTCCAGTCACGGTCATTGACTGCGGCCGGACTTGACCTTAACTCCAGTGCTGTCGTGGTTCTGCGGGCTCGTTTGGCCCGGAGCTAAGAGGGAAGCCGGTTGAAAGCCGGCGCTGCCCCCGCAACTGTAAGCGGTGAGTTGTTGTCCAACAAAGTCACTGAGGCCCGCGAGGGTCTTGGGAAGACCGGACAACAGCACTGACCCGTGAGCCAGGAGACCTGCCTCGACAACAGAACGTACTCGGGCGGGGTGTCTCGGTGGTGCGGTTGCGACCCCGCGCGCCACCTTTTGCCCGGAGTCCAGACGTGTCACGTGGCCCACGCCCCCAACATCGGGGTAAGCCATGTCTATTTCTTCACTTCCCGTCGCAACACTTGGAACACCGCGTATAGGACCGCGCCGCGAACTCAAGTTGGCGCTCGAAAGCTTCTGGTCCGGCAAATCCAGCGAGCGGGCGCTGCGTGAAACGGCCGTCGGCCTGCGCGCCGCCAACTGGGCCCGCCAAAAGTCCCTCGGCGTTAGCGTCATCCCGTCTAATGATTTTTCATTCTACGACCAGGTGCTCGACACCAGCGTGATGGTCGGCGCCATTCCGGAAGTGTACGGCTGGAAAGGCGGCGATGTGTCGCTGGCGACCTATTTCGCGATGGCCCGCGGCGCGCAGGGCTCCGAACACGATGAAAGCTGCGGTCATGCGCATCACGCGCACGGCTCTTCACACGGCGTGCCTGCGCAGGAAATGACCAAGTGGTTCGATACCAATTACCACTACATGGTGCCCGAATTCAGCGCTGGCCAGATCTTCAAGCTATCCTCCTCCAAGGCGGTCGATGAATATCGGGAGGCCAAGGCGCTCGGCTACAAAACCCGGCCCGTCCTGCTCGGACCGGTGACCTTCCTCAGGCTTGGCAAGAGCAAGGACGCGGCGCTGAACCCGCTATCGCTGCTGCCAGTCCTGCTGCCGGTTTACGTCAAGGTTTTGCAGCAACTCGTCGCCGAAGGCTGCGAATGGGTGCAGATCGACGAACCGTGCCTGGTGCTGGACGCAGACCGCGAGACCCAGGGCGCGCTTCAAATGACTTACGCGCTCTTGGCGGAAATGGTGCCGGGCCTGAAGATCATGCTCGCCAGCTATTTCGGCAGCCTGGGCGACAACGCCGATACCGCGCTATCGCTGCCGGTCGCCGGACTTCACATCGACCTTGTGCGCGCGCCGGAGCAACTCGACAAGATCGTCAGCGCCGCACCGAAGGGAATGACCCTGTCGCTCGGTGCGATCGACGGGCGCAATATCTGGCGCTCCAACCTTTCCGCCTTGCTGAAGCGGCTGGAACCGGCGGTCGCGAAGCTCGGCCTGGACCGGGTGCAGATCGCGCCCTCCTGTTCGCTGCTGCATGTCCCGATCGACCTCGAACAGGAAACCAGCCTCGATCCGGACGTGAAGAGCTGGCTTGCCTTCTCGGTGCAGAAGATCGCCGAACTGGCCACGCTGGGCACGGCGCTCGCCGGCGGCCGGGACAAGGTCGCCGACGCGCTGGCAGCATCGGACGCCGCGGCTCGCTCGCGCGAGACGTCGCCGAAGATTCACAATGCCGACGTGGCGAAGCGGATGATGGCGATCGACGACGCCATGCGCCGGCGCCAGAACGTCTTCACGAAGCGATCTGGATTGCAGCGCGCGCGGTTCGGGCTGCCAGCGTTCCCAACCACGACGATCGGCTCGTTCCCGCAGACCACGGAAGTCCGCAATGCGCGGGCCGCCCATGGCAAGGGCGCGATGAGCGATGCGCAGTACGAGCAATTCCTCAAGGAAGAAACCGCCCGCGCCGTACGTTGGCAGGAGGAAATTGGCCTCGACGTGCTGGTGCATGGCGAATTCGAGCGCAACGACATGGTGCAGTATTTCGGCGAGCAATTGTCGGGCTTCACCTTCACCAAGCACGGCTGGGTCCAGTCGTACGGCTCACGTTATGTCCGCCCGCCGATCCTTTTCGGGGATGTTTCCCGCCCCAAGCCGATGACGGTCGAATGGTGGCGTTACGCGCAGTCGCTGACCCAGAAGCCAATGAAGGCCATGCTCACCGGACCGGTGACCATCCTGAACTGGTCGTTCGTCCGCGACGACATTCCGCGCAGCGAGGCGTGCCGGCAGATCGCGCTCGCGATCCGCGACGAAGTGACTGACCTCGAAAAGGCCGGTGCCAAGATGATCCAGATCGACGAGGCTGCCCTGCGCGAGGGCCTGCCGCTGCGGAAGTCGGAATGGAAAACCTATCTCGACTGGGCCGTCGAAAGCTTCCGCATCTGCTCGACCGGCGTGACCGACGAGACCCAGATCCACACCCACATGTGCTACTCGGAGTTCAATGACATCATTGACGCGATTGGCGCCATGGATGCGGACGTGATCTCGATCGAGACGTCGCGTTCCAAGATGGAACTGCTGGACGCTTTCAAGACCTACAAGTATCCGAACGAGATCGGGCCCGGCGTCTACGACATCCATTCGCCCCGCGTTCCGGAGGTCAGCGAAATGGCCGAGCTGCTCTCGCTCGCGCGCAAGCGGCTGACCGACTCCCAGCTCTGGATCAATCCGGATTGCGGCCTAAAAACCCGCAAATGGGAAGAGGTGCGCCCTGCCCTCGTCAACATGGTGGCGGCCGCACGCGAAATGCGGCACGCCTCCTGAGGCATGCTCCCGGAGCGCGCGGATACATCGCGCGCTCCATCATTTCATTGAGGTCATCGATGCGCTTCTGGATCGAATGTACGCGACACGAGACGAACAAGCCCGTCCACATCAACATCGCCCTTGTCGGCAGCATGTGGCATGACGGCGAGCGAACCATCCTCGCCTTCGTCGGCGGCGACGCCGAGCGTGTCGAAGTCACCCAGACACCCGAGCAGATCATGACCATGCACCTCGGGCCGACAGGAGCCGCTTGATCAGGCAATGACAGTTGGAAATCTCAGCGTTGAGGCGACCGCATCCCGCTCGCATTCCGACCTCCGAAAAGTCGGATCCCATCCGGATTATTGGTATCCAATCGCGTGGTCGCATGAACTAAAGCCCGGCAGGACTTTCGCTGGGCATTTTGCAGGCGAGCCCATCGTGCTGGTTCGCCCGGTCGAAGGCGATGTGTTTGCGCTGGAAGACCGGTGCGCGCACCGTCAGGTGCCGCTCTCGAAAGGTACCGTTGATGGCTGCACCGTACGCTGCTGCTATCACGGCTGGCGCTACGACGGCTCGGGCCAATGCGTCGATGTCCCCTATCTCGGCGAGGGCAAGCTGCCCAACGGCGTCAGGTCGTATCCCTGCTTCGAGAGCAATGGCATCATTTTCGTCTGGCCGGGCACCGCGCCGGCGGCCGATCCGCTCGCACAGATCGGGCACGCTGCCGAGCCGGGGTACAAGAGCCGCCGGTTCGGCAAGATTGTCCGCTGCCACTACACGTTCATGCACGAGAACCTGATGGACATGAACCATCAGTTCCTGCACCGCCGCACCACAGGCAAGGTCACGCCGCGCTACCTTGCTAGCCGCAAGGGCGACGGTTGGATGGAGGTCGACTACAGCTTCGCTCGTCCGGATCAGAAGCCGCCGCTCGGCGAGACGGTGATTGTCGGGAGCCTGCGCGGCAGCGCCCGCACGGCGCGTGACCTCATGACGGTGCGGACGGATTACCCCTATCAGACGCTCCGCATGTGGACCCGCGACGACAAGCCAGTTTTGAGCGTGTGGCTGGGGTACACGCCAGTCGATGCCGAACAGCGCCGCAACCGGACCTTTATCGTGCTGTCGGTGCGTAAGCCCAAAATTCCCGGAGTGCTCGATCTGGCGTGGCCGGTCCTCGCCTGGTTCACCGATCGCGTTTTCGCCGAGGATTGCGAAATCGTTGAGATGGAGCAAGCCGCGTTCGACGAACAAGGCGCCGACTGGAATCAGGAGGTCTTTCCGCCGATACGGGAATTACGAACACTTCTGCGCGATTGTGGAAACCCGCGTTAGTTTGCCCGCCAGCTTGCCTGTCCGGAAGCTGGTAAGGGCGTGTCCATTGTGTCAATCTTGGTCGTCGTTTCGGACGTTGGTCGGAGGCAAGCCCCATGAATACCCAATCCCGCCCGTCGCAAGTTGCCCCCGTCGAGAACCGGGTCGCCGCGATCGAAGCCGTCTTCGAACAGCGGGGCATGGAGCCCAAGCCTTTCATCGAGACCATGACCCATGCAGCCGAAGAGGAATGGGTGCCGCGCAATGGCGGCCGGGTCGTCGCCAAAGCGTGGACCGATCCCGCCTTCCGTCAGCGGCTGTTTGCGAATGGCAAGGATGCCGTCACCGAACTAGGTCTGAGCATGCCGGCGCATCATCGCCATCTGGTGGCGCTTGAGAACACCGAGACCGTTCACAACGTCATCGTCTGCACGCTGTGCTCCTGCACCGCCTTCACTATCATCGGACTGCCGCCCGACTGGTACAAGGATCTCGATTACCGCGCCCGCGCGGTCCGCGAGTCACGCACGGTGCTGCGGGAAATGGGCCTCGATCTGCCGCCCGAAATCGAGATCCGCGTCTGGGATACGACGGCCGATACCCGCTACATGGTGATCCCGGTCCAACCGCCGGAGACCGTCGGCTGGCCTGAAGACAGGCTGATCGACATCGCGACCAAGGAATCCATGATTGGCGTCGCGCGGCTGTAACGCCCCTGCGGAATGAGGTGAACGATGGACGGCATTCACGATCTTGGCGGCCGCCAGGGTTTCGGAACGATACGCTACGCGCCCGGCGCTCCGGCATTCCACGCCGCTTGGGAAAAGCGAGTTAACGCGTTGTACGGCATGGCCGTCCGGCGCGGTATCTTCAACATGGATGAATATCGTCACGCGATCGAGCGCATGCCCGCGCGCTATTATCTTTCGGCCAGCTACTATGAGCGATCGCTGACTAGCTTGCTGACCCTATGCGTTGAGAAGGGCATCGTGAGCCGCGAGGAGCTGGAGCACCTGGCTCAGGGAACTGTACCTCTGTCCGAGCCGAGCGCACCCGGCCGCACCAACCTGCCCGACCGCGAGACCTTTCAGCGGGGCGACCGCGTCCGCGTCAAAAACGACTTTTTCGCCGGGCACGTCCGGATGCCTGGCTACATCCGAGGGAAGCCCGGCATCGTGGTGAGCGAATCTCCGCGATATCCGTTCCCCGATGCGCATGCCCACGGTGTCGAAGCCGCTGACGAGCCGACCTTCGACGTCGCCTTCCGCACAGAGGACTTGTGGCCGAACTCAGCCGATTCGGCGCTAGTCCATGTCGGCGTATTCCAGAGCTATCTGGAGCGCGAAAAATAAGAGATCAGGTTCGTCACGCGGCCGCCAACGATACCGAAGACGCTACGTCGGCCTTGGGGGTGGGCTGACCTACGATTGTCCGGAGCAAGTCGGCCAATTTGACTAGCGCCTCTCGCTTTTCGTCCAGATATTCGTAACGATCGTAGGTCTCACGCACTCCGCCCATAACGTGGCCGAGCACTCGCTCCGCATGATCACTGGAGACCTTTGCCCGGCTCATCAATGACCGGCCCGTGCGACGCAGGTCGTGCAGCGTCCAGCGAGTCATCGGAGGTCGGCCCGCGCGTTTTCGCAGCTTGGCAATCTCAGCGTCGAGGACCTTCTTGGCCTTGGAAAACCCACTGAACGGCCGCGCACCATTGGTCGTAGAAAAGATGAACCAAGAATTGCCGCGGCAACCGGCCGGCTTCTCGCCGATCAGTTCTCGGAAAGCTTCCGTGAGCGGGAGAGCATGATCCAGCTTGGTCTTGTAGCGGCTTCCCGGAATAACCCAAATATCGGCCTCGATTTCGATCGAATGCATCCTGGAGCACTCATTCCGACGCGCCGAATTGAACAGAAGCGACTTTAGAAGCCGCGGATAACACTCAGGAACTTCAGCCGTTTCGAGAGCCGTCCAAACATCTCGAATCTCGTCATCAGACAGCGTGCGCTTGCGTGCCCGCTGCTTGGGCTTGGTTCGAGCCATTCCACGGACGATGGGCGAATTGAATTTGTCATCGTCAATCATCTGCCAATTGAAGGCTTTGCGAACATAGGCCAGAACACGGTCCGCCATGACGGGGCCGTGCTCCTTGGAAATTTCTCCCAGCATCGTCTGGATGTCGGAACGCTCCAGCTCGTAGATCGATTTCGTTCCGATTCGAGGTCGCACATAGACTTCGAACGCCCGTTCGATCTGATCAGCGCTCCGAAGAGCGTCGGCGCCGTTGACGTACTCCGACAGAAAACGGTCGATCACGACATTCACCGTGTTGGCCTCAGCCAACTTCGCCATAGCTGCTTCCGCGCGGGATGCCTCCAACTCGGCTGCCGGATCCCGGCCGTCGGCGACCTCGCCCGCCCGTTTCTTGGCGAGGGTGCGGGCCTGCTCAGCCGTAATCGCCCCGTGGAGCCCTAGACCGACCCATCGCTGCTTGTTCGTCGTCTTGTCCCGATACCGAAAACCGTAGGTGACCACTCCGCTTGCCAACCGCCTAGCAACGAAGCCCCTCACCTCGTCATCAGCAATGATGTCGCCCGATGAAAGGGCATCGACACTTCGCTTGATGATCCTGACTTTCATGACCCTTCGCCTCAGTGTGCACACTCTGTGCACACTCAAGATAGGAAAAAGTGTGCATCAGCGGGAACGTTCTGGCATCAATGGGAAATTCATAAGCCATTGATTCAACTGTATGAATATCAGGAATCGAGGCTATGTTCAAGAAAGAGCAGGAACATTCGGCTCGGTCATTCCGTGACTTTTAATCATGGGGTCGAGGGTTCGAGTCCCTCCGCGCTCACCAAACAACAGATTGATATCACTCACAAATCAAAGCAAACAAATCACGCGCTCTAACGCCTTTGGACCTTCCGGGTAACGTGGGGGTAACAAGTTATCCGAACACGAGCGAGCAACAACGGGCATTTTCCGCCAGAGGCCGCATCATTAAAACGGACTCGTCCCATCCGCCCCACGCGTCAGATCACGCGCGATCCACTCCCCTCCATTCTCTTTGAGCGTGTCGATTATTTCGGCCCGGGGGAGTCTTTCGTGTTGGTACACATGAACGCAGAAGGCACGAAAACTGTGCGCACCCAGAAGGTCAGCCGACTCAGCGATTGTCGCGACCAAGATGCGTCGAATCTGGGCCGGGCTCAGATCGTCTATGGAAGGTTCGACCACCTTGTAGTTGACATTTGCATCGATGAAAGACTTCGACGAGCAGTATAGGTTGACCCCTGCCTCAATCACCATCGGGTGCTTGGACATCTGGGCCACGACGACGAGTTCCTTGAGCGGAAGACGTTTAAGTCTCTCGGCGCACGTGTCCTGCAAGTCCAAATAGTCGAGTGCGATGGGGATAGCATACTGCGCGATCTCGTCCGACGATTGTCGCAGCACCTCCCTAACGCGATCTCGATTGTCGGCCTCCAGCAAATCCCATGTCCGTTGGTAGCCCTTAAGCAAGCCAAAGAAGAAGCCCTGAAGCGCGTCTTGAACGGTGCGTCCAAGGGAGTTAAGGGCGCGACGAATACGCGGCTCGCAGACGTTCGGATATAGCTCCGCCATTGCACGAATAGCTACGATCACTTGCTGCCGCCCTCTCAGCCCTGTTCCGCCTTCGAAGTACCCATAGACAAGGCTGTCAATCACGGATCGCACAAAGCTTTCGCGCGCGCGATCAAGACCGGCCGACCGCAGCTGCACCTTCGCCTTCTCAACTTCGAGCGGGAAGTAAGTCGACTCCACGAGCCGCATAACCTGAACCGTTGCAGCCTTACCCTGCACCGGCGCTCGCGCCAGCACATATCGAACAGCATGAACCAGGTGAGAGCGGGCCAACTCCGCGCTAGGGACGTAAGGTTGCTCAGATGCTTGATAAGTGGGATGTGCGCAACGATTCCGGTCATCATGCAGCCTCTCAAGCTCCACGATTTCCATTCCGTCGAAAAAGCCGAACTTGTCGTTGGCTATGCAGGCCTATCACGCCGAGCAGGACGACATTCGACGCGACCGGATCGCGGTCGGCACACGGCACATGCTGCTCGAGCACATGCCGGCCGGCACCAAGCTGCGGCTGAGCGAGGTGAAAGAACTATTCGAGTTGATGCGATGAGCGTGGTCTTGAACGGCCGCCGCGCCTGCCTGGTTTGAAACCGGCCGCAATCGAGCGCGCGCGGCGCGGAAATCAAGCGGGCGCCCGTCGCCTACGATGGATTCGCTCGGTGAAAAGCAGAAGGCCGGCGGTTGCGTCGCCGGCCCTCCATTCCCCACCGAGATGGCTCTCCGGACGGGGGTGGGTTCCGGCTTTCGCTAGGATCCACCCTTGGAGCTTGCACCATCGTCGACGACGCGGCAACGGATCCCGATTGTGTATAGCTGTGGACCGATCCCGATTTTCAGGGATCAGAACGGCTATGCCGAACGGGCGGATTGTCTCGATCCAAAATCACTGTTTTTGAACTCTGCGTCGGCCGCGAGAAGCCGCCGTCGAACTGATGATAGCCGTCAACCCGCTGCTCATCGCGCAGACGAGGCCACGATCTCTCTGCTCCGTTCCAACTATCGGATCCCGACATGATGCACTCCTGCCGTCGTTCGTATGTTGGCGGATTAACACCATTGTCCAGGTAAAACTGTGCCGTCGTCGCCACATCGTCCAAGCAATCCGACGCATTGTCGGCAGTATTCCAGGCGCTAATTATTCGTGAATTGCTCGCACCGATGCCCGTAGAAATACTGACCTCGCGATGGTGGCGATATTCTTGATTACCGGGTGCGTTGGCGTCTTGGCTGTAGGAGCCACACTAGCGGTGATCATCTATTTCGATGCTCGCGCTGAGCGCAGGGGCTGACAGTAAGTCCGCCTCAAAGGAATGCGCGGGGACGTAGCTCACTCGTTTCCTGCGGCCCTATCGCTGCGCTCTCTCTCGCGCCGCAGTCAGGTCCGCCTTCGCGCGCGAGACTTCATCGTCGGCGGACGTTCGCTGCGGAGGCAACTCACCGAGGTTTCGCGCCCATGGCTCGCCAGTGAGAGGCGCAGTGGCGCGCTCTGATCTGGCGCAACTAGTCACACAGAGCCCCACGAGAGCAAGTGTGACTGAGCACGCGGTAGCTTGGCGAGCCTTCTTCATCGTACCGCATCAGGCGCCCTCAAACGAACGGACGTCAAGCGCTCCGATGGTCGTGGATCGCCGTTGGCTACGGCTTCACGGGATCGGTGATCGGTCCACCTTGGGCTTTGGCAGTCGCCGCCTGGCGGTCGCGCGCGGCCATCAGTTCACCCTGAAGCTTCGATCGTTCGTCAGCCGTCATGGCGGGTTTTTTGCGCGGCGGCGGCAAATCTTCGACCGGGAGATATGTGCCTGGTTTGGGGCGCGCGGGCATTTCGGCCCGGGCATCCATCAGCGATGAACCAGTGGAGGTCGCACAGCCGCAAAGGGACAGGCCCAACAACAACATCCCCGCGGCGAATGCAGCTCGCCGCTGATGAAAATACACAACAAACATGATTGGCCATTTCCTCAATCATTGCGGGCCAATTATGTCCGTCGGCTGTCCCCGCGTGACGCGGTTAATCGCACGTTACGGCCGCGGTTCCCGGAACCATGTGTTGGCCGGAATTGCGGGACGAAACCCGCCGGTGGTGAAGCCGGCGGATCGTGATTAGAGCCCTCGCCGGTTGCCCTTCCGGTTGCGATCGTCGACGGCGCTTCATGTGCGCCCCGTCGAAGGCTCTTTCACCTTCGAAGCGTTCGCATCGAAGTCCGTCATATATCGCTCCTGAAGGCCCTCGAAAAGACCAGCTTGGGATCGGTCCCGTCATCGGTATCGGACATCACGCCTGCCGTGATCTGAGCCATCCGCAAACAGTCACAGAGATGGACCTCCATCTCGCGATACGCCTCGGCGTGCTTTCGGTCCCTGGCGCCGTTCACCGGCAACCGCGCTGGTGTTGTGCGTCGGCTGCCGTCACCACAATGCGCCGCTGAGGCTCGCCGATCTTCCGGTTTGGGATTGGTACGACATCTCGGCGCACCTCAAGTGCACGGCGTGTGGCAAGGTCGGATGGGTCGACACTCGCCTGGACTGGGGAGAAGTCATCAATTTTGCAAAGGGTGTCGGTTGACGGCCCGAAGTGGGCTTCTGTTTTTCGTTTTCGCCACCGTAGAATCCCCGGCCACGCGCGTGCCTCGCTTCCTCGCGCGCCGAGGTTGCGCTAGGCTGCGGGCGACCTCGAACGCGCGAACGAGTCGGGGGATGATTGTTTAATGGATTTTGGAGAATTGTTTTATGGCGACGACCTATTACGGCGGCGACGGTAACGACAACTATATCGATTCCACAAGCGCAGCATTCTATGGCGGCGGCGGCAATGACACTCTCAACGCGGACTACGTTGGTGCCACGTATCTTGACGGAGGACAAGGCGACGACAGGCTTGCGGAATATTACGGTGGCACTTCTCCTCCATCGACGATGTACGGCGGTGACGGCAACGACGTTTTGCAGGGTAACACAAACATCTCCGCTGAGGACTTTCAATATGGAGGCATGGGCGATGATTATATAGTCGCTCCTACTTTCAACCCGTTGACTTGGACCGCGGGAGAAATCAGTGGAGACGATGGCAGAGATGCCCTGTTCGGTGGCTGGGGCGCCGACTTAATCTACGGTGGTAACGGAGACGACTCAGGATCGAACATCACGGTCGCTGGAGGTGGAAGCGTTAGCCCGGGTCTTTTTGGCGGTGGCGGAAACGACACCCTGTACGGAGGAACAGGCAACGATCTGTTGTTTGGAGGTGCCGGCAACGATTGGCTCTATGGCGGCGACGGCAATGACTCGATCTACGGAGACGCGGGCAACGACACCATATTCGGCGATAGCGGTGTCGATCTATTGGAGGGTGGCGACGGCAACGACTGGATTGTGGTGGCCAGCGACATCTCTACTTCGGTTGGAGGAGCCAATGTCTACGGGGGCGCCGGCGATGATATAATTGAATTCTACAACCGCGCGAATTACACCGTCGCAAACGGTGACGATGGCAACGACGTAATTCTCAACCTCGGCCCAGCAGGCACCTCCTATGAATATGGCGGCAACGGCAACGACACGCTGTTCGGTGGCCTCGGTGTCGACGTCCTCCTTGGAGGCGCAGGCAACGACTTTTTCGACGGCGGCCAAGGCGTGAACTACTTCTTTGGTGGCGGTGGCCAGGATGTTTTCGAGACGGAGGACGTGCCCGGTGTTGCGGTTGTTCAAGACTGGAATTCAGCTACTGATGCCGTAGAGCTGTTTAAGACAGGATTGCACTCTTTTGCGGATGTGCTGTCGCACTCTTACCAAAATGGCGCCTACTTCGTCGTACAGATCGACGATGACACAGCAGTTTGGCTTAACGGGGCTACGGCTAGCACGCTCACCGCATCGAACTTCGCGATCGTGGGTTAGTACCGAGAAAATGGGGACGAAAAAGACGTCGGGGCTCAAATGGCGAGTCCCGGCGTTTTGAATACAGCGATTTCGAAAGATGCCTGTCACCCGCAAGCCGCTCGAAATCCCGCCCGAGATCGCCCGCCAGTTCGCAGCGGACATGCGCGCCTATCACGCCGAGCGGGACGGCAACCTGCGCGATCGGATCGCAGTCGGCACCCGGCACATGCTCCTCGAGCATATGCCGACCGGCACCAAGTTGCGGCTGAACGAAGTCAAAGAGTTATTCGAGCGGATGCGATGACTGAGCCGGATTGCATTCCGCTCGCGCCCCTGAAAAAGCTACGCCGCCGGGCTCGAAATGAGCTGTCCCGACGGCGCCTGTGACTGGGCCCCTGAAATCCCCCAGCCGATTAGGCTCTAGCAGCCGTCGCACTGAACATTTGTGAACCAGTTCACACTTGGGGCCCGTAAAACCACGGCTTGCACTCCACCGAGGCTGTCCGCCGATTGGTCGAAGATCCGAGGTGATAGTTGAAAGCCAAGACGGCCAACGTTCGAACTGGGGTATGGTCACAGTCGTCCGCGAATCCCACGAGGTCAGAATTTATGGCCAAGTACGGACACATAACTCCGGGGGCGCCGATGGGGTGATTCTGACGCCGTCCGGTGAGCCTACTCAAGACAAAGTGAGCTCGGATTATCGATCCATCCTCTGCAACGAAGCGAGATGCGATCAACCGGTGCCTAAAAAGGATTGATCCGCTCGAGTCTTTGAGATTGTGGAACGTCACCCGGAGTTCTCCACACCCACGACGCGCAGTACAACGGCCGGCTAAAGCTTGCCGACCTTCCGGACTGGGATGGTACGACATCTCGGCGCACCTCAGGTGCACCGCGTGCGATCGGATGGGTCGATACACGCCTGGACTGGAGCGAAGTGATCGACTTCGCGAAGGGCGTGTCTGGCTAGAACCAGCTGAGGACCGGTCCCGTTAGAGTACGAAGGTCGTACCAAGATTGAGGATCATCTTGACCATCCACTGGCCCCTGATCGTAAAGGTCATTGGAATCGTGTTTGGTATTCCGAAGTTGAACATGACACTCCCGCTCGGATTGAATGCCACGCCAGACAATTCATCGGGCAGAAACGACACGTTTTGCGAGACATCACCGCGATGCCCTTTAATGTTTTTCAATGACCAGGGGCCGCCAATGCTCCGCATAAATTGCGTATCAAGGTAAGCGCTGTTCAGCGGCCACCTTCCGGATGACGGGGTGATCTGCGAGTCTGCGGTTCGGTTTGGACCGTTAGGCTTAGAATGGACACAGAGCATAGTGCTATCACGGAGCCGGTGCGGCGGCTTGAAGTCTTCACCGGAGCCGGCCGTCGGCGGAAGTGGAGCAATGGGGACAAGGCGCGGATCGTTGCGGAGATCGTGGCGAGCGGCGACTCGGTCTGTTCGGTAGCCCGACGGCATGGATTGTCACCGCAGCAGTTGTTTGGCTGGCGACGTCAGTTGCGAGAAGCAGCAGGCGGTCATTCCGCAATAGAAGAAGTACAGTTTGTGCCGGCGGTGGTGGATGCCGCGGTGCCGGCGCCCGCTGTTGACCGGGAGCGCAAAGCGGTGCGCTGCAAGGCCAAAGCGGATACCCGGGCTCGCCGTTGCGATGCCGGGATTATCGAGATCGAAGTCGACGGCATCATGATCCGGGCCGGTCGTGGTGCGGATACGACGATGGTTGCGTCGATTGTCCAGGCGCTGAAGGCGAGCCGGTGATCGGTCCGTCGGGTGCGGTCCGGGTGATGGTGGCGACCAAGCCGGTGGACTTCCGTAAGGGGATGGAAGGGCTCGCGACCCTGGTGCGCGAGAGCATGCGGGCAGATCCATTCTCGGGAGCTGTCTATGTGTTCCGGGCCAAGCGGGCGGATCGGATCAAGCTGGTGTTCTGGGACGGAACGGGTCTGTGCCTGTTCGCCAAGAGGCTCGAGGATGGGATCTTCCGCTGGCCGAAGATCGAGGACGGCGTGATGCGCCTGTCGGCGGCGCAATTGTCGGCGCTGCTGGAAGGGCTCGACTGGCGGCTTGTGCATGAGGCGCGGGAGACGTCGACGCCAACGCAGGCCGGATAGCTGTTGGCAGCGCTGCGGCGAAATGAATCAGGAGCGTCGGACGCGTCGCCAGATGGCGGCGAATATGCTCTGAATTGGGTGTGAGCGACGCCCTGCCTGACGATCCCGAGACGCTGAAAGCGATGCTGCTTGCCGAACGATGCGAGAGCGAACGGCTGCGTCAGATCATCAAGGAATTGCAGCGGCATCGGTTTGGCCGGCGGGCAGAGACGCTGCCTGAAGATCAGATGCTGCTGGGCTTGGAAGACGTCGAGCAGGTTGCCGCATACAACGAGACGGCACAGGACGTGAGCGCACCTGAAGGCCGTGAGGCGCGGGCTCGCACGCGCCGCGGCAACCGTGGCGCCTTGCCGATGCACCTGCCGCGGATCGAGGTCGTCGTCGACATCGAGGGCAAGACCTGTCCCTGTTGCCAGGGCGAGTTGCACCGGATCGGCGAGGATAGAAGCGAGCGGCTGGACCTGGTCCCGGCGCAGTTCCGGATCCTCGTGACCAGGCGTCCCAAATACGCCTGCCGGGCTTGCGAGGACGGGGTCATGCAGGCGCCGGCCCCGATTAGGCTGATCGAGGGCGGATTGCCGACCGAGGCCACCGTCGCCCACGTCCTGGTCTCCAAATATGCCGATCACCTGCCGCTCTACCGGCAGGCGCAGATTTACGCCCGCCAGGGCATTGAGCTCGATCGTTCGACGCTGGCGGACTGGGTAGGACAAGCTGCCTTCCACCTGCGTCCGCTGCATGACCGTCTGCTCGGCAAGCTCAGGCAACGGCCAAAGCTGTTCGCCGACGAGACGACGATGCCGGTGCTCGATCCCGGCCGCGGGCGCACCAAGACCGGTCAGCTCTGGGCCTATGCAGCGGACGACCGGCCGTGGGGCGGTGCCGATCCGCCGGGCGTTGCCTATGTCTATGCCCCCGATCGCAAAGCCGATCGGCCGATCGCCCATCTCGCAGGCTTCGAAGGGATCCTGCAGGTCGATGGCTATGCCGGCTATGGCAAGCTCGCCGAGCGTGGCGATGTCCAACTTGCATTCTGCTGGTCGCACATGCGACGTAACTTCTACGAACTTGCCACACCCGGTCCCGCGCCCATTGCCAGCGAGGCGCTCAAGCATATCGCCGAGTTCTACGCCGTCGAAAAGGACATCCGTGGTCGCGGCGCCGAGGAGCGCCGTCTCGTTCGGCAGCAGAAAATCCGGCCGCTGGCGGAAGCCTTCGAGCGATGGCTCCGCGCAAAGCTCGCGTTGATCAGCCAAAAGGGCAAGTTGGCCGACGCCATTCGCTATGCGCTCTCACGCTGGGAGGGCCTGACGCGCTTCATCAATGACGGCCGCATCGAGCTCGACAACAACGTCGTCGAGCGCTCGATCCGTCCGATCACGCTGAACCGGAAAAATGCGCTGTTCGCAGGCTCCGACGGCGGCGCCGAGCACTGGGCCACCATCGCCTCCCTGGTCGAAACCTGTAAGCTGAACGACGTCGATCCGCTCGCTTACCTGACCGACGCCCTCACCAGGATCGTCAACGGCCATCCAAACAGCGACATCGATCAGCTGCTTCCGTGGGCCTATTGTCGTCAAGACCTCAAAGCTGTGGCCTGAGAACGACGCTTACGTATCAAGTGCGAAGTCCGTGTCTGAAACGCCGCCTCCAGAAACTGGCCCGGCGCAACCTAGAAGCGCCGCGATGTTAGCTTTTCTGCTGCCAATCTTGAACGATATCGACGCGGTGCCCGTCGACGAATTTACCTTCAAATGGTGTGCGGCAATAAACCAATCATCAGCTTTTGTGTCGGCGGACATGACCGCCTCCTCACTGGTTGAATAGTTAAAGGGGCGCGGTTCGGCCTCACCAATCGGCAATATGAACGACTGCAATAATCCTCACGAAAATACATAGCACCCGGCCTGCGATGCTTCTGTGAACTTACGCACACACCCGGAGCCCAAGTATAGATATTTCGACCAATGCCGATCACGCGCAAACCGCTCGAAATCCCGCCAGAGATCGCCCGCCAGTTCGCTGCGGACATGCGCGCCTATCGCGCCGAGCAAGACGACATCCAACGCGACCGTATCGCGGTCGGCACCAGGCACATGCTACTCGAGCACATGCCGGCCGGCACCAAGCCGCGGCTGAGCGAAGTGAAGAGCTATTCAAGTTAATGCGGTGAGGATGGTACACTGGAAATCGTGGCGCCGACGGTCGGAAATCCGCTTTGCGGAGCTGCTGCCGCCGGGGTCCCCTCACCGGGTGCCACCGAATGAGGACCTGTAGCCCCTCGGGCGTCACATGAAGCTGCGGCGGCTGAGCCAGGCAATCACGGCAGCGCCTGGCTGAGCGCGAATAGATTCTCGCGCGCATAGCCGAAGCGGCCTGATTTGACTTTTAGTCATGGGGTCGAGGGTTCGAGTCCCTCCGCGTTCACCAATTCATGAGCTAAGTCACCTACTTGCTGCACAACACATGGTCGCTCACACAACTTGTGCTCGTGTCCACACCAGGTCCGCAATTGGCTGGGTATCGTGATGGGTAGGATTACTCCCGCCCGGCTCGCCGAAAAACGATATCTATTCTCCGTCTGAATTGGCTGGCCAAGCGAGGCCATTAGCAAATCAGCAAGCAGGTCGGCGCAGGCTTCCCGGAGGGACGGGACCGACGGGGATAGTAGAGTACGGTCACGTTTCGGGAGGAGCTGGCGCGCGGCCCTGGCGCCGGCTCTTCCTCCAAACGCTTGTGTGAGCCAAGCAACAGTCGTTTGGCGCAAGCCCTGCTAGGCTATTGATACTGGGAATTCAGGGCCCCAGCGCTGGAAATAACAGGGCGCCGCCGGGACAAACCATTTCGGGCCCGGCGGCGTACTTTTTACAAGTTGCATCGAAGGCCCAGCGTCACGCGGCGTGCCATCCGCTGAATATCCGCGAGGAGCAAGGAGACGATAGGATCGGCGTAGCTTCCGCCGATATCATTGATGCTCTGATGAGATGAAGGTCTGATCATCCTCCGGTCCTGGATCGTTAGGCTGGCTGCGTTCATCGTCGCCAACCGTAGCCTTGGTTTCGATCTGCTCCAGGCTGTCGCTCGCGGAAACTGCCCGATCATCATCGAAGCGAGCCAATGCCGCTTCAATGAGGTCGATCTCCTCGCGAAGAATGTCGCTCAAGACCAATGGCTGGAAACCGGGAACGCTCTTGGTCTGAAGGTCGTCAAACAGCCGCTTGCGATGGTCTCTGATCTCTTCCAGCGCTCGGCGATCCTTCAACGACACGTAGCCAGCGATGATTTGCTCTATGGCGTTCATCGGAAAACCCAAACTAAAATGATTAACGTAATACAATCATTCCATTAAAGCGGCCAAGGTGCTTACTGACAAGGCCCCGTCCTCAATTGTAGGTCGCAAGCGCTAATCGGCGGCCCGACCTAACGCTGATGGTGGTCAATTTGGGACATGCCTCCTGGCACAAACTGCATAGTAGGCAAGTGCTCGTATTTTCCACCTTCCCTCATCTACACACGCATTGCGGGTGAGCCACGATGAAACGACCAAAACGCTTGATCTAAAGAAAGCACGTCGAGAGAATGCGACTGCACCGGGGCGGGCGCGCGCATCATTGGGACCTTGAGGAATGATCGACGACAGAAATGGCGAAGCGGCGACTGAGTACAGTCCTGCCTTCGTCATCTTGGTGGATGGCTACATTACCCAAGGTAACCTAGCGGCGCTTCAAGGCCTCCGGTCTATCTACACCGCGGCTACACGCAGACCGCTTGTTTCCAGCCGAGAGGACAACCTCAGCCTCATTGCAATCTTCAAAGCGCGCCTCGAGCTGCTGGATGAGGCCATCACCATGGTCAGTCTCGACGCGCTCAAGCGACGTCTCATAAAAGAGCGATTATGAGATGCACATTGCAACAACAGCTGTTCAGACGACTACGTTCGATCGCGCTCCAACTCGGCAACCAACTCAAATTTCGAGCGCAGCTCTCTGCAGATGCGCTCGAGCCGATAATGTAATTCATAGAGATCCTGCGGCGCGGCAACCACAGTTGTGCGAAACCCGAGCCGTTTGTCCTCGCTGATTTGAAAGAAGGCGGTCAATCCAAACCGTTCCAGGATCAATTCATGAAGCTGGTCTTTGGTGATCTTTTGCTTTTGTAATGACATTGAAAAAAAGCCGATCTCTAAAATTCCTTCCTTTTGCTTTTTGCACAGCACTCCTGCAAGCACTTTGTAGCATCACCCGTAATTGTCCGGGCCCACAGCCACCCCTTCAGGTGTAATCATCTGGTGGCGTTGCGAACGACCAAGATCTCGGCCGCAAATCCATCACCAATCTGGTGGCTTGGAGAACGATAGCCTCACTCTCTTGGTGGTTCGGAATGTAAGTCGCGCTTCGCGCTCCGGAGTTCGGCTAGCAAGTCCCTGATGTTGTCCAACGTAAGCGGATCGGAGATGCGCCCGGCAAGCTCCGTGAGGTGCCCGATCTTCTTATCCAACTCTACGCATCGCGCGCACATGGGGCGATTGCTCCTGTGTTCTAAGCAAGTAGAACCGGTCGCATTCTTTTCCTCAAGGACCGACGACGAGCGGCGCCCCCAACGACTATGGTTATTTCGTATAGGCTGCGGCGTAGAAATGTTCT